>DLHT01000018.1:78410-511178 GCA_002483365.1 Cellvibrio sp. UBA7661
TTTTTGTTTTATGAGTCTATTTTTTACTTGAGTAATTAGTTTTTAGCGCTTAAGTAAATTGTTAATTCTTGTCCAGGGTGGATGTAGCTTTCATTTTTCACTTTATTCCAACTCAAAATGTCTTGTTTTGATACATCAAATTTGTTTGCAATTTTATGTAAGGTGTCACCGCTTTTGATCTGATAGGTAATTTTGTTGCCGTCTTTTTGTTCGGTTGCCTTGTTGAGCACTAGTAGTTTTTGCCCAGGTTTTAATTTGGCATTTGCCGGCAATTCATTCCATTTCAATAAATTATTGACGGTTGTTTTATTCTTGCGTGCAATTGTCCAAAAGCTATCACCCGATGCAACAGTGTAATAAGTGCCGGTATTTTTTTGCTTACGCTGTGCAATTTCTTGTTCAGCCTGGATTGCATAGGGTGAATCCATGGGGGCTTGGCCCGGGATGCTCAAGCTTTGGCCAATTTTCAGTTGAGTATTTTTCAAATTATTGGCGGATTGGATTGCTGCAACACTAGTACCGAAACGTTTGGCAATTGCTCCGAGAGTATCACCGGATTTTACTTTGTAATCGCCAGCTACCTGAACGGGTGTGATTTTCGGTAACTTATCCAAACTGAGCGTAAATTGTGCTGCGTCGGCCACAGGCACCAACAATTGATGCGGGCCTGTCGGGTCGGTTATCCATTTATTGTAACCAGCATTAAGATTACGAAGCTCTTTGGGATTGATGTCGGCCATACGCGCTGCTTGGGCAAGATCAATTGGTGAACTCACGTTAACGGTAGTGAAGTAGGGGTTATTGGGAATTTCAGCCAGCTCCAGATCGTATTTTTCCGGATCAGCAATCACTTTTGATAACGCTAATAGTTGTGGGACATATGACTGGGTTTGTTGCGACAAAGGCAGTGACCAAAAATCAGTGCCTTTGCCTTGCTTGCGGTTGCGTTGAATTGCACGGCGGATGGTTCCCTCGCCGGCATTGTAAGCGGCAATGGTTAATAACCAATCACCATCAAACATTGTGTTCAAACGCTTGAGATAGCGAACGGCCGCATCAGTAGAGGCCACTATATCGCGACGACCGTCGTACCAGTGGTTTTGCTTGAGCCCAAAATTACGTCCTGTGTGAGGCATAAATTGCCATACCCCCAGAGCTTTACTAGGCGAGGACGCAAAAGGGTCATAGGCGCTTTCAACAATCGGAAGTAGTGCAAGCTCCATCGGAAGGCCGTTTTCACGCAGTTCATTAGCAACATAATAAAGATAAGGTTTACTTTGTTCGGCGACTCGATCCAGATAGCGTTGGTTGTTGGATAGCCAACGAAGATTTTTATCTATTTTTGCATCACTGATTTCTGGAAAATCATAACCCTCTGTAATCTCATCCCAAAGATTGCCGTAATCACCGGTATGTTCGCGTAGTTTTGCTCCTAACGCGCTCTCTTCAGGTTCTGTCGGTTGAATATTTGTGGGCAGGGCATCTGCAGTAGACTCCTCAGGTTTGTTTAATGTGCTACAACCTGAAAGCATGAGTAATACGGACAAACAGAGATAAAAAGACAACAGCAGGGAGCGGTTTTGAGGTTTCATAGGGTCACTTTCAGTGTTGCTTTTTCATGCTCGGTTGGGTTGCCAGATGAAAAAGGTAGTTGAGTTTTTTGCCATTCTTATTTTGCGATTACGCCATAAAAATAGGATTTTTATCCTATTTTTCTCTAAAATAGCGGCTATTTAGTGAGAACCTTTGCCCTCCCTGGGGCTGCGGATTTCGAATTTTAGGTGCTGCTACCTATCGGGTCAATGTTTAATGTGGAATAAGGGAAACCTGTCACATGTCTCTTGAGCGTTAATTGGGCTTTCGTTTAGTTTGTTATTTGATCTGATCAGGCCAATGATCCTTAATTAACCGAAGGCCGCCGAAGACATCTGCCGCTGTCTCACATGTTTGTCCAAGCCTGTTTTCGACGAAGCTTTTGATGCCAGCTTGTTGACAGCGTAAAAATGGATTTGTTCGTTTTTCCATCAAAATAGTCGAAGGAAGTGTTATTGCTTGTTGCGAGCGTATTTTTTTGACTTGCACCAGGCGTTGTTCCAGTTCCTTATTATCGGGCTCAACGGCAAGAGCAAATTCGAGGTTGGCTTCGGTATATTCATGCGCACAATAGATGAGGGTGTTATCCGGAAGCGATGCCAGCTTCATGAGTGATCTCCACATAACCTCCGCAGTGCCATCAAACCGTCGGCCGCAGCCACCGGCAAAAAGTGCATCACCACAAAATAAAAGCGGTGTCTCAGCGTCATATGCAAGATAGGCAATATGCTCCCAGGTGTGCCCCGGAACAGCGATGATGGAGAACTGTATTCCATCGAGCCGAAGTTGCTCGCCTCCAGATACAAAGTGAGTAATCCAGGGAATGGATTCAGCTTCCGGTCCATAGACGGGGACGTCGCGATATTGCAGCAGCCCCGGGATGCCTTGGGTGTGATCGCGATGACGGTGAGTAACTAAAATTCCAGCCAGTTGTAAGTGATGTTTATGTAGATAGTGGATAACCACTGCTGCATCGCCGGGATCGACTACATACACATTGGTGTCATCCGTGCGAGGACGAATTATCCAAAAGTAATTGCTATCCAGTGCAGGGATGGGGGTAATAGTGATCACAGTCAAACCTCATGTATCGTTGCGCTATTTTACGCTGTCGAAGTGTGTTTGGTGACTCAACGGCATGTGTGTGATAGCGGTTAAGTGTCAGTTGCATGTGCTAAATTGTAGTGTTCCTGTAACAACGCTCTACATTGGGGATAGAACATTTATGCATCGCAAACTGGTTAAAACTCCACATCGCCTGTGGATCCGCATGGCGGCACTCGTGCGCAAGCGCTTTGGTGTCCTGTCAATGCGGGAGTCAGTTGAAGATCTCCGGTATTGGTTTGAGACGCCTTTAGGGCAAGCACTGCTGCAGGAAGAGCAGGAGGCATTGGATGATGGCCTACAATGTGTTTTTGGTTATCACTTACTGCAGCTGGGGATCAGCGGAAAACTGAATCTCACGGCATCGAGCCGTATTTCACATCATTTTATATTGCACCCACGCTTGGAGGAGAATCCAAAGTTAGGGGCACTTGCCGATTTTAACCATCTACCTCTGGCATCCGAATCGATTGATGCCGTGGTTTTACATCATAGTCTCGACTATAGCCAAAGCCCCCATCATCTATTGCGTGAAGTTGGCAGAACCATCATTCCGCGCGGCCACATCATCATCATCGGTTTTAACCCCCTCAGCTTATGGGGGATTTGCGCAAGTTTGGCTCGGATCGTCACATCAAAGCCACGATGGCGGTTCCAGTATCTGCGCCTTGGGCGATTACTGGATTGGCTTAAGTTGGTGGATATGGAACCAATTGCGGTGTACAAAGGTTTTTTTCGCCCGCCTTTGGCTCAGGAAAGCGCCATCAAACATTTGCATTGGCTTGAACCCTGGGGTAAAAGGCTGCACTTGCCTTGGGGTGGGTTTTATATGGTGGTTGCCCGTAAAGACCACATCCCACTCATGCCAATCAGACCCAAGTGGCAGCGCTATCGCCCTTTACGTGGACTTGCAGTGACCCGAATTCTTGGGCCGGCTCCCAGTGCGAATATTGGCATGCGTTCATGGCTTTTGCGTTAACAGATAACAAGGTGTAAACCCTATGCGTCAAATCGTTCTGGATACTGAAACTACCGGTCTTGAGACATCCCAAGGACATAGAATTATCGAAATTGGCTGTGTTGAATTAATGAATCGCCGTCTTACGGGTAGGCACTATCATCAGTATATAAATCCAGAGCGGGAAATAGACGCAGGCGCACAGGCGGTGCATGGAATCAGTAATGCCATGCTGGAAGATAAACCCGTATTCGCCCGTATAGCAGACGAGTTCTTGCAATTTGTGGGCGATGCAGAATTAATCATTCACAACGCAGCGTTTGATATCGGCTTTATTAACTACGAACTCAATTTGCTTCGGCCGGGATTTGGCAGCATCAGCGACCGCTGCCACGTGGTCGATACGCTCCTGATGGCAAGAGCAAAGCACCCGGGTCAAAAAAATAACCTTGATGCATTATGTAAACGTTACGGTGTTGATAACTCCCAGCGGGAGCTGCACGGCGCATTGCTCGATGCTGAAATTCTGGCCGATGTTTACTTATTGATGACCGGTGGACAAACGGCGCTTTCATTGGGCGGCAATCAATCAAAAGAAGATGGCACCGAAGGGCAAAATGAAATCCGGCGTATTGCCCCTGACCGTAAACCTTTGCCAGTTGTACTTGCAAATGACGAAGAACTGGCTGCGCATGAACAAAAACTCGCCGCAATCGCCAAAAGTAGTGGCGATAATTGTGTCTGGCTGCGATGAAATAAAGCAAAACATGGTATAGAGTCAATGTGACTTATCCAGATTGTGCAAGCCATGCTGATAGCTTGCGTTAACCCTTATGAGACAAACACCGTGAGCACAACCGAAACATTAAATCTTGCTTCCCTCAAAATGGTTCAGGACGAGCTGGTTGCAACTATTGAGCAATCTGCTATCAGGCTCGAACAGTTTTCCCAAGACCGCAATAACGGTGAGTTATTACAAAACTGCATCGATGGGATCAAGCAAATTCGGGGCATACTCAGCCTTATTCAATTGCGCGGCGTTGACTTGTTAGCGGAAGAGTTGGTCAATCACATTACCGATATTACATTGGGCGATGATGATAAAACCAATGCAAAGCTGGAGCTGTTAACGGCAAGCTTTTTTATCCTGCCGCGCTATCTGGAATATTGCACACAAACTGCACGTAGCATGGCAATGCTTCTGATTCCTCATATCAATGAATTGCGTATGGCTCGTAAGGCAGCGCCTTTACCTGAAAGTTATTTTTATAATTTGCCAAACATTAAGGCCAATCGTGAATTGGCTGCTGGTGCACAACAACCGGAAGACCTGGTCGTGTTAGTGCGTCGTTTGCGTCACATGTATCAAACTGGATTGTTAAATGTTTTAAAAAATGTCCAAGCAAAAGCATCTTTAGGCATTATGACCCGTGCCTTGCAGCGCTTGGAGTCCGCCTCTGCTGGATATCCGCTAAGTAATTTTTGGTGGCTAACTGGCACTGCTATTAGCGCAATCGCTGAAAAAAATATGCGCATTAGTAAAAGCCGGAAAATGTTATTCAGTGCAATCGAGCGCGAAATTAAGCGCTTCCAATTCGAAGGAAGTGCAGTGTTGGCTCGTGAAGTGGAACCTGCATTACAAAAAGAATTATTGTATTTACTGGCGCTTTCCCACTCAGAACAACAACAGTCTATTCAAGTTTTGAACGCCTACGGTGTTCAACCATTACCCTACACCGAAGCAGAACTCGCGCGGGAAATGGAATTTCTGAATGGCCCCAGTGCTAATACCATCAGCTCTATGGTTGCGGTATTGACAGATGAATTGCACAGCACAAAAAATATTCTGGAGCGTGCAGCACAAGGCGGAGCAGAGTTGCTCAGTGAATCTCCTGAACTGTTGGAAACCTTGAAAAAAGTGGCTGATATTCTATCGATTGTCGGTTTGGTTGCGCCAAGTAACAGTTTAAAACTGGAAATTGAAAAAATTGCACAATGGCAAGCGAATCATAGTCCGGTAACTCCGGATGAATTGTTAGTTGTTGCTGACACATTGCTTTATGTAGAGAGCACTATCGCAGGATTAAATAACGCCAATTTATCTGACGACAAAGTCGCGCAGATCAATGCGTTATCGCGCGATGCAGCTATGGCAAATAACCAAATTGCTGAAGCGGAAAAAATTGTCATCGATGAAGCTGAGGCTGGATTGGCAATGGTAAAACGCGCCCTGACTGCATTTGCTGAATCCAATTACGATAAAGGTCATATCCGTAATATTCCCGGTATATTAGATTCAGTGCGCGGCGGTATGTTTTTGTTGGGTTTATCGCGCGCGGCGAATGTATTAGCAGGGTGCATGCGTTTTGTTGATGAAGATTTATTGGCATCAGAACAACATCCGGCAGTACAGCATTTGTTGGAAACATTTGCAGATGCCGTTATCAGCCTTGAATATTATCTCGATGCCATTAAGTTGGATAAAAATGCAGATACAGCTGTACTGCAGATTGCAGAAGAAAGTTTGCAGGCACTTGGATATAACCTTTAAATATGCCTTCCCGTTTTTCACTTTCGTCCTTTGAGTTTCATGCTTCGTCAGTAGTGCCGGTTACTTCCCGTAATCGGCTCTTCATTCTGGTGGCTATAACAGAGCAGTATCGTTGTACCCAATTATTATGTGATAACCAGAGTAAGCTGTGCATTATCGACCAATACTCTTTTGTAACACTTTCTGAATCGATAATCAGTGAACACTATTTGGGTGTGTTGAATGGTGATGACTTATGGGTAAGAGTAATAGCCCACAACACAGACTTACCCAATGGCTATCAATGGCTTGGATTGCGCACCCAATTGGAATCACTTTCGGCTGACTTTTTTCAATTGGCTGGGCGTGCATTACAAATTGCACAATGGTTTTATGATCATCGTTTTTGTGGCTGCTGTGGCCAGCCAACGCAGGAAGATACGATTGATCGTGCAAAGGTCTGTCATGCTTGCAATCTGCGCTTTTACCCCCGTATATCGCCCTGTATGATCGTGTTGGTCACGCGTGGAGAGCAGATATTACTCGCTCATCATAAGCGCGCAACACGGGTTGTCTATTCAACATTGGCTGGTTTTGTCGAAGCAGGCGAAAGCGTTGAGGAATGTGTCCGGCGTGAAGTGCTTGAAGAGGTAGGGTTACGAGTGGGGAAGGTTCGCTATTTCGGCAGTCAGCCCTGGCCATTTCCAAGCCAATTAATGCTGGGCTTTTTTGCTGAGTATGAAGCGGGCGAGATTCAGATAGACCCAACTGAAATTGTGGACGCAAAATGGTTCCGTTACGATCAGTTGCCTCAAGTGCCCGCAAACGCTAGTGTAGCGGGGCAGTTAATTGCCGATTATGTCGCACGTATTCAAAGCGCATCCGCAACATCATTTACTTAAAAATAGATACAAATAATAACAACCTTGGAAACAGGTAGGACATTATGATTTTTACCTTGCTTACTTTTTTGATTGGATTAATTGCACTTTACATCGCTTACAAAGCGGTAAGTGTGCTTTGGCAAAAGTCGTGGTTTGTCGGATTTTGCCGGGGCGTTTTTGGATTGGCGCTACTTGCAGTTGCTGTGTTGGTCGCATTGGCGGCTTATGATGTCTACAGCTACAAACAAGTATTGCAAGAGCAAGTTGTTGCGACCATCAATTTTGACAAGATCGAAAACCAGCATTTCATGGCTGTACTATCTGACAAAGATGGCAAAGAGCAGCGTGTTGAGCTGCGGGGTGATCAGTGGCAATTGGATGCACGTATTGTTAAATGGAAAGGATATTTGTCCACTTTTGGAATTAAGCCTGCATTTCGCCTCGAACGCCTAAGTGGGCGGTATTACGATATTGAGCAGGAAACTACAGCCAAACGCACAGCATATGCAGTCAATGAAAGTTTATATGGCGTTGATTTGTGGAAACTATTTAATTCTCACCCGGAATGGGTGCCCGTAATTGATGCAGTTTATGGTACGGCCACTTACTTACCTATGCGAGATGGCGCTTTATTTCAGGTCAGCCTTTCCAGCACCGGATTGGTCGCGCGCCCAATGAATGATGCAGCACGCGAAGCAGTTGCAGAATTTTATTAGATTTAACCCTTATTGTTTTCATCGATTATTAATTAAACGTTGTACGGAGCTGTCCATTGGAATTTTTATCAGAATACGGTTTGTTTCTTGCGAAAACCCTGACATTTGTTATTGCGGTTTTTGTCATTGTTAGTCTTGCAGTCTCTATGGGTGGTCGCACAAAAAAGTCGGATAAAGGCCATATTGAGGTGACGAAACTCAATGAAAAGTTTGATCATCTGCGCGATTCATTACGCGATGCCATGCTTGATGACGATGAGTATAAAGATTTTGAAAAAGCAGAAAAAAAGCGTCTGAAAGAAGAAAAAGCGCAAAAGAAAAAAGCAGCAAAAGAAGCTGCCAAAATGAACCCGGAAGATGCTACTGCTGAACCTGAGTCGGCAGCCAAAAAACGTATCTTCGTACTGGATTTTTATGGTGATATAAAAGCATCAGAAGTAGAGTCCCTGCGTGAAGAAATTACCACTGTGCTTACACTGGCTAAAACCACTGACGAAATTGTAGTAAAAGTAGAAAGTGGTGGCGGCATGGTTCACAGTTATGGATTGGCGTCCAGTCAGCTTGCGCGAATCACCAATAAAAAAATTCCGTTGACTGTTTGCGTAGACAAAGTGGCTGCCAGTGGCGGTTATATGATGGCCTGTGTTGCGGATAAAATTGTCGCAGCTCCTTTTGCTGTTCTGGGGTCTATTGGCGTGTTAGCCCAGCTGCCAAACTTCCATAAGCTGTTAAAGAAAAACGATATTGATTATGAGATGTTTACTGCAGGCGAATACAAGCGCACTGTCACTATGTTTGGTGAAAATACCGAAAAGGGTCGCGCCAAGTTTGTAGAAGAGCTTGAAGATACCCATGTATTGTTCAAGGAATTTGTCAGCAGCCATCGCCCGCAAGTTGATGTAGAAAAAGTTGCGACTGGTGAAGTATGGTTTGGCTCCAGAGCCAAAGACGTTAACTTGATTGATGATCTTCAAACAAGTGATGAATATTTATTTGCCCAGGCAGAGTCTGCCGATATTTACGAAGTTGAATTTACCTACAAAAAGACCTTACCCGAAAAATTAGGTTTTGCAGCACAAGCGGCGGTAGATAGGTTGTTAATGACGTGGTGGGAACGGCTCAATATAAGCCGCTGGTTTTAGAATGCGTAACAAAGCGGTGCCGATGGCACCGTTTTTATTTGTGCGATGACATTTTATTGATATGTGCGGAGGCAATCACTATGGCTTTTTCGTTCACAAAACTGCAAATGCCCGACCCGGCTGATGCGCTCAAAGGGCGGGAGGGTGAATTAATCGTTGAAAACCGCCATGCGGTAAAAAATGTTCCAATCAAAGCTCCTTTTCCAGAAGGCAGTGAAAAAATTTTACTCGGTTTAGGGTGTTTTTGGGGCGCTGAGAGAAAATTTTGGCAGCAGCCAGGCGTATATACGACAGCTGTCGGTTATTCGGCAGGCTATACACCTAATCCAACGTATGAAGAGGTGTGCAGTGGTTTAACCGGGCACAATGAAGTTGTGCTAGTGGTGTTTGATCCTAACGCAACGTCGCTGGAAAAATTATTAAAGGTATTTTGGGAATCGCATAATCCGACTCAGGGAATGCGCCAGGGTAATGACCGTGGCACCCAGTATCGCTCGGGTATTTATTATTTTAACGATGCACAAGGCGAATTGGCTGAACAGACAAAAACGGCTTATCAGTCAGCATTGAATGAAAAAAATATTGGAGAGATAACCACTGAAATTTTACCCGCCAGCGCATTCTATTATGCAGAAACCTATCACCAACAATACTTGCACAAAAACCCAGGTGGTTATTGTGGGTTGGGCGGTACTGGTGTCTGTTATGCTGACGGTAACTAATCGTCAGCATATTTGAAAGTTCTCACATAGCATCGTAATAAGGGCCACTGCCACCCTGTGGAGGAACCCACCGGATATTTTGTGTCGGGTCTTTAATATCGCAGGCCTTACAATGAATGCAATTAGCAGCATTAATGTGTAAAGAGTTAGTGGCGCCTTTTTTAACAATTTCATACACCCCTGCCGGGCAATATCGCTGTTCTGGCGCATCATAGATTGACAGGTTGTAATCTATCGGTATTTGTTGGTTTGTCAGTTGTAGATGGACAGGTTGATCCTCGTCATGGGTAATATTGGCAAGATAAATTGACGACAAACGATCAAAGGTAATTTTTCCATCCGCTGCAGGATAATGAATTGTTTTCACTTTGTTTGCGGCTATTAAACATTCGTGGTCTGCCTTACCGTGCTTGAGTGTCCAGGGCAGTGTGAAACCCAAAGAATGCAACCACAAATCTATTCCTGCATATAACGTCCCGGCAAAATTGCCCCAGGCCGATAAGGCGGGCTTGATATTGCGCACCGCATATAAATCTTTCCAAAGCCATGATGCGCGAATTTTTTCAGGGTAACTTTTCAAGAGTGGTTCGTATTGTTCTTGCGCAAACGCATCGATAATAGCGTCTGCCGCAAGCATTCCCGATTTCATAGCATTGTGAGAGCCTTTTATTTTAGGCACATTTACAAAGCCTGCTGAGCATCCAATGAATGCTCCTCCCGGAAATATCAATTCAGGCAAGGATTGTATGCCGCCTTCATTGATTGTGCGGGCACCGTAAGAAAGCCGTTTTGCGTTTTCCAATAAGGGTTTTATGGCTGGGTGGGTTTTGAATCGCTGAAATTCTTCAAACGGATTTAAGTAAGGATTTTGAAAATTCAAATGTACTACAAAACCAAGCGCGATTTTGTTGTCTGCCAGGTGATATAAAAATCCACCGCCTCCGGTGCGGTTATCCAGTGGCCAACCTTGGGTATGTAATACAGCACCTTCGTTGTGGTGTGCGGGATCAATACTCCATATTTCTTTAAAGCCCAATCCGTATTTTTGCGGTTCGGTGTTTGCACGTAGATTAAATTTTTGCTCCAGTGATTTTGCGAGTGAACCGCGAGTGCCTTCAGCAATTAATGTATAGCGCGCATGTAATTCAATGCCGGCAGAGAAGGTATTTTTCTGACTTCCATCACGTGCGATGCCCATATCGCCGGTAATGACACCTTTCACGCTGCCGTCTTCACCGTAGATCATGTCACTGCCATTAAATCCAGGAAATAAATCCACGCCCAGTTCTTCTGCCTGGCTACCCAACCAACGGCATACTTGGCCAAGGCTTACAATGTAATTGCCATGGTTATTCATTAATGGAGGTAAAAGTGCAGCGGGAATATTGAAATGTGTTTTTTCAGTTAGCCACAAAAACTGATCTTCTTTGACTTGTGTTGTAATCGGGGCATTTTTATTTTTCCAATCTGGAATTAATTCATCCAATGCGACAGGATCAATCACTGCGCCCGATAATATATGTGCACCAAGATCTGCGCCTTTTTCCAAAACGCATACACTCAGCTCTTGCGATTTTTTCGCTGCAAGTTGTTTCAAACGTATAGCAGCGGCTAATCCAGCTGGGCCTGCGCCGACAATCACAACATCGTAATGCATTTGATCGCGTTGGGTCATAACAAGCTCATTTATGTCGTAGTGGTTAAATGAATTTCATCACTGCGTTGAATGTTGGCCGTTAGCGAACGGCAATATTCTAAAAACGCAATCATGGCTGGAGTTTGGTAACGGTTTTTATGCCAGACAAACATGAATTGCCTGCGCAAATCGAGCATCGGCGTTTTCACTTCGACCAAACTGCCGCGCCGGAATGCATCGCGTACAGCAAGGCGTGATACGCAGCCAACCCCAAGGCCAGATTCAACCGCGCGCTTGATTGCCTCGGTATGTTCGAGTTCCAGCCGAACTTTTAATTCCGGTAGATGATGCCGCAATGCCTGATCGAAAGTTTCACGTGTGCCTGAGCCCTGTTCGCGCAAAATCCACGTAGCGGATAAGAGTGCGTCGATACTCACCGCTTCCTGATTCGCTAGCGGATGTGTGGGTGAGCAAAACACAACAAGCTCATCCTCAATCCAGGTCTCGGCTTGCAATTCGGGGTGATGGCAACTGCCTTCAATAAGCCCTAAATCCAATTCGTATCCTGCAATTTGCTGCAAAATCGATTGGGTATTTTTTACTTGCAGCGCGATATGGCAATCAAGATGGTTCTGCATAAATTCGCTGATGATCATAATCGCCAGATAATTCCCGATTGTCAGTGTCGCCCCTACGCTTAAATCCCCGAGCGATGATTTTCCCTCCAGCAAGTGCTCAATTTCAGTCGCTTGGGTTAGCAGACTACTGGCGACGGGCAGCAGTGATTTACCCAGTGCATTGAGTTTCAGAAGCTTGCCGTTGCGATCAAACAATTGGCAATCGAATTGCCGCTCAAGTTCCGCCAGTGCGGTACTGGCAGCGGATTGGGAGAGGGAAACCTCTTCGGCGGCACGGGAAACGTTACCGGTGCGGGCGATGGCGACAAAAATTTCCAGCTGGCGCAATGTATATCTCATATCGATTTCTCGGATATATAAAATATGAATTATCAATTTAACAAATATGCTAGCGCGAAATAGACTGGACATCAACCAATCCTTTATTGAGTAACCGCTCACTGGAGACTGAAAGTGAAAGCACTGGTCGCAATCAAGCACGCTGTTGATTACAACGTAAAACCCAATATTGATCCTGTAACCGGGCAGGTTGATATCGCCCAGGTCAAAAAGGCGGTAAATCCGTTTGACGAAATTTCTCTTGAAGAGACTGTACGCTTAAAAGAGCAGGGCAAGGTAAGCGAGATTATTGCCGTTTCCATCGGTGGGGATGACGCCAAAGACAGCTTGCGCCATGCCTATGCAATGGGGGCTGATCGTGCTTTGTTGATAGCAACCAACGCCGAGCTACAACCACTTGCGGTAGCAAAATTATTGAAAGCCATTGTGGAGCGCGAGCAACCACAACTGATTTTTCTGGGTAAGCAAGCAGTTGGGGAAGACTATGGACAGACCGGTCAGATTCTCGCCGCGCTGTTGGGCGTGGGCATAGGGACGTTTGCTTCTGGATTGCAACTGGAAACAGAACATATCGATGTCATTCGGGAAATTGAAAAAGGGACCCAAACTATTCGTCTTACGTTGCCCGCCGTCATCACCACAGATTTGCGTTTGAACGAGCCGCGTTTTATCAAGTTGCCTAATTTGATGATGGCGAAAAAGAAAGTCATTGAAATTATTTCTGCACACGAATTAGGTGTTGATCTTGCTCCGCGCTTCACTGTGCTTAATGCGAGTGAGCCTGCAAACAAACCGGGTGCAGTACAGGTTGGCAATGTGCAAGAACTGGTAGAAAAATTACGTCGCGCGGAGGTGTTGGTATGAGCGTTTTAGTATTGGCTGAAATCGATGGCGATCAAATAAAAGTATCCAGCCTTCAGGCAATCACTGCTGCGGCAGCGTGGAATTTACCGATTGATGTATTGGTGTACGGAAATCAAGTGGATGACGTTATCAGCAAAGTGTCGCGCATAAATAATGTTGCACGCGTGTTGGTCGCCCAAGCTGCGCATTTCTCACACCCGCTCGTGGAAGATGTTGTGGAATTGGCGCTCAGTATTGGCCGTCATTACACACACATAATCACAGCGCACACCAGTTTTGGGCGAAGTGTGTTGCCTGCAATCGCCGCGTGCTTGGATGTAGCCGCCATCACTGATGTTATTGAAATAGAAGCGGATGCTATTTATGTGCGCCCCGTTTATGCGGGAAATATCATTACGCGAATTCAAAATCACGAACCCATCCAGCTTGTCAGTGTTCGTGCTACCGCGTTTCGCGCAGCACAAACGCAAGAAAATACGGTTGCGCAGCGCGTCGATATACAGGTGCCTACAGCACAACACAAAAGCTATTGGCTGAGTGAACAGATTACTCATTCAGATCACCCCGAATTACATTCGGCACGAGTGGTGATCGCTGGTGGGCGCAGCTTGGGTGAAAAGTTTGATGAATTGTTAAATCCACTGGCTGAAAAATTGGATGCAGCTATAGGGGCAACACGCGCATGTGTTGATGCAGGTTTTGCGGCGAACGACTTACAAGTGGGGCAGACGGGCACCATTATCGCACCGGATTTATATATTGCAGTCGGTATTTCCGGTGCGGTACAGCACTTGGCAGGTATTAAAGACAGCAAAACAATTGTGGCGATTAATCATGATCCTGATGCGCCCATTTTTAAATATGCCGATTACGGTTTGGTTGCGGATTTGTTTACTACTTTGCCAGAGCTTCATGAAGCATTAGCGCAACACTAGGGGATTTTTATGAGTGCAGTAAACACACAAAAAGTGTTATCGGTAACGCACTGGAACGAAAGCTTGTTTAGTTTTACCACCACGCGCGATGATTCATTTCGCTTTGAAAATGGCCAATTTGTCATGATCGGTTTAGAGGTTGATGGCAAACCTTTATTGCGCGCCTACAGTATTGCAAGTCCGAATTACGCGGAGCATCTGGAATTTTTCAGTATTAAAGTGCCGAACGGGCCGCTCACCTCGCGCCTGCAAAATATTCAAGTGGGGGATGATATTTTGGTGGGCAAGAAACCGACCGGAACGTTATTGTTATCCGATTTAAAACCCGGCAAACACCTCTATTTTTTATCAACAGGCACCGGCCTTGCGCCCTTTATCAGCTTGATTCAGGACCCTGAGACTTACGAAAAATTTGAAAAAATTATTCTGGTTCATGGTGTGCGGCACGTAAATGATTTGGCCTACCGCGATTTTATTACCCGTGAATTATTAGAAAACGAATTTTTGGGTGAGGAGGCAAAGCAGAAATTGATTTATTACCCCACCGTTACCCGCGAGCCATTTATCAATCAAGGGCGACTGACCGATCTTCTTGAAAATGGAAAATTGTTTGCTGATATTGGCTTGCCACCGTTTAACCCGGCCCATGACCGCGCTATGTTATGTGGTAGCCCGGCAATGCTTGATGACACCTGTGCATTATTGGATAAGGCAGGGCTGATTGTCTCTCCGCGTATTGGGATTGCCGGGGATTACGTTATCGAACGGGCGTTTGTGGAAAAGTAGGTTTTTGCCATTGTCGGGCACAGGGATCTTGCCCGTGTAATATGCTGTCATTCCATCTAATTTGTCGTGTGTGTTTAATGCCAAGGTAAATAAGACTGACCTAGCGTGAAAGCGTGATAAGGGTTGGCCAATATCGACCTGAGGCATAGATGTACATGATACGCGGTACTTTTACTGGCAACAGCAATATCCATAACGCGAATAAAACCCGGCTATATGAAGCATTGGGGCAAATCGTCGTCTCTTTCAGAGCTCTGGAGAAAGGTGTAGATGGATTAATCACCTGTAGTCAGGATGAATCTTCCTCGCTGAATGTATTGCTGCTGGAGAGTATTCCTTTCACCCAGAAAATATCGGTAATGGATGAGCTTATCCGTTCACGGCACTGCGTGCAGGAGTTGGGCGCGCTGAACCAAACATTGATTGCCTTGGTAGAGCGTTGTCATAGCTGTGAACACCAGCGCAACGAATGGATCCGCTCTTATTGGGTGCCGGAGCTGGAGGCGAAAGAGGGAAGTGTTATGCGCTTGCAGCGCAAGGAAACAGAGAATCTTGAACTTGTACCATGCCAACTCACAGAGTTGGAAAACTTTATTGTGGTATTGAATGCGACGGTCGCGTATCTGTGCGGATTCCACCAAAAACTGTATGCCGGATTCAAACGGATTCGTAATATTCCAACCACAGAAACCTATTTAAAACCCCTGCATTTAGTAGAATGGGATGCACACTGAGTGCATCCCCTTTGATGAGCATTACTGCTCTACATTCCCCGCATGCAGGCCGCACTCTTTTTTAGTGGCTTCTTCCCACCACCAGCGGCCTTCGCGCTCATGCTGCCCCGGCGCAACCGGGCGAGTACAAGGCTCACAGCCGATTGAAATGAAGCCGCGCTCGTGCAATTCGTTGTATGGCACTTCGCACATGCGGATGTAATCCCACACTTCTTTGGATGACCAGTTCGACAGCGGATTAAACTTGGTGAGTTTTTCGCCCGGGCGAGCAAATAATTTATCGTCCTGAATTACCGGGATTTCAGCGCGGGTAGGGCTTTGGTCTTTGCGTTGGCCGGTGATCCACGCATCCAGCGTCAGTAATTTTTTGCGCAAGGGTTCGATCTTGCGGATGCCACAACATTCTTTGTGGTCGTCTTCATAAAAGCTGAAAAGGCCTTTTTCCTGAACTAACTGACGTACTGCTTCGCCATCCGGTGAAATGACATCAATTTTAATGCCGTAATGCTTGCGGACTTTTTCGATAAAACGGTAAGTCTCAGCGTGCAAGCGGCCGGTGTCCAGACAAAACACCGGCACATCAGGGCGATAGTTGCGCGCCATTTCAATCAGTGCAACATCTTCAGCGCCGCTGAATGAGATGGCGATATTGTCGAATTGGCTCAGGGCGTACTTAATGATTTTCTGCGGACTTTCTTGCTGGAATTTGGCATCCAGGTCGATAAGGTTTATCTGGTTATCAGTCATAAAGGCTACTCACGGTATTACGGTGTTTGGTATGGCCGTCAGGATACCAGAGCCAGCAATCCAGCCCAAGCAACAGGCCTTCCGAGGTTTGCTTTACCGAATCAAAACAGGTAGATTGCCGCGACTCTTTTTAGGGCGAAATCGCCTGTTTATTAACCGTTTTGGAGGTTGTTGTGGAAATTGCATGTCTGGACCTTGAAGGTGTATTAGTCCCTGAAATTTGGATCGAATTCGCCAAAGTGACCGGTATCGAAGAACTGAAAGCCACCACCCGTGACATTCCGGATTACGATGTATTGATGAAGCAACGCATCCGCATTCTGGAAGAACACAAGTTGGGACTGAAAGAAATTCAGGATGTAATCGCTACCCTCAAGCCGCTGGATGGTGCCGTTGAATTTGTGGATTGGCTGCGTGAGCGTTTTCAGGTAATCATTTTGTCAGACACTTTCTACGAATTCTCACAACCACTGATGCGTCAATTGGGTTTCCCTACACTCATGTGCCATCGTTTGAATATCGATGAGCGCGGCATGGTGGCTGGTTACACCTTGCGCCAGAAAGATCCAAAGCGCCAATCAGTATTGGCTCTGAAAACCCTTTACTATCGTGTGATCGCTGCTGGTGATTCGTATAACGACACCACTATGTTGGGCGAGGCGGATCAAGGTATTTTGTTCCATGCACCACAAAACGTGATCGATCAATTCCCGCAATTCCCTGCCGTACACACTTACGAAGACTTGAAGAAAGAATTCATCAAAGCAAGTAACCGTGAATTAAGTCTGTAATTCTGTGTAATGTGAAACGCGCTCGATACTCGATATAAGTCGAGCGCGTATTTTGAAAATGTACCGCGTTTAACACCACTACAGTAGTCAATAAAAAAGCCTTCAAGGCAATAATAAATATCTCAGAGAACCTCTAACCGTTTTTTCAATAACGATAACTCCTACTTTTATGGAGTGAATAAGAGGTAATCAATAATGGATGCATCAACTCAAACTACACCTGTTGTAGTGACCACATCACCCGGTGGAAAATTTATTCCTTTGGCTCTCGTTGCAGGGCTGTTCTTTATTTTGGGTTTTGTCACTTGGCTTAATGGCTCATTAATGCCGTATCTGGAAGAAGTGCTGACCCTGACCCCGGTTCACGCATCGCTGATTTTATTTGCGTTTTATGTTTCCTCCACGTTGGTGGCCATTCCCTCTGTTTCGCTTATTGCGCGTGTTGGCTATAAAAATAGTATGGCGCTCGGGTTGGTGGGAATGGCACTTGCTGCGCTGACATTTATTCCTGCAGCAATGGCGCACAGCTTCGAGCTATTTTTATTGGCGCAATTTTTAATGGGTGCCAGCCTTACGTTACTGCAAACAGCGGTGAATCCTTATGTGGTAAAAATTGGCCCGGAAGAATCAGCCGCGGTGCGCATCAGCGTGATGGGAATGTTGAACAAAAGTGCAGGCATTGTTGCGCCCATGATGTTCACCGCATTGATTTTGTCGGGTATGAGCCACGTTGGTTCAACACCAACAGAAGAAGAAAGAAAAGCGATGGCTGGCAGCTTGATCCTGCCTTATCTGGGTATGGCACTGTGTATTTTGGCTGTAGCGCTCATTGTGAAGTTATCGTCATTGCCTGAATTGAATCTTGAGTCTGAAGATACTGGTGAAGTGCGTGATTCAGGGTTTCATTTTAAGGAATCACTGGCGCACCCCAATTTAGTGTTGGGCGTGTTCGCACTGATTTTTTACGTAGGTGTTGAAGTCATTGCGGCCGATACCATTGGTTCCTATGGTCGCAGTATCGGTTACGAAAATTACACATCGCTTACATCATTCACTATGACATTTATGCTGATAGGTTATGGCTTGGGGATTTCACTGATTCCGCGTTTTATCAGCCAGGCCAACGCGTTATTGGTATCTGCTGTTTTAGGTTGCTTGCTCAGCCTTGCAATTGTGTTTGGCGACAATCAATCCACTGCGCTGGCTGATGTGTTATTGGTTCCGTTTGGTTTGCCTGCACTGCCCAATACATTGGTATTTATTGCCATGATGGGTTTGGCGAATGCGATTGTCTGGCCTGCAGTATGGCCAATGGCATTAAGTGGGTTGGGCCGTTTAACCGGTACCGGTTCAGCACTGTTGGTGATGGCAATTGCCGGTGGCGGAATTTTGCCGGTGCTATTAAATACACTGGCTTCGCATGAAGAGGTAGGGCGTCAGTCGGCGTATATTATTGCGTTGCCTGCCTATTTATTTATTTTGTTCTATGCCGCAAAAGGCCACAAAATAAAACGCTGGAAAAAATAATCCTGCGGTGAAAAAAATCCGCTCGCGTTGTATTCAAACGCGAGCGGATTGTATTTAGTGACTTACCAAATTTTCACACGCACATTTTCATCGCGGTACATTCCATCGCCCGGTTTAACACCATAGACCTCATAAAACTCTGTCATGTTCGACAGTGGCCCCAGTACGCGATACTCGCCCGGTGAGTGTGGTCCGTTAATCACTTGGCGGCGTAAGGCTTCATCGCGGTATTTGATTCGCCATACTTGTGCCCAGCCCATAAAGAAGCGTTGCTCAGCGGTAAATCCATCAATCGTTTTACCGGGGTTTCCGTCCAGTGAATTTTTGTAAGCGCGATGGGCGAGAGTAACGCCACCAAGGTCTGCAATGTTTTCACCTAAACCGAGCGCGCCCTGCAAATGCAAATCATCAATCGGGTTGTACGCACTGTATTGATCAACCATTAATTGCGCGCGCGATTTAAATTGCGCCGCGTCTTCTTCTGTCCACCAATCGCGCAAATTGCCGTCGCCATCTGAGTGTCGCCCTTGGTCGTCAAACCCGTGGGTGAATTCATGGCCGATCACCGCACCGATTGCGCCATAGTTAACGGCATCATCCGCGGCAACATTAAAAAACGGCGGTTGCAAAATCGCTGCAGGAAAGACGATCTCATTCATGCTCGGGTTGTAATAGGCATTGACCGTTTGCGGTGTCATTACCCACTCGGTGCGGTCTACCGGTTTGCCCAAGCGGGCGATGGCGCGCTCTTGCTCACAGATTGCATTGCGGCGTAAATTGGCGACCAATTCTTTGGCGTTAATGTTGACGCAATCGTAGTCGCGCCATTTTTCCGGATAACCAATTTTGGTGTTGAATTTGGCGAGTTTTGTTTGGGCCTGGCGTTTGGTTTCCGGGCTCATCCAGGTGAGTTCTTCAATTGATTGTGAGTAAGCTTTACGCAAGTTTTCAATCATCAAATCCATGCGCGCTTTGGCTTCTGGTTTGAATTGTTGCTCAACGTATTTCTTGCCAACTAAAAAGCCCAACTGCGTATCGGCTAATTTAGCGGCGCGTTTTTCACGTGGGCGCTGCTCTTGAATACCACTCAATGTTTTGCCATAAAAATCAAAGTTGGCATCGACGAATGCTTTGTTTAGATTTCCGGCATCATTATTCAACACATGAAAGGTTAAATATTGCTGCCAGTGCGCTAACGGGATTTTCCCCTGCAGCTGGGCAAATGCTTCCACATAAGTGGGTTGGTTAATGACCACTGCATCAATACTGCCCAGGTTCGCTGCATCAAAAAAACGGTTCCAATTCAAACCCGGTGCCGCTTTGTTCAGCTCTGCCAGCGTCATTTTGTTGTAGGTGGCGGTGCGGTCACGGTTTTGCACGCGCGTCCAGTGAATGGTGGCAATTTTTTTCTCAAGTGCAACAACATTCGCCGCTGCTTGTGTTGGGTTTTTTTCACCCGCGAGTGTGAATAATTGTGCAATGTACTTCTGGTATTTGCCCAGCAACTCAACGGATTGGGCATCGGTTTTTAAATAGTATTCACGGTCAGGTAGGCCCAGGCCGGATTGATACGCACCGGTAATATATTGCTCGGAGTTTTTATCATCCTGATCGATATACAGCTCAATCGGCGTACCGGTACCGTAAGGCTGCCACTCTCCCCACAGTAACGCCAGATCCGCGTGATTTTTGAGTTGGTCGATTCGCGCCAAATAAGGTTTCAGTGGTGATAAGCCCAATTGTTCGATTAATGCCTCATCCATAAACGATTTATACAGATCGGCAATTTTTTGTTCGTCTGAACCCGCAGGCTGTTCAGTCGCTGCGAGTGATTGGATCATCGCGCGCACATCATTTTCTGCATTTTCAGCGAGCGCATCAAAGCTGCCCCAGCGCGCTTTATCAGCGGGAATTTGGGTGTTGTCCAACCATTTTCCGTTTACATAGCGGAAAAAATCCTGCTGCGGTGCAACACTGGTATCCATACTGCTCAAGTCAATTCCTGAACCTAATGCGCTACCGTTTTGCGATGTTTCACTTGAAGGGGAATTGTTGCTACACGAACTAACGCCGAGCGCTAATGAAATACCCAGCGCGATTGCGGTCATTTTTTTCATTGCGATTTCCTTGAATGGTTGTGATGAACGTTAAATCAGTAGAGCGCGCGCTTGAACATGCCCAGTGCAGTTTGGTATCCCCACAATTGCAACTCGGCATCGTAGCGGTCGCCTTCATCGCGCATAAACGCGTGTACACCGTTCACTTCATGCCAGGTGAAATTCACGTTATGGGCAACCAGATTTGCATACACTTTTGCGCGGCCCTCGGGCGAAATGTGCGGGTCTTGTTTGCCCCAGATCATTTGCAGCTCGCCTTTGATTTCACCGGTGCGAGTCAAACTTTCATTACCCGGTTGTGATGGCGTCAAACCTGAATGGATGTCAGTTGCATAAAAACAACTGGTTGCCGAAATAGCCGGGTGGATTGCTGCACGGTAAGCCAAACCACCGCCCAGACAAAACCCCATCGCGCCGATTTTCCCCGAGTAATAGGGCAGCGTTTGGACGTAATCGATCATCGCTTGGGTATCGGTATCGTGTGCTTCCAAATATTTTGCGACTTTATCCGCGTTGCCTTTATCGCGGCCCGCATCGTCGTAACCCAATACCGTACCGATAGGATTTAATTCATGGAACACTTCCGGAACAATCACAATAAAACCATGCCCCGCCATAATTTGTGCGCTGCGGCGAATGGGTGAGGTCTGCTGGAAAATTTCGGAGTAAAGAATAATGGCGGGGAATTTTTTACCGGCGGTTTCGGCGGTGTCTTTCGGGTGATATACATAACAGCGCATTACGCCGGTGGGAGTATTCAAATCGGCTTGATGGTTCTGAATTAACATCAGGTGCTCCTCGGAGATGTTGTGATTTGTTTTTGATGATTAGTGTTTAAATTGCTGTTCCAGTGTTTGCATTAATACCTGTACTTTGGCGATGGATTCGCGGTATTCCTGATCGGTTTCAGAGTCGGCGACTATACCGCCGCCGCCCCAGCAATGGATCTTGTTGCCATCGCAGACCAGTGTGCGTATTGCAATGCTGGTGTCCATTTGGCCATCGGCACTGATATAGCCCAGGCTGCCGCAATAGAGTGAGCGGCGTGAGGGCTCCAATTCTTCAATGATTTCCATGGCGCGGATTTTCGGTGCGCCGGTAATGCTGCCACCGGGGAAGGCATCGCGCAGTACATCAATTGCCGTTGCGCCTTCGTTTAACTGGCCGGTCACTGTGCTGACCAAGTGATGGACATTGGCAAAGGTTTGCAGTTCACACAGCGCGGGCACACGCACGTCCGTGCAGTGTTTGCTTAAATCATTGCGCAGCAGGTCAACGATCATCACATTTTCGGCGCGGTTCTTCTGGCTGTTTTGCAGCCATTGGGCATTGGCGATGTCTTCTGCGTCGGTGGTGCCGCGTTTGATAGTGCCTTTGATCGGTTTTGTTTCCACCTGTGTGCCGCGTACCTGAATAAACCGCTCGGGCGATAAACTCAGCACCGCGCCGGTCTCCAACTGCATAAATCCCGAAAAAGGTGAGGGCAGCACCTCGCGCAAGGCGAGGTAGGCAACGAACGGGTCCCCGCTATAGTCAGCGCTAAACCGCTGGGCAAAATTCACTTGGTAGCAATCGCCCGCGCGGATGTATTCCTGAATGCGGGTCAGTGCCTCACGGTATTTCTCTACTTTAAGATTGCTTTCAAAGCCATTGATTTCAAAAGAAATATTATCGTTTTTAATGAATTGCTTTAAGTCGTGAAACATCGGTTTTTGCGATGCATTCAAGCACAGCTGCTCGATTTCCAAAAAGTTATAAGCACTTTGCAGGCTACCGCTGAGCGCTTCATTGATAACCAAAACGGCTGTTTGGTATTGGTGATCCTGAATAATCGCCCAAGGGTAAAGGCCGATATGCATGTCGGGCAGGGCGATGTCATCGGCAGCCAGCGAAGGCAACACTTCAATACGGCGACCAAGGTCGTAACCGAAATAACCCACAGCGCCGCCTATAAATGGCAGGGTCGGATGAGTTTGGTTTTCGTGATCACCGAGTAAATCGCGCACTAGATAAAACGGGTCATCCTGTGAATCGCGGCTGTTGCCGGTATGGTCGCTAATACGGGTTTGCCCGCCTTGGGTGAGCAGCATCTGTTGTGGCGCAGCGCAGATAATATCGAAGCGGCCGTAGTGGCTCACAGGGCGGCCCGAATCTAACCACACTGCGTAGGGCAAATGGCGCACAGCAGCAAACCAGAAAGCCGGTTCAGGTTGATAAACAAGCGGAATAATGCGGAGCTTTTCAGCAAGGAATCTGGGCATGGAATCTGTGGTCAGCGCCGTTACGGGGCTTGCATTCTACCCCATGATTGCCAGCCTTCGGCAAATAGACTTTGGTGCCAAGCCCGTTTAAGCTGCATTGCTCTAATGTTGTTTTAACAGCTTAAGGAATCGCCCAATGGATGTTCTTTTATTTATCTTCGCAATGCTGATTGGTGGTGTTGTTGCCTGGCAAGCCTTCAGTTGGTACTACAACAAAAAGTTCAAACGCCCCGTGCAAGATGTCAGCGCAGAATCGCACGTGCTGCTGGAGCGGATCGAAAAAGTATTTAAAGTCGTGTTGGCGGAAGGTTACTTCACTGAAATTTATGACCACAACACCAAGCGCGACTTTTTTGGCATTTTCAAAACCAATAGCAAAGCGCTCGTGGTTGCCAAAGCCAAAGTTGCCGTCGGTTATGATTTCGCCAAAATGAAATTCCGCCGCGACCACAATTCGCGCACTTTGGTGATTGAGCAGTTCGCCGCGCCGGAAATCCTTTCCATCGATACCGATTACAAGTTTTATGACATCAACCAGGGTGTGCTGAATAAATTTGATAACGAAGACTTCACTGAAATTCTGGCCGAAGCAAAAAAACTTATGCAAGAAAAAGCGATGGAAAGTGATCTGCCGCAGATCGCACACAAGCAGCTGCAATTAATGATGCAACAACTCTGCGCCTCGGTAGGTTGGCAATTGGAGCATGAGAAAGTTTTGGAGCCGCTAAAAACTATACACGTCATCACCGACGAAAACGCAAAATAAAAACAAGGAACGCTTATGGCACTGCTCGTTATTTTTACGCTGGTCGGCATGGCGCTGGGTGAGGCCATTTTTTACGATAATGGTTGGTTAATTGGTGCGGGCTTGGGGTTCTTAATCACCAAAGTCATCTTGATGGGCTACCACATCAAACGCCTTGAGCGCGATGTGAATACGCTCAAAGCCGATCCGTTATCTGCCGCGCGCGCCGCAGCTGGGCAGCCATCACCGGTGCGACCATCAACTACACAACCATCAACTACACAAGCGGCAAGCGCACCGCCACCAACCACCACACAGGTTCAAACCGCATCTGTGCCTGCAACATCCGTTGCTGAACAACGCGTGCCATTGGCAGAGCGATTAAAAGCACACGGGATTGAATTGCCACCAGAAACTGCATCGGTTGAGTTACCAATCAGTGATGCCGAATTGGAAAACCTTGCGCTGGCGACTGCGCAACCCGGCGCAGAATCACATCCCGAGCAGATTGCAAAACCCGTCGCGCCCAAACCAGCTCCTGCAATTCCCGCTAAACCTGCAGAGCCCGATGTATTTGAAAAAGGCATTGCGTTTATCAAACGTTTTTTTACCGAGGGCAATCCCATTGTCCGCATCGGTATGGTCGTGATGTTTTTCGGTTTGAGCTTTTTAGTGAAGTACGCGTCCAACCAGGGTTTGTTACCGATTGAATTGCGCATGGCAGCCGTTGCCGCGATTGCACTTACGCTGATCGTACTGGGCTGGAAAACCCGCGAGCGGGCAGGGGGTTATGGTTTGGTATTGCAAGGTGGTGGTATAGCGGCGCTTTATCTCACCGTATTTGCAGCGGCAAAAATGTATTCGCTAATGCCCACCGGCGGCGCGTTTGCGCTTATGTTTATTATTGTGATCTTGGGTGCGCTGCTTGCGATTTTACAAAACGCGCAGGTGCTTGCACTTATGGCGACGGCCGGTGGATTCCTTGCACCGATTCTCACATCCGATGGTTCAGGCAATCACGTCGGGTTATTCAGTTTTTATCTGCTGCTCAATATTGGCATTCTCGCCATCGCCTGGTTCAAAACCTGGCGGCTGCTGAATTGGGTCGGGTTTGTATTTACCTTTGTGATTACCTCCATTTGGGGTGTGCTCAAATATGAGCCGCATTTGTACGGGAGCACTCAACCATTCTTGCTCGCTTTCTTCGCGCTCTATTTAACGGTGTCGATTTTATTCTCGCTTAAACAGCCGCCGAATCTAAAAGGGCTGGTCGATGGCAGTCTGCTTTTTGGTTTGCCGATTGTCGGCTTCGGTTTGCAAACGGAATTGTTGAAGCACACCGAATACGGTTTAGCGATCAGTGCGTTGGTGCTGGCGATTATTTATATCGCATTGGCGCGTGTGCTCTGGGCCAAATACCAACACACGCATCGCGTATTGATTGAATCGTTTATCGCATTAGGCGTTGCCTTTGCTACCTTGACCATTCCATTAGCGATGGATGCGCAATGGACATCGGCCACATGGGCATTGGAAGCAACCGGCTTGATCTGGGTTGGCTTGCGCCAGCAGCGATTGCTGCCGCGCTGCGCGGGTTATTTGCTGCACATAGCAGCGGCTTGTTCGTTAATGATTCACGGGTTGGATACCGGCACTCGCGCGTTGATTGATGGTGATTTTATTAGCCTGTTAATTCTGGCTGCATCGTCACTGTGCATTGCGTATCTGCTCAGCCGTTTTGCAGAAAACGCAAAACCGGTTGAAAAAATCGTGGCCAATGTGGCGATGATTATCGGTTGGCTCTGGTGGTTATTGGCCGCAAGCCGTGAAATTAATACGCACATTGCAGGTGAGCATCAATTTCCCGCGTTGATATTAATGTTTGCCGCATCGGTTGCAGCATTGTTAGCGTTGAGTAAAAAAGTTCAGTGGCCTGAATTGGCGCGCATCGGCTTTTGGTTGTTGCCGCTGGGCATGGTGTTATCGATGAATAATTTTGGCGAAGGATTATTTATCGGTTACGACGTATATCCATCGCAACGCTGGGGCTTGTTGGCACTCGCAATTTTCTTTGCCGTGCAATATCGCTATTTATGGCAACAAACCGGCCGTGCTGCCTGCGGTATTTTGAGTGTGTACCACGTATTAACCGCGTGGTTTATTTTCAGCTTAATCGGCTGGGAGGCCAGTTACTGGCAAAGCAAAATGAACTGGTATGGCACCAGCGCTGCCGTATTATGGTTTGTGTGTTTGGTAGCGCCGTTACTTGGGCTGATGTTCTTTACGCACAAAGCCAGCGAATCAGGCAAAACGATTTGGCCATTTACCCAGCACGCAGCGGATTATAAAAATCTGATTCCTGCACCATTACTGTTTGGTTTGCTCTGCTGGTTTGTGATCGCCAGCCATTACTCAGGCGCAACTACACAATTCTATTTGCCCATTTTGAACCCGCTGGATTTAGCACAAGCAGCCGTATTGGTATTGTTCGTCTATGCCATGAAGCGCGGCTTTATCGGGTTAAATAATCTCACGCCAGAGGTTCGCTACGGCGCATTGGGTGTGTTGGGTTTTGCGTGGATCAACATTGTATTACTGCGCGCCGTGCACCAATACGCGGGTATTGAGTATTCAGCGGTGGTGATGTGGAACTCCGTTGTGGTGCAAATGTCGCTATCAATTCTGTGGGCGGTATGTGCGTTGGTAGTGATGAATCTTTCCCGCCGTTTGCAAGAGCGCAAACTGTGGATGGTGGGTGCAGGTTTATTAGCAATCGTTGTCTTAAAACTGTTTACCAAAGATGCATCAGGCACAGGAACACTTGCGCGTATTGTGTCGTTTATTGTGGTCAGTGGTTTGATGATTTTGATTGGTTATCTATCGCCAATACCGGCAAAAGCAAAACCGCAAAACGATAAAGAAGAAGCCGCACCCTAACAGGGTGATGTCAGTCAGTTAAATAGTATATGTTCACCAGAACGTCATCCCCGCAAGCGGGGATCCATAGGTTTTAGGATCTAAAGCTGGAATCGGAAATTGAGAGCTGAAATTCAGGAATCGTGCTTTAACACTACAACAGGGGAATAAAAGGATTCGTATGAAAAAGTTAATCGTGATCGGTGTTTTGTTTGCAGCCTACTGGTATTGGAATGACGGACAGTTACCATTTTTAAATGGCAACAGTGGTGTAGCGGTAGATGGCAACGGAAACCCGGCGGTATGGGTTTTTACCTTTAGCGGTTGCGGCGATGCGTGTAATAGCGTGGTAAAAGAATTGCGTAACCGCAATGTGCCTTTCACTGAAAAAGTGATCAGCCCCGATCAGCGCGATGAGCCAGATTATAAATTATGGCAGGGGTTCCGGGCAGGCAATGCATTTCCCTTGGTCGCTGCAGGCAATCAAACTGCAACAGGTTCTTATGTTCCCGCTATAGCGAGTTTGTTAGGAAAAACATTTGGCGAGGCTTATCTCACGCCAGCGGAAAAACGCTACTTCAAATCGCATTTCAATACGGATGGTTCGCCCCGCATTGTGTTGTATGGAACCGATTGGTGCGGTTACTGCGCCGCGCTGCGTAAAGAATTCAGGGCAAATCAAGTTAGCTTTCAGGATGTAGATGTAGAAAAACAAGGCGATAAAAACCAGTTGCTCCAAACCATGGGTATTAACGGTTATCCGGCCACCTGGGTGGGTTATACCAGAGTTCAGAATGGATCTGATTACAATGCGGTTATGTCACTGGTAAAGAATTCAAATTGATCCAGCATTTTTAAAAAGCTTCCAAAAGGTTTATAGGTAATGATGAATTTTAAAAAGTGTGTCGCGCTGTGTGCGATGTTATTCGGTGTAAGTTCTTTGGCAACTGCAGAGGTTATTCCGGTTTATCAAATCAGTGAAGCAAGTGGTACGTTTTTGCAAACCACGCTCACGCACGATATTTATCGCTACAGTGCCGATACCAAATTAAATGATCTTGTCGTTACCGACCAGCAAGGCAACCGGTTGCCTTATCGCATTGCGGCACC
The DNA here is from genome assembly GCA_002483365.1 of Cellvibrio sp. UBA7661. Classification (GTDB taxonomy): domain Bacteria; phylum Pseudomonadota; class Gammaproteobacteria; order Pseudomonadales; family Cellvibrionaceae; genus Cellvibrio. The sequence continues at coordinate 106,206 of DLHT01000018.1, forward strand.
CAGTGTGCAGAGCAGTGAGCAGACAAACTTTACGCCAGTGCGGTTTTTTCCGGTGGCAGTGGGTACTGCACCGGAAACCTTATTGGTGTTGAGCAGTGCATCCATCCGTTTGGATGACAACCAAATTTCGGTAAGTGCAGTTAAGGCTGATAAAGAGGAATTGCAAAACCAAAGCGCGCCGACCGATTTTTATATTGCCGATCTCAGCGATTTGCGCACCCGTGCCGACAAGCTTGCACTGCTCTGGCCCATCAGCGAGCAGCACCAATATTTGGAGGTAGATGTCAGCGGCACCAATGACATGAGCAATTGGTCGCCCATTACCAAAACCACATTGGTGCAATTAACTAAAGAGGGCGAGCGTTTAACGCGCAATAAAATCACGCTTAACCTGAGCGAGAAACAATACGCTTACATCAAGTTGAAATTTACCCGTGGCAATGAGCAGCTTCAGTTAACACTGATTCAAGTGGAAAATACCGACACCATTGCCAACGCCCCCAAGCCGGATGTATGGGAAGTGTCCGGTGAATTGGCAGACGAACAAAAATCGGCACTTCATGCAATTAATGGCGGCGCAAAAGTGCAAACCGCCGCATGGGAATTTGTGCGTGACGATATAGCACCAGTTAACCGCTTGAGCCTTAGCCTCGGCACAGTGATGTATGGCGATAACGTGAAAATATTTTCACGCAATACTGAAAAGCAGCCGTGGAATTTGGTGCATCAAGGTATTTGGTTTAACACCCAAGTGGGCGATACCTGGCAGCAGAGCGATGCGATTAACGTGTACAACAATAGCGATACCCAATGGCGCGTAGAACTAAACGAACTCATCCGCACCACCGCCAAGCCGCAACTGGTATTCACCCGCCAGCCGCAGCTTCTGCAATTTATCGCCAACAACGCTGCCCCCTATAACATCGCCATAGACACCCAAGCCGCCCCCGACAACCAACAAACCACTACACAAATTTTCGTGCAGTTGGTTAACGGCAAAGACATCGAATGGTCACAAACCAACACCACCGAACTAAAACCCAACCTAAACTCCTTCGCCCGCCACGGCATGCAAATCAGTTGGAAAACGATTTTGTTCTGGGCAATTATGATCGGCGCAGTAGGTGTGTTGATTTGGGTTGCTGTGCGGTTGATGGGGCAGATGAGAACTTCTTAGTAATTATTTTCATTGATGAAGCTTATTTATTAAATAATGTAGGTGGCAACATGGAAAAACTAGAAAAAAACTTACCGTTATTGTTGGTTGTAGGCGTAATAGTATGCATTTCGATAATTTCGTTCGGTACATTAAGTAATAAAGAAAGTGCTCTCTTAAGTCTATTATTAACAATTTTATCAGTAATTGTTTCTTGGCTTGTATCCAAACGTTACAGTGATTCCCAGCATGCAAAAGCAATTCTTGAAGTTAAAGAAATGCATAGTGAAAACCTTCGTACCTACGCCCTAAAAGCCGCGGAAAAAGTTAACAATCTTTCTTTACAGTTAAATAGACTATCAACTTATTTAGAGATGGAGCTACAAAACGTTGATTATGAGAAAGATAGCGAAGCTTTAAGTGCTAAGGAGGAGCGACTTGAAAGTGCAATACATATGATAGCTATGCTGAAATCAGTGAACGATACATCCTTAAGTGATTGGCAGGGGGTTATCGGTGACGAAATTGAAGAGCAGCGTGAGGAGCAGGAGGAAAGAGAGGAGGAACTGAGATCTTTAGTTGGTCGATTGGAACGTCTTTGGCTTGACAATAAAAAAGATACAGGTGTTAGCACAGAGGAATTAAATCAAAAAATAAATAGTCTTAGAAAGGAAATAAAAATTGCTGTGAGCAATATATCAGGAACGCCTCTTTCAACAACTAGACCAAAGAAAATTGTTAAAAGAAATGTCGAGGCAAAGTGCACCAACTGTAAACACATTAATGAATATGTTCAAAGAGCTAGAAGAAACAGTGTTAAACATATTGTATGCAGTCATTGCTCTGTAACATTAATCTCCAGATTCAATCCGGAAAACGATAATTTCATAGTAGAGCAAGCAGGCCCGAAACTTGAAACTATTACTTGTCCCAACGAGATCTGTAGCTCGAATATTAAAGTTATGATTGATACTCAGCCTCATACCAAATCAAAAATTGTGTGCGATAGCTGTAGCTCAAGCATACATTTAAAAAGATTAAGTAGCGGAAACGTCCAAGTAAGCATGACTCCAATCCTAGGCGACTCGGATTTGCTTACGGATGAGTTACTACAAGAAATTAAAAGCTTGCTTCCTGATCAGCCATGGCCAAAATACATACATAAATCTGTCGCTAAAGAACTTGGCTTATCTAATGGAGTGGTTCAAAGGGCAATAAGGGAGCTGATTAAAAAAGGGGATTTTAAAGAACAAATTGACGGAAAATTATTTGAGTTAAATGAGATTGGCTTATCATAACTCCTGATATTTTATAGAAAATAAAGAGATATAAATGGCTTCAAAATTTTACGTAGTATGGGCGGGGCGCGAGACGGGGATTTTTACGGATTGGGCTACGTGTAAAAAGCATGTCGATGGATTTGTGGGGGCGCGTTATAAATCGTTTTTGAGCCGTGAAGAGGCTGAGGCAGCGTTTGGTAATGCAAAGCCTACGACTGGAACTGGCCGTGCTGCGCCGAGTGGGAATAAAGTTAAAACCTACAATGCGGCGGAAGTGAATGCGCTGCCGCAGCAAGTAAAAATATTTACCGATGGTGGCTGCGAACCTAATCCGGGTGAGGCTGGGTCTGGTGTGGCGGTTTATCGCGATGGTAAGTTGGTGGAGTTGTGGTATGGGTTGTATAACCCGATGGGTACTAACAATACTGCCGAATTAAATGCACTCCACCAAGGACTATTAATTGCCCAACACGACATCGCCCAAGGCAAAACCGCTGCGGTATTTTCCGACTCACAATACGCCATACAGTGCGTAACGGTATGGGCAATTGGTTGGGAAAAAGCCGGATGGAAAAAGAAGGGCGGGGAGATTAAAAATCTGGAGCTGATTAAGGATATTTATTCACTGCACCAAACCCTGAAGAATAGCGTGCAAGTATTGCACGTGAATGGCCATGTGGGTGTGCAGGGCAATGAATTGGCTGACCGCATGTCGATACTTGCCATTCAAACCCACGAAACCGAGTTTGCGCTTTATCGCGAACCTTTGGATATCAACGCGATATTGGCAACACGCGCTGGTTAACGACGGCATTAATAACGTCACACTGATAACAACACTATCGATAACAAAACGAAAGGAATTACCAAAATGACATTAGGTGCATGCCCATGCTGTGGTTCTCGCAATTTAAAAAAGCTACAAGGTGAACAATTTACTTGTGTGGATTGCAAAGCGCCCTTGCGTTTTACGTGGAGTGCTGCGCACATTATTGGAATTTTTTTGCCGGTATTTTTGCCTAATTTATTAAAGTCCTTTCCTGATACTGTGCAGTATGGTGTTCCTGCTGTGTTATTGGTTGTGCTGTTGATTCTGTACTATCGCTATCGCCGGTTTTATGTGGATGATATTGGTGTGGCAGAGGCCATTAATGCACGCAATAGTGATTTAACCCATATCAACCGGTTTGTTGCAGGCAAAATAGGTGCGATTGATTTTGTCAGTAACATCGATGCGCTCAAAAGCACCTATGCAAAAGAACCAGCGATACAAACGCTGATTCAAGATCACTTTAATCGGGTAGGTGGTCTTAGTCTTAGCGACCAAGCGGCAGGATTCTCGGCTGTGTATCCGAGTGTTGATCTCATGAGTATTGCTGCTGAGCAACAAAAAGCAGCCAATGATGAAATCGCGCGTTTAAAAACTTACAAAATTACCGTTTAGAAGGCTGCTCTTTGTTTACCAAAACCGTCGCTGTACAAAAATCTGCTTATGTTTACCTTGGAGTATTCTGCCTATTCGCATTAGCGCTTTGGGCACCTGCTTTGTTTATTCCCTTTTGGGGTGATGATTATTTTTTTCTGACCCAAGCTCGGGATGCGCGTCTAACTGGTAATTCATGGTGGTTGCCGTTTGTGACTCCATCGCAAACCGGATTTTGGCGGCCATTGAGTATGGATACTGGCTGGCGGTTTGTAGAGCAATTTCTACAGGGGGATTTGCTGTATTCGCATTTGTATTCCTGGTGCTTAACATTATTATCGCTCGCCGGTATTGCGTTATTTGCATTCCAATTTGCGCGGGCAATGCGGTGGCAACAACCGCTGCTGATTGCGTTACTCACCGCCGCGCTACATGCCGTACATATAGTGACCTATTTGCCGCTGCATTGGGTGGCGGCAATGAACAGCCCTACATTAGTTTTCTTTTTAAGCATTACACTTGCTGTTTGGGTTGCGTTACCACGTATGCAGGGTGCTAAACGTTGGCTGACGCTGCTCAGTTTGCCGCTACTGCAATTGCTATCGTTATTCAGCAAAGAACCCGCCATCCTGATTCCTGCTTTGGTCGTTGTGCTCGCGATTTTTCTACATAAGCAACAATCCTATAAAAAAATGGATATCGCCATGTGGTTTATCTGTGTGGGTATTTGCGTGCTGTGGCTTTATTTTTATAAAGAGTTCACGCCCAACCGCCACTCTGCATATGGATTAACACTGGGGAAAAATATCACCATCAACTCACTGAGTTTTTCCGCATGGATTTTTAACGTTCCGCGTGAAGCCTTGCGCATGATTGTCACAGCCGGTTTTTGGGAAAGCAAGTTTTGGATAGGCAGCCTGTGGGCAGCCGCCTGTTTCATTCCGATGGCGATAGTCTATTGGATCAGCCTGCGCACCTTAAAACCCGCGTTCACGCTTATCCAATGGCTGGCAGCATTGGCCTTTTTAGTGATCGCCTATGGCCCTTATTTTGTATTGGCCGACCAAGCTTATGAATATTACGCAGCAGTCGCGATGATATTGCCTTTGTTGTTAGTCGCGCGCGCATTATTGGTTGCAAGCAAACTTAAAATGGGATTGTTATTGGTAGGTATTTCATCATTCATTGCAGTGCAGGGCACGCGCTCGGCAGAATATCCGGCAGTGATTGATCGCGCCTTTTGGGCAGAGCGACAAGTGGAATATTTACAGCAGCAGCCAGTGTCAGTACCTCTGTTGGTCAGCGTTGCTAATGAACACCAATTTGCCGCGTTGGGAATTCAGGGAATTGAATGGCGCTTGGGGTTGGCAAAAGGCAGTGTGATACTCACACCCACCTGCGAAGTGCAAGGCAAGCTATTATCTAACCGGATACTGGTACAAAATTCTGCAGGGAATTTTGTGTGGCAAAACTGCCATTAACTATGTGAATAAAATGACTCTGAAAACGATTCTTCATAATAATCATAAAGAGCTTGCTCTGATTATCGGCAACGGCATTAACCGTTATAACAGCGATGCAGGCATTAACTCATGGGATGCCATGTTGTTGGAGTTATGGGAAAAACACACTCTGGAGGATGCGCAAGCAATTCCATTAGGTATTTCGTTAACCGAATTTTACGATGCGCTGGATTTAAGTAGCCAATTAAAAGAAAAAAATCTGCAAAAAGAATTTTGCGATTTTCTTACCGGATGGAAAGCAAAGCCGCACCACCATGCGATTGTTAATTGGGCGAAAAACCTCAATACACCGATACTGACCACCAATTTTGATGAGACGTTATCCGATTGTTTGGCATTGAATTTACATCACGCCGACGGCCAACGCTTTACCGACTTTTATCCCTGGAGCAGTTGTTTTGCGCCTGCACCGGTTACTAATGTCGCACGCGAATTTGCTATTTGGCATATCAACGGTATGCAGCGATATTCGCGCAGTATCCGTTTGGGTTTGAGCCACTATATGGGCTCGGTAGAGCGGGCGAGGGCGTTGATCCATAAAGGTAACCCCGGTCGTTTATATGGCGATAATGACAGCAAAATCTGGAACGGTGAAAACACCTGGCTGCATAGTATTTTTAATTGCGATTTACTTTTTCTCGGCCTGGGGCTGGATACCTCCGAAATATTTTTGCGCTGGTTGTTGATCGAACGCGCCAAATATTTCAAAACATTTCCTGAGCGCGCCAGAAAAGCTTGGTACGTCTACGCCGGTAAGGATATATCCCAAGGGCAGCTGATTTTCCTGAAAAGTGTGGGCTGCGATGTGGTTAAAGAATCCAGCTACGATGCGTTATACACAGACGCATTTTTGCCCACCTCCTGATCCTCGGTTTGGTTTTGTAAATTTCCTCCTATTTATCTGATAATTAAGGTAAATTGATCGCAGCCGGTAAAGGCTCGCATCGATAAACCATAAGACCACAGCGATAAAAAGATAAAGAGGGGCTAAAGATGACTCACCGCGTTACCCGTTCCTTAGTGGCTCTGGCCGCATTGCTCGGCCACATGGCCTATGCAGCTGAATCCATCACCCAAACTACACCTTCGCCAGAGCAGGAAGAGTGGATTGAATTATTCAATGGTAAAGACCTGAGTAATTGGACGATCAAAATCCGCGGATATCCACTGGGCGAAAATGCGTTGGATACCTTTCGTGTGAAAGATGGCGTGATGCAAGTGCGTTACGATAACTACGACGAATTCGGCGGAAGGTTTGGCCATATTTTTTCCAATGCTGGCTCATTTTCGCATTACAAAATCCAGATCGAATATCGTTTTGTCGGCGAGCAAGTCAAAGGCGGCCCCGCATGGGCGTGGCGCAACAACGGCATTATGTATCACGCGCAAGATCCTAAAACGATGGCATTGGATCAGGATTTTCCTGGCAGCATGGAATACCAATTATTAGGCGGCAACGGTAAAGATGCCCGTTCAACCGGCAACCTCTGCACACCGGGCACACACGTTGTCTATAACGGAAAATTTACCGAAGATCACATTATTAATTCCAGCAGCGAAACTTATCACGGCGACCAATGGGTGACTGCTGAATTGGTTGTGCACGGCAGTGAAAAAGCCGAGCACTTTATCAACGGCAAAAAAGTACTGGAATACACCGGCCTGCAGTGGGATGACCGCACCCCAAACGACCGCGGCTACATCGCACTGCAAGCAGAAACCGCACCGGCGGAATTCCGCAAAGTCCGTTTATTAAACCTTGAAGGTTGCATGGATAAAAAAGCAAAAAACTACAAACGTTATTTGGTGAAAGATAATCCGAAAGCGTGTCAATACGAGTAGAAGATTATATCGGCTCATAAGTGTTGCGTGTTCGATACGCTCGCAGTGAGCAGCCGCTGAATGATTTAAACGCTTCATTAAAGCGGCTGACTCGCGCTATGAGCGGGTGATCGTGACTTTATTACCGTGATGTAAAGTGATGGCATACACAGGGAAGGTGAGTGATTTTGAAAAGCGCGCAATTCACATTGCGCGCTTTTTTATTGGTTCAGCATTATTTTTAAAGTCAATTACACGGTATTACAAAGCGTTAAGGTTTTCTTGGTGAAACATTTTTGTTGGTGTAGAAATAGGTATGGAGTAGGATTGGTTGCTTAATGCTCATGCCGAGGCTAGGTTAGTGATTGTAGGGCGTGCTTTGTGAAGCAAGCCGCCGAAGGTCTCAGGTGTGCCGAGACTGTGTCAAAACGTGCTCACAGACCAAAACTATTTGTGCAGTAATTTTTTGAGATGGCCGTTCTGCGACGTCTAGTAGATTCTCTACTAATTACATTTAATTCAACTATTTTTTACAAATTACCCGCACAAACAATGTGAATCGCAACCGGGCACAATGTCATTGTTGCGGTTCATTCCTCACCGGCAACCTACCGCGCCTGTGTTTTCACAGGCTGTGTAAATTGATGAAGCGGGAGGCGCGGTATTTGGCAAAGGCATTTAAAATAGAAATGGGTGAATACATGCGTACGATTACGCTGCGTTAATCGTACCTACATCTACCGCGCCCGATATTTAAAATCACGTATCTGCACTTTTCCTTTGCTTTCACCTGCACAATACAGGGCTACTTTCAAACTCAGGAATCTGCCGAAGACGTTGTGGTTGATGCCGGAGACTTCCATGCGGGTGCCGAGGGTTGTCCAGGTTTGGCCGTTGTCGTATGAGTAGGCGTAGGTGATGACTTGATGGTCGTTAATTAACCGTAGACGCAACTTGCGTGATTTATGCGGGATGCGCGCCCAGCTATGTTCTTCTGCGTATTGATAAATTTTAATGGCTTCAGCATTAAAACCTAATCCGACAAATGCCTTATTGTTGTAAAACAAAAGTAAACCGGCTTCTGCATCGCCGTGCAAATCAAAATCCACATCTACTTGATAGGCGCGATCACCCACGACGCATGTTAGCGGCGATGAATTTGCAGGTGAATTTCCTGCTGCTGTCAGTTCCAATGCTTTATGGTTGTATTTAATGCGCGAACTTTCGTTTGCACTTGGGTTGTGAAAAGTCCATTGGATGCCGAATTTATTGCGCGAGAAATCATCTGACAATGCCATGCCGGAATCACCGCGTGAATCGGGCAGGGGCTTGGGTAGTGGATGGGATAAATCGCCACCTTTTGCGCGGAACCAGCCATCACTTGTCCATTCGATAGGTTCCAAAATAGTTTGGCGGCCAAGTGTTCTGAATCCATTTTCGTAGGCGTGATAAATCATCCACCATTCGCTTTCTTTATCGCCGCCAGTTGATGGACCTTCGATTAGAGTCGCGTGTCCGCGCGACCACCAGGGTTCAGCCTCTGATTGCGTGCGCACTAACGGGTTGTGTGGGCAGTGCTCCCAAGGGCCGTGGATTGAACGTGAGCGTGCGGCAATTACCATATGGCCGGTGACTGGACCTGCAGTGCCACCAACGGCCGTGACCAAATAAAACCATTCACCGCGACGCAATAGTTTTGGGCCTTCCGGTGCAAAATTTTCTACGATCCAATCATCGGGATAGCGCCACGGACTATAGGCGTGCTCCAATGTTCCGTCGGTGGCCAAACCATCATCTCGCAAACGGATTTTGCGGATGCCATTCACAAATAAATACCGCTTTCCATCTTCACCTACCGCATGACCTGGGTCGATGCAGCCATCAATTTTTAAATCGATGGGGTCGCTCCATGGGCCGTTAATATCATCGGCCCAAATAACATAAGTGCCCCAGGGTTTTCCTTCCGGCGCGGCGGGAATATAAATGTAATAACGGTTGTTGTGTTTGCATAAATCCAACGCCCACACAGTACCAATATTTTTTTCCAATGCAGGGCCGATGGGAACCCAATTCACTAAATCACGCGAATGCCAAATAACAATTCCGGGGTAAGAATTAAATGATGAAAACGTCATGTAGTAATCATCGCCATCTTTCAACACGGTCGGGTCCGGGTGATCGCCAGAAATGATAGGGTTTAAAAAAGTGCCGTTGCCAAGATCGGCTTTGCGCTGGCCTTCAATCCCGCGCGCCCATTTTGGTTTGAATGGTGTATTAACCACCGGCGCGCAAGCTGGCTCTGTTTTTTTTGATTCCACTGCGTGTGTGCGATTCACCAGCGCCAAAGGCGATACTGCTGCTGCGGTTAAACAAGCTTTGAACAAAGTTCTGCGTGTTTTATCAAACATAGTTAATCCTTAAGGGCTACCGGCAGTTGCGTTTTAGCATTTTGTGCTTGAGCTATTGGTGTGCTGGTGCGTACAGGTTTTTTGGGCGAATGTCCGTTATATAAGTTATAGATGCCTGACAAGCCGACCTGTAAAGATTCAATGGAGGTATGCACGGAGTTTTTCTGGAATACCAGATCGTAATCAAATTCAACGGATGAACCTAACACGAGAATGGTATCGGTCATTGCAGTGAAATTTATGCTGTCAATTGGCCTTTCATAAATGCCCACAGGGTGCGATGGTGTTGTGAAAAAATTCGTATCTGCATTGTCATTCACGCTCACTTCACCGTTAAGTAGCGCAAACCACGCATACGCGTGATTGAGGGGCAATTCATAGCGCCATTGCTGATTGGCATTCAGGCGAACAACAAAATAATTTACCAGCGACGGCGCCGCAAATTCACTGCGCTTGTGACCATGCCACCCCATTAATACTTGCACCGGATCATGCGCTTTCTGGATGCTTGGTATTTGCGATGTGGTTGCTGGTGCAGGTATTGATGTAGATGTTTGTGCAGGTAATTGATACGCACTTTGCGGCGGCGAATTTTCTAACGCAGGCGACAATGCAATACACACTTGCACAGCAAAATAATCCGGTGTGGCAGGTTCAATGGAATGCAAAATACCTGAGCCTGAAATAACCCAGGCCCAGCCATCTTTTTTTAATACGCCCTGTTTTCCGGTAGAGTCACTGTAAGTCGCTTCACCCGCAATCACATAGGTGATGATGGCCAAACCAGATGCCGGTGTTAGTGTCGGCTGTTCATCCTTGGATGAGGGTTGTGCACTGCATAACTTGAGCGACACAAAAGGTTTTATTTTTTTAAGTTCATGCAACGCAGCAAAAAGATTAGTGCCGGGTTGATAAACCATATTTTCTGTAAAAAACGCTGTATCTCTCAGTAATCTATTCATAATGGTTACCAATAGGGCTTATCTACTTTCCTGCACCTTGCATAAGCGCATCAAACGCTTTTTGATCCAGTACAGTATTATTTGTGCGATCCAACAGCTCACCTGTGTCCCATAAAAAAGGCACCATGCCGTTGGCAATCGCTTGCTGTGTAACGTATTTGAGATAGTAAGCACGACCATCCAAATGCAATTTCAAATCATCGCCGGTTAACTGTTTGCGAACGCCCAAGCCGTACTCACCCATGATGACGGGAATACCTTTATCAACAAATTGGGTTTTTATGCGCGCAAATTGCGTATCTACGTAATCTTCTTCGCCCCATGTTGGGTTGTGGGTGGTGTCGGTAGTGGAATGAAAACCTTTACCCCAATAAAAAAATTGATTGCCCCAGGTTTCGTCTTTGGTCATGCCGGTGTAATTCCACGGACTGTAGAAGTGAATTTCCACCATCAATTTATTGGCAACCGCATCATTGGGCATGGTTGTCCACAATTCATTGGTTTTATCAATATCCGTGGACGGGCCTTGCACGACCAACACCCGGTGGGCATTTTTGCCACCGGTTGCGCGCACGGTATCGATAAATGTTTGGTGATAGCTGTGCAGCACTTGCATCTGTTCCGCAGTGTCTACATTGGGTTCATTCGCACTGGCGAAAATCAGGTGTTCATCAAAATCACGCAGGTGTGTTGCGATCTGCTCCCAGTAGGCTTTTTGTTTGGCGTTGTTGTCAGCTTGCTTGGCGGGAGTGACATTATTTTCTAACCAACCGCCGTCCCAGTGGATATTCAGTATCACGTACAAATCATTATCCATTGCGTATTGGACAACTTCTTTCACGCGGTTTAACCAATGAATATCAATTTCAGCAGTCGCCTGATTGGCATATTGATCCCAAGAGACGGGCAGGCGTATCGCGTTGAAACCCGATTGTTTTACAAAGGTGACAAATTCCTTGGTGATTTTAGGATTGCCCCAATAGGTTTCAGATTTGCCGCCCATCGCTTCCAGAGTGTTGCCGATGTTGAACCCTATGTTGATCTGGCTGGCAATCTGTACCGCGGTACTTTCCATACCCGTTGCATCGGCAGGCAAAGGGTTCACGTTGTAATCAGGATAACCGCCAGCAACTGATGCATTGCTGGATGCTGCAGCGGAGGATATGGATGAGGCTGTTGACGATGGCGCAGTGGATGACAGCGCTACTGACGAAGGTGCTAGTGATGAAGGTGTAGCAGAGCCTTTTGTTGGTGGCGTTGAACTGCCGCCACCTCCGCCACCACAGCCTGTGGCTATGAATAAACCGGACAACAATCCAGACAACAAAAGTGTATTTATTATTTTCATGATGATCCCTGATGCGATAGTAAATAAAAACTGCGCGTGTTCAGGGGGCAAGTGTGCCAATGGAATACAAGAGGGGTTAACGCTTGAACTAAAAACTGTAGCAATTGGTAAAAAGTGTTAGTTTTTTTACCTTAAGTTGAAGTCATTCGGGGGATTGTTCATGCCCTTCGGTGAGGGTTTTGTCATGCAGGCTTTTGTATACCTTGGGTGTACAGCGATATTCTTCTTTAAATAATTTATTAAAGTAAGACACATTTTTATAGCCGACGGAGTAGGCGATCTCGGCAATATTGGCATCTTCCTCTTGCGCCAAAAGACGCGCCGCTTCCGTCAGGCGTAACTTGTTCAAATAGCCGGTAAAGGTAAAGCCTAACTCGGATTTGAGGATGTCATTGATTTTGGTGCGGCTCACGCCGATCTCTATCGCCATCGCCTCCAGATTTAAATCGGGATTAGCGTATTGGGTGGCCATAAAATGTAGGATGGCGCTGCGGTCTTTATCTCTTAGCGGCGCTACTGAAATTTGCTGATAAGCAACCAGCGGGCGGTCGCGTTGGATTTTATTTTGTAGTTCGATAATTAACGCGCGCGAGTGCTGCCGGAAAAACCACAAGCCATAACCGCTCCACACCAATACCAACACCGCCGCCAACAGATACAGATAAAACCAATTGTGCCCAACCAGCGTAATTTCACTGATCTGTACATTGGTGTCGGTATTCATCGGCACTTGGATACTGCTACCAAAATTAAGTTTGGCGACCTGATTGAGCTTGTAGGCTTTGTTCGATAAATCTACCTTGAACATTTCAAACCACCACTGCGCAGTTTCCAGCCGGGTCAAATCCAATTCAATTTTTTGCCATTGCTGGTTGCAGGCAAAAAAAGTTGACGGGCTGCGATAACTTAAATAATCACCGTGTGTGGATACTTGTTCATCAAAGGTAAGCAGGGCGAAGCTGAGCGTGCTGGGAATGGAGCATTTACTGCTGAAGGTCATTTTATCGAACGCGGATAAATCCACGTATTGCGCATTTCCGTCGCGGTCCTTGAATACCAAATTGACTGCGCCGTAGGGGTAACGTGCTGTGGGCGTGAGCGCGAGTTGAAAATTCAGGCTGAATTTATCATCGGTAATTTTTACACTGGAATCGCCACCCTGATCGCTATCGGTTTGGACTTCTGTCTGCCACTGCAGGTGTTCATTGGTGTTGGGCAACAATGACACCTGCAAAAATGTTTTATCGATACAGAAATAGGCAACCAAGCCGCTGGTTAACAACAACGAAAGAAAAACCAGAAATGCTTTGTTATAAAATTCCTGCATGATGCGTTATCAACCGTGAGGGGAGAGGCATCCTACCATTAATGCCCCTCATGCTCCTCTTTTTTCAGTGTTGATAAGTAGGCAACCAAATCGCGCAGCTCGGTTTTGGTCAGCCCCAAGCCCATCGGCGGCATAGGCGAAATTCCACCAAACTCCAACTTTTCAATCTCGGCGCGCGCAATGGTTTGCGTTGCGTTATTAGCGGTAATGGTGACATCCGTTTTTGTTTCTGCATCGAATGAGCCTTCAATGCGCTCACCATTTTTCTTGACCACCGTTACCCGCCCAAAACCGGGCGCAATACGCGCGGCCGGTGCAACCAGTGCCTCCAACATTTGCTCGGGTGAAATGCGAGTGGCGATGGTAGTGAGATCCGGCCCCACTTTATTGCCGCGGCTGCCGACCATATGGCAACGGATACACTGGGTAGTGTTGCTGTAACGGAACAGGGCAACGCCTTTTTTAGCATCGCCACCGTAAATGGCTTCGCGATACATATCGAGCGGATTGTTCGGGTCTTTTTTACTTTCGTAATCCGCCAGCAATTGTTTCAGCTCGGGCGTGCCCAATTGCTCTGCGGCGGTGATCACTTCCAGTTGCACTTGCGGTGCAATTTTTCCGTCGATCAACAATTGCATTTGCGTGCGGAACACGGCTTCTGCTTCCGGCGCTTTTACATTCGCGAGCGAAAGCAGCGCTGCTTGTTGTTCACCTTTGGTACCGTTTTGCAGCAGAATTTCATGCATTTCTACTACTTGCCCAACCGGTAAATTCAGATCCGGCAGTAAACCCAATGCAACCATACGCACGGCTTCGTCTTTGTCGTTCATCGCCGCGAATGCAATTTTGCTCATATCGCTGATATTGAAATGTTTGAGTGAATTCAATGCCGCAATGCGCACAGCAGGTGATGGATCTTTATTCAACGCCTGAAGCAATTGTTCGTTGGACTCGGCCACGTTTAATCCGGCAAGAGCCACAATGGTTGCTTCACGCACTTCTGCTGATTTATCGCTTAACAATACTTTGTAAGCACTACCCAATGCTTGTTGGGCATCGGCAAGTTTATGGGAAACTGCACCACGGTATTGGCCGGTTACGCGGTCAAAGTCGGATGACTTTTCCCACACTGCCAGCGTTTTTAATGCTTCAGCGCGCAACGTGCCTTCTACGTTATCGCGCTGGGCAAAACTCGCCAGGCGCATCGCGTTTTCCTGGCTGCTGTTTGCGCCAGTTGCGTACAGATTTGCATTAATGGCACGGCGCAAAAGCGGTTCATTTTTAAAGCGCGGTGCATCCAATAATTTGGCGAGGATCGGCATGGCATCCACAACAAAATCATCATCGCCAATCGCACGCGCCGCATTAGTGACAATAAATTCACTGCTGTCACTCAGGAACAGTGACAGGGCAGGGCTGCGCATATGTTTTAACGCAACCACTGCTGCGATACGCACCGCTTCCGAGTGATGCGTTGCCAAATTACTCAGTTCACGTTCGTTCCCGATGCGAGCCAAGGCAATAGCACCGGCATGGCGCAAATAAATATCGCTGTCGTTGTTGCGCTCCAGTAATGCGATTAAGGGCGCAGTCGCATTTTGGGCACCTATGCGCCCCAGCGCTTGTGCAGCAAAAAATTGCACACGAATTTCGCTATCATCCAAACGTACGATCAACGCCTCGGTTGCCGATATTGCTTTGGAATCGCCCAATAATTTTGCTGCTTGTGCGCGGATTTCTGCATCGCTGTCATTTAAAAACGGCAGCAATATTGCGTTTATCTGTGAATCTTTACGCGCGAGTTGACCCAAGCCCCAGAGTGCGTGAATGCGTGCGAGTTGGTGGCCGTTATTGTTGGCAACGGCTTGCAATTGCTCCACGGCATTGCGCTTAACCAATTCAAATTGCGCTTTCTGGCGTACACGCATATCCGCGTGCTGGAGTAAGTTGCTTAATTGTTCCGGCGTGTGATTGGCAAAACTTTCGGCCAGCCGCGCCTGTGTATCTTTGCGTTCATCGTTCGCGGCAGTAGCCGGTGTATCCAATTTCCAAATGCGGCCTTTTTGTTTTAAACCCCAACCTTCAATCCAGTCGCTCATGTAGAGCGCACCGTCGGGGCCAAAATCCAAACCAGTGGCCAATACACCGCGGAAAATATTCTGGTCGCTTGCCAATTCAAACGACGCGCCTTTTGGTTTTAAAGTGAAGGCATTGATGCCAGCGCGTGCGGCCGAGCCGACAAATTCCACCACAAAAAAGTGATCTTTCCATTCATCGCTCAAGCCGGTACCGGGGTGATAAGTCATTCCGCTGGGGCCAGCGTGGTAGGGTGCAATGGGTGGCAATACGTGTGCAGCCTGGCCTGCAAAGGCGGGCTTGAAATAGTCTTCATCCATCCAGACTTTGTAGGTGTTATTTTTGGGATCGGTGTATTTGCCTAATTGCCAGTTGGTACGCCAACCGGAATCAGAACCATCGATGGGATAGACCACACGTTCGTATTCGCCTACGTGATCGCCATCGTTATCCACACTGATTAAATTGCCAAATTTATCAAACGAAAATTCGTATACGTTGCGCAAACCAGCGGCATAAACTTCAAAATGACTGCCATCCAATTCACTGCGCACAATTACGCCCTGATTAGGGTAGTGCCATTTTTTTCCGCTGCTGTCGATAACACTGGTGCCTACATCGCCCATGCTGTAATAGATGCGGCCATCCGGCCCGATGGTTGCACCGGATAATCCGTGGCCACTAAAACCAATGTGCACACCGTAACCAAATGCGAGGGATTTTTTCTCATCCATTGCTCCGTCGCCATTGGTGTCTTTGACTTTCCATAAATCTGGCGCGACGGTGATAAAGAGATCATCGTTTTGGTTGTCGTAAAACATTCCACCGATCACATCAGTCACTTCGGTATTGAAATCGCTGATCACGGTTTGCGCGATGTCGGCAGTGCCGTTGCCGGTAGTGTCTTCCAAACGCACTACCTGTTCTTGCATCACCGCAAGATCTTTCCAATCGCGAGTGCCGTCTTTATTGCGGTCTGGCAGCTTTTCATTTTTAGCGCTGTTTTCCGGCGCAAAAATCTTGTGCAAAAACGCACGGCGATCCTCAATGGTGGAGAAGGTCATGGAGGGATGTTCCCAATCGGGATAGCCGCGAATATCAAACTCCGAGTTGTTGCTGCGATGGCTGATGCCCGCCCAGATACGGCCTTTATCATCCACATTGATAGCCACGGTATCGCCCAATAACGCTTCCGATGCCCAGAGCGTGGCTTTCATGCCTTGCGCGGCGGTGATGCTGACTTGTTGTTCAATCGCCTTTGCACTTTGTTCTGCTTCGGCATCGGTTATTTTCACAATACTCAAGGGCGCGCTGCTGGCAGCGGCAGATACCGGCACATTGGCGTTGGTGGAGGCATCAGTGGAGGTATCTTTTGAGCAGGCCCCCAGAAATGCCAGGGACAGAAAGAGAGCAAGTGGTTTTTGATTCATAAGGCCCCGCTAATCATTATGGTTATTCAGCAATGCCGGACATACCGACGTTCATATAAATATGATTATAAGGGGAGGAAGGATAAACAAAAACGGGGGCTAGGTCAGATTGACGTTAATAGACATTAATTAACATAACCCCCGTGGATACAGAACGCTAGCGCGGGATGCCGTCTGGAACCCGCGCCACTTTTGCAGCTTGGGTACCTGCCGGTGCCTCATAGAGGCCGACTTTGGAGCCCAGATGATCGCGTACACGGATCATGGAAAACATGCCGCCCATTTCCAGTTTTCCGTAACGGCCTTCGCCCATCATCATCGGCAAGGTGTTTTCCGGCCCTGGCATATGCCCCATATCGGTATGGATCTGGTGCTCGGCCATGCCGGTTTCGCCCATCGCCATATAACCTGGCAACACCTTGTTCAATTGCGCCTCGGGCTGTTTTGCGCCAATCATGTTTGGGATGCCGTGCCCCATTGCATTCATGGTGTGGTGGCTCATATGGCAATGGAATGCCCAATCGCCGGGAACAGCGATAAATTCCAGATCGCGCGTTTGGCCGACACCTACAATCTCTGTCACCTCTTTGCGCCATTGGTTTTGCGGCCAGCGGCCACCGTCGGACCCGGTGATGTCAAATTGCACGCCATGCAAGTGGATGGGGTGATTCCACATGGATAAATTGCCCACGCGGATGCGCACGCGTTCGCCGGTTTGCGCCACCATGGATTCAATAGCCGGAAACACTTTGCTGTTCATGGTCCATAAATCAAATTCGCTCATCACGCTTGGGTCGGGCCGGTAAGTGCCCGGGTGCACTGCCCAGTTGTGCAGAAGTACAACGTAATCGCGATCCACCGCCGGTGTCACAGGTTCTTTGGGATGAATAATAAACATGCCCATCATCCCCAATGCCATTTGCACCATTTCATCGGCGTGTGGGTGATACATATGCGTGCCGTGTTGCGTCAGCGTAAATTCGTACACAAAGGTTTCGCCGGGTTTGATGGGCGGTTGGGTTAATCCGCTAATGCCATCCATTCCCCATGGCAACAAAATACCGTGCCAGTGAATACTGGTATGTTCGGGCAAATGGTTAGTGACATAAATTCGCACGCGGTCACCTTCAACCGCTTCAATCGTCGGCCCCGGTGTACTGCCGTTATAACCCCAGGCTTTAATTTTGCTGCCCGGCGCAAATTCGTGTTCAATTTCCTCTGCGATTAAATGAAATTCTTTTACGCCATCATTCAAACGGTAGGGCAGTGTGCGTCCGTTTGGTGTAATGACCGGACGATAGCCTTGATCAGTCACATCCGGTTTTTGAGTGCTGACAGTGGGAATTTCTTTTGTTGTTTTAACCAATTTTTTTGCAGCAGGTTGATGTTGTGCCGGTGAATGATGCTGTGAGTGATCTGCATGCCCACCGTGGCCGCTGTGATCTTGTTGCGCGCGCAGCGGAAAACTTGCCGCCACCAATCCTGCCGCGCTACCCCGTAATAAAAAGTCCACTAATAAATTGCGGCGATTAATCATGGTGATGCTCCTGATGATGTTGGTGTGTATCGGAGGAGTTTGTTTCTGAGGCGTGCATTTCGTGATGCTGCGGTATCGATGCAGAATGCACAGGCAAGGCTTTTCCCACTGCCAACTCCAGTTGCGAGTGCGCTTGCCAGTAACTATTGAGCAGCTCGGTAAATTGATGCGCAAGTTGGATGTGTTGCCGCTTGATGGATAACAATTCAAATGGACTACCGAGCATGAAATTGACTTCGCGCTGGGATAGTTCCACTCGTTTTTCCGCAGATGCTAACGCCGCACTAACCAATTTCAATTGCGCGCGCGCCGAGTCCATACGGTTTAACGCTTGGGCGATTGCACTATCGGCATCCAGAGATATTTTTCGGATGCGGGCATAAAGTGCATCCTGCTGTGCATCCAGCATTGCTTGTTTATCCTGACCACGGTTAAACAGCGGTAATGCCAATTCAATTTCAGGGCCATAGTGTTTTGCGCCATCAAATTCGCGCTCAACACCAATACCCAGATTAATGTCGCGCCATCCTCGCTCTTGCCTAACTAATGTGCGGCGCTGTTCAATAACAGACAGTTGTTGGTTGGCAATTTTTAAATCTGTTCGCTCGTGTAATGCGATTTCAAGCAACGCAGAATGCACAAACCTATCGTTCGGTAATGGCGATAATTGAGTAGGTAGGTTGATGGATTTATGAGATTCCAGTCCGATGAAATTCAATAATTGCAATTGTTTTTCATTGGCGCGGCTTTGGCGTTTTTCCAATTGTCGTTGGGCGCGGCGCAGATCATTATCGTAGGCCAGAAAATCATTTTCGGACAGGTTACCCGCTGCATAAAGACTTTGCGCCAATTGCTGTTTAGCGGTAGCGGCGTCTACCAGTTTATTGTCGATATAGCAGTGTTGTAATTCTGCTACTGCATCAAAATAGAGCTGCGCTGTTTCACTGATAAGTTGTTGTAATTCCGCTTGCAATATCAGCTGCGCCTCCAACCGATTTTGCTCCGCAAATCTGCGTTTTAACGGGCGGGTAAAAAAATCCAGCAGGGGCTGGCTTAATCCCGCATCCAATTGCCAGCGCCCACCATCTTCAGGCTTTAACAAACCAATGCTCAGGTGCGGGTTATCAATTAACTCTGCCTGTAATCGTTTGGCATCGGCAACGCCCAAACGGGCAAGTTGAATACGCACTTGCGGTGAATGGGACAGCATGATTTGCACGATTTTATCCAGTGACAAGAGTTCATCGCTCTTCACATCGACATTCATTTGTCCGAGTGTATTGTCAGCCACTTGTGCTTGCGGGTACTGCACCGCGAGCTGTTGCTCAACCTGAGTAATAGTCGTAACTGGTGGCGTTGATGCGCAAGCAGCCAGCAATACACTGGATGCAATGACGCAGACCAATCGCCCGCCATGGGAAAAAGATTTCATAAATTCTTCCTGACAAAAATGCGGGTTCTTTATGCAATTATCGCTATTACAAGTAATTGCAATTAACCAATAAATAATTGAATAAAAAATGAAAAACACATGTAGAGATAAGCAACCAATTGTTTAAGGTTAACTAACAATCGCAGGGGGTTTTTGTAGCTGTGGCAACAAAGGTTGTTCGGGAGAAGACGGACTAAATGGAATCAGACGGGGGCTGGTGGTATCGCGGTTTGGCAACGGTGCATCAATAAGAATGGCAAAGTGTAAATGACAGGCAAACTGACAATGTTTGCAGGCTGTAACCGTATCATCCGGTACATCAACCTTCTGATGGCAAGGGCTTGATGTTTGATTATCAGCAATTACATTTTTTTCAGCGGATGCTGTTGAAACGGCAATATTCAACTGGCTTTCCAGTTGTGCACAATGTACCAATTGCCCCGCGATTGCCTGCAGCGGGAGCCACAGGCACAGCGCGATAACCAGTTGGACATATTTGTGCTTGTTCATGGTGAAATTATTGATCCCCGTGGCATGTATTACAAGCAATTGCATCAAGGATCGGGCAATCGGGTTTGTCATCGCCGTGACAACGCCCTGCCAAATCATTTAATGCATTGCGCATTTGTTGTAATGACTGGATGCGCTCGTCCATCTCTTGAATATGTTCCAGTGCCAATTTTTTAACTTCAGCACTGCTGCGGCCAGAGTTTTGCCAAAGGCTTGCAAGTACCGCAATTTGTTTCATTGAAAAACCCAGCTCGCGCGCACTTTTAATAAAGCGCAGCAAATGAATATCGCGTGTTTGATAAACCCGATAATTTGCATAAGTGCGATCGGTCGGGCTAACCAACCCCAGTGATTCGTAATGACGAATCATTTTGGTGCTGATGCCAGTTAATTTGGCTGCCTCGCCAATACTGTGCAAGCCCAGTGCATGGGCATCGGCCAATTCCAAAGTTGGTTTTTGTGCACGTTTATTCATGACAGACCTGTTTTTTTCATAACAATATGCGGAGCTTGCCAGCGACGCAAACGCAATGCATTGGTGACAACAAATACACTTGATAGTGCCATAGCACCGGCTGCCAACATGGGGGATAACAACACACCCCATAGCGGATAAGCTACGCCCGCCGCTAACGGGATCAGTGCTGCGTTATACGCAAACGCCCAAAATAAATTTTGCTTGATGTTACGCATAGTCGCGCGCGCCAGCCCAATACTTTTGGGCACTCCCTGCAAATCGCCACTGACCAATACCAAATCCGCACTTTCAATAGCGATATCGGTTCCAGTTCCAATCGCCAAACCCAAATCGGCTTCTGCAAGGGCCGGTGCATCGTTAATACCATCACCCACAAACGCAATGCTGCCATGTTCAGTGCGCAATTGTTTTACTGCATCCACTTTTTGTTCGGGCAACACTTCAGCAATAACGGTATCGATACCCAATTTTTTTGCAATTGCATTCGCGGTGCGCTGGTTGTCACCGGTAACCATCGCAATATTAAAACCTAATTGATGCAGTGCTGTTAATGATTCAACAGCGTCGGGTTTGATAGTGTCGGCCAATGCCATCACTGCGGCAATCTGGTTATCCACTGCCATGTAAATGGGTGTTTTGCCTTCATCGGCAAGTTTTTCTGCTACAGCAGAAAATAGTGTGAGATCGATTTTTTGTTGTGTGAACAACCGATCCGCGCCAATTAAAATTGAATGGCCGGAAATGCGCGCACGTAAACCGGAACCGGAAATCGCTTCAAATATTTCCACCTCTCCCGCCGTAATATTCAACTGCTGTGCTGCTTCAATTAACGCGTGGGCAATCGGGTGTTCAGAGCGTTGTTCGGCTGCGAGCGCGAACGACAATAAGTGGTTTTTGTCAAAACCCGGCGCGACTTCAAAATCTGTCAATTGTGGTTTGCCCACCGTCAAGGTGCCGGTTTTATCAAACGCAATGGTTTTGATGTCGGCAAGACCTTGCAGTGCACTGCCGCGACGGAATAACAATCCCATCGTCGCTGCACGGCCAGTGCCCACCATGATGGAGGTGGGTGTTGCCAATCCCATTGCGCAGGGGCAGGCAATAATCAACACCGCCACTGCATTGACCAAGGCAAAACCCAGCGAAGGTTCGGGCCCAAACATAAACCAGAAAGTAAAGGTGATTGCTGCAATCGCAATCACTACTGGCACAAACCAGCCGGTAATCTTATCGACCAAGGCTTGTATAGGTAATTTGCCGCTTTGGGCATTTTCAACCAAATCAATAATGCGCGCGAGTAAGGTGTCTTTGCCGGTGCGGGTGACTTTGTAGGTAAACGAGCCGGTGGTATTGAGCGTGCCGCCGATTACCTCATCGCCTACGGATTTTTTCACCGGAATAGGCTCGCCGGTCATCATGGATTCGTCGATAAACGAGCTGCCTTCTACCACTTCACCGTCCAGTGGAACCCGTTCTCCGGGGCGAACCAGCAAGTATTCGCCCGGTTGGATAATGGCAAGTTCAACAACGTCAGTTTTGCCATCTTGTACGCGAGTAGCCGTTTGTGGTTGGAGTTTTACCAACTGGGCGATTGCGTCGCTGGTGCGGCCGCGGGCGTTGGCTTCCATCAAGCGGCCGAGCAAAATAAGTGTGACTATGACTGCCGCCGCTTCGTAATACACATTGACTGTACCCGCCGGTAAAGCAGCAGGCGCGAAGGTCGCTACTAACGAATACATCCAGGCCGCAAGGCTGCCCAAGGCAACAAGAGAATTCATATCAGGCGCAAGGCGGGCGAGGGCAGGCAGGCCTTTTCGGTAAAAGATCCGCCCGGGGCCGAACATCACCAGCGTTGTCAAAACCCCCTGTATCAACCAATTCCACCAGCCGAGATGGGCCATTAACCAATGGTGGAATGCAGGTATTGCATGGCTGCCCATCTCCAATAAAAACACGGGCAAGGTCAGCGCAAGGCTCAACTGGAATTGTTGTTTGAGGGCAAGCCGCTCCTGTTCGTGTTTGGCTGCTGAATCTGTGCGATCGGTCGCCTGCTGGCGGTCGATCAGCTGCGCGCTGTAACCTGCCTGTTGAACCTTTTGGATAAGCACTTCACTGGCCACAGCTTTCGCCAGATTCAAATGCGCACGCTCAGTCGTCAAATTGACGCTAACCGATTCAACCCCATCAACCTTGGCCAGCGCGCGTTCAACATGAGCAACACAGGATGCGCAGGTCATCCCCTCAATCGCCAGATCTATTTCACTGTGGTGTTTCATCATCACCTCTTACACCGGTTGGGCGGGATAACCAGCATCGTCCAATAACGCCAGAATTTCACCTTGACTCAAACGGCTTTCTATTTCCACTGAATGATTTGCCGGTGTTGCGTTAACCCTTGCCGATGCATCAACGCTTTGGATGGCGCGGGTAATTGCCGCTGCGCAACCACCACAAGTCATAGTCATCACCACAAATTTATACATGATGAACTCTCCTGTACGGGCTTGGTAAACACTTGGATTGATCAAGATAGATTCAGGTTAAGCGTTACCATGGTGGTAAGGTCAAGCAAAAAAATACGGTGTTTTGATTTGCACGGTGCGACGTAAGTCACTAGGATTCCGCACTTTTCTGGTGCTGAAAGAGAGTTATGTCATTGAAACACTGGCTGCATGAAACCCGGTTACTCTTTGGAATAGAGCGCAACACCACTAGTTATACCGAGAAAATTATCTCAGGGGTGGGCGCTTTTTTAGGAATATTGGCTGTTTATTGGGGAGCGCGCTGGTGTTATCCCGATGGATTTATGCATACCGCAGGTACGTTGTTAATGGTCACCTCAATGGGGGCCACAGCCGTTTTGCTCTTTGCTGTCCCCCAAGGTGCGCTGTCACAGCCTTGGGCGGTCATTGGCGGTCATTTGATATCGGCATTTATCGGTGTCAGCTGCCAGCAATTGTTCCCTGACCAAACCTGGACACCTGCACTTGCCGTTGGCCTCGCCGTCGGCCTGATGCATTTCGCTCGCTGCATGCACCCACCCGGCGGTGCAACGGCGCTGGCCGCCGTTATAGGTGGAGCCGAAATTTACCGGCTCGATTACTGGTACATGCTGTACCCCATACTGGTGAATGTTGCCTGCATCATGTTGGTTGCTATTGTTTTCAACGCATTCTTTCCTTGGCGCCGCTATCCGGCACACCTCGTCAGACGCAAAATTGCCAAGCCTGCTGTTGCGGCGGAGCGTCAATTTGAATTAACACAAGAGGACTTTTCTGCGGCGATGGAGCAACTCAACTCCTATGTCGATATTACCGCTGAAAACCTGACCCAATTATTGGAGCTGGCCAAACAACACGCCGAGAAAAATATTACCCACCCGGAGCAGATTACCGCCGGGCATTACTACAGTAACGGCAAGTTGGGGAACCTGTGGAGTGTCCGCCAGGTTGTAGACGCCGCCAACAGCACCGATGCCAGTAAAGATCAGGTCATTTATAAGGTCGTCGCCGGAGAGGGGGGCTACGCCACGGGTATTTGTCTTCGTACAGAATTTCGCCAATGGGCGCGCTATGAAGTCAAACCCCAAGCGAATGGCCATTGGAAGAAATTAGATGACGAAGATTAACGTCATAAATCCATCGATTATTACAAAATCCAACAAATTTCAGGTGTGTAGAGATGGGGAGTCGGGATAAGATTCCCCAGCCCTTGGGCTTGAAGGTTTTTTCATGGCAACAATCGCATTCGCTTGTGCCAGTTAATTGATAATTAGAGGTTTATCGACCATGCGTTCTTCATTCAATGTTGCCAATCCAGCCAGCTGGCTCAAAAGTACTTTATCGGTCGCGTGCCTAAGTGCAGGCCTGTTCATGACCCAAGCGGCAAGCGCCACTACTGTCCAGTTCCAAACTGTATTGGGCGATTTTGAAGTTAATTTGTTTGATAAAACCACTCCCAAAACCGTTGCCAACTTCCTGGCTTACGTCAATGCCGAAGCCTACAAAAACACTATCGTGCATCGCTCGGTGAAGGATTTTGTTATTCAAGGTGGCGGTTATAAATTCAACGGCGAGTTGCCACTGACAGCAGTTGCACAAAATGCTGCCGTTGAAAATGAACCCGTCTATTCAAATCTACGTGGCACGATTGCCATGGCAAAATTAGCGGGCAATCCAAACTCTGCCACCAACCAGTGGTTCATCAATCTCAATGATAAAAATGCCACCGACAAGAGCCATGGCTTTGTGCTCGACACCAACAACGGCGGATTTAGCGTATTCGGCCAAGTAATGGGTGAGGGAATGGTAGTAGTCGATGCGATTGCTGCGCTGAATCGTTTCAATGTGGGTATATTTGAAGGCTTCCCGCTGCGTGACTACTCGGCAGCAGATCAGGTAGCTAACAAGCCAGTTACTGGCAACAATCTGGTTTTGATCGAAAATATTGTTGTACTCAATGCCGATCCTGATACCGCTTCAAGTTTGAATCCAGCCAAAAACACCCTGATTAATCAAAAAGAAGATAAAAAAGATGGCGGCAGCGGCAGTCTGGGCTTATTCAGCTTACTGGCACTCGCCTTGGTTGCACTGGGGCGCAAAAGCCTGTTGAATAAGGGCTAAATTCAACGACCGTGAGGGAAGGCTTGTGATTACCTATCTGTACTGGATTGCTGTTATCAGTGTTGCTCTATTTGTGTTTTGGGGCGTTGGCCGTTATCTGCGCTGGAAGGCGGGCTTGATTGGCGGCTTGGCAGTGTTGTTGATCGGATGGTTAATGTACTTTTTCCATTACGAGCAACACTTTGTTAAAAATTACGGCGGCGTTATGTCCATCGAAGTTCCCAAGGGCCAAATGCACATTCAGGCAACCTGGAAAGACGAGAATCTGTGGATCGAAAATTACAACCCTGAAAACAATACCTGTATTTTCAGTGAGTACTCCAAAGGCAATTTGTTGGAAGGGCGAGTAACCATTAAAAACTGTAATCCGCTTATGCCCAAAGCAGAGCAGTAACCCGCTTTATAAAACAGCAGTGTGACAAAAGGAGCCTTTGGCTCCTTTTGTGTTTCTGGAATACACACTTTATATGGCCGCCGATTAGGTCGCTTGTATAAGTTAGATTTTTTTTGGCTAAAGACGTTTTTTTCATTGTTGATCGTTTTTTTAGAGCTAGGCTTCAATAAAGCAAGATTAATTCTTGTGTTCAAGTGAGGCTGCTATGAAAACAAAATCTGGCTCACACGCTGTATGGACATTACTGATCGTGTTGATGATGTGCGTATCTGTTTTTGCTTCTGCAACAGAAATCGTCAAGGAAAAAACCTGCACCGCAATTCAAAATGCTATCAATAAATTACCTCCCGAAGGTGGTGAAGTAGTACTGCCTGCAGGAACCTATGTATGCACGCATCCTATCGTCATTGATCGCAACAATATCAGCTTACGCGGTATGGGAGCGGCGAGTTTGTTGCGCCTTGCCGACAATATAAATGCCCCTGTCATTGTGATGGGCACTACTGAAAATATTCCCAGCCGTGCCGTGCGCCATATTCGTGTGAAAGAATTAATGATCGATGGTAACCGCGCAAACCAAACTTCTGAATGCATGGGAGGCCCATGCAGTAATGAATTTCCATTGCGCAACAATGGTATTAGCATTCGCCGCTGCGTTGATTGCACCGTGCAATCAGTGACGGTATTTGGTGCTATGTCTGGAGGCTTGGTGACCGAACTTGGCTGTCGTCGTCTAACCGTACGCGATTACACATCCTATGATAATGAGTTCGACGGCCTTGCCGGGTACGAAACTGAAGACAGTACTTTCTCAGGCATTCATTTATACGGAAACAAAGCAGCCGGAATTTCAACCGACATAAAATTTAACAACAATAAATTTTATGATGTGACGATTGCAGACAATCGCACAGTAGGCATTTTCATGCGCGACTCGCTGGATAATTCATTCACCAATTTACATATCCGCGATAACGCACAGCACGGAATTTTCCTTGCACAGGTTAATACTGACCCAACTACCGCTGCAACGGGAAATACATTTACCGGAGTAGTTATCTCGCGTTCAGGCGGCATGGGTGTTTTGGCAAATGATGCATCCTGCATTAACAATATGTTGGTTGGCGCGCAGTTTATTAACAATAAGCGCGGATGCATTAGCGAAGCCACATCCGGTTTGGTAGAAAATATAGGTGCTATTTGCCGCTAGGTTCGTACGGCTTTTCGATTGGTGATGTGTTATTGATTGGTCGATGTGTTCAGCTTTAGATGTGTGTGTACAGGATGTAGTTACAACCGCTCGCGACCACGTTTGGTCGCGAGCATTTTTATTTTTGAGAGTTAGTTTTCAACATTAGGTAAAAAGCGATAACCAACGCCTGGCTCTGTTTCAATGTAGCGAGGATTGGAGGGGTCATCACCTAATTTGGTGCGTAAACGTGCAATAAAAATACGCAAGTAATGGGTGTCTTCTACATGGGTTCCACCCCAAATTTCACGCAATAATTGTTGCTGCGTGACCAGGCGGCCTGCGTTATTGATGAGCCGCTTTAACAATTCAAATTCTTTGCGCGATAGTTTTGCAACTTCACCATCCACAACCAGTTTCCGCTCTTGTAAATCAATCAGGACACGCTCATCCTGAAATTTATGCACGCTTTCTACGCTGGGCCCAAAGGCTTTTATCAGCCCCCGGATACGCGCCAGTAACTCCTGAATGCCGAATGGTTTTACAACATAATCATTGGCGCCTTGGTCAAGCGCTTGCACAATTTCTGATTCACGGTTGCGTACAGATAATACGATGATGGGTTGATGAAAAAAATCGCGCAATTTCTTCAGAACAACCTGCCCATCAAGATCGGGCAACCCCATATCCAAAATGATCAGATCCGGTGATTCTTCCGCTGCTATAGTCAGCCCCTGACGGCCATTATCAGCCTCACGGATAACATAACCTTGTGCAGTCAGACCGATTTGCAGGAAACGACGAATTTGGGGTTCGTCATCAATAATCAAAATTTTGCTCATAGCGACTCCGTTTAGGAGGACGAGTATAACTATCCAACGCAAGTGCCAGTGTTATATCGCTGTTAAATATTTATTCTTCTGTTTTAGGCAATTGCTGCGAGTTTTGCTCATGAATAGGGAGCTCGATGCGCAAACAACACCCGGGATTGTACTTGTTACCAATTCGTTTGGGGTTAGCCTGAATCCTGACTGTCCCTCCATGGGCAACTACCATTCCGCGGCAGATGGTCAAGCCAAGGCCGCTGCCGGATTTACGGCGGTCACCTTTTTCTGCTGTATGAAAACGCTCAAATACTTTTTCGCGTTCGTCTTCCGGAATTCCGGTTCCCTGATCGCAAATCAGGATAATAATTTTATTGTTCTCTGTTGTACATTCAATATCAATACTGGCATCAGGAGGAGAGAATTTAATAGCGTTATCGATAATATTAAAAATTGCCTGCTCTAAAAATGCCGCATGCACATACAGCGAAGGCATGTCCGGACTGATCGATTCGGTTAAATAATTTCTTATTAAAAGGGGGCGCAAACGCTTTTTAACTACCCCAAGGATCTCTTCGATGCTGACCCAATCACATTCCAGTTTCATTTGCCCAAAGCCAAGGCGGGTCATATCCAGCAAGTTTTGGGTATAGCGATTAAGCCGCTCAGCCTCTTCCAGCACTGTACTTAACAACTCTTTTGTTTGCTGTTTATCCAAGTGCTCACCAAACTCAAGCACAGTTGATGTTGCGCCAATCATGGTTGTCAATGGGGTGCGAAAGTCATGTGAAACCGAAGAGAGCAGCGATGAGCGCAGCAATTCATTTTCTTTGGCAATTTTTTCTTTTTCCAAGTCGGCCGCTAATCGTGTACGTTCCAACGAGATATTTACCTGATGTAGTAACAATAAAAAAATGTCACGCGGTAAGTGTGGAATATTTTCAGCAGCAATTCTCAAAAGACCTATCACTTGGCGGGAACTATACAAAAAGTACACGTCATGTTCTTGTTCAAGTTCAGGAATTTTTTTAATGACTTCATCTGTTAAACGCAACTCCAGTAATTCTTCCAAATACGTTTTGCGTAAATTGGTGAGCCGACGGATCATCGGATGGGTGGCCCAGTTATCATCGTGAGTAATGAGCACACAATGTTCACGCCAAGGCTTGAGCGCATCGCGTAAGGCTTCTATTACATCTTTGGTGTCGATCGCTTTCGGGAGGCGCTCTAGCAATTCCAATTCAATATCCGTCATGAACTCACGCATGCGAATTTTCTGGACATTTTTTTTATGTTTGGTAGCCATGTATCCCACCAAAACGGATGTCAACAAAAACAAAGAGATTGTCAGGAGGTCTTCATCCTGATGGATCATTATTGATCCATAAGGTTCGGCAAAAAAGAAACTGAATGCAAAAAAACTGGACAGCGCATTAATGATTGCCAACTCTACTGTTACATTGATGGCAATAAAAACAACCATCACGATATACAGCAATGGAACATTCGCCTTGGGAAGGGAGTCGGTCACCAAAAAAGCAAAGGGTGTTAATAACCAGGGAAATAATATTCCAATGGGGTAGGCGAATTTACGCAGTAATTGTTCTGTGTTCATTATGCTCGCCAAAATGCAGGAGTAAACAATACAAGAATTGTCAAAAATTCCAACCGCCCCAATAGCATTCCTGCAGAGAGCGCCCATTTTGCGGTATCACTTAAACTGGAAAAATTACCAGAAGGGCCAATAATAGGGCCTAACCCGGGGCCTACGTTCATTAGCGCTGTTGCAGAACCCGTAAAGCTTGTTACCAGATCCAATCCGGTTAGCGCGAGTATGGCGGCGATGACTACCAAGCAGGCCGCCATCAAAAACATATATGAAATAGAAGATGCAATAATTTCGGAGCTGATTAAACGGTTGTTATAGCGGCGACTGATAATGGCGCGAGGATGGATTGCAGTCATTATTTGTTCTTTTACCAAACCGGCAAAAATCTGCAAACGGAACACTTTTATTCCGCCTGTGGTAGAACCGGAACAGCCTCCAATAAAGGTGACAAAGAAGAAAATCACCAACGCCAAGGGCCCCCAAAGTTGGTAGTCGCCCGATGCAAAACCGGTTGTCGTGATCACAGACACCAAATTAAAACAGGCCATCGTCAATGCACGGAGTGGTTCCATCTGGTCTGTAACGATCAATTGTATCGTCAAGACGGTTGTTGTCATGGCTACCGCCCACAGTAATCCACGCACTTGGGTATCGCTAAATATCACCCATTTTTTATTCACCAATAAGCGTACAAACAGCACAAATGGAAATGCGCCAGCCAACATAAAAACAACAGCGATCCAATGGATCAGCAAGCTATCAAACTGGGCAAATGAACTGTCTGATGTAGAAAATCCACCTGTAGAAACGGTTGTCATTGCATGATTGATTGCATTGAAAATATCCATTCCTGCCAACCAAAATGCCAAACAACAAATTAATGAGAGCAAAATATAAGAATAGATAATCATTGCCATCAGGCTTTGCGCTCGCGGCATGGCTTTATCTGACCAGTCCGATGATTCTGTCTTAAACAGGCGCATGCCACCCACACGCAAGAATGGCAATACAGCAATCGCCATTCCGATAATCCCAACCCCACCAATCCAATTGAGCATGGAGCGCCAGAGCAAAATATCTTTAGGCAGCGTATCTAAGCCCGCCATAACGGACGAACCAGTCGATGTCACACCTGAAACTGCCTCAAATACGGCATCGGCAATACTGAGTGGATGATCAATCAGGATAAAAGGTAGCGCGCTAAAGAGAGAAACACCGGTCCACGCGGTCGTGGTGATTAAAAACACCTGCCGGGGCTGCATGAAATCCAAACGGGATTTTTTACCGATTATAAGAAAAACAATTCCTGCAATACTGGTGATGGTTGCCGAAGAAAAAAATGCAAGCTGATTATCACTGTTATAGGTTATAGATAACGCCAGCGGCACCAACATAAACAACGCAAGAATGTTCAGGATTGCGCCCAAAATCAGCAGCGTAGGCCCCAATAATTTCATAATATCCAACTTAAGCCAAATGACACCCAATGAATGTAGCGCATTTTAAACCTAAGGGTAGGGCGAGCCTATGGGGAGGCGGTATATATTTCGTAAAACCCCATAAACAGCTGCTTAGGAGGCACCCCATCAGTAAGGTTGGGTGATCTCTGCATAAATCAATGTGACATACAGATTCACTATATGCGGCGATTGCTGCATAAAAACAGTCAAATCTGTTTCTATACCCAAGCTGTTCATCTGGGATTTGCGCTCTTGTATATAACGGGCTGCTGCGCGTTCAAGCACATCACGAAATACCAATGGTTTTTGGAATCGCATTTGCGGATTATTAATGCAGAACTGCGTATATGCATAAAGGGCTTCTACTACGGCACTTTTGTAATAGGCAGGATAGAGCCTATGGGTAAGCTGATCGATCAAATGTGCAAAGCTTTCTTCTCCCGGGGTCATAGATTTGCGAATCGTTTTACAGTCCAGATTAAAACTTCCACCCGACGCATTACTGAATAGCAATGTCTCGGCAAACATTAAGCTATGCCAAATATCTTTAAGGAAGTTTGCATCGAAATGGGTAATCAATCCGCGCGCTGTACGCCACTCAAGCCAGTCGGTATCCATTGCATCCGAGAGCACGGGATTTTCATCATCGATATTGTCATTGTGATGAATTTTATAGGGGGTTACATGATTAATCCCTTGGGAAAACACTTTCTTGCGCGATGTTAAGATTGCGCGAATTTTCTTATACAGCCTGGCAGGTGATTGCAAGCCAAGCCACTCAAGCATACTCACATCTTCAGCATCACCTTTGTCCATTGCGCAGAGCAACATGAAGTTGCGCAATTGAACTGAATGTAAACCATTAAACAAGTTAGGCTCGGAGCGGATTAATGAGCCTATTGCAGAAATTAATTCTTGCACTAACGTGCGTTCTAATAAGTCAGGAAATAATTGCCGTACACTTTCAAAGTAGGTGGCATTGGAAAATGACTGATCGACTTTAATTTCTGTATGATTGTTGTCACCAACGGTGATAGTCAAATTACGTGCAGCCAGCAAGGTCAGGCTATCAGAAAGATCAGTGAGCGTATAATTCAATTGTGAAAAGCAGAAACGGGCAAGCAACCAGTAATTGACTTTTTGTGATCGATAAAAAACATCACGAATTAAATCTTTTACTGTGACTTCTGCTCCGTTAATTCCAATGTTATCAGACAGCTTATGATTTTTTACATACAGCGAAAATTTTCGATAAGTAATAATGTCGCTTTCGGTATAGAAATTTTCCAGCAATGAAGCTGCCGCAGGCTCTAATTGCTCGGCCGTTAAAGCATCATCAGTCACAATGGCCTGCAATTGGTTATTGAGTGAAGCAATATGAAAATAGGGGATAGATAGACTATTTACACGTGAAGCGCGATGAGCAAGATTAGCCGAAGCATAACCAACATATTCATATTCAGTACGCAATTGATATGCGCGCAAAGCTTCAAATAATAATTCTGCATTGGGCACTTTGTACAGACGATGATCCATCATTAAAGTAAATACAGCAACTTCGGAACTGAGCCAGTTTTTATAAATGAAATGGATTTCTTGCGCTAAACTTTCAATAACCCATTGTGCATCGTAACGGCGATAATCCTCTCGTTCGCTTTGCAGCCAGGACAAGCTTAAATAAATTTTATTATTGATTTCATAAGTTTGCGATGTAGCCAAACTTTGCACCCGGCGTCGTGGCCTACCACTCAGTCCCAAGGCTTTATTCTCACCAATGTGAGCATAGGCTTCCATTAAGCTGGAGGCTGAGATCACTCCCATCGGCTTTATATCTTGCAAGCTTTCTGCGATAACACCGTATTTCGCAAGGTGTTGTTTAATAGTATCGTTTTCAGCAAGCACCACTAATGCAATATTGGATTTAATAAACCGGGTAGAGCGCCTGCGCATTTTCAATGGATCAAGATCGTCCGTGCTCACCAAGCCTTCGTCTAGCATCAATCCAGTCAAATACAAACTTTGGGCCCACACAAGTGGAATATTTTCATTGGGGATGCGCGTTTGTGATCGAGGATTCTTTTTTTCCGCTTCTACATTTTCTAATGGCAAATAGTAAAGCTCTGGTAATAAACCTATACCGTTCACATGAACCATTAGCGATTCCAATTTTTTGCGATAATGTTTCGCAGTTGCTTCGCTGCCATCAAATAAAGCGGTGATATAGAGATAAGTAAAAAAAAGTGGCCACTCAGATTCTACGTTATCAAAATTTCCCAGCTCATCGTGCTCATAATAAATACGCGAGCTTTCCTCTAGTACGGTTTGGTGCCCATCCCATAAGAAACGTTTACAGCCATAATTGCCGCCTAACTTGGTCAAAACAGCATCGCGTGTCTGGGTTGCGAGTGTTTCCTTACCAACTGCAAATGCAGGGAAGCCAATAATACTTAACAGGGCGCTGTCTGTTTCTTTCGACAAAGATTCCCGTGGCAAAAGTGAGGCGAGGGTGGTTCTGGCAAGAGAAATTGCATCGGCAATTACATGGATCGTTGCCCTTTTGTCCGCATGTTTTCCAAACAAATTAAATCCATCCAATGCCTGTAAAGCCGCTTTGGCCATGCCCACAGAACTGGCATTAATTTCTGTTTTACCGTTATTAACTTTGTTGCCTCGCTCCCAGATTCCATAGTCAGGTGTACGGTAAGCGCTGGCGATGTAATAAACCAGGTTTTGGATAAAATCCACCTCGTCTTGCGTACACACAATACGCAACCCGGAGGCGCTCATTTGCGCCAACATCAGTAGAAATAAAGAGGTCGCATCAATCTGCAAATGCCCCCAGGCATCATCAGCGACGACGGGTAAACCGGTAGCAGTATCGTATTTCGCGTGAAGTGCATCGCGGTTATCCAGCGAGTGTTTGAATTTTTCGACTTTTTGCGCCTGACGCATCATTGACTGCAACAAACCGCGCATCAGTTTGATAGTGGCTTGTTCAAGCTGGTCACATTTATGCTCTTCGCCTTGGTGCCTGCAAGCGATGGACAATGTCCACACACAGATAATCGAATAGACGTTATCGCGCACCCATGCGTCGGTGTAATCACCGTGATTATTAATAGCGGTACTGGCAGGAAGCAGCCCGGTAACAGGATGCTGTTTACTAAGAATGACTGTTTCGACTTCAGCGTACACACGCTCTAACAGTTGTTTGTGCTTCATAGGCTCTTCGCGGTTAAGCCGAAGAGTCACTGATGGAAAGCAAAATATAAGGGAGCAACTATAACCCTTTGATTTTTCTATAATACTCAATTTAACATAATATACATTATGCGCAATTAAGTATTATCCCCAACACCTGACTCTTCGGAAATTTAAGGTATTTGTGTGTTGATTGCTGTGCGCCAGACAGACTCATGCATTCGCCACTAGCGCTTAAGCTCGATTGTCATTCAATTAGTTTAAATAAAATTTATATCCCAAATGCACCAATTTCAGTCGCGCTCCGCTCCATAGTCGCTACGCGCTCCTGAATTGGTGCACGAGGTTTAGGTAAAGCGTAAACCAGCTTTCCATTAAGATCAAAGGCAACAACCGCGCCAATACGCTCCTTGACGATATAGCCAAATCGCTCCAGCTCAGGAAGTCCCAAAAAAGTAACAGAGCCATCCGGCCAGAGCGCCTCAAACATAAAACGATTATTTATGGATCCTGTGTAAAAAAGCTGCGCTGTTTCAATCGGATTTACAGGAACAGTACGCGGGTGCATGTTTTCAATAACATTGCGGTTGCCAATATCATGATGATGTAAAGGAACAGGCGAAACAGCAGCTTGCGCAGGAACCGCAATAGTGCCATCAGATGAGGACGCAGCACCACCCATAAGGCGATCATAAGCAGCTTGGCTTTGGTAAATAAAAATGGAAACGGCGACGAAAAATACCAATCCGAGAGCGCGAAGCTTAGGGTCGCGAAATATAGATATATTTTCGTTTGAAGTTTTAGCACTTCCTGTAGCGGTTGATTGGTAACACTGGAAGATTTTTTTATCTGCTTTATAGCGCTTGGGAGCGCCCGAGTAGTGAGCGACTGATTTTCCACTTTGTTCAGAGTCATGTCTAAATTCCGTCCACGTATTTTTAAACCAAGGCAAAAGGCCGGTGTTATCGCGATGACGATAGCCCCACTCGACTGTTTTACGTATTTCACTGTGTATCTTGGAAATGTTAGGAGTGGATATATAAATATCCCAATTAAAATGCCGGTGCTGATCAAATGCATTTTCTACTGTGGATGGCCTATAAATTGGCTGGCCAGTTTTAATATCAATAAGCGGATTATTTTCAGCATCACAAATAACAATATCGGCTGGTTGATCCAGCTCATCAAAACGCTTGGTGCGAGTTGGATAAACCCTCTGCCCTTCATCCATTGCAATAAGGGCACCGGCAGGAGCCCAGTGAAAAAACTTTGCTAACGTCTGATAGCCAAGCTCGTTAGGTTCTACATATAAAATTTGCGCACTATCAGGTATTTCAATATTTAAAACTTCACGGATGCGATCAATTGAATCAAAACCGCGAATATTAGTAATAACCATGCGCCCTTCTTGAAGCGCAGGAATTAAAACACGCTGAACAATACTAAAAGTTTTATATGAGCCGGGTGCACCGTGATGGATTACAGCTGTCATGGTAATAACCCCAAAATAAAACGGGTGATGTAAGCGTTCATAACAAGATTAATAGCATCAGGAATACGCAAATACGACAAAACAGAAGCCATATCAGGAGAAACAAAACTCCATGCTTGTTGGATACTCTGAGAAACACCAACAGCACTCAAAATTGAAGAAGCAAAACCCCAAGCAAAATCAATAGCAACAACCTTCAACTCGATATAAGAAATAATGATCCACAAAACAATGCGCTCCCAATAACTATCTGACTTAGCAGGAAGCTCATTGATCAATTCAACAAAAGAATTAAGCAACTCCATAACATCAGGAATCATAATTACCTCGACAAAATAATATAAAGCGAAAGAACGGCAGCAACAGCCATAAAAAGCCAGCTAATCTGACTAAAAAAATCAGAACGAGCAGCTATACCACCCTCAAAACTAACACCATAAAGCTCTACTTGATGCGAAGGAAGGCCGCCGCCACCAGCGGAAATATTCACGGCCATTTGCTCTGAAAATTCGCTTTTAATGGTATTTATTTTTGCTGAATATTTATCCTTTGCTTGTTGTAAGCGAGCTTGCAAATCTTGGGTGTATTCGCCGAGTTTTAATTCAGTTGTTTCATCATCACCACCATCGCCACCGCCCTCATTTTCACGAGAAATACAGGACAAATAATCGTGGGCAGTCGGATCACAATTGCCAGCACCTTGACTTGAAACACCACCACTTCCCATACACCACCATTGACCATTGGTATCTTGAAATTTATTAGGACAATCAGAATCAGAATTAACAGGAATCCAATTAGTACCGGAACCACCACCACCACCAGCACTAGAAGGAGAACTTGAAGTAGTGCCAGAAGAAGAACCAGCACCACCGCCAGTATTATTTCCATCATCACCACCACCGCCGCTTCCACCTGAGCCATCATCACCGCCCGATGTATCAGGCGAAGAAGATGTAGCAGAAGGTGTACTTGAATTTTGGGACGGCTGAGAAGCTGGTGTTGAAGTTGGTGTTGAAGTTGGTGTTGAAGAATTAGTACTAGGAACACAAGTAGTTCCAGTAGCGCCAAGAGCCCAACCATCCGGACAATTAGGCTCATTGGTACATAAACAGGCACCAGGCTCTAATGGATTTGGTTTACATCCCTGTGCGCAATTAGGAGGATTATTAGTACATGAATTGCTGTAAAAATCATAAAGTTGTGGGTAAGTACATTCTGTTTTTGGTTCACACTCACCAGATTGTAAATTTTTAACATTAGGTGATATACACTCCTCTGGTGCTGGAGGTTCATCAGGAATACATTCGCCCTTCTTAACGCCAAGTACTTCAGTAACATTAAACTTCTGCCCCTGAGGGCATGAACAGTTAGACATTACTACACAGGCGTAATAATTGTGATTAGCAGGACAACCCATTTGGCCTTTATCAAGCAAAAATTTATCGGGTGATTGACCTTGGCACCATGACGCATTAGGGCCTACTGTTTGAGCATCAAGACAACCAAGATTGTAGGGATTAGTACAGTTAGGGACGGCTTGAGAAAAAACAAAATTACTATGCAAACTGAATACTAAAAAAAATAGTGAATATAAATAGCGCATAATTTTTTCCATTAAAAAACCCGCAGTAACGCGGGCATGTTAGTGCGGGTTTTTTTTCATTTGATGCAACCAGTAAAAATACTGTTACGAAATACGGCCAGTGTAGAATCCAAACAAAAACGCTAGAAACATTGTGCAGGCCAATATAACGGTAACAAGCATTTTTAATTACTTCTTCAACAAACTAATAACAACATTCAAGCCCATCACCAACGCACAGATGCCGATAACGGCAGCGATAGCGAGAGTCACATTGCCTTCACCGGCAGTTTGAGCAGCAGCGATTTCAGTGGCCATGTCAGCATGCGCGGCAGTGGTAGCAACCATCAAAGCGGAACCAGCAGCAGCAACTTTTACACCTTTAGAACGAAGAACAGCAAATACAGTTTTCATAGAAAAAAACTCCAAAAATTAAAATTAAACACGCATTAAAATTCGCGCTACATGACCAGCGGCGTGACCGATGATAAAGAACAGGACACAAACGCCGATAATGTATGCGCATATTTCCGGATCAAATTCCAGTAAAGAAACCAAATCCGAAAAATCGACAGCTTGCGCGACCTGCCAACCGGTTGAGCAAGTCAACGTGGATAAATCAACAGAGCCTTCGCAAACCAAATACTGGGACATTACTATTTCACCTGCACATTTTCAGGCAATGGAGTAGAAGAAGGTTTTATTTTTGCAGGTTGAGCATTGTTAGCTGGATAAAAACCATAACAAACCATCTTGGGCGCTTGCCCCAATTTTTTAGCGGGCTGCAATTCCATGCGCAAAGTAATTGGTTGACCTAAGCAATCCTTGGCCATTTGAATATGCTGATCGCGACCTTCTACCTGATACACAACAACAGTATCGCCAATAGCATTTGCATCGCCTTCGGGGAAAGGAACAACGCAATGTAATTCAACGCGATCTGTATGCCATGCATTACCATTATCTAAAGTACCCTGCCCCTTTTTAGCGACTACACCAATCAAAGTTGCATTTTGTTCAAAACGTGCGTTCATCATTTTCAAGCCCCTATAGCTAAGTTAATTTGATCCCATGACGAGATCGGTTGATCAAGAACAATTTGGCGACGACGAAGCGGAACCACGTTAATTGGTTGTAAATCCGCGGCGACCAAACCAATAGTTCCTAAATTTTTTACATGGGTATACCAAGCAGAACGACCATAAGTCTCTTTAGCTATGTGATAACCATTCATACGAATATCTGTATAACAACGATAGGCGGCACGAGCCCTACCCTCAGTTGGAATTTGGTTTTCACCTTTACCAACATTTGCCAACAACTTATCCAATACGTTGCACATATCGACCACCTCAACAGTGGATATAAATTTTGAAAAATAATCCGAGTGATGCGCTAAAAGAATTTCTGGTGTTAGGTCATACCAATTCATGCCGGCATTTTCGCGTAGACGATGAATTAAACCCCGTGCCATTGTGTATTCAAGACGCAACAAACGATCTGCTTTTAATAACTCAACTTCACTTACACGCGCATTATTTTTGGCAACCAATTCACGCAACTGTGTGCCTTTTAAATACGCTTTACCCTTATGCAAAGTGGAACCTTTACCCCAAATAACAGAAGTGTCGTAAGTACTGGTTTTTTGTCTTCCACACTTTAAAGGCTTTAGATAATCGATAGCCTGTTGTGCTTGAGCGAGTGAACCCATATCAAAATTTTGTGTAATGTCGATACGAGAACATGACCAGAGCTTTAAATTTTTTGGAATAAAAATAGAGTGATGCTTTGCAACGAAATCAATCATGTCTTTAGCGCACTGCTGAATATCCAACGAACCAAAAACATTATGAGAACTAGTTACACGCGCAGGACTACCCTGTATTTGCAAACGTGAACCAAAATTAACGGTGACGTTGTGATCATCGGATTTAATATGTTCACGCACAGCAGACTCCCAACGCACCTCGCCTGTTAATCCATTGATACGCTGCACACGGTCAGCATCTTTTAAAACGCGCTGCATTGAATCGCGATCCAATAAGCTGGCATCAAGCCAAAGCGTTAACCAGTCAATCATCCCTACTTGTTGCATGTGCACCGCCAAGGACGTTTTGCATTACCACACGTGCAACGTGATGCAGCAGTAAGAGCAACAGAAACTTTGGCTTTATGAAGTTCATGGGCAAAAGCCAAATCACCGGATGAAGTAGGAGCAGCTGGGGAATAAAAAAAAGTGGAATTACTAACGTCATGAAAACGCGTAACTCCACTAAGGGGATCGAACACTTCCAACAAATCATCTGTACGGAAAGTGCGGAAAGTTTTACTCAAACGGGGTGCGGGCAGATGGCAATAAAACTCTTTTACGTGAGCATCGAAAAAACCAGCTTTCATATCGCGCTGGGCATCGAGTGATATGTAGTGAACCTCAGGTGTTGAAGGCTCTGTAAATGGCTCGTTATACCTAGAAAAGCATATTTCCATGCCAAAATCCCCAAAAACTTAGTTACTTATAATTAATAAAGTAAGCAAACCTTAGCTAATAAGTAAATTAGTGTCAAGAATTTTAAGATTATAAGGTTACAATAAAATTAGTTTATTAGACCTATAGGGGTTAAAAATGCCTGTTAAACACATCCCAGACGCCATTTGGAGGAAGGTAGAAAAGGAGCTGGTAAAAGCAGTAGTGGCGACACAAATGCCAGTAAAAGAATCAGAAATGATTGAAGTTTTACTAAGGAAAGGACTAGAACACATCACGGAAGATGACTACAAAGCAATGAAGGAAAAAGAAGCTAAATAATGGGATTTTCCACTGTGGTGGACTTTGTAACGGTGTCACTAGGCACCGTTACGGGCTAGCGCCCTGTTTAACCCGATGCGGGAGGGCGCTGATAGCCCGTAAATCACGTAGAACGGTGCCAAACGCTAACCAGAGGGGGTAAACCCCCTCGGCCGAGATAGCGCCTCTCTGTGGTCGCTGGAGGCTCCCTTGACAGGCTAACTCGGTGCGTGTGCGCATTAGCTCTGGAGAGGCCGTAGAGGCGGAAATATCGCTATTGGGTTAATCAGTGGTAAAGGTGTGGGAGTACGTGCGAAAAAAAAGCCTAGGCAATAGCCTGGGCTTTTTTGTGTGTCATGTTCAGGTGAAAAACTAAATCGCGCATAATGCGGATTATCGTTAAATTTTTGCGGCGAGCTGCGCGAGTATCGCCGCTGCAAATTCCGCTACGCGGCCTTCGGTAACATAATCCAGTTTCTATTATGCGCAATTAAGTATTATCCCCAACACCTGACTCTTCGGAAATTTAAGGTATTTGTGTGTTGATTGCTGCGAGCCATACAGACTCATGCATTCGCCACCATATCAAACAATTCACTTTCCTGTGGCGTTACTGGTGATGCACGCAGCATTTCCGTTAGTTGATTTCCTGCCTCTTCACTGAGTGTATCAAGCTCAACACCAAATCCGTGGGATGTTGTATGTATAGCAATGGAATCAAAGCGGTAACGCTGCAGTTTCTGTGCAGTACCACGGGTAACCAGTATTTCGATTCCCAGCTGTTGCAACGGCTCTACGGAAGTTAAATCTGACTCGATGAAAAGGCCATATCGTGTACCGTTTTTGATACGGCCTATAGCGACGGGAACATCGTACCGATATATCAGGATTTTAATATCCGCTGCATAGCGTGCGCTGCATCTATGTTCCATAGGTCATTCCTGTATCGTTGAGTGATTAATGTTCTATCTGCATGGCTTACAGCGCAGCTAGCACAAGCGATGATAGGTTCTTAACAGCTGCCGAATACGTTCAGCGAAGGTGGGTTCAACCTGATCCCACGAAAACGTCCACACCCAATTTTTATCCGTTGTACCGGGCATATTCATCCTGTGCCCTCCGTCCAGCTCCAGAAAGTCTTGCATGGGAATAATTGCCATGCGCCCCACCGACGACAATGCCAGCTCAATCAACAGCCAAGGCATAGTGTCTGGTGAATTAAAACAATATGTTTGCAATTGCTCGCGATCTTTTTCTGCCAGGGTCGCATACCAACCCAGAGTTGTGTCGTTATCATGAGTTCCTGAATAAATAACATCACTCGTTGTGTGGTTGTGCGGTAAATGGGGATTGTTGGTATTGCCATCAAATGCAAATTGAAGCACCAACATTCCTGGCAGTTGAAACTGGTTTCGCAGCCTTTCAACTTCATCGGTAATCACACCAAGATTTTCAGCCACCAGCGGCAACGCCGGGTAAGCGTTGAAGCAAGCTTTTAAAAAGGCTTCACCGGGTGCTTTTAC
Organism: Cellvibrio sp. UBA7661; assembly: GCA_002483365.1. Classification (GTDB taxonomy): domain Bacteria; phylum Pseudomonadota; class Gammaproteobacteria; order Pseudomonadales; family Cellvibrionaceae; genus Cellvibrio. Next base: position 147,601 of record DLHT01000018.1, read on the forward strand.
CCATTTACCGGTACGCGCATCATGAGTATTACCGGGAATTTCCCAATACGCTTCAAATCCCCTGAAGTGATCAATCCGGATCAAATCAAACAAATGTAACTGTGTATGTAGTCTTGCTAGCCACCACTGGAAACCATCGGCTTCGATTGCGGCCCAGTCATAATGCGGATTTCCCCAGTGCTGGCCAGTCTCAGAAAAATAATCCGGTGGTACACCTGCAACAGTGAGTGGATTCCCCTGCTCATCTAATTGAAAATAATGGGGTTGTGCCCACACATCAGCGCTATCGTGCCCTACAAAAATAGGAATATCTCCGAATAGATAAATCCCCTTTTGGTTGGCGTAATTTTTCAGCGCATCCCACTGACTAAAAAAACAAAATTGTTCAAATAAAATGACATCGATTTTTTCTTGAAGATCTGTACGTGCTTTCGTTAATGCATCTGTAGTTCGCTGGCGGATCAGCTCTGGCCAGACTACCCATGACGCGCCATTGAATTCATGGCGTAATACACAAAACAGTGCGAAATCGTCTAACCAATATTGTTGTTGTGAACAAAAATTCTCAAACGCGTGACGAGTTGATAACCCTTCTTCCGTTTTTAAAAATTGATAAAAAGAAAAAGCGCCCTGTTGTCGAGCATGAGTTAAACCATGCTCACCAGCCTGTTGCACATCCGCCGTTGTTATCCACCCTCTTTCCAACAACCAATCCAGACTAATAAGTTCAGGATTGCCCGCATGGGCAGAAATTGATTGATACGGTGACATATCCGCTTGTGTTGGGCCTGTTGGGAGCATTTGCCAAATGCTCAAACCCGCTTCAGCAATCAGATCAATAAAATGATAGGCGTCTTTTCCCAAAGTGCCGAATGCTTTTTGATCATTTCCCCTCAAATAAGATTCAGAACAAGGTAGCGATGTCGGATGCAACAAGACCCCTGCCCGTCGCTGCTGAAATAATGGTGATTTGACTGCCATCCGCGCTCTTCCCTTTTTAAATATGACCAATCACAACGTAAATTCACAGCAATAGAATATGAATCGATTGCAGGCTAATTAGAATGGCCTTGGCGCATGACCCCGCCTGTTGCCGGATCACCTTCACCTACGCTGATGATTTGATGTAAATAATCAGGTGCTGGTTGTTCAATCAAGGAATACAAATTGATGAGGTGCCGACGAAATAAATATTCAAAATCACTGACACTTTGCGCGGGGTTATAATCGCCAAACCACCAAAACCAATCAGAACCTTCACATAGTGCTAATTGTTTTTCAATTTGTTCCAATTGTGACGCAGTGAAACTGCGCTTACACAATGCCTGGTCCACTTTTTGTTTTGCATCGCACAGCATATCCCAGCCGCGGTTTTTATCTTTGTCACCAATCCAAGTGGAGAATGTTCCGTAAACCCAGCTGCCTGCAACCAAATGAGGCATGGCAATCGTCTTGGGATGATGTTGATCAAGAAACTCACTATAAGTTGTCAACTCAAGCTGTGGATGATCAGTTAAGCGGCTGTAAAGGGTATGCAGAAAATGGAATGCATTTTCAGGAAAGTATTCCCATGCATTTTCGCCATCCATAATAACGGAAATGACTGTATTTTTGGCGTCGCCACTGGCAGTGGCAATGTTCACCATATGATTAAGTAAATCATCTACCGCATCATCGGAATGCCATGTCGCGTATTTGAAACCAATAAGATCAGATAAACCATCATCACGGAAAAAGGTATTCAATTTCACTTGTGAAAATTCATAAACACTATGCAAAGATTGATTAGTATTTTTAATATTCTGTGCAACTTCCTGATTCTCGGGTGCGCGCAAACTATTGTGCAGCACAGAATCCCCTGTTGCTGCCCAATCGAATTTAGCTTCTTTTAATAACTTAAGTGTCTCATCACTTAGCGAGCCTTCCGATGCCCAACAACCGCGTGGGCGCTTACCAAAATATTGCTCAAATGTTTTGATGCCTTCATGTAAGTGCCATTTAGCACGATTGCGGCCATCGGGGTAAAAACTGGCATTCGGCAAAGTGATATCCGGCATAGCTTCTTTAGCGCTATTTAAATCAATGAGTAATGGAATAATCGGGTGTGCATAAGGGCTCATGCATAGTTCGATTTTCCCGGCATCTGCCAGTTTTCGGTAACGCGGGCCGATGGACGCAACAAGCTCACCAATAATCGCCATTAACTCGCGACGATCATCCATACTAAAATTACGCTCTTTGTTTTGCAGCGCCTGTATGCGAACATCATTGCGGCGTGGAATTTCTGCAATCCAACTCAAGTGATACCACATACCCAGATCAATCAGAAATTGCTCATTAAGATAGCGACTGACGAATGCTTTTTCTTTGAATAGATCAACAATATTCGCTAGCTCAAGATAAGCAGGAAAACGCTCAATCATTCGCTGGCGATTTGCACGTAAGTATTTATTAGCCAAATCAACAAATGCCATAGTTCCTGGCGCGGGCAATGCCGCGTCAGTTAAGGATGACAAGACAGCATCCTTAACTTTACCTTTGCCCGCTAAATGCGCAGCGATTTGCTGCGCATAATCATCTAACTGTTCCAATAATATGGGGACAAAATTCACAACAGCTTTTGCAGCGGGCTGCGTTTCAATGTGCGCAGCCATGTCCACATAATCTTTAATAGCATGAAGATATGTCCAAGGAAAATAGTACTCTCCTGTCACAATATCGCGATAATCCGGTTGGTGCATGTGCCAGAGAAAGACGACCTTGGTTTTACCATTACTAACCATTAACTTCATCCTGTCCTAACATATCGGGAGTGACCAAAACGACACCTTTGGGCGAAACATGGAAGCGCTTTTTATCTGCTTCCAAATCGTACCCAATAATAGTGCCTTCGGGAATTTTACAGCGGCGATCAATCAGGGCTTTGCGAATTTTGCAGCGGCGCCCTACTTCTACACCGGGAAATAAAACAGAATCTTCAATTTCGCAATAAGAATGTACGCGCACGCGTGGGAATAAAAGAGAGTGCTTGACCGCAGAACCAGAAATAATACAGCCGCCAGCAATTAATGAATCCACCGCATAACCGCGGCGGCCTTCATCGTTAAAGACAAATTTTGCTGGCGCAACTTGCTCCTGATATGTCCAGATTGGCCATGCCGCATCATACAAATCCAACTCCGGTGTAATGCCAGTCAGTTCGAGATTGGCTTCCCAAAGTGAATCAACAGTTCCCACATCGCGCCAGTATGCATCGCCACCAGAAACCGGGTCGCGAAACGGAAATGCAGTAACGCGATGCGTTTTGATCATGGAAGGAATAATATCTTTACCAAAATCATGTGATGAATTCGGATTGTCACGATCTTTTAATAATTCGCGGAATAATACTTTGGTACTGAAAACATAAATCCCCATGGATGCCAGCGCTTTATCCGGTTTGCCAGGTATAGGTTCAGGATTGGCCGGTTTTTCTGTGAATTTTACGATACGATAATCCTGGTCCATATCCATCACGCCAAATGCATGGGCGATTTCCAGAGGAACCTCAATACATCCAACAGTGATATCTGCGCCGCGCTCTACGTGTGCAGCAATCATTGTGCCGTAATCCATTTTATAAACATGATCACCCGCAAGAATGAGCACGTATTCTGGGTTATGGCGACGGATAATATCGATATTTTGTAAGACAGCATCGGCCGTGCCGATATACCAGGATTCACTCAAACGTTGTTGTGCGGGTAACAGCTCAACAAATTCGCCCAATTCTCCACCCAAGAATCCCCAACCGCGCTGAACATGGCGATCAAGTGAGTGGGATTTATATTGCGTTAGAACACTAATACGACGAATGCCTGAATTAACACAGTTTGAAAGAGGGAAATCGATAATGCGAAACTTTCCACCAAAATGTACCGCTGGCTTTGCCCGCCAATCCGTCAACTGATGTAACCGGGAACCTCGTCCACCGGCAAGAATAACAGCAAGAGTTTCACGAGTAAGACGACTAACAAAACGACCTGAGGTAGGTGTACTCATTACAACGTATTCCTTATGGCTATTGTGTGAAAACAACAAAGAAATTTGTGTCAGTGTTATGACAAGATTGGAGCAATATCAGTGCCAATAAATTGATCTCGCTCAAATCCTTACCAACTACAAATAATTTATGGTGCACTTAATAGCGATTTCGTTGCCCGCTTTAAATGCAAAACTAAGTGTAGTCACAAGTTTGGCACCGAATCTGCAAATATCTTCAAAAGGATTCTTTTTTTGTTAAAAAATGGTGCAACAAAATGAGGTGATAATGGCTAAGCTAGTAGAACCCAGCGACATGACGTTTTTATGTAGCCCAAAAATGGGCCTGCCTGAAAATTGCGAAATTTCGTGCCAAATAATCCACTAAGGAATCGATTGAATGTTGAATGCCAAACAGGACACCGTTTTATCCCACGAGATGCTGCGCATAGTGACTGCCACACACCATGATCCGTTTGAAGTCCTTGGTCGTCATCCATTGGAAACTGCCGCGACTGCTGCAGCCGACACGAGAATTCGTGTTTTTCTACCTGGCGCAAGAACAGCTGCTCTTGTCATCAATCAGCAATTACATGCATTAAAACGTATTGAGGGAACCGATTTCTTTGAATGGCAGGGTTTGGCAAAGATTCTACCTACACACTACCAAGTGCAATGGTTTGATCGTCACAATCAGATGCACACCGAATTTGACCCCTACTGTTTTGCACCACAATTGGGCGACATAGACATGCACCTCTTCGCAGAGGGCCAACATTGGGACATCTACCAGCACCTGGGAGCTCACCCGCGTGTTGTAGATGGGATTGAAGGGGTCCTATTCGCAACATGGGCTCCCAACGCGGAACGGATCAGTGTTGTGGGCGATTTCAATGACTGGGACGGCCGCCAGCATTGTCTGCGCGTTCGTGGTGGCAGTGGTCTTTGGGAAATTTTTATTCCCGGGCTCAAAGCCGGCTCGCTCTATAAATTTGAGATCCGCAATCGTGCTTCCGGAGCAGTATTTCTGAAAGCAGACCCTTATGGGCAAGCGTTTGAAATGCGCCCGCAAACAAGTTCTATCATCCAGGCTCCATCAACTTATCAGTGGCTTGATAACGACTGGATGGAGAGACGAGCCCACTGGGATTGGCAATCATCCCCCGTTTCTATCTATGAAATGCATTTGGGATCATGGCGTCGTGGCCAGTCTGGCGAGTTCATGAACTACCGTGAGCTTGCGCACCAACTGGTGGATTACATCAAACCACTCGGATTTACCCATATTGAAATTATGCCGGTCAGCGAACATCCGTTGGATGATTCATGGGGTTACCAAACGACCGGTTATTACGCCCCTACAAGCCGATTTGGCACACCGGACGATTTTCGCTACTTTGTTGATTATCTCCATCAGCATCACATTGGCATCATTCTCGATTGGGTGCCGGCACATTTTCCTAAAGACGCCCATGCCCTCGCCCGTTTTGATGGCTCTGCGCTGTATGAACATGAAGATCCACGTTTGGGTGAACATCGTGATTGGGGTACCTTGATTTATAACTATGGCCGTAACGAGGTTCGCAACTTTTTGTTGGCCAATGCCCTTTTTTGGCTGAAGGAATATCACATTGATGGTCTACGTGTAGATGCCGTTGCCTCCATGCTGCATCTGGATTATTCACGGGAACCAGATGAATGGATTCCCAATATTCACGGCGGCAATGAAAATCTGGAAGCCATGACATTCCTTCAGAAATTAAATGAAGTGTGCCATGGCATGCATCCAGGTGCGCTTGTCATCGCAGAAGAATCCACCGCTTGGCCGCAAGTTACCCGCCCAACATGGGTAGGAGGATTAGGGTTTTCCATGAAATGGAATATGGGCTGGATGCACGACACGCTCGAATACATCAGCAAAGACCCTGTCCATCGTCAATATCATCACAACCAATTAACCTTTGGCATGATGTACGCGTTTACTGAAAACTTCATGCTGCCTTTTTCACATGACGAGGTAGTTCACGGCAAAGGCAGCATGATTAATAAAATGCCAGGTGATGATTGGCAGAAGTTCGCAAATTTACGTTTGCTATACACCTATCTCTATACCTACCCAGGCACAAAATTATTATTTATGGGAGGCGAGTTTGCACAATGGAGTGAGTGGGCACAAAGCCGTTCGCTGGATTGGCATTTGCTCGACTATGAGCCACACCGTGGTTTGCAGACATTGGTAAAAGACCTTAACCACTGTTACACCAATATCCCTTCACTTCACCAGCGCAATTTCCGTGGTGACGGATTTGAATGGATTGACTGCCATGACAGTACACAATCGATTGTGAGTTACATCCGTAAAAGTGATCATGAATTTACGATTGTTATTTTAAATTTCACACCGGTGACACGTAGTCATTATCGCATTGGCGTACCTGTTGCTGGTTCATATCATGAAATTCTGAATTCTGATTCCAGCTTCTATGGCGGAAGCAATTGGGGCAATAGCAATCCGATTTTTTCACAGGCTGTGCCTTGGATGAATCATGCGCACTCCTTGGAAATAAATCTTCCACCCCTTGGTGCGCTGATTTTGAAATTGGTTTGAATTGCAATGTTTGATTAGTAACAACAAGGATCACTTATGCAGAAAATTTTATTTGCAACCAGTGAAGTTTATCCACTGATAAAAACCGGGGGGCTTGCCGATGTCTCAGCAAGTTTGCCTCGCGCGCTATTAAAACTTGGATACGATGTAAAAATATTGTTGCCTGCGTATGCCAGCGTATTGGAAAAGATCACAGAAAAAAGCATCAAAACCATTGCACAATTTGAATTTGAAGGAAATCGAATTAGTCTTAAACAAACACGCTTACCAGGAACAAGGGTAACTGTCTGGCTAGTAGATATTCCTGAATTTTCAGAGCGAGCAGGCAACCCTTATTGCGGACCAAATGGTAACGATTGGTATGACAACCACAATCGTTTTTATTTGTTCTCCAAAACGGCAGAGCTTATTGCGCTCAATCAGATTAATCTTGATTGGCAACCCGACATTGTGCACTGCAATGACTGGCAAACTGGCCTAATACCGGCATTGCTATCCTTACACCAACAACGCCCTGCCACTGTTTTTACTATTCACAATCTTGCATACCGTGGATTATTCTCTTATCAGGCATTTGTTGAATTAAATCTCCCCAATTCATTTTGGCACCACGAGTGCCTGGAATTTTATGGACAGATGTCTTTTATCAAAGGTGGGCTTGTGTTCGCTGATTTCGTAACAACAGTAAGCCCCAGCTATGCAAAAGAAATACAAAAGCCAGAATTTGGCTATGGGCTTGATGGTCTGCTTCGTTATCGCAATAAGGTACTCGCAGGAATATTAAATGGAATTGATTGCGATGAATGGAATCCTGGTACCGATCCTCATCTTACTGCGACTTATAATCGTCGAACCCTGAGCAATAAAACAAAAAACAAAATGGCATTACAAGCGAGCATGGGCTTGACTGTTGACCAGAGCATTCCTCTTCTTGGTTTTGTTGGCCGTTTGGTAGACCAAAAAGGGGTGGATCTCATTCTTTCACAAATGAGTCACTTGCTGACATCAAACTACCAACTGGTAGTGTTAGGCAGCGGATTCACTCATTATGAGCAAACTCTAAAGAATATCGCTGTACAAAATCCCCATAAAGTCGCTGTATACATTGGTTATGACGAAGGATTAGCACATCAAATTGAAGCTGGGTGCGACATATTTTTAATGCCCTCCATTTTTGAACCTTGCGGGCTAAATCAAATGTACAGCCTGCGTTATGGAACCTTACCCATTGTGCATGCTGTAGGCGGTTTGCGCGACACAGTGATTGAGCAGCAAGCCGATGTCATGAGCGGAGAGGAAAATGGCTTTGTATTTCATAAGCCTGAAGGCAAAGAATTACTCGCTGCAATAGAGCGCGCCATAAAGGCTTATGAGCAACCCGATGCGTGGAAAAAAATGCAACTTAATGCAATGAGCAGGGATTTTTCGTGGGAAGCTAGCGCTAAATCTTACGGTGAAATTTACACACAAATAACATAAAACTAAAAATGCCATGGACAACCTTAAAAGGAAATCCGGGCATTTTTAATTTCAAAAATGTCAGCATATGTTTATTAAAAACGTCTTACGCTCGATAAACTAAAATTTTGGTATTGCCGCCAATAATTGGCGGGTATATTCCTGCTGTGGAGCAGAAAATAGCTGCTCTGTATCGCCCTCCTCTACAAATTTTCCATGTTGCATGACTACAACGCGGTCACATAAATAGCGTACGACCGACATATCGTGCGATATAAACAGCATTGTTAAATTATGCTTTTGAGTTAACTCCAGCAATAATGCAAGTATTTGTGCCCGAATAGTGACATCCAATGCGGATACAGGCTCATCTGCAATAATTAATTTTGGTTTTAATGCAATTGCACGAGCAATAGCAATACGTTGACGCTGCCCCCCGGAAAACTCATGAGGGTACTTCTGTATAAAACGGCGATCCAAGCCAACATCGTCCATGAGTTCCTTTATTTTATCCAGTACAGTATCTTTCGTAGCAACGCCATGAACTAATAAGGGCTCAGCTAATGTATCAAAAACTGTCATGCGGGGATTCAGGGAGGCATAAGGATCCTGAAAGATCATTTGCACATCACGGCGAATATTCTTCATATGAGTTTCGGTTAACCCGAGTAAATTCATACCATTAAAAATAATCTCGCCTTCTTGTGCATCAACCAAACGTATTATGCTTCTACCAAGCGTTGATTTACCTGATCCGGACTCTCCAACCAAACCCAAAATTTCACCGCGACGTATATTGAGGCTTACCCCTTCTACCCCTCTGGAAAAGTGCTTTATTCTGTTCCAAAAATTACCTGAATAAGAGGCAAATCCAACTTTTAGATTTTTAACTTCAACCAAAGGTTCCGCATCGGGAAGTGCTGCACTGGCAACAGGTTTGGCTGTAGTCAGTACTGCTTTGAGTAATTTTTGCGTGTATACCTGGGTAGGATTATAAAAAATATCAGTAGATTTTCCTTGTTCTATCAGCCGCCCCTTTTCCATTACCAGTACATGGTCTGCCATTTGTGCAGCAACGCCTAAATCATGAGTAATAAAAATAACGGCAAGCTTACGTGTTTTTTGCAAATGTTTTATAAGATCAAGAATTTGTGCTTGTACCGTAACATCCAAAGCAGTAGTTGGTTCATCTGCAATCAGTATTTCAGGTTCTGCCAGTAGTGCCATTGCTATCATTACGCGCTGTCGCATACCACCTGAAAACTCATGAGGATATTGATCAATACGTGTTTCCGCGTCACGTATTCCTACCTCAATTAAAGAAGCGATAGCGCGTTCACGCGCTATTTTTTTATTGGATAACTTATGCTGTAGTAAGACCTCAATCAATTGATCGGAGATGCGCATGTAAGGATTCAGGCTTGTCATAGGGTCCTGGAAAATCATCGCAATTTTATTGCCACGAATATTTCTCAAATCCTTTTCTGGCATCGATAGTAAATCTTTTTCGTGAAATATCGCCTGCCCTGACTCTATTTTTCCAGGTGGAGTTGGTATTAATCCAAGGAGTGAATAGCAGGCAACAGATTTACCTGAACCAGACTCTCCTACTATCCCTAAAACCTCTCCGGCATTCAGCGTGAAACTTAAATTTTCCACAGCTTGTGTTTGGCCATTGCGTGTATTAAAAACAACGCGCAAATTTTTTACAGACAGTAATGGTTGTGTCGGCATACTTAATCCTTTGACGCTTTGGGGTCTAGCGCATCACGTAAACCATCACCCAAAAAATTGAGTGAAAATAATGTAACTGTCAGTACCAGCCCAGGAAAGAGCAGTAGCCAAGGATATTCTTCCATGGTTTCAACGCCTGTGGATATAAGAGATCCCCAAGAGCTTGCAGGAGGTTGAACACCAAGACCTAAAAAGCTGAGAAAAGATTCAAGCAAAATCACACTGGGAATCGTGAGCGTTGTATAAACAATAACAGGCCCAAGTACATTGGGAATCAAGTGACGCGATATGATTCTCCATGGCGACAAGCCCATAGAAACAGCTGCCTCCACAAACTCTTGTTTTTTAATCATCAATACTTGCCCGCGAACAATTCGCGCCATCGTTAGCCACTCAACTGCGCCTATTGCTAAAAATAAAAGCAGTAAACTACTGCCAAACACAACGGTTAATAAAATAATAAATATCGTAAAGGGTAAAGCATAAAGCGCATCAACGGTTCTCATCATCAATGCATCTACCCTCCCCCCTACAAAACCAGCAATAGCTCCCCACAATACACCTATAGTTAATGCAACAGCTGTAGCAATAAAGCCAACAGCCAAGGAAATTTGGCTACCGTACATAATGCGGGTGAGTTGGTCACGCCCTAAAATATCTGTGCCCAACCAATGCTGCATGGAGGGTGCCGATGCACCCAAAGCCAAATTTTGTTCTTCATAACTATAAGGTGCAATCCAGGGAGTCAGTATCGCAATAACAATTAGTCCCAGTAGAAAATAAAGACTTATCATTGCCATTTTGTTTTTACGTAAGCGGGCAATTGCGTCCTCACTCAACGATCGTCCTTTTTCAAAATCATCCAAAGTTCGTGTTTCCATCGCTGATGCCATAACCTATCCTCTTGCTTCCAGTTCTTGCCGCAATTTTGGGTTTAACCAAACCTGCAAAATATCTGCGAGCAAATTGAATACGATGATTAAAAAAGCAAAAAAAATAGTGCAGCCAAGAATCATGGTGTAATCGCGGTTAAATGCTGCCATAACATAAAATCGCCCCAACCCCGGAACCTGAAAAATAGATTCAACCACAAATGAACCCGCAAGCAACCCCGCAATAGCAGGGCCAAGAAAAGAAATAACAGGTGTAATACCACCCCGTAATGCATGAATCAAAACGATGCGCGCTGTGGATAAGCCTTTTGCCCGTGCAGTGCGTATGTAATCTTGCGAAAGTACCTCCAACATTCCCCCGCGGCTAATGCGCGCAATGTAGGCAGCATAAACAGATCCGAGTGTAATTGAAGGAAGGATTTTATCGCCTGGAACCTGACCCCATCCCGCTACCGGGAGCCATTGCAGCCCAATTCCAAATATCAATAACAGAATCGGCCCCAAGACAAACGTTGGCATACAAATACCAATCATTGCAGTAGACATGGGCAGATAATCCAGAACTGTATTTTGTTTTAATGCTGCGACAATACCTATAGGTAGACCTATGACAAGAGCAAATAAAATTGCATAGGCAGAAAGCTCCAGTGTAGGAGGCAAGCCTGCAGCAATTAATTCGGTAACAGAATGGCTTGCATACTTAAATGATGGACCAAAATCTCCTTGAAGTAGATTACTCATATAATCAATATATTGCTTCCAAAGAGGGTCATCGAGATGGTACCGCTTATTCAATTGGGTCATTACCTCCGGAGGTATAGACCTGTCTTTATCAAAAGGGCCACCCGGTGCAGCCCGCACCATAAAAAAAGTGACGGTAGCTACCACCAATAAAACAGGAATAGCTTGTAAAACACGTTTAACTATAAACATGAACATAGGTTATTTTGCCTTGGCTTTATTGGCTTCAAGATACAGATTTTTATAAGAGTAATAATCCAAAATATTTTGGTGATACCCTTTTAACTGGGTCGAAATGAGATTGTTAGTCGTATAGTTATAGAGTGGAATGAAAGGAGCCTCATCCAATAATAAAGCTTCTGCTTTCTGAAAAACCTCGTAACGTTCTTCTTTGTTTACAATCGTGGCTGCTTGTTTAATCAAGCTATCATACTGGTTGTTTTTCCAGCCGCTTTTATTGTCGCCACTTGTGCTGGTGAATATTTCAAGGAATGTATTCGGATCTATGTAATCACCCACCCACGCAGTTCGAGCGATATTGTGATTTAAATTTTTAATTTCGTATAAAAATACCTTCCACTCCTGATTCTTAAGCCTCACATTGATATTTAACGTTTTTTTCCACATTTGCTGAACTGCTTCAGCAATTTTTCGATGATCTTCTGAATTATTATAAGTTAATTCTACAGCGGGAAAATTCTTGCCATTGGGATAGCCTGCTTCTGCAAGTAATTGACGCGCCTTTTCTGCATTAAAGCCAATCTGACTTCTGGATGTGTACCCCAAAGTATTAGGTGGAGTTAATGCCCCTGTGGCATTTTGTACGCCGTTCGTAACACTTTCTACTAGCATTTCCCGGTCAACTGCATAAGCCAAGGCCCTGCGAACACGCACATCATCAAACGGTGGTTTGGTGACATTAAAAACATAAAAATACGTTGCAAAATAAGCATAGTGATTGTATTCGGGATCTTTATTTGCTCGATAGACCGGCATTTTTGCGTAAGGCATCCATTCAGTTCGATGTAAATGCCCGGCTTTGAACATGCGCTCCTCGACTAACAATTGTTCTATAGGCATGAAATGAATTTCATTAAGCCGGACATTATCCTTATCCCAATAATATGGGTTTTTTTCGACAACCAATGATCTGCCTGGAACCCAATCTTTTAACGTAAACGCTCCATTGCCGACAAAATTACCTGGCTTCGTCCACGGATTTGCAGGATCATCCAGATCACCAAATTGTTTTATGGTGGCGGTGTGCACAGGAAATAACGCAAGATAATCCAGAAGCTGTAAAAAATACGGAGTCGGATTTTCTAATTCTATTTTCAGATGATGATCGTCCAAGGCTTTAAAACCAACGAGAGAAAGATCCGTAATTTCTCTGCGATAATATTTTTCAGCATTTTTAAACACAAATAATGAGGTCACGGTTTCATTGCCAAGTGCAGGCATTAATCCCCTCAGCCAAGCATTAACGAAATCGTGTGCTGTTAATGGATCTCCATTAGACCATTTTGCGTTTTCTCTGATATGAAATACGTAGGTCATATTGTCAGCGGACACCACCCAGCGATCCGCAACAGCAGGCACAATCTCCAATGTTTTAGGATCTTTAGCAACCAGCCCCTCAAATAACGACATCATGATTCGTTGTTCCGGCATGCCGTTAGTACCGTGTGGGTCAACACCTGTTACATCAGTCGCATTTCCGAAATAGAGTATTTGTTGTTCAGTGCCAATATCTACCAACGTCTTTCGCTCACAGGCAGCTAGCCCGGATACAACCATTGCCAAAAACAAGCCTCTTACTATTGTTACGATAGTCATTCCGCTCTCTGCCCCGCACTAATACAACCTTATTGATAGAATCATACATGGGATTACCCCAAAACCACTCCATGTTAGTACACTTTAATTTTCAAACCTAGCCATACAAAATCCTTTATTTACAATAACTTATGTGCATAAAATTCAGACTCACCTGACTTCCCTCACAGCTTTTAGCTATAACTATTTAACATCACGCGATGTTTCCCGACAAAACTACAGATTGCTGCTAAGCTTCAATTAAATATTTCTGTGGAATGTTTATAACAAGATCTGAACTATGCGAGATTACCTGCTCACCGAAGACCAACGCGATTGCCTTCAGGAAATAACCAATGTCGCTATGGGGCAGGCGGGATCGCATCTGGCTCGATTGCTGGATGTCTTTGTGGTGTTGTCCATCCCCCATGTCAGCGTATTGAATCCCACTGATATCGCAATGGCCTTACAATCATTGAATCGCGAAAGTAAAAACGACATAGTCCATGGAGTATGTCAGGGGTTTATAGGTGGCGGCATTGCTGGTGAGGCAATGCTTATCTTCCACGAGACTGATTTCGAGGACCTAGCCAAACTTCTTAAATATGATCGAGCCCCAGATGAGCAAGCGCAATATGAATTATTAATGGATACTGCAAATGTTCTGAATGGTGCTTGTTTACGAGGCTTGGCAGAACAACTGGATACTCATTTCAGTTTTGGTCCCCCAATGCTTCTAGGGCAACACTGCAATATTACTGATCTGCTACAAAACAATAACATGAAATGGAAACAGGCTTTAGTGGTAGAGATTAACTACTCTATTGAGAACCATAAGATTAATTGCGACCTTTTACTGGTTATTGCAGAACACTCTATTTTTGGATTAACTGAAAAGTTGAATTACCTACTCGATTAGGCTGAATAATAGCAATGGCAATTAGCGAAGAGCTCAGCAAATTATTTAAAGATGTTCACTGGCAAATGGACATCCTGCAAAATATTGATGTCGGTTTAGTCGTCATGAGTCCTGACTACCAAATAGAAGTCTGGAACAGCTTTATGCAAAACCATAGCGGAAAAGCACCTGAAGAAGTTCTCAATAAAAGCCTTTTCTCAGTTTTTCCCGAATTATCTGAACAATGGTTTAGGCATAAATCAAAAGCAGTGTTCGTTCTCCAAAACACCGCTTTCACAACTTGGGAACAACGTCCTTATTTGTTTCGCTTTCCTCATTATCGCCCTATTACTGGTACAGCAGAATATATGTATCAAAATAGTACGATTATTCCCCTTCTTGATACTAAAGGGGAAGTTGGGCATATCTGCTTGATTATTTATGATGTGACGGATACCGCCGTAAATAAAATTGCACAACAGCAAGCTAACAAACAGCTGCAGAATCTAAGTCGAACAGATCACTTAACTGGCTTATACAATCGCGGTTATTGGGAGCTTAGACTTATCCAGGAATTCAAGCGTTATGATCGCTATGAACAACCATCTAGTTTAATCATGCTGGATATAGATCATTTTAAAAAAATTAATGACAAATATGGCCACACAGTGGGAGATGAAGCGATTCGAGGTGTAAGTCGTGTCATTAAAGAGCAAGTTCGTGATTTAGATATTGCAGGCCGTTACGGTGGTGAGGAGTTTGGTATTGTACTCACCAATACTAATGGTGATGGAGCTTGTGTTTTTGCAGAGCGGTTACGTATTGCAATTGAAAAATTAACTATTTTCGCGGAAGGTCATGAAATAAAGTTTACGATTAGCTTGGGTGTAGCTGAATTAACAGAAAATCTGCACGATCACCGAAACTGGATTGAAAAAGCAGACCAAGCATTATACAAATCAAAAGAAGGAGGGCGAAACAAATACACCATAGCGCCTTAATTGCCTACGCATACAACCTAAAAATACTTTTCTCACCAAATAAATATAGAAGAAATCAAAAAGGCTCCATTGGAGCCTTTTTGATAAAGATTTACTTCTGGGATATATCCGCTGAATCTTTTAAAAACTTTTGATAACTAGAAAAATCATTTTTTCCATAGATGGCGGCAAGTTGAGATACTATTGCAGTCTTCTGTTCAGGAGTAACTTTTTCTTGTGTTCCAGCAACAACTGTTTCCAAAACAACCACCGCCACATCTCCAGTCGAAGTAGTCAGTGTATCAAAAGAGGGACTATTATTTACGGGCTTGGCCATCGAAAAAGCATGGCTCACTATTTCCGCATTGTCTTCCGCAGTGTTTCGTGCAGCTGCTTTCACTTGTTTGAGCTCAACACCAGCTTTTTTACTCACATCCAACAGACTCATTCCTGACTTTAACAACGCAATAAGTTCAATTGCTTGTTTATCCAGAGCAACTTTTGCTTTTTGTTCTTTCAATAAATTAACAATCTGCGCTTCCACTTCGGATAATGGTTTCACTTGGCTTGGCTTGTAATCAGTTTTCTTCAGCACGATTACATTGCTGGCATCAAGCTCTATAACATCACTACTATTACCTTCTTGCAGCACCTCACTCGAAAACGCAGCTTCAATAATATCGGTGTTTGCAAACAATCCTTTTCCTTTGTTGCGCTCAAATAGACCAGAATTCTCAACCTTTAACCCTAACTCTTGAGACACTTCATTTAAGTTTTCAGCGTTATATGATAAATCGCGAAGTCTCTCTAATTGAGCTACGAATATATTTTCAGCTTCAGCACGTTTTAATTGTTCTTCAATACTAGCTTTTTGTTCCTCATAACTTGGAGGCTCGGAACCTTTTTCAGCCAACAGTTTAATAATGTGGATTCCAGCATCCGTTTTTACTGCTGGAGAGATCTCTCCTACTTTCAGTTTCGCCAAAGCAGCTTCAAACTCTTCAGGAAACGCATCGCCTTTTGTAAAGCCTAAATCTCCGCCCTGCTCTTTGCTGCCCAAGTCATCGGAAAGTTCTTTTGCAATAGCTGCAAAGTCCTCACCTGCAGCAAGCTTTTCGGTAATAGCTTTTAGCTTTTCTGGATTTTCACCTTCAACAAGAATATGCGCAGCTTGCCTTTCAGTTGCAGCAACAAAATTAGATAAGTTTTGTTCGTATTGTTTACGCAACTGTTCATCTGTAACTACAACACTTTTCATCAAATCAGCAACGCTGAGATTAATATAATCAACAGCCACTTGATCTTCACTTGTAAATGCCTGTTGATTTGCTTCGTAATATGCTTGGATTTCAGTTTGATCCACAGTTAATGATTCACGCTCTTTTGATGCAGAAAGCAAAAGATAAGATAAATCACGAGTCTGAAAGCTAAGAGCGAATATGTCATCAAGCTGCTCTGATGTGATAAAAGCTGTTGCACCTATCCCTGCTTGGAGCTGATTAATCATCAATTCATCAGTTAAAATTTTTGAATACGTACTATGTGTATATCCCATATTACGTAAAACTTGTTGGTAACGGACATTATCAAACACCCCAGACTCATTTTTAAACTGAGGCGCATTCGCAATTTGTTCACTTAAATATGAGGCCCCCATTGTCAGCCCTGCACTTTCAGCAGCTTGTGACAACACCATTCGTTGAACCAAATTTTCTATTACTGGTTTACGTAGATATTCATCACTAAGAAATTCGGCGGGAATTTGATCGCCATAAGTATTGAGCATTTGCTGTTTTTGCATGCTGATTGCACGAGCAACATCCATCTCCGTAACAACTTCACCATTGACTTTAGCGGCTTGGTTAGCAGAAGTATCCCAATTGAATAACGCTTCAACACCCGTAAGGGCAAAAATGATTACCAAAAAGCCTATCAAAATAAACGAAATCACGCCTCTGGAATTGTCTCTGAGGTGTTGTAACATTTTGAACTCCTAGCGGGATAGATATGCCTAATAGACGGCATAAACAACAAAAGACTTAATTATTTGATTTTAAACAAGCTAACTATTCTATTAAGTACAAAAATCTAAAACATAGAAAGAGCAAAACTTAAAAAAAAAGCGCACCTGAATATGATGCGCTTCGTATACCTACAAGTGTCAAAATATATCAGCAGACACTTATTAATTTACTGCATCTTTCAACGCTTTGCCTGGCTTGAAGCCGGGAACTTTAGCAGCTGCAATTTTAATTTCTGCACCAGTTTGAGGGTTACGACCAGTACGTGCAGCACGTTCTTTGACTGCAAAAGTACCGAATCCCACCAAAACCACAGAATCTCCGTTTTTCAGGGCACCAGTGATACTTTCAACTACCGCATCCAAGGCTCGTCCCGCAGCAGCTTTAGGAATATCCGCAGATGCGGCAATGGCTTCAATCAGCTCAGTTTTATTCACACTTAACCCCTTTTGATTATTTGTTTCTAAAAACACAGTACAGATCAATTTTGTTATTAATCTAGATTATCTGTGCATCAAATGAATTGCGATTTATACCAACACAGCAGGAGAGGGTCAAGGAAAGCTTAAAGCTTTACACAAAACCCTTTGTTCCGGTTCATAAAATAAACAGTGGCGTGCAATTTCGAATCAGCTACCTTTCCCTCAGTGAGTACTTAATCTACTGTCGCTATCCGTGGCTTTCTGAGCTGCTTTCTCCAATGCACGATACTCCTCGTCGCTTAGAGGCTTAGGACTAGATTGCAGAGCAATTGCCAACACCTCATCAATCCATTTTACTGGTTTTATGTGTAAATCTTCCTTTATATTGTCGGGAATTTCTTTTAGGTCACGCTCATTATCAGCAGGAATAATCACTGTCTTTATTCCACCTCTATGCGCAGCCAAAAGTTTTTCTTTAAGCCCACCGATACGCAAAACCTCCCCCCGAAGAGTTATCTCTCCTGTCATGGCAACGTCTGCCCTTACAGGGATATTGGTTTGTACAGACACCAGTGCAGTACACATGGCAATACCTGCGCTCGGACCATCTTTAGGTGTTGCACCTTCGGGGACATGAATATGTATATCTACCTTTTCATGATGATCTGGAGCTATCCCCAAAGCCTGGCTGCGAGACCGTACGACAGTCAAAGCTGCTTGGATAGACTCTTGCATAACATCACCCAATGAGCCCGTTTTAATAATCCGCCCCTTGCCTGTAACAGCCGTTGCCTCAATTGTAAGCAATTCACCGCCTACTTGTGTCCAAGCTAAGCCAGTCACTTGCCCTATTTGATCCTTACTTTCTGCCTTACCAAAATCAAATTTATGGACACCCAATAAGCTCTCTAATGAGGAAGCATCTACCAGATCTACGCTATTTTTATGACCTTTTACATGATGCGTAACCACCTTACGACAGATCTTAGCTATTTCACGCTCAAGCCCACGAACACCGGCTTCTCGGGTGTAATAACGAATGATGTCACGAATAGCAGCCTCGCTAATATTGATTTCACTTTCCTTTAAGCCGTTTGCCTTAATTTGTTTCGGCAACAAATAACGTTGTGCAATATTGAGTTTTTCATCTTCCGTATACCCGGGAATACGAATAATTTCCATGCGATCCAACAATGGGCCCGGTATATTCATTGAGTTTGAGGTACATACAAACATAACGTCAGATAAATCGTAATCAACTTCAAGATAATGATCACTGAAGTGGCTATTTTGCTCTGGATCCAAAACTTCCAATAAAGCCGAAGCTGGGTCCCCTCGATTGTCCATACCCATCTTGTCAATTTCATCCAGCAAAAATAGCGGATTACGCACACCCACCTTTGCCATTTTCTGGATTAACTTCCCTGGTAATGATCCAATATAAGTTCTTCTATGGCCACGAATTTCGGCTTCATCCCGTACCCCTCCTAACGCCATACGAACAAATTCACGATTTGTTGCGCGCGCGATAGATTCACCCAAAGATGTTTTACCAACACCAGGTGGACCGACGAGACAAAGAATTGGCCCCTTTACTTTTTTTACTCGCTGCTGAACTGCCAAGTATTCAAGGATACGTTCTTTTACTTCATCGAGACCAAAGTGGTCTTTATTCAAAACCTCTTCTGCACGATTAAGATCGTGACGAACTTTGCTTCTTTTGCTCCAAGGCACCCTTATCATCCAATCGATATAAGCACGCAGCACAGAAGCTTCTGCTGACATAGGCGACATCATTTTCAATTTATTAAGCTCTGTACGAGCCTTCTCTTCAGCTTCTTTGGGCATTGCTGCGGCAACGATTTTTTTTTCAAGTTCGTCCGCTTCGCTAACCTCCTCCCCTAGTTCACCAAGCTCCTTTTGAATAGCCTTAATTTGCTCGTTTAAATAATATTCGCGCTGACTTTTCTCCATTTGCTTTTTAACGCGACCACGAATTTTTTTTTCAACATGGAACAGATCGACCTCTGCATCCATCAAGTCAAGTAGATGCTCAATTCGTGCGTGGATGTCTGCCATTTCAAGAATGGATTGCTTTTTGGGAAGATCTAATGACATATGAGCAGCAATCGTATCTGCCAATCGGCCAGGCTCATCAATTCCAGACAATGAAGTAATGACCTCTACTGGAACTTTTTTACTAAGATTTACATATTGCTCAAATTGGCCTATAGCAGATGCAACTAAAGCACGAGCCTCTGCATTGGCAACAGGAGAGCTAACAATTACCTCGACATTTGCCCTGAAAAAAGAATCCGCTTCTTCAATAGATTCAATATGCGCTCTTTCCCGCCCTTCAATTAGCACTTTTACAGTTCCATCAGGTAATTTAAGGAGCTGAAGGATGGTTGCAATGGTCCCTATCTCGTAGAGATCTTGCGCTACAGGCTCGTCTTGTTGTGGATTTTTTTGTGCCACTAACAATACTTGCTTGTCACTTGCCATTGCCCTTTCCAAAGCCTCAATTGACTTGCCTCGACCGACAAATAATGGGGTAACCATATGCGGGTAGACAACTACATCTCGCAATGGAAGTAATGGGATTTCAGTGATGTGAAGATTTGGAAGGGTTTCAGCGACCATTGGTTCCTCTCTAATTACGGAAAGACAGGATACTGTCTTACAATGAAATAAGATTGGGGGTTAAAATGCCGAATTACAAGCGGTGACAGATTAAAAAACAAAAAGAGCGCATTTTTGCGCTCTTTTTGTTTTCGAATTACTGATGACTTAACTCTGATAAATTTTAATCTTCTGCTGCGCTTTTTACTTGTTTATCCATATTTTCATATACAAGTAAGGGTTCAGACTCACCTTTTATAACAGCTTCATCTACGACCACTTTCGCAACGTGCTCTTCTGAAGGAATCTTGTACATAGTATCCAGTAAAACAGACTCCATTATAGATCGTAAACCTCGGGCACCTGTTTTACGTTCAAGTGCTCGCTCAGCAACTGCATCCAGTGCATCACTGCGAAAATCGATCTGAACCCCTTCCATTTCAAACAAACGTGCGTATTGTTTGGTTAATGCATTCCGGGGTTCAGTCAAGATTTGAATTAATGCAGCTTTATCAAGCTCATCTAATGTGGCAATAACAGGAAGGCGACCAACAAATTCAGGAATAAGACCGTACCTAACAAGATCTTCTGGCTCTAAGTCTTGTAAAGTTTGACCAAAATTACGCTTATCATCCTTACTTTTAACTTCTGCACCAAACCCGATGCCTCCCTTTTCGGAGCGATCACGAATAACTTTATCTAATCCTGCAAATGCACCGCCACAAATAAATAAAATATTAGCTGTATCAACCTGCAAAAACTCTTGCTGAGGATGCTTGCGCCCCCCTTGGGGTGGTACAGATGCAACAGTACCTTCGATCAATTTTAACAGTGCTTGCTGAACACCTTCTCCAGATACATCACGAGTAATAGATGGATTGTCTGATTTGCGTGAAATTTTGTCGATTTCATCTATGTAAACAATACCCTGTTGTGCCTTTTCTACATCGTAATCACATTTTTGCAGTAGTTTCTGAATGATGTTTTCAACGTCCTCGCCAACGTAGCCGGCTTCTGTGAGTGTTGTAGCATCGGCGATAGTGAAAGGAACATCCAACAAGCGAGCCAGCGTTTCTGCCAGCAGAGTTTTACCGCTACCTGTTGGCCCAACCAATAGGATATTGCTTTTACCTAACTCAACAAGCTCTTTGTCTTTAGTACTTTTTTCGCCAAAACGTAAGCGCTTGTAGTGATTGTAAACCGCAACGGCAAGGACTTTTTTTGCACGTTTCTGGCCAATAACATATTGGTCAAGAATTGCAGATATTTCATGAGGCTTAGGTAGTTTTTCAGAGCTTCCCTCCGACGAACTTTCCTGAATTTCCTCTCGAATGATATCATTACAGAGATCAACACATTCATCACATATGAAAACCGACGGTCCCGCAATTAGTTTGCGAACTTCATGTTGGCTTTTACCACAGAAAGAACAATATAGTAACTTTCCGCTTTTATCGCCTGTGTCACCTGTGTGATCGGTCATTGAACCCACTCCATCTTTATATGTAGCAATTGTCAGTTTAAATATTGAAATTTCAAGTGTGATGACGAACTTTTGTCGCCTAAGTGCTCAGAGGGTTTCCTGTAGAGCAGCTCACCCCCGACAATCAAAAGCCTATTTAGCTGACTGAATACGTTTATCTAAAACAGAATCAATTAATCCATAATCTTTTGCCTGCTGCGCAGACATGAAATTATCACGCTCGGTATCAATTTCAATCTTCTCTATGGGCTGTCCAGAATGAAGTGCCATTAATTCATTTAAACGAGCTCTGATCTTTAAAATTTCTTGTGCTTGAATATGTATATCAGATGCCTGCCCTTGAGCGCCCCCACTAGGTTGATGAATCATAACTCTGGAGTTTGGGAGACAAAAGCGCTTTCCTTTTGTCCCAGCATTAAGCAAAAACGCCCCCATGCTACAAGCCTGCCCAATGCACATTGTGCTGACATCAGGCTTAATAAATTGCATGGTATCGTAAATAGACATGCCGGCAGTCACTGAACCGCCAGGAGAGTTGATATATAAATGTATGTCTTTATCGGGGTTTTCAGCTTCCAAAAATAAAAGCTGCGCCACGACCAAATTGGCCATGTAGTCCTCTACTGGTCCAACTAAAAATATAACTCTTTCTTTGAGCAGGCGAGAGTATATATCGAAGGATCGCTCCCCCCGTGCTGTTTGTTCGATGACAATTGGAACAAGACCACTGTTTATGGGAGAAGACTGGTTTTTAAAGAATTCGTATGACATTGTGCATTTTGTCCTTAAGCGGGCTTTTTTAGCATCGCCAATATTGAAAACTATGATTTTTTGACAAACAGAGCTTAACCCGTGATTGGATTATATGCCAGTCAAAAGAGTTTTTTGCAGGGGATTTAACTGAAAGGAAGCCGCAAAACAAACGCTTTGCGGCTTTTTTAGGCTATCAGCGTTGCGCATTAGCCTTAATGATTTCATCATAATTGGTTTCAACTTCTGAAACCTTTGCCTGAGATAGAATATGATCAACAACTTGATCCTCAAGCACCGCCGACTCTACGCCTGACATCAACTCTTGATTGCTGCTGTAGTATTCAACTACTTCCTTAGGCTCTTGATAAGTAGATGCAATTTCTTCAATCATTGTACGGACACGCTTTGAATCAGGCTTCAATTTAGCGCTTTTTACAATCTCCCCAACAATTAAGCCAAGGGTAACACGGCGAGCGGCTTCATCTTGGAACATTGTGTCGGGCAGAAGGCTTTTAACATCGAAATTTTGCTGATGACCACCGAAGCGCTGAAGCATTTGATTGCGAAGAACATGAATCTCATTGGCTACTAATGCCTTAGGAATATCTGTGCTATGAGCGGCAATCAAAGCATCCATAACCTGAACTTTAACTTTTGCTTTGAGGGCATTAGCCAGCTCACGATCCATATTTGCTTTCACTTCCTTACGGAACTGCTTTTCGCCGCCTTTTTCTACGCCAAACTTTACAAAAAACTCTTTCTTAAGCTCAGGCAAAACAGCCTCTGACACGCTATTGACGGTGATAGCAAATTTTACAGCTGCACCCTTCAGCTCCTCAGCCTGATAATCATCAGGGAAAGTTACCGAGATATCTTTTTTATCACCAGCTTTCATCCCGATAATCCCTTCCTCAAATCCTGGGATCATTGATTTTGATCCAAGAATCAATGAGTGACCATCGGCCTTACCACCAGCAAATTCAACACCATCTTTTGTGCCGACAAAATCAATATTTACTTGATCACCATCAGCCGCCGCACGCTCTACAATCGACCAAGTGGCCTGATGTTTACGAAGCACTTCTATCATGTTATCTACATCTGCTTCTGTGACATCAGCCTTGTAGGTTGTGATTTCAAAAGCGCTCAAATCACTGAGTTCTACGCTAGGATAAACTTCGAAGGTTGCAACGTATTCCAAATCCTTACCTGCAGCCAGTTGCTTAGGCTGAATGGAAGGCTGACCGGCAGGTTTAACATTCTCTTTTTGTACTGCCGCATAAAATGAACGGCTAATAACATCACCGACTACTTCTTGACGAATTCCAGCACCAAAACGTTGCTTCACTACAGACATTGGAACCTTGCCCTTGCGGAAACCTTTGATGCTTACATTGCGAGCCGCTTGTTTCAAGCGATTCTCAAATTCGTTTTCTACTTGTTCCGCTGGCACGCCTACAGTCAAGCGGCGCTCCAATCCAGAAGTCGTTTCCAGTGAAACCTGCATATTTGCCTCGTGAAATAACTGAAAAGTATGGCAGTTGCTCAAGCACCCCGAAGATCGGGGTGCAGGGAGAATATGGTGCGGACGGAGAGACTCGAACTCTCACACCTTGCGGCGCCAGAACCTAAACCTGGTGTGTCTACCAATTTCACCACGTCCGCTTTTGTGTCGCTTCTTGGCTATTACCAAGATGATGACCTAATTTTTATCGAACCCTAACATGTTGATTTTTAATGTTTTTTATAAAAACCAACAGCCCTAGCGCGCGAAGGGTGCTGAT
Source organism: Cellvibrio sp. UBA7661 (assembly GCA_002483365.1). Taxonomy (GTDB): domain Bacteria; phylum Pseudomonadota; class Gammaproteobacteria; order Pseudomonadales; family Cellvibrionaceae; genus Cellvibrio. Next base: position 171,833 of record DLHT01000018.1, read on the forward strand.
TGTGCCACAGTCATTCTGCGGGTTCAACTTTTTATCAATACTCTGCATAGGTGCTGCGATGGCGCATCACCAAATCCTTAAAATCAACCAGCCATTGCGTCAGCAATTCGCGCCTTAAAACAAGCGCTTGCTGTAAATTGACTTCGGTCACATCAATAACTTCTATTACATTACTCGGTACAAAGGCTTTCTTTTCTTTTATTCTTTCAGGTGACTTAAAAATCGTCCGCTCATAAGAAAGCAACATGTAAAGCCAAGCCCCTGGCTCTTTTTTTAATGCCATTAGCTCATTTACTTCTGATGAGTTAATACCCAAATTACCAAGTGTTATATACAGCTCATCGATAGTGTTAAGAGTGGTCGCGTTTTGCACACGGTACTGATCAGCCAGTTCCCGCACATAAAAACATAATGCTGTAGTCAGGTGGAAAACAACCGCATCCCCTAATGCCTGCTGGCGAGTTTTTTTGTTGCCAGAGAGCTTTGTATCCAGCATTTCCATGTCAACAAGATTTGCATGTGCAAAAGTAAACTTTTGATTAACAAGAGAGAGATGTGTAATAGACATAGCTTTAGGAAAAGATAGAAAAAAGCCAACACTTTTTAGATGCTGGCGTTACGTATTTACTTTTGTACTTGCCATTTACCTGCAACGAAAAATGCTTTCCATCCAGTAGCCTTACCATTAACCTCAGTTTGTACATATTGTTCTTTGGTTTTGCGGCTAAAGCGAATAATCGATTTATTGCCATCGGGATCTTTTACCGGGGCAGATAGCAAAAAATGATATTTAGGATCAATTTGATCTCTATATGGTAACAATTCTTCAACCAGAGGTGCGCGAGTTTCGCGATTTTTGGGAAATTGGCTCGCAGCAAGGAAGAGACCTGCTGCGCCATCACGCAGCACATAATGATCATCTACTTTTTCACATCGCAATTCCGGCATTGCAATAGGATCGACTTTTGGTGGTGCCGCTTCGCCATTTTTTAACAACTTGCGTGTATTTTTACACTCCGAATTTGTACAACCAAAATACTTACCAAAGCGACCTGTTTTGAGCTGCATTTCACTGCTGCACTTGTCGCATTCAATTGTTGGCCCTTCGTAACCTTTTAAACGATAACTGCCTTGCTCAACTTCATAGCCAGAACAATCGGGATTGTTGCCACAAATGTGTAATTTTCGGTTTTCATCCAGAAGATAGGAGTCCATTGCAGAATTGCACAATTTGCAACGATGCTTTGAACGCAATTGACGAGACTCTGCTTCATCATCGTCAACTTCGGTATCAATAACCTCATCACCTGACACCAAATTCATTGTGTTTTTGCAACGCTCTTTGGGTGGCAGCGCATAACCAGAGCAACCAAGAAAAACCCCGGTAGTTCCTGTGCGAATCTGCATGTGACGACCGCAAAGATTGCATTCAATATCTGTATCTGTAGGATCGTTAGCCCGCATACCAGTAGTTGTGCTTGATGCTTGCGCAAGCTTTTTACTGAAATTGCGGTAAAACTCATTCAGCAGATCGCGCCAGTTTTTTCCGCCTTGAGCAACGACATCGAGCGACTCTTCCATATTGGCAGTAAAACCGTAATCCATTAAATCATCAAAACTTTCGACTAATCGTTCAGTAACTATATCGCCCATTTTTTCTGCATAGAAACGGCGATTTTCCTGACGCACATACCCACGTTCCTGAATCGTAGAAATAATAGAAGCATATGTCGAAGGACGGCCAATAGCGCGTTTTTCCAATTCTTTAACTAAGCTGGCTTCCGTATAACGCGCGGCAGGTTTGGTGAAATGCTGCTGGGGATTAAGTTTAATCAGAGGCAGGATCTGCCCAACTTTCATATCCGGCAGAACAATATCTTCATCTTTTTTGGCCGCCTGTGGATTTACTTTTGTATATCCATCAAAACGAATTACCCGACCACGGGTGCGTAATTCATAATCACCGGCACTAACCACAACACTCGTACTGGTATATTCTGCAGGTGTCATTTGGCAAGCCACGAACTGCTGCCAAATCAGTCCATAGAGACGCTCTGCGTCGCGCTCCATACCACTTAACTGGTTAGGTTGCACGCTTACATTGGATGGGCGAATGGCTTCATGCGCTTCTTGAGCGCCCTCTTTGCTTGAGTAAAGTACAGGAGCATCCGGCAAATAACGTTTACCGTAATTTTCAAGGATATGATCACGACAGGCATCAACAGCTTCTTTGCTCAGGTTGGTCGAATCTGTACGCATATAAGTGATATACCCAGCTTCGTACAAGCGCTGCGCCATCATCATGGTTTTCTTTACCCCAAAACCTAAACGCGTACTGGCTGCCTGCTGTAAGGTCGAAGTAATAAACGGTGCAGATGGTTTAGATTGGGTTGGCTTATCTTCGCGACTGATCACCTTGTAAGAAGCATGCTGCAAAGCGCTGACCGCAGCCATCGCTTGCGCTTCATTGATTGGTTTGAATGCTTCATCACCCAGTTTTTTAACTTCAAAGCTGGCGTGCTGGCTTTTATCGGCTTGTAGATCCGCAAATAGTGTCCAATATTCTTCCGGGACAAACGCACGGATTTCATTTTCCCGCTCCACTACCAAACGTACAGCCACTGATTGAACACGTCCGGCTGAAAGCCCGCGAGCCACTTTTTCCCACAACAGGGGCGACACCATATAACCCACTACACGATCCAAAAACCGGCGAGCCTGTTGCGCATCAACGCGATTCTGGTCGATTGGGCCTGGGGTTTTAAACGCATTTTGAATGGCAGTTTTGGTAATTTCATTGAAAACTACGCGACGATAGCGAGATTCATCACCACCAATCGCTTCACGAAGATGCCAAGCGATTGCCTCTCCCTCTCTATCCAAGTCGGTTGCGAGATAAACCATATCGGCTTTCTCGGCAAGCTTTCTTAACTCCTCAACCACCTTCTCTTTACCGGGAAGAATCTCATAGTGCGCCTCCCAGTTATTTTCTGGGTCGATCCCCATGCGATTGATAAGCTGGCTTTTGCTTTTCTTCGCTTGATAAAGCTCCTTCTCATCAGCGGACATCTTGCGTGTGGCGGCGGCTTGTTTAGCTCGCTCTTTCGCATCCACTGGCTTGGCCCCTCCGCTAGTAGGCAAATCCCGAATGTGGCCGATGCTGGATTTGACTACAAAGTCACTCCCCAGATATTTATTAATAGTTTTTGCCTTGGCGGGCGACTCAACGATAACTAAGGATTTACCCATGATTGTTAGAAATGTCTCTGTATATAAAGGAAGGCTGTATAATCTGCTGAATAATGCGCCAATCTGGTACAGTGCTGCCAAGAAAAGGCTAAACTAGCGGCAAAGGTGCGCATATATAAGTCTTGAATCACAAGGGGTCAAGTTATAATTTTCCTCATGACTTATAGTTGAGCAAAATGGGATGTGCAAAGTTTACTGCATTTTAGGTTAAGGATTTTCTTTAAAAAAGATACTTAAGTATATGTTTTTAAAAGTTAATTAATTTCAGCCAGCAATTTTAATTAAAGAATAAGCAAAACCTGATATTCAACCTAACCTGATACGCAGAATTCGAATGACGCTGATTGTTATTTTGTTCTTTTTGATGCTGATAACACTTGTTGCAGTCAGTGCAATCAATCGAGTGCAGCAGATTCAACGCCAGCGCCGTTTGCAACAACGCCGCTTGCGCCTCCAAGCCGAAGAGTTGATTGAGCTGGTAATATCCCTCGAACAAACCATTCCCAACAGAATGATCATCAAGCATATCAACGACATGGTTATCTCGATACAGCAGCAGATGTTGGCACTGGAGGACAAAAACCCGGAGCATATAGAAGCCGCCATTCGTAAAAGCGAGCTCTATTCAGAAGAATTAATGAACCCCAACCATAAAAAAGCCACCAGCTTCCAACGCGAAAGCGACGCGCAAATTGCCAAAACCCAGTTGCATCTGAACGAAGCCATGCACCTGATTACCCAGCTGGCAGCCCAAGGAAATATTAATGAAGTAGAAATGGATAGCTACCTGTCTGAACTACGTTGGGCGTATTTGATGGTTTCGGTAATGTCTTATATCGGACAGGGCGATAAATCTATATCCATAAGTGACAGGTTTTCGGCGCAGGCTTTTTATCGCAAGGCGCAGCAATTGCTGATGGAGTCCATGCACCAAGACCCTCGGAGACTCAAAATGATCAAAGAGTTAAGTGAAATGATAGATGGTGCTCGTGTTAGTCTCAGCCGTGAGTTACGCGATACAAGCTCCGCTGTATTGGATCCGGGGTGATTCAGAAAATCAGGTTAGTTGGCGAAGTTTTTCCATCATGTCAATTAGCAATTCCAGCGTTTCTTTATCCTCCTTTTCCGACCAGAATACACATATCCCCAAGCTTCCCTGAGTGATTGCGATGACTGAAGCTGGCAGGTCAGGCAAATATATTTTCAAACACTGGCAAACATCATCACACGGGCGTGTTGCTGTCTGCCAATCCCACTCCTGATAAAAGTTTCCTTCGTGAACATAATGGGTACGCATTAATATCCACTCGCTCTCTGTCGGTGTTTTGGCAGCGGGAGGAAGGTAATAGACAGGCATAGGCTCAGGCTGCTCTATATCTGTTGATAATACAGGTGGACGGCGAAGTGTATAGCGAACACCTCTTTGGTTGGCATAGAGGCGCAAGTTCTCTCTGCGCTTCTGAGCTGGCTTGGGCTTCAGCATACTGATCGGCCCCAATACCAGAGCCAACGCTACTACTAAGATAATAAAAAACCAGATATTCATTGGAAACCCTTAAAACTTTAGCTGAGAAGAACTACTCTTAAGCGAGGTATCTTTACTAAACAATCCAACTTGGTCGAGGATAGGAATCATGACAGAAGCCATTAACTACAAGCATATTATTGTCGGTATTGATCTATCGGAAGATTGCCCTACTGTTATCCGCCGTGCAGCGGCGATTGCACGTACGTGCAATGCAAAATTAACTCTTGCTTATGTACTTGAACCTATCGCCTTTGCCTATGGGGGCGATATGCCCGTCGATCTTACTGGCGTTCAAGAACAGCAAGTACAAAAAGCGACTGCTGATTTGGCAATATTAGCTCAAAGCACGTCATATCCGATCCAACAACAACATGTTCTGGTTGGCCAACCCGCTGCAGAATTACATTATCTTGCCGAGCAAGAAAATGCAGATCTAATAGTTGTCGGCAGCCACGGGCGCAAAGGTTTTGCACTGTTATTGGGTTCAACGCCCAACAGTGTTTTACATGGTGCAACATGCGATGTTTTGGCGGTGTTGGTAAAAAAGCAGACGGGCACTGAATAAATGCCGATGTAGCAAGTACAATTCCTTTATGATTGAAATCGCCAAAGAATTATTCTTGCTGCATATTTTCCAACTCTGCCCAACGATCAAAACAATCATCCAATTGCTGTTGTAATAGAGCCAACTCTTGCAGTTTTTGTTCGACAACACTGCTTGATTGAGCGTAAAAATTTTCGGCTGATGTTATAGACTGCAACTGAGCTACTTGAGACTCAAGCATTTCAATTTTTTGTGGTAGCTCGTCAAATTCTTTTTGGAATTTGTAACTCAGCTTTTTAGATTTTGCTGTTTGGCGAGTATCTACAAGCTCAGCGTTTTTCGTTTCTGCTTGTAGAATTTTTTCTGCGGGAGGCGGTAATTCGTCAGCAACAGTCCATCTGCCGCCCTGGCGAATCCAGTCATCGTAGCCTCCCACATACTCGATAACATTCCCGCGCCCTTCGAAAGCGATAACACTGGAAACAATATTATTGAGAAAGGCTCTGTCATGGCTCACTAACAGCAATGTTCCGGTGTATTCAGAAAGTATATCTTCCAATAACTCCAGTGTTTCCACATCCAAATCGTTGGTCGGTTCATCCAGTACCAATAAATTAGCTGGCTTGCTGAATAATTTTGCGAGAAGCACGCGATTACGCTCACCGCCAGACAGAGCACGCAGTGGTGTACGCGCCCTCTCACCACTGAATAAAAAATCGCTTAAATACGAAAAAATATGCTTTGATTTTCCGTCGACATCAATAAATTCACGGCCACCTGCAATGTTATCCACTGCGTTTTTATCAAGATCAAGCTGATCCCGCAGCTGGTCAAAATAGGCAACTTCAATATTAGTCCCGAGTTTTACGCGACCTGATTGTGGTTGCAAATCCCCCAAAATTAATTTGAGCAAAGTGCTTTTGCCGGCACCATTTGCACCTACCAGACCAATACGATCCCCACGCATAATGCGCGTGGAAAATTGTTTAACGATTGTTTTATCGCCCCATGCATAAGAAACATCTGTGAGCTCTGCTACCAACTTGCCAGAGTCGCCTCCTGTTGAAAGACTAAAATTGGCTTTACCCACTTGTTCACGTCGCTGCGCACGCACGTCACGGAGTGCTTTTAATGCGCGGACACGACCTTCATTGCGTGTTCGGCGCGCCTTGATCCCTTGGCGAATCCATACCTCTTCTTGCGCTAAATGTTTATCAAATAATTCATTGTGGCGAGCCTCTTCCGCGAGAGCTTGTTCGCGGTAAACCAGGAAGCTGGCGTAATCACCTTCCCAATACCGCAAATGGCCGCGATCCAACTCGGCAATGTGTGTAGCCAATGTTTGTAACAAAGAGCGGTCATGGGTAATGAAAACCAGAGCACCGTTAAAATTCAGTAATTGTTTTTCCAACCATTCGATTGCCGCGATATCCAAATGGTTTGTTGGTTCATCCAACAATAAAACATCAGGCTCCAATACCAATGCACGTGCAAGAGCAACACGGCGACGCCAACCACCCGATAGCTCACGCATATAGCGTTCAGCAGGTAAATCAAGGCGGGAAATAATCTCATCTACTTTCTGCTGTAAAGCCCATCCATCGTCTGCTTCAATTTGCTGTTGTAATTGCGCCATACGAGCCAAACCGGACTCATTAATATCCGCTGCATGGGAAAGTTGGCGATACTCGGCCAATAACGCCCCTACACCCTTTGCGCCTGCAGCTACAGCATCAAAAACCAACTGGTCATCAGCTTCGGGAAGATCCTGCTCAAGACGGGTGATACGAATTCCGCTCTGGCGAATAACATCGCCCTTATCAAGATCAACCTCGCCATCCAGCACTTTTAGCAAACTGGATTTACCGGCACCATTTCGTCCGATCAAGCACAGTCGCTGCCCTCGCTCTATGCTCAGGTTTACATCATCAAGCAACACTTGCAGGCCGTAACTTAGCCCGGCTTTTTCAATTTTAATCAAAGACATAGAAGGAATAATTCAGGTAGTTTTCTAACGAAAATGGTACTGGCAGAAGCATCAAGGTGCTGTTATTCTCAGGATAGGCTTGACCGCGCGGTAAATGAAAGTGCCGCATCATATCCCACCGGGAAGGCATAACCAACCCGCATATGTTTGCCGGTTCGCATCTACGTTTGACAGTAATTTGAGGTTCCCATGAGGTTTTCGAAAATACTTTGGCCGTTAGCACTGAGTGCCAGCGTATTCGTCGGTAGTATGGCTCTGATCCCTGCGCAAGCGGCAACCAACACTACAAAACCGACAACAAAAACAACACCGGCCAAACCCGATGCGCGCCAAATAGAAAGGCAAAAATACGCACAGGCACAAAAGGCGTTAAATGCAAAAAATATGACTGAGTATCACCGCTTGGTTAAACAGTTACAGCAATACCCCCTTCTGCCCTACCTTGAATACCAAGAGTTAACTAATCGTTTAATCACTCTGCCCACGAAAGAAGTAGAAAGTTTTTTTAAACGCTATCCCGATTCATTTCTATCCGAACGTCTAACTCATCGCTGGTTACGCACACTGGCACAACGTGAACGCTGGGCAGACTATCAACGATTTTACGATAAGAGACTGACTGATCCTGAGTTGGCCTGCTTACATATACGTGCGCGCCTTGCACAAGGGGATAAAACCGCGTTAAGTGATGTGGCAGCCCTATGGAATATTGAAAAGACCCAATCAAAAGCGTGTGATCCCGTATTTGTAGAGTGGAAAAAAGCGGGCTTGATGACATCGGATATTATCTGGGATCGCCATCTCAAAGCCGTTAAAGCAAACAATAATGGCATGGCAAGCTATCTGAGCAATCTTCTACCTACAGCAGACCGCCCATATGCACTGTTATTACAGCAGGTGAATGCCAATCCCCGCCTCTTGAAGCAAACATCCAAATTTTCCAAGCAATCACCCAAAATGAAAACCGTGATTCTGCATGGGCTGGAAAAATTAGCGCGTAGTAATGCCAAAGAAGCTTTGACACTGTGGAACGGTTACGACGCACAACAGCTATTCAGCGATGAAGATCGCACCGACATCAAATACCAAATCGCATTGCGACTACTCTATCAAGATCACGAAGTGGAAGCGGAACGTTTGGCTGCATCTACGCCGAACTTAACCCGAGTCGATTTATTGGAGTGGTTATTACGCGAATCATTACGCAAACAAAATTGGGAGCAAGTCAACGTATGGTTAACACGCTTGCCAGAAGATGCACGCAAAACAGAACGCTGGCGCTATTGGCAAGCAAGGGCAATGGAAGAACTGGACATCAAAGAAATTAATGGGGAAACCCCTTCGGATATTTATAATAGCGTTGCTCCTGCGAGAAGTTTTTATGGCTTTCTTGCAGCAGACAAAGTGAGTGTAAATTACCATTTGCTGGATCGTCCGATGGCATTTACGCCCGAGCAAGTCTCTGCAATGGAAAATCATCAAGGGATGTTACGTGCGCGTGAATTTTTTGCGCGCGGTGAATTAGGTGCAGCTAATCGTGAATTTTTCCATACCAGCCGTCGCATGCCGTTGGAACAAATGGTATTGGCTGGCCGACTCGCTGAGAAATGGGGCTGGTATCGCAATGGAATACAGGTAATGGCAGACGCACAATACTGGGACGATCTACAAGTACGATTCCCTATTGTTTACAAAGAGCACGTGACCAAAGCTGCACAACAAACATCTGTCAATCCGCTCTTTATTTTCGCCGTAACACGCCAGGAGAGTGCATTTGTTCACGATGCAAAATCTCCAGCGGGTGCAGTAGGTTTAATGCAGCTATTACCGTCTACAGCCAAACAAACTGCACAGAAAAATGGGCTGCGTTTTGTTCCCCAAGACTTAATCACACCGGAAAAAAATATTGCATTGGGCAGCCGTTATCTGAACCATCTACTCGACGTATTTGATGGAAATCGCATCTTGGCAGCAGCTGCATATAATGCAGGCCCTTCACGAGTCAAAAAGTGGCTCAACAAAGATCAAGGCGCACAGCTGCCTTACGATGTTTGGATTGAGACCATCCCTTATAAAGAAACAAGGGGTTATGTGCAAAACGTCTTGTCCTTTTCTGTTATTTACGCTTACCGCCTTGGACAGGAAACCCGCTTTGTAACACCAACAGAAGTCAATCAACAACTCTGAATATGTAAATAAAAAGCCATTGACGCTGGCAAGCGTCAATGGCTTTTTATTCTGCTATTTGATCAGTTAGTTTTTTCTGCACCGAAATACTGGCGCAATCTTTTTTGTACTACCGCAGCCAATTCGTCTGGTTGAAATTTGGATAAAAAGTCATTGCACCCTACTTTTTCTACCATTGCTTTATTAAAGCTGCCGCTAAGAGAGGTATGCAGAACCACATAAAGATCTGCCAACGCAGGATCTTTCCGCACTTCAGCAGTTAACCGATAACCATCCATTTCAGGCATTTCAGCATCAGTAACTAACATCAAGATTTCGTCTGTCACCTTACGGCCACTCACTGCCCATTGACGCAATAAAGTCAACGCTTGCAACCCATCCTGCACCGACAAAACCTCAACACCAATATTGCCCAAGGTTTCTTTTACTTGTTTGACTGCCGTCGGGGAATCTTCAGCCAAGAGGATTTTTAATTTGCGTTTGCGTGCTTCCAATGCCAAATCTTGATCAAGAACACTATCAGACACGCGTGTGTTGTAAGGAATGATATCAGCCAGCACCCGCTCAACATCCAATATTTCAACTAATTGATCATCAATGCGAGTTATCGCAGTTAAAAAATGGCTACGTCCAGTTCCTTTTGGTGGAGGTAATATCAACTCCCAATTAAGGTTCACGATGCGATCAACTGCACCAATTAAAAAGGCCTGTACAGAACGGTTGTATTCAGCCACGATCAAATTTGCACTCTCTAACTCTTTAAGTGGGCTCATCCCTATGGCCGCACGCAAATCAATCACCGGAACCGTTTGGTTACGCAGGTGCGCAACCCCCCTGATATGAGGATGACTATGGGGCACATGACGAAGATGTGGAACCTTGACCACTTCTTGCACCTTGAACACATTAATTGCAAAAAGTTGACGCCCCCCAAGGCGAAACATCAACAGCTCCAGCCGGTTTTCCCCTACCAAGCGGGTACGCTGATCAATAGAGTCTAATAATTTGGACATGCGGTTACCATAGATTCTCATTCAGGGTCAGGATTGACCCTAACACTAACATCTGGTTAGACGTAAATTTCTATGATTATAGGCAATAATCTTCAGATCGCTGTAATTTCAACAGTTTAAGAGATAGTTGCAGCAAGATGTAATAGCCTGTAGTTGTAAGCTTGCGGTTGGCAGCTACAATGTTGAATAGACTATAGAACCAATAACAATCATCAAAAAAAACAACTATTGCTGTGATTCATTTATTTTATGACCAACATAACTCCACTCCTTGCCCGCCAACCTATCTTTGATGGAAACATGCGGGTCATTGCTTATGAATTATTGTGTCGCAATAGCGATTTAAAGTTTATTGGATCTACCGATGGCGATGCAGCCAGCTCGCAAGTCCTACTTAATGCATTCACAGAGCTATCAATAGAGCAAGTTGTTGGAAAACATAAAGCATTTGTGAATTTCACGCGCACACTGCTGCATTCTCCTCCGCCATTTAATCGCCAAAAATTAGTTATCGAAGTACTTGAAGGGCAACAGGTTGATGCAGCCATGCTACATGCGCTTATGCAGTTGCGCGAACAAGGCTATACGATCGCGCTGGATGATTTTGAATTGGATGACAACAGTAAAAATCTGATCCCTTATGCAGACATCATCAAGCTTGATGTATTGAGCTTGTCACCTGAAAAACTGAAACACCACATTGATTATCTAAAACCATTTGGCATTACCCTGATCGCAGAAAAAGTTGAAACCTACGAAATGTTTGAAAACTGCAAAGCATTAGGCTTTGATTTGTTTCAAGGTTATTTTCTGGCAAAACCAAGGGTGATTACCGGACGAAAGATTTCTGAAAACAAACAATCGGTTTTACAGCTGTTATCTGCCCTGCATGATCCAGATGTACCGATTGAAAAAGTTGAGCGCATGATTGCACGCGATACGCTATTAAGCTTCAAGCTACTAAGGTTAGTGAACTCTGCTGCATTTGGTTTATCGCGTGATGTTGAGTCATTACGCCAGGCAATTATGCTGTTAGGGTTACAAAAGCTAAGAAACTGGGTGAATTTATTGGCGCTGTCCAACCTGAGTGGCAAGCCCCATGAACTTAGCGTTGCAGCCTTAACGCGTGCGCGCATGTGCGAAATGATTGCAACACATATCAACCAGCGCAGCCGTCCGGACTCTTACTTTACTGTGGGTCTTTTATCGACACTGGATGCTTTTCTTGATTCCCCACTGGAAGAATTACTTCGCAACCTTTCGCTTAGTGAAGCATTGAACCAAGCGATGCTGGCGCACTCAGGCCCTGAGGGAATGGTTTTGCATATCGTCCAAGCCCATGAGCAAGGCCATTGGGACAAAATAGATTGGGCACATTTGGAAAGTTTGGGTGTATCTCCAGAAATTCTCGCTACTATTTATGTCGATGCATTGCGTTGGGTTGCAGAAACAATGAATTGGACCTCCCAAATTTCAAAGGACACCTAATGGATCACAACTGGCTGAACACCATTTAGACTTTAAATTGCGTAAGCATTTGCCGCAGTTGAATTGATAACTCATTTAAATGTTGGCTTTGTTCCGCTGTTTTGGATGCACCCTCCGCAGTATTCATTGCTAGTGTATTAATTTGCACTAAATTCTTATCAATCTCAGCTGTAACTGAACTTTGTTGTTCTGCAGCCGTGGCAATTTGCAATGTCATGTCTGAAATTTGCTTTACTGCGGTTCCAATACCAGTCAACGATTGCCCCGCTTCAGTTGCTGATGCCACAGCGTCCGATGTCATGGTTGCGCTACTGCCCATTGCATCTACCGCCCGCTGTACGCCTTGCTGCAACTGGCTTAACATCCCATGAATGTCTGCTGTAGATTGCTGTGTACGGCTCGCAAGTGTGCGCACCTCATCTGCAACTACAGCAAAACCTCTGCCTTGCTCGCCAGCGCGAGCCGCTTCTATGGCTGCATTTAATGCAAGCAAATTGGTTTGTTCTGCAACACCACGAATGACATCGATCACAGACGTTACATTTTTGGCTTCATTTTCCAAGCGCGACATAAACTCCGCAGTTTCACTAATACGTATAGCCAACCCTCTTACATGTTCAACTGCAAGATGAATTCGCTCCTGACCACGATCAGTAATAGCAGTTGCGTCTTTAGTATTTTGCGCTGTATTGCTTGTGTTACGTGCAACTTCCTGGATAGCCATTGTTAATTCGTTCACTGCTGTAACCACCATCGTAATTGCATGGCATTGGTCATCTGCTGCACGCTGGCTATTACTCGATACCACCAATAAAGATTCTGCTGCTTTTGATACTTCTGCAGCATTCACCAAAACATCGCTAATGATGCGCTGCAGCTTTTCAATAAATTGATTTACATTGGTAGCAAGCTCACCCAGCTCGTCTTTAGTGTTAACAGGCAAACGAGCAGTGAGATCGCCATCGCCTTCGGCGATATTGTGGATACGATGACTGATTTGCCGCACTTGATCGGCAACCAATACGGGTAAAAAGTATGCGGCCAAGCCGCTGACTAATGTGCCGAGAATAACTAAAACCAATAATTGGGTTGAACTGCTATCTAAATCCTTATCAATTTGCACTGTAAATTCATCTACTTCTCCAAGTCGTTTCTCTTGGAGTTCATCAATGTAATTACGCAAATGCTCAAAGGCCTCAAGTGCGCTACCGTAAGATTTTTCACGTGCGGCGGCACGGCTTGCATCATCACTCAAGCGAGCAGTGTTGACAACATCAGCCGCCTGGATTTTCCACGCGTTATACCTGCGAGTAAATTCTTCCCGCTCTGCGGACGTGGCTGTCTCGGAGATATCAAGCGATTGATATACCCGGTCATAGGCTTGCTTAGCGTTTTCACTCTGCTCTTCAGATAAGGATTGATGCTCATTTGAATCCAGTTGCAAGAGTGCCCTTTCTGCCGTTAATGATTGGTAAAGGTCTCTATCTGCCTGTATCAATAACTGGATTTCAGGCAAATTAACTTTAGCAATGGTAGTTGCATTGCTTCCGAGTATTTTACTTGTACTCATTGCATGCAGCCCCATATAGAGCACCAATACCACCAATAGCAATAAAGGTAGCGTGAGTTTCCAGCGAAGACTTAACCGTTGATACCAGCCAAACATGGAAAACCCCTTTTCACTTTTCAGTTGCTAAATGGCTAATAGATTAAGTTTAGTAACGTTTAATAAATTTGCTACTGGAAAAAATACAAGGCAAGAAGGGATTACGCGTAATTTTTTCAGTTGTTGCAGATAGAGATAATTAAAACTGTTCGCAAATGTATTTGATTTCAAGATAGTCGGCGATACCATAATGAGCGCCTTCCCTTCCCCACCCAGAATGTTTGACCCCGCCAAACGGAGCCATTGCGTTTGAAATAACGCCTGTATTAATTCCCAACATACCTGTCACCAAAACCTCAGAAAGCCTTTTTATTCTTTTGGTATCACGGGTAAAACAATAAGCAGCCAATCCATAATCGGTATTATTTGCAAGTTCGACAACCTCTTCGTCCGAATCAAAAGGCAGTACTGCCACAACCGGACCAAAAATCTCTTGTGTTAATAAAATGGAATCACTGGCGATATTGCATAGCATTGTAGGAGGATAATAAAAACCTGTTTCGGCAAGCGATTTCTCAAGATCAGCTTGATAGGCAATTAAAGCTCCTTTTTTTAAAGCGTCATCGACTAACGTTTGCACTTTGTTAACTGCCGCTTGAGAAATCAAAGGTCCTATTTGAGTTTCATTTTCTACGCCATTGCCAATACTCAGTGACTGCATCGCTTGTATCAATTTGGCGCAAAAAATATTTTGGATATTACGATGGATATAAAATCGATTGGCACATACGCAGGTTTGTCCTGCATTACGAAACTTGGAAGCCATCGCTCCTGCTACAGCAACATCAAGATCAGCATCTTCAAATACGATAAAAGGCGCATTACCTCCCAACTCCAAAGTAATACGCTTCACATCATCTGCACATTGCTGGATTAATAATTTTCCAACTCGGGTAGAGCCCGTAAACGAAAGTTTGCGTACAAGCTTATTTGATGAAAACTCAACACCGATTGAAGACGCGTCAGTGGATGGAACGATATTAATAACGCCTGCGGGAATACCAGCCTCTTCCGCTAACCATGCAAGCGCTAACGCCGAGAGCGGTGTTTCAGCGGCTGGCTTTGCTACAACAGCACAACCGGCAGCCAAAGCAGGTGCCAGCTTGCGTGCCAGCATGGCATTGGGAAAGTTCCAGGGTGTTATTGCCGTTACTACACCCACCGGCTGTTTGATGACAAGTATCCGCTGATCGGGATGTTGTGGTGCGATGACATCGCCATAGATACGCTTCGCTTCTTCAGCAAACCATTCGATATAACTTGCACCGTAAGCAATTTCAGCGCGCGCTTCGCGCAAGGGTTTGCCTTGCTCCAGTGTAAGGATTAGCGCTAAATCATCCAAATATTTCAGCACTAAAGCATGCCAGGCATGTAATAAACGGCTACGCTCCTGCGCCGTTTTTTGCCCCCAACTCGATTGAGCCTGAGCAGCTGCACTAATTGCCCTGCGAGCATCCTCCGCCCCAGCATCAGCAACCCTGGTAATCAATTCACCGGTAGCCGGGTTCGTCACCGGAAAATATTTTTTCGAGTCAGACTCGCACCACTTGCCTCCAATGAATGCACCTGTACGAAGCAGTAATGGATTACCAAGTTCGGAGATGGGCATTGATGAATCATCCATAGCAGAAGGGTTTATTTTGCAACAGGTTTAACACCGACTTTGCGTACGCTATTACCTTCAACCTCAGCAATAGTCCACAACATCCCGCTCCATTCTGATTTATCGCCCACTACAGGTTTGCCCCCTACCATTTCGGTGATCAATTCACCCAAAGTGGTGTGCATTTCATGACCTTTCATATCCAGTCGATAAAGCATAGCGAGATCACGTAATTCGGCATCACCTTGAATAATAAAATCACCGAAGAAGCTGACATCCAGCGTGCGCTTGGGTGCTTCACTGAATAATCGCCCTAATGCAGGCAAGTCGTGGTCATGACCCACTACGCATAAAATATCTCCCGCCATCAGGGTGGTACTGCCCGACGGGTGAAGCAATTCCTTATCTCGAAATAAAGCCGCAATACGTGTATTTTCCGGCATTTTTAGTTCGCGCAGCGCTGCACCTATGCACCATTTTTCAGCCCCCAGTTTATAAACAAACATTTCCCATTGACTGGTCACATGAATTTCAAGACCCGCACGGGATATAGGCGATGGAATTGCCGGCACCACCACATTCGCTTTTCTAGCCGCGAATCCAAGCGTTGTGCCTTGAACCAACAATGACACCAGTACGATAAAAAAGGCCACATTGAAAAAGAGTTGGGCATTTTCCAATCCCGCCATCAATGGAAAAACAGCCAAAATTACCGGTACGGCACCGCGCAATCCAACCCAGGAAATAAATGTTCGCTCTTTAAGATTAAAACTGCGGAAAGGTAAAAGCCCAATGAAGATAGACAGCGGACGAGCAAATAAAATCATCCATAAAGATAACAACAATGCCGGTATGGCAATAGGAAGCAATTGACTGGGTGTAAGCAATAAGCCCAACACCAGGAACATACCGATCTGACTCAACCATGCCAGGCCATCAAACATATGTAAAATGCCGTGACGATTACGAATCGGGCGATTGCCTAATAACAAGCCGCACACATAGACAGTCAGAATACCGCTACCGCCCAAAAAACCAGACAGCGCAAACAGCATAATCCCACCGCTCACTGCCAATAACGGATACAAACCATCAGCGATAGTCAGACGATTGATCAACTGTAATAACAACCAACCTCCAACTAATCCCAAAGCGATTCCAATACCAAACTGTTGGGCAAAGCTGCCCAACACGCCCAAGGTAAATTGGGTCTGACCAGCTGCAATCATGGCAATCAACGTAACGGTAAGAAACACCGCCATTGGATCATTACTACCCGATTCAATCTCAAGAGTTGAGCCAACACGCTCGTTCAACCCTTTGCCATTGAGCAGGTTAAATACCACTGCGGCATCGGTTGAGCCTACAATCGCACCTATCAACAAACCCTCTATCAATGACAAATCAAACAACCAGGCCGCCGCAATACCGGTCAAACCCGAGGTAATCACAACACCGACTGTAGCCAGTGACAGCGCTGGCCAAAGTGCCACTCGGAAAGTTGTAGTACGTGTACGCATACCACCATCAAGTAAAATAATGGCTAATGCCAGGTTGCTTACCAGATAAGCGGTAGAGTAATCATTGAACACTATGCCACCGGGGCCATCGACCCCCGCCATCATTCCCACTCCCAGAAATATGACCAGGATAGGAACCCCAACACGGGTAGAAATTGAGCTAAGCAAAATACTGGCAGCAACTAAAAGCGCTCCCACCAGCAAGATGTTATTAATAGTGACTGTGTCCAAAAAACAACCCTTTCAAAGAATTCCAATAAAAACAAATACTAAGTCGCAGCGATTGTAACCTGATGCGGCTGGATGCTGTCAAAAGGCTCACCGTTAACAATCAGTAAAGCCTATATATGTGAAAAAAAATAGCTGCCCCATATTTGCGCAACAGCGCCGGCAATTCCAGCTATAATCGCGCCATAATCCTTACTTTATAAGTTGTACCCCATGCTCAATAAAGATGCCCTGCAACAACTCGCCCAACTCAAGTCTGCTATTTCAGTCAGTAAAGACATTTCTCAAGGACTCGTACGCACCACCACCAAACGTTTTGGTTTTTTATTATTAGATGATGGTCGCGAGGCGTTTATCGATCCAGATCAAATGATGCGAGTGCTGCCAGATGATCGTGTCGAAGCTGAAATTACAACCAATAACAAGGGTCAATTTGAAGCAAAATTGACCAGACTCATTACGCCTGGACTACAGGAATTCGTGGGGCGTTATGTCAATAAGGGTACTGCCGATTTTGTTGAGCCCGACATAAACAATTTTAATCGCTGGTTGTTTATTCCTCCACAAGAGCGCAAAGGCTTTAAAGTAGGCGATTTAATCCACTGTACTGTTGCGCGCCACCCGTTTAATAATGATGGCAAAGTACAAATCCATATCCTTAATCGTATAGGAACTCCCGATGAACCCGGCGTAGAAAGCCGTTACAGCATCGCCAAATTCCAAATTCCTTTTGAGTGGCCCACAGCTGCACAAACGCAAGCAGGTAGTATCAACTGGTCTCCACTTACCTTTGAGAACAATGAGCAGGATTTAACTCACCTACCCTTTGTCACAATAGACTCCGAAAATACACGTGACATGGATGATGCGATTTATATTGCATCAAATGACAATGGCTGGGAATTGTTTACAGCAATTGCGGACCCAAGCAAGCACATCACATTTGATAGCCCACTTGAGCAAACAGCACGTGCCCGCGCCAGCACACACTACTTACTTGGGCAGACCGTCACTATGCTGCCGGTTGACCTTTCCCATGACACCTACTCACTAGTGCCGGAACAAAAACGGCCTGCATTAGTTTGTAAAATGCAAATCCAGCACGACGGGACTATCAGTTCATTCACTTTTGTTGAAGCACAAATCCGCTCTCATCACAAATTAAGCTACCAAGGTGTATTCGATGCACTGATGGAAACAAGCGACTCATCGCTTGGAGCACCAGCTTTTATTCATAATATGCTGATGGAATTGAAAGTGTGTGCGCAAGCGCGTGCGCAATATCGTCAAAGCAATGCATTAATAATGGAAGAGCGTCCTGATTATTCTTTTGTATTGAATGAACAGAAAAAAATTGACCATATTGAAAAACGCGAACGCAATATTGCACACCGCATGATTGAAGAAGCCATGCTGGCTACCAACTTATGCGCTGGCGAATTCTTTTTGCAACATCCGGGTTATGGGATTTTCTCAGGACACATCGGTTTTCGCCCTGAGCGTATTAATGATGCACTAGCATTAATCCAGGAAGATCGCCCGGATTTAAGCCCGGGCGATCTGACACAATTGGATGCATTTATAAGGTTATTCCGCGAATTGCGTTTGAACCCAACGAACCATCCTGCAAGTAGCGCACTGCACTCATTGTTGCAGCGCATGCTTCAGGCTGGCTCGCTGACGTTTGAACCAACCCCACACTTTGGCTTGGGTTTTCGGGCTTATGCGATGGCGACATCCCCCATTCGCCGTTACAACGATTTATTCAACCACATCGCTATTAAACGTATTTTACGTGGCGAACCGCCCATTGATATTTTGGATAAGAAACAATTCGCAGGCGCTCTGCAAAACCAGCTGAATAATGGTCGCCAAGCAGGCCGCTATACAGAAACCTGGCTGGGTTGCCAGTATGCAGCCCAGCACATAGGGAGCCTGCATCAAGGCAGTGTTGCACTAGTTAATTCATTCGGCTTGGGCATAAAACTCGATGACTGGGGATTAGATGGCTATGCATTACTTGCACCCAAAGAGGGCAATATTAAAGCGCAGTTCGATTCGCGCCGACTAAGTTTGACTATCGATGGAAAAACCTGGCGTTTGGACGATAAAGTCTACGTTCTGGTGAAAGATGTCGATATTGAAAAACGCAAAATAGGATTGGAAATTATTAGCGAAGAAACTGCGCAGCGCTTAAGTGCATGGCTTTAATTAACACACCCTCAAACGAGAGGATTTATGACGCAGAAATATTGGTTATTCAAAGCGGAACCCCATATTTATGGCATAAATCATCTCGCTTCGGCGCCAAACAAAACTGGCCGCTGGGATGGCATTCGCAATTATCAGGCAAGGAATTTTTTGCGCGATCACGTAAAGCTTGGTGACGAAGTCTTTATCTACCATAGTAGCTGTAAAAATGTTGGCATTGTTGGTACTGCAAAGGTTGTGAAAACGGCCTACCCAGACCCCACACAATTTAATCCGGAAAGTAATTACTACGACCCAAAATCAACACCGGAAAATCCGCGCTGGTTTTCAGTGGATATCCAACTGACTACAATATTTCCGCGGTTGATTCCGCTGGCTGAAATTAAAGCACACCCTCAATTACAAGATATGGTGCTAGTGAAACAAGGCCGGTTATCCACGCAACCAGTAACACTATCGGAGTGGAAATTAATATCCGGGCTTGCCAGTACTCCCTGCTCATAATTTTTAGCTGAAACAAGAAAAGTGTCGATTTATTTGACACAAAAAACTTGCACTTAATGATACCAACCGATATCACATTGATTTTATTGTGATTTTTTCAAGCAGAAAAGTAGCATTTAAATTGCTTTCAAAATGTTGAATTTAGCGCCATCATTCTGTTATTGAACACTGTCGGGAACAGCTACCATGAAGAAATTGATTTCTACCCTAATTATCACTGCATCTTTGTGTGCTGGGCATTCGGCAAACGCTTACGTCATTCAGGTTGGTAGCTTTGCAGGTACCAATGTCGGTGTTGAAGATACGTTATTGGCAACCGTAACCGGATTAGCCAATAGCAACCCTACAACTGAGACCGACTGGGTTAACTCAATACTTCATCCGGACACCACTTTCGTAATCAAAGAAGAGAAAGTGAATTATTTTGCCACCGAATCTGCGAACATTTTTGCGTTCGAACTGCAATCAACTCCAGGATATTTCCTGATCAAAAATGCACGCTGGTGGGCTGTTTTTGAAAACAATGCCAATGCCAATTGGGGGGTAGTAGATTTTTCCAAATTAGAGGCTGGATTCAAACTACCTGACTTAAAATCATTGACGATTAGTCACGTCAGTGAATTTGGCAAATACACCAAAACTGAAGTTTCCGAGCCGTCCACTTTGCTGTTGACTTGCTTAGGTCTGTTGGGGCTTGGTTTGGCTCGTCGTAGACAAAAAAATCTCAAGTAAAAACAAAAACAATCTCAAGTAAAAACAAAAAGGCCAGCAAAAACTGCTGGCCTTTTTACTACTCATCCGCCATCCGATCCTGCGCTTTACTCACACCCGTTTCAGGTTCATCCATTTCATCAGCCGGATCAACGCCAGAGTCATCGCCATCTTCTTCGTCCTCTTCAGTCTCGAGCAATTCTCCATTCATCTGACTTTCTTCTATCAGAATAGCTTCAGGAGTTTGAATACCGATGTGGTAAGCAGCAAATCCGGGCAACACCACTTGATCCAACGCCATCCCGATAATGCGACCATTGTATGGTGACTTAATAGTAGTGCGCGCATTAGTAATAGGATCTGTAACGGTACCTAAAACATCCTCTTCTTTAACTCGTTGCCCCAAGGTAGCCTTGCTAAATAAAATGCCACTCTGGTTTGCGCGTACCCATGCTGAGCGATAATAAACAGGGGCAATACGATTCCAGCGCTTTTGTTTACCATACATTCCTGTTTTGGCTAGCAATGTATTAATTGCCATTACCCCCTCCTCCACTACATCGCTCTGCATTGCCATTGGTTCACCTGCCTCCAATGTAACCGCTGGAATGCCTGCGCGCACAGCCGCTGCTCGGAGAGAGTTCGGATTACCGCGACCATTCAACACGGCGATTACACCAAAATTCTGTGCAAGACGCGCTACGTTTTCATCAGAAAGATCCGCGCGTAACTGTGGAAGATTTGTGCGGTGAAACGACCCGGTATGAAGATCTACAAGGGAGTCACAATGCATAATAATTTTACTGAAGAAGGAGTGCGCTAAACGCGATGCAGAGCTGCCGCGAGTGTTCCCAGGAAAATAACGATTCCAATCACGACGATCAGGCAAGTAACGGGAGTTGCGGCGAAATCCCATAATGTTCGCCACAGGTACACCAATAATAGTACCGTTTAATTTAGCGGGATCGATGTTAAAAATAACGCGACGAATCATTTCAATTCCATTTAATTCATCACCATGAACTGCTGCAGTCAGGCACAATGTTTTTCCGGGGGTTGCGCCATTCACAACCAAAACAGGCGTTGCTTCGCTAAACGTTCCTACCGCTGCATCTGAATTCCAGGTTAAACGTACTGAAGAGTTGGGTTTTACTTCTGTATCCAAAATAAATTTGGATAGAGTTATGGTGTCATCCGCAATTGTCTCACTGAAAGATTGTGCGCTATGACTGGATTTCGCTGAAGATGTTATCTGTACTGCACTGGATACAGCCGTACTCGCCACAGCACTGCTGAACCCAATCACCGAACTTACAGTGGACGATTGCGTGCTGGATGACTGCCCTATAGCAGAGGATGATATTTCAGCGTTTATTGCTGAACTGCTACTAATCTCAGTACTAGCAGCTGAGCTGGATGATGATGCTGTAATGATAGGCTTGCGGCTTGATGCAGCATGTTGTGCGAGAAGTAAAACGGATGAATCACCAGATGAACTGGAATTTGTTTGCGCCAACACAAGGCCGGAATAAAAAAATCCAACAGAAAGCAGACAAGCAGAAAATAAATTAATGACCAACAAGGGAAACTTTCGCTGCATAAACTCAGTATCTCATTAGTATAGGAATGTTACTGTACAGCACACATCCGTGTGATTAATCCTGAACAATGATTTAACAGAAGATCATTCCCATTCAATAGTTGCAGGCGGCTTGCTTGATACGTCATAGCAAACACGCGATACACCAGAGATTTCATTGATAATACGACCTGAAACCTTTTCAAGTAGCTCATAAGGCAAATGAGCCCATCGTGCAGTCATAAAATCAACAGTCTCTACAGCGCGCAACGAAATTACCCATTCGTAACGACGGCCATCACCTACTACCCCAACCGATTTTACTGGAAGGAATACAGCGAACGCCTGCGAGGTTTTGTGATACCAACCGGATGCATGTAACTCCTCAAGAAAAATAGCATCGGCTTCGCGCAGGATATCAGCGTATTCTTTTTTCACTTCGCCAAGAATACGGACTCCCAAGCCGGGACCAGGGAATGGGTGGCGATAAACCATATCGTAGGGCAACCCCAACTCTAAACCAATCGCACGCACTTCATCTTTGAATAATTCTCGCAACGGCTCAACAAGCTTGAATGCCATATCTTCTGGCAAACCACCCACATTGTGGTGCGATTTAATAACATGAGCCTTTCCGGTTTTTGCAGCGGCAGACTCAATCACATCGGGATAAATAGTGCCTTGGGCTAACCATTTAACATCCTTGAGTTTGGTTGCTTCGACATCGAAGACATCGATAAAAGTACCACCAATAATTTTGCGTTTTTTCTCAGGGTCGTTCACACCCGCAAGCTTACTGAGAAACTGTTCTTCTGCATCAGCACGAATAACACGCACGCCCATATTTTTGGCGAACATGTCCATGACTTGGTCGCCTTCGTTTTTACGCAGCAAACCGTTATCAACAAATACGCACGTCAGTTGATCGCCAATTGCTTTGTGTAATAACGCTGCAACCACTGAGGAATCCACGCCGCCAGAAAGACCAAGTAACACTTTGTCTGTACCAACTTGCGCTTTAACTTTTTTAATCGCATCTTCAACGATATTTGCAGGTGTCCACAAGGGTTCACAGCCACAGGTTTGCAGAACAAAGTGTTCAAACATGCGCTTACCTTGCAATGTATGAGTTACTTCGGGATGAAACTGCACACCATAGAATTTTTTAGCTTCGTCATACATGCCAGCAATTGCACACGACGGTGTTGATGCCATTAAACGAAAGCCTTCCGGCATTTTCGTCACTTTGTCACCGTGGCTCATCCAAACATCAAGCAATGCGCTACCATCTTGATCGACATGGTCTTTGATATCGTTAAACAGTGATGATTCTCCATGCACTTTTATTTGCGCATAGCCAAACTCACGAACATTCGAACCTTCTACTGCACCACCCATTTGCTCTGCCATGGTTTGCATGCCATAGCAAATACCAAAAACCGGCACACCCAAATCAAATACTGCTTTTGGCGCACGCGGTGAATTTGCTTCGTGAACCGATTCTGGTCCACCCGCCAAAATAATGCCTTTTGGATTGTATTCGCGAATTTCGTCGTCACTCATATCCCAAGCGCGGATCTCCGAAAATACGCCAATCTCGCGTACGCGACGTGCAATTAACTGGGTGTACTGTGAACCGAAATCCAAAATAAGAATTCGCTGTGCATGAATATCATGAGACATGTTGTGCCCTGCTCGAAATAAAAAATCAGAAAATAAAATATTAAAAATGAATTCTGCTGAAACGAAAAACTCGGGCTTAACCCGAGTTTTTCTTCTCTACTGCGCTTGTTACGCACATCTTAGTAAAAACCACTAATTAACGGCCACCAATTGGATAATTCGGTGCTTCTTTGGTGATTTGTACATCGTGCACATGGCTTTCCCCCATGCCCGCGGCGGTTACACGCACAAACTCAGGTTTGGTGCGCATAGATTCCAAATCAGCACAACCGGTATAACCCATTGCTGAGCGCAAACCACCCATCATTTGATGAACGATGGCCGCCAGAGGGCCCTTATAGGAGACTCGCCCTTCAATTCCTTCTGGAACCAACTTTTCAGCACCTGCACTGGCGTCCTGAAAGTAGCGATCGCTGGAACCTTGCGATTGTGACATGGCACCCAATGATCCCATGCCGCGGTAGGCCTTATAAGTGCGGCCTTGATACAGTTCCACTTCACCGGGAGCCTCTTCGGTACCGGCAAACATAGAGCCCATCATCACCGCATAAGCACCAGCAACGACCGCTTTGGCGATGTCACCGGAGTAACGAATACCGCCATCTGCAATAGCAGGAACACCGGTCCCCTTCAGGGCTGCGACAACATTTGCAATTGCAGAAATTTGTGGAACCCCTACACCGCTGACGATACGGGTTGTACAAATCGAACCTGGGCCAATTCCTACTTTCACCGCATCTGCACCTGCTTCAACCAACGCCAAAGCAGCTGCACCAGTAGCGATATTACCGCCAATCACTTGTACATCCGGGTATTTGACTTTGATCGCGCGCACGCGATCCAATACGTTTTTACTGTGACCGTGGGCAGTGTCAACAACTAACACATCAACACCAGCTTCAACCAATGCATCGACTCGCGCATCTGTATCGCGGCTGGTCCCGACACTCGCGCCTACACGCAAGCGACCTTCAGGGTCTTTACAAGCGCTGGGGTACTTCTCAGCCTTATTCATATCTTTAACGGTAATCAAACCACGCAGCTCAAAGTTATCATTCACTACTAGGACTTTTTCGATGCGGTGCTTGTGCAACAAATTGCGGACTTCTTCTGCAGTAAAACCTTCTTTAACTGTCACCAACTGTGCTTTGGGAGTCATGATGCTGGAAACACTCGCATCCAGATTGGTCTCAAAACGCACATCACGACCGGTTACTATGCCTACTAGATCGCCGTTGTGCAGAACCGGCACACCAGAAATATTATTTTTGCGGGTCAACGCGATCAAATCGCGAATGGTTGCGCTGGAGTCAATAGTGATGGGGTCTTTCACTACGCCGGCCTCAAACTTCTTCACAGCACGTACTTCAGCAGCTTGCTGCTCGATAGTCATGTTCTTGTGGATAATGCCTATACCCCCCTCTTGCGCCATTGAAATAGCAAGGCGTGCTTCGGTGACAGTATCCATCGCAGCGGAAATCAGAGGAATATTTAGCTGGATCTTGCGAGTCAACTGGGTTTTCAGGGATACATCTTTCGGTGTGACATCCGAAAAACCTGGCACAAGGAGCACATCATCAAATGTGAGGGCTTCTTCAGTAATTCGCAACATAGCAACCAACCTCAAAATAGAGCGGGAAAATAAACGCGGAATTATAGCGATTCGATCCTCGCTGGTAAACCAATAACCACTATATCTTGTGGCTATTGCACGCTTTCAGGCTATCCGCACACCGATGCTTGGCCTAGAATGCGTATCAAACTGCTTTTGACTCTATCCGCCATGAATGATCTTTTCAGCAAATCCCCTGAACGGGAAATCCTTAGTGTTAGCCAGCTTAACCGTCAAGCGCGCCAGCTCTTGGAAACACACTTACCCTTACTCTGGGTAGAGGGTGAACTTTCTAATGTGTCAATCCCCTCATCTGGCCATTGGTATTTCACGCTAAAAGATGAGCAAGCCCAAGTCCGCTGCTGCATGTTCCGCAACCGGAATATGCTGGTGCGATTCAAGCCACAACAAGGGCAACACGTATTGATCCGCGCTCGCGTGAGTCTTTATGAAGGTCGCGGTGATTATCAAATCATTGCCGAACATATGGAGGAAGCTGGCAGCGGCGCATTACAACGCGCATTTGATGAATTAAAGCATCGCCTGTCATCCGAAGGATTGTTTAACGAGGCTCATAAAAAGCCCCTACCAAAAATTCCTAAACATATCGCTGTGATCACGTCGCCTACCGGCGCGGCTATCCGTGATGTCCTAAGTGTACTGGATCGACGTTTTGCTGGCATTCCGGTCAGCGTAATCCCGGTCGCAGTCCAAGGAAAAGAATCGGCGCCTCAAATTGTCAATGCTATTGAGCTTGCCAACCGTGCCAACCTGTTCGATGTCATCTTGCTAACCCGCGGTGGGGGCTCGATGGAGGATCTCTGGTCATTTAATGAGGAAATTGTCGCCCGCGCGATTTTTAATAGTTCACTTCCCATTGTCAGCGCCGTGGGTCATGAGGTCGATTTCACGATCGCCGATTTTGTTGCCGACTTGCGAGCGCCAACGCCCTCCGCAGCAGCGGAAATATTGGTGCCCGACAGCGAGGAATGGCTAGATAAATTCATCGGTTTTGAGGTGCTGCTGGAAGAAGCCATGCTGCGCAAACTCGCGCATCTGCAAAAGCACTTACAACATTTGCGCCTGCGTTTACGGCATCCACGCGAACGATTGGAGCAGCAAGCGCAACGATTAGACAACCTCGAATTGCGCTTGAAAAACCATATCAAACACCTTTTGGATCGTCACCAGCACCAACTCGCTCAATTGCGGCTGCGCATGCAGGTGCATCATCCACATGTACAGCTAACACAATTGCGCGATCGACTACATGCAGCACGAACACAACTATTTAAAACCCAATTTGCGTACATAGATAATCAGAAACAGCGGCTCACTACAGCGGCGCGCATGCTAAACACCCTGAGCCCACTCAATACACTTGAGCGCGGATTTGCATTGGCAAGCGATGCACAATCAGGGCGAATCATAACGCACCAGCAGCAAGTCCAATCGGGCCAACGCATTCACATACGGGTAGCAGGCGGTGGCTTTCATAGCATTGTGGAGTCGATAGATACCCACTAAAACCTGCAGGTTTTGATTGCGAACAATAAAAGCCATGAGTATATTGGCTGCACTTCTTGTCGGGGCGCCTTGGCTGAATTGCATGAATGCGAATGCAAATTTGGTACGGAGGCTGAGATGGGCTCGGCCCAACCCGTAGAACCTGAACAGGCTAGAACCTGCGGAGGGAACAAGGCGCATAGCGATAGCTATATCCCCGCCCTCCGCCTCATTTTTTCGAGGCACCCATGAATACCAAAATCAACCCGCAGCAGATCGCCATTGCCGGTGCAGGCCTGTTAGGTCGATTGATTGCCTGGCGCTTGCGCTTACAGGGGCATGACGTCACGATTTTCGAAGCTGGCAAATTACAACCGGACGACACACTGCGGGCGGCTGCGTTTACTGCGGCAGGAATGATAGCGCCACTGAGTGAAGCCGTAGTATCCGATGCAAATGTTTATCGCATGGGCCAATTTGCACTGCAGCGCTGGCCACAATGGCTAAACGATTTACCGCAGGCAAATTTACCTCAACAGAATCCGCAATTATTTTTTGCCAAAGGTAGCTTGCTGGTTGCGCACCCACAAGATGAAAGCGAGCTGCAACAATTTGAAAATGAATTAAATTTTGTCGTACCTGAATGCCGCAACTATCAATGGTTATCCGGACATGAAATTCAAACACTGGAACCAGACTTGCATTCACACTTTTTGCGCGGCCTCCTCTTGCAAGAAGAAGGTCATTTGCATAATCGTGAATTTCTACAACAACTTGGCGATGAATTGATTCGCTTAAACATTACCATTTACGAAAACACACCTGTAGAAGTCGATCCGCATACTATCCGCACCCTTGATAGAACTGAAAAATTCGACCTGGTTATTGATTGCCGTGGACTGGGGGCAAAAACACAACTCACACAATTGCGCGGCGTGCGCGGTGAAACCCTGCATGTAGAGACCAGCGAAATTCGTTTACAGCGCCCTGTTCGATTAATGCACCCGCGCTACCAATTATATGTCGTTCCCAAACCAGATAATCGGTTCATTATTGGTGCAACGCAAATTGAAAGTGAAGATCTGTCACCGGTTACGCTGCAATCATCACTTGAGTTAGGTAGCGCACTTTATACGTTATCACCCGCTTTTGCCGAAGCACGAATTATCGAGACAGACACGAACTTACGCCCGGCATTTATGGATAACCTGCCCAAGATTTTTTGCAGACCCGGGCTCATTATTGCCAATGGGTTATTCCGCCACGGCTATTTGTTGGCACCCGCCGTCACTGAACAAGTGCTTGCACAGGTTGCGCAAGACCACACTATTTTATTCCCCGATTTGCTTCAGCCTTCAGGTTAAAAACAATGATCCACGTCAGTGTAAACAATGAAATTAAATCAATAACCCCAGAGATGCTGCTAAGTGACGCATTGCGTGATTGGGGTTATGGTGACAGCAAAATTGCAGTGGCAATCAATCAGGAGTTTGTACCACGTTCCACTTACACACAACGCATACTCAATGCCAACGATCAAATCGATATAGTTCGCCCGGTAGGCGGAGGTTAAGCACATGAATAATGCAACATCAACGTTACCCGCACGCGATTTCACACTGTATGGCGAAACCTTTTCCAGTCGCTTTTTACTAGGCACTGCACTTTATGCATCGCCACAATTAATGCGCGATTCAATTATCCAATCGCGCTGTGAAATTGTCACACTCGGCTTGCGCCGTCAAAATCCGGCGAATCGCGATGGAGATGCTATTTGGCAATACATTCAAGAAAGTGGTTGCCGCTTACTCCCTAATACAGCGGGCTGTAAATCAGTTAAAGAGGCAGTCACTCTTGCCGAAATGTCGCGCGAAATTTTTAATACTGACTGGATAAAATTGGAAGTCGTTGGCGATGACTACAACTTACAACCGGATCCCTTTGGGTTGGTAGAGGCTTCAGACATCCTGATAAAAAAAGGCTTTAAGGTATTACCTTACTGCACAGATGATTTGATTTTATGTAAACGCTTGTTGGATGTCGGCTGTGAAGTCTTAATGCCTTGGGGCGCTCCCATAGGTACAGGCCAGGGCTTATTAAATCGATATAACTTGCGTAGCTTGCGTGAAAGGATCAAGGATGTTCCGATGATTATCGATGCGGGGCTCGGCGCTCCCTCACAAGCAGCAGAGGCAATGGAAATGGGCTTTGACGGGATATTACTAAACACAGCAGTAGCCAAGGCACACAATCCACCGTTAATGGCAGAAGCATTTGCCGATGCTATTGATGCAGGCCGTAAAGCATTCAAAGCAGGCCTGATGCAAAAGCGCCAAACAGCCAGCCCAAGCACACCTACTGTCGGCCAGCCATTTTGGCATCAACAATAGAAACAATAATATTTTAGCGGGCAGCGATTTGTTCCGGTAGCTATTTGAAAACCAGCAATTATCACGTTGGCGGCAACAAAAAGCCGCCAATTTTTTTCAGCCCTGCAGCCAATGCCGCGGCCACTTTTATATTTTTGCAGTCACCCGATTTTACATAGACCTGCAGCATATGCGTTAAGCGATGCAAATGAAAATCCATCTCCTGCTGCCGTAGAAGTGCATCTTCCACTACTTTATTGATGCTCACGCCTTGCTGATTCGCGATAGATTGCAAAGAGTCTCGCAAATCTTCATGAAATAACAAACTGCCTTTAAAAGTAGAGGCGATATGCAGTACAACGTTTTGTAAGCTGTGCAGCTTACGATCGCCATGGGTGTAACCCAAATTAGTCAGTATTTCTCTTAGTTCAGCAAACCATTGCTGTAAATTTTCATTTTGTTGCAGCATGCGCTCTGCAAACTCAGGAACCTCACTACCCTCTACGACATTATCCAGTGGAATTTCACTACGAAAAATCATAGTGCTGACAATTTCACAACCTCGATACAAATACGCTGCGCGGTTTAATTCCAACACCGGAATCACTTCTCGCCAGCGGCGGCCATAAGGTTTAAAGCGATTGTAGTAAATACCCACAATACTGTCGGCCAAGGCAAGAATTTGCCCTGGCAACGAAATTTCACTTTCCACTTTGCCTATTGGATAGCCAGTGCCATCACAACGTTCATGATGTTCGCTTACCGCAATAATTAACTCATCAGAAAACCCGGGAACCTCACGCAATATTTGGCAAGAAATATCAACATGTGCTTGCAAAACAAGCCATTCGTCAGCGGTGAGCTCTTCATGTGCAAGAATCCGGGGTGGGATGTGCATCATGCCAAAATCATGAGTAATAGCAGCCCAAAAGATCCGCTGAGTTTCATCAAGGGGCAAACGCATTTCCTGAGCGATAAAAATAGACCACAGCCCTACACTCAACGTGCGCTGAAACAAATTCTCCATTTGCGATGCCATGACTGTCAGGCGCTGTTGCACTCGCGGAAAATGCTCCAGCATTTCACTTACAGGCCGCAAGGAGTCCAATGGATATTTACGTTCTTCCAGCGACTGGAAAAATTCTGTATTGCGGATGGTATCGACCAAATGCTGCAAAAAATCGCTATTACACATGGTTTTTTGAATGTGGACGCAATGGGATAGCGGTGCGGCCAACAAGACATCACCTAATAACAACAGAGTATTACGGGAGATCAAATCGCCTGAAGAAATAAGCAGCCTGCCATCAACAGAATAAATATCCTGTGTGGCAGTGACAGGGTTTGAAGCAGAAAGCTGGGCCAGATAAAAATCATATGCATCTAACCGCAAGGGATTCCAGACAGATGATGCATTTTTCAGCATTGACGGCTGATCATACGACATAAAACCATCCATGCAGACGTAAACAAATTGGAGTTATTGTTAGTTCACTTTACACAACTATTCCGGGCAATTAATGCACCAAAAGAATTCGCCATAACCAAACACTGGCCAATCCTATCAATAAACTATAGCCAACCATGGAAGCAGCAAAACGTGGTGCAAGGTTATGACTCACGGCAAGTACGCCAGCAGAGATCATCGCCGGCATTGCTGCCTCCAATACAACCACTTGCGCAACCAAACCCTGGATATCAAACAACCACAAGCCAAACCAGGCAAATGCTGGCGATAACACCAGAATATAAAAAATGCCCAGCAACAATGGCAATAAATGATTGGACTCCAGTTTAAACCGCCACTGCAATCCCACCGCAACCATTACCACAGGAACAAGTGTAGATGAAATTCGCGCAACTGCCTCAGCAAACCAATCCGGATATGTAAAAAATCGTAACAAGAAGGCTGCAACGAGTGCGATGAAGGAAGGGAACACCACTATATTGCGCAAAATTTTTGTTGCCGATGTTGCACCGCCTGCATAGTAAGCCGCAAGCGCAACACCAATAGTATTGAGCGCAATAAATGTCCCTAGTTGGTCATACAAAATCGCATAGGGAATTGCCTGGGAGCCAAGGTGAGCTTCTATGAGCGGAATTCCGACAAAACCGGTATTCCCCAAGGGCACTAGTAGCATGAGTGCCCCGCTAATTTCACGCGACCAGCGCAACCAGCGCGCTGTAAAAAAAGTAACCACTGCGCTAAAAAACATCACAACCCAGGCAACTATGACTGGAATCAGCGCTTCGTGGTTAAGGGTGAGTTTGGGAATTTCGGCAAGAATTAATGCTGGCAAGGCAACGTAAATGACATATCCATTGAGCGATGCCGCCGCGTTCTCTTGCAGATGTTTACTGCGCTGGAACAATAATCCAACCAGCAAACAAATAATGACAACCGCTATGTTGGACATGACGTTAGCAACCAAATGACGAAAAAATTAAACTTACTTTAGCTGATCAATGCTAAATATAAATAGAAACTACTGCCTAAAGAAACTATTTTTCAAACTAATTTGCGAGTGATGCGAAGCGACAACGAATATGGAAGCAAACGCAATAGCTTTAGTAGCAGCGTAAATTTTTTAGGGAAGTGAATTTCAAAACTGCGCGATAACAAACCATCGGCAATTGCGCTGGCGGCCTGCTCAGGGGTGATGATCATTGGCATTTCAAAACGGTTTTTGTCGGTCAATGGAGTGCTGACAAATCCGGGATTGATGAGTTTTATATCAATTAACCCCCTACATTCTGCATGCAAACTTTCTGCAAGATTAATCAGCGCCGCTTTAGTGGCACTGTAGGGCTGGCCTTCAGGTAAGCCTATATAGCCTGCAACACTGCCACACAAGGCTAACTGCCCTTTGTTTGGTTGGGATTTGAGGATAGGCACAGCGGCGTGTACCACGTTGAATGCCCCGGTCAAATTTGTATCAACAATGCCTTTGGTGACTGCAATATCCAGCTCTGTTGTTTTCATCGGCACATAGGCGGCTGCCAGAAAAATAATCCGGTCTATGCGGCCAAAAGCAGCACGTATTGCATGTGCAGTGCGCAATGTTGTATCCGGATCTGTAATATCAAGCACAAACACTTTACTTGAATCATCCAGTTCAAGTTTTAATTTATCCAAGTCATCCTTGCGCCGGGCAGACAATGCCAACAAAGCCCCTCTTTTGAAAAGTTCGCGTGTCAGCGCAGCACCAATTCCACTGCTGGCTCCAATTATCCAGACAACCTGATTTTCATATGAGGTCATCATTATTTTTGCTTCTGCATAAAGATGGTGAGCTCAGAGACTGTGAACCCGAATTTTTTGAGGTATGAACGATTGATCAATACATCATCATTCATCAACCACATCCAGTCATCAAAACGAATGTGATAGGTTGTGTCATCAACAGGAAGATCCATTACATAATTCCAGCGCACTGCACTACCTTCAATCTTACCGGTTGCGGTATCAATAATATCGGATGCGGTCCCTTGATAAGTGCCATCAGACATTTTTTTGATGGTCCAGATACGCTGTTGTTTTTCCCCATCGTAGTAATTGAAGTACTCCGTCAATGTGCCGACATCGCCCTTCCATTCACCTACCATGTCTACATCAAAACGGCGTATTACACGGCCGCGCCAATCCTGAACTATTCCCCAGGCCTTGATGGGGCCATTAAAATATTCTTTGATATCGGCACGTGGGGTCGTGTCTTTGTAATGATCAAGGGAATTTCCCGCGCAACTACCCAGCATCATGAGTGCTCCCAGAATGGCTGTGATTCTGATGATTTTCATTTTTTCCTCCTGAGTGGGATTGAATAAAAAACACATAAAGAAAACCAGCCGCCACCAGTTTTAAAATGCAAGGCAAAACGGCATAGCTAATCGAAAGTACGCTAAGGGCAGTGGCAGAATTGGTTGATTGCGGATGGAATCCTGCTGCATCCAAAATAGGTAGCACAATAGCCGACGCCAACGCCAAACTGGCTTTAATAATGAAGGCGAGAATCGCGTAATGCGATCCGGCATAATTACTATTGCTATGGGCATGAATATGATCAGCCAATATTGATGGCGGCAATGTCAGATCAGCACCAAATGCAAGGCCTGAAAAAACACACACAGCGGCAAATGCCCATACATCACCAGCACCCAGCAAGGCAGCACCAATAAAACCGGCGACAGCAAGAACATTTGCCAAGCCCCACGCCTTATATTTTCCAAACTTCACGCTCAACTTTTTCCATAACGGCATTGCCGCTGCACCCGACAGAAAATACAGCAATAAAAATAATCCGGTTAAATGCTCTGCGCCCAGAAAATCGCGCACATAAAAAATGACCAACACGGAAGGGATGCTAGAGGCAAGCATACTGATCGCGTACACAACAAATAGCTGCACACTTACTGCGGGTAAAGCGCGCAATGCGGATAATGGAGATAAAACGGGAACCTTGATGTTGTGGTTATTAACTCGAATCAGAGATGCATTTGTGCGGGAAGCTAACAGAAAAAAACACGCGACTCCTACCATCATTAAAATAGACAGCATCATCGTGTACCAAAGATACACATTGTCGGGATTAACAAAATAAGACAACAGTGCAGGAGTAGATACCGCAATAACCAGGCCAATCAGACCAAAGGATTCACGTGCACCTGCAATTCTGGTTTGCTCAGCGGCATCCTGCGTCCATAGTGTTGCTTTGACGCCCAGCACAATAGTTAGCACGCTGTATGCAGTTACTGCAAACACCATGCACAGGCAAAACCACATCGCTGCCGAATAAAACCTGACATTAAACAGCCCATACATAGCTAGACATAAAATCGCTCCAGCCACTACAAGAAAAGCAAATAAGTGTTGTTGGAAGCGATCGGTAAGCCAGCCAATCAATGGGTCTTGCACTGCATCAAACAAACGAATTACCAATAGCAAAGTGCCGAGCAATGTGAGCGAAAGGCCATAGTGTGTGGCATAAAAATCAGGCGCAAGAATGTAAAGCGGAAAACCGGCAAATGCGACAGGCACAGCAATAAAACCGTATCCAAAAAGCGATTTCGCTGTGATTGCACCGGCATTCATCGCAACCCCAAGAGCGCGCGACGCAGCGATGGTTCGGATGTATTCTCACCCAGCCATATATCAAAGAATAGTTTGCCGAAATCGTCGTTTTTGATAACACCTGCGATTTCATTTCCGTGGTAAAAAGTTGTGTGTTTTTCAGGAACATAAATGGCAGACAGAACCATCCCCTCTTTTACGTCCGGAAAAATAGATTTCATTTGCGTGTTCCATGCCGCCAGCGCCACTTCGTCAGAAAAACCTTGCTTGCGCATCTCCTGCACTGATCTATCCGCAATTTCTTTGCCGCTGATATCACGAAAATATTCAATCGATAATGCGAACGGCTGGTCAGAACTCCACTCTCCTTTCGGCGCATAAAGGGTTGCTTCATAAACATCCCAAAACGCGTAAGAAAACACACCCTGCCCTACTATAGATGCTTCAGGCACAGAGTGACTGATTGGCTCAGACGCAAACACACTGGATGCGTGAATAAAAAAAACACCCAGTGCCGACTTCAGTCTAGCTTGCATGTTCAAGCTCCCATTGCACCACATCCGTTCTTCCATGCTGGAATGATGCAATACAACAGGTCAGGTAAAAGCGCCACATGCGGATAAATTTTTCATCGAATCCCATGGCTTTGACGCTGTGGATTTTTTCATCGAAATTATCGAGCCAGTGTGTCAGGGTACGTGCATAATCTTTTCCAAACGCGAACTCGTCTGTTACACGCAGACCTGCTTTTGCACTCTCTTCACGAAAGCGCGAAGACGATGGCAACATACCGCCTGGAAATATAAATGTACGGATCGCATCACCACTCACCCGATAGCGATCAAATGACGAATCATCAATAGTGATGCTTTGAACCATCACCTTGCCTTTACTTGCAAGAAGCGATTTTAATTTTGCGAAGTAGACGGGCCAGAATTTCTCACCAACGGCCTCAAACATTTCAATAGAAACGATCTGGTCGTAACGGCCAGTTTGATGACGATAATCTTCAAGTGCGATAACGGCGTTTCTACCCACGCGTTTTACCGCGAACTCATGTTGGGCTTCAGAAATGGTCAGACCTTTGATTGCGTAGTCACCTTTCTGCAGTGCACGCTCGGCAAAACCTCCCCAGCCACAACCAATTTCCAGAAGACTGCCAGAAGCACTTAGCCGGTCGATCATGCGGTCATATTTGCGCATTTGGGCATGCTCAAGATTCTCATCCTCCCGTGCAAAAATTGCTGATGAATAAGTCATCGAGGGATCGAGCCAGAGGGAGTAAAAATCATTGCCAATATCGTAATGGGCATGAATATTTTTCTTACTGCCTTGCAATGTGTTGCGCGTGAAAAAGTACGCGATGCGCGAGGCGAACTTGCCAAAAGCATTACCGCAGATGTAATCATCCAGCACTGACTGGTTTTGCAATCCAAACAGAAATACCTGGGTTGGATCGGTTGAATCCCACAGTCCATCGCGATAAGCCTCAGCAAGCGCGATATCACCATGACGCACAAGTGCGCCCACCAAACGCCAATCACGAATATCAAGCTGTGCTTCTGCGCCCGGCTTTGAACCTTTAAAAGAGTAGGTTTTTCCTTCAGGTGTTGTCACCTCGATCGCCCCGTATTCGATCAGGTCAAGCGCTGCAAGAAAACGGTTAGTAAGGTGCCGATCAAACATAGTATTCATCCTCTTTTTCTCTTTTATAGCCTTGGTTGCCTGTCCTTTGAATTTCCCCTGGCTTACATTTTGTTAAGGTTTCGGCTCGCGGTAATTTTGGTGGCCAGTTGTGCAGGCTTGGCTATGTAGCCAATACCTTTCATCACCAACTTTAGCGCTTGCCAATGAATCAGCAACATTGCCTTCATTGCCACAAGGGGGTGTCGCAAAAACGCTTGTCGCGCGCTTTGCCGAGTCAATGGCGTGAAAGAGCCCACTAGCGAAGTCACCAGCTGTTTTTGCTGGTCACTGTCATAATAATCAATCCAGATACGCAGCTTGTCGGCATTCAGATCAAAGCGAAATTTATAAGTGCCAGCACGATTCAGAAAAGGCGAAACATGAAATACTTTTTCTGCTTCCAGCCATTGCTCTGCACCAATTGGCGAGTGGTCCGGGTTTGCACACAAATAACTATGTTGCTCACCAAAGGTGTTATGCACTTCGCACAGTACCGCGCGCAATGTATGCTGATCATCAAGGCAAAAGTAAAAACTGACAGGATTAAATACATAACCGACCACACGCGGCATGGTCAGCAAAATAATATTATTTGTTGTCTGATCCAGGCCGTAATCAGCCAGAATTTCTTTCACCCAAGGTGTCGGATCACTGCCATCGCGTCGGCCAACATCCTTCCGGTGAAAACTGGCAAGCAAACCTGGCACAGGGGTAGCCGGCAGCGGTAATGCAAAATAATAAATGCCGTAATGAAACGCATTTTTTTTGGGAAAAAGCCTCTTGTGCATTACCCGTGCTGTGTAAAGTTGAGGTGTTATTACCATGGAGGAGAAATACCCATAAACCCTGCCATTTTTACTGCACTACCAAGACCATCTTCGTGAAAACCGTAACGTTGGTAAGCACCACAAAACCACAAGCGATTGAGGCCTTGAAGGCCATCAATTTTTGACTGGTTGGTTATCGCAGCTTCATCAAACACGGGGTGTTCGAACATAACGTCGTCATAGATCAGCGCTGAATCAGGTTCGCGCCCGGGATTTAGCGTCACAATTAACGGCTGGGCAGTCCCCAAAGGCTGAAGATTGTTCATCCAATAACTAAGCGAAACACTGGGGTTTTGGTCACGCTTGCCCTCCGACAGATAAACCCAACTCGCCCAGGCCTTACGCCGCTTGGGCATAAAACTGGTATCACTGTGTAACACCGCGCGGTTAGGCTGATAACTGAATGCTGAGAGTATGGATTGCTCCTCAATACTCGCGTCAGAAATAATGTTCAGCGCTTGATCGGCATGGCATGCAAAAACGACCTCATCAAAAACACGAATGTCCCCACAGAGGTCTTCAAGAATAACGCCTGCCTCTTCGCGCTTGATTTTTTTAACACCCCGATTGAGGTGGATATGCTCCTTGAATGGCTCAGACAAGCGGCGAACATATTCGCGGCTACCGCCCTGCACCGTATACCACTGGGGATGGTCGTTAATGGTAAGCAACCCATGATTTTCAAAAAAGCGGATAAACGTACTGGCGGGAAACTTGAGCATTTCATTGATGGGCGTACTCCAAATAGCGCCACCCATCGCCAGCAAAAAATAATCACGGAACCAGGGGCGCATCCCCAGATCATCCAGACAATCGCCCAGTGTGAACGAAGGATCTTTAAGCAAGTAAGCGTTTGCGCTTTTATTGAATTTGAGGATGTCAGCAATCATGCCCCAAAATGCAGGGCGCAATAGATTGCGTTTTTGCGCAAAAAAATCACCGGATCTACGCGTGCCGTATTCAAGCCATCCATTATCGATACTTGCGCCAAAGGACATGTCACTTTTGGCAATAGGCACCTGTAAATATTCAAACAAGCGTGTAAGCAAAGGATAATTGCGTTTGTTGAACACAATAAAACCGGTATCAACAGGTGTGATACCGTCGCGGGTTTTAACCTCCACCGTCCTACTGTGCCCACCTAGGTATGCGCCCTTCTCATACACAGTAATGTCATGGTGAGGATACAACAGTGATGCGGCGCCGAGACCAGAGATACCAGTACCGATGATGGCTATTTTTTTTCGGGTTGTTTGTGTCAAAGCATTTCCCTCCGAGGTCAGCTACCACTTTATGACGAATGCCTTTGGCACAAACTTACGCAATCCTAAATTATTGGTAAGGTTGGAACAGAATACGTACCCGTAAGCCGGGCGATGCATTATCCAGACTGATCCGTGCTTTATGCTGCCCGGCAACTGCACGCACCAAGCTTAACCCTAATCCGTTTCCTGGCGTACTACGACTGGCATCACCACGATAGAAATGTTTAAACACTTTTTCTTTTTCGTCGTCGGCAATTCCTGGCCCCTGGTCCTGGATTAACACCACCACAAACTGCCCTTCCCGAGCAACCGACAAGTTGATAACAGATTGCTCCGGTGCAAATTTAATGGCGTTATCGACAAGATTGGCAAACAGTTGGAATAACAAATCCCCGTCACCTTTAATCGTCACATTGCCGCTGGTACGAAGATCAAACCTGATCTCTCGCTCTTCGGCAAGCGGCTCATAAAGCTCAGCCACATCCTGAATAATCCTGCCCAAGTCCACTTCAACCATATGCAGGCTACGTTTTCCTTTTTCGATATTGGCGATGCGCAGTAAAGCATGAAATATCGCAAGAATATGATCGACATCAGACAGCAGTGTATCGATCTGTTCCTCGTGTACAGTGCGATGCTTGAGTGCTTCAATATCGCCACGAAGACCACTTAAAGGGGTGCGTAAATCATGGGCAATATTGTTGCTGACTTCGCGCACGCCGTTCATTAAATCTTCAATTTTCGCCAGAAAACCATTCAGCACTTCTGAGAGATTACTAAGGTCATCCCAGCGGCTATCGATAGCAAGGCGCTGCGATAAATCGCCTGTTTCAACTATGTGTTGTGCCGTAGCAGCAATCCGGTTAATTCGGCTTACCACAAAGTGGCTGATACCAAAGCTCACCAATACCACTACCAACATCAGTATCATGATCAGCCAGCTTAAATGGATTAACCGTTCATAACTCGCAATAAGCTCGTGCACATTACGTGCAACCAGAATGCGGGAACCATCTTCGAATGTATGAATTTTTGCTGCAAATGCCTGCTCGCCATGAGCAGTCAGCAAATCAAAACCTAATACGCCTTCCGTAATTTTTTGCATGTGCTCAGGCATAGGGTCAACGGATCCGCCCAGCAAAAGCCCCTTTTGATTTTCATATCGGAATCGGACAACGGCGTCGTCTTTTGCCCTTCGCTGGATATATGGCAAGAGCTGCTCCTCCGTGTTTTCAAAACTGGAGAGCATGCTAATTTCGATATCGATCGCAGCTTCTGTTTCGCGCAGGAAATCGCGTCGGCCAAATTCGATCAGGAAATAACATAAGATAGCTGCTGACGCAGAAAGCAGAATGGTAAACAGCAAAGCCATTTTGAAACTGGAGCTATCAACATAGCGCCTAGACACTTTCATCGATAATGTATCCTGCACCGCGCACCGTCTTTATTAAGGTGTTTCCTGTATCGCCAAGCTTTTTACGCAGGCGGCTTATATGCACATCAATCACACTGGTTTGTGGATCAAAGTGATAATCCCATACCCCTTCGAGAAGCATAGTGCGGGTAACCAGTTGCCCCTTGAATTTGACAAGATATTCCAACAGCCTGAATTCACGCGCCTGCAATTCAATTATTTTTCCGTTGCGCCGCACTTTGCGTGCAAGAAGATCCATTTCCAAATCCCCCGCCTTGAGCAGTGTTGATTGCGCTAACGGAAGTGAAGATGAGCGTTTACCCAATGCCTCAACACGCGCAAGTAATTCAACAAAAGCAAAAGGTTTAACCAGATAGTCATCACCACCGGAACGCAAACCCGCCACTCTATCGTCCACATCGCCAAGCGCACTCAGGATCAAAACGCCCGTCAGATTTCCACTGCCTCGTAGCGTTTTGATCAATGAAAGTCCATCGAGCTTTGGCAACATACGATCAACGATAAGCACATCGTATTTTTCATTCATGCACAGATGAAGGCCTGATTCTCCATCCTCAGCCAGGTCAACGACATGCCCCGCTTCTTTTAACCCCTTTCCTACATAGGTCCGTATTTTGGGATCGTCTTCGATAATCAGTATTTTCATGAATTCCTGGCAATTGACGTTTTCATAGGTATTGCGAATACCAAGACTTTTAAGGTTTATTGTGTAGGTTTGAAAATGCATGATATAGGTTAATCAATTTCGCAATCCACCTGATATCAAAAGAAAGGCTGAATCCCGACAAACTCTATTGCTAAATTCCATCACTTCGCAACACATCTTCTGCGGCTTCTACATCAAGAGCAAGCGATTGCGATGCTCCAATGTCAATATTACAGTCCAAACCCAAGCGATCAAAAGCCGATATCTTTGAAAAATCCAGTGAAGAAACGCGACTGTCCCTAAAGAAGTCGTATTGCAATACCGAAATGGTAATTAAATCCGCATAAGCCACTTTTTCCCTAACCTCATAAAATTTTAAATGATCCTCTGGAATTGAGAGGATATCTTCATCAAATCCCCAATGCGATAAGATCAAACGCCCTATTGGTGCATGAATATTTTCTATAATGCGATCAAGAGTAATGCTGTCATTTAGCAACTCTGGATGATCTTCCGCAAAACTGAGAATTGGCAAAACACCAATTTGATGAAGTATTCCAGCGAGCATCGCTTTATCAGGGTTCAAATTCGTGTAGTGTTTACACAGCACATAGCTAATCGCCGCAACCTGGCTTGATCTAAACCACGCCTCGCGCATACGCATATCAATGATGTCAGAAGTAGATTGAAACATTTGTTCCATCGCAAGACTTGTTGCCATATTGCACGCATATTCAATACCCAGACGCATCAATGCACCGTTCAAATTATCGACCAGTCTTGCAGCACGCAACAAAGGGCTATTGGCCACTCGAATCAAACGGGCACTCAACGCCGGATCAGAACCAACTACACCCACCAAATGTTCAATGTCGGCCGTGGGGTCATCCGCAACGGCGCGTACCCTCAATGCAACCTCTGGCAACGTGGGCAAAATTAACTGATCGCTATTAATAGCATTGATAATGTCTTCGCTAATCCGGGTGGCTAAATGATCCATACGTATTTCCAAAAAGTCAGCATCTTCGGAAAGTATAGATGATGATCAATACCGGACAATTGACAGGTAATTGCAAGAGTAAACCGGTGCAGAAAATATCATTCAGATTGAAATCACCTACAGTTATATAAATACACACACTCCTGATATTTTAGCCTAAGCAAAGCCAAATCTTGCTTGTGTGCTAGTATGAATTCACAAAGCGTTAATGCGAATCACTACGATGGATGAATTCC
The DNA here is from genome assembly GCA_002483365.1 of Cellvibrio sp. UBA7661. Classification (GTDB taxonomy): domain Bacteria; phylum Pseudomonadota; class Gammaproteobacteria; order Pseudomonadales; family Cellvibrionaceae; genus Cellvibrio. The sequence goes on from DLHT01000018.1 coordinate 213,184, forward strand.
CAATGGATGAATTTCACCGCCTGCGCTGTCTCCACTCTTATCACATTCTCGATACTGACTTTGAAGCAGATTTTGATCAGCTAACATGGCTTGCTGCGCATGTCTGTGCCGCTCCCATTGCAGTGTTAACTCTTGTTGATGAAAAAAGGCAATGGTTTAAATCTGTATATGGTTTGGATGTGCGCGAAACACCAAGAGAAATCGCATTCTGCAATCATGCCATTCAACACACGACCCCATTTTTTATAGAAGATGCAACAACTGATATACGTTTTGTTAATAATCCCTTGGTCACAGGCACCCCCTGGATTCGATCTTATTTGGGGATTCCATTAATTTCGCCCGATGGTTTTGCGATAGGCACTCTCGCAGTTATTGATCGCAAACCCAATACTTACCGGGATGAAACCATTAAAGCCTTGTCGGTTCTCGCGCAACAAGCCATTCACAATTTAAATACCAGACGCGAACGCTTGTCATCAGAACATGCAGCGCACAATCGCGTAAAAGATATTATTTCTGCAGCAGCAACAGGTATCGCAGTATCAACCCTGGATGGAAAATATTTATTGTTTAATCCCTATTATTTCAGCTTGTTTGGTTACACAGCTGAAGAAATGTCGCGCACAACTCTGGCAGACATTCTCTGCCCGGATGATTTTCCTGAAATACAAATCAAACTAAGATCTTTATATAAAAATCAATGCCCGAATTTTATTTTAGAGTGCAGATGCATAACCAAACAAAAAAATATTATTTGGGTGCGCGCACAGGTATCCATGCTGCGCGATGCCGAGCAAAAGCCGCTCGCGTTTGTTGGTGTGGTTGATGATATTACAGAGAATAAAATTGCCCATGAGAAAAATAAACAATTAACAAAGCGCTTACAGTCAACACTGGAAAGCATTACCGACGCTTTTTTTGCACTGGACAAAAACTGGTGTTTTACATACGTTAATATTGAGGCGGAACGATTACTGGAAAGAAGGCGCGATGATCTATTGGGAAACAATATCTGGCAAGAATTTCCGGAAGCGGTAGGTACAGCTTTTGAATTTAATTATCACAAGGCTATGGATAATGGGGTAAAGATTGCATTTGAAGAGTATTACGCCCCACTCAAAACATGGTTCGGCGTCAATGCTTATCCATCTACAGAAGGGATTAGCGTTTACTTTCAAAACATTACTGAACGACGAATAAAAGATGACCAACTAAGATTGATGGAAGCGTGCATCGCACGCATGAACGATCTAATTGTTGTTACAGAAGCAGAACCAATTGAAGAGCCGGGCCCTCGCATTATTTATGCAAATGATGCATTTATTAAGCAAACTGGCTACGCCCTGAATGAAGTCATCGGGCGTTCGCCTCGTTTTTTGCAGGGACCAAATACGCCGCGCAATGAATTGGATAAAATCAAAACCGCCATGCGAAAATGGCAGCCTGTACGTGCAGAGCTAATTAATTACACTAAAGCCGGTGAAGAGTTTTGGTTGGAAGTGGATATTTTTCCCATCGCTGACAAAACCGGTTGGTTTACCCATTGGGTATCAGTAGAACGAGACATTACCGAGCGAAAAAAAATAGAAGAAATAAAACACGCCCGGCAGCTTGCTGAACTGGCCAATGAGGCCAAGTCCAACTTTTTGGCCACCATGAGCCATGAAATCCGTACACCTATTAGTGGCGTTATCGGTATGGTGGATCTGCTGCATCAAACCAGCCTGAAAGGCTACCAAATTGAAATGGTGGATATTATTCGCAACTCCGCAAATTCACTACTGGATATCATTGATGACATTCTGGATTTCTCAAAAATAGAATCCGGCAAACTTGCGCTGGACAACACCCTCTTCTCGCCAGAAAAAAATCTCGAAGACGTTAGTTTATTACTGGATCGTATGGCACTGGAGAAAAATGTCGAGCTGTCGCTCCATATTGATTCAGCGTTACCAGAAAGAATAATCGGCGATGAACTGCGATTGCGCCAAATATTAATTAACCTTGTAAACAATGCAATTAAATTCTCAGCAAACGCACAACCCTATGGAAAAGTTCGAATCAGTATCAAACCCCAAACACAAACCCATGACACGCTTACAATCGCATTCATAATATCTGACAACGGTATTGGTATGTCAGAGAAAACGCTTGCGCAATTATTCACACCGTTCATGCAAGCGGATGCATCTACCACACGTCATTACGGTGGAACAGGCCTTGGGCTAACCATCACGCGACATCTGGTTGAATTGATGGGAGGTGAAATAGAAGTGCGTAGCCGCGAAGGTAGCGGCACAACATTTACTGTACGCATTCCTTTTTTAATATCTCAAAATGATAAACAACTGGTTGCGCAGCCGCATTTTAGTAGACTGCTAAGTATTGTAGTGGGCAGCAACAGTGACATGGCGTCAATCTGGGCAGAGTATTTGCAATCTGCCGGAGCAACGTTGGTGCAATTTTTTGCAGCAGAATTAATACATTGGCAGGAGCTCCAACGCAAGTATATGCACTATCAAATTCTGGTATTAATTGATGACTGCGAAAAAGATACCGAGCTCACGCCAAATGGTTTAATCAATACCATTCAATCTTTACATCCACAGATTTATTGTCTAACTATTGGCAGAGGCCAGCGACGTGAGCTGCGACGCGACGAACATGGCAATTGCTTTATCGATGGGAATTGTCTTGGGCGCGCACGTTTTTTTGAAGCAGTTCAGATTGCAATTGGGCAGAAGCAACTAACTACGCCACAAATACGCGGCCATCACGAACAGGACTTTATACCTCCCCTGCGCTCTGATGCGTTGGCGCAAGGCCGTCTATTATTGTTAGCTGAAGATAATGAGACCAATCAAAAACTCATTGCCCGACAACTCGGGTTATTAGGTTATGCAGTAGATATTGTCGACAATGGCGAACAGGCTTTTGCACGCCTCCACCATGAACACTACGCCATGTTGATTACTGACATCCATATGCCGGTTATGGATGGTTATGAATTAATTCGTAAAGTACGCAGTTCCGATGCAGCTATTAATAACATACCTATCATCGCACTCAGTGCTAATGCAATGGGCGATGAAGCAGAAAAATGCGCGCAGCTTGGCGCCAATGAATATCTGGTAAAACCGGCATTACTACCTGATTTGAAGAAAATACTGGATCGCTACCTGACACAACATGACCAGCTAAATATAGTTTCATACGAGCCGCATGCTCCAGTAATGACTCATACTGAAACTGCACAATTGGATGTCAACATTTTGCGCGATCTGGTTGGTGATGATGAATTGGTTATCAACGAATTTTTACGCGACTACCTCCGCAATGCACGCCAACTTCAACAACAAATTAGCAACAATATAACACAAGAGGATTACCCTTCCGCAGCTGGACAACTGCATAAATTGAAATCATCTTCACGCGCAGTGGGTGCCTTGGCTTTAGGTAAAATATGTGAGCACATGGAGTTTTATGCCAATAAAAAAATGAGCACAGAATTAGCAAACCACTATTGCGACTTTGAAAATGAATTTCATGGTGTTGAACAACTGATTGCCGAACACCTCAATAACACAGGAGAGGACGCAGAACGTCTGCATTAATATGAATCAAGATACGGGTCCCATCGATTTATCAAAAATCAATGCGTTAGTGATCGATGATGATACATTTATGCTGAAAATCATGCAGCGAATTTTGACTGTAAATGGTGTCATCAATGTAAGCTGCTGCGATAGCGGCGCAGCAGGTTTGGAAGCACTCTCGCATGCAGAGCCACCAATCGATTTAATTCTACTGGATTTAAACATGCCGGAAATGGATGGCATTGAATTTGTCCGGGCTTTGGAGACTACTCATTTTAAGGGCAATATTATTTTAATAAGCGGTGAAGATGAGCGCATGTTAATCAGTGCAGAAAAATTAATTGCTGCGCGCCAGATTGGCATTCTGGGGCATCTACAAAAACCGGTAACGCAGGAATCCATTATCCCATTACTCAAACAACTGGATACGCAATCAACATTTATTCCAACAGAATTAAAAACTTATTCTGCCGACGAGCTGGCTTTAGCCATTTCAAAAGGGCAATTATTTAATACCTACCAACCTATAGTGTCACTTAAAAATGGCAAACTTAACTGTGTAGAGGTATTGGTGCGCTGGAATCACCCCACTGATGGCCTGGTGGGGCCAGAGCAATTTATCCCAATCGCTGAGGACAATAACCTGATCGATCAATTAGCCAGCACGGTGCTAACCGAAGCGCTGCAACAGTATAAACAATGGCAGGCATTGTCACTGCATATTCCCATGGCAATTAACGTCTCTATGGAAAATTTGGCCTCATTGGATTTTGCGGATAATTTTTCCAAAATTATGGCCGATGCAGGCTTGCTCACAAAAGATATTACACTGGAAATTACCGAAAGCCGCGCAATGAAAGATCCGACAATCACGTTGGATACATTAGCGCGCTTGCGCCTGAAGCGCTTTGTTTTGTCTATTGATGACTTTGGGACTGGCCACTCATCACTGGCGCAGTTACGGGATATTCCGTTTGATGAATTCAAAATTGATAAGAGTTTTGTCACTGGCGCATGGGCAGATCAACGTATTCGTGCAATGTTTGAAACCAGTTTGAACCTGGCCAAACGTTTATCCATGAAAGTCGTGGCAGAAGGCATTGAATCAGAAAAAGATTGGGCATTTGTACGCAATGCCCAATGCGATTATGCACAAGGCTATTTTATTTCAAAACCAATGGAGGGGGATGCACTACCGAAATGGCTGAGCCTATGGGGCGAACGGGTTAGACGCGAATTATTACCGGAGATCAATGGCGCCGCTGTCAAAGTAAAAGCCAGTAAAGAAGGGACCGTACTGTTAATTGAAGATCATGAATTTCAGCGGCGAATACAAAACAAAATATTAACTGAAGAAGGGTTCTCTGTAGTGACTGCTGCAACCAGCGCAGAAGCACTATCGTTGTTGCGCACACTACGCCCCACATTGATATTAATTGATATCGAGTTGCCAGGAATGAACGGCTTGGAAATTCTTAAACGTTTACGATCCACTGCTGTTTTTAAACAAACACCTGTGATTATGCTTTCAGGCTCAAACCAAAAAGAAATTGTAGTACAAAGCATGAAAACGGGGGCATCAGGTTTTATTGCTAAACCTTTTGATCGAAAAACCTTGGTAGCAAAAGTCAAATCAGTATTAATACGTTAATGTATTGCGCAATTTCCATAAGTACTTATAGCCTTAGTGTATTTGTGTCAGATAATGGTTCACTTCGTTTTCAACCGCTGCATAAGCAGGACCAAACAGCGCCATTTCATGGGCAATTTGCTCAGGCGCTGGCTTTTTGGCAGCAGCTTCAATTCCCTGACAAATATTGCCTAGTTGTTGCGCTCCAACTGCACGTGCCGATGATTTGAGTGTATGTGCACTGGTACTGAGCTGTGACCAGTCGCGATTGTCATAAGCACTAACGATGGCACCTGCCAATGTTTGCGCACTGACCAGAAATTCGGCTAAAAATTCTTTAATTGTACTTGCATCACTCCCAACCAGATTTTGCAGAATTAACAAATTCAGATGGGCAGAATCCACAGCATCGGCAACGCCTTCAGGAAAATCTAACACCTGGGCGTAAGTGTTGTGATCATCATGAATTTCCGATATTGAAGAAATAGATTCTGCTGGGGAAAGATATTTTTTTAAACTGAATGCCAAACTTTCCAGTGTGATAGGTTTAGTGAGGTAATCATCCATTCCTAAACCAAAACAGCGCTCCGCTTCACCGCGCAAAGCGTTTGCAGTTAACGCAATAATAGGCGTGCGATAACCAGACGCTAGTTCCTCTTGCCGAAGCTGCTTCACGAATTCATAACCATCCATTTCAGGCATGTGCAGATCTGTTAATATCAGCGAGTACTTTTGTTGTCGCCATTTCTCCAAAGCCTGTGCGCCATTAGCCGCCATATCGCCAGAATAACCTAGCAACTCCAATTGATAAGCAATCACTTTTTGGTTAATGCTGTTATCTTCCACGACTAGTATTGGCTGCATTCCTGTTCTGCTTGCTGAAACATAATTTATTGCCTCTACAGGAGCAGAACTCAAAATCTGTGGCGGTTTGTTTTCCCTCGGCAATTGTAAATTCACAATAAACTCTGCACCTTGAGATAATTCGCTGATCACGCGAATGCTGCCATGCATTAATTGAATTAAACCATAGCTAATACTGAGGCCAAGGCCAGTCCCGCCAAAATGACGACTGGTAGAAGCATCTGCTTGAGCAAAAGGCCTAAACAATCGCATTTGCTGTTGCTGGCTCAAACCTATTCCATTATCTTTTACGCGTATTTCCAGTGCTATTAACGCTTCATCCTGCGCAATCAAATGAGTACTAAGCTGCACCATGCCTTGTTGCTTCTGCTTGCTGGAAAACTTAATCGCATTGCTCATCAAATTCAGTAGTATCTGACGTACACGCTGCTCGTCGCCACGCAAGTATCCAAATAAATTAGCATCGTTGGTGACTGTTAGTATTACGTTGGAGTTAGCGGCTACCGGCTCCATCAGCTGTACAACTTTTTTCACAGTTTCTATTAGTGAAAAAGGTCTAGACTCCAACTCTAATCGTCCAGCTTCGATTTTGGAGAAATCCAAAATATCTTCAATAATATTTAATAGCGACATAGCTGAGTCACGAATGATATCAATCATATCTGTTTGATATCCGCGCAATTGTGTTTGCTGCAGCACTTCAATCATACCAATCACACCATTAATCGGTGTGCGTATTTCATGACTCATGGCAGCAAGAAAGTTGGATTTCGCCTGACTGGCAAGTTCTGCCAATCGATGTGCTTGTTCTAATTCAGCAATACGTTTTCGCTCTGTAATATTACGCTCAACCGCAACCCAATGAGTGTATTTGCCATTGCTATCGGTGATAGGCACCAAATCAATTTCTACCTGTACCTGCTCACCAGTTTTAGTAACATTCATCAATTCGGCCCGGACAGGCTGCCAATTTTTCAGCGCGTCTTTGACCTTATGGAGCTCCTCTGGAGGTGAATCGCTGGATCTTAAAAAGCGAGGATTTTTGTTGACAACTTCCTCTCTTTTATAACCCATCACTTTTTCAAAAGCGGTGTTCACAAAAATAATTTCCGGCCCATCTTCTTGTGATGAAGGAGCATTGGTGATAATCACCATATCATTCATATGCGCAATGCACGCCTCCATCAATCGCAATTGCTGTTCATTTGCACGACGCAAGGTTATATCCTGAAAATAAACAGCTAAACCTTCGCTTGAAGGATAAGCATTCACACTGAACCATTTTTGCAACGGCGCATAATAGGCCTCGAACGATGCCTTTTCTTGCTCGCTCATTGCTTTTTTGTAGTGGAACTCAAAATCGCTATCTTTGATTTGGGGGAACTCATGCCACATAGTTCTGCCAAGTAACTCTGCGCGCGATCGATGCAGTAATTGTTCAGCTTCCTGATTAATGTAAGTAAAGCGCCATTCAGTATCCACTGTCACAAATGCATCGGTAATGCTTTCCAGTGTTACGGTTAAACGATCAGCCAATGCCTGGGCTTTTTCTTCATTGGTTTTAGTATCGTGAATATCAATTGCGCTCCCGTACCAACGCACAATCTCACGCTGTGCATTAAATACCGGCACCGCTCTGGCAAGGTGCCAGCGATAATTGCCGTTGATATCGCGCAACCGGAATTCAGTAAGGTACATTGCGCTATGCTGCGTTGCATTTTGCCAGGCTGCGCCGGCGGGCAACTGGTCATCACTGTGTATAACTTGCAGCCAGTCTTGTTGAGTTGAAATTTGGGATTGATCCAGACCCGTATATTCACTAAAACGATCATTGACATAATCAATAGTGCCATCGGTTGTTGCTGACCAAATAATAATAGGCAGCGCATTCGCCAACTGCTGCAAGCGCTGTCCACCTTGAGCCAATAAGTTTTCCGTGTGTTTTTGTTCGTTAATATCTTGAAATGATCCCTCCAGGCGAATCACAACTCCCTGTGCATCGCGAATGGCTTCGCCTTGTGTGCGAACCCACAAGTAGCGGCCACCGGCAGTAATAATTTGCAACTCCTCATCGTAAGCGATGCCCTGCTCAAGACAACGATTAACCGCAGTCACAATCAGATTGCGCCAGCGCGGAGGATACATATCCAACCCTTGCTGTAATGGCATTTGAGTATTGGGTGGCAACTCCAGGATTTTGCAAACTTCATCATCCAGAACAACTTTGTCGCTGCGCACATCCCAGAACCAACTACCCAATCGTGCAATACGTGCGGCCTGACGCAATTGGTTTTCTTGCTGACGCAGTCGCTTTTCAATATGTTTACGATGGGTAATGTCGGTAGCCAATCCTGCAATGCGATAAACCTTGCCAGACTCATCACAGATGGGAAATGCGCGATCTTCAATCCAGCGAATATTGCCGTCGGGGCGAATAATGCGATACTCACAGCGATAATTGCCACGCACCTGATCCGGTAATACTTTCAATAACGCAGGCCGATCATCGGGATGTATAGGTTCCAGCCAGGCAGCAGGGTTTTGGTATAACGAATCACAAGGCCGCCCCCATATACGCTCGTACCCGGGAGAGATGTAAAGCATCTTGCCTTTGGTGATATCGGTTAACCAAAACACTTCCGTAATGGTTTCTGCCAACTCCCGAAAATGGGTTTCGCGTTCAGCCAGATTCTGGTTGTTATGCGTACGCGATATTTCAAACAGCCAGGCTATTGCAAAAACAATGATCAGCAACAAAAAAGCCAGTGCAACTGCCGTATAAAAAGGCCACTCACTGGATTTAACTGTGAAAGTACTTTGATATTTATGATAAACCTGCAAGGTAGCAAGCAGCATGCAGCACAGCAGCGCGGTGAATGCCAACCCCCATACCCAGAAGCGTATTGACATGAATCCACCGGCGGAATGCTTGCCTGTAACCATAACAAAGTGCCCTGCAAATTTTTTCGTCAAAAGCCTGATAAATAGCTGGCATAAAATCAAAGTTTAGCTCAGCCTTGATGAATGACTAGGTCGTGACCGGACTGTGTTTTCAGTGCTATTTTTATTGTACGGGTGACTGCAATCTGCAAGAGGTATGTGATGACAGAGAGTTTATTACCCTATCCGTTTTTATCCCGCACACTTTGCCGCTGGATCAGTGTAATTGGTTTGGCAGTCATCTTTGCAGCCGATTGGCTGACACCGTTGGGATTTGCCCACGGCATGCTCTATAGCCCATTAATATTGATCGCATTAGTTTGCGGTAGCCGTGCATTTTTGCTCGCCACAGCTCTCAGTGCAGTGGTACTAACCTTGATAGGTATGTTGATATCGTCTATTGGTGGCGAAACTCCCAGCTTGAATGCGATTTTTGGCAACCGGTTGCTATCTATTTTACTCATCGTGTTTACGGCCACCCTATCGTTTTGGCTACTCGTTAACTTTCAGCGTTTAAATGCAATTACAGATGCGTTAATTGCCACTCAGGAACAACTTTCCGAGCAACATCAATTGTTGCGTATTGCGAGCCAGGTGGGGCACTTGGGCGGTTGGACGCTTAGCCTACCGAATGAGCAAGTCAGCTGGACAGATGAGCTTGCCAATATGCACCAGCTCCCTCCCGGATATCACCCAAGCCTTGAAGAAATGCTAAATTTTTATCACCCAAATCAGCGTGAATATGTACGTAAACAATTGCGCAATTGCATTGAGCTAGGCACTTCTTTTGATAGCGAAGCTCAACTACTGACTCGCGAAAATAGTTCCTTGTGGGTGCGTATTATTGGTATGCCACTAACGAATGAACACGGAAAAGTTATCTGTATTCAAGGAGCAATACAAGACATCAGCCAACGAAAACAGGTCGAGCATTTAATTAAACAAAGTAATGATAAGTTTTCCAATCTAGCCGATGCCATGCCTATTATTGTTTGGAGCGCAGAAGCTAATGGCGTTGTAGATTATGTTAATCGTGCGCTTTGCAACTTTACGGGCCTGGATATTGAAGAACTTGTCCAACCCGGGCGCTGGCTTAGTTTGTTACATCCAGATGATGCAGAGCGCGCTGAAGCCTACTGGAAAGAGTCAGTCCAAAATGGTGTTGAGTATGTTATTGAGTTCAGAATAAGACGCAATGATGGCGAGTATCGCTGGCATTTAACGCGAGCACAGCCAGTATTTAATCATCAGGGTGAGATAATTAAATGGTATGGCGGCACAGTGGATATTCACGAGCACAAAATGTTAGAGCGAGAGCATCGCCTGATTGTTGATCGCCTTACAGAGCGCATGAAATCATCAGCAATATCAACCAATGCACCAACACCGCAATAACTCTCATAAAACCGGGCGTTACTTCTTTTCTAACAAACCAATAATATCCTGTGTGTATTTATCAATCGTTTTACTCTCACTCAACATCTGATCCATACGCTGAAAACACTCACCAATAGCATTATCAAACACCGCCTTGACAGCAGGCGATGGCTTCATTGCTTTTACTGAAAGCTCTATCTCACGAGTGAAGTCGAGAATAATCGCCTTTGCATCTGCTGATTGAGCATGATGTCGGGATTTAATTTGCGTCAGCGTTCCCGTTATTTTATGCAAAGCAGAGCTCATGGCAGAATCATGTTTCGCTAATTTAATCTGAGAATCCATCAAACCTATTTTTGAATTGGCCAACTGAACCATCGTATCCAGCGTTGTTTCCAACAATGCTTGCGCCTCATCCTCGTCTGGCGGATCTCTTACAATTAGCCGCACATGGGGACGAAAAAACAAAATCCCTTCATTTACATAGCCAATTTCGCTAGTGCTATCCAGTGCCTTAAGTGATTTTTGTTCTTGTGGTGTGCCTTTACCATCTGAATAGTGCTCTATGTTACCCAAATCGCTGTTCAGATAAAAACCACACGCAACATTCATAGATTGCAGTGTGGCGGTTAGCAATTGGGCAATTGACTCGATGTTGTTGCACTCAAGCAATTGGGTAGCAAATTTATTAACTGTATTAGCCTTTGAGCATTGTTCTATTGTTTGATGTAACTGCGCGGACATATGCTCAATATCACGATTGAGCCGCTCAATATCGGGATGCTGAAGTTTTTCTTGCTCATCAGTCATTTGATCGCGCAGCAATTCCACTTCGCTTTCCAAAGTTTCAATACAGTATTCACATTCTTTTACCAACCGTTCCAACTTGATAATTTCTTGGCCTTTCTCCTCTTTGAGAACCTCGTCATCAGTGGCCAACATTGATTCACGCAATACGTTTATTTCTGAGTTTAATTCCAGAATAAGCTGCCGCTGGTTTTGATTATTGCTACGCAGCTTTTCTATTTCTTCTAATGAACGCTGTGGCCCACCACCTTCCACCCAGGAAGCCATTCCGACATGCTCTTCTTGTAACACAGCGCCATCCGCAAGATCATTCTCCAACACCGCATAATTGGCTTCATCCAATTCCACCTGCTTGAATTGTTGGATATTTTCACGCGCCATTTTTAACTCTTTCTGCAAGTTGGTGATATGGTGGTCTGACTTGAGAATATCCAACTCCAGTGCTTTCACTTTTTCTTCAAATTTTTCACGTTCACTTTTTCCAAGATAGGCAAACGAATTGTTAAAATCTTCTGCAATCTGATTTAATAAGCCCTGCTTTTTTTGGCTGATATCGTTGATATTGGTTATTTGGAACACGCTACCTTCATAAGCGTGAGTCGCTCGCTCATGGCGTTGGTATGCAGCATTTTCCTGATCATCACTTTCAGAAGAGAGTGCAAAATGAGTATCAGGAAAAGCACGCTGGAAAGCATTGATCATAGTTTGTAGCTTGCGAATACTATCTCGCTGGCTTTTATTTTGCTGACCGAGAGATTCACTTTTTTGTCTAGCCAAAGTCAGTTGACGTTTTAATCGTGAGTTTTCAACTTCTTGTTTTTTCAAGCTATCGATTTTTTCTTGCAGTTGTTTGATTCGCCCCCCTCCATAATTTTGTTGCTTTGGCATATTACGCACCCAACGAACGATATCAGCCAACCTTTTTTCAAGAACCAGCCAATTTTCTGGACTGTTTTGTTTGGTGCGGTTTTCCGCCTCGGCACTCGCAACAAGATAGCGTAATGCAGCAATCTTTGCCCCGAACGGGGTATCCGCTGACAAACTGGGAATCCCACCAGGCACAAACTTCTTGAATCGCTCAATAGAATATTGGGTAATACTGTGAAGAAAAATGCCAACAGTATCTCCATGTAGTTTTTCTGGAATAAAATTTTGATCAGCAAAATTTAACTCATTCAGAATATGCCTGGTTCGCTTACGAAGCTCTTTATATTCCAATTCTATTTCATCATGTCTTTTTTTGAACTTTATTGCTATAAAGGTTAGAAAGATACACGCGACGAGCAAGATAAATATTATCTCCCCCAAAATAAATGGAAGTCCATTAGATGCAGTCATTGCATTTCCTCTTTTTGCCAATTCAGCAACAAGTCATCATATGCTAATGTTGACGACCCAACATTTTTAATCAGTTTAGCACCTACAAAATTAACCCATTCTACCTATGAATTCCAAAGGGTCTTTTATGTAGAGAACTAAATTTAATTTTAATGTCTATGCTGGTGGTTTCATGAGGAAACATAAACGACCAATTGACAATAATGCATCTACAGCTCTGAGAATTGCCTCAAGAAATACAAATTAAACTCAGGTGTCAATAGCGATTAGGAACATGCCACACTGCACGGCAGGAAACCCTGGATCAGAGGCGAGCCTGACGCCCCCTAAAAACCAGCGTTTAGAATTAAGATTATTACATCAAGCATAGGTTATAACCGACTAATGACTGCCTCCGTGAAATCGGTTGTGGTTCCCCCCCCTCCCAAGTCGGGAGTCGTTCTATCACCAGCCTGAATAGTGTCCCGCAGTGCTTTTTTAATGCGCTCAGCTGGTTCAAATAATTTAAGGTATTGCAACATTTGTATTGATGCCAGGATCATTGAACTAGGATTTGCAATATTTTTACCAGCGATATCAGGCGCGCTACCATGTACAGCCTCGAAAATCGCATAGTCTTTACCGATATTGGCACCGGGCGCCATACCTAACCCGCCCACCAATCCAGCGCACAAATCAGAAATGATATCGCCAAATAAATTAGTGGTAACTATCACGTCAAACTGGTGCGGGTTCATCACTAATTGCATGCAGGCATTATCGACAATCATTTCATTGGTTTCGATGGCCGGATAATTTTTGGCAACTTCACGTGCCGTTTTGAGAAACAAGCCTGAAGTAGATTTTAGGATATTGGCTTTGTGTACGATGGTGACCTTACGGCGTTTTTCACGTAGTGCAAGCTCATAGGCAAAAGTCGCAATTTGCTCCGATGCACGACGGGTAACAATGCTGGTGACCTCAGCAATTTCCCCATCACTTGAGACAAACTGACCTACTCCTGAGTAAAGCCCCTCTGTATTTTCACGCACAGTGACAATATCGATATTGTCGTAGCGCGCCTTGGTACCAACAAAAGAAACTACCGGCCGAACATTAGCGTAAAGAGAAAAAATTTGACGCAAACTCACATTGATTGAAGTAAACCCTTCACCAATTGGAGTGGTGAGCGGTCCTTTCAACACCACTTTATTGCGTGTAATGGCATCAGTAGTTAAATGTGGCAACAACTGTCCGGTTTTTTCCAATGCGATAAGTCCAGCATCGACATATTCATAACAAAAGTCACAACCGGCTTTATTGAGAACTTGAATAGCGGCATCGACAATACTTGGGCCTATGCCATCCCCCTTGATAACAGTAATAATTGCAGCCATAAGATTTATCCCAAAAGGTAAATACAGTTAAACTGTGATATGTTCAATGCGCTTGAATAAAGGCATGAAGGTTTCATTTAATATTTTTTCCATTTTTTTCAGCATAATCGGAGCACGATCGTAATCGATACTCGGTGATTTACAAGCAAACAGAATATGATTACCGTACTCACCAGAGCACACCATGATGGTGCTGAAATAGCTAATTAAATAGTCAAAAAATGAAGAATTCTTATCAGGCAAGCGATGATAATTAATTACTAACCATCCACTTTTACTCAGGGTTCGCCAGCACTCCTGAACAAATTGTTTTTGCCCTTGTGCTGGACTCATGTGATACGCATCATACATATCAGCAAAGATAACGTCGGTGCTTCCATCTTTGGCAGACCTCATTTTCAATTCTGCATCCTCAATAGATACCCACACACGGTTATCATCAGGAATATCAAAATAATCCCGTGCAATTTCATAAACTTTTGCACGCAACTCTATGACGTGAAAATCGCAGTGCGATAAATAGTGATGCAAACTCCGCAATAAGCTACCACCACCCAACCCCAACAACGTGGTATGGCGAGGCTCTATAAAGCCCAAAACTAACATCATGATTCGCGTGTATTCATGTACAAGTGCATAGGGTTTTTCCACATAATATCCACTTTGCTCATAAATAGAATCAAAACTTAATGCCCGATAGCGAGGGTAATCAACAACCAAAATATTGCCGTAAGTGTCACTAGTACTGTGTATGATTTTTCCTTCGGGCATTGCTGAAGCACCTGTTAATAAAAATTTCAGTGTCATAAAAAAATCATCAAAGAACAACATTGGTTTGTTTAACACCAACAGAACGCAATAACAGAAGAATTTTATTCGCATCGGTAGTAGTAATTGCAACATCAAACTCATTCATCAACAGAAAACTTTTGCCGTCACTTTCACGAATCCAAACAACCCATTCCGATAACTCAGCCGGGTTGCGCATCATTTCAACCGTTATAGTTTCGTTGGTTAATATTTTTTCTTTGACTTCAGATAATTTCATGGAATTTAAAACTCTATAAAAAAGGGTGACGAGAGATACAGTTTTCCAGCGAGGGGTATACACAACGAACGTTGTGTGAAGATTTAAACTTTCCAGGACCGAGTGGAATCGGCAAACCAAGAAAATCCGACAATAGAATGCTCTATACACAGGGGAAACCAAGTGGATTTTGAACAACATAGAGCAACCCTCTATGCACTTTTGACCAATTCAGTATAGCTGATCATTATCATCATATGCTAATAACATTATAATGCTGTTATAATTTTTAACTTATCGTGTATCCTATGAGGGTTAGCGTTATGCGAGTCATGGTGCTCAGGTCCGCCCGGTTGCGGCACCGAAATCGGTGCAGATCCTTGTATTGCAAACAGCATTTGCTCCGAATAAACCCCGCCTATAAAACCTTCAATGATGAGAGAGAGGATATGGAACAAAAAACGGCGCGCCTTACAGTGCTGATTGACCCTACTAAAAAGGATGCCTTCGAGCAGCTTTGTGCATCGCAAGATGTCACACCATCCCAGGTGGTGCGACAATTAATCCGCGAATACCTTGAAAAACATGGAGTTACTTACGCCAATCAGGCTCCAAGCACCAACGACACTCCTGAATGAGCGGTATTAATTGGCTCTATGCGAGCGATTGTTTCGGCGTGTTGGTGTTTGCAATAAGCGGCGCACTCGCCGCTGGTCGCCGCTCAATGGATATTTTTGGCGTACTGGTAATCGCATTTATTACGGCACTTGGCGGTGGCACTTTACGTGACCTGATATTAGGCGTTCACCCTGTCAGCTGGATTGGTAACCCCGCATATTTGTTGTTGGTAACCATCGCGGTAGCACTTACTTTAATGGGGCAGCGAATCACTCACCGCTTTGATCAGCGCATCATGGTAGTGTCGGACGCCTTCGGTTTAGCCGTGTTTACCGTAATTGGTGTACAAGTCGCCTTGCACCAAGTGACTGCCCCTGTGCCGGTTGCCATTATGATGGGGATCATCACGGGCACTGCTGGCGGAGCGATCCGTGACATTATTTGTAACGACATCCCTCTTATTTTGAAGCGCGAAATTTATGCGACCGCAAGCGCATTGGGCGGAGCTGTCTATTGCACCCTTACTTTTTTTGAAGTCAGTGTTTTTCTCAATACGATAATCAGCATGTCCTGTGTTCTGTTTCTGCGCCTATGGGCAGTAAAAGCACAATGGGCACTGCCGTCTTTTGTGTTCGAAAAATGAAACACTTAATTTTTAGTTCCCGCCGGAGATTTATTCATGACTCAACTACCACCATGCCCGAAGTGCAACTCGCCATACACCTATCAGGATCAAGATCTATTGATTTGTCCCGAGTGCGCGCACGAATGGTCTCCACTAGCGCAAGCCAGCGACGCCTCAGAAACCACCAAACAAATTCGTGATGCCAACGGCAATGTGCTTACCGAAGGGGATTTCATAACAGTGATTAAAGATCTGAAAATTAAAGGCTCATCTTCCGTGGTCAAAGTCGGCACAAAAGTAAAAATACTGCGCTTAGTCGATGGTGATCACGACATTGATTGTCGCATTGAGGGGATCGGCGCAATGATGTTGAAATCGGAGTTTGTGAAAAAAGCGTAGTCTTTATTCCCGCCACACCTTTGCGGCCGGCGCTCTCGATAAAGGTTTTGCATATTTCCTTTCTAATTTTTATTGTTTTTTATCTCGCCAGACTCACTGGAATTTTTACTTCAAACAATTCAAGTTTTAGGAAGCAAATTTTTCTCTCGCAGCAGCAAGAGAACCGAATGAACAAATAGCAGAAACAAAACACTTTTTTCAACCAAAGCAATATTTGATCCGTCAATATTACGCACCACCAAATACAAAAAAGTCACCATCAACGCACCTGGATGGTGACTTTTTTTGGTTTAGTTTTTTTGATTGCGACTTCCGCGAGCTTATTAGTTGCCATTTACGCCACCAAATTTATGCCCCCAATTCTGCCCCAGATGATCGTAGCTTCAATAGGATTTCGGTGGACGTCTAGAGAGGAAAAATGCCTCGAAACCCAGCATTCATGTGGGTTTGGAGATATTCTTGGATGTCTTGGAATTTCAAGATGGTGCCGAGGCCTGACTTGAAGTGAACAAAAAACCTTTTAAAATCAAACACTTTAAAAACCTCACTTCTCAATTATGCCCCCTCACATGCCCCCAATTTTGAGAGTCTGATGGCTAGAGGGCTTGCCGGTAGTTTGCACATAAACGCCGCACACGGCTGATCACTTTTTAATCAATTTACCCACAAAACTACCATACTAGAACACTAGAATTTCAGTGCGTAAATTTGCTTTTTAGTCCCGATCAAAAAATAACCTCTTCAAGTCCGAAAGCGGGCTTTTTCCCAGTCGAATTTAGCCGTTTTTCAATGAACCTTTAGGCTGTCGGCCACCGTTGTGCATTATGCAAAACACGCAAAATTTCAATGCAATTAACCTTGGAATTCTCACGATATATAACAATAAAAGGAAGGCCATCACCAACCAACTCGCGCGTATTTTTCACGCGACCTTGTCTGCCTGCGCGAGGATAATCCGACAAAATTAAATGAACGTCATCAACAATACGCAGAACGACATCAATTGCGACAGAGAGACTATTTTCCTTAGTAATATAAGCTTCGATATTTTCTAAATCAACCTCGGCAAGATCAGTCCATTTGAGCTGCACGCTTAGCCTCCCACTTAGCCTTTATATCCTTGTGGTCGATCAAACGTCCCTCTTCCGCCGCTTTAACACCCTTTTCTACCTCAAGTAAAAACCACTCTTCGCGAGCAACATATTGCTTGATAGCCTCCGCCATTAACCAGGCGCGCGGCCTATCCATAGCGTCTGCCATCTGGCCAATCCTGGCCAAAGTTTCATCATCAAGCCTTACTGAGGTTGCTTTTAAGCTCATGGGAATCTCCAAGAATCTATGAGGTTCTCTTGAAACCTGAAAGTTATCATATAAACGCTATCAAAGTCTTTTAATGGTCATTTATAACTGGAGATATTAAACGACAAAACGCTTATGCCGTCCGTGAATGCGACCCAAATCCCAGAATCACCACCTGAAGTTAGGTTAGAGTCCGCATCCGCAAAACCATGAAGTGATATCTAATCGCAAGCCGATTTTAATCAGGGAGTTTTACATGGCGCACCACGTATACGCCAACGGTATGGAAATAGCCTCTCGCTCTTCGGACGGCAAATCTGCCGCTGCATTTCCAGACACCTGCTTTTCACCACCCACACCACCCGCTACCGGTGTACCCATTCCTTACAGCAATACTTGTTTCGCCAAGGATATTACCAACGGCAGCACCAGTGTTTTTATCAAAGGGAAAAGTGTTGGCTTGGCCGACGAATCCTATTTTAAAACCAGTGTTGGCGATGACCCGGCAACAAAAGGGCTTAAGAAAGGCATCGTATCCGGTGCCGTAAATGGTAAAGCCTACTTCGTACATTGGTCACCGAATGTGAAAGTAGAAGGCTTTGGTGTTCCAAGGCATTTGGATAGCGTAACGCACAATCACAGCAATCCATCCAATACCGCACTTTTTCCCTTTCAATCCCGCAGCTGGTTTCTTGGTCGTCATGATTGCATGAAGGAAGAAAAACGAATTGAAAAAGCCTGCAAAAGCAAAAAGGCCGCCGATAAAGATAAGCACTGGACAGAGGAAAACTGTAAAGGGCTCGGCGCTCAGGTTGGCAACGGTAAAATTGACGACATCAAAGCAGAACTCGAAAACAATATTTCGCACCTGCAGGATCAGCTGAAAAACGCAGACATTGTTAAACAGATTTCCGATAAGTTTGGCGAAGAAGTTATCGACTGGGGCACTAAGCAGGCGGGCATAGCAGCGATGAAAGCTGTTGGTAAACAAGCCATCGGCTCACTGGTGCCTGTAGTTGGGAATATCGCAATGGGCGCATCAACAGCAGCAGACCTCTATTCACTTCAGGCACAAATAAGAGAATTAACAGAACAAGCGGCGCAGATTGAAAAATATGCTGCCGAATCAGCCCAAAAACTCTCCGAAGCACAAAAAAATCTCGACAACATGTTTAAAGACGGGAAAGTAAACGTGCCCGATTTAGACACAAAAGAAGGTCAAACTGAATTTCGAAAACAAGTTGGTGATATTCAGGATGGACTTGCCACGCTCAATGATTGTACTCGCGCACGAAAATGTAATTTAGTTCCCTATGGTAAAAAAAGTACCGATGGGCGAGATGGCACAAAAAAAACTGAAACATCCCAAAAAAATGGGAAAGGCTGCTGCAATGGACAAACGGGTCACCACTTACTACCCGATGGGATGACACGTGATTCTGGTTGTACAATCCACAGAAATCGCGGCGGTCAAAGCGTCGAAGCTCCTACCGTGTGCGTTGAGGGTGGAGTAGGAAACGGCAGTCATGGGCGAGTGCACAACGCAATGGATAGCGCCCTCGAAAAAGCATCAGAGAAAGGAAAAATTATCAATAACAAAATTAGCTTGGATGACGCGCTAGCAGCTGCCACGGAATCACACATGAAAGCATTCCCGTTATCACTTTGCAGTAAAAAATGCATACGTTCACAGTTGGACGATTACTACAAAAAAGCTTGTAAACAACAGAATCCAATGCTTAATGCGAAAGATAAGAATGGCAAAAAATTCGAGCCAGTTACCGAGGATAACTAAATGACAATACTTCAATTAACCGAAGATCGTTGGACTAAAAATATCAAAGGCTTCAACTTCGTTGACTGCATCATTTGGGAAAACAACAGAATAGCCATAATTGCCAAAAAAGATGTTCCTTCTGAAGAGTACGATGTATTAAGAGAAGGAAGCGTAGAAACAAGAGTAATATCATTAACGCTTGAATCTAATGCGACCAAGTGCGGCAACACCGCGCTAACAGGTTTTCGCTTTCCAAAAGTAACCGTTGAACGAAAAGAGGAACCAATACTATTAGTTTCATCAAGGGAAAGTGAGGGTGGCGTTTTTTATAGAGACCGAAATACCAATGCAGGGTTAGAAAACATTACCCCTGAGGGAAAACCAGGTCCAACAAAAAGCTGCAACACGAGGAAATTAAAAAGCATTAACGGATGGGCGTTTGCAGTAGCGATTGGGCGCCGTGTTTTTAAGCGAGCAGCGGCCAACCAATGGATACCGATACTTGAAGGTTTAACTTGGCCAGAGCAAATGGATTACCTCGACATGGGCTTTGAGGATATCCATGGCTCCAACGAAAACAACATGTACGCTGTAGGTGGTTGCGGTGATGTATGGCACTACAACGGTGAAAAATGGCAATGGTGTGATTTCCCAAGCAATGAACAACTCTCTTGCGTTTTAGTAGCACCCGATGGTGATGTCTACATCAGCGGTGAAGGCGGCAATTTATGGCGCGGGAAAATGCATACCTGGGAAAAAATCCACACAGGCTCATCCAGCGTATTGAATAAAGATTTGGCGTGGTGCAACAACCAAGTATGGGTCAGCTCTGATTACCAATTGCGGGTATGGAATGGCAAAGAATTGGTTCGCCCAGTACACAACGGAAAAGAAATTATTATGTCCGGCAATATGGATGTTTACGAAAACCTGCTGCTAGTAGCCGATCTAAATACCGTGAAATTATTTGACGGTACTGATTGGCACACGATTGTAAGGCCTTATGAATAAATGATTAACGTTCACAAGAAACACTTACTAACGAAAGCAAAATGGGAAGAAATAATTAAAGGATTCGATATTATCGATTGCTGTATTTTAGAGCGCAACAAAATATTACTAGCAGCAAAAGCTGATATGTCTGACGATGAATATGACGTGCTTCGCGAAAGCTCACGGGAAATGAGAGGAATAATCCTTATGTTTGAAGCCGATGAGTTGAAGTGCGGAGCTTACAGGCCAGGAGGCCTGCGATTTCCAAGAGTTTGCATCACGCAAAAGCCTGAGTTACGTGGCTTATTTTCTTCTCGGCAAAATGACGGATTGATATTTGCAATAGGCAAAGGCGGCATCAAGGAAATGGATTACATCACCCCTGATGGTGAAGAAAAGCCAAAAGGTAGCGCCTATGTCTACAAACTCAAATGTATAGATGGATACGCGTATGCTGCTAGTTTTGGCAGAATCATCCACAAACGAGTTGCACACGGACAATGGATACCACTTACCAACGGCTTAATATGGCCGGAGAAAATGGATTCATCAGATATGGGTTTCCACGACATCCACGGCCCCAACGAAAACAACATGTACGCTGTAGGTGGTTGCGGTGATGTATGGCACTACAACGGTGAAAAATGGCAATGGTGCGATTTTCCCAGTAATGAACAACTCTCTTGCGTTTTAGTTGCACCCGATGGTGATGTCTATATCAGCGGTGAAGGCGGCAATTTATGGCGCGGGCAAATGCATACTTGGGAAAAAATCCACACAGGCTCATCCAGCGTATTGAATAAAGATTTGGCGTGGTACAACAACCAAGTATGGATCAGCTCTGATTACCAATTGCGGGTATGGAATGGCAAAGAATTGGTTCACCCAGTACACGATGGAAAAGAAATTATTATGTCTGGCAATATGGATGTTTACGAAAACCTGCTGCTAGTAGCCGATTTGAATACCGTAAAATTATTTGACGGCACCGATTGGCGCACGATTGTAAGGCCATACGAATAAATGATTAACCCAACAATGAAAACTATCAGCACACAATTAATAGGGATGTTGCTAATGTCTGTAGCACTGCTTTCAAATGCTAGCGATTGGTTAAATGCTAGCGATATACTCGGCATTCGCCAGGCTACCAATGAAGAAAAGCTTTGGCTGAGTCAAACAATTAAAGGAATGATTTCCTACGACTTTGAAAATCAAGACTTCCTGATATATGACGGCGACTTAACCATCCCTGCTAACTTTATCGCCAGTGGTCATTTAGTGGTGCGCGGCAACCTGACCATCAAAGGTATGTACGATGATGAGGAAGGTTTACGTAGGAATTATCGAACAGGCTATGGCTTCACCATTGTCATGGGAAATATGAGCGCTACACACATTTATAATTGGGCTTCACTCTATGTAAAAGGTGACCTAAACGTGTCAGGGTTGATATTCACAATTTCCAATGATTTTTACTTTGAAGTTGATGGGAAGTTAAATGCTAAAGGACTATTTATCGATGATAAATATGCAAATTTCAATGAGGCCAACCTTGAGTTTGCCTTTTTAAGCCAGCTCTATGAAAGAGAAAAAGATTTCCACTTATTACATAATGGATTTCGTCATCTGCTACCCGAGTTTATTAGCGAGCCCGAGTTTAGAGATGCAATCGATCAGGACTACATGACACTGGAAAGCCAACCGATAAATCACGGTGCAATATGGGAAAACCTGCTAAACGGTAAGCCCGTTTTACGAGACGTTCCTGCACCGCCAGAACTTCCTACCTGGATAGAATCTACCATCAACTCAGAAACGTCAGAGGCTGAATTATTGTCGCTAATAGGCAAAGACCCTCTTGTAAACCAACTAATGGCAGCACGCTATGACTTGTCTAAAAAGATAATAAAAGAATTGGAAAAAACAGAAGACCCTATTGTTCTGAAATGGCTTAGCTATGAAATGTCAGAGCGCACCATAGGTGAACGCATAAGCGGCATTGCCGCCACTGTTAGAAGTTTGTTTTAGTAACTTATGGAAAATAATCATCAATCATTTTTTGACTAATGGAGATAGTTACCATGAAAGAAGCAGGCGCACTACTTGAGCAGGCAACTGACGAAACTACCGATCTTTTGCACACGCTGCTGAAAAGCAAAAAAACTCACACCAACGAAAACATACGCGGCATTATCATAGGCAGCATTTGCGCTATAGATGACGAAGGCCAACTATGGATAAATCACTCAGGAATAAAATTCCCACTGGTTGCAATGACGATATGCGCCGTATCTCCGAACGATATAGATCGCCAATGCGCACTGATGTTCGAAAACGGCGACCCCGCACACCCAATTGTAATGGGGCTATTGCACCATCCGGTTTTAACAATCAATACAATTGAAGAACAACAAGACATCAAAGCCGTAGAAAAAATTGAACTTCAATGCGGAAAGGCCTCACTCACTTTGAGTGCAGATGGAAAAATCGAATTGCGCGGAACAAAAATAACTTCTCATTCGACGGGGTTAAATCAGATTCGCGGCGCATCAGTCAAACTGAATTAAGGCAATACAATGGATTTGTTAAATGGCAGCCCCTTTGTGCTGGATACGCACCAAGCAATGGATAAAACAGGGCAAAAATATATAGTCGCGCTGGTAAAAGCCACCTACGACTTTCCCAAAGATGCCACCAGCTTGCCCAGGCTCGCAAAAACACAAACACCGATTTATGCAGCGGATGTATTTGAAGGTGAGCCAGGATTCTCCAGCCCGATATTTGAAAGCGATTATGGTCTGCGAAAAGCCCGCTGCGATGTAGTTATAAACGCAACAGCCTATGCACCACAACAACAACCGGTCGCCGAACTCTTGGTGGGTATGCGCGTACATGAATGCCAAAAAGTATTGCGTGTTGTAGGTGATCGCACCTGGCAAGGCTTTCTCGGGCTTAGCCCATCGGCCCCTGAATTATTTACTGAAATGCCAATTTCATATAGCCGCGCATTTGGCGGAAGCTTACCACCACAAAATGAAAAGGACTCCGGAATAAGTTACGCCGCCAACCCGGTGGGCTGTGGTTATGCGAAAGGAAAACATACCGCTTTACTCAAAGGAACCAAAGTCCCCAATCTGGAACATCCAGATAAACCGATTCGGCAGTGTGATGGAAATTATCAGCCCTACTCGCTCGGTCCTATCGGGCGCTCTTGGGAGCCTCGGCTGTCCTGTGCGGGAACTTATGATGATGATTGGAAAGAAAATACTTTTCCGCTATTACCTGCAGATTTTGATGAAGCTTTTTTCCAATGCACTCCTAAAGATCAACAGATTCCATTTCCTGTTGGCGGTGAAGCTATCACGCTCATGAATTTGCACCCTACCCGTGAGCGCATTCATTTTTTATTACCCGATCTTGAAATGCCCATGGTGCTACTCACCAAACAACACATCCAGCACAAACTGAAACCGGTTGTTGATTGCCTGACGTTAAATCCAGACAAAGAAGAATTTACCCTGCTATGGCGTGCGCACTTCCCCATTAAGCGCTCGTTAAATGAAATCCTCACCGTTGCTATAGGAAAAATAAGCCAGTGTAAGTGGCGCTCTTTGGTAATGGGAACAGGTACCTGTTCGGGTGAAATAGAGCCGGACAACGCGGATGATGTGGTCGATGTCACTGACGCGATGGACAACTGTAGCGATTGCGGTTTATCCGCTTAATATAAAAGGATTAAGTATTATCGTGACTCTCGCCGCAACTAAAATGCCCACACCGATGAACATTATTTCAGCTGGCGCAGTAACCAGCGTTGGAATGAGCCTGGCAACAACTAACGCAGCCATTCACGCAGGCTTGGATAATTTTCAAGACACCGCATTTATGAATATGGGCAGCCCCGTCATAGGGGCAGCCATTCAATACAGCGCTCACCCCACTTTACCCAATCCCACTATGCGCGGCCACGAACGTCTGGCCGCTTTTGTGCGCATGGCAATTGAAGAGTGCTTGTTAAATGCCGGAATCAATTTACCCTGCCAATATCCTATTCCAATACTGCTGGTATTGGGTGAAACCGAACGCTATGGCCGCACCGATGAATTAGTTGCGTACTGCCAACAAGCCTATGCCGCGTTATTATCCTCGGCACATCAAACACCCTTTTATCGCGCAGAAGTGGGATGTGTTGGTGTGATTGAAGCACTACAGGCAGCGAACACATTACTTGAAAATGACGATACCCCTTTTGTTTTGCTCGTTGGTGTTGATAGCTGGTTGAATGTTCCTGATATTCAATTTGCCATCGAACATGAGCGGCTTATCTCGCCAGAAAATGCCAGCGGCTTTATTCCAAGCGAAGGGGCGGCGGCCATTTTAGTTGCCAATCCAGATTCCGTTAAACACCACACCAATGTGAATCCAGAGACACAATTGCGCATTTCCGGCATTGGCAGTGCAGAGGAAGAAGCCATTCTCTATAGCGATGCACCGTGTTATGGAAAAGGTTTGGCTAAGGCTATCCGCCAAGCACTGGATCAAGCGCAGCTATCACTATCCGATGTCATGCTGGAACTGAACGACCTCACCAGTGAACCGTATTTTTTCGAAGAGACCGCCTATGCAAGAAGCCGCTTGTTACGCAAGTCCATGCCATCGGGATTCGCACGTTTACAACCTGCAAACAGCACGGGCAATCTTGGCGCAGCGTTTGGCCCTTTGCTACTTGGCCTAGCGTGGCAATCCGCACAAGAGCAGACCATCCCACACGCACCCATACTTATTTCCTTATCCTCTTCAGGCGAAGCGCGTGGCGCTATAGTCGCAACACGGATTTAACTCCAACAAAGGATATTGTCATGCCTGCCATTTTAGATCGCCCAATTATTGGGCCCATTCTCGAACAACATATAGAAAACGCTGCATTTTGTTGGGCGCGTAGCCATCAACGATTATGGTGTCCCTTATCTAATCAGCGCGTAGTACAACGCTATAAAAATCGCCTCACCGCAAATATTAACGGATTAAGATTAAGTGGCAATCATGCGCTAATGCCTGCGGTCGCAAAATTACAACGATGGAAAACACCTGACGAAACATTTGTCGCAATACTGGTGCTGTTACACAACCTAGATTCGCAGGATGCCACTGAAGCACAACACATTTGCGAAAACATACTGATAGAAAAACCATCGCTAATTGACGGCGCGACAGCAGCCTGTCTCGAATTGAATCCACAACAGTTGTCTGAACCACAACGTCAACTATTAACACACTGGTGGTCATCGCCTGTATCAGTATTGCGCCGCGTTGCACTCTCCTTTGCATTAAATAGCCCTCACTTCTCTGCTGCTGACATTATTGATGCAGGCATCAGCGATGCAGATGAAGAATTTAAAGCGAACTTATTAGCAGCGATTGGTGAGCACGGTTTGCACTCGCTCATTCCGCATTGTGAAGATGCGTTATCGCATGCAAATTCTGCATGCCGCTTTGAGGCAAGCTACAGCCTGAGCTTATTGGGTTATAACGATGGCCTACCACTATTGCGCGACAGCTTGCCATTACTGACTGGGCATGCGTTAAAACGCAGTTTATTACTTTGGGCAACTGACAGTTCTGATGAGGAATTTCACTCATGGTTAACGCTACCGGGTGACGCATTGCAACACCAAAGGAGTCGTTTGTGGGCGTTGGCATTTCGGGGGGATCAACGATTGCTGGAATGCATAACACCCTGGTTAAATCCCACCACAGTGCGACTCGCCGCTCACGCTATTACACACATAACCAATATTGATCTGGAAAGTGTACTGGCTGAGCTTGCAGCAAAAAATGACGACGGCACGACAACAAAAGGAGACTCGGATGATGCAGGCCTTGCAGCTGTAGATCCCGATGCTTTGCGCAATTGGATAATTCAACACTGCTCAACCATCACCTCTACAGAAAGACACTGCATGGGCCTCCCCATCTCCCTCGAAAATGCTAACGCCAGCTTAGCACAAGGCACTCAACCACAACGCTGGCAAGCCGCATTATATTTATCGCGTCAAAGCTCAACGCACAGTGGTCGCCACATGGTGACGCTGCTAAACAAACGGAATATTTAAAGAAATATGCAAACCATTACCTTAGTCAAAAAAATATTGACCAATGGATTGCCATGCAAACGATGCGCGGAAATGCTTCATAAGTTGGAGGCATCCGGCCATATCGGAATCATTAATAGTATTGTCATCGCCGACGAGCGCGACAGCAATTCTCCCGGCATGCTATTAGCCAAAAAATTCAACGTTGATCAAGCACCCTTTTTTATTCTTGAGCAGCAATCGGGCGAAACAAACATACTGACAACCTATTCAGAGTTTCTGGAAAAAGCGGCAGGTCAGGCAGCAGATAAAACAACCGCTTTGCAAGACTTTTACAAAAACAGCAACGAACTTGATTTTCTGTAAGAAGCGCAACCTCAATAGTCGCTGAAAATTATCTCAGACATACATCATTCCTATGCCATTGCACTATCTATGATTTTCAATAAATTACACTCAACACACCGGAATTAACCGAGAAAAAATTTTGGTTATTACACAACTTGTCAAAAATAAAAATTCGTAAGCAACGGAAAAACAATTATTTGAATAACTCAGACAGCTGTTTCATGGGGATAAACAATCGGGAGCGCTCGTTGTATTTACACAGCTCCTTGAAGCCATACTTTAAATAAAAACTCTCTGCATTTTTATTGAGACAATCCACTACAACAGCATGTGCTGGCATATGAGCGCTAATGTTGTAGAAATATTCAAGCGCATTCACGAGAGCAACCTTCCCCAACCCCACACCTTTAAATTCCTTATGCACGGCTAACTGCGCGAGAAGAAATACTGGGATAGGATAGCGAGGTAGTGTTTTAGCGACCCCTTCTGGTAAGTCTTCACGCTTTATTAATGATGGCGCAATAGAATAAAACGCACAGATAGGCACTTTTCCATTCGCTAAAGATAAGGATGCAGGCAGCACCATCGTTTTGCTGATGCCCGCATCCATAAGTCTTGAAGCTTGGCTTCGAATGAAGCTATTTAATTCCGGCTCGCCACAATCAAAAGACTCTCTGTCATGGATTGTTTTATCCAAGCCTACAAACTCTTTTGTATAGCTCACTTAAATCCCTGTTTTTTGGCAAATTGAACGGCGTTTGCCAGTGCGGTATTGGGCTTACTGGCCTTATTACATGCATCCATAAATCTATCGAAAACATTGTTTTCTACCGTCATAGATTCATATTGAGCTATGACCTTGGTCGAATTTTCATTCAATACGCTAACCACATAATCAGTCAGACTTTTATGGCCCAGCAATACTGAGGCTTTTTCAGCTTTAGCCTTAATTTGCTCATCAAGGCGCATGTCTAAGCGGGATGTAGCCATGGGATACCTCGTGCACAGTGAAATTGTACGGACACATTCCGTACGGTCATAATACAACCATAACCAGCTTTAGATCAATATGTACGGAAAACTTCCGTACACTCAAGCCTCAACTGACTCCCCCAGAGCGCCCTACCCTAAGCCTTATCGCACTCAAAGAGTAAAAAATCTCAGGCATATATCATTCCCAGGAATTCTTTACTCGGTTTAATGTGCATTAAACCGCTAGTGCCATTCCCTTCGCTTTACCCCTTTTCACACATCAACTTATCCCCGATCAAATCCATTGATCGCGGGATTTCTATTGCCTTAAAACAGGAGGCCTTATGGCTACCCATGCAGTTAAAACCAAACTTTCCACATCGATATTCAAAGCGGAAATTAAATCAGCCTACGCCATTTATTTGGATAGCCTGGCACCCACAGGGCGAAAATCCATGAAAACATTGTTGCATCAGTGCGCATCCATTCTGGGCCACCAAAAACCCATCGAGCGATTCGACTGGAGCACGTTGACGTTTGAAAAAGTGCACCTTATTCGCTCCGCATTTACCGAAGCAGGATATGCAGTCAACAGTATCAACCTCGCTCTGGCAGGATTAAAAGGTATCGAGCGGCACAACATGCGCAAAACGCATTTTCATTTTATCGGCAGGAATTTCCCAATAGGCCTCCTCCCAATTAATCTCCGACCACTCCATATGGCGAATTTCACCAGGCCGTTGGAATAGTATTGGAGTGAGCCTTAGCGCAGCACTGACTTCCGGAGTACCGTTGAAGCCATCAATGCTGATGAGGATCTTGCGCAACTCTTTTGGATCAGTTATGGCTGCCCGGTGGGTGGCCTTGGCGGTGACCAATGCATCTTTAAGATCTTGGGATGGATCTCTATCAGCCAACCCCAAACCGACTGCATAACGCATCACTTGACCAGCAACTCTTTTGGCTCTGTTTGCAGTTTCATGCAGACCATCGATTTCAATTTGCCTTAACGGCACAAGCAATTTGGCTGAGGTGATTTCTGAGACAGGAGTGCGGCCAATATGAGGGGACAACTTTTGATCAATTATCCACTTGAGTTTATCGAGGGTTACGCGAGCAACGCCTTCAATTTCTTTCTTTTTTATGTACTCAGCAGCAATCGCTGAAAAAGTGTTAGATGAGCTTATTCGCTTGTTTAATTTTTCTTGTTTTTTGATCTCGCCCGGATCATTCCCTTCGATCAATTCGAGTTTTGCGAGTCGAGCTTTTTCGCGTGCAGACGCAAGTGAAATTGATGGATAAACACCAAAGGCAAGACGTTTTTCTCTTCCACCAAAACGGTATTTCATTCGCCAGTATTTGGAGCCATTGGGCATGACCTCCAAATACATACCGCCGCCATCAGCGAGCCTTTATGACTTCTCTTTTGGTTTAGCCTTCTTGATTGCGAGTTCGGTGAGCTTATTGGTGCCATTTACGCCTCCAAATTTATGCCCCCAATTGTGCCCCCAGAGCGTTGTAGCTTCAAGGGTATTTCGGTGGACGTCTAGAGACGAAAAAAGCCCCGAAACACAGTGTTTATGCGGGTTTCGAGACTTTCTTGGATGTCTTGGAATTTCAAGATGGTGCCCGAGGCCGGACTTGAACCGGCACGACCAAAAGATCGACAGATTTTAAATCTGTTGTGTCTACCGATTTCACCACTCGGGCGGAGTGTCTTTACGTCGGCACGTAAAGAAAAAATGGAGGCGCGATCCGGAGTCGAACCGGACTAGCTGGATTTGCAATCCAGAGCATAACCGCTTTGCTATCGCGCCATTTCGGTCGGGTAGGAACAAGACATTACTGCCCCATTCCCCCCTAAGAACCGTGCGTGCGACTTTCACCGCACACGGCTCAAGTTACTGCAAGCTGATCTAACCAGCCGGCAACATCAGAGAGGCGCGAATATTACACACCTAACCCACTGTATTGCAACTCTTTTATGTACCCTTGACTATGAATCAAAGCGTGACAATTTGGATGAAGTAAAGCACGGTTATCTTTGCGATCAGACCCGCCATCAACACGCCTTACGATGTGATGATCGTGCCAGCCACTTTGCATTGATATTCCGCCGCCACAGTAAGCACACAAGCCCAGTTGTCTGGCAAATAGCGACCAGATTTCTTTGCGGTAGCGCAGTTTATGCCGCATCCGCTGGACTCGTAGTGCCTCCCATTTTTCCTCGTGCTCCGCGTCATACGGATTGTAATCCGCTGGTAGTCGCTTATGGCGCACGATAGGGGTACCCGCTAACCCGTAGAGTCGGCGATACCTCGTTTCTCCCGATTGCAATTTGTACGCTAGAGAGAACACCCAACTACGCTCACCAATGGATTTGAAGTATCGCTTCCTAACCCATTCAATGGACTTATTTGGATGCCTGCGTTTTGCCCATCGCCATATTCGCCAGAAGATAAGATACTCCAGCTTGCCGAAGGTTTGCTTTGCAACCACTGGAGAATGGTACTCCGCCCATCCCCGCAATACCGGATTCAATTGGCCAATTAACGCATCCTGCGTCAATGCTCCGCTGTTGTTAATTATCGCTGCCACTTTTCGATAAAACGCTTGCGCGTTTTTCTTGGATGGCTTGATAAACAGCTTGGCCTTTCGATACGGTGACTTGGGTACATATTTTCTGAAGTTCCACCCCAGAAAATCAAAACCGGCGTTGATGTGAGTAATACGCGTTTTCTCCTTTGATAATTGAACCCCTCGCACCGACAAGAATTCCTCCACCCAAGGCTTCACTTCGCTTTCCAGCAATTCTTTCGAATAGGCCGTAATCACAAAGTCATCCGCATATCTCACCACCTGTAACCCAAGCCGCTTGGATTTAGACATACCAATTGATTGCGCAAAATACGCCTTTAATTGGTTTTCCAATCCGTTAAGTGTGGCATTAGCCAAGCAGGGCGAAATAATGCCACCCTGCGGTGTTCCTGCCTTCGTTTCTGCAAACTGGTGCTTGTCTATCACACCGGCTTTTAACCATTTGTTAAGTATCGTTTTGTTCATAGGAACGTTGCGACACAGCCACTCGTGGTTAATATTGTCAAAGAAGCCCTTGATGTCCCCTTCCAAAATCCAAACCGGCGCCGTTTGCGGCGCAAGCAAGTGGAAAAGTTCTACCATTGCATCAGCGGTTGATCGGTCAGGCCGGAAGCCATAACTTTTCGGGTCGCTGGTGCTTTCTACAACAGGCTCCAATCCCTGCAAGTAAAGCGCCTGCATTGCCCGATCCAACATCGTCGGGATGCCTAGTGGGCGCTTTTCTTGCTTGCCGGGTTTGGGTATCCATACCCGTTTTAGCGGTTTTGGTTGATAACCCCGCTTATGTGACAAACGCTTCACGGCATTCCATTTGGCGGTTGGCGTACTCCATGTTTCACCATCCACGCCCGGTGTCTTTCGACCCCGGTTCTCTGTTACCCGCTTTACGGCCATACAGCGTCCGTAAAACGAGTGAGCAAGCAATCGTTGAAGTCGAAAAACCCTTCGCCAATCACCCGCCTTAGTCGCCTGCGCGATCTTCAATTGCGTCTTCCTAACGGTGCGATAAGCCTTTTCCCAGTTGATCTGGTGCCAGCCTGTCGCCTCGTCAGAGGACGCAGCGTGCATCGTTTCCGATGGTAGATTCATACAGTCCTCCTGAGTGGATAGAAATAACTACCCGTCAGGCGGACGACTCCCCCAAAGGGCAGTGTCTACCCTTCAGGTGAGTTAATGGATTGAAATCAGCAAAAGTTCACGCGCGTGTAAACCAGATGTACGTCAGCCAGGGTTGCCCCAGTCGGTGATATTTCAACCGATATACTCTCCATTACAGAGAGCCATTCGCTTCTTACATCCTCCCATTCCCCACACTCATCAGCACTTTTTACAAAGCGCCTGCCCGTACCGGTGTTCTGGCCGTTGGCGAGTGGTCGGGATTGCCACGTTCCCCGTTTCGTACCGATTCCCTGTTTAGGCTTCATCTTTCCCCCGGTAGTTGTCTGGTGCCGCTACACATGCCCTTATTGTGTAGACCAACTACGATGCCGTTTTGGCTGGGGCCAATAATTGCCGTAGGCCCGTCCGTATTTACGAGGGTTATAACGATGATTCACATAAGTTAGCCATGCAGGTATTGTCACTAGCCTCTTCAAATCCGTGCAATTCAGATTCAAACCGATCTTGTCACCAAAATCAGGAGCCACCGCTTTTCTTAAACAGCAAAAGAGGCCAGCAGAGACATTGTTAATCGAGCTTCACACCTCAAGGTTGGCCCTCAAAGCATGTCGATCTAGCGAACTAACGGACACACGTTAGACTTGATACTCCAAACAAAGATATGGAGCCAAGCAATACGAAACGGAGCACATTTACATGCCTCCGATGTTGAAGTAAGCAAGGACCGTCAAGAGACAGCGAGCTTATTCCGATATACCTCTCTCACTTGTATGCGGGAGAGGTAGCCCATACGGGATACATCCCGCAGGGGTTAATAATGATAAAACTAATATGCTATTTGTTTTTGGTGGCTAGCTACCACACACCGGAGACACGTAAAACGTGTCGCACAGAGGCCGCAGTTCTAGCGGACTCATTTTAAAAATCCTAGTCTTTTCTGAGGCTTATATAGAGGTTTTTTGATGACAACTAGATTACTGTTCAATTGCTGCACAGGCCGATCAAAAAGACGTTATTTATCTACAGAGTCCGGCAGTAAATAAGGCCAAGCTGCGCGCAGATAAATGATCATTGACCACAATGTCAAAACCGCTGCACCAGCCAAGGCAATAAAGCCCAACGGTAGCAATAAAGGAATATTCATTAGTAGCACAATAATTGCCGTCATTTGCAGAGTGGTTTTGATTTTGCCGATATTTGAAACAGCTACGCTGGCGCGTTGTCCGAGCTCCGCCATCCATTCGCGCAATGCCGATATCACAATCTCACGCCCTACAATAACTGCAGCGGCAACCACAAACCAAACTGAATCATGGTGGAGTGTGACCAATAACAATAATGCAATAGCCACCATTAGCTTATCGGCCACAGGGTCAAGAAATGCGCCAAATGGTGTACTTTGATTATATTTACGTGCCACATATCCATCAGCCCAATCGGTGATAGCTGCGACACTGAAGATCAAAGAAGAAACAAAATAAGACCAACCAAAGGGCAAATAAAAGACCACTACGAATAGCGGTATCAAAAATATCCGCAATAAAGTCAGTTGGTTGGCAAGATTCATAGGCAGGTTCCGGCGTTTCAAACAATCATCAATCGGGCGCGATAATACACCAGCAAAGCGCCTTTAACATCTTTTCAGTATGCCAGCGAAGCCCTCTGGCTAATCATTATGAAAAAAAGCGTATATTTCTTCGGCTAATTTCTGGCTGATCCCGTTAACCTTACCCAGCTCGTTTATGCTGGCGTTTTGCACTTCAGTTAAACCACCAAAATGACGGAGCAATTCACGACGACGATTGGCGCCTATACCGGGAATATCCTCCAAAGAAGATGTTTTGCGCTTTTTATCCCGCCGCTGCTTGTGACCAGTAATGGCAAAGCGATGAGATTCATCGCGGATATGCTGGATTAAATGCAATGCAGGAGAGTCGCCCGGCAATACAATTTCCGCTCCCGTCTCCCCATCAAACAGTGTTTCAAAACCTGCTTTACGAGTGGAACCTTTAGCAACACCAATCAAGAGAACATCTTGCACACCTAGCTCAGCAAGAACCTCTATTGCTTTGCCTAACTGCCCTTTTCCACCATCGATCAGTAAAATATCAGGTAATTTACCTTCACCATTTTGCAGACGAGTATAGCGCCGGGTGAGTGCCTGCTCCATTGCGGCATAGTCATCGCCTGGAGTAATGCCTTCAATATTAAAACGACGATAATCTGATTTCAGCGGCCCGTTAGTATCGAATACTACACAACTTGCCACAGTCAGCTCGCCGCTACTGTGACTGATATCAAAACACTCCAAACGCTGTGGTGTATCTTCCAAACCCAAAGCTTCTTGCAGCGCAATGAAACGATCAAGTGAGTTCTTTTTACTATTGATGTGCGCAATTATATTTTGTTTTGCTGCAGTAGCTGCCATTTGTAACCATTGCGCACGATGACTTCGCACTTGATGATTGATAGCAACCTGCCGCCCTGCCGCTTGCTGCAAGGCGGCACTAAGCAACTCAGCATCCTCAAGCAACTCACTTACAATTAATTCGCGCGGGATATCGCGCGCAGTATTCGCCAAGTAAAACTGAGGAATGAACTCAGCAAGAATCTGTGCGGGTGTTTCTGCTAATGTTGCATGCGGATAGAAGCTGCGACTTCCTAAAATTCGCCCTTGACGAATGAAGAGAATATGAACGCAGATGGCAGACACACGCATTTCAGCAGCAATCACATCAATATCACCATTACCTTCTTCAATAATTTGTTGCGATTGAACAGTGCGCAAAGCAGTAATTTGATCACGATATGCAGCTGCTTTTTCAAATGCTAACTGTTGTGATGCTGCATCCATTTTATCGGCAAGTTCATCCAATAATTTATCAGCGTTACCGGTGAGGAATAACCCTGTGTGATAAACATCTGTTTTATAGTCAGATGCAGAAATGAAATTCACACAAGGGGCAGTGCAGCGTTTGATTTGGTATTGCAGGCACGGACGCGTACGATTTCTAAAAACACTGTCTTCGCACTGACGCACACGAAATGTTTTTTGCAAAAAATGTAAGCTTTCTTTTACTGCGCCCACATTAGGGAATGGCCCGAAATAATCTCCCTTTTTTTTCTTTGCCCCACGATGGAAACTAATGCGCGGATAGTCCTCGCCACTGGATATGAAAATGTAAGGATAGGACTTATCGTCACGCAATAAAATATTGTAGGGTGGACGATTGGATTTAATCAAATTTTGTTCAAGAATCAGCGCTTCTGTTTCGTTCGCTGTTACTGTTACTTCAATACGGGTGATGCGAGCAACGAGAGCCTGTGTCTTGGGAGTTAGTCCCGTTTTACGGAAGTAACTTGACAATCGTGCCTTAAGATTTTTGGCTTTGCCAACGTAAAGAACCCCCCCATCAACACCAAACATCTGATAAATACCAGGCTGTTGAGTGGTGTTGGATAAAAACAGGGAATGATCAAAAGCAGCACTGTCTTGCGTCATTAAAAATGCGTCAATGAAATTAGAAAAGAAGCAGTCGCTATACAACTGCCTCAGGATCAAGAAGGTTGTGTTTGACAGCCAAAAGAGTCAACTCTACGTCACTGTTAATCGCAAGCTTTTCAAAAATTCGGTAGCGGTAGGAGTTAACTGTTTTAGGGCTAACGCAAAAAGTATTTGCAATGTCATTCACTTTTTGGCCATTAGCGATCAGCATTGCTGTTTGAAGCTCGCGCTGAGAAAGCTTTTCAAACGGAGATTCCTGAGTCGCACCTCCGGCAAACGTCTTCAATGCAAGCTGCTGTGCAATGCTATTACTCATGTATAAGTCACCGCGAATTACTTTATCAATCGCATCAGTAATCTCAGTAAACTCTGCACCTTTAGTCACATAACCCACGGCTCCTGCCTGCATCAATCGTGTCGGATATAAATCATCATCGCAGGCGGTGACAGCAATAATTTTGATGACCGGATTGACCGTCAGTAATTTTTTGGTAGCTTCAAGACCTCCCATACCGGGCATCTTTACGTCCATAAGCACAACATCAGGCTTCAAAATTCGCGCCTTAGTAACTGCTTCTTCGCCACTCTTGGCGTCCCCAACCACTTGATAGCCGTCTATATCGGCTAACATACGCACTATCCCCATGCGAACTAGATCGTGATCATCGACTACGAGAATCTTTGTCAAACTAGCCCCCAATCCGAAACCGGATACATTACATTGTTGTTATAACTGCCCATTAATAACTGGCACATTTTTAACGATTGTAGTGAGACTCCTGCCAAACTACCACTCTTTAATGACCCGCTTAGGCGTTCTTAAATGCCAATAATCGGATAGCATACTGTTTTGGTTGATTTTTAGCCTGATCTGATTTTCATATCACTTGATTAAAACTTTAGGGATAAACGCGGGGCTCTATTTCCAACCATAGCCCAAACTGATCAAAAATTGACTGCCTAATTAATTCGGCCAATCCTAACACCGCCTGACCGGTTGCTTTGTGTGGATTGATGAGCACCAACGCCTGGTCTCTGTGAACAGCAGCGCCTGAAGCCTCTTTACCCCGCCATCCAGCACGATCAATTAGCCAGCCCGCCGCC
Source organism: Cellvibrio sp. UBA7661 (assembly GCA_002483365.1). GTDB lineage: Bacteria > Pseudomonadota > Gammaproteobacteria > Pseudomonadales > Cellvibrionaceae > Cellvibrio. Next base: position 249,594 of record DLHT01000018.1, read on the forward strand.
AATTTAACTTGCCCCTCCTCAACATCATAAGCAACAATTTCAGGGTAGCGGAGCTTTAATTCCTCATATTTTATTTTGGGAATAACCGGATTCTTAAAAAAACTGCCTACATTGGGGATATCGACAGGGTCGGGCAATTTATTAGTGCGTATCGCAATCACTGCCGCACTCACCAATTGAGGTGTAATTTCTGTTTGCGTGAGAGACGCCAAAGCAGCCCTTAAAGCAGGATATTCCAGATGCATTTGTGGTCGTTTATGCAGTTTGAATGTCACAGAAGTAATCACATAACAGTCTTTCAGTGCATGCTTGAAAATGCTATCTCGATAACCAAATTGGCAACTTTGATTAGTAAAGGTGACACTTAATCCAGAGCGAATATCTAGTGCGGTGAGCTCTGTAAGCAATTCTTTAATCTCTACACCATAAGCACCGATATTTTGAATCGGGGCTGCACCTACGCTACCAGGAATGAGTGATAAATTTTCCAACCCATATAGCGCATTCGCTAGTGTGTATTCCACCAATTGATGCCAGTTTTCTCCCGCAGCAACCTTTAGCCAAGCATAATCATCATCCTCATGAATAATTTCCTTACCTTGGGATTTTATGTGAATTACCAAGCCAGGAAAGTCATCCTTCAAAACAATATTGCTACCGCCTCCCAACAATAAAAGAGATAAATTTTCCGTACGGGCAAATGCCAAAGCCTCTCGCAATTCCTCTGTGTTTTTTACACTGACGAAATAAGCAGCAATTGCAGGCACTGCAAGTGTATTAAATTTCTGCAAATTAAAATGCGGCAAAAATAGTGGCACGATGCTTTACCTGTTGGATTTAAACATTCTCATAAGTAACGCTTATGATAAGTGAAGCTTGCTGCGGATGTGCATCAATAAACCATGAGCAGCCTCTTCTACCAAATCAAGTACCAGCTCAAATCCATCATTACCGCCATAATATGGGTCAGGGACTTCTCGATATTGTTTACTGGAACCAAAATCCAAGAATAAACCCAAGTGCCCTGAATAATGCGCAGGCTTTAACGCTTGCAAATCGCGCAAATTAGCCTCATCCATCGCGAGGATATAATCAAACTCATCAAAATCTTTAATTGAAACCTGACGAGCACGTAAATATGACAAATCATAGTCACGCTGTTTTGCAGCAGCAATAGTGCGCGCATCAGGCGCTTTGCCAACGTGCCAATCACCTGTACCAGCTGAATCTATCAGTAATTGCTGATCCAATTTTTCACGCTTTACCAATTCACGAAAAATCCCGTCAGCTGTTGGAGAGCGACAAATATTTCCTAAACAAACAAATAACACTTTAACCATTCTAATCACTCTCAGCGTTCTAATAATGCTTTAACACGCAATAAATCAGCTTCTGTATCAACCCCCCCCGGCACTTGGGCACATGCTTCCGCTATGTGGATAGCTTCACCATTCGCCAATACCCGCAGCTGTTCAAGTGATTCTATTTGCTCCAATGCAGCCTGAGGCCAAGTTATAAAACGATTCAGTAAAGCAACACGATACGCATAAATGCCTATATGTCGCTGTGCGGAGAATTTATCAGGCAATGTATTAACCTGCGATTGTGCAAAATGATCCCTAGGCCACGGGATTGGAGCGCGACTAAAGTACAGTGCCCTACCCTGTTGATCAGCTACAGCTTTTACAATATTGGGATTACGAAAATCATCGAGGGTATAAATAGGCTCGCTCAAGGTTGCAACACTTGCATATCGATTTTCTGCCAAATTTTTTGCTACTTGATTAATTACCGCAGGGGGTATCAATGGTTCATCACCTTGCACATTAACAACAATGTCATCAGCACCAAGTCCTAATTGTGCTGCAACTTCTTGCAAACGATCTGTACCTGAATTGTGGGTAGCCGACGTCATGCAGATCTGAGCACCAAAACGTTTAGCTACAGCTTCAATGCGCAGATCATCGGTTGCAATAATCACTTTAGTTGCATCACTTTGGCATGCGCGCTCATACACATGTTGGATCATCGGCTTTCCAGCAATGTCCTTAAGTGGCTTGGCAGGCAACCGTGTAGATGCATAACGTGCAGGAATCACAACATAAAAGCCCATAATTTATATCCACGCTAATCGGAAATTTATTTTAATAGGGAACGGGATTTTTTCTGCTCAACAACCCGCTCCAGTTTTTGTGAAAATGCATTCCAAAAAGATTCAGGCAACTCTGCACAAATGGATAAGTAAAACCAATTCTCCTGAGCGAAATCACGACATTTAACTGCATCTTTCTCCGTCATAATAACGGGCAATTGATCGGCAAACACCAAATCATTGGGCGCGAATGAGTAATGGTCAGGAAAAGAATGCAGCGCAGGATGAAACCCCATAGACTGCAGCGTATTGCAAAAACGCTGCGGATTACCAATACCTGCTACCGCATTAACTTCTCTAGGCAAGGTAGCAGGCGCTATTACTTTACCGGTTTTTAGTTCAATCAATTCTGCAGGACGGATATGCATCGGCACATAAAAAAAAGGAGCTGAATCCAAATTTTTTAATTCAAAATTATCAGGTGGGGAGTTCACCACCACCCAATCAACTGTTTTTAATCTTGCCGCAGATTCCCTAAGCGGACCAACCGGTAATCGCCATCCATTACCAAGCCCACGCAAGCCATCGACTACGGCAATCTCGATATCACGCCCCAAACGATAATGTTGTAAACCATCATCACTTAATAAAACATTACAGCCTTGATCTTCCAATAATTTACCGCTGGCAATACGGTCTGCACCAACCACAATAGGAACATTGGTTTGTTGAAAAATAGCCAAAGGCTCATCGCCCGCCTCACTGGCCAAGCTACTTGCGTCCAACAAATATGGATACACGGGAGCATGACCGCCATAACCACGGCTTATTACGCCGGGGGTATAACCTTGTTGTTTCAGCCAACGTACAAGCGCAATAATCAGTGGCGTTTTACCTGTTCCGCCTACCGATATATTACCGACAACAATGACGGGAGTCGGCAAGGTTTTTTGCTGATAACGAAGCACCATAAAACGCCGCAAACCAGCCAAGAGAACAAATAGCCAATTCAATGGCAACAGCCACAATGTCCAGCGAGAAGAGCCATACCAGGCATCAAGCCAAGTACGCTGCGGATCGTTCTGCTGTATGGAGGAGGATTGAGATCTCAATTTGGACGGCCTATAAAAACAAAAGGACTTTTGCAGATGTATTACATCCATAAAAGTCCATTATTAACCAGCGAGAATTGTAACCGAGTTACTATTATTTTTCAGGCTCGGGTTGGCGAGTGGTTATACTTAGGTGCGTAAAACCCAATTGACCCGCAGCATCCATGGCTTGCACTACTGCCTGATGGGGGGTTTTGGCATCGGCAGTAATCACTAGAGGAATTTTGTTATTACCTTCCGAGGTTTTTTCCAATGCAGATTTTAAGGTTGCCGCTTTCGAATTCACCAAAGCCTTGCCATTGATCGAGTAACTACCCTCTGCACTGATCAAAATTTCGATTTGTTCAGGTAACTCACTACTTTGCTCACCAACTGCCTCTGGTAAATCGATACTTAAATGCGTTTCTTTGGTGAATGTGGTGGAGACCATAAAGAAAATCAGCAATAAAAATACCACATCGATGAGCGGAGTCAGGTTGATCCCTTGATCTTCAACTTTCTGGCGATGGAATTTCACTATGCAGCACTCCCGCCTTAAACAACTTTCACATCAACACGACGGTCGCTGTGTAATGCATCAACTAACTTGATGGCTTCTTCTTCCATTGTGACCACAATAGAATCAATCCGACGCTGGAAAAATCGATGAGCAATCATCGCCGGAATAGCCACAATCAAGCCTGCTGCAGTGGTATAGAGTGCTACCGAAATACCGCCCGCCAATACACCGGTATTACCAGTACCTTGGATCATGATAGAGTTGAACACTTCAATCATACCAAACACAGTTCCCAGTAAACCTAATAGAGGGGCGATATTGGCAATAGTCCCCAGAATATTGACGTAACGCTCCAGCTCGTGGATGACTTGATTGGCAGCCTCCTGTACGGAATCTTTCATGACTTCACGTCCGTGCTTGGAATTACTTAAACCCGCAGCAAGGATTTGCCCAAGCGGTGAAGATTGTTTCAGCTCACGCAACTTGGTTGCATCCAGTTGATTATTTTTAATCCAGGTCCAGACTTGTGCCAATAAGGTTTTGGGAGCAATTTTACCGGGGTTTAGCGTCCAATAACGTTCAGCACTGATGGCGATAACAATCAACGAGCAGACCAAAATTGGCCACATCAATATACCGCCAGCTAAAAAAATATCGATCACAGGCAACTTCCTCTTATTTTTTGGGCTAATCCCATAATTTACGATAGGTCATTGTAAATGCGGCGTAACATACCACAAGCAACTCCGATTGACATGGGGGAAGCTTCTTTGTCCTTTATTGTGTGAAAAAGTTGCCGTTAAAACCAATAACGGCGCTGTATTTTTCGATACTCCTCAATAACAGGTGTTTTATTATTTTTATACCACTCAAATATCAGTGCGCCTGATTCTGCCGTATTGAACGCCCTGCTCTGCTGCAGGTGAAAACGCTCTTGTATGATCGGATGAGGATGCCCATGTTGACTGCGATATCCCGCCGAATAAACAACATATGCAGGTTTGGTAAAGTTAGCAAACCTGATCCCAGATGAAGAGCGACTACCATGATGTGCTGCCAACAATAATGTTAGATTTTGTGGAATTTTTTGTTCGTCAAGTAACTGATTCTCTACGCGAGTTTCTATGTCGCCAGGTAACAACACATACTGATCCCGATAGCTAATTAACAAAACGCAGGATTTATTATTATCACTGGTATGACTTGATATAAACACGGGTAAAAACTCAAACCTGATACCATCCCATGTCCAAGCCTGTTCCTGATGACAATTACTGACCGAAGACGGGTTATATTTGTTGGTATCGACACCTACTAATTCACTCAGCAATATTTTTTCTGTGGAGACTTTTTCCAATAACCCACTCATACCACCTGCATGATCCAGATCATTATGACTGACGACCAACACATCCACATGCGTTATACCTTGCGAATATAAATAAGGGGCAAGAATAGCGCTGCCAGCATCGAAACTATCGGTAAATTTAGGGCCAGTATCGTACAACAACGTCTTATGGTTCACTTGCACAACCACTGCCGCTCCTTGTCCTACATCCATAATACTGACTTTTAAATCGGGGCTATTTGGTTGTTCAAGCACAAATGAAAAAATTGCACTGACAACTAAAGCGATCCAACCGATTCTGCGAGGAAAAATTCCTTTGGGCATCAGAAGCACAAGACAGCCCAATCCAATCAATAACGACAGTGCAGGAGAAAAAGCAACAACAGGACTGGCATATTTACCCGTAATATCAAGCATTTTTTGTAATACGATACTTAGCAACTCTAATGCCGCACCACTGCTATCAAGCAAAAAGTGACTAAGCCACAAAACTGACTCATTTAACGCAGCCCCAATTAACAATAAAGGAACAACAAAAAATGTAATCAGTGGGATGGCAATAGCATTTGCAAGGGGGGCAACAAGAGAAACACTACTGACTAAAAGACTTAAAGGGATGATTAAACCAATAAACATCACCCATTGGGAACGAATAAAGCCAACTACTAGATGGGCAACGGAGTAACCATGCCACTGGGTCGTATCGGCTTTAGCGATGCGACGACCAGAAAAATAAAACAACAACAACGCAACTGCTCCAAACGATAGCCAAAAACCCATGTCAAATGCGGCAAGAGGATCCAGTACGACAACAATTACCAATGCGAAACAAAAAATATCTATTATTCGAACACTCCGCCGCCACAAACAAGCACTGTAAAAAAGCCATAGCATAATAAGTGTACGGATCGTTGGGATATTGAAACCTGCCAAAGCCGAATAAAACCCGGCGCAAACAATAGCGCACAACCAGGCAATCATTAGTGCTGGACAAGGGTGCCACAACAATTGAATACATTTTCCCAACCATAGGCCGATGTAAAATCCAAAAATCGCCAAAAAACCAACATGCAATCCTGAAATTGCAATTAGATGACTGGTACCTGTTTGTTGCATGCGCAGCCACTGATCCTTTTCAACCAGCGCAGAATCACCAATGAGTAATGCGACTAATATGCCGCGCTCACTGCTATCACTATGATCCAAAATCCATTGCTGTAATTGATATCGCTGTTTATCGATCCAGTCACTCCATAAGAACGGCGAGTCAATCTGAAGTTGGTGGTGATTTTGCTCATGTTCCACTACATACCCGGTCGCCCCTATTCCCTGCCGTAATAACCATGCTTGATAATCAAATCCGCCAGGGTTAACAAATCCTCGCGGGCGCTTGAGGCGCACACGTAACTGCCATTGGTCGCCTATTGATATTTCCGGGATAGATATAGGTTTTTGATCACGTCGATACTGGTACCAGCTTAGTTGCAACTTTGAAGGGAAGCTGGTGAGGGGTATCGAGGCTCCTGATGCGGTTGATGCTGCAGTGACACGAAAATTAAAACGCACGCGACGATCATCTTGCTCAGGTAACCCCTGAATAGAGCCCAGTACCAATAGATCCTGCCCAACCCATTTGTCTGTAAGCGATATTGCTAATATTTTATGGCCGCTATAAATCCCCCAAGCACACCCCAACAAGAGCGCAAAACAATAGCTTCCGTATCGCCAACGCAACAAATACATCGATGGAAAAAGGATGTACAAACACCATAGAGGCGGAAGGCCGGGCAAAATACTGCAGGCGACAACCGAGAAGGAGAACAATAAAAGATGGAGCGGCACGGTAAGAATCCTTTTACCTGATAGTTGACTGTCAAACGGTTAAGCAAAAAACACCTGTCATCAGACTGTCGTGCAGCTTATGGCATAGTGTCCACCCGCACAAGCGGCCAGGACTGAGGCTCTAATAGTCTTGAGGTGAAATTAAAGGCATAATGCCGGATCATTTTTGGTAGTACTCTGGTTTAAAGCATGGCGCGCAATTTACTCAAACGATTCATCCCTACCCCTGCTGCAATAAAAAGCAACCCCGCGCTCCATTTTCTGGGCGATTTGTTGCATGACCCCAATATTTTTCACTTAAATCGCCACTCTGTTTCAGTAGCTATGTTTTGGGGGCTGTTTGTTGCCTTGCTTCCTATTCCGGGTCAAATGCCTGTCGCCGCAGCCGCTGCATTGATGTTCCGCTGTAATTTGCCACTGACTGTTGCCCTGACCTGGATTACCAATCCATTCACTATGCCCTTTTTCTTTTTCATCACATATCAGACCGGAAGACTTATTTTACAAACAGATCCGATTGCTCTTACAACACCAGAGTTAAGCTGGGATTGGCTCTCTAATGAATTCGGCCACTTATGGAAACCTTTGCTTGCAGGTTCAGTACTGACAGGCTTACTTTTCGGTGGATTGGGCTACTTTGGCATGCAGCTTTATTGGCGCTGGCATGTCAATCACAATTGGAAAAAACGCCAAAAAACGCGCGCAGAAAAATCCAATTCATAGAATGAGTATTCATATTTCCATAAAAAAACCTGCTCATGGCAGGTTTTTTTATGGGTAATAAACACTTTTTTATGCCGCTATTCATAACGTAGCGCATCCGCAGGTTGGATTTTGCTGGCGCGCCACGCAGGATAAAGACTCACGAAAAAACTGATTAACAACGCCGTCACTACCACTTTAGCGACATCTGCCATGACAACCTCAGAGGGCAGATAGGTAATCGGGTAAACATCGGAATGCAGGAACTGAACACCCAATATTTTCTCAATCCACTGCACCAATGGTGTAACAATATGAGAGAGAGTTATTCCCAGTAATAATCCAATCGATGTGCCAATAAGACCAATCAAACCGCCCTGCACCATAAAAATAGCCATAATATCTGCCGTAGATGCCCCCATTGTACGCAATATGGCAATATCACCCTGCTTGTCCACAACCACCATTATTAATGTCGAAACCAAATTAAACGCTGCAATTGCGATAATCAAAAACAGCAACATGCCGACCATGTTTTTTGACATCTGGATAGAATGGTAAATAGGACCGTGTGTTCGCATCCAACTGGATCCCAAATACTCCGGCGGTAGAGTCGCCATAATGTCGCGCACAACCGCGGGGGCGGCAAATAAATCATCCACTTTTAAACGAATACCCGTTACATGTCCTGGGTAACCTGACACATCAGCAGCTGTATTGATATCCATTAACGCCAACACATTATCAATATCGGTATGAGTATCCAGAATTGCAGTAATTTCCACCACTTTTATGCGCGGTGATGAGTTGCCCTCAATGGGGATTATCAAACTCATACTGTCGCCTTGGGTGACTTGTAACTTTTCAGCAATACCACGACCAATCACAATTGCAGAATGGCTTTTTGCCAACCCCTCCAAAGTACCGGCAGGTAAAAATTCTGGCAACTTGGATGTTGTGTATTCTTGCGTGCCATCAATACCGAATATATTTACAGGTGATACCCGTTTTTGATGACTCAGCAGACCTTGTAGCTGAACAAATGGGGATGCTGCTACAACATGTGGATGCCGTTTTAGCTCAGCAACCAAAGAAGCAGGGTCAGCAATTGATCGCTGGTGATAAATCGTCGCTTGTGGCATTACCCCTAAAATGTTTTCACGCAACTCCTTATCAAAACCGTTCATGATCGACATCACCAAAATTAACAAGGCGACACCAATAATCAATCCTGCCGTGGAGAGGCGCGAAATAAACGACACTAAATGACTGTGACGTCGTGAAATACCGTAACGGGTACCAACCAGAAAAGCATAGTGGCTAAACATTCACTAACGCACCATCGGAGAGGGTCAAGGTACGATCCATGCGCGCAGCAAGCCTTGGGTCATGAGTCACCACAACAAAACTGGTACCGATTGATTGATTTAATTCCAGCATTAACTCCTGGATTGAATCCGCTGCATGCGTATCCAGATTACCCGTAGGCTCATCCATCAACACACATGCTGGATTTGTAACCAATGCTCTAGCTATAGCTACCCGTTGACGCTCACCGCCGGATAATTCAGATGGCTTATGTTCGACTCGCTTACCCAAACCGACCCGCTCTAGTAAAGCACGTGCTTTTTGTTTTGCAGTAGCGATAGATTCTTTGCCAATCAGCAACGGCATTGCCACATTTTCCAGAGCAGTAAACTCAGGTAATAAATGGTGAAATTGATAAACAAAACCCAAACTGCGATTCCGCAAACGACCGCGCTCATCGGCACTCAACTCTGATAAACATTCACCAGCTACAATGACCTCACCACTGTCAGGGATATCCAATCCACCCAAGATATTCAACAGCGTAGATTTACCTGAACCAGAAGCACCAACAATTGCCACCCTCTCTCGAGCATTGATGTGAAAATCGACACCGCGAAGCACATCAACAGCCAATGTACCTTGGTGATACGATTTGCTGACATTGTGACAAATCAAAACAGGAGAAACATTACTCATAAACCTAGCCTAAGGTGTTAATGCAAAAAGATCTTTTTATTCATATCGCAAAGCTTCTGCCGGCTCAATCCGGGCCGCACGATACGCGGGATAAAGCGTTGCAATAAAACTTAATAGGAGTGCAACAAATCCAATAAACACAACATCTTGCCACAATAAAACCGACGGCAATTGGCTAATAAAATACACATCTGGATCCAGTACATGCAGCCCCAGTAATGCTTCAATGCCACTCATGATTGAAGTGAGTGTTAATGCAACAATACATCCAATAACTATTCCGATAAATGTACCAAAAAAACCAATAGCACTACCCTGCACAATAAAAATTGCCATAATTTGTCGCGCGCTTACGCCCATAGTACGCAGTACAGCAATATCGGAGCGCTTATCGGCTACCATCAACACCAAACTTGAAACAATATTAAAAGCAGCAACAGCAATAATGATCATCAGTAGCGAACCCACTACTATTTTTTCCATTTTCACTGCCTGAAATAAACTCCCCTGAGTTTGGCTCCAATCTTTCACACGATATCCATCGCCTAATTGATCGCGCAATTCACGCATCACCTGTGCTGCCGCGAACATATCCTCTGTTTTGACGTGTAATCCTTGTGCTCCCGTGCGGCGCAAAAACTTTTGTGCATCATGTAGATGAATCAATGCGAGCGTACTATCAACTTGAGCCCCTACTTCAAACACCCCTACCAAGGTAAAACTGCGTGAGCGAGTAAAAGCTCCCATAGGGGTAATATTAATCTCGGGAGAGGTGATTCGGATCTTATCGCCAGGTGCCAACATTAAACGACTGGCCAATAAACGCCCCATTACAATTCCATAATCACCCGGCTGCAACTGAGCTACATCACCTACAATCATGCGTTGGTCAACAACTGATACCTTTGCTTCCGCTTCGGGTAGGATACCCTGAAGCTCTATAACCTCAACACCACCTGCATACGTCACCATTGCGCTACTGGATATATAAGGTGCAGATGCGATTACTTTTGGGTGCCTCTCAATCTTTTCTGATAAAGATTGCCAATCATTAACAGCCGGCAGCTGGTCGACAAAGCCATGAGGAATAATACTGAGAATTCTCTCTTTCATCTCACGGTCAAAACCATTCATAACTGAAAGTACAACGATTAAAGCCATAACGCCAAGAGCCATACCAATCAGGGAAAAGGCGCTGATAAAAGAGATAAACTGGTTACGGCGCTTGGCGCGGGTATAGCGTAGGCCGATGTAGAGAGGAATATTTTTAAGCATGGCGCATTAAACCCAATTGACCGCGATTGCTCAAGTAAAACCCAATTCTACTTAAGTAAATCCATCCCAATAACAGATAAGCAGCGCCACTTATTTCCAGCATGTGCTATGTTTAGTAAACCGTTTTGGAATACTTTGGAAGAATCTGGTCATGAGTGAACGCCGCAGCTACTTTCGGATCGATGAAAGTATCGCCATTGAATTCAAAGAAGTGGAAGAAATTACCGCAAACACAGCAGCCCCCGAGTTGCAATTCCCCAATACTGCCTCACTCAAACTCTTTGCTGAGCTGCGAAAAATAGATAATGACAATGCCCATCTTTTCCATCAAATCAAGGAAACCAGCCGGGCATTAGGCGAATACCTGCACAATCTTAACCGCAAGATTGATATTGTCAGCCAGCAACTCATGGCAGACACAAAGCCGCTCCCCCCATCAAAAACCATTAAACAAGTAAACCTAAGCGAGGGAGGTATCGCCTTTGGAAGCTCACGACCATTAGAGGCAAATTCGCATATTGCACTTAGACTTATTTTTTTGCCTAGTAATGCAGGACTTGTGTTATTTGCCAAGATTATTCGCTGCGAACCAAGTAATACAGGGGAATACCAAATTGCAGCAAAATTTCACCGCGCAACTGAAGCTCAACAACAGCTTATCGGACAACAGATTATGCGTGCGCAAATGGCAGAACGCCGCAAAAGCCAGTACTCCTTACAATAACCCCCAGTGACGCTTATGATCAAAAAAATTGTTTGTCAGATAACGCAAGCATTACTGGTCATTGGTTTTGCCTGTACACCGTCTTTTGCATATTCAGATGAGCTTCGTATTCCTGTTGGCCAGCAAGCGCAAGATATGGCCAGCGTCGATATGCCAACTAAAGGTATGAGCAAGGAGAAAGTCAGGGATTTATTCGGCAAGCCTGAGGAGGATATTCCAGCTAAAGGAACACCACCTATTTCCCGCTGGAAATATAAAAACTTTACTGTGTATTTTGATAGCGACGTGGTCATACACAGCGTCAGAAATTTTCAACCAAATGAAGAACCAGCCAAAGATTCTAAATCAGCCGAAAATAATTTAGGAAAATAAAGTATTAAGGGCGCACTTTATTACGCCCTTTTGTTGCATATGCACCAACATCAACGGCGACTAATACGGTTAATACCATCCAGTGCAGCAATACGATACGCTTCAGCCATGGTAGGGTAATTAAAAATATTATTAAGGAAATAGTGGATGTTATTACCCTCACCTGCCTGCTTCATAATCGCCTGACCAATGTGGACAATTTCAGCAGCTTCAGCACCAAAACAATGAACCCCAAGAATTTCTAGCGTATCGACATGAAATAATATCTTTAACATGCCGACATCTTCACCACTAATCTGTCCTCTTGCAGTATTTTTAAACAAGGCGCGCCCCACTTCATAAGGCACTTTTGCTTGAGTCAATTCAGCTTCCGTTTTACCGACTGAGCTAATCTCCGGCAAGGTATAAATTCCTGTTGGAACATCGTGCACTAATTGGCATTGATCACCAAAAATACCACCTGTTACAGCGCGCCCTTGTCCATAGGAAGCACTCGCCAAACTTGGCCAACCTATGACATCACCTACTGCATAGATATTTTCCACCTCTGTGCAATATGAATCATCTACCTTTAAATTACCGCGATGATCAGCCTTTAAGCCAACCGCATCTAAATTTAATCCATCTGTGTTACCGCTACGGCCATTACACCAAAGAATTGCATCCGCTTTTAATCGCTTACCAGACTTCAAGAATAAAGTTACGCTGCAATCGCTTGCTTCAATAGCTTCAAACTCTTCGCCATGGCGGACCGTCACGCCGCTATCCCGAAGGTGATAACTCAAAGCATCTGAGATTTCATCATCCAAAAATGAAAGCAAACGCTCACGGTTATTGATCAAATCAACACGCATGCCCAGCCCGGAAAAAATAGATGCATACTCACAGCCGATAACACCTGCGCCATATACGATGATGTGGCGTGGTGTATGTTCCATTCCCAAAATAGTATCACTGTCATAAATCCGGGGATGATTGAAATCAACATCAACGGGTCTATAGGGTCTTGAGCCAGTCGCAATTACAATTTTGCCTGCATGGATAGTTTCAATTCCACCATCCAGCAATGAAAGACTCACGGTATTTGCATCTATAAACGAAGCCTGTCCAATGTGCACATTAACCCTATTACGAACGTAGAAATTGGTATGCATTTCCACTTGTTTCGGAATAACTTTAGCAGCCGATTGCAAAACACGAGGAAATGTCAAACGACGACTATCGCCAATTTCGCGGAATAAACTATTGCTTTTAAATTGAATGATTTGCTTAACAACATGACGCAATGATTTGGAAGGGATTGTTCCTTTATGCGCACAACTCCCTCCCACCAGTGCCCTATTTTCTATCACTGCCACACGCTTCCCAATTTTCGAAGCAGAGATAGCAGCACTTTCACCTGAAGGCCCCGAGCCAATAACCAAAAGGTCGTAGCTATGATCTGCCGATTTTTTGCGACCACTCAATTTATTCCCCTTACACTAGCTAACCGAACACATGTAGAGTCTAGCAACAATTATTTCTATTAAATTATTCTTTTGATGATCTACTTGCATCATATGAAAGATTGTTTGCGTCATCTTTTGAGGGCAATGGTGCGACCTTTTGTTCTGCGCATTTGGCTTCATCGCCTCCACATAATTCACATACATAATTAGGGTCGCCCAGTGCTTTACCCACTCCACCACATGAACCAGAAACCGGCTTTCTGCCAGCTAGCACACTAATCGATAGTGCAAGTGCGACAAATAACATTATTACAAGAGTAACCAGAAGGACTGCCATGATTCACTCCAAGAGATAGTAGCCATTAAAAATTAATTGTCTTAAAGCAAAAAACGAGGCGGGTTTCCCAGCCTCGTTTTCCTTATTCATTAACCACCGAAGTCGTCGAGTAAAATATTATCGTCTTCAACTCCAAGACTTTTTAACATTTTAATCACGGCAGCATTCATCATTGGTGGGCCACACATGTAAAACTCGCAATCTTCCGGTGCCGGGTGATCTTTCAAATAGTTCTCATAGAGAACATTATGAATAAACCCAGTTAAACCCGTCCAATTATCTTCAGGTTGTGGATCTGAGAGAGCCACATGCCATTTGAAATTAGGGTTTTCGGCTTGTAGCATATCGTAATCTTCTTTGTAGAACAGCTCACGCAGGGAGCGCGCACCGTACCAGAAAGACATTTTACGATCAGTCTTCAAGCGACGTAGCTGATCGAAAATGTGTGAACGCATTGGTGCCATACCCGCACCACCACCGATAAATACCATCTCGGCATTTGTCTTTTTGGCAAAAAATTCACCAAATGGACCGTATACGGTAATTTTATCGCCCGGTTTCAAGCTGAACACATAAGATGACATCTGACCTGGCGGAATACCTTGGGATTTTGGTGGAGGTGTTGCAATACGAATATTGAACTTAACTACACCTTTCTCTTCAGGATAGTTAGCCATGGAATAAGCGCGAATAACTGGCTCAGTTACTTTTGATTCTAAATTAAAGAAGCCAAAGCGTTCCCAGTCGCCGCGATACTCAGGCTCAATATCAAAGTCAGAGAACTTCACATGATGTGGAGGACACTCCAACTGCACATAACCGCCCGCACGGAAGTCAACACTCTCACCTTCAGGCAAACGCAGAGTGAGCTCTTTAATAAAGGTCGCTACGTTGGGATTTGACTCAACGGTTGTAACCCACTGTTTAACGCCAAACACTTCTTCCGGCACATGAATTTTCATATTTTGTTTTACCGGAACCTGACAGCTCAAACGCCAGCCTTCATTTTGCTCGCGACGATTAAAGTGTGGTTCTTCGGTTGGCAGAATAGAGCCGCCACCTTCATTCACCACACATTTACATTGCGCACAACTACCACCACCACCACAGGCTGATGCAAGAAAAACATTATTGGCAGCCAATGTTTGCAGCAATTTACCGCCTGCTGGCACGGTGATGGTTTTCTCATCATTGATGAGAATTTGCACATCACCACTATTCACTAATTGAGCCTTGGCAATCAAAATCACCACCACTAACGCGATGACGATTGCGGTGAACATGACAACGCCTAATACGATCTCGATATTCATTGAATTTTATTCCTCGTCTCGCTTAGAGGGAAATGCCGCCAAAAGACATAAAGCCTAATGACATCAATCCCACGGTGATAAAGGTAATACCCAAGCCACGCAAGCCTTCGGGTACGTCGGAATATTTCATTTTTTCGAGAATACCTGCGAGCAACACAATCGCGATTGCCCATCCAGTACCTGACCCCAAGCCATAAATTACACTTTCAGCAAAGTGGTAATCACGCTCAACCATGAAAAGAGAGCCGCCCATAATTACGCAGTTCACAGTAATCAATGGCAAAAACACGCCCAACGCGTTGTATAACGCGGGCATGAATCTATCCATGACCATCTCCATGATTTGCACAATTGCCGCGATTACACCAATAAACGAGATAAAGCTCAGAAAGGTCAAATCAACACCGGTAACACCAGCCCAAGCCAGCGCATCTTCCTTCAACAAATAAGTCAAAATAAGATTGTTAGCAGGCACGGTTACGGTTTGCACTACGATTACTGCAATACCAAGACCAATAGCGGCATTGATTTTTTTGGACATTGCGAGGAAGGAACACATGCCCAAGAAAAACGCGAGCGCCATATTTTCAATAAAAACTGAGCGCACAAATAAACTTAATAAATGTTCCATTATGCGATCTCCTGAGTTTTCACAGAGTTAGGCGCAATTTTGAAAGATACTTTTTCCACTTGATTTTTCTTCCAAGTACGAACGCCCCAAATAATCATGCCGATAATAAAGAACGCACTCGGTGGAAGTAACAGCAACCCATTAGGAACATACCAACCACCATCGGTAACCACTGGCATGATTTGAATACCAAACCATTTGCCCGCACCAAAAATCTCACGGATAGTTGCAATTACAATCAAAAGCGCCGAATAACCTAACCCATGACCAATACCATCAAGAAAGCTGGGAACAGGTGGATTTTTCAATGCAAATGCTTCAGTACGTCCCATAACAATACAGTTGGTAATAATCAGGCCTACGAATACAGAAAGCTGCTTGCTAATGTCATAAGCAACCGCTTTCAGTACTTGGTCCACTACAATTACCAGCGCAGAAATAATGATCATCTGCGCAATAATACGCACACTGCTGGGTAAATAATTACGCACAAGTGACACAAAAAAGTTAGAGAACGCCGAAACCAAGGTCAGGCCAATTGCCATAACCAAGCTAACTTTTACACTGGAAGTTACCGCCAGTGCCGAGCAAATGCCCAGAATTTGGAGAATAACCGGATTGTTTTCAACAATTGGCTTTACAAGGAGATCTTTCGTCTTGCTACTCATAATTATGCCTCTCCATTTTTCAGATTAGTGAGGAAAGGTTTGAAGCCGTTGTTGCCCATCCAGTATTTAACTAAATTGTTGACGCCAGTACTGGTCAAGGTGGCTCCCGCCAAACCATCAACTTTATATTCACCCTCTGGGGTTGACTCATCAACGTGGCCTTTTATCACGCTAACTTTAACGTCTCCAGCATCAGAATATACTTTCTTCTCCAGCCAAATAGATTTCCATTTTGGATTATCCACTTCTCCACCAAGACCAGGTGTCTCAGCATGAGAATAAAATCCAAAACCGAGAATAGTATTCAAATCCTTATCCAAAGCGATAAAACCAGCCATAGTTGACCAGAGGCCTTTACCACGTACGGGAAGAATAACTCGACTTAAATTGCCTGCATCGTCATTAACCAAAAACACTTTTGCTCGTTTTTCACGGTTAATTAACTTAGCAATATCATCCTCAGGATTGATACGATCATATTGCCCAGGCTTCTTAGCTGAAGCGATTTGATCGAACTTAGCGATATCTGCAGCATCGGCTTCAATAAATTTACCACTTTGCAAATCCACGATTTTCACCTGAATTTTTGCAAACTGATCGCTTACTGGGACACCTTCCTGATACATACCAGCAACTTTCAAAACATTTTTCTGAAAGTCGAGGGCCTTATTTGCTTCTTGGTGTGGTCGCAACATAACGGCAGAACCAGCAACCAGAACAGACGCCACCAAACACATAATGAATGTGACGGTGATGGTGTATTTTGCGGTTTGATTAGACACGAGCCAGTCTCCGTTTAATGTTGGATTGAACGACGAAGTAGTCAATAGTCGGCGCAAACATGTTGGCAAACAAAATTGCCAGCATCATACCTTCGGGATAAGCAGGGTTTACTACGCGAATAGTGATCACCATAAATCCAATTAGTGCACCAAAAATCCACTTGCCCGCATTGGTCATCGATGCTGATACAGGATCGGTTGCCATAAAGAATAAGCCAAATGCATATCCACCTAAAACCAAGTGCCACCAGAATGGCATTTGGAACATCGTGTTTTTGCTATCAGCACCCAACCAGTTGTAAAGCAATACAGTCAATACAGTACCGATCAACGTCCCCAATACAATACGAATCGACGCAATGCCCATGATCAACAACACCAAACCGCCAATCATAATTGCTAATGCTGAAGTTTCACCAATTGACCCATGCTCAAGGCCAATAAATGCATGTAACCAGCTCACTTGATTCACCAATGCATCCATACCGCTTTGTGCAGCGATAGAAAGCGAGGTTGCACCAGTGTAACCATCCACTGCCGTCCACACTGCATCGCCGGACATTTCAGCAGGATAAGCAAAGAAGAGGAATGCACGGCCAGTCAATGCAGGGTTGAGGAAGTTTTTACCAGTACCACCAAAAACTTCTTTTCCGATCACAACACCAAAACTGATGCCCAAAGCAGCCTGCCACAATGGCAAATCAGGAGGACAGGTCAGGGCAAAAAGGATAGAGGTAACAAAGAAACCTTCATTCACTTCGTGACCGCGAACCATTGCAAACAACACTTCCCATATACCGCCCACGATAAACACGGTTGCATAGATAGGAAGAAAATACGCTGCACCTAAAACGATATTATCCCAAATACTATCTGGGTTGTGGCCAGCAAACCAACTCACCAACACTCCATGCCAGTTATCGATACCTGTAGCACCCGTGGCCGCAAGAATGGTATTTGCTTGCAGACCAACGTTGTACATACCAAAGAACATTGCCGGGAATGCGCACAACCACACCGTAATCATGATGCGCTTCAGGTCTACACCATCACGCACGTGAGACGTTGACTTGGTTACATCGGAAGGTTTGTAAAAAATAGTATCTGCCGCTTCATATAAGGCGTACCACTTTTCATATTTACCGCCTTTATGGAAATGCGGCTCCATGTTGTCGAGTAATTTTCTCAGACTCATTTATTAGCCCTCATTTTCAATGCGAGTCAGGTTGTTACGCAGGATCGGGCCGTATTCATATTTGCCGGGGCACACAAAAGTACACAGCGCCAAATCTTCTTCGTCCAATTCCAAACAACCCAGTTTTTGTGCCATTTCGGTATCGCCAACAATCAATGAACGCAGCAATTGCGTCGGCAGAATATCCAGCGGCATTACCTTCTCGTATGAACCTACCGGTACCATGGCACGCTCGGAACCATTAGTTGAGGTGGTGAAAGCAAACTTTTTAGATCCGAACAACTTGGAAATATAAATTCCCAATACCGAGAACTTATTAACACCAACGCGAAGATAATGGAGCATTTCGCGCTCGCGCCCTTCTAACAAAACACTAACCTGGGTATGGAAACGACCAAGAAAATTCAGATTGCCGTGAGATCGACGACCACCAAATACAGAACCCGATATAACGCGGTTTTCACCAGATTTGGTTTGGTCAGCAGTCAGCTCATTCAAGTTGGCGCCAATACGGGTACGCACAAGACGAGGACGTTCTACCTGTGGCCCCGCTAGTGAAACGACGCGCTCAACGTTCAATCTGCCGGTAGTGAACAATTCACCCATTGCAATTACATCTTGATAACCGATGGTCCACACGAACTTGTGTGCATTTACTGGGTCAAGAAAATGAATGTGCGTACCTGGGTTGCCTGCGGGATGAACACCACCAAAAGTTTCGACACTGATGTTTGAACCTTGGCCTTTCGGTAATTCAACGCCTTCTGCTTGGCATACAAATACTTTGCCTTCTGTCAAACGGGCAAGCAGAGTCAAACCATTCGCAAAAGCTTCTTTTTTGGCGGTGATAATAACAGCGGGATCAGCTGCTAGAGGATTGGTATCAATAGCCTGAACAAATATTGAACTAGGCTTTGAGTCCAACGCAGGAGCTTTACTGTAAGGACGGGTACGGAAAGCAGTCCACAAACCAGACTTTACTAAATTATCCTGTACCTGCTCGCGGCTCAGACCAGACAATTCGCCCACTGGATATTTGGAGAATTCAACGGCCTCATCACCTTCAACATCAATTACCAACGAGTGAAAGACACGCTGATCACCGCGATTGATAGCAACAACAGTACCTGCCGCTGGCGCAGTATAAATAACGCCAGGGATTTTCTTATCAGAAAAAACTTCCTGACCCAGTTTGACTTTATCGCCTACCTGAACCGCCATCGTTGGCTTCATACCGTGGTAATCAAACCCGATTAAAGCTACTTGACGAATCTGTGGGCCATCTTCGATAGATTGATTGGGATTGCCTGTAATTGGCAAATCCAACCCTCGACGGATCTTTATCATACGTCTCTGCCTAGTCGTTCGAGTGGATGTAGACCTGGTTTCCCAAGCCATGAGGTGCAAACACAAGCGTGTGCCAGCCATCATCGAGCAATTACTTCCTGGCGGGAATTGAACGAGATTTTGGGGGGTGCCGGTGTTGCAATTTACGAGGAAGGTATTAAAACAATACTTCCCAACGTGTTGAGCCAGTAACTTTCATACAATCAGCGCACAAGATCTACGGACACAACTGTAAAACATGCACAACAGATTGATTTATAGGAAGTTTTGGATAGCCCTAGTAAAACGCGGGAATTATAAACGTCACCCTGTCCACGCACCAGACTAAAGCATCGAATTAATGCATGTTTTACAAGGGTTTTTCGCCAAAACGAGCATTTTTCAGGCGAACATATTCAGTGACAACAGAAGATGGAATTCATTCTCACTTAGGTGATGTGCATGAACACCTACATGTAGTGTTAAAACGCATAGTTTTTTTGCACTTACGGCCACCGTCATCTCATCAGGACAGGTAAAATGCCGCCCCTTGTGCATAACAACATTTAATTAAAGAGCAACCACATTACTCATGCTTTATTCGCTAAATGAACCACCGATATCCTCCCGATCTGGTAACCGCCAATATTGGGGACAGCTACATGGTGCATCCCAAGCTGCAGCCATTGTAAATGCAGCTAAAGTTTATCGAGGACTTAGCCTTGTCATAACCGCAGATACCAGTACTGCAATAAGGTTAGAATCTGAATTAACTTTTTTCACCGGAGCTTCAGATGACTTACCTGTATTGCAATTAGCAGATTGGGAAACGCTTCCCTACGATACGATCTCCCCTCATCAAGACATCATCTCCGAACGCTTGCGTACGCTTTATCAGTTACCCTCAATCAAGCAAGGTGTTTTGGTTGTACCTATAACCACCTTGCTACAGCGGTTAATGCCGCACAGCTATTTAATTGGTAATAGCCTAATGGTGTCTGTTGGTGAGCAGATTGACACCGGTCAGTTGCGCCACAATCTTGAGCGCGCAGGTTATCGCTGTGTGGATACAGTTTATGAACATGGTGAATTTGCAGTGCGCGGCGCACTGATCGATTTATTTCCAATGGGGAGCAACACTCCTTACCGTATTGATTTATTCGATGATGAAATAGAAAGCCTGCGCACTTTCGACCCGGAAACACAACTCACAATTGATAAAGTAGAAAAAATTCAATTGCTACCCGCAAAAGAATTTCCACTTAATAAAGCAGGAATTAATTTATTCAAACAACAATGGCTCGAGCGGTTTGATGTAAACCACAAAGCCTGCCCGGTCTTTCAAGACATAAGCGCTGGAATTTCACCCCCTGGCATTGAATATTATTTGCCATTATTTTTCGATGCATGCAGCACTCTATTTGATTACCTGCCACAAAATACACAAGTGTATGCACTGGGTGATATCGAAAAGTCAGCAGAAAGCTTTTGGGTGGAACTGTTGCGCCGCTACGAAAGCCGACGTGTCGATCCATTACGTCCACTATTAGCTCCGCGAGATATTTACCTCGCAATCGACGAATTGTTTGGTAACCTCAAAAATTACTCTCGCACTTTTGTAAGCTCAGCAACGCTGGATGATAAAGAAGGCAATATCAACTTTGCCACTACCACAACCCCCTCATTACCGATCCGGGCACAAGCCGACAACCCGCTTGCTGCAATTGAATCGTTTCTCCTGGAATCCGATCGACGTGTTTTATTTTGCGCTGAATCTGCCGGTCGCCGTGAAACGCTGCTTGAATTATTAAGCCGAATTCGTGTTCGGCCTGTAACGGTAGAAAGCTGGGAAGATTTTATAACCAGCAATGACAATATAGCCATTACGGTTGCCCCACTTGAACAAGGGTTATCTTTATCCGAGCCAAAAATCGCTTTAATTGCAGAATCCCAGCTATTTGGCGAACGTATCCAGCAGCAACGCCGTCGCAAACAGACACAAGACAATGCCGATATGGTGGTAAAAAACCTCA
Source organism: Cellvibrio sp. UBA7661 (assembly GCA_002483365.1). Classification (GTDB taxonomy): domain Bacteria; phylum Pseudomonadota; class Gammaproteobacteria; order Pseudomonadales; family Cellvibrionaceae; genus Cellvibrio. Next base: position 271,300 of record DLHT01000018.1, read on the forward strand.
CCGAATTAAAAGTCGGTGCGGCTGTTGTCCATATTGATCATGGTGTCGGCCGTTACCGCGGCCTGGAAACTATCACTATCGACAACCAAACAAACGAATTTTTAACGCTGGAGTATGCTGACGAAGCCAAACTCTACGTTCCTGTAACAAACTTACATTTAATTAGCCGATACAGTGGTGCCGAAGACGATTTGGCTCCCTTGCACAAACTCGGCAGCGAATCCTGGCAAAAAGCACGAAAAAAAGCCGCTGAACAAATTCGCGATACCGCTGCAGAGTTACTTGAAGTTTACGCGCGCCGTGCAGCACGTAAAGGCTTTGCTTTCCCTGCCCCCAAAACAGCCTATGACACATTTGCGGCAAGCTTTCCATTTGAAGAAACACCGGATCAACAGCGTGCAATTGAATCTGTTATTAGCGATATGCTATCGAACAAACCAATGGATCGCCTCGTGTGCGGCGATGTGGGCTTTGGAAAAACTGAAGTCGCAATGCGCGCCGCTTTTGTGGCAAGTCATGGTGGTAAACAAGTGGCAATACTCGCCCCCACCACCCTGCTTGCACAACAGCATTACGAATCACTGAAAGACCGTTTTGCAGAGTGGCCCATTACTGTTGAAGTGCTCTCACGCTTTCGTACCACCAAAGAGGTTAATCAGGTATTAGAACGTATCGCCGAAGGAAAAGTGGATATTGTTGTTGGCACACACAAATTATTACAGCCGGACATTAAATTCAAAAATCTTGGTTTGTTAATTATCGACGAAGAACATCGCTTTGGTGTTCGTCAGAAAGAGCAGATCAAATCTTTGCGCGCCGAAATAGATATTCTCACACTTACGGCAACACCCATCCCGCGCACATTGAATATGTCCATGGCGGGTATTCGCGATTTATCAATTATCGCTACACCGCCAGCTCGTCGCTTATCGGTGAAAACCTTCGTTCGAACTTACGATGAAGCGACTATTAAAGAGGCAATCCTGCGCGAAATTTTGCGTGGCGGCCAAGTGTATTACCTGCACAACGAAGTGGACACAATTGAAAAAACTGCACGCGATTTACAAGAACTCATCCCCGAAGCACGTATAGCTGTGGGGCATGGTCAAATGCGTGAACGCGATCTTGAACGGGTGATGAGCGATTTTTATCACAAACGTTTCAACATCATGGTGTGCACTACTATCATTGAAACTGGTATCGATATTCCCAGTGCAAACACCATTATCATCAACCGTGCTGATAAATTTGGCCTTGCACAATTACACCAATTGCGCGGCCGTGTCGGACGCTCACACCATCAGGCTTATGCTTATTTATTAACCCCCGATCGACGTGCCATGACTGACGATGCGGTAAAACGTTTAGAAGCCATCAGTGCCGCAGAAGATCTGGGGGCAGGTTTTACTCTGGCAACTTACGATATGGAAATTCGCGGAGCGGGCGAACTTCTTGGCGAAGAACAAAGTGGCCAAATCCAGACTATTGGCTTCTCGTTATATATGGATATGCTTGACCGCGCAGTAAAAGCTATTCGCCAAGGCAAGCAAGCCGATCTGGAAAAAGCACTCAGTGAAGCTATTGATATTAACTTACGTATTCCCGCATTAATCCCATCAGATTATTTGCCGGATGTTCACACACGTTTGGTTATGTATAAGCGCTTGGCAAATGCACAAAACGATGAAGCGTTAAGGGATTTACAAGTGGAAATGATCGACCGTTTCGGTTTATTACCAGAGGCAGTCAAAAACCTGTTTCGTGTGACGCAAATTAAAATCAGTGCTGAGCTTATAGGCATAACCAAACTGGAAGCTAATGCGCGAGGAGGCAAAATCGAATTTGCTAGCGATACCAAGGTGGATCCATTACAAATTGTGAAACTCGTACAAAATCAATCTCGCATTTATAGATTAGAGGGAGCAAATCAGTTGAAGTTTACTATGGATCTTGAATCAATCGAAAAGCGCATCCAAGCTGTTGTCGATTTACTGGATTATCTGACACCAAAAAATTAACGCACAACTGAAAGCACTTCAGGGTATTACTATGGCATTTATTTCACGTTTATCGTACAAGGTTTTGGCAAGCGTATTAGGAGCAACAGCAATACTGTCAGCAGCTCAGGCTTTTGCTCAAATTTCAAAACCTAACCATGAGGGGTGGTATCAAGTTGAATTAATCGTTTTTGCGCGCAAAGATGACTCAGGGCAAGAACACTGGCCTAACAATATCAAACTACGCTATCCGGGAGATTGGGTTGAACTTAAAGACCCAGCAGACACATCCCCTGTGACTGGCCTCCCAAGCAATGACACCACTATGAATAATGCTACTTCTACTAACCAGACCAGCATTGATTTAACCAAGGAACCGTTCTATTTATTGCCCGCTAGTGATCGCAATCTCAATGCACAAGCACAAAAGCTTCAACGAAATCCCAACTTTGAGGTGCTATTTCATAACGCATGGAGACAAGTAATCACCAATAAAAAATCATCCAAAGCCATTATTATTAACGGCGGACAAACCTTTGGAGAGCATCAATCATTAGAAGGAAGTATTCGTTTAAGTGTGGCGACTTACCTTGAGCTACAAACCAATTTATGGCTCGCACAATATGATCTTAACGTCGGACAGGAAATTACCCAACAATGGCCAGAAATACCCAAACGTCCTAACTATGCAAATACTAATTTAAGTACGCTCTCTTTGGACTCAGAGCTGGAACTTGATCAGGCACTGGCAACTGAAAATGCAGCTTGGGCAAATGGTAATTTTGATCCCAATACCTCAGCACCGGAAGTAACAGATACATATGTCACACGACAAATAATTTTATTACAGCAAGAGCGCGATATGCGCAGTAATGAAGTGCACTATATTGATCATCCAGTGCTTGGACTTATTATCCAAATCACGCCTTACTCATCAGCATCTGCCTCCACCAGCTCACAATAAAACCTACAAATAAAAACACCGGCAAATGCCGGTGTTTTTTTAACCCTGAGTGAAGTTTACATCAGCTCAACAAAACAACATCTTCTGCTTGCAAGCCCTTATCACCTTTTTGTAGCTGAAATTCAACGCTTTGCCCTTCAGCTAATGAGCGGTAACCTTCCGCACGGATATTTCTGTAGTGTACGAAAATATCCTCGCCTCCTTCTCCCCTGGTTATAAATCCGTATCCACGCACGTTGTTAAACCATTTAACTGTGCCCATTTCACGATCTGCCATATGAAACACCTCTACAGCATTGATGTTTTATTGTTATTGCTCGGTTTGCTTCATCCGATGATCGCCAGCACAACAGCTAGCTCTTATCCACAACCGGGTTTATAGAACCAAAAAACCCAAGTTAACAGATATTAACAAACATTGGGAATAAGAGGGAATGTTTTTGGCGCTTATTTACCCCAAAATGAGGGTTTTTTGTGCAAAAAATGGTTCTGGAGGAGCTTATGAAGAGGTTCGTTTGGCCATATAGGCCACATAATCAGGTATTAAATGATCTGAATCGCTATTGAACAGGCTGGATGTCACAAAGAAGTCGGCTGAGCTTTGATTACACGCAACAGGTATATTCCATACTGCGGCTATACGTAACAATGCTTTAACATCAGGATCATGGGGCATGGGCTCAAACGGATCCCAAAAAAAGATCAACATATCTACCTTGCCTTCGGTGATCAAAGATCCTATTTGTTGGTCCCCTCCCAAAGGCCCGGAAATCAGTTTTGTAACATGCAACCCGGTTTCTTGTTCAATCAACGCACCCGTTGTTCCAGTCCCCAATAAACTATGACATTCCAAATCAGCACGGTGTTTTTTGCACCAGGCTAGTAAATCTTGTTTTCTATTATCATGCGCGACCAAAGCAATCGACTTGGTAGCAGGTAACAGAATGTGTTTATACTCCATAGCAACGACCTTTGTGTATTCACTAAAAAAAATGACCCTGTCTAATTATAGACAAGGTCATTTTTAATAACATCAACTCACTAAAAATCTGGAACCAATAATCCAGAACCCTGAAAACAAGATATTAGTGACTGAGCTCCAGCAACAATTTATTTAAACGCTGCACATAAGCAGCAGGGTCTTGCAGCTGCGCACCTTCTGCCAAATTAGCTTGATCAAACAAAACATGCGTTAAATCGCTAAAGCGGCTATCGTTAGCCTCTGCTTCAAGTTTTTTCACCAAAGGATGCTCAGGATTCAATTCAAAAATAGGTTTTGATTCCGGAACTTTTTGACCTGCAGCCTCAAGGATTCGACGCATCTGCGCACCCAAGTCAAACTGACCTACCACCACACAAGCAGGAGAGTCAGTCAAGCGGTGGGTGATGCGTACATCAGAAACATTTTCGCCAAGTGCCGACTTAACACGTTCCAGCAAAGGCTTGAGTTGTTCCGCTACTTTTTCTTGCGTCTGTTTTTCTTCGTCACTGTCCAGCTTGCCTAAATCAAGCTCGCCTTTTCCTACGTCCTGGAAGTTTTTACCTTCAAACTCTTGCAAATGACTCATCAACCACTCATCTACGCGATCCGATAACAACAACACCTCAATTCCTTTCTTACGGAATACCTCCAAATGAGGGCTGTTTTTTGCGGTATTAAAGTTTTCCGCTGCGATGTAATAAATTTTTTCCTGGCCATCTTTCATGCGAGCCACATAGTCTTCAAGCGATTGGTTTTGCTCTGCTGTATCGGTATGGGTGGATGCAAAACGCAACAACTTGGCAATTTTCTCGCGGTTAGAAAAATCTTCTGCTGGCCCTTCTTTAATCACCTGACCAAATTCTTTCCAGAAGGTGGTGTAGTTTTCCGGCTCACTTTTCGCCATTTTACTTAACATATCCAGCACACGTTTAGTCAGTGCGGAGCGCATTGCATCAATATTAGGATCCTTCTGCAAAATTTCACGCGAAACGTTCAAGCTCAGATCGTTTGAATCAACCACACCTTTAATAAAGCGCAGATATAGAGGTAAAAATTGCTCTGCATCATCCATAATGAATGTGCGTTGTACATAAAGCTTTAAACCACGCGATGCATCACGATTGTACAAATCAAAGGGAGCCTGCGCAGGAATATACAATAAGCTGGTGTAATCCAGATTACCTTCAACACGATTGTGGCTCCAACTAAGCGGCTCAGCATAATCATGGCTTATGTGTTTATAAAACTCTTTGTACTCTTCATCTGTCACATCAGAACGTGAACGAGTCCAAAGTGCAGTCGCTGTATTAATTACTTCATCCTCCCGCTCAACTTTCTCAGTATCACCAACTGGAGTTTGTTTTTGCATGACTACAGGAATCGCAATGTGGTCAGAATATTTTTTAATAATCGAACGCAAACGCCAATGATCAGCAAACTCCAATGCATCATCTTTCAAATGCAACTCAACTGTCATGCCGCGTTCTGCTTTTTCTACTGATTCAACAGTGAACTCTGCTTCCCCAGTACACTCCCAACGGACCGCCTGATCTGCAGACAGCCCAGCACGACGAGTAGTGACGACAACGCGGTCGGCAACAATAAACGCCGAATAAAAACCTACTCCAAACTGACCAATTAACTGCGAATCTTTCTTTTGATCGCCAGTTAATTTCTGCATAAATTGTGCAGTACCGGATTTAGCGATGGTGCCCAGGTTTTCGATAACCTCTTCACGCGACATACCAATTCCGTTATCACTGATCGTGAGGGTTTTTGCTTCTTTATCAAAACTGATGCGAATCTTTAAATCAGCATCACCTTCATATAAATCACCATTAGATACTGCTTCAAAACGCAACTTGTCCGCCGCATCAGATGCATTAGAAACCAGCTCACGCAGGAAAATTTCCTTGTTTGAATACAATGAATGGATCATCAAATGCAGCAATTGTTTAGCTTCTGTCTGAAAACCACGGGTTTCTTTGCGGGCATCAACGGTCATTTTCTAACTCCTGATTACATGCACGAAATTACGATTAATACAGCCTACGAAGGCGAGTGAAAACTAAATGGGGTGGGCATCCATGAATTCAAGGGGTGATACTGTTTTCACCCGAAAGATGATAGAAAGCAGAAGATATAAAGAAAAAAGCCACTCTGTGAGTGGCTTTTGGAATTGGTAGGACTAAGCAGACTCGAACTGCTGACCCCCACCATGTCAAGGTGGTGCTCTAACCAACTGAGCTATAGTCCTAAAAGTTACCCTTTTGGGCGACAGGGCGCGCACTTTACCAAGGCACACCCCTGAGAACAAGACCCCAAAACGACTTTTTTGAGGCCTACTGCACTAGTCGTTTAAGGATTACCCAAACCGCGCACAAGATCGGCTTTTAAATCACCAACATCTTCCAAGCCAACAGCAATGCGAATGAGGTTCTCAGTAATACCCGCTTCTGCTTTTTGCTCTGAAGATAGACGACCGTGCGTGGTGGTCGCCGGATGGACAATTGTTGTTTTGGTATCACCCAAATTAGCAGTCAACGACATAATTCGGGTTGAGTCAATTACCTTCCAGGCCTCATCACGGCCACCTTTGACGCGAAAAGACAATACGCCACCGAAGGCGGATTGCTGCTTAACAGCAAGCTCATGCCCCTTATGCGACGGTAAACCGGCATAGAATACTGTTTCTACCGCTGGATGCTTGTTTAACCATTGAGCAAGCTCAAGTGCATTGCGCGAGTGAGCCTCCATACGCAGGGGCAAGGTTTCCAAACCTTTTAAAAACACCCAAGCATTGAATGCACTCAAAGTAGGCCCAGCACTACGAATGAAGCCGAGCACTTCATCTATTAAAATTTTTGCGCCAGCAACTACACCTCCAAGGCAACGTCCTTGACCATCAATGTATTTAGTTGCGGAGTGAATAATCAAATCTGCTCCAAACTTTAATGGCTGTTGCAATGCAGGAGTACAGAAACAATTATCAACAACCAGTAAAGCACTGTGTGCGTGAGTTAAATTCGCAAGACGCTGGATATCAATTACATCGCACAAAGGATTTGATGGTGTTTCTACAAACACTAATTTAGTGTTTGCGGTAAAGCCAGCCTCCCACTCGTCGAAATTAACTGGATTCACGAATGTTGTTGTAACACCAAATTTTTGCAAATACTTTGTGAATAATACTGTTGTTGTACCAAACACACTGCGAGAGCAAAGAATATGATCGCCCGATTTTAACAATGCAATACATGTACAGAGGATTGCCGCCATACCCGATGAAGTACCAACAGCAGCTTCTGCGCCCTCAAGAGCTGCAATCCGTTCTTCAAACATGCGCACTGTAGGATTAGTGTAACGGGAATAAACATTGCCCGCTTGTGCTCCGGAAAAACGCTCTGCCGCCTCTTGTGCACTACCAAAAACATAACTGGATGTTAAAAATAGTGCCTCGCTGTGCTCACCTTCGTGTGAGCGGGTTTGACCAGCGCGAATAGCTAGTGTATCCAAGGCTGCATTTAGCAGCGGATCATCGGAAAGAAAGTCACCAGAAAAATTATCCATCAACATCAACTCACTAAGCACTTACTGAAATTGAGAGTTATCCGCGCGCAGCGCCATTATGTAAACCTATTGGCAGCTCCATTTGCTTAACGTTTTTTTTGCCTGATTTTGCGCTATCGTTGCGAGCAGCAGCAACTTTGTCGAGGTACTCTTGAGTTACGTCACCCGCACAATATTTACCGTTAAATACAGCACAATCAAATTCTTTTACTTTACTATTACCTTCTGCTGAAGCAGCGATCAAATCTTCCAAATCCTGATAAATCAACCAATCAGCCCCAATTTCCTTACAAACTTCTTCATCACTACGACCATGAGCAATCAACTCAGCTGTAGTCGGCATGTCAATACCATAAACGTTAGGATATTTAACAGCAGGAGCTGCAGAAGCAAAATAAACTTTCTTTGCACCTACATCGCGTACCATTTGAATTATTTGTTGGCAAGTAGTACCGCGCACAATTGAATCATCCACCAGCAATACAACTTTATCTCTGAACTCCAGCTCAATAGGATTCAGTTTCTGCCGCACAGATTTTTTACGTTGCTGCTGCCCAGGCATGATAAAAGTACGGCCGATATAACGGTTTTTCACCAATCCTTCACGGAATTTTACACCCAGCTTTTGAGCCAATGCCTGACCTGCAACACGACTGGTATCCGGAATCGGAATAACGACATCAATATCATGATCAGGACGCTCACGCAGAATTTTTTCTGCCAATTTTTCACCTTGACGCAGACGTGCTTTATAAACTGAAATACCATCCATAATTGAATCAGGACGAGCAAAATACACATGCTCAAAAATACACGGACTGAGATGCGGATTTTCAGCGCATTGACGGCGGTGTAACTCGCCCTCTTCGGTGATATAAATCGCTTCTCCTGGCGCAACATCATCAATCAATTCAAAGCCCAGCACATCGAGCGCAACACTTTCAGAAGCAACCATATACTCAACACCACCCTCTTCCGCATTACGTTTGCCATACACTAATGGCCGAATACCATGAGGATCACGAAATGCGACAAGGCCATAATTGGCAATCAAGGCGACAACTGAATAACCACCAGTAACACGTCTATGCACCCCCGCAACGGCAGCAAACATATCTTCGGCTGTCGGACTTAGCTTTCCTTGCATTTGTAACTCATGAGCAAACACATTGAGCAATACTTCTGAATCTGAATCTGTATTTACATGGCGCAAATCCGTTTTAAAAATATCCTCACTGAGCTTGTCGGCATTGGTCAAATTGCCGTTATGTGCCATTGCGATGCCATAAGGTGAGTTCACATAAAAAGGCTGGGCAAGCGCAGGACCTGAACTGCCTGCGGTAGGGTAACGCACATGGCCGATACCCATATTGCCGAGTAGACGCTGCATGTGACGCGTCCTAAAAACATCTTGCACAAGACCATTAGCTTTTTGTTGACTCATGCGCCCGTTATCACAGGTAACCATACCAGCGGCATCCTGACCACGGTGTTGCAAAATGGTTAACGCATCGTAAATCTGCACATTTACATCGCGTTTACTCACAATACCTACAATGCCGCACATAAATTTGCCTCAATAACTTTAAACAAATGATTTACAAAAAAATGTTATTCACACAGTCTGAGCAGGCTCAGTACTGTTGAAGATCGATTGAATCCATTGACTAATCTGATCATAAATCTCCACGACCCAACTTTCGCAAGATTGAAAGTGAGGGATTAATGACGATTGCTTCCACCAATGGTCTTCATGAACGGGAATAAATCCGGGCAATAAAATAACAATCGCCATAATAATGATGAATGCACGCGCAACTCCGAATACCATCCCCAATAAGCGATCCGTACCCGACAAACCCGTCGCACGCACAAGTGCACCAATCAAGTAGCTAACCATAGCGCCAAGCAATAGGGTTGAAATAAATAATGCAGCGTAGGCTGTCATTAAACGAACAGAGGGGGTTTCTATATGGTCAACTAGCAGTGTTTCAAGCTGGCCGCCAAATAATCTGGCCACCAATACGGCGGAAATCCAAATTACCAATGAAAGCGCTTCGCGCACGAAACCACGAATCAAACCGATAAAACAGGACAGGAAAAAAATTCCAATAATAGCCCAATCAGCCCAATTCATTCGCCCGACCGCTCCAGAAGAAAAGTGAGAGGTTTACAGTGGCGCGCATTCTACCAGACGTGAGTCATTATGGCTTCATGGTTTGAAGGGTAAAATCATGGAATTCACTTTTAAGCGCTTGTCTAATTGAGACTTTATCGCAAGCGCTTCAGCTTTATCTTGCTTAGGGCCAATAAAAACACGGTAAGCGGCTGTATTAGGCACTGCACGCACATAGGCTTTATGACCATCTGCCTGAAGCTGGTCACGCAATTTATTAGCAGCTTCCTGCGAGCCCAAGCTTGCGACCTGGATCACCCAGGCATCAGGCAGACCCTTTGTATTCAGTGGCAAACCAGGAACTGAATCTGAAGATGAATTGGATACTGAGGTTTTTACACCTGTCACCGTATTTTCGATAATAGGCTGCTCAATAGTTGAAGGGGCTACGCTTGATTGCTCATTCTCATCAGGTAAAAACATGGTTTCCGGTGTAAGTGCCGGCTCAATACTATCTGGTTGCACAGGCTCATCAAACGCCACAGCTGTAATATTAGGGGGTCCTGGTATATGTGAGTGAGTATCTACCTGATATTGTTGACGATCTTTAAAAAAGCTCGGCAAAAACAACACAGCAACAGCGGCTAATACCGCAGAGCCAATTAATCGATGCTTTACCGACTCTTTCACTTGAATCCCCTAAAACAAAAGCCTAGATCAGGATAATATTAATTCATCAAAAAGCTGTCTTATCCAATGCTTGTATTGCTGCGGCTACCGTAAAAAATGAACCACAGACTAATATGCGGTCACCTGGAGCCGAGTTTTTCAAGGCCATCTGTAAACAATTTTCAACACTTCCGGAGAACACATCCGATTGTCCATGCTCTTGCAAATTCTGGCGCAACTGCTGAACGCTTGCCGCCCGAGGAACATATGATAGATCTGCAAGATACCAATAATCGACGCAGTTTTTGAGATTACCCAAACTTTGGGCACGATCCTTATCTGACATCATCCCTATGATGGCGTGAACCTGCGAAAAAGACGAGGCGTTCTGCTCCAAGCGTTCAGCTAAATACGATGTAGCAGCAGGGTTATGCGCAACATCCAAAATTACTACTCTCTGATTCCAGTCTATTGTCTGAAAACGCCCAGGCACACGCAAACCGGCCAAAACTTCAAATACATTAATATTTTTTACATCTACCCCCAATAACAAAACAGCTTGCAAAGCAGCTGCAAGACTAGGCAGAGGTAACTGAGGTAATGGATTGGCCGAAAAACGCATTTCCAAGCTCCACCAATCCCAAGATGTGCAACCTGTGGAATAACCAAAATCCCGATTAATCAAATATAAAGGAGCAGATAAAACTGAGGAGCGATTTATGACTGAAAGCGGTGGTTCAAAATCGGCGCATACAACAGGCTTTCTCGTTCGCATAATACCAGCCTTTTCATAACCAATAACTTCTCGGTTATCGCCAAGCCAATCCGTATGATCAAGCGCAACATTAGTAATGATCGCCACATCAGCATCAATGATATTGACAGCATCCAGACGTCCACCCAAACCGACTTCGAGCACCATCATATCAACAGCGTGATGAGAGAATATTTCCAGTGCCGCAAGAGTGCCGTACTCAAAATAGGTCAAACTGATTGGCTGAGGAAAATCATCAGAAGCTTGCTGGCATGCATTGTAAATTGCAGAAAAAGCATCGCAAATTTCTTTGTCATTAGCAGACGAGCCATTAACCACAATACGCTCGTTGTAATCAATTAAATGGGGAGATGTATAAACACCAACCGAAAAACCAGCAGCAGATAACATTGCAGCCGTTGCTGTTACGCATGAACCCTTGCCATTGGTTCCGGCTACAATGACCACTTTTGCCGAAGGATTTAATAAACCCATGCGCGCAGCAATACAGGAAACTCGTTCTAATCCAAGATCAATTTCCTGTGGATGGTTTTGCTCCAACCATTTCAACCACGCCGATAACGAATCAAGTTGCATAACGTATCGATTATACAACTGCTTTACGGGTAAATTTTGCCAATAGAGATGCAAGTTTGTCGCGCATATCACGACGATGAATAATCATGTCGATTGCTCCATGCTCCAATAAAAATTCTGCGCGCTGAAAGCCTTTGGGTAATTTCTGACGAATTGTCTGCTCGATAATACTTGGACCAGCAAAACCAGCTCGAGAACCTGGCTCACAAATATTGAGATCGCCAAGCAGCGCAAGACTCGCAGACACACCACCGTATACAGGGTCAGTCATAACAGAAACGTAAGGCGTTCCTTGCATTTTCAAACGCTCAATCACTGCACTGGTTTTTGCCATTTGCATCAAGGAAATCAACGCTTCTTGCATGCGAGCACCTCCTGTTGCAGAAAAACAAACAAACGGAATATTTTCTTTCAAAGCGACAGTAGCTGCACGCGTAAAACGTTCGCCCACAACATACCCCATAGAGCCGCCGTGGAAGGCAAATTCAAATGCAACCGCAACGATCGGCATACCCTTCAATTCGCCACGCATAGCAACCAATGCATCTTTTTCGCCAGTCTCTTTTTGTGCTGTAGTTAAACGGTCTTTATATTTTTTGACATCTTTAAATTTCAAGCGATCGATTGGCTCAACTTCAGTGGCCAACTCCTGACGGTTCTGTGGATCGAGAAACATATTAAGACGCGCACGCGCACCAACGCGCATATGATGGTCACACTTTGGACACACATCCAATGTTTTTTCCATTTCAGGCTTATATAAAACTGCATCACATTTAACGCACTTTTCCCACAAGCCTTCAGGAACTTTGTTACTGCGCTTGGTATCGGTGCGAGAAATGCTGGGAATAATTTTATCTAACCAACTCATGGTTGCGTCTCTTACTCGTTTTTAAATGAATTGATGATGACCCTTTCAAAAATGAAAGCCTCATCTAAATTTCAATAATCAAATAGAATCAATAGCTACTCGAATGCCGCTGACAATATCGCCAACTGCAGCTGCAATTTCATCTGCCGTTTTATCAGCCATCGCGCCCATTTTATCAACAAGCACACTGCCAATCACCACTCCATCAGCCAAAGCTGAAACTGCTTTTGCAGTTTGAGGATCTTTGATCCCGAAGCCAACACACACGGGTAAATCTGTTAATTGACCAAACTCAGCCAACTTCGTTTTAACTGCATCGACATCGAGGTGCCCTGCTCCAGTAACGCCTTTTAATGACACGTAATACAAAAATCCGCTTGCATGCGCAGCAACCTTTTTTGCCCGCTCAAGTGTTGTAGTGGGAGCCAACAGAAAAATATTATCCAAACCACAACTATCCAATTCGCTTTTTAGAACCGACACTTCTTCTGGCGGCAAATCAACAGTCAATAATCCATCGACACCTGCTCCAGAAGCTGCGAGAGCAAATTCAGCATAACCAAAACGCTCTACAGGATTGGCGTATCCCATTAACACAACAGGTGTTGTGTCATTAGTTTTACGGAACTCTCTAACAAGCTCCAAAGTTCCCTTCAGGCTAATGCCATGCTCCAATGCCCTCTCATGACCTTTTTGGATCACAGGACCTTCTGCCATCGGATCGGAAAATGGCACACCCAACTCAATAACATCGACCCCCTGCTCCACCATTGCATGCATAGTGGTTAGGGTAGCCTGAGGATAAGGATCACCATTCACGATATAAGCAACCAGAATTTTTTTACCGGACGCTTTAGCCTGACTTAAATGCTGGGAAATACGACTCATCAATAATTCCTGATAATCAATCATTAGCCATTTTCTTGGCTCATTAAAATTCGGTCAGGCACTCTTAGACAGTGATGCCATCCAATCCCGCCACAGTAAGGATATCTTTATCACCACGCCCCGAAAGGTTTGCAATAATAATTTGATCTTTAGTCATGGTAGGTGCCAGTTTTTCAACATATGCCAGAGCATGACTAGACTCCAATGCAGGCATAATCCCTTCTGTTTTGGTCACCTTGCGAAATGCCGCAAGGGCTTCATCGTCATTGATCGCAACATAGTTGACTCGACCAATATCTTTTAACCATGAATGTTCAGGGCCAACTCCCGGATAATCCAAGCCCGCAGAAACCGAATGAGTCTCGATAATCTGGCCGTTTTCATCTTCCATTAGGTAAGTACGATTACCATGTAAGACACCAGGAACGCCTTTATTTAATGGGGCAGCATGCTTGCCAGTTTCAATGCCCAAACCGCCCGCTTCAACACCATACATTTTGACTGATGCGTCTGTTAGGAAGGGATGAAATAGACCTATAGCGTTTGAACCCCCGCCAACACAGGCAACCAAGGCATCTGGTAAACGGCCAGCTTGCTCAAGACATTGACGACGAGCTTCACGCCCGATAATTGATTGGAAATCACGCACTAATTGCGGATAAGGATGAGGTCCAGCAACAGTACCGATTATATAGAAAGTATCATCTACGTTAGTTGCCCAATCGCGCATAGCTTCATTCATCGCATCCTTTAATGTACGCGAGCCTGAAGTTACAGGGAACACTTCTGCCCCGAGCAATTTCATTCTATAAACATTAAGAGCTTGGCGTTTAACATCTTCCGCGCCCATATAAACACGACACTTCAACCCCAGCCTTGCTGCAACAGTTGCAGTTGCAACACCATGCTGACCAGCGCCGGTTTCGGCAATTACACGCGACTTACCGGTAAATTTGGCAAGCAGCGCCTGACCTATTGTGTTGTTTACTTTATGGGCACCAGTATGGTTTAAATCTTCACGTTTTAAGAATATTTGTGCACCACCTAATTCCCGCGTCCAACGCTCTGCAAGATAAAGAGGCGAAGGTCGGCCAACATAATGCGCCATATCTTTATCAAACTCGGCTTGAAAGCCAGCATCATCTTTTAATTTTGAATAAATTGATTGAAGCTCATCAAGTGCGTAGATTAAGGTTTCAGATACAAAACGCCCACCATAAGGACCAAAATGACCATCCTCACTCGGAAAGGCACTGTAATCGATAGAAGAATACTGCTCAGTGTTACTCACCGTTTAATCACCTGTAAAAATGGCATGGCGGAATAAATCAACCCGCGGCAAGCCGTGCATTATTGATAAAAGAAGTTACTTTGCTCTGGTCTTTTTTCCCTGGCGCCAATTCTACACCACCACTGACATCAACCCCATAGACCGAAACTGTCCGAATTGCTTCTCCAACATTGTCAGGGGTAAGTCCTCCCGCTAACACTATTGGTTTTAACGATTGAGCTGGAACACGTGTCCACTCAAATGTTTCACCTGTACCCCCGGGAACACCTGGTCGATAAGCATCCAATAAAATTCCTGACGCATTTGGATAAGAATCTATGCTAGTAACAACATCCAACTCTGGTCGCATACGCAAGGCTTTTATGTAAGGCCGATGAAAGAAAGAACAGTAATCCGGAGATTCATTGCCATGAAATTGCAACAACTGTAAAGGAACATCATTTAATACGGCATTAACGAATTCCGGATCAGCATCAACGAACAAACCTGTAACAACTACAAAGGGGCCTACGGCCAAGGCAATTTGGCGAGCTTGTGAAATTGATACTGAACGAGGGCTTGCCTCATAAAAAACCAAGCCCAATGCGTCTGCCCCAGCATCTACAGCAACCAGAGCGTCTTCGATTGAGGTAATACCACAGATTTTTACGCGTGTTTTGGTCAAATCCAACGCTCCCACTGGCTTACAGACGGATCAATATTGAACGGGACAACACTGAAGCAAGCAAAATAAGCAGCGATATTAACAGAGTTAACATCGAAAAGCCGCAAAGATGCTGCAGCCAACAATTCCCAGGTTTTTCAAAGCATTCCTAACGGATCAGCCAAAAACAAAGGGCCGGGTGTACAACCCGGCAGAGAAAAATGTAAGGGATATTCAACGCCAACCAAATAAAGCCCAAACGGCTTGGCTGTCACACCTCCTGCGCTACGATCGCGCGCAGCAAGGACCTCCGCAACCCATACAGGAGGTTTATCGCCAGCGCCGACAGCCATCAATACACCAACCATATTACGCACCATGTGATGCAAGAATGCGTTGGCTTGCACCTCCAAAATAATCAACTCACCTCGTCTAACTATGTGCAGATAATTAATCTGGCGAATAGGACTTTTAGCCTGACACTGTGTAGCCCTGAAAGATGTAAAATCGTGCTTTCCGACAAGATAAGATGCTCCATCTCGCATCAAATCAACATTCAACGGACGTGAAGACCACGTGATTTGATCGTGCAACAATCCTGGTTGAGCTTTGGCATCAGTAATTAAATATCGATATGTTCGATTCAAGGCACTAAAACGAGCATGAAACTGTGGCTCCACCATTTTTGCCCAGCGCACACTAATAGAATCAGGCAAATAGGGGCGAGTGCCTCTCGACCACGCCTTTTCAGGCCTCAAAGCGACAGTATCAAAATGAATAACCTGGCTGGTTGCATGAACGCCAGCATCTGTCCGACCAGCACAAACCAATGAGACAGTCTCATTAGCAACTTTAGAAAGTGCCGCTTCCAAAGCATGCTGTACCGTTTTTACTCCACTCGGCTGAACCTGAAACCCATGGTAATCCGTCCCCTTATACTCTACACATAAGGCGATACGATTCATTCCTTCTGGCCATATAGTATCTGCCACAATTTCACCATTTCGAGTATATGGTTTGGATACAGGAATATAGTTTTCACTCATATGCAGGAGCTAATCCAAAATTAGGAAAGTACAAAACAAAAAAAGCCTTGCACTTTAGTGCAAGGCTTTTTTACACAAACAATATTTAGCCTATACGAGCAAGCAACTCATTCGCCTCTTTACGCTGCTCATCGTTACCCTCGCCCAACACCTCGGAAAGAATGTCCTTTGCTCCATCTGCATCACCCATATCGATATAAGCTCGCGCCAAATCAAGCTTTGTGGCAGCCTCATCAGCATCTGCCAAGAAATCCAGCTCTGCGTCCATCTCTTCATCAGATAAATCATCCAAAGCTGTTTCGTCGCTAGAAAAAGAATTCAAATTAATGTCATCTTCAGCAGAAAAGTCTGACAAGGCTTGGGTAAACAGATCCTCTTCATGGTCATTATGAACTTCCTCAAGCGCCACGTTCTCATCAATCGGAGTATCAACATCAATGAAGTTATGCGAAGCTGGTATCTCATCTTGCAGCTCAAGATCAATGACAGGCTGCTCCACCTCGGGTGAGCTCACAAAAGCAAGATCAGTAGGGCTATTTAGCTCATCAACTCCTTCTTCATGTTCATTTTCTAACGCTTCCGTCACAGCAAAATCAACATCATCGTTAGATGTAAGCTCTACCAAAGACTTATCTTCAGCAATTTCTTTCGTATCAAATTCAAATTCATCCGAAAGATCAATGGATATGTCATCAACCTTATCTTCTATAGCCTCAGTCATAACATCTTGATCAAACTTATCAAGATCATCGGTCAGATTAAGATTCGCAGTTGAAATGTCATCGGACAAATTATCAAATTCGCCTGCAATAAAGCTTTGATCGTCATCCAAATCAAGTCCACTCGAATCAACCAATGAGTTGAGTTCAGTGGCTTCATTATTTTCTTCCGGGCTTTCAAATACATCACCTGCCAGATCAGAATCAAAGCCCTCTACATCAAAATCGAGACTTTGCATTTCATGATCAAGCGCAGCCAAATCAACATCATCAACATCCATATCTAAATTAAAATCATCAGCCACTACATCAAGTGGTTCAGCCCCATTACCTTCGGCCTCCAAATCCAACACCAATTCATTCGATTCAAATGAACTGGCCGAAGGATTGTCATTCAAATCCAGATCAAAACTAAAATCTTCTTCCGCAGAAGAAGAAACTGTTTCAACATCATGCGGCAGCGAATCAGCATTCAAATCATCTAACGCCGATGAGAGCTCAGATAGGTCATCGGGCTCTGATTCAAGCGAAAAATCATCATCCAGATCTAATTCAAATTCATTTAACGATGCAGTTGCCGGATCATCAGTATTTTTGGCGAATACATCATCTTGTTGCACAGAGGCAAGATTTTCTTCATGGTCATCAAAGTCCAATGAAAAATCGAAGTCAGCATTTTCGGTATTGGTTACGACAGTTTGAGGCGGCTCTTCATCAAGATTAAAATCATCAAGCAGGAAATTATCATTACTGTCATCCTGCATATTTGAAGAAGCATCTACAGCGTCAAACTCGCCTGCGCCAGCAATGCCGTCGCGCAATTCCGATGCCCGAGCCAAAACAGCAGCACTTGCCAGTGGCAGAAGCGCAGCATAATGCTTATCAAAAGCTGGAGCATTTTGCTGTTGCGCATAAACTTCAAGCAATTTCATGCGAATATCTGCAGACTCAGGATCTTTCTGCAACGCATTGACCAGCATTTCTTCAGCCTGATCTAACTTGCCATACGCAATATAAATATCAGCCTCACCAACAACATCACCCGTTTCAGCAACCGCTGTGGACTGATCACTCTCATCGAATAAAGAGGAGTCATCTATAGCATGGTGCTCTTCATGTTCAAAAACTTGCTCTTCATGCTCTGCCACAGAATCATCCATGGCGAAAACATCTTCTTGTTCTTCTTGTTGAGTCTCAGCTTGTTTACGACGGCGATACGCAAATAAACCTGCACCTACAAGCCCCAAAACCCCCAGCCCTATCCATGGAGCATTTTCAATAGCCTTATCTGCCAACGTAGGTGCAGGAACTGAAGGCATGACAACCTTAGGTGCGACAGATTGTGAAGATTGGGCAACAGCACTAGGTGTAGTGGCAGCTACGACAGGTGCAGGTTCAGCAGAAACTGAAGACAAAGTTTCAGTTTCTTCAACGGTTTTTGTAGCAGAAACCTGCAATGCACGCAGCTTTTCATTACTGACCTCAACCAAACGCTCCATTGTCTGAATTTGTTCTTCAAGATCCCTCACGCGTGCATTTAATTCTGTATTTTCAGCTTTGGATTTATCCAGCTCTTCCAACGTAACTGCAAGTTCAGACTCTAGTGCCTTCCCGGCACCATCGTTAGCGCCACTACCTTGACCAGCACTTGCACCCGATGATGGCGCGGCGAGCTTCACTCTGCCACTGGCTTCAGTAGGCTCCACACGAGGCGCAGATGTACGGCGCGATGCACTCAGTTGAGCGCCCGAATCCGACTCGCCTGTTGCTTGAGCAAATTGACTTACCGCCTCGGATTTCCCTAATGATTTCATCTCTTCTACATCAGGAATACGCAATACTTGACCACGACGCAGACGATTGATATTCCCATTGATAAACGCATCTGGATTGGCGTGATATAGCGCCATCATACTTTGATGAACAGACACACTGGAATCATTACGCGCACGTAAAGCAATATCCCAGAGAGTATCGTTTTGACGAACCTCATATTCATCACCATCAAGACTAGCCCTAGATGTAGATACGGATTGGCGAGGAGCTTGATAACTCGGCTCAGACCTTTTTACCGTCGACCTAGACCCAGTAGCAGCACCAGATTGAGGCTGAGGTTCAGATTGGGTGGCAGCCTGTACAGATTGCGAACTACCATTTTCATCAAAGGTGGGCAGATCCATCAACAAGGTATATTCGCGCAACAAGCGACCGGCAGTCCAACGCGCCTCAATCAGAAAATTTAAGTAAGGTTCGCGCACGGGGCTGCGGGATGTAATGATAACCTTAGGTCCACCGGCAGCATCAAGAACAACCTCAAACTGAAATTCCGTATAAAAGTACAGTCTGTCTACGCCGTTACGTTCAAAATCAGCAGGTGATGCAAGAGCCACCAAAATCTGTTCAGCTGTTAAATCACGCGTATCAAGCAGCTTAACCTCAGCCTCAAGAGGCTGATTCAAACTTGACTTAAGCGTAACCTCACCTAATCCCAATGCACTCGCATAAGGCGACAGCATAAAAGATGTGAGACCACAGGCTAAAACCAACTGACGAAGACGCATAGCGCTATCCTTTTATTATTCCACGGCTAAATTGAGCTTGGTTAGCCAGACATTTTAGTTGATTAACACAGCGCTATGAGGGTATGAAGCGCTATGCCTGAGAGGTGCAAAACCTCGAATGAATCTTCAGTATCGTTCGTAAGTATTCATTATAAATAGGTTTTTATCAATACTTGGGGTCTTGACAAAGGCTCAACATAGGCGCTTTTTTGCGGATTTTTTCATGTGTTTTAGCAAAAATGTGAAAAACGACTGACATTTAAATCCTTATTTATCACCAAAACGGTTATATAAAGCAAAAACCCCGGGATTTTAACTCCGGGGTTTTCCGTTCTTTCTTGTTTAGAAAGAGCAACTATTTTTGAAAGACTAACTATTTAGACTCTTTCAAAATACGCAACATGCGACGCAAAGGTTCCGCCGCACCCCACAATAGCTGATCACCA
Source organism: Cellvibrio sp. UBA7661 (assembly GCA_002483365.1). Taxonomy (GTDB): domain Bacteria; phylum Pseudomonadota; class Gammaproteobacteria; order Pseudomonadales; family Cellvibrionaceae; genus Cellvibrio. Next base: position 291,414 of record DLHT01000018.1, read on the forward strand.
ATCACGAAAGCAGACACATACTCAGGTCCCATATTGAGCTTGCGCACGCGGCCCACACCAATTTTGAGACCGCCAGTGATAGACGCCGGTGTCAGTTCTTGCTCGGTGATACTGCGATCATTAGGCACAAATTTCACCCAGTCATTACCCGACTTGATGATGGACTCAATTTCATCCAGCGGCAGGTCTTTTTTCAGTTTGATGGTCAATGCCAAACTATGGCAACGCATAGCGCCGATACGCACACATAAACCGTCGACAGGAATAGTGCTTTCGGTACCCAGAATTTTGTTAACTTCGGCTTGCCCCTTCCACTCTTCTTTGGACTGGCCGTTATCCAATTGCTTGTCGATCCAAGGAATCAGACCACCTGCCAAAGGCGCAGGGAAAAATTCGCGCGGCACATCATTGCGGATAGTGCTAGCCACTTTTCTATCGATATCCAAAATGGCAGAAGCCGGAGTTGCCAGCTCATCGGCCACGGCATTATGGATTACACCCATGCCTTTCAACAGTTCGCGCATATGGTTAGCACCACCGCCCGAAGCTGCTTGATAGGTCATGGAACTAACCCAATCCACCAGACCTGCATGGAACAAACCACCCACACCCATCAACATAATGGAGTTAGTGCAATTGCCACCAATAAAGTTTTTAACGCCCTTCTGCAGAGCAGCATCGATCACATTGCGATTGACCGGATCAAGAATAATGACCGCATCGTCTTCCATACGCAGACTGGAAGCCGCGTCGATCCAATAGCCATTCCAGCCGGAAGCACGCAGCTTTGGGAAAATCTCGCTGGTGTAATCGCCACCCTGGCAGGTGATAATCACATCAAGCTGCTTAAGATCATCGACCGAATAAGCATCTTTCAATGCCGGCAAATCGGCCGCTACCGCTGGCGCAGCGCCGCCTACATTGGAGGTAGTGAAAAATACTGGTTGGATATCTGCAAAGTCATTTTCAGACTGCATACGTTCCATCAATACGGAACCCACCATACCGCGCCAACCTACAAAACCTACTTTCATCTCAGTCTCTCTTTAAATATTCAAGCGAAAATCAATTCAAAGCCGCAACGACGGCATCACCCATTTGCGAGGTAGATACTTTGATCTTACCTTCCGTATAAATGTCGGCGGTGCGATAACCTTGATCCAACACCTTACCCACTGCCACTTCAATCGCATCCGCCACCTGCGGATAACCGAGCGAATAACGCAACATCATGGATACCGACAAAATAGTCGCCAGCGGGTTAGCAATACCCTGTCCAGCGATATCCGGTGCAGAACCGTGACACGGCTCATACATACCGCGACCATCTTTATCCAGTGAAGCCGATGGCAACATACCAATAGAGCCAGTTAGCATAGCAGCCGCATCGGACAAAATATCACCAAACATGTTACCCGTCACCAACACATCGAATTGCTTGGGCGCGCGCACCAGTTGCATAGCGGCGTTATCCACATACATATGTGATAATTCAACATCAGGATACTCTTTATGCAGGGTATCCATCACTTCGCGCCACAACATAGTCGCCTCAAGCACATTGGCTTTATCGACCGAGCAGACTTTACTGTTGCGTTTGCGCGCCATTTCAAATGCAGTGCGGCCGATGCGGATGATCTCGCTCTCGGAATATTTATAGGTGTTGTAACCTTCACGCTCACCGCTTTCCAATACGCGAATACCGCGCGGCTCGCCGAAGTAAATGCCGCCCGCAAGTTCGCGCACAATCAAAATGTCCAAACCGGAAACCACTTCCGGTTTAAGCGACGATGCATCAACCAATTGTGGATACAACAGTGCCGGGCGCAAATTTGCATACAAGCCTAATTGTGAACGAATCTTTAGCAGACCTTTTTCCGGGCGAATGGCGCGATCCAATTTATCCCACTTGGGACCACCTACTGCACCCAACAAAATTGCATCGGCTTTGCGTGCCTTTTCCAGCGTTGAATCCGCCAAAGGAACGCCATGCACATCAATTGCACAACCGCCCATCAATTCATTTTCAAAAGTTAAACCCAAATCAAATTTGGCATTAACCACATCCAGCACCTTACGCGCTTCTTTAACAATTTCTGGACCAATACCATCGCCTTCCAGAATTAAAATATGCTTACCCACAAATATTCTCCAAATTTAAAAAATTCTTTTTCGCTACTGCTGGCTCGATTACTTCACCACATCAAACAACCAGGGCGCTTCTGCACGGCGCTTGGTTTCGTAAGCACGAATTTTATCGGCCTGCTCAAGAGTCAAACCAATATCATCCAAGCCATTTAATAAGCAGTGTTTGCGGAACGCATCGATTTCAAAACCAAAGCTTTCACCTGATGGCGTCGTGACAGTTTGCGCCGCAAGATCAACGGTTAATTGATAACCCTCAGCCGCGTACATTTCCTTAAATAATTTATCGACAATTTCTTCACTCAAGATAATTGGCAACAGACCATTTTTGAAACAGTTATTGAAGAAAATATCTGCAAAGCTCGGAGCAATTACACTGCGAAAGCCATAATCATCCAATGCCCAAGGCGCGTGTTCACGACTGGAACCACAACCAAAGTTTTCGCGCGCGAGTAAAATGCTGGCATTTTTATAACGCGGAAAATTTAATGGAAATTCCGTGTTAATCGGGCGACCTTCACAACTCTGATCCGGTTTTCCTTCATCGAGATAACGCAACTCGTCGAAGAGATTTTTGCCAAACCCCGTTCGCTTGATCGATTTCAAAAACTGTTTTGGGATAATCATATCAGTATCGACATTAGCACGATCCATAGGAGCAGCAATGCCTTGTATGACAGTAAAACTTTTCATAGCGCTCTCCTACTCTTAGTTAAATGTACGCACATCAACAAAATGACCAGCAATTGCCGCTGCTGCCGCCATCGCTGGACTTACCAAATGCGTGCGGCCACCGTACCCCTGACGCCCTTCAAAGTTGCGGTTTGAAGTAGATGCGCAGTGCTCACCAGCACCAAGCTTGTCCGCATTCATCGCCAAACACATAGAGCAGCCTGGCTCACGCCATTCAATGCCCGCCTCAATGAAAATTTTATCCAAGCCCTCTGCTTCTGCTTGCGCTTTCACTGCACCAGAGCCGGGAACAACAATCGCTTCTTTTACTGAATCGGCTTTTTGACGACCTTTAACTACCGCTGCCGCCGCACGAATATCTTCAATGCGCGAGTTGGTGCAGGAACCGATGAATACACGATCCACATGAATGGAAGTGATCGGTTGGTTGGCCTGCAGCCCCATGTATTGCAACGCGCGAATCATATCGTTGCGCTTAACCGGATCCGCTTCATTGGCCGGATCAGGTACTTTATCTTCAACCGATACCACCATCTCTGGCGATGTACCCCAGCTAACTTGCGGCTTGATATCCGCGCCGTTGATTTCCACAACTGCATCAAAATGTGCGCCTTCATCGCTGACATAATTTTTCCAGTCGGCGACAGCCTTCTCCCACAAATCGTCTTTGGGAGCATAGGTACGACCCTTGACGTAATCGATAGTGGTTTGGTCTACCGCCACCATACCAGCGCGCGCGCCTGCTTCAATTGCCATATTGCATACAGTCATTCGGCCTTCCATGCTCATATCGCGAAATACCTGACCGCCAAATTCCATCGCATAACCAGTTCCGCCAGCGGTACCAATTTTAGCGATGATGGCGAGCACAACGTCTTTCGGAGTTACACCAAGGCCAAGCTTGCCATCCACCTTGATCAACATGTTCTTCATTTTTTTGGCAACCAAACATTGAGTCGCCATGACATGCTCTACTTCACTTGTCCCAATACCGTGAGCCAATGCGCCCAAAGCGCCATTGGTAGCCGTATGGGAATCTCCGCAAACCACGGTCATACCGGGCAGACATGCGCCAGTTTCAGGGCCTATCACATGCACAATCCCCTGACGCTCATCATTAATTTTGAATTCGAGAATACCGAACTCATCACAGTTATCATCAAGCGTTTTCACTTGGATCAATGACACCGGATCCTGAATACCACTCACACCATGAGCACGCTCTTTCTGGGTGGTGGGCACGTTATGATCCGGCGTCGCAAGGATTGAATCTACGCGCCAAGGCTTGCGCCCCGCCATACGCAATCCGTCAAATGCTTGAGGTGAAGTCACCTCATGCACGATGTGACGATCGATGTAAATAAGTGCGGAACCGTCGTCGCTTTGATGGACGAGGTGAGCATCCCATAATTTGTCATAAAGGGTTTTTGCCATAGTGATCTCCAATAAAGCCTTACAAGCTCAGCCCACAGGTTGAAACGAAACTCATAGTAAGTAATGAAGCCATGCTACGCCCGTCAAATCCATAAAACAAATTTATCTTTTTTATATATTGCATTACCAAATGGAATAATATAAAAATAAACCAATGGATACCCAACACTTACAGGCTTTCGTTGCAATTGCTGAAAATGGCTCTTTCTCTGCAGCAGCAGAACGGCTCCATTTGACGCAACCTGCTATTAGTAAGCGAATTGCATTACTAGAAGAACAACTAAAGGTGTCGTTATTTGACCGGATTGGCAGACAAGTCGCTCTAACCCAGGCTGGTCAGGTACTGTTAAGTAAAGCGAAGCTAATATTAGGAGAGGTAATTGCGGCGCAGCGGGCAATTGCAGACTTACAAGGCGATGTTCAAGGCAAACTGAGTATTGCTACAAGTCACCATGTAGGCCTGCACTATTTACCCCCTTTTTTGCGCGAGCTATCAACCCGATACCCACAAGTAAAATTGGATTTACATTTTTTAGATTCGGAGCAGGCATATCATGAAATACTCCAAGGCAGATTCGACATCGCCATTATTACGCTCGCGCTTCAACAAGATTCGCGAATCCAAAGCCAAACCCTCTGGCATGACCAGCTCGAATTTGTCGCTGCGCCAACCCATGCGCTTGCAACGCAATCGCATCTTCAGTTGGCCGATTTAAGCGCGCATCAGGCGATAATGCCGGATACAAGCACCTACACCACACAACTCATCAAAACATTATTTGATGATAAAAAGTTGCCCCTTGATATTGCGATGATTTCCAACCATCTCGACACCATTAAAATGCTATTGAGTATTGGATTGGGATGGGGTGTGTTACCACGCAAAATTATCGATGAGCAATTAGTAATTCTGGATGTTGATCACCCTCCGATTATGCGCCCATTAGGCTATATCCATCACAGCCAACGAACATTAAATAATGCCGCACGGGTTTTTTTAGACCTGTTACAAAATAATACGCCGCACTAATTAATTCTCTTTTTTTACTAACGAACGCTTGAGTATTCTTCAACGCAGTCCACACAACTGTCATTAACTTATCGTTAAACTGTCTTTTTATTTAACAGCTCTGGATCAATTATGAAATTACGTAAATACAGCCCTATTTTTAGTTTATCTGCCAGCGCACTTTTATTGGCGATGAGCAGCAATAGCCAAGCAGATACCGTATTTGGTGTTTACGCAGGCGCAGGCGTTTGGCAAGCAGATTATAGCGGCGAGTTAGGAAATCCATCCGTTAACGTCAATGAATTAGGACTAAAGGACAACAACAATAATTTTTATTACATTGCACTTGAGCATCCAGTTCCATTCTTTCCTAATATCAAATTACAACAAAACGATATCACTAGTCGCCAAACGGGAACCATCAATAACAGCTTCAGCGTCGGGAATATTAATTTTCCAGCAGGCAGCAAGGTCACAACGGATATTGATTTAAGCTACACAGACGCAGCGCTGTATTATGAATTGCTTGATAACTGGCTGAATCTCGATTTGGGCGTGACACTTCGCAAATACAGCGGGCACTTGCAAGCCGAAAGCCTTCAAATAACCGATAAAATGGACATCGATATTACAGTTCCACTAGCTTATGCACGCTTTCAGTTTGATCTCCCTTTAACTGGATTTTCAGCAGGGTTTGAAGGGAATTACATCAGTTATGATGGCAATGATCTGGCAGACTACAACGCAAAAATCAGTTACCTTTTTGATTCAGCACTGGACCTGGGAATTGAAGTTGGTTACCGCGCTCTCACAGCCAATATTGATGATGATGGCGTCAATACCAATCTTGACTTGAAAGGCCCTTACGCAGCAGCCATTTTTCACTTTTGATTAACTGTCAGACCACAAATAAAAAAGCCGCTGATTGTTCAATCAGCGGCTTTTTTATTTTACAGATAGAGTGATGTTTACAACGATTATGCTGGCAACAACTCTTTCACTGCATCGCGTTCTTCTTGCAATTCTTTTTCAGTTGCAGTCATACGAGCGCGAGAGAATTCATTGATCTCAACACCTTGAACAATTTCCCAATCGCCGTTTTTGCATACGCATGGGAAAGAGTAGATCAGACCTTTCTCAATGCCGTAAGAACCATCGCTGTATACACCCATACTCACCCAATCGTTCGCCGGAGTACCCAGTGCCCAATCGCGAATGTGGTTGATAGCCGCGTTAGCTGCAGAAGCAGCAGAAGACGCACCACGTGCAGCGATAATTGCAGCGCCGCGTTGTTGAACGGTTGGAATGTAATCTGCTTCATACCATGCCTGGTCAACCAAGCTCAGTGCTGGCTTGCCATCAACCAGAGTGTTGTGCAGGTCTGGATATTGAGTAGATGAGTGGTTACCCCAGATCAATGCCTTGGTGATGTTGTTGATGCTAGTACCAGTTTTGGTCGCCAGTTGTGACAAGGCACGGTTGTGATCCAAACGGGTCATTGCAGTGAATTGACGTGGGTTGATGTTAGGCGCATTGCGTTGGGCAATCAGTGCGTTGGTGTTTGCAGGGTTACCTACAACAAGCACCTTGATGTTACGTGACGCATGGTCATCAATCGCTTTACCTTGTACAGAGAAAATAGCCGCGTTTGCTGCCAGCAAATCTTTACGCTCCATGCCAGGACCACGTGGACGAGCGCCAACCAGCAAAGCGTAGTCGGAATCTTTGAAAGCAACAGCAGGATCATCAGTCGTCACAATGCCAGCCAACAACGGGAATGCACAATCGTCCAATTCCATTGCAACACCTTGCAGGGCTTTTAGAGCCGGGGTGATTTCCAGCAATTGCAGGATTACTGGCTGATCTTTACCCAGCATGTCGCCAGCGGCGATGCGGAACAATAATGAGTAGCTGATTTGACCAGCGGCGCCGGTAACGGTAACTCTTACGGGTGCTTTCACGATGAGACTCCATTTATTCGGGTGATATTGGAAGGAAACGAAAGTTCGGCATTTTGTGCCAGGGTTTGTACATAGACGGGTGGGCATTATAGGCATTTACCCAGAAAATTCACCCTGAGAATGCCCCTTAATGCCCTCAAAAGAGAAATAAATTGAGAATGATTCGCAAATTTGACTGGATATTTACGTGATGTTCTTATTCATAAAGATTAGGAACCTGCCCCGCAATCCAAACAAGAATTACCTTTTGACCCACCCATACGCAATTTGTAATGCAAGTCTTTCAACGCCGTTCTGACGCCCTCCTCCAGCACAGGATGATAAAACGGCAACTCCAGAACTTCCTGTACCGTTAAGCGCAATTGCACTACCCAGGCTAATTGGTGGGCGATGTGCTCTGCAGCGGGGCCGAACATTTCTGCCCCAAGCAATAGACCACTTCCCTGCTCTCCATATACACGCAGCAAACCCCGGTTTTTGTTCATAATGCGCGCCCGACCTTGATCCTCAAAACTTGCCTTACCAATCGCATAGCAGTTACAACAAGCCTTTCTCACACTTTCCAAATTTTGCCCAACACTGGCTATTTGCGGATCTGTGAACACAATACTCAAAGGAACCCGGCGAGTACTTGCGCGAACATCATCAGCATTACGCAAAGAGCGGCCAGCATTGCCTCCTGCAATACGCCCTTCATCAGCCGCCTCATGCAACAGTGGAGCATCGCTTGATGCATCACCAGCAATATAAATGGATGAGTTTCCGCACTGGCCTGTATAGCTGTTATAAAGCGGGATGCCATTACTATCCAAAGCCAGGTCAGCATTCACCAAATCCAATCTTTCAATATTAGGACGACGCCCTGTTGCAGCCAAAACATAATCAAATTGTTCTTCGATCATGCCTTTTTCACGATGGTGATACTTGATCACAACACCATCGGAGTTTTCATGAAGCTTTTCAGTTGCCGCATTAAGATCCAGATAAAACTCACGATTAAACTCCATATCAGCACAATGACTGATAGCAGGATCTTTGATGGCAGCCAACTCGCCACTCTTGCCAAACACAGCAACTTGTACCCCCAGCCGACTTAACGCCTGCCCCAACTCCAACCCAATAACACCCGGGCCAAAAATAGCGATGGACTTGGGTAAGTCACTCCATTCAAAAACATCATCACTAATTAACAGACGCTTACCTGCAGCATGCAAGAATTCAGGAATCGAAGGAGATGATCCCGTTGCAATAATAATTTTTGCAGCTTCGATTTCAGACCTGGAACCATCGTCATGCTTAATTTCGAGCTCGGAAGCAGACAGAAATCTCGCATAACCTTTTATTTTGTGTTCTAACGGAAACGCGTCGACCGATTCCAACACTAAACTAACGAAACGATCGCGCTCACGCCTGATTCGTTGCATGACCGCAGCACCATTTATCACCGGTGATGAATAAAAAACGCCAAATTCATCGCCTTGCCGAGCAAGATAGGCATGATCAGCAGCAGCGATAAGTAATTTACTCGGCATGCAACCTACCCTCGCGCAGGTAGTACCCTGCTCACCACCTTCAATTACAATAATATTGTCGGTGTATTTCTTGGCGGCACTGTAAGCACTGAGCCCCGCAGTACCCGCCCCAATAATTGCAATATCAACCTTGCGTTTGGGCATCCTACACTCTCCGATTTGGAAATTTGCATTTGACAATCAAAAAACGAGTCGCAGAAAAGATCTACCAGAAATACCAAAATCATCTTCTCAAGACGTAAATGCAATAAGAATTCCAAACGATAAAAACGCGGTAAACATCAGCAAAAAATGCTTTCTGCTTCACAAAAAAATACGCACCTATACAGCTACATAACAGCCACATAGTTGAAAAAATTGCAGCAATTTGAAAAATTAACACTCAGCAAATGATATGCCGTTTTAGGCTACGTGTTAAAACACCAACTCATCACGAGAAAATTTTGAAAAAAAGGGTACTGTGCGTTATCAAATTGCGTTTATTGAGAACAGAAAACGTTGGGAGAGAGGCTAACAGGGTAAATCGCCATGACCTACCCTGTTGCTTTTTTGCAGGCGAATCAGAATGAAAAAAATATCTAAAGGGTACACTTAGCGTTGATAACGAATTACCAACACTTGATACAATTCATCTTTGAATTCTGGCTTTGCAGCATCAAGACTTTGCACAGCCTCTACCAAGTGCTCGTTATCCTCACGCCCATCATGCCAATGCTTACGATAGGTTCCATCTTTATAACCGTTATCTTGCCTGAAAAAATTTAATACGTTTTTACCCACGTAACCGCGATAGAGCTGATCAAAACTCATATTGATACCGGCCATCAGACGGGCAAATAAACCAATATGGAATTGTTTATCAGCAAGTGTTGCACCGGCAAATCTTTCCAAGTCCAGACGAAAGTCATTTTCGTCAGTCGCAATTACCAGTTCGTTTTGGATTTTCACAATAATCTCATCAAGAGTAGCGCCTGATTGTAATTGAATGCTTAAACCAAAATGCCAGATATCAATTAATTCAAGTGCAACCTGTTCGGTATCGGGTGATTGTTTTTTCCACCATTTCCAACCGTAGTGATCCAATAGCTCGGCACATTCAACCCATATGGCGCGGTACCACTCGTAGCCCTGGTGTTTCCAATTGGCATTAACCTTGGTGTTCATAGCATCTTGCAATTCAAGCATGATCTGAATTTGTTGAGCGTTCATATTTTTTCTCTTTTATAAAACTGAATCACCGCTGCGCGGGGATAACGAAGGAGTTGTTAAGTTGGCAAATACTGTTTGGCTTTATTAAACAAGCGATAGAAATTATCGGTGGTTTTTGCCGCTAATTCTTCAAGCGAAATACCGCGCACATCGGCAACGAATTGCGCAACTTCGCGCACGTATTTTGGCTCGTTGGGTTTACCTCGATAAGGAATTGGCGCAAGGTACGGCGAATCGGTTTCAACTAATAAACGATCGAGCGGCATGTTGCGCACCACATCGCGGATTTGATCGGCCGTTTTGAAAGTGACGATGCCGGAGATCGAAATGTAATAATTCAAATCCAGCGCGGCTTTCGCCATCTCCCAATCTTCAGTGAAACAATGCAGTACACCACTGTGTTCGAGGCTGCCATGTTCTTTGATTAGCGCAAGCGTATCGGCTTTGGCTTCACGGGTGTGCACTACAACAGGCAAGCCAATTTGTTTACCCACACGTAAATGCAAAGCAAAGCTTTCATGTTGAATATCTTTGCTTTCTGTTTCGTAGTGATAATCCAAACCCGTTTCGCCCAGAGCAACCACTTTGGGTTGTGCAGCCCAGTTGATTAATTGCGCTTCAGTAGCAGCACCCTCTTTTACATCACACGGGTGCACACCCACGGACGCAACCACACGCGGGTGAGCTTGGGCAATATCAATAACTGTCTGGATATTCTCCAAACTAATACCGATACACAGCATTTGCTGGATACCGCGCTCATGCGCTGCTGCGATAGCTGCACTTAAATCACCGTTGTAGGGATCAAGCTTGATGCGATCCAGATGGCAATGGGAGTCAATTAACATACGAACTTAAACCTTCTTACTTTTTTCGATACGAAAATGACGAAGCCAGGTATTACCTGGCTTCGAAGGGGAAACTGGGTGGGTCTGGATTTTACATGGTATGGGTAGGTTTGTCCGAGTTGAGCATTCCTGCAAGGTAGTTTTCAATTTTCGTAATCGCGGTATTGTCCTGATCGCTAAATTGCACACCAATCCCCGCTGCGCGATTGCCCTGCGCGCCTTTGGGGGTAACCCAAACCACTTTTCCTGCAACCGGAATTTTCTCTGGCTCATCCATCAAGCTCAGCAACATAAATACTTCGTCACCTAACTTGTAACTCTTGTTGGTTGGAATAAACATGCCGCCATTTTTCACAAAGGGCATGTAGGCTGCGTAAAGCACAGCCTTGTCTTTGATCGTAAGAGAAAGTATGCCGTTACGGGCACCACCGCCAATCGGTTGCATAACAGATCCTGCTTGTAAGTTTTTAGCCGGCAGCGATACCGGAGTTGGAACACTAATAGATTAGCTCACTAGTGTCCAGACGCCATCGCGCGATTCGCACTAGCGCGCAACAATGCTCCCCAATCAAGTAATAATTCCTCTAATAACAATTGCTTATTGGGATTTGCCCCGCTAGACAACTGCTTTTTAGAGAGCAAAATTTTTTCAATGTAGCGATGCAGCAGCGATACATCCAGATTAGCCAAACGTTCGCGCCACTCAACCGGTGCTTGCTGCATTTGGATATCTTCAGCACCCACTCGCCAACGGGCGATGCTATGCAACAAGCCCAAAAACCATTCGACAAACGCCGGCACATCGCCCGTATGCCATTGCGCGGCCAGTTCAATCGCGGATACCTGCCCCAAGCTCAAGCGCACTAATTGCTGCAACTGCTGCTCACGCTGCTCCAGCGCGTCGCCTTGCAATAACGATAGCGCCACTAAAGGCGCACCCCGCGCCGCTGCGAGCAGGGATTCAGCTTCAATATTGCTGCCCACCACCAGTGGCGATAGCCAGCGCAAGACCTGCTCGGTGCGCGGCATTGGGAATTTACGCATTTGGCAACGGCTGCGAATTGTCGGTAAAACCGATCCCGGGCTGTGCGTCACCAGCACCAGCAATGTATTTGCGGCAGGCTCTTCCAATGATTTGAGCAAGGCATTAGCCGAGTTACCATTCATCGCTTCCGCTGGCTCGATGATCACCACTTTATAACCGCCCTGCTGCGCCGTCTTACCGAGCGACTCAGTCAGTTCGCGCACCTGATCCACTTTGATCGCCTTGCCCTCTTCCTCTGGTTCAAGCCACAAAAGGTCAGGATGCGTTTGCGCTTTGTTCAATTCGCAACCACGGCAGCGCCCACAGGCTTTGCCTTCAATCGGGCTTTGGCAAAGCAGCAACTGCGCCAACGCATCGGCCAAGTGACGCTTACCGATTCCGCGCGGCCCTGCAATCATCAATGCGTGAGGCAACTTTTGTGTGTCGATTTGCTGCACCAACTGCTGCCAATCATTTAATTGCCACGGGTACGGATGGATAGGAAAATCACTCATGGAACCACTCAATCAAGCATCGCTGAATAAAAGATTGGGCAAGCTTAGCAAATTTGCGATAATCCGCGCCCGCTTAATCTGCTTCAGGCTTGCCCATGACCGATTCCCTGCTCGACATTTTGTACCTCGACGAGGATCTGCTCATCGCCAATAAACCGGCCGGCTTGCTCTGTGTGCCCGGCAAAGGGCCGGAAAAACAAGATTGCCTGTTCAACCGCGTGCTTAAATTCAATCCCAATGCACGCATTGCCCATCGCCTTGACCAAGGCACATCCGGCATTGTGATGTTTCCGCTCAATTACCTGACGCTGAAAAACTTAACGCACAAATTCGAAGCGCGTGAAATCCATAAACGTTATGTCGCCGTAGTAGAAGGTTTGGTTGAGGAGGATGAAGGCGAGATAAAACTGCCACTGATTTGCGATTGGCCAAACCGCCCGCTGCAGAAAGTGTGTTTTGAGCACGGCAAATCTGCCCATACCCGCTATCACGTGTTGGAGAGAAACGCAGACAACCACACTACTCGCGTTTTGCTGGAGCCAGTAAGCGGCCGCACTCATCAGCTGCGGGTTCATATGCTTAGCCTCGGCCACCCTATGCTGGGTGATGGACTGTATGCACCGGAAGCTGTTCTGGCCAAGGCCCCGCGTTTACTGCTGCATGCGCAGGAGCTTTGGCTTGATCATCCGATTACCGGAATTGAGATTCGAGTAAAGGCACCCGCTGAGTTTTGATGAACAAGTCTTAACCCAAAAGGCGGGTTAAGACTGAATCGATTTCCTTTTGTACTTCTGCCAGCGTTTTACCGGCATCGACGACAGCGTAACGCTCAGGCGCTGTATTGGCTCTCTGGCGATACGCCGCCCTCACCCGCTCGAAGAACCCGATTGTCTCGCTTTCAAAGCGATCCAGTTCACCCCGCTGGCGTGCACGGTTCAAACCGAGCTCGACATCAATATCAAGAATAAGCGTTAAATCGGGGCGCAAATCTCCTTGAACCAACTGCTCAAGCTGCTCGATGGTTGATTTACTCAAGCCGCGGCCGCCACCTTGATAAGCATAAGTTGCATCGGTAAAGCGGTCGCTTAACACCCAGGCACCACGCGCCAACGCAGGCTGGATAACCCGCGCTAAATGTTGCGCGCGCGCTGCAAACACCAGCAATAATTCGGCCGTTTCATCGACTGATTCATCACGCTTACTCAACAGCAGCGCCCGTATTTCTTCCGCCAAGGGCGTGCCGCCTGGCTCACGGGTGACAATCACCTCAACTCCACGAGCGGCCAACCAATCGCGTACAAACGCCAGATTAGTGCTTTTTCCGACACCTTCAGTGCCTTCAATAGTCAAAAATTTACCGCGCTGCATAGCTCTCTCTAGTACTTTCTACTGTTAAATTTAACCCTCTACGCATTCCTTCCCCTTGGGGGAGCGCGTATCATACCGGCTTTTTCCCGCACCACCCTCTAAATCTCAAGGGAGATTCACCATGATTACATTACACACTAACTACGGCGACATCGTTATTGAACTGGATTTTGATAAAGCGCCGAAGACCGCTGCAAATTTCAAACAATATGTTGAGGAAGGCTTTTATAACGGCACTATTTTTCACCGTGTCATCGATGGTTTTATGATCCAGGGCGGCGGCTTCACTGAAGATTTTCAACAAAAAGAAACCCGCGCAACGATTGAGAACGAAGCTGACAATGGTTTGCAAAACCTGACCGGCACACTGGCTATGGCCCGCACCAGCGATCCTCACAGCGCAACGGCACAATTTTTTATTAACGTGAAAGACAACAGCTTCCTGAACCACACTGGTAAAAATTCATCGGGTTGGGGCTACTGCGTATTTGGCAAAGTGGTTGAAGGTATGGATGTGGTTAACAAAATCAAAGGTGTTAAAACTGGCAGCAAAGGTTTCCACCAGGACGTACCCAAAGAAGCGGTCATCATCCAATCAGCGACTATCGCGTAATCGTTTCACAAAGAGCCGGTCATTAGATCGACGCAATTTATGTCCACACTTTTTATTTCAGATTTACATCTCCATGAATCACGCCCGCACATTACGCGGGCGTTTTTTCATTTCTTGCAGACTCGCGCCATTCATGCGGACGCACTGTATATTCTCGGTGACTTCTTTGATGCCTGGGTTGGCGATGATGATGATTCCGCACTCGCACAAGATGTTGCCAACGAATTAAACCAGTTACACACACAAGGCGTTGCGATCTATTTTATTCACGGCAACCGCGATTTTTTAGTAGGCAACGATTACGCCAATAAAGCCGGCATGACACTGCTACCTGAACAAATCGTTATAGACCTATATGGCACACCCACTTTACTTATGCACGGCGATGAACTCTGCACAGGTGATTCCGAATACCAGCAGTTCCGTGCAATGGTCCGCAGTGCGCAATGGCAACAGCAAATTCTTTCCCAGCCTTTGGGTACACGCCGTGCACTGGCTGCGCAATTGCGCGAAAAAAGCCAAAGCATGAATAGCTTGAAAGCAGACGACATTATAGATGTCACACTGGCCGAAGTGATCGCACAAATGAGCACAACAGGCGTAGCCCAACTGATTCACGGCCACACACATCGCCCTGCCCGCCACGCAATGGAACTGAATGGCAAACCCGCCGAGCGCATAGTGTTAGGCGACTGGCATGAATATGGTTGGTGCATCAATGCTACGCCTGAGGGCTTAACGCTGGAACACTGGGCAATTTAAAATAATATAACGCAGGCAATCGCATGGCAAAGCAATCAAATGGAAAATAATAAGCAACCTACCGCCACTGATTTATGCGCTCTTGCAGCACAGCAGATCTCTCGCAAAGAGTATTCACAAGCACTACACACCTATCAGCAAGTAACGCAACAACATCCTGCGCATGTTCCTGCTTACGCTGGAATCGCGCGATTATTGCAAATGCATGGCAATTACAACCATGCGTTACAAGCATTGAGTTACGCACTGCGTATTGAGCCCAATAATTCAATAGTGCGCCAACAAATGATCCCGCTACTCGCAACCATTTCACCATCCAGCTTTAGCAGCGATTTGGAACACGATCTATTACTTTGCTTTGATGAGCCTGATATTGATTATCAGCAACTCGCTCGTGTTGCTGCATCGCTTTTGTGGGCGAAATACCATTCAACGACTATTACCGCCGGATTGCTGGATATATTGAATGGCGATGCCTTGTTGCTTTGCTATTTATCACGTTGCATCAACACTCATGCGCAACTGGAGCAATGGCTGACGCACATTCGTAAAATGTTGCTACTCACAGCAGAGCTGCAACAGGAAGCAACATTACATAGCGATCTCACCTGCGCACTCGCACTTACCTGTTTTGCAAACGAATATATTTTTGAAGTATCAGCAGAAGAATCACAAGCCGTACACCGGTTAGAGCATCAACTGGAAGAATACCAAAAAGAAGAACACCAGCGCGTAAATGCATCTGACACAAAAAACTTTCTCGCTCTTCTCGGCCTGTATAAACCTCTATTCAAGCTGAGCCAGCAACATATTACAGCTGCAACAGCAAATGAAATTGTACGTGATAACAAATCTTTGTGGAGCCTGTTAGTTAAACGCAGCCTTCTGGATCTTCAGGAAGAAAATGTATTAAAAGAGACGTTTGCAATAATTAAGAGTGATCGATCAAATAACCCCGCACAAAATTTATCAGCGCAGGTGCAATCGCAATATGAGGAAAACCCCTATCCGCGCTGGCAAACTCCACCTGCACCGACACCCGTCGCCATCATCGACATGTTGCAGTGCCTACCTGCTGTAAACCGGGCAATTTTACCCAAGGATACTATCGATATTTTAGTGGCTGGATGCGGCACAGGCTTCGAACCTATCGACCTTGCGCGGACGGATAACAGTACACGCATTACTGCACTGGATTTAAGCAGTAGCAGCCTTGCCTACGCCAAGCGCATGGCAAATACATTAGCAATCAACAACATCCATTTTGTACAAGGCAATATTTTGGATGCGCACAAATTAGATAAAACGTTTGATTTGATCAATAGCACAGGCGTGCTACATCACATGGAAAATCCGTTAGCAGGATGGCAGGTATTGCGCGACATAGTAAAACCTGGCGGGATTATGCGCATAAGCCTTTATAGCGAACTCGCACGTAAACGAGTAGCGCTTGCGCATCAACGTATAAAAGAATTAGGGCTAGGGAGCACAGCTGAAGACATCAAAAAATTCCGCAACAATATTTTTCAGCAACCACAGCAATCACCATTAGGGGAGCTCACATTGAGCGATGACTTTTATAGCATCAGTGGTTGTCGTGATCTGTTGTTTCATGTGAAAGAACACAGGTTTACCCTTCCGCAACTTAAAACAATCATTAACGATTTACAATTAACGTTAGTAGGGTTTGATGTGCCTCCACAAGCACAACACACCTTTCAACAACGTTACCCTAACCCAATGGATCTGCTGGATCTGGATAAATGGCACGAATTTGAAAGTGCATTCCCCGACACCTTTGTGGGCATGTATCAGCTCTGGTTACAAAAAGAAAAGTAGCGATAAAACGACAACAACAAAAAGCCCTTGTGATTATCACAAGGGCTTTTTGTTTAGATAACTGCACAATTTATTGTCGGCCAGTCATCATATACAGACCACCAATAATGATAAATGCTGGCCACCAGGTTCCGAATGACAAACCCAATAAAAAAATCATGGCAATGAAAATAATAGTCCCTGCCGTCACTAACGCGTTGAACATAGCCATACCGATGCCCTCGCGTTTATAACTGCGATACGCCAAATGCAAAGGCCCGACAGCAGCAAACAATATAAAAAATGCCCACCAATTATGAAAATCCAGAAAAAATAAATCTACACCCAGATTTTTCGCCAACAGCAAACCACCTATCGCAACCACCACCAGACCCATCATCCAACCCGATGAAGTAGTTTTAGTGGAAGTCACTGGTGAAGCCGGATTTTCCAGTTTGGTTTTTTCATCAACGGACGACATAGTATGCTCCTTGGCACTGAAGACAGTCATAACCTCTATGAGACACTATAAAACCAATTTTGGATTCATTCCACCAGCGACGCTTGTCACTATAAGCAATTGACATCTGTCAGGGGCGACTTAATGGCTCAGCACATCTTCCGCTGCATTCACCAAAAAGATGTAGCTTGCCGCCAAATTAACCACATATTCATTTTCACCCCAGAAAAATGGCCAATCTTCATGATTCTCTGGATAGTCCGGTTTTAATACCAAAATGCCCGGAACAATACCGCCAGAGATAAACGAGAAATCCGCACGGTTCATACCATAGGCCACTTCTTTGGAGCGGGTTCCAACGTTGGATACCAGCGACAAATTAT
Source organism: Cellvibrio sp. UBA7661 (assembly GCA_002483365.1). GTDB lineage: Bacteria > Pseudomonadota > Gammaproteobacteria > Pseudomonadales > Cellvibrionaceae > Cellvibrio. The sequence goes on from DLHT01000018.1 coordinate 309,188, forward strand.
GCGCAGGGTGAGTGCCATAAAGGAAATTCAAACCTTGTAGCACTGCTTCGCGGTTAACCAATTCCGGAAAAGCCTTGTGAATGTAATAGTTGTTGATCGCATGGCGAATAACCCAGCCACTGCCCGCCCAACCACCTTCGGTAATAGGCACACCAAATGGATTTTTTGCCTGGGCTGCTGCGAGTTCGGTTTGATAAAGTTGCGCCTTGCTTTTTAGTTGCTGTTTAAAATCAGCATCCATGTAAGGAATCGCGCGAATAAACCAGGAGGCATTGATTCCAAAGTCCACTTCTGCTGCCAGTTTTTTAATAGCATGTGCATACTTGGCTTCACCTGTGGTGATCAACAACTCAGTCGCCGCTTTAAGTTGCTCATGCTCAAGTTTTCCGCCAGTGGTATTGCCGTGTTTAAACGAATCAGGCTTCGCTTTTGCAGCCTCTTCTGCCCACACTTTTTTCGCAGTTGCCAAACATTCTTTGGCAAGCTCATCATTAAATCCGGTCAATGCTCTACTAGCAGCAGCAAGTGCCGCAGCAGAACCGTAATTTAATGAAGATGATTTACTGGTAAATGCCCAACGATCATCAAACTTTCCGCTTTTGAAACCATCGGTCTCCAGCTCACCCATTTTTGGATCGTAAATCAAGTTATCTGTTTTGGTGATGCCGTCACCCAGATGATGATACTGATCGATATGCGCCTCTACGATTCCTGGAATCGCATGCCCGATGGCCCGATGTTGAGCGATCAACGCAAGCGTACCGTGTTCGATTTGCTGCAACACATCGGGCTTGCCATCGGCAGTATGCAGATCTACAAATTTTCTCGTGTAATCCACGCTGGTGGTATCGCGTTTTAGGTTGAAGGTTTCCCATGCGGTGACGAGCGTATTCACAACATCGTATTGCGTTTGTGTGCGAATATCGTAATCCCCTGCATCGTACCAACCACCAATATTCAAACCGGGAATATGCTCGCCAGGTTTGAATTTTGTATCCGTCGTTGGGCCTTGTGCATACAAATCAAAATGCTCGCGATTCACTGGCGCTTGCAGCGCGTCATCCAAATGCGATGCACCATGCCATATACGGTAGGATTCATTGACAGTCACGTGATCCATTTGCACCGGCAAATACATATCCAGCGTAGGGTGCCATGCCGCTTGGTAAACCGTTTTATCGATGCGGAAACTGTGAGTTTGCTGGTCGCCATAGGTTATGGCATATAAACCCGGCGTTTGAATTTTACTAAAATCAAACAGGCGATATTGGTAACGCAGATATTTCCCCCAAGATTTCGGTTTTTCAGTCAACACCGCTTGACGGGTTCCGTCAGCGTTGATTTTGACCAAGCTCGCCTTGTAGATTTTTTTGTCGCGCGCATCCAACTCAATCACCGCGACTTTTTTCTGTGCCGGATGATAGCCAACCTGGGAATGGGCAATCATTGGTTTACGAATCCAGTTTTTTACCGTCGCCGCATCAATTTGCCACTCGATTACCGCACCGGTTTTATTAGCAGGGATTTTACTGCGCACAACAAACCAGCCATTTTGTGCTTTGCCGCGACCATCATAAAGCTCAAGTGCTGTACCCGCAGATTGAATAATGATACGGCGCTCAGCATCTTCTGGCGCAAATACCAAGTGTTTCCCTTGAGCCAGCGCAACCGGATCAGCTTTGCCATTAATTTCTTTTAAACCTGTTGGATAAACCGGAAAACCACCAGCTTTATCGTCCATCAAAAATGATTTGTGAAAATAAGCAGCTGGTAAAAACTCCAAATTAAAACCTGCCTTTCCTTCAAGGGATTTTGGCAGTGGTTGTGGCAAATTAACGGTTAACAACACACCTGTTGTGTTTTTAATGACCTTGATAGAAAAATCAAATTGATGGTCAGGATAATGCAAAAATGCTTCAATCGACTGTTCAGCGCGATTAACTTTTCGCTCCTTAAACATGGGCGTTAAATCCCACTGCTCCGGCGTCGCATTCAAACGCACGTCACCATTGGTCACTGTACGTTCACCGTGGTGGATCAGCTCAACACCACTGGTTTTTGAATCGCTAAATAGCCCGTCATACCAATTGCTAAACACCAGCACATTCAAGCCAGGTTTTTCGAAATAATCTTTATCATTAAGGGCTAAATCGTCTTTTGCCTGAACGGGCAATGCGAAGGAAATAGAGAAGAAAAAAGAGAGAAAAATCGAAAAAACAGCGAGCGAACCCCGCCATTGATCGAGCTGATATGCCATGTGTATCTCCAGATTTATTATGTTAATGCCAACCACACAGACTTATAGTCTATTTACACATAACAAACCGGTATACCAAATTTACACTTAATAACGGTGACTAAAGGCCTTGCGAATTAACAACCCCCGAATGAAACCGAAACTCTTCATCCACACCTTCAACCAAGGTTTTTTCCAGCGCAAGAAATTCTTGCACACGTGCAGAAATATCAGCGCCTTCTGCTGCGCGTTTGGCGAGGGTTAGATAATCTTCGTAGTGGCGGGACTCGGATTTTAAGAGGGAGAGATAAAACTTTTGCAGTTCTTCATCTAAAAATGGGGCAACTTTTGCAAAGCGTTCGCAGGAGCGGGCTTCGATAATGGCGCCGCAGATGAGTGTGTCTATGTAGCGACCGGGTTCTGAAGTGCGCACCAATTTGCGCAGCTCGCCGGCGTAGCGGCCGGGGGTGATTTGCTCGTAAGCAACTCCCCTCGCCTCCATAATCGCCATCACTTGTTCATAGTGGCGCAACTCTTCACGGGCGAGGCGCGACATTTTATTCATCATGTCAAAGTCACCCACGTAGCGGAACATCAAATTAATTGCTGTCGATGCTGCTTTTTTTTCGCAATTGGCGTGATCCAGCAGTAAGAGTGCTTGATTATCCAAAGCATTTTTTACCCAGGCATCGGGGGTTTCGCAATGAAGGAATTGTTGAATTTTGGTGAGAGCATTCATAACGTAAAGACTATTTTTGTTGATCGAGTGTTTCAGCAGTAACGAAACAGGGGGATATATAGCGTTCGTGGTGAGCACAGGAGAGTGCGTAAAAATCTTTATCAATATTATCGCGAATAACAGTTAAGGGGGTATTCACCCACTGAGGCTGTAACGCCAACCCGTAAAGCGATAAATCCTGAATTTGGCTCGCACCTGCGCGCAATAAATCAAATACCCAACAATAGGGATTTTGTTCTGGCTTGAATTGAATCTGTTGATGTTTGATTTGCGTGAGCAATAATTTTTGGTCAGTTACCGCAATCATATTCTGCACAATTTGCGCAAGAAAGGTTTCCAATCGCTGGGCGATCAATAATTTTTGCTCGTTTGTATAGGCATTCCAATCAATCACTTCATGAGCAAATCGCTTGCAACCACGGCAAACACTATCGCCAATGCCAGTAGAGCAAATACCCACGCAGGGTGTTTTAACGCGTTTTAATACAAACATAAAATCAATTGATATAGCGAACCACTTATTAAATAGTTCGCTATTTTTTAATAATGGTTAATAGGCAGAACCGCTGATGTTTAATTCAATTTTCCACAGGGAACCCGCACCCGTCAGATACAATGTTTTACCCTCTGCACCACCGAAAGCAGCATTGGTGAGATTTGCATCGAAGACCGCTTGAGCAATTTGCTCACCCGATGGCGTGAATACTCTCAATTGACGAGCAAGGTGTTCGGTCAAATAAATATTCCCCAAACAATCTACTGCCATACCATCAGGGATCGAAATACCGGTTACTAAATCCTTACCTGCCTGAGGAACTCCATTCACAATTGAATATGCACGAAGCACACCTTGCTCACCACCACCGTTTACATAAAGCACATCTTCAGCGGGTGATAATGCAATACCGTTTGGATTGCTGATAGTGTCATCAACCAATGTAATAGTGCCATCGGTTGCGACGCGGTATACACCTGTTTTTTCCTGGCCGCCTGGCGCAGCATCACGCTGGAACGCAGGATCGGTAAAATAAATTGTGCCGTCAGCAGCTATCGCAATGTCATTTGGCGAATTGAATACATTACCATTAAATTGTTCTGCAACCGATGCACGCTCACCTGTGACCGGATTGTAACGAGAAATACTTTTATATTTGTGTGTACCGGCAACCAACTGGCCATTGTTATCTACCGCCAATCCATTACTACCTGAGTCATCAATAGCCGTGGTCACTGTGCCATCAGCATTTAATTTTTGGATGCGCGATGAAAAACCATTGGTGAATACGAAATCAGAGAAATAGAGCGAATCATTAATCCAGACAGGCCCCTCAAACAATCCCGGTTCGGTTCGGGTAGTATTCGCTGCTTCGATACGGACAGGCACAAGATCACCTTGAGGAACAGTACCATCACAGGCAGAGGGAGCTGCAGCTGTTTCAGATGCTACCGAAGATGAGATTGCAGCACTTGATGTATTGACAGAGGTTTCTGTTATTTTTTGCTCGCATCCACTGAGCGCAATAAAACATCCAACCACCATGCCGCTAATCAATCGAGAGCGACGAACTCTTACCGTTTGTATGCCGTTAAATTTGAGAGTCATTGCCATTTTTCCCCTTTTGCTTTCCTGGTTATTAAATCGCTGTTTTTAATTGTTGCTGTAGTCGTGGAGAGATTATCTCTGTAGCCATGGAGAGTAGCGTCAGGTAGTGAATTCCACGCATGGAATATCAGTGTTACAACTCCCCTAACAGAGGCCGATACATTATCACAATCACCCACCAAATACCGATGCGACAAACCGACAGAGTTGCGTTACACGCATTAACAGGCGAGATTGCATCGGGTATACTTTGCGCCCGATTTACCGCTCTTCATGAGCAACGCAAGAGTGTTTTTTCTCCAAACACCCTTTAGCATCCATGATGGCCATGGATAGTCTCCTGAGACAGAGATCCTGTTGAAGGAGTAACCCCCACACTAATGAGGATAAAACCGTGCTTGAAGCCTATCGTAAACAGGTCGCAGAACGCGCCGCAGAAGGTATCCCACCAAAACCATTAAACGCAGAACAAGTTGCGGGATTGGTTGAGTTACTGAAGAATCCCCCCGCTGGTGAAGCTGAAGCATTACTGGATTTGATCACCAACCGCGTTCCGCCAGGCGTTGATGAAGCCGCCTATGTAAAAGCCGCGTTCCTGAGTGCAATTCTCAAAGACGAAGCCTCTTCCCCCCTGATCGATAAGCCTCTCGCAATTAAACTGCTCGGTATGATGCTCGGCGGTTACAACATTGAACCACTGGTAAACCTGCTCGATGATGCCACTCTGGCACCACTGGCTGCCGAACAACTCAAGCACACCTTGCTAATGTTCGATGCCTTCCACGATGTGGAAGAGAAAGTAAAAGCGGGCAATCCCCATGCAAAAGCGTTGATGCAATCCTGGGCAGATGCCGAATGGTTCACCAGCAAGCCAAAAGTTGCTGAAAGCACCAAACTTACTGTTTTCAAAGTTACCGGCGAAACCAATACCGATGACTTGTCACCAGCCCCTGATGCCTGGTCACGCCCCGACATCCCTCTGCACGCATTGGCCATGTTCAAAATGGCACGTGACGGTATCACCCCGGATCAACCGGGCTCTGTAGGCCCAATCCAACAAATCGAAGCACTGAAAACCAAAGGTTATCCTCTGGCATTTGTAGGTGATGTTGTTGGTACCGGTTCTTCACGTAAGTCTGCTACTAACTCCGTACTTTGGTTTATCGGTGACGATATTCCGGGCGTACCCAACAAGCGTACCGGTGGTGTATGCATTGGCGGCAAAGTAGCCCCCATTTTCTACAACACCATGGAAGACGCCGGTGCTTTAGTATTTGAAGCTCCCGTTGATCAACTGAACATGGGCGATGTAATTGAAATTCGCCCATACGAAGGCAAGATCCTCAACGCTACTACCGGCACCGTGATTTCTGAATTTGAATTGAAATCAGAGGTGTTATTAGATGAAGTTCAAGCTGGCGGCCGTATCCCATTGATTATCGGTCGCGGCCTGACTAGCAAAGCACGTGAATCACTGGGCTTGCCACCAAGCACTTTGTTCCGTTTGCCACAAGTGCCTGCTGATACCGGCAAAGGCTATACCCTCGCGCAAAAAATGGTAGGCAAGGCCTGCGGCGTACAAGGTATTCGCCCCGGCACTTACTGCGAACCAAAGATGACTACCGTAGGTTCACAGGATACCACCGGCCCAATGACCCGAGACGAGCTGAAAGATTTGGCTTGTTTGGGTTTCTCTGCCGACTTGACCATGCAGTCTTTCTGCCACACAGCAGCTTATCCAAAGCCTGTTGATATTGAAACACAACACACCCTGCCCGACTTCATTATGACGCGCGGCGGTGTTTCCCTGCGCCCAGGTGACGGCATCATCCACTCATGGTTGAACCGTATGTTGCTGCCTGACACCGTAGGTACTGGCGGTGACTCGCACACCCGTTTCCCAATTGGTATTTCGTTCCCAGCCGGTTCTGGTTTGGTTGCTTTTGCGGCGGCTACCGGCGTTATGCCATTGGATATGCCTGAGTCAGTTCTGGTTCGCTTCAAAGGCGAATTGCAACCCGGCATCACCTTGCGCGATCTGGTTAACGCCATTCCGCTGTACGCCATCAAGCAAGGCCTGTTGACTGTAGAGAAGAAAGGCAAGAAGAACATTTTCTCTGGCCGTATTCTTGAAGTAGAAGGCTTGCCTAACCTGAAGGTAGAACAAGCGTTTGAAATCTCTGACGCTTCTGCTGAGCGCTCTGCTGCTGGTTGTACTATCAAGCTGGATAAAGAGCCGATCATCGAGTATCTGAAATCCAACATCACCATGCTGCGCTGGATGATCGAACAAGATTACGGCGATGTTCGCACCATTGAGCGTCGCGCACGCAAAATGGAAGAGTGGCTGGCAAACCCAGTGCTGATGGAAGCCGATGCCGACGCAGAATATGCGGCGATCATTGACATCGACCTGGCTGACATCAAAGAACCTATCCTCGCTTGCCCGAATGACCCGGACGATGTGAAAGTATTGTCTGACGTACAAGGTGCCAAGATTGATGAAGTGTTCATCGGCTCCTGTATGACCAACATCGGTCACTTCCGCGCTGCCGGTAAACTGTTGGCAGCTACCAAAGATCCATTAACCACTCGCCTGTGGATTGCCCCCCCCACCAAAATGGACGCGCATCAATTGATGGAAGAAGGCTACTACAGCATTTACGGCGTAAAAGGTGCTCGTACCGAAATGCCAGGCTGCTCATTGTGTATGGGTAACCAGGCGCGTGTTGCGAAGAACTCGACTGTGGTATCAACCTCTACCCGTAACTTCCCCAACCGTTTGGGTGAAGGTGCTGATGTGTACCTGGCGTCTGCCGAACTGGCTGCAATCGCTGCAGTATTGGGCAAACTGCCAACACCAGAGGAATACCTGAACTACGCACAAAAGATCGACAGCATGTCTGCCGATATTTACCGCTACCTCAACTTCAATGAAATTGAGAGCTATCAAAACGCTGCCAATGAAGGCAAGCGTATTGCAGCGGTGGAAATCCAGACTGTTGCCCTGTAACAAAAACGAAGTAAAAAAAATCCCGCCTGGTGCGGGATTTTTTATTGCGACTCTTTTTAATTCAAACAGTTGAAATAGACAGCCAATATCCGTTGAGGCATCTAATTTTTAGATTAGACAATTGGCGGTCGTTTTCGCGCAGGAGCTTTCACACGTTTTGGAGCCGCTGAAGATGCCCGTAACTTCCGGTCGTGGCGCTCGCGTTGGGACTGCTCTTCACGATTAGGCTCCATAATACGAGTATAGGTTGAGCTATCGAATCCAGCAGTCATACACAAATCCTGAATTTCCCTCTCAGTAAGATCTGTCCATTGACCAACTCGCACATGCGAGGGGATAAAAATATTGGCATAACGCACACGCTTCAAACGGCTAACTTTAACGCCTTGCGATTCCCACAAACGGCGAACCTCACGGTTACGACCTTCCATAACAACGCAATAAAACCAACGGTTTTTACCTTCACCAGCACCATCAACAATGTCGGTAAAACGAGCAACACCATCATCTAACTCAACGCCCTTAAGCAAGCTTGCACGCATCTCATCCGTAACTTCGCCTTGAATACGCACTAAATATTCACGATCAATTACAGATGACGGATGCATGAGCTTATTTGCCAGCTCACCATCATTAGTAAATAACAATAAACCGCTCGTATTAAAATCCAGACGCCCCACCGAAATCCAACGCTCACCCTTCAGCGGTGGCAGATGGTCATACACAGTTGGACGACCCTCCGGATCAGAACGCGAACAAATTTCACCTTCTGGTTTGTTATACAAAATCACGCGACGACGAGTTAACTCCGTACGCAATACAACACGCTGGCCATTCACAAATACCTTATCTTGCAAAGTGACCCGATCACCGAGCTTGGCGATACGGTCATTCACTTTCACCTGACCTGCCTCGATTGCCCGCTCCATTTCACGCCGGGAACCAATGCCCGCACGAGCGAGTACTTTTTGCAACTTTTCATCATTGCTGGTCGCAGGATTTATAGTCTCTTTATCAACAGCTTGTTGAGATACTTTCGATTTTGCAGGCGCTGTTGGTTTAGTGTCAGTACGACTTACGATAGATTTAGTTGTAACTGTTTTCTGATCGCGTTTCGCAACAGAACCTTGTTTTGCTGTTTTACCTGAGCTTGCTTTTTTATCAGCTGCACGTCTATCAGCTGATTTTTGTTTATCAGCAGATTGGAGCTTTCCAGCAACTACTGGCTTCACAGCCTTGGTAGGTTTTTCATTATCCCGGTTGATTTTCTTCACCATAGGTTATTGGTAGCTAGTTGCTACGGGGTTCTTCTTCACTATCGTTACTTTCGATATCATTCATTGGTACTGATGAGTCCGCATCGGCAATTTTATCAGCATCAACAAACGCTTCCTCACCATCAACAAAGCCGCCCTCGTATAACACAGTTTCTGTATCTGCAATCTCAGCAGTCACATCCGAATGAACTTCATTTGTTGATGCGTTTTCATCGGGAATGGGTGGATCAGTGTCCTTTTCTCCTAACCCTGCTTCACCCAGATCCAATACCGGATTCAGCTCATCCAAATCACGGATTTCACTTAAGGATGGCAATTCATCCAAATTTTTTAAATTGAAATAATCCAGGAATTGACGCGTCGTCGCAAACAACGATGGGCGACCAGGCACATCGCGGTGCCCTACAACTTTAACCCAATCACGCTCCAACAAGGTTTTCATGATGTGGGAGCTAACCGCTACACCACGAATCTCTTCGATATCGCCACGCGTAATAGGCTGGCGATACGCAATCAGCGCCAGAGTCTCTAAAAGTGCGCGTGAATATTTTTGTGGTTTTTCTTCCCACAAACGATTCACCCAAGGCGCAAGGTTATCCCGAACCTGAAAACGCCAACCAGACGCAACCTCTTTCAATTCAAAACCATGCCCTTCACAGCTAGCTTGTATATCGGCTAGTGCAGCGGAAATATCTTCTTTTGTGGGCGCAACATCTTCATCAAATAACTCAAGCAACCGCGCAACTGTCATTGGCTGACCAGCTGCAAGAATGGCGCCTTCAATAATTTGGCGCAAGAGCGCAGCATCAACCGGCATTTGCGTAACAGGTACAGTGGCTGACTCTTCGAGATCAGTCTCTTCATACAAATCGCGAGAGTCTTCACCCACGATTGAAGTGTTATCAATATCATCATCCACTAGCGGATGTAGATCATTACTATCAGTTGCGTTCGTCATTGTGTTCTGGCTTTAACATGAATAGGTGCAAACGATTCGCTTTGGACAATTTCAACCAGCGATTCCTTAATCAATTCCATCACCGCTAAAAAGGTGACGACAACTCCAAGACGTCCCTCTTCTACTCTAAATAGACTGACAAAAGGTACAAAATGTTGGTGTGCCAGTGCGTCAAGTACCTGCGCCATGCGCTCACGAGTGGAGAGCTTTTCTTTGGAAACATGATGGCTTTCAAACATGTCAGCACGACGCAACACTTCTGAAAGCGCTAGCAACAGTTCCTGCAATTCAACATCAGGATCAAGCCGCGTCAGACTACGATCTGGACCAGCAGCCGATACAGGGAATACATCTCTTGCAACTCGCGGAATCTGATCCAGATCTACGGCTGCCTGTTTGAATCGCTCATATTCCTGCAAACGGCGAATCAAAGAAGCACGCGGATCTTCGTCCTCTTCTTGTTCTTCCGACGAACGAGGCAACAACATCCGCGATTTAATTTCTGCCAACATGGCAGCCATAACAAGATACTCAGCCGCCAATTCGAATTGATGCGACTCCATCAATTCCACATAAGCCATGTACTGGGAAGTAATCTCCGATACATTAATATCCAGAATATCCAAATTCTGGCGGCGAATAAGATAAAGCAATAAATCCAGCGGACCTTCAAACGCTTCGAGAAATATTTCAAGAGCATCGGGAGGGATATACAAATCCTGAGGTAACTGGGTGTAGGCTTTGCCTTGAACGATGGCAAAGGGCATCTCACCTTGTTGAGGTTTTACGGTATGAGCTGACTCCTGATCAACCTGGCCTTCTTTTGACGCATCCACTTGAAGTTCTTGTCCAGCACTGACTGTGGCGGCAAGATCCTCAGTTGCTATGGTTTCAGGGATTTCGCTCACTCGTATAACTCGTCGTTAATATAATAATCCGCATTGTTTAGGTGCGATGAAAATAAAGGCGGCATTATAGCCATTTAAGATGGCTGCGGACAGCACAGGTTTATTGTGCTAACACCACTTATAAATCAATTAGTTATAATTAAAAGGTGAGAAATCGCCTTTGCCCTGGCGCAATAGCACTGGCGCCTCCCCAGTCAAATCAATCACTGTGGTCGGCTCCAAACCACAGTATCCACCATCGATCACTAACTCTACAAAGTGCTCCAATGTGTCGCGGATATCGTAGGGGTCCGTCATGGGTAATTCCTCCCCGGGCAACAATAAACTGCTAGTCATCAATGGCTCACCCAACTCCTCCAGCAACGCCAATGCAACCAGATTGTCTGGAACCCGCAATCCTATGGTTTTTCGTTTAGGGTGCATTAATCGACGAGGCACATCAGCAGTAGCCTCCAAGATAAAGGTATACGCGCCTGGCGTATGATTTTTCAATAGACGAAAAACCTGATTATCCACACGTGCGTAGGCAGCCAATTCGGAAAGGTCGCGGCACATTAATGTAAAATTATGATCCTTATCGAGTTTGCGTAAACTGCGGATACGCTCCAGAGCGTCTTTATCGCCTATATGACAACCAAGAGCATAAGCAGAGTCAGTGGGATAAACCACCAAGCCGCCTTTGCGAATAATATCCGCCGCTTGCACAATCAATCGCCGCTGTGGATTTTCGGGATGGATTTGAAAGAATTGAGCCATAATAACTCCCCCCTGATTGGTTACCTGTTAATCGGCGACCGCCATGAATATCTGAAATAATTGCTAACTATCAGGAAGTGTAACCCAATAATTCCCACACAGGTTTTACACCCGCAGGCAAGTTACCAAAACAACCCAGCTCCTGCCATTGCTGCCCGGGGAAATGAAAATCCGACCCACAAGAAACGTAGAGTGATCGACTATTAGCAATTTTAACCAAATCTTCTGTCACTCCAGCTTGCTGTAAACCACTAATTACTTCTATGGCATCACCACCAACTGTCACGAAAGAATCAATCATGGCGCACATTTTGGTTCGGGTTAATTCATATTTGGCAGGGTGAGCCAAAACAGCAACCCCGCCAGCCGCATGAATCCAATCAATTACTTGACCCATCAATGGCCACTGATATTTCACATCCGCTGGCTTACCTGCCCCCAGATATTTTTTAAATGCTGCACTCACATTTTTTACCGCACCAATATTGACAAGATGCTGCGCAAAATGTGGACGCCCCAGGACCGCTTTACCTGCAATTTCTTTTGCACCTTCCAGCGCACAAGGGAAGCCTACTTTGGATAAACGCTCTGCGATAGTCATTGCACGCGTCACACGAGCTAGCGCCTGAAATTCCACAGCTTCCGCAAGTGCCGTTGATTTAATATCAATCCCCAAACCGACAATATGCGCACCGCCCTTGCCCCACTGGCTGGAAAACTCGATGCCGGTAATTAAACCAATACCTGCGCTCAATGCGGCTTTTTGTGCAATCCCAATACCAGCTATGGTATCGTGATCCGTAATTGCCAACATAGATACCCCATGCCCTGCAGCACGCGCAACTACCTCTTCCGGGCTGAGCGCGCCATCGGAAAAATGGGTATGACAGTGCAGATCAAAAATCACACAATCTCCTAAAAGACATCACCTGGATTGGTTATGACGGACAACAACATCGAAAAGAATGCGAACATGTTAGCTGATAAACCGCAGACGGAACCCACAAATTCTCAACCCAAGCCCAAAAAAGAAAGTTTTTTGGCCAACTTGTTAATGAACATTGTGATTCCAACACTTATTTTGACCAAGCTTAGTGACGACGAATATCTCGGCGCAGTTTGGGGGTTAGTAATTGCTCTGGCTTTCCCTGTCAGTTATGGTCTTCGCGATTTCATTATTACCAAAAAAGTGAACGTCTTTTCAGCCTTGGGAGTTGTAAGCGTACTTCTGACAGGGGGATTAACTTTATTGCATCTCCCTCCCAAATATTTCGCTATAAAGGAGGCTGCAATTCCGGGCATTTTATGCCTTGTCACATTGATATCAATAAAAACACGGCACCCCTTGGTAAAAATATTTATTTATAACGATAAAGTTTTGAAAATTAATAAAGTCGATACCGCGCTACAAAAATTCGGAACAAAAAAGAATTTTGAGCGCACACTAAATAATGCATCATTTATGATTGCTGGCTCTTTTTTTCTTTCATCAGTATTGAATTATATTCTGGCGAAAATGATTCTTATCAGCCAACCGGGCACAGCAGAGTTCAATGCAGAGCTAGGAAAAATGACCGCACTTAGTTATCCGGTGATCGCACTTCCCATGCTGATCATTATGATGGGCACACTGTTTTACGTATTTCGAAGCATACGGTTGCTAACACACCTGACACTTGAAGACATTATCAATGACGGTAGCGATACCTGATTTCTTATCTTTTTTACTCATTTCATTTTCAAATTCAGGAATACACATGCTCTACGCAATTATTAGTGAAGATACTCCAAACAGCTTGGAAAAACGTAAAGTCGCAAGACCCGCACATCTTGCCCGCTTACAGCAATTGAACGATGAAGGAAAGCTGGTATTGGCCGGCCCCTATCCTAACATAGATAACAATGATCCGGGCGATGCAGGCTTCAGTGGAAGCCTGGTAGTGGCAGAGTTTGATTCATTAAAACAAGCTCAAGCATGGGCAGATAAAGACCCTTATGTTACGGCCGGAATCTATGCAAAAGTTACAGTAAAACCATTTAAAAAAGTCTTACCTTAATTTTATTTAAATTTACCTAAAATATATTTTCTTTAATAAGGACCACAACAACTGTGAAAAAAATATTTCTTTACGGTAGTGCTTTATCGTTATTTATGGCTCCTCAATTTTGTACGTCGGCTTTTGCTACGGACAAGTACGTTTCAGATGTCATTTACATTCCAGTCAGAAGTGACAAAACACCTCAAGCCAGCATTTTGCAACAAGGCTTGGCCAGTGGCACCAAACTAAATTTTATTCGAGAAGAAACAGGGAGCGATAACAATTTATGGTCCTTGGTTATTACGCCTGATGGCACCGAAGGCTGGGTTCGCAGCCAAAACATTACTGATAAACCAACAGCCGCAATGCAACTAGCCGCACTTTCCAGCGCCTCGCGCAACACCCTGGAGTTACAATCGGAAAATACGCAATTAAAAGAACAGATTGAAAAAATCCAACAAGAACATCAACAACTGTTAACCGATACCGAAGACATGCGTCAGGCTGCAAGTACAGCATTAAATTTGGAAGAAGAGCACCAACGAATAGTCAAAGAAAACCAACTACTGCAAACTCATGCTGACATACTGAAGGCTGAGAATGAAAAATTAAAGAACACAGATCGATTCAACCACTGGGTATATGGTGGCGGATTAGTATTTGGAGGCGTTTTTTTATCGTTTGTCCTGCAAGCATTAGGCCGCCGTAAACGCAAATCAGAATGGCGCTAAATGAAGATCTTAACTATGACCATGAAACAAACTATTAAATTGCTTACTGCTTTTTGCTTGGCGCTCATAGCGAGCGTCGCTACAGCACAAAATACATTGGTTGCCATTAAGACTGACTTGGGTGTTTTTGTGATTGAGCTCCAGCCAAAAGCAGCACCGGTCACTGTTAAAAATTTTTTAGAGTATGTCGATTCCAAATTTTACGACGGAACTATATTTCATCGCGTCGTACCTGGATTCGTTGTTCAGGGAGGCGGCATGACTTTTGATTTTTCCGAAAAGGAAACCCGTGAGCCAATTGCAAATGAATCCATCAATGGATTGAAGAATGACTATAAAAGCGTAGCTATGGCAAGACAACAGGATCCAGACAGCGCAACTGCCCAGTTCTATGTAAACTTAAACAACAATACCGGATTAAACGCTACCGACACCAAGCCTGGTTATACTGTATTTGGTAAAGTTGTGTGGGGCATGGAGGTCATCGAAAAAATTGCACAAGAACCTCGCGGGATGTTCAAAGCATTTCCGGAGGCGCCTAATTATGCAGTTCGAATTTTAAGTGCATCACGTATTAATAGTAGCGACTATAAAACCTTGATTGAAGCGCAGCAATCTCCCAAACAATCCAGCTTCAAAGATGCTGTGGTACCTATTCAATGAGTCATATTAATAAAACAGCTCTCAGTGTCAATTTAAACAAAATTGCATTGATCCGAAATTCTCGTCCGGGAAACTACCCTAATGTAGTTACTCATGGCGAGGTGTGTATTCAAGCGGGGGCGGATGGGCTTACAGTTCATCCACGACCAGACCAACGTCATATTCGTCCACGTGACGTATATGAGCTAAGCGATCTGGTTAAATCTTTTCCTGGAATTGAATTTAATATCGAAGGGAACCCATATGCAGAATCTGTAGCTGATTTTCCTGGATTCCTTAAACTGGTTCATGATGTTCGCCCCCATCAATGTACGTTGGTGCCAGATTCAAATGAGCAACTAACCTCAGACCACGGATTTAATCTTCATGTTGCGGGAAAAAAACTGCAACCTCTCATCCATGAGCTGCATGATATTGGTGTACGAGTCAGTTTATTCATGGATCCAGATCCTGAGCAAATCAGCCTTGCAAAAGAGTTGGGCGCAGATCGCATAGAGCTTTACACTGGCCCTTATGCAGAGGCCTATAAAAATAATGATGATAGTTTTAATGCGCTATTCCAAACTTATATGACAGCCGCTCTTCATGCCCAGGAAATTGGTATAGGCCTGAATGCAGGCCATGATTTAAATTTAGAAAATCTAGCCCATTTTCGTAAAGTCCCTCAGTTGCTCGAGGTTTCCATTGGGCACGCCCTTACTGTAGATGCCATTGCCATGGGACTACCAAAAGCAGTGCGCACTTACAAAACCATCTGCCTTGCCTAACCCTCCTTATTTTCTTCAAGTATTCACCATGAATAAAACCCGCGAAGACAGCTCAGAGTATTTAGAAAAAAAACGATTTTTCGATTCCTTGATGACCATCTATGGAAGAAAAACAATTCTTGAAGCATTACAGGATAGCTCTACTGCCGTATATCGATTACATTTAGCCAAGAGCAATAAAGCAGCATCTATTCTTGATGAAATAATAATGCTCGCAAAAAACAAAGGTGCAGAAATTATTTTTCACGATCGCCAAGCTTTGTCGCGCATTTCCAAGAATGCCAGTCAAGATCAGGGCGTGGCCGCAGATTTACAATTACGCGGGTACAGACTTTACGATGAATTCTTAAGGAGTAATCACTCGCAAAAAAACTACACCTTGCTTGCACTTGATGGAGTGCAAAACCCCCAAAATCTCGGAATGATTATCCGTTCAGCTTGCGCTGGAAACATAGATGGAATTTTATTGCCACAAAAAGGCAATGCGCAAATTGATCCTCTCGTTATAAAGGCAAGTGCTGGCACTGTATTTCGCGCACCACTCTTGCGCTGCAAGGATTTGGAACACGCACTATTAGATTTTAAAAAGCATGGCGCGCTTATTTGTGCCCTCTCCTCACATGCAAAGAAAGAGCTAAAGCAGTTCTCTCCAAATGCTCCATGTATCTATGTGCTTGGGAATGAATCAGAAGGTGTCTCTTCAGAAATATTTAACTTATGCAATGAAAAAATTTGCATCCCCATGAATAATGGCGTTGAATCCTTAAATGTCGCAGTAACCGCCGCGTTAATTGCATTTAAATAATATGTAACACCACTCAGACTCCCATAAAAAAAGAGGAGCTATGCTCCTCTTTTTTTATGGGATCAGTTTTTCGCTTACAGCTTATAACCATCCTCTTCGTGCAAACTAAGATCAAGACCTATAGTTTCTTCCTCTTTAGTTACACGCAATCCAGATGTAAGTACACCAGTTAATTTGAGCAAAATGTATGTCACCACTGCAGTATAAACAAAAGTTACCGCTACCCCCAGAAACTGCACACCAAGCTGTTCGCCCATTGAGTTTATACCAGTTGCAAAACCTTGTCCGCTGAATACACCAAGCTCTGTTGATGCAAACACACCAGCAAGGATAGTCCCCAAAACCCCTCCTATTCCGTGCACAGGAAACACATCCAACGAGTCATCAATTTTCCATGCACGTTTAACCAACTGGGTCATCACAAAACAAATAATGCCGGCGGCCAAACCAATTATTAACGCACCACCCGGACCAACATAACCAGAAGCGGGAGTAATTGTCCCTAAGCCTGCAACCATACCCGTAACAATACCCAAAACGCTTGGCTTCCTAAAACGCATCCATTCAATAGTCATCCACGCCAAAGCTCCAGCAGCAGCAGAAATATGTGTCACAAGCATAGCCATAGCTGCATTACCGTTAGCAGCCAACGCGCTACCCGCATTGAATCCAAACCAACCCACCCAGAGCATACCGGCACCAGTTACCGTCATAGTCATATTATGTGGTGGCATTGCTGTTGTCGGGAACCCACTACGTTTGCCAAGCACAATCGCTGCAACCAACGCAGCCACACCCGCCGTAATATGCACCACAGTACCACCAGCAAAATCGAGCAAGCCTTTTGCAAACAACCAGCCAGATCCAGCCCAGACCCAATGACACACAGGGATATAAACAGCAAACAACCAGAGCGCCGAAAAAATCAGCATGGATGAAAATTTCATGCGTTCCGCAAAAGCCCCAATAATCAATGCGGGGGTAATAATGGCAAACGTCATTTGATACATAGCGTGCAGACTTAAAGGAATATCCCCTGCAAGAGCGTCTTCAGAGATACTTGCCATAAAGACCATACTGAAGTCACCGATCCATGCATTACCTGCGCCAAAGGCCAAACTATATCCAGCGATGAGCCAAAGCAACGAAACCAAACAAGCAATTGCGAAGCACTGCATCAACACAGAAAGAATATTCTTTACACGAACCAAACCACCATAAAAAAGCGCCAAACCTGGCAGAGTCATGAATAATACAAGAGCCGTAGAAGTTAATATCCAAGCGGTATTAGCACCATTAAGTGAGGCTTCTTGGGCAAAAACACTCTGGGCCGAGATCGACAGTATTGCGCCGAATAACATTTGAGTGGGAAAATTCATCGTCTTCATAGGTACCCCATGATGATTCTTAGATTAGATAGCGGTTAGTTCTATTTATCTTCTTGCCTCATTGTGAATCAACAGTTGTTGATTAGCTGACCAAACATAAATATCGCGGCATCAAAGCAGATCACTTTTGGTGCAAAAAAAGGCAGGCAGCAATAAAAACATAAAAGGCGCGCAGAGACAGCAAGTATCACGCCATAAAATATTTTTCTATGTATTTCATGCGGATATCGAAAACCTAAAAATATCGACCAAACCACAACGCACCAATAAATAGCGAAATGTTCATATGTGGCACTAAAAAGCAGCAATAACTGAATGCAATTGCCGATACTATTAACTTTATACCCGATATTTGATGGAGCCCCCACTTGACCGAATGGCTAATTCTTTTTCTTTTTCCTTTTTGCTTATCTTTGGTGCTCTCCCGCACAGTTATTCATTTTTTGGGCGGGCGCTTATTAGATGCGCCCAATATGCGTAGCTCGCATGAGATTCCTACGCCTAGAGGCGGCGGCATAGCCATACTAGTCAGTACACTCATAACAGCTGTGAGCGCCGTTGCTTTAGGATATTTAGATGAACGCATTTTTCTTTGGCTAATCATCCCAATCAGCTTAATTTCACTCCTTGGTATTTGTGATGACTTTTTTAATCTGAGCGTTAGGTTACGCTTGATTGCGCAATTGCTGACAGCTACGTTCGCAGTGTTTTTTCTTATCACAGAAGATTCATGGAAATATTCTGTGATTCAAGAATGCACATTGGTTGTAGTGATGATTTTATTCGCCACCTGGATGACGAACTTGTACAACTTTATGGATGGAATTAATGGTTTGGCAGCGCTGGAAGCAATAAGTGTATGCGCTGGTATGATTGTGATTTATTCAATGCACAGTGCAGATGAGAACATCACATATACACTATTAATTATAATTGCATGCACATGTGGTTTTTTATTTTGGAATTTCCCAACTGCAAAATTATTTATGGGAGACTCTGGAAGTTTATTTTTAGGTTTAACTTTTGGCCTTCTTTCTATCGCACCCGCAAATGAAAACTATAACTTAACTATTGCATGGTTGATTATGCTTGGAGCCTTTATTGTGGATGCTAGTTACACCTTATTTTATCGCATTCTCACAAAACAAGCCTTTTCAGAGGCACACAGATCACATACATATCAAAAGTGCTCACGTATTTATAAATCACACACACGCATTACGTTAATTGTTGTCTCAATAAACATGTTATGGTTATTTCCATTAGCCGCAGCAACCAGTGTAAATTTTGTTCATCCAATGATAGGTATTTTGGTTGCATACACACCACTGATTTTTATCGCAAAAAAATATAATGCAGGCCGCCCTGACTGATTACACCGCGCTCAAAGATTTTATAGGACATGGCTCCAATGAATCGACTAAATAACCAACTGGCACCTTAAGCAATAAAGACTTTATCCAAATAATGTCGTTTTTTTCACAAGCAGCCGACAGCTCAGCTAAAAAAGACTCCATTTCTCGCCATGAAATATACTGCTCCATTGCACGGAAAACTCTGCTGTGCTCTGTAGGTGAAACATTATCTCCTATGAGCAGTTCTTCAAATAATTTCTCTCCTGGCCGTAAGCCTGTATAACTAATGTTAATATCTCCATTACGATTATTTTCATCGCGAACACTTAAGCCAGAAAGATGAATCATCCGCCGGGCAAGATCGACTATTTTGACAGGCTCTCCCATATCCAGAACAAAAACATCTCCGCCCTTCCCCATTGTTCCCGCCTGAATCACCAGCTGAGCCGCTTCTCGGATAGTCATAAAATAGCGAATGATATCTGGATGAGTAACCGTGACAGGACCTCCATCCTTAATCTGTTGACGAAAAACGGGAACTACAGAACCGGACGAGCCGAGCACATTACCAAACCTAACCATGACAAAGCGCGTGCTCATTTGCTTTTCGGCCAGACTTTGTAAAATCAACTCAGCTAAGCGCTTTGATGCACCCATGATATTTGTGGGGCGAACCGCCTTATCTGTGGATATAAGTACCAACAATTCCACACCAGTTTTTATCGCCGCCTCTGCACAATACAATGTGCCGAAAACATTATTCTTCATTCCCTCGACACAATTATTTTCAACAAGTGGGACATGTTTATAAGCAGCGGCGTGGTATACCGTTTGGACAACATGACTATTCATTAAAGAAGCTAATAGACAGGCATTTTGCACCGAACCAAGAACAGCCAAAAGCTCGACCTGATCAATATTTTTTGCAGCAAGCTCACGCTCAATGCTGTACAGGCTAAATTCGTTATGATCAAAAAGAATCAGTTTTTTCGGCTTTAGCTCAATAAGTTGGCGACAAAGCTCTCCCCCTATTGAGCCGCCAGCCCCAGTCACTAACACAACCTTATCAAAGACCGAACCATCCATTAAATGAGACATTGGCTGCACACTATCACGCCCAAGTAGATCATCAATATCTATGTCGCGAAGGTTTTCGATGCGAGCCTTTCCGGAAACAATATCGGAAAACTCAGGTATTGTTTGAACATTGATATGGTATCGTTCAAGTTTTTTTATGATATCAAGCCTTAAGCTATGTGAAGCTCGCCCCAGAGCCAACAACAACTTATTGGCTCCAGTAGATGACATTAATTTCGGAATAGATTTTGGTGAGTAAATTTTAATGTTTGCTAGCAAAGTACCATGCAGAAATTTATTGTCATCAACAAATGCTACAACACGATAACCTGTATCCTGCAATGCCTGCAGCAATTGATGGCCAGTTCTTCCAGCACCGTAAACAATGACAGGAATAGCTTCTTTTGAAGGCAAGGCACCTAGCATCAAAATAATCTGTCTGACCAACAATCTTGGCCCACCAATCAAAAAAATCATCAAAGCAATATAAATAAAAGGGACAGACCGAGGAATTTTTGAATACGTCATAAAACCCGATATTGCCAATACCGCACCAGACAAAAACACACAAATAACAATAGTGATAATTGCTGGCTGGGTCATGTATCTGAGAATTGCCCGATACATTCCCAAGCGAATAAAAATAAACAAACTTGCGAATATAGTAATAGCTAACGCAGCCAGTTCTTTGCGAGTAACAACAATATCAAATGTCCCTAAGCGCAGACATATAGATAGATAGATACCAATTGTTATCGCTAAAGCATCATACGCAAGAGAGATCATTCGTTTTGCAGGGCGCGAAGCTTCAAATAGTCTTCTAAACATAAACAGTAACTCGGAGAAGCACACAAAACGAAAAATGTATGGGAGGGGCTGGGCTGAGAACTGAGGGGAATATTTTTGTTTCTGTTATTTATCTATTCTTGAATAAATAAATATTAAATTAAAGCTTCGCAATACTTTCATTAACACGATCACGCATTTCTTTACCTGGCTTGAAGTGAGGAACGTACTTTCCTTCAAGTACAACAGCGTCACCTGTTTTTGGATTTCTACCTGTTCGTGGAGCACGATAGTGCAAGGAGAAGCTCCCAAAACCACGAATCTCAATCCGCTCTCCAGAAGCAAGAATATCAGACATATAATCGAGCAATAACTTGACTGACATTTCGACATCCTTGACCGTCAACTGATTTTGTTTTTCGGTAATATATTCAATCAATTCTGACTTTGTCATAACCTGCTCTCTGTTATTTAAAATATTTAAAAACGTTCAAGCAAAACCAAGCAAACAACTATTACAAACGCTCATGCAAAGGACTAGAAACACACCATTTATTATAATCAGTGGGGGCTGTGGCTGATTATCTCCAGCCACAGCACCTGCAAAATAAACTTATTCTTTACTTTGCATTTGAGCCTTAATCAAATCACCCAATGTTGTAGGCGACGCCTGATCAGACTGTTTTGCCGAAAGCTCTTTAATTGCAGCCTTCTCATCTTCTACGTCTTTAGACTTAACAGACAGGCTAATACTACGATTTTTGCGATCTACCGCAATAATTTTCGCTTCAACCTCGTCCCCCACTTTTAGTAAGTTGCGAGCATCTTCAACCTTCTCACGACTCAGCTCCGAAGCTTTAAGTACTGCTTCAACGTCATCAGCCAATGTGATTACTGCTGCTTTAGCCTCAACTTCTTTAACAATACCTTTAACTACGGCTCCCTTATCATTCACAGAAACATATTCCGAGAATGGATCAGTTTCGAGCTGCTTAATGCCCAGAGAAATGCGTTCACGCTCTGGATCAATAGCCAACACCACAGTTTCCAGCTCATCACCTTTCTTGTACTTTCGAACAGCTTCTTCACCAGCTTCGTGCCAGGAGATGTCAGAAAGGTGAACCAGACCATCAATGCCACCATCAAGGCCAATGAAGATACCAAAGTCAGTGATTGATTTGATCTTGCCACTAATCTTGTCGCCTTTCGCGCAAGTACGTGCAAACGCATCCCATGGATTTTCCTGACATTGCTTCAGGCCGAGGGAGATACGACGACGCTCTTCGTCGATATCCAGAACCATAACTTCGATTTCATCGCCCAACTGAACCACTTTGGATGGATGAATGTTCTTGTTGGTCCAATCCATTTCTGAAACGTGAATCAAACCTTCAACACCCTCTTCCAACTCAGCAAAGCAACCGTAATCGGTCAGGTTGGTAACTTTAGCTTTAACACGAGCACCTTCTGGGTAACGCTTGGTGATAGCTAACCATGGGTCTTCGCCCAATTGTTTCAAGCCCAAAGATACACGGTTACGCTCACGATCAAACTTCAGAACTTTAACGTCAATTTCATCACCAACGTTTACGATCTCACCTGGATGCTTTATACGCTTCCACGCCATATCAGTAATGTGCAACAGACCATCTACACCGCCCAGATCAACGAAAGCACCGTAGTCGGTAAGGTTTTTAACGATACCTTTAACAGCTTGACCTTCTTGCAAAGTGGCCAACAGCTCATCGCGCTCAACAGAGTTAGCTTGTTCTAGCACTGCACGACGGGAAACAACGACGTTGTTACGCTTTTGGTCCAGCTTGATAACTTTGAATTCCAGCTCTTTGCCTTCGAGGTGAGTAGTTTCGCGCACTGGGCGAACATCAACCAGAGAGCCCGGAAGGAAGGCACGGATGCCAGCAACGTCAACGGTGAACCCGCCCTTAACCTTGCCATTGATAACGCCCTTAATAACTTCTTCAGCAACATGAGCTGCTTCAAGGATTTTCCAAGCTTCAGCACGCTTGGCTTTCTCGCGGGACAGCTTGGTCTCACCGAAACCATCTTCCACGCTTTCCAAGGCTACTTGGACTTCGTCGCCGATCTGGAGATTCAACTCACCCAGTTCGTTACGGAATTGTTCTGCAGGGATAACACCTTCAGATTTCAAACCAGCGTGTACAGTCACCCAATCTTTATCGATATCGATAACTACACCAGTAACGATGGTACCTGGAACCATATCAACGGTTTTCAGGCTTTCTTCAAACAACTCAGCAAAACTTTCAGTCATACTCATGGTGATACCTATAAAAGAGCCAAATCATCGAAATGATCGGCTTATACCGCACGGCCAGTCGTACGGGTCAGTTAATATAAGGCGAGGTTCCCTCAGGCTGGGCTTTACAACCATCGCCGCTGCTAACAAATCAAGGCAGTGAATCCAAGCACCAAGAATCAGCAGGCGCAGGAGGGTAGCAGAATGCTCTTTATTTTTCAATAGCTTAGGAAATATGCAAATATAATATAAATAACGCTGGTCACAGCACAGAAACAGAGCATGCACCAACATTGTTGGTGCCCTTTTGAAATCAATAACCCACAACACTCATGCCGCGCCCTACGGCATAGTACTGGAAACCTAAATTAGTCATGCGATCAGGTTCATACAAATTTCGGCCATCAAAAATAACCGGATTACGCAGCGCAGATCTAACAACATCGAAATTAGGTGCTCGAAAGTTTTTCCATTCAGTACAGATAACCAAGCCATCAGCCCTTTCCAAAGCAGCCTCTTTAGTGCCAACAAGTTTCAGATCATCCCTTAGGCCATAGATATGCTGAGTTTCATCCATCGCAACAGGATCATAAGCCTGAACTTTTGCGCCGGCCGCCCACAAGGCCTCCATTAAGATCCTGCTAGGTGCCTCACGCATGTCATCCGTGTTAGGTTTAAATGCCAATCCCCACAGGGCAAAAACCTTCCCTTTCAAATCGCCACCAAAGTGCCGCTCGATATAACTATATAGTTTTTGCTTCTGTGCCTGATTTACACGATCCACAGCCTCCATCAGTCCCGCTGTATATTCAACATTCTTCGCAATATTGATCAATGCTTTTACATCCTTGGGGAAGCACGAACCTCCGTAACCACAGCCAGGGTAAATAAAGTGATAACCAATACGCGGATCAGCACCTATACCATTTCTGACTTTTTCAATATCAGCCCCCAGCAATTCAGCTAAATTCGCCATCTCATTAATAAAGCTGATCTTGGTAGCAAGCATAGCGTTCGCTGCGTACTTGGTTAATTCGGCTGAACGAACGTCCATAAAAATCATTCGGTCATGACTACGATTAAAGGGCGCATAGAGTTCGCGCAGAAGTAACTCAGCTCTCTCACTATCAGTACCCACCACAATTCGGTCGGGCTTCATAAAATCATTAACAGCTGCACCTTCTTTTAAAAACTCAGGGTTGGAAACCACATCAAACGGGATATTCAACCCACGAATTTTGAGTTCTTTGTCAATAGCATCACGTACTATTTCAGCGGTTCCAATTGGCACAGTTGATTTATTAACGACCACACGATAATCGGTTATTCTTTTGCCAATTGTTTCTGCAACTGCAACTACATACTGAAGATCAGCAGAACCATCCTCGCCCGAAGGCGTACCAACAGCGATAAATTGAAGCTCTCCATGTTGTACTGCCATGTCCATATTGGTTGTGAAATTCAGCAAGCCGTGTTGCACAGCCTGCTTAACGATAGACTCTAAACCAGGCTCATAAATTGGAATTATACCGGCATTAAGGTTATCCACTTTTTTTTGGTCAATATCCACGCATAAAACATCGTGACCAACATCAGCAAGACAAGCACCAGTTACCAAACCAACATAGCCAGTTCCAAATACAGTAACTTTCATTAGAAACTCCCTAGTTTTTTAAATATTTAAGAGCGCCCATAACTGTCTTCAAAGCGAATAACATCATCCTCCAGAAGATACGGCCCTGATTGAACCTCGATAATTTCTAATGGTATTTTCCCCGGGTTAGTTAACCGATGCCTTGTACCAACAGGGATATAAGTAGACTCATTTTCTGAAAGCAAAATCGTTTCATCACCCTTTTGAACCAAAGCAGTTCCTTTTACCACAATCCAGTGTTCCGCGCGATGATGATGGATCTGCAATGACAAGCTACCTCCGGGCTTCACACGAATTCTATTCACTTGATATCGATCACCAGAATCAATGGCATCATAACAACCCCAAGGCCGATAAATTTCTCGGTGCTGTAAATGCTCAGAGCGATTTTGTTTTTCTATCTGAGTGATGATAGATTTAACTTGTTGGGCTTGTGATTTATCAGCGACCAATACAGCATCGGGTGTATTAATAATCATCAAATTATTAACACCTAATGTGGCCACTAGTTTATCTTGAGAAAATACAAGGGTATTTGTCGAACCTATATCTATACTATCGCCGATTAAACTATTACCTGCTTCATCTTTATCTGAAAGATCCCAAAAAGACTTCCAATCACCTACATCACTCCAGCCGGCATCCAGAGGAACACAAACTACATTTTTACTTTTTTCCATCAAGGCATAATCAATGGAAATATTTGGTGCATGCGCAAACGATTCTTTATCAACACGAATAAAATCCAAATCTTGAACAGCCCAAACTTTAGCTTGTTCAGCAGCAACTACTACATCAGGGCTTTGAGTTTGCAACTCTTGCAAAAACACATTTGTTTGAAATACAAACATACCGCTGTTCCAATAATAACAGCCCTCAGAAAGGTATGTTTCTGCTGTTGCCAAGTCCGGCTTTTCAACAAATTTAGACACAGGAAAAAAGTCGGTTGCGTTTGATGCGCTATCTGTTTTTATATACCCATAACCTGTCTCAGGCCTGGTTGGCATCACACCAAAGGTGGCAAGATGTCCGATATTTGCAGCCTTTATCGCTTTTGATAATGCAGCTTGAAAAACATCAACATCTTTAATCATATGGTCGGCGGACAACACCAATAAAATGGGATTATCGTCAATTGTCCGCGCATGAATTGCAGCAAGAGCAAGTGCTGGAGCTGTATTGCGAGCAATAGGCTCCAGAATAATAGATGACTTTTTTTGCCCAATTTCATGCAATTGTTCGGCAACCATAAATCTATGCTCTTCATTACATACGACAATTGGAGGAGCTAGATTCGGAACACCATGAAGACGCAATAGCGTCTGCTGCAACATTGTCTTATCACCAAACAGTTTTAATAATTGCTTGGGATAATGTTTGCGGGACAAAGGCCAAAGACGAGTCCCAGAACCACCAGCCAATATTACGGGAATAATCAATTAATACTCCTTATGAAAGTGTCAATTCCGAAACCAGTGAATCAGACGAGCACATAAAACTTTTCTACGTTTAACACAGAAGATCGGAATTTATTGGATTAGCGCGCATCCATAAATGCTTTGAAAGCTTTGCCTATCTCAGGATGCCGCTCACCATAAATAACATTCGCCATCAAATATCCAAGTTTTGTTCCGCAATCATGACTACGACCAACCAGTTGATATGCCTCAACAACTTCTTGAGCCAATAATGCATCAAGCGCATCCGTTAACTGTATCTCCCCCCCCGCACCCGGCATAGTTTTAGCCAACAACTCCCACACCGTTTTTGATAAAACATAACGACCAACAATAGCCATATTCGATGGAGCCTCGTCTACAGGCGGCTTTTCCACCATTGCATTAATTTTGGCTGTTTTTCCAGCCGGAATTTCTGCGCCAGCGCAATCCACAACACCATATTTATCAACTTGTTCAGGTGGAACACGCTCAACTAAAATTTGACTATTCCCGGTTTCCTCGAAGCGCCTTGTCATTCCTGCAAGATTCTCCTGTCGTAGATTGCATTCTGCGTTGTCTACAATCACATCAGGAAGCAATACGGCAAATGGCTCATCTCCAACAACAGATTTCGCACAAAGAATTGCATGCCCTAACCCTTTTGCCTCCGCTTGACGCACAGAAATAACAGTCAACCCTGGCGGGGTGATAGAACGGACTTCCGCAAGCAATGAGCGCTTTAATCGGGACTCGAGTTGCGCCTCTAATTCAAAACTTGTATCAAAATGATTTTCTATTGCGTTTTTACTAGCATGTGTCACCAAAACAATTTCTTTAATCCCCGCAGCTGCAGCCTCTTCAATTACATACTGAATTAAAGGCTTATCAACAACAGGTAGCATTTCTTTAGGAATAGCTTTAGTTGCAGGAAGCATACGAGTTCCAAGCCCTGCAACTGGAATAACCGCTTTTTTAACTTGCATAATCACACCTTTAAAGTTTTTATTTTAGCTATTGAGCAATGTCATAATCTCTGTTGTTTTTTTGTTCAACAAATCTGGATTGCTACGGCTCTCCAAATTTAAACGAACAACAGGCTCGGTGTTGGACATTCGTAAATTAAATCGCCATTCATCAAACTCAAGACTAATACCGTCGGTTTTATCAATTACTTTTGCATCATTTACATACTGATCGAAAACTTTACCAATTGCTGCTTTTGGATCAACAACATGACTATTAATCTCTCCCGGAGATGGAAATTTAGCAATTCTGTCCTCAAGCATACGTGACAATTTCTCTTGCTTCCTGGAAAGTAATTCACATACTAATAACCAAGGAATCATTCCGCTATCACAGTAGAAAAAGTCTCTAAAATAATGATGTGCACTCATCTCGCCGCCATAGACCGCATCCTCTTCCCGCATACGCTCCTTAATAAAGGCATGCCCAGTTTTGGACTGAATCGCATGGCCACCATTTTTTTGTGCGATATCCAAAGTATTCCAGGTCAACCTGGGATCATGAATAATTTTAGCCCCCGGGTTTTTTAATAAGAATGCTTCAGCCAAGAGACCTACAATATAATACCCTTCCGTAAAAGCACCGGTTTCATCAAATAAAAAGCAACGATCAAAGTCACCATCCCAAGCAATACCCATGTCTGCTTTGTGAACAATAACTGCCTCTGTTGTAGCCGCACGATTTTCAACCAACAACGGATTAGGAATACCATTCGGAAACGAACCATCAGGCTCATGATTGATTTTAATAAACTCAAATGGCAGGTATTTTTCTATCGCATCAATCACATGACCTGCAGCACCATTGCCAGCATTAACAACTAACTTCAAAGGCTTTAACTGGGATACATCAACATAAGAAAGTAAGTGTTGCACGTACGCGTCTAAAATATTGACCTCATGAATGCTGCCGCGAGAGGAGAAAGCTACAGGAGAAAAAATATTTTCCTCTGCCAAACGCTTAATATCATTTAAACCTGTATCACCACTAATAGGTTTAGAGTTTGCACGCACCAACTTCATTCCATTGTAATCAATAGGGTTATGACTTGCCGTTATTTCTATGCCTCCATCAGTTTTTAGATGGCTAGTAGCGAAATAAACTTCCTCCGTCCCCGTCATGCCAATATCAATGACATCAACTCCTTCATCCCGCAAACCATTGCTTAACGCAACCTTTAACGTCTTACTCGTCAAACGCACATCCCCACCAACAACTACACTTTTCGGTCGTAGAAATTGCGCATAAGCACGTCCAATTCTGTAAGCAATATCTTCATTAAGCTCGTCCCCCAATTTTCCACGAATATCGTAGGCTTTAAAGCAAGTCAGAGTCATACTGTAATCTCATCTTGAGTGGATAGTAACGTTTAGCCCGATGTTCTCGTGTTTACTATATTGTTATGTGCAACGCTAATGAACCTAGCTGATTTTCCTTACGATTTTTTGACAACCCAATAACGCCTACTTGATCGCGGCCAACATATTAGAGAAAACCTCTTCGATACTCATGAAAGTGCTATCAATAATTACCGCCGAATCAGCAGGCCTTAGCGGAGAAATGGCCCGACTTGAATCACGCTGATCGCGCTCCCGAATATCTTCGATTAACTCCGCAATATCAACCAATACTCCTTTGGCCAATAACTGCTTACAACGACGCTCGGCACGAGCTTCCGCACTTGCAGTCAAGAATAATTTTGTCTGAGCTTTTGGGAAAACTGTAGTTCCCATATCGCGCCCATCCGCTACAAGACCTGGCGCAGCAGCGAATGCCCGCTGACGATCAAGCAAGGCAGCCCTCACATCAGGGTAAGCTGCTATTTGTGATGCCCCCATGCTAACTGTCTCGGTGCGTATTGCATCAGTGACATCACTTCCCTCAAGCAAAATTCGCGCCGACCTATCGGTATTCGCATCAAATTTTACATCCAATCCTTTTGCAACCTGAGTTACAGCCAATTCATCCGACAAGTCTATGTTTTTTTTAATTGCTGCTAGTGCAACAAGACGGTACAACGCACCACTATCCAGCAGATGATACCCAAGATGGCGAGCAAGCATCTGACTTAAGGTTCCCTTACCTGAACCGCTCGGACCATCAATAGTAATAACAACAGGCGCAACATTTTTCATAGCTGTAACCATGATCCTTAATAGATTCAAGCATCAAACAATGGATTGGTGAATAAACTGACAAGTAGCGAC
The DNA here is from genome assembly GCA_002483365.1 of Cellvibrio sp. UBA7661. Lineage (GTDB taxonomy): Bacteria > Pseudomonadota > Gammaproteobacteria > Pseudomonadales > Cellvibrionaceae > Cellvibrio. Next base: position 338,890 of record DLHT01000018.1, read on the forward strand.
TGGATCCAGGGACTGAGTGATAGGACGCCCAATGACAAGATAACTACTGCCCGCACTGATTGCAGCTGCAGGAGTTAATGTACGACGCTGATCATCTGTGATGGCAGAATCTAATCGAATACCTGGCGTCACCAGACAAAAATCACTCCCGAACTCAGCTCGCATTAGGCTCGCTTCCTGCGCAGAACATACGATCCCATCAAGGCCGCACGAATGAGTCAATTTGGCTAGCCGCATCACATGTTCCCTGGGGCTTTGATTGATACCTATAGCTGACAAATCTGAAGCCTCCATGCTTGTTAATACTGTCACGGCAATTAACAGGGGGCGCTTACCCGCCGACTGTTCAAGAATATCTCGAGCCGCAAGCATCATACGTTCACCGCCAGAAGCATGAACATTAACCATCCATACCCCCAGGTTAGCTGCCGCCTTCACAGCCTTGCTGGTCGTATTTGGGATATCATGAAACTTCAAATCAAGAAAAATTTCGAACCCCAACTCCATCAATTGCTCAACGATTTGGGGGCCACATGCAGTAAAGAGTTCTTTACCAACCTTTAAACGGCAATATTGAGGAGATAAACGCTTCGCCATCAAAAGACATTGCTCTGCACTATCAAAGTCCATAGCAACAATAATACGAGGACCGAATGTGGACATTTATTAACCTCACAAAAAAAGAGAGCCTAGGTCATAAAACCCAGGCTCTCATTAAAACAAATATTCTCGTAAAATTCATTCGCTGATGCCACCTAAAGGCACCAACACCTAGCTAAATACGAATATTCTCTTTGTTTGCTGCCAGCGTCGCCTCACCAATTCCTTTAACTTCCAGCAATTGTTCTACTGTTTTGAAATCGCCATTAGCCTTGCGCCAAGCCACAATCGCTTCTGCCTTCTTCTCCCCGATTCCCTTAAGCTTGGTTAACTCTTGAACATCTGCAGTATTAATATTCACCACTGAATCAGGGATTACCAACTCTGCTTTACTAGACTGCCCTGTTACTGCAGTAGACTCGGCAGCAAAAGCAAGCAAAGAAGAACCAAAAGACAAAACAACAACAGAAAACAATGCAAAAATGTACTTCATTTATAACTCCTTAAAGATGTTGAATAAACACGCAAGTATCCGTGCGTGCCAGAGCATCTTAAAAGGAGAGCACCCACATCAAACAGGAGAGAATTACCATATTTCATGTGCGATATTACTTACAAAAAAATGTGCCAAAATAAAAAGCCCCGATATTTCCGGGGCTTTTTATTACTTACTTCAATAGCATTTTAAGATCTACCGTATTCCAATGAGGGAAATGCTTTCTTATGAGTGCATTTAGCTCTATTTCAAATTCACTATAACTATTAGACAGATTTGGGGCTTTAATATCCAATTGTTCAAGAACCATCCCCGCACCAACTGTAATATTGGTTAATCTATCGATCACAATGAAAGCACCAGTAGCACGATTATGATCGTATTGGTCAGCAACAACCGGCTGAGTAAGTAATAAATCAACAACCGCGATATCATTTAGTTGCAATTGATTGACAGCAGAATGCACTTGGGTATTTACATCAATCCGATAATCAATATTATCAATTGAACCGCCCACTAATTTACTGGCAAATTTAAAAAGATATTCACCACTAACTTGCGCAGCCTTTTCTCCCATCCAGACAACATGGGCTTTTAAATGGTTGGATTGCGGTACAGCATCACTAGCAAGCACAAGCATATCGCCTCGACTGACATCTACCTCAGTAGTCAATGTCAATGTTATCGCCTGCCCCGTAAATGCCTCTTGCAACTCACCCTCATATGTCACTATTGATTTTATATGACTGGTTTTTCCTGATGGAAGTACTCGAATTTCATCACCAACTTTAACAACACCCGATGCAACATTCCCACAAAAACCGCGAAAATCAAGATTGGGACGATTAACGTACTGCACAGGAAAACGGAAATCAGAAAAATTTTTATCCTCAGCAATTGGTACGGTCTCAAAGATTTCCATCAATGTTTGACCTTTATACCAAGGTGATCGCTCTGAACGATTTACAACGTTATCGCCATCTAAGGCCGAAATCGGCACAAACATAACATTACTCATCTTCAGCTTATCTGAGAATTGAAGATAATCCTGTTTGATTTTTTCAAAAACGGCTTCATCAAAATCAAGTAAATCCATTTTGTTTACTGCAACAACAATGTGCTTGATACCAAGCAAAGAAGCTATATAACTATGACGGCGAGTTTGGGTAACAACACCATAGCGAGCGTCAATCAAAATAATTGCAAGATCGCAGGTTGAAGCTCCTGTTGCCATGTTACGCGTGTACTGCTCATGCCCGGGAGTATCTGCAATAATAAATTTACGTTTTGCTGTGGAAAAATAACGATATGCGACATCAATAGTAATACCTTGTTCACGTTCCGCTTGAAGACCATCAACCAGAAGTGCCAGATCTATTTTTTCTCCAGTAGTGCCATGCTTAATGCTATCTGAGCGTATAGCATCCAACTGGTCTTCGTAAATCATTTTAGAGTCATGCAACAAGCGACCAATCAGTGTACTTTTTCCATCATCAACACTGCCGCATGTTAAAAAACGCAACAATTCTTTTTGTTCATGTTGAGCAAGATACGCATCAATATCCTGCGCAATCAATTCAGACTGATGACTCATAGGGTTCTCTTCACAATCAGTAAAATTTAATTAAGCGTATAGAAAATTAGAAATAGCCTTCTTGCTTTTTCTTTTCCATTGAACCGGAACTGTCGTGGTCAATTACCCGGCCTTGGCGCTCAGATGTAGTAGTCAACAACATTTCCTGAATAATTTCGGGAAGCGTGGTTGCTTCAGACTCAACAGCCCCCGTCAGCGGATAACAACCCAATGTACGGAAACGAACCATTTTTTCTTCGACTTTATCGTCAGGCCCAATAGGCATGCGATCATCATCAACCATAATCATCACCCCATCGCGTTCTACTACAGGACGCTTGGCGGCAAAATATAAAGGAACAATGGGGATATTTTCCAAATGAATGTATTGCCAAATATCCAATTCAGTCCAGTTGGATAAAGGGAAAACGCGAATACTTTCCCCTTTATCTACACGACCGTTGTATATATTCCACAATTCGGGTCGTTGATTTTTTGGATCCCATCGATGGTTTTTATCACGAAAGGAATAGACACGCTCCTTCGCACGAGACTTTTCCTCGTCACGACGAGCACCACCAAAAGCTGCATCAAATCCGTATTTATTTAACGCTTGCTTAAGTGCTTGGGTTTTCATGATATCAGTATGCTTGGCGCTACCATGCGTAAAGGGACCAACGCCCATCTCCACTCCCTCTTGGTTGACATGAACAATCAAATCCCAACCAAGCTCCTTTACACGTTGATCACGAAACTCAATCATTTCGCGGAATTTCCATGTTGTGTCAACATGCATAAGCGGAAACGGCGGCTTACCAGGGTAGAAAGCTTTCATAGTGAGATGCATCATGACAGCTGAGTCTTTACCAATAGAATATAGCATCACAGGATTATCAAATTCAGCCGCTACTTCACGGATGATATGAATGCTCTCAGCTTCAAGTTGTTTGAGATGAGTCAATGTGTAGTTTGACATGCAGTAATTACCAGATTAAGTACGGTCAACAGCCATACATATGTTGAAAAAACGACAGCGATTATATCTAGCTAATACACTGAGGTTAATAACCAAAAATTTCTAAGGTTATTCCTTTAAGTTTGGCCTCTTTGTAAATCAATCCTCCCTCGGAGCAGCATGGCGAATTGCCAACAAACGAGTAAACTCATCTCGCGCTTCTTTTGCCCGACTAAAAACTGTTAGCAGCGCTTCACTATCTTCATTTTCGATGCTGCTACGTAACCGCGTCAGATTATTAATGAACAGATCCATTGACTGCAGGATGGCGACTTTATTTGCACGCATAATGTCATGCCACATGACCGGATCGCTCGATGCGATTCGTGTAAAGTCACGAAAACCACCAGCAGCATAACGAAAAATATTAGGGTTTTTGATATCTTGGGCGAGCGTATCAACCAACGAATAAGCAATTACATGCGGGAGATGCGACGTAGCGCCAAGTACTTCATCATGCTCCTCAACTGACATTGAAAGCACTTCAGCACCAACAGCTTGCCACATGGACTCAACAAGATTGAAGTGATACTGGGCGGTGGAGTTTAGAGGTGTCAATATAACGCGATGACGTTCGTAGAGATTAGGGTTAGCTGCAGTTACACCACTTTTTTCTGATCCAGCGATAGGATGGCCTAACACAAACTGTTCTGGCACAAAACCAAACACTCTTTGTGCGGCCGCACGCACACTTCCTTTCACGCTAGCACCATCAGTAATGGTTACATCACTGGAAATATGCAATTTAATTTCTTCCAGCACAGAAACTACTGAGAGCGTAGGCACCGCAATAAAAACAACATCTCCCGCAGTCAGTTCATCCGCAATTTCTGCTAGCGATGTATAAGCTCTATCAACCACACCATGAGTAATTGCCTCTGCGCAAGTTTCAGCTTTACGTGCAATACCTATAACTTCAGCACAGGCGCCGCGAGCTTTTAAAGCCGTTGCAAGACTACCGCCAATTAAGCCAATTCCAACAACAACAAATTTATTAATCAATGGTTGTGTCATAGTGAATCACAACACCGCTCTTGGATAAGAGCCTAGCAATTTAAGATCTGCGCAACGCGTGGCCACTTCTTTCATGACATCACTGATTAAAGGCTCGTCGACATGGCCGACAAAATCAATAAAAAACACGTAATTCCAAACACCTGTACGCGAAGGCCTTGTCTCTACCCGCGTTAAATCAATATTGTGACGATGGAATGGTTCCAACAGATTATGTAATGCGCCTGGCTCATTGCGTGTTGCAACCACAATAGATGTCTTATCCACACCACTTGGGGGCACAGCCTGCTTGCCTATAATAAGAAAACGTGTTGAATTGTCAGGTTGGTCTTCAATTTTTTCGGCAATTATTTTCAAACTGTATAAATCTGCCGCCATTGAACCAGCAATTGCTGCTGCATTCCATTCTCCCTTGAGACGCTTGGCAGCTTCCGCATTACTACTGACGGCAATACGCTCTGCTTTTGGATAATGCGCATCCAACCACTTACGGCATTGCGCCAAAGATTGTGAGTGCGAATAAATACGTGAAATACTACTGATATTAGTAACATCAGAAACCATTAAATTATGATGAATACGTAGCTCAACCTCACCACAAATTTTCAGGTTCGATCCCATAAAATTATCGAGCGTATGATTCACCACACCTTCAGTCGAGTTCTCTACAGGAACAACGCCATAATTTACTGCGCCAGCTTCAACCTCACGAAACACCTCATCAATTGCGGCAAATGGCATCACCAATGCTGAGTGTCCAAAGTGCTTTAACGATGCTTGCTGGGTAAAAGTCCCCTCAGGGCCAAGATAAGCAACCTTTATAGGGTTTTCCAATGCCAGGCATGCGGACATAATTTCACGAAACAGACGAGCGATTTCTTCGTTACTCAATGGCCCCCTATTGCGCTCCATGGCTTTACGCAATACCTGAGCTTCTCGTTCGGGACGATAAAACAACACTTTTGCATCTTCTGGCAAGCTTGCTTTTTTAACCTCGGCAACTTGTTGCGCACATTCAGCGCGCGCAGATATCAAACGACCGATCTCTTCATCTATCGCATCAATTTTATTGCGCAGTTCCAGTAACTTTGCAGATTCAGCTTGTTCGAATGACATGAATAATCGCCTCGTTTGATTATTCGTCAGAAGATTCTTCGCCAACAGAATCTTCTGCGGCTATATCATCTGGCAACTCTTCGATTTCGCCAGCTTCGGCATTGGCCAATTCGCGCTTGGCATTTTCATCAGCGCTTTCTTCTATGCGCTCAAGGCCTTGCATGCGTTCACCATCTTTCAACTTGATCAAACGAACACCTTGAGTGTTACGGCTCAATACTGAAACCTCATCAACACGAGTGCGAACCATAGTTCCTTGATCAGAAATCAACATGATTTCTTCGCCATCAAACACTTGTACTGCACCAACCAATTGACCATTTCGCTCGGTAGTTTGCATACCGATAACACCTTGCGAGCCGCGACCTTTAGCTGGAAACTCACCCACTTCCGTACGTTTGCCGTAACCATTTTCGCTGACGGTCAGCACCTGACCACCGGCCAGTGGAATTACCATACTTACTACACGTTGACCTTCTGCCAGACGAATACCGCGGACACCGCGCGACGTGCGCCCCATTGCACGTACTTGTGATTCACGGAATCGAGCAGCTTTACCTGAACTGGAGAAAAGAATCACATCGGATGCACCATTGGTAATCGCAGTGCCCACCAAGGTATCACCTTCATCCAATTCAATTGCGCGTAAACCAACGCTACGTGGGCGAGAAAATTGTGTCAGTGCGGTTTTCTTCACAGTACCATTTGCGGTCGCCATGAAAATAAAATGATCATCATCGTAAGATTTAACAGGCAGAATCGATGTGATGTGCTCTCCTTCTTCCAGCGGCAACAAATTCACCACAGGACGGCCTCGTGCCTGACGGCCAGCAACCGGAATCATATACACCTTCAACCAATAGACCTTACCTGCGTTGGTGAAAAGCAAAACAGTATCGTGGGTGCTGGCAATCAACAGGTGCTGGACATAGTCTTCATCTTTTACTGCCGTTGCTGATTTACCCATACCGCCGCGACGTTGCGCCTGATAATCAGCAAGTGGTTGGCTCTTCGCGTAACCACCATGAGAAATAGTCACTACGCGATCTTCTTCGTTGATAAGATCTTCGGTTGTCAGATCCAATGTAGATGCGATAATTTCAGTGCGGCGCGCATCACCATAGTCAGCAATTACTTGTGTCAGTTCTTCGCGGATCACTTCCATCAACCGCACAGCGTTGCCAAGAATCTCCAAAAATTCGGCGATTTGCGCCAACTTTTCTTCATACTCAGCAAGGATTTTGTCGTGCTCCATACCAGTGAGGCGATGTAAACGTAAATCCAAAATAGCTTGAGCCTGCTCAGCAGACAAATAGTACTTACCATCGCGAATGCCAAACTCAGGACCAAGATCCTCAGGGCGACACGCATCTTTACCCGCACGCTCAACGAACGGAGCCATTGCGCTCGCATCCCAGCCACGGGAAATCAAACCTTCTTTTGCTTCTGCAGGAGATGCAGAACGTTTGATCAATTCAATTACTTCATCAATACTGGAGATGGCAACCGCCCATCCTTCCAAAATATGACCACGCTCGCGTGCTTTACGCAGCAAATATACTGTACGGCGAGTAACAACTTCGCGACGATGCTTGATAAAAGCATCCAACAATTCTTTTAAGTTCAGAATTTTTGGCTGTCCGTCATCAAGAGCAACGATGTTTACACCGAAAGTGGTTTGCAATTGAGTTTGAGCAAACAGATTGTTCAGCAGAACATCGCCCGATTCGGTTTTCTTAACTTCGATAACAATGCGCATACCGTCTTTGTCAGACTCATCACGCAATTCGCTAATACCTTCGATTTTCTTTTCTTTAACCAGCTCGGCAATACGCTCAATTAATTTGGCTTTATTAACCTGATAGGGAATTTCGGTCACGATAATGGTTTCGCGGCCAGACTTATCATCGCGCTCAATGTCGGCTTTTGCGCGCATAACTACACGACCACGCCCTGTGCGATACGCTTCCACGATTCCAGCACGGCCATTAATGATGGCACCTGTAGGAAAATCCGGGCCAGGAATAAATTCCATCAATTCATCGATAGTGATATCGGGATTATCAACAACAGCCAAACACCCCTGCACCACCTCTTTTAAATTATGAGGAGGGATGTTGGTCGCCATACCAACGGCAATACCGGAAGAACCGTTGATTAATAAGTTGGGAATACGGGTAGGCAGTACTGCCGGAATTTGCTCAGTGCCATCATAGTTAGGCACGAAATCCACAGTTTCTTTGTCGAGGTCAGCCAGCAAATCATGGGCGATTTTGGCCATACGGATTTCGGTATAACGCATAGCTGCTGCGTTATCACCATCAATCGAACCGAAGTTACCCTGACCATCCACCAGCATGTAGCGTAGCGAGAACGGCTGAGCCATACGTACAATAGTGTCGTATACAGCAGAATCGCCATGCGGGTGATATTTACCTATTACGTCACCCACCACACGGGCAGACTTTTTGTATGGTTTATTCCAGTCGTTATTCAGTTCGCTCATTGCGAAGAGCACACGACGATGCACGGGTTTTAATCCATCGCGTACATCAGGCAAAGCACGACCGACAATTACGCTCATCGCGTAATCAAGATACGACTGCTTAAGTTCGTCTTCGATACTTACCGGTGAAATTTCTTTGGCGAATTCGACCATGGGAATACAGCTTTCCTTTCTTATATTAAAGCTAGGGGCTTAAAAAACCTGTTTTTGCTGAGGCGATACCAAGGCAAACAGCGTAAAGCGCTTATCTGGCGCGCTGACCATTCAAGCGCAATATGGCTACCCCACTAGCGGGTTGACCAAAAATACGCCTGAAGGACAATTCAGGGGCGCGATGGTAGCACAATTTATGCAATATAGGCACTTGGAGGATAGCTATGCTGGTGAATTTACAGGCATTTTCTGTATTGTTTAACGAGAAGCCCGCCCCAATTCATCCATGGCCGATAACCGGCTTTGCAGTATACTGAGCCCCCTTTTCGAGTGACATTACAGCGATTTGCCATGCAGATGCCTATGCCCACACCTAACCCAATCGACCTAATCATTAAAGCGCGCTGGATTATCCCGGTTGTACCGGAAAATCGTTTGCTGGAGCGTTGTGCGCTTGCTATACATCAGGGAGAAATCATTGCAATTATCCCAAACGATGAAGCTGAACGCCGTTTCAATGCCCACGAAACCATAATATTAGACAATCACATATTGATACCCGGGCTTATTAATGCGCATGGGCATGGAGCCATGAGCCTGTTGCGCGGTTATGCAGATGATCAGCCTCTACATGCCTGGCTTAACGATCATATCTGGCCGACCGAAAATCGCTGGGTTAGTGAAGAGTTCGTGCGAGATGGAACAATGCTGGCGATGGCAGAAATGATCAAAACCGGCACAACTTGCTTTGCTGATATGTATTTCCATCCCGAGCAAGCAGCACAAGCGTGCCTTGATGCCAAAATGCGCAGCCAAATCAGTTTCCCTATTTTTGATTTCGCCACCGCAGGGGGCATAGATTCAGATGATTACTTCAGTAAAGGCCTTGCGCTACACGACAATCTGCGCGGCAATCCTCTGGTCCATATCGCATTTGGCCCTCACGCCCCCTATACGGTGTCAGATGAGCCACTGCAAAAAATCGCTGTACTCGCACAAGAGATGGATATGCCGGTGCAGATTCACCTACATGAAACCGTGCCCGAAATAGAAGAATCGCTAAAACAATATGGCAAAAGACCAATCCAGCGATTGGTGGATTTAGGGCTACTATCTCCACTCACCCAATGTGTGCATATGACACAAATTTCAGATGATGACATCATCGCACTACAACAGACTGGTGCTCATGTTATTCACTGCCCTGAGTCAAATTTGAAATTGGCCAGCGGATTTTGCCCCGTGAACAAACTACTTCAGGCAGGGATTAATGTTGCACTGGGAACTGACGGCGCTGCCAGTAATAACGATTTGGATTTATTTAGTGAATTAAAAACAGCGGCGCTACTAGCCAAAGCAGTTGCAAATGATGCAACTGCACTGAGCGCTCACGCTGCACTGCGCATGGCTACTTTGAACGGCGCAAAAGCTTTAGGGCTGGATGAAAAAGTTGGCAGCCTTGAGGTGGGAAAAGCAGCCGATATTACCGCCATCGATTTAAGCAACTTAAGCATGCAACCACTTTACAACCCAGCATCACAATTAATTTATACCCACTCAGGGCAATGTGTCAGCCATGTGTGGGTTGCAGGCAAAGCGTTATTATCTGCGGGGCAATTACAAACGCTGGATGAACGCGAAATTTTAGGCAAAGCCAATTGGTGGCGAAAACAAATTGCCACGCATTAACCCACAAATCACCACAAGAGATTTATTTATGGCTAACGTCGACACTGCTGAAATTGCAAAATTTGAAGCTCTCGCCAGTCGCTGGTGGGATAAAAACAGCGAATTCAAACCCTTGCACGACATTAATCCACTAAGAGCAAATTATATTGATGAACGCTCACCTGTCGCACAAAAAAAAGTGATTGATGTTGGTTGCGGAGGCGGCATTCTTGCAGAATCCCTAGCACAGCGAGGCGCATTTGTAACAGGTATAGATATGGGAGAAGCCCCTTTATCTGTCGCGCGTTTGCATGCATTGGAGACAGGCATTGAATTGACCTACGAGCAAATGACAGCTGAGGATAAAGCAGCACAAACACCAGGAGCGTTTGATATTGTCACTTGCATGGAAATGCTGGAACACGTGCCTGATCCTGCATCAGTAGTAAAAGCCTGTGCGGCTCTAGTAAAAACCGGTGGAGATGTGTATTTCTCAACTATAAATCGTAATCCAAAGTCTTATGCTTTTGCGATATTAGGCGCAGAGTATTTTTTAAAACTACTACCTAAAGGCACTCACGAATACAGCAAATTTATTCGCCCTTCTGAACTCGCCAAATGGTTGCGTGATGCAGGGTTGGAATTGCAATCCATGACAGGCATGACCTATAACCCACTCACGAAACACTACAAACTCAATCCCAACGATGTAAGCGTAAATTATTTATTGCACGCAAAAAAGGTTGAAAAATAATGTCGCACTCAATTCATGCAGTGATGTTTGACCTGGATGGCACACTGCTAGATACAGCTCCTGATTTCGTGGTGGTTGTAAACCAGCTTTTGAGCGAACAACAGCAACCCAATCTCGCGGACGATGTTATTCGCGCAGGCGTTTCCAATGGATCAAAAGCACTTATTAAATTGGCGTTTGGAATTGACGAAACCGACTCACAATTTGAACCATTGCGCCAACGCCTTTTGGAATTATATTTGGCCCACAACTGCGTATTCACAAAACCTTTTCCGGGCATTACTGAACTCATCCAAACACTGGCTGACAACAATATTGCATGGGGAATCGCCACAAATAAACCTGCCGCCTATACATTACCTTTAATGGCTGACTTAAATATGCAGCCGCCGCCAGCCAGCGTGATATGTCCCGACCATGTGCGCAACACCAAACCAGACCCTGAACCATTATTTTTGGCAAGTACACAATTGGGCTGCACACCACAAGAGATCATTTATATCGGCGACCACAAACGTGATATCGACTGCGGAAGAAGCGCAGGCTGTATCACCATCGGCGTTACCTACGGCTATCTGGAAAAAAATGAAAATCCTCTAAACTGGAATGCAGATCACTATGTGGATAGCGCAAATGAAATCTGGCCGATCATTCAAAAATATTTACAGCACTGAAACCCTCCTGCCTCACATTCCTTTTTATTGAAGATAATTCCATGCAAATTCCACAAGACTACATAATCAAATCAGACACACTCAGCGGCAAAATTATTTTAGTTACTGGAGCCGGGGATGGCATCGGAAAAGTTGCTGCAAAAACATTTGCTGCCTGTGGAGCTACCGTTGTGTTATGCGGTCGCACGATGGCTAAACTGGAATCGGTTTATGATGAAATCGAAGCTGCCGGCCATCCGCAACCCGCTATTTATCCGATCAATTTTGAAAGCGCTGCAGAAAAAGATTACGACGACATGTGCAACGCACTGGAAGACACGTTTGGTCATCTGGATGGATTATTATTTAATGCCGCCGATTTAGGCGAACGCACACCTATTAGCAATTACTCTGTTAGTGCCTGGCTTCGCTGCATACAAGTCAATGTCAATTCGCCATTTATGATGACCCAGGCTTTACTGCCTCTTTTAGAGCGCGCAGGAAATGCCAGCATCTTATTCACTAGTTCAAGTGTGGCATTCAAAGGCCGTGCATTTTGGGGAGCTTATTCAGTATCAAAAGCAGCTGCTGAAAATTTTATGCAAACTCTTCATGATGAACTCGAAGGCACTACGCGTATACGCGCCAATAGCATAAATCCAGGTGCGACACGCACGGCTATGCGCGCGGCAGCCTACCCAGCTGAAGATCCTGAAACCGTAAAACCCGCAGAGGACCTAATGCCCGCTTATGTATATTTATTAAGTGATGATTCAATTGGGATTAGCGGACAATCATTCCATCACTCTCAGTGACTAGAGGTAATTGACATCAATAAAAAAGGAGATCGAATGATCTCCTTTTTTATTGATGTCGCAAAATTCTATTTTTACAAAATATCACCGACTGGATTTTTGCATCATCTCTAACAGGGATGCTTCTGCTCGCGACAAACCACAACGCCGAGCAACCTCATCACAATCCATTCCCATCTTGAACATTTGGGCAGCTTGGGAATATGGCTGAAATTCGTCATCATTGTAGTAATCAATTTTTTCAGGTTTTTGGGTGCTGGCTGCCTGCAGGCGCTTTTCCATCGCCAACAAACGCTGCCCCATACCAACAGAGCCACTACTTGATGCAGCCACTTCGCGCATGAGTTTCTGAATGAGTTTTTCGTTTTCACTCGCGATTTTGCCCACACGCCTGAAACTGATCAGTGCGAACACTAATGCCACCACGCTGACAATTGCACAAGCCAATAAACCAATTTCCAACACTGTCATGAAAATTTCCTGATGTCTGGTGTTATCAGTCGTGGCTGGTATTCATTAGGGATTAAACGTCTTCCAGTTCCGACCATTCTTCGCTGGTCAGAAGTTTATTCAAGTCAATCAAAATCAACAACTCGTTGTTTTTATGGCAAACGCCCTGAATAAATTTTGCACTTTCTTCATTACCAACGTTAGGTGCTGTTTCAATTTCAGATTGGCGCAAATAAACCACTTCGGCAACACTATCCACCAAAATACCGATCACGTGACGATCTGTTTCGATAATAACGATACGGGTATTATCGGTAATTTCACCACTTGAAAGATTAAAACGATGGCGAGTATCAATAACAGTCACAACGTTGCCACGTAAATTGATAATTCCCAACACATAAGATGGCGCACCAGGAACAGGGGCGATTTCTGAATAGCGCAACACTTCCTGAACCTGCATTACGTTAATGCCATAGGTTTCACCATCCAGTCGAAATGTCACCCACTGCAACACGGGATCATCAGTACTCTTATTTTTTGCTACATCAGTTGCCATCTTTTAATTCCTCTAGAGCCACCTCCGGTGGGCGGCAAATCGGGTAAATGTCGTTATAACTATAGACGAGGACTTTTCCTATGCCACTTTTGTTCAGCCAAGCACAAAGTTTTTATCAGCATCCACCAGCATTTGGCCGATGCGCGGAATATCCAGGAGTGCACACATGTGATCTTTAACCGTACCCGCAAGCCAAGGGCGTTTGCTGCGATCACCGCGCCACTTTACATCTTCCGGCAATAAAGTAATCGGCTGATTGACCGAATCCACTGCCAATCCCCAAGGTACACCGTTGATCGACATGACGTACTTTGCGGTTTCCAAAAAAGCAGGATCATAGCGTTCAGGCATCACGAACTTAGCTGTATTGACAGTGCGGATCTTGCCTGCGGGGGTTGGCTGCAACCCCATAAACCAATCTGCTTGACCAAATAGCGGCGTCAACTCATCTGTCAATGGCTGTATCTGCCCCAAAGAAATAAGTGGTACAGCCAAAGTCAGCCCGGACACCTTGAATAGCAACACATCAAACCGTGACTGTGCCCATTGTGGTCTGCCATTCTCAAGCCATTCCAAACCTTCCATCTGGAAGTGCGCTAGCTGAACTTCCTGTCCAACAATTTCTGCATCCTCAGGAGGATTAATCACTGTATCGATAACCGCAGTATCGATATCCCACTCCTGGATCTCGGTGGGGTCGGTTACAAAAGCCGTTTGTGTTTGTACTTGAGGCGCAATAACTTCAGCAACAGGCGTTTCAACCAGCAATTGGCTTCTTGCCGATTGCAATAGTTTTTCCAGCTTGAGTTTTTGCTCGTTGCTTTGTACTAATTCCGGCTCGACAAACTCGGCTTTCACCAATTTTTGGGGTTTTATTTCTGGTCGGATAGCGCTCCGTTTCGGTTTTTCATCCACCTTTTTTTTAGTGGGTAACGCAACTACCCGAGCCATTCCAGAATTTGCAGCCACAGGCATTGGATGAGCATCAGATATACCTTGATCATCAAAAGCACCGCCGCTGAGCAAGTCATCAAAATAACTGTTCAGGCTATCATCGGGTGCCTTGATAATGTCGTCAGGAGATTTGCTCACGACACCACACCCGATCTACCGGCAACGGAAACCGATTCAACATTTGTCTTGAGTTCATCGCTACGTATTATTTTTTCCAAAAAATGCCACAGAGAGGTGTAAGCCTCTACGCCTCGACCACCGGGATCAAATAAATGCGGTGGAACCCCCGCCTTACTGGCATCGCGAAAACGAGTATCGACAGGAATGTGTCCAGGCCATGCCTGTTCGGGATAGTTATTACGGATACTGCGCAAACTGGTCACCGATGCCTGTGTGCGCCGATCAAACATAACCGGCACAATCGTATAACCCAATGCTTTTTTTCGCGAACGCGACATCATATTCAGTGTATTGACCATGCGCTCCAAACCTTTGAGTGCAAGGAATTCGGTTTGCACCGGAATGACAAGATACTGGCACGCTGCCAACGCGTTTACCATCAACACACCCAACAATGGAGGAGTATCAATTAGTACATAATCATAATCGTCTGCGATATAAGCCAAAGCCCTGCTCAGCACCAATCCCATACCATCCTGCCCTATTGCCTGGCGCTCCAATGTCGCCAAGGCAGTAGTAGATGGGATTAAATGCAAGTTGGGATAGTCTGTTTCCACAATCAAACGACGGATTGAATCCCTGGACAGCTCTCTACGTTCCTGAAATAACGTATAAGTGCTAAGTGTTTGAGTGTCGGGATCCTGACGAAAATAAGTCGACAAAGATCCGTGAGGATCTATATCAAGCAATAGCACCCGCTTCCCGGATGCAGCAATCAAGCCGCCGAGAGATACGCTGGTCGTGGTTTTACCCACTCCACCTTTTTGGTTTGCGATTGCCAGAACACGCACGATCTAATCCTCGCTGGCGTCAAACACCAGACACTTCTAACATTAATCAGACCAAAGCAAGGTCTATGCCTATTAGACCACATTCATTTTTAATTGGCTGGATGTTAATTATTGCCCAGTCAGCAGGAACTGCAAGCGGGCGTAATGTCGGATAAAAACTGAAAGGAAAAATAGATGCTACATACAAATTATGGAGCCGGAGCTTGGGAGGAAGATTGCGCGGGAACCAAATTAGCTTTGGGTCGATCCATTTTGCGTTTGGCCACCATAATGGCCACACGCCGGTTTTGTGCTCGCCCCTGCTCGGTATCATTACTGGCAACGGGCTGATATTCGCCGTACCCCACCGCGGATAAGCGCTCAGGTGCAACCCCTTTGTTTGCGAGATATTTCACTATCGCACTGGCGCGAGCAGTGGATAGCTCCCAGTTAGTTGGATATTTAACGCTTTTAATAGGGATATTATCGGTAAAGCCTTCTACCTGAACCGGATTTGAGTAGTTTTTCAAAATTAACGCTATTTCATCAAAAATCTGCTGGGCCTGTTCGCTCGTATCCGCGCTCCCGGATGAGAATAAAATGCTGTCTTTCAATTCAATTTGTAACCATAACTCATTGCTGGATACCTGAATCATTTGCTCATTAATGAGTGGGGCGAATTTTTCAGTTACAAGATCAGAAATTTGCGTTAACTCGTCACTCGTTTTCGGTTGTTCTGGTTGGGTTACGGCATCTGGCACCGATGAGGTTTGCTGGCTTTCTCCTGGATTGGTAACTACTGCCGACTCATCAGTAGGAGTTTCAGGGCTAACGGCCGTTTTCCCCAAGTCGATTGGCACAATGACATTATTGGAGGGTGCTGACTGGTCGTTCGGTTCAGCGTTAGTCTGAGTATCTTTAGGTTGGTTGAAAGCTTCGATGAAGGTATCTGACAGTACACGATACTTGCTGTCATTCACTTGGGATATGGAATACATCACCACAAAAAAAGCAAACAATAGTGTAATGAAGTCGGCATACGAAATTAGCCAACGTTCTTGATTGACATGAACATCTTCCCGTCTTCGACGAACCATAAGATCACAACTGTTACAGTTGGCAGGTTGCCCCTCTACATTCACTGAGGATGCAAATAACCATTCAATTTCATTTCAATTGAACGTGGATTTTCACCATCAGCAATGGCGATAATCCCTTCAATAATTAACTCCCGATATTGGGAGTTTTCATTTACACACATACGCAGCTTGTTAGAGATAGGAATAAACACCAAATTCGCTAGCGCTACCCCATAAATAGTAGCAACAAACGCAATCGCAATTCCGGGCCCCAATGTTGCAGGATCAGCAAGATTATTCATCACATGAATCAAGCCCATCACGGCACCAATAATGCCAATCGTAGGTGCATAGCCACCCATTGACTCGTAAAATTTAATCGCGTCAAAATCGCGCTGCTCATCCACAATTAAGTCTGTTTCCAAAATTCTTCGAATAACTTCAGGCTCGTTTCCATCCACTAATAATTGCAGGCCTTTTTTTGCGAATTTATCTTTTTCACGCTCCGAAATTTCTTCCAATCCCAAAAGACCATCTTTGCGTGCAGCAGTAGCCCAGCGAACAATGTTATGAATGCCCTGCTTAAAAGGAGCATAGGGAGGTTTAAATACCCAACTAATAATTTTCAGAGCGCGTCGCAAATTATTTTTCGAGGTTTGCAGCATGGCAGCACCTAAAGTACCGCCAATAACAATAAAAGCAGCCGGACCATTTACCAAGGTACCCAAACCACCGCCTTCTAAAAAATTTCCGCCGATAATTGCAGCAAAAGCAACAATGACACCGATAATGCTCAGCAAATCCATTACATTACCTCTCGCACCAATCGCGGCCCTATATCTTTCAAGCTGAGCACTTTATCGGTTAAACCCGCACGGGCTACAGCCATCGGCATACCATAAATGACACAACTCGCCTCATCTTGAGACCATAGAGCAGAACCCGCCTCTTTTAATAAACGTGCCCCATTGCAACCATCAGACCCCATGCCGGTTAGCACCACACCCAGAACTTTATCGCCATAAATATTGGCGGCAGAACCAAAGGTAATATCCAATGAAGGCTTATAGTTAACCCGCTCATCGTCAGGCAACACACGCACTGACCCGCCATTACGCTTATCCAGCATCAATTGTTTACCACCAGGTGCAAGTAATGCCAAACCCGGTTGCAATTGATCACCATCGACAGCTTCGCGTACATTGATGTTGCATTGTTTATTCAAACGTTCAGCAAACGCTTTGGTAAAGTTTTCGGGCATGTGCTGCACCAGCACAATCGGCAATGGAAAATTTGCAGGCAATGTCACCAACACTTCTGCCAAAGCAACCGGCCCACCCGTAGATGCACCAATCACTAATAACTTAGGTTGTTTTTTTAAACGATACGTATCTTGTCCTGATGATTTTGTATCATCCACGAGCGACTGATGACGAGCCCCAAGCACAGGGGAGGCAGCTGATGAAGTTCGTATCGTTGAAGGTGAAACAGCAGGTTTGTTTTCAGCTGGCCTATCTGGCTGCGCAAATGGTTGACGCGCACTTGTGCCAGCTAGCGTCAATAGGCGCTCATGTAATTTCTTTTTAAGCGATTCAGAACTGCGCGATACTTCGGCGAAATCTTTGGGGATAAAATCAAGGGCACCCGCAGCCAACGCATCTAAAGTCACTTTAGCGCCTTCATACGTTAGCGAAGAAAACATTAAGATAGGCACTTTGCGATTTGCCATGATCAATTTGATCGCGGTGACACCATCCATCACCGGCATTTCAAAATCCATGGTAATAATATCGGGCTTAAGCTCCGCTGCTTTTTCCACAGCTTCACGCCCATTACTGGCAATGCCGATGACTTTTAAATCCGGGTGCTCATTAATTATGTCTTTCAACCGATGCTGAAAGAAATTGGAATCATCAACCACTAATACCCGGACAGGCATCTAACTTACTCCGCAGTCGAAACTGCTATAAAAATTTTCGGTACACAACAGCTAAACACGCGCATGCAATGCTACTGCTGTTAACTATGCCCCCAGCTCGCAGAACCTTTGGCATAGCGGCGCAATAAACTAGGAATATCCAAAATCAACGCAATAGTGCCGTCACCTGTGATTGTTGCACCCGCCATACCAGGCGTACCTTGCAACATTTTCCCTAGCGGTTTTATAACCACCTCTTCCTGGCCGATCAATTGATCCACCACAAAACCAACACGCCGGGTTCCAACGGTCACAATCACAACATGGGCATTGTCAGGACGCTCACCATAAGCATTTTTTACCAACCAATCTTTCATATAAAACAGTGGAATCGCTTGGTCTCGAATGGCCACACAATCCTGCCCATCCACAATATGACTCTTGGTTAGATCCATATGGAAAATTTCATTTACGCTGACCAATGGAAATGCAAAAGTTTGCTGGCCCAGCATAAACATTAAGGTAGGCATAATCGCCAAGGTCAAAGGCACTTTGATGATAAAACGTGTACCTTTGCCCAACTCTGATTTAATTTCAACGGTGCCATTTAATTGAGTGATTTTGGTTTTCACCACATCCATCCCAACGCCACGACCAGATACGTCGGAAATTTCTTTTTTGGTGGAAAAACCCGGCGCAAAAATTAAATTGTACGCTTCTGTATCGGACAAACGATTCGCTGTATCTTCATCAAACAATCCTTTTTCAACAGCAATAGAACGCAACCTCACCGGATCCATACCAGCGCCGTCATCGCTAATAGACAAGAGAATGTGATCACCCTCCTGCTCTGCCGACAATATGACCTGCCCTAGACGCGGCTTACCATTTGCTTCACGAATATCAGGAAACTCAATACCATGATCAACTGAGTTTCGAACCAAATGCACGAGCGGATCAGCAAGAGCTTCCACTAGATTTTTATCAAGATCGGTTTCTTCACCGACTAATTCAAGATTAATTTCTTTGCGTAAGCTTCGCGCCAGATCGCGCACTACACGCGGAAAACGGCCAAATACTTTTTTGATCGGCTGCATCCGGGTTTTCATAACGGATGTTTGCAAATCAGCGGTCACAACATCCAGATTAGCAACCGCTTTGACCAAAGCTTCATTACTTGAACTATTTCCCAATCGCACCAGGCGATTGCGTACCAACACCAGCTCACCCACCATATTCATGATGTCATCAAGGCGTTGGGTATCAACCCGCACCGTTGTCTCTACGGCAGGCGCATCTTTCTCAGCCACGGGCGCTGGCGCTGCAGCAGGAGTTGGCGCTTTTGGTGCTTCTACTTTTTTAGCCGCTACCGGTGCTGCCGGTTTTGCTGCAACAGGTTTAGTTTCTGCAGCGGGTTTAACAACAGGTGGAGGAGATGCCGTTGATGGAGCTGCAGCAGGCGAACTTACGCCGGGGCCTTTGCCCTTACCATGTAATTGATCAAGCAATGCATCAAATTCGTCATCGGTAATTAAATCGCCGCTTGCACCTGGCACAGCCGGAGCTGGTGTTGGATTGGAGGCAGCTGGAGCTGTAGCAGCAACACCAGGTCCGTTTCCTTTACCATGCAACTGATCCAGTAATGCCTCAAATTCATCTTCAGTAATTTCATCGCTACCGCCAGCACTTACGGCCGGTGCTGGTGCTGCAGACACTGATGGAGCTTCCAGCACTGTGCCGTCTGGAACGCCAGGTCCCTTGCCCTTACCATGCAGCTGGTCGAGCAAAGCTTCAAATTCATCTTCTGAAATTTCATCGCTGCCAGTTGTTACTGCAGTAATTGCCGCAGGAGCAGCTGAGATTGATTCAGTGGCAGAAGCCGCCGATGCAGTATTGGCACCGGCAATAGCATCCAACAATTGTTCAAATTCCGCATCGGTAATATCACCACTGGGAGATTCTTCTGTTACAGGCGCAGCGGGAATTTCCTC
Source organism: Cellvibrio sp. UBA7661 (assembly GCA_002483365.1). Classification (GTDB taxonomy): domain Bacteria; phylum Pseudomonadota; class Gammaproteobacteria; order Pseudomonadales; family Cellvibrionaceae; genus Cellvibrio. The sequence goes on from DLHT01000018.1 coordinate 359,154, forward strand.
TACTGTTTCTACATAGACCTCCGTAGGCTCTGCTTCATGTAAATCCTCACAGGAAACCAAACGCTCAAGCGCAGTAATTAGTGAAGGATCTACCGGTGGCAACTCTTCACGTTGTGATACCAATTCAAATTGCTGGTTAACCATATCTAACGCTTGCAGTACTACATCCATTAATTCGGATGTGACTGTGCGTTTGCCATTGCGCAAAATATCGAAAAGATTTTCAGTGACGTGACAGCACTCCACCATAGGTGTCAGCGCCAAAAAACCTGCACCACCTTTTACAGTATGAAAACCGCGAAAGATTGCATTGAGCAAGTCTTTATCTTCAGGGCGCTGCTCCAGGTCAACCAACTGCTGGCTTAGGCGTTCCAGGATTTCTCCCGCCTCTACCAGAAAATCCTGGAGAATATCCTCGTCATCACCAAAACTCATTCAACATTCCTCGCGTATATCGCTTGTTAGAATCCAAGGCTCGACAACAAATCATCAACGTCGTCTTGACCGGACACTACATCTGCACGCTCTTTATTAATTTGTGGACCTTCAGCTTCAGTTTTCCGCTTTTGCATAATTTCCATGTCGTGCGCGATAGTTTCACTATCACTGCTAAGCCCGGTAATTTCTTCAACTTGACCAGCAATACGCACAAGGCTTACCAAATCTTTTTCAACATCGTTGATCAGACCAATCACGCGCTTCAATACTTGCCCAGTCAAATCCTGAAAGCCTTGTTCCAGAACAATATCTTGTAAATTTTTACTCAGCTGCTCGGTTCCAGTCACCATTTGCCCTAGAAAACCATCCATTCGCTCATAGAGTTGGCGAAATTCATTTGCATCCATTTCGCGTCGTTTCAAGCGCGCCCACTCAGTGCGCAAACTACTCGCTTCCTGACCGAGATTCATTGCAATAGGGGCAGCTTCATCAACCATATCCATGGTTTTCTCTGCTGCTTTTTGGGTAAGCTCTATTACATAATTCAAACGGTTTGAAGCATCATGAATATCGGAGTTTTCAATCTTGGGCGGCTCTTTAGTAAGATCCGCATCAACATTAAAGTTGACAATGGCATTGTGCAGCCCACGTGTTAGGCGCCCTACTGATTGAAAGATATGGCGATCACGCGATTGGGTGATAGATTGAATCAACACTGATGCGTCTTCAAATTGATTACTCTGTAATTTTTCAGTAAGCAACTTAGCGCATTCTTTCAATTCGATAACAAATGCTTCGTTGGAAGATGTTTGAAGTTCTGATGCCATGGCAACGCCTTATTTATTATTTGATCGGCACGAATTAACCAACGCGATCAAAAATTTTCTCAATTTTTTCCTTGAGCGCTTGTGCGGTAAATGGTTTTACAACATAGCCATTTACACCCGCTTGCGCCGCCTCAATAATCTGATCGCGTTTGGCTTCAGCAGTTACCATCAACACCGGAAGAGTGCGCAATTTTTCATCCGCACGTACGGCTTTAAGCAAATCAATACCTGTCATGCCAGGCATGTTCCAGTCAGTGACCAAAAATTGAAAATCACCGCTTTTCAACATTGGCAGTGCTGTTACGCCATCATCTGCTTCATGGGTATTGGAAAACCCCAAATCCCGCAGCAAGTTTTTAATAATCCGTCGCATTGTTGAAAAGTCATCAACAATTAAGATTTTCATATTCTTATCCAACGCAACCTCCACACACCCTTACGGGATTTTCGTTTAATCATAGTCTAGTAGGAGTTGAAACTTCGGCCAGCTCCGGCACGGAAATCCTCAACTTTTAATTTGAATAATAGCCCAAATCGCTGAAAACACAGAGTATTTACCCAGCCCGGTCACTACTGGAGGTGCTCTTACATCAATTTGCTCAACTTTTAAACAGATGTCAGGCTGATTGCCATCCAACCAGTTTATTACGCAAACGCGCAGCTGCCTGACTATGGATCTGGCTGACGCGCGATTCACTAACCCCCAACACCAAGCCTATCTCTTTCAGGTTGAGCTCCTGGTCGTAATACAGTGCCAACACCATCCGTTCACGCTCAGGCAATTGCGCTATCGCTTTGACCAGAGCGGATTTCATGCCGTCCCGCTGAAGGCCATCGAGCGGGCTTGCAAAAGCACTGCTGTGTTCAGTCGCATCGATATTGCTGTCTTCTTCGCCAAAGGTTTCTTCGTAGCTGAACAAACGGCTGCCATTAGAGTCTTGCAACATCTCAAAATATTCGTTGAGGCTCACTCCCAGTTCAGCAGCAACTTCGCTATCGCTTGCATCGCGGCCTGTGCGCGCTTCTACTGCGGCGACCGCTTGGGAAATACGGCGGGCATTGCGATGCACGGAACGTGGCACCCAATCGCCACGGCGCATTTCATCCACAATAGCGCCACGGATACGGATTCCTGCATAGGTTTCAAAACTGGCACCACGGGAGGCATCGTACTTTTGGGAGGCTTCGATCAGGCCAATCATTCCGGCCTGGATAAGATCATCTACCTGCACGCTGGCAGGCATACGCAACATCATGTGATAAGCGATGCGTTTTACCAAAGGCGCATAGTCTTCGATATTAATGTGTGCATCGCATAATGCTTTTTTATCGTACATGGCTAGACCATTGACTGCGACCATTGAGCACCTTCTTTTTTACAACAATACGGTGTTTTTCCAACAGCCTTGTGGCACAACCTTTTTGATCCACAGAGTTCGCTTGCATTATCAATCAGCGTGAATTTGCTGCTTGTAACAAGCGTTCTACAAAAAATTCCAAGCGCCCGGTCGGTGAATTGGGCAACGGCCATTTATCGACTGCTTGCGCTAACGCACGGATTGCAATGGACGCTTTTGATGATGGAGCAAACTCCAACAAGGCCTTTTGCTTTTGCACCGCTTTGCGAACATTTTCATCAAAAGGAATTTGGCCAACAAACTGCAAAGTGACATCCAAAAAACGGTCACACACGGTGTTGAGTTTGTTAAACATATTCAGGCCTTCCTGTGGGGTGCGCGTCATATTGGCGACCACACGGAAACGCTGCATTCCGTATTCTTTATTTAATAATTTAATCAGCGCATAAGAGTCAGTAATTGATGATGGCTCATCGCACACAACAATGATGACTTCATTCGCTGCACGCACAAAACTGACGACGGTATCGGAAATACCGGCGGCGGTATCTATCACCAGAATATCGACTTGATCAGAAAGCTCATTGAAGGCATTGATCAGACCGGCGTGCTCAGCTGAACTCAATTCAGCCATGCGTTGTACACCAGATGAGGCAGGAACAATTTTCATACCTGCTGGCCCGGTGACCAAAACGTCCGCCAGGGTATGGGTACCTGCAAGCACATCTGCCAACGTATGGGTGGCGCGAATCCCTAACAGAACATCGACATTGGCGAGCCCGAGGTCTGCATCCAATAACACCACGCGACGGCGTAATTCTGCCAATGCAATGCTCAGGTTGACGGAAATATTACTCTTACCTACCCCGCCTTTACCGCCGGACACAGCGATCACTTGTACTGGTCGCACTTGGCTCATCTACACATAACTCCAAACCTGTTCTTTACGTTGCGTACCGGGCATTTCGGTCTATTTGATCGACACATTGGCCGGACACACTGATGGTGAACTGAGTATAGATAGGGTTTGGCAACTCATCCGACTAATTTCAGTTTCACCGGTACTTTATCCTGCTTATCACGATTAATTGCTTAAGAAACCGCCGTTGCCGGATTTGTTTTGAGCAATGCGACGGCTTTTGAGACAAGCTGATGGGCACGCGCCACATCCAAATGCTTGGGAATATCCTGTCCATCTGTGGTGTACACAATCGGTAAGCGATTTTGCATCACCACACCCAAAGCCTCACCGATGCTGGCGGTCTCATCCAGTTTGGTCAGAATGCAACCCTGTAAACGGGCAGCGCCATAAGCATGTACAGACGCTTTCAGCATTTGCGCCTGACTGTTGCATGACATCACCAAATAGGTTTTCACTTGCTGTTGTTCCGCAAGCGCCTGCAACTGGGCTTTCAGATGCGGATCACCGTGACGGAAACCCGCTGTATCAATCAATACCAATGAGCAATGGCGCAAACTGCGCAGCACGCTGTCGAGCGGATTGGTTTCATCGACAACACGCACCGGTACTCGCAAAATACGTGCGAGTGAACGCAGTTGGTCGTGGGCCGCGATACGGTATGTATCGGTGGTAATCAGGGCGACTTTGTCAGCACCGTGTTGCAGTACGTAACGCGCCGCCAATTTACCAATCGTTGTCGTTTTACCTACACCAGTTGGGCCGACAAATGCGAACACGCCACCCTGATCGACAATATCGCTGCCATTGACAGGCAGTTGATGCGCCAGGTTCGCCAATGCATCTGGCCAAGCCTCGCCCAACGTTTTGGTTTTGGTACACGCCGTGATGACGTTTGCAATCACGTCCTGAGGCAGATTCAATCGCTCCAGGCGGCGCGCCACACTGGCAAGAATGGGCGAGTTAGATACAGGTGATTGTTGGCCACTCAAGCGATCCAACTGCTGTTCAAGCAAGAAGCGCATGTCGGCAATTTCTGCCTGCAACTCGGAAAGCTGGGCCGCTTGCTCAGTAGATTCATGGGTAACAGAGTTCTGGGCTACAGCTTCCTGATGAGCAACAGGTTCGGCTTTTTTCTCCTGTTTCAATTGCTCAATAAAACTGTCTTTGGAATAGGATTCTTTGATGCGCGCCTCTTTCATCAACGCATCGCGAAAAGACAAGGATTCCGGGCTCAGATGTGAGCCACTTTTCGATGCAGGTTCTTGTGTTGATACTGAAGCTGGCGTTGTTACAGGCGCCGGTGCAGGAACTGGATCAACCAAAGGATAACGCTCCGCCGCACTGGTACCCACACGCGGTTTTTGCTCAGGCATAACGGCATTGCGGGGAATACCTGCATTCACAACGGTATTTTTGCCAACTAAAAATTCTTTTGCAGACTCTTCTGCTTTTTTGGCGGCAATCATGCGCTGGTGTGCTTTTTCAATATCATCCACCAACTGTGCACCGGTTTTTCCAGCATTAGGGTGATCGGCTACTTTACTGATTACCGGTGCTGTTTTGCGCGGTTGTGGATTACCCAGCACTCGCGGAGAAATATCGCCATCACTCAAGAGAGGAGCGCTGGGCGAGAAGGTCGCGTCGGCAAAAGGACGATTCTGGAGCTGCTGGAGTTCGTAATCGGAACCCATGGTGGTCAGCAACTCAACCCCCTCGGGGATGCGGTTACTGGAGAGAATAATGGCGTCTGGCCCCAGCTCCTGGCGAACCATTTCCAACGCACGACGCATATCAGCCGCTACAAAACGTTTGACTTGCATATTCAACTCCTAGCCCGGGGGCTATTTTCTGTCGGCACCGACATTGGCATCGATGCTGATCTGTTTGTTGTCCGGTACTTCGGTATAAGCCAGTACACGCATATCAGGCACACTGTGGCGAACAAAGCGCGACAACATTGACCTTAGGGGCGCAGCAACCAGCAATACCAGTGGCTTGCCTGTCAGTTCCTGTTTCTGCGCTGCTTCAATCAGCGACTGCTGTAACCGGTCTGCCAGGCCAGGCTCAATAAAGGCACTGTCATCAGCGCCAGCTTTTTGTGCCTGCTGGACAGTGTTCAGCAATAACTGTTCCAAACTCGGCTCAAGCGTAATAACAGGCAGGATTCGCTCGTTTCCTATGATGTTTTGGACAATTTGCCGGCACAGCGCCACCCGCGCCAGTGCGGTTAAAGCGGCGGGATCTTGACTCTTTCCGGTGGTACCCGCCAAAGCTTCGGCAATAGAGCGGATGTCGCGGATAGGCACCCTTTCGCGCAGCAAGTTCTGCAACACCTTCAACAGCACATTGATTCCCATGGTATTGGGCACCAACTCTTCCACCAATTTGGGCGATGTCTTGGCCAGCATATCCAGCAATTTCTGGACGTCTTCATGGCCGAGCAATTCAAAAGTGTGCTGCTGCAAAATCTGGTTGAGATGGGTCGCAACAACCGTACTCGGATCCACCACGGTATAGCCAAGGGTTTGTGCCTGCTCGCGTTGGTTGGGCGTGATCCAGATAGCGTCCAGACCAAAGGCGGGATCTTTGGTTTTGATGCCATCGAGCGAACCAAATACCTGGCCAGGATTAATGGCCAATTCGCGATCCGGATACACATCGGCCTCTGCCATGGAAACCCCCATCAGACTGATGCGATAACCGGTAGGATTCAGATCGAGATTGTCACGGATATGGACAGACGGGATTAAAAAGCCCATCTCTTGCGATAGCTTTTTACGTACCCCTTTGATGCGCCCAAGCAACTCCCCACCCTGATTTTTATCGACCATGGGAATCAAGCGATAACCAACCTCCAACCCAATCACATCGACCGGCTGAACATCATCCCAACCCAACTCAGGGGATTCAGGCATGCCTGGTGGTAATGCGGGCGCATTGCGCTGTGGAGCGATACTCGCACCACCACCAGCACCTGCAGAGGACGGTGCTGCATCGCCAGCGACACGGCTGCCAGAAGGGATAAAATTATTCTCCTCCACTACTGCAGGTTGGTGTTTACGCCAGTGAATGTAGTACGCAATACCCGCACACAGCAGCCCCAAACTCAGGAATGCCATATGTGGCATTCCTGGAACAAGCCCCATGATCACCAGCATAAGTGCAGATACCGCAAGTGCTTTGGGCGATGTAAACATTTGCCCGATCACTTGCTTGCCCATGTCTTCAGAGCTGTTCACACGGGTCACCAGAATTGCGGAGGCTACCGATAACAACAAGCCGGGAATTTGCGCGACCAAACCATCACCGATAGTGAGGATGGTGTACTTTTCAAACGCATCGGCAAATTCCAGATCATGTTGAACCATCCCAATCGCCAAACCGCCAAAAATATTGATGACCATAATCATGATGCCCGCAACGGCATCACCGCGAACAAACTTGCTCGCACCGTCCATCGCGCCGTAAAAGTCAGCTTCTGCAGCCACTTCCTGACGGCGGGTACGCGCCTGATCCTGATCAATCAACCCGGCGTTCAAGTCGGCATCAATCGCCATTTGCTTACCGGGCATGGCATCCAAGGTAAACCGCGCGCTTACTTCGGAAATACGGCCAGCACCTTTGGTAACCACCACAAAGTTGATGATCATCAGAATAATGAACACCACAATACCAACCGCCAAATTACCGCCGATCACTACGTGACCAAATGCTTCGATAACTTTACCCGCTGCATCACCCCCTTGATGACCTTCCAATAACACAACGCGGGTGGATGCTACGTTCAATCCTAAACGCAGCAAGGTGGCGATCAACAAAATGGTTGGGAAGGCAGCAAAATCCAGCGGGCGCATGGCATAAACGGATACCAGCAACACTACCAGCGCTAACGCAATATTGAATGTGAAGAAGACATCCAGCAGCAGTGGCGGCATAGGCAATATGATCATTGCCAGCAGCATCAATAACAAAACCGGAATACCCAGATTGCCCTGCCCTATAGAACGCAAGGAGCCCAGCGCCGCTTTGCCGTTAAAGTTATTGAGTTGGTTGAACGTGGGTAATGCCATAAGTACGGATTCTTGACGGTTGGGTCATTTTTCCGTGATATCGCAAGAAGCGTACCTATTTATCAGCAAACAATTTATTAACAGATAAATTGTCAATTTCACGAACAGATTAGGTGCGCTTACCTGAAGCATCGTATTGCATATCGCGCGGTACAGAAATGTTGCGGGGGTACATAGGTTTGTCGCCCTTACCTTTGCGGTAATTGCGCAATTGGAAAACGTAAGCCAATACTTGCGCTACAGCAAGATACAAACTGGATGGAATTTCTTCATCCACTTCGGTGGTATAAAAAATAGCGCGCGCAAGCACAGGGGATTGGATAATTTCAATTTTGTGTAAATTGGCGATTTCCCGAATTTTTAATGCAGTGTGATCGCCGCCTTTAGCGATCATGATCGGCGTATCCATTGTTTCCGGATCGTATCTCAGCGCAACCGAAAAGTGTTCCGGGTTGGTAATAACAACATCTGCCTGAGGCACGTTGGACATCATCCGCCGTTGCGCCATTTCGCGTTGCAATTGACGAATGCGCCCTTTTACTTCCGGTTTACCATCGGTGTCTTTGGCTTCATCTTTTTGGTCTTGCCGCGACATTTTTAATTTTTTGTTGTATTGATAAATTTGCAAAGGCACATCAATCGCTGCAATCAAAATGGTGGTTGCCGATAACGCGATAGTGGCAAAAATAGAAATTTCGAGCGAATGGATAATGGCATTACCAATGCTTTCATCGACCAAGCGAAACATATCCTGCGCATAAAATTTTAACAGCCAGACGGTTGCCCCCAGAATGATCAATACTTTTCCCAAGGCTTTTAACAATTCAATTAACGAATTCATTGAAAACATGCGTTTGATCCCGGCAATAGGATCCATACGGCTTAACTTCGGCTCCATTGCTTTGGAACTCATGTTCCAACCACCTAATGCAATGGGTCCGACTATTGAAGCGATCAATAAAATAACCATAAGCGGGGCAATGCTGATAAGCCCATCATAAATAGCGCTGACAAAATGGGCGATCATTGCATTGGGGTCATAGATATGGGCGCGGCTGATCGTAAAATTATCGCGCGTCAGGCCAATCATTTTTTGGCCCATAAATTCTGCAAAAAAATAAATACCGACTACCGCCAACATGAGTACGGCAGTTGTTGTCAAATCGCGGGATCGGGGAACCTGGCCTTCTTCGCGCGCTTTTTCAATCTTTCGCGCACTGGCCTCTTCCGTTTTTTCCTGGCTGCTGTCGTCTTCTTCAGCCATTTATCACTCCTGTTGCATTAGGGTGTAAGAGCCAAAGTACGAACAACACCAATCCCCTCTTCCATAATTTGGAAATACACGGGCAGGAAATTAGCGAGCGTGAACCACATCAGAATAAAACCGAAAATCAAGGTAATGGGAAAACCCACCGTGAATACGTTCATTTGCGGTGCAGAGCGGCTCATTACGCCGAATGACATATTCACAATCATGAGCGAGGTAAAAAGCGGCAATGTAATTAGCAATGCGGCGCTAAACAGCCAGGAACCCAAATCGACGATGGTCATAAAATGCCCCACATTCATTCCTTCGCCGCCGATGGGAAAGGTCGTAAAACTATCGATCAGTAATTGCAATACCACCAAGTGACCATTACTGGCCAAAAATAATAATGTGGACAGCAATAAATAAAACTGCGACAAAATAGTCACACTAACACCACTGGAAGGGTCGTTCATCGCCGCAAAACCCAAACCCATTTTCATGGCAATAAATTGGCCCGCCAAAATAAATACATGCAACACCACTTGCATGGCAAAACCTAATGCAAGACCAATCAGTACTTCCTGAATGATCATTGAAAATCCCTGTGCCGATAAAAACGAAACTGTTGGTGCAGGCGGCAACACGGGTGAAATCATGATGGCTGTAAACAGCATTAGAATCAGACGGACGCGCGCGGGAACTGTACGGGCACCGATCACGGGAACAGCAAAATAAAATGCACCTATACGCAATAACGGCCACAGATATTGGCCGATAAACTGCGCTAGCTGTTCTTCAGAAATGATCAGCTCTTGCATAATCCGGACTCGTCTCCGCTAACCAATCAAACTCGGCACACTGGAATAAAGCCGGTTAAAAAGATCCATGAATTTGGTCAGCAACCAAGGGCCAGCAATCATCAAGCTGATGATGGTCACAATCAAACGCGGAAGAAAACTTAACGTTTGCTCGTTAATTTGGGTGGCCGCCTGAAACATACTGACCACCAACCCTACAATCAGACCCGGGCCGATAATGACCAACAACATTAAAATAGTGAGATAAAACGCATCTGCAAATAAATCCATCACGACTTCGGGTGTCATATACAAACCTCCGTCATATGCCATAACTGGCAGCAAGTGTACCTACAATCATCGCCCACCCATCTACCAGTACAAACAACATAATTTTAAAGGGAAGCGAAATAATCAATGGCGACAACATCATCATACCCATCGCCATAAGCACGCTGGATACAACAATATCAATCACCAAAAACGGAATAAAAATAATGAAGCCAATTTGGAACGCTGTTTTTAATTCACTGATGATGAACGCAGGCACCAGAATGCTAAACGGCGTTTCTTCCGGTGTCGCGATAGGTGGATGCTTGGCAATTCCCACAAATAATGCGATATCCGATTCGCGTGTTTGCGCCATCATAAAGGCATGAAACGGTGCAGCGGTTTTTGCCAAAGCCTCTTGCGCACCGATCTGTTGATTAATGTAGGGCTGCAACGCATCCTGATTCACTTTATTCAACACCGGCTGCATGATGAACAAAGTCAAAAATAGCGCAAGGCCAATCAAGATCTGGTTAGAAGGCGACTGCTGCAAACCCAATGCCTGACGCAAAATAGAAAACACAATAATGATGCGGGTAAAGGATGTCATCATCATCAGGATGGCGGGCAAAAATGTCAGTGCCGTCATGATCGCCAGGATCTGTAACGTCACAGTGTATTCCTGGGTTCCGTCCGGATTAGTTTTTACGGTTAACGCGGGCAACCCGGGAATGGCGGGTAAACTTCCCATATTGGTGGGTGTGGTCTGGGTCAGTGGCAAACTATTCACGTTCGGGTCAGCAACAATAGGTTGTGCTGTCTGTGCATTTACAACATCACTGCCAAACACCAGTAGACATACACACATGATTGCCAGAAAAACACCGCTGAAACTGCGCATTGTTTGGGCTGAAATACGTGGCATGTTAATTCCTACGCAGCGGGATTATTGTTGTTGATAGATTGGGAACCCGAATGTGGGTTAGCCGCATTTTTTTTGGGTTGCAACAACGACATTAATGTTTTACTGAAGTCCGATGATGCAGTGTTTGTATTATTGAGCACGACAGGCTCAGTAAACACATGCAAAGTATTGATATGGGTTGGTGTGATGCCCAGCAATAACTGCTGACCTGCTGCGTCAATCAATACGATTCTCTCACGTGTTCCCAGCGGCATTGATGAAAGCACTTTTAATTGGCCATTACCTGCGAATGAACCTGCGCCAAAACGTTTCACAAAAAATGAAAGCGCAAAAATCAAACCAACAATCAACAACAAACCCAGTGTCACGTTAAGCAAATGCCCTCCACTACCTACACCCGGCGCACCTGTGATTGCCGTTGGCGATGCCGCTGATTTTTCATAAAAAGGGGTAACTGCAGCTGCGCTTGTATTTTGTTGGGTATTTTGTTGTGTGTTGTGTTGCATCGCTGTTGATGCGACTGGTTCTGCCGTTGATGATGGCGATGGTGCATCTATTGACGTTGTCTGGGCTGCTTGCTGTGATACCGATGAGTCATCTGCATAACACGGAGCAGCGATAATGCAGATGAACAATAGCGCTGCCAGCTTCCATTTTTTTATCAGGTTTTTTGGTTCAGTGCGCAATGCAGCAGGCGAAACAGACATAGCGATTACCAATCCTTAACGTAACTTTTTAATACGTTCAGCAGGACTGATTACATCTGTCATACGGATACCGAATTTTTCATTGACCACCACCACTTCACCGTGTGCAATCAGGGTTCCATTCACCAATACATCCAATGGCTCACCCGCCAAACGATCAAGCTCAATAACCGAGCCTTGGTTTAACTGCAGCAAGTTACGGATAGTGATTGAAGTGCGACCAACTTCCATGGAAATGGACACAGGAATATCAAGAATTACATCCAGATCGGGGCTACCTGTCGGGCGTGACGATATTTCATCTTTCAGCTCATCAAATGACACGGTATTCGCGATGGCCTCATCAGCATCAGCTTGTTCCGCCATGGCGGCAGCCCAATCGTCCGCCATTGAATCTTGATCAATATCATCACTTGCCATTTTTTCCACCTTTTATTTCATTCACACTTTCGTTGGTTTGTTCAGCGCCGTCATTAACCTTGGCATTGTTCGCGTCCACTTTTGTACCAGTAATATTGTAGGCACTGCTGCGATCAATAAATTCGCGGATTTTTAACGCGAGAAAACCATTACTTTGACCCAACTGGGTACGGAACATAGGTACACCATTGGCAGTTAATACATGATAGTCAGGGAATTCTACTGGAATAATATCGCCCGCTTTCAATTCAACAATATCGCGCAAGGTAATATCGCGCCGTACGATATCGCACTCCAAATCCACACTGGCCGACAACACATCTTCACGCAGGGCTTTTTCCCAGCGCTCATCGTGTTCATCACTATCACTTTGTAAACCGGCATCCAATACTTCGCGGATGGGTTCAATCATTGAATAAGGAACGGTGATATGCATTTCGCCACCACCGCCATCCAATTCAATATGGAATGTGCTCACCACAACGACTTCGCTGGGGCTGACAATATTGGCAAGCGATGGGTTTACTTCTGAATGGACGTATTCAAAATTAATCGGGAATACCGCTTTCCAGGCTTCGGTTAAATCCACAAAGGCTTGATTCAATACCATTTGCACTACGCGCAATTCGGTGGGCGTAAATTCGCGGCCTTCAATTTTTGCATGACGGCCGTCGCCGCCAAAAAAGTTATCAACTAATTTAAAGACCAAACGCGCATCAAGAATAATTAATGCAGTTCCGCGCAACGGGCGAAACTTCACCATATTCAAACTGGTAGGAACATACAGGGTGTGGACATACTCACCGAATTTCTGGATCTGCACACCGCCAACCGATACATCGGCGGTGCGACGCAACAAATTAAACATACTGATGCGGGTATAACGGGCAAAACGCTCATTGATCATTTCCAGCGTAGGCATGCGCCCACGCACAATACGATCCTGGCTGGTCAGGTCATAGGTTTTAACCGCCCCCGGCTCAGCGTCCGATTCGGTTTCTATGTCGCCGTCATCAACACCGTGTAAGAGCGCATCGATTTCGTCCTGCGAAAGTAAATCTTGCACAGAAGTTTCCTTATTGCATTACAAAATTAGTAAACAACACTTGCTCAACATTTGCGGAAGACACTTTGTCGCCATTACCGCTGGCAATTAATGCCTCGCGTTCTTTTTGCAACTGTCCGCGAATGATTTCCAATGCCTCTGCCCTTAGGGTTTCCTTGCCCTCTTCCGTTTGCAATTCATCAAAATTTTTACTGCTGAGCAACATCACCAAACCATTGCGAATGGCAGGCATATGCAGGGTTAACAAACTTTCTAGTTCAGGGTCGCGGTACAACAATGTAATCGCTGCCTGCAAATACCGCTGACGACCATTCACATTAAAATTGATCGTAAAGTTGGGGGTCATTTCAAAATAAATTGCCGGTGCCAATATCGCTTCTTTTGCGTGCTCTTCTGCTGCACCGCCTGCAGGTGCGGGCGACAACATTTTTAATGCGACCACGGTTCCACCTACTGAAATAGCAACCAGAGCCACTGCAAGACCAATAATCAGGAATAGTTTTTTCTTTTTGCTCCCGGCGTCCGCGTCTGCGTTGCCTGCGTCTTTTTTAGGGGCTACCGCCATGTCAAAACTCCGTCACTTTCAAATGCCAAAAGGGTTTGAGCAATACCTATGCCAGTATCGCCCTTGAAAGCTTAGCAGTGGTTAGTGGCTTTGCGAGCGTGAAACGCAGAAATGGGGGAAGAAAATGAGATTGAAAATAGAAAAAAACAGAAAAGAAAAGCGATATAAAACAAGGAGGTAGAAATACCGATCATATTGATCAGTATTTCTACAGAGCCGCCTGAACTACAGGCATTCCTAAGCGTAATGATCAACGAGCCGCACAGATGCAACCGAAGTCATAGCAACGGGCATCAACTCATCCTCTTCAATATCACCCTGCGAGCGGGATTTACCAGACTCCTCCTGATCGCGTTGCTGCTGCGCAAACGATTTATCGGACACATCCACATTGACCAGATTGAGCCCCTGCTCTGCAAACATTTCACGCAAGCGGTGCAACTGCTGGTCAAGTGCATCGCGCACAACCGGATTATGGCTGGTGAAAGTCACACTGGCTTGATCCTGGGTGATGCTGACTTTGACTTGCATAGGGCCAAGCTCGGGCGGATCAAGACGGATTTCGGCTGAACTCACATTTTGTGCTGCCAGCCACAGGACTTTATCGCCCACTGCCTGGCTCCATTGCGGAGATCCTACTGTCACCGGTACGCCGGTCTGTACAACAAACGCGCGCGCCGCAGGTGATTGCGACTCCAACGGGCGTGATATGGATTCCAACGCGCCTAATACCGCTGCTGCGGGCTTGGCAGGTTCTGTAATAGTTGAAGCCACCTTGTCCAAACTGGTGAGATTGGTTTCCGCCATTTTGTTTAATCCTGCCTTACTGTTAAGCAGCACAAAATCCGGATTGTCCGCCAGATCAGAGGATGCGTCGCTATTTTCTCCTTCGGCCGTCAGCGCTTCAGTTTGTGCAGTCGCAGCAGTTGATCCGGACAACACATCATCTACCAGGGATAAACCATTGGAAACAACAGGCTGATTGCCAGTTGCCTGAACAGAAACCGCAGGATTAAGTGAATTAAGCCCTACCGTTCTAATATCCACACCTATTGCAGCAAGATCACCCTCTGTTTCCACATCGGGTAATGTCGAGACCGGAACAATGGCTGTCGCAGGAGCTGATGTCAGTAGCGCAGCTGAGTCTGTTGCCAACGCCAGCTCAGTGTCACCCTCGCCCAACCCCAATTCTGTTAGTAATGGCGATACCGTTTCTTCCGTGCCTGTCAGTTCATCTTGCTGAACCAGACCAGACTGAATTACAGCGGTTGCAACTCCAATAGGTAGAGTGATTGCGGCTCCGGAATCCAGTAATGCCTGCTCAGTTGTAACTAAACCCGAAGCATCAAGCATGGCAGTATCTTTCGATGCTTTATCTGCTGCATGATTTTCGCTATTAGCACTATCGATAGCCGTGGTTGATTGTTCATCTGCCACTTTGTCGCCAACCGTTTTTTCTTGCCGCGCAGATCGCGACGGTTGAGACGATTCTTTTGTCGATGCATCTCGCACCGGGGCACCACGGTTTTCTTCGAATTTGGCTGCTTTTTTGTGGTCAGTTGCGCGGCTTGCCGGTTCCGGGCGGTTATCCGATTTAGCCGCAACCGGGCGCGCATCATCCTGGCGATCAGGTTCTTTTCGCGCAGCAGGCTTGCGGGCGGCAACTTCTGGCCGCGCCTGTTCAAACGCCTGTTGGAACTTTTCTGTGGTATCCGCACGATTTTTAGGTACGGTTGATTTTGCGGCGGCAGAGTTGGTACCGGTTGCGCCCAACAAGCTGTTCAAAAGGTTGCCATTATTCATCTGCTACTCCTACTCCAAGCCATGGCAAACTCTTGCCGTTTGGCCGCTAATAACGGGGGGTCAGGAGAGAAATTGCAAGGGGAGTGCCAAGCTGGCCAAACGTCAAAAGACAGGGTCAAGCAAATGCGCGGAGCGAACCTTGCACTTTGGCGAATTCGCTTTCTATTTGGGAAAGGTCTGCGGCCAAACCATTAAAATTACCCGCCAAGGCTTTCTTTTCCATGGCAGCGCACAGCGAAGATAACTGTACGGCTCCCACATTACTGCTGCTGCCTTTAAAACTGTGCGCAGCGCGACGGATTTGATCGGCATCGCTACCCTCAATCAGCTGGCGCAAACTGGCAATACGGTCTGATGAATCCTGAATAAACGTGTCAACCAAAAGGGAAAAATCATCTTCCATCACTTGCTTGAGCGTATTTAACGTATCCAGATCCAGGTGTTCCATAAAGCAGCATCTCCACATTCTTGAGAGGATATTGTATTCGGGTAGAAGATAAAGCTGTCTTCCCCTACCGTTGCTCAGGATTAGTCATCGCTAATCCAGGAAAATTCCACTTCAACGATATTACCGCACCCCAGGTAAGTTACGGTACCACAGAGCTTTTCAACCAAGGCAATGCCGCGCCCGCTATATCCAAAACTCGCCAGATTATCAGTGGCACGCGACCTATGGTCAAAGCCGTCCCCACTGTCTTCAATACGTACTTTTAATAAACCACCGTCTTCATTGGTTTTGTGGAAAATATAGATGCGCACAAAACCTTCCGTCACTGTATTGATGCGCTCTTCCCGTAACGCGTAATAATCAGAGAAACCATCCGGTGTTTTTTTCAGCTCTGAATCCAACTTTAAAACACCGTGCTCCAGTGCATTGGTATAGAGTTCGGCGAGAATCGTATAAAGGGTACTGCTAAAGGCACGCAAGCTGGGCACTTCCATGAGTACGTTGAGCAACATCGGCAAGGGATCAAACACCTTGAAACTGGTAGGTTTTACCTCAAAACTCATTTGCCATTCAATTTCAGCATTACCAAAACGATCGCTCGCCTCTTTGGAAAAACTGTTGACCTGCGCAGGCTCATCCATACGAATTTCCAGCAGCGATAAATCGTCATCTTTTTCACCACTGCCAACAAAATGCTGCACACTTTCCAGAATATTTGTAAATAAATAATCCGGATTGGTATTGCGTGCAAAAACCTCTTTTAGTCGCTCCTCACCGAACATATCTCCCTCTGCATTTCGCGCCTCATGAATCCCATCAGACCAGAGGAAAATCCTGTCACCCAATTCCAATTCAAAATATTCACAATTATCTTTGAATGCACGGTTTGATAACACACCCAGTGGCAAGTGGGTCGATTTCACCGGTGTAATGTGCCCATTTTTACGGTGGTAAATAAAACAATCCGGCAATCCGCCATTCCAAATTTTCAGGCGTTTTTTGCGAAAATTAATATCAATCATGGTGGCGCAACAAAAAATGCCGACTGGCAAAATATTTTTTAATTTGCCATTAATCTCACGCAAAATATCGGTCATCGAAAAGCCTTTTGGCACCATCCCATAAAAGGTTGACGCCAACGGCATAGCACCAATCGCAGCCGGCAAACCATGCCCGGTAAAATCACCCAACAACACCATCATACTACCCGACGGGCGCATGGCTGCTACCAAAACATCACCATTAAAAACAGCGAGGGACGACAAAAAATAACGTATATTTTTTGCATTTAAACAACCGCTGTGGGCGACATTATCAAACACATGCTTGGCAACGGTTTGCTCCTGCAACAAACGGTTGTTGTATTGCACAATCTGCTTGTGTTGGTTGCGCATGGTGCTATGCAACTCACGCATGCGGTTAAACGATTTTATTTTGGCCTGCAGGATAATCCGGTTATACGGCTTGGAGAGAAAATCATCGCCCCCGGCATCGAGGCATTGGACAAGGGATTCAGTATCGGACAACGAGGTGAGGAAAATAATCGGGACTAATTCATCGCCAGCCAATTCCTTGATTTGACGTGCTGCATCAAATCCATCAAGTTCTGGCATTAATGCATCGAGCAAAACAATATCAGGGCGCTCAGCGATATACACATTAATTGCTTCCAATCCATTGCAAGCAGAAACAACTTGATGCCCCTCTTTACGCACGATACTTTCCAGTATCAGCCTATCGGAATCCGTGTCGTCCGCGACCAGAATTTTCAAACGACGGACTTCATTCATAAGATCGTTTCCATACATCGCACCACGTCAACCCACTGCATTCGCCATAGAGTGCAAACACGTCTACATCATTGGAGGTCAGAGTACTGAACGCCAGCATCCGGCACAGCATGATTATTGGATATCAAACAATTGTTCGAAGTTGGAGATGAGCAATATCTTTTTTACATCGGGTGCGCAATTCACAATCTGGATATTGGATTGCTCGCCGCCAGCGTAATCGCGCAGCAATAGCAACATGCCCAATGCGGAACTATCCAGATAGGAGGTACCCTGTAAATCGACACGGTAATGCATAGGCGCATGAGCCAGCTTTTCATAAGCCCCGCGGAATTCCTGGTGGGAACTGAAATCAAAACGCCCCTGTATGAATATAGTGACTTGATTGCCATCAGGGGATACTGTTGACGTGATCGCCATGTCTTACCTCATTAAAACATCTGAACATTCCCAAAGCCTGCAACAGGCCAACGGAGGCGCGCCCCCGTAATTCAACCTAAGGATAGCTGATAAAACCGGAATTACGAGCCTGCATCTGACTGACGTTGCAGCTGTTGCGAAGTCAGGTCATCCAGTTCTTTTTGCAGGCGCTTTTCCAGTATCAGGTTATCTTCGTGCTCCAGACGAACAATCAGATCTTCGATCGATTTTCGCTTCTGGTGCTTGATCCGCCACTGCTTGAGCAAGTTTTCCTGCATCGCCAAAAAACGGGCGACTTTGGCCTCTTGCTCCCGGCATGCTTCATTTAATCGATTAATAAAACTGCTGTAATTGATGAGCTCGTGGGCCAGCACCCCCTCGCGCAACGCACTTTGTGCCTGCAAATATTGCGCCGCATAATCTCGTAAGTCCGCTAGCTGGCGCTCTTCCTGCGCTAACTGCTCGCGAAATTGGCTCAGCTTTTTGGCAGCATCGTCCTCCTGGCGCACCGCCAGAGTCAGTACCACCTGCATACGTTTAGCGCGGGATACCGCCATTTAGTCACTCACTGTCATTTTTGCCGATGCTGCGCCGCTAATGGGCTATTGGCCTTGGTATTGGCCGGTGGTTTGAGCACTGCTTTAAGATTGGCAACCGATTCAGGAAAGCGGACACCCTGCTTGATTCCCTGCTGGATAAACGCGCGCAATTGCGGAAAACGCTCAATCGCCAGATCCGTATCCGGATCAGCCCCCGGTGTATATGCACCAATCGCGATCAGATCACGGTTCTGTTGATAGCGCGCCAGCAACTGCTTGAAACGCTGCATCAACTTCAAATGTTCATCGTCTACGATGTTTTGCATCGCACGGCTGATAGACGCTTCCACATCGATAGCAGGATAAACCCCCTCTTCTGCCAAACGGCGCGATAGCACCACATGGCCATCCAAAATAGCCCGCGCCGAGTCGGCGATGGGATCTTGCAAATCATCGCCTTCCGTCAATACGGTATAAAATGCCGTAATCGAACCTTCACCTTCCGCAGCATTACCGGCGCGCTCCACCAGCTGCGGGATTTTTGCAAACACCGACGGCGGATAACCTTTGGTTGCAGGCGGCTCACCAATTGCCAGAGCAATTTCACGTTGCGCCTGGGCATAGCGAGTGAGGGAATCCATTAACAACAAAACGTTCAAACCCTGATCGCGGTAATACTCGGCAATCCGGCTCGACAACTGCGACGCGCGCAAACGCATTAAGGGCGCGTCATCGGCAGGCGATGCCACTACCACTGCACGGCGCAAGCCTTCTTCACCTAAAATATGGTCGATAAATTCTTTTACTTCACGGCCGCGTTCACCAATCAACCCCACAACGACGACATCGGCGGTCGTGAAACGGGTCATCATCCCCATCAACACACTTTTACCCACGCCGGAACCCGCCATCAAACCAAGGCGCTGCCCTCGCCCGACGGTAATCAACGCGTTGATCGCGCGAACCCCCACATCCAGCGGTTCGCTGATGGGGTGACGCTGCAACGGGTTAATTTCACGCGGGTTAAAATCGAGAAACTCATCGCCGATGAGTGGACCTTTGCCATCAAGAGGTTGGCCAATTCCATTCACCACGCGCCCCAGCAAATGCGGGCCAACACGCATTCCCATCTGGGTGGCGACAGGCACAACGCGCGCGCCGGGTTGCAAACCTTCAACGCGTTTGACCGGCATTAAAAACACTTTATCGCCCGCAAAGCCTACGACCTCTGCCTCAATACGGCGGTTGTCGCTGTTGATAATTTCGCATTGGCGACCGACGGATACATTCAAGCCCACCGCTTCCAATGTCAGGCCAACCGAACGGGTAATGCGCCCCTCGGCTTGCGGTTCAACGACTGCCAACTTGCGCGGTGCATAGCTTCGGATACGGGCATTGATCGACTGGCGCTCAGTCATAATCAAAGCCCATCCTGTTCGCCGGACGACAGCTCACGTTTGTTCCCTTTGTCGTCATCCGTTTCGTCCGGATAAGCATCGCCGGGGTAAGCATCTTCTTCATCGCCATCCGCACTCGCTAATTGCTTGGTAAGAAATTGTTCCAATACCGTTTGCAAGCGCGTTGATACCGAAAAATCGACGCGGCTTTCTGGCGTTTCTATACGGCAACCACCTGGTTGGAGTTCAGTATCACCAAAAAAACTCCAATTCAATTGCTGCTCAGCTGCATAGTTTTCCACAGCAGCCAGATCATCCGGATTCAAACAGACACGGATATTTTTACTGCCGATTGGCAGCGCATCGATCGCACTTTTTACCAAACCTAAAATATGTGATGAATCGGTGAGTAATTCGCGCTGTACAACACTTTGGGTGAGCGTGCAGATCACATCCAATAATAAATGCTCGGTATCGTCATCTTGTTCAGCCAGTGGCTGCAGTAAGGCTTGCGCTAATTTTTGGAAGCGCTGCTGTTCTGCTACCAATTGCGCACGCATTTCCATCAAGCCCTGCTGACGGCCTGCCTCATAACCTTCTGTATTGCCTTTGTTAAAACCTTCTTTATGCCCCTGTTCAAAACCGTCTTTTTCAGCTGCATCAAAAATTGCCTGCATTTCTTCAGCCGTCATACCCAATTGGGCAGGCTGTTCCGGTTCGGGAATTTCAACAACTTCGATGGTTTCTTTTTCGCGACGCAATAAACGCTCACGCCGTTCACGCGCTTCTTTTTCAGTAGACGACAAAATTTTGCCGTGCTCAGTGATAGGAGGAAGCACCCAAGTGGTTACACTTTCGGCGGCTTCCGCAGGAATACGGTTTTGCAAATGATTATCGGACATGGGTGATTTATCCCGTTAACGCAGTGCTATAGCGTAGACCAAATGGTTTACACCATTTGGTCGCCGCCACCACCCAACATAATTTCGCCAGCATCGGCCATACGGCGCGCCGTAATAAGGATTTCTTTTTGCGCCGCTTCCACATCGGCCAAGCGCATTGGCGGTTTGGTTTCCAAATCGTCACGCAGCAATTCCGCCGCACGTTTGGACATATTTTTGAAGATTTTTTCTTTGAGTTCGTCGTCGGCACCTTTGAGTGCAACCACCAGTACATCGGACGATACTTCGCGCAACAGCGCCTGAATTCCACGGTCGTCCACATCTTTGAGGTTTTCGAACACGAACATAAGATCCTGAATCTGGTTGCCCATGTCCTCGTCGATTTCTTTGATGCCTTCCATCAATTCCGCTTCGATCGAACCATCCAAATTGTTCATGATTTCCGCCGCCACTTTGTAACCGCCCATGGCTTTGGTTTGCGATGCAGCATTGCCCGAGAATTGTTTTTCCAGAATGTCATTCAATTCTTGCAGTGCGCTGGGTTGAACGGTATCGAGCGATGCAACACGCATCATAATGTCGAGGCGAACCTTCTCGGGGAAATACGTCAGGATTTCGGCGGATTGGTCAGAATCCAGATACGCAATCACAATCGCCTGAATCTGCGGGTGTTCGTTGCGGATGATATCGGCAACGGAGCGCGCCTCCATCCACTTGAGCGTATCCAAACCGGTGGTGTTGCCGCCAATCAAAATACGGTCAATCAAGCTGTTGGCTTTGTCTTCGCCTAATGCTGTTACCAACATTTTGCGGATGTAATTGTCTGCACCGACGCCCAAGCCGGTCAACGTGCGCACTTCATCCAAAAAATTGGCCAGTACGGCCTGCACTTCTGACTGTTGCACGTTTTGTAATTGGGTCATGGCAGCACCAATGCGCTGCACTTCTTTTGGCCCCATGTGCTTGAGGATTTCCGCTGCATCCGCTTCACCCAGCGACATCAATAAAATCGCTGCCTGATCCACGTAACGCATTTTCAGTGCGGGCGGCTTGGCGGCCGTTTTATCATTTGCATCAGTCATCGCGGTTTATCCACTTCTTAACAACCTGGGCAACACGGCCCGGATCATCGGCAATCAAGCCTTTAATAGCGTTAATTTGTTCTTCATAACCTTGTTCTGGCCCCGGCAACATAAGTGCGTGGCCACCGGTGAGTGTCACGGTTTCATCGGACATATTTTCCAAACCGTTCATACCACCTGCCGCTTCCAGCGCAGCCAATTGGCGAGCCTCTTCTTCTTCCGCCAACTTGCCACCCTGCTTGGAGAGGCTTTTGAACATTGGGCGCAACAAGCCAAATATAATCAACAAAATAACCAAAACACTGGCGATGTATTTGATGTTGGGCATTACCCACACCTCCCACCAGGGGAGTTCAACACCCACATTCGGATCAACTACGCGATTGGCAAAAGGTGAGTTCAATACATTCACACTATCGCCACGCACGGCGCTGAAACCCACTGCATCCCTCACCAGTATAGACAAACGTTCCAATTCGTTTTCAGTCCAGGGCACCAGAGTCTCAGTACCATCGGCATTTTTGACTACTTTGTCATCAACCACGACCGCAACGGTCAAACGTTTGAGTGTGCCTTGTTGATGTTTGGTGTAACTCACCGTGCGATCCAACTCATAATTGCGCGTTGCTTGTTCGCGATTATTGGTTGGCGCTGCCGCTGCTACCGGCTGCCCTGTCGCTGGATCAATTTGTTCCGGCGCCTCTGCAGTACCTGGCGGTTGGTTAGTCAGCGCGCCGGGAATACCAGCGGCAACATCACCTGCACGGCGCGTTTCATTCAGTGTTTGTTCGGAGCGGATAGCGGGCAAATCCGGGTTAAAGGTTTCTGCTGCTTGCTCAATTGCGGTGAAATCAATATCTGCACTCACCTCTGCACGGAATTTACCACCGCCTACAACCGGTTCCAAAATACCGTTAATGCGCTTAATTACGCTGCTTTCAACTTCTTTGGAATATTGGTGCTGTTTTGCAGCCAATAATAAATCGACATTATCGTCACCAACGGATATTAAATTGCCATGCTGGTCAACCACGGTGACATCCGCCGTCTTCATGCCCGGTACAGATGAAGCAACCAAATTCATAATCGCTTTTACTTGCGCTGGTTCAACACTCCGGCCAGCAAACACTTCAACAAAAACAGATGCGGTGGGATTGGTTGCATCGCGTACAAATACGGTTTTTTTCGGAATGGCCAAATGCACGCGTGCGCTGCGAATGCTGGTAATACTGGTAATGGTGCGCGCAAGTTCACCCTCAATACTGCGTTGGTAGCGCGTGCCCTCTACAAATTGGCTGGTACCCAAAGGCTGCTCTTTATCCATCAGCTCAAAGCCCTGGGTTGGGCTGGATGGCAGACCAAATTCCGCCAATTTCAATCGCGCCATATGAACATCTTCGCTGGCGACTAAAATTGCTCCGCTGTTTTGGTCTACTTTAAAGTTGATTTGATTTTGCTCGAGAACATCTACCACATTGGCAGCGTCAAGATTATCCATACGGCCATACAAGGGGCGGTAATCTTCCCCTTGCATCCACATCACAATCGCAAAACCAATGGCCACACTGGCAGCCAAGGTGAGCATCAAACCAATTTGGCGTAACAGGTTGAGGCTGCTTAAACCCTCTAAAAAATCGCCACCCAACTTTGGTTTGGCTGGTGCATTTTCTGATTCAGTTGCGGCAGAGGTAGCCATAATTACAACACCTTGAACTTTATTTTGATAAACAACGCTGGGGTAACCAATGTGTCAGCGATAAGCCCTAAAAACCCATCAAGTACCACACGGTTAAATCGGCATATTCATTACATCGCGATACGCATCAATTAATTTATTGCGCACCTGCACCATCGCCTGAAACGAAACTGAGGCTTTTTGCGAGGCGATCATCACATCGGTGATATCCACACCGGCAACACCGCGCTCGTAAGCATCGGCCATTGAGCTGGATGTCTTTTGCACTTCATTTACTTTGTTCACCGCCTGCGTCATTAAATCGCCGAAGCTTGGCGTTTTCACCGCACCTTCTACCGGCAAAGCGCCAAGATTACGCATCCCCGGAGCAGGCGTATCACCTACCCCCTGCGGGCGCTGAAATACTTGTGTTTGGGCTTTAAGGGCACGCATATCGCCCAACAAACGGCTGATATCGACACGGTCAGTCATGATCAAAATCCTCACTTGCTTACCTGTGGGCGACAATAATTTGGCATTGCACTCACAAAATTCGTTACTGGGAGAGATTTTGCACAAAGCAGGCCAATCTTTGCCGCTTGGCAAACACTTGCCTTAAAAGGTTCCAACCACGTTCAAGGTTTAATCAGTTTGTCGCCAATTATTCACCGTTTTGTCACGCCGCTTTTTTATGCTTACGGCATTTTCCACTACCGCACCGGGGATTTTTATGAGCACCGAAAACATGCTGGATGATCTGGAAATTATTGAAAGTGCAATGGCTAACTTTATTGCCGATGTCGTAGTTTCAAAAAGCAAGAAACAACAAATACGCCGCAACATGGAATGCCGCCGCAAATTGGAAGAAAAGCAGGAAGCCAAAAAACTCGCGCGCGACACATGCGAATATGAGTTTGATTATTTGCACTAAGCGCCAAGCTACACTCGCCCAGCAAATGGGCTAAATGCCGGAAAATGAGTAAACTTGCCAGCGAAATCAAACGGGTGAGTTATGCATGAAAATTATCGTACTGTTTCCCACTGCAACTGAAGCGCAGTTTTTCTCGCATCCCCTCGTGCAGGTTGAATTCTGTGGTGTAGGGCTAAGCGCTACCGCCTATCACACAACCAAAATCATTACCCAACATCGCCCCGATTGGTTAATACTCGCTGGCATTGCCGGTGTTTATCCGCAATCGTCATTCGCAGTGGGCGATGTAGCTTTGGTGACGCGCGAGCATGAAGCGGATTTAGGTTTTTTTACACCGCAAGGTTTCACTCATCTGGCTGATTTAACGCTGGATATGGATTTTCATATTGCCAAATACTGGGAGTGCCCTTATGTGCTGCCGGAAGATATTTTCCCCACAGCTACCAGCAATTCCATGAATGCCGCCATGGCTCCCTTTGTCAATACACTGAATGTTGATTTGGAAAATATGGAAGGTGCTGCATTTTTTCAGGTGTGCATTGCTGAACAACAGCGCTTTCTGGAACTGCGTGCGGTATCTAATCGGGTGGATATTCACGCTGATGATGAGTGGAACTTTACCGGCTCGATACAAGCGCTGACGCAAAAACTTCATGTCCTCGTTAATTATTTATTGCACACTCATTAAATACACGCATTAAGTGTGTTCACATCAATTACATGTTCAATTGATCTGAGTTAAACAGATGACGGATAATCGCTGGAAGCAAACCAGCGATTATTCACCGCGTCATTACATCACAATAATTACATCACAATACTCACAACACCTATCACTCTGTAATTTCGTAACCTTCTTCACGCAAACGCGCAATTTTATAACGCAATGTACGCGCACTAATCCCCAAGCGCTCAGCGGTATTTTTGCGGCTCCCACGTTCATTGCGCAGTGTATTCATAATAATTTCGTATTCGCGCTGTTTGAGATCATTACCCAACGCAGGATTATTCAGCGATGGATGTTGCACTGACTGGCCACTTAACAAAGCAATATTATCGCTAACGCCACCCGCGACAGAAAATTGGCTTGCGCGGAAACTGGCATTTGCAAAGGCCTGCGCCGCAAATGAAGGTTGCTCTTGCTGTGCATCTACACCCATAGGGCTAACAGCATTTGCC
The DNA here is from genome assembly GCA_002483365.1 of Cellvibrio sp. UBA7661. Classification (GTDB taxonomy): domain Bacteria; phylum Pseudomonadota; class Gammaproteobacteria; order Pseudomonadales; family Cellvibrionaceae; genus Cellvibrio. Next base: position 384,934 of record DLHT01000018.1, read on the forward strand.
GCTTCTAATAGGTTCGGTTTTTGGCTGTAACTGACCGGGCTTTGCGAATAACCACTGCCTACACCTAACCCTAAATCTTCTGCCTGGATAGATCTTCCTGGCTGCAAAATTAACGCGCGCTGCATAATGTTGTCCAACTCACGCACATTGCCCGGCCATGGGTATGCGAGCAGCATTTGTTGTGCTGATGGAGACAAACTAACACCACGGCGATTTTGTTTGTGCGCATGTTTTTGCAACAGTTTTTCGGCGAGCGGAATAATATCTTCCAGACGGTCGCGTAACGGTGCCCATTGCAACGGCAATACACTTAAACGGTAATACAAGTCTTCACGGAATTTTCCTGCAACCACTTCATTGCGCATATCGCGGTTAGATGTCGCAATCACGCGCACATCCAACTTAATTGTTTTACGCCCGCCCAAACGCTCAACTTCACGCTCTTGTAATACGCGCAACAATTTTGCTTGCAGGCCAATATCCATTTCTGAAATTTCATCCAGCAATAAAGTACCGCCGTTGGCTTGCTCAAATTTACCCGGGCTGCTGGTGTGCGCGCCGGTATAGGCTCCTTTTTCATGGCCGAACAACATCGCTTCCAACATGTTTTCAGGAATAGCTGCGCAGTTAATGGCAATAAAGGGTTGGTTGCGGCGTCTTGAATGATCATGAATATAACGCGCTAGCACTTCTTTACCGGTACCAGACTCACCAACAACCAATACGGTTGAATCCGATTGTGCAACACGTTGTGCCAGTTTCAATAACTGCTGGCTTGATGGCGCTATTGCAACAGGTTCATCGCCAGAAATTTGCGCCACACCTAAATGCCGCGCAACCGTTTCTACCAACGTCTGTGGCGCAAAAGGTTTTACCAAATAATCAACAGCACCCTGCTTCATTGCATCTACCGATTCACTGATACTTGCATAGGCAGTAATTAACATCATTGGAATGTGTGGATAATCCTGCTTCACGTTGCGCAATAAATCGTGACCGCTCATTCCACCCATGTTCACATCAGAAACAATCATGCGTATATCACTGGATAGCGCCAATTGTTTTAGCGCTTCTTCGCCACTGTTTACTGCAATAACCGCATAGTCTGCCAATTGCAGCGTATCGGTTAATGCTTCACGCAGGTTGTTGTCATCTTCAACCACCAACACTTTGAGTGCATGTTCAAAGTCAGCCTGTTGCAATGCTACAGCCATGATTGTTCCCCTGAGGTTTTTACCTGAACTAAAAATATAAAAAAGATTAAGACGCAAAATTCGCAAACGGCATTAACACACTGGCACAAGTGCCTTTGCCGAGCGTTGATTGCAATAAAAATTTTCCGTGATGTGCGCGCGCGACCGCCTTCACCACACTTAAACCCAAACCTGTACCCTGCGCTTTAGTGGTGACAAATAAATCACCCACACTGGACAACAATTCCGCCGACATCCCTGGTCCTTTGTCGCATACGCGAATCCACAGACGCTGCTCCTCTGCCGCAATATCCGCTGTCGATTTGGCATCACCCAACGCTTGCGGAAAACGGTTAAATTCAATTCGTAATTGCGCCTTGCGCTCTACCGCCTGGATTGCGTTATTGACCAGATTTAATAGCGCGCCGATCAATGCCTCGCGGTTGCATTGGATAAACTCTTCACGGCAATGAATGACCCACTCGCAGGTGGACTCACTCGTCATCAGCGGTACTTCCATTGCTTCTGCCAGATCGGATTGCAATTGCGCCACACTGATCACATCGTTCAACGCCAATTCGCCTTTGACGTAAAACAGCATGTCTTGAATCTGGCGTTCAATATTGTTCAAACGCCCAAGAATTTTTTCGGAAAACTGCTGGCGACGTTCATCATCCAATTTGCCGCTGCATAAATGGCCGGCATACAACATGGCGGATGACAAAGGTGTGCGGATTTGGTGTGCGAGTGCCCCCATCATTTTGCCCAACGCAGATAACCGCTCGTGGCGGCTTAACTCGCTTTGCAAACGACGGGTTTCGGTTTGGTCGGTTAATAAAATGATTTGGCCATCCGCCCCCAGGTTACGGGTTTGGATACTGATGCGGCGGCCATCGTGTAATGACACTTCATGACCATCGTCCTGACGCGGCGCAAAACAACGCTTAATGACATCGCGCCACAATTCACCCTGTAAGGGTTCACCCAAGAGTTCAATCGCCGCAGGGTTGGACTCGGAAACCCGGCCAGACGAATCCAGCACTACAACACCACCGGGTAAAAAATTCAGCAGGCTTTCCAAGCGATGGGCGAGTTTTTCTTTTTCCGCCAACTCGACCAAACGGCGGTCGCTGAGTGTTGATAATTCTTCATTCAATTCTGCAACGCGGTTTTCCAGCAGATGATAGGAATCCGCCAGCTGTTCTGACATCTGGTTAAAGAGTTCAAATGCGCTTTTTAAATCTTGCCCTTTCTCGGCAATACCGTTTTTATCGGAGGAGGAACCAAAGGCAAGAGAAGGTGCAAGCACACTGCCCGCTTGTGCAGCCAATAAGCCGGAGCGCGGCTTGGACACAGTTAACGCGGATGATGTTTTGATAACCGGCTTGTGATTGGTCAATGCATCAGCTGCATCGCCCGATAATGCATTGCCAGATACCTCAAGTAGATGGGAAGCCGCTTGCGTCATAAAAACCCCGAAGTTGTGACTGAGCCCTTAAGCAACAAACCAAAGCGTCAATAAAACCACATCAATTTGCTGAAAAAGACCGATACACAGGGGTATTTGCAATCGCAGTGCCAAAAAATAATTTCTATATTATTCAATAACTTATTGATTAAAGGTGGTGCACAAGGTCAAACATTTGGCTCTTGGCTATTTTTGAGTTGTCGTCAGAATCACAGCTCCCTATAATGCGCGCACTCTCTCAGGGGAGTAATCTGCTCCAGTATTCAGGATGCCTGCATCCCGTATATTGAGGGCTTTTGTCAACAAACTTGCCGCGTTCCGGTCAGCAGCCAACGCATTTACGGCATGGCAAAAGCGTCCTCTGTCGTGCCTTATGTTGCACACATCGGATTGATGAGACCTGAGATACCACTACAGCCCCGGCGGGACTGTGGTCGTATCTCATGTTATTCATCCCGCCTTGGTAATTTTTATGGAAGCTTTCCTCAGTTCTACGTTCGCCGTCGCCATTGCAGAAATTGGTGATAAAACCCAATTGCTCGCACTTTTCCTTGCGGCGCGCTATGGCCGCCCCTACGTTATCAGCCTGGGTGTTTTGATTGCGACATTGGTCAACCACGCACTCTCTGCCTGGTTAGGTGCAGTACTTGCCGATGTGATTCCTGCTGAATGGATCAAATGGCTGGTCGGTGGAAGCTTCATTGCAATAGGTTTGTGGCTTCTGATCCCGGACAAAGAAGATGACAGCATGGGCGGCTTTGCCAACTACGGCCCATTTGTGGCCACCCTGGTGTTATTTTTTCTAGCAGAAATTGGCGATAAAACGCAAATCGCCACCGTCATTTTGGCCGCGAAATTCAGTGCAGATATGTGGATGACTCTGGCTGTTATTGCCGGTACGACATTTGGAATGCTGCTGGCAAACGTTCCAGTGATTTTCGCAGGCAAATGGCTAATGGATAAATTGCCGCTCGGGCTTGCGCACAAAGCCGCTTGTGTTTTGTTTATTGTTTTGGGTGTTGCCACATTGGTGGGAGTGAATTAAAACGCGGTTGGCTATCGCGATGATGGGTGTCAGTCTTTTAAATACCAATCATCGCGATAAGTTTTCACCATGTCGGGATACAAAACGGTCATAACCGTCGCAATAAGCCCATTGACGAAACCTTCAGGAAACGTCATCAGCACAAACAAAATAAAATTCTCTTGTACTGTTGCCAGCTGCAAATAACTGTCGCTGACTGAAAACAGCAACAGTGCTGCCAAACCCAACCAAATGCAACTCAGCATGGCGCCAAAAAATCCCACACCCCAAAAATAGGTAAACGGATTTTTAAATTTCCAGCGATCAACCAACCACAACACACACCACGCCCATCCGACCGGCACCACTACGCTTAAACAAAAATCAACGGGCAAGGTGCTTAAATCAAATTGCGCAATCGATACATCCCAATCCAAACTCAGTGCACGCAGCGGAATCTGATAGATTTCCAGTACCACCAAGGCTGCCGCTCCCATCAAGGTTGCAAAGCTCCATCCAAACACCATGGCAATGACCGTCATCAATAAAGGATGGATCGCCAAGGTATCTTGCACAGACACTTGCAATAACCACAACAGCGCAAGCGCAAGAACACTGCCGAAAAAAGCATGTTGACGTGTTTGGCTCGCCAAAAGATGTCGCCAAGGTGCATAGCGAATTGCCAACAATAAAATGGGGAGGGAAATACAAACCGATAGCCAAAAAAGCAGTGGATTTGGTGGCAGCAATAAATTCATCGTGGTAACCAGGCGCCCGTGAATGCGGGCGCAAATCATCTATTAATGATGAGCCTCAGAAAACCCTTGCCCAACCAGAACACTGCGAATTTTTTCTGCTGTTTGCTTGAGCACTTCACCATCAGCCTGCTTGGCAAAGGCAAAACTCAAATCATCCATTGAATCCATGGGTACCAAGTGAATGTGAGTATGTGGCACTTCAAGGCCGGCAATCATCAATCCCACGCGAGTTGCCGGATAAGCAATTTTTAACGCGTTGGCAATGTTGTGGCTTACTTGCATAAGATGTGCAGCAAGATCGAGCGGCAAATCGCTCCACTGATCAACTTCTTCACGCGGAATCACCAATACATGTCCTTGGCGGATAGGCTGAATCGTTAAAATCGCAACTGCCTTATCGTCCTTCCAGACAAAGTTCCCGGGGATTTTTCCTTCCATAATCATGGTAAATACACTGGCCATAGGTCACTCCTAAAAATAATGTTTAATACACAGCAATGCCGCGCCGCAATAATTCACGCGCAAGTATTTCATCAATTTGATGGATGTTTTCATCGCGGAATTCGACGTAAGCAACTTTGTGTTTTTTGTAGAGCAGGTTTTTTTCCAACTCACCACCAATCACTGCAGCACGGTTATTTTCCAACCCGAGCTCATCAGCCCAACATTCAATACAAAGTTCGGCGTCGGGCACATAAAAATCGGCAACTGCAGAATCAAGATCCCAGAGCATGGTGTAGTCGCGCGCATGAATTACACGGGTCAGGTACAACCAGTTATCGATCCGGCGCTGCACATTATTATTCACACGGTGGCCATCCAGAGTTGCATGGCCAGCCAAACCATCATCACCCGTAATTTGCAACAGCGATGCAATAAGCTCAGGCTCATCCAAAATGGTTTCCGGCCAAGTGACAAACGGAATGCCCGATTCTGCTTCCTGCTGCTTTCCGCCAAGCTGCTTGCCTTTGGCCGTTATCAACCAGCCGCGAATATGTTTTTTGATCAGGTTTTTTTCGGCCAACAATAAATTCACCAAGCGCGCGGGAATATCCCATTTGTGCGCAAGGTTGGTCGCACTTAAAGGCGCATCTGGTAATAATTTTAATAAAGGATGGTGCTGGATGGATTCCGGCCAGGCGATGTATTCACCGTATTTGGGATGGTTAACGTAAATACCTCCTTCAAATTTTCCCTTTTCGGTCAATTGCCAGTGATTATCCACTTTCACAATCCAACCTCCTGTGGTTAGCAGGATAAACAGCTCTTTGCTTTCTTTGCCGATCAGGCGCGCAAGTGCGGTAGTGGACAATGCCTTAGTAGAAATATGTCGTTCAGCCATGATGAAATCCTTCAATCGAACCGAGAGTTTAACCAGCATACGCAACAAGGCATAGACCCTTTCTTCAGGATTTACCTCATCAGTATTTGCGACACACATCAAAATTTATCTGGCCTTAAAAGCCACAAACGCCTATACTTCGCGCTCTTTCAGTAGCCCCCTCTCTTGATCGTGAATGTCTTGCCTTGGGGTGACTGATATGCAACTTGTTTACGCGAACTGGAGTTCGCTGGTTGCAACAGCATCTGCCCGGCAGATAACACGGGATTCCGTTGATTAAATCGCCCTTTACGACTGCATTCGTGCCCTGGCTTTTAAGCTAACTTCACACGCAGCCGAAACTTTGTATGCACGCCATACGCACAGCGATCCGATCATCGCCCCCACTTTATGTGTTTGCACATTCACTATTACCTGATCCAAGGTAATGCTTTTCGCAAACACCCATTAAAAAACGAATAAAAACTATCACATTTACTTCTTGGGTACCCATAACGCCAGGCATTGCCTTGCATTGTGTACGCGAAGTGTTGTGCCGGTTTTTTATGTTTATGTACAGGTTAATACATGTCTGACCCTATTATGTTTTCCGATTTAGCCCTTTCTGAACCCGTTATGCGCGCCATCCAAAAAGTTGGCTACGAGCAGCCTTCCCCCATTCAAGCAGCAGCAATTCCCGTGCTTCTTGCAGGTGGCGATATTCTCGGCATGGCACAGACTGGCACCGGTAAAACGGCGGCATTTGCATTGCCTTTGCTGTCACGCATTGACACCAAACAAGCAGATCCACAAATTTTGGTATTGGCACCCACGCGCGAACTCGCGATTCAAGTTGCCGAAGCTTTCCAAAAATACGCCAGTGAAATTCCTGGCTTCCATGTGTTGCCGATTTACGGCGGCCAGGAAATGACCCCCCAATTACGCTCTTTAAAACGCGGTGCCCACGTGGTTGTAGGGACACCAGGCCGGGTGATGGATCACTTACGTCGCGGTAGTTTGAACCTCAACAATTTGAAGGCATTGGTACTCGACGAAGCCGACGAAATGCTGCGTATGGGCTTTATTGATGACGTTGAATGGATTTTGGAACACACCCCAAAAACCCGCCAGACCGCATTGTTCTCTGCCACCATGCCCAAAGAAATTCGTCATGTGTGCAACAACTATTTGAACAACGCCACTGAAATTAAAATTGCCAGTAGCCAATCAACCGATGCCAATATTGAGCAGGTTTATTGGATGGTAAGCGGCACCAACAAACTCGATGCGCTCACCCGCATTCTAGAGGTTGAACCTTTCGACGGTATGATTATTTTCGTGCGCACTAAAACTGCCACCGTTGAACTCGCCGAAAAATTGGAAGCACGCGGTTATTCGGCGTCTGCACTCAATGGCGATATGAATCAACAATTGCGTGAGCGCACTATCGAGCGTTTGAAAACCAACAAACTTGATATCGTGATTGCAACTGATGTTGCTGCGCGCGGTATCGACGTTGAGCGTGTAAGCCACGTTGTGAACTACGATATCCCTTACGATAGCGAAGCTTACGTTCACCGTATTGGCCGTACCGGTCGTGCTGGCCGCAGCGGTAAAGCAATTTTGTTTGTTGCACCACGTGAAAAACGTTTGCTTTACACCATCGAAAAGGCCACTAAAAAGCCTATTACGTTGATGGAATTGCCGAGCGGTGCAACTGTTACCAAACATCGTATCGATCAATTCACTCAACAAATTACCGATACCTTGCAAGCGCAAGCGGATTTAAGTTTCTTCAACGATCTGCTGGCCGAATACAGCCACAAAAATGATGTCTCACCAGAGCAAATTGCGTCTGCCCTCGCCTTCTTGTTACAGCGCGAGCGTCCATTACAAGTTAAATTCACCGATGTGAAACCCGAGCGCAGCGAACGCCGTGATCGTGATGACCGCGGCGGACGCGATGATCGCAACGGCCGTGATCGCGGTCCACGTGAAGACCGCCCACGCCGTGACCGTGGCGATGAAAATATGGATCGCTACCGCATTGAAGTGGGCCGCAACCACGAAGCTCGCCCGGGCGACATTGTGGGTGCAATCGCTAACGAAGCGGGAATTGAAAGCCGTTACATTGGCCACATCAAATTGCACGATGAATTTTCGACCGTTGACTTACCAACCGGCATTTCAAAAGACATTATCGCCAAACTGAAAAAAGTGCGCGTACGTAACCGCCCATTGGAAATTTCTTTGGATACCGGTCCGCGTGGTAGCGATGATTTTCCGCGCGGAAAATCCAAACGTGATTTTGGCCCAAGAGAAGGTGGTGGCCGTGACAAGCCACGCTTTAACGATCGCGACAACGCCAGCAAAAAATCCGGCTACCGTCCAAAGAAGTTTGATTAACCAAAAAATGTAATTAATTGAACGCGTTGATTAAAACCGTTTCTTGTTAAGTTGTCAGGCTACAAACCTGACAACTTAAACTCCCTTGTCGCCATCGCATGCAAATGCCATGGCGATTTTTTTATTCTTCAAACCGCAATTTTCCATTCACCGCGTTGTTAACACGCTCCATTATTTGCTCGGATTCAGATTTTCCACCGCAGGATGTCATATACCAATTTTGCACTTCACGCACTTTGGGTACTGATGAACGCAAACACGTCCCTCCTCCCAAATCGACGATAGTTGCACCAGATGGATCGGTATAGGTTTTCGGCCCTGTATCTGCACGCTGCAATTCAGGCTTACGCTCTTCCTCTTGTAAACGCTGCCGTAATACAGGATGAAATACATTGGCAGCAATCCCGCTTGTTGGCGCAACTTTTTTAACACTTTTGTAGCTTTGAATAATATCGCGCAGCTCTTCTGTATTCAGTGGTTGAATAACCGGGGCGCTCACTTCTGGCGCATTGACTTCTGGCGCATTGACTTCTGCCGGTGGTGAGTCCACAGAAGAGGCTTGTTGAGCTTGAGCGGGTACAGCATCCGGAATAGGTTTAGCAGTCTCCATTACCACAGGTTTTGGCGTTGCGGCCGGCTCAACTAAAGGCTCTGGTTTGGGCAATGCTTGCAGCTGAATTGTTAGCGTTATTGACTCAGGTTTTTTAAGCGCTGTAACACCTTGCCTCCAATTCACTAACAACATCAATGCATGGATTGCGCAAGATGCAATAAGCGCCAGCACCAAATAGCGCAGCGATTTTTTTGTCGCTTGCGACACTTCTGGTGAAATCGCATCTGCGACCTGAGCAGATAAGTGAGAGAGATCAACGTCCCTTTCGTCAGGAATGGTAGCTAACATACTTGTAGTGCCAATAAGCGCGAAGCGCCTAAAAAAGAAATCCAGTGACAACGGCTGATCTCTAGACACACAAGCAGGTTAAAAGTTCGTGCACTGTCACCTATTCACTTCACTCTACGCAAAGCTGCAGGAGTTACCTCTGCTGTGGCACAAACAGATTGAACAAAACAATCCATTTCACACTGGCATTTGATAAAAAAGATCAACATTTCCTGTTAGCCAGTGAAATAAAACTGAAGTAGCTACGTATATGAATGATCATTTCTTCGTTCCCTTACACCGCGCAGGCACCTCAGGAGTTTCAATGATGTTTCACCAGCCCATCAATCCATTACATAGATTCACCCGTGCGCTCTTGCCGTTGATACTTGCAGGCTATGTATCCAACACCTACGCCGATACCGGAAAAATTCGCCTGACGGTGATTGACGCTACTACCCAGCGCCCTATTCCCAATGCCGCGATCACCATAGTACCGCGCACCGGTAAGGCGACAGAAACCAGAGCGAACGAACAGGGGATACTGCAGGTTGATACGCTGGATGCCGGACTTTATACCCTGCTCATCAATCACCCGAATTACCAACCTGTGCGCTTGCCACGTGTGAGAGTGCTGGATAACAAAACAACGCCGATAGAAACCAAACTGGCTGGCGTTAGCACTGGGGTGGAAGAGTTATTGGTCGTTCGAAAAACCATGGCAGGCAATCCACTCAACCCTGCAGGAACCAGTTTTATTGATCAGGAAGCGTTAAACAGCGCTGCTGGCAGTGGTAGCGATGTCTTGCGTTCGCTGGATGGTTTACCTGGTTTATTTGGCGATGGTGAATTCTCCAGCTTTACCGTGCGTGGCAATGGCCCGCGCGACAATTTGATTCTGGTAGATGGAATTCCCTTTGATAAAGTGGTGCACTTTAGCGATAGCTTTGGCGAGCTAGAAGAAATTGAAGGCGGTGGGCGCTATTCAGTATTTGCACCGAACACTATTGCCACTGCGGAATTTCAACCCGGCGGTTGGAATCCTGCCTACGGCGGCCGGGCTGGTTCTTTATTAAAATTAAATGTCGCCGAAGGTAATCCCGACACTCCATCCTATCGCGCACGCCTGGATATTGCCGGTATCGAAATTGGTTACGATGGCCCCAGCGGATTTCATGACCAAACCTCTATTTTGTTTTCCGCGCGAAATTACGACTTCGGCCGCTTGTTTGAAACTATCGGCCTGGATGACATAGGCACACCTAAACTCACCGATGTGATTTTTAAATCTACCAGTGAACTTGGCGATAACGACCAATTAAGTTTTCTGGCAATTTACGCTCCGGAAGAATATCAACGCGCGCTCGATAACGTACTCGCCTCGGATGAGGATGAGCCAGGTAATTATGAAGATGTGGAGCTGGTCGATAGTGAGGCCGACAACAGCCTTATTGCATTAACCTGGACTCGCCTGATCGGAAGCGACGGTGAACTCACCAACCAGATTTATATGCGCAATTATGATGAGCGCAGTACCACCGGTGAGGCCTACCCGGATTTGGTTGATGTCGATTTGGAAGGAATGGATCCCCCACTCGACACTATCCCGGTGCGCAATAATATTCTTCGTTCAGAAGCAGAAGAAAAAGAACTCGGGTTACAAACGGATATTGAAATAAACAATAGATTCGGGCGTCTATCGAGTGGCCTGCGCATCACCCAAGTTGATCTGGCATTCTCCCTGAATTTGGCAGATGAATGGATTCGCTACACTTACGATCAAAATGATTACCGTGTAAATCCTGAGCAAAAATATGTCGTGCTCACGCCAGAGGCAATTAACAACCGCTACACACAAACTGAAACCAATTACGCACTCTATGCCAATCAGGAATTCACGCTCGGTGACTGGAGCTTCCGCGCAGGTGCCCGCTATGACCGCGATAATTTTTCCAATAAAGATCTGGTGTCGCCGCGCGCGGGCGCGACTTGGTTGTTCAATAACAAACTGCGCATTACCACTACTGCCGGACGTTATTTTCAGTCTCCACGATTTAATGATCGCGCGAGCGATGCAAACAACAATCAACTGGAAAACGAGGTAATCGATCAATTCAGCATCGGATTTGCTTATCGCTGGGACAACAATATTGAATTGTTGGTAGAACCCTACTATCAGGATTTGCACAATCTGGTGGTAAAAGGAGACAGTGTTAATCAAACACTGGGCAATACAGGTGAAGGAAAATCTTATGGCGTTGATACAGGGATTACACGGCTGTTTGATAATGGCTGGTCAGCGAGCATCAATTATTCCTACAACGATGCGCGTGTACGCGATTACCCAAGCGCAACAGAATACGATGCCGATTTCAATCGCCCACATATTGTGAGCATCGGCGGTGTATGGGAAATCAACCAACGTTGGAAATTATCATCGCGTTGGAAATGGGCATCTGGAAAGCCCAACGACGCTTACATCATTCACAGTAATGTATTGGGTGATGGACAACCGCTACGCTATTCACGTGAGACTATCGCTACCAACACAGACAGGTACGACAGCTACAGTTCGCTGAATTTCCGCGCGGATTATTTACGCACGTTTGGCCAAACCAATGTAATTGCGTTTATCGATGTAATTAATGTGCTTGGCTCGGAAAACCCTGGCAATTCTGATTTTAACGAACGCACTGGAATCGAGGAGATTGAGGAGGGAGAAGCCTTTCCAATTATTGGGTTAATGTTTGAGTGGTGACATTACAGAATTAACTATCCAGCGGTTTAATCAGCGGCCAATCTAACAAGGGGCAGCAGTAAACCGCTGGATAGGATAAAAACTATGTTTCTAAAAAATCGGGTTACTCATCAAACATCTGGATCATATAGCCATCTTTTAAGGCTTCAGCCATCGCTTTATCAGCCGCCACTACCCGCGGATCGCTGGTTAAATTACTCGGCACCAACTTACGGTTTTCAATATCAATGTCAGTGAACCCGGCGCGCATCAAATACAGCTTACACAAATGTTCTGCGCCGAATAAATCTTTGAAATTGATATACACAATAAAAGGCACCATTTGGCCCTCTTTAATATCATCAAACGCTTTTTTAGCTCGGCCGTTAACGGAAAAAATATACATAGTCGGTTCCTATAATTAGATGGTCATTACGACACGTAATGCATCCAAGCGGATTTTGGCTTGCCCCAAAAAGTGTTGACTTGCCGTCAAGCGCTGTTGCAAATAATCAATTTCTTCCTGGCGCACATTGGGGTTTACCGCTTTCAGCGCTTTCATGCGCGACAATTCACCATTCAATTGCTCCGTCACTTTGGCAGTTGCTTCAGCAATTAATTCCGCTTGTTTTGCAGCGGTAATTTCTTCTGCTTTTTGTACCATTGTTGTCAGCGTCGGGCGCGCATGGCGAACCAGATCCTGCGCATTATTACGCGGCACTTTCTGCAACAGCTTACTTAATTGAGTAATGCCAAGCACGTTAGATAAATCTTTGCCTTTATCATCCAGCAGCACACGCAATAACGATTGTGGCATATAGCGGAACAACTGCAACTCAGCCGGTGCCGGACAATGCAACACAAAAAGCGCTTCCAGCATCAAAGTGCCAGGTTTGAGCGGAGGCAACTTCAGGGTACAAAACGCTGTATTGCCAAATTCACTCAGTGAAATTAAATCCTGCGCACCATAAACCAACGGGTGTTCCCAAGTCAGGAATTGCATGTCTTCTCGGGAAAGTGCTTGTTGGCGATCATAGGTAATCGTTAATCCACTCTCGGGTAATCCGGGAAACTCTGCGATGCGCATATGATCGCTCGGGTGCAGCACCAAACTCTTTTCGCTGTGTTTTTCATAATCGATGCCAAAGCTGTCAAACACCTGCTCCATATAATTGGGCAGCGCTGTGTTGATGTCGTTATCAGACAGTGCATCCACCAAGGCTTGCGCCTGCGCGGGCTTGCATGAATTCAACTCAAGTAAACGATCACGCCCCTGTTGCAATTGTTCAACCAAATTATTGGCAAATGTGCGGGTTTCGGCGGTGAGCGCTGCAAATGCGGGCTCATCATTACTCACCAATGCAGGTAATAAACGTTCGGCAAACTGCACATAAACGGCCTGCCCAATCGCACAGGTTTTTTCAAAGGCATTAAGCCCTTGGTGATACCAATCCAATAATTTTTCTTGCGCAGAATGCTGGTAGTAAGGCACATGTACATTCACGGTGGCAGTTTGGCCGATGCGATCCAAACGGCCGATACGCTGTTCCAATAAATCCGGATTAGTGGGTAAGTCAAATAACACCAAATCTTGCGCAAATTGGAAGTTGCGCCCTTCGCTGCCAATTTCAGAACACACCAATACCTGGGCACCATCTTCCGCCTCGGCAAAGTAAGCAGCAGCGCGGTCGCGTTCAATCAGGCTCAACCCTTCGTGAAATACCGCTGTTGTGAATCCTTTACGCAAGCGCAAATATTCTTCAAGTGTTTGTGCGGTATCGGCGTTAGCACAAATCACGACGGTTTTTTTACGGCGATGTTGACGCAACCATTCAGCAAGCCAGGTTACGCGAGGATCTTGCACCCACCAATCGCTATCGATTTTTTGCTGCCAATATTGCTCGGCGCAAATTTGCGCGGACAATGGTTGCGCTTGCAGCGCCGCAACATCGTCTTGCTCCAGCTTTAATACATGTGGATGCAGTTTACGCTCGGGAAAACCGGCAACTGAATTGCGCGTATTGCGGAACAACACACGGCCTGTGCCGTGGCGATCCAGCAAATAACTGACTGCGGTATTCAATGCAGCAGACAAGCTCTGGCTTGTTGCAACACCTTGTAATTCACTCAAGGTTTCTGGCGGTAAATAATCCGCTAATGCGTTGACAATGGAAGCTGGAATGTCAGCAGGACGCTCTTGTCCTTGCTGTAACAATTGCTGCACCAAATCATTTAATGGTTGATAGGCTTTTTGTTCGGCAATAAATTTTTCCAGGTTGTAATAACGATCCGGATCGAGCAAACGCAAACGCGCAAAATGACTTTCCAACCCGAGCTGTTCCGGCGTTGCGGTCAGCAGCAATAAACCTTTGGCTTTTTTTGCCAAACCTTCTATGCAAGTGTAAGCCTTGCTCGGCTTTTTTTCTGACCATTGCAAATGGTGGGCTTCATCTACCAACAATAAATCCCACTCCGTTTGCACTGCTTGCTCGTAGCGATAATTATTTTTGGTGAGAAAATCGAGTGAACAAATAATTAATTGTGCGGTTTCAAATGGATTGCTGTTGTCGGCTGCTTTTTCAATATCATCTTCAAAATCATCGATGTAATCGACCGATTCTTCAACACTATCCAAACCAACCAAGGCATTGCAACGCGCTTCATCCAACAGAGTAAATGCCAAATTAAAACGGCGCAGCATTTCAACCAACCACTGGTATTGCAAACTTGCGGGCACTACCACGAGCGCACGTTTGACACGGCCACTCATTAATTGTTGGTGCAACACCAACCCTGCCTCGATAGTTTTACCCAAGCCCACTTCATCGGCGAGCAACACCCGCGGTGCGTGGCGTTGTGATACTTCACTCGCGATATATAACTGATGTGGAAGCAATTGCACGCGCGGCCCCGCCAATCCAAAAATCGATGATTGGCGATGCAAGTTTTGATAATGCAGTGTTTGGTAGCGCAGGGTGAAATGTTCGTGTCTATCGATTTGCCCAGCAAATAAACGGTCGCGCGGCGTGCTGAATTGTACAAAGCTGTCGAGTTCAAACTCGGGGATGGCCAGCTCTGTATCGTCTTTGGTGAGGCCCACATACATCAAACATCCCGCTTGTTCGACAATTCGGGTGATGGTTATTTTTGTGCCGTCCTGATGACGTACTTTTTCGCCCACTTCATATTTCACGCGGCTGACAGGTGCATTATCCATTGCATAAGTGCGCCGCTCGCCCGCCGCAGGAAAACTTAACGTCAAGCGACGGTTAGACACATCCAGAACAATTCCCAACCCCAAATCCGCTTCAGATTCACTGATCCAACGCTGACCGATAACAAACCCACCTGTTGACTGCGACTTACTCACTCAAATACCTACTTATCGAATACACGAGCATTGCTCAAGGAAAATTCAAAATGTTAAAAAGGCGCGCATGATACTGTTTTAGAGGCCACAAAACCAAAAAATTTGGCTGTTTGCTACGGGGCTTTTCTATAGAATCCCCTTATTAATCACACAAATGGTAGCCCTTATGCACATCACTATGCCCGATGCCCAAAGTACACTCTACCTCGAACAATTAGTGGCCAAATCCAGCTTTTTGCGTTTGACCACCAGCAAAGCCCAGTACCCTGATTATCCCGGTGCAGGGCTTCCATTACTGGTAGTAGAAACGGGATTGTGCAGTGCGGTTATCGCACTGCAAGGTGCGCATTTACTTGAATTCAAAACCACTGACGGCGACCCGTTACTGTGGCTGAGCCCAAATTGTGATTTCACCCCCGGCGTAGCACTGCGCGGCGGGGTTCCTTTGTGCCTGCCTTGGTTTGGTGTAAACCAAACTGACCCGACCAAACCCAAACACGGATTTGCGCGGAATAACTATTGGTCTTTGGGCGATGCTCATCTTTTAAGTGATGGTTCAGTCGAGCTGGAATTTTTATTTTTAAGCGACGCAAACAACCTTTTCCCGTACGATTTTTCTGCAGAGCTGCGCATGACCTTAGGCAAGAGCGCGAGACTGGAGCTCACGATCAACAATACCGATACTGAAGATTTTGACTGCAGTTGGGCGATGCACAATTATCACCGCGTGCGCACTTTAGCGGATGTGCGTGTGTTGGGTCTGGCCGACAGGGATTATTTCGATAATTTTGAGCAACACGCTAAAAAACACCAAACCGGCGATGTCAGTTTTCTTACGCCGGTAGACCGTGTTTATCCTGCGGTAGAAAACCCGGTAATCATCAAAGGCTCGCCTTCAATCGAAATCACCCATCACAATTGCCCAAGTGTTGTCACCTGGAACCCGGGGGCAGAAGCGGCTGCGGATATCAAAGATATAGGTGCGGGGAATGAGCAATTTTATATCTGTGTAGAGCGTGGTGCGGTGTTGGGGGAGAAATGGCATCTGCCTGCTGGCACAAGCCAATCAGCGTGGATGGAATTCAAGCAAATCGATTAATTCAACATACTATTTCAACATACTATTTCAACATACCATGATTGCAGGGCATTGCTGCCCTGCTTGTTACATCCTTGCCGGCCACTTTTCTGGCAACCACCTCCCTGTTGATCAACGCGAACAAAAACTGCTTAAACGGTCTTGCGCGATTTACGCAATCTCACCAACCCTACCAGACCCAATGCCCCCATAAACAACCCGAGCACTGAAGGTTCGGGTACATCTACAGGTGGATTAACCACCGGAATATCGTTGATTACAAACGAATTGTTGTAGGAATAGAAATGCGCGTTTCGAGCACCTGTAATGGTGAAGTGTGCATAGGATGTCAGCCCTGTACCAGAGTGATCAATCGACTGGTTGAAATCCAAACTGGGCACAAATGGACTGGTATTGCTGAATGCATATTGTTGGCCCCACACCACATCACCGTTATCGGCCAAGCCTCTCTGCTCAGTCCAGAGCAAATCCTGTCCGGCATTTTGGGTGAATAGCTGATCAAACAGGGTTTGGCGACCATAAGATGTCGAATCAATATCGAAAGTCACACTGTAGCCATTGACCGTAACCGTGTTGGTAAATGCTGGACCGAAGCCGGACATCTCCTGAAAAAACGAATTACCCGAAGCAATTGTCCATTGGGTTGGATCGGTATTGGCAGTGATGGATTGGGTAAATGACAACCCCGCCAGATTCAGATCGGGGGTTCCAAATACCCCCGTATTATCAAATCCATAATCAATGGTTCCCGAGAAGGTGACCATCCACGCCGAGGCGTCTAAAGCACATGCACTTAGTGCAAATGCGGCAAACAGTTTCTTCATTTTCATAAGCCCTACCCGATAGATCTAGTTTTGGTTGATAAAACACTTAAAAAAGGGGCCGAAGCCCCACAAGCGAGGAGTCAGACTCCTCAACAGCACGAACCCTATAGCGATTTCAAAAATGCTTGTACGGCTGCTTTTTGGGTTGGCGAAAGTGCGTTGTAGTTGGCGCGGGCGTTAGTTCCCTCACCACCATGCCACTGGATAGCCTCATCGATAGTGCGTGCGCGGCCATCGTGTAAGTAGCTTTCTTTAGGTACACACACTTCCTGCCCATCCAGACCGAAAGCTGGCGCATTGCCACGCAAACCAGTCACACCACCGGTTACACAGGCCGACACACCCAATCCCCACAAAGGCGCAGTACGCCACTCAGCACCCGATGCCTCACCTTCGCCAAGGTTATCGGCCATTTCAGGACCCATGTCATGCAACAACAAGTCGGTGTATGGCTGGATAGCCTGACTGCGCAATTCGGCGAAAGCCGCATATTGGCTGGTTACATAGCTGGGCGTGTGGCAGCCTTGACAGCCAATCGACTCAAACAACGTCTTCCCTTGGATAACTTCAGGCTTGTTGTAATCGCGTTGGCCGCGAACACCTAACAGCGCAATGTATTTGACGAGGTTATCCAGATGCTGATTGGCGAGCTCTGACCCACTCGAACCACAATTGGTTTGGCTGGAACCACAATCAGGATTCGGCATTACGCTGGTCATTACCCCCATATCGGTATTAAACGCAGCAGCAATTTGGTGTTTGAGGCTGCCCGCCCCTGCTTTGTAACCAAACCGGCCAAGACGGGTTTCACCGGTCACAGGGTCAATTACCCGTTGTGCTTTACCGGAAATGCCATCGTTGTTGCTGTCATTGACATCTTCATTCGCGAGAATGGCTGATTCGGGAATCGCCTCAAGCAACCCCATACCGACCAACTGGGGAGCAAGACGAGCAGAGAAAGTCTCTGGCTGTACACCAGTGAATTGATAGTTAGGCTTACGCAGACCGTTCATTTCGGTCCAGGAAGCAATAACGGCAGCACCTTCGCTGGTTGCACCGCCATTTGCCAAAGGCTGGAGCACCTTGCCCAATAACGGATGAGCGTTACCCAGCTGATCGCCTACTTTGAACACCCACCTATCCAAAGACTGCCCAATGCTCGCTACTTCAGCACGGCCATTGCGCTCGTGACAGTCGGCACAACGATCATTGATGTAACGGTTACCGGCTTTGCCGACCATTTCAGCAAAAACACCGTTCTCGCTGCTTTCATCGTGAGTGCCATCAACAAAAGACGTGTGATGTACCCGGCGACCCAGTACAAATGGCTGGCCATTCTCGTAACCCAAATTGTTGGCCATTTGTTGGAAGTGGCCGTCTGGCTCAGCGGTCATCTGCACATGCAATGTGGTATCGCCACCCAGGCGGGCGCTGACTGGCAGCGGGATAGAGTCGCGTTGTTTGAACAAGCCGCCCACAAATGCATTGCGATCAGTGACATCCCAGGGAACCAGGCCTTGGCCTACGATGTAAAGATAGGTAGTACCGTAGTAGTTATCACGGCCACGCAATACACCGTTTTTATCGAGGAACTGGCTGATTTCAAATTCCATTTTGTCGCCCATCTGGATAGCGCGACCTTCGCGGCAGTTCCAGCTATCTTCTTTGTAGTAGTGGAAGCGGCTATCACCGGGCACGTTGACGCGCTGCATGACACCATTGCCACAATATTCGGCTAGCGTATTGCGCCCCACATACCACCAGCGGTTTTCTGCTTGGGCATTATCGAGCAAGCCTTCAGCGCGCACATTCATGGCGATTTTGGTACCACCTTTGGCAACGTAATCGACGATCTCAATCGCTGCAGTGCGCTGCTCCCAGTAGAAAGTCAGGTAATGATCGTATGCCTGGAAGTGATTTTCTTTCGCGTGACGGTCGCGGCCACGGTCGCTAATACGCGTTACCAACGCATCGCCACGATCATATTGAATGACCGGTTCAAGCGCTGTGTTCTGGTTGAATAACGGAGTGATGTTACCCAGAGCGATGCTGCTCGCCACGCTGCTTGAGCTGCTTGCAACAGGACTTGAGCTCGGCGCAACACTGGAACTGGGTACACTACTGGAACTTGGTGCGATACTGCTGGAGCTTGGTACAGCACTGCTTGGCTGGGAAGATGAACTCAAGGCTCCAAACGTAAAACTGGCCATTGTGGTTTCGCGTGCAAAACCAGCTGCAGTATCCCAGTAAGTACAGCGATAACTGATTTGATTACCCGCACTGAGCCCGCTGATGACATAAGTATTATTGCCGCCGGATTGGTTCATGCTCACATTTAGCTGACCACCGCCATTGACCGAGTAATGCAAGGTTGCCCAACCGCTGGTTGCCACATTAACGGTGGCACTGCTCGCGCCGGTTTGCTGGATTTGGCAAATGCCGTTCGCAGCCGAACTGCTTGAAACTGCGCTTGCACTGGAGGGAGCCACTGAACTTGGTGCTACAGAGCTGGAAGGTGCCACTGAGCTGGGCGGTGCTATTGAACTGAGAGCTATCGAACTGGGAGCTGACGAACTCGTTACAGAAGAAGGTACTGAGCTGGAAGATGAGCTACCCAGAGTAAAAGTTGCCCAAGGCGAATCCACCGCAAAACTGCCATTAAAATACGTAAAACGATATTGGATCGTCGCACCGGCGGGTAAATTGGATAGATTTACAACCCTGCGACCATCTTGTAACACCATAGCCACATTGAGCTGGCCGCCACCGTTGATGATGTAATGCGCATCAGCCCAATGAGTCGTATTCACATACAGTTGGGCGGCTGTTGTACCCGTCTGGGAAATACCAGTCACACTGGCAACCGACGAAGCAATACTGGAATTATTGGCTTGAGCTGAAACGATGGGGGCGAATCCTGTTGCGCACGCAACGGTAGCGATCAGGGCCAAACCACCCAAAGACAGTTTTTTGCGATTGACTAATAACCTATTCATAAATTACCCCGGTGCCTTATGTCGTTATTAACAGGGAATGTCGTAAACGTGACAGCAGGCAGGGAGTAAGAGAGGATGCGCCACCGAGACTGCTTTCACAGTTTCATGCTAACAGCCAATATTTTTTTGTCGTCTCATTCAACGTCGCAGCATCGCATGAAACCAACAATATTTAGCAAGTGGGAAGACAATGAAGAAATGGCTTATTTTTCATAGCGTTATTCAACCTTCAGGTGTTACTAACTCTGTGTAAATACCACCCAATAAAAAAGTGGCACAAGGTTGCATGGCATGAAAATCATAGTTTGAGACAGCTAAAGACCAGATAAAGGCAATTTATGCTGCTTAAAGAGCCCCTAGCTGTAAATAAAAGTTGAAATCGCCCTCCAGAGTAAAGCCGTATCCCAAATACAAAGGACCCAATGGGGTTTCACCACCTAAATAAATCACAGCAGAATTCAGCCAATCATCCTCCGCTGTTATGGTGTAATTTGTTTCCAGTCTTGCAGCCTCCAGACCTAACCCCAAGCGCATATCACCGTTCAACCCCAATGGCATACGACCAACAATCCGCTCGGCACGCAGGTGCGCATACAATGCATCGTCACCCAAAATCTGGTTGCGCGCATATCCAGACATATTTAAAAAGCCGCCCAGCATCACAGCATCATAAATAGGCAACTGGCCGGATAAAGAAGTGATATAGGAAGTGCGGGCACCCAATACAAATTGGTCCAACTTATAGGCACCACCCAGATCGAAGGTTAATTTTTTATAGGCCTCAACATCCTGATGGGTTTCAAAATAAGTGATGTCCGCACGCCAACCATGAGAGGGGAAATACAGCCGATTGCGGCGATCCAGATTGATTTGAAATAACGCGCCACCATAAATACTACTGACATCAGGTAAAAGGACAGCACTAAGATCCGCCTTACCATCTACATCATACTCACGCCACCCCAGCTTGGCCTGACCAAAGCTTCCCAAATTGCGCCCCAGCATCAGCTCTGCATAAGCCGTATCCAGTCGATAATCGGCGATGCGGTCATCATCAATAAAAATACTGATGTCATCCCTACTACTGAAATAAACGGGCTCGACAAAATAGCTTTGTCGATAATTTAACGGCTGGTAGAAATCCAGTTTTATTGAAGGCCTGCCCCCCAAATCCATGGTGGCAAAAAACTCGCCTCCGTATGCGTTTAGCCAGGTGTTGCGGTAAGCACCGCGAAAATTAAAGTTGGAGCCTAATCGATATTCGTTATCGATCGAAAATCCAAAAATGAAATAATCCGACCCCTGTGGTTTTTCACGGGCATTGATCTCAAGGACGTGCCGATCGTTTTCTTTTACTATCCGATAATCAACATTTTCATAGTAACCATCTCCGTAGGTACGGATCAGATCGCGCTCCAATGACACGCGATCCAAAGGCTGATTTGCTTCTTGATGTATTTGTCGCATCACAAAGTCAGGATGGATGCGCTGGAGCGGCGCTATCGCAATCTCATCGATATGCACAGCCGGCACATCTTGCTCCTTATATTCGCGTTTCCATGCGCGGTATTCCTGTTCGCTGACTGACCATTGCTTTAAAACAGCCAGCTGTTGTTCAGCAGCAACCTTGCCAATATCGGCCGCCTCCTCATATCGGGCAAAATCAGATGATTTAATATCACCTAACTCAGGCGCTATATAAATGTCATTGCCTGTCAGACTTGTTAATGACCGCTCAACATTTTGCTTGGTCAAAATGCCGATCATCTGCACAGTCACGCTCAGCAGGGAACCTATGTTATCCGGTGAGCGCAAAGGAGAACCGACGTTCACGGCAATCACCCGCGTGGCTCCGCACAACTCACGGGCTACACCTATGGGTAAGTTATCAACCAATCCACCGTCTACCAGCTTGCGCCCCTCATACTCTACAGGAGCCATTAAACCTGGCACGGACATGCTCGCGCGCATCGCCTGGGTCAAACTTCCCTCGCGAAATACAACCCGCTCTCCGGTGCCTATATCTGTCGCCACTATGGCCAACGGCATGGAAAGTTGCTGGATTTCGCGCTCACCTAAATCAGCATCTACTAATTGATTAAAGAAGAGCTTTATCTTTTCCCCTGCAACCACACCCGATTGCAATTGAAGCCCCCTCTCCGTCAACCCCAATTCAGTGCCCGGCAAATAGCGTTGGCTGACCTGTTTTTTGCGATAACTCAATTGCGAGTAATCAGCGATATCCAGAAAAATATCCGTCCAATCCGCTTCAGCAAGCTTTTTACGCATCCGCTTGGGTGATAACCCAGCTGCATAAGACCCGGCAACCAACCCGCCCATACTGGTACCAACAACGCAATCAACGGGGATACGCTCGCGCTCCAGAACCTCCAACACGCCTATATGAGCAGCCCCCCTGGCACCTCCTCCGCCCAACACCAGTGCTGTGCGTGGGATATTGTCCTGCTGCTCCGCTAGCGCTTCATAAACACCTTGGCCAGCATATGCACCTTGGTTAGAAGCGAGCACCAGAAAAAAAATCATCCAAACAAAGCTATGTTTATGCACAATGCGTCCTTTATATTCCCAGTCAATAAACTACCAATGAGATTGGTACAACAATCTACCTAACACAAGATCCGATAAGAATTTCCGCCTTTATACTTACCTCTGCGATCACACCAGTTCATTTTTTAACCTAATAAAATACCTTTTAGATGGCCCTGCCACTTTAAATAAAAGAATTAAGAGGACATTTATTTCTAAAAAAGCTGTTTTATGGAATAGAGTGATATAAATTTGCACTTTTAGTCGATAAAACATATTAATAACCTCAAAAAACACCAAAACAAAGCAAAATTGTCTTTATTTATCTATCTTATTAAAAATTTCATCCCACTTTTTAGTTGTTTTTCGTTAGAATTGCCTAGTATCGTTTTTCTCAGGAATAAATCATGTCTAATATCCAAGTCGATGACCTGAATGTGGTCTCACAAGAACTGCTGATCTCTCCGGCAGAACTCAAGAAAAAAATCCCGTTGACAGAAAAAGCCCGTGAGGTTGTCACTAACGGGCGCGAAGTAGTGCGCAATATTCTCGATCGCAAAGACCATCGTATTTTTGTCGTGATTGGCCCCTGCTCTATTCACGATGTTGCAGCGGCTAAAGATTACGCCCAACGCCTGAAAAAATTGGCGGACGAAGTCAGCGACACCATCTATGTGGTCATGCGCGTCTACTTCGAAAAACCCCGCACGACTGTGGGCTGGAAAGGTTTGATTAATGATCCATACCTGGACGATTCTTTCAAAATCGAAGAAGGTCTGCACATCGGCCGCCAGTTGCTATTGGATATCTCAGAGATGGGATTGCCTGCAGCAACCGAAGCGCTCGACCCTATTTCACCACAATACTTGCATGACTTGATCAGCTGGTCCGCTATTGGTGCTCGCACCACTGAATCGCAAACACATCGTGAGATGGCGAGCGGTCTTTCATCTGCGGTAGGCTTTAAGAATGGTACCGATGGGGGCCTGACTGTGGCTATTAACGCCCTGCAGTCAGTATCAAAACCACATCGTTTCCTGGGTATTAATACTGAAGGCCAAGTTGCGATTATCCACACACGCGGCAACAGCTACGGCCATGTAGTATTGCGCGGTGGTAATGGCAAACCCAATTACGATTCCGTCAGTGTCGCACTGTGCGAGCAAGAACTGGCAAAAGCTAAAGTGGTTCCCAACATCATGGTGGATTGCAGCCATGCAAACTCCAACAAGAACCATGAATTGCAAACACTGGTAATGGAGAATGTGGCCAATCAGATCCTTGAAGGCAACAAATC
This sequence comes from Cellvibrio sp. UBA7661, assembly GCA_002483365.1. Lineage (GTDB taxonomy): Bacteria > Pseudomonadota > Gammaproteobacteria > Pseudomonadales > Cellvibrionaceae > Cellvibrio. Next base: position 408,854 of record DLHT01000018.1, read on the forward strand.
TATTATCGGCCTGATGGTAGAAAGCAACATTGGAGCAGGAAACCAAAGTATTCCGGCCAACCTGTGCGATCTTAAATACGGTGTATCAGTTACAGACGCTTGTATCGACTGGGAAACTACAGAAAAAGCCTTGCTTAAAATGCGAGACACTATTAAAGCCGCGCTACAAATCAGAGCAAGCTCTTAATAGGTTGCATTAAATATTTATTGCAACTTATTGATAAAAAAATAAAAAAGCGTCCAACGGCCGCTTTTTTATTTCATTTTTGAGAACCACCACACCACAAAACTGTTAAATTTATCGACATTTACCCACTTCAGGCTATGGTCTTTTAAGCAAGTGGCTGTTAGATTTTTATGGCTCAGGACAGCCAGTAGTCGCTGGATGCAATAAAACAATAACCTACAGCTACGGAGCAAAAAATGGCCTCTCCTTTACCAACCCAACAATCTACTTCGCGATCGCAAAACACTCACACTTTTGATGTGGCACAAGCTGTCGAACGAGGTGAGTTTGTACTTAGTCTGAGTACCATGCTGGGTTGCGACTACATTTTTGTCAGCCACAAAGGCGCTCATGAATTACTTGGATCTAACCGGCTTGAAATCACCATCCGGGAGCTTCTGGATATTCTTGAAACATCTCCTTATCAAAGCATGGTTGTCAGCGCAGACGAACTTGCGGACGGTAAGCTGGTATTTACTCGTTACGACTACAAATGGGAAAACCGTCAAGTTACGCAAGTCGCCCCCACCCTGATTACCAGTCCCGACCAAGCAGATTTTATGCAAATGATGTTTGACTGCAGTACAACCTGCTAACCGCTATCACTGCAAATGGTGCAACTCAACCCACTCCTCTTTGAGACCAAGACTTAACATAGAGGACGGATGAAACTTTTCGTCTAAAGAAACATCACAACGTAGCAATCATAGAAAAGAATACGGATGGAAAAGAACACAGGAATCCGTTCCAAACCTGCCTTTACTTGTGCAATTCCGCTATAGTAAGCCACACACAGATACGCCTCCTATCCTTGAGGCCGGGTTAATATCAGGCTACTTTTGATGACTTTATAACCTGACGCAAGTGCACTGCATGCTTTTGACTTTGTTGAGACACACCTTATGCAAATTGTTGTTAGATCACTGAAATTTACGCTGTTCAGCCTCCTTTTTAGCCTTTCCTCCCTGAGTTTTGCCGACCAAATCCTGGTGCTCAAACCTACCAGTGAGCAAAGTAAAGCAGCAATTGATCTGGTGCAAAAGCTTGATCGAGAACACTATCGCGACCAAGAGTTTAATGATGCACTTTCATCACGATTTTTTGATGAATATCTGGAATCGCTCGACAGCGCCAAAAACTTCTTTCTTCAATCAGATATCGCTGAATTTGAAAAATACCGTAAAACATTTGATGACGATTTCAAAAAAGGAAATCTGGACAACAGTTTTGCTATTTTCAATCGTTTCAATGAACGCATGATCTCGCGCCTCGATAAGGTCATCAAAACACTGGATGATAAACAAAACAAATTCAACTTTGACGTAGAAGAATCAATTGAAACTGATCGGGAAAAAGCACAATGGCCAGCCAACGCCGTAGAAGCGGATCAGTTATGGCAAAAATACTTAAAATCCAATTTATTGAATTCAATGCTCTCTGGCAAAACCTACGAAGAAAGCAAAACAAATTTGCGTAAACGCTACGCAAATCAGCTGCGCCGTCTGAAACAGCAAACAGCAGAAGAAGCCTTTAGCGTAATGATGAACTCACTGACTACGCTATACGATCCACATACTAATTATTTATCACCAGAAAACGCTGAAAACTTTGACATCAGTATGTCACTTGAACTGCAAGGTATTGGTGCTGTATTGCAAAGTGACGATGATTACACCAAAGTCAGCAGTCTGGTAGCGGGAGGTCCGGCCCAAAAGCAAGGCCAGCTAAAACCGAATGATAAAATTGTTTCCATAGCGCAAGGTGCCGATGGTGAATTTGTTGATGTCGTAGGCTGGCGTTTAGATGAAGTAGTAAAACTGATTCGCGGCCCCAAGGGTACGATTGTCCGTCTGGAAGTGATTCCAGCCGATCCGACAGCAACTGCTAATAAACAAATCACTATCAAACGTGAAACCGTAAAACTCGAAGACCAGGCTGCTAAAAAAGCAGTCTTTAAAGTCAAAGAGGGTGACAAAGTATTTAAAATTGGTGTTATTGACATCCCTACTTTCTATATGAACTTTGAAGCCTATCAAAAGGGTGATCCAAACTATAAAAGTACCACACGCGATGTCTACAATTTATTGAATGAGCTTAATAAAGAAAAAGTCGATGGTGTCATTATTGACTTGCGCGATAACGGTGGTGGTTCACTACCGGAAGCAGCCATGTTAACGGATTTGTTTGTTGATCCAGGTCCTGTGGTTCAAATCCGTCAAAGTGACGACACCATCTCCCGCAACTACCGCGCATACCAACCCGCTGTATACCGCGCACCTGTTGCAGTGTTGATTAACCGTCTGAGCGCTTCCGCCTCTGAAATTTTTGCTGGTGCCATTCAGGATTACGGACGTGGAATTATTATTGGTTCAACCACGTTTGGAAAAGGCTCGGTACAAAATCTTGTCGATTTAAAACACGGCCGTCTGAAAATTACTGAGGCAAAATTTTATCGCATCTCTGGCGATAGCACCCAACATCGCGGCGTGATTCCCGATGTACAACTACCAAGCCTGCTCGACCCATCTGAAATCGGCGAAAGCAGCTATGACAATGCCTTACCCTGGGATCGCATCCACCCTGCCCCACATCAAAAATATTACAACATCAGCAAATATTTACCGACCATTGAAACCAAGCATCAGGAGCGCATGGCGAAAGATCCGGACTTTATTTTCCTGAATAAACAAAGCGCAATGTTCAAAGAAGCCTCCGAAAAGAAAACCTTTTCGTTACGGCTGGCAACGCGTCAAGAAGAACAAAAACAAATGGAAAAACGCGCGCTGGATATGGAAAATCAAAAGCGAATAGCCAAAGGTGAAAAACCCTACGCAGACTATGCAGCATTAAAAGCGGCGAACGGTGGTGACGAGGAAGAAGATACACCCGAAAAAGATAAAGAAATTAATCCAAAAGAAGATCCTTATTTAACGGAAGCAGGCCACGTACTTGCGGATTTTATTGGTCAAATAAAAACACCAGAAAAGAAAGTCGCCACTCAATAATTGGTGAAGTTACGCTAGCTTCATAATCATTTATTTCCAACTATGCACCCGATCAGCAATGCTCGGGTGTTTTTCTCAAAATATACAAGGCTCAACTATGATTGCAGTTTCTTTCAACGTGAATAGTATCCGTACTCGAATGCATCAACTGGAAGAAGTTGTTGAAAAACATCGGCCAGATTTTATTGGCCTACAAGAAACCAAAGTCAACGATCCGGATTTCCCTTTAGAGAGCATCAACGCATTAGGCTACGATGTTGAATACTTTGGCCAAAAAACCCATTACGGCGTCGCCCTCCTCTCACGTTATCCGTTCAAAAAAGTCATCAAAGGATTCCCCGGCGATTCGGACGATGCACAGCGTCGTTTTATTGGGGGAGTTTTTGATACTCCTCTTGGAGAAATTACTGTCCTGAATGGTTATTTTCCTCAAGGCGAAAGTCGTGATCATGCCGTCAAATTTCCAGCCAAACGGAAGTTTTATGCCGATTTACTGCAGTATCTAACAACAGAAGAAAATCCGAAAAAACACATTATTGTGATGGGCGATATGAACATCTCCCATCAAGATCTGGATATCGGTATTGGCGAAGAAAATCGTAAACGCTGGTTGCGTACCGGAAAATGCAGTTTTTTACCTGAAGAGCGCGAATGGCTAAATGATTTATTGGCGTGGGGATTAAAAGATAGTTACCGGGAGAAAAATCCTGACTGCAATGGCTTTTTTAGTTGGTTCGATTACCGTAGTGGTGGCTTTGAGGATACCCCGAAGCGCGGTCTGCGCATTGATTTAATTTTAATGACACAAAGTTTGCTCGATAAATGTGTCGACACAGGCATCGATTACGACATTCGTGGAATGGAAAAACCATCTGATCACTGCCCTATTTGGGTCGAATTAAAATAGAAAAATAAAAAAATCGGCGCATAGCCGATTTTTTTACCCATCGTTTGCGCGCACCTATTCATGAAAAACTGCACATTTTCGGTAGATTTTCTTTGAGAACCTCTGCCAAATGCCGTGTAGCTGGCCCAGCAAAGTCGCGGTCAGCAAAGGTTAGATACGTAGTCACTTCTCTGGCTGAACCAACTTCAACGGGTAAATATTTCAACCGTCCCGCAGCAATGTCATCGTGGGTATAGGCATCAGGTAACCAGGCATAGCCTAACCCCATACGTATAGCATCAATAGATGTTTTGATATGGCTTACCGTCCAACGCTGGTCAGCTTCCTGCCAGCCCTCGGTGCGGCGGCGATATTGACCGGAATCACGCACAATAATCTGGCGATGTTGGCGCATATCCTCATGATTCACTGGCCGCCCCAACTGCAGTAAGGGATGCACGGGGCTTGCCACACCATGCATCATCACCGTCACCAGCTTTTCCCCCATAAACCCCGGTGGAACACGCCCCCCGATGGCCAAGTCAACTTGTCGCTGCAGAAGCGCATCCTCTGTTCCACTCAGCACAGACTCAAATATTTCTACACGGGTATCTGGAAAGGCTTTTGCAAAAATCTCCAGACACTGCAAGATAAAAATTGGAGGGATAATAATATCAGCGGCGATTTTCACCAGCGGCTCAACATGTACAGATAAGCATGCAGCAGACTTCTCCAACCGCCCGGCCTGTTCTAATAACTGCTTTGCCCTGCGGTACAGCAGCTCCCCCGCGGGAGTTGGCACCGCTTTACGCCCCTGGAGATGAAAGACTTTTACATCCAAAGCCGTTTCCAATTGGGAAATAGCATAAGAAACCGCAGATTGGCTTTTATTGAGCAACTCGGCTGCCTTTGCATAGCCCCCGGCATCAATAACCGCCAGCAGCGCCCGCCATTGTTCAAGAGTCACCTTATTCTCGGCAATCGCCACAGCGGCCGATGTATTTGTCGCTTGCTTCATCCTTATCCTCTCAGAAAAATAGCCAACACATTCAATAATTCGATCATATATCGCTAAATATCGCTATTTATCATTCGATGGTCAAATCATTTAATAGCTCCATGGCGATCAAGCCACTTAAATGATGAGGATTAAAGCATGGCCACTCTTTTACAAATCAATAGCAGCTTGTTTGGCGACAATGGTAACTCCAGTGTGTTGAGCCAGGAGTTTGTACAGCGCTGGAAAGCACAAAACCCAACCGGCGATGTCATCGTGCGCGACTTTTCCAAAGAGGTTGTGCCACATTTGGACGCAAGCCGTGTACAGGCGCTGTTTACACCTGCAGAAGACCGCACAGCAGAACAACAAGCAGTTGTGGACTACTCCGACAAGATTATCGCTGAAATAGAATCAGCTGATGCGATCGTGATCGGCGTTCCCCTGTACAACTTTGGCGTACCATCGACACTAAAAGCTTACTTCGACCACATTGCGCGCGCCGGTGTAACATTTAAATATACCGAGACAGGCCCCGTGGGTTTACTCACCAACAAACCTGTTTACATCATCGCAGCGCGCGGTGGTGTGCACAAAGGCCAACCAAGTGATACCCAAAGCCAATTCTTGACAAATTTTCTTGGTTTTGTTGGCTTGAAAGATGTGCATTTTATTTATGCCGAAGGCCTGAACATGGGGCAAAAAGAGCAGGCATTTAGTGCAGCAAAAGAAGAAATTGCTCATGAGGTTGCTGTTTGATTTAGCCGATATTTTGTTACGCAATATTCCGACAATGTAACAACAGAGGAGATTTTTTTATGCAACGCCAGTTACAGCAAATCCTGCAAGGCCGCGAGACCAGTGACGGTGCTGGTGTGCGCATAAAACGCAGCCTTGGCCAACATCAGCATGCGCGCTTTGACCCATTTTTAATGCTCGATGAATTCGGCAGTTCCAGCGCCGATGATTACATTGCCGGTTTTCCTGCACACCCTCATCGTGGTTTTGAGACAGTCACTTACATGCTTGAAGGCCACATGTTGCATGAAGACCACATGGGCAACAAAGGCCATCTGCGCAATGGTGATGTACAGTGGATGACAGCAGGACGAGGCATTATTCACTCGGAAATGCCGCAACAAGAACACGGACTAATGCGTGGCTTTCAGTTGTGGTTGAACTTGCCTGCAGCCGAGAAAATGAAACCGGCACATTACCGCGATATCCCTTCTGCGGAAATTCCCGTTGCGAATTTACCTAACGGTGGGCAAATCAAAGTGATTGCCAATACTGCCTTTATTAACGGGAAGGTCATCAGTGGTCCCATACAAGGGTTAACAACCGAAGCAATTTATTGGGATGTGCACTTGCCGGATCAGGTTGAGTTCCACCACGCGTTACCCGAAGATCACAATACATTTTTGTATGTGTACGAAGGTGAAGTTGCGATTGGTGAAGATAAACGCAAACTCACCAAAGGTAATGCAGGATTACTGGGCAAAGGCGATCAGTTGAGTGTTCAGGCGCTCAGTGATGACACACGATTTCTGGTGATCTCAGGCAAGCCCATTAAAGAACCCATAGTGCAATACGGCCCTTTTGTCATGAATACGACGGATGAAATAGAGCAAGCCATTCAGGATTATCGTGCAGGAACGCTTGCAGCAGAGTAATCATTGTCTCTTTTTTGTTTTACCTTTTTACGCGGCAAGCTAGTAACAACGGCTTGCCGTATTTTTTATACTGGCAAGCGTCCTCTGGACGAAAAGTAAATTATTTATTCAGATTATTATTAATAATCGCGCGCAATTTTCTCGCCGAGACTTCATCCAAAGGGTCTAAAAATCCTCGTGTACCTTCCGCAATATGGTTGTACTTTTCAGCTTGCTCCGAAAAAATGTAATAATCAAACAAACCTTTCCATGCATCTTTTTCTTTTTGTGAAAGATCGCGAATAGAAAGAATTGCATGAAACAATGCATTCAAAGGCGAATCCATAAAAGGCTTATCGTTGCGCCACCAATAATTGATCAACACATTGAGATCCTGTTTTGATTCAACCTGATGCCACCACATAGAAGGAACAAACAGCGCATCACCGGGCTCCAACTCTGCCACCTGTGCATGTTCAAGCGCGTGACGAAAGCGCGGAAATTTTTCAAAATCAGGATTATCAAAATCAACCAAACTGATCGCTTGCCCTGAAGGGGTGAGATGCAATGGACCGATGTACAAATTTTCTAATTGGTCTGGGGGAAACAAGGTAAATACGCGGCGGCCTGCAATACAACATGCAATGTTATTGGGCGAGTCAAAATGGGTTGCCGCTTTTGTGCGGTTCCCCAGCCAAATACTGACCAAAGGATTCAAATCCTGTAAAGGCAAATCATTATGCTCACGCATTCCCGGCAAATAGCGGTCAACCGTTGTAGAACCAACATAAACAATATTGGGATCAACCTGTTGCTTGGCACTCAGAAGATGATCAAATATGTAATTCAACGGCGCACGTTGGGTTTTGAAATCAAGGCTTTTACCATCATTGGTGTATGCGAAACGCCCGCCTGATTCCGATGTTGCCTCATAAAATAATACTGACTGTCCTTGATAAAACGATAACAAGTAATCACAAATTGCCTGGTCAGATTCCAGTGCTTTTTGTACAACAGGCCAATGACTCACAAGCCCTTTAAGAATAATAGGCTGCCCGGCATTACCTAACGCAGCCAACATATTTTCAGGCTTCACATTTTCAATAGAAAGGGTTTTTCTAAGGCTGGTGGTTTCTTTTAGGGGATCTAACATAGACTCTTCCTGTCAATTGGATTTTTTCAATCCAGACTGAATGACCGCAGACAATAACTCTCGCGTTGACGAGACAGCCACAGCATAACGATCGAATTTTTTATAGTCGTCATCGAACAGAAATTTGGATTTTTCCAGCTCGAACAATGCACTGCCGCCCAGGGTTAATTCGGTAGAAAAGCCCATACCGTAGAGCACATATAAATAACTCGCAGCAGGAAATATTTCTTCTGTATGTAAAAGGTCGCGCTCATAGGGAGTGCGCTTACGCCACAACTCCAGAAATTCTTTTAACCCATCAGGAGTACCCGCTGGATTCACAGCATCACACCAATACTCAGAATCACGTCGTTCCGTCAGAACATAATGCAATTTAAGAAACTCGATAATTCTCTTCCAGCGATAGGTAAAAATCTGATTGAACCGTCGTGCCACAATATCCATTGCAGCAGCGCTTTGAGGTAGTTCGTCCCTGATCATGGAAACAGACAGTTCAACCAACGCCAGTGCCGAAGCCTCTAACGGCTCAATAAAACCGGCAGCCATACCAACAGCAACACAATTGCGATGCCAAAATTTCTGCCGATATCCCGGCTTTATGGTGAGGGAGCGAAAAGCCAATGACGTTATAACGGACTCATCAACGGATTGACGTAGGTAGGCAACAAGTGAATCGCTCGCTTGTTCATCACTGGCATGCGAGGATGAATAGACATAACCAATACCGCGGCGGTTCGACAAGCCGATATCCCATGTCCAACCTGCAAGCTGAGCCGTCGCAATTGTTGCACTAGCAACAGGAGCGTCAGGAGTTGTATAAGGAACTTGTACAGCAAGTGCCCTATCATTTATTGAATGGGTACTGACATCAACAAAAGGAATGTTGAAATGCTCACCAATCAACAGACAATGGGTGCCGCTACAATCGATAAAAAAGTCCCCGGCAATTGTCCCATTGTGATGGGTGTTGAGCGATGCCACATCACCATTTTCAGCAGAATTAATAGCAACTACATGATCACGGATATGAGTCACACCAAGATTATTAATACAGTGTGACTTTAATAAATCCGCGAATTTCCCTGCATCAAGATGGTATCCATAATTCAATACACCGGCATATTCAGGGGTCGATAATTGTTTGGGAGCCAACCCTTCTTCGCAAATCCGCGCTTGTATGTTGGTGATTTCATCGTATCGCCGGTGAGGAAAAAACGTTTTCCACATAGCAACACTCTCAGCCAAACTATTACCAATCGGCATTGAGAATGGGTGGTAGTAAAAATCGTTTTCCGAACCGGTTCGCCAGCCAACAAATTTCGAACCCTGCTTGAAAGATGCAAAGCATTCACGCACCAAGTCGGTCTCGGAAATTCCTATTCTCCGCAGCGTTGCACGCATGGAAGGCCAAGTGCCCTCACCCACACCAATAGAACTGACATCCGGCGATTCAATTAAGGTAACCTTGATAGGAGAATTATTTTTCTTGAACTCAGCCGCCAACAAACCTGCGGACAACCAACCGGCAGTGCCGCCACCCACAATAATGATTTGTTCAATATAACTATTCATAATCAATATCTTTTAATTAACGCACTGCCACCACAGAGTATATTTTTTCACAGCTCATGCATCATCTTTGCATAACGCTTTATTTTTTTAGAAGGTAACTTTTATAGAAGGTCATTTTTTATAGCGCAATATTGCGCTATAAATTCTTCATGGCGCGGAAGTAATTCCAGATTTTTTGCAATGTGATTTCGAAATCCTTTCATATAATTTTTAAACTCATCATCCGCCATATTATCGATAATGGGTTGATAACTTCTTGGTGTTATACCCTGGCCAATAAGCACTTGAGCCCAACCATTGGTTCTGAATAACTCATCCCCGCCCAAAAATACCATTCCACTTTCACTAAACATCTCCATGCGATGGCGAAGCGTATCGGGTACTGGCATAGTACGGACATAATTCCAAAATTCACTGTCATTGCGTCGTGTCGCATGATAGTGGAGGATAATGAAGTCACGGATACTTTCTGCTTCTTCACGCGATTGCCGGTTATATTCCTCAACCAATACAGGTTGCACCCCGCGCAGCGGAAACAAGCGCAGCAAACGGATCAAACCCGATGTCACCATATGAATACTGGTTGACTCCAATGGCTCAAGAAAACCTGAAGCCAGTCCAAGTGCGACACAATTTTTATTCCAACCTAATTTGCGCCGGCCTGTTTTAAACTGGATCAAGCGAGGCTCTGTTAACATAGCTCCATCTAAATTAGAGGCGAGTGTTTTGTCGGCCCAACCGCGATCAGCAAATTGGCTGGAATAAACAACACCATTGCCAGTGCGATTTTGCAATGGAATACGCCATTGCCACCCAAATGCATGCGCGGTTGAACTTGTGTACGCAGTGGCAGGTGCAGTCTTGTGGGTTTGCACCGCAAGAGCAGAGTCACAAGGTAACCAGTGTTGCCAATTTTCGTATCCTGTTTTAAGTGTTTCTTCAATGAGCAGCCCCCGGAAACCGGTGCAATCAATAAAAAAATCACCTTCAAGAACTTTTCCATCATCAAGGTGCAAACGAGTAATAAAACCGGACTCCGCATCTTGTTCAACTCGATCCACTTTTCCCTCTTGGCGAACCACGCCAAGCGGCTCACTAAAACTCCGTAAATACTTCGCGTAAAGGCCTGCATCAAAATGGAATGCATAATTCAATGCAGGGCTCTCACATATTGCAAACTTACCCGCACGCGCGGCTTCATGTTCAAAACAATAAGCACCAAAAGGGGTTGTGTCCCCCAAAGCTTTTGCGCGTGCCCAAAAATGTTGGAATTCGCCTGCCCAAAAAATTCTCCCTACCTGACCAAACGCATGAATATAGTCTTCGCCTATTTCACCCCAATTTTTGAAGTTGATCCCTAATTTAAATGTCGCATTGGTGGCGCGCATCATGTCCATTTCAGGTATGCCTATCAGTTTATGAAAGGCAATCATAGTCGGGATAGTCGCCTCACCAACACCAACAGTTCCAATTGCATCAGATTCAAGCAAGGTAACACTGACTTTTCCCTGATATATTTTTCCTATCGCCGCTGCCGCCAACCAGCCTGCGGTACCACCACCCACAATGACAACCCGTTTTATTATTTGCATGGCCTTTTATTCCAAATAATGCAGCTTGATAATTCCGAAACAATCGTCGTTTTTATCAGATTCGCTTATTTTTAATATCCACCATTTGTTGGATATTGCTGATTGAACCAATGATTAAATAGGCATATCGCAATAAACCGGAACGATGCAACGTAATAACTTCGGCATCTGGTAGCGCCATCAACTTTTCTTTGCTGATAGTTGCATAGCGATTATTTTCATAATGCGCCCCACCGGAAAAATTAACTTCTATCTTGATTTCTTCAATCAAATCCAAACGGGTAAATTCCGCCAACATCCTTTCAGCTTCTGCAACTCCCTCATGCACAACAGAAAGTACATTTGTTATTTTTTCCAGATAAGGTGAATTGCCACCATAATGCAAAAACACGGGTTCACCTTGCCCATCCTGGGCAATACGAGGGCTATTCAAATCCACATAAACGACAGGCTCAACCGCACCCGAAGAGCACTTCTGCATCCCAATAATAAAAGGTTCACGGTCAATTACCGCTGGAATATAAGGCACAAGCCACTGATCGCCTGATAAAAATAGATTTTCATTTGCCTCAAAACCAAACAATACAATCGTTAACCAGGAGCCATCTTCTGTGCGCTGAAACAATATCGGGTAATATTTTTGTAATTCATTAAATTCCGTTGGATAGACAGCGCACCCACCGATCGCATCACCTAAATCTGCACCACGACGAGTGACAATACGCAAATCTTTATGCGCAATATTATTTAATAATTCATATTGAGCCATAAAAAACCTCACTGCTTTGACAAAAAACAAAGCCGCTGTTACCAGCGGCTTTGTGTGTCTTTTTGCTACAAACTTCCTACCAATTAGAAAGTGTAACGGAAGCCAACTTGATAACGAGCACCCAAATCTTCCAGCGACAACAACTGTGCCTCTGAACGACCATGAGTACGATAGTTCTCACCAGTGACATTGATACCTTCTGCAGTAAAGGTCAGGTTATCACTGAACTCATAACCGATAGATAAATCGATTTGTGAGTAGGCTTCGACGTATTGTGGCTGATTACCACCACCTGCGGTACGGCTCAACAAGAAGCTGTCACGCCAGTTGTATGCCACACGAATTTGCCATGCATCTTTATCGTAGAAACCAACAACGTTGGCTGTATCCGACAAACCTGTCATCGCAAACTGACCAGCAGTGGTGAGGTTGTCGAACTCAACATCCGAATCCACCATAGTATAGTTAGCCTGTACACCAAAACCAGACTCACCAAACCAATGCTGTGCAGCAACTTCAAGACCATCAATTACTGCTGATTTGTCGTTTACTGGTTTGTTTACTTGCCAAATCAACAGCGGGTCATCATTGTCAGCACGAACCCAACGACCATTTGATGAAATGAACGCAGGATCTGAATTTGCCAATACGTAAGTATGCAGCGCTTCTTCGTTCACTTGAGGAATACCGCTGGCAATTGCAGTTTGACCCAAACGTACGTCACGCAGGCCGTAGGCAGTTTCATTAAAAATCTGGGTACCAATAAATCCATCGACATCTTTACGGAAATAACCCAATGACACGTAGCTGTCATCGGTGTAATACCATTCCGCAGACACATCAACGTTTTGCGATTCCATTGGTTTCAAGCCAGCATCACCAGCGTTAGCAGTGCGCTGCAATAAACTGTTCAAACCAACATCAGGACGCAAATCCGCGTAGCTCGGACGACCAATAGTTTCACTGTAAGAGAAACGCAATTTCAGTGAATCTGTCGGGCTTATGTCAAAGTCCACATTTGGCAACAGATAATCATAAGAACCGGTTTTTCTTTGTTGCGTTTTTTCAGCCGCGTAAACAACTGACCAATCGTTGTCACTTTCCCACCACAAAATGGTTGGTTCATTGACCAATGACGATGAAGTTACATCAGTCTCTTCATAACGCAAACCAACTACCAAATTTGATTCCAACCCACCTAATTCAAAATTAGAATTGAATTGAGTGAACGCAGATTTACTTTCTTCTTCAATAGTACGGTTAGTTGTGTAAATGCCATTCCACTGAACTTTGCCATTCACAAAGCCATAGAAATCTTGTGGATACTTTCCACTGGCATTGATAGCTTCGGCAGTCTCGATAATTTTTGGCAAGTTCGCATCAACACCAACGAAGAACAAATCATCTTTAGTGGTTGAACCGTAATCAGGGAAGTCTTTACCAAAATCGCGGCTTTCGAAGTATTGATCAGGGAACTCTGCTGGATCTATACCATCCCAGTTACCTACACCTTGGCGGTTGTCGCCTGATGCACGACTGCTGTTCAGATCTTTGCGCTGTTCAATACCAAATTTCAGGCCAGCATTTTCAAAGAAACCACTGCCATTGAATTGAAATTCTCCAATCAATTGAGTTTGTTCGATTTCAGTGCGAGTGTGCGAACGAGGATTGTTAGTCATAGCGCCACTGACGTCACCGCCGTCAACGACACCATTACAGTTACCACTGTAATAATCATCGCGAGGAGCGCGTTGACGCAAAATACAATCGTCAGTAGTCACACTCATCAGCGGCATGTCTTTAGACCAATCCACATATTCGCTAGTGATGATGTTAGCGTTCAAACCAACTTCGATTCCCTGACTATTGTTGTTGGCGCTTGAGTTGTGATGATCAAGCGTTAATTTCAACTGATCATTTACTTCAAAGGCAACATTCAGGCCCAAAGAGTTATTTTGTGTTAATGAGTCAACATGACCCGCCGCAAAAGACACGTCCTTCAAGCGGCTAACACCGTTGGTGAGGTAAGACTCGCGATAAATAACAGGAGTGCGTACTGCACCGTTATCAAAGGTGAGCTCAGAGATCGCATCTACGTTAAACCATACTGATTGCTGTGCACGCTCAGAAACACGATCAAGCTCAGAGAAGGTGTAGTCCAGAGTTGCGGTTAAACGCTCGGTTGGCTTAAATTGAATAACCGCTTGGGCATTAGTGCGCTCACGCTTGTTATCCTGAACTTCGTAGCGAAGATCTGTTGGTAATGCGTATAAGTCGCCATTGTTAGGCGCATTATTGATTACAACACCATTTTTGAAACGACTTGTAGACGTATCATCCCAGGTATTCAAATTCGCCCAGTTGTTCACAAAGTTATTCGCATTGGAACTGTCACGACGCTGATACGATCCGCTCAGAGCTACACCAAACGTATCTTCGTCATTTACCCAGGAGCCCATGCCAGATACTTCAGGGGTAATTTCATCACCGGCACCAGAGCGTACTGTTTCATCCTGAATGGCTTTTACACCAATAGATGCGCGGCTACCTGCTTCCAGAGGACGAAGGGTTTTGATATTGATCGTTGCACCCAAGCCACCAGTTGCAACGTCGGCGCGACCAGTTTTGTACACTTCTACGCCGAATACTGATTCAGAAGCGAGGTTGGCAAAATCGTAGGCGCGCGTTGATGAATCACCAGTATTGCTGTTGGCAACTGCTGGCATCACGCGTCCATTTAAGGTCACCATGTTCAATTCCGCACCGATACCACGAGCAGTCACTTGTGAACCTTCGCCATCGGAACGATTGATCGAGAGACCTGAAATGCGCTGCAGTGATTCAGCAAGGTTGGAGTCAGGCATCTTGCCAATATCTTCGGCCGAGATGGCATCAACAACACCTACAGCATTGCGCTTGGTGTCCATTGCCTGAGCCACAGATGCACGAATACCTGTAACCATTACTTCTTCTACAGAATCGTCTTGTGCGTAAGTCATGCCGCTGAGACTGGCTGCTGCAGCTGTGACTGCAGTGGCCAGAAGTTTTTTCTTAAAGCTTATCGTTTTGTACATGAAGCTCTCCTTTTTTATCGTCAGGAATTATGTTTTCCGGTACACGCATACCTGGATAAAAACCATGAAGGTTTTTATCCAAATATGATCACCTTCAATGACGAAGATGAATTCTCTAAAGCACTCTTGTTTTTCGTTATTTATTAAGGGCAAGCCCAAACATCCTTGCGATATTTTTTTGTTGTCCACTTTGATTGCCACGCAAAGACCCGCACCTCCACGAAGCAATTTTCGCGCAAAACTACCCCCATATGACAGCGCTGTCAATAGCTTAAAAATAGAAATGTTGTAAAGACAAGCGGGAAAAACCAAACGCAAGTTATAGTCAAAAAAACAATATAAATTCAGTCTTTTTGACTATAAGATTCGCCAATCAACTGGATTTTTGCCTTGCTTTTGCAAGTATTGATTTGCTGTAGAAAAGTGGCCGCAACCAATAAATCCGCGGTGTGCAGACAATGGGGATGGATGAGGTGCTTTCAGAACAAGATGTTTTTGAGCGTCAAGAAATGCCGCTTTTTTTTGTGCATAACTTCCCCACAATAAAAAAACAACATTGCTACATTGATCATTTACCAATTTGATAGCCCTATCAGTAAATGTCTCCCAACCTCGCCCTTGATGAGAGCCCGCCCTCGCCTGTTCAACGGTCAAGGTTGCATTAAGTAGCAAAACGCCCTGATTTGCCCACGACTGCAAACATCCGTGCGCAGGAATAGGAAGCCCCAAATCTCTTTGTAGCTCTTTATACATATTCTGTAACGAAGGTGGTGTTGGAACGCCTTGCTGTACGGAAAAACATAATCCATGCGCTTGATTAGGTCCGTGATAAGGATCCTGCCCCAGGATGACGACTTTGACCTGATCCAACGGTGTGCTGTTGAACGCATTGAAAATGTTTTTAGCCGCAGGATAAATCATCTTGCCCTGCTGTTTTTCTGCCAACAAAAATGCCTTGAGCTGTTGCATATAAGGCTGCTCAAACTCACTGGAAAGATGGACTAACCAACTGGGATGGAGATCTATTTTTTTGGTGACAGCAGACATATTTATTTCCCACAAATAAAAAACCCGGCATTGAGCCGGGCTTTTTACAAGACTAAGCGATAAAAGTAAAACTTAAAGCTTGTCAGCGTTTTCTGCCAGATATTTAGCAACACCAGCAGGTGATGCATCCATACCCTTGTCGCCATCTTTCCAACCAGCTGGGCACACTTCACCGTGCTGCTCGTGGAAAATCAACGCATCAACGGTGCGGATGGTTTCATCGATGTTACGGCCGATTGGCAGATCGTTAACGATTTGTGAACGAACTACGCCAGCTTCATCAATGATGAAAGTACCACGGAAAGCCACGCCATCAGCTGACTCTACGTCGAATGCTTTAGCAATTTCGTGCTTCACGTCAGCTACCAACGTGTATTTTACTGGACCAATACCACCTTCATTGACAGGGGTGTTGCGCCATGCGTTGTGCGTAAATTGAGAGTCAATTGACACACCGATCACTTCGACGTTGCGCTTTTTGAACTCTTCTACACGGTGGTCAAATGCCAACAACTCAGATGGACATACAAAGGTGAAGTCCAATGGATAGAAGAACACAACTGCTTTTTTACCTTTGGTGGCAGCTGCAAAGTTGTAACCGTCTACGATTTCGCCACTCGCCAATACTGCTGCTGCAGTGAAATCCGGTGCTTTTTTACCTACTAATACGCCCATAACAATACTCCTGATGGTTGATAGGTTAATCGGTGGGAACAAATACCCGCTTTCAGCGACCACGAATATATTCAATTTGTATGAATATTTTATGGCCAGTTATTGATCGGCTGATATTTATCGATAGTGCGCCGCTATCATACACAGCCAAGGGAGAGTGTCCTATTGATTTTCTATATAACCCTCCAAAGACTATCGCTATGGCTAAAAGTTGATCTCGCACGTTATTTTTATCACTTAGGTTATATTAACGAACACAAAGACATTTCAAATGAGAATCCATATCAAAAGTTGTTGACATAAATTATCATTAGCATTAAATTTTGATCATATGATTTTCGGTTAAACAACACGCAATTCAGGTTATTTCTCATGTACGTTTGTCTATGCAAAGCTATCACTGACCGTCAAATCAAAGCTGCTATCGATAATGGTGCCAGCTCTATTGGACAGCTGCGCAAAGCATTAGGCGTTGCAAGTCAATGCGGTAAATGCGCATCAATGACCCGCGAAATTCTGGATGAAGCACTTAACAGTGAAGCACCTATGATTAATGGCTTGCCGCAGTTCTACGCTGTGGCCTGAGCCATAAACCGAATAGAAATTAAAATCATTGTTATTTTTATCTAAATTTCTTTATACATCAACAACTTATAAAAACCTCTCTGCTTGACACCCCACCCGTTCAGGATCACACTCCTCCAATTTCTTTCTCATGAAGCAAAAAGGAGAACACTATGAAAGGTGATCCGCAAGTAATAGCCGTATTAAATAAAGTCCTGGGCAACGAGCTGGTAGCAATTAACCAGTATTTCCTTCATTCACGCATGTACAAAGATTGGGGACTGAAAGAACTGGCAGACCATGAGTACCATGAATCAATTGATGAAATGAAACACGCAGATGCGTTGGTCGAGCGCATTTTGTTTCTGGAAGGGCTACCGAATTTGCAAGATCTCGGCAAATTGCACATAGGCGAAGATACACAGGAAATGTTGAAATCCGATCTGAAGCTCGAATTAAAAGCGATTCCGGATTTGCGCGATGGCATCTTGGTTTGTGAAAGTGTGCGCGATTTTGTAAGCCGCGATTTACTGAAGAGCATTCTTGAATCAGAAGAGGAACATGTTGATTGGCTTGAAACCCAATTATCACTGATCGATAAAGTAGGTATTCAAAATTATCTGCAATCGAAAATGGCATCCTCGTCTTGATCTGACAATGCTTTTCAGCGAGACAATAAAAAAGGAACTACAAGTTCCTTTTTTATTGTCGGTGCATTTTTAGAGCGATAAAAAAATAGGCGTCAGCCATTACATATTGATCCAACCATTTAATGCACGCAATTTGAATTGGGTATTGCCGTGTTTTAACACTACCCCATCGACATAAATTTCCTGCACCACAAATTGTCCAACAGAAATAATATTTCCTACACCCGCAGTCTGGTTATTAATAACCACACTGCTGACACCATTCGCTAGAAAGTTATGCCGCAAATAAGTAATTGTTGGGATCGACTGGCGCATATTCCAAGGTAGCGCATTGAAGTCAGGAATATTGGTAATACTCGCGAAGGTGCGCGGTGGAATATCCGATTCTGTCTCCTCAGCCACAACATTACTTACGTTTTCCTCTGTTGCAAATGGATCAACAACAGAAGCGGAACCAGTTGAAGATTCAGCCGCATACAGCTCATTTACATCAGCATCAATTCCTGGTGCCGCCACCTCTGGCGTTTCATAGAGTTGATTCACGTCGGCGCTCACTGCTGCACCAGTATTAGCATTAGCTACAGCAGGTGTTGATGTTGTAGTTGTTGATTGTGTTGTAGTCGCTAACTCTGCTGCAATGGATTGATTTTGTACAGAACTCAGAGCGTCTTTCGTAGGCACTGGTAGTTGGGATGCATTTTGTTCATTTACACTTATCGGAGCAACAGTTGGCTCTATAACAGCAACCGGCTCCGTTTGTGTAATAGTTAATGATGCATCACTCCGCTTAAACCACCACAGTGCTGCAGCAATAAATGATAAGAAAACAATCAACACTGCAACAATTGATATCCGCTTGTAACGGGGTGAGTTCGATGCACGAACCAACTCACCTGACATATGTAGGGTGCTAATATCTGGAACTGCATTTTGGTTTTTCCGTTCACTTTCAGCGCGATTCAGGGCATCTAATATTAACGACATTACTACAGCCCCTGCATATCCAATGGAGCAACAACCGGTTGCCCTTCGTTTAATTCAATGAGCGATTTATCAATCCCCAATGCTTCATTCAAACGACGCAATGTCTGTGCATTGATAACGCCATCCGGAAGTATGTTGTGTGTCGATTGAAAAAGTTCTACGCGTTTTTTCAGGCGATCAGTAAAAAATTGCCGCGTCAGAGGCGCTGGTTGCTGATCAAGTTGTGCGAACTGCTCTGCAATCCAGGTCACCAGATCACTTTTATCACCCACGCGCAAATCACTATTAAAATCTTGCGGTCGCGACCACATATACAAAAAATCCCCATTCCATAAATCAGCGATATCATTCCATGGCAAGGTTTTATACTCACCATTGACCAGCAGCATGACCTGATTTTCACTCAAACCAATCAGTAAGCCATAGACCCATTTTTTATCGGGTGTAGCCAGCGTAACAAGTCCTGGGCGATTAATTTCTTTCAGCTCATCCCACGAATGAATACGGACTTTTTCGCAAACATAATTGGCTCCCTGGGCAAGCAGGCAAGGAGAGTTATTATTCCTGGCCGTCAACCCAAGATAGCTAAGCAACCCTAACTGTGCCGCCGCTAAATCCCGCGTCGCCAAATTGATAACTTCTGGCACAGGAGGTTTGGCAAGAGTGCGCATTTCACTGAGGGAATGTACTACCACGGCAGAACTGTTTGATGATGCAGATACTGAAGCGGGCGTTGATGAACTCTGAACAGCAACAGGCGCTACCGAAGTGGATGCTTCATCCGGAACCCAAAACCAAACGGTAAGCATGATAGCAACCACCGCCACAACGAACAGTGCGTGCCAGGATGTGCGCGACGCTGCCAATTTTTCTTCCTGTTGCGTATTGGTACCCGCAACTTCTTTGATTGCAGCAGCAAAAATAGATTTATCAATATGATGCTGGTTTTGTGCATAAGCGCCCAATAATAATCGCTCACAAAGCACATTAATCAATCGGGGAACGCCACCGCTAAAGCGGTGTATTTTTTTGATCATTGAATCGCTAAACGGCCGCACATGTTCAGGCAAACCCGCCACTTTAAGGCGATGCGTTATATACGCTTTTGTCTCTGCCAAATTTAAGGCTTCAAGATGAAAACGCGCGGTAATTCTCTGTGATAATTGTCGCAATGCGGGTCTGGCCAATAATTTTTTTAACTCTGGTTGGCCTACCAACATAATTTGCAATAATTTTTCAGTAGTGGTTTCAAGATTGGTCAATAACCGGATCTGCTCCAACACCGGCACTTTCAATAATTGTGCTTCATCAATTAACAAAACGGTCTTGCGCCCTTTGCGATGATTTTCCAACAGGAATTGATTAAGTGCATCGGTCAAATTTTTAACAGTCAATTCATCTGCGATATAAACCACACCCAACTCATCGCAAATGGTTGATAACAGTTCCGGGGCACTGCCCATCGGATTAAGAATAATGGCAATATCAGTGTTAGACGGCAGTTGCTCTAATAAGCAGCGGATGATTGTCGTTTTGCCGGTGCCGACCTCGCCTGTCAGCATCACAAAACCGCCATTCTGGATACCATAGAGTAAATGCGCCAACGCCTCTCGATGTTGGTCACTCATAAAGAGATAGCGCGGGTTTACGGCGATGGAAAATGCAGGCTCTTTAAGCCCGAAAAATTCGTGGTACATAGCTAATCAACACACTGTTATTAGGATGCCGCCTTGAGCGGTGCTGAATCATAACAGGCCTGAGATCGCGCCGTTACTCTCTTGTTCCATGCACCAGAGCGATTGCCCGAAAAGCCCCAAATTGATACCATTGCCGCCTTTGTGCGACACGTCTGACGTGTCTCCCTTGAAATGCTACCCACAGGTCTGCGGAGTTTTTACTCTTAGGTAGCGAGGCGAAAGCCTGATCCTACCTTCAAATATCCACCCCTGCGGGAGTCTGCCCGCACGGGTCCGGCTCTCCCGCATACAAGCGAGAGAGGTATCCACAAGAGCTTGCTGTTATTTAACAGTTCCTGCCCATCTTCAATCTACGGAGGCATGAGAATGTCTCGTTTCGTAATGCTTGGCTCCAGAATATCGGAGTATCAAGCCTGACATGTGTCTGTCAGCTCACTAGATCGACATGCGTCGGAGGCTAACTCCTGCGTGTGAAGCTCGATTGACAATGTTTCTACCAGCTCGCTGGTGCTGAATCTTGGCAACAAGATTGGTTTAAGTCCGAATTGCACGGATTTGAAGAGGCTAGTGACAATACCTGCATGGCTAACCTAAGTGAATCATCGTTATAACCCTCGTGACAATGAACGGGCCTACGGCAATTATTGGCCCCAGCCAAAACGGCATCGTAGTTGGTCTACACAATAAGGGCATGTGTAGCGGCACCAGACAACTACCGGGGGAAAGATGAAGCCTAAACAGGGAATCGGTACGAAACGGGGAACGTGGCAATCCCGACCACTCGCCAACGGCCAGAACATCGGTACAGGCAGGCAACTCGCAAGGGGTGCTGATGGGTGTGGGGAATGGGAGGATGTAAGAAGCGAATGACTCCTTGTAATGAGGGGTATAGCGGTTGAAATATTACCGACTGGGGCAACCCTGGCTGACGTACATCTGGTTTACACGCGCGTGAACGTTTGCTGATTTCAATCTATTAACTCACCTGAAGGGTAGACACTGCCCTTCGGGGGAGTAGTCCGCTTGACGGGTAGTTATTTCTATCCACTCAGGAGGACTGTATGAATCTACCATCGGAAACGATGCACGCTGCGTCCTCCGGCGAGACGACAGGCTGGCACCAGATCAACTGGGGAAAGGCTTATCGTTTTGTTCGGAAGACGCAATTGAAAATCGCGCAGGCGACACAAGCTGGTGATTGGCGAAGAGTATTTCGACTTCAACGATTGCTGGCTCACTCGTTTTACGGACGCTGTATGGCCGTCAAGCGGGTAACGGAGAACCGGGGTCGCAAGACACCGGGCGTGGATGGTGAAACATGGAGTACGCCAACCGCCAAATGGAATGCCGTGAAGCGTTTGTCACATAAGCGGGGTTATCAACCAAAACCGCTAAAACGGGTATGGATACCCAAACCCGGCAAGCAAGAAAAGCGTCCGCTAGGCATCCCGACGATGTTGGATCGGGCAATGCAAGCGCTCTACCTGCAAGGATTGGAGCCTGTTGTAGAAAGCACCAGCGACCCGAAAAGTTATGGCTTCCGGCCTGACCGATCAACCACTGATGCGATGGTGGAGCTTTTCCACTTGCTGGCGCCCCAAACGGCGCCGGTTTGGATTTTGGAAGGTGACATCAAGGGCTTCTTTGACAACATTAACCACGAGTGGCTGTGCCGTAATGTTCCCATGAACAAATCGGTGTTAAACAAATGGTTAAAGGCCGGTGTGATCGACAAGCACCAGTTTGCAGAAACGAAGGCAGGAACACCGCAGGGTGGGATAATTTCGCCCTGCTTGGCTAACGCCACACTGAATGGATTGGAGGTCAAACTAAAGGCTCATTTTGTAGCCAAGGTTGGGTTAACCAAATCCAAGCGGCTTGGGTTACAGGTGGTGAGATATGCGGATGACTTTGTGATTACAGCTTATTCGAAAGAATTGCTGGAAAACGAAGTGAAGCCTTGGGTAGAGGAATTCTTGTCGGTACGAGGGGTTCAATTATCAAAGGAGAAAACGCGTATTACTCACATCAACACCGGCTTTGATTTTCTGGGGTGGAACTTCAGAAAGTATGTACCCAAGTCACCGTATCGAAAGGCCAAGCTGTTTATCAAGCCATCCAAGAAAAATGCGCAAGCGTTTTATCAGAAAGTGGCAGCGATAATTAACAACAGCGGAGCACTGACGCAGGATGCGTTAATTGGCCAATTGAATCCGGTGTTGCGGGGATGGGCGGAATACCATTCTCCGGTGGTGGCAAAGCAAACCTTCAGCAAGCTGGAGCATCTTATTTTCTGGCGAATATGGCGGTGGGCAAAACACAGACACCCCAACAAATCCCTCGAATGGATTAGGAAGCGATACTTCAAATCTATTAATGGGCAAAGTTGGGTCTTTGGTTCAGCCAAAATACTGCAATCAGGTGAGGTGAGGTATCGCCGACTCTATGGGTTAGCGAGCACCCCTATCGTGCGACATAAACGTTTGCCGGGCGAGTATCAGCCCTATGACACGGAGCACGAGGAAAAATGGGAGGCTCTACGATTCCAGCGGATGCGGCATAAACTGCGCTACCGCAAAGAAGTCTGGTCGCTATTTGCCAGACAACTGGGCTTGTGTGCTTACTGTGGCGGCGGAATATCAATGCAAAGTGGCTGGCATGATCATCACCTCGTAAGACGTGTTGATGGCGGGTCAGATCGCAAAGATAACCGTGTTTTGCTTCACCCTAACTGTCATGCCTTGGTTCATAGCCGAGGCTGTACAGATAAGTTGCAATACAGTGGCATGGAAACGTAAAATTCGCGCTTTTGCTGTTGTCGCTGGCCAGAACGAATCTGGCTTGATGTAAGCTTGAGCCGTGTGCGATGAAAGTCGCACGCACGGTTCTTAGGGGGGAATGGGTCAGTAATGACCTGTTCCTACCCGACTTAAACAGGCACCGCCTGACTGTAGTTCCCCGCCAATTTGATCACTTTCCACACTATAGAGAGTTTCTATGTCAGTTGATTTTCGTTCAGCTTCCCTATCCTTATTGGCCAATCATGACGAATTTGTACAACGTCATATCGGCCCGGATGCCCAACAAACTGCCGCGATGCTGGCAACGCTGGGCGTCAGCTCAGTCAAGGAGCTGATCGATAAAACAGTGCCAGACAATATCCGCCTGAAAACTGAACTCGATTTAGGCGGTGCGGTTAGCGAATCAAACGCACTGGCACAGCTCAAAGCTATCGCCAGTAAAAACAAGATATTCAAGAACTACATCGGCATGGGCTACCACGACACCCATGTGCCACTCGTCGTTTTGCGCAACGTGCTGGAAAATCCCGGTTGGTACACTGCTTATACGCCCTACCAACCAGAAATCGCCCAAGGTCGCCTGGAAGCGCTGCTGAATTACCAACAAATGATCATCGACCTCACCGGCATGGAAATGGCCAACGCCTCGGTGTTGGACGAAGGTACCGCCGCCGCCGAAGCCATGGCGATGTGTAAGCGTCAAAACAAAAAGAGCAGATCCGATGTATTTTTTGTGGATGCCGATACCCACCCGCAAACCATCGCGGTAGTGAAAACCCGCGCCGAACATTTTGGCTTTGAAGTGACTGTCGCCAAAGCGGATGAACTCGCCAATGGTGATTACTTCGGTGCCCTGCTCTCTTATCCTGGCTCTAGTGGTCAGGTGCGCGATTTGACGGCATTAATCGAAACCGCACACAACAACAATGCACTGGTGACAGTTGCCTCGGATTTGATGTCGCTGATGCTGCTCAAATCGCCGGGCGCTATGGGTGCTGATGTTGTTGTGGGCACCAGCCAACGTTTTGGTGTGCCTATGGGCTTTGGTGGCCCACACGCCGGTTTCTTTGCTTTCCGCGATGCCTACAAACGCTCAGCCCCCGGCCGCATTATTGGTGTATCAATTGATGCGCGCGGCAAACAGGCATTGCGCATGGCAATGCAAACCCGTGAGCAACATATCCGCCGTGAGAAAGCCAACTCCAACATTTGTACCTCACAAGTATTGCTGGCAGTCATGAGTGTGTTCTATGCGATTTATCACGGCCCGGATGGACTGAAACGTATCGCTAACCGCATTCACCGCTTGACTGCGATTACTGCAGCCGCATTAAAAGCAAAAGGTTTCGGTATCGCTAACAGCCAGTTCTTTGACACCTTTACCGTCAATGTGGGCGATAACCAGAAAGCCATTTACCAAACTGCATTACATGCCGAAATCAATTTACGTTTGGTAGGCAGTGATTCATTAGGTATCAGCCTCAATGAAACAACGTCTGCTGCTGATCTGGAAGCATTGCTTGCTGTATTTGGTGTTAGCGGAATTGAATTGGCATCGATTGATGAGCAAATTCTCGCCGGAAAAAATATCACTGCAAATAATGCAATCCCAACCGATTTGTTGCGCAGCGATGCGGTACTGACGCACCCCGTGTTCAATACCTATCACAGCGAAACCGAAATGTTGCGCTATTTGAAACGATTGGAATCTAAAGATATCGCCCTGAACAACGCGATGATTCCACTCGGCTCTTGCACCATGAAATTAAATGCTACCGCCGAAATGATTCCCGTCACCTGGCCGGAATTTGGCAAGCTGCATCCGTTCGCACCAATTGATCAAGCAGAAGGTTACAAACAATTATTCGAAGAATTGCAAGAGATGCTCAAAGCCTGTACCGGTTACGATGCTATCAGCTTGCAACCTAACGCCGGTTCGCAGGGTGAATACGCAGGCCTTGTTGCGATCAAAAAATATTTTGAAAGCAAAGGCGAAACCCAGCGTGATATTTGTTTAATTCCAGCATCTGCGCACGGCACCAACCCTGCCTCTGCACAAATGGTGAGTTATAAAGTCGTCGTGGTTTCCTGCGATAACAAAGGTAACGTTGATCTTGAAGATCTCGCTGCAAAGATCGCAACCTACGACAAACAAATTGCCTGCATCATGGTGACTTACCCATCCACGCACGGCGTATTTGAAGAAGGCATCACCCAACTGTGCGATATGATTCATGCGGTAGGTGCCCAAGTGTATATCGACGGTGCGAACATGAATGCGCTCGTAGGCGTTGCTGCACCGGGTAAATTCGGTGGCGATGTATCCCATTTAAATTTGCACAAAACTTTCTGTATTCCACACGGCGGTGGCGGCCCAGGCATGGGGCCAATCGGTGTAGGCAAACACCTGGAACCTTTCCTCGCGGCGCACCCGGTGCAGGCAGTTCCGGGCACTGATGTCAACAACGGCACTATTTCTGCGGCACCTTGGGGTTCTGCAAGCATTCTTCCGATTAGCTGGATGTACATCAAAATGATGGGCGCGGTTGGGATGCGCCAAGCGACTGAATTTGCGATGCTCAATGCAAACTACGTCGCAAAAAAACTGGAAGCGGCTTACCCGATTTTATACAAAGGCACTAACGGTTTTGTTGCGCACGAATGCTTGTTGGATTTGCGTCCATTGAAAGAAGCCAGCGGCATCAGCGAAGAAGACATTGCCAAACGTTTGATGGATTTTGGTTTCCACGCACCCACTATGTCATTCCCGGTGGCGGGCACACTCATGATTGAGCCAACTGAATCAGAATCCAAAATCGAGCTGGATAAATTTATCGAAGCGATGCTGATTATCCGTAAAGAGATCGACCAGGTCATCAATGGTGAAATCAGTGTGGAAGCCAGTGCATTACACAATGCACCGCACACTCAAGATGACGTACTGGAAGAAAATTGGACGCGCGCTTATTCACGCGAAGTTGCTGGCCGCCCCGCGAGCTGGCTGAAAAACCATAAAGTATGGCCTAGCGTAAATCGCATCGATAACGTGTATGGCGACCGCAATCTCGTTTGCTCATGCCCAAGTATCGATACATATATGGAATAAATGCAGGTGTAATCGGATATTACAAAACCGGACAAATACATTAAAAATCAGACCAACCCCGGCGCAAAGCTGGGGTTTTCTGTTTTTAGAACATTAAAAGCCGGACAATCTTATGGGAATTTAATAAAGTTCGTGGCTGACGGATGTGTAATTGGGAATTACCTCCAGTTGGTGCTTCAATTACATCCACAAAAATCTCATATGTAGGCTGATTCATCTTAAGCTCCTTGATTGATTACAAAATAGATATATGGTTGTTTTCGTTGCTTGAATGTCAAAAAGCCCTTATTCGGCATATGCATTTCTTTACTAAATGAGATGCTCATTTTTATTTTTAGAGCTTTTTTATCGTATTCATCAACCATTAATGCAATTAAGGATTGGATTTTTTTTACATCACTAACCCCATAAAAGGTTAAATGAAAGCCCTCCGATCCCTCGCTAAATAGAACGCGTCGATTATTCCTACAATGCTCAATGTCATCACACTCACCAAGTTGAACCAGTTTTTCTCCTGCAAAAATGGCAAAATAACGAGGAAGATCCCCGCTGTATGAATAGCAAGTAGCCGGGAATAGAAAAAAAATTAAAAAAATCGTTCTAATCAGCATCAGAAACCTCCATTTTACGAATCAATTTAAACTTAATGTTTTTTATCAAAATCTCTAGGCTGACGAACAGTTTTCAACCCACTTTCTTTCACAGAGGCAACTTTCATATCGCACTCATAACCAATCAGCCCAACACGTTTTTTCACGCAATTATATTTAGCTGAATTAGGTACTTGAACCGTTAATGATGATGTAATATTTTTATATTCACCAATTTTTTGATTCGCTCGTTCAACATCACTTCCGATTAAATCAAACTGTATAATTCCCATTGTCTCCGCATAAAAATAATACTCACCAATATAACTGGTCTCACCCGGGATAAGCTTGAATGCTAACGTGTCATTACTTGGGCAAAGTATATGGTTGTAGCTACTCACGCTATCCACTTTGCCGACCCTAATACATTCTAGAAACCAGTGCCCAGCAGGCATATTAAGCACGAAATAACTTTGCACGTTGTACTGCCCAATACCGCCACTTGCCAACCAATTACTACCCAGTGGTTGAGCCTTGAATGTTTCCTTTAACGATGGCGTCCCTGTCAATGGATCGTACTTTCTAAACGTAAATTCAGGATTTGGAAACGGTGTATTTAACAACAACCCAAACACCAATAATGAATCAGGGCTTGCCTTAGAAAACTCCATATCTTTTTTAACTTGGTTATCACTACACCCCGATAGAGCCGCAATAAACAACAAACACAAACTTAATAGATTTATTAAACGCATAGCTATCTCCTTTATTCTGAATATTTAATGGGCCGCGCTGGCTGTTTTGGATTCACCTAGGGTCACAGCCCCAAAAATGCCAACACTTATCGTTTTTGAGCAGTGCTTAGAGCGGCTAGGTGTTTTTACTCACAATATCGCTCACTTCCTTGCAATAAATTATTCATGCTCCCCTTCTTACAAGCAGGCGAAATTCAACAACAGACACCAAAATTTTCAAACAAAGCATAAATATATTTTTTCCTTATAAATCAGAAATTTATAATTGTCTGATTTTTTAATGCATTGAAAGCCCCTAAACTAGACCAAAAAACCAGGGGCTTTAAAGACGTTTTGTCTGGCTTTTAATTGTCCCCTTACAAGGCTTATTTTCACATTTAAAAAAGGATGCCAGCAAAACTGGCATCCTTTTTTATTTTAAGGGTATTTATTTTAATGAAATTGACTTTAATGGATTTTTATTATCGCTTTATTGTTGCGACAACAAAGCATCTATGTTTTTCAAATGATCCAGCAACGCAACCGTAGGTAAACGCATGACTGAAAAGTAATGCTCTGCCATAGGTGAGACACTGCAACTGGAAGGTAAAGGCGCCTGTTGCTCGATCAACATATACATCTTAGGTAAAAATATAAATTGCAACCATTGTGGAAAAGTCATGGTATCCACCGCGAAAGGTTGAACACTGGCCAAGGCAGACTCTGAAATCATCTCAGCTTCCCACAAGCGCAAGTCGCGCAATTCTTTTTCAATATCGATTAATGTTTCAGCAATTGAAATATGAAGTTGGCTCATGATGGTAATCAATAAAAGTAGTCATGTTACTTATGGATAACATGGGTAAATGGTGGCAAAGAGTTCAGGATCGCCTTGCCATAGCGTTTGGTAATGATGCGCCTATCAAGCAGACTGATTTTCCCCGTATCCGTTTCAGTGCGCAATAAACGCCCACAGGCCTGGATTAATTTGAGCGATGCATCCGGCACAGTGATTTCCATAAACGCATTACCGCCACGTGCCTCAACCCATTCCGATAACGCCGCTTCAATTGGATCGTCCGGTACAGCAAAAGGTAATTTGGCAATAATAACGTGCGTGCAATATTTTCCAGGTAAATCCACACCTTCAGCAAAACTTGCCAAACCAAAGAGCACACTGCCCTCACCTGCGTCGATTCGTTTTTTATGCTGGGTCAACATTTCCTGTTTGGAGTTATCGCCCTGCACTAAAATAATATCGCGCAGATCTTGCGGCATTTCTTCAAACACATCGAGCATTTGCTTACGCGATGAAAAAAGCACAAGCGTACCTTCTGACGAATTAATTAAATTAGGTAAGTCATCAATAATGGCCAGCGTGTGCGCATCGGCATTGGTTGCCTCAACCGTGCGCGCCGGAATCTCCAATGTCGCTTGTTGAAAATTAAAGGGACTGGGCACAACCTGGTAATTTGAATCAGATGGAGTACCTGCACGCATTTGGAAACGGTAAAAATTTCCCAGCGCGGTTAAAGTAGCCGAGGTGATCACCGCACCACAGACTTTTTCCCACAGACTGAACTCCAATGTTTTAGCCGCTAAAATGGGGCTGGAGCACACTTCAAGATCCATGTTACCGCTGTTATCCACCGGCGTTAACCAGCGGGCTTTCGGTACACTATTCGCAGAATCGGGCGTAGCAAAACTTGCCCATAAATCACGGTTGGCTTCTGCACGCGTTTGCCACGCGCCCAGAATGGGATAATGATTTTCCAGATCGACTTTTGGTACGGGACAATGCATATCTTCCATTGCCTGACTAATTTCATCGATCATTTTTTTCAATAAATCTGTCAGGCGATCAAAACCCTTATACAGCTCGACACAGGGCACAAGTAAATCGTGTGGCACCACTCCACCATCAAAACGGTAATGCGATTGGCGGTCATCAAGCGCAATCGCCTGCGCCAGTGACTCAAATACAGGATACAACTGATCCAAACGCTGTTTGCAATCGATGAGCGCGGCAGGTAACTGCTCACCAAAGCGATCCACATTTCCCGCGCCACTGATAACACCGAGCATAGCGCCAAGCGATTTATTGCATTGGTCCAGCCATTTGCTGGTAGAAAGCATGCGGCTGTGATGCGCAAAATGGCTAAGTGCCTTTTGCGGCAAGTGATGCCCCTCATCAAAAACAAAAATAGTATCTTCCGGTGCTGGCAATATTGCGCCACCACCCAAAGCTAAATCAGCAAGCACTAAATCGTGATTAGTGACAATGCAATCCACCGAGTGCATGGAATCACGCGCTTTAAAAAAGCTGCATGCCGATACATTGGAACAGCGACGGCCAGTACATTGACGATGGTCAGTGGTGATAATTTGCCATTCATTTTGTTCCAACGCTTGCGGCCAGGTATCGCGCTCGCCGTTCCACTTATTGGAAGCCAACGCATCCACCATGGATTCGTAAAGTTTAAAGCTGTGTGCTGATACGCTTGGATATTCGTCCTCATAAAGCGCACGTGTTGGATTCAATCCGCTTTGATATTCCGCAATCAAATTATCCAGTTTGCTTAAACACAAATAACGGCCGCGGCCTTTGGCAAGCGTGAAGGTAAATGACAAACCGCTATTGCGATGTAACTCCGGTAAGTCTTTATTGACGATTTGTTCTTGTAGCGCGACGGTTGCAGTAGAGACGACGAGTTTTTTACCCAGCGCTTTGGCCATAACAATAGCGGGCAACAAATAAGCAATGGTTTTTCCTGTACCTGTGCCCGCCTCTACTACACAAATATGCTTGCCCGCATGTTCATCGGGAATGCGATGGTTTTCATCATCCAATGAAATATTGCCAAGTGTTTTTGCAATCTCGGCAATCATCAATTTTTGGCCATAACGGGGTTTGAGCCCCTTGCTTTCAAGAAACTGGCTGTATGCGCCTTGAATTTGTTTCTTCAGCGCATCGGTTAGCATTCGGCCAGTTTGCTCACAACGGGGTTAGCATAGATACCCAGCGCAATTTCACGCTGTCCGGAAGGAATTGCATTCATACGCACCTCAAACGCTGTGCGTTCTGCTATCAGTTTTGTTGGATCATAGGGAGTATTGTTTGCGCCATAATTAACCGCAGGCACTCTACCGTATACCATTTCATAGGCGATGCAATTCGTTGCATGCAATACATAATTGCCCAGAATTTGATGATCCAATGCAGCAACTAATTCATCGGCATTCTGATAATCGTCATTCAGCACATCACCAAAAGCCAAATGGATATTACCTTTGTTACCGGCAATTCCCATTGCAATGCTGCGCACATCTTCGTGTTCTTCTTTTTGATAACTGCCTTCGGTGCGGTGCAAATACAGCTCGCGCGCTTTGGCTGCATCACACGGGTCAAGCTCATAAGAAATGGACACAGGCACAATGCGCAATTTTTTGACGTAATCTGCCAATTCTTCTGTTTTAGGCTTATTCAGCATCAACATCCCCAACACTGCCGAGTTGGTTTTGTCATTACCATCTTTAGCACGCCCTTCACGCTGCGCAATCCAGATGTTTGAGTTTTCATTCACAATCGAATGATGTATGTAAGCCGATAAATGTTTTGCTGCTTTTAATTTTTCACGCGGTGCTTTGGCGGAACGGTTAACAATAAAACTTTTGTTAAGGCGCATCAGATCAGAAGCAAACGGTTTAGTCAGCAAATTGTCGCCAATCGCAATGCGCAAGGTATTGCAGCCATTGTGGTAAAGCACCCAATTCACAAATGCAGGATCCATCGCAATATCACGATGGTTGCTGATAAATAAATACGCACTGTGTTTGTCCAATTTTTCCAAGCCGGAAAATGTCAGCTCTTTTACACAGGTTTCCATCATATTGGACATGTACTTTTCTACGACCGATTGGAATCCCTGTACATCCTGAATGCCTGACAACTGTTGGGTCAATTTGCTGCGCACCAATGGTTTTAATAACCACCCCAACCAACTATGCAGTGCGGGAAACTTCAGGCGGGTAACCGCATCGATAAACTCCTGATCGGCCAGCAGGCGGTCCAGGGTTGGACGAACTTCGTCGTCGCGATAAGGGCGAATATCATCAAATTCAGTCATAGCGGAGATCATTACTCGAAGGTGAAACAACACAGGCGACCAAGCGCGATAACATACCTGTAAAACAGGCTTGGCATACTGGCCTTAGCCAGAGAAAATAGGCGCACAAAATACCGAAAAGAGCCCGAAAATGCCACCAAAAACACGGATTCACGCTGCCACCTCATTATGCCCTTGCGGCTCGCAGAAAACCTATGGCGAATGCTGCCGCCCTTTTATTGATGGACAGCGCGCGCCGGATAGTGCCGAGCAGTTGATGCGCTCGCGCTATAGCGCCCATGTCGTGCTGGCGATTGATTATCTTTGGAATACCTGGAGCCCGGAGCAACGCTTGCGCTCATCGCCAAACGATATACAAGCCTGGGCTGAAAGCTGTGAATGGATGGGGCTACAGATATTGTCTACTGAAAAAGGAAGCGCAGAAGATGATACTGGAATCGTTGAGTTTATTGCTGTTTTCCGTAGCCAAGGGCAGTTACAGCAACATCATGAACGCTCCTTGTTCAGGAAAGTATTGGGCAAATGGCTGTATGTCGATCACCAAGCGTAAGACTGCTCTTAATTTCTTTCGCGGCCAATTTCCAGTATTTGCTAGCTTTTTAGTAGATGGTTCTTTGTTGGATAGCTGTTTGATATAACACAAGAGAATGTGACATAAGCAACGATCCGGACAAAAAAACACCGTTATGCGATTTGGGTATTCGACTCACAGGCCGTCTCTACTTACACTGCGCGCCAAGCCATAACTGCTGCCTGAGCGCAGCAAATCCAATAAAAAAGGCTAAACTCATTTTTATTTCTATCGCAAATCAGTATCCATATCACGCCTATGAAAATTCTTCTGGTAGAAGACAGTGCAACACTCCGTTATGCCATGCGCAATTACATTATTGATGCGGGCCACGAACCTTTATTGGCGCGCAGTGGTGAAGAAGCGTTACAGCTATTAGAAAATACGCCTGTCGATATGATCATCATGGATGTTGAAATGCCGGGGCTAAATGGTTTTGAAACTACACGCTTGATCCGCGAGTGGCTCGCTGGTCATTGGATACCCATTATTTTCGTCACCGGTTTGAATGAAGATGAAGATTATCGCGAGGGGATCGAAGCAGGCGGAGACGATTATTTAATCAAACCTGTTAGCTTCATGATCATAAAGGCGAAAATTCGTGCAATGGAACGTATTGCAGAAATGCGCGACCAATTGAATCAGCTCAATGCTGAGTTGGAAGCATTAAGCCAACTAGACAGCCTGACGCAAATTTATAATCGCCGCACCTTCAATGAATTGGCACAACAACAATGGATGCAGACAAAACGTCACCAACAATCCATTAGCGCCCTGATGATTGATGTTGATCATTTCAAATTATTTAATGATCACTATGGCCACCCTGCAGGCGATGCCTGTTTAAAGAAGGTCACGCAGGCAATCAAAAGCTGTTTACATAGAAGTACCGATATTTTGGGGCGCTATGGCGGCGAAGAATTTATCGTGCTCTTGCCCGAAACCGACGCCAAAGGTGCAATGCGTGTTGCACAATCCATCGGCGAAGCGCTGGAAACCTTGGAACTTCGCCACGACGTTTCTCCCACCAGCCAATTTGTGACTGCGAGTATTGGCGGCGCTACCTGTTTGCGTACCACAGGCCATGATTTGGAAGAGCTAATCAAGAATGCCGACCGGGCACTTTATAAAGCCAAACGTGCAGGGCGAAATCGCAGTTGGGTGGATGAAGTAGCTACACACAAAACCTTGTTATTAGCCGATAACAATCAGGATTTGGTTAGTTATTTCAGCAATCATTTACAAACCCATTTTAATTTGCTTGTTGCCGATTCACAGCGTGAATGCCTGGAGTTGGCAGTCGAGTTGCACCCGGATTTAATTTTATTGGGCACAGGGATTGCCAATACTGAAGCAGGTGCTGAACTGTGCAAAATTTTGGCACGAACTCCCAAAACCGCGAGTATTACATTATCGTTGGTCAGTGAATTAACAACGCCCCAAGATATCGAACTAGGAAAACATATTGGTATTGAGCATCACCTTAACAAGCAAATGACCGGACCTGCGCTGCTGAATAAAATAATTCAAATATTGCGTTAGCAATCCCAGCCGAATAACTACTCACAGACAAGAAATAAAAAAATCCGCTGTCACCCAGTGACGGCGGATTTTTTTATAGATTATTTTTACTGATCTTATTTGGAACGTAGCGAGTTATACCAATTGACATCGCGTGAAAATTTATCGACTTGATCTGCCACATCCAATACCAATGCAAACAATGCCATGCGCACCAAAACACCATTATCCGTTTGACGGAAAATTGCGAGATTGGGATTTGCATTTAGATCATTATCCAATTCATTTGCATCGGCACGCGAGTCACGCGGCAACGGATGCATAATGACGGTATTCGGTTCGCAGTACTGAGTGTAAATCGATTGGTTCAAACGAAAACGGCCGCGATACAAATCAGCTTCATCTTTGCTCGCAAAACGTTCTTCCTGAATTCGGGTTGAATAAGCAATATCGATACTGCCAATGCTTTTGTGCAAGTCATCGGTAATCACCACAGAGTGCCCTGCTTTACGTAAATATTCAACAATGTACTCGGGCATCGCCAACTCTTTGGGAGACACCAAAGTCAAACTGATATTGTTAAATACACACAATAATTTGCACAGCGAATGCACAGTACGTCCATGTTTTAAATCGCCAATCATCGCAATACGCAAACCATCAATGGTGCGATTTTTTGAGCGCAGCTCTTTGCGGATGGTATACAAATCCAGCAGGGCTTGAGTGGGATGCTCATTAGCTCCATCGCCGCCATTAATCACTGGAACACGGCTGCCCTCGGCAAATTCAGCCACTGAGCCGGATTGCGGATGGCGCATGCAAATCACATCGCTGTACCCCGATAGCACGCGTGCGGTATCAAACAATGATTCGCCTTTAGTGAGCGATGAGCTTTCAAACCCGGTTGTTTCCCTGACGTTTCCGCCTAAAAGATTAAACGCTGAGCCAAAACTCACCCGGGTGCGGGTGCTAGGCTCAAAAAACATATTCCCCAGAATGGCACCCTCCAACACCCGCGTCACCTTGCGGCGTAAGGCATAGGGCTCCATGGCATCTGCCACATCAAAAATGCGCTGGATATCAGCACGCTCAAACTGGGTAATAGAGAGAATATGTGCGCCGGTAAAATTCACAAGAATTCCTTAGCGGAGACCGCTGGCCAGGAAAGGCATTAGCCCAAGGTAGAAAACAAACAGGTAAGAGATAAAACGGGCGACATTTTAGCGGCAGAGTGAAGCGATACCAACGGCATCGACGAAAAAAAACGCCTAATCGAGTGGAATCAGTGTTATCAGTTCAGTATCTGCACGCCGTTCTTTGGTTGGCAGGGATGGCATAAGACGAGCCATAGCCGCCGCTGCCGTCGCACGATACGTGGTGAGCTTTCCCCCCATGATCGACAAAACCCGCGGTTTTGCCTCATCATCCACTGAAAACATGACCTCACGCGGACGTGAGAATGCTGTTTTATCACTCTTGGGCAACACCCTTAAACCCGCAAATGACTCAACCTCTGTTGGAATCGACAGATGTGGGAAGTAATGCGACAGGGTTGCCACTAAATAACGCTTTTCATCCTCCGAACACGCCGCTTGCTCCGGAGCGCCCTGATGGACTTTCTCTGTGGTGCCCACCATTAACTTACCCTCCCACGGCAACACAAACACAGCGCGCTTGTCCTGCGGGGCCTCCACGTAAAAGTATTGATCCAACAAGGGAGGCAACAGCAGATGGCTCCCCTGCACTAACTCAATTGCAGGCAATGGCAAAGCCGGTGTTACTTTTGCCAATACTTGATTTACCCATGGTCCTGCGCAATTGACCAATACGCGGCAACTGATTGATTGGATGCCGCTTGCACCTTCAACATCAACTTTACAACATTGACCATTACGCTCTGCCCCCAGAAATTTAGCCGGCATCATTACATCAGCCCCTAAAACAATAGCGGACTGCAAAACAGCGCGAGTCAGTGCTGCATCATCGGTCTGCGCTTCTTGATAGCGAAACACTGCCTTGAGGTTATCCTGACGCAAGCCTTCAAGGCCTTGCCATTCCTTACGGGATAACTGACGGAATAAAGAATTACTGTTTAAACCAGCCAGTAACGCATACAGACTAAGACCTGCACGGATGGTCAAAGCCGAACGAGAGGAGTTTTCATAGATGGGAATGTGCAATGGTTGCAACTTTACTAACTCAGGAGCCAACTTCAACAGCAGTGTACGCTCACGCAGGCTTTCATGTACCAATCCAAATTGGCCAGATTCCAGGTAGCGCAAACCGCCGTGAATCAGTTTTGAAGACTTGCTCGACGTACCTGCCGCTGGTGCTGTTTGCTCGACAACTAACACCGAATAACCAGCTGCAGCTGCCGCTTGAGCAACTCCTGCTCCCTGAATCCCAGCCCCGATGACGACAATGTCATATTTCATTCTTGTGGTTCCGCGCTTTTTTTGTTGTTCCGCATTTTTTGTTGTTCCGTGTTTTCTCGTTGTTCCGTGTTTTTTCGTTGTTCCGCATTTCTTGTTGTGTCTCGTAGCGCCACTGATATTTGATATTCCGCTGTCATGTTTGATGCTCACGAGGAAAGACATCGGAAGTATAGATCAGGGTTGTAAAAATGTTCGACAAGAAAGAGTGCAGGAGTAGATAAGCCTATAGCAGAAACGTCTTTGCGCAGCGCCAGATATAGCAAAATAATTACATGAAGCTTTTTATTGTTTTTTGCCTGGCAATATACCGATTAAAGAGCAAAGCAATAGCAGCAAGAACTACCGATGTGGAGAT
Organism: Cellvibrio sp. UBA7661; assembly: GCA_002483365.1. GTDB lineage: Bacteria > Pseudomonadota > Gammaproteobacteria > Pseudomonadales > Cellvibrionaceae > Cellvibrio. The sequence goes on from DLHT01000018.1 coordinate 445,637, forward strand.
AATATCAAGCAAAGAGTGGTACTGCTGGTACAGCATTAAACCAGCATAAGCCAACATGGAAACTACAAGCCACCGCCAGCGATCGGGAAAAATATTGCAAAGTGCAAATACCAAAGATAGTGCCACTGCGGTGTGGGTGCTGTAATCCAATCCCAGCGTCGGCCAGAGGCCCACAGCCTTATCAAAAAACATCAAACCGTAAGCGATAACCAACAAGCCTGCAAAATAGAGGAAACCGGTAAGTGGCCCGCGATAATCAGGCCACAAGCGATAGGTTTTTCCAAAAACACCCAGTAAAAATACAATTAATAAAAGTGGAATATAGGTATCCGCAATAGCATCCAGTGCTTCATAACTCATTATCGAATCCGTTCCCACATCGTCACTTCCGACAACGTATGCTGGAACTTGCGCTTGGTCTCGCGGATCACAAAAGGCACTTCTTGCGGGCCGTTTATCAGACGGAAATGTTTTCCAAGATGGAAGTGTAGCCCGTCAAGCGTCGTGAAACTTTCACCATCTTTTTTAAACCCACCAATCCAGTCTTCACGCGGTGTATGTTCAGCGAGCCAGGTATAAGGTGATGTCAGCATAAGAATGCCACCCACCTGTAAACGCTCATGGATAGAACTAAGGAATTTTGCAGGATTGTAGAGGCGATCAATTAAATTAGCGGCGAGAATAAAATCATAATCGGTAAAAACAGATTTCAAATTACAGGCATCGCCTTGTGAGAACTCCACCTTATCTTTGACTTCAGTCAAACCCAACTCAGCCAATGAGCGTGACTTATAGGATACAAGTTCACCTTCATGTGCCAATGTATAGCGCAGGATTTCTCCGGCAGCGAGCTGCACGCCCACATTTATAAAGCGCGCCGAAAAATCAACACCTGTCACTCTGTCAAAATGTTTTGCCAATTCAAATGATGCACGGCCAGTAGCACAACCAAGATCCAGCGCTTTGCGCTTGGGTTTATCAATCAACTGGGTTACAGCTAAATCCACCAATGCTTTGGAAAAATTCGGCACGCCAAAATATTCATCACCGTAATGAAATTCGGCATATTCCGATACTAATTTATCGGTTTCATAATAAGAATTTGGCACAGGTTTTATTTCTCCGGAAACAACATAACGGAACCCCGCATGTTGGAAAAAATGGCGACGAAATGCATAGCGCGATGAACGCAAACTTTCGTTGCCGCAGGAAATCCATGAACCACCTTTGATCAGATTGTGGCGCTCATCGAATGTGGGTGTAGTGAAATCATCGTAAATTGCATGAACTTCAAAACCGTCAAAAGGATAAATAGGTGTTTCAGTCCATTGCCATACATTACCTACCACATCAAAAAAATCACCGTGGGCAAAGTAATTTACCGGACATGACGACGCGCCGTGATCCAAATGGATATTGGCGTCAGCTGCATTGCCAGATACATCCTGCAAACCAGCAGCATCATACAGACGATACCATTCGTCTTCCGTTGGCAAACGTACAGCCAAACCGGTTTCAGATTTTTTCCAATTGCAAAATGCTTTTGCTTCGTGGTAATTCACTTCTACCGGCCAATCCCACGGCATAGGCACTTCTTCTGTCATTAATCGTAAATACCAACCATTGGTTTTTTTTACCCAAAATGTTGGATATTGCGCTTTAGTGTAAGCAAGCCAGCCTTTACCCTCTTCTTCCCAGTTATGAGAATTCAAATAACCGCCTGCTTCTACGAATTGCAAAAACTCTTGATTGCTCACCAAAAATTTCGCTGCTTCAAATGCAGGCACATCTGCCGTATGAGTACCGTACTCATTATCCCAACCATAAAACGCATCGGTTTTATCTTTAGCGAGGCGCACTTGCCCTGCACTAACATTCACTAGCGTATTTTCCGGCGCAACACCACTAATGCGATTGGGTTTCCAGTCGGGTGAGCTCTTAACAAACTCAAGTTTGTGCTGGCGAATCAATACAGATGATGTTTCTAAATGAATCCGCTCATGTTCAATACCCATGATGATCGCCCACCAGGGGTTATTCCAGTCAACTGGTAATTGCAGCGGCGCGTTATCAATCAGATCCAACACCATTGCACGCACTTGGTCACGGTACGATTTTACTTCTGCAGGTGTAGGCCATTGATAATTCGCATCATTCAGGTCATCCCAACTCATTTCATCCACGCCTACTGCAAACATGGATTCAAAGCGGTGATTCAACCGCTCACTGATCATGCGCGTGAGTAATAATTTGTTAACAAAAAATGTCGCAGTGTGGCCGTAATAAAAAATGAGTGGATGGCGCAGAGTAATCGGCTTGGTGTAAAACGCCTGCTCGTTAGCAAGGCATTCAAACAAGGATTCGTAAGTGGTGAACGTATCTAAAAAATAATTGCGCAAACTGTTGCGCATACTGGTCTCATCACCATCACGTAAATTCGGAGTTCGGGAAAATAGCGGATTGCGCGACAACAACGGTTTATCCCCATGAACAAATTCAACGCACGACATCAATTGTGGTGATGGGGACTGGGCAGTTTTACGCAAGGATTGTCCTGAATACATCGTTAAGCTCCTGATCTGTTCCTATTCGTTAGGTGACATAAGGGGAGAAAGCCGCCTCGGCAATGACATCGCCCCACAAGTGATAAAGATGCAGCACAACCCCAAAGTTACAAAAGCAAGACAGCAACATTATCAGGCCTGATAACGGCCCACATAATCTCTGGCAAATTGCCATGCAACCCGGCCACTGCGTGCACCGCGCGTTCTATGCCACAAGAGCGCTGCATCACGGGCATTATCGTCCCAGGCTCCGCCAAGTTCTGTCACCCAATATTGGGCAGCCGTCAAATAATCGTCTTGGGAAAAGGGATAAAAACTTAACCAGAGACCAAAACGTTCTGACAGTGATACCTTCTCTTCGATACTGTCATTAGGGCGGACTTCGCCATCCTCGTAACTGACCACATCGAGGTTATCACGCATCTTCTGCGGGAGCAGATGGCGGCGGTTGCTCGTGGCATAGAACAACATATTCGCAGTCGGCGCAGAAATAGATCCATCCAATACAGATTTCAATGCTTTATAGCTGATCTCACCTTCTTCAAACGATAAATCATCGCAAAAGATGATGAACTTTTCAGGTCGCTCTCCCACCAGATCCACGATGTCGGCCAAATGCAACAGGTCGGTTTTATCAACCTCAATAATCTTCAGACCTTCTTTTGCAAAGGCTGTCCATACCGCTTTCACCAGAGTCGATTTACCCGTCCCTCTCGCACCGGTGAGCAATACGTTATTAGCCTGCCGCCCTGCCACAAATTGGCGGGTATTACGCACCATAGAATCCTTTTGGGTATCGATATTTTTCAAGGCATCCAAGTCTACATAATGAGGATGTTTAACGGCTTGCAAATAGCCAGAACCATTGGTTTGCACACGCCAACGAAAAGCACTGGCAGACCAATCAGGTGCTTTTGTGGGGGCAGGTAGAACAGCTTCTACACGATCAACCAGTTGCTCAAGCCGGGAAATGAATTGCTCAAAATCTGACACGCTAAAATTCCTAATGTTATAAAAAAATAAGACTTACGCTAATAAAAGGTTATTAGCCAAGAAGAGAGACTGGTCTATATTGTAAGAAGTTTCTTTGATGCACAAGTTTAGGGTATGTATGTTTACTAAACAGGAATTACAAGTGATTGGTCAAACGCTGGCTCAAAAGCGCGCTTGGATCACTAAAAACATCAACAATAGCGAGCTGAATAAAGCCGAGTTGGAGCAAAGCCTTCAAACAATTGAATCGGTTTTACAAAAAATATCGACACAATTCAAAGCACCTGCCGCCGATAAAAATACTGTTAACCACTACATTTCAGAAAAATCGGTTTCCCCTATCCGCCAAGCCGCTTTTGGGCGTCGGCAAGAGTTAGCCCCAGGGCAAATCCGCGTGCTGCTGGTTGATGATGATCAGGTGATATGTGAATTGGTGGCAGCCTATCTAAATACTGCAGGAATTTACTTAATTGATTTCGCCAACGATGGCATGCGAGGTATTAGCATGCTGTATGACACCAACCCAATTTATGATCTGGTGCTGTGCGATTGGAATATGCCCGGCAAATCAGGCATAGAGGTTCATAATGCAATGCGTGCAGCAGAACGATATCTGGGTACAGTTTTTATGCTGGTAACCGCCGTAAGCCAAGCCAAACAGATCCGCTCGGCCATCGAAGATGGCGTAGATGATTACGTGGTGAAACCGATTGAGCATGATAAGTTAATTAAAAAAATTGCCCGGTTTTTTCCACAAGTAAAGCTTGAACAATAAACGCTTAAAACTCTGGCTTGAAAACAATGGAATAGATCGGGAAAAACATACAAAGAGCTTGCGCGAGCAAGCCCTCATGCAAAAATTTATATTTAACCCACTTCAACTTCTGCCATAAAATCCAATGCCGCCTGTTGGCGTATCGCACGGCGATGATTGGCCATCAGCTTTTTAATTTTCTCCTGATCACATACTTGCCGATCTAACATCACACGCGTTTTCAATTCACCTACTGGTTCTACTGTTGGGCATTTACTAAAAACAAACTGGTTTGAAATCAAATCCATAAAGGGGCCGGACTTACTGCTTGGCATAATAAAGTTCAACTGCAAGCCCAAACTTTCGGTTAGATAATTGATGACTTCGCGCGACCGATGCTCATCCATTTTCGAGAACGCTTCGTCTACCAATACCATGCGTAAATGACTGTTGCCTTCATTAAAGCGAAATGCTGAAGTAATTGCAGCACTCCGAATAATATACGCTGGCGTTTCCAGCTGACCACCCGACCCTGTTCCGTATTGGCTGAGCGCGATGGGTGCTTTACCCTCAGGTTCCTTGAAAATTTCATACCGGCGATAGTTGCGATAATCTGCAATACGCGTTAGTTCGCGCAGCGCTTTTTGCTCATCTTCATCAAGCAACATATTCATTAAACGTTCGCGGACGCGCTGGTGCTTATCATCCAGCTTCATGTTGAACAGGTTTTCGCCTTCATCAAGACTAGGGCTATCAATAACGGCTTTGAAAAATTGCCAGTACTCTTTAAATTCTGGCACCCATTCCCAGTCAAAGCGGAAGCTCTCACGGTCAGCACCAAATCGATGGTGCTCCAGTTCTTTATTCAAATCTTCAAGAATTTTTTTACCATCGTTAATCGCTTGATAAATGGAATGGCACAAATTGGTTACAAACGCGTTATTAAAACTTTCACGTAAGGATTCAATCTCTTGATGGCGCTGCGCCAAAATATGATTTTTGTCGCGATTGTAAAGCGCATCAAACTGGCGACGCATATCACAGATTGCACGAAAGTTCTCACTACCCAAATCATCCGTGTAATCAAGATCAACCAGAATAGAGTCGCTGGTCGAGCAAAATTGGTTGTGAACCATCGCTGCCTGCTGAAGACGATGCAATATAGTTTTCAATTCTGCATTAACGCCAGCCAATTGCGCTTCGTAATATGCTGTTCCATGTACATGCACAGATTCATCTGCGGCCTGCAATCGCACATCTGCATCAAAGTCAGGCCAGTAGGCAGCAATACCTTGAACATTCGACTCACATATATCAGCTTGTTCAAGTGTTTTTTCTTGTTCGGTGTCGAGTTTTTGGCATAAGTTATCAGCAAGTTTTAATTCTGCCCGGCAATCTACCTGCGTATTATTCAGACGTGCATATTCCTGGTTCTGCGTTTGCAAACGTATTTGTAATTGCTCTAACTCCAATTCAAGTGCCTTGGTATCTGTCAGATCCAGCTGCTGCAATTTGGAATCTATTGCTTGAATTTTATTTTGTGTCGCAAACATTGACTGTAAAACATCGGCATATTGCAGCGGTTTTAATTTATCCAATGCAATAAGAAGATCTTGCGCTTCTTCCGCGAATTTCGCAGCGGCCTGCCATTCACTGACCTGATGGTGAAACTCGTTACGTTTGGCCTCTAACGCACGCTCGCGCGCACCTTGCCCAAACACCAAGTCAGAATCGGCCATATCACAGCGAAACATCGCATAATTACCGGAACCCATCGCATCTTTGGTAATACCACGACGGGTGTTCTTTAATTCTTTGGCATTATCAACTCGCTGCACATTGGCATAGCTGGCTTTGATATAGGCCTCAGCCGTTGCATGGGAAAAATTCATGACTTGAATGATAGAATTGGGCGCAATCTCACCTGATTTATCCAAATCTTTACGCGCCTTTTCTCCCTGAATAATACGCGCACGATTCCCCTGCCCCGCCATGTTACGTACTATTGCAATCGCTTCTGCCTCAAAGGCAGGCTCAACAATAATGCCAAAACGCGCTGCACCTATGTAACCTTCTATAGCCGCTTGCCATTCACGATCAACCACATCGACATAATCACATAAAACCCGTGCATCAGCTTTGGGGCACTGGGCCGCAATTGCGTCCAATGCAGCACGCACAAAACCGGGATAACTCACCTGATGTGATTCCAATATTTGTATTTCGCGCCGTTTCGTATCTGTCTGCTTCTGCAAGCGTTCTGCTTGTGTTTTTCGTTTATCGCGCTCTTGTGCAAGTTGATCGCGCAAATTGGCGCGCATGGCACTGGCATCAATATCAAACAAATGAGCGACAAAAGCGTTATGGTTTTTTTGTATTGCGATTACTTTTTTGAGTTGCGGCTCCAATGGGCTGACATCAATCAAATCGCGATTTAACAGCTGATGGATGTCTAATAATTCTGTTTCCGAACAAAGATCTTTCACTAGCGCAGACAAACCAGCTTCTTTTAATGCAGGCACTTCAAGAGCAATAGATGTCTGACGCAGTGCCAGGGAAAATTGCTGTGCAGCATCCAGATTAACCAGCATTTGCTGATGTTGTTTACGTAATTCAGGCACTAAAGCTTGCAGCTGCTTTTCTTGATTATTTTTTTCCTGCTCAAGTTGGTCTTTATCGCGCAGCGCAGGTACCCCCAAACGACGGGCTGTTGCTGCAAGGATGAGTTGATTAATCTCTTCACGTTGCGCTTCGCATGTAGCCAATGTCTGTTGATGTGCTGCTGAGGCCTCGCGCAACAATTGTTGTTTATGTTTTGCCTCCAAATACAGTTTTTGCGATTCGCTGTAGCGCCGTTTAGCTAATGAATATTGCAGTACCTGTTGCTCAAGCCAACTAGCAATAAATTTATCTGCTTGCTCACGCCCTTGCGCCATACGCTCAATACCTTGGCGTAAAGTGCGCGCATCCGCCTCCATCATGTGGATACGTTTAAGCATGGTGGATACCGTACGAATAGCTTCACCTAAATCGCGATACTCCAGGATTTCATTGGCAACAAACTCATCTATACCTTTAATGGGTTTGTATGCCATAAAACGGGAAAATGCACGTGCAGCATTCATGGCTTCGCGCTCGGATACGGCGTCTTTTTTACCACGCAGAATGCCGTATAGACGACATAAGTAAGTTTTTTTCTTATCGTATTTTTCGACTTGTTGTTGTCCGTATTGACGACGTAACCCTGCATAAAGCTTATCAAGCGGCACTACATATTTATGCTTTTTTTCTTCTTTTAGAAGATCATTAAGGCTGAGCGCGACATCACTCAAAATATAGAATTGAGTATCATCCAGACGCGCCACTTTTTGCAGTGATGTACCTTGCCCTGCGGTTTCCAAAAATGCACGCATGCCAATTAATGCGGTAAATGGCTCACTGTTTTCACCTTGAGTAGGATAAAAAACCGCCGCCAAATAGCCATCACAACCCTGTGGCCGCGCATACGCACCATCGTCACAACCCAATACATAAGAAGCCAGTGTACGGACGAGCTTTCCGCCGCGCCCACGCTGGCTGGATTCATCCTGCCCGGGGTTAAAATGAAATAAATTATCATGCGCTGCCGTCATCACCGTCTGGATAGCATCAGCTGCTGTTGTTTTTCCAGATCCGTTACCGCCCGAAAACAAATTGATTGGACCAAAATCAAATTCTGTATTGGGAACATTTCCCCAGTTCACATAGATAAATTTTTTCAAATACATAATTATTCTTCCGCTGCAAAAAGCGAACGATTTAAATGAGGAGATGATTTTTTTGAAGATGGCGAGCTATTGTCTTGTTGTTCATCAGTTTCTTCGTCTACCAGCAACAAATTTCCGGCAAGATGATTACGAATTTGCTCAAGCCATTCATTACTCACCAAGCTGATAATCAATGGGCGAATTTTGATCCAGCTTTCCCCGGAATCAATGTCAGCTTCGGCAAAAAAATTGATCAAACGCAGTTGACGTAAACGTTTAAAAGCCTGGCGGCGCTCACCTATATTTTCAGGCAAGCTACGGCGCAATAAACTTTTCATCGCTAAGGCAATTGCTTCCAATGACAAGGTGGCACACCCCTGCTCATCAATACTGCCCTCGCGTAAAGCCTTGTCATATTCCGCCCGCAACACCAACACCAATGCCACTTCATGTTGATTCAATCGGCTGCGCAGACCGGTATTAAATGACTCATCTGCTTCATCATCCATACCTGGAAGGCGCGCTCCAGGCGGGAGAACCCGCACAAAGCGGAAATGGCTGTCATGCTGGAAGCGAATTCCCATCAGACTAAAATAATCATTGATCAACTCAGGAATACGCACAAAACGGTCATATAATTCTGCTTCGACTTGGCTATCATCACGACACAACACACCATAATCCAAAAGACGCTGAACCAGCTCGCGCCAGTTATCCAGACTCAAATTATGTTTATCCAGCTGCTCCTGTAGCAATACACTTAATGGGTTACTCATGATCTGCACCATCATCAATCAGACGAATAATAAATTCATCGCGCTGTGTAAAATAATTATCCGTCGAAACTAGTGGCGATCCTTGTAACCACGAAGCCTGTTGATCAACTTCAAAACGATAACGCGATGAAAGGTTCGCAGCAGCACCCACTTCTATCGCATGGGATAAATTTAATAGTTCTTGCATAGAATTCGCTTTTAACTCGCTACTGCGAATATGCCCTTTCTCAATAAGTGCGGCATGCACATAATCACGCAAACTGCTGGACTGTAAAATAAACGCCTTATCCAACGCCTGCTGGATAAACAGGTTTTTCTGTGCTTCGACATCCAAGGCTTTATCATCATCCAGCATCGAGCGCACCACATGAATGGTTCGCGGTGCACGCAATTGAATTTGTGCAGGATCAACAAAACCGATATTAATACTCGCAATCGATTCACCCTGTTCAAGTAACAATTGATCTTGTTGTTCGCCACTTAATTTTCCTAATACATGATATATATCCATTAAATCATCTTGCCCACGGCTGTTAATGTAACTGAGCTGGCGAATGATGATATCGGCACGCTGGGTAAATGTATTAAGGGCGCGACGCAGTGCCGGCAACATAATGTCGCATGCATTTTTTAAACGCGAATCAATGGTTTGCAGTAGCGTTTCCAAAAGGGAAATACCAGGAACGACTTTTTGTGGAAGAGCCTTGCGCAGACGAATTTCCATAACAGCACGCCAATCTTTTGCCGCTGTCTCTGCATCACCTTGACCGTATTTACGTTTGCGACGAATTTTAGTGATGATATCCGCGATTTGATCTCGGTACTTTTCAACACTATCTGCTGATAAACGTACCTCAAGATCCGGCTTGAACACGGTTTCCATAAAATCAAAAAATTCATCGCTCGCCTGTTGAATCAGTTGGCGAGACTCAACCTCACGCACCAATTGACGCTTGCGCTCTTCTAATTCGGCAATTACATCCGTGAAGTCGCTAATAATGCGTTCTGAATATTCATAGGCATCGAGCAAGTCATTTATTTCACCTTGATCATAAAATGCCTGCAAACTGTTGCGGGTATTGCGGGTGTTGCGATTACGCGTACGGAATTGGTTGGCATCGTTATCGGCAAAGGGCTGCGTAAACAAACGCCCCATACGGCTGAAACCATAGCTACTTTGCAAGCTGGTTTCATCGACCTGTTTTTCCAGCCAGCCATTTTCAATCAAGCGATTGATAATAAAACTGGCAAGATCGCGCTGGGTTTTGAATCGGCCTTCGTTGGCATCTTCACTTTCACCTGACTCCGTATCAGTGTCTGCGTCAAGGATCGGCGCGCGCGCAATAGCTTCTTTGAAGATATCCACCAATTGTTCGCGATTCATAGCATGACCATAATCGCGCAAATCAGTATAGAGTCGTTGGTATAATAGCCGTAAGCACTCAGAAACCAACTCACGATATTTGCCTGTGAGCGGATTAAAAAAATGCTGGCGAGAATCGCTAAAAAACATCAGGACTTGTCACAACGACAAACAATTAAATGCAGTGTTGAGCAAAGACTTTTTGCTCATCAACAGTCCATTCTTTGGATGGCTTTACCATCATCACTTCACACCAGTCAGCAGCCCCCGCTTCCGGGTTTTTATTCTTCATTGCCTCAACTTTGGCAACTGACTCTTCTGGAATAACATCGGCGATAGGCACATCAGGATTCGCGACAGTTTGCATTAAATGTGATTCAGCTTCTTGTGCAATTTTTGTTAGCGTTTGCAGTTGGACTTCCGCTTTCTCTTGCTGCTCTATTTGATACTTTGAATACATTAGCAAAGCAACGCCAAGGAGAATGACCAGAAAACTACTGATAAACAATGCTGCAATAAGCTTGTTTTCACGAAAAAAATTTAACATAGGGAATCCGAAATAAAGAACAGTGGAAAATCTAAGAAGAAAATAATGACGGTATTTATGCCGGCAACCAATCAGCCAATTTTTCAGCGTAATAGGTAATAATCAAATCGGCACCCGCACGTTTAAATGCTGTCATGGTTTCGAGCACAATAGCTTTTTCATCAATCACACCAGCTGCTGCACCAGCTTTAATCATGACGTATTCGCCACTCACATGATAAACCGCCAATGGACGAGCAGAGTTTGCCCGGATATGCGCGAGCACATCCAAATAGGCAATACCAGGCTTGACCATTAAAATGTCAGCGCCTTCTGCTTCATCCTGCAAAGACTCAGCGAGAGCTTCGCGCCCATTAGCAGGGTCCATTTGATAAGTGTTGCGTGTGCCTTTGAAACTGCTATCGACCGCATCCCTGAATGGCCCATAAAAAGCTGACGCAAATTTGGTGGAATAAGACATAACGGGTATATGTGTATAACCGGCATCATCCAATGCCTGACGGATAGCACTGATCATTCCATCCATCATGCCCGATGGTGCAATCATGTCAGCTCCTGCCTTAGCAGCTTGCACAACTTGTTTTTGCAAATTCACAAGCGTTTTATCGTTATCGACATCATTGTCATAAACCACACCACAATGCCCGTGCTCGGTGTACTCGCAAAAACAATTATCACTTATCACCAGCATATCCGGCTGTGCTTGTTTCGCGATGCGTATCATGCGCGCCAACAACCCGTGTTCACACCAGGTGTCGGAACCTTCATGATCTTTATGGGTTGATACACCAAATAAAATAACCGCCTTAATACCTTTGCTCCATGCACGGGTAACAATTTCTGCCAAGTGTGACTCAGGGTAGCGATATACATCAGGCATCGATTTAATGGCGACTGGTGCAGTAATTCCCTCTTCAATAAAGACAGGCAAAATAAAATCATTCATCGACACTTGGGTTTCGCGTACCAACGCGCGTAAAGCGGTGGTTTTACGCAAACGACGAAAACGGAAATCCGGTGTTATTAACATAGAGAAAACCTGGAAAATTAATTAAATATTCAACGAGCCTTCATGGCTCCATTCACATCGTACGCGCATATCACCCGATCCGGGCTTGTGGTAACTGCCACTCGCCTCCCACGTAAATGTGTGTGTACCTGACAATTCAGTTTCCAAATGCACAGTAGCAGACACCCAATACATACGGCTCAACAACGATTCAAACTGGGCAATCCATTGATCCCATTCGTATTCTACTGCTTTATAAGATGCACCAAAGTGCATGACCTCCGTTTGATAATTAAACAACGGAGAATCCACACTGGGAATCGAAAACATTTCTTGGCTTAAAAATGGCCACTCATCTGCATGAGGTAATGACAACATTGCTTCACGATTTGTCCGGATACGCTCTGACTCCACCATAGACGGTGATATATCCTTGATACAACCGTAAACAATTGATTCTTGATCCATAATCACTCCGCTATTTGCTTTGCAATAAAATCGTTAATCACTGCCAGTTAAAATGGCCACCACCAACTTCCTTTAAAGCGCTCTTCACATGTTTGCAATTGCGCCTGATATTGCTGCGCGCGACTTTCTACTTTGCTTGCCGTATTCATCAACCAGTTTTTTTGACGGTAGGTTGCCCTGTTATATCCACCATGTCCTTCGTGGTAAGCCAAATACAAGTTATAACTATCATTCAAGCCTATACCGCTGCGTTTCTGGCTTTGTTTGTTATACCAGCCAATAAAATCAATCGCATCAGCAAAATTATCGCGTCTCGACCAACCATTACCACTCTGATCCTGATACTCATTCCACACATTATCTTTTGCTTGTGGGTAACCATAGGCATCACTTTTGCGCGGCCCTGGTATCACCCACAATATTTTGGTACGCGGTGTACGCGCATTGTGTTTGAATTGCGATTCTTGATACATGATGGACATCATAACCGGTACAGAAGATCCCCAACGCTTTTCCGCTTTTTTGGAATCTTTATACCAGGATGGTTTATCGTCAAAAATATCGCATAAGTTATTAGGATTTGATGGTCTGGTGGTTGAACAACCCACAACCGCTAACAAACTAACAACCAATAATAATTTGGCAATTAAATACATCTTAAATTACCCGGCCATACTCATGCAGCAATTCAAGTAGCGCTGCTTCGTCCATTATATTTAAACCTAACTCTTCTGCTTTTGTCAGTTTGGAGCCCGCCCCGGGACCTGCGACAACATAATCTGTTTTTGCCGATACACTGCCAGCGACTTTTGCTCCTAATGCAAGCAAATGCGCTTTTGCATCATCGCGCGACATAGATTCAAGTGTCCCTGTTAAAACATAGGTCAAACCATTAAGTGGTAGCTCTTCTGGTAATGCAACATCAATATTATCCCAATGTATTCCGGCATCACGTAGTTTCTTCACCGCTATTTGATTGGATTCTTGTGAAAAAAACTCAGCGACAAAATGCGCAACCACCGGCCCCACATCAGGCACTTTCTGTAGTGCTTCCTGGTCAGCTGCCGCAAGCGCCTCAAGGCTGCCAAAATAATTAGCAAAATTGCGCGCAGTTGCTTCACCAACTTCTCGAATGCCCAACGCAAAAATAAATTTTGCCAGAGTTGTTTTTTTAGTGTTTTCGAGTGCAAGCAGAATATTATCAGCCGACTTTTCGCCCATGCGATCAAGCGCAGCCAATTGTTCTCGCGTCAGAGAATAAAGATCAGCAAGCGTATTCACCAACCCCAAATCTACCAACTGCTCAACTAACTTATCGCCAAGCCCCTCAACGTTCATCGCCTTTCTGGCTGCGAAATGCTTTATTGCTTCTTTACGTTGTGCGGCACACACCAAACCACCGGAACAACGTGCTACAGCTTCATCAGCAACTGTCTCCACGGGAGAATTACAAACAGGACAACGTTCGGGAAACACAATATCGCGAGCATATTCGGGACGTTTTGATTCAATTGTTTGGACGATTTGTGGAATTACATCACCTGCGCGACGTACGATAACAGTATCGCCAATTTTTAAACCCAAGCGTTGGATTTCATCACGATTATGCAAGGTTGCATTGGAAACAGTTACACCACCAACAAACACTGGCTGCAACCGTGCAACAGGGGTTACAGCGCCCGTTCTTCCCACTTGAAACTCAACATCCAGCAGAATGGTTGATTCTTCCTGTGCTGGAAATTTGTAAGCAATCGCCCAACGAGGTGCGCGGGAAATAAAACCTAACTCTTCTTGCAACTTGCGCGAATTGACTTTAAAAACAATACCATCAATGTCGTATGGCAACTGATCACGCTTATCCCCAACACGGCGATAGAACTCCATCGCTTGCTGGATATTATTAGCGACTTCTGTTTCGCGATTGGTCAAAAAACCCCATGCTTTTAATGATGCCAATACACCACTATGGGTATCAGGTAGCTGGCCATTCTCTACCCAGCCAACAGAGTAAGCACACATTTCCAAGGGGCGACTTGCGGTAATTTTTGAATCCAGTTGGCGCAGTGCACCTGCAGCAGCATTACGTGGATTTACAAAAAGCTTTTCATTTGCAGCACGGGCTTTTTCATTCAGCGCATTGAAGCCTGCTTTAGGCATGTAAATTTCGCCACGAACTTCCAATACAGAAGGAAAGCCATCTCCCATCAAGCGAAGCGGAATTGAATTAATCGTACGGACATTCTGGGTAATGTCCTCGCCATTTGTACCATCGCCACGCGTAGCACCACGGACAAGTACACCATCGCGATACAGCAAACTCACCGCAATACCATCGAGTTTTAATTCACAGGCATACTCAATATCGCCCGTAATTTTCAATCGATCTAAAATGCGCTGGTTAAATGCCAATAACTCTTCATCATCAAAGGCGTTGTCGAGAGACAACATAGGCATTTCATGAATAACTGTCTGGAATGCAGACAAAGGTGCTGCACCGACTCGTTGTGTGGGAGAATCCGGAGTCACCGCATCAGGATATTGCTCCTCCAATTCGCGCAACCGCTGCATCATACGGTCGTATTCAGCATCGGTAATTTGGGGATCGTCAAGCGCGTAGTAGCGGTAATTGTGATGTTGGAGTTGTTTGCGTAAATCCGCAATTTCCTGCTCAATGCCAGTGGGAATGTTGTCAAATAATGAGAGAGTAGACATGAATAAAAATACCTGATGATTCGGCTTGGGGCGATGCGCGATTCATGCCTTAGCTTGCAATTTTTCTCGCACCTCCTTGTGACGATAAAAGTTCATATGTAATGAATTAACGAGGCGGCCGACGGAATAAACGCATACGCTCAAAGTCGCGAATACGTTGCCTGCAATGTTCCAAGGTTTGACGAGTCATTACACTACGTTGCTCGTCCTTTAATTCACCATTGAGTGTTTCTGCAATAGCACGAGCTGTATCCGCCATCAAATCAAATGATTGCATTGAGTCTGCATTAATTGGCAATGTCATAAACAGACTAACACCCGGTGTTTCAAAGTCATCCATAGCGTCAAGATCAAACGTGCCGGGCTTAACCATATTCGCCATACTGAACAACAATGCACCCTCACCTTTTGTATCACTGTGACGATGAAAAATATCCATGCTGCCGTAGCGCATACCACATTTCAAAACAATATCTAACAGCTCACCACCATTGAACATCCCACCTTTGTGAGCCATAACATTAATGATGAGTACTTCTTCCGGTTCAGCGGGTTGCTTTTCTGCAAATTGTTGTTGCGATGAATTACCAGAAGCATGCTCATACTCGCGATCTTCCGAATATTCTTCATCATCATATTCGTCCTCATCGTAACCATCATCTTCATAACCATCATCATCTTCTGGATTCAATACTTCTGTATCGTCCAGATCATCATCAATCTCGTCATCTTGCTCATATTCAGCATTGCTATCGTAATCTTCACGATACTCTTCATCATAATCTTCAGCTTCATAACGATTTTGCACGTCATCTTCTTGATCATCATAATCTTCTTCAAGATCAGCTTCCCGATCAGCAGAAAAACTCGGCTCAATACGATCTTGCAATGGCAGAGAGCGGTTTTTGTTGTCATCAACCGACTCCATCAACATAGGCACTGCCTGCCCCAGATTTAAACTGGTTTGTTGCGGCTCACGCTGTACACGAGGAGCAATAACATCTTGCTCTTTTGACTGACGCTTTTCCAAATAAGATTTGGCTTGCGCTTTTTTTTCAATACTAGGAATTGGTGATGATATGTCACGCTTGCCAATCACTCTGGCACCACCGTTAGGAAGCTCACTGGTATAACTGGGAGCCTCTTCATCTGCGTCATCATAATCTGATGGCTGCTTTATATTTTTCTTCAATGAACGGGAAACTTTGATGTTGCCATTACGCTCATTGCGCTTACGCCTGATCCCGTCCACCAGTATCAACAGGATTAGCAAGGTACCTATGATGATGACCAAATCTTTCATAAGGTTATCCGTAATAAAATGAGTTCAATGTTAAACCGCAGCCAATTCTGCAGCTTCATCCACATCTACTGTTACCAAACGCGAAACACCAGGCTCGTGCATAGTAACGCCTAATAGCTGGTGAGCCATTTCCATCGCATTTTTATTGTGTGTGATGTAAATGAACTGCACTTGCGATGACATTTCTTCAACCATGCGTGCATAGCGACCTACGTTCGCATCATCTAATGGCGCATCTACTTCATCCAGCATACAGAAAGGTGCTGGATTCAAACGGAAAATTGAAAACACCAACGCAATCGCAGTCAATGCTTTTTCACCACCCGATAATAAATGAATGGTGCTATTACGCTTGCCCGGTGGACGAGCCATAATCGTAATGCCAGTATCGAGCAACTCCTCTCCGGTCAATTCCAAATAAGCATGACCGCCGCCGAATACTTTAGGAAATAATTCCTGCAAACTTTTGTTAACCTGATCAAAAGTTTCTTTAAAGCGAGTACGGGTTTCACGATCAATACGCTTTATCGCATTTTCCAAAGTCTCAAGCGCTTCCATCAAATCTGCATTTTGTGCATCAAGATAATTTTTCCGCTCGGACTCTGTTTTATATTCATCAATTGCCGCCAGGTTAATCGGCCCCAAACGAGCAATCTTACCGGCAAGACTTTCAAGCTCTTCTTCCAGCGGTTTTACTTCCGTACCGTCCGGCATTTCCGCCAAAATAAGATCCAGATTTAGCTCTTCTTCCTCAAGCTGCTCAACAATACCGGCACGCTGAACTTCGAACATTTGTGCAGCCAAACGCTCTTGCTCCAAATGCGCGCGGACGGCTTGGACTTCTTGTTCTGCACGATTACGTGCCTGCTCTGAATTACGCAGCTCATGCTCCACCGTTTCAAGCGCACGGCGCGCTTCGGTAAGCGATGCCTCAACGGAAAGGCGTTTTGCCAAAGACGCTTCCAATTCCAGCTTATATTCTTCAACTGGATCACGATTATCAGCAATATTCGCAAGAAGTTGTTCGCGACGCTCTTGTAAACGCGATGTCTGCTCACGCAGCCGCCCAATACCTAAACGGATAGAATCCAATTGAGTTTTAACAGACTGGTAGCGCATTGCAATTTCGTGCGCTTTGTCTTTGTCATGTCGGGCGCGCTGACGGGCGCTATCCAAGCCGGTACGGATGTCGTCGCGCTGCTGCAAAAGCGATTCACGCAAATCCGTGTCCTGCTCCATCATTTCAATCGCTTCGCTAAGGATCATCCGTGCTTCAGATAGATGCTCTGCTTCCTGCTCCATTTGCTCACGCGCTTCACGGATTTCATTATCTGCACGTTCGCGACGCATGTTCATTTGTTCGATGCGCACTTGCTTGGCACTTAACTGTGAACGCAGTTCGCCGTGTTTACGGTTTTGCTCATCTACATCGCGGCGTAGGTTTTCGCGGTCTTGTTCCAAACGCTTGATTGCTGTACGCCCTTCTTCGAGCTGTTCACTTAACAACTCGATCTCTTGTTCCGCATCAGCAATCGATGCACTCAACTCTTCCAATTCCTGACGGCGAGCAATCACGCCTGAACTCGCATCGGTGTCACGCGTAACGCGAACCCAATGCGGACTAATCCAAATACCATCACGGGTAATAACCGATTCATTGGCAGAAAGCTGTTTACGCAATGAAAGTGCTGCAGACAAATCATCGACAATATAAATGCCGGCTAACAATCCTTTGACATCCCAGGTAGCAGTCACTTTCGAGCTTAATAACGTACTTTTGGTGGATGCTTCTACTGCAGATTGAGCGTGGGTATCAAACAATACCACTTCGCCTTGCGTAAGATTTTCTAACAAGCCGGCAACAGCATCTACTTGATCGATACAAACCGCTTGCAGCGTGTTACCGAGTACAGTTTCCAATGCTTTATCCCAGCCATCTGCAACAGAAACTGACTCGGCCAAACGTGAATTGCCGGTTAAATTATTGTGTTCGAGCCATTGGGTAACCGCTTTGTTTTTCTCACCTAGTGCAGCTTGCTGCAAAGCTTCAAGCGAAGCATGTCGGCCACGCATGGTTTGAAGCTTGCTGCGTGCTTGGTCAAGCTCATTAATTAACTGGTTGTTAGTATTGCGAGTAGTATCCAGTTGCTCTGTAAACGTATCCAACTGCATACGCTTTTCATCAGCAACAAGATCCAGTTCAGCAAGCTGCTCTGTCAATTGGGCGATAGAGTCATCTTCATTAGCGTCTTGTAAGTTATTTTTTTCTTCGCGCAATTTCTCTATGCGCTGCAATAAACGCTGCTGCACCTGCTCAAGATGCTGAATACGTGACTGCTGAACCTCAGCCCGTTGACGTGGCTCAGCCGCTCGCTGATTAAAACTATCCCAGTCGTTTTGCCAGCGCTGCATTGCCTCTTCCGCATCGATTAACGATTCCCCAGAAGTTTCTTCAGCCGCTTTAACCAATTCCAATTCCGGCTCAAGCTCTAAAAGTTCAGCTTCCCAAGCTTCGGTTTTTTGCGTGTCAATTAATAAATTTTCTTCAGCTTCTTTGCTATCGCGCGTGGTTTGATCCAAATCAGATTGCAACTGGCGAGCACGCTCATTTGCGTGCTGAATGCTTTGTTCAAGACGGGCAATTTCTGCACCTATCGCATAATAGCGACCTTGAACCTCATTGAATTTATCGCCAAGCTCAGTGTACTGGCTGCGGTACTTTTCGATTTGGGTGTCTTTGTTAACCTGATCAGTAACAAAGGATTCCATGCGCAATTCAAGATCGCGAATACCGGCCTGTTTAGCCTTGGCTTGCAGATCCAACTGTTGGTACTTAAGAGCTTGTAATTGTGCTTTGAGTAAGCGCTCTTCTTTTTTATATTCTGCATATTTCTCAGCTGCCTGAGCCTGACGCTGCAAACGCGCAAGCTGGCGCTCAAGCTCATCGCGGATATCAGTCAAACGCTCAAGGTTTTCCTGGGTGCGACGCATGCGGCTTTCGGTATCACGACGACGCTCCTTGTATTTGGAGATGCCTGCCGCCTCTTCGATATAGACACGAAGATCTTCCGGTTTGGCCTCAATCAGTTTAGAGATCATCCCCTGCTCGATAATCGCGTAACTGCGAGGGCCAAGACCTGTGCCAAGGAAAATGTCGGTAATATCCCGGCGGCGACATTTGGTGCCATTCAAGTAATAGCTGTTATCGCCATCGCGGGAAACTTTACGTTTGATGCTGATTTCAGTGAAGGCTGCGTATTCCCCTAGAAGGGTGCCGTCCGAGTTATCGAATACCAATTCGATAGAGGCTTGACCAACCGGCTTGCGACCGCTTGAACCGTTAAAAATAACGTCAGTCATATTCTCGCCGCGCAGGTTTTTAGCGGAGGATTCCCCCATAACCCAGCGAACAGCGTCAATAATATTGGACTTCCCACAGCCATTTGGGCCAACAACAGCGCATAGGTTGCTGGGAAAGTTGACCGTTGTAGGATCAACAAACGATTTAAAGCCAGCCAGCTTGATGCACTTTAGCCGCATAGATCCATATCACTCATATTGCTGCAGGCTTATACAGTTGGAGCGCCCTCCCCGACTTGCCTGTTCAAAAAATTATGTCTGGCGGCACTTGCCATCCAGCTGTTTGATTTTCTTGGTATTTTTGAGATTAATTAATATTGGCTTGCCGTCAAAAAAACCATTAAGGCGTGGATTCTACACATTTGCGTAGCGCTTTACACCCGCCCTGTCATGCAAAAATAACTGCCCCGTCAAGACTGACCAACTTTCAATCACCACTCAAAATCAGCTTACCTTTTATGTGGCAGTTATTTGATGTTACTGCGTTAGTTTTTGGTCGATTTTCACACTCACCACATCAGATGAAGATTTCATATCAACTGGGCCAAATGAACCTTGCCAATCTCCTGGCTGGGCAATGGCCGAGGCGTTTTGGGAGATACGAGCAACCACTTCTACTGAATCAACCGAAGCAAGACTCATTTCAGGCGTCATCGCCATTGACTCAGTTAGCAGGACTTGTTTGGGCAACTCAGACACTTTTACACGTGTAATCGCCAACGGCATTTTGGCGCCTTGCCATGCACGCGCGTACACAAACACCACCTGATCCGGATGGACATCAACACCATCACCAAGGCTGACGCTAACAATCACCTGACGACCTGCAAGCGCTTCGACCAAGGATTCTTTTGTCCCACCCGCAGCAAGATAAAGCCCAGTAGCCCGCTCTATACCCGCCTGCAGCGCTTGACTACCAGAGGTGTCCGCACCTGTTAGATGGATAGTGCGCTGCCAAGATTTAATCGCACCTATGTAATCTTGTTTGCCGAATGCTTCTATTCCAGCAAGACCAAGAGCCATGGTGTTGTTTGGGTCTACTCTAAGCACCTTTACAACCAGATCACTTACAGCCGGGCTCATTTTATTACCATCACGCAGAAACGTAGCCTGTGCAAGTTCCGCCATCACCATAGGTGACTCCTGATCACGAGCCAGTACCTGCTGGTATGCCTCTACTGCAGAGGCAAAATCATTGACTTCCATTTGCATACGCGCAAGAAAGAACCAGTATTGCAGCTGCTCAGGATTATCCGCCAAACGCTCCTTAATCAAGCGTGCCAATTCGCGCGCGCGCACAGGGTCTGGGGTACGACCGGCCTTATAATCCGCCTCATCAAGGGCGAGCTTGCGCTCTTGCGCCTGACGAATTTCAACATCTGCACTACTTCCCAGATGCCCATAAAGACCCCATGCTACCGCGATAACTACAATCGCAATGACTGATAATGTTTTGAATCCAACACGCACGATGCGATTGTGTTTTAGTGTGCGAATATCCGCTTCATCCGCAAGTAAAGCCCGCTCTTGTTCCAACTTCAGTAGGTCAAATTGCCCCTGATCAATACGACCTGCAGCCAATTGCAGCTCCAACTCCGCAATATGCTCATGGAACAGACGGATATTTTCAGCTAAACGATCTGCGGTCTGTTCTTCTGTATTTTCAGTCACACGACTGCCGTAACGAACAAATGGCCATAAAACAAATGCCACCGCCAAAATACACAGAAGCATTACCCCCATCCATAAGGACATCATTGAACTTTCTCCTGCGAGCCCGCTTCGTTATTTTTTTTAACCGCAAAACGATCTTCTGATGAGGACAATAAATTCGCCAAGCGCTCTTTCTCTTCCGATGACAAACCCATGTCAGCTTCAATGCGACGACGCTTGCGTACAATCAACAGCAACGTCATCACGCCAAGCAATAATAAAATAATCGGCGCAGACCATAGCAAAATGGTCGAAGATGACAATCGTGGGCGATACAAAATGAATTCCCCATAACGCTCCACCATGAAGTCGATAATTTCTTTATCGGACTTACCTTCTTTAATCATCATTTCAAGTTCACGGCGCAAGTCCACCGCGATAGGCGAATTAGTGCCGGCAAGATTCTGATTTTGGCATTTAGGACAACGCATTTCTTCGATAAAACTTTGGTAACGCTTACGATCAAGCTCATTATCGAACTCATGCACTTCAATCGCAGCAAAGCTCGATAACGGAATCAACACACTTAAACACATACAAAAGCGAATACAAAATCGCATGAAAGCTGCACACATAGAATGAGTACCTATGGGATCAAAAAATTGACGCGAGTATAACAACTCATATGCAGCTGCGGGTAACTTTGCCCGGATGAACAAAAACCGTTCACAAGTGTTTGTTTTCCAACCTTTTTCTGCATTTAAAACAAAAAAGATAAATTTCTTTTAAAAAAAGGTTGACCGAGACGTTTACATGATTAGAATACGCGCCACCAACAAGGTGAGCGCTGAAAAGCGTGAAATCTTGGGCGGTTAGCTCAGTTGGTAGAGCAATGCCCTTACAAGGCATGGGTCACAAGTTCGAGTCTTGTACCGCCCACCACTCTTACTCATAAGGTAATCGTGGTTTTTGACTGCCGCGGACCGGTAGTTCAGTTGGTTAGAATGCCGGCCTGTCACGCCGGAGGTCGCGGGTTCGAGCCCCGTCCGGTCCGCCATTATTTGAAATGAAAAAGCCCCACATCTGGGGCTTTTTTTATGCATGCTTGTATCGCCTATCGCCTTCCCAATAACATCACACAGTGTTGTTTTTTGCACCCTCATCAGCTTTTGCTGAATCTTCTTTGATGTGTCTGTAAGCATAGAATCCCACGTAAGCCAACATGATGCATGTCAGGGTCACTATCACTAAACCATAAAGAACGATTGAATCAATGTACATAGGAGCCTCCACGTTTGTCCTGATAGATTCAGTTTACGCCAGAGGAAAAAACGGGAGTTGATCTTGATCAAGCCCCGCTGTTTTGTGCAACTTAGGAGAACTATCTGTTGTTTATTTAAGGCTGTCGAAAATTGGTTTAATCGTTTCTTGCCACACACGAGCGTTTACATCGCCGATATGTTTATAACGGATAACACCGCCTTTATCGATCACATAGGTTTCGGGTGCACCAAATACACCCAAGTTAAGCCCCAAGCGGCCGTCCAAATCAATCACACTGAACACATAAGGATTATGCAATTCCGCAAGCCACTGCTGCGCATCCTCGGTATTATCTTTGTAATTGATACCATAAATCGGTACACCCTGGGCTTTCAGGCGATTTAAAAATTCATGTTCCTGGCGACAGGTCACGCACCAGGTCGCCCACACATTCAGCAAACTGACCTTCCCTTTAAATACATCCTGATTTGCGACCGAGAGACCCGCCGGATTTTCTGGCGCTGGCAATACAGGCAATTCAAATACTGGTACAGGTTTATTCAATAAGGCCGATGGCATTTCAGTCGGATCCAACGAAAGTCCGCGCCAAAATAATACTGCCAGCACAATAAAAATCGCCAAAGGTACAAATAGAAACAACCGCTTTTTATTCATTTGCTAATTTTCCTGCTACTGCCTCAACCACAGGTGATTCCTGTTTTTGGATTTTGCGATAACGCTTATCAGCAACTGCAAGCACAGCACCAAACGCCATCATCAAAGCGCCCAACCAAATCCAGCGCACGAAAGGTTTTAAATGCACGCGCATTGCCCATGCTGTTTCCGTCAATGGTTCCCCCATAGCGACGTACAAATCACGGAAAAGCCCTACATCCAATTCCACTTCTGTCATAACGCTACCCGACGCCAGATAACGGCGTTTCTGGGGTTTCATTTCACGCAAAAATTGTCCATTTTTTAGCACAGTGATATTGGCTTGTTCGGCGGTGTAATTAGGGCCATCAATATGCACCAACTCGTTGAGGATAAATTCATATTCCACAACTGTGACATGCTGCCCTATTTCCATACGCACATCGCGCTGCTCGGTATAGATGCTCGTCAAACCCACACCAACGGTAGTAACCGCTATTCCCGCGTGGGCAATAAGCATGGCGTAGTAACTCAAGCTTAATTTTTTAAGGCCCTGTAAGAACGAATCACTATTGCGTAAACGATAAATCAGGTCAGCTAATTGCGCAGTGACAATCCATGACGCAACAAATACGGTAACTGCAGCAAGAATTTCATATTTATCGCGATACACAAGCGGGAATATCAATGCAATTACCAAACTAATTACCCAAGGTTTCCACAACAAGGCGATAAACTGGGAAGTGGATGTGCGTTTCCAATTTGATATCGGCCCAAATGCCATCAACAAACACAGCAATCCCATCAAGGGCAAAAAGAACATATTGAAGTACGGTGGGCCTACCGATATTTTTCCCAATCCCAATGCATCGGCGACTAATGGATACAAAGTACCCAGCAACACCATGATCATGATAATGGTGAGCAAAATATTATTGCCCAACAATAATGCCTCACGCGATAACAAGCTAAATCCGACTGAACTTTTTACAACAGGTGCACGCAACGCATACAGCGTGAGCGACCCACCAACCACCAATAATAAAAAGCCAAGAATAAATACGCCGCGCTCCGGATCATTGGCAAAAGCATGCACTGATGTAAGAACACCGGAACGAACAAGGAAAGTACCGAGCAAACTCAGGGAGAAGGTAAAAATTGCGAGCAGAATTGTCCAGCTCTTGAACAAACCGCGCTTCTCCGTAACAGCAAGCGAGTGAATTAACGCAGTGCCAATTAACCAGGGCAAGAAAGAGGCATTTTCAACCGGATCCCAAAACCACCAGCCGCCCCAACCCAATTCGTAATAGGCCCACCAGCTGCCCAGCGCAATACCAACCGATAAAAAGCCCCAAGCCATTGTTGCCCATGGACGAGACCAGCGCGCCCATGCACTATCGAGACGGCCTGTTAACAAAGCAGCAATTGCAAAGGCAAAACACACACTGAAACCAACGTATCCCATGTACAGAACAGGCGGGTGAATAATCAACCCGATATCCTGCAACAGTGGATTTAAATCGCTGCCATCTGTAGGAGGTACAGGCAATATTCGATCAAACGGATTGGAGGTAAACAAGATAAAAGATAAAAACCCGACCGCAACAAACCCCATGATAGCAAGCACTCGCGCCTGCATATCCAGTGGTAATGAACGGCTGAATACCGCCACCGCCAAGGTCCAACCTGCCAGCATTAAAATCCACAACAATAAGGAGCCTTCATGTCCGCCCCATACCGCACTGATTTTGTAATAAACCGGCAACAGTGAGTTGGAGTTGGATGCAACATAACTTACCGAAAAGTCATCATTGATGAAGGAGTAAACCAAACACAAAAATGAGAAAAAAACGAAAACAAAAAATCCGGTTGCAAGAGAACGGCCAGACTGCATCAACACGTGGCTACCGTAGTGAGCACCAATCAATGGCAATACAAATAACGCAGCGCTTAAGCATAGCGACAAAATTAATGCGAATTGGCCAAGCTCTGGAGCCAGCTGAACGAGATCAAACACCATACTTTAATCCCTCGCAGGTTTTTTGATGCTCACCTTTGTCTTTCATCGCTTCAGCGACCTCTGGTGGAACATAATTTTCATCATGCTTGGCAAGCACCTCACTTGCGTTAATTTCGCCTGATTCAGTGACGATTCCATTAATGACTGCCGCTTCGCCTTCGGCAAAAAGATCAGGCAAAATGCCATTAAAATTCACTTTGACATCTGCCGTGCCGTCTGTAATCAAAAAATGAATTTGCAGTGAATCCGTTGCGCGTTGGACACTACCTGGCTTTACGCATCCACCCGCCCGAATACGAGTGTTGTGTGGCACGTCACCCGATGCAATTTTGCTTGGGGGATAAAACAAATTGATATTTTCGCGCAACGCATAGGCCATAAGCCCAACGGCCAAGCTGGAAAACACCACGATGAATACGACTATCATTAAACGCTGTTTACGTAACGGATGCATGGATATTGCGCTCTTCGGCTAATGGTAAAAACTTAATTGCTTACGCCATTACTGGCACTATTGGTCTGCGCCAACTTTTGCTGTTTTCTCTGCTGTTTAATGAATGCTTTCTTTTGCAGAATGGGACTAACAAATAAAAACACCATCACTGCAAATGTGATCGCATAAGCCGACCATACAAACGGGCCATGGCCATTCATCGCCATAAACTCTGCAAAAGATTCAAATTGAAACTTCATGATCAACCTCGTTTATCTGATGCGCTGATTAAATCATTTACCCATTGGGTACGATGTTCACGACGTAAAATTTCCACGCGGGTGTATAGCAATAACACCAGCGCGTAAAAACAATAAAATCCAATCACCATTAGCAATAGTGGATATAACATAGAAGGATCGATGGTGGACTTGCTTGTGAATTTGATCGTGGCGGGTTGATGCAAGGTATTCCACCAATCGACAGACTTATAAATGATCGGGATGTTCACCATCCCTACTAATGCGAGAACTGCACTGGCCTTATCAGCGGTATCGCGATGCATAAACGCTTGTTGCAGAGCGATCATGCCTAGATATAAAAAGAACAAAATCAACATAGAGGTAATACGGGCATCCCATTCCCACCATGTACCCCATGTAGGCTTACCCCAGATAGAGCCGGTCACCAACGACACAAACGTGAGCAATGCACCTATGGGCGCAGCAGATTTCATCACCATAAACGGTAATTTCATTTTCCAAATAAGGCCGACAGCCCCGGAGATGGCCATGATGTAATAGCCCGCCAGCGCCAAAAACGCAGCCGGTACATGGATGTAGATAATGCGATAACTGTTGCCCTGCTTGAAATCGGTTGGTGCAAATGCCAACCCCCAAATAGCCGAGGTAATAATCAATGCAAAACTGAATACCGTTAACCAAGGTAACCAAGGGGTGGTTTTTTCATAAAACCAGCGGGGCGAACCCAAACGATGAAACCATTGCCATGACATAGTAGTGAAGACCTTTCGCTGTTGTGATCAAAAATCTCGTTATTATTGATATAAATTAACCATCAGTGCTGATTCGCAAAGCACCCAGTGCTGCAATCGGAGCAAGAACCAGCGCTAACGCAAGAAATGCTCCCAACACTGCGATTTGCATACCAATTGCCCCACCCTGAATAGCCGTCTGTACTGCGCTTGCGCCAAATATCAGCACCGGAATATACAGCGGCATCACGATGAGTGACAGCAACAATCCGCCTTTACGCAATGAAACTGTCAGAGCAGCTCCCACAGCACCGATCAAACTCATGGAAGCTGTTCCTAACGCAAGCGAAATCAACAAAGGTAAATAACCCTCGATTGGCAAACTCAACATGAGCCCCAACAGAGGCGCAAGCAACGTGACAGGCAGCCCAGACACCAACCAGTGCACCAGCACTTTTGCCATCACTGTGAAATAGAGCGATTGGGGACTGATCAGCATTTGTTCCAGAGAGCCGTCATCGTAATCGCTGCGAAACAAGCCATCCAACGATAAAAGTGTCGCGAGCAATGCCATCACCCACACAATTCCGGGGGCGAGCAATGCTAATACATTTTTTTCGGGGCTGACCCCCAATGGGATCAAGGTTACAGCGATCAGGAAGAACACCAGTGGATTAGCAAGTTCAGTCTTGTGGCGCGCAGCAATAAGCAGATCGCGCCGGAAGCTGGCGACAAATCCACCGAACAAACCTGCTGCCGGAGATAGATCAGCCATGATACTGCACCTGCTGCTGCCCATCCGAAACTGCACGCCCAGACAGATCTGTTACAGATAGCCCCGCTCCGGATAAACCTGATTGATAATCTTGCAAGTTGACCAAACGCAGCCGCGGCAAGTTCAGATCCTGATGGGAGGTCAGTATTACAACGCCTCCTTTTGATGATTGCTGCGCAATCAAAGACTCCAATTGACTCACGCCGAGCTTGTCGATGGCAGTGAAAGGTTCATCCAAAATCCAGATACGCGCGCGACTTAAATGCAGGCGAGCCAAGGCAACACGGCGCAACTGCCCTGCCGATAGCTGGTAACAAGGTGTATCTTCATAGCCATACAGACCGACCAACCGCAGAGCCTCATCAATTGACACCACAGCGCCAGTTTGCGCTTGGTACCAAGCAAGATTTTCAGCTGGTGTAAGGCTTTTTTTGATGCCGGGCAAATGCCCCAAATAAAGACTATCGCCCGCAAATTCCCACGCTGCTGCCGGCAAGGCCTGGCCGAGGTAGCGGACTTGCCCATGATAATCCGTGCTGATACCCGCGATGGCGCGCAGCAAGGTGGTTTTGCCAGCGCCGTTAGGCCCACCGATTTGAACCACATCACCGGCAAAAAGACGCAGATCAAGACCCGAGAAAAGCAAACGCTCATCGCGCTCACATCCAAGCCCAAGAAGTTCAAGTAACGGCTCAGATGCCGCATCAAGCGATTCAGACATGCTTATTGTTTGCCTTTCGTTCCAGCGTTCAGAACCATTACCATTAATTAATCGCCCAATGAGTACAGCTACAGGAAATCGACTAGCAGCCGCTATACTCAACACATCGCCAAGCGTGATACCGGATAAATTGGCAATCGCACCGTGCTGGAGCAGCTAAAAACGCTCGCGATTATAGCGGTCTGCCGCGCTGCATCGCACCTCTATTTACGCTTTTGATCAACTTAATATCGCCATTATTGCCACCCCAGGACACGTCATGGAACTGAGTTCAATCACTGACAAACTGGTACAAAACCTCCAGCGTGCGCAGGTTGAGTCCATAGTGGCGATAACCAAAGTACTGGGGTTAAAAACTGGCAGCCAGTTCCTGGCCGATGTGGGCAAAGCAACCCAAGCCTCACCAGAAGAGCGCGCGCAGTTAGTGAAGGCGATCGAGGCAAATCTGGCACAAGTCAACCGAAACTCAGCCGCACCTGCGATTAAAGCGCTGGTAAACCAGTTATTGGAGCAGAAAAATCTCGCGCAAACCCCAGGGGTTAAGCTGGTTAATCTGACAATCACCGCGCCAACCACATCAGCTCCCAATACCGCAACAACACCGGCGGTACCCATACAATTACTCAGCTACACCAGCCTGCCACTGCAGTCAGGCCAAACACTTCTGATGCAACTTGCAGACAGCCAGCGCTTGCAAATATTGCAAGTCCTCACTAAATCAGAAGCCGCCGCTGTTGCCACTCTTTTGCAAACCAGCAATCCACAGGGCGCATCGGCTGGCACAGCACTCTTATCTACACCCTCCCCTGTGAATCTTCCTGCGGGGACTTCTTCGCCATCAACAACTGGAACATTGACCTACACTCTGGCAGGTATGGCAAGCAGCCCTCCAGTCAACCCGCTTCAACATGGTGATAACAACACAGTGACAGCCAAACCGGCTGTATCACCTCAAGCGATGGAGGCCATTGGCGATACTTTACGCCGACTATTACCTCAAAAAGACCAAGGGCAGGATTTAATGACTGCCCTGCCGAAAATCACCCAATTTATCCAGCAATTGCCCATTGCTGAACGCAAGGAATGGATATCAAACCAGCTACAACAATCGCTAAAAACATTAGCAAACCATATACGTACCGCCGACCAATTGAGCAATCCAAAGTTGGTTGAAATGGCATTAAAAAACAATGGTCAAGGTTTTGAACACAAACTGGCGCAATTGGCGATTAAAAGTCCGGAGGCAGCCGCCACTGCAGCGACAGGAACCTCATCTACTGCCACTGCATCCACCTCGAAAACCAATACGCCTACTGCGGGAGTAACGTCAGGTTTAACCAACCAGATTCAGAAAAATGTGCTATCACAAGCCGCGCTTGAACAAAAGTTAATGGGTCAAAAGCCCGTTGCACACATCGCCAATCAGGACTTAAAAGGTGCGCTGCTAAGCGTTTTGCATCAACTGGATGGAGAATTGGAAACTACCTCTCCGCTAGCAACAAGTATCAGTACGTCCAGCGAACTCAGCAAAACACAACTTGCCAACGTTCTGCCGCAATTTTTAGGCATGCTCATGCACAGACAGCAAGGCGAGTTAAGTCAAAAGCAATTGCGCACACAATTAGTCATGCTAATGCACCAATACACGCTGGGAAGCCTTGCAAAAATTCAATTACAACAAGCTCACACGCTCAATCATCAAATTACCCAAGGCAATGACATCGCGCAGCCAACACAATCCTGGCAATTTGAAATACCGGTTCGATCAGGGCAAGACGTCACGCCACTGCAGATCCATCTTGAACAGCAATGGATTGAAGACCAATCCGACGAGAAAGCACAAACAGCAACACGCGTGCGCCAATGGAATGTGATGCTGGGATTTAACTTGCCCGTAATTGGCCAGTTTTATGCGCAACTCACCCTACTGGGCGATCAATTATCCACCCGCTTTTGGGCGGAAAATGAAAACACTTTGGTCGCCGCAAAAAACAAAATGGATGAACTCAAAACACAATTAGAGCGAGAGGGAATTCACGTGACACAAATGCAATGTATTCCCGGCTTGCCACCCAAGCCCAAACTGAACCTGAGTTATTCATTAGTCGATGTTAAAACCTGAGGCGCATATGAGTTCCGATTACCCGCCACATGCATTACAAAAAGCCGTCGCCCTCTATTACGACGGTACCAACGCACCTCATGTCAGCGCCAAAGGCACAGGGGCAGTTGCCGAACAGATTATCGCAATAGCTGAAGAGCACGGCGTTCCACTGTGCGATAACCCTTCGCTGGTTGATTTGTTGGTAACCCTGGAATTAGGTGATGAAATTCCCGAAAACCTGTATATCGCCGTCGCCTACATCATCGCATTTGCTTACCAATTGGAAGGAAAAGTGCCCGACGCCTGGCAATAAACCTGAACAAACTCGCGCAAAGTTTTACAAAAAACACACAAACCGCTCAGTTATCACCCTTCCCAACGTCAGGCAATTAATGCGATTATGACGTCACTTTTTTGACGATCTTAAAGCCCTCATTAAGTATCAGTCACTAATAACGATTTTTCCGACAATCCAATATCGCAACCAACCTCAATGAATCACCTCATCACAAGCGAAAACCTCAAGTTACAGCTGGGCAAAGTCGTTATCTTTGACTGCCGTTTCCATCTCATGAATAAAACAGTGGGCAGCGAACAATATCGCGCCGGACATATTCCCGGTGCGTATTATCTGGATCTTGAACAAGATCTTTCTGGAGAGGTAAGCCAGCATGGCGGCCGACATCCGCTACCCGATATCGAAACCTTCAGTAAAAAACTGCGTGCAGCGGGTGTTAATCAGCAATCCACTATTGTGGTTTACGACGATTCACGCATGGCGTATGCCGCACGTGCATGGTGGCTATTACGCTTCTGTGGCCATCAAAATATATTCATTCTGGATGGCGGATACACGGGCTGGGTCAATGCTGGTGGCGCCATCGATAGGCGTGAGCCTGCCATCAAGCAGGGAAATTTCAAAGCAACCGTGCAGCAAGATTGGACCCTGGATCGCGATGCAATTTGTGCGCAAGCAGAACAACTCACACTCATTGATTCGCGCGACAGTAAGCGCTATCGCGGGGAAGAAGAACCCATTGATCCTGTCGCAGGGCATATTCCCGGCGCATTAAATTTTTTCTGGCAAGATGCAACCGATGAAAAAGGATTTTTCAAATCAAAAAGCGAACAACAACAGCGCTGGATTGATTTACCGAGAGACAAAAAAATTGCGGTCTATTGCGGATCAGGTGTCACCGCATGCGTCAATTTGCTTTCGCTGGAGGCAAGTGGAATAGACGCTGTACTTTACCCCGGCAGTTGGAGTGATTGGTGTTCGTATCTTCCTAAATAACAAACAGCATTTGCACTCATCACTATTTTTTACCAAAAAAAAGGGCAATCATTTGATTGCCCTTTTTTTCGATACTCAAATACGCACAGATCAATTGGTATATTCGTATTCGATCCGTACATCCCACGGACCGCCGCGATCATCATCAATATTCGCGCGGCCCTGATAGCGCATCAGGTATTTTCCATTAGGGTCGTACGCAAGATAGGTTGCATCCGAAAATAATGACGATATTTTTTTCGCTGGCGTGATGCGGAAATAAATCCAGTTACGCCCATAGTCGGCATTGTACAGCGGAGAGCTGGTCGATTTTAATTTACGCACTTCCAACTGTGTGCTGCTCAAGCTGGCAGGTGCTACATAATCAAACTTTAATTGTTTACCCGCTATTAATTTGTCCCAATTTAATTGGATATACGCATCAAAGCCTGCATCAATTACGGTGCGTGCATTGTCATAAATAATTTTTTCGTTTTGGTCATTATTCATTCCGTGCGTCAACACCAAACGCGCGCCCTGAAATTGCGCAGAGGCGAATTCATTATCGCGGCTATCTTCCAGATTCACTGTTGGCTGGAACGGTTCGCCCTGAAAAACCAGGGTCTTGGAAGCAAATACATTGCCATCTGGTGATGTGTAATCAACCCGCACCGCTTTGTTTTCATCCAATCCAGTGAATAATTCGCGATAAAGTAATTCATTGGTATTAAGGCTGTAAGCGGTACCTGCCGTTACATAATTATCTTGTGCATGGGCACCAACAGCACAACACAACAGCAAACTGTTCACCCACAAAAAAGAACGGCGAACCCGAAACGCACAATTCAACTGCAATAATGTCAACATAATAGGCATCCTCATATCAGGAACAACGGTTTGCTGGTGCGCTAGCGAATAAAACCGCTGTTTAAGAACTTGGCTATTATAAAAAGAAGCTTAACAATCAAGCCAGCGCTAATGCCGCTTATTCAGCTACTCGTTCAGGTGGCAATTGCGCAAACAATGCGATGGTAGATTTTCTCGTTGCCGATAAATCCACTATAGGCGCAGGATAATGCAGCTGTTTAGGTGGATTATGGATCTGTTTGTTTGACAGATGCGCTAACTCGGGAACCCAAGTGCGAATAAACGCCCCCTCAGGATCAAAGCGCTCTGATTGGCTAATAGGATTAAAAATGCGGAAATACGGCGCGGCGTCTGTCCCGGTGGAAGCACTCCACTGCCAACCACCGTTGTTGGCTGCGAAGTCGCCATCAATTAATTGCGACATAAAATAGTCTTCACCCCAACGCCAATCAATCTGGCAGTTCTTGGTCAGGAACATCGCTACCACCATGCGCAGGCGATTGTGCATCCAACCTGTCGCATTTAGCTGACGCATGGCGGCGTCAACAATCGGAATTCCGGTTTTACCCTCACACCATGCGGCAAACAACGCTTTGTCATATTGCCAGGGAAATGCTTCTGTATGGCTTTGCATGGCGTTGCGTTTACAGACTTTGGGATAATCCACCACCACATGCTGATAAAACTCGCGCCAGATCAACTCACTGATCCAGCAACTCGCGCCAGCATTTCCGCCCTCCCACTCCCCTTGTGTGTGCACAAGCACAGCGGATATCGCCTGACGCGGCGACAGCGAACCTACAGCAAAATACGGTGAAAGGCTGGATGTTCCAGCAATTGCCGGAAAATCACG
Organism: Cellvibrio sp. UBA7661; assembly: GCA_002483365.1. GTDB lineage: Bacteria > Pseudomonadota > Gammaproteobacteria > Pseudomonadales > Cellvibrionaceae > Cellvibrio. The sequence goes on from DLHT01000018.1 coordinate 478,842, forward strand.
CCGCTCTTGATAATGATTGATTGCGCTTTCGATAAAAAAATCCAACCGTTGATTCGCTTCCTGTTCGCCAGCTGGCCACAGGGATGACAAGTCGCGCAACTCATGCGCTGCAAATAACGCATCAATTTCAGCAACAGAAATAACGTGCGGCTTAACAGATACACCGGACTGGACTGCTGGCAAACCCAGCGGAGCCATGCTCACTGGCATCACCGTTTGCAGCCATTTCTTTTTAAACGCAGTAAAGACTTTATAAGGCTCGCCTTGTCCATTGCGGATCATGCCCGGCGGTACAACACAACGGTCATGACATCGCTTAACCAAAATACCTTCATCGCGTAAAAGTTGATTCACTGCCAGATCGCGATTTAATTCATTAACCGGATATTCCGCATTAAAAAAACAATGTTCCACTTTCCATTTGCGCGCGAGCTGTAGCAATGCAGGCGCAATGTCTTTTGGCGATTTAACGCAGATTAATTCGAGGGGAATATTAAGCTCTGCCAAACTGTTTGCCATAACATGCAAATGGCGGCGAATAAAATCCAACTGCACTGGCGCAACAGTGTGCAAACGCACATAGGCTTCGCAATGTACATACACTGCCACAACGCCCTGACCTAACTCTGCTGCTTTGAATAACGCAGGATTATCCCGCACACGCAAGTCATGCCTCAGCCACACCAATGCCGTCATTTAGCGCCTACTTTTTTCTTAATTTGTCGGATAGCAAAACCCATTACCGGAAGATGCTCATATAACATTGAGCCCGCATCAAAATAATCGCGGTGATAATAAACTTTATCCTTAAATAAAATATGCGTATTACCGGTGAGCTCCAATTGCTTCCCTCCCGCTAATTTTTTATGGCGATAGTGCATCGTCCAAAATAATAACGCCTCTCCACGCTCGGGAAGTTCCATTGAGTGATGAAACTCAAAACGACACTCGAGCAAATCATCCATCATGCCTGAGAGATACTCAGTGAGATTGGACAAGCCATTCAATGCATGGAGAGGATCGCGGAATTGGATATCGTTGCTGTAGACATCCGGCATCGTTTTGAGAATTTTCTTATCAAAACGTTGGTACAAATTACGTACCTTTTGCGGAACAGTGAGCGCCATATAAATGACTCATCCCTTTTGATCAGCTTTTAATAATTGTTTTATGGCGGCCAGCACCTGTTGATGATGTTCACAGGTCAATACTCCTGAAACCGGGTCAGTAACCGACGTATCAAACACCTGCGCCAAATTACCAGCCACAATCACAGGAATACCGGATCTTTCCCGCCATACCTCTAATTGTAGCTTGAGACCGCCAGCATTCAGGTTTTCATAGCCGATAATCACAAGTATTTTTGCACTTAACGCCTCTGTACATATCTGGATATCACGCCATTCAAGATATCCCAGATATTCGGCCTGATACTGATGAACAAGCAAACTGTAATTGAGGGTATGCAGCAACAAGGGATTCTCATTGGCACCAATCGAAACCAACACGACACCAGCACGCTGTGCCGACTGGCGCAAACGCTGCTGCCCTGCCACAAGATACTCCTGCAAAACAGCAGTAAAAAACGCTCGCTGCGCAGCCTTGCCCGGCTCATCCCCCTGAAGCGCCTGCAACACTGGTTGCACCACATAATCAGCCAGCATTTCGGTTGGATACAACGCGAAGGTTTCCTCGATCAAACGCTCCAGCGAATGACGCTGGAAATTCCCCAATGCGATATAAAATTGCTCTACTAACGTTAACCACACAGAGTCGATAGGCGGAAATTCGTGTTCCCGCTCCGCATTAGCTAACAGCGCTTTCACTTTACCAATCGCCAAACCGCGCCCGAGCCAACGCTGAATTTCCTGGACACGCAAAATATCATCGCGGTTATACAACCTATGCCCTTTCTCCGTGCGGCGTGGCACCAACAAACCATAACGCCGCTCCCATGCACGCAATGTCACAGTATTCACACCGGTCACGCGCGAAATCTCCCGAATAGGTACCCAATCGTCTTGCGCTGGCGATGCAATTTTTTTATCTGCTGCGGACATCAGACGTTCTCGATAATGTGATTACGTAAACCCAGACGTTCTGGATGCGGAGACCAGAAAGTTTGCGATTTCAAGTAAGGGTTATCGAGCTTGAGCAAGTGATGCTTCAGCAAAGTTAAAGGCACCACCAAAGGCACAAGACCAGCTTTGTAAGAATCGATCAACTGCGACAATTCCTGTTTTTCTACCGTGCTGATGACTTCTTTCAGATAACCACGTAAATGCATCATCGCGTTGGTGTTGCCTTTGCGCGTGGCGTGGTGGGATAAAGCCTCCATAAACAGGCGGAAAAACTCTTCGCTACTTGCCTGGATGTCATGGCCAGCAAGATTGGAAAGATAACGGCCAATCGAAAAATAGCTGGGTACGTGGTGCGCCATTACCTGATATTTGTAGCGGGAATAAAATTCGATCAACTTTTTAGCGGTCGGCGCAGGTGCGACATGGGTTTTAAAATCATGGTAAGCAAACACTCGCGAGAGGAAGTTATCACGCAAGCCCGCGTCATTTAACCGCCCCGCTTCTTCCACGGGCAAAAGCGGCATTAACTCCATAAAGCGTTTGGCGTAAGCGCCACGCCCTTTGTTATCCATCGAATATCCATTAGTGCGATAGCGTTTCATACCGTAGGCACCGCAACTCGGGGAATTCTGCATGAACACATAGCCACAGATATCCGGCATTTGCTGCGCAGCTGCTTCTGCCTGTGCGACCAGCGCATCGGTCACATCAAGATCCGGATTTTCAACACCGCGCACACGTGTTTCATCGCCAATCACCACAAGTCGAATAGGTTTGCGCGGGATTCCCAAGCCAATAGCGACTTCAGGGCATACCGGCCGGAATTCCATATATTCGCCCAATACATCTGTCAGATAACGGCTGCGTTTATGGCCACCATCAAAGCGAACCTTTTCACCCAAAAGACACTGACTTACACCCACAGGAATCTTGCCCATATATAAAAACCTATACATTTTTTTAAGACTGTATAAGTATTGCCCACAAAGTTATACATCACAAATATTTTGTACAAATATTTTCAGAGCAATGAATACCTTACTGGGGGATCGCCGCTTAGTGGGCGATTGAAATAGCAGAGGGAAAACCTTGGGAATAAGTGAGAAAGTATCGGTAACTCATTGATAATAAAACACTTAACAATAAAAAAGCCGGACATTTGTCCGGCTTTTTTAGGCACCGCAGTTAATGCGTAGGGATCTTTATATTTTCAAACAACTCGTCCAATTCAGCACGCGAGTGGCGATTGAAAGCCTCATTAATAATATCTTTCGTTAGATGCGGTGCGAATTTTTCAATAAAGTCATACATGAATCCGCGCAAGAAAGTACCGCGACGGAAGCCAATTTTGGTCACACTGGACTCAAACAAATGGCTTGCATCCAACGCTACCAAATCACTATCGACCGCCTCGTTGTAGGCCATGCTGGCGATAATCCCAACACCTAAGCCCAAACGGACATAAGTTTTGATGACGTCCGCATCGGCCGCAGTAAACACCACCTTGGGTGCAAGACCACGGTTGATAAACGCCTCATCCAGCTTCGAACGCCCAGTGAACCCGAATACGTAAGTGACGATTGGATACTTGGCAACCTCCTCCAACGTCAAGTTGGAAACCTGCGCTAATGGATGGTTTTTAGGGACTACGATACTGCGGTTCCAGCGATAGCACGGCATCATAATCAGATCGCTGAAAAGCTCCATCGCTTCAGTTGCGATCGCAAAATCCACCGTACCATCTGCAGCCATTTCGGAAATCTGCATAGGTGTACCCTGATGCATATGCAACGACACTTCCGGATACTGTTTGATAAACGAACCGATCACCGGTGGCAATGCATAGCGCGCCTGAGTGTGGGTCGTTGCAAGCGTCAGGGTGCCTTTGCGTTCATTACTGAACTCCTGGGCTACTTGTTTGATGCTTTCAACTTTACGCAGGATTTCACCCGCAGTTTTGAGGATAGCCTCACCTGCAGGTGTAATACGCGTAAGGTGTTTACCACTGCGTGAGAAAATTTCTACTCCCAACTCATCTTCCAGTAAGCGGATTTGCTTACTGATCCCTGGTTGGGAGGTATAAAGGCTCTGTGCGGTGGCTGACACATTAAGGTCATGATGGGCCACTTCCCAGATATAACGTAGTTGTTGCAGCTTCATAAGCCCTCCGATTGGCTCACTCACTGGGGGCATTTGCCGAAGGCAATCACCGGAACCGAACTCCGGGCGACCCCGAAGCTATAAAAACTCAAAAAATTATCTATCTATTGAATGAACACAGAATCATTCACGCTGTACTCCATGCCTGACAATTATGAATTGTGCTACAGGCAGGTCTTGTTACAACTTTAGACTATATCCCGAAAATTCAAAGTTTTTGGCAAAGGAATATTACAAAAATAGCAAAAACAGCCCTTGTAACACTTCACATTAGCTATATGAGAGGGTTACAGGAAGGAGATCAAGAGGAAACAGGACGGTTGGCTATACCATGCGGGACATGACCGGTTGCAACATGTTCGCGAGCAGACTCGCAATGCATGGGCTGGTCATCAAAAAATACGTCTGCACCATAGGCTTTCAGGAAACTCCCTTTTGATAAACCGCCCAAAAACAACGATTCATCAATCCGGATATTCCATGCACGCAATGTACGGATAACCCGTTCATGCGCAGGTGCCGAGCGCGCCGTTACCAGCGCGGTGCGTATGGGGCAATTCTCACCGAACTCTGCTTGCAAGTTATGTAACGCAGCCAGAAATTGCTTGAACGGACCACCGCTGAGTGGTTGTTTTGCAGCAGCCTTTTCACTTTCTGTGAACGCAGACAATCCTTGCAGTTTGAATACTTGCTCAGCCTCATCTGAAAAAATAACTGCATCGCCATCGAATGCAAAACGCAATTCATCTTCATTTTCAACTTGATTATTGGATGCAATCAAGGTTGCTGCGGCCATCCCATGATCCAATGCTTGCCGGACATCTTCAGGCTCTGTTGATAAAAATAAATGGCAACCAAAGGCAGAAGCATAACGGTAAGGCGATGTACCACCACAAAATGCCGCGCGACTGATTTTCAATCCGTAATGTTCTACCGAATTGAATACACGCAAACCGGTATCGGCGCTGTTGCGCGACAACAAAATCACCTCAACCAATGGCTCACCACCAAGACGCTCATTCAAGCGCAATAATTTTTTCACCAAGGGGAAAGCATCGCCAGGCTCCAACACCTCATCTTCATGATCGATCTGGTATTTTGCATAGGCTTCCAAGCCTTGGTTGATATACACCTGATGACTCTCATCAAGGTTAAACAACGCACGCGATGATATTGCGATTACCAGCTTGTCACCAAAACCTTTGGGCATGTTTCACCTCTGAGCGACGTTAATAGCCGCGACAATTATTTCATCAATAATTCAAACGAATCAGCATCCAAATATGCTGGAAAACGTTCGCGATAGCTGTGTAATTTATCCGCATGAAGTTCAACTGTGATGAGTTGTGCCTCCTGGCTGGTTGCAATCAATTCACCCGCTGCACTGTACACACTGGAATCACCGGCATAGTGCTGCCCTGCTTCATCCATTCCCACACGATTCACGCCCACAACATAACTTAAATTTTCAATGGCGCGCGCTTGCAACAATCGGTTCCAATGCAATGCCCGAGCACTTGGCCAATTGGCCACATATATCGCCAAATCATAATCGTTGCGATTGCGGCTCCACACTGGAAAACGCAGGTCGTAGCAAATCAACGGCAAAATTCGCCACCCTTTAAGCTCAACCACTATGCGCTGATTTCCCATCGCATAACGTGTGTGTTCGCCGGCCATGCGAAACAAATGACGCTTGTCGTAATGTGTATAGGTTCCGTCAGGGCGCATCCACACCATGCGATTAAAAAATTGGTCACCCTCTTTCACCACCAAGCTACCCGTAATGACAGCCTTGTGGCGCGATGCGTGTTGGTGCATCCATTGATATGCACGGCCATCGACTTGTTCAGCATAATTACGCGCGCCAGCACAAAAACCGGTGGTAAAGACTTCGGGCAAAATAATTAAATCTGTTGATGACAGAGTTTCCAGCTCGGCTGATAACACATCGAGATTTTTTTGGGGATCGTTAGGCTCTATCACCTGTTGCACCAGCGTAACCGTTACATTATCCATGATGAGGATGCCCCACAGCGTCAGATGAAGGATACAACCACACAACGCAAAGCACGGCTGCCAGTAGTACCGCAGCCGCAGCCAACGTGTAGGTCATTGCCGCACTATAATCCCAGAGCAAGCCGCCAATCAATGCACCTGCTGCACCGCCTGCACCAAAACCCAATGAGCTATACATAGCTTGCGCTTGGCCCTGATGCGATCCTTGAAAATGAATACGTATCCACTCAATAGCAGCCGCATGGGCAATACCAAAACTGCATGCGTGCAAGAGCTGCGCAAACAATAAAATTGCCAGCGAATCCGCATAAAACCCAATCAACAACCAACGAACTGCAGTGGCTACCAGACTGAATATCAATAAATGGCGCAAACTGAATTGCGGCAATAACCGGTGCATCACAATAAAAATAGCAACTTCAGCCAACACCCCCAACGCCCACAGTAAACCGGCCGCAGTGCTGGTATAAGCGTAATTTTCTACCAAATATAGTGTGTAAAAGGTGTAATAAGGCCCATGGCTTAATTGCAATAGAAAACTGGCTACTAAAAAACACAGCATGCCCGGCTGCAACACCAACTGTAAAAAGCCACCACGGGCAGTGTCCGATTTTTTGATACTCGCATCCTGCAAACTTAGACTGGAAAGCCAAATTAAAATCAGAAATGTCAGGATAAAAAGCGGGAGATAACGCACCGGCAAAACATCAAATACCAAACCCAATCCCACCACCGCAGCAATAAAACCAAGCGAGCCCCACAAGCGGATTTGGCTGTAACGATGATAATTATTGCCGAGATAACCCAGGGTGATTACTTCAAACTGCGGCAGCACAGCGTGCCAGAAAAAGGTGTAACAGCTCACCACTAACACCAGCCACCAATAGCGCTGGTCAAGCAAAATGCCCGCAAAAATAATACAGGCTGCAAAACTTCCCACGCGGATGATACGCAAGCGTTGGCGAGTATGATCAGCCAGCCAACCCCAGAAATTAGGGGCAATAATTCGCGTAGCCATAATGATGGCGCTGAGCACCCCAACATCTTGCGATGAATAACCCAAGTCTTTCAGGTAAACGCCCCAATAGGGAATCAGGGTGCCGACAACCGCAAAATAAAAAAAATAAAATCCGGAGAGACGCCAGTAAGGAATTGCTTGCTGCGCAAAAGAAAGAGACATAATCAGGCAACGGCGGAGTGGATCTGGCGCGGGTGGTTGCTTGTAACCCAACCAATCCGCGCACTGATAATTGAAATAGCGTGTATGTGCTATCGAACGTCTTTACTGCTAGGGTTTTACGCTGGCGGGGATTACCGGGATTGAATGTTTCACCGCACCGTTTTGTGCACGCTGGCGCAACAGGTGATCCATCAACACCAATGCCAGCATTGCCTCTGCAATTGGCGTTGCACGGATGCCAACACAAGGGTCGTGACGGCCTTTGGTAATCACCTCAACCGGATTGCCGTGCACATCAACACTGCGCCCGGGAATATGCAAACTTGAAGTCGGCTTCAGTGCGATATTGGCAATAATATCTTGCCCTGAAGAAATACCACCTAAAATCCCGCCCGCATTGTTGGATAAAAATCCTTCCGGCGTCATTTCATCGCGATGTTTGCTACCGCGCTGTTCAACAACCGCAAAACCTTCACCGATTTCTACGCCTTTCACAGCATTAATACTCATCAATGCATGGGCGATTTCTGCATCCAATCGATCGAAGATCGGCTCACCCAAACCTGGCGGAACATTGGTTGCCACAACGGTAATTTTTGCACCAATAGAATCCCCCTCTTTATTGAGGGCTTTCATAAATTCTTCCATCTCTGGCACTTTACTCGCATCAGGACAAAAGAATGGGTTTTGGTCTACCTGATCCCAATCTACAGTCTCGATTTTGATTGGCCCGAGTTGCGACAGATAACCGCGAACTTCAATACCGTGAAAATCTTTCAGGTATTTTTTTGCAATCGAGCCAGCTGCCACGCGCATCGCCGTTTCACGCGCCGATGAACGGCCGCCACCACGATAGTCGCGCACACCGTATTTTTGCATGTAGGTGTAGTCAGCATGTGCCGGACGGAATTGGTCTTTGATATTGGAATAATCTTTGGAGCGTTGATCGGTATTTTCAATCAGCATCCCGATAGGTGTTCCTGTAGTTTTACCTTCAAATACACCCGATAAAATTTTTACTGAGTCCTCTTCGCGGCGCTGGGTGGTATAGCGTGAGGTTCCAGGCTTACGGCGATCCAGATCGATCTGGATGTCTGCCTCCGTCAACTCCAAGCCGGGCGGGCAACCATCAACAATTGCACCCAATGCAATTCCGTGACTTTCGCCAAACGTAGTTACCGTGAATAATTTGCCGTACGTATTTCCAGACATTCGCTATTTCCAGAGGTCAGAATCCGGCACCGAAAAAGTCTGGTCGCCGGATGAGTAATTGGATAAATAAAAAGTGTGATGATTATACGTGAGTCACCGCCCAGACGCATCGCCATAGACCGTCTAAACCACACCCACCATTTGCGCGGTGCGCAACTGTTGTGCGGTCAATACAAATACGCCATGTCCGCCGTGCTCAAACTCTACCCATGTGAAAGGCAGTGCAGGATAGGTTTCAGCCAATGCGGGCCAGGAATTACCGACTTCAACCACCAAAAGCCCGTTCTCAGTCAAATAACCCGCCGCTTCTGTAAGCAATCGACGGGTAAAATCCAAACCGTCATCACCCGATGCCAAACCCAGCTCCGGTTCAGCATGGAATTCATCGGGCAAGCTCGCCATATCATCGGCATCCACATAAGGCGGGTTGGATACAATCAGATCAAACCTCTGCCCATGCAGGTTTTCAAACAAATCTGACTGCAACGCAAAGACGCGCTCGGTCAATCCATGCTGGGCTATGTTTTCTTCCGCAACGGCCAGAGCATCGAACGATATATCACTCAGTTGCACCGTCGCATCCGGAAACTGGTAAGCACAAGCGATACCGATACAACCGCTGCCAGTACAGAGATCCAAAATTTCACGTGGTTCTTGCGTGAGCCAAGGCGCAAAACCTTTTTCAATAAGCTCAGCAAGTGGCGAGCGTGGCACCAATACACGCTCATCGACCACAAATGGCAACCCGGCAAACCACGCCTGTCCAGTGATATAAGCAGCGGGAATCCGCTCCTCAATACGCCGCTGTATGTTGTTTACCACGAGCGCGCGCTCGTCGGAAATCAAACGAGCATCCAACCATTCATCGGACAAGGGCGGAACCATATGTAGCGCATGCAGAACCAATTGCTCTGCTTCATCCCAAGGATTGTTCGTGCCATGCCCGTAGAACAGTTTTGCTGCCATAAACTCGCTGGCAGCCCAACGCAAAAAATCCCGGATGCTGGATAACTCGGTACACGCCTGTTCAAACCGGCTGGATGGATGAGATGAGTGAGCCATTAAAATCCCCAAGAACAAAACAAATAAGTGCGCGCATTCTACCCAATTCATCGGGTAAATCAGGATTTATGTTTTCGCGATAGTCGCTGAAAGCGGTAAACTGCCGTTTTGTATTCGGCAGCCACGATATTGCCGCTTGAGGAGCTTTCAATGAGAGAACATTTTGCCAACATAATCGCCGGGATCGGTGAAGACTTAACCCGCCCTGGCCTATTGGATACACCCGACCGCGCCGCAAAAGCCTTCCAATTCCTAACCCGCGGCTATAACCAGACGCTGGATGAAGTGGTCAATGACGCACTCTTCCCCTCTGACTCAGATGAAATGATTCTGGTAAAAGATATTGAACTCTACTCTCTGTGCGAGCACCACTTGCTGCCTTTCATTGGAAAAGCGCATGTTGCGTATATTCCAACAGGGAAAGTATTGGGGCTGTCAAAAGTCGCACGAATTGTGGATATGTTCGCCCGTCGCCTGCAGATTCAGGAACAGTTGACGGTACAGATCGCCGAATGCATTCAGGAAATTACCGGCGCATCCGGAGTGGGTGTCATTATTGAAGCCAAGCATATGTGCATGATGATGCGCGGCGTGGAAAAGCAAAACTCATCGATGAAAACCTCTGCTATGCGCGGCAGTTTCCGCAGCAGCCAGGCAACACGCAACGAATTTTTGTCGCTGATCCGCTAGGCCTTATCAATCTACCTTAACGATTTCTACCCGCGCGCTCCTGTCGCCTCTTCCGGCGGGAGCCAAGCTACCAAATCCATAACTACTGATGCGATCTGCAGATACACCTTGCTCCAGCAATTCCGCTTTTAACTGATCGGCATAAACAAGCGAATACTTTTGTTGTTGCGCCAACGATACCGGGGCATAGTCATGCCCAACCAGTGCGACCTTCCAATCAGGCTCAAGCGCCAATACATCCACCAATGCTTGAATGTGCGCAGGCTTTACCTGAACAGGCTTATCGGACTTAAGATTACTAACAATAAAATCCGGAAACATGTAATAACCATTCGTTAACAGGGATTTAATTATCGATTCCGGGCTTGAAGCGATGCCCACTTCAATCACTTTATCGGTATGTAACACATCAACTTGCAAATACACGCGTTTGTTGCCGCGCTGCACTGCATAAAGTGAAACGTAGAAAGGTTTTGCATCGGCGGTAATCACTTCATAGGCACCGTATTGTTGGTACTGATCCAATCCATACAGCTGCAAAATTTTGAAATGATTATTTGCCCAAGAGTTACTGGTACCGCAATCCCTGCTTTTGCAATGAAATAGCTCACGTACATTAAACGCGTATAATTGCTCTAAATAAAAATCAAATCCTTTGTTAGCACCATGGCCTTCGGGCAACTCCAAAGTATAACGCGCCAGCATGCCCGCCAGCCGCTGCTGGCGGTCAACGCGCCAACTACCTGCAATTTTTTTATAGCTGCTTAAAGCCAGTACATAATCATCATTAGCTGCAACGCTTTGGAACATAATCCGTGCATGCGGATAATGCTCTAGCGGTAACTCAGCAGCAGATAAAGGGAAGGATATAAGTGCAACAACAAAACTTGAAATGATTAAACGGAATTTCATAGGCTCTCACAACACATGATTCAACATTGACCGGCAAGCAATTGGTTAGCAATAAAATGCATTATTGTTTGGCTTGCCACTGTTTCACAAAAGAGGAAAAAAACAGATTGAGTTTTTCTGCAACTTTATCGACCTGTTGCTCCATATGTAAGTGGTGCCCGCCAGGCAACACTTCAAAATCAATATGAGGAAACTGTTTTACTTCATGTAAATAATTGGCATAAAGTTTTGGCAACCCATCTTCTGCAAGCAGCAGTTTTACAGGAGCAGACACCGCATTCACAAACGAACCCAACTGTTCTGCCGATAACTTGATAACCGATGGAGCTAATAAGCGAGGATCAGTACTCCACGAATAACCATCGCCCTTTGGTATTACACCACGCAATGTCAAAGCAGTCGCTGCAGCATTACTAAGCGGAAACATTCCACGTTCACGCGCCTTGATAGCAATTGTGAGATCGGGATACACCGACGGTGTTTTTTGTTGCTGTGCCCTGAGCCCCGTGATCGCCGCTGCTAATTGCCTGGGCGCATCCTGCGGTTTTGCGGGTTCAGGTAAAAGCCCTTCGATCAGGCCTAATGCAATAAAACGCTCAGGAAAAGCCCCTGCAGCAAGAGTGCCTATAATCGCCCCACGCGAATGCCCCAGAAGAACGAAGCGCTCCCAGCCCAAATAATCCGCCACCGCCAGAACATCATTAATATCATCCCAAGGTGTATAGGTCATTTGCCCTGGACGATGTGCGCTCTGCCCATGCCCAGCCATATCCAATGCAACGATATGAAGATCTTTTAGATGTGGTGCAAGCGCATAAAAACTGGAAGAGTTATCAAGCCAGCCATGTAAGGCCAAAACAGGCAAATGGTGCGAGCTCCCCCACTCTTGTGCAGCGAATTCCATACCGTTTACATTAAAAACCAACTCGCGAGGTTTAGTAGTTTGCGCCATAACATTCACTCAGGCGCATGCTCAATCCAGCGCACATTGCCAAGGCCTGCTGCGATCACATCCACTTCAATAGCGGCGAGAGAACTTGTTCCCATTGGGTAAAAATGATCGGCCTTGCCACATAACCTATTGACCAAGGTTCCCACTAACGGTTGATGAGTCACCAGTAAAACAGCATCGTTGCTCTCTAATAATGGCAGTTCCGCCAACCAATCCAACAAGAGCGAAGGATTTGCTTCAGGAATCAAGAGCGCTGTTGTTTGAATCGCCACTGTAGGAAAAAAAACCTGTGCAATTTCTGCAGTTTGCTGCGCGCGTATTAAGGGGCTTGCCCATATTTGTGATACACGCTTCATCCCATCTACACGCGTGCGCAACACAGCTGTTGTGTCACTGCGGCCTTTTGCAGTTAAAGCGCGAGCCTCATCCGTCGTTATCTGTGATTCTGCCTGCCCATGCCGCAAAAAATAAATAATCATTTACTCTGCTGCCTGATCCGGCGTATCGCTTAAGCTTTTAGGCGGCTCTTGTACGGCTGCCGTAGCAGTTTCAGGCTTATCCGGGACATCTTGTTTTACGGTAGGCCAATCAGCAAATGGAAAGGGTTTTTCTTCGCTGCTATAACACAAAAATTTCAACACATCATAAATATACGTTGATAACGAATGACCGAAACGACGCAAGTGCTGGTTATCTTCACCAGTGATAAGAGAAAACAAAAATTGTGCAGCAACCAAAACCCACATCACTACACTAGCCAACTGCAAAACCGCAGCAAATAACAACATAAACACCAAACGCAACCAATGCTTGCTGGATGTCAGATTGGATTTTAATTGCTCATTGTCCATCTCAATTACCTCTTAAATATTCAACATCATCCGCCTGTTCACCCACCATCAAACCATGAGCAACCTCAGCAATGGCTTTACCTTCAAATAAAACCGCATGGAGTCCAGACACCAACGGCATGTACACACCCAACTCATCTGCTTTATGTTTTACCTGATGAAGCGTGTTTACCCCTTCAGCGACTTGCCCTAAGGATGCAACGATCTCATCCAACTGCTTGCCTTGCCCTAAAGCAAACCCAACACGATAATTGCGACTCAAGTCAGATGTACAAGTCAGAATCAAATCACCCACACCGGCCAATCCTAAAAATGTCATAGGATTTGCACCCATTACCTGCGCAAAACGCCCCATTTCTGCAAGACTGCGAGTCAGTAACATTGCTTGTGTGTTATGCCCCGCCCCCAATGCAGCAGCCATCCCACAGATAATAGCGTAGATATTTTTGAGCGCACCGCCCAACTCAACACCGTAGCGGTCATGGTTGGCGTAGACCCGAAAACTGCGCGACTTCAAGGTTTGCTGGACACAATCAATCACTGCTTCGCTTTCACTGGCGATCACTGTGCCGGTTTGCTGCTGTTGTACGATTTCTTTAGCGAAGTTAGGCCCACTAAGCACCCCGATGTCATGACCGGGCAGCTCTTGCTCAAGGATTTGGCTCATCAGGGTAAAACCATGCCCCTCGGGCTCTATACCTTTAGCGGTACTTACCACCATAGTATTCGCACCTAACAGCGGCCTTATTTCTCGCACTACAGCGCGAAAGGAGTGACTGGGAATAGAAACAAATACCAGATTTGCGCCTGTAATCGCCTGCGTCAGATCAGCCGTTATTACCAGTTGTTCATGTAATTGATAACCAGGTAAATAGCGGGCATTTTGACGTTCCGATTGGCACTGCCTGGCCTGTTCCCCAGAGCGCATCCACAGATAAGTAGGATGATTGTTGCATGCAATAATATTGGCAATTGCCGTACCAAAACTCCCACCGCCCAGTACAGCAACTTTCAATCGTTCACTCATAGATAAACCCAATCATTCAATCAGAGAAAATTCACACACGCTTGTGTCACCTGTTACGAAATAAGATATATGACACACAAACTGTAACTTTTTTGCACAAAAACTTTCATCAAAAATTTGTCCACATTTTCTGTGGATAACTTAGTGGATAGTTTTTGGGAAACCACCCAAGAGGCCTATAAAATCTGAACCAGATACAAATTGACTATATTTTAACCTATTAAAAAATTTACTTATTTTTCAAAAGGTTACAAAAAAAAACAAGCAAAAAAGACCTTTTTTTCCAATTTTGCTCGTATCCTGAACGAGTTGTCTATTTAAGAGCATCAGGTGTGCATAAAGAGTTAGTGACCGTTAACCTTAAACCCTCGATAGACACGAAACATTCATATTGCAAGCTGATTTTTGATGAAAAGTTTGCCTCATTTTGAGCTCTAAGCGGTCACTCAGGGAATATTGTCACAACGACTTAATCAAGGTACAACCGTATAAGCTTATGCGGACTATTGGCGCCCAAACACACCGTAGCTGCCATCCGCATACAGTAACGGATTCACATCTACCTCATTTAAAATTACCTTGTGGATTGCCCCAATAATGATTTTATGGGTGCCATACGTTGTAACCTGGTCTGTCTGACAAATAAATACCGCCTGAGCATCCGACAACACTGGAAGTCCCGTATCGTCATTTTCCCAATTCCCTACCCCAAAACGATCCTGAGTTGGCGCACGGCCTGCACAGATATTGGAAACATCCTGATGCTCAGCGGACAGAACATTCACAGCGAATTGGCTCCCCAATGTAGCCAGATGCCCCTGCTGTGAGACAAGCTGATTGATACACACCAATAAAGAGGGGGGAGAATCAGAAACAGACGTCACGGATGAAACCGTCATTGCAAACCGTTGTTGATCAGCAAGAGTAGTAGATAGAACACACACACCTGACGCCAACCGACGCATCCCAAGTTTCATCGCAACAGCTAAATCATTGTTTTGCATAAAGTCTCCCAAACAGGTAATCGCGTATTCTGACGAGCCGATGCTACACACACAAGCCCGATGACCAGAGTGACACAAAGATGGATATTGAGGGCAATAGGCAAAACACAATCAGCGACAAGATTAAAAGCTATAAGCAAAACCCCGTATCTCTGTCGTGAACAAGATGCAAGAGAACAATTAATCCGCAAGCATTGAATAGTAGCTGTACAAGCTGGCTAGATTTTAACTGACAGAGCTAAATATTTTATTTTGTTGTGTTTTTTCCGTTGACGAGTCTAAGTCTCATCGCTAATATGCGCACCACTCGAAACGCAGTCTGTTTTGAGTCGTCGGAGTGTAGCGCAGCCCGGTAGCGCGTCTGTTTTGGGAGCAGAATGTCGGGGGTTCGAATCCCTCCACTCCGACCATTTTTAACCTGACCTGCGAAGGTTTTTTCCAGCATGCGCCCGTAGCTCAGCTGGATAGAGCACCCGCCTTCTAAGCGGGTGGTCGCAGGTTCGAATCCTGCCGGGCGCGCCATTTGGGTATAGCTTCATTCGCCCAGCATCCTCTCAGTAAATTGACGTTTTGAGAAAAATCTCATTACCGATACTTTTTTGCTACGGTGGCTGTAGCTCAGTTGGTAGAGCCCTGGATTGTGATTCCAGTGGTCGTGGGTTCGAACCCCATCAGCCACCCCAATCCTCAAATAGAGCATTTCAATAGAACAATTCACTTGTCAAACTCTAATAGCTATTAGCGCCACCCATCTTCTTTCATTCTAAACACACCGATTCAGAATCAATAAACTTGGCGATACCCTCTCACTGTGGGAAAATGCGCGACCTCAAAATTTACCCTCTTCATTTATCACACAGGTAATTAGCGCCCATGTCCGCACTTGTATTGGATGGCAAAGCCCTTGCCGAAAAAACTGAACAGGAACTCTCTGCTCGCGTTGCTGCACTAAAAACGCGCAGTAATGGTCAAACTCCCATTTTGGCAACTATTTTAGTTGGCGATGATCCAGCTTCAGCAACTTACGTGAAAATGAAGGGTAATGCCTGTACCCGTGTTGGCATGGAATCGCTGAAGGTGGAAATGCCTTCATCTACTACCACCGAACAGTTGCTTGCCAAAATCCAGGAGTTGAATAGCAACCCAAATGTGCACGGCATTCTGCTGCAACATCCCGTACCACATCAAATTGATGAGCGCTTGTGTTTTGATGCAATCAGCGCAGAAAAAGATGTGGATGGCGTAACCTGCCTTGGCTTTGGTCGCATGAGCATGGGCGAAGAAGCTTACGGCTGCGCGACACCAAAGGGCATTATGCGCCTGCTAGAAGCTTACGGAATTGAACTCTCAGGCAAACATGCCGTCGTGGTAGGCCGGAGCCCTATCCTGGGTAAACCTATGGCATTGATGCTACTGAATGCCAACGCCACTGTTACCATCTGCCATTCACGCACACAAAACTTACCTGCGTTAATCAAACAAGCCGATATTCTGGTAGGTGCTGTTGGCAAACCAGAATTTATTAAAGCTGAATGGATTAAAGACGGCGCTGTTGTAGTGGATGCAGGCTATCACCCCGGTGGTGTGGGTGATATCGAATTGAAGCCGTTGGTTGATCGTGTTGCTGCTTACACACCTGTTCCTGGTGGCGTTGGTCCAATGACAATCAACACCCTGATTTACCAAACCGTAGACTCAGGTGAAAAGAAAATAGGTTAACTATTCTTTAACAAAATACAAAAAGCAGGCATATGCCTGCTTTTTTATTTGTAGCTCATAACAATATGAACAACACACTACCGATCATTTACCGCGATGACCATCTGGTTGCCATCAATAAACCAAGTGGTTTATTGGTTCATCGCAGCGAAATTGATCGCCACGAAACACGTTTTGCCGTGCAATTATTGCGCGATCAAATTGGGCAAATGGTTTATCCCATTCATCGCTTGGATAAACCCACATCCGGTGTACTGGTATTTGCGCTCTCATCAGATATTGCACGGCAATTGGGGGATATTTTTACTCGCCACGCCTTGACCAAAACTTACGTAGCACTAGTGCGCGGCTTCGCTCCCGAGCAAGGAATTATTAACCATCCGCTAACTGAAGAGCTGGATAAATATACGGATAAAAAAGCGCGCACTGACAAGCCGGCTCAAGCCGCGCTTACGGAATTTAAAACACTGGCGCACATCGAATTTCCGTTTAGTATCGATAAGTATCCTTGCACCCGCTATTCACTGGTTGAATGCACCCCAAAGACCGGGCGCAAGCATCAAATCCGCCGCCACATGAAACATATCAGTCACCCCATTATTGGCGATGCAAAACACGGCAAGGGAATACACAATCGGTTTTTCAGTGAAAAATTCAATTGCACCGGACTCATGCTAGCCGCAACCGGATTGCAATTCACCCACCCTGTAACAGCAGAGGCGATTAGCCTTGTAGCGCCGCTAGAGGAAAAATTTTCCCGGATATTGCGCGAATTTAACTGGGATCAAACTGTACCCTCATCTTGGCTGGAACCACTTTAATGATGCGACTCGATAAATTTCTCAGTCAATACACGGACTATTCTCGCTCACAAATACAACAGCTGATCAAAGCAGCGCGGGTGACGGTGAATGGCGAGATCATTCGCAAGTCCGACAGCAAGCTGAGTGGTAATGAACAAGTAATGTTGGATGACCAGCACATCCAGGCATTTATTCAGCGATATTTTATGCTGCATAAACCATCAGGCTATGTGTGCGCTAATAGCGATAGCGATCATCCTGTTGTAATTGATTTGCTCGATGTGCCACGTAAAAACGATCTACAAATTGCAGGCCGTTTGGATATCGATACGACAGGCCTGGTGTTGATTACCGATGATGGTCAGTGGAACCACCGTATTACCGCTCCCAGGCAGGAATGCGCAAAAGTTTACCTCGTTACTACCGCCGACCCGATATCCAATGATGCCATTCAACGTTTTGCTGAAGGTGTTCAATTGCATGGTGAAAAAAACCTGACCCGCCCGGCTCATATAGAATTGATAGGCTCGCACTCAGCCCGCTTACGTATTCATGAAGGGAAATATCATCAAGTTAAAAGAATGTTTGCTGCACTAGGTAATCGCGTAGTGAAGTTACATAGGGAAAGTATTGGTGGCATATTACTGGACCCACAACTTGCACCAAGTGAATATCGCCCACTCGCCACGCACGAAATCAACGAGGCACAGCAATGAGCGACCAAGCATTAGACTGGATGGTCAACACCCTGCACGCACTACCAACGTCACCAGAACAACAGCTTGTCTGGTGCATTGACGAAAACGCATTACATGGCATCCCCGATTTACCGCACAAACACCTACAGCTGATCACCAATCGCTGGGATATTGCAGAGCAAGCCAACGCAAATTCCCTGCAAGTGCAATTTAATGATTTCGATTTTAGTGGGCATGAAGATAACTCCGTTGACGTTTTTTTTTATCGTGTCTCAAAAGAAAAGCCACTGGTCCATCACCTACTCAATCAAGCATGGCGCTGCCTAAAGCCTGGTGGGCAGCTTTATGTGTCAGGTTTCAAAAACGATGGAACCAAGACTTATATAGAAAAAATTGCCAAACTCATGCAGTGCGATAAAAACACAAAAAAAAATGGCCAAATCTATAGCGCACGCCTGATTAAAAATGCCGGATTCGATCCACAGATTCAGCTGGATAACAGCGATTATAGAAACCTGCGCCCTATTGCAACGGATTCGGGCTTGGCACTGCTCAGCAAGCCGGGGCTGTTTGGCTGGAATAAAATTGATGCTGGTAGTGCCCTGCTGATTGAATACCTGCCACAAGCCCTTAATAACCGCCCTACTCCTGAATCTTGCCTTGATTTGGGATGCGGGTATGGCTATTTGACTATCGCGGCCTCCAAAATCCTGGACATCAACGCATGGTTAATGACAGATAACAACAGCGCAGCACTTGCTGCTGCCGCGGAAAACCTCAAGATCAACAATCTCACCGGCAGGGTCATTGCAGCGGACGCGGGTCAGGGCATTCAAGAAAAGGTGGATTTATTACTCTGTAACCCTCCTTTTCATCAGGGGTTTAACATTGATGGAGACCTTACTGACAAATTCCTCCACAACGCCCAGCGGCTACTGGCCCCAAGAGGAATTGCACTTTTTGTGGTCAATCAGTTTATCCCCCTGGAACGAAAAGCTACCTCGCTCTTCAATGAGATAAAAACACTGGCCGATAACGGTAGTTTTAAGGTCATTAGTTTGGCCAATTAATACGCCATCCAAAACACCATCGAACAGCAGTGACTAGCAAAAACACAAGCTGGGGAATTAATAGACAGCTTTGAATTTATTGGTATTTTTTCAGGTCATAGGCACTAAAAAAGGGTTGACCAACGAAAGTCGCCTCTATATGATGCGCTCCACTTCCAAGCAGGAAGTCACCGATCCGCCTTAGCTCAGTCGGTAGAGCAAATGACTGTTAATCATTGGGTCGCTGGTTCGAGTCCAGCAGGCGGAGCCAGAATTAAACGAAAAAGGCTGCATGAATATGCGGCCTTTTTTGTGCGCGAGAGTTTTATCATCGCAACTAACCTTCGACAATTGCAGCACCGTTGTTAGGTTCCGATAATCATTCCCCCCACCCTCAATGGAGCATCTTATGTTTAAAGTGAACGAATACTTTGGTGGCGCAGTTAAATCTATCGCTTTCCAAACCGAAACCCTGCCTGCCACTATTGGTGTGATGGCAAAAGGTGATTATGAGTTTGGCACTAGCCAAAAAGAATACATGACTGTTGTAAGTGGTAGCTTGACCGTTGTGTTACCGGGTAGCGACAAGGCAGAAACATTCTCGGCCGGCCAGACATTTATTGTTGAAGCAAACCAACGCTTCAAAGTGTCTGCAGATGTAGAAACATCTTATCTCTGTAAATACGAATAATAATATCTGCGATAAACGACTAAACAAAAAGGACGCAAATGCGTCCTTTTTGCATTTTATCGTATCGCTTTTTCGCGACAAATCGTTCAAAAAGTCCCTTTAAAATATCGCACAACCGATTGACCAATAGCTAGTGCATCGCTATCATGCGCGCCTCTTCAGAATGAAGGGAATAATTCCGCCTTAGCTCAGTCGGTAGAGCAAATGACTGTTAATCATTGGGTCGCTGGTTCGAGTCCAGCAGGCGGAGCCAGAGTTCAATAAAAAAGGCTGCATAAATTGCAGCCTTTTTTATTTGCCATCATTGTTTATTTTATCACTGCTCAATTGTTGTGACTTTTTGTTGTGGCTTTACGTCACCTGACAATTCATCCCCTTCCGGGCATGCGGTAAATTTTTCTTGTGGTTGATCAAAAAACCTATCCAAATTTTCCAATAAACACACATCGCTTGCCAACACAGCATGTGCCACTTGTTGGCGAACTCGCAATTGGGTTTGTGGCCATTGTTGCTGAACAGCTTGCGCCCAGCCGACAGGCGTGACGGGGTCCAAAGCTCCTGCCAACATGAGAGTAGGCACCTTGGGTTCCACTGCACGCAGGGACGATTCACTTTGCAGCTTATGACAAAGCTGGTAGCGCCATTGATCACGCGTGTAATTCTGTAAGAGTGGATAGCGCGTGAGCTCAGCAATAAAATTTGCTTCAGCTTGCACAGGATTATCAGCGCAATCTACTGCTGTAAAAGTCAGGCTATTAAAGTCACTGCTCATACTTTGATTTACGTAAGGCTCTATCAATGGCTTTAATAGTGACGTTCGGCGCTCACGAACAGCATGTATTGCATCAATTATTTTTTGCCAATCGGCTGGATTGTAAACAGCAGCAAATGTTGCCGATACAAACCGATGGTCATTGACTACAAACGTCACTGGAGCTTCGCCATCCCATCGGGGCACAGTCAACGTAAGTGGTTCAATTTGCAATTGTGAAAGCACACTTAAAAATTGCTGTTCAATAGGCTCATGACTTCCCAATTGCTCGACGCAGTTTTGTTGCATTGAACAGCCGTTAAAAAAATGCTTAAGGCCATCATCTAACATTTGAGGCCAAGTTTGCACACCGCCAAACCCTGCAGGATAAACTGAGTCCAACACCATCGACTTTAGTTTTACTGAATGATGGTATTGCTGTTCCTGATGTGCGACCTCAAGCGCAAGGCGAGTACCGTAAGAAACGCCAAGAATATTCCACTCGGGATAACCCAATTCCACCATCAACGCACGCACATCTTGCGCGGACTTTTGTGTGCTGAAATTACGATGATCCAATGCCGGGTCAATATTCACTGCTTTCGCAAAACATGTAGACGCAACATCAAAACCCTGCGACAACTCATCACGCAGGGAGGTATTTTTTTTCAATAACTGTTGATTAAATTGATTGTATTCACTGCAAACCAATGCTGGTTTGCTGCGCCCGGTACCACGAGTATCCAGCAAAATCAGATCGCGTTGCAATTGGGCAAAACGCATCCAACTTAGCCATTGCTTGATGCCGTCGTTGTGCAAACGCGCACCAGCACCAGGGCCACCCTGTAAATACACTACAGGATCAGCGCGAACTTGCTCTGCATCACTATGCAAAATTACGACAGGCAAAATAAATCGACCATCATTATGAGGTGTATGCAGTTCACCACAGGTGATGGTCGCAGTCCAATCAGCGTCAAACCAACAGGCTGTTTTAAAAAAACGATACTTATTTTCTTCAACAGTCGCGGTCGAGCGATCCGCAGTTGCGGATTGGAAATAAAAAATATATCCAGCTATTACGGCAACCAATAGAGCGAGCAAGAATGCAAACCAGTTCTTCACCTGTAACATCAATTCGCACCCGCTATTTGCGGCCACAGCAATAACCACGGCTCTTGCCATTCTGCGATTGCCGAAACAAAAGACTCATTAGCAAAATAATCCCCTTCACGAGGCATTTGCGTGTAACGGTAATGAGTTCCATTGATAAAAAAAGCAATACTGAATGCATGTAAATAACAGCGATCTACAGTCGCGGCAAGTTGTGAGTCACCATATAAAAAATCGCCCGCAATCGGAGCACCAATACTTTTCAATGCAACACGGATTTGATGTGTTTTACCGGTATGAGGCTTGATAATAAATAAGCGCCGCCCAGCAGCAATGCTTTTACTAAAAAATTGTGTCACCGCAGGAGTTTCAGATGTAGACAGCAATTTATAAGCGCCCCGCCGCGAGGGTGCCATATCACCTTTTATCAAGCCTTGTTTTTTGATCGGTTTTTTATTGCTGATCGCAAGATAATATTTTTCAATCTGGCGCTGACTAAATGCATTCACCAATTGGCGATTCACTTCTGCCGTTTTTGCCATCACCAATACACCAGACGTCACTTTATCCAAACGGTGTACTGGATATAACTCACTAAAACCTTCGCGTTGTTTGACGGTTTCAAATAATCCGGGCTCGCCATTTTCGGAGTGGAAACTGGAATCAGGTTTTTTGTAGATCACCACAAAATCCGGATTATTTTCGATTACATCATACATAGCTCAAACTCTAATCAATCTGGAAGTGAGGGTAACAGCCATAGAATCTTTCGGCTATAAAAAATAAAGATTTGCGCCTTAAAAAACTAATCGGATGCTAGCGCAGAATATTGCTCTGGCTATAATTAGTTTAGGTGTCCGTTTTGGTTGTCGTTATGACGGGTTTTCCCTAAGAGCGCTTATGTCAGTGCTCCATGTTTTATGTTGTGCCCAGCTTTCAACGTAACTGCTGAAGCGCCAGAGGCCAAGTAAACAAACCAATCACCTGCAACCAACGGACACCTTAATTAACTTTTTTCATTTAACCCTTGAATACTGACATCTGTCAGGAAATCGTTAATTTCTATTTCATGTTTCCCGAACTGGAAATTGCATTCATTTGCAATTTCCAGAGTGCTTATTTAACCCTTATGTTACTAACGTCCATTCTATTTCCGCCTATAATCATTCACTTTTGAGCACTCTAGCCCTCCGTTTTTCCTATGAGCGACCCAGATACCGACAAATATCGACAACAGCATAAGCTGCGGCTCAGCTATATGCCTTGGCTTTATGCACGGCTAAAACCTGCCCAGAGGCTCTGGGCGCAAGCCTGGCAGGAGGAGTGGCAGGCGTATTTGATGGCAATGGAAACCATCTCGATCGGTAAAAACTGTTTCATCGCTCCGGAAGCCCGCCTGTTTGCTGAACCGGGGCGTGCGATAGTGATTGGGGATGACTCGTATATTGCCGCGGATACCGTACTTCATGGTCCAATAACCATGGGCAATGGGGTATCTATTAATCATCACGTTAGCCTGGATGGAGGCCGCAAGGGCATTGTTATTGGCGATAACACCCGCATCGCCGCTTACAGTTATGCCTACGCATTTAATCATGGCATAGAGATGACGCAACTAATCAAAGACCAACCGGTCAGCTCAAAAGGTATACGTATCGGTTGCGATGTATGGATTGGTGCCAATACCGGTATTGTGGACGGTGTGGAAATTGGCGACCATGCCGTCGTCGGTATGGGAAGTCTGGTTACCAAATCAGTGGCGCACTTTAGCAAAGTCGCCGGCAACCCTGCCCGTATTATTGGTAGCCGAACCTCGGTACAAAATCATTTATCCCCAATTCATGACTTGGAATAACTGCAGATGATGAATTCACATTGGGCGCTTACCGTCCTTACTTGGCTTGAAGTTATTTTTATTGCCGCAATTGGCATTATTTTATTAGCCGTAATCGTGATGTATATCGTCGATATCAGCCAAAGCACGCATGCTATACGTAAGAACTACCCTGTTATCGGACGATTCCGTTATTTTTTTGAACACTTGGGCGAATTTTTTCGTCAATATTTTTTTGCACATGACCGTGAGGAGATGCCATTCAATCGCGCTGATCGCTCGTGGGTTTATCGCGCAGCCAAAAATGTTGATAGCAATATTGGTTTTGGCTCAACACTGGATTTAAGCAAACCCGGCACACTGCTTTTCTTAAACTCTGCATTCCCCATTATGGAAAGTGATGCGTTGATTCCCGCACCTGTCACCGTGGGTCCATTTTGCAAAAATCCCTATACGACCCATTCGATTTTTAATATTTCCGGCATGAGTTATGGTGCAATTTCACGCCCAGCCATCGTTGCACTCTCACGCGGTGCAGCAAAAGCCGGTTGTTGGTTGAATACTGGCGAAGGAGGTTTGTCACCGTATCATTTGGAAGGCGGCTGCGATTTGGTATTCCAGATAGGTACTGCAAAATACGGGGTGCGCGATCTGAACGGTAATTTAAGTGATGCGCGCTTGCTGGAACTCGCAGCGCTTGCGCAAATCAAAATGTTTGAAATCAAATTAAGCCAGGGCGCAAAACCCGGCAAAGGCGGCATATTGCCTGCCGAAAAAGTCTCCGCTGAAGTGGCGGCCATTCGCGGTATTCCAGAAGGCCAGGCCTCCATTAGCCCCAACGGCCACACCGATATCCGCTCTGTTGTTGATTTACTGAAGATGATTAACCACATCCGCCATGTGACAGGAAAACCCGTTGGTTTCAAAGCAGTGCTGGGAGAAAAAAACTGGTTAATTGATTTGATCAACGAAATCCGGGTACAAGGCATTGAAGCAGCGCCTGATTTTATTACGCTCGACAGCGCTGATGGAGGCAGCGGTGCGGCACCACAACCATTAATGGATCATGTCGGCCTCCCTATCAAAGAAAGCTTGCCATGGGTCAGCGCGCTGCTTGCAGAGGCAGGCTTAAAAGACCGCATAAAATTGATCGTAGCGGGTAAATTAGTCACCCCGCATATGGTTGCCTGGGCACTCGCCAGTGGTGCAGATTTTGTTAATAGTGCCCGCGGATTTATGTTCGCACTTGGTTGTATCCAGGCATTGCAATGCCACAAAAACACCTGCCCTACCGGTATCACAACTCACAATGAACAATTACAAAAAGGGCTCAACCCCGCCGATAAAACAGAGCGTGTTGCCGCCTACCAAAGCAATATGACCAAGAGTGTTTGCATGATCGCGCACTCATGTGGCCTTGCAGAACCACGACAATTGAAAAGCGAACATATTCATATCGTTAATGCGAATGGATTTTCGGTTCCGCTGAGTGATGTCAATCCGCAGCCACTGATTTTTAACAATACAGGCGCGCGCGCTGACACCACTGAAACAGTGACTAAACACTAAATACACCTGAATGATCTCCAATCCTGAATGATCTTCAATAAAGCCGAGAGGACACAATGAAACTGATTTATTCCTTTATTGCATTGGCACTCTTATCGCCAACACTGTTTGCACAATCACCAATGAATGTAGTGGGTAATTCGACCCTGCAAGCCTCATCCCAAAAAGAACCGGTAATCACCGAGCTTAGCTGGATGGATCAAAGTCGGATGGAAAAAGAAATCAATAGTGTCAATGAATTAGCACTGACAAAAACTGGCAACAAAATCAGACGCGACCTGAGCGATCTCGACACATTACAGCGCCTGGTCAATGACAGCCTTGTCGCCGCTGATGATTATGAAACCCAACAAGCCATGGGCGTAGTACTGGGCAATGTCATGCTGGCAGATTTTCCAAATACTTTTGAGTGGAAAACATACGAGGATGAAATCGGGCGCAGCCGCGCACTCTGCGTTAAAAAAACCAGCGACTGTTTGTTCCCTGTCACTATGCTGTCACGGCGCATGGAAGTTGGCGTGAAGCCAGACGTAAAAAAAATATACAACGATGCCATTATGTTGATGGAAAAACACTTGCCCAAATTGCCTTATGACGGCGGCATTATGTATAAACTCCCACGTCACTAACTACAATCCTCAGGGCCTGTGATACAAAACAAATTATTACAGGCCTCGCCTCTGTTTCACGCTTATTATTCTCGAATTGTCGATTTCCTGCTGACTCACTCGACTATTGACTGATCATTGAGCAAGTTGATCTGAAACCTGATGGACTGGTCAGCCTACTGACAGCTGGGGCAACACCCATACTATGATGCCCCCTACGCCCTACACCAAATGCCCAATGCCCACCATCCATGTAATTCACTCTATCTAGATGGAACACTGTATGTCTGATTATTCTACTCACCCAACCATATCGCGGATTTCTGCAGGCGAATTTACACTTTTAATAGCGCTATTGATGTCTGTTGTTGCGATGTCAATTGATGCACTTCTGCCTGCACTTGGATTTATCAGCAAGGAAATCGCTTTAAGTCACGCAAACGAAGCGCAATACATTATCAGCGTTCTATTTCTAGGGATGGCATTAGGCCAATTGATATGTGGCCCTTTATCTGATGCTACAGGGCGCAAAAAAATACTCTATGCGGGCATCAGCTTATTTTTAGTGGGCAGTGTGATTTGTTTTTTTGCACAAGACATTAATACATTATTACTCGGGCGTTTTATTCAAGGTCTGGGAGTTGCAGGCCCTTATGTATCTGCTATTTCTATCGTGCGCGATAAATATACCGGCAATGAGATGGCGCGGATCATGTCGCTGGTGATGATGATTTTTATTATGGTACCTGCACTCGCGCCCAGCATTGGTCAAGCAGTTTTACTTGTCAGTTCCTGGCGTTATATTTTTGTTCTTTACATCATTTATGCACTTATCATTGGTATCTGGATTTTTATCCGGCTGGAAGAAACGCTGCCTAAAGAATATCGCATCCCCTTCACAACGCGTGGTTTTATCGATGGCTTTAAAGAAGTCATCAGTAATTACACGACTATGTGCTACACCCTCTGCATGGGGTTATTTTTTGGAAGCTTTTTAGGCTACCTCAATTCATCTCAACAAATTTTTCAGGAACTGTTTAATACTGGAAAATTATTTACTGTGTATTTTGGTTTATTGGCATTAGTGTTTGGTGTTGCCTCATTAGTTAATGCGCGCCTCGTACAAAAATGGGGAATGGATTTTTTGTGCAATCGTGCCGTATTGGGAATTATTGTCAGCTCAGGAATCTTTCTGATTATTATTGTGCTAGCTCCGGTAAACCTTTGGATTTTTCTGGCCTATGCCGCTGTGTTATTTTTTTGTTTTGGTTTGGTTTTTGGCAATGTCAACGCGATGGCAATGGAGCCTATGGGACATGTTGCAGGAATCGCATCGGCTATCATTGGCGCAAGCTCATCAATTTTATCGATGATTATTGGTACAACAATAGGACAGATGTACAACAACACTCTGATCCCGGTTACCAGCGGCTTTTTAATGCTGGGGTTAGCTGCTTTATTGATATTGCATTTAGCTCGCATCCGTAAAGCAGAAGAGCAGGCCTTGATTGCGAAAACCGGCGAAGTAAATTCACCAACCTCGTAAATTGGTAATAAGCGTCACCAAAAATTGATTAAAAAGTAACTGGCATATTGCCAGGCAACTGCGTACCATGCGCAGCGGTACCCTTAAGGTCAGTACCGCCCTCTTCTTGTCGCAAGTATCAAATGCTTGCCATATCTCCGCTCGCCAGACCTTGCCCGCTATGCGGGAGGCCGAGCAACAGGAAACTCTTATGTCTTTCGAAAATCTCGGTCTGCGGGCCGATATACTGCGTGCTATTGCTGATGAAGGCTACAGCACGCCCACTCCTATTCAATTACAAGCCATTCCGGCCGTATTAAACGGTGGCGATATATTGGCAGGCGCCCAAACTGGCACAGGTAAAACAGCAGGTTTTACCCTGCCACTCCTTGAAAAACTGAGCAACGTTAACGTCGAAAAAACCAGTAATGGACGCCGACCTGTACGCGCCCTGATATTGACACCTACGCGCGAGCTCGCTGCGCAGGTTTACGAGAGCGTGCGCAATTACGGAAAATATTTACCACTTCGCTCAACAGTTGTATTTGGTGGCGTCAGCATCAATCCGCAAATGATGAAGCTGCGAGGAGGTGTAGACATTTTAGTTGCGACGCCTGGTCGCTTGCTTGATTTAGTCAATCAAAATGCAGTCAGTTTAAAGCAAGTGGAAATATTGGTTTTGGATGAAGCCGACCGCATGCTCGATATGGGTTTTATACACGACATTAAAAAAGTGTTGGCGCTATTACCCAAGCAGCGCCAGAACCTGCTTTTTTCCGCAACCTTTTCCGATGAAATCAAAGCTCTCGCAGATAAGTTATTAAATCAACCGACATTGATTGAAGTGGCTCGTCGCAATACAGCATCAGAACGAGTCACCCAACGCGTACATCCAGTTGACCGTAATCGCAAACGCGAGCTTTTATCGCACTTGATCAACCAAGGTAATTGGCAACAAGTATTGATTTTTACTCGCACCAAACACGGTGCAAATAAATTAACCGAACAATTGCTGGATGACGGTATCAGCGCCGCTGCAATCCATGGCAATAAAAGCCAAGGCGCACGCACCAAAGCCTTGGATGATTTTAAACGCGGAAGCATTCGCGCACTGGTCGCCACTGATATTGCCGCACGCGGAATTGATATCGACCAATTACCTTATGTTGTTAATTATGAGCTGCCTAATGTGCCAGAAGATTATGTGCATCGCATAGGGCGCACCGGTCGTGCGGATGCAGAAGGTATTGCAGTATCGCTGGTCTGTATTGATGAAGATAAATTTTTGCGCGACATTGAAAAACTGATCAAGTGTAATGTAGACAAAGAAATCATCAACGGCTTTGAACCAGATCCAAATGCTAAAGCCGAACCAATTGTACTGGGGCGGCGGATGACGATAGGGGCTGGAGCAGGAAAATCCGGTGCCGCAGGAAATGGAAAGTCATCGCACAAAAAACCTGCGCTCGGACAAAAACCCAAAAATGGAAGTAAACAAGCACCCACTAAAAATAGTGGATCACACAATACAAAACCACAAGGTGGTGCTAATCGCGCTGCGGCCAGCAACAAATCCCAACCACGCCGCTCACAGCAAGCACACTAAATAAAAAATCCTCGTCATATCTTTTATGACGAGGATTTTTTGTGTTGTTATCGCTCAACTGATAATCAGCGCTGCATATCATACTTGCGCATCTTTTCGACCAATGTTGTTCGGCGCACACATAATTTATCAGCTGCGCGCGCTACTACACCGCCACAATCATTCAAAGCTTGTTGAATTAAACTCATTTCAAGATTTGTAATATATTCACGCAGATCAATACCCTGCTCTGGCAATAACGGAGTATCGTTCATACTGACATAACCGGCAACGCCTGTTAATGCCCCATTACTTTTCTCGGATGCATGGACAAAATCCTCATCAACCACATCCACATGGCGATATTTTGCAGGTAAATCCTGCACTCCTATCACACCGAAAGGATGCATAATTGCCATACGCTCTACCAAATTTGCCAACTCGCGTACGTTTCCACTCCACTCATGCTGGCACAGCGACATAATTGCAGCTGAATTAAATCGTATCGAGCCGCGCTGTTCACTTTCCATGCGCGAAACCAACTCATTGATTAAGAGCGGAATATCTTCAGAACGCTCTTTGAGTGAAGGCAATTCAATGGGAAATACATTCAAACGATAAAATAAATCTTCCCGAAATGTATTTTCAGTAATCATATTCTCAAGATTGCGATGAGTTGCCGCAATAATACGCACATCAACGGGTTGTGTTTTATTACTACCTACTCGCTCAAAACAGCGCTCTTGCAATACACGCAAAATTTTAACTTGCATGTTCAGCGGCATATCACCTATTTCATCAAGAAATAATGTACCGCCTTCCGCCAATTCAAAACGTCCAGCGCGGGAATTAATTGCACCGGTGAATGCTCCTTTCTCATGGCCAAACAATTCGCTTTCCAACAACTCAGCAGGTATAGCACCACAGTTAACAGGAACAAACGGTTTATCACGGCGTGGAGAGTTGTAATGCAAATTACGTGCGACCACTTCTTTACCAGTACCAGATTCGCCCGTAATCAATACCGATACATCTTTGTCGGCTACTTGCGCCATCATTTCACGAACATGCTGGATTTCACGGCTAGTGCCTACCAAGCTGCGGAATAAATGGACAGGACGACGCAGAGGTTGGCGTTTACTGGTAGATTGCGCCTCGCGATATAACTGGGCACGGTGAAGGGTATCAACCAATTTGTTGTACGTGGGTGGTATAGCAAGTGTTGCTATCACCATAAAACGATAGAGTTCATCCAAACTATCAAGCGCGTTTTGGTTTTCCTCGCCAACTAACACAACCGCTAGCTCGTCATTCCAACTGCGAAGTTCTTTCAGAAGCTGCGCAAGGGATTGTCTACTCTCACTGTAATCACCAATAAATATGGCGACGTAATCTTCGCCGTTATTTTCCCCCGCAACAGCGGCTTGCCAGGATCCGCTTGCTGAAACAAGTGCAGTTTCACTGAGAAAGTCGAGCAGGATTTTTAAATCGTGCCTGCGTGACGAATTATCGTCTATTACCAGCACTTTATTATTTCGCCACATACCCCAAGACCTTTTTCATTCTATGCCAATGCCCGGCCAGTAAATAGCAAACACAGGCGGCGAGACGACTTATCGGAGTAAGTAATAGACGAGCGAGAGATCTTAGTCAAATTTATGGCGAAAAGTTTTTGGCGTTATATTATTTTTTATTCATTAAGAGCATTTATTCGCCAATAATATGCCTTCGCACACAGTAAAATTAACAACAAAGAACAGCGATAGAGCATAAAAAAAGTATTCTGAAATTACAGATCAGTTTCTTAGAGCCTAGAGTTTTGAGCAGCCAAGATCGACCTCAAGCAGAAGGCGCTATATCGTCCCAACCGGATTTGACTGTTTTTAACAGCTGGATGACTTCATTCACTTTCTCAATATCGTTTTGAGTAGATGCTTCGAGCAGTGTTAAGTTTATGTATTCGTACAATTGATCCAAACGCTCAGAAATCTCACCAGCCTCCATATCAAGGGAGCTGCGCAACCCTCCCACTATGCTGATTGCCTTGCCCAGCATTTCGCCCTTAACCGCCAAATCCCCGCGCTCTATCGCACCTTGCGCAACAGCCAAGCGAGCCAAGGCACCTTCAAAGAGCAACTGGATTAATCGATGTGGGGAGGCATTACTGATTTCTGACTCAATACCCAATTGGCGGTATTGTTTAAGAGCTTCTTGTGGATTGTAATTAGACACGGGCAGATCCCCTGCTGACAGTTATTTACTTAAGGCTAGCAGGCTGAACCCATTTTTGCGAGTTTTGCTATAAGAGAGTTATTTTAAAAACATTATGAACTAGTCACAGTTAACAATTTTTAACAGAGGCGCAGCGCATTACTGCCTAACACACTGCGGATATCCAAGATCAAGTTGCATGTAGAAAAGTAACCTCTCGTTGGCACTGGGCAATCAAACCGGCATAAACACCCTTCAGTTCGCTCAAGGCATTAATAACAGCAGTTTTATCGTCCCGATTGGCCGCAATGACACGATCAATGAGCAATATGCAGATACGGTCTAAATGTCTCACTTTCTCCCAATCTTCCGCATCCAATGCAGCAGTCAATGCAAACTGTACATTGCGCATCGCTACCACGCCTGCATCTCCCTTGTAATCAGGGGATTTTACCAACTGGATTGCCATGTTATCCCCCTCATTAAACCTGGTTAGCGATAGCATCCCATGCTGACTTTATTTCACCCAATAACCGGCCACACTCATCAAGGTAATCAGGATTATTTTCGTAATTTGCCTGACTCAACCTACGGATAATGTAGTCATATAACCCATCAAGGTTAGCGGCCAAGCTTCCGCCCTCTTTATCATTAAGGCTACCTTGCAAGCCACCAACGATAGCCACCGCTTTACCAATCAATTCACCTTTACGTGCAATCTGATTTTGCTGCATAGCACCTTTAGCCTGGGCAATCCGCTCCAAAGCACCTTCGAATAGCATCTGGATTAATCGATGAGGTGACGCAGTTTCTACAGATGAATGGACTTTTACATTTGCATAATTTTGCACAGCAGAATAAGCATTCATAATTCACCAATATCGTAAGGATTTACTCACTACCTTGCCCTTCAACCTGCATCGGGCAGCTATATAAGCTAACGGCTCGAGCGACAAAACCTTTAACAGGAATCACAGTAAATTTCGCATTTATTTTGTTTATTACCAAAACGCGGATTCAAGTAATAACTG
>DLHT01000019.1 GCA_002483365.1 Cellvibrio sp. UBA7661
CTTTGTTCGTCAACGCCGTTGCCAGCGTAATTGAATAGACTCCTGTCACTGCATCGGCTGTCACTGTGCCCAGCGTGGTTGTATTGTTTGCATTTTTAACCAGAACAACACTGCCTGCTTCTGCTGTACCGGTAATGACCTTGCCTGCTGCATCAAAACTCGCAGTGGGAGCAGATGGGGCTGTCAGATCCGGAGCTATAACTGATTTAGCAATCGATATGTTTCCTGCGGTATCTTTCGCTGTAACATTAATCGTTTCTTTGTTAATTAACGCTGTCCCCAGCGTGATTGAATAGGCACCGGTGACTGCGTCAGCTGTAACAGTACCTAGAGTGACGGTGTTACCTGCATTTTTGACAACTACAACACTACCTGCTTCTGCGATACCGGAAATTACCTTTCCTGTGGTGTCAAAACTCGCGGTAGGAAGAACTGGTGGCGTTTTATCAGGTGCAAAAAGCGTGTTCACTACGGACACATTACCCGCCGCATCTTCGGCCGTAACATTAACCGTTTCTTTATTAAGTAATCCTGAAGCCAAAGTGATTGTGTAAGCGCCAGAGATTGAATCAGCAATTGCACTACCAAGAATCACATCACTAAGTGATTTTACTTCAACCAAAGAGTTAGCCTCTGCATAACCAAAAATAGTAGTTCCCGCAGAATTAAATTCAGCCGTAGGCATGGACGGCGCTATAACATCAGCTCCTCCTATTTTTGCAATTAGCGCATTTCTGTCCCAAATCGGCCCATCAAAGAATTCAATTTGTTCAATAAATCCATAGTTAGGGGCTCCATGTGATAAAGCATCCTGAATAAGAATTGACCCGCCTTGGCGAATTTTAATTAAAAGATGGCCGCTATTTGAGTATTCGCCATTAATTTGCTCAAACTCTATATCCTCGGCAGAAATTCCCTGATCGAAGATAATTTTATCATCACCATCTTTATCAATTATTGTATCGTTACCGTCGCCCAATCGATAAATATAGGTAGTTTTAATCCTCTCAGCATCAAACGCAGCAAGATCATTTCCAAGTCTACGTGCATACAAAATATCATCACCCGCGTCACCTATGAGGGTATCTACACCATATCCACCGTCCAGTGTGTCGTTTCCATCTCCCCCAGTAATATAATCATTACCATAACCACCCGTTAAAACATCATTGTGTTCGCCACCATCAATCTGATCATTGCCATAGCTGCCATAAATCTCATCATTTCCTTCTCCACCTTTTAGGGTGTCATCGCCGGAACCTCCATTTACATAATCTTGACCAAAACCAGCATTAACATTATCAGCGTCATCGAGCAAGCGAATAAAGTCGTTTCCATCAGTTACTATATTTTTAGCTTGTAAAAAATCCAAGAATGAGTAAGCCTCCCCATCAGCCAAAACTATAAACTTGTCTAAATAGGATGAGCCATAACCATAAGTTAAATATGTATTTTCTTCTAAATGGCGGTCTAGGTAATGGACAATTTTATTCTCTATTTGGACAGATGAATTACCTGTTTGATCATAAATGTGAAGTGTGCTTTTCTTTGAACCGTAACCGCCACCATATTCGTTGATTACATGAAAATCGAGATCCTCAAGATTGTATATATCTGGAAAAACCACAACGTCTGATCCAACCTCAAAATCGGCAACTTTTTTTGGTGCTCCCTGATTTATAATGAACCGATCTCGACCGGCTCCACCAAACATTTCGATAACCCCACTAGCTCTTGCCGAAACGATTGTATCGTCCCCGCTTCCTCCTGTTATTCGATTAGCGTTAAATGCCGCAATAAATACACCTGCATTTTGACTTGTGGCGAATGAAGATGAAGTGCTCTCCTGCGCAACAAAATTTGTAATTAACTTGGTTTTCAGAATTTGTTGTTGGATAGTGTTTAAGTCCCAAACATCACCATTTTCAAATTCAATTCGCTCAATTTTCTGCCGTGCAGACCAATCTTCAATGACAACAAATTGACCTTTGCGATTATAAAGATAAAGATAATCCCCATTTTTGGAAACCATGAGATCATCCTGATTAATGCCCGCCCCAAACTGAATAACGTCACTCCCCCCGGAATCACCAATCAGCTTATAGCCGTCTCCAGATTTAATAATATACGTATCATCACCGACACCTCCTTTTAATGTATCAACCCCTGAACCCGCGTAGTAGGTATCATTCCCTGCTGCACTGCTTAGCCTATTGTTACCTTCAGTACCTTCCAACACCTCATTCGTTTTACCACGAATCTCAACATTCCCGTGCAACAGTGGTGTCGAAAATTTGCTTTGCGCCAATATTTCATGAATATTCATAGTGATGCCATCTGCGAAAACTACATTCTCGATCAGAACATCTTCGGTTATTTCATTACCGAAATATATCTCGAAATAATTCCTGTTTTTGTCTACAAAATAAAGAGACTTTCCATCTACAATAAATTTAAAATCTGATGAAAAACTTTCGGTTAAATAAAGGGTGTCTACGCCCCCCTCATCGCTAAGGTAGTTACCGTCGGTAAATTCACTAAAATAACTTCCAGATTTAACATCTTCTGCGTTAAGGTAGTAGCTATCATCGCCCAACCCGCCAAACAAACTATCAGTGTCCGCACCACCTATCAGATGATCATTGCCTGCACCTCCGTATAACCGATCCTTACCGTCTCCACCATTCAGCGTGTCATCACCCGAGTACCCTTCGATCTCATCATTACCAGCTAATCCTGTAATGAGGTCATCTGAATCAAATCCATGTAAATATTCGGACGAATCAGATCCAATAGGCTTTAACTTTTCTTTAATCGTGTCCAAATCCCACACTACATCGTTGTTAAAAACAATCTCTTTAATAGACGCCAGATCACTGAATGCACCTACATTGGATCCATTCATAATAAAAACTCTTTGTAAAAGAACACTACCACCTTGCCTGAAGGATACGATGATAGTATCGCTATTTACACGTTGTAGAATGACATCATCTTCAGAAATTCCTGCATCTAGAACTAACCTATCCTTACCTTCCGACATTTTGATTGTATCTACACCATCGCCGATGGAATAATAATAGGTATCATTACCGTCTCCGCCCCATAGAACATCTGAACCGGCACCTCCAGTTATTTCATCATCGCCACCATAGGAATCAATGTAGTCCGCACCTCCATGACCATTGATCGAATCACTACTGTCCCAACCATAAAGCTTATCGTTAGCTTCAGTACCCGTATGCACTTTATTTTTTAAAAAGTCCGCGCTCCATAGCTCATCATTCGCAAAACGCAGACTACCGACATTTAACCCATGGCTGTGTGAGCCCTCGACTTCTATTTGTGCTCCATCCTTAAACTTAAGGTAAAGCCTATTTGAAGAGAGCTGTTTAAACTCTATTTCAGAAGAAAATATTTCATCACCAAAAATTATTTCGTTCACACCCGACATATCGGTTATACGATCATTACCATCTCCCAGCTGGTAACGATAAACATCATCTCCTGCACCTCCATCAAGAACATCATCGCCCAATCCACCGATTAAAATATCTCCGTTTTCAGAGCCAGGCAGAAAGTCATTACCATCAGTACCGCGAATAACAAGCGCTCTAACGCGATTAGCCTCTTGCAGTATTTTTTCGTTATTCCATACGTCGCCATTCGAAAAACTAATGAATTCGATACTACTGGAGCTCAACTCTCCATTCGCTATAAACGAATCGCGAACAGTGATGGCCGACAGGTCTTTTAATGTGATGACTAAATTGTTCGATGAATCTCGGGTCAGCTCAATATCCGACTCCAGAATGCCTTCACCAAATTCAATCTGGTCAGTACCGGCACTATCAACAATCACATCATTTCCGTCGCCTAACGCGTACCGGTATACATCATTACCTGCATAACCAAATAATTGGTCGTTGCCTTTAGAACCTGAAATTACGTCATCAGTACTAAATGCATGAATAACATCATCACTATTCGTCGGCTTTAGGACTTCTTGCATGACACGAGCAAGATCCCATTCAGAACCTGATTCAAAGCTAATGGTTTCTAATATGCCGTTAATTTCTGGTGACGGAATATATTGTTCGAGAATAACAAGCGTGAAATTTTTTGCAGAGCCAGTCGATACTTCAGGAAGAATAGATTCAGCGGAGAGAGAAGAATTTCCATAATCAGACCCTGCAATTGAACCGGTATCGCCATCTGATAAATTAAGTAATGTTGGGTAGAGTGAAAATCCAACCGAAAGAAAATGTGCTTCAAAAGAAGCAAGGTTGTTCCATATACCAGACATGCCACCATGTGCCGCACTTACTGCAACAAGTGCTTCATCCAATGATTTGCCAGTTTTAAGGTGATTAAAGACCTCTTTAACGCCAAGTCCGCCTTGGTCTCGAATTTCCTTATCTAATAGCTTGACTGCAATATAACTAACAGAATAGCCAGCTGAAGTAGAGGGTGAGCCAACTGTTGTTTTAAACAACTGATTAAAATTACTCTCCAAGCCAATAATACTGGCATCACCTTTTACGCGCTCATCTGCGCCATGAATGAATTCAGCAACACCTTCATTGAACCAACCAGGTAAAAGCGACGTGTTCATGTTTCGCGCCATCACCGCGTGCACCATTTCGTGAGCGATAATACGGTCGTAATATAAATAGCTATCACCATTTGGGGGAGCCGCAAAGTCAGCCAAATCAATCATTAGTTTTACGGTTGTGCTTATACTGGAACCTTGCGAGTAGCTTGTTTCGACGTGTGCAGCATCTCCGCCTACAGCATCCGTTTCAAATTCAAGTAGCATGTTACCGCTACCTATTAATCCATAATGGGTTTCAATTAACGCCTCGGATTGTGACAGCCAGCGATTTTGTAATTGCTCAATAATGCTGATTATTCCTGGTGCTACGACGTTGGCAGCTTTTACATCAAAAGCATTTTTAATGGTGATCCCATCGTGAGCGTTGATAGTCAGCTGTAAATCTGAGCCTACGCGACGCGCAACAACACCATTTTCTTCAATACCAATTAGCTCCAGATGATCTATCCCATTTATATCCTGAATCACATCTTTGCCATCACCGAGTGCAAACTGATAGATATCGTTGGCTGCACCTCCGTTCAGTTGATCATCGCCTTTATTCCCAATAAAGGTTTGATTAACGTTATCGCCCGTCAGCAGATCATCACCGTCCGTACCAATAAATTCATAGGGCTGATTGCGCTCAAGCTCAAGGGAAATACGTTCTGCATTCCATACCACTGTATTGCCAAAATGAATTTCTTCTATAGCATTCGTCGTTAACGCACCCGCCGCATCAAACATTGCAGAAACTGTAATGCTGTCAACGTTATTGATACGAATAATGAGATTATTATTAATATCCTTGCGGAGATTCACTTGAGCCTCGCTAATACCATCAGCCAAATGAATGTGATCATATCCCTCTAGATCAGCAACGGTATCTGCACCATGATTGCGGTCAAATTGATAATGATCGTCCCCTTTACCGCCATCCAATTTATCATTGCCCATACCGCCGATTAGCGTGTCATTACTTTCGTAGGCGGTGAGAACATCCGCATGATCAGAGCCTACTAAGGTAATGCCTTTTTCCGTTTCTTGAAGAATCCGTGTTAAGTCCCATTGTGTTTTATCGGAAAACTCAATCGATTGAATGGAACTGTTTACTATTACCTCACCAGTGGCGGAATTAAACATACCGTTAATGGTGATGCTTTCGCCAGTTGCAACCAGTACCAATAAATTTCCATTACTACGACGTAGTGTTACTTGCTCGGGCACAATACCTTCAGCGAATTTAATTTTATTATTGCCGCCGCTTTCGGTAATGGTGTCTTGGCCATCATTAGCCCGAATCATATAAACATCGTCCCCACTACTACCTATGAGTAAATCATTGCCTTTACTGCCAAGGAAAGTTGAGCCCCCGGCGTGGGCTGTTAGGGTGTCATTCCCCACACCGCCTACCAGCAGGCTTCCCGCTGCCTGCGCCGTTCGCGCTATATCAGTAGTTAAGCGCTCAGCAATAACAGTATCCATCGCAACTGAACTGGCGTTGATAATGCCGTTTTGTGCTTGGCTAATGAGTGCCTCAGCTGAATCCCCCAACACAATTTGATTTACTGAATTATTAAGGCCATTGAAGATAAATATTTTTCCATTACCGACTCGCAGAATGAGATCTTGCCCCTGTGCGGTAAGGCTAATTTGTTCAAGCAGTGTTGCACCGGCAATTGCCAAGGTGTTGTTGCCATCATCATCAAATAAACTGATGGTGTTGACTGGTTCGTTATTTTGGGAAGTAGTTGGTGTGGTGTTAGACAAAATATTCGCGTTATCTATTGAGGTAGTATTCGCGGCAGCTTCAAGCTCGCTGTGTGTGAAAACAATATTTTCGATGATGTAAATATCATTATCCTGGCCACCACCCCAGCCTTGGTCTTCGATATCACCGACAATAATGTCATCACCTTCATCCGCAAGAAGCAAATCGGCTCCTGCGCCACCCTCTATGTAGTCATTACCTGCGTTGCCATAAATTGAATCATTTCCATCACCTCCGTATAACACATCATTATCGGGCAGATGAGCTCGCTGAGAAGAAACTTCAAATCCATTTCCATAGATAATGTCAGCATCACCACCGCCCATGATCGTGTCATTACCCGTTCCACCTCTAATGTGATCGATACCTGCACCACCATCAATGAGATCATGTCCATCGAGACCGAAAAGTGTATCTTTATCTTCTCCGCCTACTATGTAATCACTCATGATGCCACCGAAAATGACATCATTACCTTTGTCACCCAACAGGTTATGACCTTTCATATCTTGGTATTGAGCAATATTAAGTGATGTTTCCGCATAATAGCTTGCATATATCGAACGTCCGGCAATGCTCCCACCAGCAAAATACCAAGCACCGACGCTAGAAGTTTCTGACATTTCAATAAAGGGACGATGTTCACCATAGGCCGTAGCCAATACAGTATGATTTTCATCAACATTGTTGATCGGGCGCTGCAACAAATAAGAGGGCATACCAGAAACAGATGGCTGTATCACCCAATCCAAATTGTTTCTTGTTTCATCTATAAAATCCAAAGTAAATATAGTCAGATCACCATTTTGCGTTTCGGTAAGTTGCGGAAATAAATTCTGGCGGTAGTCTTGCCATACTTGATCAGTAGTGACATTAACAATTTTATTGCCATCACCATCGAGCTTAGAAACTTCATTAAAATAGGCAGCCATAGAAGAATCAGCACGAATAAAATCATTGTCATCACCACCGTGTGCGACAGAGTTTTTACCCGTTACAACAATGTAATCACTACCTTCACCACCATCTATGTCATCGGTGCCGTGATTATCCAGGTACGAGAAAAGTCGAAGAGTCATGTCGCCCAGCATGGTGCTGCCACTTAAAATAAAGTCATCGCCAGCACCGCCTTTAAGGGTATCGTTACCATTTAATGTGCCCATTAAAAAATCCTGGCCTTCACCTCCATCGGCTTGCAGATGCTTCCAGCTATCTTTAGCGGGGTCACTTTCATAAATCTCTAATACACGATTCATGCTCAGCACATTACCGGCCGAATCACCGTTAAACACTTTTACACCGGAAATTGGAGAGTCTTCATCGGGCTCGCCGAGCGTGATACCCAATTGGCCGGGCTGCCAATTTTTTATCATCACACTGCTACCCGGTGATGTCTCAGATGGGCGAGTGGAAATAAATAAGCTGGTCGTTTCACCTTCATTAAAACGAACGACTTCGATATTACTGCCGGAACGAAAAACGTTATCTGTTCCTTTGACCGGTGTTAACTCACCCAGTGTTACGCCATCGATAACAACGGCTCCGTTGCCATCACTATCAATAATCATGTCACGACCGAAATTACCGTCGAAAATGTAGGTGTCATTACCAGCACCACCCAACAATTTGTCCGCACCTTCACCACCGATGAGCTGGTCATTACCGGCTCCGCCGAATAAAACATCACTGCCTTTTAATCCATTAAGTGTGTCATCACCACCCAAGCCATAAATACGGTCATTGCCGTCGCCGCCAACAAAAGCATCGGGACCGGTATTAGCAGGTGAATTACCCTCATTCGTACCAAAAATTACACGTTTAGGCTCTGGTACCTGATTGATATTGCTTGCATCAACATCACCCGAAAAAACCCAGCCACTGCCATTATCAAATCCATCGACATTTACATAGAAAACATCATCACCTGATGGGTTTGCGCTCTCAGAGGAATCAATATCGTTAGCGTTGCGCTCAAGCAACGCACTTAAATAATTGGCGCGGTCGTAATACCATTCATCGGGGAAATTTGCTTTTCCAGCCTGACGATCTACAGCGCTGAGGGATTGGTCGGCTGTCCATGCGCTGTAAAGATCCCAATGGAGATTGGACAATATGCCTTCATCCCCTTGCAAGGCAAAAGGTGCAGCAAAATACAGTGC
The DNA here is from genome assembly GCA_002483365.1 of Cellvibrio sp. UBA7661. Classification (GTDB taxonomy): domain Bacteria; phylum Pseudomonadota; class Gammaproteobacteria; order Pseudomonadales; family Cellvibrionaceae; genus Cellvibrio. The sequence goes on from DLHT01000019.1 coordinate 8,525, forward strand.
GAGGAATTGGCCATAATCGGATTTTGCTTGTGCTGTATTCAGTGAAGGCTCAACCAGTTTTATATGGCCTTTTAAATTCACAAAATGACCGCTTTCTTCAAGCTCTTTCATGTTGAGATAAAACTGTTCACGCTGTGCAAGATCATTTTTTGTGGCGGCGGGTGTTTTTATAATATCGTCATCGATCAGCAATTTACGCAAACTATCGAGCATATTTTCATACGTATCCAATCCCTTATTGGACGATTGCTGCATGAAGGTTTTTAAAATCCCGGATGGACTATTGGCTTGGGTAGGATCGAGTTTTGAAAAAAGGCCGAAAAGATGCAAGCCATCCACTGCATTAATAATACTGTGGTTATTATTTACATAATCTAATATTCCATGCTCAACCTCTTGAGTGATTTTTACAGCTGAACCAATCGTATCTCCACTTACAGTATGAACAAAATCACCCTCAGCAATAACTGAAGTAATATTGGCACCTCCGCCCACAAATCCCAACTCTCCCAGCACAGAATCATCGCCCAAGCCGGGTGCATTTAATGTTACAACCTGCCCCGTATTTTCAGGAAACATTCGTGAAAAGACATAGGCTAAATTTCCCCCCAAGCTATGACCAGTAACATCTACCACCTCATTTTCATCAATCACACCAAGACCAACGTCACCACTCAACGATAATTTAAATAATTGGAAACCAATGGTCTCCCACAATTCATCCAATCCTGTTTCATAAAAATCGTTGGCAAGCTTCATTTGATAAAGCATGGCAATTTCATCATCAGAATAAATATTCTCTTGCCCTTCCGTAGCGGTTAGCTTTTTCCAATAACGATACAAATCCACTGCTTGTTCGTTCGCAAAACCAGCTACACCTATACCTAGCGTATTAGCAGTGACATGATCATTCCAAACCTCTTCCGACCCTCTGATAGCAAGAACCTTTTTTCCAGTTGATTTATCTTGGAAAACAGCCGCTTGAAAACCTGAATCATTATCCGTAAATGAATATGATAGATAATTAAAATTCCCTATAAATTTATCAGCTTCTGACGCAGTAAAATCCGCCGTATTTTTTAGAACATTGACTAATGTATCTGATGGAAAATCACCATAAATTGCTTTTGCCGTGCTTATTAATTTTATAAGAGCCTCAATGTTGTTGATTGTCATTTCCATATCCTCTTAAATTAGTTTTTAAATGCTGTATTTAATGCAACTCTCCAGCCATACAAGCCTTCTGAGCCTTTTTCGTGCTCGGTAAAACAATACACTCTTGAAGGAGAATCAAGAATAGTTTTCGATCTATCAAATTTAGAATAAGAAAAACTATAATAGAGCGAAAACAATTTTGAACTTTTTATTTCCACAACCTCATAACCAAATCGCCTTAGCCTTAACTCACCCTTCACACCCTCACCAACACTTTTCCATAGATAAACTGGATTTTTAGCCTGATCCTCAAGCTTTATTTCATAGGATGCATCAAGCTGCAAATCCCCCCCTAAATATCGCAAGTCATATGTATTCCCATCATTTTTATCTGTATATCGAGCGTAATCGACATACTCCAATAAAGATGCAGCCTTGGCCTGTTCTTGATCCTCAGCTAACCATCCCACTCCCCTCTCAAGTGGTTGATAAACCCGCAAACCACCTTCACTTGCACAATACTGTTTAAATCGCCAATAACCTTTTATGTTGTCAAAAAAGTACAGAGCGATTAGAAGGGGAATAATTGAAATAACCGCAATTGATTTAAAAAAATATTTCATAATATTTCCTTATTTTGGTAAAAATTTAGCGCTACAAACTCAAGAATAAAATCAGGAATTTTATTCTGCTTAATTATCAGTCGCATTTCAACATTCTCTACTGTTAAGAACAGCCAGTTAGGGATACCGAACCATCCATTACCTTGTGAGTTTATATAGGTAATCATAATTTTATGATCTATCCAAAACTTCTCTAACCCATAACTTTTGTCTTGGTAAACATATTTTTTCATGGTTGTAGTATTGCAAAACAATCTCTCTAGCCATTTCGCCTAATAGAACTTTAGCTTTTGAATTTTTTAACAAATAGGATACATATTCTGTAATCGCATCAATATTAAAAAAATCCACCAGAACACCCGTTTCATTCTGCTTAATCACTTCCCGCACCGGTGCCGTATCACTCGCCACAATCGCACAACCAGCGCTCATTGCTTCAAGCAAACTCCAACTCAATACAAACGGATAGGTGAGATATACATGTACAGTGGAGAGCTGTAATAGCTGGATAAAGTTTGGATACGAAAGCTTGCCCACAAAATGCACCCGGCTCATATCCAACTGGCTTTTGACTTCATTTAATAACAGCTCCTTCCATGTTGTACCCGCGGGAGGCCTGCTGCCGTAGCTCACATCATCCCCACCCACAATGACCACTCGCGCGTTTGGGTTTTGTTTTAGAATCTCCGGTAAGGCACGCATAAAAATATGATAGCCGCGCATAGGTTCCAGATTGCGGTTTACAAAGGTGATGATTTGGTCATCCCGCGTAAGGGTTTTACCATTTAACTGCATGGTGACCTGCGGGTTAGGTTTTATTAGATTTGTATCTATGCCATCGTGAATCACCGAGATTTTCGATTGAAACTGCTCGGGGAATACTGAGCGTTGAAAATGTGTGGGCGATATACCGGCATCTGCCTGAGCTAGCTGTAAATCAAAGGTTGCATTTTTGAGTTTTAAGCGGCACGCAAGATCCGTTTCGTCTTTTGAAAACTCAGGGTCAAAATTAGTATCGGCACCTTTGGCTTGATAATAAAACTCGCAGTAGAGCGCTAATTTTGCGTTTGGCCAGACTTCTTTTAAAAACAGACTTTCACCCCAACCGGGGTGGGCGATAATAATGTCGGGCGTAAAACCTTGTTTTTTTAATTCCAATGCCGCCCAAAATGCCGCCTCACCGCGAATGGTTTTGGTTTCCATGTCCACTAACCAAGGATGAATATTTTCACTGCTGCTGCGCTTGATGGTGTAGTAATGCGCTTTAACACCCTTGGGAATGGGGCGCTGACTGGGTGTGAGTACACGCACATCGTTTTTGACATCAGCCGCCAATGCCGGTGCCAAATGCACAAATTGTGCAGGAAAGTTTTGGTGAATAAATAGCACTCTCATTTGTTTTTATTCCTTGCCATCGATACCAGTGCTAATTAACGTTCACGAATACTTTCTTGCTGATAGCGCAAGAGTGGCGAGAGGAAGTATTCAATCACTCTACGCTGTGTGGTTTTTACTTCTGCGGTGACAGCCATACCGGGAATCAGTTTTACGTCTTTCGCTTCAACACGAATCGTGCTCTTGTGCATTTTCAAATGCATGGTGTAAACCAGACCCAGCTTTTCGTCGAGGATCGCGTCATCTGAAATGTGCGTGACGGTAGCGTCGATCAATCCGTATTTAGTAAACGGAAACGTGTGGATTTTTATTTCCGCAGGCATGTCTTTTTCAACAAAGCCAATATCCTGATTACCCAGCATCACTTGTACTTCCAGGCTTTCTTCTTCAGGCACTACAATCATTAATTGCTGCGCTTCAGTGACGACACCACCAATAGTATTGACTGCCAACTGTTGTACATAACCGGATACGGGGGCATAGAGAACTTGTTTATCATTCATATCCGTGGCTTTTACCAACTCTTCCGTAATGGTGGCGATTTGATTGCGACTATCGGCAATTTGCGCAAGGAGCTTGCTTAAGGTATCGGACTTGAGCGCATTGATTTGTTGCTGTGCTTCATTGATGGCGGCATCCAACTGTTGTTGTACTTGTTGCTGTGCTGCCAAATCCTGTACTCGCTCAATACGTTGTTGCTCTAACTCCAAATACTCTGCTTCGGAAGCCATGTTTTTGGCATAGAGACTTTCCAGAGCCTGCGCGCGCTTGCTAACCATCGGCAGGGTTTGCTGAAGTTTTTTAATGGTTTCCTGATTAGCCACTTTTTCGCTTTGTACTTTTTTAAGTCCGCTGTGCAGGCTGCTTAATTGCGCTTGATATTGCTGCCATTGCTGCCAGGTTTTTTGTTGGTGTAACAGCAATTCTATTTCTGTAGGTTTTATGTCTGCGGGAACATTGAGTTGTATTCCGGCAGGCGATTTGATGTTTGAGGGTGACTTATCCGTTAGGAATTGCTGTAAGGCTTCTGCGCCTGCGAGATTCAGGCTGGCATTGTGCAGCTCTTGTTGCATACGCGATTGGTCAGCCGCCGTGATAGTGCGATCCAATTCAATCAGTGCATCGCCCTGATTCACATACTGGCCTTCTTTTACGTGAATGGCTTTTACAAAGCCTTTGGTTAAAGGCTGAATTTGTTTGACGCGGCTGCTGGGAATAATTTTGCCCTCGGCACTGGCAACGACATCCACTTTACCTACACAAGCCCATATGAGTGACAGTACGAATAACGCTATCAATACCCACGCCAACCAACGCACTAACGGATTGGGTGGCGACTCCTGCAATTCCAACGCCGCTGGCATAAATTCAGCCAGGTTTTGTTGTTTGGAACCATCGCCGAGTTTCGCGCGCTCACGCCAGGCATCAAGCAATTGCTGGAAAAAGTTAGTCATGGACTACCTCCAGCTTCGGACTTGCCTGTTGCGCAGACAAGGAATGCGCCGAAGTAGTTTTCGGTTGCGGGCTATGCTGTTGGTAACCATGCAACTGCGCGTAATAACCTTGTTGTTGCAACAATTCGTCATGCGCACCTTGCTCTACGATATGACCTTTGTTCATCACAATAATGCGGTTGCAGATTCGCACCGTACTCAAGCGGTGGGCGATGATGAATACGGTGCGGCCTTTACAGATCTCGGCCATGTTGTCTTGAATAATCCGTTCGGATTCATAATCCAGCGCACTGGTAGCTTCATCAAAAATCAGAATACGTGGATTCGTTAAGAGTGCGCGTGCAATTGCCAAGCGTTGGCGCTGACCGCCGGAGAGATTACTGCCCTGCTCGCCGACCATGGTGTCGTAGGCTTCAGGAAGATCAACAATAAACTCATGAGCACCGGCAAGCTTGGCAACAGCCACAATCTGCTCCATAGGTGCAGCAGGATTAGTGAGTGCAATATTTTCCCGCACGGTTTGGTTGAAGAGAAAGTTCTCTTGCAGAACCACACCAATGTTGCGACGCAGCCATGCAGTATCCACCATGGCGAGATCCACACCATCTACCAGCACGCGGCCGCTTTCAGGTAAATACAAGCGCTGGATTAATTTGGTGAGCGTGCTTTTACCGGAGCCGGAGCGGCCAACAATACCGATAATCTCGCCGGGTTTTACGTGCAGGTTAAAGCTGTCGAGAATCACGGGGCCATCGTGACGATAGCGAAAACGAACATGCTCAAAGCTCACTTCGCCGGAGATTGATGGCAAGGTAGAGCGATTGGGGTTGTAGCCGGGCTCACGCGGGGTATTGAGAATATCCCCCAAGCGTTCGATGGAAATACCTGCTTGCTGGAAGTCTTGCCAAAGTTGCACCAGTTTTAGAATGGGGCCACTCACACGGCCCGCCAACATATTAAAGGCGATTAATTCACCCACCGTAAGTTGCCCACCAATCACCAAGTGAGCTCCCCACCAAATAATGCCCAGCGTCATTAATTTATTGATCAAACCGGCAATCTGGTTAGCCACATTGCCAAGGTTTTGACTACGGAAAGAAGCGCTTACGTAATTGGCTAATTGGTCTTCCCATTTGCGCTGCATTTGAGGTTCAACCGCCATGGCTTTTACAGTTTGTACGCCGGTAACGGATTCGGTGAGGAAGGCGGTATTCGCTGCACCGTGTTTGAATTTCTCATCCAAACGGTGACGCAGGATGGGCGTAATAAAAACAGACAGCAGGATGTAACAAGGAATGGTGGCAGCGACAACAAAAAATAACGTCGAGCTGTAGTACCACATCACCAGCAGAAAGACGATGGTAAAGCCCAGATCCAGAATCAAGGTAAGTGCACTGCCAGTAATAAAATTACGAATAGTATCCAGCTCATGCACCCGAGCGACGTTTTGCCCAACTTGTCGCGCCTCAAAATAACCCATCGGCAAGGCCATCAAATGATGGAACAAGCGTGAACCCAATTCCACATCGACCCGACTGGTGGTATGTGCCATGACATAACTACGGATTCCGCCAAGCAGCGCTTCAAAAATGGCAATCGCAAAGAACGCAAAGGCAATAACATCAAGTGTACTAAAGCCACGATGCACCAATACTTTATCCATCACCACTTGAAACAACAGTGGAGTAATCAAACCAAACAATTGCAGAAAGAACGATGCAATTAGCACTTCACCAAATAATTTGCGGTATTTAATAAGCGAGGGAATAAACCAGCTGATATCGAATTTTTGTTGCAGGCTTTCGCGAATGCCGAGACGACGACTGAGAAAAATCACTTCACCCGACCAAAGCGAATTAAATTCGTCTGCGCTTAATGTTTTCGGTGTTTGCTCGCGCAGATCCTGCACCAGCACTTTCGTCGGTACACCATCTTCCTCGGCAATGCGCGCAAGAATAATGTAATCACCGCCTTTGGTTTTGGCGATAGCAGGGAGACTGGAGCCGATTAATTTAGCGAGAGGAAGAGTAAACAGTTTGGCTTTAAAGGTCAGCGCTTTGGCGGCGCGGAGTATTTCAGTATTGCCAAGGGGCTGGCCAGGAATTGCAAACTGGTGGGTGATTTGTGCCGCGTCAGCGGGCAACTGGTGGAATCCTGCGAGTGCTACCAAGCACTGTAAACCTGTATCCATGGTTTAGTCCATTCGAGACGATGAAAAATTTGGTGCCAATACTAATTGTAAAAGTTTGTAATTTCAAATTTATGTAATTTTTACGCTGATCTATACGGTTTGAACTTTACACGATCAGATCAAGCCCACCTTAAACCTTAAGGTCTAGTTTACTATTTGAATTAAGGGCGCATCATAGTAATGAACCTGCAAATCAGAGGTACTCATTATGTCTACGAACACTTACCGCACCCACTTACCACACGAACCCTGGAACAAAGGAAAACTGATTGGTCAAAAAGCCCCACTGAAAGTGAGCGACGTATGGGCAATCCGCGTGCGCTTGCAGATCACTCAACGAATCCGTGAATTGGCACTGTTTAACCTTGCCATTGATAGCAAGCTTCGAGCCTGTGACTTGGTTAAGTTGAAAGTCCGCGATATCTGCCACGGTACTCAACTCCTGCATCGCGCCACCGTGATGCAGCAGAAAACCCATCAACCTGTGCAATTCGAGATTACATCCTTGACCAGACAGTCGGTTGAGTCCTGGTTGGCTAAAGCCAATCTTCGCAGTGACAACTATCTGTTCCCCAGTCGCATCCATGATTCGCCGCATATCACAACACGACAATATGCACGGATTGTTCACCGCTGGATTGCGGATATCGGATTGGACACTTCTGCCTATGGCACGCACTCTCTACGTCGAACAAAAGCATCACTCATTTACAAACGCACCAAAAATTTACGTGCGGTGCAAATTTTGTTGGGGCATACCAAACTGGAAAGTACAGTGCGCTATTTGGGAATTGATGTGGACGACGCACTGGAAATTTCCGAGCAGACGGAAATATAGCAATCTACTCACTATGCTGTGAAACGCGAAGGACCGCTTTTGGGCAAATAATTTATCTGTTCTGATCTTTCCAAGGACCGCTTTGGGCACCAAGCAGTCTTTAATTTTATTAATCGCTCCCGTCACTACTATCTGAATTCCCATCGTTATTTTTACCAATTGGAAAATAGGCGTTACCGCCATCATCTGTATTGAGATCATGTTTGCGGTTTTTGCTGAATCTGCGGACAAACCAAATCAGTAGTAATAGGAGTGAGAACACAAACAGCAGGGGAAAGGCCACGCCTTTGATTGTGCTGGGCGACATTATTTCGCTTTGGGAAAACGCGATTGCCATGATGATGAGCAATAGGATTGGTCTGCGCATTTGTACTCCTTGCCACTGGTGGGGGCAGTGGTTTGCCGCGCGGTGGCGCGTTCTACGGTCAATGTTTGAGCGGGGAGATTATCACCAAAATGGCGTTTAGGGCGAATTACGCGACATTATGGCAGGTCTGAGCGGGGTATTGTTATCGATGGCAGATTGAAAAATGTAGGGCAATCAGTGGGTTATGGGGTCTTTTGGGGCAAAGGCGACATTTCGTCGCCTTTATGATGGTTTTAATGTATTCCCCCTATGCCCACCTCCACAGAAATGGCCGCGCTATAAATCGCGGAATAATTCAAAGGAGAGTAAAGGACGCTGTAACTGGTATCACCATAAACTGACTCATGCCCATTGTAGGTTGCGCCAAACGCTTCATCGGGAACAAAGGTGTACTTATCCAACTCAGCCATCATTGATTTTATCGCTTTTTTTTGCATGTTGTCTTTATGCGCAACGTACGAGAGGAATGTTGTGAACGATGCTTTTATTTTATCTGTCGAGTTAGTCTGCTCTTGTTCTTCTGTGTAATAAACCGCTTCGAATTTGTATTCTGAGCAGAATGTATGTTTGATAACGGCAGTAGAACCATCTTTGTACGTTATATGTAAGCGCTTAACAGATTCCCCATTCTCGTTGCTGTCTTGCCAATAGGTATTAGCGATGTTGTTGGCTTTTGGGGTAATAAAATTTAAGTCTTTTGATTTGATGCTGCATTTACTACTGGCGTACGTAGGTGAGCTCATCGCGATAAAAAACAGGAGAGGTAAAAATTTCATACATATCTGCTCAGATTTGATGTTAACGGTAAAAGCATAGATTCTTTTTTGTAAAGGTTAATGTCTTTGGCGTGAGGTGAAATTTCCAAATGCCAACAGCTATTGGTTTTTCTTGTCTCATCAATAAATTTCCTTATGTATCCTTGATTCTCAAGCTCGCGAAGAGTCTTGGTTAATCTGTCTTTATTGAAGTTTTTTGATTTTAATCTGGTAGAGTTAAGCCCAATATCAAATGTGTTTAATGAATTGAAATTCTCGATAGTGACACAGTGTTGAGATGTTTTTTCTCCCTCCTTAAGAAGAGATTCAATTTTTTCTTTCATTAGTTTGGTCGTGGCTTCTTTACTTTTTGATTTGTTTTCCTTGTATACGTCCAATACTGCTTTTCCATTGGTTCCATAAAGATCATATTGTCCGGAAAAATTAAGCTTCGCATTCTTGTACATAATCTCTGCCTGATCCTGCGGTGTGCGCAAGGTTGAGGTAATCACCGCATGAGTCATCTTGCTTTCAATAAGTGCAAGCTTGACTACGTTAATCGCATAGGCCGAAACGATCCTCCTGTTTTCAGGAATGTCACTGGCATAGGTGACATGGGCTTCGTTCAGCATAAAGCTGATGGGTTTAGTGCTTGAGGTATTCGATGTTGCGATAGCGATGGGAGAGGTGGATGTAAGGTGGCGGAAGCTTCTTCCATTCGGATCAATTCGTGCGTCGGGTACAGATATGCCGACGTGGTTTTTTTGGAAGTTGAAAATTGCCTGAACGGTTTTGTTGCCGCAAAGGCCATCGACTTTGAGTGGGAAGGTGTTGCTGGCGTGTTTTTTGGCGTAGGTGTTTAATGCAGTTTGTATAAACATCACATCGTCCTTGATGTTGATTCCGTATCGTCCTACTGATTTTGATATTCCTGTCTTCATATTGCCTCCTTGGCAATTACGCTAATTATTCGATGGTGTGTCTGATTATGAATTTTGTTGCGTGTCGCTGGTCTGACCCTTAGGAGTATATCCTGTCATTTTTGTTGTATTTATAGGTTGTACCGGATTTATGAGGTTTGTCACAATACCTTTTTACGTTGTGCTGCAATAACCCATTGATATTTAAATAGGCCGAATAATGAAATTGTCGCTTGTTGCTGCTGTTGTCCTGATTATTGCCGGTGCTGCGTTATTTTTTTTACCAGCGCTTAATCAATCGCTCTTTATTTATATCAATTCGCTTTTTCCGCATCAGCTTTTTTGGACAGCGATTACCACCATTGGTGAAGGTTCGGTAGCCGGTTGTATTTTTTATCTGTTGCTGAGAAAAAATAACGATGCATTGTTGAAAGGTGCAATTGCAGCGGTTGCCGGGTTGATTGTGGCTAACGGGTTTAAGTATTTATTTGCGGTGCCTCGCCCTGAACATACTGCCAGCTTTGATCAGCCATTTCATTTGTTGGTGGAGCCTATGAGCGTGACCAGCTTTTCTATGCCCTCGGGACATACGATTGCGGCATTTTTATTGGGCACATTGTTATTTCATTTTTTAAAACTCAACCTGCTGGGCAAAATTGCGTTAGGCATATTATTGGCGGCGATTGGAATCTCGCGCATTGCACTAGGAGTGCATTGGCCTGCGGATGTATTGGCAGGAGCAGGGCTGGGAATATTTGTGGCAAGTGTGAGCGCAGGTTTACCGATTCACATAAACAACAAAAAAGGCATTAGGGTTGTTCATTTGCTTTATTTATTATTTGTGGTTGCGCTTGTGCATAAGTATGTTGTTTAGCGGATATCGTTTAAATAGAAGATTGTTTGACACGTTCAAGACAGGATCAATCAGTACCATAGTTAATGACTGTCTCATCAGTAATCCCGAATCAGGAATCAGGAATCAGCGCGAAAGCACACCGCTATAAAGCCATAAGGGATTTGGTGTGTGTTGTTTTATATCCTCAAGTCATTACCCGATTTTTTCTCAGAAAAAATTTTAATAGCACTTCAAGCGGGTGAAACCAGTAGCAGAATGCTATTTGTCACGCGGCTGTTTAGTTTTGTTAACAGCGCTATCTTTCCAGCAAAGCAGATGGGATTATCCTGTCAGGTTGCGTCTCTCTTATAAAAATCAGGTGAACCTGTTATGCCCAATACAAGCTCCCATCATTTTTATCATTTGCTGGCGCGCTGGTTGCCGTTAAAAGATGCGGCCAATTGGGTGCTGGGTGCAGTGATTGATACGCGCGGATCTGTCTACCGTAAAACCGGTGCGCTGATGTTGCTGAGCGATGCCGGTGACCAGTTGGGTTTGTTAAGCGGCGGCTGCCTTGAATCGGATTTATTATTACAAGCGCGCAAAGTAATCGCGCTGGGGAAATCACGCCGCCTGATTTACGATGCAAGCGACGAAGATAATATCGCCTGGCGACTGGGAATTGGTTGTGGCGGCGCTGCCGAAATTGTGTTGCACCCCTGCACAGCACAAAACCAGTATTTACATTTGCCGCAGGTGTTCTCCCATCTGCAACAACAGCAGGCTTGCGAATACCATTTGGCCGTTGATGAAGCGCGCGCAGATTTTAATCCCTGCGCACGCGTATTTAGCCAGCGCCAGCATGGCCGTGTACACGGCCAACAGTTATCAACCTTAATTAATCCCCTTCCGCATTTATTGGTGTTAGGCAGCGGTATCGATTTGATTCCGCTATGCCAATTAGCCAATACACTGGGGTGGCGAGTGACCTTGGCCGATGCGCGGTTACATGATGGAAAACGCGCGCACTTTCCTGCCGATATTGATACCCAGACGGTGGCGGTCACAGGTTTAAGTGATGCATTTTTGCAGCAAGTCGATGCGGTCGTGATTGCGCATCACAATATGGAACTGGATGCAGCGGCGGTTGCCTATTTGGAAACGCGCGAATTATGTAATCCCTACATTGGTCTGCTTGGGCCTGCGCAGCGTAAAGCGCAGGTGTTGGCAATGAAGGGATTAACCGATGCACATCTGCGTTATCCGGTCAGCGGGCCGATGGGGTTGGCACTGGGTGGTGATCTGCCGGAAAGTATTGCACTGTCGGTCTTGGCGGAATGTCATGCGTGTTTATTTGGTAGCAGTGCGCTGCCCTTGGGCGCAGTTGCACCGCGTGAATTTACAACATTGGCAAATCAGGCGGTGAATTCATGAAACTGGATTGCTTAATTCTTGCTGCGGGTAATGCCAGCCGTTTTGGTAGTTGTAAATTATTGGCCGAGTGGAATGGCAAGCCACTGCTTGCCCACAGTATTGCGGCGGCGCGCAAACTGGATCCGGCCGGTATTTATATTGTCGCTGGTGCATTTTATTCCCAACTGCAACAAGCACTGCCCGCGCTGGATACCTCCCCTAAAAAAAATGCGGGTTGTGAAATTCACTTTCTGGAATTTCGCGCGTGGAATTTAGGGTTGGGGCATTCGCTCGCGTTTGGCGTTAAACAATTGCAAAACGCCAATCCGGTATTAGTGCTGTTAGGTGATCAACCGTTTGTCAGTGCGCAGGATTTACAGCGGCTTTATCGCGCATGGTGTGAAAATCCAAAAAAAATTGCCTGCGCCAGCTTTGCCAATACGCTGGGAGTTCCGGCGATTTTCCCGGCCTTTTTCAAAGCGCGTTTGTACGAGTGTCGTGGTGACCGCGGTGCGAAATATTTATTGCAGCGCTACGCCGATCACGTCATTCCCGTCGCTATGCCATCGGCAGAGTTTGATATCGATACCCCGGCAGATTTTACTGAATACTGTAAAAAAATTATCTAACGATTTTTTGTATAGGAGACATGCATGATTTCGCTCAAAATTAATGGCAAAGTCCAACAGTTGGATATTGCCCCGGACACGCCATTGCTGTGGGCATTGCGCGATCACCTGAATATGACCGGCACCAAATTAGGTTGCGGCATGGCACTTTGCGGTGCCTGCACTGTGCATATGAATGGCACGCCGGTGCGCTCTTGTAGTTTGCCGGTATCGGCCGTGGCCGGTGCGGATATCCAAACAATTGAAACCATAAACTCGCCCGCCTTTAATGCCGTGCAACAAGCCTGGCGCGATCTGGATGTAGTGCAATGCGGTTATTGCCAGTCGGGGCAAATCATGTCGGCCACTGCGCTGCTGCAAACCAATAACAATCCTACCGATGAGCAAATCGATGCGGCGATGAGCGGCAACCTCTGCCGCTGCGCAACTTATCACCGCATACGCGCGGCGATTCATCAGGCTGCCGATCAATTGGGGGAGAAAGTCTAAATGAAATTTCTCGAACGCAAAAAAAACCAAACGGAATCCGGTCAGGATTCGCTGGCAGTGTCGCGCCGCCATTTTTTACAGGCGATGAGTGCAGGCGGTGGTTTATTGATTGGCAGTGGTTTTGTCAGTATCAATGCACAGGCTGCCAATAACATTCCGCTTGGCACTAATGCACCACTCGAAAGCAATGCTCCGCGCTTCAATGCATTTATCAAAATTACACCGGATAACAAAGTGATTTTGGTAATCAAGCATTTGGATATGGGGCAGGGCGTTAGTACCGGTTTGACCGCGATTGTTGCAGAAGAATTGGATGCAAGCTGGGAACAAATGGATTGGGAATTTGCACCGGCCGACAACAGCAAATACAACAATGTATTTTGGGGGCAAATGCAGGGAACCGGTGGTTCTTCCTCTATTGGTAATTCCTGGGCACAGTTGCGCGAAGCCGGTGCAGCAGCGCGCGCAATGTTAGTGGAAACGGCGGCAGCGCAATGGAAAGTGCCAGCAGCTGAAATTCAAGTCAGTCAAGGTGTGCTTTCCCATGGTGCGCATAAAGCCACCTTCGGTGAATTGGCTGCAAAAGCTGCGCTCTTGCCCGCGCCGCAAAAACCGATGTTAAAAGATCCCAAACAGTTTCAATTGATCGGCAAAAAAATTCCACGCAAAGACACGTTTGAAAAAACCAACGGTACTGCAATTTACACGCAAGACATCCAATTCCCTGGCTTGCTGACTGCATTGGTTGCCTACCCGCCACAAGTGCATGGCAAAGTGAAAAAGTTGGATGCAAGCAAAGCCAAGGCAGCTGGCGGTGTTATTGCAGTGGTGGAAATTCCACGCGGTGTTGCCGTGGTCGCTAAGGATTTTTGGTCTGCACAGCAAGCGCGCAAACTATTGCAAATAGAGTGGGATCTCTCGGCATGTGAACCCCGTGGCAGTGAGCAACTGTTTAAGGACTGCCACGCTGCGGCAAAAAAATCCGGCATAGTGGATAAAAATATTGGCGATGCAGCCAAGGTATTGGCAAGTGCAAAAAATGTAATCTCGGCTGAATATGAATTGCCCTTCCTTGCCCACACACCAATTGAGCCGCTTAATTGCGTTATTAAATTTGAAAAGCAGTATTGTGAGTTGTGGTACGCCTGCCAAATGCCAACGGTTGATCAACAGCAAGTCGCGCAAACCACTGGTTTAAAAACAGAGCAGGTAAAAATTAATACGCTCTATGCGGGAGGGAGCTTTGGCCGACGCGCATGCCCGGGCGATTACGTGGTGGATGCCGCTGCCATTGCAAAACAATTGCCGGGCAAGGCCATCAAAATGGTATGGACGCGGGAAGATGAAATCCTGAATGCATTTTATCGCCCTATGGCTGTTCACCATTTACGTGGTGCGGTGACTGACGATGGAAAATTGTTGGCATGGCAGCATCATGCCGTTGCGCAATCGCTTTTCCCTGGCGATAAATTGGATGGCAGCATCGTAGAAGGTATCAGCGATACCCATTACGCTATTCCCAATTTATTGGTACAGGGGGCCGAAATGGATATCAAAATTCCTGTGCTTTGGTGGCGTTCGGTCGGCCATTCCGGCAACGCGTTTGTGATGGAAACATTTGTTGATCAACTTGCAAAAGCCGCTAAAAAAGATCCGGTTATTTTTCGCCGTGAGCTGCTTGCCAAAGAACCGCGCGCATTAGGCGTGTTGAATTTGGTTGCAGAAAAAGCCAATTGGACCAAACCACTGGCGCAAGGGGTATCGCGCGGAATTTCGGTGCATAAATCGTTTGGTACCTGGGTTGCACAGGTCGCAGAAGTGCGAGTGAATGCCGATAACACATTTAACGTTGAGCGCGTTGTGTGCGCGGTAGACTGTGGCGTTGCTATCAATCCGGATGTGATTACTGCGCAGATGGAAGGTGGCATTGGCATGGGCTTAAGCGCCGCATTGGGTGAAGCGATCACGCTAAAAAATGGTGTAGTCGAGCAAACCAATTTCCATAACTACCCACTGCTGCGCATCAGCAGTATGCCCAAAATAGAGGTGCATATTGTTCCATCCGCCGAGATGCCTTCAGGTGTTGGCGAACCTGGTTTGCCACCTATTGCAGGTGCAGTCGTTAACGCGTTGTTTGCTGCAACTGGTAAGCCGATCACCAAATTGCCCATTGGCGATAAAGTGTAAATTGATTTATGTAATCTGAAACTTAATAAAAAACGTCGCTCATTGAGCGTAATGCCTTTCAGTTAAGTAACTCATCGTCACTCCCGCTCGCGGGAGTCCAGCGTTAGATCCTAAAACCTATGGATCCCCGCAAGCGGGGATGACGTTCCGGTGACAATATACTGCTTAACTAACTGGCATTACTCTCAATGAGCGGCGTTTTTTATTTATCGATAGTTTATGTTATCGATAGATTATTTTTTCAGATTTTTAATGCGCTCCGGAAAATCACCAACACCAGTTGTGGTGCGTTTAATCGGTTTGATGGTGCCGTCTTCATTGAAATACACATATTCAGCTGCGACATGGCGCTGCTTTTTGTGGCAGCCGGGTGTGTCTAACCAGCGGTGGTAGAACAAAATCCATTGGCCTTGGTATTCAACAATCGAGTGGTGATTGTTGCCGTGTTCCTCGTTCATGATTTCGCCCTGATATTTCCACGGGCCTTTAGGCGATTTGGATGTGTAGTAAGTGAGTACGCGGTTATTTTCCGGCATGGTGAAATAATAAATGCCGTTGCGTTTGAACACCCAAGGGCCTTCCATTTTGGGCTCATAACCACCCATATCCATTTTTTGCAAATCGCCTTTAATACTGAGTAAATCGTCGGCCATTTCAGCGACTTGATAATCGGCATTCATGCCATGGAAATACAAATAAACTTTGCCATCATCATCGATCAATACGCTGGGGTCATTCGCATAGGGCGTGGTCCATAAGGGTTTTCCTATCGCATCTTTAAATGGGCCAGTGGGCGACTCACTTACTGCCACACCAAGCCCCATCCATTTGGTACTTTTTTCCGGATTTACCCGGTCTTTGAAGCCCGTACCTGCGGGGAAAATCAAATAATATTTTCCATTTTTATAAGCCGCATCGGGTGCCCATGCAAAATTATCGGCCCAGGTTAAATCCTTGATCGATAAAATTGGGCCGTGGGTTTTCCAATCCACCAAGTTGGATGATGAAAACGCATACCAGTCTTTCATGTGAAAGTCTTCCTGGCATTCTTCATCGTGCGAGGTATAGAGATACATTTTTCCATCAGGCCACACATGGCCAGAGGGATCAGCAGTGCGGATATTGTTGCCAAAATGTAACGGGTTTTGGGCAAGGCTTGAAGTTGCAGCAAAGGCGCAGCACAAAAACGCGCTAGTGGTAAGGATTTTTTTCATATTCGTCGTCCGGCTATTGAAATAGAGGCGACCGATAATTTTGCCGATTTGTCACCCGGATAGGTTTATATATATCCGGGTTTTTATTTTTATAACAGTAAGGTTAACAAATTTTAGCGTTACCAGACCTTTTTGCTTTGCAAATGTTTGATAATTAAATCAGCGAGCAGCTTGTCATCGTTTGCGGACGGATGCCAATGGCAGCCTTGATAGTCCAGCTCGCTGAAAATAATCGAATCAATTTTCTTGATGCCGTCGGCTTTCAATTGCGCTAATACCTTGCCCACTTGCCCAGCAAGTTCGCCTTCCATTTTGTCCGATGCCATTAATACAAACTGCGCTTTAGGATGCTTGCTGTGCAGGCTTTTTACAAACCCGACGTATTTGGTTACATAATCCTGCTGCAGTTCTGCACGGGTTTTCCAGCGTTCGTTTTCATTTAACTGGGTGGAAAAATCATTGGTGCCCAGGCCAATCACAATCACTTGTGGTTGCCAATTGCTAGCGTAGATGTAGTGATTGGTGTGCAAGGTGAATGGATACAAGCCAATTAAATTTTTATCTGGCGAGTGGCCGTTGTAATTGCGCACAATGCCAAAACCGGATGAGGCGTTGATCTGGTAATCCGCATTAAAATGTTTGCCGACGAGCGGGCCAAATGCCAATTGTGTGTTGGTGGTGTTGAATAATTCGTCATTGGTGCATTCGCGGCTGGGCGATATGTTTCCATAACCTACGGTGTAAGAGTCGCCAATAAATTCAATTTGGCGTTTGCGCTTGGGCAGGGCTGCAGGTTTGTCATCGCTATAAAAACCCAGAAAGCGGCCGCTGCTGGATTGGGTTTCGCTGATTTTTTCCAGGCGCACACGGTGCTTGCCTTTGGTCAGGTTTGGTACCAGGTAATCCGTTTTGCCTGGCTTTTTAATCGCAATAGGCTCGCCTGAATCAATAATCAACTGGAAATTATTTTGGTCGTCATCAAACTTCAGTGTCAGCGAATCGCCTTCAAATGCCGTTTCAAAATACACGCCCGGCCAGGAATATTCGTAGGCTTTTTCTCCGGCTTCATTGGTAGTGACCAATACGCGCCCGCCAGAGTGTGCGGGAAGTTGGGTTAATGCTGCTTGGGCGTATAGGCTTGCGCTGAATGCAATACTTGTCAGACCCATTAAAATACGTGTCAGGTTCATTGTCATTTTTATCCTTTTCATTTTTAACTATATTTTTTTAATTGGGAATTTTGTGTTTTAAAAATTAAAAAACGCCGCAGTTGCGGCGTTTTTTATACAGCAGTTATTATTTTGAGTCTGCAATAATTTTTTGCAGGCCTTTCAGTGATGCCTCTACGCTTTGCATAGGCGACATACCTTCCGGATACACTTCTTGCTCTACCACAAACCACAAGGTGCCGCCGACTGTTTTGTTGGCTTCTATCAAGGCTTTCCAGTCAGTAGTATCTTGACCAAGAATTGGATGTTCTTTGTTACCTTCATCCGGTGCTGCCGCTTTGTAGTGAGTGAGGATGGTGCGGCCAGGATAGGCTTTAACGAAATCAACAGGATTTTTACCAGCAACTTCAGTCCAACCCACATCTTGTTGCAAGATCACAGCGTGGGCCGTGTTTTTACCAATCACATCCCAAGGTGTTTTACCCATTTCACCAAGCATTTCCGGTTTGTGGTTGTGATAACCGGTATGCATGCCATGTGCGTCCAATTTTTTCTGGATGGCTTCCAGCTCGGCTGCGACTTGTTTTGCACCCTCTGCAGTGAATGCGCGTTGATCCATTGGGATAATCAAGTATTTGCAATCGATCGCTTTGTAGAACGCAACGGTTGCATCGAAATTTGCATCATTCAATTTTTCAAACGGCACGTGTGCGCCAGATGCTTTTAATCCGGTTTTTTCCAAAAATGCTTTCAGTCCTTTAGGGTCGTTAGCGTAAGCGCCAAAGTTACCCGCAAATTCCACGCCCTGAAAACCCATGGCTTTCAGTTTTTTCAAGGTGCCTTCAAAGTCGGCAGCGACGTCATCTTTAATTGACCAGAGTTGTACGCTCAGTTGTGGTGAGGTTGGCGCAACATCGGCAGCGAATGTTGAAATGCTAACGCTGGCAATAGCAGCCATAGTAATGGCTTTAATTGTCTTGGATAGTGTTGTCATAGTGGTTTCCTTTGTTATCGGCTGTTTATTGATTGTGTTTGTATCATTACAGTAGTGATGTGGTGATTTAAAAAACGACGCGTGCCGGTTTTTACCGACACGCGCGTTTGTCAGGGTTATATTTTCCCGAGCTTCAACTGCTGCACGGCGTAGTCAGCAGCGCGCGCGGTTAATGCCATATAAGTCAGTGACGGGTTTTGCGATGCGCAAGAACTCATGCTGGCACCATCGGTGACGAACAGGTTGGGAATATCATGCGTCTGGTTCCAGCCATTGAGCACCGATGTTTTAGGATCTTTGCCCATGCGTGCAGTGCCCATTTCGTGAATTGCCAGGCCCGGTGCCCAACCATTCTTGGCCTCGATTCTTTTCTTCACATCTTTCACGCCGATGCCTTCCAAAATTTCGGCTGCGGTGTCAGCAATGTTTTCAAACATTTTCCAATCGTTCTCTGTCAGTTCGCATTCAATGTGCAATTGCGGCATGCCCCATTTGTCTTTCAGTGTGGGGTGTAATGACACCTGGTTTTCATAGCGCGGCAGCATTTCACCTGAGCCGCCCAAGTTGAATGTCCAGCTGCCCGCATTGCGGATATTGTGTTTGTAGTCTGCACCAAAGCCATCCGCTTGGGTGAAGCCATCCCAGCCTTGACGCTGTGCGCTACCGGTCAGCTGATAGCCGCGCAAAAAGTTGGGGTTCATTTCGGTGTAGTTGGTGAAACGCGGCATCACCAAACCGGTTGGGCGGCGGCCGGAATAATATTCGTCGGTAAAACCTTCTACACGGCCAGATGCACCGGCGCCGTAAAGGTGATCCATTAAATAATGGCCGAGCGCACCGGAAGAGTTAGCGATGCCGGTGGGAAAACTTTCACTGACCGAGTTGAGCATAATTTGCGTAGTGCCCAGCGTGGATGCACACAGGAAAATCACTTTGGCGAAATATTCGCGTGTTTCCATTGTCTCGGCATCGATCACCCGCACACCGGTAGCGCGATTGGTTTTAGGATCGTAAATCACACTGTGCACAATGCTGTTGGTCGCAATGCTTAAATTATTGGTCGCTAATGCTGCAGGTAAGGTCGAGCTCTGCGTAGAAAAATAAGCGCCGAATGAGCAACCTTTTTGGCATTCATTACGCGCCTGGCATTGGATGCGCCCCTGTGCCAAATGGTGCGGCGCAGGAACCGACAAATGCGCAGTGCGCCCCATAATTAATTTGCGCGTTTTCCATTTTTTTTCAATACGGGCTTTCATTTCTTTCTCGACCGCATTCATTTCAAACGGAGGCAAAAATTTACTGTCGGGCAAAATGTCCAGATTTTCTACCGAGCCGCTGATACCCGCATGCAGCTCCACATGGTCGTACCATTTTTCAATATCTTTGTAGCGGATGGGCCAATCGACACCGTGGCCATCGCGCGCGTTGGCGGTGAAGTCGTGCTCACTCCAGCGATAGGATTGGCGATGCCACAGCAGGGATTTTCCGCCTAGCTGATTGCCGCGAATCCAATCGAAGGGTTTATCTTTGGGTGTGCTGTAAGGGTAATCTTTATCGTTGCCAAAAAAGTGTTTGGTTGCATCATTAAAGGCATAGCATCTTTGCTGCACATAATGTTGCTCATCCACAATCGCGCTTTCCACTTTTCCGCGGAAGGGCATTTGCCAGGGCTTGATACCTTCACCGACATAATCTTTGCGATGCTCAACCGGGCGGCCGCGTTCTACCATCAACGTTTTCAAGCCTTTCTCGGTCAATTCTTTTGCGGCCCAACCGCCGGTAATACCGGAGCCAACCACAATTGCATCAAAAATTTCTTTGCTTTTAACGATATAAATATTTTTATCCATGGGGATTCATCACATAAAGTCATTCAAAAAAATCAACCGGCTGTTATGCCGACAGTTATCGGTCAATGCGCGTGGGATCAGTAAGGAATTGCCCAGGCCTTGCCGACCTCCTTGAATTTAAAGTTGCCTTTGTAACCGCCGGGAATGGCGAGGTAGGCAAGTTCTTGGGTGGCACCGATTTCCGATGTGTAATAACCAAATGTCACCAACCCTTTTAATTGTTTGAAAAAGGCTCGGTCAGCAGGCGTAAAGCCGTTGGTGGCTTTTTCCATATTGGTCAACAAATCGAATTGTTGATTTTTATCGAGTGACAGGAAGGGTTTTTTGAAATCGTTTTGGGCGCGATCCGCAATGGTTTTTAATCCGCTCACGAGTTGTTGCTGCTCGTCTTTGTCTGCGCAGTAAACGACAAAATGATTGATGAAATCATGCACGCCCGCAGCGATTGCACCGGGGGTGTCTGTAGTGGGGATAATAATTTCGCCCAATTCGCGCACCAGCGCCAATTGGTCGGTATTGAACAAGGTTTTTTTGCTGCGGTTGAAATCGGTCGGCGCGGTAACAGCGCCAGCCAATGCCGATAGTGAATTGGCTGATAAAGCCAAACCACAAAATACCGCCAGCTGTTTAATGGCCGTGCGACGCGATGTATTTACTTCCTGCTCCTGGGATATGGCAATGTCTTCCGCGACTGATGGAATAAGCAGGTTAGGGTTGTTCATTTAGAGCCTCAATCATTATTGTTGTGCTGCACATGGCTGTCAGGCGCGCAGGCAAACACGGGGTGTTGCCCATCTCTTTTAGTTGTTGGTTTTGGCGGTTTTAGGAATGGGTTGCAATCAAGTCTAGTAGGGCGATTGGTTAAGAGGGGTCAATATTTGTAAATTCGTAACCGTTTACATTGTATTTTTATGGGGATTTGATGCGCGCTGGTTGAGCCAATGTTTTATTTGCATCGCAACCCATTGTGGATCGTCCATCGGCAAGTCGTGTCCGGCTGTCGGGTGGTTGTAAATTGGCCATTGGTACTGTTGTGCCAGAGCATGGCTTGCACGTACCGACACCATGCGGTCTTGTTCGCTGGCGAGTATCAGCCCGTGTACCTTGCAGTCGGCTTTGGGTTTAAATGCGGCGGCGGCGCGCAGCATGGTGATAATGGTCTGTCGGGTAATCGGATGCTGTTGTTGTATTGCCAGCCACTGCGTGAGGCGCGCGGTGTAATCGGCATGTTGGTTGCTAACTACCTTTAAAACAAGGCTTTCGCGGGTGTCGGGAGCGGCAACAATTGTCCGCAACAGCGCTGGCCAGGCGGTAGGCCTTAATCGCCACCAAAATGGTTGGTTACCTGCGCTGGAGTTGATTAGCACGAGCCCGCTAATGTCTTGTGCAAAACGTTGCGCCCAATCCAGCGCAACCATGCCACCCATAGAAATACCGATAAGCAATACCGGTGAACTGGGGGGGGTGTGTGAAGATAAAGGCGATGATAAAGCCGATGTAAATTCAGCGCGTGCATGATCCGTCATGGCGGCAATGGAGGTCAGTGCATCGCGTTGGTAATAGCGACCACAGCCCGGGAAATCAATTAAATGTAGTGTGCAATGGTTGCCCAGCGCCGCGCGCAGATAGTCGGGAAATTCCAACCAGTGCCCAGCTTCACGTGCGAGGCCGCGCAGCAAAATGATCTGCATAGTGCTTGCTCCATGAAAAAGGGCATGAAAAAAAGACATGAAAAAATGCGCTGTGAAAAATAATACGGGATTATTGCCAGGCACAGGTTGACGATTGTGTGAATTAAAGACGATTGTTGTGCTGATAGTAATCTTTTCTATACTCGAACGATAACAATGAATAAACGAATAATGGAGCGCCTATGAAAGCGGTCATTTTGGCGGGGGGATTGGGAACCCGTATTTCAGAAGAAACGCATCTCAAGCCCAAGCCGATGATTGAAATTGGTGGCAAGCCGATCTTGTGGCACATCATGAAGCATTACTCGGCGCACGGCGTGAATGAATTTATTATCTGCTGCGGCTACAAGGGCTATGTCATCAAGGAATATTTTGCGAATTATTTTTTGCACATGTCCGATGTCACCTTTGATATGTCCACCAACGAAATGCAAGTGCATCACCATGCCGCTGAGCCCTGGAAAGTCACCCTGTTAAACACTGGCGAACACACCTTAACCGGTGGTCGTTTGAAATACGCCAAAGAATTTTTAAAAGATGAAGACGCTTTTTGTTTTACCTATGGCGATGGTCTTTCTGATGTCAACATCCGCGAATTAATTGCGTTTCACCTCCAACATAAAAAACGCGCAACAGTGACGGCAGTACAGCCACCAGGGCGCTATGGTGCGCTGACGTGCGATGGCAATCAGGTAAAAGGATTTACTGAAAAACCGCGCGGCGACGGCGGCATGATCAATGGTGGATTTTTTGTGTTATCGCCCAACTGCCTCGATTTAATTGATAGCGACCAAACCAGCTGGGAAGACCAACCGTTAAAAGTGCTAGCAGAATCCAATCAATTAATGGCGTTTGAACATCACGGATTTTGGCAGCCGATGGATACCCTGCGCGATAAAACCCAACTGGAGGCATTGTGGGCTTCCGGTGAAGCGCCGTGGAAAACCTGGCAATGATGTTATTCAACGACTGCTTTCGCGGGATAAATATTCTGTTGACAGGGCACACCGGTTTTAAAGGCAGTTGGTTAGCCTTGTGGCTGCGGCAATTGGGTGCAAATGTGACCGGCATTGCCTTGCCGCCCGACACGCAACCGGCGCATTGGGATTTGCTGCAGTTATCGCTAAACAGCCATTTTGCTGACATCAATAATCGCCAAGATATAGCGGCGGTAATGCAGCAGGCAGCTCCCGAATTGGTAATTCATTTTGCGGCCCAGCCATTAGTGCGCGCCTCTTACGAAGACCCCGTCGCCACCTGGCAAACCAACGTGATGGGCACGGTAAATGTGTTGGAGGCTTGTCGACATCAGCCATCCGTAAAAGCCATTGTGGCGATCACTACCGACAAGGTGTACGAAAATGCCGAGCGCGGCGAACACTTTACTGAATCCGATCCGCTCGGCGGTCACGATCCTTACAGTGCATCCAAAGCGGCGTGTGAATTGGTTGTGCAATCTTACCGGCGCAGTTTTTTTTCAAAACAAAACGTATTGGTGGCAAGCGCGCGCGCAGGTAATGTGATTGGTGGTGGTGACTGGGCGCGCGATCGTTTGGTGCCGGATATTATCCGCGCGATGCATGCCGACTCGCCGTTAATGATCCGCCACCCGCAGGCAATAAGACCTTGGCAGCACGTGCTGGATTCGCTTTCCGGTTATCTATGTGTTGCGCAGCATTTGTTAATGGGTGAGGCCGACAAAGCGCGCGCCTGGAATTTCGGGCCGGATCAACGCGATAACAAAACCGTCGCTGATGTACTCGTGCAAATGAAAACACATTGGCCTGAGTTGATCTGGTCAGAAGTGCCGCCGCCCCATGTACACGAAGCGCATTGTTTAATGCTCGACAGCCGCGCTGCGCAAACGCAGTTGCAGTGGCAGCCAGTGTGGAATTTTGCACAAACTGCCCAGCACACAGCGCAGTGGTATCAACAGTTTTATCAGCACAATAATATTATCTCTGCACAGCAGTTGGACTTTTATATTCGCTGTGCACAGCAAGCAGGATTGGTATGGGCCAGCCACTAACAATAAGTGAAACCGCTTTGCCGGGCGTGATGCTGATTGCGTCGCAGCCACATATCGACGAGCGCGGTGCATTTAGCCGATGGTTTTGTTTATCAACATTGCAATCACTGTTAGGTGAACAGTCCATTCGCCAAATCAATCACTCGCTTAATTTGCATGCGGGTACTGTGCGTGGAATGCATTATCAAAAAGCGCCAGAGCCTGAAGCAGTAACCGAAACAAAACTCGTGCGTTGTATAGCAGGCCGTGTGTATGACGTAGTGTTGGATTTGCGTAGTGATTCGCCAACCTATGGGCAACATATCGCCGTTGAGTTGAGTGCGGCCAATCAACACATGTTATTGATTCCTCCGGGGTGCGCGCACGGCTTTCAAGCGCTGGAAGATAACTCGCAGCTGCTGTATCTACACACGCAGGATTACCGTGCTGATTGGGATGCCGGTGTGCGGGTAGATGATCCTGCGTTTGCTATTCAGTGGCCATTGCCTATCCGTTTTTTATCGGAGCGCGATAAAGCATTTGAATCTAAACGGGATAGCGGATTATGAAGTGTAGACATTGTCAGCAATTATTAACTATTCCATTTGCTGACTTGGGCGAGATGCCGCCATCCAATGCGTATCCGCAGTCGCGCGAGCAATGTGCTAGTGAGCGCGCCTATCCGTTGCGGGTATGGGTATGTAATAACTGCTGGCTGGTGCAGACGGAAGATTTTAATCGCGCCGAAGAATTATTTACCGCGGATTACGCTTACTTTTCTTCAACATCCACTACCTGGGTTGCCCATGCCCTGCGTTTTACTGAAGCGGCGATTGCGCAGCTAAAGCTCAATGAAAACAGTTTTGTCATAGAGCTTGCCGCCAACGATGGTTACTTATTGCAGCATTTTGTGCGCAGTGACATTCCTTGCCTGGGCGTCGAGCCAACGAGCGCAACAGCCGATGCTGCGCGAAAAAAAGGCATCGCCATTGTTGAAGATTTTTTTGGTAAGCGTTTGGCAAATAACATCGCTTCGGATTATGGCAAAGCCGATCTAATTATTGCCAACAATGTACTTGCCCATGTGCCGGATATTAATGATTTTGTTGAGGGAATGGCGCAATTGCTCAAACCGGATGGTGTGTGCAGCCTGGAATTTCCGCACCTGCTAAATCTGATTCAACAGCGACAGTTCGATACTATTTATCATGAGCACTATTCGTATTTATCGCTCCATAGTGTGCAGCGTATTTTACGCGCGGCAGGTTTGGTTGTTTATAAAGTAGAGAAATTACCCACCCATGGCGGCAGCTTGCGCGTATGGGCGCGATTGTCTGTTGCTGCGAATGCAGCGCAATTGGTGGTTGATGCAAGTGTGGAAAACATTTTGGCGGAAGAAGTATTGCGTGATATGACCAGTGTAAAAGGTTACGCCGATTTCCAATCAATCATCACCGACGTCGTCGATCGCTTTGTGGCGTTTTTACAACAGGCTCACGCTGATAATAAAGTGGTGGTTGCCTATGGTGCAGCTGCCAAAGGAAATACTTTTTTAAATTATGCGCACATTGGCACCGGGTTGATATCTGCTGTTTTTGATGCCGCAGCATCCAAGCAAGGAAAGTTTTTGCCCGGCAGCCACATCCCCATATTATCACCGGCACAAATGGCGGAATATAATCCGGATTACGTGGTGATCCTGCCGTGGAACTTGCGCGAGGAAATTGCTGCGCAGCTAAAACCACAGGTTAAGTCTGGCTGCAAATTTGTTACTGCAATTCCTGAGCTGCTTATTAATTGACTGTTGTATAAAAATTTAGAGAGAAGGTTTTTATGAGCAATGATCCACGTGATATCAACGGCGATAAACTGAAAAAAGCCTTATGGTTATTGGGGAGAAACCCGGAGCTGAAGCAAGCGTTCATCGAATGGATGTTAAAGGCAGAAAAGTCCATTAATTACAGCCAAGGTTCTATTCGCGAAGATATTACGGGGCCTATAGTCGATGCACTTCATAGTGAAACGGATGAGTACCAAAAAGAATTGTCTGATGGCACGCTGTTTACTTTTTTATTCAGGACAAAGATCGCGCGCGATTTTTTAATGTCTGATCAGGAAAAACCCAATCATGTATGGGAGCCACAAACGACCAAGCTCCTATTAATGTTGGTCAAAGCAACCAAGGGCGATGTGTTAGTGGGCGGAGCTTATTTTGGTGACCAGGCAATTTTATTGGCGAAAGCTATTCAGGCTGAAGGCCGTTGGCTGCACGGTTTTGAGCCTAATAGTGATCAGGCTGGAATGTTTGCAAGAAATGTCAGTTTAAATCAATTAACTAATGTAAAAATTAATAAGTTAGGGCTCTGGTCATCAAGCAGTGTGAAATTAAAATTGGATGGTTTTGATTCTTTTGCCAATGCAATAGAGGCCAGCGAAAGTGAGGATGGGTTTCAAACAATTACGATCGATGAGTATGTTGCCAGTCAGCCATGTCAACTCAGTCTGATTCATCTTGATATAGAGGGTGCTGAACTTGCTGCACTAAAAGGTGCAGCGCATACTATCGCAACGTCCAAACCGGATATTGTATTTGAGGTTCACCGTTCGTATGTCGATTGGAGTAATGGTTTGGAGAACACCGAGATCTGCAAATATCTCCTCCAGTTTGGATATCACATTTTTGCGATCCGGGATTTTAATACCCATATTGATATGAAGGGTTATCCGGTTGAGCTAATCCCTGTCAGTGATGTATACCTTGAGGGGCCGCCACATGGGTTTAATATGTTGGCTATACACGATGTCAGCAGGATCAATTCTTCTGACTATCTTGTGGTAAAAAATGTAAGCCCAAAATTATTGCTGCACAAAGACCCTCAATTACATCACCCCTCTTATGGCTTTAACGTTTCCTGAGTGCGGTTGAAAATTATGCGTCAGGAAAATAGCGAACACATACAGAAGCATGCCACTGTTATCGGTGGCAATGGATTTGTTGGCCGGGCACTCGCCAGAAAATTAATCGATACTGGTTGGGATGTTTGGGTTCCTGAAAAGAATGATCCACAAGTATTTTTAAAAAACTTGGGGAATGTTTTTTACTGTGCAGGATTAACCGCTGACTATTTGCAGCGGCCATTTGATACAGTTGAGGCGCATGCCAGCTTGCTGAATAGCATTATCCACTCAGCGCATTACGACAAGCTGCTTTATTTATCGTCTACCCGTCTATACGACGGACTATCCGGCCCGGTAACTGAGGCAAGCGATATTGTGGTAAATCCCAATAATCCGCGCAATCTTTACGATATATCCAAGTTGTTGGGCGAATCGGTTTGTTTACAATCAGGAAGGGCAAGTGTGGCCCGATTATCTTGCGTGTATTTTAATGAGCAAGATAATAATGGTTTTTTATCGGCTCTTTTGCAGCAAGTAATTAATACAAAGCAAAAAGAAATTGTGATTGATAGCTCTCCTTTTTATTCCCGTGATTATGTGCATTTAGATGATGTGGTCGATGGATTGATTTCAATCATGAGCGGTGAGAGTTGCTCGATTTACAATCTTGCCAGCGGAGAAAATGTCACTAATGAAAAAATCTATTCGATAATCAAGAGTTGCACGGGTGTTTCTATTCTATCCACGAGGAACACAAGCCCACAGGATTCGCCTTTAATTAACATTGAGAAAATGAAAGGCCAGTTTTTCTGGAAGCCAAGGACACTGTTGTCAACAATAGAAGCGCTGCTAACCCTGAGGTTGGAACAAATTGAAAATAGTAAATAGCGATAAAGAAAGTCTTTTGATCTATCTTGAAAAACAATTGGATCATTTTTTCCCTGATGGGCAGGCTGGAATCGGAATAGCGCTGCGATCCCATGTTGATGAAGCACTTGCAAGACTTGAAGTGTGCATCAATGCTGTAAAAATGTGGAGGCAAGGAGAGTTTGATTACTTGCACTCAAGCCAGTATGCAATTTTTTTGTATTATCTTGGTAATACTCTTTGGCGTAATGAGCGAAATATCCAGTTGTGTTCAAAATTATTTTATTTAAATAAAGCATTAAATGGAATCGACCTGTTTTATGAAATTGAAATGCCGGATATTTTTTTTATAGGGCATTCTGCCGGGATTGTATTGGCTAAAGCACATTATTCTAACTATCTCGTGTTGTATCAAAACTCAACCATTGGGAAAAATCACGGTGTTGCCCCGCAATTGGGGGAGGGCGTTATTGTGTATCCCAATAGCGCCATTATAGGTCGGTGCCATATTGCAGATGGCAGTGTGATTGCACAGGGGGTGAGTGTAATTAATCAAAACACTCCCGGTAACTGCTTATGTTTTCAGGGGCTCGAAGGGGAATTATTATTCAAATCAACGGCGCGAAATTTTACTGAGGATTTTTTTAGGGTTTGATTTTAAAAAAATCCTCAAAATTTTACTGCGCCGGAAGCTTTGGTTGGTTGCTTTTTATTGAGTCGCACTTTGTTTTTTTGTTTTTGGTTTGTTTATTTTTGAGATGGTCATTCTTAAAAGTAAACCAATTATTTTTTGTCGTAGTAAATGTGTGCCATCTCTATGAGTGCCTGTTCAAAATGTCGGGTAAATCGAGGCGCATCAAATAATGGGCTGCTCATTGCTTGTTGCTTCAGGTTGGCTCTTACTTCTGCCAAGGCAGGAATATCTGAGGCTAAAGTGATGGTTTTATTAATATAGTCAGGTATATCGTCAGCTATCCAATCTTTCAGGCCAATGTTGTTAACAATGGTCTCCCCAATTCTCGACCAATAACTATTACCTTTTAGTGTAAGGATTGGCACACTCATCCAAATGGTATCGGCTGATGTGGTTCCTCCAGGGCAAGGGAAAGGGTCTAATGCGATATCCATTTTGTTAAACGATTGGAAATAATTTTCCCTGCTTCCACCTTGTTCGAGAATCAGCCTGTCAGCAGTAATGCCAACTGCGGCAAAGCGGTCATAGGTTTTTTGCATGACGGATGGCTCATTTAATTGCCCCGCTTGAAGATAAAGCTTGGCAGTAGGTAGCGCCTGCAGAATATCTGCCCATACTTTTACAACATGGTCATTTATTTTGGCGAGGTTATTAAAGCAACCAAAGGTAATATAGTGATTTTTTAGTGCTGGTAATTCGGCGGGTGAGGCGTGATCGACCAGAGGGTTAAAGCACCAGACAATTTCAGGCAAGCGCCATATTTTTTCAACAAATAAATGCTCGTCCCCTACAGGGGTCAAGTAAGGATCACCCAAAATATAGTCTATTTCGGCAATGCCTGTAGTGGCGGGGTAGCCGAGCCAGGTAACCTGAATGGGAGCTGGTTTATATGCAAATACCGGCAAGCGGTTGCCTGCAGTATGGCCGGATAAATCAAATAAAATATGCGGCGCACTTTTATGAATAATCTCTGCAGCTTCTTTATTGCTTTTGCTGTAAATGGGTTGCCACTGTGTAAAGTGAGTTTTCAGCAGATTGGTAATATCGTCTTCATCGGGCTGCGTGGGAAATGCAATAAGTTCAAATTGGTCTTTGTCTATATTGCGCACCAATCCTTCCAAAAAAAATGCAACGGCATGCTTTCTTAAGTCGCCCGATACAAAACCCACTTTAATTTTACTGTTGGTAGATTTATCCGAAAATTTACAGTGCCACTTGGTGTATTTGCTACTGACCTGCGAGGTGAAATAGGTTCCAAAGCGTTTGGCCGTTTCCAATAACTCTTCTTGTGAAAGATTGGTATTGTAACCAGCGGTGAGCAAGAGATTACTGTAGGCTACGGTCATGTCCGGATTTAAGGCGATTGCTTTGCGGAAGCAAGTCACCGATTCATCAAGATGCCCCAGGTCTTTATAAATATTTCCAAGTGTGTTGAACGCTTCCGGAAAATCGGCTTTGAATGAAATGGCTTTATGAAGCCCTTCAATTGCTTCGGGTAATTTCTTTTGGGCGTAGTAATTATTTGCCATATTATTGTACGCATTGGCAAATTCCGGGTTTAGTTGAATTGCACGGCGATAACTTTCATCAGCCTCTGCAAATTTTCTCTGTTCATTTAGCGCGATACCCAGATTATTGTGTGCATCTGCCATATTTGGATTAAGTAAAATGGCCGCTCTGAATGCCTGCTCGGCATCGGATATTTTTTTTTGCCCAAGCAATGCAATTCCCAATTGGTCATGTGCATCGGGTGCGTCGTAGCTGAGCAAAATTGCCTTGCGGCATAGTTTCTCAGCTTCGGAAAAACTGAATTGCTCATTCAAAGTTTTTCCAAGGGATATGCACGCTAATGAATCTTGTGGATTCAAGCTAATAGCTTTGCGAAAGTGTGTTTCAGCTAATTTCGTATGGCCGGCTTCTTTTAGTGCTGTAGCCAGATTACGATGGGCTTCTGCATCTTTGGGTTCAAGCATTACCACTTTTTTCATGGACTCTATAGCTTCTGCCATACGCCCTTGCTCTGCAATCGCAACGCCTAATATTTTCCATACTATTACGGATTTTGGATAAGCTTTGCTCAAACTTGCCGCCATAGTTTCTGCTGCGGTGAAATCGCCGCTATTGATGGCATAAATCAAAGAGTTTAGTTCAGACTGGCTGGGGCCTTTTTTAAGCATTAAATGCTCCTGCAGATTATTGTTCTAAATAACTAAGTTAGCGATGCGAGTCAGCTAACAAGATAGCATATCTTCAGAAAGCGTAAATGCGCTTTATAATCCACTAAACCATAACTCTCTCGCCATCTGGCGCAATGCGTCGCCTTGCTTTTCATCCGGCAACCAATTGTTGTGATTGAGTGTGGCGGCGAGTAGAAAATCCAATAGCAGTATGTGGCGGCGCAATACGCGGGTATGACGGTGTTGGATTTGTGGGTTAAACAGGCCTGCCATATTTAACAGTTGGCGCGGGCTTTTTTTTACCCAGAGCCAAGAACCCATTTCCAGTGTGAGTGGTAAAAAATGATTTTGATGTTGCGCGCGCGATTGGTAATAAAAATAATCCCATAAATCGCCGTGTGATAAATAATGGATCGATTGTGGTTCAAATAAATAAGTGTGATTGGGATGGCCGCATTCCCACAATTTTTTCAAGGCGACATATTCCGCAATATTGCCAATCGCTTTTTTGCGATAGGCATGCGGAAACCAGAGTCGGTCTTGCATTCCCAGGCCCGAATGCAAATCCAATACGGCGGCAAAGGGGCGATTAAAAATTTGCCGCTGCATCAGTGTTTCCAATGCAATATTTTCTGCCTCCATCTGGCCGCGTTTGCGCCCACGGTACCACGGCAAAAATGGTCCGAGCCTATGGCCTCCTCCAAGCAGTGGTACGCGTCCTTCTGCATCAATAGGTGCATTGCGATTTAAATCCACGCCGTTACCGTTAGCGCGTTGGTTTAAATACATTCCCACAGGATTCAATATCGGCATGAGCACCAATTGCATGTTGGCGAACAGTTGTTGCAAATGCGCATCCCACTGTAATCGCTCCAATAACGTGTGTAACCAGGCAAGCAACACCTGACTGCCTATGCGCTCAATGCCATGCATGCCTCCGGTCATCAACAGCGTAGGGGCGTTGGTGTTTCTGTTTCCTATTGTGAGTGAGTAAAGGGGGAAATCGCCCCATTGTGATTCCAGCAAGGCTTCTGTATTTGTGTGGACAATGTGTGGGTGCTGCTGGATCAGCCGTTCCAACGCTAATAACTCAGGAATTTTTTGTGCAAAATCCTGCTGCGCGTCAGTGCTGCGTTGGGCAATCACTTGTTGTATCTGTGGTGTTGCAAAGCGCGGCTGTTGGATTGTCATTCAATGCTCTCCGTATTTCCTACTGGAGAGCATAGCGGTTTTTGTGCGGGGCTTTCTTGACGCTTTTATGACAATAAAAAAATCTACAGATGTTTCGTATGTTGCGGCGGTGCAAACTTATCGTGTAGCCCATCCACGTAGGTGATTTTCAGCGCGGCTAGCTCTTTATCCCCTAATGCGTCCAGGCAACCTATATTTACACCATACATTTTGCCAATCGGTGTCTCTGTACCTATTCCGAATACGCGCACACCACAGTGCTTGCAAAAGTAATGTTCGTTTTTATGTGTGTTGAATGTATAGCGAGTGAGCTGATCTTCGCCTTGCAGAATCCGTAAGCCTCCCTCTTTTGCAACTGCTGGCCAAAAACGTGTGCGACGGCAAATAGAACAATTGCAGCGATAAGTACTCTGCTCCAAATCCAGATCTGCCTCGAATTTAACGGTACCGCAATGGCAGCTACCGGTGTAGGTGGTTAGCATGTTATATCGCCTTGATATGTGATGATTTGGTATCTCATAGTCGGTTGAGTTATCTATCAATCGACAAGTAGCTAAAAAAATATCTCAATTATCTATCAGGTTAAAACCACACCAGACCTTTATACGGTTTTTGTTTTAATGATTCCAACCGGTTTTGCAAATTCCCGCAATGAATTTCCAGTTTGTGTCCATCGGGATCAAGGAAATACAAAGAGTCTCCTTCACTGGTATTTTTCTTCCATTCAATAACATTAGCTTCACGTAATTGCGCGGTGATTAGATTGAATTTATCTGCTGCACAGTCGAGCGCAATATGCGAGTAGTCTTGGCTGGGTATTGCGGTATCGCAAGATAAACAAAGCCATAAATTCCCCAGACTCAAATAAGCGCCTGCATCCCAACGGACGTGGGGTTTAAAACCCAATAGCTGCGTATAGAAAACAAAAGATACATCAAGGTTGCTGACTGCGATGGTGATGTGGTTTAGGCCGGTTAGCACAATCTTGTTTCCTGAGTTGGATGAAATTGTTATTTGAGTGCGCTTCTCAGTGACATCTGGGGTAAGGATTGTGAAGTAATGCCTGTAAAGTATGCACCTAAATTTATAGTATTGCCGAGTTTAATATTGAATAAACCTGAGTGTTTTTAAAGTTGAAAATTCATGGAGTGATTTATGGATAAAGTGGCAGCGAGAATAGAGGAAAATAGGAATTTAATTCAAGCGACATCAGCAACAGTGGCTTCTATGGGATTAGACAAGGTTGGCCAGAAAGTGGCGGGTGTTATGGTCACTCCTGCTGCATGGCTTTTTAATTACACTTTTTTAAACGCCAAGCCTGATGCAATGGATATTGGTATTTATGCAACGGGTTTTGTGTCTGCTGGCGCTTCTACAACTGTGGGATTGCTTAAGTCTCATGTGGATGACAGCATGCTAAAAAGCTTGCTGAAATCCAGCGGTGCGAGCCTCCTAAGCTGGCTCCATATATTAAAAACTGTTATCACTATAGTTCTGCCCCTGCGGCAATAAACGCTCAAACTATTGCTGGCGAGGGAGGGACTGCATGGTTACATCCAAATGGCTTGTGGGTTTATATCACGGATGCTTATGGCCGAATGGTTAAAGACTTTAAGCCAAATTTATATGTTGTCATCTATCAACCAAAAGAGCCTTTGGTACGGAAAAATGGAAAATTTGTGTGGGGTATTACTCGATGAATAGACGTTCATTTATTTTTTTCGCTATTTTGTTTTCAACAGGCTTGTTCGGGTGCTCAGAAAAATTAGCGACTAATAATGATTTTCAGGCTGTCTGCGCATACTTTCAAGAGTTAGAAAAATTGGAAGATGTGGATGCGCTCACTGCAGAGCAGCGTAATAATTTTATTGTTGTACGGATTAAGAAGAATATCTCTGATAGCGCCGCAAGTATTTCGTGGGAAGCAGTGAGTTATGCTGCTCCTGAGCAAAGGTATGAAATCTTTAAAATGGGTGCCGAGTCAGCATTAAATGAGACTTGGAATTGTCCGGCAATGGAAAAGCTTGCTCCGTTAACGGGTGCTGTGGAATAACCTTGCTGTAGGTTGGCAGTGAGGAACGAACCGCAACATGACCATGTATCCGCAACCGCCAAAACCAAGATGCGTGCGCCGTTATTTTTCGTATCAATAGAACAATGTGCCGTTTGCGATTGCGAATGTTGCGGTTCGTTCCTCACCAGCAACCTACGGTCTATCTTTATTCAATTGTTTCTTTTGATCCGCTACGAATTTTTTATATTCAACAATCTCAATGTTTAAGCTTTTAATTAGTTTTTCATTCATTGCGTAACAAAATTTATCACCAGTAATTAATTTTGAGGGGATTATTGTTTTCGGGCGTTGGATGGTCGTTCCATTTTTATAAGAAGGAACAGCATTTAAATAAATAAGCCTAAACTCCTTTTCGTATTGCCATTCCGAACTTTTGGTTGTTAATAATCTGGTAAAAGCTTGTTGTGGACAAAGAAGAAGTTCGTCTATAGAAAGTTGTACTGACTTTGTTGAGTAGTCTACTTCGTAGAGCGGCGTTTCTCGGGTTTGATCTTCAAAATTATATTCTATGCAAAATCCCGTGTGGTTATTTGCATAGTGAGCCCACATTAATGGATGTAGTGGGGCTCCGCTAAAAAAGCAGTATATGCCTGTTTCGTTTCTAATGGGGTCGTATATTTTTTGGGCTAATGTTTCTTTATTCTTTTGGGCTGTTGGTTGATCTTTGTCGGGAGCTTCGTTATCGAGGAATTTTTTTAATAATTTAAAAACTATTTGTCCATAAGGGAAATCGTCCTCAGATTCGTAAAGCGCATGTAGGGCTGCTTCCATATTTTTACGGTTTGTACTGTAAATGCTATTTAATGAGCAGTCATCTAAATCATTGAATGATTTAGGACTCGATATAAAAATGTTGCCATTTTTTATTGAGTTCAATCTTTCTTCTTCATTTTTCTCAAATCTATAAAGCTTCATATTGTTAGTCCTTATTTTTGATCCCAACAAAAAACCCGAACCATTTCTGATTCGGGTTTTTGTTTTCTCACACCGCGTTTAAAAACTTAAACGTTGTAAGTGGTCGATGCGGTGTTGCCGCCGCGGCCGGTCCAGTTGGTGTGGAAGAATTCACCGCGTGGCTTGTCGGTGCGCTCGTAGGTGTGTGCGCCGAAGTAGTCGCGCTGGGCTTGCAGCAAGTTTGCTGGCAAACGGGCAGTGCGGTAGCCGTCGAAGTAAGTCAGGGCTGAGGTGATGGTTGGAGCAGGGACGCCGTTCACAATCGCAGCAGCAGCAACACGACGCCAGCCAGCTTGGGCTGCATCGACAGTCTTGGCGAAGTAATCATCCAGCAGCAGGTTTTTCAATTCAGGATTCTTGTCGAATGCTTCTTTGATGTTGCCGAGGAATGATGAACGGATGATACAACCACCGCGCCACATCAATGCGATACCGCCGTAGTTCAAGTGCCAGCCGTATTCTTTCGCCGCTTCACGCATCAGCAAATAACCTTGTGCGTAAGAAATAATTTTTGATGCGAATACCGCGTTGCGCAAATCGTCGATGAACGCTTTTTTATCGCCGGTGAAATTCACCGCTGGGCCTTTAATGACTTTTGATGCTTCAACACGTTCTGCTTTTTGTGATGACAGACAGCGCGCGAACACTGCTTCAGAAATCAGGGTAAGAGGTACGCCCAAATCCAATGCGATTACGCCGGTCCACTTGCCGGTACCTTTTTGGCCCGCGGTGTCGAGGATTTTCTCAACCAGAGGTTCGCCATCGGTATCTTTGTACGCGAGGATGTCGCGGGTGATTTCGATCAGGTAAGAATCGAGTTCACCTTTGTTCCACTCGGCAAATACTTCGTGCATTTCGTCAGCGCTCAGGCCAACCACTTCTTTGAGCAATTGGTAGGCTTCGCAAATTAATTGCATATCGCCGTATTCGATACCGTTGTGCACCATTTTCACAAAGTGGCCAGCGCCGTTCTCGCCAACCCAATCACAGCAAGGGCTGCCATCGTCAACTTTGGCGGAGATGCTTTGGAAAATGTCTTTTACATAAGGCCATGCTTCGGGTGAGCCGCCGGGCATGATGGATGGGCCAGTCAATGCGCCTTCTTCACCACCGGAAACGCCGGTGCCGATGAAACGCAGACCTTTGCTCGCCAAATAAGCGGTGCGACGGTCGGTGTCAGGGAAGTGGGTATTGCCGCCATCGATAATGATGTCGCCTTGTTCCAGGTGTGGAATCAGCAATTCAATAAAATCGTCTACTGCTTTACCGGCTTTTACCATCAACATAATTTTGCGTGGTTTAGCCAGTGAGGCGACCAGCTCTTCAATAGAGCGCGCACCGCGAATGGTTTTGCCCGCTGCGCGACCTTGGATGAACGCGTCTACTTTTTCTACGGAGCGGTTGTAAGCAGTAACTG
This sequence comes from Cellvibrio sp. UBA7661, assembly GCA_002483365.1. Taxonomy (GTDB): domain Bacteria; phylum Pseudomonadota; class Gammaproteobacteria; order Pseudomonadales; family Cellvibrionaceae; genus Cellvibrio. The sequence continues at coordinate 44,974 of DLHT01000019.1, forward strand.
TATAGCCTTTGCTAGCCATGTTCAGGATGAGGTTTTCACCCATTACAGCCAAGCCAACCAAGCCTATATCGGAGAGTGGTTTCATAGTAGTAATAGCCTATCGTTGTGGTTGATGTCCTGGCTCGCAGGAGCAGTTCAACAGGGCAGTTCCGGCCGTTGTGTCACCGAACGCTGACCCGGAGACAATCCAGGGAGCAGTGATTGACCGATGTCTATCTAAATGGCGCTGCTCTATCGGCTGCGCTCTTGAAGGGGTGCGTATTATTCCTGTTTGCGCGCCAAAAAAACAGCCGATAGGGGAAAACTTATGGCTATTTTGGCGATAGTAATCATCAACTGTTTATTTTTTTATTGTTAATAAATATTTATTTATCGTTTGGCAATAAATAAATATTGATTTTAATGTCTTTTCTGATAGTTTTTATGAGGTTGGCCGCCGATGGTAACGAGAATTCATCCCTGTAGTCGGGAGTTGCGGTGCGATCGTGAAACAATTCAGGGGGTATGAGTGTGAAGTGGGTGATGATATTGCTGATGAGTTTGCTTTGTTCAATCTCAATCATATCAATGGCAAGGCATGTGCCGGTTGATCTTGGGTACAGCCTTTATGAAACCCCGGCACCGGTACCGCGTGAAGGGGTTCGTGAAAAGCGGATTCTGATAAATTTGGCGCGTATACAATTATTGGTGAATCTGGTGCGGACTGAGAATGCCTTGACTGTGGTGGTCTCGTTAAGTGAGTTGCGCTGATCGAGCGGTGTGTTTGCCGGTGTGGTTTGGTGTTAATGACGTTTTATTTTACGAGCACGGCGACGCTGGGGATTAGCCTGTTGCGCCAGCGCCCAATCAATATGTTCTTGTACCAGTGGTGGTGCGTTTGGATACTTTTGTTGCAGTGCGGTGATAATCCGTTCATCAGTTGGTGCATTGCCCAAGCCTACGGCGATATTGCGCAACCATCCCTCATACCCAACTCTACGAATCGCCGAGCCTTCGGTGCGCGCTAAAAATTCCTCTTCTGTCCAATTAAAAAGATCGACTAAATCGCTATCGGCTAAACCATGGCGCGGTAAAAAATCGGTCTCGTTGGTGAACTGTGCGTACTTGTTCCAGGGGCAGATGGCTTGGCAATCATCGCAACCAAAAATACGGTTGCCGATCGGCTCGCGGAATTCTTCGGGAATCGCACCTTTGTTTTCGATGGTGAGGTAGGAAATGCAGCGGCGGGCATCCAATTCATAGGGGCGTGGAAATGCGTCCGTGGGGCAGACTTTGAGGCACGCGGTGCATTCGCCACATTGGTTGGGCTGTTGTGGCTCATCCGTTGGGAGCGGAATAAACGTAAAAATCTCACCCAGAAAAAACCAGCTGCCTGCGTTGCTGTTGATGATCAGCGTGTGTTTTCCCGTCCAGCCCAAACCGGCTTTTTCCGCGAGCGGGCGCTCCATGACCGGTGCGCTGTCAACGAATGCGCGATTTTGGCCTTTGAGTGGATAGTCGTCTGGTAGGGCGTCGTCAATTTTTTGCGCGAGCACACTCAGCCGCTTGCGGATGAGCTTGTGGTAATCGCGCCCTAAGGTGTAGCGCGAGATGTAGGCTTTGGTGGGGTCTTTGAGGATTTTGATGTGCTGTGTATCGCCCGGAAGATAATCCATCCGTACCGAAATCACCCGCAGGGTGCCGGGTAATAGCTCATTGGGGCGCGAGCGCTTGTTACCGTGGGCGGCGAGCCACTCCATGCTGCCGTGATACCCCTTTGCCAGCCATTCTTGCAAGCGCGTTTCTGCAGCCTGCAAATCGATATCGGTAATGCCGACTTGCTGGAAGCCAAGTTCGCGCCCCCAGTGTTTGATATCAGTGGCAAGTTGATGGAGGTCAAGGTCTGGCATGTGAGTTCATTCGGCTGGAGGGGTGGGCATTTTGCCAGATTTGCAGTGCATGGGGCACAGGCACTTTGGCTGATTTTGGCTACACTCAAAGACATATAATTACATTAATACTCTTGAGGTTAGCATGCCCCGTACATCGTTAATTACTGCTGCGGCATTATTTCTTTTACTCTCCTTTTCGTTTTCATCGCATGCGCAAGACCCCACCAAAATTGCCACCATGTCGATCGTCTCTGATTTGGATCGCTATGCGGTCGAGTTGTTGAAGGTGGTATTTGAGCACACTGATGGAAAATATGTGCAGGTTCCACAGACGGGTGAGCAGCGCACCCAGGCGCGGGTAATCGAAGACATCAAAAATGGCGTGACCCAAATTATGTGGGCAGCGACAGATCAGACGCTGGAATCTGAGCTGACTCCTATCCGTATTCCCATCCTGAAAGGTTTTTTAGGTCATAGGATTTTTTTGATCCGCAAGGGCGATCAGGCGCGTTTTGATCACGTGAAGACTTTGGATGATTTAAAACAGATAAAGCTGGGGCAGGGTACCACTTGGGCAGATACCAAAATATTGCAGCCCAATAACCTGAACGTAGTGACAACACAAAAGTTTGCTGGACTGATGTATATGTTGGATGGAGGGCGTTTTGATGCATTTCCGCGTGGTGTATCAGAGCCTTGGTCGGAAGTGAATTTTGGTGGTCTGCCATTTGAAGTCGAAAAGCGCATTATGTTGGTCTATAAAATGCCGATGTATTTTTTTACTAACAAGTCGAATAGTGCTCTGGCCAAAGATATTGAGCTGGGTTTAAACCGCGCTATTGCTGATGGTAGTTTTGATAAAGTGTTTTTTAATGATCCATCCATTCGTTCTGCACTTGAGAAGGCAGATATAAAAAATCGCATTATTTTGCATTTGGATAATCCAACGCTCTCAAAAGAAACGCCAATAGACCGTCCGGAACTTTGGCTGGATGTTAATAGTCTCTAGCTGTGTTATTTCCTCCGCAAAAAAGTAGTTAGAAAAATAACAACAAAGGGCATCAAAACGGTGCCCTTTGTTGTTTACATTCTTTAACAAGTTATTTCGTTTTGATTCAGGTTGTCGCGGTAGACTGACGATGTATTTTTTCTTTAAGGAGTTATCTATGAAATCAACACTATTTGCAGCCGCGTTAATGGCAATCAGTTCTTTTGTTATCGCAAATCCATTACCTGCACAGCCTCATGTGTATGTTGAAGGTTCAGCTGAATTGGATGTTGAACCAGATATGATGACATTTACGCTTAGCATCCAAAAAGTTGATATGGATTTGGCAAAAGCCAAAGCCGATGTTGATGAGCGTTCACGTTTGCTGATCGATACGGTAAAAAAGTTTGGAATTAAAACGAATGATATAGCTACGACAGCGTTAAACATTCGCCCGGAATATGATTACAAAGACAATCAGCGTGTGCTAACTGGCAACAGCGTGTCTCGTCAAGTTGATATTAATTTGCGTGACCTGAAAAAATATCCCGACATGATGAAAGCAATGGTTGATGCAAAAATTTCAGAGACCATCAATACCAATCTAACAGTAGCAGATAAAAAAATTATTGAAGAAAGGGTGCAGGCGGCTGCAATGGCAGATGCCAAAGCTCGCGCTAGCCGTCTTGCAAAATCCCAAGGTAAAGCAGTGGGTGAGCCTTGGTCCATTTCTGAATTTAATGATCGTGAACAGGAGCGTTGGAAATTAATTCCCAATCGCCAGTTAAGAGGAAGCTCTGGAAAACTTGCAGAAGTCAGTGCAATGCGCATGGCTGATTCATCTGAACCATTTGAACCTGGAATAATGAGAATTAGCGCACAAATTTACGTGGTTTATTTATTGAAGTAGTCAAGTAAAGCGGGGCTTGAAGGGCGACCGGATCTACACCCGAGGTGTCATAATTTATTGAAGTAATCAAGTAAGGCGGGGCTTGAAGAGAATAAAATTTATTCTATCCCTACAAAATTTTATAAATGGTTAACGAATAAAGTGCGCCTGCAAATGGCGCATTTTACATCATAATAAATTGTCGACCATATTTACACTTGCGCGACAATTACATGATATTACAGACATGGTTTGCGTTGATAATTAAACCTTTTTTTATATTGGCCTGGGTATTGCTAGGGAGCGGTTGCTGTGTGTTTCAAGAATTAAATAGCATCGAAAACATAATGCTATTTGCGTGAGCATACTGTGCTTTTTGGTTAGAGCGGATAAACCTAACCGTCTCTGAAGTTATTAATCCAGTTTATAAACGAAGGATCTGATGCCATGACTCTTTTCAAAAAACTTGCATTATCTGTTGCTCTGGTTTTGCCAGTGGCGGCAGTAAATGCTGACACTATTTCTCCTGAAACCTACGCAGCAACTCTGGCGGTAGGTGAAAGTGTAACCATTACCAAAACAGTAACTATCGAAGAATCTGTAACCAGTGGTGTACTTGACGTTGTGTTTTTGATTGACACTTCAGGCAGCATGGGTAGCGTTATTAGTGCTGCTAAAGCTGCTGCTGCTAACTTGCTGACAGGTTTGGCTGGTTTTGGTGATTTGGCGACAGGTACCGGTTACTACAGTGAGCCGGGTTCGGGCTTGAATACTGACCTGACGACTGACGAAGTTGCAGGCGTTGCTGCAATTAACGCAATTAATTTGGGTGATGGCGGTTACGGTGGTGATTTCCCCGAAGAGGGTATTCATGCAGTTGAGCTGGCCGCTGAAAATACCTCCTGGAGACCAGGTTCTTCACGTTTCATCATTGCGTTGGGTGATGCAACCTTCAAAGAATCCGACGGTTCGACCTTGGCATCTGCGCAAGCTGCCTTGGCAGCTAATGATGTTACCTTTATTGGTATCGACTTTGGCAACATGACTTACTCCTCATGGGGCGGTATTGATCCTACTGTATTGGCAACTGCTTCTGGTGGTTCAATTGTTTCCAGTGCAATTAACCCTAATGCACTGATTGCCTCAATCGTTGCGGGTATCAATGATTCTTTTGCCACCTACGATAAAGTGACTGTAGATGATTTGGGTGCAGGCATGCCTGGCGTTGGTGTTTCTGTAACTTGCCTCACTGCAGATGTTGGCGCTTGCGTAGGTGATACAGCGGTAGGTGATTTTGATCGTAGCGTAGCTCGCTCATTTACCTTCTCTGTTACTTTCACTGGTTTGGAAGCTGGCACTCACTCATTCCTGACTCATGGTCTGGTGGATGGCGGTATTGTTGCCAGTGAGAAAGATCGCATTACTGTAACCGGTACTGAAGTGCCAGAGCCAAGCAGCCTTCTGCTGTTGGGCATGGGCTTGTTGGGCTTGGGTTTAACCCGTCGTCAATTGAAAGCCTGATTCTGATGTAGTAAGAAAAGCGGCCTTTATGGCCGCTTTTTTATTGGATATGAGTGTCTATCCTGCCATAAAAAGACTTGTCGATAACCTCTGAGCAGATAAGATGGGTCGCTGCCCCTGCCGGGTAAAGTCAAAATAGATAAAACCTATTCAAAGAAAGGAGTTGGTAATAGTGATGAGCCCTGCGTCTTTATTTTTCCCCCAAAAAAAGCATCGTTTACCTGTTGGCTTTTTCAGTGCATTAGTACTGGGAACCTGTTTATTGCTGAATGCCAATTCTGCCGCTTCAGCCATTATCACTCAGGATCCGTTTGTTGCATTTACCGATAATGGTGCAAGTCCGGCTCCGGATATTGAACTGAAAAACAGGATTGGGTCCGAGGCGTTCACCCAGGCGACTATCAAGCCGGGCAAAGAAGGCCTGGCTAATCTGGAGAAGATGGCGCGCGATGCAATAGCACAATACCCCAAGTCAGGTTTGGCTCATGAAGTGCTTGGTACTGCTTTGTTTTATTCGGGCGATCTGGATGGGGCGCTGGGTGCATTTAGTAAAGCCTCTCAATTGGAGCCCGAGCAAGCAGGGCCTTGGACCAAGCTTGGCATTGTCCAAATGGAGCTGAACAAACTGGCAGATGCTGAAGCATCGTTGTTGCGCGCGCTAGCAATCAACACGAGTAATCGTATTGCCAACCAGCGGCTCGGACTTTTGTACGAATATCAGAAAAAAAATAACCTCGCTATTGAGCACTTACAAAAAGGGTTGGAGGGAACAGGGAGTAATTATCTGGGGGTTGCACCGAATTTAGCGCAACTACTGAACAAGCAGCGCCGCTATAAAGAGGCAATTGAAAAACTGGTGCCTCGCGCACCACTTACATTAACTAGTGCAGATGTGCACGTGATATTAGCTGCTTCTTACATGGGGGAAGGGGAATACGAAAAAGCGCGTGAGCGTTTCACTCGTGCAGTGGAATTACAGCCCGACAATAAAGAATACCAATTGGGTTTAGCGACAAGTCAACGGTTAAGTAACCAGCTCGTTGCTGCTGCTGCGACACTCAAGCAATTGGCAATGCGACATCCTGAGTGGATATCGGTGTACATTGAACAGGGTGATTTGGCGCTTGCAAATGGTGATATGGCACAAGCAGAAACTGCATTTGCGACAGCAGTGAGCAAAGGTGCAGATGCCGCATTTATCGATTACAAAATCGCTAACTATTACCTCGCCAACAAAAAACCTGCCGACGCTATAAAGCGTTTACGCAGTGGAATGCAAAAAGGTATTGCACGGGCAAAGAGTTACACGCTGTTAGCTGAATTGGAGCGTTCGCAAAATAATGTGGAGGCGGGGCTTGATGCACTGCGTGCGGGCATAGAAAAATTTCCGAACAATAGTTTGTTGCAATTCCGCATGGGAAGTGAATTGGCTGCTATGCGTCGTTACGATGAGTCGGTGCCTTATTTTGAAAAGGCAATTCAATTAAAGCCGCAAAATCCGGATGTTTTACGCGCGTATAGTTTGGTACAAAGTAAATTAGGAAAAACCAAAGCGGCTGCAGAAACCGCAGGCGAACTTTATAGCGTGCGCGGGGAGGCGGTACCTGAAGCACTGTTCTACGCAACACTATTACAACAGGATAAGCAATTGCCGGAAGCGGCTGCGATTTACCAGAAAGTGCTCGCACAGGATGCAGGCAATTTGGTTGCATTAAATAATCTTGCGACTTTACAGGCAGAGCAGGGCAATTTAGATACGGCAGAAAAAACGGCGCGTCAGGCCCATGGCCTTGCTAAAACCAATCCCCAAATAATGGATACATTAGGGTGGATTTTGTATCAACAGCGCAAATACAGTGAGGCGCTTGTAATACTGATAAATGCTGCAGACCTTGCTCCGCAAGTTGCCGTTATCCACTATCATGCCGGCGTTGTCTATGATGCCTCTGGGAATACCAGGGCTGCCAAAAAATCTCTTGAAAAAGCCTTATCGTTGGATACCAATAGTTATTGGGTGCAGGATGCCAAACAGCGTGTTGCGGCCATTCGCTAATCTGGCGTAATAATATTGATTTAAAATTCCATTCGCTGTTTCAGCTCGCGCGTTTACGTGCGCGAGCTGATCACTTTAGTTCTACCTTGCACGGCTTCTTTGATTGTTACAATTTAAGCATCGTCTGCTTGATAAACACTAATCGCATCGCGCCCGCTGGCTTTACTCATATAAAGTGCTTCATCAGCAAAACGGATTAACTCTTCTGGCGCGCCATGGCTTGAGCAAGCAATACCTATGCTGAGTGAGCAGGGGCGCTGCAATTGCTTGCTGTGCAGCTTGACATAGTCGTTCAATCGCTTTGCCAGCAGCATTAATCCATTGCTGTCGGTATTCAGTGCAACCAGAATAAATTCATCGCCTCCAACACGACAGGGAATGTCAGTACTGCGCGCAATGTACTTGAGGCCGTCGCCCACCATTTTAATAATGGCATCACCTGTTTCGTGACCAAACTCATCATTGAATTGTTTAAAGTCATCAATGTCGATCATCATAACTGACAATGGCTGTTTGGTTCGTTTGCTGAGTTTAATAGCGAATTCGTAGCGCTGCTGAAACGCACGGCGATTCAGTAGTTCTGTCAGTGGATCGGTATTAGCAAGGGTCGCTAGATTTTCAATCTGGTCACGCAGTGAATCCATTTTGGCTTCAGCATTGCGTGCATCAATCGTGAGTTTTAGCTGTAGCGCGAGTGCATCAGCAATATAGCCAAGGCTTTCGATTTGGTGATTGTTAAGTTCAACTTTATCATCGCTCGCACCACAAAGTGTGCCAATCATTTGGTCGGCAATTTTGATCGGCAGCACAACAAAACTTTGCATTCCCAGCTGTGCGCCACCGCTGTCAGGAAACCTGAGTTGTATTTCCGTTGTTGCAGTAAGTTGTTCGGAGAGCATGAGTTGGCACATGGAATCAGTCCAGGCCAATTGCGAGCCTGATGCTATATGAAGGTCGCCCGTATTCTGGGCGATGACTACCGTTTGTTGCTGTGCCTGCCAGTCAATTGTGGTTATAAATGAGGTTTTCAGCCCGGTGATATGGGTAATTAAATTCAGCAAGGGTGTTGCTGCACTAATAAAGGTATCTTGTTCTATCGCATCCAAACTGTTCATGGGGAATGTCTCGTAAACTCAGCCCAAAGTGTAGTACAGCTTCGGCTCAAGACAACGCACATTGCATTCAGTTGACGCAGTGCTGTGCAATAAATTCTTTCCATTCAACAATGTTGGTTCCTTCGGAATCAAACAAGCTGAGGCCGATTAAATAATCCCCTTCGGTATCGTGAGGGCGGCACCATTTGACTTCGGTTACCACCAGAAATTGGCGATCATTGTCCGCATCGCGAATGCAACAGCGCAGGATGATATCGGTAGCGATGGCTTGGGGGGCAATCACGCGCATACCATTGGCAGAAATATCCAGACTTTTGGTGACGACCAGTGTCGGTTCGCCGTTAGCCGATGAGTCCAGCTCGATAATCACAGTAAGTTGATTTTCGAGGCGGAACTCCTGGCGTTGATCATTATTATTCATAAGCGCATTTTCCATCTGGATGTCGCTGGCTATTAAGGGATGTCGCGGCGCAAACCGCGAATCACTTTAGCGAGTTGGTCTTCAAAGTTGTCGCCATTGCGCAATACGCGCAGCGTGCCCTTGGCGATTGATTCAATTAAATCGGGGCGGCTGTATTCCGCAAGTTTGCGCCCGACCTGATCGGCAAAAATATATTTACCGGTGGAGCTGATAATCACAGACAGTTTTGCACGCAGCGTTTCTGTAGTGTTGTCTTGCGCGCTGATTTCCAACCAGGCACCCACTTGTAATTCATTCACCGCGAGCGTTGCCTGTTGTTGGCGCTCAAGTTGCTCAGCTGCGTCGGCCGCGGCTTGTTCAATGCGCAAACGTTCGGCTTCTGCAGCTTGCTCTGCCTCACGCCGTTTTTTTTCATCGGCCAAGGCTTTTGCTTCGGCGAGGGCTTTGCGCGCGGCATTGCGCCTTGCTTCCAATTGCGCCTGCAATTTTTCTTGTTCTGCGAGGCGCGCTTCTTCTGCTGCTTTTGCTGCGGCTTGTTGCTGCGCAATGATCGCGGCGACCACTTGCTCGGCTTTGCGTTTTTGCGCGAGCAGTTGTGTTTGCACACTGCGGTGGGCGCGTTCCAACAGCGGTGTTAGCAAGCGAACGAGGATGTCATTCAGGTCAATATTTTCCAATGGCCGCGCGATTCCAGTTGATAAACACAGTGCAAAATCCTTGTTGTTTTTGGTCATGACTTTGCGCCCGGTGTGATCGACAAATAACAACAGATCGACCGCCGGATTTTTAAGTGCAAGTTTACAGCGGATGGGGTTTTCATCCTCCCCATCAAACACTATCCAGTCACCCTCGCGGATTTTTTCGGTTTGTTGCAACAAGCTGTTGGGGATGCGGGTGTTGACATCGCTTTGCCCGGCATTGCTTGTCAGTGCGATAAACCTTGTGCACTCCACCGGTTGTTTTTGGATGGCGGCCATCAGTAATTGGCTGGTTTGTTCTACCAGTTGGGTATAGGCGGCGGGGTTGCTGGTGGGGTATTGCAGGCTGCGCTCCAGCTCGGCCAGAAGCAGTGGAATTTGGTTGTAGATATATTGGTCATCAGCTTCTTCGCCTTCGCTGGTGAATACCTGCCCCAGGGCGGGCAAGATGCGCTGCCAGCTTTTCCACAGCGGCAGCTGCGGCAGTTCGGCAGCCTCGGTGTTGAATGCCCAATATTGCAGCTCACCTTTTAAATTGCCCGCCAGGCTGCTGTGCAACTCGGTAGGCAAGGGCTGTCCAGCCAAGGTGCGGTTAAACAGTTCCACCACTTTGGCTTCGGCTTGTAAGAGCTTGAGATTGGCCAGTTCGCTCTCGCATAAGCGGTTCTCCAGCATGGCGGCACGTTTGCCTTCCGCGGCGAGCCATTCCCCGAAATCGCCAAGGTCATGGTGCAATTGACCAGCGGATAAGAGTTGTTCTTTTTCGCTGCTGTTGGAATAGCGAATAGCGCTTTCGAATAATGTGCCCAGCTTGTCCTGAAGCTGCTGGTTGGGTTTTGAATCGCGCTGGCTCCAGCGGCTGGCAGGTGGATAAATAACGGCGAGAAATTCCCGCAGCGGATGTTGCCGAGAGCAATAAAAATCATCATTACCGGCGATGTGTTTTTCCAGCGCGCCCTGAAACAGGGTGGCCTTTGCGTGCAGATGTTGGTCCCAATCATGAAGTGCCAGCGCAGCGGAAAACGCTACCGCCAGTTGCTGGCGGATTGTCTCTGGTGTGATCGATTCTGCTGCAGCAATGCTGGCAAAGGCTTCGCTGAGCTGGAGCGAATCGCCATTGAGGATGCTGTGTAGCGTAAATTCAGACATGCGGTTCCGTTACAGCGGGAATTGCTGATCAAGTGCTTTTGCTCAATATAGCCAACTTGGCACAACGCTGCTGTTTTTTCGCGTCTGTCGTTGGGTGCTGGGTTTGCCCAAGTTGCGTATAATCGCGCCTCATTTTTCGCTATTTGGTTGCCGTCCATGAAAATTACCGCCGACTCCCCTTATCTTTACACCGCTGCTGAGACCTATGCGTTGGATGCCGCAGCTATCGCCGGTGGTATTCCCTCCATCCAGTTGATGAAGCGCGCCGGACGGGCAGCGTTCGATCTATTGCAGGAGCGGTTTCCGGCTCCGGAGTTGATCAATATTTACTGCGGTGCAGGCAAGAACGGTGGCGATGGTTATGTGTTGGCGGCGCTGGCGGCCCAGCGTTTGTTGCCGGTGCAGGTGATCCAATTAGCTGCGCCCGAAAAGCTCACAGGTGAAGCGCACCAAGCCTACGAATTCGCCTTGCAGGAAGGCGTAAAAATGCAGCCTTTTACACACGCGACCGCGCCTTCGGCGGGCGTGATTGTGGATGCGCTGCTGGGCATTGGACTGCGCGGCGCACCTGCAGAGGAATATGCCGCAGCGATTAACCAGATCAACCAATCGGGGTTGCCTGTGTTGGCATTGGACATTCCCTCTGGTTTGAATGCCGATACCGGCGCTACCACAGGCGTTGCGGTGGCGGCCAGCTTGACCATCTCTTTTATCGCGCTCAAGCGCGGACTGCTCACCGGGCGCGGTGCTGCACTGACCGGTAAGTTAGTCCTTGCTAATCTTGAAGTGCCTGCATCTACTTATGACCATGCACGGCCAGACGTTGAACGCTTGCATTTGCCGGCGTTGTTATCGCTACTTGCCCCGCGCGCAGCCGATGCTCACAAAGGTGATTTTGGCCATGTGATGGTGATTGGCGGCGATACTGGTTACGGCGGCGCTGCGCTGATGGCAGCAGAAGCGGCCGCGCGTTCAGGTGCTGGCTTGGTCAGTGTGGCGACACGCCCTGAGCATATTCCGGCCATTCTTTCGCGCCGCCCTGAAGTGATGGCGTGCGGTGTGGTCTCCGGGCAGGAATTGGAACCTTTGTTGGCGCGCCCGACGGTATTGGTTGTCGGCCCCGGTTTGGGGCGTTCGCCCTGGTCCGAGCAAATGTTGCAGCAGGCCGTGAAGTCCGGTTTGCCCTTGGTGTTGGATGCAGATGCCTTGAACATTCTCGCCGAAGGGCGCGTAGTGCCTGCCGCTGGGTATCAGCAACATAGCCCCTGGTTGCTGACGCCTCACCCCGCCGAAGCTGCGCGTTTGCTCGGCATCACCACGGCGGAAGTCCAGGCCGACCGTTTTGGTGCAGTGCGTGCGCTGGCAAGCTGTTATAGCGCCAGTGTGATTTTAAAAGGTGCAGGCAGTCTGGTGGCATCGGTTGATGGTGCGATTGGCGTCGTGACCGATGGTAACCCGGGCATGGCGACCGGCGGCATGGGCGATGTGCTCTCGGGCATCCTCGGCGCTTTGGTTGCCCAATCGCTGGCATTGCCGGAGGCGGCGCGTCTGGGAGCGGTTATCCATGCCTGTGCGGCTGATCTCGCGGCTGACGATGTAGGCCAGCGCAGCCTGCTTGCGACCGATTTAATTCCCTACCTTGGGCAGTTGCTGTAAGAGGCGATTTGCGATGCACCACTACCAATGCCAATTAAACAGCGAAGATGAGATGGTTGTGTTTGGCCGCCGTTTGGGTGAGTTATTGGCGCTGCACCCGCAATCGGTCACAGTGCATTTATTGGGCGAATTAGGTGCGGGGAAAACCACGCTCACGCGTGGGATCTTGCGCGCCTTTGGTCATCAAGGGGCCGTGAAAAGCCCTACTTACACACTGGTTGAGGGTTATGAACTTAATCCAGGCCAGAGCGCAGTGCGCCGTATTTATCACTTTGATCTTTATCGCCTTGGCGATCCAGAAGAGCTCGAATACATGGGCATTCGCGATTACTTTGCCGACGACAACATCTGCCTGATTGAGTGGCCTGCGCGCGGCGAAGGCGTGTTGCCCGAGCCGGATATTGTGGTGCGTATCCAGGCCGAGGGTGAAGGCCGTCGGCTCCAACTTGAGTCCCGCTCACTGGCATTGGATTTCTAGTCAATCATCTCCTTGTTTTTACTTCCTGACATAGTGTTCAGCCATTGGTAGAAATGGATTTCATACCCTAGTCTTAGTGGATATTCGAGAGTACTTAAATGTCCTCGGCGGATATTGCGGATTAATCGTGAGTATTAAAAGGATGCGCCCTGATTCACTCCTTCGTTGCATGATTTTATATGTCGCTTTCATCATCGCAGTCATTGCGCGCGCGACCATTTTGAGTGCAGGCAAACGGATTTTGTTATTGCTGGTTGCCAGCGTGTTTGCTTCCCCACTAGCGGCGCAGATTCCACAAGCTCCGGATTCTCTCTATGAGCCGCCATCGCAAGTCCTGTTTGGTGGCGATCTCACTTACCCTCCACTGGAATGGCTCGAAGACGGTGAGGCCAAAGGATTCAATGTTGAGCTCGCACGCGCCGTCGCCCACAAAGGCGGAAGCCGCGCGGAACATGTTCTGGATGCCTGGCCTGACACCATGCGCGCGCTGGAAGAAGGGCGTATTGATGCGGTGCCCATGTACTATTCACCTGAGCGCGCAAAAAAATTTATTTTTACCCACGCTTATTATTATCTAACACATTCTATTTACGCTGTGCCCGGTACCCGGCGCGTTTCCTCTATTGATGAACTTATCGGCAAACGCGTCGCGGTAGAAGAAGAATCCTTTGCCCATCAACAGCTGCGCGCCGCCGCGCTCGCACCGCAATTGGTATTGACATCCAATACGCTGACCGCGATTGAAACGGTGTTAAACGGAAATGCGGAATATGCAGTGCTTACGAGCTTGGCGGCCGATAATTTATTGCGCCAGCACGATTGGAAGCTGGAGCGTATGGGGGCGCCTTTTTGGTCGCGCGGTTATGCATTTGCGATTAATAAAAACCGGCCTGAATTAGCTGAATGGTTACAGAATTCGCTGGGTACCGTCATTGCCGATGGCACTTACCAGGCACTCTACCAAGAGTGGCAAAACGAATTGGAGCCAGTGCAAACATCGCGCAAATGGCTGAACTTTTTTTTCACGGGGTTTGTTATTTTATTGGTTGTGGTGGTGTTGGGTGGTGTTTGGTATTGGAGCTTAAAACGCACAGTGGAATTGCGCACGCAAGAGTTGCGCAATGCGCTGCATGAGCGGGATGCCATCGAGGAGGAATTGCGCCGTGTTGCGAATATTGACTCATTAACCGGCCTTGCAAAACTGCCGTATTTTATCGATCAGTTAGATGATTATTTTCACGCACACCAACTGCCAGTAAAACAGGAAAAAGAACTGCTGGTGATCAAACTTATCGATTTGGATGTGATTGTACGTACGCTTGGCTTTTCGCGTGCCGAAATGATTGTCAGTGTGTTTGCGGCGCACCTGTTAAAAATGGACGATGTGTTGGCATCGTATTTAGGGCGCGGTGTATTTGCGCTCTTTCTCAACAAAGAAAGAGGCAGTAACTCCAATGCGCTGGTGTTATTTGACCAGCTTTATGCAGACCTTGCCGATTCCGATCCTGGCTTCACCTCGCAATTTGTTGGTGGCTCAGCGTATTGGCCTGAACATGGTCGCTCGGCGAGTAAATTAATGCGTCATGCCGAAACGGCGCTGGCGATGAGCGAGGCGCGCCGTCGCCGTTGGTTGGCCTATGAGCCCTCAATGGAACCCAGCCGTGTTGATCTGGATATTATTTCTATTTTTATTGATGGCAATGTGCAGGGGCTTTTTCCGGTGTTCCAACCGCAGCTGGATTTGCGCACGGGCAAAATTTTATCGGCCGAAATTTTGGTGCGTTGGCAACATCCGCGTTTGGGATTGGTGCCGCCTAATGTGTTTATTCCTTTGTTGGAAAACTCCGGACTTATCGAGCAAGTCACTGAACAAATGATTGATGATGCTGTGCGTGTTGCCGTGCTGTTGCGCAAACGCGGCTTGCCTTGTTGCATCAGTGTAAATATTGCTGCATACGATTTAATTGAAACCAATCTTGCCGAGATCATTAATCAGGCGCTGATACGTTACCAAGGCGTGCCCGGCGATATTAAATTGGAGTTGACCGAAACCTCGGTTGCCTCTGATCCGCAGCGTGTAAAAAATGTGCTTATGCAATTAAGCGAGCTGGGAATTTATGCTGCGGTTGATGATTTTGGCACCGGTTATTCATCGCTGTCGTATTTAAGTTTGTTCCCCATCCGCGAATTAAAAATCGATCGCTCATTTGTCGGCGACATGCTCGGCAACCCGTGCAACCACAGCATTGTCCGCTCCACCATTTTGATGGCGCGCGAGCTGGGTTTGGTGACGGTTGCCGAAGGTGTGGAAGACGATCAAACACTCAACTTATTGAAAAAAGACGGCTGCGATGTCGCACAGGGTTATGTGATTGCACGGCCGCTGCCCGAAGCAGAATTTATCGAATTTATGCGCGCCCATGCGGCCGAGATATTTGATATCAGCAAGTTTATGAAATAACAGGTGTGATGCGTCCCCAGCGCTATTAAAACGTCCAACCTATTTGCAAACCGCCACCGCGATAATCGCCACCGCTGGCATAGGCTGCATCAATCACAAAACGTTTCCAGCGATAACCAATCCCACTGCTAATTAAATTATCGCGCAGGCCGGTTTGGTCGTTGCGATAACCCACGCGCAGCGCGAGGCTATCAAACAAGCGGTATTCGGCACCGAGTGCTAGTTCCTGTATGCCTGCTTCTTCCGCCATTGGGGTGGATTCGCTTAAATCGTAATCCAGTCCAAGGGTAAAATTTTCGCTCACATAACCCAGCCCTATACGCGCACGCGAACTTAATGTGATGTCGCGCTCGGGCGTTTCGCCGGTGATAGGGTCGGGTTGCTGTTTGGTGCTGAAGGTTTTTTTGAACGCGTCTTTCACTGTCAGGCTGATGCGGTAGTGTTCGGCGAGTGTGGTGGCAATGCCGAAGTCAGCATTAAATGCCAGATGAGTTTCCTGGGTATCTTTAAACTCATCTTCGGCTTCATCCACTGAGCCCAGGTTATCGTTGAAGTCTGCGGTATCGCGAAAGGCATCAACGCGCATCAATTTCGGGGTAACTCCAATAGCGACCGCTTGCCCGAACCATTCAAATTGTTTGGCCATCGCCATGCCCCATTCGCTGATCACCAGTGCGTTGACATCGGCATTAGAGGTAAGCGTCTCGGTGGGGTCGATCAGTTGGCCATTGGTATCGATCAATTGCGGATAATCCGCCGCTACGCTGCCTGGGTCTTCGCCTGCGGCAACCCTGCCCATGGATTCAATATAATCCTCCAGCAGGGCGCGATCCTCATCGCTTACATTGGCAACACCACCGGCAATCACGCGCGAGCCAACATAAAAGCTGCCGCCTTCGCCATTACTTGGCTCGCTGATGTTGATACCAACAAAACTATCGACTGATAAATCATCATCTGAAATGTCATCGAGCAGGTCGCGCAGGTCGGTTGCGACATCGCGTACCAGCCCGGCGGATGTTTGTAAGGGCGCACTGTTAAATTGATTGACGGCATTACTGAGCTGGATGTCCAGTTCATCTTCAACTGCATCTACAGCATCCTGCGCGCCGTCTGAAACCTGCACAATAAGGCTGGGTAGATAAACCCTGCCATCGCGGCCTTCCTCCTCTTCACGGTTATGAAATGCCAGCAGCGCCGGATTGTAAAACGCAGCTTGGGCATGGGTGCCTATGGCGGTCGCTGCGCCCCCCATCGCGAGTGCCCGTGAATCATAAACGCCGTAACTGATTGCGCTGACTGGGGCGGCTATCAACAGTCCGCCCAGCGCGAAGCAGGTGGCGACAACTGGATGGCGTGGGTGAGAAAGCTGGGCGGCTAACGCTGTGATAGGTGACATGATAAGTACCAGATGAAAATACTGGCCGCCATAATGCAGAGACTCTATGGCGATTAGCCGTACATGGTTCACAGAAACGGGGTAAAACGCACAGTAATCCCCCATGCCTGATGAACTTGGCATGGCAATTTTGCTAGGGCGACATTGGCGTTTTGCGGTAAAGTGCGAACTTGTGCCGGTTTCTGGTGTTCTTAGTGCGGAACCCGCGGTCTGCCTTTAACGATTTCCCTATAACTACAATCAGTTTGGTTTTGATGTTGCTGAGATTGCCTATGTCTTTTTTTCGCTGGCTGAGCACGGCTTTTTGTCTTGGGCTTTTGATTTTCGCCCAGATTGCCCAGTCCTCCACGGTGAATGGGGTGCGTGTTTGGCGCGCGCCTGACCACACCCGAATTGTGTTGGATCTGGATGCACCGGTGAAACACAGCCTTACACTGGCTGCCAATCCGGATCGTATTATTCTGGATGTGTCCAACACGCGTCTGCAAGGCGATGTGTCGCGCCTGCCGCTTGCCGATACGCCGGTCAAAATCATTCGTAGCTCTGTGCAAAATAAAACCGATCTGCGCTTGGTGCTGGATTTAAAAAACAAAGTCGCTCCCAATAGTTTTTTGCTGAAAGCTCATGGGGGAATGCACGACCGTTTGGTTATTGATCTCTACGATGATGTTCCGGCAGTCACTGCGGCGGCAACACCTCCTGCAGCAACGCCATCCAACAAACCGACACCCAGCACACCAACCATGCCTGTCGCGGATAAGCCGGTAAATAAACCTGCAGCCCAACCTCAGCCGGTGGTAAAAGCCGATGTGGCGGGCAAACGTTTTATTGTGATTGCGGTAGATGCTGGCCACGGCGGTGAAGACCCGGGTGCAATGGGGCCAAACCGTTTGCGCGAAAAAGAAGTCACACTCGCGATTGCCAAAGAATTAATTGCGGCGATCAATGCGCAACCCGGCTTTACCGGCAAGCTGACGCGCACGGGCGATTATTTTATCCCGCTTAAAAAACGCCGCGATCTCGCACGCAATATGAAAGCGGATTTGTTCGTTTCCATCCACGCCGATGCGTTTACCAAAGCCAGCGCGCGCGGTGCATCGGTATTTGCGCTTTCACAAAACGGTGCGACTTCTGAAACGGCACGCTTTCTCGCGCAGCGCGAAAACGAATCGGATTTGATTGGCGGTGTGGGCAATATCAGTCTGGATGATAAAGATCAGGTGCTGGCCGGTGTGTTGGTAGATTTGTCCATGACGGCGACTTTGAATTCGAGTTTGCAAGTAGGTCATCAGGTGTTGAATTCAATGGGCGGTATTGCGCATTTGCACAAACGTCATGTCGAGCAGGCAGGATTTATGGTGCTCAAATCGCCGGATGTGCCATCGATTTTGGTTGAGACCGGTTTTATTTCCAATCCGCAAGAGGCGCGCAAGTTAGCGACGCCTGCTTATCGCAAACAGATGGCGCAGTCGGTTTTTAAAGGCATCAAACAATATTTTTACCAGCATCCACCTGCCGGGACTTATGTTGCTGCCCAGTTGGAATCGGGCAATTTGAAAGATTTTGAACGGCAGCATTTGGTTGTTGCAGGCGATAGTTTGTCGGCGATTGCAGCGCGTTACGGTGTGAGCATGAGGCAACTGCAAGAACACAATAACCTGCGCGATACCAATGTCCGTGTCGGCCAGACAATCAAAATTCCCGGCGGCTCAGCGCCAGTTGCAAATACAGTAGCCAGCCAGCCTGTCGTGCGCGCAACTTATACGCCTCCGGCAGCATTGCCCAAACAACATCGCGTCGTAGCGGGCGATACTTTATCGCGCATCGCATCGCGTTATGGTGTGAGTGTGAGAGCATTGCAACGCCACAACAATATGAAAAGTTCGACGGTCAGGATTGGCCAGACCCTGAAAATTCCTACTTCTTGATTGATCCTGCTGCGGTTCCGTCCCATGTCAAAAATTAAATTACTCAGCCCGCGCCTTGCCAACCAGATTGCTGCTGGTGAAGTGGTGGAACGCCCCTCTTCGGTGATTAAAGAATTGTTGGAGAACTCGCTCGATGCTGGCGCAACGCGTTTGGAAATTGATGTAGAAGAGGGCGGAATTAAATTGATGCGCGTGCGCGACAACGGCGGTGGTATCGACAAAGAAGATTTGCCACTCGCACTCAGTCGCCATGCAACCAGCAAAATTTATGAACTGGATGATCTTGAAGCCGTTGCCACTTTGGGGTTTCGCGGTGAAGCACTGGCGAGTATCAGCTCGGTTGCGCGCCTTGCGTTGATCAGTAGCACTAACGATGACAGTGCAGGTTGGCAAGTGGTTGCAGAAGGGCGCGATATGGAAACGCAAGTGTCACCGGCACCGCATCCGCGCGGTACAACAGTTGAAGTGCGCGATCTATTTTTTAACACACCGGCGCGGCGAAAATTTTTGCGCACGGATAAAACCGAATATACCCATCTTGAGGATGTTGTAAAACGTTTGGCGTTGTCGCGCTTTGATGTGGCGTTCAATTTGCGTCACAACGGCCGCGCGATTTATTCCTGGCGTGCGGGTGATTCGCAGTTGGAGCAAGAGCGCCGTGTTGCACAAGTCTGTGGGCCTGCATTTATGGAAAATGCGGTGCATATCGATATTGAACGCGGTCCGTTGCGTTTGTGGGGATGGGTTGCACAACCCACTTTTTCGCGCAGCCAGGCAGACCTGCAGCACTTTTATGTAAATGGCCGTGCGATCCGCGACAAATTGGTTAGTCATGCCGTGCGTCAGGCGTATCAAGATGTGTTGTATCACGGACGCCATCCGGCATTTGTGTTGTACCTGGAGCTGGATCCATCGACTGTCGATGTGAATGTGCATCCCACCAAACATGAAGTGCGCTTTCGCGATAACCGCAGCGTGCACGATTTTATTTATTCGAGTTTGCATCACGCGCTCGCCAAAGTGCGCCCGGAAGACACACTCGCACGGCGTGATATGGCGGGGGGCGATGCAGGCGTAAATCCGTTTGCATTGACATCAATGCGCCCTATACAAGGCATTGCAGCGGGTGAATTTAAAGGGCAGGAAACAATCGGCTTTCGTGCGTCACCAAGCTCAAGCTATTTATCACAAAACTATTCGTCACAAAGTTATCAACCTGCCGCTATTAATGCTGATGCTGTGCGCGAGCAGATGGCGAGTTATGGTGAATTGCATCGCCCTGTAAATTCCACTGCGACCTATACCTTGCCTGAATCATCCAGTGAGGATATTCCGCCACTCGGTTATGCAATTGCGCAGCTCAAAGGTATTTATATTCTCGCCGAAAATGCGCAGGGTTTGATTGTGGTGGATATGCACGCAGCGCATGAACGCATTACCTATGAGCGAATGAAAGAATCCTTTGCTTGCGGGGGTATTCAGACGCAACCACTGTTAGTCCCTGAAAGTATTGCGGTCAGTGAAAAAGAAGCGGATTGCGCAGAAAACTTTTCTGACATTTTTAAAACACTCGGTTTTGAATTGCAGCGTGCAGGGCCAGAGACATTATTGATCCGACAGCTACCGGTGATTTTGCATCGCGCAAAAGTAGAACAATTGGTGCGCGACGTATTGTCCGATTTGATTGAACATGGCACCAGCGAGCGCATCCAGCATCACATCAATGAAATTCTTGGCACTATGGCATGTCACGGTTCAGTGCGCGCTAATCGCAAGTTAACGATTCCAGAAATGAATGCGCTCTTGCGCGATATGGAGGCGACTGAGCGCAGCGGTCAGTGCAATCACGGTCGTCCGACCTGGTTGTTACAGTCGCTCGATGATCTTGATAAATTATTCATGCGTGGCCAGTAATGAATGTTGAAACGGCTACAAAAAAGTTGCCCGTTATTTTTTTAATGGGTCCAACGGCTTCTGGAAAAACAGATCTGGCTATCGCATTGCGCAGGCATTTGCCGGTGGAATTGATCAGTGTTGACTCCACCCTTGTTTATCGCGGTATGGATATAGGCACAGCCAAGCCCACCGAGGAAGAATTGGCCGCAGCACCCCACCGGCTGATCGATATTCGCGATCCATCTGAACCTTATTCCGTTGCTGATTTTCTTGCAGATGTAGAGCGGGAAATTACCGACATTCATCGCGCAGGCAGAATCCCGCTGTTAGTTGGCGGAACCATGCTCTATTTTCGCGCATTACTCGATGGCTTGGCCGACATGCCGGAAGCTGATGCTGAAGTGCGTGCGCAAATCGAGCGCGAGGCGGCAGAGTTTGGCTGGCCCTACATTCATGTGCTACTTGCAGCAGTAGATCCGCAAACAGCAGCAGAGATCCACCCCAATCATTCACAGCGGTTAAGTCGTGCGCTTGAGGTATATCGCGTAAGCGGCAAAACTATGTCGCAGTTACGCGAGCAACAACACTCGCAGACTGGGGTAGGTGCTTTTTCCGAACGCTACAATGTCTGTCAATTGGCGATTGCACCACGTGATCGTTCAGTACTGCACAAACGTATTGAACTTCGGTTTGAAAAAATGCTCAAAACCGGTCTGCTCGATGAAGTGAGAAAACTCTATGATCGAGGTGACCTGCATAAAGATTTGCCCGCAATTCGTGCTGTCGGGTATCGCCAGGTATGGGATTACTTTGACGGAGTGTGGGATTACGATGAAATGATTGAGCGTGGTGTGATCGCCACGCGCCAATTGGCCAAGCGCCAGTTCACTTGGTTGCGTGGCTGGTCGACAACACCAAATAGTGATCTACACTGGATATACACTGAGACTGAGCAGGGAATTTCACTCACAAAGGAAGAAATTGTGCGTTGCGCCTTGAATTTTATAGGTTCCGCAGCCATATAATGCCTACGTGAGAACCCTAGTCAGATTTTCATGCTTTCTTCCACCCCCTCCTTACTGGATGTATAAGGTGTTTTGGGTGGGTAACTAATGCAGTCTTAAACTGCAAATTTTATTGTCCCGAGGAGAATAAACATGTCAAAAGGGCATAGTTTACAAGACCCTTACCTGAACGTTCTGCGTAAAGAACGTGTACCTGTATCCATTTATTTAGTAAATGGTATCAAGTTGCAAGGTCAGGTTGAGTCATTTGATCAGTTTGTCGTGCTGTTGAAAAATACAGTAAGCCAAATGGTTTACAAGCACGCTATCTCCACTGTAGTTCCATCACGTGCAGTACGCGTACCTTTGCTGAACGAAGCAGGTGGTATTGAAGGCGAAGAAGACGAGCAAGCCGAGTAATCTATCAAGCTATTGATGTAGCCTCGAGGTCGCTAATTGTTTTTTGATCGCCCTGAATCAGGTGAACTGGCTGTGCTAGTTCACCTGAATTTATCTCACGGCCAAGAAGCCGAAGATCCCCGCGAATTTGAAGAGCTGGTTTTGTCTGCAGGCGGTGATCCTGTGGCTTTTTTAACTGGTTCCCGTATCACTCCTACTGCAAAATTTCTTATCAGTACCGGCAAGCTGCAAGAGCTGGCTGATTTGGTCGCCGAACACAAAGCCGAGCTGGTGATTTTTAATCACACACTTACTCCGAGCCAGGAGCGTAATCTTGAGAAAGTTCTCCAGTGTCGCGTGCTTGATCGGACAGGATTGATATTGGATATTTTTGCCCAGCGTGCACGTACGTTCGAGGGCAAGTTACAAGTAGAGTTGGCGCAGTTGCGTCACACCGCAACAAGATTGATCCGCGGCTGGACCCACCTTGAACGGCAGAAGGGGGGGATTGGATTGCGTGGGCCGGGTGAAACGCAATTGGAAACGGATCGTCGTTTATTGCGCAACCGTATCGCTATGATCGAGCAGCGCTTGGAAAAAGTACGCTCACAACGAGAGCAGGGGCGTCGCTCGCGTCAGCGTGCTGCAATACCGACAGTATCGTTGGTTGGATATACCAACGCAGGAAAGTCTACGTTGTTTAATCGAATCACGGGCTCGGATGTTTATGCGATAGATAAGTTATTCGCAACGCTTGACCCCACTATGCGTCGTATCGAGTTGGCTGATATAGGTGCAGTAGTTATGGCTGATACAGTAGGTTTCATCAGTCATTTACCTCATAAATTGGTCGAAGCTTTCCGGGCAACTCTGGAGGAAGCCAGTAACTCAACTTTACTTTTACATGTGATAGATTCCGCTGCCGAGGAGCGTATGCGCAATACCGAGCAAGTGGAGTTGGTATTGGAAGAGATTGGTGCTGCAGATTTACCGCAATTGCGTGTGTACAACAAACTGGATCTGCTCACTGATACAGAGCCGCATATTGATCGCGATGAGGCAGGCAAACCAGTTGCGGTTTGGCTCTCAGCCCAAACCGGTGCGGGTTGTGAGTTGCTGGCAGCGGCCATCTCTGAGTTGCTGGGCAAAGAGGTCGTGCAAGGCCGGTTGGTTTTGACTCCCACCCAAGGGCGATTGCGCGCTATGCTCTACACCCAGCAAGCAGTACTGGATGAAGGGTATCGGGATGATGGATCCAGTTTGCTTCATATCCGTATACCCAAAAGTGATTTATTGAGAATTCTCAGTGCAGTTGCAATTGCTTTTGATGATTTACAGTGGGCTGACCAGACTCCAGTGTTGGATCAATAGTCAATTGATGAGAATTCGAGGGGAGTTGTAAATTGAATCATCGTCCCCAAGACAGCTTTACTTTCTACGTGGAGAAAAACTATGGCCTGGAATGAACCGGGAAAAGACAAAGACCCCTGGGGGGGGCGTGGTGGCAAGAATAATGATGGTCCACCAGACCTTGATGAGGCGTTCAGAAAATTGCAAGAAAAGCTGAACGGTATGTTTGGTGGAAATTCCGGCGGCGGTGGCAGAAGCTCCGGTAGCTTTGGTCCTTTGTTTGGGATTATTGCGGTGGTTGCTTTGGTTTTGTATCTGGGTGCCGGTGTATATCAGGTGGATGCCAAAGAGCGCGCGGTGGTTCTGAAGTTTGGTGCCTTCTCGGAAATAAAAACTGAGGGCTTGAACTGGAATGCGCCTTTTATCACTGAGGTGTACATAGTCAACGTAACTGGTGAGCGTCAGTATCCATCCCGCGGGCTTATGCTAACCGAAGATGAAAGTATTGTTGAGCTGCCAATCACTGTGCAATTCAACGTGTCTGATGTACGTGCCTACGTATTGAATGTGAAAGATCCTGAGATCAGTTTGCGTCATGCTACGGATTCTGCTGTGCGTCACGTGATTGGTTCCAGTGAATTGAATCAGGTCTTGTCTGAAGGTCGTCAAGCGATTGCTGCTGAAGTTAAGCAGCGTTTGCAGGCTTACATGGACTCTTATGGTGCAGGTATTCAAGTAATCAATGTCAACATTCAGGATGCTCGTCCACCTGAAGAAGTGCGCTCCGCATTTGATGATGTGATCAGGGCAAAAGAGGATGAAGCACGCTTGAAAAATCAGGCACAAGCTTATGCGAATGGCATCATTCCTGAAGCGCGTGGCCGCGCTCAACGTATGCTTGAAGAGGCGGAAGCCTACAAGGCAGAAGTTGTTGCTCGCGCAGAGGGTGAATCTGACCGTTTTGAAAGCCTGCTGACTGAGTATAAGCGTGCTCCCGAAGTGACACGTCAACGGCTTTATCTGGAAACTGTAGAAAGTGTGATGAAAAATTCATCAAAAGTGATGGTTGATGTAGAGGGCGGCAATAATATGTTGTATCTGCCACTGGATCGTATGGGTACCCGTTCCCCAGCAGTAGAGCCGCAAGCCCAAATGCCTGCAGAGAGCTATAACAGCAGGGCTACCCAGACTGTTGAGCCAACCAAGCCACTTGTTCGTCGGGAGATGCGCTAATGTCAACTAAAGGTTTTGCTTCATTAATTGCGTTGATAATCGTATTGCTGTTGGCATTTAACTCAATCTTTGTGGTTACAGAATATCAGCGCGCAATCAAGTTGGAGTTTGGTCGCTTGGTTGAGGCGGATATCAAGCCTGGGTTACATGTCAAAAAGCCTTGGGCCAAGGTGGCCAAGTTTGATGCGCGGATATTAACGGCAGATATGACACCCGAGAGCTTTTTTACCGTCGAAAATAAACGCCTGGTGGTTGATTCTTATATTAAGTGGCAGGTGAAAGATGTTGAAACCTACTACAAGGCAACCAACGGTGATGAGGCAACTGCTGAAAACCGTTTGGCTCAGCGCGTAGCAGATGGTTTGCGTAACCAGTTTGGTCGTCGTACTTTGCATGATGTTGTATCAGGTAAGCGCGATGAGCTGATGAGCGAAATTACTGCCAGTATCAATGTTGATGCAGTGAAGTTGCTGGGAATTGAAGTGAAAGATATTCGTGTCAAACGTATCGATTTCCCGCCAGAGGCGAGCCAATCTGTATTTGCCCGTATGGCTGCAGATCGTGAAAAAGAAGCGCGTGAATACCGTTCGCAGGGTAAAGAGCAGGCTGAAGTCATCAGTGCAGATGCGGACAAGCAAGTTGCGGTGCTGGAAGCTAATGCTTATCGCGATGCAGAGCGCATCCGCGGTGAAGGTGATGCGCTTGCTGCGGCTATTTTTGCTGAGGCTTACAATAAGGATCCTGAGTTTTACAGTTTTGTACGCAGCCTTAATGCTTATCGTCTGAGTTTCAATGGAAAAGAGGATTTGATGGTAGTTGACCCTAACAGTGATTTCTTCCGTTATTTGAAGGATCCGAAGGGTAAAAACTAGGTAGCTAATCGCCCGCATTGCGGGCGATGTTCTTTCATAGGGCATCTGTTTGCATTTGGCCTACAAATCCATCGGTAAACAGTGTTAAAATGCCGCAACCGAGCCAGGAGCTCGGTTTTTTTATGCGCGCTTGCTGGATAACCTGCATTTAACCCTGCATCTGGAACCTAGAGTCGCTTATGACCTACGCTGATCGCTGGCTGTTGCCGGACGGAGTGGAAGAAATCCTTCCGGCCGAGGCCAAAGCCATAGATAGTTTGCGCCGCCGTTTGCTGGATTTGTACAGCACTTGGGGCTACGACATGGTGATCCCACCATTACTTGAATACACTGACTCCCTGCTGATTGGCTTGGGACGTGATGTGGATTTATTGACCTTCAAAGTGACCGACCAACTCAGTGGTCGCACTTTGGGTATCCGCGCGGATATCACCCCGCAAACAGCTCGTATGGATGCCCATAGTTTTGGCCGCAATTGTGCCAATCGTCTTTGTTATGCCGGACATGTTGTCCATACAAGACCAAAAAATCCGTTGGCGACGCGCACCCCAATTCAGGCCGGCCTCGAATTTTATGGTGAATCGGGTATTGCTGCTGACATCGAAGTGGTATCCCTACTGTTGGAGTCCTTGCTGGTTGCCGGACTACCCAGACTGCATATCGATTTGGGGCATGTCGGCATCTATCGCGCTATAGCCGTTGATGCCGGACTGACAAAAGATCAGGAAGATACCTTTTTTGAACTGTTGCAACGCAAAGCAAGTACAGAAATTCGTAGCTGGGTTGCGTCAAACATTTCGGATACAACCAAAGCGCAGTTGTTTTTGGCTCTGCCTGGTTTGGCTGGTAACCGCAGTGTATTGAACAAGGCCCGTGAGCTATTTAATGGTGTCAAAGCTGCGCAAGCTGCAGTTGAGCAGCTTGATCAGGTTGCTACGGTTATCGAGCAGCGTTATCCATCGGTAGAATTCTATTTCGATTTGGGTGAGCTGCGCGGCTATCATTACCTGACCGGTTTGGTATTCGCTGCATTTGCCCCTGGTTATGGTAACCCCATCGCCAGCGGTGGCCGTTACGATCATATCGGTGAAGTGTTTGGGCGTGCGCGCCCGGCGACCGGCTTTGCGGTTGATATCACTGCTATTAGCAAATTGGGCTTGCTTTCCAAGTCGCCTGTTTCTGCCATTGCTGTGGTTGATACTGGTGATGAATTGCAATGGCGAGCTATCCAAAAACTGAGGCAAGGCGGGCAGCGTGTTATTGCCGTTAGCTGCAATGAAGATCTTGCCGAGCTGGGATGCGATCGCCAGTTATTGTTAAAAGATGGCCAATATCAAGTCATCGAGCTTTAATCAAACCGTTTTCTTTTTATCAAGCAAAGAGAGTTAAACCAGTCATGGGCAAGAACGTCGTGGTATTGGGCACCCAATGGGGTGACGAAGGCAAGGGTAAGATCGTAGATTTGTTGACAGATCAGGTCTCCCTGGTGACACGCTTTCAAGGTGGTCACAATGCGGGTCATACCCTGGTGATCGACGGTAAAAAGACTGTCCTTCACCTGATTCCATCAGGCATTTTGCGCGAAGGCGTAACCTGTTTGATTGGGAATGGGGTGGTGTTATCGCCTGAAGCCCTACTCAAGGAAATTGCAGGTCTTGAAGCAAATGGTGTAGCGGTGCGCCAGAATCTGCGCCTGTCACCGGCTTGCCCCCTTATTCTTCCCTATCATGTTGCGCTTGATCAGGCGCGTGAGTTGGCTCGTGGCGATGCTAAAATTGGCACCACCGGCCGCGGCATAGGTCCAGCCTATGAAGACAAGGTTGCCCGTCGGGGCTTGCGCCTTGGTGACTTGGCTGATTTGAAAAGTTTCGCGGTTAAGCTGAAAGACATCCTGTCTTACCACAACTTTGTGTTAACTAATTATTTCAAAGTAGAAGCTGTTGATTTCGATAAGGTGATGACTGATTGCAAAGCCTGGGCAGAGCAATTGTTGCCCATGATGGCGGATGTCACTGAGCAGTTACATACTGCCCGCGAGAACGGCGAGAGCATTTTGTTTGAAGGTGCCCAAGGTTCTCTGTTGGATATCGATCATGGTACATATCCGTTCGTGACCTCATCAAACACAACAGCTGGTGGTACAGCGACTGGCTCAGGTTTTGGTCCGCTTTATCTCGATTATGTGTTGGGTATTACCAAGGCTTATACCACCCGCGTAGGCTCGGGTCCTTTCCCGACCGAACTGGATTGTGAAATTGGCGAATATCTTGGCAAGAAAGGTCATGAGTTTGGGGCAACAACCGGCCGCAAGCGCCGCTGTGGCTGGTTTGATGCCGTTGCTGTACGTCACGCTAACCGCATCAACAGTGTCACAGGTATTTGTTTGACCAAGCTGGATGTGCTGGATGGCTTGGAAACGGTCAAAATCTGTATCGGATATCAGGATGCTGCAGGCAAGCCTGTTGTTGGCATGCCTTATGATGCTGATGGTTGGGCAGGAATCAAACCTATATACGAAGAAATGCCCGGTTGGAGCGAATCTACCGTAGGTGCCCAGTCATTGGATGCGCTGCCAGCTAATGCTCGTGCTTATATCCGCCGTTTGGAAGAGTTGATTAAAGCGCCGATTGATATCATTTCTACCGGTCCGGATCGGGTTGAAACGATTGTTTTACGCCATCCGTTCTCTGCTTAAATAGCAGCCTTCTGCCCCTCCCTAAAAGCCCGCTTCTGATAGCGGGCTTTTTTATTTACAAAATCTTCGCTCATCATTGAAGTCACAATTTGCTTTTGATTGATAGCGCTATCAAACATTGCTGCTTTTTATCAAAACATAAGCAAATTGTATGTTATTTATCTTATTGTCAAATTGACTTAACCGGTTACATTCGCATAATATTAGGCGATCCTAGGTATGAATCGCATAAAAGTATCGGGATAGGGTTGGTATTTAAATCCTTGATTTACAAGTTTTAAGTTTGACTGCCCGCAATAGGCATATAACAAAGTTACCTAATCATAAATTTAACAAAGGGGTTGGCCATGGTTTTTAATAAAAATCACAAGACCGAACAGCAAGCGATAAAATTCAAAAAATCCATGTTGGCGATGTGCATAATGGCGTTGAGTGCGCCCACTTTTGCACAAAATGACAGCGCTGCACCGGAGAGGGAAGAAGTCGAGGAGATGGTCGTTACCGGTATGCGTCAAGCACTGAGTACCGCCCAGGACATCAAACAAAATGCAGATACCGTAGTTGACTCAATTACTGCAAAAGATCTGGGATCTTTCCCTGATAAATCAGTAGGCGAGGCCTTACAGCGCGTTGCGGGGATATCCGTCAGCCGTTTTGCTGCGCCATCTGATACATCGCACTTCTCGGCAGAACCTGCCGGAGTGGTAGTTCGTGGCTTACAGCAAGTCCGTTCCGAATTTAACGGGCGCGATTCTTTCAGCGCCAATGCTTCACGTGGATTGAGTTGGGGTGATGTATCGCCCGAACTGATGTCTGGTGTTGATACCTACAAAAACCAGACTGCAGAGTTAATTGAAGGTGGTATCGCCGGTACCATTAACCTGCGTACCCGTCTTCCTTTTGATCAGGAAGGCGACCTGAAAGCCGTTACGCTCAACTACAACTACGGCGATCTGTCTAAAGAATACACTCCTGAGGTTTCCGCGCTTTACAGCACCCGTTGGGATACCTCTGCCGGTGAATTCGGGATTTTGGGCAACATTGCGATGTCCCAAATCGAAACGGCTTCACAGGGCGTCCAGTTGTTCCGTATTAACCGTTTCCGCGATACTTTCGGTGCCGATGCACCATCGTTGACCTACATTCCTGATGGTGTTTATTTCCGCGATATCACTTATGACCGCGACCGCCAAGGGATTGCGCTGGCTGCGCAATGGAAAGATCACGATGGCAAATACGAAGTCGCTTTCCAATACAATCGCTCCGAATACGAAAACAGCATGGAAGAGTATGTTGTTGCTACCGATATGGGTAATGCCTCGTTTGGCCAGAGCGTATTCTGGGAAGTTGAGGCGGGCAGCGACAAGATCCCTCTTCCTGCTGATGGTTCAGACCCATTCACGTTCGATGAAAGAGGCATGTTCCAGACCGGCGTACTGACCGCCCAACATGGTTGGTGGGGTGGCAGCAATGAAGAGTCCAAGCAGTTCGCGACTATGGCGAGCGGCTTGCCTTTGACCAATGTGTGTTTTGCCTGGAACGGTTGTACCGATGGCCCTGAGCCGGTTAACAGAGGTATGGGTATCCTGAGCACCACCCGCGCATCTGCCAGCAAAAACATGACCCAGGATTTTGGTGTCAATGTGAAGTGGGAACCAACCGATACGTTGCACGCTGTGTTCGATGTGCACTACGTAGACTCCACTGTTGATGGTTACGACATCAGTACCGACAACAAGAGCTTTGCAACCGCCGCTGTTGATTTAAGAGGCGTGCCTTCTTTGACGCTCTCAGCTCCGCCAAACCAAAACCTGAGTTCAGCGCTGTGGTCTGATCCTAACAACTATTACCTCGCCAATATCATGGATCACTATGAAGCAAGTGAGGGTGACGAGTTTGCCTTCAAGACTGCATTCAAGTTAGACATTGATTCCGGCTGGGTTGATTCGTTGAAATTTGGTTACCGTTTTGCTGATCGTGAACAGCAGATCAGAAATGCGGGTTACAACTGGAACGGTGTTTCCAACACCTGGACCAGTGGTGCCAGTGCCAGCTGGTTTAACTTGGATAGCGGTCCTAATGCCACAACGGGCTTTAAGGGCTATCCGGATGTATTCAGAACCAAAGAATTTGACGCAGGTGTAGGCACTCTTGCTACATCCGGTGGCAATATGGAATTTGTGTTTGCGGATGCAAAACTGCTGCAAGACCGCAAAGGCTGGGCGTCTTTGATGTCGAAAGATGCGCTGGGTATTCCAGATGGTTTTAATGGCTGGAACCCGATTTGTTCCGGCAAAGGTGATCGCAGTGATGAAGTTGACGGCACCTGCTTCGAACCAGCCGATATGGTGGATATCACCGAAGTGTCGAACGCTTTCTATGTGCAATTGCATTTTGGCGGCGATAATTTAAATCTCTTCGGCAAACCTATTACTGGTAACGTTGGTGTTCGCTATGTTGAGACCGAAGTGGAAAGCTCGGGCGGGATCAAGCTTCCGCAATTTACTGAAGCCGATCTGAAAGATGAACCGGTTGTCTCCGAGAACCCTGCGGAAACTCCACCAGTACCTTATACGCTGGGGCATTATTTATCGGCTGCGGATAAGGCCTACGCAAACGGTGCCAACATCCTTTCAAGCGCCACCACTACGCATCACAATGCATTGCCGAGCTTGAACATCAAGTATGAGCTCAACGATGAAATGTTAATGCGTTTGGCGATATCGCGTGCAATGGCGCGCCCTGATATCGGCAATATGCGTAATTACATTTCAATCAGCAAAACCGCTCCTTCAATTTCATCTGCAACAGATCCGCTGTGGATTAAAGATGCAAGTGGAAATATTACCGGTGCTGAAATCGTTTATACCGCGGATGCGCAAAACCCCTATCTGAAGCCAATCATTGCTGACCAGATTGATTTGACCTTTGAATATTATTTTGCGGCGGTGGGATCATTTACCGCTACAGCTTTTGCAAAAGAGTTTAAAGATTACATTCAATTCTCACGTTACAACCGTGAAATCACCAGCAACGGTATAACCAATACGGTTGAGGTGCGTGGCCCGGTGAATGGTGAAGGTGCAAAAATCAGCGGTCTTGAATTTGCATTCCAACGCTTCTTCGATTTTATGCCAGAACCATTTGATGGATTCGGTGTGCAAGCAAACTACACCTATCTGAAAAACGATGGTATTACCAATACCGGTATCAAAAACGATACATCCAACCCGGATGCAATTTCAGGACAAGCACCTGATAGCGTTAAGGTAGATCGTTTGGAAGGTCTGTCGGATCACACAGCCAACTTCGTGTTGATGTATGAGAAGAATGATTGGGCTGCCCGTGTAGCGTATAACTGGCGTTCCGAGTATATGATTACCGCGATCGATTGCTGTGTTGCTGTGCCTATTTGGACAGAAGCGACAGGTACAATGGATGGATCGGTGAAATATACTTTCAATGATAATGTTGAGGTTTCATTCCAGATTAGTAACATCCTGAATGAGCAAACTGTATTGACTCAACAAGTTCAAGACTACGATAAAGGTGGTTTGAGATTGCCGAATGCGTGGCATGAAAACGATCGCCGTTACACACTTGGTCTGCGTTTGAAGTACTAAGTTGTTTATATTGTTGTTGAAAAAAAACGCTGCTACCCTGTAGTGGCGTTTTTTATTTCTGGATTATAAAAATGTTAAAAAAACTGGAAATTGTTATCGTAGGTGGTGGTACCGCAGGTTGGATGTGTGCAGCTGCGCTGGCATCACTGGCCGGAGAAAAAGTGTGTAACATCACTCTCGTTGAATCCGATGAGATTGGCAGTGTCGGTGTGGGTGAAGCAACTTTGCCACACATGAAATTTTTCAATGATCGTATCGGGATTGATGAAGCCGATATGATGAAGCAGACCCAGGCAACCATTAAACTCGGCATACAATTTGTCGATTGGGGATCACTGGGAAATTCCTATGTTCACCCTTTTGGTAGCCATGGTGCGCGCATTGACGGCGTAGAATTTCATCAACAATGGGCGAGAGTCCGGCATCTGGATGCAATAAAACCTATCGATGCCTATTCTTTTGCAATCCAAAGTGCGTTGCAGAATAAATTTCAATTTCCTGGCCAAGACCAACAGAATATTAATTCTACGTTTTCCTATGCCTATCATTTTGATGCAGGGCTTTATGCGAATTATTTGCGGCGCTTTGCAGAGCAAAAACATGTTAAGCGCGTTGAAGGAAAAATAACCCATATCACCAATCATCCTGATAGCGGCAACATAGCGTCAATCCTGTTGGAGTCAGGTGAAAAAATCAGTGGCGATTATTTTATTGATTGCTCCGGCTTCAGGTCGCTCTTGTTAGGTAAAAACCTACAGGCACAGTTTGAAGATTGGTCCAAGTGGTTGGTGTGCGATAAAGCCTTTGCGGTTGCAAGTAAAGTAACCGATGAGCTTCCTCCCTATACACAATCAAAAGCCAAAGCGGCGGGTTGGCAGTGGCGTATTCCTTTGCAGCATCGCACAGGGAATGGTTATGTGTTTTGCAGCGACTTTATTAGTGATGATGAAGCGGCAAACTCTTTATTGCAGGGTATCAATGGCGAGGCGTTGTCCGAACCGCGGTTGTTAAAATTTACTTCAGGGCGGTATAAAAAATCCTGGACCAAAAATTGTATTGCTGTTGGTTTGGCGAGTGGATTTTTGGAGCCTTTGGAATCCACCAGTATTTATTTAATTAAGGCCTCTATATTAAATTTTATAAAGTTGCTGCCTGGTGCAAATCCGCAGCAAGCGATATTGGATGAATACAATCGTTTGATGGATATTGAATATGAGCGTATCCGTGATTTTCTGATATTGCATTATCACCTCAATCAGCGTGACGATTCAGAATTGTGGCGTTATTGCCGCGCAATGGAAGTGCCCGACAGTCTCAAAGAAAAAATACATCTATTCAAACATAGAGGTTATGTGGATTCTTATACCTACGGTTTATTTTCTGTGCCGAGCTGGGTGTCAGTTCTGGCGGGGCAAAACTTGGTACAAGAGGGAATGGATCCATTTGCATCAAAATTAAGCGTAGAGGCGGCAAGCCAAAAGCTGCAGGGTATTTATCAGAATATCGCCAGCGCACTTGATGATACGCCGACACACAAAGCCTTTATCGCAAATTACTGTTCTGCCAGGCCCTGAGGTATCACGCATGAGTAATGCTATTCAAAAAGTTGCAATCGTAGGGCGCGATGCAGATGCCTGGATTACTGCACTGTATTTGCAGCAGGCACTGGCGGGTGTCCAACCTGCGGTTGATATTGTATTGATTGAATTGCCTGCAGAATTAACCCGGCAGGATTTTTTCTCGGTTATCCCTGTTTATAAAATTTTGCATAAAGTATTGGGCGCGAATGAGCGAAAACTATTAAAGGAATCCAAAGGGCATTATTGTTTTGCGCAGCGCTTCTCTAATTGGTGCGGTGGCGCTGCACCCTATATGCATGCCTATGACCGTTTTGGTTTTGATTTTAACAGTGTTGATTTCTATCAGTATTGGCTCAAAGCAAAAGCGAATGGGTTGCAAGTGCCCCTTGAGGATTTTTGCCTGGGTGCAGCGGCAGCCAAGCAGCAAAAATATGTAGAGCCAGAGCGTGCAGCAAAAATCTTTTCGCGTGCTTCCTGTGGCTACCATTTGAGTGCTGTGGAATACGTGCAGGCTATTGCAAAAGGCGCAATAGCCAAAGGCTTGAAGCGCATACCTGCGCAGATTGCCCATGTGAATACCGAGGGTGAAAAAATAACATCTGTTGTGCTGGCAGACGGACAAACAATAACAGCCGATCTGTTTATTGATGTCTCAGGCACAGAAGCTGTTTTAATGAAAGCAGTAGAAAAAAATAATATTGAGCGATGGTCAGATTGGTTGCCTGTCGATCACATCATGGTCGCATCAGCACCGGTATTAAATTCACTGCCCTCATTTAGCCAGATATCAGCGTTTAAACATGGCTGGTTTGGAATCTATCCACTGTTGGACAGAACAGCAATTAACTTTGCCTATTCATCCAAAGAAGTGACCCCGGCTGCGCTTGCGGATCTTGCCAGCGTGTATACCGGCATGCCAATTATCGATGTAACGGATGTGCCTTTTTCCGCCGGTGCACGCAAAAAATCATGGGCTGGCAATTGCATAGCCCTAGGCGCTACTGCGGTGAGTTTGGAGCCGCTAGATGCCGTGCAGCTTCATCCTTTGCATATTGGTTTGTCTTTGCTGCATGAATTGTTTCCGAACAATAGTAGTGCCATGCCGGAAGCGAATGTGTATAACCAGAAGTTTTTTTCGTTTATGGAAAATGTCCGCGATTTCCAAATTGCGCATTACCATTTGAATAAACGCTATGACGAACCGCTGTGGGATTATGTTCGTCATATGGCGATTCCGGATTCCTTAAAACACAAAATTGATTTATTTGCGGCTCGCGGTGTGGTTTCCCTGAATGAAAACGAAACGTTTCTACAGGAAAACTGGACTTCATTATTTGTCGGGCAAAAATTGGAAACCACAACCTACGATCCATTGGTAGATGTATTGCCGGAACAAGAGTTGATTGAATATTTCCAAAAATTACTCTCGAATATCAAAAATGAAATACAACATATGCCCAGTATGCAGGCTTATGTTGAGATGAATTTAATGTGAGTATTAAAACGATGAATAAAAATAAGATCAGAAATATTGTGATTGTGGGAGGTGGAACCTCGGGGTGGATGGTCGCTTCTGTTTTTGCCAAAGTGTTGGGGTGCAATAATTACACGATAACGCTGGTCGAGTCAGAGCAGATTGGTACAGTCGGGGTAGGTGAAGCGACTATCCCAATGATTAATTTGTTTAACGGCATTCTCGGCCTTAATGAAGATGAATTTGTACGCGAAACCAATGCGACTTTTAAATTAGGGATCGAATTTGTCAATTGGGGAAAAATAGGCAAAACCTATTTTCATCCGTTTGGTTCATTGGGTGTGGACATGGAGGGTATTAGCTTTAATCATTTTTGGATGCGCTGGAAAAACAGCGGCGGCGGTTTGGATTACTCAAGGTTCAGTATTGAAACCGAAGCGGCACGCGCCAACAAATTTATCCGCACCAATTCAGAAACTGGCCCAGCGTACATGCCCAAAATTAATTACGCATTCCAGTTCGATGCAAGCCTCTACGCAAATTAT
The DNA here is from genome assembly GCA_002483365.1 of Cellvibrio sp. UBA7661. Taxonomy (GTDB): domain Bacteria; phylum Pseudomonadota; class Gammaproteobacteria; order Pseudomonadales; family Cellvibrionaceae; genus Cellvibrio. The sequence goes on from DLHT01000019.1 coordinate 80,272, forward strand.
TTGCGCCGCTATTCCGAATTGAGAGGGGTCAAGCGCACGGAAGGCAAAATTACCCAAGTAAAACAGCATGCCGATTCCGGATACATAGAGTCAGTCATACTGGAAAACGGAACGGTGATCGAAGGGGATTTTTTTATTGATTGCTCCGGTTTTAGAGGCTTGCTGATCGAACAAACCTTGAAAGCCGGTTATGAAGATTGGAGCCAATGGTTGCCGGTTAATAAAGCGGTGGCCGTTCCTTGTGAAAGCGCCGGGCCTTTGTTGCCTTTTACGCGCTCGACTGCGCAGGAATTTGGTTGGCAGTGGCGAATTCCATTGCAGCACCGCACCGGTAATGGTTATGTATTTTGCGATAAATTTTTAAGTGTCGATGAAGCGACTGAAACACTGTTATCGCGCTTGGATGGCAAGGCTACCGCATCCCCCAAAGTGTTGAGTTTTGTCACCGGCGTACGCAAAAAATGCTGGATTAAAAATTGTGTCGCGGTTGGCCTTGCCAGCGGATTTTTAGAGCCCTTGGAATCCACCAGCATCCATTTGGTTCAGGTTGTGATTGCAAAGTTGCTGACCATGTTCCCCAAGGACAATATCAGCGATTTTGTTGTCGATCGATTTAACCGCGAAATGTTGCATGAATATACTGACATCAAAGATTTTTTAATCGCGCATTACAAAGTGTCTGAACGGGAAGATACCGAATTCTGGCGCTACGTGAAGCATATGGATATTCCGGCAACGCTGCAGGAAAAACTGGATACCTTCCGCACCCGTGGCGATGTGATGGTTAAATTGGATGAATTATTCAAGGAGCAAAGTTGGTTCAGTGTGCTGGTGGGGCAGGGGTTATATCCGGAGTCATATCACCCGATTGCCGATGTGGTATCGGATGATGACTTGCGCGTCCGGCTTACCCAAATCCGCACCGGCATCCAGAATCGCTTGAACATGATGCCGACACATGAGCATTTTATTAGCGAGAATTGCCGGTCTGCAAAAAGCGTGTATTGAAATTGAAACCTATGGATTCCCGCGAGCGGGAATGACGTTCTGGCTACTCGTTCTGGTTAATAGTTTTGGTTACTAAAGAGTATCTGCATAAAAAAATAAACCCGGCATAAGCCGGGTTTATTTTTTTAAAAACACTTAACGTTGATTAAGGTTTCATGCGACGCGCAGCAAACAAGCCTGCCAAGCCCATCAGCATCAGCACGAAGGCTGATGATTCGGGTACTGTTTTGACGTTGAGACCGATAATCAAGTCATCGTGGTTATCGTCATCGTTGTAGCCACCTGTGTCATCAAAGAACAGGATGGCATCGTACTTAATACCTTTAAAGGTTGTGTCCAACGCAATCGCGAACGATACCCAGTGGTCTCCGTCATTGTTGCTGCCATTTGCAACGCTGGGCGGAAGTACTGCGCCACCAGTGGTGAACGTGAACGGGATAAGTGCACCCGCAGCGAAGTATTGGCTATACGAGAATGAACCGCCACCACCGGTGGTGATGAGGTTGGTCAGTGCGCCCGAAGTGAACTTATTGTTCCAGCCCGCTTCTTTGCCCAGGAATACAAATTCAAGATCCAGCACTGCATCCTGGTTTGCCTTGAGGTTTCCGCCAATGTTGTACATTTGGCCGGAAGGTAAGGCTGCCATTGATTTGCCGAATTTGAAGTCATTACTGTTTGCGACTACCTGGTCAGCATAAGGGCTGTCGATGTAAAGCAGTCCCGCGTGTGCGGCAAGCGAGCTCAGTGAAATGAGCACCGCAGCGGCGATTTTGATGAGTTTCATCTGAATTTTCCTTTGTCCATTAACTACATGAGTGAGTAAAAATGATCTATGCAGTGATAAACGGGAGCATTATGTGTGCCAGTTCACAAATTTTCTTGTGAAACAATAGGTTATATTTTGCTCAAAAGGATGATTGAGATGACAGTTGTAAAGCTACCCGACTGGATATGGCGTTACAGCAGGCGTTTTGCTCCCTGTCGGGGCACAGGGAGCATGGGGCGTGGATTAAAAGGTAATGGTTACACCCAGTTTGGCGCTCTGGTCTGCAGCAGGGAAGCCTATGTCGGTGTAGTAATTTTCATCGGTCAGGTTATCCAGACTCAAATTAAAACGGACATTGGTATTCATCTGCCAATTCGCACTGGCATCCAGGCGGTCGTAAGCTCCCAACACTTGTTCAACGGTGCTCCCTGTATAAAGGCTCGCCGCAAAACGCTCATCGACGCGCAAATAATTCAGGTTAAATTGCCAATCATCATTCAGTGAATAATGTGCTGATGCACCGTAGGTAGTTTGTGGGCGGCCGAGCAAATGGTTGTCCGACGACATCATATCGATATCGGTGTAGCTGGCATGGGCGCGCAATTTCAAATTGCTTTGTACTTGCCAGGTAACTTCCGACTCGACACCACTGGTTTCAACACGCGAGCGATTGACGTTGCGGAATGCTTCGGCATCAAAGTCGATCAGGTTGCGGTAGTTATGCTCGAAGTAACTGATGCGCGATGAAAATTCGCTACCTGAAAATTCAATTCCGACATCGCCTGATTTAACGGTCTCGGGTACCAGGTCTTGATTGCCGGTCATCGGGTGGCCCAATGCAAAAAAGCTCGGCAATTTGAAACCTTCGCCCCAGTTGGCGAACAGCGAAACCTGGTCATTCAATTGATAGCGTGTGCCGATTTGCGCAGTGTCTTCTGCCGAGTAATTGCTCGGGTCGTCATGGCGCACACTTGTTTGTATTAACCATTCTTTCGTCACGTAAGCATTTGCATTGATAAAGGCGCTGTTAATTTCACGGGTGAGGCTGAAATCCAGGGGGAATACATCGCGCGACACCGCATAACCCAAATTGGTGCCTTGTTCGCGTTTGTGTTCTACACCGACGTTAAACCACAGCGTATTTTTATCGCCCAGTGTGTTAATCCAGCTTGCATTAGTGCGATCAAAATCAATCACCGAACCATTGGGCGGCAATTCATAATAAGGTGCAATACCGGGTGAATCGATGGTCTCTTCGCGTTGATACCAACTGGTTTGCACGCGCGATTGCCACATGTCATTCACTTGCATGGTCCAACCCAAGCCCGCGTTTTGGTCGGTGTATTCGCTGTGGTCAAGGCTGCGGTCTACTGCGAATTCAGGGCCGCCACTTTGCTCGGGGAAGCTGGTGCGCTCGCCATCAAAATAACGGTAATTAAAATTCACGGTGTGATTGTCTTGCTGCCAGTTTAAACGGCTGGTGAATTCGGTATTTTTTGCGGTGCTACCGGGAACGGGTTCACCGGCATCTTTGGATTGCACCGCGAAGGCGTAACCCAGATTATTAAATTTACCCGAGGTACTCATGCCGACACTGCCGTAGTCGTCACTACCTACTGTGCCATTGAACTGGGTGGTGGATTTGCTCGGTGCCTGGGTGATGATGTGGATAACACCGGCCAATGCATCGGAACCGTAAACAGCCGATTGTGCACCGCGAATAATTTCAATGCGCTCAATCGATTCGATATTAATGCTATTCAAATCAAATGCACCGCCGCGGGTATTGGTTGGGTCATTTAATTGCACGCCATCCAATAACACCAACGTATGGTTTGCTTCTGCACCGCGCAGCGCGATGGATGTCACTCCGCCCGGACCACCTTGTTCTTCAACCCACAGGCTGGGAATTTGGCGCAGGGCATCAATCACATTGTTGCTGCTCAATTGCAGCAACTCTTGTTTATTGATCACCGATACCGATGAGGACAATTGTTCGTTAGTAACAGGGTTATAACTACCGGTGACGATTAATTCTTCTGTTGCGGAAAAACCAGGAGCGGCAACGATAGCGAGGAACAGCGGAGTAAAGCGGAAGTTTTTCATTGAAGACCTTAAACGTGATTTACAAAATTTACTGTTGTACAAGAGAAGTGGACTCTGTCATTCACTCCGGAGCGCGCCTACGATAAATTGTGGGCGTTTCGTGCGCAGCATTCATGCTGCGCACGGTTCCAGAGTAAATGCCGGGTTCCATTTTTATCTCACCTGGAAAGATTTTTAATTTCACTTTTTGGGAAATTGATACAGCGTGTAATACGCATCCATTTTTTCTGGTGCATTTTTTTCAAACAGCGTTTGGGTTTTTACCTGTGCATGGTAAACCCGCGCTGTTTGTTGTGGATGAACTTGTTTTTGCGCCAGTGATGACAAACCAATATTCACGGTTTTGCGGTCATCGCTAATGGATACGGATTTAATGGCCTCTTTTGTCACATCCATTTCTTCAGAGCCATAATCCGGCGCATCGCGATAAACCCAGGATTCCAAACCGAGCAGTAATGTTAATTCGTCTGCAGTAATATTGCTGTTAATTGGTTGGGTAAACTCAAGCGCAAAACCGGTTGGTGTTGCAAGCATTTGCGTTATGGCCGGAGCGATGGTTTTTCCGTCCCACACAATGCGCTGCAAACTGGCAACATGACCGCCTTTGGCTTGCCAACCGCGACCGGTCTGGCCGAGCAGCAAACTGTTGTCAGGCAAAAAGAGTGGGCGCATCACACCGGATTCCAAACCATCGATAAACGGCATGACACTGCCTTGCTCAACGCCATCGACATTTTGAATTGCGATGCGCAGTAAATTCGATTGAGTTTGGTCGCCCATCAACATTTGCCCCGCAAACGCGCCGAATTTTCCTTTGGTGGTATCCCACGCCGGGTGGCCCGGTGAATTGGCGACGCGGTTGTGCGGCAATAAAACGATCGCGTTGGTGCGTTTGTCTTGTACTTTTTCCCATGCGATTTCAGGTGACTCGGCGGTCATGCCCGGTAAATCCACCAACGCCGATGGGTGACCAAAGAAATTATTTTTTTCGATGGTAAATATTTTTGAAGTGCCCATATATTCGCCCTGGTTATCGGAATACCAGAGACGGCCATCGGGCGCTGTTCCCAAGCCTGCCGGGCTGCGTAAACCATTTGCCCAAAGCTCAAATTTGCCATTGGGTTCAACGCGGATATTCCAACCGGATAAACCACCTTGTGTGCCCATGTATTTGCCACCGGCTTTGTAAGTGGAGCCATCGCCGCCATCGGCGAGGTTGATGCTGATGTAGTAGGCTCCATCGCTGCCGCGTGTTGGGCCATGCATATACGAGTGGTAATTGCCGTGATACGAATGCGCATCAAATAAGGTTTCGTAACTATCGGCAATGCCGTCGCCGTTAGTGTCGCGGATGCGTGTGAGTTCTGCTTTTTGCCCGGCAATAACGGTGAGGCCTTTTTTGTCTTCGGCTACCACACCAAGGCTGTCAAATGTGCCTTCGGCAAATAATTGCCATTGGCCTTTCACAATGCGCCAAATACCGGCCGTGCGCGTGGCGACTACCACGGTTTTGTCATCAGTTAACGTCAGCCCCAGCGCTTCAAATAATTGCTCGCGGCCAAAATTATCTTTTGGTGGGTAATAACTTTCAACGCGATAACCCGCTGGCAAATCGGCTTTGGATTCGGTGATACGGATGGGTTGTTTGCGATAATCAAATTCAGATTTTTTCGCGTGCCACACATTGGCTGCCACTTGCATTTTGGCGGTGAGGGTTACGTTTTTGCTGCCGGCGGGCAATGTCCATTGGCCGTCTTTGATTTCACCTTTGCTGACAGCGGCATTTTGTAAAAGCTGTGTGTTCAGTGAAAATTGTTGCGCTGTTTTTAGCTCGCCATTGACCTTGATGGTGACATCGCCATTGGCTGCAATCGCGGTTTGGATATTGAGCGTATTTTTGCCAACGCGATAGTTAAAGGTTGGCAATTCATTTTTTTGCTTGGAATTGCGCGTATAGCCCAAAAATTGCGCATCCATCGCAGCCACGCGCGGCAGGTGATCTTCTTTGCTATTTAGCGATGCCTTAATGGTTTCTACATCGCCAAATTTGGCTTCTTTAAATGAGAAGTCGATAATTTTTCCTTGTGCGTTGAGCGGCGCAAATAAAAATTCCTGATTGCCGAAATTCATTTCGCGGCTTTCAAAGCCCATCTTCAAACCTTTACCACCGCGGTTGGTAAATTCGCCGGTCATATCCAAAAAGCCGCCTTGCCAAATTTTGGTGATGGCGAGCAGGCGTGGATCAAATGAATAGTTAACACCCCAAGGCGATCCCACATGAATGGCACGGCCGGATACGCCTGGCATAGGGCCGCGTTGGATGCGCACTTCATCATCCACCAATAATTGCAAGCGGTCAGCAATTGGGTCGTATTCTTCTGCGCCGGTCTGCGCGAGTAATTTAATCGCTGGCCCTTGGTCATGCAGGTCATTCAATGTGGCGAGGTAATCGCCAATCGCATCAATTTGTACATCGCTCAATACCTGTTGCGAAAACGCTGGCATGATCGGCAAGAATGGCTCGCCTTTCTTCGCTCCACTTTCTGCAACAGCCAATTGGTCGGTAGCGGCGCGGATGCTGCGGTGCAGGTATTGGCGATCAGCTTTGATGGTAAAGCGATGGCCTTCACCGCCTTCAACAATTTCACGGTCGCGCGGTTCGCGTTTAAATAAACCGAACAAATTTGGCCCGGTGCTCACGCCCGCATCATTTTTAATCGTGGAGTGGCAAGCATTACAACCGACCGACTCAAACGTTTCTTTGCCCAGTGCAACAAAATCAACCAACTCTTTTTGGTTGGTCATTTCGCCAGAATTTTTGGGCATTGTGAGTAATGAAAAATCAGCCGGTGCAATGGTGAAATTGCGCAGTGCGAGCTGACCTTTGTTAACTAAAAAACTGGTGATGCCCGCAGGGTTTTCCCAGCCGACATTGGCGTTCTCGCTCATGCCGGTGCGGATGTCATTCACCGCTATCGTTTCACCGTTAATACGGACTTCTACAATCAAGGCCGAATCCACTTTTGCACTCGCCTCGTTATAGCGCGGAGCGCGGAAAGTTACGTAGAGTTTTTGCCATTCATTGTTGACGTTTTTGAGATCGATGGCGTAGCGGCCTTGCACATACAATTTTGCATCGCTGCCTTCGGGAACCAAAAATTCGGTTTCAAGCACCGAATCGCCAATATGTTCGATGGTGTTTAGATGTTCGCTGCTGCCGTTAGTGTTAAGCACCAGGATATCGCCATCTTTTGCGGGGGTGATTTGCAATTTATTGCCAACAGCGCTGACTTTACTGGCACTGATCCAACCGCTGTTTACCTTGAAATATTCGGCCGGGTTTTGTGCATGGTTTTGCGCGTTATTCGCGGCAAAGAGTGGTGCGCTGAAGACGATGAGTGAAGCGAGCAATGTTTTTTTCAGGAGAGACATAATCCGTACCTGCGATTTAATTAAAAAAGCGCCGCAGTTATTCACTGCGGCGCAAACAGACGACGGTCAAAGCATTTAGCTGTAACAGTCAGCGGATAGAGCGGAAAAATTAGAGTTTGCGCACCCAAATGTTGCGGAAGGCCATGGCATTACCATGGTCTTGTAAGCGCAGAGGAGCACAGCCGTGGGCTTTGTATACCGGTTTGCCGATCCACTCGGTAGTACCCTGGATTTCAACGTGGTTTTGCACCAACACACCGTTGTGCAACACAGTGACATAGCCCGGCTTGCTGAGTTTTTGTGCGCTATCGAATTTAGGCGCAGTAAAGATGATGTCGTAAGTTTGCCATTCGCCAGGTGCACGCGAGGCATTTACCAAGGGGATAGTTTGTTTGTAAACCGAACCGACTTGCCCATTGGGATAGGTTTTATTGTTGTACGAATCCAGAATCTGGATTTCATAACGTTCCTGGAAAAATACACCGCTGTTATTGCGCGCCTGGCCTTCTAACAATTTGCCCTTGTCGTCGGTGATCAAGGTTGGGGTTTTCCATTCAATGTGCAATTGCGCATCGCAGAATGATTCTTTGGTTTTGATATCGCCGGTCGATGGCACTACGGTCAGCGCACCATCGACGATTTTCCACTTGGCTGCGCCGCCTTCAGCGCCTTGCCATTGCTCCAGATTTTTTCCATCGAACAGCGCGATCGCATCAGAGGGAATGCCATTGACCGGTGAGCTGATGACCGGAGGAACCGGTTCCCAAACTTCTGTTTCTTCGGCTAATTGCCACGGCTCTTTGGCTTTTTCCTGAGCGGCTTTTTCAGCGGCGACAGTAAAAGAAGAGCACATAAGTGCTGCGCTAAAACAAGCGATAGAAGCCGGTGTCAGGCCGCGCTTCAATAGGGGATTGTTCATGGATGGTTCCTGATTGTGTTGTGGTCGTTTTTATGATGATTGCTTTTGGTTTTTTATAGAAAGTGAGTTTATTTATAGCGGCCAGATAAGGGATATGCGAAGTCTTTTACACAGCTTGATAAAATTATCAGATAAATATGGATTTCGTTAACATTGCTTTACAGAGTGGTCAGAAGGGCTGCTGCGGTGAACCAGCACCGCAGTGTCAACAAGGTCTTGCACGGGTGTTGCGCATCATTTTTTTGCCCAGCGCTGGCTTGCCGGGCAGTTCAGGAATTGCGATCTGCTCAACCAGTTTTTGTCAGGGTAATAAGAGAACAAAAACTGCTCGCCCTTGATGGTATCGATCACCTTGCGCGCGATACCTCTGCGCACTGCCGGGCAGCCATGGCTACGGCCAAGGTGTCCCAGTTTTTGGGCAAGTTTCAGATCGACGTAATCGGCACCGTGGAAAACAATCGCACGTTCCATCGCTCTGTCGTTAAAGCCATCTTCCAGACCTTCCATGCGCAGGGAATAGCCATTGGCTCCTACGTAAGTGTTTTTAGTGCGGAATAGCCCCAGGCTGGTCTGGTGGCTGCCGTAATCATTGGAAAAGTGGCGGGCAACGTTTTTGCCGGTATTCATGCCGTGGGCGACCAGTTCCTGAAACAGTAATTTGCCGCTAACCAGATCAAACACCCAAAGGCGAGGCTTGGTGGACACCAGCGAGTAATCAATTACCGTCAGGTTGCGCGCGGGTGACATACCTTGCGCAAGGGCGCAATCCAGTGCCGACAGCGCGAGACTGATGACCTGTGGATTGGCCGCCGGTGCTGCACGCGTCAACTTATTTAATAACGCCTGTGCGTGTTCGTGATTAAACGCCTGGCTAAAGGGGTTTTCGGATGGAGTTTGCGCTACGCTTGCCTGCGCGGATGACACAAGACTAACGAAAACGATGCCAAAAGCGATGCTAAATAGGGCAGAAAAAGACAAGGCCCTGAAACTGGTGTACAACATGGATATCCCCGAAATTCTGGGTAATTAGAGTTGTAGCGGCCTTGCTATGGATTTATGGCTATAAGAAAGTAAATGCTAGCATCCGTTTGGGAGTGCGGCAAATAACAAAAGTTCAGCAAATTCATCGCATTGTGTGAGTTTTATAAGTTTTACTGGGTAAATAGCGTGCAGAGGCGCTTGTTTATGTTGTTATTGGATGTATTGAGTTGCCGCCTGCAGGCGCTGCAAAAGCACTTGCAAGTGGCACAAGGATGGTTGGTGCTGGTGGTCATGTTATGTCTGGTGCAGCCTGCGCAGGCTCAGGTGGGCGAAGCTGCGATGGCGCTGGGCAAAGTCCAGGATTACCGCAATCTGCAGCTGCAAGAGCAGGAGATGGCGCAAGCGATAGAGATGCAAATGACATCCCTGCAGCTGGATGTCGTCGCAGGCGATACCAAAGACAGTGCGGAGCATTTGACTCAGGCATTGATCGCTTTTTATGTACAGCGGCAGTATCGCCCCATCTGGGATAAGCCCGTGCGCGTACAGCAGTTGGTCGCCGCATTGGAGTCTCTGGCAGATGATGGCCTGAATCCCGAGGATTACGCCATCGGCCAATTGCGCAATGCGCTGCTGTTGTCGGGCGATGCTGGTGCTCCCGATCTACCCCGGCGTGTTGCTGATGAGCTGCGCGCAACCAATGCTTACCTGCGTGCGCTATATCACCTCTACAACGGCAAGGTGAATCCTGCCGGGCTTGATCCCCAGTGGAACTTTGACTTGCTGGATATGGCACCCATAGCCGATAGCGTACGCCTTGCCGATGTGATCGAAACCGGACAAATCGCCAGCCTGTTCGACCAAACCCGCCCCCAACATATGATCTACCGCAGCTTTGTCGCCGGTTTGAAGCATTACCGCTCTTTGGCCGGGCAGGGTGGATGGCCTTCATTGCCGGTTGGGCCAACGTTAAAACCCTGTATGGTTGATCCGCAGGTGGCCGTACTACGCCAGCGGTTGCGCGTGACCGGTGAGTACATTGAACCGCCTGCTGCTGAAGATCCGCAGGCGCTGACACCTGCCCAGGTGTGCGTGTTGGCAAATGCCAAAACCGCTGCGGCAAGTGCGGCTGCAGTGTCTTCTCTGGGCTCTTCGCCGGACTCTTCACTGGGTTCTTCAGCGAGCGCGTTATCAACAGATGCAAGCAGTGTTGCATCCTCTTCCAGTGCCTCCAGTGTCGCGCCGGTAAATCCCGATGAGGTATTTGATGAGCACTTGGTCGAAGCGATCAAACGCTTCCAGCGCGCGCAGTACCTTGAGGATGATGGCAGCGTTGGGCCTGCAACCCGTGCGGCGCTGAATGTATCGGTGCAATCTCGCATTGATCAGATCCGCGTCAACCTTGATCGCGCCCGCTGGCTATTGCATAACATCCCGCCGGAAATGCTGCTGGTCGATGTGGCCGGTTTTAAAATTACCTATTTCAAGGCCAGCCAACCTGTCTGGCGCTCGCGCGTACAGGTGGGTATGTCGTATCGAACCAGCCCGATTTTCCGCTCGGAAGTGAATTACATTACCCTCAACCCGACCTGGACTATTCCACCCACTATTTTGCGCAAGGATGTGCTGCCTAAATTGCGTAAGGATCTGGGTTATCTGCGCGATAACAAAATCCGCGTGCTGGATAGCAATGGCAAAGAACTGGATCCGGCGACGGTAGATTGGTACAAGCCGGGCAATGTCACCCTGCGTCAGGATGCAGGCTCCCATGCCGCATTGGGTAAGGCGGTAATCCGTTTCCCTAATTCCTATGCGGTTTATCTGCACGATACCCCGCACCAAAAGCTGTTTAACAAAAGCCAGCGCGCTTTCAGCTCGGGCTGTATTCGCGTTGAGCGCGCACTGGAATTGGTTGAGCTGCTGTTGGCGGAAACACCCGGTTGGGATAAAGCCGCTATCGATAAGGCCCTGGCGACAGGCAAGACGCGCAATGTCACTCTGGCCAAACGAGTGCCGATCTTGCTGGCCTATTGGACAGTGGATGCGCTCAGCGAGACAGAAGTGGCGTTCAAGCCGGATATTTACAACCGCGATGCGCAAGTGTTGGCAGCGCTAAATCGACGTGATTAGTAACCAATGATCCAAATCGTCATCCCCGCTGGCGGGGATCCATAGTTTTTAAGACTAATTGCTGGGCTCCCGCAAACGGGAGTGACGATAAAGTACCAAGGGGCTGTTGTTTTGGTTTTTTTTAATCTACTCAGGGAGCTTTTTTGTATTGTTGTGCCATGTAAATTTGTATTTATGCCAACTCAAGGCTAGCTTTAATAGAAATTTAGACCATTCGTATTGGTGCGTGCGCCTGCGCGCGTTCCAAATGTACAGCTTCCAGGCGCTCCCGCCTGATCCAATAACAAATGCTTTAGACCAATAAGGATCACCCCATCATGGCCACTCGCAAATCCTCCCGCACCACCGAACCTCAAGAGCAGGAGGAGTTAATCACTCTGGATGCGCCGCCGGAAGAGAACGTTATCAATACCCTGACTGCCCCCGGCTTGCCAGGCAGTGGTTACATGTATTTCACCGAGCGCGACCTGAGCAAAATCCTCTATAACCTGGATACCCTGCGCACCAGTGTTTACCCGCACATGGCCAACCAGCAGGATTCCGATAACTACAAACAACCACAATTTCCATCGGTGTGCCTGATCGGTCTTGGTCGCTGTGGCTCCAATATCGCGCTGGATGTTGCCTCGCTGGTGTATAACGCGCGCAATTTCTACCTCAATGAATTCAACAGCGAAGAAAAAGAAGTCCGCGAGCAAGACAAGCCTATGCGCTGGATCAAGCGCAGCCTGCATTTGAAAGGCGGGCATCAACTCAAGCCAGTGTTTTTGATTGAGCCTCTGGTGATGTTGGGCGATCTGGACAAAGACATCGAAGGGCGTATCCGTTTTTCGCACAAAGGCGAACGTTCGGGGTTCCTCAAGGATTACACCAAAATGAAAATCATGGACTTGTCTGAAGTCCATGCGGGTGGTTCAGGTAACGCACCTATCCTTGGCCAGTACCTTGCCAAAATTATTTTGAATAAAGATACCCAGCGCTTCTCCAATCCTGATTGGAAGCATGTGCATTCCTATTTGATCGATTCTTGCGGCATCAAAGCTAACCAATCGCGCCTGTATTTTTATATTTTCAGTGCGGGCGGCGGTACCGGTTCTGGTATGGCGAGTGAGTTTGGCCTCGCGCAGCAATATGCCTACATGAGCAAAACGTTTGATTCGCGCGCGCAATCCGAGAGTGCGGAAAACCGTGGTCACTCATTTGTGTTTGAGCCTATTTTTACCAGCGGTATTTGTATCCTGCCGAATATTTCCGACCACGGTGTGGAAATGTCGGAAGCATTGCACATCAATGCTGGCCGTTTGCTGTGTAAATATTTATCGGAAGAGTGGGATTTTTCTTACAACTTCGACAATGAAGACAGCAGCGAAGCGAGCGTGATGCACCGCATCCGCCCCTGGAATGCAATGATGCTGATCTCCAACGACATCATGCGTTACGCAGAGGAAACCGATGAAGGCGCTATCCAACACATCGATGTCAACGCAATGGAGAAATACGCCAACCAATATATCTCCCAGCAAATTTTTAACATCCTCACCGCGCAAGCAGTGACAACGGATTACGACGAAAATTATTTCCGTCGCGCCGGTATCGATATTGGTGAAACCATCCGTCTTGATGCCAACGACTTGTTTATGAGCCTTGCAGGCCCTGTGGCAGTTGCTTACGCCGAATCGGTGATTCCGACGGCGATGCCAATTCAGGGTGTTGATAAATTGCGCGGCATCGAAAACAAAAAAGTCAGCGAATTAAACATCGATGACCTTTTCTATCGCTCCATTGACCTGCCGCACTTTAATAAAGTGACCCAGGCGATTGAAGGGATCAGCTTGCTGCCGATTGAATCGACCCGCTATCGCGAGGCGCTCGCCCGTTATTTGCAGCAAGGCTACGATGCCAGCGAGTTGAAAGACCTGCATTTCTTCAAAAACTGCTCGTCAGTGGTATCGATTATTTCATTGCCGAAAGATTACAAACTCAGCTACATGGATTTGAATAAACTCAAATCTCACCTGAATGCGTTGTTCCCGAATACTACGCTGAAGCGTTATGCGTTGGTCATTGGCGCATCGGCCAATATTTCATTGACCACCTTGATCGTGAAAAGTCCGTGCTTGAGCGATGACTTCCTGACGTTGATTGTGGCCTTTATCAAACGCTGTTTTGCAAAAGACTCTTACCGTTTTGATGATCAGCTGGATATCGCGATGCTCGACTTTATCCGCTCGGATGAGTTTGATGAAAAGTTGGTGGATAACATGCTCAACGAGTATGAAAACCCTGCCAAGATTCTGGATACTAACTGGTATGCCATCAAGCCGATGTACGAGAAGAAATATCGCGAGCTGATCAATGACTCGGAAAAATTCTGCTCCATCAACGATATCCGTCTGACGCGCGACAGCGTGAAAAAAGCGATCAAATATTTGCGTGAGATTTATCGCCATAAAATCAGCAAAACGCGTATTGTCTCGCTCAATTCAACGTCATTGTCGCTCGATAAACCCAAAACCTGATAGCCGGGTTTATTATCGTCGTATAAAAGCGGATCGCTCTATAAAACGGATCGCCATAAAAAACGGAGAGGAATTCCTCTCCGTTTTTTATTTGCGCAGGTTAAACATTAAGTCGTCAAATGAGTGTGTGGAGTAAAAAATTGTTGGGTCACATTAAGCATCAGTCAGTACGAAAATTAATGGGCAAGTCAGTTGTTGTATTGGTGGCATTCTTTTTCATAAACCTTGCATATGCTGATACCAGGATATTGGATTATCGCCAAGGTGTTATCCAACAAACGCACTCAGGCAAAGTGAAAGGCTATGTTACCAACCAAAATGCCACACTGGTCTGGAAGGCAATTCCCTACGCACAAGCTCCGGTTAATGCACTGCGGTGGCGAGCGCCCAAACCGGTACAGCCTTGGAAGAAAACCTTCAATGCCAACCAGTCCAGCAGTATTTGCCCGCAAATTAAAGCGGGGAAATTTTTAGGCCATGAAGATTGCTTGACTCTGGATATTTATCGCCCCAACTCCAAGAACACCCAACTGCCGGTGATGTTTTATATCCACGGTGGCAATAACCAAATGGGCGATAGCAGCGAAGTGAATCCCGGGGAATTGGTGGTTAATGCCAATGCGGTGGTGGTATCGATTAATTATCGTGTGGGGGTGTTGGGCTTTAATAACCTTCCTGCATTGCGCAATAAAAACGCGCAAGAAGCATCGGGCAATTTTGGGTTGTTGGATATTCATCAGGCGCTGCAATGGGTAAGGCATAACATTCAGCAGTTTGGTGGCAATCCAGACAATATTACTGTGGCGGGATTCTCTGCCGGTGGGCGCGATGTGATGGCCATGCTCATCTCGCCATTATTTCGCGGCCAATTCCAACAGGCTATTTCCTTTAGCGGTGGAATGACCTTGGCAGATTATGATGCGAGTGCTCCGATTATTGCGCGCGCTCTTGCACCGCTTGTAGTGGCGGACGGGGTTAAAAAAGCTGAACCAGCTGCAATTGCATGGCTGTTAAGTAATGACAGTGATGTGCGCGATTATTTGAGCACAGTTTCTGCAGAGCGTTTATCGCAACTCATGATCAATGCGGGCATCCGCATGGCAGCGTTTCCACATTTGTTTAACGATGGGCAAGTTCTGCCTAAAAAAGGTTTTCATGCAGATCAATACCATCACGTGCCGGTTATTCTGTTCACCGGTGCGGAAGAATTTTCATTATTTGCGTATTGGGATAAGCATTTTATAAATCGCCCGCAAGAAACGCTTATCAATAATTCATTAACTGCAAAAGAATTTGAATTTGCCAAACACTACGGCAGTGAACTCTATGCCTTGTTTAATGCGCAAGCACCCGCACAAACGATGCTGCCATTCTATAAGGCACCGATATACATCGCTGAATTTAACTGGGGTGAAAATCCTGCCGTTGCTGGCAATGCTGCTGCACTATTTGGTTCTTATCACGGTGTGTGGCTGCCGTTTTTGACGGGTGAAATAAAAGAGACAGCTACCCATTTCAGCGCTGCGTTACAAACACCTGGCGCCCAACAATTAGCACAGGTGTTTACTCGCTATATAAAACAATTTCTATGGACAGGTAACCCCAATGCCGAGGCATTGGTTAAGTGGGTGCCATTGCAAGATGCAGATAAAGGTTTTCAATATTTGTCATTCGATGCAGATCAATCACACGCACTGATTTCAATGAAACAAGCGGGCAGGAGCTATCAACAAATTATTGCGGATATAGAAGCAGATACAACGCTTCCTGCGCAACATAAGCAGATACTTATTCAGCAGGTATTGAATGGCCGCTGGTTTAGCGGCCCGTTGGATCAACATTTTAACAACAGCGAAGTATGGATCAACGTTCCGTAATCGGTATCCATATTTCTATATCGCCCTCGCCGGTTTGCGGATCAAATTTTTCGCCATAGCGTTCAAAAAAATGCAAACTGTTTTCCGCGGCTGATGCGTGCTGGTATCCCGATTGCGACAACCATTGCTCAAATGCAAAATCGATTGTGTCGCGAATATGATTGACGCTGCCATTGTGTGTAAAAGCGGCATAGGTTTGTGAAGGGATAATAAACGGGCTAAACAGAGCGGGCAGTGCATCAAAGTCCCATACGGCAACACCTGCCATGTAATAGTATTCGCGGTTTTTAAGATGGATGCATAAACCGTAATCAGGTGGGGGCAGGCGTTGGGGAATGTCATCCCATACCGATACCAAACGCTGCCATAACTGCGGAATTTTCTGCTGCGCATGTTCATCCAATGGTTCGCGCAAACCGGCAATTAGCAACGGGCCTGCATGTTCAATGCGTGGTTGTGAAATACTTGTGTTGGTATCAGGCAGTGTGTTGTTGGTTGCGTTCATCTTTTGTGGAATCCAGTTCGCGAATGGGGCGGATTTCAATCGTGCCAATACGAGCCGGTGGAATTTTACTCGCAAGCTGTATGGCTTCATTTAAATCGCGTGCATCCAATAAATAAAATCCTGCCAGTTGTTCTTTGGTTTCTGCAAAAGGGCCGTCGGTAATCAGTGGTTTACCCTCGCGAATGCGCAGGCTGGTTGCTGTTGTGGTGGGGTGCAGTGCATTGCCGCCAATCATTTTGCCTGTGCTGCGTAAGCTTTCACCGCAGGCTTCACATTCGGCATTTAATGATTTCCACTCGCTGGAAGTCATATTGTTGATGATGTTTTCATCGTAATACACCATGCATAAATATTTCATTGTGTGTCTCGCTCAGGATTGTTAGCAGAGCCTGCTTTTTTAATCGGCGCTGCTGTATTAGGTTTTCTCGCCAGATCGTATCAGGATTTTTTTAACCCTGAACGTGTGATGGATCCATATACATAATTTCCCAATGGTGGCCATCCAGATCTTCAAAGCCGTGGTAATACATAAAACCATAATCCAGCGGATCCGCTGGCCAGGCTTTGCCGCCAGCGGCTATCGCTTTATTAATGGTTTCATCAACTTGTGCGCGGCTTTCACATGACAAACAAACAATGACTTCCTTGGATGTATGGCCGTTAGCAATGTCTTTTGAGGTAAATGTTTTAAATTTTGGCTCGGTCACGAGCATGGAGTAAATCGTATCGCTAATCACCATGCAAGCTGCTGTGTCATCAGTAAATTGAGGATTAAACGTGTAACCAAGGTGTTCAAAAAACGCTTTGGATTTAACCAGATCCTTCACTGGAAAATTAATAAATACTTTTTTTTGCATGTTCCTTTCCTTTAGTGATTAGTGATGAAAATTATTCATAGCATACAATGGATTTGAATCCACCGTAGGCCATACGTTTAAAATCAAATGGAGGGTTATTTTCGTCGCATATCTCTTTCAGACGTGGGTCCGCCATCACCTTTGCATTAATGCGGTCGCGTTCTTCGCGCGATGGATAAATAATCCAGGCAATCACAACAGTTTCATTTTCTTTGCAGCCTGCAGCGGTGCGAAAGGATGTCATATCCTGAATATCCAGATCATCGCCAACGCATTCCCAATACGCAATAGCGCCGTGCTCCTTCCAAACGGCACCGGACTGATCGGCCATTTTTTGATATTCCTGAAGTTTTTCAGGTGCGATAGGCAGTAGAAATCCATCAACATAGTGAGTCATCATCAATCTCCTGTTTTTCTCATTGCTACCAGTTAGTCGCGTGAACGGGATAAAAATCGACAGCGACAGTAAAAAAATAATGCTTTTCTTTGTGTTGTATAAAAACTGTTTTATAGTCAATGGCTTAGCAGTGCACTACCGCAGTTGGTTAAATCCCATTCCACTTTTTTGAAGGTTGCTCCCTATGGAACACCACGAAACCTTATTACATGCCATCTACTATTTGCTGGCGGCAACTATTGCGGTGCCGTTGTTTCGCCGTCTGGGGCTGGGGGCGATATTGGGGTATTTGGTTGCGGGAGCGATTATTGGCCCTTACGAATTGGGGCTTATTTACTCACCTGAGGCGACATTCCAATTTTCTGAACTGGGTGTAGTCTTGCTGCTATTTGTGATCGGTCTTGAATTAAATCCGCAACAATTGTGGAAGATGCGCTTCGATGTCGGTTTGTTGGGCGGATCACAAATGTTGGTGACAGCTGCCATCATCACCGGTGCGCTCACCTTGTTGCCCGGGATAAGTTGGCAGCAGGGTTTTATGATCGGCCTTGCGCTTGCGCTCTCATCAACTGCGTTTGCAGTGCCGTTAATGGAAGAGCATAAAATCATGGGTTTGCCGATTGGGCGCAAAGGTTTTTCGATTTTATTAATGCAAGATCTTGCCGTCATTCCCATTTTATTATTGTTGGCAAGTTGGTCTCCGGCGGCCGATGCAGATACGCATGTTCCTTGGTGGATGGGATTGTGTACCGTGGCGTTTTTATTGCTGGCAGGGGCGCGTATTTTTAATCCGTTGCTGCAAATCGTTGCTAAATACGGCAGCCGCGAAATTCTTACCGCCGCAGGTTTGCTGATTGTGTTGAGTGTTGCTTACCTGATGCAACTGGTTGGATTTTCCATGAGCATGGGCGCATTTCTGGCGGGTATGTTGTTGGCGCAATCGACCTTCCGCCATCAATTGGCAGCTGATATCGAACCCTTTAAAGGTTTGTTATTAGGCTTATTTTTTATTGCCGTGGGTATGTCGCTGAATTTGCGTTTGTTATTTGCAGAGCCGGTATTGATCCTTGCCCTTGCCCTTGCGTTGATGCTGATAAAAATAACCGTGATCGCGATTATTTTGCGCATCCGTCAATATCCTTTTAAAGAAGGCATATTGATTGGCTTGATGTTAGCGCAAGGTGGTGAGTTTGCGTTTGTGGTGATGGCAACTGCAGAACAGTCTGCCTTTATTCCTAAAGATATTGCCAGTTACGTAGTTTTGGTGGTGGGAATTTCAATGGCGTTAACCAGTCCGCTGGTGATTGTGCATGAATTGATTACGCGTAAACGCACACTTCAGGAAAAAGCGCGTGAAGAGGCGCAGCAAGCAGAGCATTCTTTGCAAGAGCTGGATGAGCCGGAAGCGCATAAAGCTGAAGTGATCATTGCAGGGTTTGGCCGCTTCGGACAAATTATTGGCCGAATACTAACCGCCAGCAATATTCCCTTTAATGCGCTGGATAAAAATCCTGACCATATCGAGTTTTTAAAAAATTATGGTGTGAAAAGTTATTACGGCGATGCAACACGTATTGAATTATTGGAAGCGGCTGGCATTCGCGAGGCCAAGGTACTGGTGATTGCATTAGTCAATGTTGATATATCGCTTGCAATTACTCGCTTGGTAAAAACCCATTTCCCTCATATTACGCTGATTGTTCGTGCCCGCGACCGGGCGCATGCGTATCAATTGGCTGAGCTAGGTGTAGAAAATCCTATTCGTGAAATTTACGAATCCAGCCTGAGTGCTGCAGTGCGCACGTTAACAGAGGTTGGATACACTGAAGGTCAATCGCAGCGCGCTATTAATATTTTCCGTGAGCACGACCAGGGTCTGTTGAATGCGGCAATTGCCATCAGTAAGGACCCTAAACAATTGGCGCTGCTTGTTAAGCAAAGCCGTAAAGAGCTGCAAGATTTATTCAGCAAAGATATTCAATTGTGATTTCGCACAATGTGTAAAGGAGCTAGCGATGGGGGTCAAGAAAAGCGACGATTTAATCCAGACATTACACGCCCGTTTTGAAAAAAACAGGTATCGTCATCCGGATATTCAATGGAGTGACGTACAGGCGAAGTTAAAAAATCAGCCCAAAAAAGTAAATGCGTTGACGCAAATGGAAGCAACAGGTGGTGAGCCGGATGTGATTGGTTACGATAAAAAAACCAATGAATATCTCTTTTGCGATTGTTCAGCCGAAAGCCCCGCTGGACGGCGTAGTACTTGCTATGACCGCGAAGGTCTGGACTCGCGCAAGGAGCATAAACCTGAACATAATGCGATAGATCTGGCGACCGCTATTGGTATTGAACTCTTGGATGAAGAGCAATATCGCTGGTTGCAATCGCTGGGCGATTTTGATTTGAAAACATCCAGCTGGATAAAAACGCCCGACAATATCCGCAAGCTCGGCGGAGCGCTGTTTGGCGATCGTCGCTACGGGCAAGTATTTGTTTATCACAACGGTGCACAATCCTATTACGCCGCGCGAGGTTTTCGCGGTTTGTTGAGGGTTTAATGTGAGATACGTTGCGATAGGGTTCGTTACTCTGGTGCTGCTAATGGCGGTTGTGTTTAACATCAGTAAATGCCGGGATTTTCAACTGTTTGGTAAAATTGTTAATCGCGTAGATACAGACGAAAAAATAATTGCACTGACATTTGATGATGGCCCGCTACCGGGGGCGACAGAAAAAATCATTAATATTCTGGCACAGGAGCAAATCACAGCGACTTTCTTTCTGACGGGGCGGGAGATGGAACAGTATCCGGAAGAAGCAAAAAAATTAATCGCTGCCGGTCATCAAATTGGAAATCACTCTTACTCGCACCCACGGATGGTGTTTATGTCTTATCAGGATGTGACTAATGAGGTTGCTAACACTAACGAGTTAATTCGCAATCTTGGTTATAAAAACGAAATAGTATTTCGCCCACCCTATGGCAAAAAGTTACTGATGTTGCCGTTATATTTGCAGCGTAACAATATGACTACAGTTACCTGGGATATAGAACCGGAAAGTTTTTCCGAGGTCAGTATCAGTAGCGAAAAAATAACCCAACACGTCGTGGCAGAAGCCAAGTCGGGATCAATTATTTTGCTGCATATCATGTATCCATCGCGCAAGGTATCAATGGATGCAGTGCCAAGTATTATTCGTGAATTGAAAGCGCAGGGTTATCGCTTTGTTACCGTGAATGATTTATTGGTTTTGGCTGTTCGAAAATAAGATTCGTGAGTTGTCGATCTGGATTGGATTCCGGTGCATCACTATAACGGGAAAGACGTTTGATTCTTCTGTATTAAGAACAGAATCACAACGCATTAAGCTTGCTGCGCAAAAAGCGGAGTTCCGGTTCTTGTGTGGTCAGCGCTATTGCTTTTTCGTAGGCGTTTTTTGCTTCAGATGTGCGGTGTAATTGTGATAAAAATTCAGCGCGCGCTGCGTGTAATAAATGGTAATCCGTCAGTTGTTTTCGTGCGAGCAAATCATCCAGTAGCGCCAGGCCTTGTGCGGCACCGTCGCGATGGGCAATAGCGACAGCGCGATTGAGTTCTATCACTGGCGATAGATTGCGGATCAATAATAAATCGTAGAAGCCACAAATTTCTTGCCAGTCGGTTTGTTCAAAGCTGCGTGCCTCGGCATGCAGTGCGGCAATTGCTGCTTGTAGACAATAAATGTCAGCATTGCCGCTGCTTAACGCGCGCTGTATTAATGCGGAGCCTTCGGCAATTTGTGCTTTATCCCAACGCGAACGGTCCTGATCTTCCAAACGAATCAAGTCGCCATTATTGTCAGTGCGCGCGTGCTTGCGCGAATCTTGTATCAGCATGAGCGCAAGCAAACCTAATACTTCGGCGTCCGGTAATAGTTGGGCGAGTAATCGCCCCAAACGTATCGCTTCTTGCGCAAGTTCCTGACGAATGAGTTCTCTGCCGGATGAGGCGGAGTAGCCTTCATTGAAAACTAAATAAATAACGTGCAGTACGCTATCAAGGCGCGTTGGTAATTCGCTGCGTGCCGGTATTTCGTAGGGAATGTTTGCATCGCGGATTTTATTTTTAGCGCGCACAATGCGCTGTGCCAGTGTGCTGGGTGTGGTGAGAAATGCGCGTGCAATTGCCTCGGTAGTAAGCCCGCACACTTCGCGCAGGGTGAGCGCCATTTGCGCTTCCGGTGCGAGGCTTGGATGGCAGCAGGTGAAGATCAGGCGCAACTGGTCATCTTCAAGATGATGATTGTGTTCGTCATCTTGCTCAAATGTTTCTTCTTCCAGTTGTTCGATGACATCTTCCAACGATACGTGGAATTTTGCGCAGCGGCGCAATTGGTCGATTGCTTTGAAGCGCCCGGTGGATACAAGCCATGCGCGCGGATTATTAGGTACACCGTCATGCGGCCATTGTTGCAGTGCAGCGGTGAATGCATCTTGTAATGCTTCTTCGGCGAGATCGAAATCTTTTAACAAACGAATCAGTGTTGCCAATACACGCCGCGATTCAGTGCGATAAATTCCATGGATTAGTGTTTCAATACTGGCTGGCATATTGGTCGTCTTTATAAATGGCGTTAGGGATTGCCGGGGTCATCGACAAAGGCAGTGGCAATCGCGGCAAGGATCATAAACACACCGGCGCACACCAGCGCATAAATGGGTTGGCCGCCAAATAATTTACTGATCATGATTGCCAGTATGCTCGATGCCAGTATCTGGGGTATGACAATAAAAAAATTATAAATTCCCGCATACACACCCATTTTTGTGGGAGGCAGGGCGCTGCTTAAAATCGCCAGCGGCAGTGCCAATATAGAAGCCCATGCAAAACCAACGCCCACCATCGAGAGCAATAACCATTGCGGATCGCGGATAACAATAAACGACATCAATCCCGCGGCACCTAGGCAGAGGTTAATCATATGGGTAATTTTGCGATTGGTTTTTTTTACCAGCACCGGAATGAGTACCGCCGCCAGAGCCGCAAAGCCGTTGTAAGCGGCAAATAAAATGCCCACCCAATCTGCGCCTTCGTTGTAAGCGTGGGAGCTGGGATCATTGCTGTGATAGTGATGCGCAGTCACAGCGGCGGTGCTGTAAATCCACATCGAAAACAGTGCGAACCACGACAGGCATTGCACCAGTGCCAATTGCTTCATGGTGCGCGGCATCAGCACCATATCGCGCGTTATTTGGTATAGCGCGTTATCGGTTTTGCCTGCCTGTTGTAATTGCCCGGCAGCCAACTGTAGCAAGCCAAATAAAAAAATACCGACACTCAACACATAGAGTTTTGGATCCATTCGTGTGATGGCGATTATCGCGGTAAGGGCAACACCTGCTGCACCCAATCTATAACCCCAGCGGATAAAACCGGAATACTGGCGCTGGTCATCAGCGCTGCTGTGTTGATCGTGCCAGCGTTGGAACAAGGCAATTTGTTCCGGGCTGTATTCGCGTGTTGATAGTGCTGACCACAGCAGGCTGCACAGCAGCAGCGCGGCACCTGCGTAAAAAGCGTAGGCCACCGAGGGTGGGACATGCCCGTGAGGGGCAGTATTGGCGATATCCATCCAGTTGCTGAAAATCCACGGCAATGCCGAAGCGACAACTGCACTCACGCCAATAAAAAAACTCTGCATTGAAAATCCCGGGGCGCGCTGCTCTTCCGGCAGCATGTCGCTGATCAGCGCAATGGAAGGGCCAAGGGCGATGTTCAGCGATGCATCCAGCACCCACAACATTCCGGCGGCAATCCACAGCGTGGGTGAGTTGGGCATCACCACCAATGCCAGCGTCGCCAATATGGCACCCGCCAGAATATAGGGGCGGCGACGGCCATAGCGATTCCATGTCCTGTCGCTCATATAACCGATGATCGGTTGGATCAACAAACCCGTGATAGGTGCCGCGACCCACAAAATGGGGATTTCCTCTATGGGGGCACCAAGAATCTGGAAGATCCGGCTGACGTTGGCATTTTGCAAGGCAAAGCCAAACTGGATACCAAAAAAACCAAAACAGAGGTTCCAGATTTGCCAAAAACTGAGGGTGGGTTTGTGTTGCATACATCCTGTCTGGTTATGGTTGTTATCTATGCGAGGCATGTGCGCGGCTGCCAGGAGGCGTGGTACAGGTGACGGGATTATAGCGAAAACAACCCAGGCTGTGGCGACGGGAGCGAAAGGGTTCTTGATAGTGCTGAGGTTGCGCGCGGCTTTTTATTTTTCTTGCTGAGTGGATGTGTATCACTGCGTTATGTGCTGCGCATTGGTTGTGTACAACGTTAACTTATGAAAATGAGCTGTGCGCGCAATTACGTGGCTTCGTTCTTATTTGTGTGTGTTGCTGGTTGCTCCTATCAAATTCATCGTCTACGCACATTTTTTATGTTGTGCCGTAATCGTGTCTTGGTGTGCTGTAGTTGTGTCGCAATTGATTTTTAAGTGTTGTGTTTTTTATCTGGTGCGCGCAGAAATTTATCCATGAAATTTATTCTGCAAAAACATTTCTGAAAACGTTTTCAGAAATGTTTTTTAAAAACCAATTTTAAATTTTAAAAATAAATTTAAGTTGAAATCGATTTCAAAAAATTGAAAACGATTTCTTTTTTGCTAGACTGCTTTTAGCTATGGACATTGTGCGATTGCCGTCATTAAGATGATAAAAATTAAAAGATTACAGCAGTTTCCCGGGATAAAATCGCACGTTGTCATTAGGACTTTAAGTATAAAAATACCGACTTTCGCCAATGGCTCCCGCATCGCTGTTGCTGTCTCAACATACATTTCATTGATGAGCATTTTTTTCAAAAAATTTATAACATCGGATTCATCCTTTCTCCTGTGGGATGATTTGCGTTACCTGATAATTTTTGTGTTGGGTGCGCAAGGTTTACAGGAGGGCTATTAAACGTGTTAACAATAATTCCATAAATCGGTAAACGGAGAAGTCCATGAACACGAAGCGAGGCTTTAAGAAAAAACTCATCGCCAGTGCAATTGCTTCCTACGCTGCATTCGGCTTGGGAACTCAGGTATTTGCACAATCCAACGACGATGCCATCGAAGAAGTAGTAGTACTTGGGGTGAAAGGGGCGCAACAAAATGCGATCAACACCAAACGCGAAGCAAAATCGATAGTTGACGGCATCTCCGCAGAAGATATCGGTAAGCTGCCCGACGTAACCATCACTGACTCATTGCAACGTATCACCGGTGTACAAATCCAGCGTAACGCAGGTGAAGGTGCCCGTTTGAGCGTGCGCGGCCTTGATCAGGTTGCGGTGATGCTGAACGGCGAACAATTCCTGGCGGCAGGTAACCTTGCCGGCGCACAACCTGACTTTGGTGATGTGCCTGCGCAATTGTTGCGCGCAGCCGATGTGTACAAAAGTCTCGATGTGACCAATAAGGTATCGGGTATTACCGGTACTATTGATATCAAGACCTTCCGTCCTATGGACTTCAAAGATGGCTTTAGCGCTGCAGGCGGCTATGAGTTGTCCAACGGCGAAATCAGCGATGAAATGGATAGTACGTTCAACGCATTGATTAACTGGCGTAATGAAAACCTGGGTGTAATGTTGTCCGGTGTAAGTGGGTCAAAGAATCTTGCTAACGACTATGCTGGCCGTGCAGGTGATCCGAATGGCTTCCAGTTTGGTCCTGGCAGTGCGTTTGATCAGGAGTGGATGGTTAACCATGCGCACGGTTACCGCTTCTCGCACTCAACCAATGAGCGCAACCGCGATGGTATTAATGGTGCGTTACAAGCGGATCTGGGTAATGGTCTTGAGTTGGTGGTCGAGGCTTTCCATACAACAGCCAAAGAATATCAACGTGAAGTAGGCCTGAATATCTCCAACCGTTGGCAGGGGATGACGGCGCTGAAGCCGGATCGTTTGGCGATGTTTGACGATCAATACCAAAACGGTTGGACGGGAGCACAAATTGCTGTGCCGACCAACGCCTCTGACTCTGTTACCGGAAAAGATGGCCGTGAATGGATTATTGCCGATGAGTTTAATGTCCAGCCACTTTGGTTACAGTCGATTGGTGGCAACCGCGTTATCGATTCAGGTTCCACCAACATCAACGTAGAAGTGAACTTTGATAATGGTGGCGCACTTACCGGTGGCGTGCGCGGCGTTAATGCAGAGGCCTACAACAACGTGTTGTTTGCCACTGCGCAAGGCGGTATTAACAGTTTCCGTGGTGACACTGTTCAGCGTCTTTACGGTCACTTCTATCCGAAGGATGTGGTTGAGCAATATGGTTTGACACTTGATCCGGATCATTTGGATAAAGTGGGTGTGAATGGTGGCCGTTTCGTGTTGCCAAACCCGAAGGGTTACAATGAAGATCCATTGTTAGGTTTGAAAATGGATGGCTTCAAGCATGTTTGGAGTGGTTGGGATCAGCCTATCGCTGGCGGTTTGACTGATGCTTCCGGTGAGAAATCCCTTGCTACTTACATGGCCAACAAAGACAGTTGGATCATGGAAGGTGAACAGTTGGAGCAAGACAACGACACCTCCGCAAAACTCAAAGCCATCAGTGGTCATCTCAATTACAAGTTCGAAGATTCTTTCATTACCGATGTAGAAGTAGGCTTGCGTGCAAGCTCACGTATGGTTGATGTAGAAGCTTACGATTATTGGGCGCAATTCTATGTGGGTTCCAATAATCGCCTGACTGGCCCTGATCTCCCAGGTGCTAATAACATCACCGGTTGCTATGCCATGTGGCGTTCAATCGACCAAAAATTTGATGGTGGTGGTAGTGGCGGTGAGTGCTCTGCGGGTGAACGTTTGGATGCAAATGATCCCTCTACCTTCACACCTTACTTCGTATTGCCTCCACAACCTTTGGATCATTTCGGAGAAAAACTCACGTTCGTTACTGATTTGGGTAAATATGCCAAGGGTATTCCAGGTTTCTGGGCAGTTGATCCAACTACCTTTGATGATCCCGAAGGTTTCAACCGCAAGGCATTCAACGACATCAAAAAAATTGTTGGCCCAGCTAACAGCTATACAGTGACGTTGAATGAACTCAGCAGCTACCTCGTGGGCAGCTTTGAGGTCGGCCCTGTGTCTGGTACTGCGGGCGTTAAAGTGATTGAGGCAGAAATCGAGGCGAATGCTTATCAAAGTACCGGCGTTCAGCGTGCATACGGTGGTTCGCATTACTACACTGGCCGCGAGACCAAGACCAAGAGTCGCACGGATGTATTGCCATCGTTGAACTTGGCGTGGACGGTAACCGACGATATCAAACTGCGTTTGAGTGCAGCGAAAAACAAACAGGAATTGGATTTGTATCGTTATGGTTCAAGCCTGGATATCTATACCGGGCCGGATCCGGATGATTCAACCCAGCGTATCCCAAGTGGTTGGAACTCCAACGCGGACATCAATCTGGATCCGTGGTTGAGTACCAACTACGACGTTTCGGCGGAATACTATTTCGGCGAAGCAAGTATGTTTAACATCGGTGCATATCTGGTTGAGATTGAATCTTTCGTTGAGCAAAAAGAAAGTTTCATCGATGTGGTCTCACGCGGTAAAACCTACAACATCCGTGGTACCGGTCCTGTTGTAGGCAAAGGTGGTGAGGTGAAAGGTCTTGAACTGGGCGCGAAATTGGCGTTGAGTGACGTGACCGATGGCTTCCTCAGCAACTTTGGTGTTGAAGCTAACTACACTTATTCCCCAAGTGAGCGTCCAGGTTTGGCTTCTGACGTAACTGGCGAAAAATATCCATTTGCCAACAACTCGGAAAACACTTACAACTTTATTGTGTGGTACCAACAAGATAAGTTGCAGGCGCGTATTGCCGTCAACAGCCGTGATGATCGTTTTACCCAAGATTACGGTACGTTGAGTTACGCAAACTTCGTGAAAGGCGCTACTTATGTTGATTTCAACGTGAGTTATGATGTGTTGGACAACGTCACTGTGTTTGGTCAGGTCGCTAACCTCACCAGTGAAGATGTGAAGGAAGTGTATCGTTTGGCTGATGGTGTAGAGCAATCGTCGTTGGTATATGACAACGAAGCGCGCTACTCACTGGGTGTGCGTGCCAAGTTCTAATAGGCGTGTTTACTAGCGTTTAGATAGACGGCAACAACATTATCCCGGGCAGAGACACTGCTGCCCGGGATAATCCAGCGCGATGCAGGATGCAGTCGCACAGGATAAAAATATAACAATGACCTCACATAAACGACCCCAAATATATGCGTGCAGTAAACAGTATTATTATTGTTGGTGGGGGCACCGCAGGCTGGATGACAGCAGCAAGCCTCAAGCACCACTTCAAACAGCGAATTGATATTACGCTGATCGAATCTTCTGAAATTGGCACTATAGGTGTCGGTGAAGCAACCATTCCCACCATCCGTCAGTTTTATCGCCATCTGGGTTTAAGTGACCTTGATGTTATCCGCGCGACGCGCGCGACCTGTAAATTGGGTATCCAATTTAATGATTGGCATAAACCCGGATCGAGTTTTATTCATCCTTTTGGCGTGTATGGGCAATCGCTAAAAGGAACTGATTTCCATCACTATTGGTTGAAGTTGCGCAAAAAAAATATGGCCACTGAGTTGGGCGATTACTCGCTTGGTGTTGCGCTGGCCAAACACAATAAATTTACCTTTCCTGCGATAAATCCTCCTTCTTCACTCTCGGTGTTTGATTGGGCATTGCATTTTGATGCAACCTTGTTTGCGGGGCTGATGCGCACACACGCAGAGCAAAATGGCGTGCGCCGGATTGATGCCAAAATCACGCATGTACAACGCCGTGAAAACGATGGTTTTATTGAGTCTGTACAGTTGGATTACGGCGCACATTTTTCTGCTGATTTATTTATTGATTGCTCCGGCTTCAAAGGTCTGCTGATTGAAGAAACCCTGCAAACCGGTTACGAAAAATGGACAGACTGGTTGCTGTGCGACCGCGCCTTTGCGGTGCAAAGCCAATCCATTGATGTGCCGCACTCTTATACCAAAGTGAATGCGCGCCCCGCCGGTTGGCAATGGAAAATTCCGCTGCAGCATCGCGATGGCAATGGTCATGTATTTTCCAGCCAATTTATGCGCGATGAAATTGCGCGTGAAATGCTGATTAAAAATGTACAGGGCGAATTATTCCATGAGCCGCGCAAAATTGCATTTGTGCCCGGGCGGCGCAAACAGGCGTGGAATAAAA
The DNA here is from genome assembly GCA_002483365.1 of Cellvibrio sp. UBA7661. Classification (GTDB taxonomy): domain Bacteria; phylum Pseudomonadota; class Gammaproteobacteria; order Pseudomonadales; family Cellvibrionaceae; genus Cellvibrio. The sequence continues at coordinate 109,030 of DLHT01000019.1, forward strand.
ACTGTATTGCAATAGGCCTGGCGGCAGGGTTTTTGGAACCGCTGGAAAGTACCAGTATTGCATTGGTGCAAACCGGTATTGAAAAAATCCGTTCGCTATTGGCAGCGGCGCAATATAACGACAGCATCGTGCGTGAATTTAATGAGACGACCCTGTTGGAGTACGAGCGCGTACGTGACTTTATTATTCTGCACTACAAACTGAGCGCGCGTGATGACACTGAATTTTGGCGCTACTGTCGCGCAATGAAGATACCGGATTCGCTCCAGCATAAAATGGAATTGTTTCAGGCGAGCGGCCATGTAGTCAATTATCGTTGGGAAATGTTCGGGTTGCCTAGCTGGCTTGCCATATTCGAAGGGTTCAATTATCTGCCTGATGCATATGACGCGCAGGTGGATCTGCTGGATGAAACCATGCTTGCACAAAATCTGGAAAAAATGCGTGAGTCCTTGGTTAGGGTGGTGGACGATACGCCACACCACCATGAGTTCATTGCCCAGCACTGCGCTGCGCCTGACTTTGCATAAACAACAAAATAAAAAAATATTGGGAAGACACCATGAAACCCTTACAGAAAATTTTAATTGTTGGTGGCGGTACAGCCGGTTGGATCGCTGCCTCTATGATCGCAAAACAACTTCAGAAACAAGATGGTAATCCCTCAGCCGTACAGATTGAATTGGTGGAATCAGAAGAAATTGGCACTATCGGTGTGGGTGAATCTACCATTCCACCTTTTCTGGAAATGTTGAAAAATCTGGAAATCAATGAGCAGGAATTTATCAAATACGCACAGGCCAGCTTTAAGTTGGGTATTCAATTTACTGATTGGCGGGTCAAGGGAGAATCCTATTTTCACCCCTTTGGTACTATCACAGCGGGAATGACGGAATATACGTTTTATCAAACCTGGTTAAAAAGTTTTCACCAAGGTGATGACTTCGCACTGCAGGATTTTTCTCCTTGTAATGTGATGGCCAAAAATGGTCGTTTTTATTTGCCACAACTTGCAGAAAAAACGGCAATTGGTGAAGCGCGCTATGCATTGCATTTGGACGCCAAGTTAGTTGCAGAATATTTGCGTAAATATGCCGAAGCAATGGGAGTTAAACGTACCGAAGGCAAGGTAATGCAGGTAGTACAGCGCGACGATGGCGCTATCGCCAAAGTCGTCCTGCGCTCTGGGGAAGAAATTGAAGCGGATTTTTTTATTGACTGCAGTGGTTTTCATGCACTGTTAATTGAAAAAACCTTGGGGTCAAGCTACTGCGATTGGACGCATTATTTGCCCTGCGACCGCGCGGTAGCTGTGCAAACCGAAAATATTGGCGATACCACACCCTATACCCGTGCAACTGCACGTGACCATGGTTGGACATGGCGCATTCCATTACAGCGCCGCACAGGTAACGGTTACGTTTATTCCAGCCAATTTTGTAGCGATGACGAGGCCATTAATACCTTGCTGAGTGTGGTAGATGGAAAACCATTAATTGAGCCACGGGTCATTCCGTTTAAAACCGGCGTGCGTAAGGAGATCTGGAAGAAAAATTGTCTGGCAATTGGTTTGGCCTCGGGCTTCATTGAGCCGCTCGAATCTACAGCGATTCATTTGGTGGTGCGCGGTGTTATCCACTTTATGCGTAACTTTCCTGATCAGGATTGTGAGCCTGCGTTAATTCATCAATACAATCGTCGTATGACGATGGAATACGAAGAGATTCGCGATTTTATCGTGTTGCATTATTGTTTGACCGAGCGTGAGGACACGCCATTCTGGCGCTGGTGTAAAAATATGGAATTGCCGCCGTCGCTGCAGGAAATGATTGATTATTTTAATGTTCAAGGCGGCTTGCCGGAAATGATTGATGCACTTTTCCAGCCGATCAACTGGCGTTCAGTTTGTGAAGGTATGGGGCTCCGACCCAAAAAGTACTCTCCTATTTTAATAGAGGATGACTATTCAGTGGCACGCAAAAATTTGTTGGCCTATCGTGAGGTGCTGGAAACATTTATTAATAAATTGCCAACACATGATCAATTTATTCGCGATAACTGTTCGGCGTATTAACAGAAACGAATGGACTCCCGCAAGCGGGAGTGACGATATGTACTCAAAAGCCTGCTGGAGTAATCCAGCAGGCTTTTGCATTTCCTGGCATTTAATTATCGGGTTATCTCACCGTAATGGTGATGTCACCCGGGCAATCATTTTTAATATTGACGGCATTGTTTGTCAGCGTCAGGTTATTAAATTCCACTTGTCCCGCCGCGCAACCTTGCCCTGCCTCTGGCATCGGGTTGGCCCAAATGCCATAACCGGAGCGGTTGGGGTAAGACGGGTGTGGCATAGCGCCGGAAATTTTCACGTTGGTAAATACGGTGTCCTGGAAAATATTTTGCCGCTGGCCGCCCACATAATTGGTTTGGAACATAATGCCGTGGAAGGTGGGGTCAATAATATCCAGATCGCGCACGCGAATTCCCTGAAAACTTTTTGATGCAGAGAACATCCAAAGCGCGGGGAATACCTGGTTATTCCAGAAGGTGCCGCCAGAGCGCAAAATGGTAATGCCTTCAAAATTGGTGGTCGGGTTGGATTGGAACCCGGTAAACGGATAACCAAAATCCAGCGAGCTGATAGTTACACCGGAATAGACCAATGCATCTTCCACATGGATATTTTTGAAGGTATTACCTTGCCCGCCATAAACCGCCATGCCTGCAGCGCGCCAGGGTGTCATCGCGGTTAAATTTTCAAACAAATTGTTTTGCACAATGCCGCCGCCATTATCAGTTGCCGCAAACAGTGCAAAGCTATCATCACCCGTAGTGCGCGCTTCGTTATTCACTACGTGGTTGCCACTGCTGCCGTTGGTAAAGTTAAGTCCATCGGCAAACAGGTTGCGCATGCGTGAATTTTTAATAGTGATGTTGTGAACACTGGCACCCCAGAACATACAGACTTGATGCTCTGCCCACACGTTGTCGATCGTCATATTGGATACGCCATTCCAATCAAACACTTTACCTGGGCCATTAATGCGGCTGGTGTAATTGCCAAAAAAGGCAAAATTGGCGAAGGTTGAACCATTGGCAGAATTGCTAACGGCAAAACCGGCATCGGTATTGTTTTGATTGGAAGGCGTTTCAAAACGGGTATACCAAGGGCCAGCACCAATCACTTGAATCGCTTTGCCGTACACCTGGAATTTGTTTGACGTTTGATAAACACCGGCAGGCAAATAAACGCCCAACGCATTGCCCATGCGTGCTTGGTCCAATGCATTTTGTACTGCCTGATGGGTAAATCCACTCGGTGTAATAAACGCACTGGGATTGGGGTTTGGAATCGGCGCTACCTGTTCGAGGCTGATAAAATCAATTGCGTATTGCGAGGTGTTTTGTGCATCTTTTTGCAAACGAATTTTACTTCCGCTTGGAATGGTGCGATCAAACATAATGTTCGCTTCATCGTAAATATGACGCGCAGGGCCAGCACTTGGGCTGTTGATCGGGTTGTCTTCATTGCCATACACCCACGCATATTTTGATGTTAGCGTAATCGATTTTTCAAACTGGCCATTCACGTAAATGTTCAGTGTCGCGGTAATGCCATCGCCACCCGGTGCATCGGGAATGGAATAGCGAGTGACCAAGGTGTTGGTACTTTCGTTAGTGGTAAATTCCACATAGCTACCGGTGCCATTGAGTGTCACTGCACGACGGCCAGACGCTTCACCGGCGATATCACCAATATTTCGATTGGGTCCAACAATTTGTGCGCCGCCGCCAACCGTTGCACTCTCTGCCTGATAAATTTTATAAGGCATATTGGCACCGCGTTGAGTACCGGGGTTTGGATTTTGGTTTTCTGCCAGTGTTGTTCCTGTTGCGGTTGTACTCAACGCAGAATTTCCAAATTGGTTGTACGCGCGAACCTGGTATTGATAACTCGTGCTCGCGGTTAAACCTGTGTCTTGATAGTAAGTGGCGGTGACATCGGCAACTTGTACGCCGTTGCGCAACACTTTATAGCCGCTTGCCAAATCCGCTGCATCCCAACTTAAAAATAATGTGGATGAAGTGCCGCCCGCAATTGCAACATTCTGCGGAGTCGCCGGTGGTACCGGATCAGGATAACCATGTACTTCAAATTCGGAGATTTGCGCTGCAGGCCAACCGGTGTTGCCGGTGACATTAATGCGCACAAAACGTGTGGCAGTTTCAGTGAAGTTAATCGTCACGGTATTGGCCGATGCTGGATTAAAACTGTATCCGGATGAATTTACCAAATTGGTAAATGCAGTACCGTTGCTGCTACCAAGAACTGACAAGGTTTGCGTGCGGGTTGCCCATGCTGCATCGTTTGGTAATTTCAAAATCACTTTGCTCACGCGATGGGTGCTACCCAAATCGATGGTGAGTGTTTGTGGGAAGGCGTTGTTATTACTTTCCCAATAGCTCGCCTGGTTGTTATCCACCGCGTTAGTGGCCGGTGTATGCCCGAGCGATGTACTTGCCACAATCGGTTTGCCTGCAGAGACTTTTACCACCAACGGATTTTGGTTATTGGTATCGGTAGTCACACTTACGCTATTGCTTTGCGCAGAGCTCCCCGCTGCATTAAACGCACGCACTGTATACGCATAAGTGGTGCCTGCACTTAAACCGCTATCGGTGTAAGTGGTACCGGTGGTTGTGGTGACCACATTACCATTGCGCAAAATTTCATAACCATCAGCACCGCTTGCGGCTGTCCAGGACAGTGAAACACTCGATGTGGTTTTTCCAGTAGACGATAAATTTTGCGGTACCGCAGGAACGGCAGGCGCATTATCGTTACTGAATTGCAGCCAATTCACATTAAACAAACCACCTGCGGCAGTCCCTTTAAAGACCAGATACAAATCATGCGTGCCCATCGCCGAAACGTTCGCGGTTTTGGTTGTCCAGTTTTGCCAGCCGCCCGTGTTGGTCACAGCGATAGTGCCAATCAGTGAACCGCTCACGCCACCCAAACGCATTTCAATCGTACCGCCTGCGGTGTTAGTTGCAACGCGCGCACTCACTTTATTTACGCCAGTACCGAAATTCACATTGTTGAAAGCAACCCAATCGCCATCGTCAATCCAACCGATATTACTGCCACCACCGGTATCTGAAGTGCCTTCGGTTTGAATGCCACTCATGCTGTTGTACGAGGTTGCTTTGATTTGTGCAAAAGCATCGCGTGGTGGAGTCTGGTTATCGCCAAACACTTCCAGTTCTGAAATTTGCGCTGCAGGCCAACCGGTGTTGCTCGCGACATTCACCCGCACATAGCGCGC
>DLHT01000002.1 GCA_002483365.1 Cellvibrio sp. UBA7661
CGGCGCACGCCAATTGCGGACATTGAAGGCAGGATATTTTGCTAAGGATTAGAATTGTTTTGACGCCACATTTTCCTATTTTTCACAACAGTCGCTTGTTATAGCTTTTTCAGATATTTAGCTCAACAACCGTGTTTATTGTGTCATCGTACTCTTCACAGATTACGCGAACTTCAATAGCGATCTTGCCCGCTATCAGAGGGACTACCATGTACTCATCATCGAACGTCATGCGTCTTGTGTGGAGCAAGTCATCGATCTTTATCGTCATTTTTCTTCCTTCCAACCTTGTCCACCATCGTTGATTAATAGGGCGGATATTCGGTAAATCAAACTCGGGTCGAACTATACTTGAAAACCCCATAAATTCATTTCGTAGGCCAAGCCGAGAATGCAAACCTGATAACGCAGCAGCTTTCTCCTTCAATTTCTCTTCGTATTTATATTGAGCGCGTTCTATTGGATTAAATGGGATAGGGTTTTTCGGCTCACTATGTTTTTCACCTATTTCGTAGATAAGAACCCCTTCTGGGAACTCGATATCTACATAGATATTGTTTGCTTTAGCAGAACCGCTATTGGAAACCTCTATGACTAGCGCAGAGGAATAATTTTTAATTTTATAAAACGTCTCGCACTCCTTGTTGTAATCATCTAAATCCTTCTGGCTAGGGATCGAGCTGTTGTATTTTTCAATGTCTTGCTTTGAAATAAACTCGAGCAGATGCTCCTCAATGTCCTCGAATCTCAATGACTCTGGCATTTCAGTCTTTATATACGAATTGAAGTGCTCATCAACAACCGGAGGTGCTATATCAACGCCAATAGCTGGAATCTTTAACGATATCTTTGACTCAAGTTCTGTCACTCTTTCTCTCAGCTCTCTATTCTCCTTGCTAAGAGCCGTCAGCTCCTTAGAAAGAGCTTCCTCAGTACGAGCGTTATCTCCCCTAATCCACCCTATACCAGGCTTTTGCATAATCTGCTTCATCAGTGAAATAGAAACACTTTTTATAAGCTGATCTTTTGACTCCCAAAACTGGGCCATTTTAGAGTTCGTTAAAACCAACTCTCTAAATGCATTTATTTCTGAGAGATCATCATCCCGCTTGCCCTTTGACAAGGACACGGTGTCTTTCATCACAAATGCAAGGATCGGTATATTTTTCTCTAGCGCATACTCATATTCTTTTTGAGTAAAACTAATCCCTTCAGATGTTTTTGACCCATACCTCAAACCTAAAACAAGAACGTAGTAATCGCTCACCTCTATGGTTCTTCTAATTATTTCCCACTGATCCTCATCTTCAGCACTGAACATCTCCATGCCGATGGGTATATGGTACATCTCCAAGATAGCCTTGATGATACTTTCCCGTTCATCTGCTAAATCAGAGTAAGTTGAGCTTAAGAAAACTTGATACTTTGTTGATTTCAAGACTACTCCTAGATATTTCAACGATAGCTATAACGCCGAGTTCAGCAGCAGTTTTTAAGTTGTGGTTTTGTGGGATACTTTTGCGCAGCAAAACCACAAAGCCGCAACTTAAATTCTGCCCAAGCAGCGCAGTGAATGGGGCTGCAACGACTTGTAGGCCATGCCAATATACTGGAGATCATATATATTAAGCTGTGAATAATTTTTAGCGTACATTCCCATGATTTCCGACATTTTCGCTGGATCAGATTCGATTTTTTTAGAAATAACTTTAAACATTGATTTTCGAGCGAAAAGAAACTCTCGCTCATGCCCTCCAAAAGAAGCATTGATTTCCATATCTAATATAGGTGTGCCTACAGGGCAGTTAATCTTTAAGAGCGCTGCGGGAACATCTCTTAATGGTGATGCAAAATGCCTTTGTACTTTGTATTCTTCGGTACTCGTAGACATATAAGCCAAGTAGGTAAATGTTCCATCAGCGCCTATGGGAGGCAAGTAGGCGTCCACTGTAGCGCGATAAAGCATTACTTCTTGGCTCTCGGTTGCATTAATAATTAGAGAGTCTAATAATTTTGCTTTATCTTCCCAAAGAGAAGGAAGGTTTGATTTTTGAGATAATGTTGTGTTGATATGGTCAGCAAAACATTGCTCTTTGTCAAAAGGTGAATTGCCCTTGTATAGACTAAAAACTTCTTTCTCTACAATGGAAAGACTTTCGAAAAGAGGTTGCATTTTTTCTCCAAAGGCCTAACAGTTTATTAAATTGCACCAACTATATAACCCGCAGAACGTTATTCCAACTAATTCGTTGTGGTTTCGTATAACTCCAAAAAGTAGATGAACCATAAATCGATTTGGCTCGTGCTAAATCATAGGATTAACTATCACTCCGAATTAATTGCGGAGTGATACGGCACAAACAATCTTAATTAGTTGCCGCGCTCATTTGGCTGACTGTCCGCTGTGGGCACATTACCGCCCTTCAATCTGTTGGGGTTCGCACGCTCAGTCTGCGCGACTCGCCTTAACCTACAAATGCATATAAATAAATTGCGTTGGAATTTTAAGAAGTGAATAAAAGCTGATTGAAACTGCGTGGAGAGAAGCGAGGAGATTAGGGGCAGATGACGATGTAAAAAGAAATGCTTTTTAATGTCCATAATTCCATAGCAGCCAAGTCAGAGCTTATCCAAATTTCCATAGTGCTTTCCCTACTCTGCTGATACTGCTGTGGTCATTCCTATGACTGAAACCGCAAAGACTATGCGGTTTATTGCGCCAGATCATATTACACGTTATTACACGGTGCAACCGTGTGGAACTATAAGCTAGCCAAGCTTGAATGAACGATTACGATACTTGCTAATTTTGCTCGCCCGCTAATTCCAAAATGTTGTTAATGAGTTGCTCGCTAATAAAGTAACCCGATGCGAGAAGTGCTTGGAGCAAAGGTTTTACGGCGGGAATCTGATGATGTTTCTTTGCCAGTAATAAAACTCCAATCGCACCGATAATTTTTAGATGGTGATTCTTTGCAATCTCACGACCATTTTTTTCATCGATCAAAACAACCGCATTATTTTGTAGTGCAAACTCCAGCGCGGTTTGCTCACCTCGGTCAAGCGTAAGTAACGATGTGCGCACAATCGGGTCATCGACAGGAATCAACCAGGCGTTATCCAAGGCTCGCTGCACCTGCTGCGCATCGGAACGTGAAGGCTTATGCATACATTCGGCTAACACACTTTGCGTGATGTAGATTTTTCCGAATAGTTGTGGAAGCCGCTCAAGAAACCCAACTCTTGCTAATGCGAGTAATGGGCTTGTATCGGCAACTAATAATTGGTTAGTCGTTAAATTGCTCAAGCTCATGGGTTAATTCGTCCTTGGAATAATCGGTAACCGGGATTTTGCGTTCCGCTAAAAGATCCATCATCTCAGAGGGTGACACACCGGCCACACGCGCAGCTTGAGCCAGACCTATTTTGTGGTCGGCAAATAAATGCAATGCCATTGATACCCGCACGCCGGATTGCAGGAGCATTTCATCGAATGGCACCGCGACAAAAACCGGTTGGCCATGCTTGGTGATCAGCGATAAATGCCCGAGCTCTGCCTCGCGGATGAGCTCTCCGGTGCGGTTACGCAGGTCGCGTACTGTGAACATCTCCATAAAAACCTCAATTGTGCCATCAAGTGGTGGCACAATTTAACCTTCTATTTGATTAAGATTCAAGCAAATATCTGGTTTCCTGATTAAGGCTGTGACTAGGCCAACCAATCCCCCATCGCCCGCTGCCATATTTCAAAACGCTGCTGTAATGCGGTGTTTGGTTGTGGGGTGAATACATCTTCCTGTAATGGAGGTACCCAAGTTGTGGGTAAACCGGCGGCCATGCAGGCGGCACCTTGTACGGTTGCATCCGGGTTGTCGCTGCGGTGAACGTTGGCGTGGGTGAGGTCGGCAATTTTTTGGCAGACGGCGTCGGCTTTGCTGAAGCCGCCGCTGATGATGATTTTTTTGGTTGCGCCCAACTGATTCATTAATTGCACGTTGATAACAATTTGGAAAATAACCGATTCAATCCACGCGAGAATTTTTTGCTCTGGCGATAATGTTCTGCTGAACTGCGGTTGCAAATCGGTTCGCCAATAAGGTGCGCTTAATCCGCCCACGGCATTTAAAAAATAACAATCGCCTGCCGGATTTAATAACAGCGCTTGTTCCATTTTTTGCGGCGTAATATCCACACCGGTTTGTTCTTTTATAAAACCCATTGCAGACGCTGCGCCGTTTACGGTTGCCTCCCATGCGTAGAGAGGCTTGTGCACTGGCTCATGTTCACATTCATTTGCATAACAGGTTGGCGATGCAACTTGCATAGGTGATGATAAAAACGTTTGCGAAAAATTGGCTTGATACGGAAACCATAACGGGCTGATAAGCAAACCGTCTGGCGCGTGCAAATTGTCGCTAATGCGTTGGATAAATGCGCCTGTGCCGATATTAATGTACACACTATCTGGCTCAGGCAAACCGCGCGCAAAAAGTGATGCACCTTGGTCGCGCGCGCTGGCGGTGAAGGGAATTAAATGATCGCCCAGTTTTAGGTTACCGAAGTGACTATTGTGATAAAGGCATTGCGGTAATACCGCGCGTGGAATGTTGAACATATCCAATAACGTTTGATCCCACGCATTGTGCTGTAGGTTCCACAGCAATGTGCGCTGTGCGTGGCCGGGATCGACAAACACTCCGTCATACCCGCGAGCGCGGGTATCCAGCAAATGCCAGAACACATAACTGACAATCGGCCCAATGCTGAGGCGATTATCTTTTTGCGCTTGCGCAACGCGCGCATTATTGTCCAAACACCAACGCATTTTGCTTGCGCCGTAATGTGGCGATACACGCAAACCTGTTAATTGTTGTGCTTGCGTATGCGTGAGCGAAACGGCATTTAAATAGGGCTCGCCGCGAATATCTTGCCAGCTCAATACCGGCGTAAGCGCTTCACCGGTTTTATTATCCCAACATAAAAGCGATGAGCCCTGCCCTGCAAAACTCGCAGCTTTAATGCGTTTTACATCATCGCCAAGGTGTTGTTGGATGTTGTGCAAACACTCGCGAATGCCGGACAGAATTTCGTCGGGGTTTTGTTCAATATGCGGATACGCAGAATCGCCCACAACATCTTCCACAACATGATGCTGCGTGGCGCATGCGGCGGAATAGCTGCAGATGTGTTGTCCGGTGTGCGTGTAAACCGCAACGCGGCTGCTTTGGCCGCCCTGATCTATCGCTAAAAATAAATCAGTGGATGACAGATTGGTGGTGAGGAATGAATCGGAAATGCTGGAGGGTTTTGACATAACACTTGCCTAATGGGGTTATTAGGCAAGTGTAGGATGAAATGAAACTATTCGCCCCGCTCTTTACCGGCTACTCGCCTGAATGAGGGTTAGGCATAAATCCGGCGTAGGGAAAGGGAGTGACTTTATCGGCACCGCCTTTGATATCGATAATTTTGGCGGGGCCTTCTTTTTCCACTTCATCGATACGCACAATGGCGTGCATCGGAATGTAGGAGCGTTTTACACCTGCAAATTCATTTTTGAGCTTTTCTTCTGCCGGGTCGATCAACAGCCCGCTGCGCTCACCAAAGACAAACTCTTCAATTTCAATAAAGCCGTACATCTCACTTTGGTAAATCGCCGAGCAAAACACTTCGTAGACCTGACCCTGGTTAAGGAATATCACTTTATAAACGGGTTTGGTTGCCATAACTTTCTCTTGGTAACTCGCTGTATCACTGGATCAATCATAAAAACAGGGCGATGCATTCGGGCACCCTGCGAGGCCGCGCAGGATACCACAAGTATTTGCTATTCTCGCCTCACCTGAACATTTTTCATACAGGCCAGTTAGTCGATTCGGTTATGACGCGCGTTAATCCGCAACGATATTGACCGGTGCGGCGTGTTTTTGCGGTGCTTTCAATAATAGAAGCAAGGGCAAGGCGGCGATGGTTACCCACATCATCAATTGGAAATCTTGCAAGTAGGCCAAGGTGGCGGCCTGCCGCTGGACTTCACCGTTGATCGCCATCAACCCCTGCGTGGTGCTGATATCCCAATGACCGGACTCCCCGACTTTGGAAAGCGCCTGATTGTATGGGGTAATGTAATCGGCAAAGGCGGCGTGGTTTTTCTGGATGTTTTGCTGCAATTCCGCCATCACCACCGATATACCAATACTGCTGCCGATGTTGCGCGTCAGGCTAAACAGCGCTGTGCCTTCGTTGCGGTAGCGGCCTTCAAGGCTTGCAAAGGCGATGGCCGAGAGCGGCACAAAAATAAAGCCCAGACCAACCCCTTGTACAACGCTGGTGCGGATGATGTCCCAGCTGGTGATGCTGGTGTTGAACAGCGTCATTTCCCACAGCGATATGACCGTCAGCAATAACCCGAAAAACACCTGGTAGCGCGGATCGACTTTGCCTGCGATCCTGCCCACGACCATCATCGAAAACATCACACCCATACCGCGCGGCGCCATCACCAAGCCTACATCCACTACCGGATACCCCAGCAGGTTTTGCAAAAACGGGGGCAACAGCGCCATGGTGGCGAGCAAAATAACCCCCACTACAAACATAAAAATCAAACCGATGGAAAAGTTGCGATCTTTAAAAATCGCCGGTTCGATGAAGGGCTGTTTGTAGGTGAAGATGTGGCTGACAAACCAGTAAAACCCCAAACCCATCAGGACACATTCAGCAATAATTTCCGGGCTATGAAACCAGTTTTGGCTTTCGCCGCGGTCCAGCATCATCTGCAAGGCACCGATGCCCAAACTTAAAAACGCAAAGCCCAGCAAGTCAAAATGGCGGCTTTTATCGACCGTCGTTTCTTTCACACTCGCCATTACGCCCAACCACGCCAATATCCCCAGCGGCACGTTGATGTAAAACACCCAGCGCCAACTGTAATGTTCGGTGAGCAGACCACCCAGCGTCGGCCCGAGGATGGGCCCCAGCACCACGCCCATTCCCCACATCGCCATCGCCTGGCTGTGTTTTTCTCTGGGGTAAGTATCCAACAGAATCGATTGCGACAGCGGCACCAGCGCTGCACCGAATACACCCTGCAACAACCGGAATATCACCACTTGCGACAAATTCTGCGCCGCACCACAGAGCATGGAGGCGATGGTAAAACCGGCGATAGACCAGAGCATCAAACGCTTGCGGCCAAAACGATCGGACAAAAAACCGGTGAGCGGCAAGAAAATGGCTGCAGCGACAATATAAGACGTAAGCACCCAGGAAATTTGGTCTTGTGTCGCTGACATGCTGCCTTGCATATGGGGCAAAGCAACGTTGGCGATGGTGGTATCCAATGCCTGGATAATGGTCGCCAGCATCACCGAGGCGGTGATCAAACCTGCATTCACAGCAGGTTTGGTACTGGCGGCGACGGGTGTATGGTCAAGTGTTGCCTGTGACACAGCGTTTTACCTCGCTGGCGTTTAATCAAATCCTGTGGTTTATCAATTCTTTTTGATCAAATAGATAAGCCCAGCAGCGAACGTTTGTAACCTGTGTCAATTTCGATACGGGTACTCAAACCTGCCTGTAGCGCCGGAGCATTCTGGTTGGGCTTGATACTGATGCGCACCGGCACCCGCTGGGCGATCTTCACCCAGTTGCCGGTCGCGTTTTGCGCGGGGATGACTGAAAACTCGGCACCGGTTGCGGGGCTAATACTTTGTACTTCGCCCTCCCATGCGATATCCGGGTAGGTATCCACATGCACTTTTACGGTCTGGCCAACGCGCACGTGGGTTAAATCTGTCTCGATAAAATTCGCCTCTATCCACAGGTTATCGCTGGCCACCAATGACATCACCGCGCTACCCACCGCTAAAAATTCACCGACTTCTGGCGGCTTGGTGACTATGCCGTCTTTTGGCGCGGTGATGCGGGTGTAATCCAGATTCAGTTGCGCCTGCTCAACTTCGGCTTGTGCTGCGCGATAACTGGGGTGCTGCTCGATGGGCGCATCCGCATCGCCACCCAGGGATTCCGCAATGCGCTTGAGGTCGCGCTCAAGCGTAATCACCTGTTGGTCGCTAACACGGCGGGTGTGGCTCACTTCATCGTACGCCGCTTTGGCAACCAGCTTGCGTGTCGCCAGATTGGCCTGGCGCTGCTGCTCGGTAATGGCGTAGTCGCGGTTGGCCATCGCCAGTTGCAACTCGGATTGTTTTTCATCGTAGCTGGCATGTAAGGCTGCAAGGTTGGTGCGCACCTCGGCCAATTTGGCATCGGCCTTCGCAAGAGCAACCTGATAAGGTTTTTGATCCAATACCAGCATCAACTGCCCTGCTTTCACACTGTCATTTTCAGCCACCAAGCGCTCGGCGACCGCACCGGCAACTCGCGGGCGAATGCTGAGCACATCGGCTTTGGTATAGGCATTATCGGTGGTGGCATAACGGCCGCCGGACAAATAAATCGCTACGCCGAGCAATCCCAGTAACAACGGAATCACTACCAGTAATAAAAAGCGGCGTGATTTGAATGCATCAGTCATTTTTCACTTACCTCACTTTCGTCTCTTGTCTGCTGGCCTTTACTCATCGCCATCAGGTTTTCATGCACTTTGTTTAATCCCACAAACAGCGCTTGCTGCTGTTCAGCGGTTAAGCCAGCAAGGGCGCGCTGCTGGAACTCAGCCGATGCGGCGGTGATCATTTTCACGATGGGCGCAGCGGCAGGTGTTAAATACAGCTGGAAAGCGCGGCGGTCTTTAGGGTCGGGGCGACGTTCAATCCAACCCTGTTGCGCTAGCTGATCCAGCAGGCGCGCAAGGCTGATCGGCTGGATATCCATAAAATCGGCCAGATCTACCTGCCGGATTCCTTGCCAGCGACGCACACCCAGTAAGGCTTTGGCCTGAGATAAGGTGAGTTGGTACTGCTCAAAGTATTGGCCTGCAATGCGGCGTGTAAGCCGGACGTTATCTGCCAGCAGGAATCCGAGGCTTTCTTGCTCGGGAATCAAAGTCCCCATTGAATGGGGTTCAGCTGTATTTGATTCAGCCATACTTAATTCAGAATCGGGATCATAGGCTCTCATAGATCATCCTCATAAAAAGCTAAATATATAATATACATAGCTTACTATTTTCCAAAGATGACTTTGGCCTGAAGCAGGCGCGAAAAACGTCTTGTGGTTATAAGATGGCCAAGAAAAGCGAGGTGTTAGCCGGATTGGCTGTTTAAACGCTATACTGCGCGCCCTTTCCGTTTTTCCAGTCGATTGAATTATGAATTTCGCGTCCCTTGGCCTTGCGCCCGAACTCCTCCGTGCCGTTAAGGTAATTGGCTTTAAAACCTTGACTCCGGTACAGGAACAAGCCATTCCCGCCGCCCGCCGCGGTATAGATCTGCTCACTACCGCCCAAACCGGTACCGGTAAAACCGCGGCTTACAGCCTGCCGGTACTGCAGCAAATGCTGGAAAAGCCCAAAGGCACCGAAGCCGGTTTTGTGCGCACATTGATTCTTGCGCCAACGCGCGAGTTGGTGGAGCAAATCGCCAAGGCAATGCAGGAGTTTGCGCAGTTCACACCGTTCAAAATCGCCAGCGTTTATGGCGGCGTCAAAGTAACCAGCCAAGGCGCTAAATTGCGCGCGGGCGTAGACATTCTGGTCGCCACCCCTGGCCGCTTGAAAGAACACATCGAACTGGAAAACATCAGCCTCGCCAAAGTCGATTTTGTGGTATTGGATGAAGCTGACCGTATGCTGGATATGGGCTTTGTCACCGATATCCACGCCATCCTCACCAGCATTACGCGTAAACACCAGACGCTGTTTTTCTCGGCCACCGGTTCGCCGCTGGTGACCAATCTGTCCAAGCAAGCAATGAACCGCCCCACCCTGATTACGGTAAGCAAGCGCAACTCAGTCGCGGAGACGGTTGACCACGTGCTCTACCCAGTGGACAGCACGCGTAAATACGAGCTGTTTATCCAGTTGCTGCGCGAGCAAAACTGGTATCAGGTGATGGTATTCAGCAGCACCCGCGAAGAGGCGGAGAATCTCACCAAAGCACTGAAAGTAGATAAGATCGATGCCGCCGTTATCCACAGCGAGAAAACCCAGGGCTCGCGTCGCCGCGCCTTGCAAGAATTCAAAGAAGGCAAACTACAGGTATTGGTCGCCACCGAAGTGGCTGCACGCGGGCTGGATATCCAAGGCCTGGATTACGTTGTGAACCTCGACCTGCCTTTCTTTACTGAAGATTATGTACACCGCGTCGGCCGTACCGGTCGCGCCGGTAAAAAAGGTGTGGCTATCTCGTTGGTGACACCAGCAGAAGAACACAAAATCTCGCTGATTGAAGAAGTGATTGGCACCAAGATCAAGCGCGAAAAAATCAAAGGCTTTGAAGTGACCGAGCAAGTCGTCAAAGTGGTTTCCAAACCCACTGGCTTAATGAAGCTGGCCGCCAAACCTGCCGGTAGATCCAAAGCAGGCGATCCAAAAAAATCCGCGTTTGCCAAAGCGGGAGCCAAATCGGGCAAAGGCGCAAGCACCGCTAAAACGACATCCAAACCAAAACGTGCAGGCTCTAAAGATGCGCGCCCCGCCAGCACCCTCGGCCGCTCGACTCGCCCGAAGAAGAAATAATCCCTGCTTAAATCCCTCCCAACCTCCCTTTTTCAAAGGGAGGAGCTTACTCCCCTCTTTAACAAAGAAGGGCTGGGGGAGATTAAAAACCTTAAACTGACAGCCAATAAAAAAGCCGCTTGCGGAAATCCGGAAGCGGCTTTTTTATGCTGACGAACAATCAATGAGTGATTAAAAATCAATCATTTAAGTCTTCATCTTCATCCAACTCATCAAACTCGTTGCGCGCTTTACGCATGCCGTGCACCGCGAGGATTTCCACATAAAAGCTCTCGCCACCGGCGGCTTTTACTTCATCCATTTTTTTGGTGATCTCGCCCAACCGAACTACTTCGGCGGTCGCCTCTGTTTCACCAAATTTGCAATCAAACGCCCAGAAATCCACACCTTGTGGAAGGGTTTTACGGCGCTCGCGCTTCACGTATTTGCGCACTTCATGCTTGATCGCCTCCAACAAACGGTCGGGATGTTTGCCTTCGATGTTAAGTTTGAATGTCTTTTTCATGGAGCACCTGCATAGGGTAATAAGCACGAGGGCGCGCATCTTACCCGAATCCGGCCTTGTGCGCCTCAGTGAATCCGTAATGAGCCAAACAAATGATGATTCCGTGCCGTTAACCGCCTATAATGCCCGCCTTATTTTCTGTGTGCTTTTTAACCAGCACAACGCACCGGTTAGCCAAATCCAAGCAGGTAGTAGTTCGATGTCCACCACTGAAGCGCCGATCAAAAAACTCTACATCAAAACCCACGGTTGCCAGATGAATGAATACGATTCATCCCGTATGCGCGATCTGTTGGGCGAATCCCACAATATGGTGGCCACTGAAAACCCGGAAGAAGCAGATGTCATTCTCATCAACACCTGCTCCATCCGCGAAAAAGCGCAAGAGAAGCTGTTCCATGAACTGGGTCGCTGGAAAAACCTGAAAAAGAAAAACCCCGAGCTGGTGATTGGTGTGGGCGGCTGTGTAGCCAGTCAGGAAGGTGCGGCGATTGCCGAGCGTGCACCTTATGTGGATTTGATTTTTGGCCCGCAAACCCTGCACCGCCTGCCGGAAATGATGGAAACCAAAAAGAGCAACGGCGTTGTCGTGGTGGATGTGAGCTTTCCCGAAATTGAAAAATTCGACAATTTGCCGCAACCCGATGCCGATGGCGTAAGCGCGTTTGTATCTATCATGGAAGGCTGCTCCAAATACTGCACCTTCTGCGTTGTGCCTTACACCCGCGGTGAAGAAGTCAGCCGCCCCGTTGCCGATGTAATGGCAGAAATTCTCCATTTGGCAAAACAAGGTGTGCGCGAAGTCAATTTGCTCGGCCAAAACGTCAATGCTTATCGCGGTGAAGCAACCGATGGCACGGTTGTAGATCTGGCTGAGTTGATCACTTATGTCGCGGCCGTGGATGGTATTGACCGCATCCGTTTTACTACATCGCACCCGGTTGAATTTACCGATTCATTGATCGAGGTTTACAACCAGGTTCCGGAATTGGTTAGTCATTTACATTTACCCGTCCAGAGCGGTTCTGATCGTATTCTGATGGCGATGAAGCGTGGCCACACTGTATTGGAATACAAATCCAAACTGCGTCGTATTAAAAAGAATCGCCCGAATATCAGCTTCTCTTCAGATTTTATTATCGGCTTCCCGGGTGAAACCGATGCGGATTTTGAAGCAACCATGAAGCTGATTCACGATATGGATTTTGATACATCCTACAGCTTTATTTACAGCGCCCGCCCGGGCACACCGGCTGCAGACTTCCCGGATGACACACCGGAAGATGTGAAAAAACAGCGCCTTGCGATTTTGCAAGACCGCATCACCCAACAAGCCATGGCGATTAGCCGTCGTATGGTAGGCAACACCGAACGCATTCTGGTGAATGGTTATTCCAAAAAAGATCCGGGCCAGTTGTGCGGCCGCACCGAAAACAACCGCGTGGTGAACTTCCGCTGCGACAATGCCGATCTGATTGGAAAGTTTGCGGACATCCTGATTGAAGAGGCGCTGACCAATTCCTTGCGCGGCACTTTGATCAGCTCTGAACTGGATGCCGATTGGGTAAAGTAAAAACCTCAGCAACAAAAGCACCCAAAGAAAAACCCCGCGCTGGTAACACCAACGCGGGATTTTTGTTTACAAGAACCGCTAATAATAATTAACAGTTCTCGTCGGATACCTCTTCGCAAGTATCCTCTATACCATCCTTGATTTCATCGGCCGCGTCATCCAATTTGTCGCGGGTATTATCAAGCGCCTCATCAACATTTTCGCCCATCTTTTCTGCAGCTCCATCATTGGAATCACATGCGGCTAATGGGAAAGCTAACAAAGCGATGATAAATACACGTGTTAGATAATTCATAAAATATCCCTCTGTATTGTTTGAATCGACACAAAATATATAGCGTATAACGTGCCAACTTTGTAAAAACCAGTAATAGCAAGGGAAAGAGGTTATTATCAAAAGATAACAGTTAATCAAGGCAAGAAATTTTTGCAAAATTTACAACGCAATCGCCTGACAAATACAACAATCCAAACCTGCTCTCTCTATTTTGACTTGTCATTGACTAAACAGTTTTCTTATTGCAGAACTGCTTCAAGCTGTGCAAGGGAAACCGGCTTTAACAAACTGGATGCAATACCTGATTCAGATGCCCGCTGTGGATTAATGTTTTCACCGCTGGCAACAATAATACGTACATCCGGATTGCGTTCATGAATGCGAGCAGCACATTCGTAACCATTCATATCCGGCAAATGTAAATCTACTAAAACAGCATGTAAACGCTGCTTATCCAATTCACGTAATGCATCTGCTCCATATTGCGCACTGCAGACATCCCAACCGAGCAAGGTCAGTAAACCGGTCATAGCGGCTAAGGTGTCTGCATCATCTTCCACAACCAAAATCGATTTTCCACGAGACAACGCCTGCGCTTGTCCAGACAAAACGGGATTGGCTCGTGGTAAAAATCGTGCCATACAACTGTAGAGTTGTGCCTGATCCAGCGGTTTACCTAAATACGCGGTAAAGCCCGATTCAAAACAGCGGTCCATGTCTCCTTTCATATGGGCCGCGGTCAGTGCAATTAACGGTAAAGTAAACCCTTCATAACGCAATTGTTTTGCCGCTTGATGCCCATCCATTACCGGCATGTGGATGTCCATCAACACTAAATCAAATTTCCTCCCATGAGATTTATCGCTATTGATAATACGAACAGCATCTGCACCATCGGTTGCGTAAACAACTTCTACGCCTGTCAATTGAATAAAATGCCCGATTAACATACGAATATCCCGAAGATCATCGGCAACCAATACTCGGCCACAGAAAGCGGGAATTTGTATGTTGTGTTGTTTTTCCACCTCAAAATCAAGGCTTAGCATTTCTGTTGCCGCACATTCAGCCTCGTCTACAGGCAGCGTAAAACTGAATTCACTACCAACACCGACAACACTTTCAACCTGTATGCTCCCACCTAACCGTTCAACCAGTTGCTTACTGATATTGAGCCCCAAACCCGTGCCAGAACGAGGATGCACCTGAGCGCTTTTTGATTGCACGAAGGGTTCAAAAATCACGTTAAGTGATTCAGCACAAATACCGATTCCTGAATCTTTAATTGAAAAGCGCAGTTTCTTTTGTTGGTCTTCTTCAACCCAATCAATTTTTAAAACCACTCCGCCTTGATAAGTAAACTTAATGGCATTGCCCATCAGATTTAACAAAATTTGGCGCAACCGCATAGGGTCAGTATAAATAGTGACAGGAAGATGCTGGAGAGCTTCTATTCGCAACTGTAAATTTTTATCCTGCGCAGCACCTTGCATTAAAAAATAAATATCTGTTAAAAACGCAGACAGCGCAACGTGCTGTTTTTCAAACTCAAGTTTACCCGCCTCAATTTTGGAAAGATCCAAAATATCGTTAAGTAAACCTAACAAATGCTTTCCATTGCGATGAACGATACGCAAATGGGCTGAGTTTTCAGAATTATTACTTTTATTTAACAGCAGCTCTGTGAAACCCAAAATTGCTGACAAGGGAGTTCTTAATTCGTGGCTAAGATGAGCCAAAAATTCACTCTTTGATCGGTTCTCCGCCTCCGCTTTTAATCGCTCCACCCGCTCTTTTTCTACTTCGTTTCGTGCCAAAGCATAACGGATGGCGCGGGCAAGTTGTTCTGCGTTCAGATTGGATTTGACTAAATAATCAACTGCCCCTGCTTGCAAGGCTTGGCGATCAACCTCAATTTGATGCATTCCTGTCAATAAAATAACAGGTCCGGAAAAACCAACTTCATGGGCAAACTTTAATAATTCGATACCATCATGTGCTCCCAATTTGTAGTCCATCAAACAGAGATCATGCCGGTTCTCCTGCAAGAGTATTTGGCCTGCCTCATAGGTTGGAGCCCAATCCAAAACGTAGGCTTTGCTAATGTCAGTTAATAAATCTTTAACGAGAATAAAATCATCTTCATCATCGTCAATAATTAGTAACGTTGCATTTTGCACAGGGCTCTCCTAAGAATCTATTAAACCTAATAGTTCTATCAAGCTTAATAAATCCATTACATCTAATTAATCGATCAGGGCAGCTCTACAAATTCAACCCAATATTTACCCAGTGTGCGCATTAATTCAACTAACGCATCGAATGTAACTGGTTTGGGAATATAGGAGGCAGCACCAAGGTCATAACCTTTGACCATGTCTTCTTCTGCTTTTGAAGTGGTGAGAATAACAACGGGAATTCGTCGCAAACGTGGGTCGGCTTTAATTTTTGCCAACGCTTCGCGCCCATCCATTTTGGGCATATTTAAATCCAATAAAATTAAGCCCGGCATCGGATATTGGGCTCTATCACTAAATTGCCCATCCCCATGTAAGTAATTCAAAAGTTGCACACCATTTTCTACAAAATGTAGCTCATTCAATACGCGGCTTTCGTACATTGCTTCTTGCGCTAATAAACGATCATCAGCATCGTCATCTGCCATCAAAATCACTAATGCTTTTTTAGGAATATTCATAAGTACATCCTGGTTGATGAAATAGCGACATCATTCTGCTATTAAGCATCTGTAAGCAGATCACTTAGAGGTTCTATAGTAGTTTGTGTCATAGGTAAAAATAATGTGAACACAGCTCCCTCTCCCGACTCACTCCGGGCGGTAATGATACCGCCGTGTCGCTCGATAATTTTTCGACACAACGCCAAGCCTATACCCGTGCCAGAATACTCATCTCGCCCATGAAGTCGCTGGAATAAACTGAACACGCGTTCTGCATATTGAGATTCAAAACCAATCCCTTGATCTGCAAACTGTATACGACACCACATACGCGCATCATCAGCCAAAGGTGAAGCCAAATTCGCTTCACTTGTCACAGTAACAATCGGTCTATGTCCAGGCGCATGGAATTTCAAACTATTGGCAATTAAATTCATAAACACTTGTGCAATTTGGCTTCCGTCTGCTTCAATCACCGGAAGTGGATCTATATGCACCTGCGCGCCACTATCTTCAATTGCGTAATCAAGGTCATCCATAACCCTGTGTATAATTTCAGTCAAATTTTGGGGAACAAATGAACGCTGACTGGTCGTCACACGCGAAAAACTAAGCAAATCATCTATGAGTGCCGACATACGTTCCGATGCAGCCTGCATACGCAACACATAATCAGATCCCACCTCACCCAATTCGATGGAAAATTTCTGCTGCAGCCGATCGCCAAAGGCTCGAATTTTTCTTAATGGCTCTTGCAAGTCATGTGATGCCACAAAAGCAAACTCTTCAAGCTCCCTATTACTACGCTGCAACTCTTCCGAATATTGCAACAACGCTTGGGTGCGCACGCCTACCTTCTCTTCCAGTTCCACATTGGCTTTTGATAGCGCCACATTCAACTCGGCAACTTCGCTTGCATTGCGATACCAGATATAAAAAATCCCCATCGATAAAAATAAACCAATACAATTGGCTAATAACAAAGCAACAACAATAAATTGACGATTCTCGGCAGCCACTATTTTATTTCTGTTTAGCTGCGATAATTCTTCGTTTTCCATTTCCTCTAGCAGCAGGGAAATGGTTCGCATTAATTCAACTCCCTCTTCTTTTTTCACTTCACGCACTGCGGCACGTATTTTCTCCCGATCCGTCAACACCACTATCCTCTGCATTTCAGCGATTTTATTGAGCACATGTTTTTTAAGTGCCTCAAAACGAGCACGTTGAACGGAATGCTCTTGCGTTGCAGCTTCAAGCTGGTCAAGAAGGTCATCTACCACTCGCAATGTTTTATGATAAGGAGCTAGATAATCTGCATCTTCCGTTAACAGGTAACCTCTTTGACTTGATTCCGCCGCCACTAATTCGCGACTCAAATCTTTAATCAAGTTAATCGTGAGTGAGGTATTGTTAATACTGATGTTATTTTGGGTAATTAGGTCAATAGAACGATATGCAAGAACAGCACTTACAACAAAAAAAGTAATGGCTGCGGCAAGTGCCATTACCCAAACTGAATTGGGTAGTTTATTGATAATAAACTGGTTTAATGAACTGTTATTGGCGGCCTGATTTCCCTCCATCACTAGCCCTCATCCTTGAGAGCGTCGGTTTTTACAAATGTTGTATCCTGCAGCGTATCCAACAATTGACTACAGCGGTGACACTCGGACAAAATAATTTCAAATATACTGATTGCTTTGCGAATATCACCTGTGCGCTCAAGGGTTAGCTTGCCCAATTCTGCATTCACTGAAATGGTATTTAATGGATTACGTAAATCATGTACAAAGCGATTCTTTTCTCCGTCCATACACTCCTCATACTTCTACATCATTGTAACTATTCAACCGGTTATACAGTGTTTTGAGGCTGATACCCAAAACATCTGCAGCTTGTTTTTTGTCGCCATCAAAGTGTTTCAAGGTGGATTCAATTAACTCTCGCTCCACCTCTTCCACTGTTTTTCCAACACGAATGCCGGCTTGGGATTGTGGAGTAATTTTTGAAAAAGGTGATGTCAAATTATCGGGCAATACCAATAGCTGCCGCTGTTGATCTGCCATGATGTAGGCGCGATGGATAGCATGTCGCAGTTCACGCACATTACCGGGCCAATCATATTCCATCAGACGTTTGAGCGATTCATCACTGATGCCTATATCACCCGCATATTCCAGATTAAAATTTGATAAAAAGTGCTGCACCAGCAAAGGAATATCTTCTTTACGTGCACGCAATGGCGGTATGTGAATAGGAAATACTGCCAATCTAAAGTAAAGATCTTCGCGCAAACAGCCTTCTACCGCCATATCTTGTTCTGAGCGATTGGTTGCTGAAACAACACGGCACTCAATATCGACACTTGATGTAGAGCCAAGACGAGTCACCTTTTGGGTCTCCAACACACGCAAAAGATTGGGCTGTAAATCAATGGGCATTTCGGTGATTTCATCAAGAAACAGTGTGCCTTTATTGGCTTGCTCAAACACACCTATTTTACGGTGAGTCGCTCCAGTAAAAGCTCCTTTTTCATGGCCAAATAATTCACTGTTAATTAACTCGCGGGAAAAGGCACCGCAATTAGCGGCAACATATGCGCCTTCTATTTGGCTGGCATAATGAATTGCGGCGGCAACCATTTCTTTGCCCACTCCGCTTTCACCTAACAACATTACATTGGCTTTAGTTGCCGAGACCCGCTCAATCATTTCATAGACACGCTGCATAGGTGCAGATTCACCCACCAAATGATTGAAATGTAAATTAACGGAGGGTTTTGTTTTTTGGCTGGAAGATATTTTTTCTTCAAATAAAGATTCCAATTGCTGTAAATCAATTGGCTTAATCAAATAGCTTATATTGGATCCATATAAATTTTTGACTATTGATTTAATAGAGGGATGACCAGTGATTAATGTTATCTTGGTATTATGTTGCGCAGGTAAAGCTTCTAATAAATGTAGCCCACTACCATCAGGAAGAATCAAATCCAAAATCATATGCGTATACTGATTCGACCCCATTAATTCCCGCGCTTGGGTCACGGAATCTGTCGCCGTAACATGGTGACCCAGTAAGCTGAGTAATTGTACTGTTGCATCAAGAAATCGCTTGTCATCATCAACTAATAAGACTTCTGCCACTATCAATACCCTCATGTTGGCCAACTAAGCATCCGGGCTCATTCTAGCATCAGTCAGATAAAATAAAGCAGTCTATATAATCAACTTAGCGATGCAATTCACTATTTAGATGCCAACTAAAACAGAGGCCACATTTTTAAATAGGGAAATAAAGAATAATAAAACTTATTCTTTATAAATTTTGAAGGGGTTACTGTAAATCCAGCCACAGCACCAATGATAAACGGGGCGACGGCAAATGTAATAATAAATGAGGTAAATACCGGAACATTAAGCCTTATGTGCAACTGTTTTTGCAGTTCAGCCCTCTGCAGCAACAATCGATCATTCTTTTGTTTTATCTCTGTGATTAATTTCATACTGAACGCTCCGTACAAAATCAGTAACTTGTTTACGCGTGTATGGAAAAGCCATACGCTCGCGGTATTTCACAAACAGCCAACGACTACCAATCAATAACAATACCTGCAACATAAAGAACATAAGCAATCCATATCCAATCTGATTGGTGACCGCCACCACCGACCATGAAACAAGCGCAGAAAATGCACACCAGGTTAATAATATGATCGGCATCATTAACAGCCACAACATCATCAACTTAGGCAATGTACGTACAGCAAGCGATGCCTCCGCACGAGCCAAATCAAAAATACCACTCATGACACTTATAAATTGCTCACCCAAACCAATAGTTTGCGCCACATCCGACTCCAGCCGGGAAGCACTCATTAATGATTCATCATCAAGAAGCTTTTCATCGGTATCGGCAGGATTAAATCTCTCACGGGGCGCGAACGCCCCGTGAGAAATTTCACTTCGGCCAGAATGTTTCATGGCAACAAACTCACGAGCGGCGCTGTAACAAGTGTGACACCAACCAGCCTGCAGCAAACGCAACTGCCACAGTTACCATTGGTTTGCCTCTCACCACTTCTTCGGCT
Organism: Cellvibrio sp. UBA7661; assembly: GCA_002483365.1. Lineage (GTDB taxonomy): Bacteria > Pseudomonadota > Gammaproteobacteria > Pseudomonadales > Cellvibrionaceae > Cellvibrio. The sequence continues at coordinate 19,771 of DLHT01000002.1, forward strand.
TTTTCTTCCAACTCAATTGCGCGCGCTTTTCCCTCATTTAAACGCACTTTGGCATTGGCTGCAGTGGCACTTCCTATTGAACCAACCGCATCATAGATACTGGAAGTTGCTTCTTTAAACTGGGCAATCGCTTCCGACATAGAAATATCATCCAACTTACCATTTTCAGTACTTTTTACAGAAGTATGCGTAGCCATAATTATTACCTCTCATTGATAAAAAAGTAGATACTATTCAGATTATGCATTTCATCAAGATATCGCATTAGCCATCATCAATGACTAGCTATTAACAATCACTAGAGCCGACGACGACCAAATATAAGCGACAGAATAAAAAGCACGAGAAACACAAAGAACAATATCTGTGCAATACCTGTTGCCGCACCTGCAATACCACCAAAACCCAACAATCCAGCTATGATAGCAACCACAAAAAATACTAATGAATAATAAAGCATAATATTCTCCTTTTTTGGTGTTCACATTAATCCCTTCAACGAACATGCCAACTTATTATTTTTATAAAAAACCAACAAACAAAAGGCCGTCATAGAAAAATTAAATATTTTCCATAACAACTCATTGAAAAATATTCAAAATAAAGAAAATATTACACGAAAAATAGAATACAAATTCAAAATAACTTGATTAATTAATTTCATAATTTTTTATTTATCCTTTTAAAGAGCCAATTAATAATTATTTAAAAACCGCCACTCTAAAAATTGGCATGAAATCAGCAATGTTTCTAAATGTGATATTTCTTATCGCATATTTTCAAAACACCTATTTTTCATTTTTCTGAAAAAACGGTTACTTAAAGGAGAAAGTTATGAAAACAACATTATTATCTTTGCGCTCTACGGCAATCTCTTTAAGCACTCTGGCATTAATTGCATCTATGTCGACCTCTGCCAACAACAATACAGAAAAAACGTACCAGGAAAGAACTTACTCAGAAAAAAGAAGTGCTGCAGAGTTTTGGGCCGACTTTAAACAAGACAGCAAACAAACCTGGCAAGACAGCAAAGCGGCATTTAAGGATGGCTGGATTGAGAGCAAGCTGGAAACAGCATTAATCCTCAATGCACATCTCAGCGCCAGCAAAATTGATATTCAAGTAGATAAAGATAGAGCGACGCTCGACGGAGAAGTTCACTCCAATATTGAAAAGGAGCTCGCTGAAAATATTGCCTTGGGTGTCGAAGGTATTGATTCAGTCAGTAACAATCTCAAAGTTGTTGAGAAACCCACCAAAACAGCAGTGTCATCTACCCCTAAAGGTAGAAGTTTTGCGCAATATGTTGCCGACGTCTCGACAACCGCAGCTATCAAGACAGAGCTGCTTGCATCTGAAAATATTAAAGGGCTTTCAATTGATGTAGACACACTTAATGACAAGGTCACGCTTTCCGGACACGTCAGAACCCTGGAAGAGAAGGCGCTGGCACAAGCAATTGCCGCCAAGCATGATAACGTCAAAGGTGTCGTAAATAACCTGCAGGTTAAATCCTGAAAAACCGGTGAAAGCATTGCGTAAAGTTATGGATAGGGGCATTAATTGCCCCCTTCCACTAAAACCAAAAATAACTTTAAATACAGTAGCTTATATTAAATATTTAAAAAAAATATAAAGTTATCCAATAGTTAAGCACTCATTCAGCTACATTTTAGGCTTTATCCATGCCGAGTAATGGTTTAGTCTTACTTTTCAACGAGTCACAAGAGCTTATTAACCACTTGAACACCAAGGTTATAAACCCACCCGAAATTGTCATCCAACCATTAACGTTGGAACCCAGTGATAGCCGTCGCCTTGCCAATCTTAATGGTCTGCTTGGCCAGCATCTGCGACAGATTGAAGACCGCCTCGATATTGAAATACGCAATCGTGGATCTGAATTTCAACTGGTTGGCCCCGCCGATAAAACACGGGCGGCCGCCGAATTGCTCCGCAACCTCTATGAATTTACCGGGCACAGTGAACTCACGCCCGATGAAGTCCATCTCGCCCTGCAAACCTCAGGAATAGAACAACTTATGCAACAACTCGATAACGCCGGGCTTACTGCGATTGATGACGTAGTAACCGATGCTGTCCATGCAGAAAAAGCCAGCGCCGACGAGGGCGGAATCACTCTGATTCGCACCAAAAAATGCACAATCAAACCGCGCGGACTCAACCAACAACGCTATGTGCGCGCCGTACAAAAACACGACATCAATTTCGGCATTGGCCCAGCCGGTACCGGCAAAACCTATCTTGCCGTTGCCTGCGCGGTAGAAGCGCTTCTTAAAAATGAGATTGAACGTATTTTATTGGTGCGCCCTGCTGTAGAGGCAGGTGAAAAACTCGGCTTTTTGCCGGGCGATCTTGCCCAAAAAGTAGACCCTTATTTGCGCCCACTGTATGACGCCCTGTTTGAGATGCTTGGCTTTGATACCGTAGGTAAACTCATGGAACGCGGCGTGATTGAAGTTGCCCCCCTGGCGTTCATGCGCGGCCGTACCCTGAACAATTCATTTGTCATTCTGGATGAGAGCCAAAACACCACCCGTGAGCAGATGAAAATGTTCCTCACGCGTATTGGTTTTGGAACTACTGCCGTCATTACCGGCGACCCAACCCAAATCGACTTGCCACGCGGCATGGCATCAGGGTTGCGCCATGCTATTGAGGTGCTGGATAACGTTAACGGTATCAGCTTTACCCATTTCACGTCCAAAGATGTTGTACGCCACCCTATTGTCCAGCGGATTGTCGAGGCCTATGACGCCTTTGAGCAGAAAAATCCAAAACCGGATGATGCGCGCTAATCATGGGCTACCGCATAGATATCGAAAACAACAGCAAAAGCCAGCAGGTGCCGTCTGCCGCCGAACTGGAACGCTGGATTAGCGCTGCACTGGATAGCCAGAAGCTTGAAGATGCCGAGGTGAGCCTCTATATCGTTGATGAAGAGGAAGGACAAGAATTGAATTGCGAGTATCGCGGCAAAGACTATCCCACCAACGTCTTGTCTTTTCCGGCAGATATACCCGAAGAAGTGGGCGTGCCTTTGTTGGGCGATTTAGTGGTGTGTGCCCCTGTCGTTGAACGCGAAGCGGCTGAGCAGGATAAAACCCTGGCGGCACACTGGGCGCATATGCTGGTGCACGGCAGCCTGCATTTATTGGGCTTTGATCATATTGAGGATGCCGAAGCCGAAGAGATGGAAGCGCTGGAAACTGAAATTATCACCGGGCTGGGCTATCCAGCTCCTTATCAAGAACTTACAGCAGAATAAAAACCTTGGGAATTAGCATCATGTCGGACGACCATCCGAGTAGCAGCACTACTGAAAAACACGAACGCACCGATAAACACGAGCGCGCTGACAAACAAGAACGCTCGTGGTTGGATAAAGTACTCCATGCTTTCAGCGCGGAACCAAAGTCCCGTGATGAACTGTTAGAAATTATCAAAGATGCAGCCGACAACCAGTTACTCGATCAGGAAGCCCTGAGTATTATCGAGGGAGCACTGGATGTATCCTCCCTGCAAGCACGCGAAATTATGGTGCCGCGCTCCCATATCGTCGCTATCCGCCTGGAAGACTCCCCGCAAGAATATCTCCCTCAGTTAATTGAGTCTGGCCACTCGCGCTTTCCGGTGATTGGCGAAAACATTGACGACGTAAAAGGCATCCTGCTGGCAAAAGATTTACTTCCGCTTGCATTGCGCGGTACCGATAACTTCAATCTGGAAACCATTTTGCGCCCGGTCACGATAGTGCCGGAAAGTAAGCGGGTTAACATTTTGCTGCGCGAATTCCGCGAAAACCGCAACCATATGGCGTTAGTGATGGACGAATATGGTGGTATTACTGGCCTGCTGACTATTGAAGATATTCTTGAAGAGATTGTCGGTGAAATTGAAGATGAAACCGACCAGGAAGAAGCAACAGACTTTATCAAACGGGTGAGCGAAAATGATTACATCATCAAGGCGCTTACACCCATCGAAGATTTCAACGAATTTTTCAAAACTGAATTAAGTGATAACGATTTTGATACTATTGGCGGTATCTTAATGCAGGAGTTTGGTCATCTACCCAAGCGCAATGAAGTTGTGCAGGTAGACAATATGCAATTCCGTGTACTCTATGCCGACAACCGCCAAGTACATTTGTTGCGAATGACCATACTGCCTGAATAACTTCTCTGGCAATGAATTGCATTCAGCCGTAACAGAAAATCCCGCCATCAGGCGGGATTTTTTTAAGCCTACAACCAACCGATAATAATACTATGCACCAAAAAATACTGCGCCTGTCACCGCCCCTCACATTGTTAATCGCGCTAATCAGCGGCGCATCAATAACACTTAGCTTCGCCCCATTTAACATTTGGCCAGTTGCCATTGTTGGCCTGGTTGCACTGGCGCTTTTACTGAAAGAGCAATCGATAAAAACAATTCTGCTCCGCAGTTTTGTATTTGGTGTGGGATTTTATTCAGCCGGAATCCATTGGATTTATGTAAGCATCCATAATTTTGGTGGAGCATCTCCGCTGTTTGCAGGTTTTTTGGTATTGATTTTTGCCTGTTTTATGGCGTTGGTTTTTAGTATTCCTTTTTATGTTTTTGGTCGCTGGTTTAGCCATTCCCGTTTTTCGCTGATCATCGCCCTACCCGCTTTGTGGCTGCTAGGAGAATGGATGCGAACCTGGCTTTTAACCGGTTTTCCCTGGTTATATTTGGGTTACGCACATTTGGATAGTTTTCTTGCCGGATGGGCTCCGCTAGCCGGTGTTATGGGGATCAGTTTTATTACGATGTTGACCGCCGGACTTATTGCTGAATGGATATGGCACTACAAAAACGAATCGGCCAATAAAACATTACTCGTTATTGCAACGGGTTGCGGTGTATTGCTGTGGGGCTGTGGGGCGATCTTTAAAACCATCACCTGGGCAGTGCCAGATGCAACGCCTATAAAAATTGGTATAGTGCAACCCAATGTTGATCAAAGCACCAAGCTCAGTTTTGATGAAAACTCGACCATCACTGCACTCAACCAATTGCGTGACCTCAGCAGCGACTTATGGAACAACGACTGGGTTGTATGGCCAGAGGCAGCAATCCCGACAACTCTCACTTATCAAGAGGCTCTGCCGTTCCTCGAAGAGATGAATAGCAAAGCAGCGGAACACGATGCAGCACTATTTACCGGCGTTATTTTTGCTGACCATAAAGAGCGCAAATACTACAACTCTATTGCGGGTCTTGGGCAAGGCTACGGCTTTTACCACAAACGCCGACTGGTTCCTTTTGGGGAATATGTTCCTCTGGAAAATCAGCTGCGGGGACTCATCGAATTTTTTAATTTACCCACTTCGTTTATTCATTTGGGACCACAGGATCAACATGGATTAATCGCCAAAGGTGTGCGCATTACACCTGCAATCTGCTATGAAATTGTTTACCCGGATTTAATTGCGCACGCCGCCAAAGAAACCCAGGTATTACTCAACGTAAATAATCTGGGCTGGTTTTTGGATTCAATACAGTCAAAGCAATTCATGCAGATGGCGCAAATGCGCGCATTGGAAACGGGCCGCTATCTGGTTTACAGCACCAACAACGGCCCCAGTGCGATTATTGATAATCACGGCAAGATCATCAGCCAAAGCAAGTCATTTACAGCACAAACATTCACCGGCGAAATCCATGCGGTAAAAGACTGGACGCCGTTCATGATTTACGGCAGTGGTCCCCTGGTGATTTTTGCAGCCTTGTTGTTATTAGGCATCAGCATCCCCAGACTGTTACAACAAGAATCCAAACAAGAGCACAAACAAGAAAACATCTAAAGCTTATTTATTATTCTTAAATAGCAAGACATCGCCAGTTGCCGTCACTGCAATCAGTTGATTGTTGACCCAAATTGGCGATGCGACAAATGCCCCCAATGATTTGACCCACTCTACGCTCGCCTGCAACTGGACATTAGGCGAAAACACTTTTTCTGCGCGTAATTTTCCGCTTTCATCGTTAATAATATCGTTTATGTCTGCACGCCCTTCCGATGTTTGGTAATACCATAAAGCAGCTCCTGTTTTTTTATCAAAGCCATAAAGTTCACCCAACATGTTGCCAACAAAAACATAACGTTCGTCAACCAAGAGCGGTTTAGTGTAAGTCCAAAAACGCGTGTCTGCGCGGTACTGCTCACTGCCGCTGCGCTTATCCAATGCCAGCAATAAACCCGTATCCGACGTGGTGACATAAACATGTTCTGTATCCAATGCTGCTTCCGCCAATACCCAACTGGATTGCGCATCGTAACGCCATACAGTAGTGCCATCTGTCTGGCGCAATGCATAGACATAACCATCGCGCGCACCAAGGTAAACATACTGTTCATCCAACGCAGGGGATGCACTAATGCCTTGCATGACAAATCCCGCATCAACACCTGCCTGAAATTGCCACAGCTCCGCTCCGGTATCAGCATCCAATGCATACACTTTACTTCCCCAGGTGCCAAAAAAGAGTTTTCCGTTATGAATGGCCGGTGCCGAGTGGATCATATTATCGGCAGTAAATGACCACACTTCTGTGCCGCTCACAGCATCGAGTGCGTAGAGTTTTTTATCGCTGCTGCCGAAATAAACCTTTCCTTTTTCAACTACAGGGGACGACCATTGAAAATCCCACGGATCAGGTATCGCTCCTGCTTCAGGAACCATCCCATAACTGCCCACAACGGCAAAACGCGCCTCTCCCCCCGTGGCAAAACGCCACAAACGTTTACCGGTCAGCTGATCCAGCGCCTGCAAAAAACCATCGCGGCTCAAAAAGTAGATAACTCCATTAGCAATTGCTGGTGTAGTTGCAATTGCGCCTTCTGCACGATAAATCCACAAAAGTTTTTGCGATAACAAATCAAATGAATAAAGGTTGCCATTTTCTGCTGCGACCAATAGTTGGTTTCCACTCGCGACAGGCGTAGCAACAACAGGAGCACTCAGTGCGTATTTCCAGGCCAAATCCAAATGGATTGGTTGGCCTTTTTCAATTCTGGCCAGATCACTTTCAAAGCCTGTTGTGCGAGATGTAAACACATTGCAGCCGTGGAGCGATGCAACCACCACCATAAAAGCCGTAAACACTAAACACTTTTTCATACGCTTGCCTCTGATCGATTTATTGATCAGAAGCTTAAAAAATGCGGGAGGAAAACAACAATGAAGGAGTTTTAAGAAAGCTTAAGGTGTTGAATCACAAAACACATTCAATACCTCCATACTTAGTGAACAGGCTCAGCCTGCTGCAATTGTTTCATCCAGATTTGAAAACGTGGATTATTGCGCACCGTGTCGTAAGCAGGATCAACATTGCCCCACAGCAATGGTAATTGTTTTGCAGAAAATGCCTGCTCCAAATGCTGCATTGCACGCTCCAGATCACCCGCGGCAATGGCATAACGCGCCCAGGATAATGGCGGGGAATATTGCCCAAGATCAACCTGATCCTGACGCGCCAATAGCCATTGATTCACCGCTAATAAACCACCGGATGCAAACACCGATTGCACTTCCTGTATATCCGGCTCGCTATAACCAGAATCGCGCATCAGCCATAACCAGTGCTCGAAAGACTCACGCTCACGGCCAAGGCGGGCAAAAACACGTTGCGCAGAAATGTGAAAGTATCGATCGCCCGGCTCTGCGCTATCAATGCGCTCCAACTCTTTCAGTGCAAGATCATCACGCCCTTGCATCTGATAAACCCAGACGACTGTCGGCACTGAATAATTCAGCGGATTTAATTGTCGGGATTTATCAACATACCGCAATGATTTCTCAAATTGCGCTTGAGCCAACAACAATTGTGCATATTGCATGGGAGCCGCATCATTGTCGGGAGCGAGCTGCATAGCTTGCAGATAATCACGCTCTGCTGCACTGTAATCATGCGCACACCAAAACAGGATATTGCCGCGCATTACCAACGCATCAGGTTGTTGCGCATGCAATGACAGAGATTTATGCAGTAAACCCAATATTTCCGCACAATGACCAACATCGGTCAGTTTGTCCGGCACCAGATTGATTTTGGCATTCGCCATAGCGGTATAAGCAGGTGCGAAGTCTGGCACCTGCTGCAATAAAGTACGCAACTCCCCAATCGCCAATTTGAACGACTCCGGCGTCCACGTGGCGATATGTTGTTGAGCTGCCTCCCAACGCTGCTGGCTTTCACTATCCAGTTGAGCCGAAGACAACACAGGCGCAACCGATTGACCGGGTAGTTGTGCCGTCTTCCAATACAAATAACCCGCCACTAAGCTCATGAGAGTCAATATCGAGAGAATAAGCAGCCCTATTTTGCGCTGCACTATAGTGGCGAAAGGTCGTTCGGCTCCCATGGTAACCAACGCGGCGCGCTGCTCCGGATCATCTGCAGGCGAATAAACGCCGGCATTGGCGATTAACTGATAACCAACACCAGGAATTGTTTTTATATACTCCGGTGTACGGGAATTATCGCCCAAGGCTTTACGCAGATGGCTTATTGCAACAGCCAAGCTATCGTCATTCACCACCTTGCCCTGCCAAATGGTTTTGATAATCCGGTCTTTACTTAGCACCTCTCCCTGATGGTTAATTAAAAATACCAGCAGTAATACCAACCGGTTTTCCAATTCAACACGGGTGTCACCACGGGACAATACGTTGGTGCGCGTACACACACGCCAATCATTGATTACATATTGTTGAGTGCCCATCAAAGGCTGATGTACAGATTCCGACATGACCTACCCACAAAAAAGATTCACTACAAAAAACCTGGGCGACCTTAATGGCTACCGCCGCGCTTGTCCAGTGTCTGCCCGCCTAACCACAGCCTCATTGGGGCGGTTCATTATTAATCTTTATTAATAATTATTTAAAAGCCTTAATTCACTGATTTTTATAGGATTATCAGTAGAAACTCACACCGAAAAAGCTGTGCAGGCCCCAGTCTATGACATCCAATGATTTGCTGTTTTATAGCGTGCATATTGTGTTGCTAGTGCTAACATTAATTAGCTGTGATGGCAGCCCTCCTGCCGATAAAGAACCTTAAGCGGATGGCTGCTTTTTCACATCTCTTGCCAATACTTCACTGATGTAAGTCAATCACTAGCGAGGCAATAACAAATGCATACACAAAAAAAACTGGGCATGGGTTTTATTCTATTTGGCTTCTTATTAATCGTTGCCATGTATTTTGTCGCTGATGGCGGCGCGTTTGTATTCACCGCCTTGCTTGGGCTGATGGCCGTTTTCTTTGGTGCTTTTCAACTCATGATCATCAATAACGGGCTACCGGCTAAATCAGCGCAGGGAAAAACTGCCCACAAAGCCAAATCCAGAAAAGCTCACTCATGAGTTGGTTGCCGCGGTGAGTCACTGCGGCAGTTAATCGCACCATGCATACCTATAACGCCTCAGCAATACACGCCAGTGGCGGATTTTTTCGGTGGCGATGCAAAAACTAATAAATCCAATAAACAATCACTTCGTACTATTTACAACAAATATTGAAGCTAATGATCGAACTCGTTGTAGCGATATAAATTCAGAAGTCACGATATAAACTCAGGAGTAACTATATGAATATACTGGCCATTTGTGGAAGTCTACGTAAAAAATCCACCAACATGGGATTGCTGCGTTACGCACAAGCCAATGCTCCGACAGGCAGTACCATCACCATCGCTGACCTTTCTGCCATACCTTTTTACAATGCAGATCTCACTGAAAAACCGGTAGCGGTTGTGCAATTATTGCAACAAATACAGACCGCAGACGCCCTGATTTTAGGCTGCCCCGAATACAACTATTCGATTGCTCCTGCCTTAAAGAATGTATTGGACTGGGCATCACGCGAACCAGAAAATGCGCTCCTGAGTGGAAAGCCAGTCGCACTCATGGGCGCTGGAGGTGGCATGGGTACATCGCGCGCGCAATACCATCTACGTCAGGTCTGCGTATGCTTGAATTTACACCCCCTTAACAAACCGGAAGTGTTTGCCAATGCATTCACTAACGCGTTTGATGCCGACGGCAATCTGGTGGATGAAAAAACGCAAGGAAATATCAAAACGCAGCTGGCCGCCCTGATTGAATGGGCAAGCCAATTAAAAAAATAATTCTCCATTGATCTATTTTGTTGTCAATGCAATAACCCAGGACTAAAGAACATGGGGCCAATAACTAGCCCCATGCACATAAACGCCATCACCACAATTACAGCTTATTACGCCAAACCATTGCATCACTGATAAGATAAAAACACGATAAACCCGTTATTTAATAAGCTTTTTTCTGGCGTTATGTGTTTGATGTTCTATCCTCTAGAAGTACCCTCATAGGCTTAAGATTGCACTCGTGCCAAGTAAGGCTTATAGCATCTGGATAGAATAATGACCGATAGCCAGCAAAATAATTATTGCTTAAACCTTATTGAAGTTAATAAAAAGCAACCTGTCATTACCACGCAAGATATTTTTAACCAGCAAGGGGTTTTACTTCTTTCTGAAGGTGCCACGCTGGACGAAAAGCGCTCGCAAATCCTGCTCCAACATAAGCTGATAAAACCTCTAGAACAGTGCGTAGGTATTGCCAATAGTCTTGATGCTCATCAGCTATTTGAATACCTGAATAAATTCGCCAAAAACTTACCGGGTTTGTACGCTGTCACCAACAACGAGAGCTATCAAAAAACCTTGCGGCTAGTATGTCTGTTTTACGAAAAATATCCCCTACTTAAACAAAACCTCACAGTGATGGCACTGCGTGCAAAGCACATTTATTTTCAAGGAATATTTAGCGCATTGGCCGGAGTTGCTATTGCGAAGAAGCTGAACCTCAGTCTGCCAGACATACAAGCCACGTTCATTGCTGGCTTATTTCACGATGTGGGGTTCCTTTATCTAGCTCCGGAATTACGCGAAAAAAGCCATGGGTTTAGCGCCCACGAATGGAAAGCATTGCAGGCACATCCACTTATTACACAACGCTTCATGACGATGGTGCCCGGACTTCCCAAGGAAATTAGCCTGGCTATTATTGATCATCATGAGCGGATTGATGGAACAGGCTATCCACGCCAATTGTTTGGAGACAAAATTTCGATTGTCAGTCAAATTATTGCCGCAACCGACAATATTATTTTTAATCACAGCCGCTATCAGGATTACGGTGTACATGCGCACAGCATGTTGCTCGCCGCACTCAAACTCAGCGATAACATTTATTTTGAATCTGTTTACGATGCCGCCACGGTTTTATTTAAAGAAGCGCCTGCACCAACTGAAAATCTATTAGAACTACCATCTGTAGAGGAACTACTTAACCGGCAACAAAAATTACGCCAGCAATTCACACATGCACGCAGCCTTTCGCAACAATTATTTTCACTCCCGCAAACACCAATCATCCGATCAATTAGCGCTGTTATGGGCAGACTTGCTATTTCTGTAGTGCGCAGTGGCATACTGCAACCAGAACAGGAAGAATGGCTATCAAATTTGCGCAACCGCAGTCCGCAAGAGCAAGATAATAACGAAGGCTGGTCGCTCATTGAAATCAGCGTAATGCAAGATCAAATTCACGACCAACTGGTTCATCTTAAAAACTTGATGGAACGTGCCGTTGAAAATATTTCCCATGAGCAAACGGCATTTAGCCAATGCACCGCCCTGCTCCATCAGATTGACTTGCAAGATACTGCGCTCGTCCAGTGATAAATCCTTTATAATCCCTTTTGCATAAATTGAAATAAGGGGATTACCTTGAACTACGATGCCAACGCCAATAACTCCGAACAAGAGCACACCGCTTTCATTGAATGGCTAACCAACACCACAGTGACTGATCTACAGGACGCGCGTGGCGATGAAAATGCAATTCATGCCGCTGTGCGGCAATACGTCAAGCGCGCACTGGATGCCAACCTGCCGTTTGAGGAAATCGAAGAAGTTCTTGGTATTAACGAACCTTGCATTATGGATCTGGCAACGCTTTCAGAAGAGGATGAAGAGGCTGTGGTCGATGCCTTTGAAGACCTGTGCAACAGCTAATCCCCGCAGGGCCGGTAATCGGCTATAGTTAACAAATTCCTATAGCCATCCCTCACGCAACCCAATGATGTTTGCCTTGTACCGCCGCCATTTATTTATTGCAGGAGCAAGCTTATGAATCCTTATCATCAAAGTGTAATTTTAATTGGCATGCCCGGAGCAGGAAAAAGCACACTGGGTTTGTTGTTGGCCAAGAGCCTGGCTAAAGATTTTGTCGATACTGATCTACTGATCCAACTGGAACATCGTAAAACCCTGCAGGATATACTCAACGAGCAAGGCCATCTCGCGCTGCGCGAAGCAGAAGAGAAAGTGCTACTCACCGCTCAATATCCCAACCATATTATTGCGACAGGTGGCAGCGCTGTTTATAGCAGCGCCGCAATGCAACACTTAAAACACTTCGGGCCAATTATTTTTTTAGATACGCCACTGAATATACTGGAAGACCGTATCCATAATATGGATACCCGCGGTATAGCTCGCCCAGCAAACCAATCATTTGCAGACGTGTATGCCGAACGTCGCCCACTCTACTTAAAGTACGCAGACATAGTGATTGATTGCCACAATAAAAGTCTTGAGCAATTGATCGATGAAGTAATTTACGAAGAAGCCGAAGCCTTTATTCAATACGAAGCCTAAGACATTATGGAACCTACCAGTACAACCGCTGCAAGTGAAGATACCCTACTCAATGCCATAGAGGCGCGCGTATTAGGCTCGCTAATGGAAAAACAACTGACAACACCGGATCAATACCCTTTAACACTCAATAGCCTGGTGCTGGCTTGCAACCAAAAAACCAGCCGCGAACCGGTCAGCAACTACGACAATGGCACCGTTCAACGCTGTGTAAGTGAATTACAAGATCGTCAATTCATTACGGTAGATTATGGAACCCGCGCCGCACGCTATGACCAGCGCCTGACACGCGTACTCAGTGTCGATAAAGCAACTCAAGCGATACTCACCGTTTTACTCTTACGTGGTGCACAAACGGCATCTGAAATTTTAACACGCACGCAACGCATGTTTGAGTTTGATTCGCCACGGGCATTAGAAGAAAAATTGCAGCAGCTTTGTGCCAAAACGAAACCACTAGTTATTCACATCCCACGGCAAGCTGGTCAACGCGAAGACCGCTACACCCACTTGCTCTGCGGGCAACCGGACTTAAGTGCAATTGCAGCGCAAGCGGCCAGCAAATCTACCAGCAGTGACTCACGCGTAGAATTGGAAGAAAAAATTCATACTCTGGAACAGCGTATTGAAGTACTTGAAAAACAAGTCGCCGAGCTGCTCGAATTAAATGGCAGTAGCGATACTGCAATCTAAACGCAATCATGACTACACCGATCATCCTGGTATACGACAAAGAATGCCCTGCCTGCGATAACTATTGCCAGGTGGTGCGTATTCGTGAAGATGTTGGCGAATTAATACTGTTGGATGCACGCGAGCCCAGTGCGGTGATGGATGAAATTACCGCATTAGGCTGGGACATTGACCAAGGCATGGTTTTGAAAATGGGCAGCCAACTTTATTATGGTTCTGATGCAATTCATGCGTTGGCGTTGATCAGTAGCCGCTCCGGTTTTTTTAACCGGATGAATTATTGGTTATTCAAATCAAAATTTTTGTCGCATATTTTTTATCCGGTTTTACGCCTCCTGCGTAACCTGCTACTGAAATTGTTGGGCAAAAGCAAAATCAATAATTTACATCTCAGCAACAATAGCCATTTCTAATGGCTATTAATTGTTCACTTTTAAATCTTTCACTTTTTATATTTCTCTCTCGCTTCTCGCTTGCACCATTTTGGAATATCTGCACCACAATAAATTGCTTAAATGCACCATTTTTGCCCTCAATTATCAGCTGAAACCTGCATAAACAGTGCTCCCCCGAGCTGGCACACATTCTGCGTGGCACCTATTACAACAATTAAAAGCAATATCCCACTATTACAAACTCTGGAAACAGGTGAAGAAAAGTTATGCATTTATACAGCGATTTAATGCAATTATCGCCCGCAGAGCGCGGCTGGTTGAAATGGTCCGGCAAAACAGGAAAACTGGCTATGGGCTGGGCATGTTGGTTGAATAACAAGCGCTATCCAATCATGGAACAAACCTTTGAAAGTATCGCCAATACCCGCATTAAACTGCTGCAGCAATGGGTAAAACGGCAGTGGGCACAATTGGAATCCTGCCGCAGCCAGTTACAACTATTAGATGACTCGGCGGAAACCATTTTGCGCAAAGCCTGGCAAGCCATGGGCGATTGCACAGAATTATTTTTAATTGATGAACAAGGCGTGGTTATTTCATCAACTTACCATCAGCGGATAGGAAAACAGGATCTAAACTCCCGCGCAGTGTCTGCAGGTTTATCTGCACCCTTTTTACATGGCCCTTATCAAGACCAACAAACGCTGGCGATAGGAAAACGCAGCTCTGCTTTTCATGATCAAGTGACCTTGATGTTTTATTTGCCAATTGAATTAACAGCGAGCGACAAGGGTTGTCTGTGCGCGCGAATTCCGAATGATGTGCTTGGTGATTTAATCCAACGCGAGGCCGGGCATATTTTCAGTGAGTCCGGTGATAATTATTTATTTATGGTGAAATCGGTTTTTGATCCCGCCATTAAAAATGGCACCGCCCTGTCCCGCTCGCGTTTTGAAGACGATACATTTACCCATGGGGAAAATTTAAAATCCGGAGTCAATACTGATTGGGGCGTAGTAAAAATACGGCAGCACACTGAATTTGAAATTCGTTTTACCGACCCCGCCACACAGGATTTACACCCGGGCGTGCGCGAAACTATTCGCAAAGGCAATAATTTATTTGTCACCTATCCAGGCTATTCGGATTACCGCCATATTCCTGTTGTTGGTAAAGGAGTGACTTTTCATTTACCCGGATCGTTAGACACATGGGGAATGATGTGTGAAGCAGATCTGGAAGAAGTGTATCGCCACCGCTCACTCACATTTAAATTTATGAATATTTATGCGGCCTGCGTAGGCAGTGCATTTTTATTGAATGCAGGGCTTCATACATTTACGGCATGGTCACATCTTGTAATTAACCTGCTGACGTTGTTCGCGCTGGTTATTGGCGGCGTTATTTTCCAACAACGCGCACCGCGGCGTTTAGCGCGACGCCTTGGGAAAATGACCGAAGTAATCCACACTATTGCCGAGGGCGGTGGCAATTTACAACAGCGATTGGATACGCGAAAACTTGCCAATGATGAAACCGGCGATCTAGGAAAATGGACAAACAGTTTTATCGATAACCTTGATCATATCGTCGGTGAAGTTATCCGAGCCGCTGACGAAGTAATGAAAAATAGCGATAGCTTGTTAAAGCGCAACACCGAGGCAAACCAATCGTCTCACCATGTATCTAACTCAATGGAAAAAATGCTGGAGCTGATGCACAACCAATTGCAGGAAATCAGTAATGCCTCGGGCACAGCCAGCGATATGAAAAAAATAATGGAAGCCGTTGTAGAACAAGCGCGCAGCCAATTTGAATCTGTGCGCACCGGCACACAAAGTATCCGCGATGTCGTGGATACCTCGGCACGCACCATTCATACGCTGAATAACCGCACACTGGAAATTGGCAATATGGTGTCGCAAATCAGTGATATTACCAGCCAAACCAATTTATTGGCTCTGAACGCCGCTATTGAGGCAGCACGTGCAGGTGAATACGGGCGCGGGTTTTCTGTAGTCGCAGAAGAAGTGCGTAATCTCGCCAGCAGGACAGCGGTTGTCGCGCAGGAAATTGGGGAAAAAATTGAAAAAATTCGCCAGGAATCACAATCTGCTGCAGATTATATGGAAGCAAGCGTTGCCGACGTTGACCGCGGTTTGCGCCTGGCAGAAGAAGCCTCAACTGACAACTCGCAGCTGCATCACATTGTAGAACGCATGTTCAACATCATTCATCATATTGACAGTAATAGCCAACAGCATGGGCATCATGTACGCGAAGTTGCAAGCGCAAGCCAGACCATGAACAAAGTCGTTCGTGCATTGCACACCAGCTCAGACAGGTTAAAAAATACGGCCACCAAGCTTCATCAATTAGCGGGAGTTTTTCAGGTAACAGCGCGCTAGTTTTTTACCTGCAATAAAAACGGCAGCCTGAGCTGCCGTTTTTATTTGAATCATCAATGAGAAATAAAATTATTGATAAACACGGACATAATCCACATACATGCGCTGCGGGAACACACTGCCTGTATCCGGGCTACCTGGCCAGGTTCCACCTACTGCTACGTTCAGCAATAAGAAGAATGGATTATCAAATACCCAAGCGCCATAGTTTTGTACTTGTGCGCGGGTAACCGAATAGAACTGGATGTTATCGCGGAACCAGCGAATACCATTGGTATCCCATTCAACTGCATACACGTGATAATTCACATCCACATACTCACCTAAATTATGCGTACCCATGAATGGTGTATTACCTGAATAGCCTGGGCCGTGAATTGCACCGTGAGTAGTCGTGGGTTCAAAACCGACGTGCTCCATAATGTCGATTTCACCTGAGGCAGGCCAACCCACTGAACCCAGGTTAGAGCCCAACATCCAGAATGCAGGCCAGATACCTTGTGTTTGTGGCAACTTCAAACGCGCTTCAATACGGCCATATTTAAAGGTCTTTTTATCGCGCGAAATCATACGGGTTGATGTGTATTCACAACGGCCATACCAGCAATTGTAATTCGCAGGGTTGTCACGGCGAGCTTCAATCACCAACACATTGCTGCCGGCTTGTGCATCGAACTGAATAAATGCGTTTTGACCACCCGTGTAATACTGACGCTCGTTATTACCCCAACCGCCACCACCGGTTTCGAACGTCCAGTTCGCGCTGTTGATGCTGTTGAATTCATCTGCAAACACAAGTGGACGGCTATTGGACGCAGCACGAATTACCACAGAGGTCACGTTATCGTTAAAGCCTTCGATATTCAGGCAATCATCATCAGCGGTAACAACACGTGATGTACCGGTAAAGTTATCACCTTGATACAACACTGCTTCATAACCGGCAGACACACGAATAGATGACATATCATTATCAACAAAACCGCGTGCTTGTAACGCAGATAGATTGTATGAGCCGACATCCAAGCCAACTGACCAGCCAGTGTATGGACAGTGTTGGAATACGGTTGCACGCGCAGTACCAGAACCATTGGATACCACTTCAATCCAGTTAAAGTTCCAGCCGTTGGTTTTTGCAAAAACACCTAAATTATAAGTGCCCGCATTGATATTGACCGTACGTGTAACTGTTGTCCAATTTTGCCAGCCGCCTGTTGCCGGAATAATAAAATCACCCAGCACAATAGCGCCGCCATTTAAATCCGCTGACGCGGTTGCACCGTTTGGCGATGCCACACGCATACGGATGGTGTAACTGCCTGTTGTTGGAATCGATAAATTATTATATGCAAGCCACTCATTGGCTTCGATCCAACCCACGTTATAGTCGCCGCCGGTGTCGCTAGTTGCTTCGATATCGACAGCATCGCCACGGAAAACACCGCCGGTATTGCCCGGTGTCGTGTCGTAAAACGCGTTGTAATTTTCCGCTTGAAAAACCACTGCCTGTGCTGCGGATGAAAAGCCAATACACGCACAAAATAATGCGGGCAGGTATTTCCATGCTGTTAATTTTTTATTATTCATTACGGGTACCTTTATCGTATTGATGAGTTAATGGTTATCCACACAAAGGTAAAGCCTTGCCAGCGCATAGCGTAAACACCATACGGAATGGGATACATCGATGATTAAATAGAAAATGTGCCCAGTGTTTTTTTATTATTGTGTACAGTCGCTGTTGCACGAAAACCAGTATAAAAAAAAGTAAGGCAAACTCAAAGAATGAAAAGAAACAAAAAAACACGCTAAATTAGCGTAATTTTAATATAAGTATAAAAATCAGAAAGTCGAACCTGTTTAGCAAGCACTTCCCACTTTCATTTATTTAATCTGAAACGGATGTTTTATTATTATGCGAAATATAGTTACAAAAATTGCGCCCTGGCATTCAGCTTATGCAGATTTTGGTAACAGTTCAGCAACACTCCAACAAAGCGAATTAATAATGGCGCGCCCGCATTCAGAATGAATGAACAAGCGTACCATGTTACGCCAAACGCAAATCGGCACTCGTGTTAACCACGAAGTGCCTCTTCAATAATCGCTATATCGATTTTTCGCATGGTCATCATTGCATTAAATGCACGTTTAGCGTTTCAGTTGCAACGATAACAATTCATAGCCACCCGCCTTGGCATGTATCCGAATTTTGTTAGTGCCTTGTAATAAAGTAATGGTGCCAACAGCAACCGACTGCCATTTATCCGATTGGCTAATGGCTGCTTCGCTCACCGAAGGCGCATTATTAACACTGACGGTGATGCGACCGGTATCCGTTGTGGATTTGACTTGGGCAGTTAATGTGTAGCTACCCGCTTTATCAGCTTCGATGGTGTACTCAGTCCACTCACCGGTTTCGATATGGTTAATGAAGTAGGCTTTTTTAGTTTCATCCCACGCGATATCGACACCTTCATTGCGGTAAGTCGTTCCGCGGTTCCAAGGCATACGCTCACTGCCGGCAGAGATGTGATAGTTGGCGGAATCTTTATCAAAATACGCGATCCCGCTATGCCCCATATCGTAATCTACCGCGGCAAGATTACCGCCTGATTTGGTAATGCGATGCTCTTTGAAAGGCATATTCAGTTTGGAGTAGGTTTGGCGGAACATCGCATCAATCACATCGGGGTGATATTGCGTGTTTTCAAAACGGATATCCTGATTCGCTAATTGCATCAGCGCTTTTTTGGCTACCGCTGCGGATGGTTTCTCGCCGTTGCCATTCCAATAATCAACCAACGCCAAATAGCCTGCGTTAGGTTTTACTTCCAAAGGATTATTGAACCCGAGTTTTTTCAGCGGCCACCACGCCCAACCAATCCCCTGGGATTCAACCAAGGAAATCGCGTCGGTAAACCACAGATTGGAGTTTTCCCCGGACTCGCCTAACCAAATTGGCATGTTGTACTTTTCGCGTAATTCGAGATGGCTTTTAATATCGCCAAGGGTGTTGTTGTTCCAATATTTGTGGAAGCTGAGCACCATGTTGTTATCCCATTGCGGCAATACACCGGCGTAATTATTACCCCAGCAATTACCTTCAATAATAATCATGTGCTTGTTATCTACCGAGCGGATGGCTTTGGTTACGTCCACCATTAATTTTTTTAGCGGTTCGTTTTTGGTTTCTTTACAACCGTTTTTATCATCGGCATTTTCAAAACCCCAGTTAGGCTCATTGATAATGTCATAAGCACCAACCGTGGGTTCATTGGCATAACGCTGCGCAAGCTTGCGCCACAGCTCAACCATTTTTTGCTGGTTGGCTTCACTCTGCCAGAGTGATGGCGTATTGGGATTGCGATCTGAAATAGCAAGGTCGTTACCCTGCCCGCCCGGTGCCGCATGCAAATCCAGAATCACGTACATATTGTTTGCTTTCGCCCAAGCAACCAATTGATCGGTCATCTCAAAGCCTTTTTCCAACCAGGTGTTCTGGCCTTTTACGGGCTCTTGTTCAATTGGCAAAGTGTAGAGATTAAAGTGCATTGGCAAGCGTACCGAGTTAAAACCCCACTTGGCCATTGCATCGATATCTGCTTTGGTGGTGTGGTTAGCAAGCCATGCATCGTAAAATTCTTGTGTTGCTTCTGCGCCTATCAACTCTTCAATTTTTGCGCGCATGACATGCTGTTGGCCAAGATTGCCCAGTTTGAGCATGTAACCTTCTTGTAGCATCCAGCCCCCTAAACCCATGCCCCGTAATAGCACTTTCTCGCCTTGTTCATTGACGATGTATTGTCCATCCGCACGCAAATAACTTTGTTGCGCATTTGCGATAGATATTAGCGATGCTGTGCTGGCCAACCCAATGCACGCTGCCAACAGTATTTTTTTAATAGTGAGTTTTTGTATGTTCACAGAAGTACCTCTAAAACGAATTATTGTTTGTAATACCGACGCTAGCACCGGCAAGATTACGCAGCTCTATACTAGTGACGGCACATCAAAAGTGCGTTCGAATAAACCTCAGGGTGAACGATTCCGCTCCCATCTTTTCGAACCCGACAAGTGGGAAGCAGCTCAAAGTAATAATTTTCCAGACATCTCAACGACTTAGAAAGTTTGTAAAATTTGAGATCGCAACTGTAAAGAAATGTTGCATGCAATATTTGTCAGACTTATTTCAACGAAAAATTTCAGCCTTAATTGAACAAGGCACAGCACTTCATGAGAAAACGACATAAACTTTGATAAGTTTATGTCGTTGGGAAAGAGCGCTTGGCATATACTGGCAACTTGAATTACAACAATAACTTATACACGATCAACCACAGCTATGAACGAAACCGTATTTAATATCCACGATCTGGTATTGATGATGACGGCTTTGCAGTGTGCCTGCTTTGCCGTCTTACTCTTGGTCACTAACCCTCCCGCCAACAAAAGCAATTATTTTCTTGCGGCTTTTTTGTTGGCGCATGCGTTTATCCCAATCCATGAACTGATTTTATGGGGTGCCGATTTCAAAATGATCGCGCTCAATAATTATCCCCGTTTATTTTTATGGATAGGCTTTGGCTATTATCTGGATGCAGCCCTGCTTTATTTTTATATCAAATCACTGGTCTACCACGATTTCACCTTACACAAACGCGATGCTTTGCATTTAATCCCATTGGGATTATTTGCCCTGTTCCTCGGGCTCACCTTTTATACGCACAGTCTGGAAGAGCGCATACTGCTGATTGATGACGATATCTACATGTATAGTCCTGGCTATTTACTGGTCGATTTTTTATGTAAGGCTGGACGTATTGGCTATTGTGTGGCGTGTTTAGTATTGATTGCCAAATATCGCAACCAATTAAAAACAACTCACTCAAATATTGAACGGGTAGACATTCGTTGGTTGATATCACTGGTGATTGGCTTTTTGATTATCACCGTTACCGAGGCCGCACTCGCCTGCGCAAAATTACTTCACCTGTTTATCGGTTTTCACCCACACTGGTTTGAAGTGATTGGGTTAACGGGTTATTACGTTGTCTTTGTACTGGTGCTTGCGCTGGTATTCACCAGCATTCGTTATTTCTCTGGCTTTGTGACCATCAAACAAAAAGACCCACTCAAAAAGCCAACTGAGGAAAAACTACTCAACACCGGATTTGCCGAAAAAATCGATGCCATGATGCGCGAACACAAACCTTATTTGCAGCCAGATATTACACTGGATATGCTCGCCGAGACGCTCAAAATCCCATCGCGCGATTTATCCTTGGTGTTCAACCGCCATTTCGATAGTAATTTCTATGAGTTTATTAACCGCTATCGAATTGAAGAAGCCAAAAAAATGTTGGCCGATCCAAAGCATAAATCCAAAACCATCACCCACATATATTTGGATATCGGATTTAACAGTAAATCAGTATTTAACACCTTCTTCAAAAAACATGTAGGCCAAACACCTTCAGAATACCGGCAAGAGCATCTACCGCATTAAAGGGAAAGATTATTTCCCTTTCCACATTTCAGGGTTCGCGTTGATGAAATCAACCAGCATTTGACTCACGGCTTGGTGATCTTTTACCGAGGGGTGCCAGTGGCAGCTCGATAACTCCATGGAGCCAGTAGTGAGCAAGTGCACTCTGGTTTCACCACGGGTTTTTAACTCCTCGATCACTTTAGTATGTTGCTGAAGCAACTCGTCTGACCCCATACTTGGCACCACTAAAATCAAACCTGCTTGCGGGTTTTTCTTTCTCAGATCAAGAATAAAAGCTGCGTAGTTTTCTATATAGTCACGTTGCAAAGCTTCACGATTTTTCCATTTTTCACCCGGATTCAAGGGTGTAGCAAAATCATTTCCGCCAAGCTCAAGAACAACAATATCCGGAGACCACGCACTTTCGTATTTATTCGTTGTATCGCCAAGTAATGTATAAGGATAAAACTGCACAAAGTTTTTGTCTGGAAAAGCACCATTATAATTACGTACTACGCCACTGCCAGAAATCGCATTGATTTGATAGTCGGCATTGAAATGTTTTGCAGTGAGTGCACCAAATGTCTGATGTGTGTTGGTTGTGCTAAAAATCACTTCGCCATCACATTCGCGGCTTGTCGATAGGTTAGCGTAACCTGCGGAAAATGAATCGCCAATAAATTCTATGCTTCGCTGCCGTGATGCAGGCGCTAATACGCTTTCTTTAGCACTTACGTAAAACCCTTCAAAAGTGCCTGTTCCTACGTGAGTTTCAGTCCGTTTTTCAAGACGAACTTTGTGTCGCCCTTCACCGAGGTTGTTGAGTGAATACGTTGTCTTGCCAGGCCGGTTCAACACTATGGGTTCTTTATCATCAATGATGATATTAAGAATGTTGTTAGTATCATTTAACCTGACATCCAGTACTGGCCCATTAAATTCTGCTTCAAAATAAACACCGGGCCATGAGTAAGTATAGGTTGTTAGCTGATCATTGCTGCCAACCAATACACGGCCGCTGTAATGAACGGGTAGCGCATAGGTGTTTGTTTGGGTAGTAGCAACATCGGCAAGCTGCTGTTTTGAAAACCTTACTTCTGAAAACACTTCTCCTGAAAACACCTCTTCTGAAAAAAAGTGTCCTGAAAAAAGTATTACTGTCACTGTCACCCATTGAATAAATGCTGTTCTTTTGAATAACACTTGCATAGTTCCTTCCTACTTTTATAGATATTCAGTTTTGAATGCAGGCGGAGGTTAGCAGTAATAACGACGTTTTACACTCAGGATGAAGGAATAAAAAAACCGCGTGCAATTGCTTGCACGCGGTTTACATTTTTCAGAGCTGTTTAATATCGGTTAGTACACCTCAAAATCCCACAGCGAAATACCATAACCACTTGATCGGGTCACACTCAGGATACGCACATAACGGCCACTTGCAAAAAGCAAATGATCATCAAAGCCACCATCGCTGTTAGTTTCCGCTTTTACGGTAGTCCACGTGTTGGCATCGTTAGATACCTGAACGTTATAGGCTTTTGCGTAAGCACCTTCCCATTTCAATGTTACGCCGTTAATACTCATGGTGCTGCCAAGATCGACATAAATCCACTGGCCATCCAGAAATTGGCTGCTCCAACGGGTGTTGGTGTTGCCATCGACTGCAAAATTGGCAGCAGTGCTCGCGCCTTCAATGGTGGACGCTACAGCGGTTTTGTTTAGTGCTTTGTTACCCACTACAGCAGGAGTGCCGTGAACAGCGAATTCATACAATGAATAACCGTAGCCTGTACCACGCGCAATACCGAACATACGCACATAACGACCGGTGCCGGTAATGTTGAGTGTCTCCACACCACCATTGCCATTTGTCGTGCTGTAAATTCTGCTCCAGGTTACTGCATCGTTAGAGGTTTGGATTTCATAACTTTTGCCGTAGGCACCTTCCCAGCTCAACACCACTTTGTTGATATCGTAGGCTGCACCAAGGTCAACGTAAATCCATTGCGCATCGCTCCACTCACTACCCCAACGGGTTCCGGCATTGCCATCAAATGCGTTAACAATTGGCAGTCCCGCTTGTGTTGTTGATGCAACTGCAGGGCGATTCAGTGCAAGGTTTGTCGATGGCACAACCGAGCTTGCAACTGAACTGGCGACAGAACTTGCTACCGAACTTTTATTAGAGCTGGTAATAGAACTGGCGATAGAGCTAGCAACAGAGCTTGGAGTTGAACTCGCAATTGAAGATGCAACAGAGCTTGATGCCACAGGATTATTGTTCACTTGGAAATCAAACAACGAATATCCATAACCGGTACCGCGCGCCGTTCCGTACATACGCACATAGCGGCCAGTTCCATTCACATTCAATAGTTCACGACCACCCGCACCCGTTGTTGTTTCATAAACGGTTGTCCAACTTGTACCGTTGGTTGATGTTTGGATCGCATAGGATTTTCCGTAAGCCGCTTCCCAATGCAACACCACCTGATTGAAACTGTAGCTCGCACCCAAGTCCACCATGATCCAAGTAGGATCAACTGCGTTACTTGCCCAACGGGTAGTTGTACTTGCATCTACTGCGTTACTTGCCGCCCATGCTTCACCTTCTGTAGTAGATGCAACCGCTGGACGATTTAACGCAAGGTTACCAACCGGATTCACAATCACACTACTAGCACTGGACACAGACGATTTTGAAGATGATGCAACTGACGATGTTGTTGCGACACTGTTTGAACTTCTGGATGACGATGAAGGCGCAATGCTGCTTGAGCTTGTGGATGATGACGATGGTGCAACGCTGCTTGATGACGAGCTGCCAGTGCCTGCGATAGTAAACTTCATCCAGTTCAAGTTAATTGCCTGATTGAACACCAAGCGAATTTTGTGCGCGCCGCTGGTCAGTGCAAGTTGTGCAGTTGCATTACCCCAGGTTTGCAATCCACCGGTTGAAGGTACGTTAATGGTGGTGCGCTGTACGCCATCGACCAATACATTAATAGTACCTGCCGCCGCACTCGCCACACGCAAATTAATATCGTAGGTATTGGCAGCACCATTTACGTTGTACTCAACCCAAGCGCCAGCACCGACATCACTCAAGTTCAAGAAACCGGAAACGTCTTTGGTTTCTTCAACACGCAATGCGTTACGCGCAGCATAATTTTCTGCTTGAACCAATTTTGGCAAGGTATGTTTGCTCGCATCGCCATGCAGCGGCATATTCACGTAAATACTACCGAGTTCAGTAAGTACACCGGATTGGCGATAATCAAACAGACCATTGAACGGATGCCCATTGCGACGACCAGTAAACCAGGCATAGCGTTGCATATCAGAGTTGTTTTCAAATGAATCCACTACCTGAATCAACATGCGTTTTTGATCATCAAGTGTTTTTACGGTTTCCCATGCAGAGAACTCGGTCATCCAAATTGGCTTGCCGTATTTTTTGAATTCATTCACGTACCACTCAATACCATTTACATCGGGCATGTAGGCGTGAATTGAAAGCGCATCTACTTTACAGGTTGGGCAGAGTTCGAAGAAATCATCAAAGTAATCGAATGGACTGTAATAAGTGGTTCCGTTTTCGGTAACGCAATTACCACAGTAGTTCATCGCCACACTGACAATTTTCAAACCAAATTCATTGGCGATAGCTTCCAAACGCGGCCATTGTGCAACAGCTTGCGAGGGCGTCATATTCGCTTGGTCAATAAAGTTGGGCTCGTTAAACGCGAGGATATATTTCACATCCGGATGCGATGCAATGTACGCACGCAATTCAGCATCATTAAAATTTCCATTCCATGCCATAGGCACAAATTCAACACCAAATTGTTGGTAGATATTTTGGATGGAAAGATCCGGCTTGATACTCCAGTTGTACCACCAGCTAATACCTTTGGACATGACCGTCATATCATCAACTGAGTGTGTGCCATAACCCAAACCGCGCTTCGCACTTTTTGCGCTGCTAAAATCTTTATCGACAAAAATAAATGTTTTTGCAGGGGACGTTAATTCGCCGTCGCTGACGGTGAGTGTGACGTGATAGGAACCTTCGTTGGTGTAGGTGTGATTTACAGTTGCACCAGTACCGGTTGTGCCATCACCAAAATCCCAAGTGTAAGTTAAGGCATCACCATTCACATCGACCGATTTGGTGCCATCAAAGGTAATAATCGCTGGTGCAATTCCACCGAGGATTGATGTTTTGATTGCGGCAGAAGGCGCGCGGTTGACCTCGGTTCCGTTAGTGCCGGGATCTTTTGCTTGTTGGCCGCCTGAGATGTAAACGTCATCAATGCTGATACCAGCAGTCTCACCAGCACCCAATACTTGCAACAATTGGCGCACATCAAATAAATCCAAATCTTTTGCGAGTTCACTCATCGGGATTTGGATTTCATGCCATTGGCCATCGCGTGCAAAACCGTAAGGGTCACTGCCCGCTTTGAAGTTAATCCACTTCTGGCCAATTTCATTTAACGCACCACTTTTGAAACCAATTTGGAAATCACCAGTGTGCGTGGTTTTCATGGAGAAATGCAATTTTGCATTGGCATTATCAAACGCGGTGAGATTAAAACCATCGCGCGCGGTCAAGCCCATGCCGTACCAACCTTTGCCGGTTGATTTCAAATGCAACCCTGAATTGCCTTCTTTATTTGCACCGCTTTCTAATGTGAGCGAGTCATCCCACAGGAATAAATCGCCACTCACACCAAATGCAAATTCACCAGCGTTCTTGTGCTCCGGCGTTTCAGTGTAAATACCAAAATTGCCAAACTCTGGCGCTTGCAGTGCAATGCTTTCGGTTAAATAAATATTGTCGAACGCAATTTCCATCGGCGCTGAAGGGCCAGGACCAAATACGCTGAATAAGGTTTTGATGGTTTCAAAATCGAGGTTGCCGAATTTGCTTAATGGAATCGCAACATGATGCCATTCACCATCACGCACTAAACCATATTGATCACCGCCTTCATTGAAATCCACTTTGCCATCACCACCGGATGTACTGGCAAGGCCGATACTAAAACTGCTGGTGGAATTGGTTTTGATATCCACATGCAAATAGCCGTGTTTGTAATTGCGCAGGTTTTGGTCTTTATGTACCAAACCCATGCCCCACCAATCACCAGCCGCAATCGAATAGGCCAATGCACCACTGCCTTCTGAAGGTGTGGTGGCGATATTGGTCATGTTGTTCCAAATATATAAATTGGTGCGATCACCCCAATTCAGTTCGTTCAACACTGGAGTTGTTTCGGTACTGATACCAAAATTACCCGTTGGCAAATTGTCGTTGGCAACATGCAGCTCAGTGCTGTCATTCGCATAGAGCCGTACATAATCCACGTACATTTTTGCGGGGAAAGGTGCAGTGATTTGTGCAGGGTCAGTAATCTCAACAAAATTCCAACCACCAACGGCAAGATTCAAAATAATCGACGCGGGATTGTCGCGGAATTCTGACATGTTCGGGTCGGTAATATCCATCGTGAAGTACGGGTTGCCATCCACACTGATGGTGATATTGGAGGGAGTCCAATCCAATTTATAGGTGTGGTAGTCATCGTAAAAATTTGTTGGCAGTTGCGTTGATTGCGCATGGTCTGCTTGCAGCCAGTCACTCCAGGTACCGCTTTCGTGCCACCAGTGCAGTGCAGCTGATACTGATTTATTGGCCGTGCCATCGGTCAGTGCGGATTTATAACCCGCTTCAAGAATGTCCCACTCGCCGGATTTTGGCCAACCATCCAAACCGAAGTTAGTCCCCAACATCCAGAATGCGGGCCACAAACCGTTATCGACACGCGGTAATTTAATA
The DNA here is from genome assembly GCA_002483365.1 of Cellvibrio sp. UBA7661. Classification (GTDB taxonomy): domain Bacteria; phylum Pseudomonadota; class Gammaproteobacteria; order Pseudomonadales; family Cellvibrionaceae; genus Cellvibrio. Next base: position 47,369 of record DLHT01000002.1, read on the forward strand.
CGCGCTTCCAGAGTGCCGTATTTAAATGACATGCGCCCATTGGTGTGCAAACGCGCCGAGGTAAATTGTTTGCCCTCATAGGCTTCGCGTTTGGCTTCAATGACCAGCTTGCCATCTTCAATGTAGGAGTTTTCGCTACGCGCGGTGTAATGCTGCAACTCGCCGTTGCCATTCCCATCGCCGCCCACTTTGTAGGACCAAATGGTGTTATCGATTCGCGTCCCATTGAATTCGTCCGACCAGATAGGGGTTGATTGGGCTGAGGCGGGGACTGTCATCGCGAGATTGACACCCAAGGCCAGAGCACCAAGGCTTAAGCACCTTAAAGGAGTTTTCATGGTGGATACCTGCATCGTTATGGTTATTGATTACTGTAGTGACCAGCTGCTAATTATTCTTATTAGCGATTAAGTAGTTCTCTGTCTCAACTCTGTGAAGAGTCCGCAATGAATCCGCATTGCGGTGGCCGATTAAGACAGATTTAGTTTCTACAGAAACAACACCACGAGCGTTCGCTTGGTATCGGTTTGCTAAAAATTTTTGGTTTGGCTGGCTTGCGGCATCCGAACACCGCAAACCAGTTCACACTCATCTACGCCCTTATTACAAAATCAGTCCCACTTTTGTTTTTAGTCAGCTTTATCGCGCCATATTGTCTAAATGCAAATTAACGCGCCAACTGCCAAGCGCGATATAGCCTCCAGCCAGTCATAAACAACAACCACATGCCCACCCAGAAAAGGCCTACGCCTATAACTTGATTGCCGATACCCAGAAGATCCACTCGCTCTGACAACGGATTGCCGGTATCCACAATAATTTGCGAAGCCCTGCTCAGAATTAACAGGATTACCGCACTCGCCAGATTAATCAGCGCATCCAACACCAACTTGGGTACCGTCCAATAGCGATACACAAGGTTCCATAACCCTGACAGCAGTGAAATAATCAGAATGACAGACAACCAGGGAATCCAATGCTCTACCTCAGAGGTAAATCTCACCACCAGATCAGTCTGCTTGGCAGAGGGCATCCATAACGCATAGTTGAGCAGTAACAAGAAAAATAAATCGGTTGTGAAATCGACACTTTGCTCGCACGCACTGATTCTCTGCCAGGAACGCGTTACCGGCGGTAGCTTCTCGGGTGCCCAACATTGGTAGGGATCAAAATAAGGCTTACCACCAACAGGATTACTCAACAGATAAAACACACCCGTCACTGAAGCAAACATGACCAGTGCCTTGCTAAATATCTCGAAGATAAAGCCCGCAATTGCTATATCACCACTGCCCAGAAAGTGCGCGCCGAATTGGATCAAAGCAAGAATGAACACCAGTATCAATCCATAATGCAACGCTTGCTTATACAGCGGAAACAACTCCGTGTTGACTAATTGTTGCCCTGTCAAAAAGCTACCCGCTACTTTTTGTGGATGCCCGAGCGCTTTTAGCACGGCAGATACTTCCGCCTCTGTCGCCTCACGCCCCTGCTCTTCTGCAATCGCTTCAAGCTTGTCGAGAATATTGGCGCGCAACTCGCGGGTAATTTCATCGCGACGGCTTTCCGGCAGTGCTTGTGCCACTGCATTCATATAGCGATCAATGAGTTCCATCATTCACCTCCAAAATTTTGCCTACATGTTGATTCAGTGCCCGCCACTCATTACCCAAACTTTCCAATAACGAGCTCCCCTCCGGCGATAGCTGGTAATAGCGCCGCTCCCGCCCCTCACCTTGCTGCCATTCGCTGGTCAACAAACCCTGATCCGCCAAACGGCGCACCAAGGGGTAAAGTGTTCCTTCATCTATATCCAATCCGGCATCCTGCAGTTGCTTGCGCAGCGAATATCCGTAATGCGGCTGCCGCAAAGAGCCCAACACCGCCAACACTAAAATCCCCCGCCGCAGCTCCTGCCGAAGCTTCTCAAACTGTTCATCAGACATACAGTGCTCCACATACTATGCAATACACAGTAATTACTATGCGCCGCACAGTAAGCTATTGCAAGTAATTTCTGGATGTTTTTTCAGCAGCAATAACGTTCAAGTGATGTAGCCGGACAAAAACAAAAAAAGCGCAATCACCTGATTACGCTTTTTTGTGTTCTGCTTGCCGCTTTGGGAAAGAGGAAAATTAATCTATCAACAGCTCTGGTTGCGATGTAGAGCGAGTGCCCGGTTTAGGGGGGTTGTCAGCCGAGCGATAGGTAAACACCATCGAAAACTTGGTGTTATCCGTCGTATTTTTGCCTGCTGCATGAAAGAGATTGCTGTGGAATAACAACAAATCGCCCTGCCTCAGCGGCACCGCAATCGCTTGCTGCAATATGCTTTCATTTTTTTTAATATCGGTTTTAAGGAATTGCTTCTCATCAAGCTGGTCTGCGTCTATCTCTACCCTATGTGATCCGGGAATCACCCATAAACAACCATTTTCAGCCTGCTCATTACCCAACGCCAACCATGCCGACACCAGGTCAGCGCGAGCGAAATTCCAATAGCGGCTATCGCGATGCCATCCGGTTATGCTGGAAAACGCAGGTTGCTTGGTCATGATGCAGTTGTGATGCGCTTGCGATAAATACACGGTTGCACCTAGTAATTGATGCAACACCACACTGAGTGGCTGACATGTTGCCCAGGCACGTAAATCCGGATTTCGCGCTGTTGCCATCAACAACCGCCGTGCAGTTGCACCACCTTCTGCAGAACGTGATGCAGGTGCCCCCGGATACTGAACATCCGCCTCAAACTCAATAGGCATGGTTTGTCGCTGCAACTCACCAAGCGCAAACGCAACCACGCCATCGCAAAATTGAGCGGTTGAAAATCCAGGCAAGACCAAAAAGCCATTGGTATGGAATTCATGAATTTGTGTTGGCGTCAGCATGAATGGGTACTCATCACCACAAAAAAATAAGGGGGCGAATTTAACAACTTGCAGGCACTTGGGAAAGAGCCATATGAACTATAGGCACATACCGGCAAAGTGCTTATCATACGCAGCCTTACCTACAATACGTGACAGGCAATAGATTGCATGAGCCAGCACAGCCAACACCAAGCAATTATGTTTGCCGATGTCTCCGGCAGTTCAGCCCTCTATAAAAGGCTTGGCAATACACCAGCCAAAGCCATTATCGATGAAACCGTGCAATTCATGACGGCCATTACCATCGTTCACGAAGGTACAGTTGTTAAAACGATTGGCGATGAAATTATGGCGCGCTTTAATGAAAGCACCCAGGCTTGTGAAGCCGCTATTGCTATCCAACAACGCGCAATCAAAGAACCCCGTCTTAAAGATCTTGGTATCCGCATTGGTATCGCCTACGGCGAGGTACTGATCACCAACGATGACGTATTTGGCGATATCGTCAATGATGCTGCCCATGTCGCGCACATCGCACGCGCCAACCAGATCGTCGTAACACAAGCGGTTGTCGATACCCTTGAAGATTCACTGCGCCGCGATTGCCAAATGTTTGACCGGATCAACATCAAAGGTGAAACCGAGAAGACGCTGATCTATCGTCTGGAATGGCAACACTCAGGCAAAGAAAATCGTGCAACCATGGTGATGCCTATTCATGATGTCACCCGTTTTGTTGATAAATTCCAATTGGAATTGTGTGTCAACGATAAAAAAATTGCGCTCCTGCCAGAGCAGACACCTTTTCATATCGGGCGCGATCCGCACAAAGCACAATTATTAATTGAAAATGATCTGGCATCGCGCGAGCACTGCCACATTGAATTCCGGCGCGGAAAATATGTGCTGATTGATCATTCCACTAACGGCACTTACGTTTATATCGATGAACAAACACCTATTTATTTGCGCCGTGAAGAATTACCACTACAAGGCAGTGGTTATATCGGCCTTGGCCAAACCGTTACAGCAACCAGCCCCTGGGCACTGCACTTCACATTGTAATATTGCCCTTTCCTGCGAATGCACTTTATGAACACAACACCTCAATACGCCACACCCAGCTTATTACGCCGTTTTGCTGCCATGGTTTATGACTCATTACTGCTGATGGCCATTAGCATTTTATACGGTGCAATCACCACTGGACTTAATGTTGCGATTAATGGAACACCCACAATGGGAGCGCGCATCAGCTGGGGAATGTGGGGTTGGATCGTGTTTGCAGGTTGGATTGTGACTATCGGATTCTTTTTTTGTTATTTCTGGCACAAGTCCGGCCAAACGTTAGGAATGAAAACCTGGCGAATGAAAATTGTAAATGATTCCGATCTAAACACGCCCGATTACAGCAAGTGCATCATTCGCTGTATTGTTGCTCCATTCTCGCTGCTGTTATTCGGTATTGGTTATTGGCTAATGTATGCCAATCCGGAACGCCAAACATTGCACGACAAAATCAGCAAAACCCGTACCTTACTGCTTGCAAAAAATCTCGAAAAATAAACAATCAACGCGCTCTGTTGAGTAAATAAATTCCGAGTGCGATGCATAGCAATATAGGAATCATCACAGCAATTAACGGAGGGAAGCCAAATACCAGACTCGACGGCCCCAACAATTTTTGCAACAGCACAAAAACAATTCCAAACACCACACCAGTAAAAATACGCTGCCCCATTGTCACGCTGCGCAAAGGACCGAATACAAACGAAATAGCAATTAACACCAGACTGGCAGTGGCAATTGGCTGTAAGAATTTTTGCCAAAATGCCAAACTGTAATTACTGGATTTAAGATTTTGCTCATTCAGGTAATTGGTATAGTAATGCAGGTTGCGCATGGAAATATCTTCCGGTGCCAACACCAGAATATTGAATAAGTTGGGTGTCAATGGCGTTTCCCAGCGTCGTTCAGGTATTGTTTCTATCCGGATTGAATCTTGCTCAAGATGGGTAATAGAAATGTCTTTTTCCTGCCAATATCCCTGATGATAAACCGCTTCTTTTGTAAAACTTGCTGATTCCAATTGGTGTTGATCATTAAAGTGATAACGCGTCAAACCATAAATAACACCATTAGGCAGTACCGCACTCACGTACATAAATTCATTGCCTTCACGGTTCCACATTTTTTGTGGTGCCTGCTGGGTTACGTTGTATTTCAAAAAATGCCGACGGTTATCCGCCATTTGTTCGGTATAAGGGGCAACAAACTCACCCAACATTAATGCAATCATAATGAAAACCAAAGCTGGACGAAGTGCAATCCAGGCAATGCGCCTTACCGATACACCCGCTGCACGCACGATGACGAGTTCACTGGTGCTAGCAAGTAGACCTAATCCAGCTAAACAACCAATTAGACACGCATAAGGAATCAGGTCGTACAGACGACGTGGCACTGTCAACGCCATATAATAAAAAGCTTCCAATGCTGTATAGGTTTCAGTGACTTTTTCCAGTTGGCCAATTAAGCCAAACACAAAATCCAATGAAATAAATACCAAGAGCGTTAGCGCGATTGCGAAAAAAACCGTACGCGAGATATAAGCCGTAATTTTACGCATGGGCAGACCTCGTTGCTTTAGTGCGAGGCTGCAATAACACCTGCCAATTAAGCATTAATAGTGCGATCAATAAAAATGGAATATGTACAACCCAAACGCCTAACCATACGGGCAGATCACCTTCAGCAATTGCTCCGCGCGCATTGATTAAAAACGAAAGATAAAAAACATAAATCAAAATAGCAGGCAGCATTTTTAAATAACGCCCCTGACGCGGATTGGTCTTGCTCAACGGAACAGCAAGTAACGTGGCAATCAACACCATCAATGGCATAGAAATACGCCATTGCAAAGTCGCTTTACTTTCAATGTCGTCAGCGGCCAACAGCTGTGCTGTTGTTTTGGCATCCGCCTCACTTTCAAACTCCGCCACGCTGGTTGTCGGAGGCAAGTACCGCCCCCATTCACTGAACCGGGTTATCTTAAATTCGCTGGTCCCCGGACGACCTTCATACCGATACCCGTTGTGTAGCACCAAATAACGCTGACCATAGTCGGGCTTGTAGGCCTGTGCACCGGTTTCTGCAATAACAATTGTAGAACTTGCCTGGCCGTCTTGCTGTGCAACAAATACTTTTTCAAGACGCTTATTGTCATCACTCACTTGCTCCACATACGTCATGATGCGCCCTTGTCCAATCGACTGGAAACGCCCTTCTTGCAGACTTTCAAATTCACTGCGATTGCGTTGCTCTGCCAATGTTTGTTCTGTGAGTTGCGCGCCCAATGGACTTACCCAGAAACTAAACGCAGCAACAATAATCGCAACGAGTGCAGCCGGTATGAGGGTAATACGCACTAGCTGCCACTGACTCATGCCTGTTGCTGATAGCACCACCATTTCACTTTCAATGTACATTCGTCCATAGGTCAACAGAATTGCCAAGTAAAACCCCAAAGGTAAAATCAATTCCAACAAGTTAGGCATACGGTAGGCAATAATCGTGAATAACACATCTACCGCCAACTTGCCCTGAGCAGCATCATCAAGATAATCGCTGAACTTACCTGATAAAAAAATCGTCAGTAAAACAGCTGTCACTGCCAGACTGGTAATCAATAAATCCCGTGAGAGATAACGAAAAATAATCAAAATAATAATCCTGATATGAAACCTGAAACGCTGCACTGCTCAAAAGTTATCCAGCAATACAATAAGCGTTCTGAAAAATATTGACCGAGATAAAAACATACAGGGAAAGTGACACAAACCAGACGGCATGGTTCCGATTCAGGTTGAATTTTGCCGCCATCCCCTATGCGAATTGTGGCATTATCACGTACAGCGCCCGTTTTGTCTTGAGCGAATTTTCCCCTGTATTCTTCACCAAGGATTACTTATGACTTCCGCCAAAGCCACCACCAAAAAAGCCTCAGAAAAGTCTACTAAACCAGCCAATACCCAAAACAACGTCATCCAGTTTTCTAGCAAAGTACTTGACCCGGTAAAACACACTACCCAGTGTCTGGTTGTTGGATGCTATGAAGGGGTGAAGCTGTCGCCCTCCGCAAGCGCAATCAATAGCGCCGACGCCCAACAACTGGAGGCACTACTGAAGCGAGAAGGTTTTCAAGGCAAAGCCGGACAAAGCCTGTTGCTATTAAACCCACAGGGCATTGCTGCAGAACGCTTGCTGGTTCTGGGTGTAGGAGCCCCGAAAGATGGCAACATCAGTGTTGAGAATTTCCGCAAAGCTATCCAAAAAATAAGCGAAGCCTTGCGCCCAACGCCCTGTAGCGAAGTTACCCTGGCACTAGCTGAAATCAGCGTCACCGATCAATCTGTTGAGTGGCAAGCCCGCCAGATTGCGGAAAATCTGAGCCTTTTGGATTACCGTGCTGACAAGCTAAAAAGCAAACCGACCGATATCAGCCTGAAACTGAAAAAGGTCATCTTTGGTGCCACCAAAGCACAAACAACAGGAGCAACGAAAGGATTGCTACTTGGCCAAGCCATCGCAAAAGGCGTTAATCTTGCGCGTGAACTGGGCGATTTGCCCGGCAATATCTGCACCCCGACTTATCTTGCCAATCAAGCAAAGCGTCTCGCTCACAAACAAGCAAAGTTGAGCGTGAATGTACTTGAAGAAAAACAAATGAAAGAGCTTGGCATGGGCTCACTCTTGTCCGTTGCAGCCGGCAGCGACCAACCTGCCAAACTCATCGTATTGGAGTACAAAGGCGGCACAAAGAAGCAAGCGCCTGTCGCCTTGGTAGGAAAAGGCATCACCTTTGACACTGGCGGCATCAGCCTCAAGCCTGGCGCAGGCATGGATGAAATGAAATACGATATGTGTGGCGCGGCCAGTGTACTGGGCACAATCCAAACACTGCTGGAGTTGCAATTACCCATCAACGTTGTTGGTGTTATTGCAGCATCTGAAAATATGCCGAACGGCAGTGCAACCAAGCCCGGAGACATAGTGACCTCTATGTCGGGCCAAACCATTGAAATTCTGAACACCGATGCCGAGGGTCGCCTGGTGCTGTGCGATGCGCTCACCTACACCGAACGCTTCAAGCCCAAAGCAGTGGTTGATATTGCAACACTTACAGGCGCTTGTGTAATTGCACTCGGCAATCACGCTACCGGCCTGTTCAGCAACAATGATGAGCTTGCCAAAGCATTGTTGAAAGCGGGTGAGGAAGCGGCCGACCGCGCCTGGCATATGCCATTGTGGGACGACTATCAAAAACAACTCGACAGCAATTTTGCCGACATGGCTAACATCGGCGGCCGCGAAGCAGGTAGCGTGACAGCAGCTTGCTTCCTGTCACGTTTCGCCAAAAAATTCGCGTGGGCTCATCTGGATATCGCAGGTACAGCCTGGCGCTCCGGTGGTGCCAAAGGTGCGACTGGCCGCCCGGTTTCCATGCTTGTGCAATATTTAATGAATCAGGTTTGACTGTGACGCAAGTTGATTTTTATATCCTGCCGGAAACAACCAGCGATGCACGCTGGTTGTTCGCCTGCCGTTTGGCTGACAAAGCCCACCGCATGGGAATGCGAGTATTGGTTGCCATGGATACCGAAGCGGAAGCGCGCCAGTTTGATGAGTTGCTGTGGACGTTCAAACCTGAAAGTTTTATCCCTCACCAGCTGATTAATTCAGGTAAACCCTCACCGGTAGAGATCACCTACAACGCTGAAGCTGGCGATCATCAAGGTTTGTTGCTTAACTTGAGCAAGACAACACCAACCTATTTCAGCCGCTTTGCGCGTCTGGCAGAGGTTGTTATACAGGAACCAGCTATGTTAGCTGCCAGCCGTGAACGCTTCAGCTTTTATAAAAGTCGCGGCTATCCGATAGAAACCAGAAAACTGTAATCTAATCATGCGATACAAGCTGAGCGAAAAATAACAAAATAACCCGCGCGAAAAAATGTGATGGAAGGCAAATCAGATGACCAATACACATAAAACCAAAGCTGAAATTTTGCAGGAGCTGGAGTCCATAAAAGGGTTATTGCTGGAAGAGGATGACATTCCCATTTTGCAAGAACTGGAAGCGGATGAATGGCCAGTAGAGGCGCAACCTCAAGAAAATCCATTTGCGCCATCATCCCTTTCTTTTACTCAACACGAATCGGTTTTACCTGGTCAGGGATCCTTGTTCGACAACACTGATGCTGCTATCAAAACTACAGCATCCACTGCAGCGCAGTCACACCACAGTCATCAAGAACAAAGTAATCATCCAGAACAGAAAAGGCACGGTTTTGCATCTCATTTGCACCCTCAGCATCACCATACAAAACCTGCGCAGAACACAACAACAAAACCACTTGCCAAAGCCAGTGGCGAAAACCCGTTTTTACCTCAACATATTCGCGAGCGTTTACACGGCAATAATCCGCCGCCCTTGTTTGAATATGAGACCGCAAAAAAAATTATCAGCGCAACGAAAAATATCGCACATAAAACCAACAAACCACGCCAGCATTTAATCGATGAGGTAATAACCGCAATGATGCCGCAAATCGAATCCGAATTGCGCCACCGGTTATTTGCGATGAGCGTCGAGGATCTGGAAAAACTGCTCAACGAAGATGAAGACTTGTAAAGCCTATGGTGTTGCGGCCTGAGTTAAATCGCGAGAGCTTTTAACTTTGCCAAACACCCATAACGCCATTACAACCAATAGGATATTAACTAAAAACACCTGATGATAACCGTAAAAATCGGCGACCACCCCTACCATCAAACTACTTAGTAAATTACCGGCATGTGTCGTGTTGGTGTAAAGCGCAGAAGCACCACCCGATCGGCCTGGCATCAAATCCTGGATGACAGATACACCCAACCCTGCCAGCACACCAATAAAAACAGCATTGAAAATTTGCAATATGAATAAATGCCACAACTCACTCGCAAAATAGACCCCCACATAAAGCAACAAGGCTGCAACAGCAGCGCAGCGGATCAAATTAATCAATCGAAAACGGCTTGCGTAATAACCGGCCAATAACATAAAAGGCACTTCCAACGCTGCCGTTGTTCCCATCACCCATCCCATCCACTGGGGTGCAAACTGCAAATTATCTTTCAGGTGAATAGGCAGGCTGATCAGGTAGGCGTTATTCACACCCCACATCAATGAAAATGCAATCGCACACAACACTAGTGATCGTTTAATCGCAGGTGTTAACGAGGGTAATTGGACGGGCTTATCATCAAGCGAAACCTGTTTTTTGGATAAGCGCGGAAGCAATTTCAAAGAGGCAAGCGCAACCACAAAATACAAACCACCAGCCACCGTATAATTCACCGCAAAACTCCAATAAGTCGCCAGAAAAAATCCTAGTGGCGGCCCGGCAACCCACGCAAAAGCAATTTGCGCACGCATAATCGCATTGAATAATGGAATGCGTTCAAGAGGGATTTCTGCTTCGGCATAATCCAGGCTAAACGCCATAATCTGCGAAAAAGATACCATCGACAAACTCAGCAGAAACACCGCCGTCAATGCCACAACACGGTAATCACGTGATACCGCAAAAACCGCACACGCCAATACACCCAACGCACAGCACAGGATAATTAACGGGCGACGATCCTTAAGCCTATCTGACCAATGACCAAGCCAGTGGTTATAGGCAATACTCGCTACGGCAATCCCCGCAAATGCCAACCCAACCAACAGCGGCCGGGCACCAATTTCAGACGCCAGGAATAGACTGAACGTTGGCAATACCAAAGCGCCCACCAATCCGGCGATAAAAAACAACAAGTACATGCCAAGGGCAATGGGGCTAAATAATGGTGAAGACACAAATATGACCGAATCAGAAAAATAAACGGGCATGATAACCGAAACCGGTTACAGCCGGCAGGCACCTCCCAATCGCCAATCCTAAAACTACCCCGAATCACCAACATCAGGCCTGGAAATGCCAGTTTCTGTATAATCACATCACCTGACCTTGAGGATATGCGCTATGCATTGCATCAGCATCCAGATACAACCCAAACACAGCCGTGATTTTGACCGTGCTGCTTTTTTACAGCGTGTGCGCGATATCCGTTCACCCGAAATCGATGCCATCGAAGAAAAGGGCAAACTCTATTTAAGCTTTAATTTCTTTACCGAATTCCCTGCACAATTATGGGAAGAACTTAAAAAATGCCTTTATAAAGATGCCCACTACAGCAACGTCATCTCACCCGTCTCGGTTGTTATTTGCGAAAGCGAAGAAGACGAAACCTGCTTACTGTTGCATCATTTTGACACCAGCGAACCCTTGGATAGTTTTTAATATCGCCCTACAAAATTGAGAGTCCCCATGTCTACCATTAATTGGTTCCCCGGCCACATGCACAAGGCGCGCAAAGAAATTGCGGAAGTTATGCCTCATGTGGATGTTGTTATCGAAGTGATTGATGCGCGCATTCCTTTTTCCAGTGAAAACCCACTGGTGCCGAGTTTGCGCGGCGACACGCCACTGATCAAATTACTCAACAAAGCCGATTTGGCCGACCCCAACATCACCGCACTGTGGGTTGAAAAAATGGAGCAGGAAAAAGGCGTCAAGGCCCTACCCGTTAGCCAGCAACGGCCTGAGCAAATACGCAATCTGCTCAACGTCTGCACCAGCCTTGTCAGCGAACGCCAACGTGAAGTTCGCCCTGCACGTGCGATGATTATGGGAATCCCGAATGTCGGTAAATCCACCATCATCAACACACTGGCAGGCCGTGTCATTGCAAAGACCGGTAACGAAGCCGGTGTCACCAAAGCCCAACAAAAAATTAAATTAGATAATGGTATTTTACTTACCGATACACCGGGATTTTTGTGGCCCAAATTATCACCCGCTTCTTGCGGGTACCGCCTGGCCATTACCGGCGCGATAAAAGATACAGTTTTTGATTATGCGGACATCGCGCTATATGCAGCGGAATATTTGCTTAAAGCCTATCCGGATGCGTTAAAAAATCGTTATGGATTAGATGAGCTGCCCGAAACCGATTTGGAATTGTTGGACGCAATCGGTGTAAAACGTGGCTGCACCCGTAAAGGTGGCGGCGTGGAAATTCAGAAAGTCTCATCGATTTTAATTACCGAGTTGCGCGCAGGCTTACTGGGACAAATCAGCTGGGAAACACCAGAGATGACCCAACATGAAGTCGAAACTGCCAAGATAGAGGACGAAAAAAAGCGGATCGAAAAAGAAGAAGCCGACCGGATTCGCCGGTTAAAGACCAAAAAAAATCGCCGTTAAACGGCGACAGACCGCTGACAAACCCCTAGCC
>DLHT01000012.1:0-92788 GCA_002483365.1 Cellvibrio sp. UBA7661
CACCCTCAGACAAGCTTTATTTGCAGACTTTTTGATAACAAAGCAAGAGCAGGCCACTCAACAAACAAACCAATCAAAATTCACACAATTTCAAATAAGTGATACTTCTTTTTGCCAACCTTTACCAAATAGAAGCACTCAAAAAAACCACAGCATTTAGCAAAAGATTCCGCAGCCTTCATGTTGTCATCAAGTGATTTCGGGGAACCATTAATTGATACAGCATTGCGTGCGAGAGCATCTTTAATTTGCTTACCCGATGCCGCTAACCCAGCATCTGCAAGCAATTGAGTTAAGGGGGCGAGCCCCAATTGCGCTCGATCAATTACTGACACTGGCAAGCCATCCTGCTTCAATTGCAACAAATCATCCCTGGATAACATATCGAACCGATCACTGAACAAAGCCAACGTAATTCGCTGAGCCGCAGCCAATCCCTCATGACCATGAATCAGTCGAGTCACCTCCTCCGCAAGAATTCGCTGCGCCTCAGGCTTCTTGTTGCTCACCGCATCCTCAGCCTCAATGCGCGCAATCTCCTCGACAGACAGGAAAGTAAAGTAACGCATAAAACGATAAACATCTGCATCCGCCACATTCAGCCAAAATTGGTAAAACATGTAGGGAGAGGTTTTTTCAGGATTGAGCCAAACAGCCCCAGATTCAGTTTTACCAAATTTCGTACCATCTGATTTGGTAATCAAGGGAACAGTTAATCCATAAACCTGACCACCATGCAGACGCCGAGTCAGATCCGTACCACCAGTTATATTTCCCCACTGATCACTACCACCAATTTGCAACGTACAATTATATCGACTGTACAATTCTGCAAAATCATATGACTGAAGGAGCATGTATGTGAATTCAGTAAATGAAATCCCCTCGCCTTCACGCTCAATACGCTGCCTTACAGATTCCTTGTTAATCATATTATTGACAGAAAAATGCTTGCCAATATCGCGCAAAAAAGTCAGCACATTCATGCTGCCAACCCAATCAAGGTTGTTAACAACAATCGCAGAGGTATCACCACACTCAAAATCAACAAAGCGGCTAATTTGACCCTTCAGATTTTCAACCCAATTACTAACAGTTTCAGCGGTATTTAGCTTTCTCTCTTGAGCCTTGAAACTGGGATCACCTATGAGACCTGTTGCACCACCTACCAAGGCAATAGGACGATGCCCAGCCAATTGAAAACGGCGAAGCATTAATAAAGGCACAAGATGCCCTATATGAAGACTGTCCGCAGTAGGATCAAAACCACAATAGAGCGTACGACTGCCCGAGTTAAGGTGTTCAACAATAGCCTCACCGCCAGTCATCTGGGCAACAAGACCTCGATCTTGCAACTCTTGCAGAAAATTTGTGTCAATAGCCGTCATACACACCAACCACACCTGTTAATTGTGTTTCGATTTGGAACAAAAAGGCGGCAAAGATACCGCATCTCGCTTCAAATTCAAGGCTAAAGCGAAGACTTATTGCAATAAGATGAAATTTTGGGGTGTTAAGGCCATTTTTTTCTGCTATAAATGCTTTTTCTTGGATCACTTTTCTATATATTTTTGTGAAATTACGTGAGCCGACTCTCTCAAGTGTTTGATATACAAAGAAGTGCGAATTTTTATACATGCTTACAATAAAGAATTATTACAACATCGCCCGATCGACACTATTTCAATATGTACCGCGCGAGCACCTCGCAGTGGCGGTAGCTTTATCATTGGGTTTAGTAATAGTTTTAGCCAGCGAGCAGCATAACAATACAGAAATAGCCAGTACTCCAAGTAAGAATATTCCCGGACTAGAAATTCAAGGTCTAGACACTCAGGCCACCCCCATAGCGGTTCCAGAAGTAGAAACAATAATCCAGACCGTTGCAGCCAAAACTGACACAAACAAACCAATACAAAACCAGCCAGAATCCCCCAAGTGGAAAGAGTTCACTGTTCAAAATGGCGACAATCTATCAATTCTATTCAAACGTGCAGGTTTAAATGATCGCGCTATTTATGAATTATTTAGTGATGCTAAGGACGCCAAGGATCTCCGCAATATTCGCGCTGGTCAAAAAATGTCATTTTTGGTGGAGAACGGGCAACTACACGGATTGAACTATGTTATTGATAACCTCAATAGCTTGAGTTTCGAGCGTGGTATAAAAGGTTTTACAAGCAAGGAAGTCACTTTAAAGCCGAATGTTAAATACGCATTTCGTCAAGCATCTATTGATAGCTCGCTCTATATGGCAGGCAAGCGCGCAGGAATGCCGAGCAACCTAACTATGGAACTGGCGAATATTTTTGGCTGGGACATCGACTTCGCTCTGGACATCCAAAAAGGTGACAACTTCAAGGTGATGTATGAAGAACAATTCCTTGATGGTAAACGCATTGGTACAGGTAAAATACTCGCTGCAGAGTTCACCAATAGCGGAAAAACATTTAAAGCAGTTCGTTATACATCAAAAGATGGCTCAAGCAATTACTACACTCCGGATGGCCGCGGGATGCACAAAGCATTTTTGCGTACCCCGATCGAATTCGCACGAATTAGTTCCCATTTCAGCCTGAACCGCAAACATCCCGTATTACATATTATTCGCGCTCACAAGGGTACTGACTACGCCGCAGTACGTGGCACACCTATCCGTGCGACAGGTAATGGGAAAATTGCTTTCGCTGGCCGTAAGGGCGGCTATGGAAATTGTATTGTCATTCAGCACGGCCAAGGGATTGAAACTCTCTACGGTCACATGAACGGTTTCGCCAAAGGAATGAAAACAGGAGCTCGCGTAAGCCAGGGTGATGTTATCGGTTATGTTGGATCTACCGGCTTAGCTTCCGGCCCTCACTTGCATTATGAGTTCCATGTTAATGGTCAGGTGCGCAATCCTGTAACTGTTCCACTGCCAAAATCGATTGGCATAGAGAAATCTGAATTGGCTAGATTTAACGAGACTACCCGCCCACTTATCGCAAAATTGGATCAGTACAAATCTTCCAACCGCTTGGCTGTGGCTAAAACTGATAACAGCAACTAATACAGACATTTCGTATGACTCAACGCCAGCTCTATATAGGTTTGATGTCTGGCACCAGTGCTGATGCTATAGATGTCGTATTAGTAGATTTACAATTCTCACCAAAGCTAATTGCCCAGCACAGCCTTCCTCTTCCTCATAAGATACAACAACAGATACATGCACTCTCATTGCCTGATGAAAATGAGATAGATCGTATGTGCGCTTTGGATACTGAGCTTGGACAACTATTTGCCCAAGCAAGCCTCGACTTACTCAGCAAGGCCAAAATTGCTAATCACGATGTTGTAGCTATTGGCAGCCACGGCCAAACCATCCGTCATCGGCCGCCAGGCTCAATCCAAGGGACATTTACTTTGCAGATTGGAGATCCCAATATCATTGCAGAGCTAACAGGTATAACAACGGTGGCAGATTTCCGCCGCCGGGATATGGCAGCAGGAGGCCAAGGAGCACCACTGGTACCGGCCTTTCATCAGGCCGTCTTTAAAAGCCAGAAGCATGACCGGGTTATCCTGAATATTGGAGGTATGGCCAATATCACCTGGCTTCCAGCCGAAGGAAAAACATCCGGCTTTGATACCGGCCCGGGAAATGTCCTGATGGATAACTGGGTGCAAACGCATCTTAATAAATCTTACGATGCAAATGGAGACTGGGCTTCGGCGGGTAGCATTAATCCTGAATTACTACGTCTTCTGCTGGCCTATCCTTTCTTCTCATTGCCTGCCCCCAAGAGCACCGGGCGGGAGAATTTCAATCGCACATGGCTAGATAGCAAATTGCATATGCTGCCGTCGCAGCCCGCAGCTGTTGATGTGCAAGCCACCCTATTAGAGCTAACCGCCACCTCTATTGCCGATAGCATTAACCAACTTTCACCAGACGCAAAAGAAATTTTCGTTTGTGGCGGAGGTGCTTACAACACTCACTTAATGCAACGCCTGGCAAATTTATTAACTAATAGCACTGTGGCCAGTACCTCAACCTTGGGCGTTGCCCCACAGTGGATAGAGGCAATGGCGTTTGCCTGGTTGGCACAGCAAACCATACACCGCAAGTCAGGCAACTTGCGCGCGGTGACAGGGGCAAATCGGGAAGTGATTTTGGGGGGGGTTTATTACGCGTAATCCAATAAGCATCTATTAGATGCTGAAGGACGAGCCGCAGCCGCATGTACTGGATGCATTAGGATTTTGGATAACAAATTTAGAACCTTGTAACCCTTCCTCATAGTTAACTATAGCGCCAACGAGATAAGGATAGCTCATCGCATCCACTACTACTTTGACACCTTCACGCTCAACAACGGAATCATCATCAGCCACAGCTTCATCAAAAGTAAAACCGTACTGGAAGCCAGAGCAGCCGCCCCCCGTGACATAAACACGCAACTTCAGATCCGGATTATCCTCTTCCTCAATCAAACTCCTGACCTTGGCAATCGCACTATCGGTCACGATGACGACCTGAGGAATATAAACTTCAGCGGTAGACATAAACACTCCGGAAACAACCAAACCCTCAAGGGCGGGATTTATTATCCCTTTACCCTAGTAAAACAGTCAACTATTGGGCTTTAGCTAATATATCCAAGACTCCAGAAGGCTCCTGCTGATTATTGACCATACTGCCGTTCAACTGTGCCCCCTTGACCATTTCTATAGAATGATAATGCACTGTCCCGGTCACATTACCTTTAGCTGCTAACTCAAGATGCTTACTGGAGTATATATTTCCCACGACCTTACCATTCACAATAACGACGGGAGCACGAATCTCACCCTCCACTAAACCAGTATCAGCAATCACCAACTTTGCATCCTTCTCATCTTCTGCGACGATGTTTCCTGTCACTTTGCCCTCCAGTTGCAGCTCACCACTAAAATACAAATCTCCAATGACTCTGGTTGCGCGCGAAATAAGAGTGTGATTATTAGAAAACGCCATCAGGAGACTCCTTAACCTTTACTGTTTTATTTGATTTCTGGCCATTCAAGTTCTGCTGTAACAGTCACCGGATTGCGCTTGGCACTGGATTTCACTGTCAGCTCGACCCGGTCTGGAATGAATCCTTGGGGTAATAGGATTTCAGTTTCTATATTCTGGAAAAACTTAAAGTTCAAAGGAATAGATTCTGCCAGTGGGTCACTGCCTTCTTTATTGACCGCCAGTTCATGTAATGAAATAACCGCCTCTTTGCCATCGCGCAAACCAATTACATCTACACGTAAATGGCCAGAAAACTCATCGTCGCCTTCTGCGAGCTTTTGCACCACCAATTTAAATTGATGTTTGTTATCGGGCAGTGATGCAACTGAAAAAATGCCGAAGCTGATTCCCATAGGATTGGCGCTCTTTTTCGATGTGAGAATGCGGTACACCTCAACATCGCGCTGCAATGCAGCTTTCTCTTCACGCAACTCCAATACACGCTTACGTAAATCTTCGCCTGCTTGACGATCAACCTCTGCGTTTAACTGATATTTAGCCAACTCTCGTTTGGAATCACCCAGCTCCTGGGTCAATTTCTCCAATTGCGCACGAAGGGATTGTGCTTCTTCTGGGGATAACAACTCATTACTGGCTTTGTGCTGCGCATAATAATAAGTTGCCACCAAGGCACTCGCGACTAGCAGCGACAGCAACAAAATCACCAAAACGTTTTTCAATGGCCGATGAGGCACCACTTTCATACGATAAACCGGCGAACCTTTCACTTTGGCTTTGGATGAATTCATAGCATTTTATTATTAGCAGTCATTTTTTTTATTGGGTGTGACCATCAGACGATCACACCCGCGATAAGAGAAAGAATCAAGGCAATAGTGCGACAACATCCAGTCCGGCTTTTTCATCAAAGCCAAACATAATATTCATATTCTGAATGGCTTGGCCGGATGCACCTTTAGTGAGATTATCGATGACGGATAACACCACAATCGTATCGCGTTGTTGCGGGCGCACAACTGAAATCCGGCAGACATTAGAACCCTTCACCGAACGAGTTTGCGGCAACTCACCTGCGGGTAATACATCGACAAACGGCTCATTGGCGTAACGCTGTTCGTAGAGCTTCTGCAAATCCGGCAGCGTGTTTACATCGAGCGCAGTTGCGTACAGGGTGGCGTGTATACCGCGGATAATCGGCAACAAATGCGGAACAAATGTTAACAAAACGGGTGCAACGCCTGCTGGCTGAACATCGCGAAGCCCCTGCTCGATTTCAGGCAAATGGCGATGCCCGGCAACACCATAGGCTTTAAAGCTATCGCTAATTTCCATCAGTAAATTATCGATTTTTGCCTGACGACCTGCCCCACTCGCGCCACTTGCGGCGTTAGAGATCAGACGTGTTGGATCCACCAGATTATTTTCAATCAGAGGCAAATAACCCAGTTGAGTCGCTGTTGGGTAGCAACCAGGGCACGCGACCAATTTAGCAGTGCGGATTTTGTCGCGGTTTACTTCCGGCAAACCATAAACGGCCTGCGTGACAAGATCAGGAGCTCCATGAGTTTGGTTGTACCACTTTTCCCACAAAGGCACGTCGCGAATACGGAAGTCTGCCGACAAATCGATAATGCGCGCCTTGGTATTCATCAATGCACCCATCATGTTCTGCGCCACACCGTGCGGAGTGGCGAAAAACACCACATCGCACTCGCCCAGCACCGCAACATCGGGCTCGGTGAACGCCAGATCGACATGGCCACGCAAGCTGGGGTATATATCAGCAACCTTAGTACCCGCTTCCGCACGGGAGGTGATCACCGTCACTTCAACCTGTGGATGTTTGGCCAACAAACGTAACAGTTCGACGCCTGTATAGCCGGTTCCGCCGACGATGGCTGCCTTAATCACCTTAACCCCCTAACACTCAATAGATTTGTTCAATGTGATCGCACTTATAGCGACTAACGAAAGACGGCTATCATAAGAGCCTTGTCCATAAATCGAAAGCAAAAGCTGCCCATCATTCTCATAAACCGGATAAATAGCCGAACAGGAATCCAGCGTGCCGATTGAGCCAACACCCACTAACCAGCCCCCTACACAACTATCCCAGCGCATTGAATCGCTACGCGACCAGCTCGCCGGGGCCGATTCACTGC
The DNA here is from genome assembly GCA_002483365.1 of Cellvibrio sp. UBA7661. Taxonomy (GTDB): domain Bacteria; phylum Pseudomonadota; class Gammaproteobacteria; order Pseudomonadales; family Cellvibrionaceae; genus Cellvibrio. The sequence continues at coordinate 7,165 of DLHT01000012.1, forward strand.
CGCTGTTAACCCTGCTGGGTTTGCTAACCGGGATTATCGCAGGTGCAGTCATTGTGTTATTCCGCTGGGTAGTAGAAATCCCTCTTGGCTATTTTTTGCCAGATAACTTTGAAAACTTTGAGGGTGTCAGTTCGATAACCCACTTCGCCCTGCCAGTGGCAGGAGCCATACTCTTGGGGGGCATCCTGCAGTTGGTTGACAAGCGCCATCACGCCACCAGCATCGGCCATGTTATGGACCGCCTGCAAAACCATCAGGGGCGGATGCCGGTGGGTAACGTCATCACCCAATTCTTCGGCGGCGCCACCTGTTTGTTAACCGGGCACTCAGTCGGCCGCGAAGGCCCTGCTGTGCATCTGGGAGCCGGCAGCGGCAGCTTGCTTGGCCAGTGGCTAAAATTGCCCGCCAATACCTTGCGGCCGCTCGCTGGCTGCGGTGTTGCTGCGGCTATCGCTGCCTGTTTTAACACGCCGATGGCCGGGGTTATTTTTGCGATGGAAGTGGTGATACTGGAGTACACCATTGTCGGTTTTATCCCTGTCACACTCGCCGCATTCGCGGGTGCGACCATGACCAGACTCGCCTTCGGCCCAGAGATCGCCTTTATGAATGCCCAATCTGTCATGGGCGATTTACGTGAATTACCGCTCATGGCCGCCGTCGGTTTTGTTGTCGCAATCTTTGCCGCTGCCTATATCCGCCTTCACGGTGCGAGCTGCCGCTGGGCACTAAACCGCCCCATCGCACTGCGCTTTGCTCTGGCAGGATTATTGACCGGAATATGTGCCCTGTGGATTCCACAGATTATGGGCGTTGGTTATGACACTATCAGCAGCGCTCTTGGCGGCGAGATAGGCTTTGCGCTGTTACTGGCTATTGCCGTCACCAAACTCTTCGCCACGTCCTTTAGCCTTGGAGTTGGAATGCCTGGTGGCGTTGTTGGCCCACTCCTGTTTATTGGTGCCTGTGTTGGCGGCGCAGTGGGTTGCGCAGCCCAGTGGCTCATGCCCAATTCCGCCAGTGCTATTGGGTTCTATGTGATATTGGGTATGGGGGCGATGATGGGCGCAACACTGAATGCACCTCTTGCCTCCATGATGGCCATTCTCGAACTCACCTATAACCCCAATATTATTTTTCCCAGTATGCTGGTGGTGATTGCCGCCTGCCTCACCACGCGCTGGGTCTTTAAATGCGATGGATTATTCCAGCATGTGCTGCGTATACAAGGGAAATTCCGCAGTGCGGAAGCGATGGAACAACTTCTTAGCCGCACAGGTGTACGTGGCATAATGGATCGCCATTTAGTCGTGAGCGACAACCTCATCGATGCAAACACAGCGCAACAATTGCTGAGCCACCACCCGCACTGGATTTTACTGCGCGAAAGCAGCCAACTGCTGCAACCGGCCGATCTCCACGCTCAATTGCAACATCGCGATGCTAACGACAAGCTCAACCTGCAAGAAATACCGGCGCGCCGTTATGACCTCGCACGCATTCCCGCCGATGCCAATTTATTTGAAGCACTTGAATTAATGAACCATCAACAACTGGATGCACTCTGGGTAGAATCCCTTAACGATACCCACCAACCCTTGGGTATAATCACACGCAACAAAATTGACGACTATTACCGTATCTAAATTTTCTACCTACGAAATCATTTTATTGAGACGCTCACATGCTCTGGATTAAAGCATTTCACATCATCTCCGTTATTAGCTGGATGGCCGCGCTATTTTATTTGCCGCGCTTATTCGTTTATCACACCATGAGTGAAGATGACATCAGCCGCGAGCGCTTCAAAATAATGGAGCGAAAATTATTGCGCGGTATCGCCAATCCCGCGATGGGCGCTACCTATATTTTTGGCATCTGGATGATGTGGCTCGGCTGGGGTTATTACTCAACGCAAATGTGGTTCTGGTGCAAGATAGTGCTGGTTGCTCTGCTGACAGGATATCACCACGCGTGCGTCGCCTATTGGAAACAACTGCGCGATGATCGCTGCACCAAAAGCCATACATTTTTCCGCGTATTTAATGAACTGCCGGTGTTTTTATTGGTCGGCATTGTGATCTTGGTTGTCGTAAGGCCGTTTTGACATGACCAGTACACTCTATGCAATTACCGACTCACAATTACTCCCCGGTGACAAACTGTTTGATGCAGTTGCGGCTGCATTAAAAGGTGGCTGCAAATGGGTGCAGTACCGCGATAAATCAGCGGATCATGCTCGCCGTTTATTTGAAGCAAAACATTTACTCACGCTTTGCAATCAATATCAGGCGCAATTATTGATTAACGATGATGTAGAGCTCGCCAAAAACAGTGGCGCGCATGGTGTGCATTTGGGACAAGACGACACAAACCCCGTAGCGGCACGCCTTATTTTAGGCAGCAGCGCCATTATCGGCGTAACCTGCCACGCTTCACTTGCACTGGCACAGCAAGCCATTAAAGACACCGCCAACTACGTCGCCTTTGGCCGGTTTTTTCCATCGAGCACAAAACCCGATGCACGCCCTGCCCCCCTATCGTTAATCAGCGAAGCGCGCGCGCAGTTTGTAAATACACCGATTGTAGCGATTGGCGGCATCACACTGGATAACGGCAAACAACTGCTGGATGCCGGTGCCGACATGCTCGCCGTTTGTCACAGCCTTTTTTCAGCAAACGACATTACTGAACAAGCCAGAAAATTTATTGAATTGTAGATTGGAAGTGAGGAACGAACTCCAACGCAAAATTTGAAAAATTCGCATTGGGGGTTCGTTTCCCACCGCCAAACCAACAAAAAAAATTACATTTTATTTATCAGGATTTACACATGAGCCGCTCCGAAGAATTATTTTTACAAGCACAAAAACACATTCCCGGTGGAGTCAATTCACCAGTGCGCGCATTCAAAGCGGTGGGTGGAACGCCCGTGTTTTTTGAGAAAGCCCAAGGCGCCTATGTATGGGATGCCGATGGCAAACGCTATATCGATTACGTACAAAGTTGGGGACCAATGGTATTAGGCCATGCGCACCCCGAGGTCATCAACGCCGTGATTGAAGCAGCAAAACACGGATTAAGTTTTGGTGCACCCACCGAACGCGAGACAACACTTGCGGAAAAACTCTGCACATTAATGCCTGGCATGGATATGGTGCGCTTTGTTAGCTCCGGCACTGAAGCCACCATGAGTGCAATCCGTCTCGCACGCGCCTTCACCAAACGCGACAAAATTATTAAATTTGAAGGCTGCTATCACGGCCATTCTGATTCACTGCTAATCAAGGCAGGCTCAGGCGCGCTCACACTCGGCGTTCCCAGTTCACCTGGCGTACCTGCGGTATTGGCCGACCACACGCTCACACTTGATTACAACAACGCAGAACAAGTGCGTGAGTGTTTTGCAAAATTGGGCGATCAAATTGCGTGCATTATTGTTGAGCCTGTTGTTGGCAATATGAATTGTGTTCCACCGGTTGCAGGATTTTTGGAGTGTCTACGCGAGGTTTGCGATCAATACGGCAGCGTATTGATTCTGGATGAAGTCATGACCGGATTCCGCGTTAGTCACACTGGCGCGCAAGGTCATTACGGCATCAAAGCGGACATCACCACACTCGGCAAAGTTATCGGTGGCGGAATGCCGGTTGGCGCTTTTGGTGGCCGCCGCGACATTATGCAAATGATTGCGCCCTCCGGTCCTGTATATCAGGCGGGAACACTATCAGGAAACCCGGTTGCCATGGCCGCCGGCTTAAAGACATTAGAGTTGTTGGAGCAAGCGGATTTTTATAAACACCTTTGCGCGCGCACCACACAATTAGTAGAAGGCTTACAAAAGCTTGCCGATGAAGCCGGAATTCCATTCACCACCAACCACGTCGGCAGCATGTTCGGTTTCTTCTTTACCAGCGAGAAAAAAGTCACCAACTTTAAACAAGTGATGGCATGCGATATTCCGCGCTTCAATAAATTTTTCCACGGTATGTTAGAACGCGGCATTTATCTGGCACCGGCTTCGTATGAAGCAGGCTTTATGTCTGCAGCCCATACCGATGAAGATATTGCCAATACACTGGCTGCAGCGGCGGAAGTTTTTAAACAGCTGTAACCATTCAATAGGCCTGCTTGTTCGTGACAAGCAGGCCTATATTTATTTAACCGCAAGAGGATTGATCATAATTAACATGCCGCCATCCGGCAAACGACGACTGATAAACAATCCTTGTTCACGTTGATATTGCGCCCGCTCCTGATACATAGATTTTATCTGATCACAATCCCATCCCTGCAAATCCGGGCATACCCTGAAGTGTTTGTAACCCATTTCCTTTAATACAGGCACCCAATACTGGGGATGCGAAAAACCCTCAGAATATAAATTTCTTTTATTAATATTATTATTGATCATGTCAAACATTTTCCGGGATTCAGCCATTTCGGCCACTACAAATACCCGGCCAACTTCTTCTGGTGGAGCAACTACAACTGACTCAATTTGTTGTGCAAGCAGATTGGTATTAATGCTATACCAACTAATTCCTTCATGCCCCACCTTCGCCATACGAACAGCCAATGAAAACATAATAACCATTACAACCAATACTGCCGTCCGCGACGCATAAGGCGCAAGAAACAAAGCAGCAAATAATGCGATAAATGCTGACAGGGTGGTGCGATCCTGAATATAGATTCCGACAGGAAGCGTTGAAACATAAATCCCTAAACTACAAATAATGGCGAGCAAAGGTAACCAATACTGTTTCTTCCAAATGGAAACAACAATGCTACTTACCAGCAAAATTGCTAACACACCTTTCTTTAAAAAAGATTCCATTTTCCCCAAATGAATAAAAATGGCACGTTTTATATTTTCCAAGTTAACCAAAAAATCATCGAAATTATGGAGATAATTAGGGTTTCTCCAATTCGCAAGCTGAATGGAATGTCCGGTCAAGATATAAACCAAAAAATTGGTAGCAATATATGCTGCAATAAATGCGGCAATCCAGATCAGCATCAATCGCCAAAATCGCGAATAATTCAACCCGCTCAAAAACAAGAGCGGCATCAGGAAATAAAAGGCACTAAAAGTACCCATGAATAGAATGGCAACTAATGGAAAGAAATATAGATCAGGCAAGCTCTTCTGTAACACAGGAGACAAAGCCAACCCAACAAACCCGAAAAGTAATGTTTCTGGCCACTCAAGCTGTACCGGCAAGACTGGTGTAAGCGCACATAAAATGCCAAAAACAGCCGAAAAAAATATATTTTTTGTTACCCTGAAAGCAACTACAGCTGAAAAAAGAATGACGCAAAAATAGCTAATCACGATAGCGACATCGCTTGGGACTAGCTGTAAAAATCGAAAGAAAAGATGATTAATCCAACGGCCTTCCTCGACCAACTTATCATCATAGCTACTGACGTAATACATTGAGTCATTACGCCAAATATCCACTGTTAAAAATAAAGAAAGGTTTGACCAAAGCAGAACAACCATCAACCCTAATATTAATATCTCGGGCAGACGCTTACCCCACGAATCCCTCATTACAGCCAAGTCCATAACAACAATTACCTTTTGTACAACAAATTACAACTCGGGAACACGCAGCCCGCGAGCCAAAAATGAATAAGTGAAATATCAAAAAAAGAGGCTGCTTGTTATGCAGAGATTCATAACAAGCAGAGCTTGACCGAGCCAAGTACCGGCTCTTTGGCGGCGCAATTTAATTGCAAATTAGACTGAGTGTCCAGTAATTTTTTGTACGCGAAATAATACCCCATCACTAGCCCGCATAAGCCGGCCCAAACCCGAAGCTCCAGATCAATACAGTAATTGCCATGATAGAGACAAACATGACCAAGCCAATTGTCAGTATTGAACTTGAATAAATAAATCCTTCGTCTTCAGGGATTTTCATAAAAATGGGAATGCCCATGTAAAGCAAATACACCGTATAAAAAATCGCAACTATGCCCACCAACATTGCCAATATGACATTGGGATAAAGCGCGCAAAGACCGGCGAGGAATAGCGGTGTCGCCGTGTATGCGGCAAACACAATACAGCGGGCAAGCCCGGGGGATGAGTCATAGGTGCGCGCCATCCAGTTGATAAACATACCTATCACCGCCACACCGGTGAGCATGGCCAAATACATCAGCGCGCTCATGATTGCCGCGCTGGATTCGGTGAGCATAACCGGCGCGCCATTGCCAATCGTCCACCCCACTTTCGTGGTACCGATATACATAGAGACAGGAGGAATCAATGCAAGGAAAAGTACATGCGCGAAATACAAATGGGAGACGCTTTCCTGTGTATCGCGAATTTCCTCCCATTCTTTGTGCGGATGAGTAAATAAACCAGCAACATGAGAAATCATATCCTGCCTCCGGAAACCTACTGATGTGCTATGAGTATAGGGGCTGACATTACCAACTTCACTGGGCGCATTAGAACAAATGTAATTCAAAACAATACGCACGATAACTGCGAACGCTAAAACAATTTCTGTAAATCTTCCCATATCAATTCCGGCGTTCCGGCATTAGCTATAGAACCAATGTATTTACCTTGGGAATCAATAACAAACACGCGAGTGGAGTGATTGACCAGGTACTGCTCGCCTGCGTTAACTGGCATTGCCACTCCCGCTGGAATAGTCACTACTTTATTATCGATAATGGCAGAGCGATCATAAGCCGCACCCAGGAAGCGGGCAAAATTGGCTATCGCCGGATTATCACCACGCAGCCCGATAATCTGCGGATGGAAAAACGCAACATACTGTGCGAGCTTTTCAGCTGAATCCCGCTCTGGATCAACACTCACAAATACAACTTGCATACGATTGCCTGACGGCTGCGATAACTTTAATAACCTACTGAGCTTTTGTAGCTCCATAGGGCAAAAATCCGGGCATGACGTAAAGCCAAAAAATACCAGACTCCAATGCCCGTAAAAATTTTCACGCGCAAATGCATCACCAGTGACACTGCGCAACATGACCGAAGGCAAAGATTTCGGCTCTGGCAATAACTGTACGCTCTCCAACACAAGGGGTTTGGAGGATAAAGCAGCGAACAAATGTTTGGCGCTGACAACACCCAATAACACGCACACAATTGCTACCAACATAAAACCCATTCGCTGGCTAGTCATTGCCATTTACCTTTACCGGAAAATAAACCGTTTGTTGTTGACCATCCGCAAATAACAGCTGTATCGCAATTTCATCTCCCAAGTGAAAAGGCGATTCAGACTGTAACAACATAATATGTAAATCACCCGGCTTCAGATCCACCTGTTTTGCAGCGGGGATTGTCAATGTATCCACATGCTCCATCATCGCTTTATCATTTTTATATACGGTGCGATGCAACATGAGTGTTGCACAACAAGTGGAAGACAAACCGCTAATGACTAACGGTTTATTACCCGGATTATATAATTCCGCATAAGCTGCATTAACCGCTGCACCGGGAGGCGCCATTTTTATCCAGGCATTGTTTATATGTAAGGGTGCAGGTATTTCTGCCCACACTGGATAACAGAAAGTTATTATCGCTACTGATAACAGCATCGCCTTATATTCAAGGTGATAACATTTGCCAATTCCAATAAGCATAGTGATCCACCAACAAAATAAGAAACAGCGTCATCAGGTGCACAATTGAAAACCGGAATGTGTTCATTGCCGATGCTGCATCCGCATGAAACTTTAATTGCCATGCATGGGCAATAAATTTCACACTCAATATAACCGCACCCAGTAAATAAATAAGGCCACTCATACCCACAAGATAAGGAAGCAAGCACACAACAGCTAACAACAAGGTATATAAGAGAATTAATGTTTTGGTGAAATCAATGCCGTGGGTAACAGGCAACATAGGAATACCCGCACGCGCATAATCATTAACACGATGAATGGCCAGCGCCCAAAAATGCGGAGGGGTCCAGGTAAATACAATCATCATTAACAATAACGATTCGCCGCTCACCTGGCCGGTCATGGCACTCCAACCGAGCACCGGCGGTAAAGCGCCAGCAATCCCACCTATCACAATATTTTGCGGTGTCGCACGCTTAAGCAGCAGCGTGTAAATCACAGCGTAACCAAATAATCCCAATAACGTCAGCACAGCTGTTAGTGCATTTACCGCAAAAAATAAAATAAAAAAACCTGCTAATGCCAACGCGCAAGCAAAGACCACAGCCTCCCTTGTTGATAAGCGCCCTTGGGGTAAAGGACGTTGGTGAGTGCGCGCCATTTGCGCATCAATTTTCTGATCGAGCACATGGTTAAACGCAGCGGCAGCCGCAGATACCATTGCAATACCGACACAGGCAATGACAACTAATAACAGATCCGGTATTGCGGGGGTTGCGAGCATCATTCCTACCCATGCCGTCAGGACTAATAGCGCAACCACTTTAGGTTTGGTGAGCTGATAATAATCGTCACAATACTCGCGACAATAATTGAACACTGTGGGGCGATACAATGCAGTTGAAACAGCATGTTTAATAATAGCCATTGCGATTTCTCTCCATGTGAATGCTTTAACCGGAGTAGCCTCTTAAAATAATACTGAACTAATTGCTAACTAATAATTGGCCGTTCTTTTTCAATAAGTGGCCGATGTACTTTATGCAGCGCTGTGTTGCGCAACTGTATTTGCCGAATAAACACCACCAACATTACTAATAGATTTGCAGCCACAAGATTATGAGCAACCGCATTTAGTAGAGGTAATTGGGCGATGATATTGATGAGCCCCAATGTCAGCTGCAGCAATAGCAATGTTCCTATCGCTAACGCCATGGAGCGCATTGTTTTGCTGCTCGCGCGGAGCCAACATAACAACACAAATATTCCCAACACAAAAAAGGTAAAAATTGCACCCATTCGATGCAGCACATGAATACTCATACGCTCCTCATAGGATAAAACACCGAATTCATAAGTATCATGTCCCAGCGGCATACTGAACGCGGCCTGTAATGAAAATCGCTCCTGCCAGCCACTTTCACAGAACGGCAACTGATAACACACGGTGGCGGCATAATTACTGGAGGTCCAACCACCCAATGAAATTTGAATAAATAGAACCAGTAATGCGAAATACCCTAGTGGTAATAAGTTTCCCAATACAAGCTCCATCGCCAATGCTGTTTTTTGTGATGCAACCTCTGTACGCAGCAACACCAACAAACTCAACAGCGTAAAGCCACCCAATAGATGCGCCAGTACAACTAATGGCAACAAATTTAAGGTGACTGTCCACATTCCTAATGCAGCCTGAAACATTACCAAGAGTAAAATCACCACACCAAAAATCCGATACTGCTTTAACCAAAAACAAAATAAGGTGATTGCCAACACACACAAACCCAATAGACCCGCAATGTAACGATGCATCATTTCGTTATGGGCTTTGTGTGGTTCAATTGTGGCATCAGGAAATTTTTGTTGGGCTTCTGCAACATGTCCGTCATGCAAAGGGGCGGTTAGCTTTCCGTAGCAGCCAGGCCAGTCCGGGCAGCCGAGCCCAGCATCAGTCAAGCGGGTATACGCACCCAAAGCAATGACCGTAAATGCCAACAAAATAGTGCAATTAATCAGGACTACAAATGTTTTCATGTTCCACTCCGGTCATAATTGATCAGATGCATCAAATCTGTCCGTATGTCCTTTGCAAGATCACGCATCTGTTCAGCGCTACCGGTAATGGGATAACGCAACAATACCAAACCGCGTTGATTAACAATCACAATGTGATTTTGCAATTCAGGTACAACAAAGGAGGCAGTCTGCCACTCAATATCCGGTCGCTGTTGTAATTGCACAGGTTGTAATTGCAAAGATGATAACTGCACGGTTTGATTCGCATTCAATTGCGGCGGAGTGAGTAACAAAGGTTTTATTTTTAATTGTTTACGACCAAACCCGGAATACAACTGTTGTAATGTAAATAAAGCCTGCTCGCAAAGCTGGTCGCATGTTTGCGCCTGCACATATACCAATCGCCAATGAACTTCTGTGCTTGCAAGTGTTTCGTGTTGCAAGCTTGCCATGTCGGGCAATAGCTGTATTTCCTTTTCCATCCAAATACCTTTGTTGGTAACTGAATGGCTAAACCAACCGAAACTCAAACTCAACTTTGCTGCTGCCAAAGGCACAATTGCACACAAGCAAAAGAATAAAAAAAACTTTCGGCTATTCATGCTTGTGGCTCCTGTATTTTTTTACGACCACTGGCAGCCAATGCAATGACAACAACAGCTATCGCCAGTAAAAACCATTGCAATGCATAGGCTTTGTGGCGCTCTGGTGGAAGCATTACCGGGCGATAATGAATAACAAAAGGCGAGTTTTTTTCCTGATAAACAACACCAGACACCAACGATGTATCGATAGAATTGGATAACAGGGACGGATCTACCTGTTGAATCCGGATTGGCCAATGATCGTTATTTTCAATGTTTGTACCTAACAAAATACCTTGCGTGCGTGTGCGGAAAATACCTTGCACCGGCAATACAGAAGGAACGTCAATGGCCGGAAGCGATGCTCGCGAAACCGGAGCCGCAATCCAACCAAGGTTTAATAAAACCGCAGGTGTATTACCGGATGATGAAATATCTTTAACGGCGATTAATACATCGTAACCTGCGCGACCATTCACCAATCGATTATCCAGCAGCCACACTGCAGGTGCTAACCAGCGTCCGGAAAATTCCATATACACACCATCACGATCTGCAGCAGAAATAGTTAGTAAACGGGAAACATTAACAGCGCCCTGTTTTTTCCAGCCAGCAATGCGCTCCAGGGTTTGGTACTTTTCTTCCGCCCGTTGCCATTGCCACAGGGATAACCCCAGCAATAACAGCACTGCCAGAAAATTTACGCATACCCACGGCCACCGGACGACCCAATAGCGATTGAACGCTATAATAGTCATACACTCACTCCTGCAATGGTGATCCCATGCTGATTAAAATTATTCTTGTTGTGTTGTTGGCAATCGTTGTTTCCAGCTTATTCCAGGCACTTGTAGTGATGTTAAAAAATGATGAAGCAGCTCCCAAGATGTCCAAGTTTTTAGGCCGTCGCCTGATTTTTTCAGCAGCAGTCGTTTTGCTTCTGATCATTCTGTTATTAACAGGAGTTATTACCCCAAACCCACGCCCTTATTAAATTGGCGCTCTTTTAAAAAAATTACAGAACGTACACAAATATAAAGAGATTTAGCCAGACCACATCCACAAAATGCCAATACCAAGCCGCCGCCTGAAATCCAAAATGACGTTCAGGTGTGAAGTGACCTTTTATTAAGATACGCAAAAAAATAACCGTTAAAAAAATTGCACCCAGCGTGACATGAAGCCCATGAAACCCGGTCAATAAAAAGAACGTATTGCCATAGACTCCAGAGTCCAAACGCAGGCCTAATTCCTGATAAGCATGTACATACTCATAACCTTGCAAACATAAAAAAATCACTCCAAGAATAATTGTCATCAACATGAAAAAACCGAGTTGGGTATATTTGCGCTGCTCTATGCCGATATGCGCAAACTGCAAGGTTACCGATGACGCAAGCAGTATCAGCGTGTTATAGAGTGGAATACCTTCCCATGGCATTGCCTGGGTTTCTATACCAGCGGGGGTTTTAACCAAAGGCCAGACCGCATCAAATTTGGGCCAGAGAACTTCTGCTGTCATGGCATTATTACTTGCACCATCTAGCCAGGGCACGGCAATCATGCGTGCGTAAAAGAGTGCGCCAAAAAATGCCATGAAAAACATAATTTCAGAAAAAATAAACCAACTCATGCCCTGCCGGAAAGAGCGATCCATCTGCTGGCTATAAAGCCCGTCCATCGATTCATCAATCACATTACTGAACCATCCGAACAACATATAGAACAACAATGCAAAACCGATAATTAATAAAAACCAGCCTGCACCATGTTGATCCTTGGCCAAGGCATTAATCCAAAAAGCCGCGCCATAACCAATCATAAATAACGCAATTGCCCCCAGAATCGGCCAACTGCTGTGGTGAGGGACATAATATTTCTGGTAACCATTTGCCATGATCTACCTCCATATTTCCGGCACTGCCGGTTTGGATGACTGCATTTTTTGATTTACATGCATCAGCGATTAGCTGTATGCAGAGTGCTCTTATACAAACGGTACGACAAAGTGATCGTTGTAAAACGTTCAGGCAATTCCGGATCGATATAAAATTGCACCGGCATGGATTTATGTTCGCGACTATTTAACGGCTGCTCAACAAAACAAAAACATTCTATCTTTTTAAAATAACGCGCTGCTTCACCCGGGGATACTGATGGCACTGCGCGCCCGATCATCGCCTCTGAACTTAAATTCTCTACATCAAAATGAATGATTTTAATTTGCCCCGGATGAACAACAATACGCTCAACCTCCGGCGCAAAACGCCAGGGAATACCTGAGTCCCGGTTAGCCAAAAACTCCACTGATATTTCACGGCTTTCATCTACTTTTTTTGAAACGGGCGCTGCGGTATTTTCTGTTTTTCCATTGATGCCTGTGTAGCGACAAAACACATCGTATAAAGGCACTAGCGCAAACCCAAAACCAAACATGGCGATACACACCACGATCAGTTTGCGTACCAGCAATTTATGCGATGCCATTTTTTGCCTCCGGTCATCGATTATTTAGCGCACTCATTTCACCCGCGGGGGTGTTTCAAACGTGTGGTAAGGAGCAGGCGATGGGATTTCCCACTCCAGCCCCTGTGCACCTTCCCATACTTGGGCAGTGGCTTTTTCACCCTTGCCGCGCATACAGCGAAATACGCCCCACACAAATAACAACTGCGATAAACCAAATAACAAACCACCAATACTGATAAAAGCATTCAGGTCGGCAAACTGTAAGGCGTAATCCGGGATGCGGCGCGGCATGCCGGCAAGCCCGACAAAATGCATAGGGAAAAACAACATGTTGACGGAAATCAAAGAGCACCAGAAATGCCACTGCCCCAAACGCTCGCTGTACATCACACCGGTCCATTTCGGAATCCAGAAATAAACGCCAGCGATAATCCCAAAGAGCGCGCCGGTCACCAGCACGTAGTGAAAATGCGCAACCACAAAATAGGTATCCTGATATTGAAAGTCTGCCGGAATAATGGCCAACATCAGCCCGGATAATCCACCAATGGTAAATAGCACAATAAATGCAACGGCAAACATCATCGGCGTTTCAAAGGTCATTGAGCCACGCCACATAGTCGCCACCCAATTGAATACTTTTACTCCTGTAGGCACAGCAATGAGCATAGTGGAATACATAAAAAATAATTCAGCGGCCACCGGCATTCCCGTTGTAAACATATGGTGAGCCCAGACAATAAATGAGAGGAACGCGATGCTCGCCGTGGCGATCACCATGGACTCGTAACCGAATAATGGCTTACGTGAAAAAGCAGGAATGATGCTGGAAATAATACCGAAGGCGGGCAAAATCATAATGTAGACTTCGGGGTGTCCAAAAAACCAAAAAATATGCTGGAACAACACCGGATCACCACCGCCTGCTGCATTAAAAAAACTGGTACCAAAATATTTATCGGTCAGTACCATAGTCACAGTCCCTGCTAGCACCGGCATAACCGCAATTAATAAAAATGCGGTGATCAACCACGTCCACACAAACAAGGGCATTTTCATCCAGGTCATGCCGGGGGCGCGCAAATTAAATATGGTGACGATAACGTTCATCGCGCCCATGATTGAAGAAATACCCAACAAATGCACCGCAAACACAAAAAACGCAGTGCTGTCATTGCTATAAGTTGTCGAAAGCGGAGCATAAAAAGTCCACCCCGCTGCCGGACCACCACCCTCCATAAATAAAGTGGACAATAAAATAAAAAATGAAAATGGCAGTATCCAGAAACTCCAGTTGTTCATACGTGGCAATGCCATATCGGGAGCGCCAATCATTAAAGGAACCATCCAATTTGCCAAACCGACAAAGGCGGGCATGATTGCGCCAAACACCATCACCAAGCCATGCACGGTGGTCATCTGGTTAAAAAAATGCGGCTCAACAAATTGCAAACCCGGCTGAAATAATTCAGCGCGTATCACCATTGCCAAACTACCGCCAATAAACAACATCAACAGTGCAAACAATAAATAAAGTGTGCCTATATCTTTGTGATTGGTGGTGTATAACCAGCGAGTAATACCTGTTGGTTTATGCTCTTGCGATTCGTCATGCGCGTGATCTGCATGGGTGCGATCGGTTAGCGAACGTGAATTTTCTGCACTCATTGTTATTCTCCTGCATCAATAGCAGCAGCTACATCCGCCACCTGCACGGACTCACCGGTATTGTTGCCCCAGGCATTGCGCTCGTAGGTAATCACTGCCGCCAATTCACTGGTACTTAACTGTTTAGCAAACGCTTGCATCGCGGTTGCCGGCTTGCCATACACAACAATATGAATATGGGCAGAAATATCCTGCGTAGCTATTTTGCTGCCTTTGAGCGCAGGAATCGCACCAGGTAAACCTTCACCAGACACCTGATGGCACATAGCGCAATGGGTTTCATACACTTTTTGCCCAAGCACCATCAATTCATCCAACCCTTGGGTTTTCGCTGCCGCCTCTTTTTCAGCGGCCAATGCTTGTGCTTGAATTTCAATTTGCTCTTGCGTCCATTGCTCAAAATCTTCAGGCGTTCTCACATCCACCACTATCGGCATAAACCCATGGTCTTTCCCACATAACTCGGCACATTGGCCGCGATAAATTCCAGGCTTATCCACTTTGGTCCATGTCTCATTAATAAACCCGGGATTGGCATCTTTTTTAATTGCAAATGCAGGAACCCACCAAGAGTGAATCACATCATCTGCGGTAACCAAAAACCGGATTTTTTTGCCAGTGGGAAGAACCAGAGGCTTATCGACATCACGCAAATAATGCTCGGTTTTGTCTGCCTGGTTTTCGATTTGATCGCGCGGGGTGGCAAGTAAGGAATAAAATTCGATGGGATATTCCATGTATTTGTAATGCCACTTCCACTGCGACCCTGTAATTAATACAGTGAGATCAGCTTTGGATGCATCTTCCATTGCAATCAATGTTTTGCTGGCAGGAATAGCCATTATCACGAGGATAACAACCGGGATTGCCGTCCACAGCATTTCCATTTTTAAACTACCGTGAAATTGCTCAGGCGTTGCACCTTTGGATTTCCGGTGATGGATGATCGACCAAAACATCAAGCCAAATACAATCGCGGCAATCGCGCAACAAATATAAAAAATGATCATATGCAAGTCATACACTTGCTGGCTGATGTCCGTTGCACCGCGAGTCATATTGTATTTTGACTCCTGCGCCAATACAGAAATTGGCAGCAGCAACAAAATCAAAAAAAGCCTATGTACATAGTTATTCTGCAGACATGACTTCTGTTTCACTGCGGACTCCTTTTTCTCACTTATTGCTCATGGAAATCGCAACGAAGAGATGAGCAGATCCCTTCCAGAATTTTGGCAGGAATAAACTATTGCTCATAACTACTTTTCATCAGCATCCGTTTTAAAAAACTTAAATCATCTAAAACGGAAAAACGCTGGATCTATTCCAGCAGAGGAATCAGGTGAAATTGCCCGCTTAAACAACCGGGACCAAGGCGCAACCTGACAACAGAACAGCCAACTGGCTACAGACAAGAATGCCAGAACACAGGACGCACCAGACTCTTACACAGAATTACCGGCCACCTAAATTCCAACTTATTACGTGAATCCTATATCGCGATTTACAACAAGCAAACGCGCGAATATTAGCTACTAGCGTTTATGAAACGTTTTAACTATAAACCGCAGCGCATAAAACGCAAGCCGTTATTTATAAACAAAATTTATACACTAAACATATTTTTTTATATAACAAAAAACGCCAAGCTTTATCGGCTTGGCGTTTTCAGGTCGGAACTATAAATCTATTGCTGAAACCGTCACACTAGAAACGAATGCTGGCTCCCAGAGTCAAAGCATCTTCAAACTCACCAGAGGTGTATTCCAATTCCACTCCGATGTTATCGGTAAAGTAATTACGCGCACGGATGAAATAATCGGTAACATCCTTCCCTTGAATCAAACCATCGTTTTCAAATGTCTCATGGGTAAAACCAGTCCCTACACTTAAATGGCGATCAAAGTAAAAATCGGCTGCCGCGCTCCAGGTTTCTGCAGGAAAGAAATCATCGGAATTTTCGTAACTGGCTTCGAAGTTCAACGCCTTTTCACCCGCCAAGGCTATTACGTATTTTCCATTGATGTTCCATTGCTCGGATACATCAACATCTTCCACAAATTCAGACCACACCAATAAGCCATCAACAGGAGAGACACCCGCTTTGATAAACCATTGAGATTGCCATGGCATTCCATAACTGATAGCACCCGAACCACTATTGGTATCAGGAGCATATTTCGTTTGGTTTTTCTCCTCTCTTACGCCTGCACCGAGATAAAAAATACTATCCGGAATATAAAAATCTATGCCTATTTCACGTGCATAGATATCAGAACGAAATCCATCACCTTTCCATTCCTTGGTAGCTGCGGATACGTAAATGTTGCTCGCTTTTTCCAGAAAAGCCGCTTCTGCCAATGGGTGCTGGCTCGTATCAACAGGAGAAAAATAATATTTTCCTTGTATGCCTGCTTCATAAGCATCTGTCGATGTAGCATCAGGATTAACATCAGAATAGGCAGCGGTAACTTCACCTTGGTAAGTGGAAGAAAATGCGAAAGGTGCAGCAGCAAAACCCGTAGCGGCGATAATAGCGGTAAGTAATTTCATGTTCATAATCCGTCCTCTGATAAATACACTGACATCATCAAGAATGTCCAAGGGCATATTATTTAAATGAAATTGAATTGAAACTGAACGATACAAACTGTTACAAACGAACCCATTGCAACCACTTACGCAAGGCAATCACATGAAAACCTTTCTTCGTCATCCAAGCGCAATGCAGTGAGCGAACCACCCCATACACAACCAGTGTCCAAGGCAAAAATTTTATTGGATTTGACTCTCCCTTCAAGGGCGGCCCAGTGTCCAAAAATAATTTTTTCATTACGCGTTTTGCGTTCGGCAAAAGAAAACCACGGTGAAAAACCGATGGGCGCAGCATCTGCATTTTCTTTGGTTTGCAATTCCAATTCACCACTCGCACTGCAAAAACGCATGCGTGTGAAGTAATTGGTAATAATGCGCAAGCGCTCAACACCTGTCAGGTTATTACTCCATTCACTGGGCGCATTGCCGTACATACCCGCCAAAAAATTTTCCGGGCTATTGCTCTGCAGCACTGATTCTACTTCGCGCGCGCGCGCCAGTGCATCGGCCACAGTCCACTGTGGAGGAATTCCTGCATGCACCATGGTAAAACCCAAGTCGGGGTCATGATGCACCAGTTTTTGATGGCGCAACCAATAAACTAAATCTGCACGATCCGGTGCGATCAGCAATTCATCAAGAGAATCGTTTTTGCCTTGCTTGCGCAGGCCGTAATAAACAGCAATAAAATGCAGATCATGATTACCTAAAACAATGGTGATCGAATCGCGTAATTTGTATAGAAAGCGAAGTGTCGCCAACGAATCCGGCCCGCGATTAATTAAATCGCCTGCAAGCCAAAGCTTGTCTTTTGCTGGATTGAATGCGATTTTTTTTAACAAACATTGCAAGGGCTCAAGGCAACCCTGAATATCGCCAATTGCATAAGTAGCCATAAAGAACTCTATCGGATTAATGGATGGCGTGAGGGGGCACTAATGCAAAAGCAGGAATTTGCGCATCAAACATTGCACCATCATCTGCGCGCATGTGATAAATCCCTTCCATTATTCCTGTTTCAGTTTCAAGAATAACACCGCTGGTATAGGTGTAACTTTCACCCGGTTTTATGTGAGGCTGCTCACCAACAACACCAATACCCTGCACTTCTTGCAGCTTTTCATTGGCATCGGTAATGCGCCAATGACGGCTGATCAACTGTGCAGGCTCATCGCTATTATTGGCGATAGTGATGGTATAAGCGTATACGTAGCGATGTTCGAGTGGTACAGACTGGGCTGCAATATAAGTTGTTTTTACACTCACCTGAATAGCAGACATATTATTCAGCCTCTTCAGTCGGACGATGCTGTACTGAAAGATCGCCGAGTAAATTACTGATAGCAACATATTCAGCCAAACTAATATCTTCCGGGCGCAATTGTAAATCAACCGGCAAGCTTTCCAATTGTTCTGCTGTCAGTAATTGTTTGAGTGAATTGCGCAAGGTTTTACGGCGCTGTTGAAAAGCAACATTCACAAGTGTTTCCAATGTTTTCACATTGTTTGCCACATAAGGTAGTGTTGCATGGGGCACCAAGCGCACAATGGCCGAATCCACTTTCGGTGCAGGGTCAAAGGATGTTGGCGGCACGTCAAACAAATCTTCTACGGCGCAATAATATTGCACCATAATTCCCAAACGACCGTAGGCACTATCGCCCGCTTGCGCAGCCATACGTTTCACCACCTCTTTTTGCAACATAAAGTGCATGTCTTGCACTTTATCGGCATACGACAGCAAATGAAAAATAAGCGGAGTGGAAATGTTATAGGGCAAGTTGCCCACAATACGCAGCGGTTTTCCATCGCGCATTAATTGGGCAAAATCAAACTGCAATGCGTCAGCTTGAAACAACTGGAAATTAGGGTGCTTTTCAAATTTAACTTTCAACCAAGGCACCAGATCACGGTCCAGTTCGATCACATGTAAATTATCACAAGCATCAGCCAAGAGCTGGGTAATAGCACCTTTGCCCGGCCCGATCTCTACCACCAAATCATCTTTACGTGGATGGATAGCGCGGACAATTTCGCGAATGATGCCATGATCGATCAAAAAATTTTGTCCGAAGCGTTTACGCGCTTTGTGTTGTGACTCTGTATTTAATTGCGCCTTGGCATCCACATGCAAACCAGAATTTTTTTTCATACAATGTATCCAATAATTAGCGCGCGTATTTTGCTGCAACCATCGCCTGCGCATATGCAAGCGCAGTGCGCAAGCTACCTAAATCGGCCTTACCTGTACCCGCCAAATCCAACGCCGTACCATGGTCCACCGAGGTGCGAATAATGGGCAAGCCAAGGGTAATATTCACCGCTTGGCCAAACCCTTTGTATTTCAACACCGGCAAACCTTGGTCGTGATACATCGCAAGCACCGCATCAGCTTTATCCAGATATTTGGGCGTGAATAAAGTATCTGCCGGTAAAGGGCCGATTAAATTCATTCCGCGCCCGCGCAACTTTTCCAGCACGGGTTCGATCACATCAATTTCTTCGCGCCCAAGATGACCACCTTCACCCGCGTGAGGATTTAGTCCGCACACTAAAATACGCGGCTGCTCGATGCCAAATTGCAATTGCATATCGCGCTGTAAAATTTCAGTCACTTGTGTGAGTTCATCGTCAGTGATAGCGGCAGCGACATCTTTGAGCGGCAAATGTGTCGTCGCCAGTGCAACGCGCAAGCCTTCAGTTGCCAACATCATGACCACTTTGGGCGTATTGGTTTTTTCAGCCAGATATTCGGTGTGACCGCTGAATGGAATGCCCGCATCATTGATCACACTCTTTTGTACAGGGCCAGTCACAAGCGCAGCAAAATGCCCTGCGATACACCCCGCGATAGCAGCATCCAGTGTTTGCAAAATGTAGGGCGCGTTATTGACATTCAACCTACCCGGAACAGCCGTTTGAGCAAGTGCGACAGGCAATACCGCAAGCTCGCCCGCAACACTCGCACGCGGCTTTTCGTGTAGATCAATTTCACGCAAACGCAGCGAAAAACCCAATTGTTGAGCACGAGCCTGCAATAGCTGCGGATCAGCAATCGCAACAATTTCATGCTGCTGCGCTTCTTGCGCCAACGTAACTACCAAATCCGGGCCTATACCAGCCGGTTCACCGGGAGTCAGTGCGATGCGGTAAACATTACTCATGTATCTGTGCATCCAAAAAGAAATAAACGAAAAATACAGCCCTAAAAAACACAGCGGCTAAAAACAGGATTGCAACTGATAGCCAGTAATAAAGCCAAAAGCACAACCCGATTTTTAGCCGCCGTTTTTTGTGTAAAACAGGCTCAATAACAATACGCGAATCTAGAGTTTAATTTCGACGTAGGCCTCTTCGCGAATCTGGGTCAACCAGAGTTGGAACTCTTCATCGAAGCGGCGTGAGCGCAATACGTTGGCAGCTTGGTTGCGCTTCATTTTATCACTCATATCTTCTTTGCGGCGCTCCATCACTTGCAAGATATGCCAGCCAAATTGACTCTTGAAGGGACGGCTGATATTGCCAATAGAGGTATTTTTCATCGCCTCTTCAAATTCGGGCACGAACATACCGGGGGTAGACCAACCCAAATCACCGCCATTCAACATTGACCCCGTATCCTCAGAGTGCTCACGTGCAAGGACAGCAAAATCCTCACCTTTTTCGATGCGGGATTTAAGGCCGAGTAATTTTTGACGCGCTTGTGTGTCATCCATAATTTCAGAGGTTTTCACAAGAATATGGCGCGCATGGGTTTGCTCAACCAATTGCTCACCGCCGCCACGCTGCTCGATATTTTTGAGAATATGGAAACCTGCGCCACTACGGAAAGGTTTGGTTACCTGACCCACTGTCAAGGTGGACATTTGGTTGCCAAACAATTCCGGCAACTGCGCCAGCTTGCGCCAACCGATATCACCGCCTTGTAGCGCAGCCTGATCGTTTGAGTAGCTGATTGCCATTTGCGAGAAATCAGCTCCGCCCTGAAGTTTTTGATACACCTCATTGGCTTTGTCTTCAGCTTCTTTCACGGTCGCATCATCCGCACTGCTGGATACAGCAATCAGAATGTGGCCGATATGGTAGTCGGGCGAAGTTGCGTATTTTCCATCGCTGGAGGCGAGGAAATTATTGATGTCCTGATCGGTAATTTTGATGCGGCTATTCACCAGCCCTTGTTGCAAATGACTGATCGTCAGCTCATTGCGTAATTGTTTACGCAAACCATCCAACGTCAGCCCCTGGGCGTTCAGATCCGCCTCCAGACTCGCCAACGTAATTTGGTTTTTTTGCAGGATACGGCCAATAGCCTGATCAATTTCTGCTTCGTCTACGTTAATTTCGTAACGCTCGGCCATGCCTAATTCAATGCGCTCAAGAATTAGCTGTTCCAGAATTTGCTTGTTGAGCACATCTTCCGGTGGCAGCTGTTGGTATTGCCCACGCAAGCGCTCCATTATCGAGGCTTTGCGATCATTTAATTCACTTTCCAGCACGACATCTTTATCAACAATCGCCACTACGCGATCCAGTGATACAGCATTGCTCTGCGCCAATCCAAGCTGGCTGGTCAGCAATACCATGCCGCCCAGTAATACTTTCCAGCCCATGCGTACAGAATGCAGGTTGTTTTGGTTCTTACTCATAATTCAATCACTGTTTTATTGTAGGGATTTTTCGCGCTCGCCATAGCCGTACATGGCCTTGTCGAGCAGGTTACTGATGCGTTGACTCAGGCTGCCAAAACCGCGCAACTGCACTTCAATGAAAATACCGCGGTCATAATCATCACTGCTGAGCCCCTCCATAAAGTCGGGACTAAAATCAAAATCCACCCATTGGCGAGCCAGCACGCGGACGCGATAACAACAATCGGTATATTCGAGCCCGGCAAAGGTATCGAGTTCCGCACTGTAGGTAAAATCATAATTGGCGCGGGCAATCACCGCCCATTGGTTAGACACCGGCCAGAGCGTTGTCACATCCAACTGGTTGAGCGACTTACCTATCGCAGGAATCGTATCTAACGGGCTGAGCGATACCGGATCGCGGCTGTAGCGGTAACCCACATTCAAAATACGGTATTGCTCATCCATGTAGTGCAGGCTGGTACTGACGGTATTGATTTTTTCTTGCTGATGATCGTAAAGCACATCGTTGTTGATACGTAGATGATCGCCCAACTGCGCACTTAATTGTCCTGCAACCGCCGAACTGGTGCGGGTGTTAGCGTAGGCATCGTCATCGTTGAGGATACTGACCTCGCGATCCGCAAAATACGTAATCTGCCCGACACTCAGCCGTAACCGCTCAATGCCCGAGCCATCCTCCACAAAGCGGCTGGTCAAACCCAGCGCGAGATGGTTGGTATCGTCAATACGGTCGCCGCCGGAAAAACGGGAATCGCGGAACAGCTGCTCGTAGTTAAAGACCAAATCCGATGTATCAAAGTTCACATAGCTGGAGGCCGATGTCAGCCCGTAAAGCGAATCCTGATTTTCATAATCGCGATAGAGATAAAACGCGCGCGGCTCCAGGGTTTGGATGAAACCGGAACCGAACAGCGACTTCTCGCGCTCGAAATACAAGCCCATGTCGAGCGAGCCTTGCGGCGCAGCAAACTGCTGGCTGCTGTCGATATCATCGCGCAAATTGGTCGCTTCAAGTTTATAGCCGAGGGTTTTTACCCCGATACCGGGTTTGAGATAACCCGCAGTGAACTCTTTATCCCACGTCAGTTTGTAGTTGGTGCGCAAGCGCTCGCCGGTGATCAGATCTGCTTTGTAAAGCGCATTGGCGGGATCTTCTTCAAAGTAACGGTTCATCGCAAAGTTGGTGAACTCATGATCCAGCTCGATTCGCCAATCATTAATACGGTACTGGCCATCAGCGTGCAAGCGAGGCAACTCGCGATAAGGCAGCTGTGTACTGGTCAGCAGGCGAAACTCTTCTGCCTTGGCTCCCACTTGCCAGTGCCCGGTATTGAAGCTGGCTGCTGCGCGCTGACGGATGTAGGCCTGGCGATTCAAATCCACAGCACTGCCATCGACATCACGCAAATAATCGGCATCGCTGACATCGGTGTAATCAATCTCGGTTGACCAAGGCTTGTTGCGTCCACCGGTCTGCAGCACATTGTATTGCCAGCGGTCTTTGCCCAAATAACGCGCGTCAATCTCATCATCGGCGCGGCCGGTATCGCCACTGCGGTCATTGTTCAGCACGCTACCGCTTAGCTCAGTATCAAACCACGTCGATTTATGGCGAAACTCGGTCGCCAGCATGTAGCCATGCTCAGACAGATAGCGCGGAGTGAAGGTCGCGTCGTAATTGGGGGCGATGTTCCAGTAAAACGGCGCTGAAAACTCACCAATTCCGTCATTTTCATCAAGGCCAACAGAAGGGAAGAGAAAGCCAGTCAGGCGATCCGGCCCTATAGGGAAGCGAAAATAAGGCGCATAGGCAACCGGAATATCCTTGATATGCAAGCGCATATGCTTGGCGGTGCCGTAGTGCTTGTCGTTGTGAAGGGTGATATTGGAACCCTTGATCGCCCAGGTGTTATCACCCGGCTCACAACTGGTAAAGGTGCCTTGATCGAGGCTGATAATTTTATCGCCGAATTTTTGCAGATTTTCCGCACGGCCACGCACTCGGGTTTCATAGAGCACGAAGCGGGCATTATCCAGACGTGCATCGCCGGTATTGGTATCGATATACGCGCGGTCAGCGCGCAGCAACACACCCGGCTCACGCACCTGGATATTGCCGTCCAGCTCTGCCTCGCGGCTGGTTTTATCGAAGGTAAACGTATCTGCACGGAATGAGCGCCGACCTTGGGTCAGGCGAACATCATCGCGCATGATAAATTTGGTTTGCTTTTCTGATTCTGAATAATCTGCAGTGCCGAAGATGTTCGCCTTTTCCGGATCCATCTCTGATTCCGCATCATCGCGCTCAGGCGCAACATAAGCGCCACAGCAGGCAGTGGGCACACGAGCTCGCTGTTCTTCGGTCAACTCTTCAAGCGGCACCCAATCCAGTTCGCGCAATGCTTCGTTGGGATCGGTGTTTGTTACCGGGTCTGCACCCAGCGCCGGGTTGGCAAATAGCAAAATCCCCGCACACTGGGCTGCAATACACAGGGCTAGGCGGGAACGGAGGAATTTACTGCGCAGATATTGTGTTATGTGTCGCTGTTGGGTTGGAGCCATTAACCGCAATCTCAAATGGGCGATCGGTTTTATCACCGAAAAAATTGCAGCGATTCTACTGTAAACCGCCTGCACTGGGAATGAATTGGGGCAAATCCACAAGCTGGGGTAGAATCCAGCGCACTACTGATAATCACATCCCTATCGGATCGCCGCATGACCAACCCCACAACACCCGCAACAGCCAGCGATAACCGCTCCATAACCGACCCCCGAAAGCTAGCGCTCACTAACTGGGTAGCACAGCACACTCCGAAGGAGCAGCACCCGATTGTATTGCACAGCCTGGGAAGCGATGCCGGCTTTCGTCGCTACTTTCGCTTCCAGCAACCATCGCAATGGCTGGCGGTTGATGCCCCGCCAGCAACCGAAGACAGCGCCCAGTTTTTGGCGATAGCTGAATTGATTGCCAGGCAAGGTGTGCGCAGCCCGCAAATTGCCGCCGCCGATATCGCCCAGGGCTTTTTGCTGGTAGAGGACTTTGGCGATCGGCTGTTTCTGCGCGAACTTACGCCGGATAATGCCGACACCCTTTACCGGCAGGCCATGGACACCCTGCTGCAATTGCACCGCACCGCCGATAATCATTCGCTGATCCCCCGCTATGACCGCGAATTGTTGCGCCGCGAGCTGGGGATTTTCAGCGAATGGTTCGTCCAACACCTGCTGGGCTACAGCCTGAACCAGAGTGAACGGGAATGGCTGGACGCGCTATTTGTGCAACTGGAAGACAATGCACTCAACCAGCCGCAAGGCTTTGTGCACCGCGACTACCACTCGCGCAATTTACTATTGCTTGATGACGGCACGCTGGGCGTAATCGACTTCCAGGGAGCGCTCTGGGGCGGGATCACTTACGATCTGGTGTCGCTGCTGCGCGACTGTTATCGCCGCTGGCCTGCCGAACAAGTAAAGCGCTGGGCATTGGATTATCGTCAACAGGCGATTAGCAAAGGAATTATCCCCGCTGTGAGCGAACAAGAATTTTTACGTTGGTTCGACTGGCTGGGCTTACAAAGGCACATCAAAGTGTTGGGTATTTTTGCGCGCCTCTCACTGCGCGATAACAAGCAGGGCTACCTGCAGGATTTACCGCTCGTCATTCGCTACACACTGGAAGTTGCCGAGCAATATCCAGAGCTGCAACCATTTTCAGACTGGTTCAAGCAAACCCTTTTACCGCGTGCGCAGCAACAAGCCTGGTACAGCGATTATCGTTCGGCAGGGAATGAGACGGGAGAGGCACCATGAAAGCCATGATCCTCGCTGCCGGGCTGGGCAATCGCATGCGCCCGCTTACCGATCATCTACCCAAACCCTTATTGCCCGCCGGCGGCAAACCGTTGATTGAATATCATCTGGAAAATATTGCGCGCGCCGGTATCAAGGATGTGATTATCAACCTTGCGTATCTGGGCGATAAAATTCGCGCGCATTTAGGTGATGGGCAACAATTCGGTTTGCAAATCCATTACTCAGAAGAGCCTGAACCACTGGAAACCGGCGGCGCACTTTTTCACGCGCTATCGCTATTGGGCGATGAACCTTTTTTATTGGTCAATGGCGATGTGTGGTGTGACTTCGAATTTGCCCCGTTCATCCAAACAATACTGGACGAAACGCAACTGGGGCATCTTTTGCTGGTACCCAATCCCGATTTCCATCCACATGGGGATTTTGCATTAGATCAAAGTGGTTTGTTGGTTGAGGACACCGATAAGATTCACCCCCAGCGCTTCACGTTTGGCGGAATCAGCCTGCTTAAACCGGAGTTGATTGCGCAGTATCCGCATCTGCGCCAAAAATTCCCGTTGGTAGAAGTGCTGCGGCGTGCGATCAGTAATCAACAATTAAGCGGACAGGTACATCGCGGGCATTGGAGCGATGTAGGCACACCCGAACGGCTGGAAATGCTGAATCGTTATTTGCAAAACCCGCGTTAAAAATAAAAAGGGCGCGATTAAACGCGCCCTTTTTGCTGCACAATAATTCGCACTTAATTCATCGCTAGCAGCTGTATCTCACCCACATCATTTACTTGCAGAACGAGTTGGATATCCGTATCCGATGTATCCACTACTTTGCCATTTAACAACAGCTCGGTTTTGATCGGATACACACCTTGCGGCAAACCTTCTGGTAACGTAAATGAAAATTCATTTTGGTAACGCCCACCTTTTTTGGTTTTTCCATTTACCGGTTTGGTGAAATTTTTTAATTCTTTGGTGTTATCTTCATTGTCGTAAATCGCAATGCGCTCTTCTATCAATGCTGTTTTCTGTTTGGTACCCGGCACCACAACAATATCCGACTGAATAATCACTTCACTACCCGGCTCCACCACATTACCCGGCAATGTTTTGGTGATGTACTCCGTCGCCATGGGTTCAGCAGGTAAGCTGCTATTTTGGGTTTTGTATTCTTCAGCTACCTGCTCTTCGCGCGCAATACGTTCGGAGCGGTGCTTGATCACCATCTTGGTAATCAACGTAACCGCCGCCGCAACTACAGCCACTCGTGCCACCGCTTTTAAACGCTCGCGATTCTTACATCCCTGGTCATCACTTTTACATTTGTAGGAACGATCAATATTGTTTTTAAGATCTTTTAAGTCAAATCCGTAGGACGGATAAGCCATAGCGAGAGATAAGAGCAAAACCAAACATTTGGATTTCATAAAGCCACCTTGCTGCACACAATTATTTGATAGTAAAACCGGTTTCTTTCAATTTACGCTGGGTATCCATTGCACGCACCCTGAGCGCTTCAGCCTGCTTATTGCCTGCATCCAACTCCATAGCCGATTCCGCTTTGGCTATTGCACAGGAATAATTTTTTTTGGTCATGCAGGTATTGGCATCGGCAAGCAACTTATCGACTTTTACCGCAATTTCTTTTTGCTGTTGTTGCGCCAAATTGGCTTGCTGCCGGATTTCTATCGCCTGGGTATTGGCAGGCTCCAGCGCCAGTATTGCTGATGCCTGCTCCTGCACACACGCGTAATCATTTTTTATCAAACAATTTTGCGCGACTGCCAATTGTTGATTAATCATCTGTTGCTGCGCCGCTGCAGCTTGTTCGCCTTGGGTACGCGCAGAATGGATCTGCTGGTCAAGCAATTGCAGTGCTGGATAATCAGCATCGGCTTCACGCAATTTATCCGCAAATAAAACGGCACAATCCAAATCTTGTTTTGCAACACATTCCTGCGCCTGTACAAGCAACTCTTGCAAACGGGACTCTTGTTCACGCGCCGTTTGCGCGACTTGCGCAGCCTGCAATAACTGCGCGGCAACATTGTTCGCAGAATCAAGATTGACCGCCACCAATGCCTGCTCAATCGCACAGGAAAAATCACTATGGGCAAAACATAATTGCGCAGCCGTTATTTTTTGCTGCACTGTTTTTTGTACCTGCTGCTGGGCTTGATGCTGGCTGTATCCAAACCACCCCGCGCCCACCAATGAAACAACAGCAAGCCCCAACGCCGCCGTCAATACAACAGGGTTGCGCTTGGGAAATAACTCATCCGCAAATTGCGCAATGCTGGGCGTGCGCGCGGATTTATCCAATGCGAGCGCATGATTTAACGCTTTCCATTCACGCGCACTCAGATTATCCAAACGTTTGGGGATTAACTTTTGTTGCTGCGCTTCAAACGCAGAGCGCTGATTATACGGATGTCGGCCTGCCAACATTTCGTATACCACACACGCCAGCGCATACACATCATCGCTAAAACCGAGCGGTTCGTCTTTTACCATTTCGACAGTAGCATATGCCGGAGTCAACGCGCCCAACTGCCCTGCATCGAACCGGTGCTTTTGCGCTTCGCGATTGGCAGCACGCGCAATACCAAAATCCAGCACCTTGGCATGGCCGTCGTTATTAACAAAAATATTGCCCGGCTTGAAATCAGCATGAATCAACTGCCGCTGGTGCGCATATGCAAGCGCAGCGCAAAGATCGCGCGTAATTTTCCACACCTGTTCTTTGGGTAAACCTGTGTGGCGATAAGCCTTGATTAATTGATCGAGCGGCTTACCTTCAAGCAACTCCATCGTCATAAACAGGATGTCGCCATCGCGATCAAAATCATGGACAGTCACAATATTAGGGTGCGCAAGTGTTTGGGACTTTGCCGTTTCCTGTTGCAAGGTCACAAAAGCATCGGGGTGATCTTTAAAATCCTGATTCAGTACTTTGGTAGCAATATAGGGGTCGGGATCTTCCGCTTCGACTTTGCGTAAGTCCTTGGCTTTGTAAACGGTGCCCATCCCACCATGCCCAAGCACCTCTTCCAGCAAAAAACGCTTTTTGAGAAGAGTGCCTTTACCACTTTGGGATTGTTTGACAAGCTCACGCGCCTGGGCAAATCCGGCAGAGTGATTGTGGGATGCGCTGTAGTGGGTAACGGTCAAATCAGGAGCTTGGGGTGCATCTGCGATAATCGTGTCACCGGGACGAAACCGGGTCTTATCGCCGTCTGTTACATCATCCCGAATAACACCCTGACCGCTATTACCTTTAGCGATGCGATGGTCATCTGTCATGACACGAAAATCCCCCGGTTTTGGCGCATTTATGAGCATCAATACTAACATGCCACGTAATATTGAGGGACTGGATCAAGGTATCGGCTGGAGCCCATCGCCATGCAAATAACCCTGCATCTTTTGTTGACAAACAAATCGAACACGGCATAATGTCGCGTCCTTGAATCCCGACCCTTTTTTAGACAGTTTTTACAGAATTTAATAGGAGCACTAAGGTGGCAAATACACCCCAAGCCAAAAAACGCGCGCGTCAGAATGAAAAAGCTCGCAAGCACAACGCAAGCATGCGCTCTATGGGGCGTACCTACCTCAAGAAAGTGCTGGCAGCTATCGCTACTGGCGACAAAGCAGCGGCTCAAGCTGCTTATGTTTCAGCCGTTGCGGTAATTGACCGCATTGCTGACAAAGGCCTGATCCACAAGAACAAGGCTGCTCGCCATAAGAGCCGTTTGAATGCAAAGATCAAGGCTCTGGCTACCGCCTAATCAACCTTGAATAGCGTCAAACACAAAAAACCGGCTTAGGCCGGTTTTTTTATGCCCGACATTTATCCAAACTGCTTCTTCAAGCACCAAAAAGCACAAGCTTGACTCTATACACTGTCATGAAAACAGATTATCTTCGGCAGCGACTTTTGTCCGGGAGCCTCTTCCGGTGTAGCCAAAAGAGCACATACTAATAATGGAGATACCTATGTTGCCGCGTGAACATTATCTGAAACAAACCTTCCAGGATGCCGTGAACTTTCCTGACGGCTTTGAAAAAGGAGGCCTGACGGATATCCAGGCCAGATTGATACGCAAACAAGGGGTACTGGTTAATGCGCTTTCCATGGATGAAGTTTCTGACCCCACTCCAGAAGACCTGCACATACTCAAAGTCATATCCAACCAAAGCGCCCCCAAAAGCCCGATTGAGCAAGCTTGGGTCAAATATCTCTCTATCGTAAAAGCGCGCCAGGCTGCGGCTCCAGCCAAAACCGCCAAAGCCAAAACAACCAAGCCCAAAGCTGCGCCGGAACCTAAAGCCGCGCCAGAACCTAAAGCCGCCCAAGAACCTAAAACCGCAGCCAAACCCGAACCGGCAGATGCAGCCAAGCCAGCAAAAGCTGCCAAGAAAACGACCAAGACCGCAAAAGCCGAATAATCGGCAAAATAAGCAAAAAAGGCGCTTTTGAAAGCGCCTTTTTTATCTAACCGAAAGCAATCCCCTCAAGCGGAAATCAGGGAACCAACACCTCCAGATGGTATTCACTTCCGGCCTTAATGCTGCGCACACAATTATCGGCAAGCAGCTCGCCATCGCAATGCAACTGCACCTTATCGATTGCAACACGCTTGATGCTCACATGAAAACGCGCACCGCGAAACTCGCGTACCGCTTTCGCTTCTTGCCAGCCTGATGGCAGCTGTGGGCTAACTCGCAATCCCTCAGTGCACCCCTGTAAACCAAATACACCTTCAACCAAACAGCGATACACCCAGGACACAGTGCCGGTATTAAACAGCTGTGATGAACGACCAGCCGTGCGCGGATATTGATGATAAGCGCCGCGATAATAATTGGGGATGTAGACAGGCAATTGGCCGCGCTGTAAATAATCAGCTTCACTTGGCCCCGGAATCATCTGTCGCAATAATTTATACGCACGGTCTTTTTCAGCAACTGTAAACAAACTGTAGATATAAAATATCGCCGCATGATTGTAGACAGAGCCATTTTCAGCAGAGCCGGGATGCTTCTGGGTAACGCGCCCTACATCGTCGCGCATAGCGGTATACGCAGGCGCCAACATGGCAACCCCGTAAGGCGTTTCCAATTGCGCTTCTACCGCGGCAATCATTTTTTTGCGCTGATCTTCGCTTGCCGCACCGCCAAGAATCGCCCAACTTTGCGGGTTTAAAAAAATACGCCCTTCGTTATCTTTGCTGATCCCGAACACCACATCATCATCTGTGATACCGCGACCAAACCACTCGCCATCCCACAAGTATTTATTCACAGCAGTATTAATGTCTGCCGCACCTGCGATATATTTTTGCTGCAAATCTTTGCGCGATGTTTTTTCACACACTTCCGCCCACAGATTCAACGCATAAGCCGTTGCGACAGATAACCAACCGGAAACGCCTTTTCCTTTATAACCCACCATATTCATAGGATCACACCAATCCCCTTGGGCGATAAAACTCAAGCCGCGATAATCGCGCGCCTGTAACAACCAATCCATCGCGTTGCTGATTCGTTCAAATACGCTCAGGGTTTTACCATCATGCCCCGCCACCCGCTCATCCAACAATGCGTAATCATTGGCTTCATCCAGATAGGTTTTTAAACAGACCGGCAACCATACGCAGTGATCGGTATGGGGAATTTGGTTGATATATTTAAGCTCTGCACCTTCAACTAATAAAATTCCGTCTGGCATTGCACCAGAACTTTCTTGTTGGCTGAGTGCATGTAAAAACGCCGCGCGCGTAACATCGGGTTTGATAAAGGTCATCCCCATATTGTCTTGCAAATAATTGCGTGTTTGCGGGTCCGTTGTCAGGCGATTGACATCACCATGATAAAACACCTGGCGCGGCAGCCAATTATTGACGAAATTATTCAGCTCGGCATCCGGTGTTTCGATGTGCAAACAACCTTTTCCGCTCGCAACATAAGCAGCGTATTCAGCGCGAGCTTTAGCAAAGCCCTGCTCATTTAAATAGGTATTACGCAGCTTGCTGATTTCAGCATCATCAAATGCCGGACCAAAAATAAAACGATAGGTTTTTTTATCGTCAGGTAAAAATGTTTCGCGGTATTGCAAAATGGCAGCCGGTGTTTCATAGCGTGCATCACCGCAAGACAGCAACTCTTGCTGCAAGCCAGACGGATAATGCAAACCGCCTTCACCTTCAAAACTCTCCTGCTTTGCCTCCCAAGCTGTTGGTGTTTGCTCATGCAGGAAAAACGTTTTGTCTTTGAACAATTTATTTTTAAAGTGATCAGCCACTTTTTGATACGGCGTGACACAACTTGCGACAATTCCACCCACGTCAGCGCGATATTCCGCGGACTGATTCATCCATGACATATATCCCACCGGAAAATAGGGATAGACACTGAGACGGCGCGAACGCCCGGAGCGATTGATAACATTCACTTCCCATAATTCAACAACATCTGCCACAGGCAGCGACAGCGTTAATTCAATTTCAATGCCGAGTGCTTGCAACGTCCAGCGCAAATCACTTTTTCCCACTGAAAAGACATAGCGTTCGTAAGCCGCACGCACCGGTTCGTAAGGCGCCGAAAAAATTTCACCCGTCTCTTCATCTTTTACATAAAAAAAACGGCCGGGATGATGCGCATAATAAGGCTGCTCTGGCTGCATAAATGTTTTTGCTTCCAGATTGGGCGCATAAGCATATTTGGCAGGTTCGGGCTGCATAAATTGTGCAACAGCATAACCGCGGCAGGTTGATTGGATCATCATCCGCTGGTTCCATAAAAAACC
The DNA here is from genome assembly GCA_002483365.1 of Cellvibrio sp. UBA7661. Lineage (GTDB taxonomy): Bacteria > Pseudomonadota > Gammaproteobacteria > Pseudomonadales > Cellvibrionaceae > Cellvibrio. Next base: position 39,400 of record DLHT01000012.1, read on the forward strand.
CGCTGCGCGCGGCATGGCCGTGGGGCTGTGCAATTCGTAGCGGTTACCAGCATCACTGGAATTTAGCAAATTAGTCATGATTGAAAACCCAATAACCCATTAATTGTTTCGAGACGATAATTCGTGTTGAATATTTTCAACTTGCTTGTCTGTCAGGTTGTAAAACACCAAAGACAACACCGTAAGCAGCGCAAACATTCCCGGCACAATAGTTTGCATGTACACAATACTGTCGAGCGATGCGCCGGCTTGCATCTGCCCTGCTTGATAGCCCATCACTGCCAATACAGAAAGCATCAGCGCAGAACCGACCGCACTACCGATTTTTTGTGAGAATGTCGTTGCCGCAAATGTCATAGCCGTTGCACGGCGACCATTTTTCCACTCGTTATAATCGGCCACATCGGCATACATCGCCCAGGTGATTGGCGGTTTAAAACCCAATGCAATGCTGATCAAAATATTGAACGCAAACATCAATAGAATTTCATTAGGTAATTCTGCGCTGTCTTGTTCGCTACCATCCGCGCGGGTGCGGATAACACTGATCACCTGCCCTTTGGCATTTTCAAGCGTGAGCCCTGCACCGGTTTCCGCAAGAGGTACGCGCTCTTTGATAATCCAGAAAATTTTGTCATGGCGCAGCCATTGATATTGATCACCATCCTGATGCGCGGAACCCAGTAGTGTTTGCGCATCCAGCTGCATTGACTCATTAACGGTAATATCTACCACACCATGGCGATCCGGTTTGGGAACAAACGTAAATGCAATCGACAATACGGCAACCACACACATCAACCACATCATCAGTTTGCGTTTATCCACATATTTGGTCACGGTAGATGCCATCATTGCTCCCACCATCAAACCTGCCATTTGCAAACCAATATAGTTACCCAACAAATCCGGCCGCTCGACAAAGTAACGGAAATAATAAGCGGCTGAACTGCCACGCAGGGTCATGGCGATCATGAATACCAATGCCAATACAAATAGAATCATCCAGGGGCGACAGATAAATAAATCTTTTAGGTCATTCAGAGGATTGGTTTTTTCTTGATGAGCGGCCGGCTGAATGCGTTCGCGCGTTGTTAAAAAGGTAACTACAAATAAACAGGATGCAATCACTGCATAGATCGCCATGGTCAGTTGCCAACCTTTGGCCGAGTAGCGGTCACCATCGCCAAAATATTCGGCCAGTTCCGGTGTGGCTGCACCGACGATGATGCTGCTGAAATACGCAAAAAAGAAACGCGTACTGTTGAGCGTATTGCGCTCTTGCACGTTGCCGGTAAGCACTGCCGATAACGAGTTGTACGGCATATTCAACACGGTGTAACAGAGCATTAATAAACTGTAGGTTGCATAAGCCCAAATTAATTTTCCGGTTTCATCCAGATCGGGAGTACTCATGGTGAGCACTCCCGCCCCCATCATTGGCAGGGCACCCCACAGTAGATATGGGCGGAATTTTCCCCACCGGGTATTGGTGCGGTCAGCAATGCCGCCAATGATAGGGTCGGTAATCGCATCGATAATTTTTGTCACCGTCACCATGGTTGCCGCTGCTGCAGCGCCAATACCAAAAACATCGGTGTAAAAAAAGACGAGATAAGAACCAATGATCGCCCAATAAAAATTAAATCCGGCATCGCCCAAACCATAACCAATTCGCTCACGCCAACTGAGTTTGGCAAGGCGATCATTTTTCATTGCAGGGGATTCTTGCGTATTCACCATTGCTCTCCAGTTTTTAATGCATGTTTATCCGGCAGATTTACGCCAATCGCTGGGTAGAGGCGCGCTCGCGGATGATGTATCCCATATCGACGTGTTTTGATTCGATGTCATGCTCCTCCAACACGCGGATGATCATTTCAGCTGCTTTCACGCCCATTTCATAACGCCCAACATAAACACTGGTAAGCGATGGATTTACATAGGCGGCGGCTTCGGTATCGTTAAAGCCGCAAATAGCCAAGTCTTTCGGCACATTGATATTCATGCGCTGGGCTTCAAACAAAGCGCCCAATGCCAGGTCATCGTTCGCGCAGAAAATCGCATCCAGAGTTCCATTGGTTAATGCCATGACGCTTTTGAATAATTCACCGCCCGCACAAACTGATGAGGGCTCAGGAGTAGTGGCGATATAATTTTTTTCATATTTCCCGGCCTGCTCAAGCGCCGATTTATAACCTTGCATCCGCTGCTGTACACGCGGATCCATACGCGCGCCAATAAAACCTATGCGCTCATATCCCTGCGCTAACAAATGGGCGGTCACGTCATAACCCGCTTTGGTGTGGGAAAAACCGACATTCATATCGATTGGATCGGGCAACAATTCCATGATCTGCACAATGGGGATACGCGCTTTCTGCAGGAATTGTTGGCAGGCTTTGGTCTGGTCGCCGCCAGTAATGATCAACCCCTCTGGCGATTGGCTGAGCAAGGTTCGGATCATCCGCTCTTCTTCCAAGGGGGAGTAATGGGTATCGACCAGCAGAACTTTGTAGCCCGCTTGCCCCATAACCTCATAAATACCGCGCAATACATCAGTAAACACAATGTTGCTCAGCGAAGGGATCGCAACACCAATGACCCGCGAGCGGGACGATGCCAGGGAGCTGGCATGCTGGTTGGGGATATAGCCCAATGAATCTATGGCTTTCTGTACCTGAGTGCGCAAAGCATCAGACACTTTCTCTGGCTGGTTAATCACCCGCGACACAGTGATTGCACTAACACCGGCAAGGTCGGCAACATCTGTGAGGGTAATTTTCTTATTTATGCTGTCTTTTTTCGCTATTTTCATGGGCAATGTCTGCATCTGCCATTATTTCGTCGTCACCATAGCACAAGCAAAATGATTGCGCTATCATGAGATTAATCGTATCACTTGCGCTAAAATTCCGGAATCCACAGCCAATGCCTCATAAACCCCTTCTATCCAACCCCGATGCCACCACCCATCTGATCATTCTGATGGGGGTTTCCGGCAGTGGAAAAACAACGCTCGCCAAAGCCTTGGCAGAACACTATGGCTACCAGTATCGGGATGGGGATGACTTTCACAGCCAGGAGGCGCGCGACCACATGGCGAGCGGCAAACCGCTCACCGATGACATGCGCCTGCCGTGGGTGATCCGCATGCGCGACTATTTCCGCGATGCTGCACGCACCCAGCAACATTCCACACTGGCCTTTTCGGGATTAAAACAAGCGCACCGCAATGAGCTGCGCAAAGCGGGATTGAAGACATTATTTTTATTCCTGCACAGCGACAAAAACACCATACAAACACGCGTTAATAATCGCGCAGGCCATTTCATGTCACCCAGCTTGGTGAACAGCCAGTTTGATAGCCTGGAAGATCCCACGCAGGAAAGTGATGTGGTCACAATTGATGTAGAAGCACCGTTTGAGCAAGTGCTCGCACAGGCGATCGCGGTTGTCGACAGCGCGTTTTATCGGTAGCCAATCCAATGCTTGGCATTAGTCATTGCACAAGCGAGAATGTGAACTCTTAAGCGGGAACCTTATCAAAATAGTCAGGTAAAACACCTTGGCGACAAGGTTCATTTAACGGAGAGTCAGCAATGTCCAACACCAAACGTGTATTGACCGGCACGCTATTGATCACCAGCCTCTTGCTTTCAGCCTGCGCAGCCAAAACCCAATATCGCAGCGCGTGTGATAAAGAACTTGAAGCAGCCTGGAGCGAATTATCCATTGCAAAAGCAGAAGGGTTTAGCGGCACGATCAGTTACACCAAAGCCTTTGGCTTGATCACCTCGGCGCGCACTATGCAAACCGTAGAAAATTTCGATAACTGCTATAACCAGGCAAAAGATGCGCGCTTTTATATTCGCGAATCGCGCAAAGGTCAGTAATGGATATGATTCGTTTGGCAACCCGCGAAGACCTCGCGGGCTTGCTTGCACTCTACCGCGAGCTACGCCCGCATGATCCGGAACTATCGGTAGCGCAAGCAGACAACGCACTACACGAGCTGCTCACCAACCCTGATATCTTTCTCATAGTGGTAGAGGAAAACCAACAACTTATTGCCAGTTGCATGTTGGGTCTCATTCCCACGCTAACCAATGGTGCCCGACCTTTTGCCATGATTGAACATGTGATCACTAACAGCCATTGCCGTGGCAAAGGCATTGGTACACGCATGCTGCGTTTTGCAATTGATCTGGCATGGAAAAGAAATTGTTACAAAGTGATGTTGCTGTCAGGGATGCAGCGGGTAGAAGCCCATAGGGTGTACGAAAAATTAGGCTTCCGTGGCGATGTGGAAAAAGGTTATGCGTTAAAGCCGGAGTGGTATTTACCCGTACAACCCGATAACCCAAATTAATAAAAAAACAGCGCCGATTAAGCGCTGTTTTTTTATGGCAACGCGTTTTTTATTCCAGGCTCAGAGCTGAGCGGATTTTTTTCCAATCCACATATTTAAAATTCTGCGGCGCTTCCGGCATGACCTTGTGACCGTCTTGCACTACCAACAGCCCTTCACTAAACAATTTTCCAAAGTTCGCGGAACTCACTTCCAGACCATCGGTTTCTGATACGCCATCGATATTTTTATCCGCATCCATATCGATACGCACGCGGCCACGCACGTTGAATGGAGGCAATGCATCCATCACCACAAAGGTATTATTGCCCTGGCTGGATACCACCACATAAGCGTGCTGCTTGCCGTGATAAACACCGACACCTTCTACATCCGGCACCAGAATATCACCCGCAGCCAATACTAATTCCGGTGTATTGCCAGCGGCAGGCTCAGCGCCGAGCGTCCAGAGTGCAGTATCTTCTTCGCCAATAAACAAACGCTGGTTTTTATCATCCGCCACGCAACCTTCGGGTTGGCTTTTAACATAAAAACGGCGCACGACATTTCCATTCCACTCGATTTTATTTTTACCCACAGCAACGGCGGTTAATTCAATTTGCTGAAATTCGCCGCTCTTGCCATTGGGAATAGCGTAAGTTTTTTGTGCTGGCGATTGATACAAACAAAAACCGTAAATTTCTTCCAAATCGGTTTTTACACTGCCGGAAAAGGTGAGCTTTCCCGAGCGAGGATCAATAGTGTAAATCGCCAAACTGTTGTCATCGCGATTAGTTGCCACCGCGATATCAACACGTTTATTACCAACAGCAACGCCATAACGCACATCCACATTATTTAATTTACCGGTATTGAAATGCTGGACTTCCTTGCCTTGTAAATCGTATACAAATAATCCTTGCTGCTTGTTCGTGCCAATAACACGGCTTTTGTGCGGATGTTTTTTATTGACCCAAATAGCCGGATCATCTGCCGCATCGCCAAAGCGCAACATGGGTTCGGTTTGCACATCCGGCGTCACCGACACAATGGGATAAACAGACGAAGACGGCGCTGTGGCTTGCCATGGTAAATCGACATGATGATTACCGGTTTTTTCATCGCCAACAATAATGGAGGCGGATTTTTTAGCTGCACGATAAACCGCTTTTACCAGCTCCGGCTCATCGGTTTCCTGCAATTCGATCAACTGTTTCTGTACAAATGCGGCCTTGGTAGTGGAATACACAGCCAGCTGTTTTTCTTCCGCGATAGCAGCCACCAACCCTTGCGGCAAAACAGCGAGTGCTTCTACGCCGCCCGATAATTTGCCAAAAGGCTTTTGCATATCCACAATTTTACGATCAGGTTGCGATTCTTCCGATGCGCCGAGCGCCCAAATACCGACACCTTCTTCAGCAATAAATAATAAATCCTGTTCATCATCCACTGCACAGGCTTTGCTGTTGGGCGCTACCGGCACACGGCGCAGTAATCTGGCATTGGCATTGCCCGCCGCATCCACCACTAACCAATGCTCTGCTGTGCCTCGTTCATCCAATAAATACAATGACAAATGCTGGCCAACTGCGCGGCTCAAACAAATATTTTCAATTTTAAATTCCGGTGTCGGTACACGCAGAAGTTCGCGCAATTCACCGGTAACAGGATCGAGCACAACCAACCCCGGTTGTTGCTCAGGTAAAAAAACGGTAGCAACAACCAGTGCGTCCTGTTTTTTTCCGTTTGACTCGACACTGACCGGGTAACGCCAGTCAATAAATTCCGCAGGCTGCTTTAATTGTGCAACGGATTTCCCCTGCGCATCGCGCCAATCAATAGTGTTGCCCACACTCAAATAAGTTGGTTGTTGCTGATAAAGCACATTCAAAGGCGCATGCAAAACCGGCGCGAATGACGCAGGCATATTATTAGGTGTATTTGCCAATGCAGTAATAGCCATTACTGTTGCACCAGCGCCCAGCACACAGGCAGTTAACAACGTACGCAAATGGATCATAATCAAAACCTTTTTATGAAATACAGCCTTAACCATTAAGGCCCAACAGAAGCATCCATGCTATAAGGCAATACTTAATTCAGAATTAAAATTGCATAAATGTAATACCGAGTTTGTAAGTCGCTCCGTAACTTTCGTATTGCGCGTTGTACCCTGGTGATTTCACATAGGAATAATAAATTTCATCAGTCAGATTAAGCGCTTCAAAATGCAACTTAATGGAATCGGTCAGGTAATAACGCAACGAAAAATCCAATTGCATTTGGTCGTCCACATAAGCGTCATAATCTGCCTCCATAGGTTCCAACACTTCCAGCAAATAGTTGGATTTATAATTGGCTGATAAACGCATACTGATTTTTTCAGATTCATAACCAATCATAAAATTCGCAGAAGTATCTGATTGGCTTGGCAGAGGAATATCGCGCGCGATAAATTCGCCATCGTCATAACCACCAATTTCTGCAGTAGAGTCAACGAAGGTCGCATTACCGCCAATCAACAAGCCATCCCAAGGTGCAGGTAATTGGGTAAATTGTTTGGATGCAGCCAATTCAATACCCAATAACTCGGCAGAATTCCCGTTCACAAACGTAAAGGCTTTATCAAATTCTTCATAACCCGCCGTGCCGCCCAAATCGGTTTGATAGGCAAAATTATCAATGTCTTTGTAAAACACAAAGGCAGATAGCACACTGGCTACGCCGGGATAATGTTCAATACCCACATCAATATTGCTGGACTCCAGCGATTTCAAATACGGATTACCAAACTCGGCTTCAATATCGCCACCATCTTCTTCAATCAAACGGCCGGGAGATAATTGCGCAAAACCGGGGCGCACGACTGAGTTAGTCCATGCCGCGCGAATTTGGGTTTTATCGTCAATGCTGTAGCGAATATGCAGTGCTGGCAAAAAATAATCATCGGAATTGCTAAATGACTGACTGCTAGTTTCATCGTCTTCGCTGTTATAAGAAAAACCTTGCGCGGTAAAATCGGTATTTTCATAACGCACACCGGTGAGTATGCACCAATCGTTAATATCCACGCGCCCCATAATGTAGGCCGCACTGGTATCTTCCGTTACTGCATAATCGCCAATACTGCTTTCGACTTCGTCAATTTCTATTTCACCCAGCGCAGCTTTTACCGATTTGGCATTAATCTGTGAACCGAATTGGCCAAGCGTGTAATCAACATCGTTATCGGCAAAATTGCTGAGCGAGGTCTCGCCAATAAAATCTTCGGACACCCATACTGCTACATCATTATCTTTTTCACGCTCAGTATGTTTTGCACCAAATTTAATTTGCGCGGGGTTACTCCCCCATTCCAATTCACGGGTGAAATCCACATTCACACTGGTGCTTTCGTCGTTGGTGTTGGTCGCCCCCAATTCAACTTCATCCAATTTATAACTGGCACTTTGATAATATTCAGCGGGCGCAGTGATGTGAATTTTTTTCGTACCCGATAGCGACAGATCAAACACTTCATCGGCAATCACATCGTCATCAATTTTAAAAACCGCACCGGCAATATTTTGTGGCTCGTCTTCGCTGGATTTACTGTATGCCGCGCGATAATCCACCGTCCATTTATCCAAACGGGTTTGGCCGCCCAGCGAGGTAGACAGAATTTTTTGCGTTTCTACACGGTCTTTTAATTCGCGCTGTACTTCTGCAGTACCGGTTTCACCCTCGGCAACCGCATCTTCAAATTCGATAACGTTGGCCAAACGAATTTCGGAATCGGTGTATTCGCTGTACAGGTTGCGCCAGTAAAGATCGGTGTTATCGCTCGCTTTGTAATCCAGGTTTAAGGTTACGCCCGAGCGCTCACGGGTAATGCGGTAATCGCGTTGCTCCAACTCTTCCACGCGCGCTTCACCGTCTTCAAAATCCCAGCTGCCTCCGGTTTCCACGTTATCGGAACCAAACTCGCGCTTGAATGAACTCACACCCAAAGCCACACCAAGATTATTTTCGCCATTGCCAATACTGAATTGGTTGCTGGCAGTTGCGGCCAATTTCGGGCTGGTCTGCTCTGTGTTTTCATCAAAGCTGCCTTCTGCTGTGAATTGATAAAAAAATCCATCGCGATCAAATGCCGAAAGACTTTGTACATCAATACTGCCGCCCAATGAATTGGCATCCATATCCGGCGTTACACTTTTGGTAACGGTCAGGTTTTCCAGAAGATCAGAAGGAATGACATCAAGCGCAACTGCGCGGCGATCTGCATCCGGGCCGGGGACACCAACACCGTTAATCGTCACCGCATTAAAATCAGGGCTCATGCCGCGTACACGCACATAACGGCCTTCACCTTGATCGCGCTCAATGGATAAGCCCGGCAAACGCTGCAGCGATTCCGATACGTTGGTATCCGGAAATTGGCCAATCGAATCCGCTGACACGGCAGTAATAATATTGTCTGCGCTGCGCTGCTTATTGAGCGATTTATTAATGCCGGCGGCTTGGCCGATCACAATTACATTTTCAACCAAACCGGATACACCGATCAGATTGAAATTTTCACGCGTGGTTTTCTGGTCTTGTACAACAATTTTTCGCTCTACATTGTCGGCACCAATGTAGCTGGTTACCAGAGTGTAGTTACCTGCCTTAACATCCAAAAAAACAAAGCGACCATCGCGTTGGCTCACGGCTTCGCGATTCAATTCCTGAATACGAACTTTTGCACCTTGCAATGCAATACCTTTTTCAGTGGTTTTGATTTGGCCTTCAATACGGCCATCGGCTACTGCATGCGCAGCAATACCCGCAATAACGATTGCCAACATCGTTTTTTTAACGGCGATTTTGTTTGCAGACTTTTTCACAATCATTCCCCAAGCACGGTTAGTGGTTTCAGTTGCCACCAAACTAGGGATGCTCTATGACACTTCTGTTACCTTTTTTGCCACTATCGCTAAATAGCCTGAGCTGATTTGCCTCTTTTAAAGAGAACCCAAAATACATTTCCACTGAAATAAAAATGTCACATCGTTTTGTTAAGGGTGTCGGGTCATTATGGTTAAACCGGATAACGAAAATGCTCAGATTGCATAAATGGAAACTGTTGTGTCTCGCGCTCGCTGCCAATATTGCGCTGATCGGCAGTTTGGTAAGTGGCGATCTCAAACCCTACGACCAATGGAATTGGCTGGATATTATTGGTGAGGGCGGATTGGCATTTCTGGCGCTGGTCTGGTTGCTATTAATTTTGCACAGCAGACCAACCGGGCGCGTCACCCAATTATTAAGCCTGGGGTTAGGGGCGATATTTATTGCAGGGTTTCAGGATTGGTTGGATGAATTTATCCACTTCCCCGATAACGCACTATGGGATCACTGGCTGGAGTCGGGTTTTATGCCGGTCGGCCTGATCTTGTTAACCTGGGGCATTTACCAATGGCACAAAGAGCAGTTGCTACTGGCCGAGCAACTGCGCAAACGCGAGCGTTTATTTCGCGAACATCGCGGTCTGGATTTCACGACCACATTAAGCGGCGCCAGTTATTTGCGCACGCAACTCGGCCAATCACTCGCAGAGCAGCGCGCAACCGAAACATCGCTCGCACTGTTATTTATTGATGTCGATAATTTCAGTCACACCAATCGCCATTACGGACACCAACAAGGTGATCATTTACTGCAGTGTCTGAGCGAATTAATGTTACTTAACATTCGACGCAACGATTTACTATGCCGCTACGCAGGTGACCGGTTTGCATTAGTACTACCTAACACGGGCCGCTCAATGGCCGAGAAAATCGCAACCGAAATTGCCAATGCCGTGCAGCATTTTGCTTACAAACCGTTTAATCACGACGAAAGCCTGTTTCACTCGGTGAGTATTGGTATTGCACTGACCAATAACGATCAGCCCGTGGCGGATACAGCCTGTTCACTGATCGAGCGCGCAACGATTGCCCTGCTCCACCAAAAAGAAAAACGCGCAAAAGAACAATCAATTACATTGCCATATGTGGCCTGATAACAGGATTACCATTATGGCTACAACCGATGCACACGCAGCCCACAAACCACAAGCCTATATTGAAATTGATACGCCGCTGGTTTCCGCACAGGGCTGGCCACTCACATTAATAGAGCTGGCGTTAAATCGCGGTATCGAAGAACACAAGCTACTGCGCGGCACTGGAATTTTTCGCGATGATATTGCACAAAAAAATGTTCTTCTATCACCGCAACAATGTTTCCAGTTAATCCACAATGCAGAAAAATATAACCATCACCATGATCTGGCTTTTTTGCTGGGCAGCCGCTTGCTCCTGGACAAATACGATCCTGCCCATACCGCTCTTGCGAATGCGCACAACTTACAAGAAGCGTTGGATATATTCATCCGCTACAACAGCTTGCTCAGTCCTTTATTAAAAGCGCGGCTGGATTACCAAAAAGAAACGCTGATGCTTTATTGGCAAGACAGCTGCGGCGCTGCAGAGTGCCAACACTTTTTATTGGAGATGATCGCCACTGCCCTCAGCTCACTTGCGCGCTGGAAGTCCAACGCACATGTACCCTGGCGATTTTATTTTTGTAGCAGTAAACCGGATTATATTGAGCAATACCATGTGCATTTGCCCGGCAATATCCAATTCAATGCCCCACTGAATGCGATGGCTATCGCACGCGAATATTTACATCGCCCCTGGCTGGAAGCCTCACCTGAGCTATTGATTTCTGCGCAACAACAGCTAGCAACACAATGGCAAGAGGCAGCTGTAGCGCAAGGTTTTTTGGTTGAGGTTTATGATTATCTGCGCTGCAACATTCATAACAACATTCATAACAACATTCACAACAATATACGCAGCAACATGCACAGCCGAACTCACAAAGCACCGAACCTTGAACAGAGCGCAGCAGATTTTGGGATGAGCAGCGCCAGCTTTAAACGCAAACTCAAAAAACATAACAGCTGTTTCCAGGCTCAATATGATCAGGTGCGCAAAGACCTAACCCTGATGTGGCTAGACCAAGGCATGTGGTCAACTGAACAAATCGCACAGAATTTGCATTTCTATGATGTCGCTAATTTACGACGCGCCTTTAAAAAATGGACAGGAGCCCCTGTAAAGCCGAAAGCATAAACCGACTTTACAGTCCTTTACAGCAACACAGCAACGCACTCCACCCCTCTTTGTAAAGCCGCTGCCCAATAAATAATCCGGCCCTCAAAGCCCGGCAGATACCGCCTCCACTCATGCCATACCCTCGACTGGCGGATTTCCAGAAGTGCAACTAAACTCACATATGACTTTACAAAACCTACACCCCTGATATCTGCGGCAGTGCCTCGACCGAGGCTTTTTCAATGCAATGGTATATACACTAGGCCTTTAGATAACCCGGCTAGTCAGAGATAAACAACACGCGTTTGATTCTAATCTCATACGTATTATCGTTATTGACATTCAATCCAGAGAATTTTGATGTTTTTTAATTCAGCGTTAAAAAAGCAGCTGTTGGAATTGGAAAGTAAGCAAAATGCCTCAGACGCACTCATTCAGGCTTTATGTAAAAACATTCCAATTATTCAGTTCACATGCGATGGCAATATATTAGCTGCTAACGACATGTTTCTTTCTGCAGTTGGCTACACTCAAGATGAAATCCAAGGGAAACACCACAGTATATTTTGTGAAGAAGATTACATTCACAGCCATGAATACAAAGACTTTTGGCGCTCCCTTGGCTTGGGAAATTCATATAAAGGAACATTTTTGCGCTTCGGAAAAGCTCATCAGCCCGTTTGGTTAGAAGCAACCTATTTTCCTGTGGTGGAAAATGGAAAAGTGACACGAGTTTTTAAAATAGCAAAAGATATAACTGAGCAAGTTACCAAAAATAAAAGTAATGAAGCAATTATTACTGCCCTGCATAAAGCGATGGCCGTCATTGAATTCACCCCCGATGGGGTGGTTATAACGGCCAATAAAAATTTCTTATCCACAATGGGATACCGCCTTGAAGAAATCATAGGCCATCATCATCGTCGTTTCTGCAATGAAGACTTTTATCAACACAACCCCAATTTTTGGCAACAATTATCCATGGGGCACTTTGAACAGGGAAAATTTCAACGCCATACGAAATCAGGTGCAACCATATGGCTTGAGGCAACTTATAGTCCGATTATCGAAAACGGACATGTAGTTAAAATTATTAAATTCGCCAGCGATATCACCAAGCGGATTCAACATGCTGAAGAGGTCTATCTCGCCAGTCAATTGGCCAGAGCAACCGCCGATGAAACATTAAAAATTGCACAGGAAGGTGAGAAACTTTTACACCGGACTGCATCAACCTCGAATCTTATTGCTAATGAAGTGGTACAGTCATCTTCTTTAATTGAAAAGCTTTTAAATGAGTCAAAACAAATTTCAGCGATCGTAAACACCATCCGCAGCATTGCGGATCAAACCAATTTACTAGCATTAAATGCCGCCATCGAAGCTGCTCGTGCTGGTGAAAATGGACGAGGGTTTGCGGTAGTTGCTGATGAGGTTCGCAGCCTTGCAGCGCGCACTAGCACATCGACAATTGAAATTGAGGAGGTTGTTCACCGAAATGGCGAGCTGACTTCACAAGTAATGACAAGTATGGCAACCGCCCGCCAGCAAGCTGAAGAAGGCAATACATTAGTTCATGATGCAGTTAATGCAATTGAATCGATTAAGAATGGAGCAAGCAATGTGAGCCTTGCGGTTGCCAAACTCACTGATAATAAAACACTGTCTGACTAAGCTCACTAACATATGAAACCAAAATCATCCTGTCGCCCAATGGGCTGTGAAGAATGTAACAATGGCGAAGGCCTGGACTTTGACTTTACCATGGCGTTCCAGCCCATCATTAACAGCCGCACGCGCGAAATTTATGCCCATGAGGCGCTGGTGCGGGGTTTAAACAACGAGGGTGCAGGCTCTGTGTTTGCTCATGTTAATGATGAAAACCGCTACCGGTTTGATCAGGCCTGCCGTACCAAAGCAATCAAATTAGCCGCCGAGCTGGGTATGAAATCGCTGCTCAGTATTAATTTTATGCCCAATGCGGTTTATCGGCCTGAATTATGTATTCGCGCAACACTTGCCGCAGCGGAAAAATACCATTTCCCTATTGAACAAATTATTTTTGAAATTACCGAAAGTGAAAAGGTCGATGACCTTGCGCATCTGCGCAATATTGTTGATCACTATCGCCAACGCGGTTTTAAAACCGCTATCGATGATTTTGGTGCAGGCTATGCCGGGTTAAACCTGCTCGCAGAGATCCAGACCGATATTATGAAATTGGATATGGCATTGCTGCGCGATATCGATAAACGCCGTTCAAGCCAAATTATCGTCCGCGGCATTACTCATGTGTGCAACGAACTGAATATGACCGTTGTTGCAGAGGGAATAGAAAGCTACGAGGAGTTTTCGGTTCTGCGCGATATGGGGATTGAATTGTTCCAAGGCTATTATTTTGCACGCCCCGCCTTTGAAGCGCTTGCCGACGTTCCTGCAGAGGTTTTTCACGCGCGCTGAATGTTCGATGAGTTTGCTCGCTTGAGATGGCCCGCTAAGGCTGCACATGTTTGGAAAAATAATGGTTAGGCGTTACTCCAAAATTGCGTTTGAACATGGCTGAAAATGCACTGGGGCTCGCATAGCCCAATTCACTGGCGATGCGGGCAATGCCCTCACCGCGCCCCAAGCGGCAGAGCGCTTCTGCCAACTGCACTTGCTGAACCCACTGGTGATATTTCAAACCCGTCTCTTTAGGAAATAAACGGATTAATGTACGCGCGCTCGCGCCTGCACTATCGGCCAATTCTTCAATCGTGCGTCTGATGCCGGGTTCATCCATCACCCATTGGCAAACACGCTGCAAACGGCGGTCTTGCGGCCAGGGAATTTCAACCGCTTGCGTTGCCGCGCGCTCAATCTCCATCAAAATCAATGCGGTTAAATGTTCGCCGCGCCCGGGAATAGGATATTCCGCAGGCTCTTGCAGCAAACCTAAAATTAATTCGCGCAGTAATCCCGATACTGAAATTGCGCGGCATTCTTTTCCAAGTGAGAGCGGAACATCGGCACTGACGTAGAGTGTACGCATTTCCAAGTCGCTCATCATGAATGAGTGATGCTCCACCTGTGGCGGTACCCAAAGTGCCCGGTGCGAGGGAATCGTCCACACACTATTGGGCGTAATCACGCGCATCACCCCTTCAACGGCATATAAAAGTTGTGCGCGCGGATGGGTGTGCGGCGGAATTTCATCGCCATTGGCATAGTGGCCACCCCAGGCGACGATGGGGCGCGGAACGTACTGCAAGGCTTCCGGGCTGCGCGGCATAACCGTATTTGTCATAGCGTCCTCAAAGGCATAAGTCTTCACAAACTGGTTGGTGAGACCCAACAAAACCAGCTTGTCACTTATTCGATAGTTTATGTCATTTCTGCTTTTTGCAGCACTTTATACTGCCAATGCCCCGTTTGTCCAAGTCAGTATTTGTGGAGATAGCAACCAACATGAGTCAGATGGAATCCATTCCTGTGCAGCCTTCTACACAGCCCCTCACGCCAGTCGAATTTGACCCCACCAAAACCGTGTTGCCGGTCATAGGCGCTGTGAGTTTTGTGCATTTGCTGAATGATTTGATCCAGGCGATTTTGCCCTCGATCTACCCGCTGCTAAAAAGCGATTACGCTCTGAGTTTTACCCAGATCGGCATGATTACCCTTGCCTTCCAGATGACGGCATCGCTGCTGCAACCGGGCATTGGTTTGTATACGGATAAACACCCAAAACCCTATTTGCTGCCTACCGGAATGCTATTCACCCTGTGCGGTTTGGTGATGTTGGCGCTGGCGAGTAACTTCACTTGGCTGCTGATCGCATCGGCCATGATCGGCTTGGGCTCATCCACCTTTCACCCTGAGGCTTCACGCGTTGCGCGTATGGCATCGGGCGGGCGCTTTGGTTTTGCGCAATCGTTTTTCCAAGTGGGCGGCAACGCAGGCTCTGCATTTGGCCCGCTGCTCGCTGCCGCGATTATTTTGCCGCAAGGTCAGGGCGCAATTGGCTGGTTTACGCTATTTGCGATTTTGGGTTTTACAGTTTTATTTAACGTAAGCCGTTGGACAATTCGCTCGCGCGCATCGCTCAAGAGCACAAAAAAAAATCCGCACTTCGCCCATCTGTCGCGCGCGCAAATTGCCGGTGCATTAACGGTGCTCGCAATTTTGGTGTTCTCCAAGTACATCTATATGGCAGCGTTCACCAACTACTACACGTTTTATATGATGGAAAAATTTTCCACCTCCGTCGCTAACGCACAATTATTGTTGTTTTTATTTTTAGCGGCAGTCGCCGTAGGTACCTTTGCCGGTGGGCCAATTGGCGACAAGGTTGGGCGTAAAGCGGTGATCTGGATCTCCATCCTCGGCGCTGCGCCTTTTACATTGTTATTTCCCTACTGCAATTTATTCTGGACGGCGGTGTTATCAGTCGTGATCGGCTTGGTTTTATCGTCCGCCTTCTCGGCAATAGTGGTACTCGCACAAGAATTAGTCCCCACCAAAATCGGCATGATCTCCGGCGTATTTTTTGGATTGATGTTTGGTATTAGCGGAATTGCCGCAGCAGGCTTGGGCGCAATTGCCGATGCGACATCGATTGAGTATATGTTTGATCTCTGCGCTTATCTGCCGCTGATCGGGATAGTGACGGTGTTGTTGCCTGCGATGAAACGGGATTAACTCGCCGCAAACTGATTTCGGAAATTTATTTTGTAGGTTGGGTCGCGCCGTGTAGGCAGCAATGCCCAACACTTTGGCGATTGAATAGATTTGTTGGGCATAGCTGCCCAGCCTACGCGCAGCTCAAAACTATTTTTAGATCAATGCTAGCGATCAGCCAAAATAGGAAATTGAGATAACACCAAGGTCAATATACATTGTTGATTTGATGCAAGGCGTAGCAGCATTTACCACAGTCGCTTGTTATATTGCTTTTAGAGTGAAAAAGTCTCGCTATAAGCTTTAACCCATTCTTTTTCAATCCACCAATTTTCACCATTTTCGTTGATTTGACGAACAATTTCCTTTGGGGTCATAAACTGCGCCCATTGCAAACTATATTCGGCAACTTGACGCATTGCTTGCGATAGCAACTCAATTGATTCCTGTTCATTTATTAGCTCCGCACCGAATACATTTAATGATTCTTGGCTTTGGATTTCTCGGCCACCGTAGTAGATTGGATGATAATTATTAAAAGACATTCCTTGTTGACCAAGGGGATTAATATACTTCCATACAGATGAATTAAAGCCTGACTCTATAAACGACCCAATTTTAAATGGAGATATTTGAACTGGCGAGGCTCGATCAATATCTTGAAAAGCTGAAACTTTTACCCTTTCTGTTCCCAGTGGAACATTCACATGCCTTAACGCCACAGTTAGGTATTTAACTTGAAAATGAGAAGCATTTTTTTCTTTTGCCAAAATGAAAGATAATTGAAAATCACTGTTCAGAATGTGCCAATTCCCATTTTTGTATTAAAACCCTTTAGGCTCCAAATACTCAATCCCTAATTTATAGTTAATACTATCGAACTCTTTAGTTAGCATTTATTTTATTCACTAGGTTTTTAATATAACGCAGTGCTCAACGGCAGTTTGTAAATCGTGGTTTTGTAGTTTACTTTTGCGCAGCAAAACCACAAAACTGCGACTTAATACTGTCCAGCGCACGCAGTGCGCGTGTCGGAGCATTTTGTTATGTGCATTCTATTGTGCTGACAATATGAACAATTAAAACGGTACTGCCTACCAAATAGCTAGAGCACCAAACATTTTTCAATCCGCTCACAGCAACAGGCTGATTGTCTGGCTCATTGACTTGAGCAATTAAATCAGACCAAGCTTTTTCTGTAATGTCAGGAAAAACCTGAGAATCAAGCTTCTCTGCCCAACTCAAAGTAGCCGCCTGTAAACTCTCTTCCTGATACTGAGATATAAAAGTTCCACCATCAAAATCAACCAAGAACGTGAATAATTCCTTCATTTCAAGATGAACTCCTATTGCAAATAACACCGTATAAAACGGCAGCTTGTAAATTGTGGTTTGTGGATTATTTTTTGCAGAGCAAAACCACAAAACTGCGATTAAAAAACTGTCCAGCCACGAAGTGCGCGGTGCTTGAGCGATTTGTTATATTCAGGTCAACTCCAAATGGAGCAGTGGAAATGGGTTTCCCTGTCCATCTAGTGGGGAGCGGCCAATTACTCTGAAACCTAAATGCTCATAAAAGCCGGTTGCATTAGGATTCTGCTCATTCACATCAACCTTTCGCGCGCCCTGATTTTTTATGGCATTTTTTAGTAAGAAGGACCCGATGCCTTTGTTTCTGTGTGATGGAGATACAAAAAGCATTTCAACATTTTGTTCTGCGACCCCAATGAAGCCAACGATTGTATTGCTTTCATCTTTAGCAACTCGCAGATCCACTGCGTCGAAATAGTGCTCAAGTATTCGAGGTTTAAGATAGTTTATGTTTTCTTCACTTAGGAAATCATGCGTGGCGCGCACTGATGACTCCCAGATTTCTATTAGTGCCAAATAATCGCTTTTTGTGGCTGTGTCGATTTTCATATGTACCTTAGGAATATAACACCGTATACAAAGGCAGTTTGTAAGTTGTAGTTTTGCGGAATATTTTTGCGCAGCAAAACCACAAAGCCGCGACTTACAAACTGTCCAGAGCACGTAGTGCGCGAGTTGGAGCACTTTGTTATTTTTTATTTTTACGCCACTTCCACGTTCTTTCTAGAGCTTTTTTCACTCCACGGGAATAGAAATAACCAAATATAAGCAAAAACGAAATTGAAAAACCACACATTAAGATAAGCTCAACAGGTTTTTCATTTGGGTATTTTTCAGGTTTCAATAATATTGAAATTGCCACAAATGAAAAAGCAACTATTGCGAATATTGAAATTCTTTTAATGCTAAAACCTAAGCTCTGCAACCTTTTTTGGTGAGCAAACTCTTCAATTTCACTAGGGGGAGAACCTCTGCATAGCTTTATAAAGCGCTCTTTCAAGTTATTCATAGAATAAATGCCAAATGTTATTTTAACAAACCTTACCCATGATATAGATGATTCTAAAAATTTTCATAGCGCCAAGTTAACGTCTCGGCCTATATGCTTTTCAACATAACAATTTACTTAGATAGAATTTTTCCATCCAAGTTTTAAAAGTAATTTAATAGAACATCTTCCAGTCGCACGTCATTATTGTATTTCATTCAGGAGTCTGTTGCGGTTCGCAAGCTCATCAGCAACCTAATGGCACAATGCCAACGAATATCACTTATTTGCAGACAATTCTATTACAACGCATAACGTCACAAATTATTTTCACCACTCATGGGTAACCAAAAAAATTACTCTAACCCAATTAAACCACCCGCAAATCAGTGCGGCACGCTGTACCAAACAATCCTTAAACACGCGCACTGTCGGTGTTAACGGGTGGTGGGTGCGCCTTCGGGAGCGTTCGGCAGTAATATCTTCACGCAAAGCCCACCACCCTTGCGGTTTTCAAGGGAAATATATCCGCCATGAGCGTCTACTATTTCGCGGCAGAGAGACAGACCTATTCCGCTACCGGATTGCTTGGTGGTGTAAAAGGGCAGCAATGCATTTTCCATAATGTTGGCAGACATACCTGTGCCGCGATCCAACACTTTTAGCACACTGTATTGACTGTTTTGCTCTAGCGTCAAACATATTTGATCTGCAGCTGAACCGGATTCATGTGCGTTTTTTAGCAAATTGGTAATCACTTGCTGAATCTGCACCGGGTCAAAATACCCCGGGCTGACGGGTACATTTCCGTCAAAAGAAAATTCCAACGCTACTGACAGTTTTTTTATAAATTCAGACCAATCTACTATTTTCTTTTCAGGCATTGGCAGTTTGGCAATCCGCGCATAGCCATCGATGAAGTGCTTAAGATGCTGGGCGCGCTCACCGATAGTTTCGAAAACGACGCTCAACTGATTGTATTTTTCCTGTTCGACCAATAGCTGCCCGGAATGCGCCATTGAAGAGATGGGTGCTAACGAATTATTGAGTTCATGGGTAATGGTGCGAATCACTTTTTTCCATATCACAGCCTCCTGACGATGGAGTTCAAAGGTCATTCGCTTGATCAGCAGCACCTCATGCTTGCGTGCGTTAAGAATAAAACGTCCGGTGGTAATGTGATAAAGCTCATCCCCCGAGCTCTCCCTCACCCTGAATAAACCCTCCTTGCGCTGGGAGATAATTTCCCTCAGCAAATCAGATGTCAGTTTAATAGCATCGGAAAAGTACAATCCATTAATGGGCTTGCCAGCGTTGAGAATATCTTTTGCAAAACCATTTGAATAAATAACGCGATCTTCTTGGTCAATGAGTACAACCCCCATGTTGGAATGTTGAATCACCATATCCAACAGTAATTCGCGCTGATAAACGTGCTGGCGCTCATTGCGCAATTTTTCAGATAGCTGATTAAAAATGGCGATGATTTCGTTTAACTCGTCCCTCCCTGTATTGGCGATACTTACGCTGAAATCGTTATCCATCAGGTTCAGCATACCGTTATGAATAGCGGCAATTTTGATATTGTGATCCTGCGCTAATTTACGCACTAGCCAGATCGAAATCACCAACGATATTGGCAGAGCGATTAACAACGCTACCAGCAACTCATCGATGAATATTGAGAACAGAACAAGAATGCACAAGCCAAGGGTGACCGATAGCGCCACTATCGCGCTGAGTTTTCCTTCGAGGGAGAATTTTCTATTGATTGTGTTCAATCTGATATTTTTCCAATCGACGGTAGAGAGCTTGACGTGAAAAACCCAATTGTCGCGCTGCCTGGGCAACAACACCCTGATTTTGTTTTAGCACCATTTCGATAACCTCGCGCGAGGGTTCTGCGATCACAGGTTTGTAATTATCAAGTGTGGTGTCATTAATGGGCAAACCAAAATCGTTGAGCTGCAGCTTTCCTCCCTCGTTCAAAATCAGCGCGCGCTGGCAGGCGTTCTCCAATTCACGAACGTTTCCCGGCCAAGGGTAGCAATGCAATGCATGCAAAACCGAATGATCCAGTTGCGCCTGCCCGCGAAGAAAATGGTGTATAAGCGGCAATATGTCATCCTTACGCTCCACCAAAGCGGGAACTTTTAGTTCAAACACATTCAGGCGATAAAACAGGTCTTCGCGAAATTCACCGTTTTTAATCGCGCGTTCAAGATTGGTGTTGGTAGCGCTGATAACCCGCACATTACAATGACGGGTTTCGCTTGAGCCCAACCGCTCAAATTCTCCAGATTGTAAAACCCGCAACAACTTTGCCTGCCCCGATGCCGACAAGTTACCCAGCTCATCAAGAAAGAGAGTGCCTCCGTCCGCTGCTTCAAAGCGACCGATACGCTTTTTGCTGATACCGGTATAAGCCCCCGCTTCTGCACCAAACAATTCCGCCTCTATTAATTCCTGCGGTAATGCGCCGACATTGACACACACAAACGGCCCGGTGTTTACGCGCGAATTTGCCTGAATAATTTGCGCAATTTTTTCCTTGCCTGAACCATTGGGGCCAGTGATCAGTACCGGTACATCCGCGCGGGCAATTTTTACCGCAAGGCTGACTAATGCATGCATCGCAGCACTTTGGTAAATAAGCCCACAAAGATTCGCGGTTGCTAACAAGCGTGCTTTTTCAGCCAGCAAGGTTTGCGCTTGCAATCGCTGCTGCTGTTGCAAGTCTTCCAGTTCCAATAAATTTTTAATCGTGGTCACTAATTTAATATCGTCCCAAGGCTTGGCGATATAATCCGCAGCACCGTTCTTCACTAACTCTATAGCGGTTTCAAGTTGCGTCCATGCGGTGATCAGAATGATGGGGATATCAGGCCGAATTTGCCTGAGGCTGTAAAACAGCGCCTTGCCCTCCTGCCCCGAGGTAGTGTCCTCGGAAAAATTCATATCCTGTACAACCAAAGCGATGCTGCCATCTTCTTCCAAACGCCTGGTCGCCGCTTGTGGTGTCAGCGCAATTTCAGCAGCAATACCATGCACGTCAAGCAACAAATGAAGTGCTTTTCCGACAGCGGGATTGTCATCAACAATCAGAATTTTTTGAGCGGATTCTTTTGGCATACATCCCACACACATTTAAACATTGGAGACAGCTTCAACAGGCGAAATCTGCGCAGCCTTTCGAACCGGCGAATAGGCTGCCAATAAAGTAACCAGCAGCAAAAAAATTACAGTTATCAGCACATATTCTATTTGCAGCAGCTCCATACCATAGGTTCGTGCCATGTAGCTGCTATTCACATAGGCGATTGTGCTACCAACAATTGCAGAGCATACCACCAAGGTGACATTTTCCAGCATGAAATAGCGCATAACCCCCGCCTTGGTAGAACCCAGCGCGCGCCGGATACCAATGTGTTTGCGACGCTGGGTTACCCAAAACGTGGTCAGGCCAAAAATCCCCAAGGCGTTAACGAATGTCAGCAAAAATATTACGAATGATAAAATTTTGATCATTGCATAATCGCTGGTGTAGGTTTCGCGCTGTATTTGCTTCACTGATTTTTCATCGCCAATCAAACGCGTGCTGTCGATTGCGCGTAGCTTTTCAACCACCGCGAGCATTATTTCATCCCGCTGCTCAGGGTTGGTTCGCACAAGATAATTGATAGAGTTGTCTTTACTAATCTCGGGAAGAATTGTTGCGCTAGCGGCGAATTCAGAATCCGGCCAGGGCCCCATCAAGCGTTCGACAACACCGATAACAGTCAATTGCAAATTTCCCATATAGACCGTTTTACCTACAGCGGACTCATCGGAAAACATTCTCTCGGCAAGATCTTTAGTAAGAATAGCAACGCTCTGTTCGGGTGTATTCTCTTGCGCAAAAAAATTGATTTCATTGGCATTGAAGTTTCTCCCTTCAATTAGTACCAATCCGAGTGTTGACAAACTATGCTCGGTCATCTCATAGATCGCAGTAGAAAAATCGGCGAGCTTGTTTTCCGGGCTTGTGTAGAGTGATGCCGAAGACCCGGAACCAGATAGCGGCACAGTCGATATAGGTGTTGCATCAATAACGCCTGGAGTTGCGCGAATAATTTCCATATCCCGCTTCACGATTTGCTCCATGTCTGAGTCGGGTGAATTTTGCCGCATCCATAACTTGAATAATTCGTCTTCCACTAATCCACTGGGACGCTCAATTTTTGCGATGCGCTCACTGACGACGAATAATGCCGAGCTCACCACGGCAATGGTGAGTGACAACTGAAGAATAATCAGCAGCGGCCCGGTTTTATTGCGCCACAAGCTTTTAATAATCGGTATGAGATCTAACATAAAATGATCCTGAGGCTATTATCGGGTTTTTAGATATTTGGCAGGCGCGGCGTGACTAATTCGCCATGCAGGTAAAAAACCACTGCACAGGCTTGCCACCAACGCGAGTAAAACAGCAGCGGCAATTGTCACACCGTTAAAGACCGCAACATTTTCGTAATTGCTGTAAAGCGCGCGCACAGCGGCGAGCCCACCGAACGACATAAGTAAACCGAGTAAAGCACCCGCAGCGCCAACGATAAAGGCTTCGGTTAAGTGCTGGAAAAATATAGAGTAACGACTCGCGCCCAGCGCCCGCCGAATACCCGCTTCCGGTGCTTTGCGCAGAAATTTTGCAAGCATCAAAACAGTACTATTGACCAAACAAATCATAAGAAACACAAACGAGAGCATTAATAATTGTTTGTTATCTTTGGAGACCACATTATTAATGTTTAACCATTCTTGCGGCGTATTCAGCTGATACCCCGGCGATCGTTTGAATCTGCCTTGCTCTTTTTGCGTGGCAATATAATTTTCCAGAAACTGGGTGAATTCCTGACGCTTCTCCGCTGAATTAAGTCCAACCCAGGCTTGAATCCAAATCGTTTCGCTCTGTAAAAAATCCTGATGACTGCGTATGTTTTCATCTGACCACCCCTGAACATTGCCCCAAATTTGGTAGGGCTTGGCGGCAGAGTGAAAGAACGGAATGTAAGCATCGGGCGCGGCTTCAAATGGGATATTATTCAAATCGTACACATTGGGCACCAGCTGCCATCGCTCACTGACCACACCCACTACCGTAAATAATTCACCATCCAGCAACAGAACCTGCCCCAAACTATTCGCGCCTTTAAAGAATTTATTGTTTATACCTTCACTAATAATGACTACATGTTCAGGGCTGTCATCCGCGTTTTTACTCCAGGGGCCGCCATAAATAAATTGCACATCAAACATGCTAAAAAAATCACGCGTGGTCATGCGTGTATTGTAAGCCGATGGCAATTCGGACGATTCCGGGCGCTGAATAGTCACACCCACTTTACGTGAGATGACAATATCCTCAGCGACATTTGCGTCATAAAGCGCTTTGGCATCCTGATAAGTGACTTGCGGTGGAATGGCGTTGAGGCTGAAGTATTCCCGTTCGGGATTCCATGAATTAAGTTGCACAGCAAAAATTCGGTCATTTTTATGCGCCATGGGATTGCTAGACACCACAGAATGCATGGTGAGAATTGTTAGATTGGCAGCGATACCGGTTGCGATGGCAAGCACCATCAACAGCGACAAGGTCGGAGTTTTACGCAGGCTATGCAATGACAACCGCAAATAATATTTCCACATTTTTTCGCTCCAGACTAAAGAGTATTAGCCGTCAATTTCTCTTCGTTTTTTTCTTCATGATCTGAAGTTTTGATGGTGCCATCTGCATTTTTTGTAGCATCGGCATAAGATTCGTAGATTTTAAAATCGGTGACTTGCCCATCTACAATTTGTATATTGCGATGTGCGCGCCGCGCCAAATCCGGATCGTGGGTCACCATTACAATGGTCATTCCGTTTTTGTTGATCTCTTCAAGCATCTCCATAACTTGTCGCGCCATTAATGAATCGAGATTACCGGTTGGCTCATCCGCCAGTAAAAATTTAGGTTCGCCGGCAAGCGCACGTGCAATTGCAACCCGCTGCTGTTGCCCACCCGATAATTGTGACGGCAAATGGCGCGCGCGCGCGGCCAGCCCCACCATCTCCAGCGCATTATTAATTCGCTTTTTTCGTTCCGCGCCGGAAAACCCACGGTAGCGCAGTGGAACATCCACATTGTCAAAAATGTTGAGATCAGAAATCAGGTTGAACCCCTGAAAAATGAATCCGATTTTTTCATTGCGCAATTTTGAACGAACATTATCGTTTAAGCGGCTAACATCGTGGCCATCCAACCAATACTGCCCTTCTTCAAAGGTTTCCAATAATCCGGCGATATTAAGAAAAGTCGTTTTGCCAGAACCTGAAGGGCCGGTCACGGCGACAAACTCACCCTCTTTTACCTCCAGATTAAAATCACGCAAGGCATGGGTTTCGATCATGTCGGTTCGGTATATTTTTTTTACGGATTGCATTTTCAACATGGAGCTTTCTCCTGAAATTAATCTGTTATCAAAATTTGTTCATCAGTGGCGGACGTCGCAAGTGAAGAAATGATGATGCTGTCGCCCTCTTGCAAACCATCCATAATTTCAATGTGCTTTAGACTTGAACCACCGATCACCACAGGCACACGCAGTGCTTTATTGTTTTGCAATTTGTAAACATAGCCACGGAAACTATCAAAGAATGAACCGCGATTAACAATGAGCGCATTGGGTTTGTTTTCCAAAAAAATCTTCGCAGTCAAACGCTGACTCTGACGCAGATTTTCAGGCAACACATCGGTGAAACGAATGCGCGCACTGACACCACCGTTAACCACCTCGGGCGATATAGCGGTAACCATGCCGGGATAAGCTGCTCCCCCCAACGTAATTTCTGCCTCCATAAGTGGCGCTATGTCATCGGCAAATCCTTCAGGCACTATCGCCTCCACTTCAAACGCACTCAAATCAACAACAGTAATCAGCGCTTGATTGGCGGCAACGGCCTGCCTGTTGATCACCTGAACATTTCCCACCATGCCGGACACCGGTGATCTGATCGTTAATTCATGCACACGCCGTTGTAACGCATCCACTAAAAGTTGTTGGCTTTTGAGTTGCAATTCCAGTGATTCAACATCAAACACCAGTGACTCATTCGCGAGCTCACCATTTTGTTTCGCTTGCGCCAACTCCAATTTGGCTCGCTCCAGATCATCCACCGCTTTTTCGTAATCCAGCTGCCGGATAAGTTTTTTGCTGATAGCTTCATCCGCCCGCAGTTTTTCGCGCATCATGGCTTTTTCGTTGACGTATGCCATGGCGATGATTTGCTCCAGCTCCAATTTGCGACGTTTTGATTCTATTTTTTGGCGGCCAAGATCGGCATCAATACGTGTGAGGTTGGCCGTTTCCCGCGCGAGTAATTCATTTAAATCCGGGCTGACAATAGTCGCGAGCACTTGATCGCGCGCCACCGTATCGCCCGCCTTAACCGCCAGATCGATATACCCCTGCTCGGGGCTAAATAAAGTGGGGCTATTGGCTGCCACAATCTTTCCCTGGGAAACCACTTCACGCACCAAGGTGCCACGCTCGACTGTCGCCACGCGAATCGCAGACCGCTCCACCACCAACCCCGACATAGACACATCGGCCACATAAATAAACGCCGACACAACAACACCAATCAGCAACGCCACTGCGCCCACAATAACAATACGCCTGTTCTTGCGGCTCGCTTGACCCAGCATAAGATCCTGCGCAGAGGTATCAGCAATTTTCATATTCATACAACATCACTCAGGGACTTTTGCTTTAGTACTTCAAAGCCCGTACCAACTGCGCAGAAAATTTTTAACCCGATGTTTTATAAGAAGTTATTTATTTGCGTAGCGATATTGAGTGACTGCCGAGTGTCCGAAGAATGTGTCCGCTGCGGTTAATTTGAACGAAGCGGACAGGTGGTGAGAGTGAGATATGGGAAGAAGGAAATGTTGCGTTTATGTAGGTTGGGCAGTAATGCCCAACATTTTGGTGATTAAATAGATTTGTTGGGCATGGCTGCCCAACCTACGCGCCGCTCAAACTATTTGAAGATCAACGCCAGCTATCGGCCAATTGCACACATTGGCGGCACGGTGCACAACAAAAAAGAAGAGTGATTTTGATGTCAAATCAATCTATTTTTTACCACAGTCGCTTGTTAGCCATTTTTAATGACTTTACTTTTTAGCTCATTTAATGCGCTTTGCTCTTTACTGATTGTAGAGGAGATATTGTTAGACCAACTTTTATAAGTGGCCTTCATAGATTCCCAGGACTCTATGTCTGAAGGGCTAAGCTCCTGTAACTTTCGCCTTTGGTCGTTTAGAAACTCTAACTCACTTCTCAAGAAGGCAAGATTTGCTCTAACCCGAACATGCTCCTTTATTTCATTTTCCCTAAGAGCTGAGTATTCCTGAAAAAGAGATACTTTTTGTAAAATGATAAGTGTTAATTCTGATGCAAGATCATGAAGCTCATTTATTGAAATTAATACATCGGTCTTTTTTTCGTATAGTTTTTGCTCATCAGTTTTCTTCGAGCGAAAATGAGAGTAAAAAAATGTGGCTATAGACATAGCCAGCGCTAAGCCACTGATGCCAAGTGATATTAACCAATAGTTTTCTTGAGTCATGGGTTCCTTATTTTTTGGCTAACAATGTAATTAGATGGAATTTTTCCGCACTTCACTCCGGCATTTTTCTATCTAAGTTTGAAGGGTAATTTAATAACACATCCTCTAGTCACACGTCATTACTGGCTTTCATTCGGCAGTCATTTTATGCTGAGGGAACGAAAGGCGGAACACTGCTGACCTTTAGCCCGTTGCGGTTCGCAAGCTCACCAGCAACCTATTGGCACAATGGCAATGAATATCACTTATCTGCAGATAACTCCATTACAACACATAACTTCACAAATTATTTTTACCTCCCACCAGCGACCAAACACATCACTCTAATGCAACTACCCCACCCGCCACTCCGCAGGCAGCGCCTCCGCCAAATAATCCATAAACGCGCGAACCTTGGGGGTTAATTGGTGGCGGTCGCGCACGCAGGCGTAAATATCCAGTGGTTCGATTTCTGCGTTAAAGCCGGTGCATTCGTCGCAGGTGAATAATTCTTTCAGCTCGCCGCGACGCAAATAATCGTTGGCGACGAAGGCGGCCAAGCGGGTGATGCCACCGCCTGCGACGGCGAGGCGTGCGAGTACGTCGATGTCGTCACTGATAATGGCGGGGCGCACTTCTGCATCAAAACGCAAACCGTTTTCTACAAATCCCCAACGCAAAAAGCGCCCGTCAACGGCGAGGCGGAATACCAGGCAATCGTGGTCGCGCAAATCGGCGGGTGTTTTGGGGCGGCCTGCACGTGCGATGTACGCAGGTGAGGCGCAAAAAATGGTGGGAATGGCGGCGATTTTGCGCGCGATTAAACCTTCATCCAGTTGCTGTTTGATGCGGATGCTGACATCCACCGATTCCTGCACGTGATCCACGCGCCGGTCGGTTGAGGTGATTTCAATTTCCAGGCGTGGATAGCGCTGGTTAAAGGCGGGAATCAGGGGCGCGAGTACATGACGGCTAAACGCAGCAGTAGAGGCGATGCACAACCGGCCTTGCAGCTCTTGCTGCGCATCGGTTACGGCGGCGCGCGCCAGTTCCAGCTCATGGATTAACAGCGCGACTTTGTCGTAATAGACGCGGCCAGCATCGGTCATTGCCAAACTGCGAGTGGTGCGGGTGAGCAGGCGCACATCCAGATAAGACTCCAAACGGGCGATATTCTGGCTGGTCGCCGCGGCGCTGATGCCCAAACGGCGCGCCGCTGCTGCAATGCTGCCGCCCTCCACTGCGCGCACAAAACATTCAATACCGCGTAATGTATCCATCGCCATAACTTCCGAATAAATAAATTGATTAGTAAGTTTTGCTTAATATAGCAGAAGCCAGTGCTCATCTACCGCACACAACAGCCGAGCCGTAAAGTGCACCCGTCCGTAGGCAAGCGTGCCTGCATTCATCAATCGTTCGATTACTGAGGAAATACGATGCAAGAAGCCAATATCGACATCACCCTTAAACCCGCAGGCAGCCGCAAACTACCTGCCCGCTTTACACCGCTTGTGTTCGCGTTTTATATGTCGGCGATCATGGCGTTCCTGATGTCGCTCATTATTGTGGCGGCCAACAGCGGCATTGCCGATCACTATCTGGCGCAGGTAGCCCATGCCTATAGCATCGCCATGCCATCGGCCTTCTTCTGTATTTTGCTGGTGCGCCCACTGGTGATGTTGTTGGTCAAACACACGGTAAAAAATTAACCCGCGCACCAACGAATGAATTACCCTTCGGTTTTATCGAAATACCCTTGAGGAGACCGAGAAGATGAAAACAGCATTGATCACCGGCGCAAACCGCGGTATAGGTCTGGCCTTGTGCAAAACCTATTTGGCGCAGGGCTGGGATGTGATTGGCGTATGCCGCAACGCATCGCCAGAACTGACGGAATCCGGCGCGCTGGTAGTAGCCGGTGTAGATGTGACCGATGCACAGGCGGTAGCCCGATTGGCTGAGCGACTGGAAGGTAAATCGATTGATTTGCTGATTAACAACGCCGGTATTTTTTTGCACGAAGCGCTGGGCAGCATTGATTACCAATCGCTGCAGCAGCAATTTTTAGTCAATGCCGAAGCACCTTTACGCGTGACCGAGGCGCTGCTGGGCAATCTGGCTTCCGGTGCGAAAATCGCCTTCATCACCAGCCGTATGGGTTCTATTGCCGACAACAGTTCGGGCGGTTATTACGGCTACCGCATGTCCAAAGCGGCGCTGAATGCGGCGGCGGTATCGCTCGCGCGGGATTTAAAACCACGGGGCATTGCCGTGGCGATACTCCACCCGGGTTACGTGCAAACCGCGATGGTCAATTTTGGCGGCGATATTTCTGCCGATGTAGCCGCACAGCGCCTGAACCAACGCATCGATGGATTGACTCTTGAGAACAGTGGCAGCTTCTGGCATTCCAATGGCGATCTGCTGCCCTGGTGATCTGTTTTTCTACTGTTGATTCCCTGCTTTTTCCGCATCAAAAACCCTGCGCGGCTCACCCCCTGAGCCGCGCTTGCGCTACACTGACCGACTTTATTTAACATCCGCTTTACCACTGCATTTATCACTACAATTATTCACGCGAAACGCCACACGGCAGCTCACAGGACACTAGGAAAACATATGCAAAAACTTCGTTGGGGCGTGCTCAGCACCGCCAAAATTGGCCGCGAAAAAGTTATCCCTGCACTACAGGCTTCCCAGCACAATGAAGTGGTTGCGATTTGCTCACGCGATTTGCAAAACGCCCGCGCTACTGCTGATTCATTGGGTATCGCACAGGCCTACGGCAGTTACGAAGACATGCTGGCCGATCCGCAGATTGATGCGATTTACAATCCGCTGCCCAATCACTTGCATGTGGACTGGTCGATCAAAGCGCTGCAAGCAGGCAAACATGTGCTCTGTGAAAAACCGCTCGGGTTAAATACCGCCGATGCACAGCGCCTGATAGATGCAGCGCGCGCACATCCGCATCTGAAAGTAATGGAAGCGTTTATGTATCGCTTTCATCCGCAATGGCAGCTGGCAAAAAAACTGGTTGATGAAGGTGCAATTGGCAAACTCTACGCCGTGCATTCACATTTTTCTTACAACAACCGCGAGCCGGATAACATTCGCAACAAAACTGAATGGGGCGGCGGTGCGCTGCTGGATATTGGCTGCTATTCCGTTTCACTGTCGCGTTGGTTATTTAATGAAGAGCCCAACAATGTACTCGGCCAGATTACGCCTATGCCCGGTGAAGAAGTGGATTGCCTGACCTCTGGCATTATGGAATTTTCTGCAGGTACCGCGAGCTTTACCGCAGCAACCAAAATTGAGCCTATTCAATACGCCGAAGCCATCGGCGATCAAGGTAGCCTTTACATCGAGCGCCCGTTTTATAACGACAGCGGCCTACCGGTGCAAAAAATCCGCATCACCCGCAACCGTGTAGTTGAGGAAATTGAAGTGCCGGATACCAACCACTACGGCGCAATGGGCGATGCATTAGCCTTGAGCATTTTCAATAACACGCCGGTGCCTACTCCACTGGAAGATGCCATCGCCAATATGCGTTGCATTGATGCCATTTTTCAAAGCGCTGCAGAGCGCCGTTGGGTTCGGGTTTAACAACGACCTGAGCCCTGGCTTTGTTGTAAACCACACATCACCGTTACACCTTTGGAGAGCGCGAGTGTCAGAATTTTTCTTCAGCCGATGCCTACATGGAATAGCCGTCATCAGTTTATTGCTGGTGACAAGCAATAGTTATGCAAATGCAGGGGATAAAAAAATCCAACGCCTTGCGCCTGCATTAAAAACATTGGCACGCAGTGTTGATGCAAACAAAGCCGGAGAAGCTCAGATTATTTTGCGCAAAACCCATGTGCATATTGATGAGCAGTTGATGAGCCATGCTACATCCTATGTGGCGGTGTATATCAACAGTGATGAAGCGGTGCGCGATTACAGCCAGATTAGCGTGAGCTTCAACAGTTTTTATGAAGACATCGCACTGGAATTTGCCAATGTGCGCACACCGGATGGCAAGATCGATAGCATCAAAGCCGATGCCACTCAAATCCAAAGTCCGACCGACGAAAACTTTTATCACGACCGCAAAGAATTATTGTTTTCGCTACCCAATGTGCGTAAAGGGTCGATTATTGAATTCCAATATCGCTACACCGACATCAAAAAAATGGTGCCCAACCAATGGTTTGATAGTTTCAGTTTTCACTGGTGGGAAGACCGCGCGGCAGGCCAAGGCTCGCGCGCCGATGCTATCAGCATTAGCGAGTTGCAAATCACTGCGCCGAAAAAAATCCAGCTCACCAGCAGCGATACCAACGCATTTGACCAAAGCCGTTTTCCCATCACCCAAAAGCGTAGCGCCAAAGGCGACCAACAAACCATTACCTGGACAGGAAAAAATCTCGCCAAAATTGAATTGCAAAATAATATGCCGCGCACACACGACTATGCGCCCTATTTACGTGTATCTACCACCAGTAAATGGAACGATGTAGCGCGCTGGG
The DNA here is from genome assembly GCA_002483365.1 of Cellvibrio sp. UBA7661. GTDB lineage: Bacteria > Pseudomonadota > Gammaproteobacteria > Pseudomonadales > Cellvibrionaceae > Cellvibrio. The sequence goes on from DLHT01000012.1 coordinate 71,047, forward strand.
CCGATGCGCTGGTAGAACCGCATTTAGTCAGCGATGAAAAATTGGATGCATTGATTGCCGAGATCAAAAAGACCGCGCTCACACCCGAACAAAAAACCAAGGCGGTTTATCGCGCAATACAAGACCGTGTGCGCTACGTATTTGCCCACGTTGGCCGCGGTGGCTATGAACCACACGATGCGTTTGAAGTATTAAAAAATGGTTATGGTGATTGCAAAGACCAAACCGTATTAGCCGTGATGCTACTGCGCAAACTGGGCATAAAAGCCGACCCCGCACTGATTATTACCCGTGGCCGTGGCGTACCCGATATGCGCGTACCCGGTGTAAGCTTTGACCATATGATCGTGCATATTCCCGCCCAACAAGGTCAGCCGGAAATATGGATGGACACCACCGGCGAAACCAGTTTGTACCCCGGCTTTTCACTCGGCATCGAAGGCCAGCCTGCATTGGTCGTCAATAGCGATACGCAAACTATCAGCACACTGCCCGAATTGAATGAGCGCGAACACCTTGCTGACCTTGAATTGGTTTTTGATAAATTTGATGGGCGCAATGCCTCTGCCAGTTTCAAATTACAATTAGGCGGCATGTATGAGCAGCGCTTGCGCAGCATGTGGCAATACTCCCATGAGCGCGATAAATATTTCCGCGAATTGATTGGCCAGATTTACAACTCGGCTGAAGTCACAGAATTAACCGCAAGCAACGCCGACAATATGTGGCAGCCGTTTACGATTCACGGCCGTTTTGTTTTCACCAATGTCTGGGGCGGAAAAAAAGAACCTATCAATTATTCCTTCAGTATTACCCAGCTCACTAATTTATTTGCTGATTTGCGCAACATGCACAAACCGCAAGACCGCAAACAATCCTATGCTGTAGACCCGGGTTTCACTTTGCGTTCGCGTGTTGTGTTCAACAGCCCAAGCCCGGAACATCGCCTGCTGTTAAAAACCCAGGGCGAAAATATCGATAACGCGTATTACCGTTTGGTACAAACCGGCAGCGAGGAAAAAAATCGCTATATCGTTAACCAAACATTCACCGCTAAAACCGTGCTGGTGCCCGTGGCCGATTACGCCGACTTTTATCAAAAAACCAATGCGCTGCAAGAATCCAATGATTGGTTATTGTCTTACGAGTACAACAAAACGTCTGCCGAATTATTTGCCTTGGAAAATTCTGCACTGAACAACAACGGCAAATCCGATGTTGTCAGCTTGATTGCACTGGCGAAACTGCACATCAAAAATGGTGATTACAAAAAATCGCTGGACATTGCACAACAGGCAGTAAAAACATCACCCAAAAAAGCGGAAGCCTATTACATATTAGGATTGGCACAGGGGTACAACCAACTGTTAGCGGAATCCGATGCCTCGTTTAAAAAAGCAGAAGCCTTGGGCTATCAATTCTGAGGTGAACGCAATGCAATTCAAGGCTTATGACGGCAAGAATTCTATACGCTGCGGCATACCGCTCCTGCGCACCGGTTTAGTTTGTGCAGTACTCGCCAGTGCGCTGTTTGGCTGTAGTCAGGTACCGCATAATGCGCCGGTAAAAAATCAGAGCGCTGCAGTTTTCACTACTGATTCCGCTACCAATCTGGCCACTGAAAATAAAACCGCCGAACTGCTTGCGCTGGAAGCGCGCAGTAAAGCAGAGCCCGACAATGCAGAGTTGCTGTATGAATTGAGCCTCATGTATTTGGCTGAAAATGAAAAACAAAAAAATCCGCACTACCGCGCACAAGCCGAAACACACTTGCTCCACATTTTAACTCTGGTGCCCGGTAACCCCGCCACATTAAAGCTTCTGTATAACCTTTATTACGAAGACATAGTGGCAGGCAAAGATAATGCTTACACCAAAGCGCATAATATTTTTATGCAAATGTCACCGACCAACCGGCTTCAGGTAAACGCGCCCTCACTGGGTGTATTTTTACAACAATATCTGCAACAAAAAAAATCGCTCGATCAAAACCCCGAACCGCTTTATCGCGCCTTGCTGTCGGCCATGCGTGAACAGCCGGAAATGGATAAACCCTATATCCAACTCGCACGCATGTATCGCGAGGCCAGCTATTATCCGCTCGCTCTGGCGACACTCAAATTGGGGGAGGAGCAAGTAAAACCGACTGAAGATTTGTACGAGGCTATCGCGACGACTTATGAAGCCAGCGCAGAAGCAAGTGGCTGTAGCTATGAAAAAAATACTTACCTTAAAAAGGCGATCAGCTATTACCAACAAGCAGTTCCGCTCGCGCCTGATAATGCAGGCCTCCACTATGCGTTAGCCCGTCTGTTCCTCGACCAAAACCAGTACCAATTGGCGCTGCATGAATCTGGCATTTTGCTTGAGCTGGACCCCAGTGCCGACAACATCGCCTTTCATGCACAAAATTATTCCATGTTAGGTAATCATGGAAAGGCTTACGAACTACTCGCACAAGCGACACAAAAAGGCCTGGCCAATAATGACCCGTCGCACCACGAAATTTACATGAACGCCGGTGATTGGCAAAAAGCTGCCTTGAGTTTTACAGACTATTTACAATCACAACAAAATATCAGCGTTTATGATGTCGCCAAAGCAGACATTATTGGCCAACAAGCTGACCTGGATTTTTCCAGTTTGATCAAACAAAGAAAACTGGGCTTTCGCAGCGAATGGGAAGCGGCCGTCTATGCGTACTGGACAGACAAAATGTCGCGCAATCAATTCAGGCAAAATGCCAGCAACCGCTGTGAGCGCACTGAATACTTTTTTTATTCCGGTTATCGCGACTTTCGCGCTGGCAATTTATCTTCAGCGCGAAAACTCTTTTCCGCTGCATTGGAGCAAAACACTTACCGCTTTATTGAGCGGCCATTAGCAAAACATTTTTTAAACGGCCTTGATCATTAACAGCGGGCAGATGGCCCGCTGTGCCGTGAGACGATTTATCCACTTAATATGCAGGTAGCACCATGCAAACATCTTCAACTATATCGCCAACCAAACCACGCATTGTGGTAGTCGGCGGCGGCGCTGGCGGGCTTGAGCTTGCCACTAAATTGGGCGAAAAATTAGGCCGTAAAAATAAAGCGGAAGTCACCTTGATTGACCGCAACACCACGCATTTATGGAAACCATTACTGCATGAAATTGCGGTGGGTACTATGGATGAAGACGTTGATGCGGTAAGTTATCGCGGCCACGCCAATGCGCACCATTTTTTCTTTCGCGTCGGCACCATGATTGATATCGACCGCGATACTCGTGAAGTTGTACTTGCCCCTATGCAAGATGAAGATGGTGTGGAGTTTTTACCTTCAACACGTATTCCCTACGATTATCTGGTCATTGCTCTCGGCTCCATTTCCAATGACTTCAACACCGTGGGTGTCAAAGAAAATTGTTTGTTTCTTGATAGCCCTACGCAAGCACATAAATTCCACACCAAATTGTTGAATAAATTTTTGCACATCCAACGCATCACCGGATCAAACGAACACGTGCGTATTGCGATTGTCGGTGCCGGTGCAACTGGTGTTGAGCTGTCTGCAGAATTGCATCACGCAGTACATGAAATTCACAATTATGGTTTTGATGCAGTATCAAATGATCACCTTCATGTAACACTGGTTGAAGCTGGCCCACGTATTTTGCCTGCACTGCCTGAGCGCATTTCCGGTTCAGCGCACAGTGAATTGGTAAAAATTGGTGTCGATGTCAAACTCAACACCATGATTATCTCGGCATCCAAAGAAGGCTTGCACACTAAAGATGGCCAATTAATTCCTGCCGACATTATGGTGTGGGCAGCAGGGATTAAAGTGCCCGACTTTATGGCGAATATCGCGGGGCTTGAGACTAACCGCATCAATCAACTCCATGTAAATGAATTTTTGCAAACCACACGCGATGCCACTATTTTCGCTATTGGCGATTGCGCACAATTTACCAATCCGGATGGCAGCCGCGTTCCGCCTCGCGCACAATCCGCACACCAAATGGCAACAACCTGTTACAAAAACTTGATTGCCACGCTCAACAATAAACCAATGCAAGCTTACAAATACACCGACCATGGCTCGCTCATTTCATTAGCAAGTTATTCTACTGTCGGAAATTTGATGGGTAATTTAAGCAAAGGCAGTATGTTTATCGAAGGACGTCTGGCACGGATAGTGTACATATCGCTTTATCGTATGCACCAAATCGCCATCCACGGTTTGATCCGCACCGGATTAATTATGTTAGGTGGGCGCTTAAACCGCTGGCTGCGCCCACGTTTGAAGTTGCATTGATTAAATCCCCCCAGCCCCCTTTTTCAAAGGGGGCTGGGGGGATTAGCATTTATTCTAATAAATACAACTCACCAACAACGTGCCGACAAGGAAATTAATTTCATGTCTTACCCTTATTTAAGCGATTTAATTAACGACATTTTCGGCACGAATATCCATCTTCCAATTGCGATGTTCGGTACATTTGTCGCACTCGCTATTTTTACAGCGGCGTGGATCGGCAAAAAAGAAGTGATTCGTTTTGAGCAACACGGCTTGTTGCCAACACACGCAAAATATCGCAACAAAGAAACTGCTACTCATGAACTGGTTTCAGATTTGGCTGTTGTCTGCGCTATTTTCGGCATAATAGGCGCGCGCATTTTTCACCTACTGGAATATCCACAGGATGTTGTCCAGAATCCTGTCGCTATGATTTTTTCACGCGATGGATTTTCCATTTATGGCGGATTGATTCTAGGTGCTATCGCTGGCGCTGTATTTTTAAAAAAACGCGCAGTACCTATTGCACCAATGCTGGATGCATTAGCACCAGCGGTTATTCTGGGTTACGGAATTGGCCGTTTGGGTTGCCAAATATCCGGCGATGGAGACTGGGGCACAGCTGCCAATATAGCGATCAAACCTGCGTGGTTACCGGATTGGTTTTGGGCGCAAACTTACGAGAACAATGTTGTCGGCATAGTTATTCCTGCACCGGGCGTTTATCCAACACCACTTTACGAAGCGCTTGCAGCATTTTTTATCTTTGCGATTTTATGGCGCATCCGCAAACATCATCACCAAACAGGATTTATGTTTTCTGTGTATTTGTTGTTGAGCGGATTCGAACGTTTATTAATAGAGAAAATCCGCATCAACAGCGAATATCACCTATGGGGAATGAGTTTTACCCAGGCAGAATTTATTTCTACTGCACTGATAATCGCGGGAACCATCGGAATTACTAAAACAACACGCGCACAACTATTACCCAGGATTATGTTTGTTGTTGCTGCAATAAGCGCATTATCGGCCTGCGCCCAATTTTAGATACAACTTCAAGCACAACCACATAACAACCCCAAATACAGCGCTTACAACCCCACCCGCATCACATTTACCTGCCGCCCCGCCAAGCGGGTGCGGCGGATAATTTCCCAGCCGCGTTTTTGGTAGTAATTGGTGTAATCCGTAGCGGATAACCAAATCTCTTCTAACGCCAAACTCTGCGCGTAATTTTTTGCCGCATCGATTAATGCATTACCAAAACCCTGCTGGCGGTACTTTTCCAGCACGAATAAATTGCTTAACCACACCGGGCTTTCGCTCGCAACTTTGGGCATCCGCTCACTGCTGCGATAGGTGTAATTGACAAGGCTGACACAGCCGATCAATTTTTCATCGAGCATCGCAACCAATGTTTTTGGAATGCTGCTTTCTTGCACATGCAATACCAGCCGCTGTTGGCGCAACGCAAGGGAAGATTTTACGCCTTGGCGCTCGCATTCCTGATGGTGCCATTGTGCGACCTGCAAGAAGTGTTCTGGTGTGGTTTCCAGAAGAGCGATTTCAACAGCTGTAGTAACAGAACGGGACGGATTCACAATTATTTAACGCATTAGGTAAGGAAGGAGGGAAATTCACAGTAACTCTGTGTAAAGCAGAGCCGCCACTATATCGGTTTTACAATCTGACCACCACAAAAACAAAAGGCTCCTTTAAGAGGAGCCTTTTGCAACGCAGATCACCTTTCTTTCATTAGTTCGTTATTGATCCGATATTAACGCTCCAGAATCATCAATCGTCTGGTTGGCGGCAACATCAATTCTCCTTGCTCTGCATCCACCGACATTTTCTGCTGGCCACGAGTTGATGCAGTTGGACATGCCCCCGTTGCACGCAACTGCAGTGCAGCCGCAAGCAAAGGTTCATTTGAATCGCCTAATTGATAGGCCAGATTATCTGCAACACTACAACCTTTAACTCTATCCATTCCATTATCGGTTGTGGACGGTATAAAACCATCGCTGTATTCACCATAACCTTTTGCATTAACTGCTTTAAATTGGATGGTGTAATAGGTAGTGCCACAATTCGGTTGCGGCAAAAATCCATAGGGTTTGCCACATGTGGTATCGCCAATCAAATACACACTGACACCGATACCGCGCAAACTATTAATAACTAATTCACTTGCGGAACACGTTCCTTCCGTTGCCAATACATAAACGCGCTGCAAATTCAGTGTAGGCAAATTTAACGATTTATTTAATCCATAAAGGCCCACAACCACAAAGCCCCAAGGGCTTTCTTTTGGCATTTTTGAATTGGCGACATCCTGATAAAACACTTTATTGTTGGTATTGGCTCCAGCAATCATATAGCCGACTTGTGCTGCAATTGAAATATATCCGCCACCGTTGTAGCGCATATCCACCACCAAATCACTTACGCCCGCATTTTTAAGCGAGTTTATTGCCGTCACCCATTGATCTTGCGCGTCTGGAATAAAAGTATTGAATTGAATATAACCCACCTTACTGCCGTTATGATCAATAGCCTTGGCGATAGATACGGCCTCTGTTGGTAAAGAGGCTGATTCCAAAATGACTTTACGGGTGTTATTTGCACCGGCATCCTGAATTTCAAATTCATGTACCGCATTAATTTGTGGTGGATAGAGCGCATCAAATAATGCATTTGCATTCATGGTGGATATATTCAATCCATCCACTGCGATAATTTTTGCACCACGTTTAATATTGTTATTCGCAGCCGGTGAATTGCTATCGGCGTAAACAACCTGGATAGTCCGCGGCACATCCCAATTAATTTTTAAATGGAGTCCGTAACCATAACTGATGCCCGCACTCCATGCCTCTTCACTTTCGGTCGGCTCATAAAAATGAAAATTATCTTTATAAGAACCCGAGGGTGTTTTTTTGTCAGAAACCAGACGTCTGAAATAATTTTGTGGCGTATCGCTATTATCGGGATTGATATCAGGTAAATCCTCAAACCACAAATAGGTTTCATAACTCCATGAGCGCAAAAAATTCTTTTCTTGCGTTGCGTTTCCTTTGCGGTCCGGGAATGGAATACCGGTAATTTTGCTCGCACCTACACGCGGTTTTTCGCAATAGTTTTCAAAATTACCGGAAGGCTTATAGACGCCAGCTTGCCAGCTATTATTACCGCCGGAGATAAAACCGGGTGTACCTCCCCCTCCATCGCCATCACCTCCTCCGCCACAGGATGAGAGCAGCAATACAGACGCGCAAAAAGCAAAAAGGGTTGAAAACTGTTTTGGCAGTAACGCGAATAAAGACAAGGCGCGAGCCTTGGTTGCAGGTTTTGTTGCGGGGCAAGATGATTCGTTCACGGTAAAGTCCTTAGGTATCCTATTAGTCGCCCACAGCGACTGTGGGAGCAACAGAATAAAAGAAAAGGACACGAAAAACTACGGCGGGAACTACCCCACCGTAGTGTGCTAACAGAGCGCGCTAACCAAACCGATTACAAATAATTCACCGCTGCCGGAGTGATGTACACCTTGGAGCGGCTGACATCCGTTGCTTTACCGGTTACGTTTAATTCTGCTTTTAATGGCAGCTCGACAGATGATCCCCCTACCATTACATTGATTTTTCCCGGCTCAAGCATAAATTTCATCGCGCGGTCATAAAACGCAAATTGATTGGCCGACAGGGTAAACACCACGCGCACCGATTGGCCAGCAGCAAGATTTACGCGTTTGAAACCGCGCAATTGTTTAACCGGTTGGGTAACGCTCGCCACCGGGTCATTGGTGTAAAGCTGCACAATTTCATCGCCCGCACGCTTACCTGTATTGGTCACTGTGACACTGATATTGACTGTCTCATTTGCACCCAGCGTGGTTTTGTCCAGCTGCATATCGTTGTAGGTAAACTGCGTATAACTCAAACCAAAACCAAAAGGATAAAGCGCGTCGGTTTTTTCAAATGCATAGCCGCGTTTAGCCGAAGGCTTATAGTTGTAATACACCGGCAAATGGCCAGCAGAGCGCGGAACGCTTACTGGCAATTTGCCACCTGGATTAACATCACCAAACAACACGCGGGCAACTGCGCGCCCCGTTTCTTGCCCCAAGTACCAACCCTGCAAAATCGCGGGCGCGGTTTCTGCCAGTTGACTGATTGCCAATGGACGGCCGCCTATCAGTAACACCACCGTCGGTTTTCCTGTTGCCAGCACAGCATCGACCAGCGCTTGCTGCTCGCCCAATAATTCAAGGCTGGTCCGGTCGCCCAAATGGCCATCGCTCCAAGCCTCGCGCGAGGTTCCTTCGTTATCGCCCACAACCACAATGGCAACATCACTTTTTTGCGCAGCCACCACTGCTTTTTCAATCATGCCTTTGGTCTCGGCTGGTGATGCCAACACTACCTCATCAGTGTGCCAGCGCTGTTTTGAACGACTGTTGGCAGCGGCAGAATCCGGATGCGATGGCCATTTTTCAATGGTTAACAATGTGCCTTTCTCATGATGCACAGTCACTGCGCCGCCAAGATATTCCGTTAAGCCCTGCAATATACTGACTGTCTTTTTGGGTACATCGCTATAGCCACCAATCAAAGTTTCATCGATATGCGGGCCGATCACCGCGATGGATTTCAATGTTGCTTTATTTAACGGCAAAATATTTTTTTCGTTTTTCAGCAGGATGATAGATTTTTCAGCAACCTGTTGCGCAAGCAACGCGTGTTGTGGATTTCCGACAAATGCATCCACATCGGTGACGGGGGTGTAGGGCGTATCGAACAACCCTAGTGAAAACTTTTCATGCAATACGCGCGCGACGGCTTGATCAATTTTTTTAATGCTGATTTTTTTATCGTTAACTAACTGGACCAATGCTTTGTAGGCGTCGCCATCGGGTGTTTCGACATCGACACCGGCAGCCATTGCCATCAGTGCCGCATCGGATTTATCTGCCGCAAGATGATGACGGTTAATTAATTCGGCAATCGCAAAATAATCGCTGACCACAGCACCAGTAAAATTCCATTCGCCACGCAAAATATTTTGCAGCAAGTCCACATTCGAATGCGAAGGGATGCCATCAATTTCATTGTAAGACGCCATCACACTGCGTGCATGTGCCACTTTTACGGCCGCTTCAAAAGGCAGCAGGAAATTTTCGCGCAGGCTGCGTTCACCAATCGGCGCTGGCGCGGTATTTAATCCACCGGTGGGTTCACCGTGCCCGGCAAGATGTTTCAACGTCGCCAACACACGCTCTTTACCAATGTCCTTGCCGGCCCCTTGAAAACCTTTTACGGCTGCAACGCCCAATTCAGATACCAGATAAGGATCTTCGCCCATAGTTTCTTCAATGCGCCCCCAGCGCGGGTCACGCGCTACATCAAGTACAGGCGCAAGCGCCTGATGCGTACCTATCGCGCGCATTTCTTTTGCGGCAATGGTGTACACCTGCTCAATGGCGCCTGGGTCCCATGTACTTGCCAGAGCAATCGCTTGCGGAAAACTTGTGGCATTGCGACCAGCGTGACCGTGCAATGCCTCTTCATGAAAGATCGCAGGAATTCCCAAGCGGGTATTTTCAACCAGAAATTTTTGCACAGCATTGGTGAATGCCAATGTTTGTGCCGGTGTTTTATTGGGAGACAGCACTGCTTTATTTTCTGCCGGACGGGCAACCTGACCAATACCCAACCCGATAATGTCTTGTGCGTGCTCTGCGGTAAATTCACCCGCTTCTGTTTCCAATTTTTGCCGCGCAACCCACACGGTTTGCAATTGCGCAACTTTCTCTTCCAACGTCATGCGCTTGAGCAAATCATTGACGCGTGCATCGATTGGTTTGGCGGGATTTTTATAAACCGGAACTGTTTTGTGAGAGGTGCCGGGTTTGTGTGAAGCGCCTGTTTTATTCGAATCGTCTGCGCTATTTGCATTGTGTGCACTAAACGGAAGTGCCAATAACAGTGCACTGGCAATAAAACTTTTTAACCGCAGGGGTAATAAGGGTTGCATTGTGTTGCCCTCTTTTTACTGGTGTATTTTTGGTTTAGCGAGAGTGGTACTTGATTTAACAAGTGTGATGCCTGGTTTTTATGGTGTTATCGGTAATAAAAAAAAGGCCGCCAGTTATCACCCCATTGCTGGGATGATCATAGGCGGCCAGAGGCTTTGCTAGAAAAACAGTTAATCCAAAAAAAGGATTAGCGGATGTAACGGTTGATAATATTTTCGTACAGCTCCTGACGACCGCTTTGCAAGGTGACTTCGCCACCTTTGTTACCGAGCTCTGCCAATTGTTGCAGGGTCAGTTTGCCTTGTTCGTACGCAGCACCATTGCCAGCGTCGAAGCTGCTGTAACGCTCTTTGCGCAGACCTTCCAACGGCGATTGTTGAATCAGGCTGTCAGCGATAAGCAATGCACGTGCAAACGTATCCATACCACCAATGTGGCCGTAGAACATATCAACAGGATCAGGTGAGTTGCGACGCACTTTTGCATCAAAGTTCACACCGCCACCTTGCAGGCCGCCAGCGCGCAGGAATACCAACATCATTTCTACGGTTTCATTGATGTTGTATGGGAACTGGTCGGTATCCCAAGCGTTTTGGTAGTCGCCGCGGTTTGCGTCCAATGAACCCAACATGCCAGCGTTAGCTGCTGCTTGCATATCGTGGCACATGGTGTGACCAGCCAAAGTAGCGTGGTTAGTTTCCAAGTTCAGTTTGAAATCTTTGTCCAAACCGTGATGACGCAAGAAACCAATTACAGTTTCAGCATCGAAGTCGTATTGGTGCTTGGATGGCTCCATCGGCTTAGGCTCAATGAAGAAGTAACCTTTAAAGCCTTGTGCACGTGCGTAATCACGAGCCATGGTCAGGAAGCGAGCCATATGCTCTTGTTCGCGTTTCATGTCGGTGTTGAGCAAGCTCATGTAACCTTCACGACCGCCCCAGAACACATAGTTTTCACCGTTCAGTGCGATGGTTGCATCAATCGCATCTTTCAATTGCGCACCGGCATAAGCCACTACGTTGAAATCCGGGTTGGTAGACGCACCGTTCATGTAGCGTGGATTAGAAAACAGGTTGGCAGTGCCCCACAATAATTTCACGCCAGATGCTTTTTGTTTTTCTTTTGCGTACTCAACAATAGATTGCAAACGGCTGGAGGTTTCGGCACGTGAAGCGCCTTCATCAACCAGATCCACATCGTGGAAGCAGTAGTATGGTGTGCCCAACTTGGTGATGAATTCAAATGCAGCATCCATTTTTTCACGCGCACGCGCGATTGGATCTTGCGTTGCCATCCACGGGAAAATTTTGGTGCCAGGACCAAAAGGATCGTGGCCAGCGCCACAGAAGCTGTGCCAGTAGCAGGTGGCAAATCTGAAATGTTCTTTCATGGTTTTGCCGGCAACTACGCGGTTTTCATCGTAGTATTTAAATGCTAATGGATTGTCAGAATCCGGGCCTTCGTAACCGATCTTACCGATACCGGGGAAGTATTCTTTGCTACCAAGAACAATACTCATATTTTTCACCTTGAGGATTTTTTACTAACACACATTCAAAAAAATTGTTTATCGCTAACCGGATCAAACCAAAACAAGCTGTGACAACTTACTTTGGTAACTATTTTGGCAATAGTTCAACCCAGTGTTGATAAGCATCCTGATACTGGGCAAACAGTGCTGCTTGTGGCTCCACCACACTCAGACGCGTCAACCCGGTAAATGCTTCATTTGCTGAAGCGTAATAACCACTACCCAGTGCTGCCGCACGCGCTGCGCCTTCAGCGCCATCAGTTTCAAACATTTCGACTGCTGCTTGCGTCGTATTCGCAAAAGTTTGTGCAAACACATCGCTTAAAAACATATTGCCTTTTCCTGCGCGCACTACTTCGCAACTGCCACCCAATGATTTCAATACATCGAAACCTTGATTGAGCGAGAACACTATGCCCTCTTGTGCAGCGCGCACCATGTGACCCAAACCGTGGCGGTTAAAATCCAGATTGCGCAGTTGCGCACCCAAATTTTTATTTTGAAAAATACGCTCAGCACCATTGCCAAACGGATGAAACAACAAACCATCGCTGCCCACAGGAACCGCTTGCGCCAATGCATTTAATTGCGGATAAGATGGCGTTGCACCGGCCGCACTGATGGTTTGGCGCAACCAGGAATACAAGCGGCCGCAACCATTCACACACACCAGCACACCATTGCGTTTTTTCTCTTCCGTGCTGGTGACATGCAAAAACGTATTTACGCGCGATTCAGTATCTGCCGCTGGCTGATCGGTAACGCCGTAAATCACGCCCGAGGTTCCCGCCGTTGCAGCAACTTCGCCCGGTTCCAACACATTCAAGCTAAACGCATTGTTAGGCTGATCGCCCGCGCGATAACAAATTTTCACACCTGGGCGCAGACCCAATTCGGCCGCAACCGAATCACTCACGATCGATTGCACACCAAAGCTTGGCACTACATCGGGAACCACTGACGCATCAATTCCCCAATGCGCCAGCAATTCAGTAGCGACACGGTTTTCTTTGAAATCCCACAGCGTCCCTTCAGACAAACCTGACGCAGTGGTATTGATTGAACCGGATAATTTCATCGCAACAAAATCACCGGGCAGCATAATTTTGTGGATGCGCGCGAAAATTTCTGGCTGGTTTTCTTGCACCCAGCGCAATTTCGCCGCCGTGAAATTGCCGGGGGAATTCAATAGGTGGCCGAAGCAGTAATCCTGACCGAGATCAGTGAGCGCTTTATTGCCCAGGGGCACCGCGCGGCTATCGCACCAGATAATGGAAGGGCGCAACACCTGCTGGTTTTTGTCCACAACAACCAAGCCGTGCATCTGGTAAGAAATACCGATGGCATCAATACGCTGCGGATCAAAACTGCCGCGCGCCACCAAACGCGCAAAACCCTGGCGAATGCAATCCCACCAGGTATTCGGATCTTGCTCGGCAAAACCGGCAGCAGGGCTTTCTATCGCCAATTCCGACTCAGGATGGGAAAGCGCTCCCAGACTTTTGCCTGTAGCACCATCCAATACCGACAACTTGACGGAAGAACTGCCGACATCAATGCCAAGAAACAACATAACGGTTTTCACCTTAGGCTCTAGAGCCAACTGATTAAGAGCGAACAAACAGTGCACACTTGTGGTTAACAATCGCACACCGTCATTTGACATAAACATAGAATAGCTTATTGTCTATGTGACCACAAGATAAAGGAACGTAAATATTAAGGTCATAATCACAATATCTATGAAATTTCTTTTGTGTCGCGTAAGTTGATCCTATCCGCGCAGCTCTCGACCATTGTGACGCTGGCTTATACAATGCCGATTAAACCAGCCTATCGAACAGGCTTTATCGACTAATAGAAACAATAACCTTTGTTATCCTGAGGACATTGAACGTGCCTAATACCCACATTCCCGGCAGCCAACCAACCCATAGCAGCCTCAATTTGGCTGAGGATGTCATCAAGGCACTTTCTATCGATAACCTAATTTTTGGCTTGGACAATAACGAGCTGAAAATTCTGCTGGTCAAGCAAACTGACCCCCTGCACCAAGGTAAATGGGCGCTGCCCGGGGGCTGGATCCGCTACGATGAAAACCTGCGCGATGCAGCCTATCGCCTGCTGGAAGAGCTGACCGGCATCCGTGACTTGTATCTGGAGCAGCTGAAAACGTTTGGCCGGGTTGATCGCTTTCCCACAGAGCGGGTTGTGACCATCGCTTATTACGCACTGGTAAGCGCAGATAAATTTTCATTAGTGGCAGGCCAAAGTGCAGCCGATGTGAACTGGCAAAGCGTGAATAACTTGCCCGAACTTGTGTATGACCATGCAGAAATTATTGCCCATGGCTTAAAGGTTCTGCGCCATCAGGTTTGTCATCAACCGATTGGTTTTAACCTGCTCCCGGAAAAATTCACCCTGCTGCAATTGCAAGCACTGTATGAGGCAATCCTCAACACCACGCTGGACAAGCCCAACTTCCGTCGCAAGATTATGAAGATGAACCTGCTGTCGCCGTGCAATGAAAAACAGCAAGGTGTACCGCATCGCGCTGCAAGCCTTTACCGGTTTGATGCCGAGGCTTACAAACACCTGAGCGAATCCGGCTTCGCCTTCGAGATTTGACGGCTCGCCACACGGCAACTGTGGTATGGTCGCGCCGTCGAATTAGCGGCAATAACAAAGCCTGCCGATCAAAGACAGGCACAAGATAATTTCAATAACAGGTATTACCATGAACGAGACCCCCAGCCCTACTCAGGCAAACATGTCGTTTGTCGTACTCATTAGTTTGATCGCCACCATTGGTGGATTTCTGTTTGGCTATGACAGCGGTGTAATTAACGGCACCGTTGATGGCCTGCAAAAAGCGTTTAATTCCGATTCCATGGGCACCGGTTTTAGTGTGTCGTCCATGCTGCTCGGTTGTGCCGTCGGCGCTTTCTTTGCTGGCCAGTGGGCCGACAAATATGGCCGCTGGTGGGTACTGATGGTGTCATCCATTCTGTTCATCATTTCTGCCTGGGGCTCAGGCGTTGCAACCGGTTCGGTTGAATTCATCATCTACCGCGTGATTGGCGGCCTCGCAGTAGGCGCAGCCAGTATTATTTGCCCAGCCTACATCAGTGAAGTCGCTCCGGCACAATATCGCGGCAAACTCAGCTCCATCCAACAAATCGCCATCATCAGCGGCTTGTTTTTCTCCTTCCTCAGCAACTACCAACTGGCCGAAACCGCTGGCGGTTCAACATCTATTTTGTGGTGGGGTTATGAAACCTGGCGCTGGATGTTCTGGATGGAATTGATCCCTGCCGGTATCTTTTTCCTGGCGTTATTCCTGATCCCCGAGAGCCCGCGCTTTTTGGTTGCCAATGGTAAAAATGACAAAGCCAAAGTAGTCCTTACCAAACTCTATGGCGACAAAGCCGATGACAAAGTCAAAGACATCTACAACACCCTGGCTCATGATCACAAACCAAGCTTCCGCGATTTGGTAAATAAAAGCACAGGTAAAATCCGCCCGATTGTATGGGTTGGTTTTGGCCTTGCGGTATTGCAGCAATTTGTGGGCATCAACGTGGTGTTCTATTACGGTTCGGTACTCTGGCAAGCGGCCGGTTTCTCTGAGAGCGATGCGCTCTTTACCAATGTGATCTCCGGTGCGGTGAGCATTGGTGCCTGTCTGGTGACATTCTTTTTGGTGGATAAAATCGGCCGTAAACCCCTGCTGTGGTTCGGCTCTATCGGCATGACCATCACCCTCGCGCTGGTTGCCTATGCGTTTTCCGGTGCGCCAACCGACGAAGCAGGAAAGCTGCAACTCTCCTCAACCAATGGCATGCTGGCGCTGATTGCGGCCAACGTGTATGTGGTGTTCTTCAATATGTCCTGGGGGCCGGTGGTGTGGGTCATGCTGGGTGAAATGTTCCCCAACCAAATGCGCGGCTCTGCACTGGCCATTGCCGGTCTGGCGCAATGGGGTGCGAACTTCCTCATCACTTGGACCTTCCCAATGCTGCTGGCATCTGCGATTGGCTTGGCGGGCGCTTACAGCATTTACACCTTCTTCTCGCTGTTCTCGGTGTTCTTTGTGATGTGGTACATCAAAGAGACCAAAGGCAAAGAGTTGGAGCAGATGGAAGGCTAAATCCGGCTCTTCTGAAATACCCAAAAGGCGAACCCAGGTTCGCCTTTTTTATTGCCGGTTATTATTAGCTTCGCATTCTGATTCCGGCCACTGCCCAAAAATCATCCATTACGCTACGCACCTGCCCTGTTGTGAATCGACACAAACAGAAAGATCCCTCTTCATATTGCCGTGCTGTCATCCAAAACATTTTTAATCGGGTACCAATGCACACTTCCGGTTTCCACACTCTGCGCGACTTTCCAACTGGACTGTATTTTGCTTTATCCCTTCAGACTTATTGATCTAACCAGCAATGACTGAAGCCTGGTCCTCATTTGCTGCCTGTATTCACACACTGCGATGGGAGTTCGCTCGCTATGGATACCCGCTCATTAACCACCCCCCACACGGGACCCAAGGACAAAATGCCCAATCTGGATGGCATACGCGCGCTGGCCTGTCTTTTTGTCATTATTTCCCACATGCCCTGGCCAACCTATATAGGGCTGATTGGCTCCGTAGGGGTTGGCGTTTTTTTTGTGCTCAGCGGTTTTTTGATGGGCTATCTGTATGCGCGCAGCGACTGCGATAGCAACGCGGTGGTTAAATACGGGATTGCGCGCTTCTCGCGCATCGCTCCGATTTACTGGCTGGTGATTAGCGTCTGTATCTTACTGACTCAATTCGCACCCGGCGATTTTCCCTTGGCGATTGAAGGCTCGACCGCTATCGCCCGCCATTACCTGTTCAGCGGCAACGTCAATATTTTCTGGTCGATTCCATTGGAAGTGCAGTACTACGTTTTCTTCCTGTTTGTGTGGTGGTGCATCGCCAATCGCAACCGTCTGGCCTATGCAATGCCGCTGGGGATCTTTGTGTGTGCACTGTTGATCCTCACCCATAACCATTGGCCTAACTTGAGCGTGCCCAACAAACTTCACTACTTTTTGGCAGGAACGGTTGCAGGGCTTTTACCGCGCTGGCAGTGGGAGGGAACACGCAACCGGATTGCACTGAACCTTCTGCAACTCACCGCCCTGGCTGTTATTTTTTCGCCCATGGTACTGATTGATAACACTGCAGCCCTGTACGACTCCGTGGAGATGAGTATTGCTTTTGCGATGGCAATTTATCTGCTCTCGATCGATTCCCGCTGGACCTCTCTGCTTTTTGCCAACAAACCCATGCGCAAAATTGGCCAGGCCAGCTTTTCAATCTACCTGATGCATATGCTGGTGTTTTATTACGGTGCCCACTGGCTCGGACTTAGTCATAAAGAGTACGCATCACTCTGGATACCGCTGGGGATTGCGGGGGTGTTACTGCCGATGATCGCATCCCATTATGTGGAAATGCCGCTGCAACGCATGAGCCGCAAATTGCTGGAAAGACTGCCCGACAAGGTCAATCGCGCCCTGCCACAAGCGACCTGATCCAGCACTTCAGTCCCGGTTTCGCCCGCTCTGAATACCCGCTATAAATCGGGTGTTCACTGGTATACAAGTTATTCTTGGTTATGGTTTAATTGACTACAACAATAACACCATAATTAGGGACCTTAACCATGCAACAAATCCAACGCTTGATCCCCCTCTTTCTGATTACTATCGGGCTGACCGCCTGCGGTGGTGGAAGTGGGGGCAGTCAATCAACCAGCTCCAGCGCGGCCTCTGTACCTGCATCGTCAGTAGCGCCAAGTTCAGTGGTGGCAAGTTCAGTGGTGGCAAGCTCAGTGGCTCCATCATCAACAGCACCGTCCTCAATCGCGCCTTCATCAGCGGCTCCCTCATCGGTTGCACCCAGCTCCACACCGGCATCCTCTGCACCTGCCAGCAGCTCAAGCTCTATCGCTAACACAACCATTAGCGTGGATATGACCAGCGGCTGGCGCGGCAATGGCGAGGGAAATTCAGGTGTCACGTTTAATAGCAATGGTGTCAGCTTTACCGCCAGTGGCGACAATATTGGCGCAGTCACCGATGTTGCCAAGCCCATCAAGCTGGAAGAGGCCGTCATCTCCATGGTGGTGAACGTCAGCAGTGAATTCAAAGCCAGCGGTGCCAGTTTGCAACCACTCGCGCAAATCAAAGGTGGAAGCTGGCCGGGAGAATGGGGCTGCTGGTCAGGCAATGAATTACTCACTGCCGGTGCCGATGTCACTATCACCTGCACCATCAGCGAGGCCGATAAAAAATTCGACCAAACCGATAACGATGTACAAATCGGTGTACAGGCCAAAGGCTCACCTGCCGGTGTTGTTACCATCAAAAGCGTCACCATCGCGCTCGCGCAAACTGCTGCAAGCTCCAGCTCGGCAACCAGTTCAACCGCCAGCAGCATTTATTCGGCCGGTGTTAACAGCCTGCGCGATCTTGCCAGCTTCCCGATTGGTGCCGCGGTATCCAATACCGATTCCGCCACTTACAACATTTTGACTAACGCCTCTGAACAAGCGTTGGTGGAAAAACATTTCGATCAAATGACCGCAGGCAACATTATGAAAATGAGTTACCTGCAACCTACGCAAGGCAACTTCACGTTCACCAATGCCGATGCATTTGTCGATTACGCCAAGAGTAAAAATATGACCGTACACGGTCATGCACTGGTGTGGCATTCGGATTATCAAGTGCCATCGTTTATGAAAAATTGGTCAGGTTCGGCTACCGATTTTATTACCGCAGTTGAAGCGCATGTGACTGCGGTAGTGGATCATTTTGAAGCGAAAGGCAATGTCACCAGTTGGGATGTAGTGAACGAAGCGATCAATGACAGCAGCCCGGCAAATTTCCGCACCGACTCGGCGTTCTACACCAAAAGTGGCAACAGCGCGGTTTATATTGAAAAAGCATTTCAAGCCGCGCGTGCAGCAGATGCTAATGCAACGCTGTACTACAACGATTACAACATTGACCAGAACAACGCCAAAACCACCAAGATGATTGAAATGCTGACCGACTTCCAGGCGCGCAACATTCCTATCGATGGCGTAGGTTTCCAAATGCACGTGTTTATGGATTACCCATCAATCGCCAATATCAGTGCGGCCATGAAAAAAGTGGTTGATAAAGGCCTCAAAGTAAAAATTACCGAGTTAGATGTAGCGGTCAATAATCCGTACAACAGCGGCTGGCCAGGTAACAAAATAACTACCTTCACTGAAACGGCATCACTCGCACAGAAAAAACGTTATTGCGAAATTGTGAAAGCCTATCTGGATACGGTGCCTGCCAATTTGCGCGGTGGCATTACCGTGTGGGGCACTACCGATGCAAGCACCTGGTTAACCACGGCGACTGCAGCTTATAACGGCGAAGCAATTGCCTGGCCGTTATTGTTCGACAACAACTACAACGATAAACCGGCATTGCGCGGCTATGCCGATGCATTGCAGGGCGGTGCGTGTAATTAATTGTTAGCACTGCACTAAACACTCTCACGGTGGGCGATCATGCAAGTGATTGCCCATTTTATCTTCTGCATGAGGTAAAGGTATGAACACCAAGCCACTGAGCTGTTTTTTAATCGCCAACGTTTTTTCATTCGGTGCGTTTGCGAGTGATTCGCCGACGGTAAATTTTTATCAATTTACCTATGAAGGAAAAGATACTGTCTTTGCACAAAAACCGGCGCAAGGCCAATTTCAAAATCCGGTGCTTGCCGGGTTTTATCCCGACCCCAGTATTACCCGCGCGGGCGATGATTATTATCTGGTGACTTCTTCGTTTTCGTATTCACCCGGCGTACCCATTTTTCACAGCAAGGATTTGGTGAACTGGAAATCGCTTGGCCATGTATTGGTTACTCCTTCGCAATTACCACTCTACAAACAAAAAACCTCGCGCGGTATTTATGCACCCACAATCCGCTATCACGAGGGAACGTTTTACATGATCACCACGCTGGTCGATGTGCGCGGCAACTTTATTGTCACAGCAAAAAATCCCGCAGGTCCCTGGTCTGAGCCCATTTTGCTGCCGGAAGTTGGCGGCATAGATCCGGATATTTTTTTCGATGATGATGGCCGCGTTTATATCGCGCATAACGACGCACCAACTGGCGAGCCACTCTATGAAGGCCACCGCGCAATTTGGTTGTGGGAATTTGACCTTGCTAAGCAAAAAATTATCAAAGAGTCTGGCCGCGTGATTGTAAATGGCGGCACCGATTTAGCTAAAAAACCGATTTGGATTGAAGCTCCGCACCTCTACAAAATTAACGGTTGGTATTATTTGCTCTGCGCCGAAGGCGGCACCGGTTACGAACACAGCGCAGTGATATTCCGTACCAAAGATTTAAGTAAACCGTTTGAACCTTACAAAGGTAATCCTATCCTGACCCAACGCGATCTCGATATTAATCGCCCCAACCCCATCACCACCGCTGGCCATGCCGATATTGTGCAAACCAAAGAAGGTGAATGGTGGGCCGTATTTTTAGCAACACGCGCCTACGATAAAACCGCCTACAACACCGGCCGCGAAACTTTTTTATTACCGGTCAATTGGGACAACGGCTGGCCCATGATTTTGGAGCAAGGCAAAGAAATTCCCTACCAACTTGATAAACCCAAAATGTCAGCTGCAGCATCGGCCAACAACAAAGACATTGAGCCTATGACCGGAAATTTTATCTGGCAGGATAATTTTTCCGGCAGCGCATTGCAGCATCATTGGGTCAGTTTGCGCACCGCTGATTCGCCCTTTTACGCCTTGAAAAATAATCGCATTCAATTACAAGCATTAAACGTAACATTGGATCAACTGGAGCAACCGGCATTTCTCGGCCGTCGCCAACAACACACTCGCTTTAGTGCCAGCACCCAATTGGATGTACCTGAAACAAAGAGTTCAGCGGGTATAGTCGCGCTGCAAAGCGAAACGGCGCACTATTATTTTGGTGCAACCACCATCAATGGCAAAACGCAGCTGTTTATTGAGCAAGCCAATAAAAGTGCACCGAAAGTGATTCGCACTTTATCGCCCACCGATCTTGGTAAACCATTGCAGTTGGCGATAGAAGGCGATGCAGGCAAGATCAGTTTTTACTACCACAATAAAGATGGCCATAAAAAACCGGTGCTGGAAAATGCCGATGCAAAAATCCTGAGCACTGAAGTTGCTGGCGGATTTGTTGGAACACTATTGGGTATCCACGCGAGGGCAGAATAATGCGCAGACTCTGGTGTTTATGGCTAATCCTATTACTTGCCCCCGGTTGTTTTGCGCTGGGGGAGCAATCCTGGCTCACTGAAAACGCGCGCAACAATGTGGTGTTGGCGGACAAAAAAGTCGTTGCCGAATTAATTATCGACAACCATGATTTTCCGGGGGTGCTGCGCGCTGCGCGCAACCTGCAAAGTGATATTGCAAAAGTCACCGGCCAAACACTTCCACTTAATCATCAGCCAAACGGCAAAAATATCCAGGCCGTCATTATTGGCACCCTGGGCAAAAGCCAATTGATCGATCAATTAGTTGCTGCAAAAAAAGTGGATGTGAGCAACATTCGCAACCAGTGGGATGCCTACCAGATACAAGTGATCGAACAACCATTGCCTCAGGTGCAGCGGGCGCTGGTGATAATTGGCGCAAACAAACGCGGGACTATGTACGGCATTTACAGTTTGAGCGAACAGATCGGTGTATCGCCATGGTATTGGTGGGCAGATGTACCTATCGCTAAAAAAGAAAAACTGATTATCGATAAAAAAACGCACATCGTTGATATGCCCAAAGTGAAATACCGCGGTATTT
>DLHT01000012.1:92815-92969 GCA_002483365.1 Cellvibrio sp. UBA7661
CGGTATTTTTTTAAACGATGAAGCGCCCGCACTCAGCAACTGGGTCGCTGAAAAATACGGCAATTACAACCATCAGTTTTACGAAAATGTATTTGAATTATTGCTGCGTTTAAAAGCCAATTTTTTATGGCCTGCAATGTGGAACAATGCTTTT
>DLHT01000010.1 GCA_002483365.1 Cellvibrio sp. UBA7661
ATAACCAATAGGGGGTTTTCTATTTTTAGCCTTTTTAAGGTTCGGTAATAGATTTTATTACTGCTCTCTGTTTAGATGGGAAGTTGGTAACTTATTGGACCTGTATGTTCGGGTAATGATGGGCGTGTTATGAACGAGTTACAACGGCAAATTTATCTATCGATAATGGGAATTGAGAGTTATGTGCCACGTTGGCATTTAGCGTCTGCTCCAGTATCGATCGCTTGTGTTATGCCTGACCTACCTGGATCGTCTATAGATATCATAGGCCTTAATGAGATACCAAACTTTGGCATTCCTGCTCCATCATTAATAGAAAACCAAGCCCCATCTGCTTTGCTTGATTCTTTAATAGCCACTACAGATGCAAGAAAAAAATCGGTATCGTTGCAGATAGATGCAACAACTATCCTTCAACAATTTGAAGAAAAAAAATCTCCCACTATTCAGCCATTTTCTCTGAGTATTTGGAGGCCAATACCGGGCTTTTTGATTATCGATACACGAAACACAAAGCTGGCTTTACCAACAGAAGTTTTGCTTGGCAATATATTGCGGACATTTCTAGGATCGGCGTCTTTTATTTTGGACGAAGAAATTATGCGTTGGCCTATGATTGAAAATCGTTTTGTTCCCCGTACAGAATGCGATGCAAGAAGTGAGTTGCAAACTTGGTTAGCTGTTGAGAATGAGTTGCGACCCATCAATTCTCTCTGGTTGATGGGAGAAAATGCGGCAAATTATTTTTTACCAAAAGATATGAGCTGGGTTGATACTTGTTGGCAAAGATCGGTTGTGGATACGCTATCCATACAGGCTTTCATACTCCCGAGCTTAAATAGTTTATTACAAGACCCACAGAAAAAAGCAAAGCTATGGGCGTGCGTGTGAACGTATTGTGTAAACCATATTCGTTTATGTACATCGAAAATGACTGATATTTTTATTTTATCTGACCAGACTTATACGGGTATGGCTCTTGGCTATCGTTTGCTTGAAGCAAATGATATTCCCGCAGTAATGGATTTGGAACGAAAAGCCCACTCTCATCCTTGGCGGCAATCCAGTTTTGAGGACTGCTTGAATGGCCGTCAGAAATGTTGGTTGGCGGAACATAAAGGAGCATTGGCAGGATATGTAGTAGTAACACATGGAGGCGGTGACGCTGAATTACTGAATATTTCCGTATCGCCTGCATTTCAGCGAAAGGGAATAGGGCAGTGTTTATTAAAACTTGCTATTCAATGTGTTAAAGAAAAAGCGGATATGCTGTTTCTGGAGGTGAGAGTCTCTAATCATAAAGCTATTGCTCTTTATGAAAAAGAGGACTTTTTTGAGGTTGGCCAGCGTAAAAATTATTATCCAACAGTTAATGGGCATGAGGACGCGTTACTGATGGCTCGTCAGCTCTAATGATAGTGCGGACTTCACTGCTTTACAGGACGTTTTTGTAGCTTACGTTGTAATGTTCGTCTATGCATACCGAGCACTCTTGCGGTAGCAGAAATATTTCCCCCCTGTTCTTGTAACACTTTCTGTATATGTTCCCATTCGAGACGATCAATAGATATTGGTGTGTAACTCTCTGCAGTTAATGGTGTTGTATTGTGTGATCCAAACGCAGTAAGAATGTCATCGATATCTGCTGGCTTACATAAATAATTCACTGCCCCGGATTTTACAGCTTCTACGGCCGTTGAAATGCTTGAGTAGCCAGTCAGCATGACAATTGCTAAGTCTGGTTGACGCGATATCAATTCCTTTATTAATACTAAGCCCGAATCTTTACCTAATTTTAAATCAACAATAGCTTTGGAAAATAATGAATTGCTTATTAACCATAATGCTTGTGCACTGTCACTTGCAATCCGGCTGGTGAAACCTCGCCGATGTAAAACTCGCGCAAGCATTTCAGCCAATGTGTGATCATCGTCTACGATTAGAAAGTCGATTGGCATTTTATTCATAAGCATCATGTTCTGATGAGGTTGTCGTTATTGGTTTTCAATAAAGGGGAGTTCTAAATAAGTGCGTGTGCCTTTTTCTTTGCGATTGTTTAACTCAACCGTTCCACCATAACGGTTGATAGTTGCTTGAGTTAATAATAATCCTATTCCCAATCCTTTGGCTTTCGTTGAAATAAATGATTTCCCTATGTGTGCGGTAATTTCTGCTGCTATACCAGGTCCATTATCATCAATTATCCAATGCATTTTTTTTGTGTCCCAAGCAATTTGAATTTCAATGTTTTCAGGGCTTGCATCGGCAGCGTTGTTTAATAAATTGATAATGGCCTGTGCAATTGTTGGATGAAATTGTCCCTTGATGTTTGGCAGTTGATCAGAGATAGAAATAATTGAGGTGACATCCGGGCGCATTATCTGCCAGCGTTCAAGCAGTGCGATGCAATAACTACGTACATTTTGATCCTGTAATTTTCCTGCTTTTCCTTGTTCTGCTGTGGTCACCAGTTCATGCAATGTTGCAGCGCATTGATTGACTTGATCTTGCAAAATTTTTAAATCGCTCTGTAGTGCGGGCACATGAGCATAGTCTGCTTTCAGTTCACTCAATAATAGCTTCATGGTTGAGAGTGGTGTCCCTAATTCATGTGCTGTTCCCGCTGCTAATGTGGCAACTGCCATCACTTGCTCATCTCGTAATTGATCTTCTCTCCAGCGATTTAATTGTGCTTCTTGTGTGCGTAAATCGTGCGCCATTTTTACAATAAAGTAAGTAATCAAACAGGCACTGATAAAAAAGTTCAACCACATACCCAATACATGTAAATTCAGTGAACTATCGGCCTGGTGGTGATGGGGCGAAAGAATCGGTAGCGGAATATGGAAAAAAAGTAACAGTGAGTAGCTTATAACTCCGAGTATTGTGATCGCCAAAGCGTAGCGGCCACTTAATGTTGCTGCACATATACAAATAGGGACAAGAAAATAAGAAACAAAAGGATTGTTCGCTCCGCCACTGTAATAAAACA
This sequence comes from Cellvibrio sp. UBA7661, assembly GCA_002483365.1. Taxonomy (GTDB): domain Bacteria; phylum Pseudomonadota; class Gammaproteobacteria; order Pseudomonadales; family Cellvibrionaceae; genus Cellvibrio. The sequence goes on from DLHT01000010.1 coordinate 2,993, forward strand.
CCACACTGAGAGCGATTAAATCGATCAGCAAATGGATAAAAAACTCCATTTGTGTCACAGGTAAAGGGTTTTTTAAACGGACAAAGGTAAGAAGGTTGATACCTGTCAAAATGATAAGCGCGATCAGAATTTCTGAAAAAGGCAGATTAATAGTTCCATTTAATAGGAAAATAACAATTGCGATACCCAGACAAGCCAAGATTAACGTTCGGATAATGACCCAGTAGCCTAAATGCTGCGCATGACCGGCGAGGGTGAGTGAGGAAGAAAAAATGGTTTTTTGGGACATGTGCGCCGAATGGTAAATGGGGTCAGGGATGAGCAGATTATAGCGGACTCAGCTTTGATCGCGGTCGCCATATCCATGATTAGCCTGCGACACTTTGTCGCGGGATTAACGGCATCGTCCGGGGCACAGCGCGCGACTGGTGTATACTGCACATCATTTTTTGATCCAGCAGCGCCCCCCTGCTTCTCTGGATCGTCTCATTTGACCGCAACAATCGGCAGTGTTTATGGCAACCCCCTTACAAGCAACCCTCACAGAAGGACGGGTCTCTGAACAACTGAAAAATCTGGCATTGCCATTGGTGTGGGGTTTGATGGCGACCATGTCGCTCAATGCGATAGAAACATTTTTTATCGCCCAATTAGGGCGTGAGCCTCTGGCAGCACTCAGTTTCACTTTTCCTATCATTATGGTTCTGACCAGCTTGGGGATCGGTCTAGGTGCCGGCACATCTTCTGCTGTTGCCAGAGCAATAGGTGAGGGCGATTCTGGCAAGGCGCGTAGGCTTGCGACTGATGCGATGAGCCTGACTTTCATTATATCTGCAAGTGTCTGCTTACTTGGTTGGCTTACGCTTGAGCCTCTTTTCCTGGCGTTAGGTGCTACGCCCGATTTGATTCCTCTCATTCGATCCTACATGTCTATTTGGTATTTCAGTGCGCCTTGCTTGATGGTACCGATGGTTTGTCTGTCCGCATTGCGGGCAATGGGAATGAGCCAAGTACAAGGTTATTTGATGGGTGGGGCGGCATTGCTCAACGTAATGCTGGACCCTATTCTTATTTTTGGATTATTGGGGATGCCCGCCCTTGGGTTACAGGGTGCTGCTGTCGCCACCTTGATTACCCGGGTCCTGATGTTAATCGTGGCACTATATATTTTGCATGCCCGTGTACACATGTTGGTCAATCCATTCTTGCCCTGGGAAAAGTTAAAACATTCCTGGCAAGCAATTATTGAGGTGGGGATTCCTGCGATGGTTGCGAATGTGATTATCCCATTTGCCAGCGCTATCGTTGTTGCCATGGTTGCAGCCTATGGCACAGATGCAGTTGCTGCACTGGGTATTGTGATGCGCATCGAGCCTTTGGCACTTATTGTGTTTTATGCATTATCCGGTGTTGTCGGTCCATTTTTCGGACAAAATTTTGGTGCAGGAAAGTTAATCAGGCTTAATGAAGCCTTGCGAGTGCTAACAATTTTCTGTTTGGCTTTTGGTGTTTTTCTTGCCGTGATTCTCGGTTTTTTTGGAGCCGAAATCGCTGGTCTTTTTGGCGATCATGGTGAGGTTATCTCTATTGCCGCAACCTATTTAATGATTGTACCTGTGAGCTACGGTGCTTATGGATTGGTGATGTCGGTCAATGCGGCGTTTAATGGATTAGGCAGACCCTGGCCTGCGATGCTGTTGTCGGCAGGGCGTGTTTTGTATATTTACTTGCCTCTCGCGTGGTTGGGGCAATATTGGTGGGGAATGACAGGGCTTTTTATTGCGACTGCGCTCGCCAATATTACGCTTGGGATCTGGGCATGGTTGTGGCTGAATAGACATATCCATCTTCAGGCTTTATCTGCAGAGCCATAGCCTGTTAATTTGCGTTGCCTACCTTCAATACACTCCGAAAATAAATACCGGAGTATAATTCCGACAACTGATCTTTCTTCTTTTATATAGCGCGATATTTCTATGAGTAATTTGACTACTGAACTAGCCAAACGCCGTACCTTTGCAATTATTTCCCACCCTGATGCTGGTAAAACGACCGTCACAGAAAAGCTGTTGCTGTGGGGGAATGCCATTCAATTGGCTGGTTCGGTAAAAGGTAAACGCGGCCCGCATGCTAAATCTGACTGGATGACAATGGAGCAAGAGCGCGGAATTTCTGTGACATCTTCAGTGATGCAATTTCCCTACAAAGATCGAATAGTGAATTTGCTCGATACTCCTGGTCACGAAGACTTCTCTGAAGATACCTATCGTACGCTGACGGCTGTCGATTCTGTATTGATGATGATCGATGGCGCTAAAGGCGTTGAAGATCGAACCATTAAATTGATGGAAGTTTGCCGTCTGCGTGACACGCCTATTCTCACATTCATCAACAAGATGGATCGCGAAAGCCGCGATGCGGTTGAGTTATTGGATGAAATCGAGAATGTATTAAAAATTACAGCTGCGCCTATCAATTGGCCATTGGGAAGCGGTAAGGAATTTCTCGGTGTTTATAACTTTTATACCGATGTGATTCATGTATATGAACAAGGATTTGGTCATACCATTCCTGATGATGTTCAGATCAAAGGCTTGGATAGCGCTGAAGCAACTGCATTTATGGGCGTTTATGCGGATGATTATCGAGAGCAAATTGACTTCGTTCGTGGTGCAACCCATCAATTTGATTTAGACGAGTATCTTGCCGGGCGAATGACACCGGTGTTTTTTGGAACTGCATTGGGCAACTTCGGTGTACGTGAAATGCTGGACGGTTTTGTCGAGTGGGCACCGACTCCGCGCGCGCGCGCTACACATGAGCGTGTTGTAGAGCCAAGTGAAGAAAAGTTCAGTGGTTTTATTTTTAAAATCCAAGCCAACATGGACCCTAAGCATCGCGACCGTATCGCGTTTATGCGTATTTGCTCCGGCACTTACTCACAGGGCATGAAAATGAAGCATGTGCGTTTGGGTAAGGATATTAAAATTGCCGACGCAGTTACGTTTATGGCGGGTGATCGCAGTGCAGTTGATGAGGCGATAGCAGGCGATATTATTGGTTTACACAACCACGGTACTATCCAGATTGGGGATACTTTCACGGAAGGTGAAAGTTTAAAATTTACCGGCATCCCGCATTTTGCTCCCGAGCTTTTCCGCCGTATCCGGTTGAAAGATCCACTTAAAATGAAGCAGCTTCAGAAAGGGTTACAGCAGCTTTCCGAGGAGGGCTCAACACAAGTATTCTTCCCAATAAACAATAACGATATTGTTGTTGGCGCAGTAGGTGTGTTGCAATTTGAAGTGGTTGCCTACCGGCTTAAAGATGAATATAAGGTGGAGGCAATTTACGAACCTGTCAGCGTTAATACTGCGCGCTGGTGCGAGTGTGATGATGCAAAAAAGTTGGAAGAGTTCAAACGTAAATGTGCGGAAAATCTCGCGTTTGATGGTGGTGGCCATTTGACTTATCTGGCTCCATCTCGAGTCAATTTATCCCTGACACAAGAGCGTCATCCAGAGGTTGTCTTCCGCGCAACCCGCGAGCATTGATTATGGCGGTTTTCATTGTAAGTTTGCTGATATTCCTGAGTGTTATCGCAGTCTTACTATGGGTTAAAACCCCGCATTATCAAATGAGTAAAGATGATGTTGTACAGCTCTTGCAAAAGGTTTTAGTTGGGCAAGCAGGCGAAAATGATTGGGCAATTTTTTTGTCTTCTTCATTTCGTCACTGCCCTGAACTGGAGCCGTTCCGGGACGCATGTGCAGCAATCGATGAGAAGGAATATCTTGGGCATACCCGTTCAGGTTTTCTATTCAGTGAAAGCGGACTTGCACAAATTCGTGAAATTCTAAAACAACTTGAGCAAATGGACTGCTGACCAACATGTGAGTTGTTTGTTGCTCGTTTATAATAACTATCTATCCCATTACTATATGTAGGCGCAATCTTGACAATACCCTCTGATAACAAGGATTTGATTTGGGATTTGGATGCCTTCAATCAACGCCAGCGAGCAGTTGACTTCGTAATGGGCTTTGAAAATAAATTGTGTGTTTACTCCAGTTCAGTGGAGCAGCTCTATACCAATTACAATATCTTCTTTCCTAAAGAAGAAGCGCGGAAATTGGTGATATTACCTAACCCATATATGCCACACGATACCTTTAACGGTATTAGTGAGAAGGCAGTTACCCCCACGGGGATGGAAATTATTCCCGGTGTTTATCAATCGCGCCCCTGCTTATTTTTACGTATTCCCTTCCGTAGTGGCACAGTGAAGTATCGAGCATTGCCATTGCAAATGGGGTTGGATATTGTCAGAAAAAAGCTACCGCCTAATAAGCCCTTTCTACCGGTACTCATGAAAGGAGATTTGCGTGAACTGGATGCATCAACTCCTTGTCTGCATTTGCATGCAATACATCTTGATCGATTGGTCGAGCATTCAGTCTTGGAACGCGGCGGAATTCATAAAGTGATTGAGCAGCGATTACGTCAATTGGGTTGATTGTTAGTTTTCCATCAATAGACGTAACAATAAAAAAGCCACCTTACAGGTGGCTTTTTTATTAGCTTCATGAGTCGTGGTTATTCCGGCAATGCCCAGCGCATGGGCACTGTAAACTCAAAACGTGCTCCTGCAATTTCTGCGGGTAATGCAGGGAAGGGCGCTGAACGTTTGATAGCATCGAGTGCTTCTCTATTCAGCATATCGTATTGGCTCTTTTCTAATAAATCGGTGTTGAGAATGTTACCTTGACGGTCAATAACAACCGCAACACGAACGTTTCCAGCATAACCACGATCCAGCGCGCGCTGTGGATATTTTGTTTTTCCCCGGATTATTTTGATGGCATCAGAAACGTAAAATTGGCGTGCGAGAAGGGTTTGTGCTGTCAGAGCAGGACCATCATCCTCTTCCGCCTCCTCCGGTTTTGTAGCAGCCACCACTACAGGTTTGGCTGGCACACTGCTAGTCGTAGCGATTGATGATGCTGCCGGAGCACTTGGTGCAGGAATATTCAGCGTTGGTTTTTCAATGGCAGGAACATCCAGTTTAGGTACCTCGACTTTCGCAACGGGTCTTTCCTGAGCTGCAACCTCTTTGGGTATTTCAGCATTTTTTGTTTCTTTTTCTGCGGCCAAGGGTTCAGACCACGCTTTAACTTCAGCAACCCTTGCATTGCTGGGGTTGATGCTGTTGAAGCGACTGCGTAAGCCTGCATCGACATCACCCACTTTAAGCAAACTATCACGGTAGTCTGATGACAAAGGTATTTTGCCAATCCAGGTAGATAACAGCATAGAGAAGAAAAGGTTATCTTTAATATTGCCAAGAACTACACCATTTACCGCAATATCAACGCCTTTGCCGGGCGTGTTGGTAAAACTGACGAAGTCACCATTTAAAAAACGCCCTTTAAACATGCCATCAAATTTCACCATGTTGTCAGCTTGGGCGGTCAATGCATCAGCTTTGCTATTTACCGCCATACCTTCGATCCACATACGGCTGAAGCGCCGTGTTGTTAAACCGTCTGGTGCAACTATCTTTAACTCCATTCGCATAGGTTGGATGTTGTTGATGAGCGTATCAGCATCATTACTGAGTGACTCGGAAAAAAGTGCTCCGATAAACACCTCTCTTCCTAACTCTTGGTGCACGCCAATCCCGTTGAGCATAGGTTCAGCGCGGAGCAAGTGGCTGGATAAAAATAAGCAAATACCGATGAGAACGCGGAATAGACGGTTGAAGCGCATAGTCTTGCTACTCTCTATTTTTAGGGACTTTGTTGTGGTGTGATGTGTTTGTCCAAATTTATAAGCTGGTCTTGTTATGACACATCAATATGATATAGAAAAAATGCGTAATAGCGTACCTTGCTGATAACTTGGCTATAGTTGTTCTATGTATATTCGGTAGTATCATATCAGCCTAAGGATTTTGGGCGGTAATGGCACGTTTGGCGGCGTGCATATAACAAATTATTAATAAAAAACACATATTACGGGTAAATGATGGAAACGAAACCTTTGCATAAGATACCTCGTGAAACATTAGAGCATTTATTGTCTGGTATCCCCTTTTTCAAAGTTGTCAGGCAACAAGATCTAAAACAATTTGAGTTGTTACTGCAAGCATCAAGAGTGGTCTCATATCTTCCCGGGGAAGTTGTTTTACAAAAAGGAGAATCAGGAAACTGGCTTTATTTCTTGTTAAAAGGAAAGCTGGCCGTTTATGTTGATCAGGCATTAAAAGGTGATCTCATCAACTATGTTACTCCAGGTGAAGTATTTGGCGATTTAGCCCAGTTGATGGGACAGGCACGTACAGCAACGGTTATTGCCGACTCTGGTGCGAAAGAGTCTATGGTGTTAGCGTTAGACTTTAATGTTTTTGGCCCGCTTAATTCGGTAAGTCCCATCTCTCGTCAAACCAAACTTGCGTATTATCGAAATACGGCACACAACTTGCGCTGGAAGCTAGAAGTGTATCGTTCACAACATTTACATCATGAACTTGCCAATAAACATCGGCAAATCAAGCTTTACGTAGGGCCAAAAGACACCTACGAAGAACTGGCATCACTCTATCAACAATCGCAATCGTTGGCACTTTTGTTATTGGAGTGGAACAAAGAGTTCGGTGTTCTCTCTGCAGAGGCATTATCCCAAGCAAGCCCTACGGTGATTTCATCCTCACAAAGCCACCCACTCAGTTAACAAGATGTAACGCATTTGTTTTTTCTGCTGCTACACTTTCTAAAAATAACACCCAATAATTGGTGCAGCCCTCATAATGAGATTCGAAGAATTAAAACTGGCTTACGGTTATCCGCTGCAATTACAAACGACTTCTCTAGCGGGCCAGCCGGAGCGCTTTTCTTGCCGACTTATTGGTTGTTTACCAGGGCGTAGTGTTCTTTTATCTGTGCCCAAGCAGGCGGGGAAATTACTCAAATTCAGGCTTGGGCAAAAAATTGTAGTTAGATTGATGATTGATAATGGCATTGGCATCTTTGCCGGTATTGTCGAGGCTCAGACTCAAGAGCCATATCCCATTTTGCACTTAAGCTATCCTGAGTCGGTTACCTTTAAAGGTATTCGCAATGCTACCCGCGTTGCCGTACGCGAAAAAATGACAATAGTTAATACCAGCTTGGAAATAAAACCTTCAACAACAGGTTTTATTTCCGATATTAGCATCAGTGGCGCGCGTATCGAACTAGGGGACGATATTGCAGAGATAGGAGATATTCTAGAGCTTAGGGCTCATGTAGATATTCGCAGTATAACGAAGGAGTTAGTCTTAAGAGGGGTCATCCGTTCGCGAGTGGATCCAACTGATAATCTAGATGATGGTGTTTTAGTGAGTTATGGATTGGAGTTTGTAGAGCAGACCGATGATCAGCGTTTAATAATGTACGCTTATGTATTTAATCAAATGGCGTTACAAGAACACCCAAGTAGTAATTGACGCATTATTGACGGAAATACTAAATAAAAAAGGCACCCGAAGGTGCCTTTTTTATTTGGTGCAAGTTATTAAGCAGCAGTTGGAGCTGCAGCTTTTGGCTTGCGGCCACGTTTAGCTGGTGCTGATGCTGCAGGCTTTTTAGCGGCGGGAGCTTTTTTGGCTACTGCTTTCTTAGCTGCTGGTTTTTTAGCTGCTGGAGCTTTTTTGGCTACCGCTTTTTTAGCAGCAGGTTTTTTGGCAGCTGGAGCTTTTTTGGCTACTGCTTTCTTAGCTGCTGGTTTTTTTGCAGCTACTTTAGTCTTGGTTGCTTGCTTTTTTGCTGCTGCCTTAGCTTTTGCTGCTGCTTTTTTTGCTGCGGCTTTCGCTTTCAGTGCCGCTTTTCTATCAGCAACTTTCTTTTTCAGTGCTGCTTTCTTGGCTGCTGCTTTAGCTTTAGCTGCTTGTTTCTTAGCTGCTAGTTTTGCTTTTGCGGCGGCTTTTTTGGCTGCTAATTTAGCTTTAGCTGCTGCTTTCTTCTCAGCAGCTTTTGCTTTTACTGCAGCTTTTTTAGAGGAGGCTTTCAGGCGTTTTGCAACAGCAGCTTCTGCTTTCGCAACAGCTTTATCATGAGCTGCCGCAAGTTTAGCAGCAGCTTTGGCGGCAGCAGCAGCTTTCTTGGCACCAGCAACGGCAGCTTTAGCAGCAGCTGCATCTTTCTTGGCAGCTGCAACAGCGGCTTTAGCAGCAGCAACTTGTTTAGCTGAACCAGGAGTTTTCTTTTTAGCGGCAGAGGTCAGCTTGCTTTGAGCAGCTTTCAGTGCAGCAGTTGCTTTTGCAGCGTCTTTAGCTAAACCAGCAACAGCTTTAACTGCGTCCGCTGCCTGAGCTGCGCGAGCTTTTGACAGTTGGGTTTTCAGTTGGGCTAATTGCTGTTCCAAACTTGCAACAGTATTAACAGCGGTTTGTTTACGTGCAGCCATGGTGTGCTTCCTTTATAGTTTTCGAAAAGTCGTAAATGGATTAAAAAGTCCAACATGTATAAGTTAAAACTTTATTAAAAAAATTCAAGTTTTTTGCGCAAAATACTCAATAAAAATGCGTTTTTTTGACAGTTTTTAGTAAAAAAATGTGTTTTTCTGAACTTTTCGGAAAGTTTTTCCATTTTTTTAATCGGCATCTGAAAAACAGATACGAGTCTCATCTGGTTTTACCCGTGAGTGCGTAGGTAATTTTTAATTTTAAATTGCATGTTTATACGTTCGTTTCATCGGAAAATTGTTCTTTACAGAGATGTTCTGCATCTACCCTACGCTGTTTAATCATCATGAATCGTTACTCTTGAGGTTCTGTATTTATGGTTTTTATCGGTTTCAAATAAAGCTACAAAAGGAAGCTGTTCTGTTCAGATAGAAAACGGTCTTTAGCTAAAGGCTGTTTTATTCTTTTGTGTGTGCTTTGAATGAGATTGTTTGTTGTATCAAATCTTCTTCTTTGGTTCGTCCGTGGTAGTTTTATGGTTTACCGGAGAGTGTTGTTTTGTTGGAGGCATATTATTGCCAGGGTTGAGGTTGGGTTGAGTGTGTCTGTATTTAGGGTTTTGTTTGAGCGGCAATGTTTATTAGTGTTTGGAATTTATCTTTTATGCTGGCAGGTGAGGGATAGCTTCGATTTGTTATAGGGAGTCGAAAATAAATTTACCACTAGAGTTTTGGTGAGTGCGTGATTGATTTTAGTGCGCAAATTGACCCTGGGTGACTGGATTTTTGGCGAGGGAACTGGAGTGACATGCATCAGTTGTTTGTCTTCCTAATTCTTTGAAAAAAATGCCTGATTGTCTTCTAGTGTAATAATTTGATTTGATGGTAGAGATGTAAGGTGTTTTTGTTCATTCTGAGGTGCCCAGTGCACCGCTTATCGAAGTTGAAAGTAATTGTACATTGGTGCTTTCATCTGTATTGGATGGACGAGTCAAACGAATAGGATTATCTGTACCAACTGAGTAGTTATTGGTTTGTACCGGAGGTTTTGGTTTGATGGTTGTGTTCGTGAGAGTTCTAACCAGAGCATTCTGCTTTCATTATCAATAATGATCTCATCATGAAAACAATTTCTGTTGTGAGTGGCAGTACCATGAGTTCCCTGTTGCATGCATGAGGTTCGGTGCGTTTTATGGTTCTTTGTAAAGACCCTGCTAGAGATGACCGAAGCTACCGAAAAGAACTTACTGGTGCTTTGGTTGGCGCTGGTTTTTTGTATAGGGTGAGCGAGGGACTGATTTTGGCTGGTATTGGCAAGGTGACTGATTATTGACGGATTTGATGTTCGCCAACACTTCCAGTGTGGCTGGTTCAAGAAATGAACATTCCATAGATGGGGTTGAATATTTCACGTAAATTCCTGTAGGGAGGGGTGATAAAGGTTGGTTTTTGTTTTGGCAAAACTGCTAGAATTGGTGTTTTACCCCTAGACTGACTAATAACGTTTAACACGAGGAGTACCCACAGTGAGCCGCAGAAAAAAAGGCCAAGCCGGTGATGATGGTAATGAAATTGACTTGACCCCCATGCTTGACGTGGTGTTCATCATGCTGATTTTCTTTATCGTGACTGCATCTTTCGTTAAGGAAGCCGGTTTTAACCCTAATGTTCCGGAAAAGAATGATAATCCTCCTCCAGAGAATGCTGACCCGAACATTTTGGTACGTATTTCTCCTGATGACCAAATCTGGTTGATGGAGAAAGAGGGTGAGCGCCGTCTTGATGCGCGTTCCGTTCGTTCAAATATTGAGCGTCTGCGTGCAGAGTTGCCGAAAGCGGCTGTGATTATTCAAGCCAGTGGTCGTGCGAGCACGGGTACCTATGTTGTAGTAGCAGATGCTGCTCGTGAAGCCAAAGCACCCAATGTGGTACTGGTTCCAATAGATTGATTGTCTCTCTGTAATCAAAAAGCCGCTTGGGCAACCAAGCGGCTTTTTTTATATCTTATTGGTGATCGGGGGTTAAAATTCGTATTCCTGCCGTACATACTTTTTGGGAAGTTTGCTGTGGCGATGTCGGTCTGCGCTGAAGTGATCATGCAGGTGTGCTTGCATCAACTGTGCAAAGTCTGGCTGTTTTAAGCGAATCAAATGGCGATGATCCCCTGCTTCTACGTAAACTTCTTCTACGCCCAATAATTCTTCATCCCAAATTACATCTAAACCATAAGCTTCACCCAGAGCGGGAATCGCTCCTTCGGAACAATCTTTAAAAATTTCTGCCAGCTCTTCCTCTTCAACCAATTCCATATGTCGGTCAAAAATTTGATTGAGTGTATGCCGAAGAATTTTATTGCGAGAGGGTAGTACACAAAGTGTGTAGTGAAAATCTTCATCGCGTAAGAGAACGCCTTTTGCAAGACTGTGATCGTCTATTCTTGCAACACGTGCAGTGTTATAAGAACCTTCGCAATAGTCATGTTCTAGTAGCGTGAAGTCGATTTGCTTTGCTTTTAAATATTTTTCTACTGTTGCAGCGACACCCATACAAATATCTCCTATGGCGATAGCGCAGAGAAAAGGGTTTGATTTTATTTAAAGCATTACTCTCTTGTTTGAGGCGATAGTTAAGGGTTGATATGAGTTTATATAAAGGTAAAAACCTTTACTTACTGGAGTATAGAAAGGATTTTGATAGATGCGCCAAGTGTTTTGGAATTAATCCTGAGTTATTAGAACGCTTGGTTGTGAAGGCGCTTGTGGTGTAATCGTCTTAAAAAGCAAAAAGCCGCTGTTATCAGCGGCTTTTTGAGCAGTATCGCGGTGTATTAACTTGCATTAGCCAGTTGTTGTTTTATTGATGCCAGTTTCACGCAGGTGACAAATACTTCCATCGCTCCGACAACTTCAGGAACAGTGGGAACCGAAGGTGCGATACGAATATTGCGGTCTTCAGGGTCTTTGCCGTAGGGATAGGTTGCGCCGGCAGGTGTTAATTTCACACCAGCCTCTGCTGCAAGACGCACGGTTTCTTTTGCACAGCCTTTGCGAGTATCAAAAGAAACAAAATAACCGCCGACAGGTTTTTCCCATGCACCTAAATCGGTGCCATCAAATGCACTGCTCAATGCACTGAGTACGGCCTCAAAGCGTGGATTTAACAACGCAGCATGTTTTTCCATATGCGCCATCAATGCTTCTTTGTTGGGGAGCAAACGCGTGTGACGGATTTGGTTTACTTTGTCCGGCCCAATGGTGCAACTGTTCAAAAACTTTTTGAAACCGGCCAAGTTGGCTGCGCTGGCAGCAACAAATGCAACACCTGAGCCCGCGTGGGTAATTTTGGATGTTGATGCGAATTGCACGACAGAATCTTCGGTGCCGTTGCGACGTGTTGCTTCCAAAATGCTTGCGAGTTGCGGTGCATTTGGAATCAAGTCATGTACTGAGTAAGCGTTATCCCAGAATACACGGAAATTCGCGCTGGCGATTTGGCCGAGTTTGGCGATACGCTCGACGGTTTCATCGCTGTACACAACACCGGTTGGGTTTGAGTATTTGGGTACGCACCACATGCCTTTAATAGAACTGTCAGCTTTGATCAATGCTTCTACGGCATCCATATCCGGACCGGTAGAAGTCATGGCAACATTGATCATTTTGATACCGAGTTGTTCGCACACGGTGTAGTGACGGTCGTATCCCGGTACCGGGCAAATGAACTTGACTTCACCTTCGTTTTTCCAGGCGCTTGCGCTGTCTTTCAAACCAAATTGATAGGCAGTCAGCATTACCTGAAACATCAGGGTCAAACTGGAGTTGCCGCCGACCAGTACATTGGCGGGTTCAACGCCCATGATATGGGCACCTAATTGTTTGGCTTCTGGCAGGCCGTCCAATCCACCGTAGTTGCGGGTATCAGTACCATCCGCTGCAATGTAGTCGCCTTTCAAGAATCCATCGAGTGCATCGGAAAGATTCAATTGCTCGGCCGACGGCTTGCCGCGGGTTAAGTCGAGGTTGAGTTTTTTAGCGAGGATAGCCTGGTATTGGGCGGTCAGTTGGCTTTCCCATTCGCGCAGTTGCGCTACAGATGCGTTGTCCAGTTGCAAGGTAATTACCTCATTTGGTTGGCAGGATTTTCAGTTAGCGAGATTGTTCAATTGGCAGAATAACGTGCGGCGCATTATACCCGTTCATGATGGTGTTGTTGTAGAGCGATTGGCTGTAAAGGCGCGCTTAGTTGGTGATACGGGGAATGAGCGGTGGTATTGGGCAGTCAAGGCTATCAGCGATAGCGCGGAATATTTCTGTTTCTACAACGCTGATACGGCCGTCGAAATGAATACAGGCGCTCATCGCTTTTAGTAATTGGGGTTTTTGTAATGGTTTGACCCGATTCAGTTTTTCCAGTGCGATGTCCGCATTGGCCAATTTGATTTGACCGCGAGGCAAAAGCGTTAGTGCGGGAAATGGCAACAGTGATTGTGAATGTATAAATGCTGCATTTGCATCGTCATTGTTATCGGCTCCAGCATAGGCGAGCAGCGATAACAAAAGCTGGCATTCGGCATGTAAATCGCGCAGTGACAAACTGCGTTGGATATTGGGTTTGTATTCGAGGTTGTGTTGCACTATGCGATAAAACGACCACTCCAGCAGGCTCACTTTTTTATCGGAATTAATCAATGCATTCAATCCGGCGAGAAAATGTTGGCGTTGGCTTGGTGATAATTCTTTTAATGCGGGCATACAGAGTTCAAGTGCAGGCAGACGCAAACGGGTTTCCAGCATTGCACTGTTATTGATGACGCGTTGTAAATTATCCAGCTCATCCTCGGAGACATAGTTGTTGAGCAGTGCTAATTGTTGCGTGCGTAAGTCTGGGTGACGGTCAAGCAAGAGGCCGAATACAACGGCGCGAGCACTGAAGGCTTGAAGTGTTGCTTCTTTTATATAGCGTGGGATTTCACTTAAACGTTCTTGCGCTACACCAATCTGTTCAACAGTCGGTTGCGCTATTTGCTGGAGAGTTGCATTTATATCGATAGCGGCGTTATCGGCAGTACTGTCGTGTAACCCCATCGCACCATCAGCTGCGTCCAAAGTCTTCCTTCCTTTATATGTATTTTCTGCAAAGTGTCCATCCCAATAGGGATTAATGCGTTTGATTCGCTCTGTTAATGGCGGGTGTGTGGCCATTAAGTTGAAAAACAACTTTACGCCTTGGCTGAAATACATATGGCTGAATTCGGCGGCGTGTTCATTGTGCAGTTCTGAGCCGCTACTGCTACCACCAATTTTTTTGAGCGCGCCGGCGATGCCATCCGGGTTGCGTGTGAATTGCACGGCAGACGCATCTGCTAAAAACTCTCGCTGTCGGCTAACTGCAGCTTTGATCAGGTTGCCAAAAAAGGTACCGGTGTAGCCGATAATTAATAATCCCAAACCCAACACCAGCATTACGAAAGGTGAGTTGTCTTTACTGGAGCGGCGAATATTGCGGTTGCCAGCATGACGAATGAGAAACTCCCCGATCAATCCAATGAGTAAAATGCCGTAGAGCAGTGCGATCAAACGCATATTCAAGCGCATATCGCCGTGAAAAATATGGCTGAATTCATGCGCAATCACGCCCTGAAGTTCATCGCGCGTGAGTTGGTTGATGCAACCGCGGGTAATGCCGATCACTGCATCTTGTGGTTTATAACCTGCAGCAAATGCATTGATTGCATCGTCTTCAATTAAATAGACGGGCGGGACTGCAGTGCCGGAGGCGATCGCAATTTCTTCAACAACATTCAGGATTTTACGTTCATCCGAATCTTGCGTATTCCCATGTAGAAGGCGTCCACCCATCGCTTCTGCAACTGACCTACCACCGGATTTCAATTGAAGAAAGCGAAATAAACTGCCTAACAACACAACACTGGTAATGCCTATAGCTATCCAGGCAATAGCTTGGGGAGTTAATGCGTGAGAAACCCCTGCCCAGAAACTTTGCGGAGATGCGTTGCCGTATGCATCGGTGTTTCCTTGCTGCGAAACGTAAATCAGCGTGGCAAATAACAAAACGGTTATGGCCACTAATGAGGCGACCGCAACAGCAAGAAGCAAAATGAGTTGTTTGGATTTGCGTTTGGCGCGGTCTTGATGCTCAAAGAAGTTCATCCGGGCACACCCCAAGAGAAGATCGGCGGCAGGCTTGCAACTTATCAGTAAAACAGTTGCAAGCACTGTGTAGTGATTGGTCGATTAAAATTGCACGTCCTAAAATTGGACTTTTGGAGCAGCCTGGATTTCTGCGCTATCGGCAAATACCAACAAGCTTGCATCATCGATGTGACCAAAGCTTTTTGCAAAAATGACAGGTGGAAAACTTTGTTTGTAGGTGTTGTAAGTTGTAACAGCATCATTAAACGCTTGACGTGCAAATGCGACTTTATTTTCTGTGCTGGTTAATTCTTCTGATACTTGCATCATATTTTGCGAGGCTTTCAAGTCTGGATAAGCCTCCATCACGACATTCAAGCGGCTCATTGCGCTAGTCAGTAAACCTTCTGCTCCAGCAAGTTCGGTCATTGCTGCAGCGCTGCCGGGATTTGCAGCAGCGGCTTGCAAACCGGTCATCGCCTGATTGCGTGCATTGATTACGGCTTCCAGCGTTTCGCGTTCGTGTTTGATATAGCCCTTGGCGGTTTCAACCAGATTGGGAATCAGGTCATAGCGGCGTTTCAGTTGCACTTCAATTTGCGAAAATGCGTTTTGATAGCGATTTTTAAGAGCAACCAGCTGGTTGTAAATCCCGACTACGTAAAACACCAGTACGGCAGCAATCACAAGAATAATGACGGTAGAAATCATGAGAGGTTTCCTTTGCGGGTATGGAGCAGTCAGCGTTGGTTATCTGTTTTGCATGATACTAGCAGGATGAATGCAGATTACCAGTGGCACCCTTAATCGACATACTCGAATACTTTGACTACCTGAACGACGCCGCGAGTATTTTTCGCTACGTCAGTGATGCGTTCTGCTTCATAGCGAGATACTAACCCCATTAAATAAACAGTTTTTGCTTCAGTAATAATGCGCACCCGACGGCTTTGGATGCTGCTGGCAATCAGTTTGGTTTTGATTTTGGTGGTAATCCAACTGTCTTTGCTTTTCGCTTGGAGATCGCTATTTGCGGCGACCGATAGTTCATTGTGCACTTGGCGTACCGGATTGATTTTCCCCAGAATTTCGCCCGCCTGCTGTTTTAATTGCTCACTGGGGACTTGTCCGCTGAGCAGCACTATGCCGTTAAAACTATCGATATTGATGTTGGCTTCTTTCAGTGCATCTCCACCTTTATCGAGGTTGACACGTGCCACTGTTTCTATCTGCTGATCATTAATTTTAGTGCCGAGAGTACGTTTATTGTTATTGATTTGGATGGGCTCGCTTGTGGTAACACCAATAATTTTGGCGCAACCTGCCAGAGTTATTGCAATGACAAATAACACAAACACATAAGTGAGTTGGTGAAACGTCTGGCGGAAGTGGCGCATCTAGAATCCTCCAAATAATTGCTGATCGATAAGATCACACAGACAAAACAAACTGAGTAAATGCACTTCGTGGATACGGGGTTTGGCCACTGACGGAATGCGAAGTTCCATATCCCGCTGGTCAAGCAGTGCCGCTACATCACCGCCATCACCTGCGGTAAAGGCAATAACATGCATATCTTTATCGTGAGCAGCACTAATCGCCTGCAGTAAATTTGAAGATTTACCTGTGCTGGTCAACAGCAACAGAATATCCCCGGGTTGACCAAGTGCGCGTATTTGTTTTGCGTAGATATCATTAAAACTGTAATCGCTACCAATGGCCGATTGGGTGGTGAAATCGGCACCCAAGTGGAGTGCCGGCAAACTGGGGCGCTCTTGTTCAAAATGATTGACGAGGCAGGCGGTAAAAATTTGCGCTTGTGCAGAGCTGATACCATTGCCGCAGGTAAGTATTTTCTTTTCGCTCAGCAATGCGTGAACTATCAGCTCGCTGGCTTGTGCAATGAGTGGGGCCAGCTCTTCTCCTGCTTGCATTTTAGCTTCAATACTTTCGTGAAACAGGGTGATGACGCGTTGTTCCATAGCAAATTAACTTCTGTGTATAGAAAGATAAACGAGTTGCCAATGAATTTTATGCACCAAAGGCATTTTGAATCCATTGGATGGGTGGGGCAGTGCCGGTTTGGTCTAATGCTATCACATCAAAGCGACAGGCGACCTTATCGTAAAGCCGCTGCTCCTGTAAAAAACGCATGGCTGTTTTTATAATTTTTTGCTGCTTGCGGTAATCGACAGTCTCAATGGCGGGTGCAAAACGCTTGTTGGTGCGTAAGCGTACTTCAACAAATACCCAGGTTGTACCCCGGGTATTTTTGTGCAACATAATCAGATCTATTTCGCCCAGTTTGCAGCGGTAATTTTTCATCCGTGTGATTAAGCCCTGCTGGTGCAAAAACGCTTCTGCTTGCGTTTCAGCTTGTACTCCCAGTGTGAGGTGAGTGGGGCTATCACTGGGGGTGGCATCCTTGTCTCGGTTACACATTCTTATTCCTTGATTTAGCGTATTTTTAAAATCGATGAGCCTTTTTTAAAATTGATGGAGCTTAGTAAGCCAATTCGTTTTCGTTGATGACCATAGGTAAGGGTTGCGCTTCGCCATTGCGGAATCTTACCCATATTTGTTCACGCTCGATGCGTCCATCAACCAACATATGCAGCGCTCCGGTCGCGCCATAAATGCGCATATTGGGAACTTGCTCCAGTTGCGGTAAGCGTGCATAGAGGCGAAATGCATCGGCACCCAACGCGTGCAAACGGCCGTAAACAGCAGCGGATTTGGTGTGTTGTGCAACTGCTTGTTTTTCGCTACTGGTGGTATCGAACAACCAGGGCATAGTATTAAAACGCACGCCGTTTAAATCGCGATCTGCTTTGGGATTCGGCTGTCCGGAATACACTTGACTGGTGGCGTATACGGGAATATTGCCTGCATAGTGAAATGCAAATGTGGGTTTGATCTGACGCGCTTGTGCGGGGTCAGCGATTAAAAAAATCATATCGACATCACCGCGGCTGCGCGGTGATGATTGCAGTTGCACACCCAGCAATTGTTGCAATTCACGCGTGCGGATTTGGCTTTGTTCAATAAGCATTGCATCTTTTACCAGCCCGGAATAATTCGCGCCGGTCTGGAACTGTGTGCGATTAACAACAATGCCGCCGAGTTTTTCCCACTCGTCCGTGAAGGCGCGCGCACTGCGCTCACTCCATTCTTGCGTAGGGATAATAATCATTGCCTGACGATGCCCTTCCAAAAATGCTTGCCGTGCAACTTGTCGCGCTTCGTCTTCTACTGCCAATCCAAATTGATAGAAACCTTTCAATGGTTGTGCAGGTGGTGCATCCGGATAATTCAGCGAGAGCATTGGTACTTGAAGTGACGGCATTAAACTCAATTCAGTCACTTTTTCTTTATCGATGGGGCCAATCACTAAATCAGCGCCCTCATCAACCGCTTGTTGATAGGCAGCAAGTGCGTCGACGCTGCTATCGTACTGACGCACCTCCGGCGTATAACGGCCGTTACTTAATGCTTGGTAATACGCGGCAAAAAAACCATCGCGCACAGCTTCGCCTGCTTCGGCAAGCTTGCCTTGCATAGGTAATAACAGTGCGATTTGTTTGGGTTGTTGGTCGATCAAACTTTGCAGCAAGCGCAAATCACTGGGCAAGTTATCGTGCGCAGGATGGCCGCGCCATTCACGCAACCAGTTTTGCAATTGCTCACGCTGCTGCTGCAAATCAATTTGGTTATTTTTATTGATTGCCGCGAGGCTATACCAACCGCGCGCTGCTTGTCCGTGTTCGTTCTGGCTCAGTTGTTGTAATTCAGCAAAGGGAATGCTCATTAAATTTTGCCAGAGTGCATCCTGGTTTTTTTGTTGCTGCGTTTTATTGTCGATGAGCCCGGCTAATTGAATCCGCTCGTTTACGCTTTCTTGCGCTTCACCTAAAAGCGCAAATACTTGCGCACGTTTTTCGCGTAATGACACCTCCATGAAGGGTTCCATGTTTTGCCATTGTTGTTCCAGCCGTGGCTTGGTTAGAATGCCGTGCGCTAAAAAGTTGGAGCCTTCATGCAGTGCAATCGCACTCAATAAATCGGTGTGTTTAATGTAGGCTTGGTCAGCAAGGATGTCGGTATCCATATCAACCAGCAAGTCGCGCGCGCGGTTAACTTTTTGGTTTGTGATGTACACTTGCGCCGCTTGCAATACCAGGCTTTCACGTTCAGGTGAGGGCGCTTGATTTGCCATCTCTAAGAGCTTACTTGCACTAATAGCTTCAGGTTGGGTTTTGACCGGAGCTTGTTTGGGTTTGCCTGGCTGGTGTGGGTTACTGCCGCAGGCAGACAAGCTTAGCGCCAGTGAAACAGCCGTCAGGGTGATAAGGGAATGATTTGATAAAGTGCGCAATAGTGGCCGTATCGGCATGAAAACCTCGGTAAAAACCTGCGTAAATGTGTAATGTCCCGGCCGATATTGCTGGCCTCAACCTGATCTTTTCCGGAGCCTCTTATGACAACTGCAGCCTCACATTCAGGCATTCTTTATGTCGTGGCGACCCCGATTGGTAACTTGGGCGATATGGTACCGCGAGCGGTAGAAACTCTACAAACGGTCGCATTAATTGCCGCTGAAGATACGCGACACAGTTCCCGTCTATTATCCCATTTCGATATCAAAACTCCCTGTATCGCCTATCACGATCACAGCGATGAATCGCGGGTGGAGCAACTGGTAAAACGCCTGCTTGCGGGGGAGTCAATCGCATTAATTTCTGATGCAGGTACACCGCTGGTGTCTGACCCTGGTTATCGGTTGGTGCGCAGTGCGCGTCAGGCCGGTGTTCAGGTTGTCCCTATTCCTGGTGCTTGCGCCATGATTGCGGCGCTCAGTGCAGCGGGTTTGCCCTCTGACCGTTTCGCTTTCGAGGGATTTTTGCCCGCCAAACAGGTTGCCCGCTGTGCCCAGCTACAGTCGCTTGCGGCTGATCCACGCACCCTGATTTTTTACGAAGCGCCGCACCGGATTCTGGAGACATTGCAGGATATGACGCAGGTGTTTGGCCCCGAGCGGGAGGTCGTTATTGCCCGTGAAATCAGTAAGACCTTTGAAACCATAAAGGGCGATCAAGTCGGTGCACTGGCAGCCTGGGTGGAAAGTGATAGCAACCAGCAGCGCGGTGAAATTGTGCTGTTGGTACACGGTGCGCCCAAGATCGACAGCGGTGCCATTACCCCGGAGCAAATTCACATTATGACCGTGTTGCTGGATGAGTTGCCGGTCAAACAGGCGGCGGCTATAGGGGCGAAGCTGACCGGTTTAAAAAAGAACTTTCTCTATGATTGGGCTTTGCAGCAGGGCGATAAGTAGCGCTTTATGTTTTTTTGCATGGCAATGTGACGAGAAGTTAGGTGCAAATTTGATGTAAATTATTCTTATTTGGTATAGTGGCGCATCTGAAAGTTTTTTGCGTGTGCATCTGATTGACATAATCAATCCTGTGCCGTGCTGGTAGAAGACACATCACTGTAACTGAAGGAATCTCCAATGCATCACTCTCTCCGCTCTGGCGCTATTGCCAGTCATTTTTTACCTGCCTCCTTGAACCCTTTGGCTGTCGGCATCGCATTGGTATTTGCCGGTAGCTTGATCGCCGCCCCCGCGCTTGCCCAGACCGAACCTAAAACGTTGCCCAAAGTAGTTGTTGTGGGCACGGAAGATGGCGATATCGAGCGCCAGCCGGGAGCGGTGGCGATTGTGACCGAAGAAGAGCTGCAAATTCGCCAACCTCGCTCCACTGAAGAAGCGCTTAGAGCTGTTCCAGGTGTGGTGATCAAGCCGGAAGAGGAAAGTGCGATTGTGGTCAATATTGGCATTCGCGGCTTGAGTTCAGCGGATTACAAAACCCTGATCCTCGAAGATGGCGTGCCCATCGCACCGGGCTTGTTCGTCGGTAATGGCCGCTACTACAACCCTCGCATCCAGCGTATGGAGAGCATCGAAGTGCTCAAGGGCGCTGCTTCTTTGCGCTACGGCCCCAGCACGATTGGCGGCGTCATCAACTACATCACCAAACAACCGGAAGATGGCGTACAAGTCGAGGCGCGCGCCGGTTCGTTTAATAGCCGTGAAGCGACCTTGGAAGTGGGCGGCTCAACCCCATCGCAAGAGGCGCAATTCGGTGCCTTCATCACTCATGCAAGCAGCGATGGTTTTATGGACAAAGGTTATGACATGACCGATGTGATGATCAAAACCGGTTTGGCGCTGGGTGATAACCAATGGCTGAGTGTGAAGTTCAGCGATTACGACAGTGAAGCCAATATTTCGTATCGCGGCCTTTTCCTGCAGGAATACAAAGACGGTGCAGACTATAACCCTGCGCCGGATGATTACTTCATCAGTGGCCGTCGCGCGCTGGACATCAGCCACGAGTGGGACATCAATGCGACTGCCAAGCTCAGCACCCTGGTCTTTGGCAGTGAAACCTATCGCGATTACTGGCGTTACAACACCAACAATGCGGCATCTACCGCTGCTGGCCAATGGGTCTATTTGGATACCCTGAATGGCAATAACCGCAGTTTTGATCGTTTTGGTGTGGACAGCCGCCTGAAGCTGCAACATCAGTTGTTCGGTATCGCTAACGAAGCAGAAATTGGCGTGCGCGTGATGAGTGAATCCATGGACGATGTGACTATCGCCGCCACCCGTGCGACACCGCGCACCGGAACCATCAACAAAGACACGGTCGAGTCTGCGGACAGCCTTGCGCTCTACTTGCAAAACCGCTTTGTGGTGACGGATCGCTTGGCCGTGACGGCTGGTTTGCGTACCGAAAGCTACGAGCAGTCCAGCAAAAACAAACGCGTTGCCACTAACAACGAAGCCGACAGTTCAAATACCGAGGTGCTGCCGGGCATTGGTGCTACCTACCAAATCAACACGGGTTTGCAGGCGTTTGCCAGTGTGTACAAAGCCTTCTCGCCTGCATTGAATGGCGATGCACTGAATGGATTGCAGGACCAAAAGTTGGATGCAGAGCGCTCTATTAACATCGAGACCGGTGTGCGTGGCGCTGCGGATAAGCTGAGCTATGAGTTGACCTTCTTCCGCATGGATTTTGATAACCAGATTATCCCTGCCAACTCCAACAGCCAATTCCAGCGCACCAATGGTGGTGAAACCTTGCATCAGGGTCTGGAAGCAGCATTGGCGTGGGAGTTGGGTGGCGGTTTTACCGTGAAATCCAGTGCGACTTATATTCCGGATGCTGAGTTTGTTGGCGCGCGTCGCGATGCCAATGGCAACATCACCACGCCGGATGGCAATCGCGTGACTTATGTGCCTGAGTGGGTAACCAACCTGAGCCTTGAGTACAAAGCCGGAAAGCTGCGCACAGCGCTGGCGTTGCATCACACCGGCGAGCAGTACACTGATGTGCTCAACACCAAGCCGATTACCGAAATTACATCCGGCTTCTTTACCGGCCAGATTGATAGCTACACCTTGTTGGATCTGAACGCGATTTATGAGCTAAGTAAAGATGTAAGCTTCAGCGCCAGCGCCAAGAACCTGACTGACGAACGCTATATCGCCAGCTTGCGCCAAGGTATCTATGTGGGTACCGAACGCAGCCTGGATGTGGGTGTTAAGTTCAAGTTCTAACGTTCGCTATCAGGCGTTTGCAAGCTAACAATCCCGCCAGTGTGCGGGATTGTTTTTTTAGGGCGATTGTTTTTTTAAGTGCGATTGTTTTTAGGGAGTGGCGGAGTTGTAGCGAGCTAATGGTTAGCGTGATTTAAGCGCGATAATCAGGCCGGATGCCGCTACGACTGCCATACCTAACAGGCTCATGCTGTCCGGAACTGTGCCAAAAACCAACCACCCTAATAAACCTGCCCAGATCAACTGCAAGTAAGTGGTCGGTGCCAGCATAGATGCCGGAGCGTGGCGGTAGGCAAGTGTGAACAGGTAGTGCCCAAGCCCGCCGCTGATCCCCATGCTTAGCAGCAATATGACTTCAAGCTTGCTGGGGGCATCGTTTTCCCAGAACCAGGGTAAGGCAATGCCGAAGGCAATCGACCCCACCAGAGCGGTATAAAACAGCAATGTAATCGCTTTTTCGGTGCTGGCTAACAAGCGCGACAAAAGTTGATAAGTCGCATTGGCGGCAGCGGCTCCCAACGCAAATAAGATGCCGATCGTATCCAATCCGCCACCGGGGCGCGCGATCAGCAATACCCCCATAAAACCGGTGATGATCGCCGCCCAACCCCAGCCGCCAATTTTTTCATTGAGCATTGAACCGGCAAGCAAAGCTACTAGCGTTGGTGCGAGAAAATTAATGGCTGTGGTTTCGGCGAGTGGCATCCGGCTCAACGCCATTCCCATGCAGAGCGATGCAATGGTGAGCACCAACCCGCGTGCAATCACAAGGCCGGTGCGCTGTGTATGGATCAACTGGGTGGAATGGCGCGGCGCGAGAATGATGAGCATCAACACAAAATGGACGATATAGCGCATCGCCACTACAAAAGGCACATTGTAGTGGGTGGTCAGGTATTTGGTGGTGCTGTCCATACAGGCGAACAAAAACAGGCCGGCGGCGGCGAGCAGGAATCCTTTGAGAGCATTGTGCTGCAGGGGAGTGATGGTATGCGGGGTGCTCAGAGGTGATGCTGGTTGCCCGGAAGGGGAATCGCTCATTGCCATTAATCCGATAGGTAAAGCCTAAAATAAGTCATATTAATGGTAGCAGGAATGTGCGTTTTCGGCACAAATAAGTCTGACAAATGGAGCGGCGCAATTAAAAAAGGCATCCAGAGGATGCCTTCAGGGTGAATAACGGGCGTTGCTTAGAAGCGGATCGTACCTTGTACTGCAATGCTTCTTGGGCGCTCGTAGAAGGCGTAATAACCCGTGCCGCTGGAAACGGTGGTCGCTACCGGTAGCCCGTTCGCGTAAGTCACAATGGATTCATCGCTCAGGTTTTTGCCGATCAGGGCCAATTCCCATTTGTCGTCCTGATCGCTCAATGCAATGCGAGCATTGAGTTTGGTGTAGGACGGTTGCTCAAATTTGGGGTCCAGCGATGGTGTAGTCAGATACTCCGCGCTGTAGATAACATCCAGTGTGTTGACCAGTTTGAGGCCATTGCTGAAGTTGATGGTGTAATCAATGCCTGCGTTGCCTTGTAGCTCAGGGGTAAACTCGCGGCGCTTGCCGGTTGCATCGCACACCGTCGGATTGTTTGGATTGCGCTCTGCATCCGGCTGGCCGAAATAACATTGCGAATTTTTGAAATCCGTGTATTCAAAGTCGATATAGGCTGCGCCGCCACGAACCAGAATGTTATCGGTCAGTGCCCAGCGACCATCGATTTCCAAGCCTTGTACAGTGGCTTCACCGGCGTTGGTGACGTTAAAACTCAAGCTACCATCGAACTGGCTGGTTTGCATGTCGGTAAATTCAGAGCGGAATAGCGCGACATTCAGTTCAGCTGATCCTCCGGCCAATACAAATTTTCCACCGATCTCATAGTTTTTAACTTTCTCTTCTTCAAATTCCCAGGTGCCTTCAATATTGGTAGCTGCACCCGTTGGGAAAAATGCGCTGGGGGGAACGCTTTGCCCGTTATAAACACCGTCCAGCTCGTTAGGGGCGGAGTTGGCGCGCACGTCAAAGCCACCGGATTTGAAGCCAGTGGTATAGCTGGCATAGAGCATATCCGTATCATTAAGATCGTATTGCAGTGTCAATTGTGGGGTAAAGCCGGATTCGTTCCTGTCGCCCTTAATCTTATGCGGGTCAATTTTGAATTGACTCCAGAGGAAGTTGTAAGGATCAGCGATTGTTCCCTGTGGCAGAGTTACATTGGTGTTGCTCACATGGTATTGGTGACGGCTCGCCTCCTTGGATTCGTGGGTGTAGCGCGCACCAATCACGGCACGGGCTGAATCGCTGAAATTCCACGTGAACTGGGCGAAGATCGCTGCCAAATCTGTATCTTGTTGGAAATCGCGCTGAGTCGATGCATCGCGTAACAGGTTGGACATGGTGGCGCCAAGCCGTGAACCCAGTGCAGTAGGAATAAAACTATCGGTCGGAACGCGGATGGTGTCGTGGAATTTAAGGTCGCTGGATTGGAAGAAGAGGCCGCCAAGATAACTGATGGTGCCATCTTCAGGTGAAGCTATACGCAGTTCCTGGCTAACCTGGCTGTAGTCCTCATCAGACAAAATGTTAAACCCGGGGGCGCCGGTAAAATCGCAATCGCACAGTTCCTGATAGGTGTAGGCGTTATAACCTGTGACCGAGGTCAGAGTGTGCTCGCCAATGTCCCGCTCAACTGTCAGGGTCGCGTTTTTAGTGTCGTTGTAGCTGTAGTCACCATTGGACTGACGTCTCCAATCGTGGGTGGTATCGAGTTGGTATTGGCCGTTGGTAAAGAATGACAAGGCATTGGCATAAGAGCCGCCGACGGGCTTAACGACCTCAATATTGCGACCATCGCTATCAAACGAACCGTCTTCTACTTTCAGGACGATGTCCCACAAGTCGCTTGGTTGCCATTGCAAGGTGGCGCGCACTACGCGATTTTTATCGCCCGATTCGTCGCGCCCAAGCGTGGTGTTTTCCATATAACCGTCGATACTGCTGTCCAGCACCGCCAAACGGATGCCGACGGTATCACTCAATGGGCTTGAAAACACAGCGCGTATGTCTTGCTCGCCATGATCAGGCTCATACAAGGCTGTAATCTTGGCTTCGGTTTCATCGCCAGGTTTGGCGGTAGTAATGCTGATAGCGCCAGCAGTGGAGTTCTTGCCGAACAGAATACTTTGTGGCCCACGCAGGACTTCCACGCGTTCAATATCAAGGAAGGGCGCGCGCGCCAATTGCGCGCGGCCGTAATGGATGCCATCGATAAATTGCGCTGCTGATTGTTCGAACCCCTGGTTTACTCCGGAGCTGATGCCGCGGATGGCGATGTTGGTGCCTATGCCGGTTTGGGTCATGTTGAAGCTGGGGATGTAATCGCCCATGGTTTCAATGTTGGTGATCCCGGCCGATTCAATTTTTTCGCCCCCCAACGCATTTACCGACAAGGGGACATCGCGCAGGCTTTGTTGGCGTTTTTGCGCCGTGACCATCACTTCTTCCAGCGCAGGACTGTC
The DNA here is from genome assembly GCA_002483365.1 of Cellvibrio sp. UBA7661. Taxonomy (GTDB): domain Bacteria; phylum Pseudomonadota; class Gammaproteobacteria; order Pseudomonadales; family Cellvibrionaceae; genus Cellvibrio. The sequence continues at coordinate 28,732 of DLHT01000010.1, forward strand.
ATCTGTCTGTGCATATGCCGGTACAGCAAACGATAAAGCGATAGCCATTGAGAGAAGGTTAACTCTGTACTCTTTCACGGAAACTCTCCTGAGCTTTTATTGTGGGGGGGCGTGAAATCTTGGGTGTCCATGTTCGGGGCAACAAACACTTGTTAATTAATAGCGTAAAGTGGCAAAAATACCAGCTCCGGGCATTTTTTGCCCCAACTTGGCTATAAGCCTGCCACTTTTGGTGACGTGGTTAGCAAAAGCACACGATGTATTGCGCTTGCGCTATTAGTCACCGGCGAGTAATGTGCGCGCCGGAGTTGGCCAGACAGTCGCTCCGCGCATACCTTCCCGCCGCTGGCAACAGCGCAGGATAAGGTGCGTCGGGGAGGAAAGTCCGGGCTCCATAGGGCAGAGTGCCAGGTAACGCCTGGGAGGCGCGAGCCTACGGAAAGTGCAACAGAGAGCAGACCGCCTAAGTTCAAGGTGCCGGATCACGTATATGGGAAGGCAAACCAGAACCGGTAAGGGTGAAAGGGTGCGGTAAGAGCGCACCGCGCAACTGGCAACAGGCTGCGGCATGGTAAACCCCACTCGGAGCAAGACCAAATAGGAATCCATTGGTGCGGCCCGCACTGGATTCGGGTAGGTTGCTTGAGGCTAGTGGTGACACTAGTCCCAGATGAATGACTGTCCACGACAGAACCCGGCTTACAGGCTGACTCCGACTTATTGATTTGTCTGGGTTGTGGGGGTGTTTCACCCCTTCAGCTCGGATTGCTACAAAAAATGCTACAAACCCTGCTACAAAAGCGCTCCAATGGTTATTACTATTTCCGCTGGGTGAGCCCTCCTGCAATCAGAAGCCTTCTCGGAAAGCGGGAAGTCATCAAATCCCTTCGTACTACCTCAAAAATTCAGGCTTTGGCCAGAGCTGGACACCTTTACTCATTAGTAAATAGACTAAAAGCACAGCATGACCAGTCGCTTATTGATGTTCAATCGGCAGGCTCTGAGTTTCTTGGGCAGGATTACAATGGAGTTGTTGTGGAAGAGTTGCTAACGCGAGTTGTTGCCGTTCAGTCGGTGATTAATGATTATCTGGATATTCCTCATGTCAGAGTGCTTTTGAAAAAAGCTGGTAGAGATGAATTAGTCGGCTTCGATCCAGCGTTCATTGACGAGCTGAATGAATCAGAGCTGACGGCTTTAAAGGAAAGCCAGCAAAGGTTCGCTAAAATCATTCTTGCAGAGCATTTGCCTTGGTTAATGGCCGTGCTTTTGCATTTTTCGAAGAACACTCAGGCCGCTTCTTATCGTGAGTTGCAATACAAAAGAGAGTCAATTCCCAAGGTTTTAAAGTTTTACAGAGACGCTAAAAAAAATCGGCTTGGAGAGGTTTTTGATGGAGTTACGATTTATCAGGTGCTTGATGGCTTATTTTTAAATGAACCTAAGTTTAAATTGTTAAAGCCTATGTCTTGTGTGTTGAAGTTCTTTCCTGAGATGTATGAGCGTTACTTGGAAGTAATGACTGACACTTCTCATCAATCGTTTTTTTATCAAAGTGCAGAGGATGCTAGGATGCATGCTCTTAATGATGCATCCAAGTTAAAAGAGAAGTTGAGAAGAGCAACAGCTCTGAAAGATCAACCTTTTTTGTATCGCCTATGTCTCTATAGAGAGAATGCCTATCACACCATTTTTACGAATAAGCCCGTTGATGAACAATTGCTTTATTCAATATTTTTCAAAGTAAGTGCCGTGGATTTTAAAGTTGCGGGTAGAGAGGTGGCGGATTGGAAGATTGAAAAATATAGAAGGGCAGTGACCGAACAGAGACCACATAATCTTAAGCGCTTTTTTGGGGATAAAAAAATCAACCGAATAGCCCTCTTAAATAAGAAGGCTATTGCGGAGCGTAGAGAAGAGAGTTGTTGATGGCTCAGTTTTCTGCGAATAAAACTATATCAAGCTCTTGTAGTTGATCGTGATGAATCGCAAACACTCCTAAGCTGTCTGCCAATTGCAGTGCTGATTTTGTATAGGCAGCATTTGTTACCACAGCTGCATAATCTGCATTATAAAAACCTTTTGCAGCATGGGCTTCCTGAATTGCTTTGTTGCCAACTGGAAGGGAGTAAAATTTGCACTGGATTACCACTTTAATATCATTCTTTGTTCCGATTACATCGGCACCTTGATCGCCTGTTGCTTTAGTTGTGTTCGCCTCCCAGCCAAGAAGTTCTGTCATATATCTTGCAACGGCCTTCTCATATTCTATGGGCGAAACTATCGAGTCAAAATCCTTTGATGGTATTTCATTGTCATCACTCAGGAGCACGCGTGTAACAATGCGGTTCATTGCGTGAAATATTGTGTCTTCATCTGGTTGGTGTATTGAAGTATCCAATAAGTACAGATCACCCTCTTCATCTCGTATGGCTATATTTTTAGTTCCTTTTAAAAAAGCGGTAAAGAAAGAGTTTAGTGTTGTTTTATGGTGCGCAATTATCGCTTGCAGTCTTTTTCTGCAAAAAACAAGTAGTTCCCTTTCGAACTCTTCAAATACGGGATCTCCATACTCGTCAGTGTAAAAAAGTTGGTTATGCTTTATTAATAGTGGGCTTAGGTATTTGTTGGTAGTTAGGTAATTGAATGTTATTGCTAGGTCTATTGTATATATTGTTTTTATCACTGACTGGTATAAATTTCCTTCCGCTAAATACTCCTGTGCGGACTCTATCTCATCACCTATCAACGATAAATATATTGGCCTGTATGAATCATCCATGCTCAATAAAAACGTATTTTGGCGTAATTCCTCTTGGGCTAAGTCTAAAATCTTACTAAGTTGGTCAGGTTCCAGTTCATCAGGTATTTCCTGTTCGGCAGTAGCTCTGTCAGTAATAAAGCTACTTACAATCCACGTTAGAGTATGGAGGATAAGTTCCATAGAGGTTCGTTTATCCTCTTCCTCCGAATGAAAAAATAAGCAATGCGTCAGGTTTAGAATGTAGCCATCATTGGTCGTCTCAGTAAATTCTTCTGCTCTATAGCCAAAAAAACGATAAGAAGTGGTTTTAATTAAGTTATCGGTATTTGCAATTATCGCCTCAAATCTAGGCGTGATGAATGCTCTAATTTCCTTATGAAATGGTGAAAAATTTGTATCACCGTATTTATCAGCAATATCCAAATTTTCACATGACTTGATTAATTTTTCTAAGTAATCGTTTTTGGCTAGGTAAGCTAAAAGTAAAGGTACGTTTAAGTTTAAAAAAATATGCTTTGCAGCTTTCGTTTGATCTACAAGCAGCATGGAATTGGCTTCATCAGCTAACGTCTCAACTATTGCTTTGTATGATTGCTTATGCACGCTATCGAATTGATTGAAAAAGCCATCCGAGAGAAATTCCTCCTTGAATTTCGCAATAACCGCCTCTGCGGGGGTCGTCAGGGATGCTGAGAGAGTTGGTGTGGCGGTCGTCGAAAACCCCAGTAGTTTTTTCCAAAACATGCTTTTTGTTCCGTTAGCTAAGATCGTCTGGATAATATGTGTTGATTGGCGATAAATCCAGAAGGTCTACATATCCGTTGGTATCAACAATCGAACGGTTGCCGATACTAGCCAAATATGCGTTATTTTGGGTTCAACAAATTAGCCTTTCAATTTAACGATACCATTGATATGATACCCCTAGGTTTTGTGATACCAAAAAGAGGGTTAATCATGGGTCGAGTTTTCGCATACTGCCGTGTAAGTACAGCAGATCAAACAACCGCTAATCAATTACACGAGATAACAGCCGCTGGCTTTGCTATAGAAGGGCATAGGGCGATTGAAGAGGTTATCTCTGGCTCCGTAGAGGCTAAGCAGCGAACGGGCTGGAATCGACTTATAGAGCGGCTAGAAAGCGGTGATGTGCTTGTTGTGACCAAGTTGGATAGGTTAGGGCGTAACGCTATGGATGTTCGTTCGACGGTTGAGGATTTAGCAGCTAAGGGCATTCGGGTTCACTGTCTGGCGCTTGGGGGTGTTGACCTCACCAGTCCAGCCGGAAAGATGACAATGCAGGTTATTAGTGCTGTAGCTGAATTTGAGCGTGATTTGCTTATAGAGCGTACCCAATCAGGTTTAGCGAGAGCCAAAGCAGATGGTAAGAAGCTGGGGCGGCCTGAAGCAACTGAAACAAGAGCTAGTGTTCAAGAATTAAAAGAGCAGAAGTTCAGCCAATCACAGGTGGCGGCGAAGCTTGGCATTAGCTTGCCGACTGTTAAGAGGCATTGGAAGCCTAAGTAGTCAGAGATATTTTGGATTCTCTGCCGTTCTTGGCTGGGCGGTGGAGGGCAGTGCTAAGCGCAATGTCGTCCGCCATTGGGAGACTGTATGTCTGGATTGATTGTTTAGTTTAATCGAGTAAATGGCTACGACTTCCTTGTTTTAGCCTTCAGAAATTAACAATCGGGTAGGTCATCTAAATTGTTTTTGGTCGTGCTGTCACGGTCGGTTCGCAGATATTTACCTTTTGCGGGGTCATGTACCACTTGTATTTCTGTTCTGCCTGATTTCCATGGAACGTAGTATGTGTGCGTTTTGGATTCAATATCTCTAATTGCATCTGCTTTGCTGCGTGGAGACCACGATTGTCCTTCTGCACACAGCTTTGTAATGTCGCCGTCTTGATTCTTTCCTGTTTTGTAAACTGCTCTGTCTGTCATTTTAAACCTCCTGTTTGCGTTGCTGGTTGGCCGGAGTGTACCAATGGGATGGAGGGATAAAAATAACACGGTATTACACGCGGTTTTGAGTCACGGCTAAGGCTTGTCAAGCTTCGTGTGGGTGCCGATATTTGTCGAATCTCGCATTACGGAGGTGGTGCTGTAGTCATGGTGCTTAGCATCGCTCTTGTAGCACTTGGCGTTTGCTACGGCTATTGCTACAAAATCCCCGCTAGGGTAGCCTGCACGCCTTGATTTAACGGTGCCCCTACCGGCTTACAGGCCGACTCCGCTGAATTACAAAAGCCAAACGGTATCCGGTACCGTTTGGCTTTTTATTTTGCGCGATAACTCCATGCGGCGAAATTTTTATCGAAGAGTACGCAGCTAACTATTGTTTCCTCCATTTGACTTGCGTTAGTCTGCGCCAGCTGTTTTAGCGAGGGAGGTTTGTATCTGGCTCACTCGTTGATTCCCTTTAATTGAGATATCCGCTGGTTGTTTTTTCTGCTGTATAGATCCAAACCTTCTATTAATTTCACCTTATTACCGCAAAATAATTTCAAACTTAATGCATTACATTAAGTTTGCGCTCTATTGCTTTGTTTTTGTTATTTAAGTTGTTTTTCATGCTCTTTCTTCTGTGCGTTTTCCCTTCCTGTTTGACGAAATTTCCCGATTTTTCCTGTGATTTTCCACGTCTTTTGGCAATTGCTCGCTTGACTTTGCACTGCCCCGATTTATAGTGAGCAGCGTGGGAAAAAGTGGGTATTTGTGGATTTTTGTGGAAAATAAACCCAACAAGTGGTGAAGCGTGTCCAATCTAACCGGTAGTTACTCCATCAGCATGGACCCCAAGGGTCGCATGGCGATACCAGCGCGCATTCGCGAATCGCTGGAGTCGACTGGTGCTGCGCGTTTATGGATAACTGCACACATGTATGAACGCTGCTTGTTGGTCTACTCCGAAGAAGAATGGCAGCCGGTTCTTGCCAAAATTCAAGCATTACCCGCCGGGAACGAGCATGTCCGCCGGATTCAGCGCCGCTTTATCGGTCAGGCGGTGAATCTTGAGATGGATGCAAATGGCCGTCTTCTGGTTCCTCCCACCCTGCGTGACTTTGCGCATCTGGATAAAAAACTCATGTTGGTTTGCCTGGGCAACAAAATGGAGCTGTGGAATGAAGACAGCTGGAATGCCTTTATGGATCAACCACTTGAGGGCGATATGCCAGCCGACTTACAAAATCTTTCCTTCTAGGTGCTGGCGTGTCTGATTCACAACATATAACCGTCCTTCTCAACGAGGCGGTCGAGGCGCTGATTACTGATCCTGCCGGATTTTATGTCGATGGCACTTTTGGTCGCGGTGGACACAGTGCCCTGGTGCTCCAGCAGCTGGCCTCTAACGGCCGTTTACTGGGTATCGATAAAGATCTCGCGGCAATCGCTACAGCTAATGCCCGATTTGCCAATGACTCACGCTTTGCGATTGCACACGGTTCGTTTGCCGGATTGGCGCAACTGGTTGCTGATCGGGGCATGACTGGAAAGGTGTCTGGGGTGCTGCTGGATTTGGGGGTGTCATCGCCACAGCTGGATGAAGCGGAGCGCGGTTTCAGCTTTATGCAGGATGGCCCTCTGGATATGCGTATGGATCAAACCCGTGGCCAAAGCGCGGCAGATTGGATCAACAGCGCGAGCGAAGACGACATTATCTGGGTGTTCAAAGAGTACGGTGAGGAGCGTTTTGCCAAGCGTATGGCGCGCGCGATTATCGCTGAGCGAGAAAAAGCGCCATTTACCCGTACCAAACACCTGGCTGAAGTGATTAAAGAGGCGAACCCGGCATGGGAAAAGGGTAAGCACCCTGCAACCCGCGCTTTTCAGGCGATTCGCATACAAGTGAATAACGAGCTGAGAGATCTGGATTCTGTGTTGGAGCAAGCGCTGGCGGTATTGGCACCGGGTGGCCGCCTTGTCGTCATCAGCTTCCACTCTTTGGAAGATCGAGCTGTAAAACGATTTATTCGCCGTCAGGAGCAAGGGGATCCGATACCCAAAGGGCTGCCAGTACGCGACGACCAATTAAACCGACGCATGCGTTCGATTGGTAAGGCGATTAAGGCAAGCGATGAAGAAGTTAGTGCCAATGTGCGTTCCCGTAGTGCCGTTATGCGAGTAGCAGAAAAATTGTAGATCCCGGTTTTGCGGCTTCATCAGTGCCTGAACGGCCTGATACCAAATCAACCCGATAAACTTATAAGCTCCAGGGATTCAATGAACAGACGTCACCCATCACAACAAAAAACCATCTCACCCGGCATGCTCCTGGTGATTGCGGTTTTATGGGTGGCAGCCATTGCGTCTGCACTGGGTGTTGTTGCGACAACGCAAATTGTACGTCGCGATGTAAACAGTCTTGAAACGCTGCGTCGTGAGGCATCTCAATTGCAAGTGGAATGGGGGCAGTATCTGCTGGAGCAGAGCACTTGGGCGGCGTATAGCCGTGTTGAGCATGCCGCGGTTTCCGAATTAAACATGATGGCCCCGACACCTGAAGAAATCGTCATGATTTCGGGCAATCGCGTGCTTGATGGTCATATCCAGGCGGTTGAGCCTGCGGCGGGTGGGCAATGAAACGCTCCTCTTCCTCTCCAATGAAACCTTCCTCGGCATTCGAACCGCGTCGCGCGCGCGCGGTAGTGCAGCCAGCACGCAAACCGTTAAAAGTCGCGCAATGGCGTTTCTACAGTGTGGGTATTTTGTTGGCGATTCTGGTTGCGACGCTGATTTTCCATGTTGCCAGTTTGCAAGTCTTGCCTAATGCCGATAAGGGCTATGAATTTTTACAAGACCAGGGTGAATCGCGCACATTGCGTACCGATGTTATCCCTGCCTACCGCGGTGTAATCACTGATCGTAACGGTGACCCGCTTGCGGTCAGTACACCTGTTTCGACTCTCTGGGCAAATCCAAAAGTGCTGTTGCAAGCACCGCATCGCTGGGCTGAATTGGCTCAGGCATTGAAATTCAACAAGGCTGAATTAGAAGCGCGTCTTGTGCGTTATAGCGCTAAAGAATTTATGTATCTCCAGCGCCAGATGTCACCTGAAGCGGCGCAGGCGGTATTGGCATTGGATATTCCCGGCGTTTACGAGCAAGTGGAATATCACCGTTATTACCCCGCTGCAGAAGTGGCTGCACATTTAGTGGGGATGACCGATGTTGATGATCGCGGCCAAGAAGGAATGGAGTTGGCATACGATGCCTGGCTAACCGGTGAAAACGGTGCGAAAGAAGTATTAAAAGATTTGCGTGGCCGTACCGTAAAAGAATTGCGTTTGGTAAAGGCCGCGCGCCCCGGTCAAAACCTCACGCTCAGTATCGATTTGCGTTTGCAATATCTTGCACACCGCGAATTAAAAAAAGCTGTTGAAGAAGCGGGCGCGATTGCGGGATCAATTGTGATTCTCGATGTGCTGACCGGCGAGATTCTCGCTATTTCCAATTTGCCTTCGTACAATCCGAATGACCGCAGCCGCGCGCGCGGTGCAGGTTTGCGCAACCGTGCGATTACTGATTTATACGAGCCCGGTTCAACAGTAAAACCTTGGGTCATTCTTGCTGCATTGGAAAGCGGCAAATTCAAACCGGAAGATATTATCGATACCAACCCGGGTTATTTCATGGTGGGTAGCAAGCCCATTAAAGATCATCGCAATTACGGTGAGATGGATTTAGCGATGGCAATTGCAAAATCCTCCAACATTGCGATGACTAAAATTTCTTTTGCGTTAGATACAAACACCGTGCGCGATATGTATGAGCGTCTGGGTGTTGGCCAGCCTATCGGTACCGGATTTCCTGGTGAAGCTGCGGGTCGCCTTCCTGTATTAAAGCCTGCGCAAAAAATTGAACGCGCCAACTTTTCTTATGGTTATGCATTAAACAGTACCGTGTTACAAACGGTACAAGCGTACGGTGTTATTGCGACTGGTGGCATCAAGCGCCCTGTTTCTTTATTGCGGGTAGATACTCCGCCTGAAGGTCAGCGCGTTGTTGCGAAAAAATACGCCGACCAAGTAAAAGAAATGCTAAGACGAGTAGTGTCTGCTGAAGGTACAGGCAGTAAAGCGCAAGCGATTTCTTATTCTGTGGCGGGTAAAACCGGCACTGCATACAAAGCAGTGAATGGCCGCTACTCCAGTCTGCAGATGAGTTCATTTATTGGTATGGCGCCCATCGAAAATCCACGCATCGTTGCAATGGTGGTTATCGATGAACCAAAAGGCGGCGGCATTATGGGCAACGGCGGTATTGTCGCTGCACCAGCATTTTCAAAAGTGGCGGAAGATGCACTGCGTATGCTGCAAGTGCCGCCAGATAATATCCGCAAAAAAAATGAATCGCTGGTGGCAGAACCAGCGAACAAGACCAAATCTAAAAATAGTTTGGCCAAAGATGAGAGGTCAGATACCTGATGACCACTCCATCCTCACTGCGCAGTGTTGCGCTATCGCATTTGTTGCCTGATATGGAATTGGGTGATGCGTCTTCTTTGGTTGTGCACAATCTCTGCTTGGATACGCGTCAATTAAAAACGGGCGATGCGTTTATCGCACTTTCCGGAGTGAAAGTCGATGGACGGAATTTTATTGCAAAAGCGGTTGAGTTGGGTGCTGCGGTAATTTTGGTTGAGGCTGATAAAAATTGGCAGGGCTTGGCTTGGCTTGGCAGTGTGCCGGTTATTGCTATTGAAAATTTACCTGCGCGAGTCAGTGAAATTGCAGGATATTTTTTCGGTGAACCCAGTAAAAAAATGCAGCTGATAGGTATTACCGGTACAAACGGTAAAACAACATGCACTCTGCTGGCAGCGCAAATGCTGACACACTTACAAAAAAAATCAGCTGTTATTGGCACAATTGGTTATGGATTATTGGATGCATCGGTATTGGCACCTTTATCCCAGCAAATTAATTTGCTCACATCCACGGGGCTGACAACTCCAGACCCTATTACATTGCAACGTTTGTTGGATGAATTGATCCAGCAAGGCGCTGTATCTGCTGCGATTGAAGTTTCCTCCCATAGTTTGCAACAAAAGCGCGTCGCAGGATTAACATTCGCAACAGCAGTCTTTACCAACCTGACGCAAGATCATTTGGATTATCACGGCGATTTAACGACCTATGGCAATGTAAAAGCGCAGCTGTTAGACATGCCAGGTTTACGCACGGCGATTATCAATCTCGATGATGCGTGGGCTGCCAGTCTGCAATCCAGAGCACCAGTGTCTGTAAATGTATTGAGCTATTCAATCGAAAAAAATGCTGATGTTTGTGCAACCAATATTGAGTTGCATGCGGGCGGTGTACGTGCACACATTGTTACTCCTTGGGGTGAGGGCGATATCGATGTGCCGCTATTGGGAAAATTTAATTTAAGTAATGTGTTGTCGGTTATTGCGGTTGTGGGTGCGCAAGGTTTTAACCTGGCGCAAATGCTGCCATTGATTGCGCAGCTAGAGCCTGCACCAGGGCGGATGCAACTAGTGACTGTTGATCGGGCAGTGCAAGAAGTTCAGGTAATTGTGGATTACGCCCATACACCCGATGCGCTGGAAAATACGCTCAATGCAATCCATCAGCATAAAGCGGGCCGTGTGTGGACAGTATTTGGTTGTGGCGGCGATCGCGATAAATCAAAGCGTCCGCAAATGGGAAAAATCGCCGAACGCTTTAGTGATTATGTGATTGTCACCAATGACAATCCCCGTACCGAAGATCCGGCAACAATCGCAGCAGAAATTGTACGCGGGATGAATCATCCCAGCGGCTGTCTGGTAATTGCTGATCGCGCACAAGCGATTGATTTTGCAATCCAGCAAGCTAAAACAGGTGACATTGTACTGATTGCCGGTAAGGGGCATGAGGATTATCAAATATTTGCCACCCAGACTTTGCCATTTAGCGATAGCAAACATGCGCGCATTTCGTTGCAGCGTCGTATCGCCAAACGTGAAAACCAGCAAGGTAATTTGGAAAAAGGGGCTCCCGTATGATCAAGCCTCTTTCATTAAAGTGGGTTGAAGAATTTGTTGCGGCGCAAACACTGCTGCGCCCGCTCACCATACAACGTTACGGAGATGCGGAATTTACTTGTGTTAATTCCGACACCCGCAGCTTGGTTGAGGGTGAATTATTTGTAGCTATTCGTGGGGAGCGTTTTGATCCGCACGAATTTATTGAACAAGCAGTCGATAAAAAACCTTGTGCATTAATTGTCGAACAATATTTTCCAAACATTCATTTGCCCCAATTGGTCGTGAGTGATTCTGTGCTCGCGTTAGGGCAGATTGCTGCGTTGAACCGCAGTTTGTTTACAGGAAAAGTAATTGGAATTACTGGTAGCAGCGGTAAAACCACAGTAAAAACCATGGTTGCCAGTATTTTGGCAGAGTGCGGCAATACTCTCGCTACCAAAGGCAATCTCAATAATCATATCGGCGTGCCATTTACATTGTTGCAGATATCGGCAACAGATGAATTTGCGGTAATTGAAATGGGCGCAAGCGGCCCCGGCGAGATTGAATACCTGTGTTCACTCGCCAAGCCACAAGTCACTATGATCAACAATGTCATGCCTGCACATATCGAAGGCTTCGGTTCTATTGAGGGCGTTGCCAAAGCAAAAGGCGAAATATACAGCTCGCTTGCTGCAGATGCTGTTGCAGTTGTTAATGTGGATGATGTGTTTTCATCTTCATGGTTGATGAAACTGCAAGATAAACAAGTCATATCAGTTAGTTTGCAAAATGAGAGCGCAAAGTTCTATGCGCGCCGTATTGAATTAGGCTGTATTGAATCAGATAGTACTGAAATACGCTTTGAATTAGTTGCATTGGGTCAATCAATTGATGTTGTTCTAAATGCGCAAGGCGAACACAGCGTACGCAATGCACTAATGGCAGCTGCTTGTTCTTACGCAGTGGGTGCAAGTTTGCAAAAAATAAAAAATGGTTTGGCAAGTTTTGCTCCTGTCTCTGGCCGTATGAGTAAACATACGGGCATTAATCACGTTCAGATCATTGACGATAGTTACAATGCTAACCCCGGATCTGTCCGTGCGGCGATTGACGTGTTGGCTCAGAAAAATTGTGGCGTGTTAGTGCTGGGCGATTTGGCTGAGCTTGGTGCTAATGCTGCGCAGCTGCATGCGGAATTGGGTGAGTACGCGCAGAGTAAAAACCTCCCTCACATTTTTACACTCGGACATTTGAGCCAAAACGCAACGGCTGCATTTGGCGATGGCGCTTTGCATTTCACTGAAAGGGCTGATCTGGTTGCGCATTTAAAATCAATTGCCAAGGCAGACATGACTTTATTAATTAAAGGTTCGCGCAGCTCCAAAATGGATTTGGTCGTGCGTGAGCTTTGTAACCTGGCAGGAGAATCACACTAATGCTGTACTGGTTGTCAGAATACTTACAAGAATACCTGCGCAGCTTTGCAGTGTTTCAATATTTGACCGTGCGTGCGATTTTTGGCGTCTTAACGGCGCTTGGTTTTTCGCTATTGCTCGGCCCTTGGTTTATACGTCGCTTGACGGAATTACGTATCGGGCAAGCAGTGCGTACCGACGGCCCACAATCCCATCTTTCAAAATCAGGCACCCCGACCATGGGTGGTGCACTTATTTTATCTGCCATTTTTTTCAGCACTTTATTGTGGTCAGATCTTTCCAATCGTTATGTCTGGGTGTTGTTAATTGTCACTGCCGTATTTGGTGCCGTGGGTTGGGTAGATGATTACCGCAAGGTGGCGAAACGTGATTCAAAAGGATTGCCCGCACGTTGGAAATATTTTTGGCAATCTGTTGCAGGTTTAGGGGCGGCGACTTTTCTTTATATGACGGCGCAAAATCCTGCTGAAACGCAACTGTTTATTCCATTCTTTAAAAACGTTGCGCTCAACATGGGTTTGTTTTACATCGTGTTCACCTATTTCGTGATTGTCGGAACAAGTAATGCCGTGAACTTAACCGATGGCCTGGATGGTTTGGCCATTATGCCAAGTGTAATGGTTGCAGGCGCACTGGCATTAATTGCGTATCTCGCCGGGCATTCACAATTTTCCCAATATTTAAATATTGCTTACATTCCTGGCGCAGGCGAATTAGTTATTTTCTGTTGCGCTTTGGTGGGTGCCGGTCTTGGCTTCTTGTGGTTCAACACGTATCCCGCACAAGTATTTATGGGCGATGTTGGCGCGCTCGCTTTGGGTGCTGCGCTGGGTTTGATTGCCGTTATCGTTCGCCATGAATTTGTATTGTTCATTATGGGCGGTATTTTTGTGCTGGAAACTGTATCGGTTATTTTGCAAGTTGCCTCATTTAAATTAACCGGTCGCCGTATTTTCCGTATGGCGCCCATTCATCATCATTTCGAATTAAAAGGCTGGCCAGAGCCGCGTGTAATAGTTCGTTTCTGGATTATCACCTTGATTCTGGTGTTGATTGGTTTGGCAACCTTGAAGCTGCGTTAACCAGATAGACCAATAGATCAATAGATTGATACATGAATTGCGATTTTAGTGCGACAAAAAAGTAAGCACTTAAATTAAAACCCAAATTAACGATGTCACCTAAAGAGAGAACTGCTGTGTCCCAAATGATTGCCACCAGTAAAGTAAAAGCAGTAATCGGCACCGGTATTACCGGTCTGTCGGTTGCCCGCTTTTTGGCGGCACAAAAGCAAGCATTTGTCTTATTGGATACCCGTGCTGTTCCACCCAATTTGGAAAAGGTGCAGCAGGAATTTCCAGGGGTTGCTATCGAGTGCGGTGAACTGAATCCAACCACACTGTTCGAGTGTGACGAAATTATTGTGAGCCCAGGCGTTGCCATTGCTACACCTGCTATTGAGCAAGCAAAAAATGCAGGCATCCCTATTGTTGGCGACATCGAATTGTTCGTGCGTTATGCAAAAGCACCGATTGTTGCTATCACGGGGTCGAATGCAAAAAGTACCGTAACAACCTTGGTTGGTGAAATGGCAAAGACTGCCGGTATAAACGTTGCGGTGGGTGGCAACTTGGGAACGCCTGCTTTGGAACTGCTTGATGATGCTATTGAACTGTATGTAATGGAGCTATCCAGCTTTCAGTTGGAAACGGTAACCAAACTGAATGCAAAGGTTGCGACTATTTTAAATATCAGTGCGGATCATCTTGATCGCTACGACAGTATGCGTGCTTATATTCTTGCCAAGTTGCGCATTTATTTTGGTGCTGAACATATTGTGGTAAATCGTAAGGATGTGTTGACCCATCCTCCATTCGCTGCAGGTGTTAAACCGGTTTATTTTGGTGGCAATGCTGATTTTGGCAGTTTTGGTTTAACTGAACAAAATGGCGAAGAGTTTTTAGCAAAAAATTTGACTCCATTAATGCCATCGCGTGAGTTAAAAATACGCGGTCGTCACAATGTCGATAATGCGTTAGCTGCATTGGCATTGGGTGATGCAGCGGGTATCCCTATGGCCGCGATGTTGGAGACGCTGAAAAACTTCAAAGGATTAAAGCATCGCTGTGAATTTGTTGCGGCTAAAAATGGTGTTGAATTTTATAACGATTCAAAGGGTACCAATATTGGTGCAACCCTGGCGGCAATTCAGGGGCTCGCACGTGATCCGCAACAATTAATTGTAATTTTGGGTGGCGAAGGAAAAGGGCAGGACTTTACCGAATTAGCTCCTGCGCTTAAGTCTATTAATAGCCAAGTAGTATTGATTGGGCGTGATGCTCTTGTTATCGAGCAGGCAGTAGCCGCCGCAACAAAGATAACACATGCCAATAATATGCAGGACGCTGTCAATAAGGCGCTGCAATTGGCAAACCCTGGCGATGCCGTGTTGCTTTCCCCTGCATGCGCAAGCTTTGATATGTTTAAAAACTACGAAGATCGTGGCGATCAATTTTGCAGTGCCGTACAGGAGTTGGTCATATGATTCGTGCAGCCACGCCTGTATCGCAATTGCCATTAAGCCAGCGCACTGATTGGACACTGTTGTGTTTGTGGTTTGCGTTGATGTCAATCGGTTTAGTGATGGTAGCATCTGCGTCGGTTTCTTTTGCTGCATTAACCTACGACGATGCATGGTTTTTTGCCAAACGCCATGCCATTTATATGCTTATGGGCATTGTGCTTGCCATGTTTGTTGTGTGTGTACCCATGAGCATATGGCAACGCTACTCAGGACATTTTTTATTGATTACGCTTTTTCTTCTAGTGATTGTATTGATCCCGGGTATCGGCAAAAAAGTGAATGGAAGCCAGCGTTGGTTTGGTTTGGGCGTTATTTCTATTCAGGTATCGGAAATTGCCAAATTTTGTGCGGTAGTATTTTTTGCCAGCTTTTTTGCACGTCGATATCAAGAATTGCATTTTGGTTGGCAAGGTTTTTTGAAGCCACTGCTGGTCGTTGGTGTATTTGTTGGTTTGTTGTTATTGGAACCCGATTTCGGAAGTTCGGTTGTACTTTGTGCAACGGTATTTGCAATGATGTTTATTGCAGGTGTTCGTATCCTGCATTTCCTTCTATTAATTATTATTGGTGTGGGCGGGTTAGCTGCTGTTGCTATTTTATCGCCTTACCGTATGCAACGTTTGATTACCTTCCTCGATCCATGGGCAGACCAGTTCAATACCGGCTACCAACTAACACAATCCTTAATTGGTTTTGGGCGTGGTGAATGGTTTGGCTTGGGTTTGGGCAATAGCCTGCAGAAATTATTCTTTTTGCCTGAAGCACATACTGATTTTATTTTTGCGATTATTGCAGAAGAGTTTGGTTTGATTGGTGCGGTGTTATTAGTGGCTTTGTTTGCAGCACTGATTATTCGTATCTTCAAATTAGCTAAACAAAATTTGGCAGCTGGGAAAATGTTCCCCGCATTGGCGACTTTCGGCATTGCTATTTTGTTTTCCTTCCAGGTCTTTATCAATATGGGTGTCTCGTCCGGGTTATTGCCCACTAAAGGATTGACCTTGCCATTTATCAGTTATGGTGGAAGTAGCTTATTAATTTGTTGTGTTCTTATGGCTTTTGTTATGCGTGTGCAATGGGAACTGGCCGGTTTTACTCCTGCAATTCCCGAGCTTCCTAAAACACCGCGTACGCCAGCCAATATTGCTCGCACTCCAGTTGTGGAGGCTGCATCGTGAGCACAAAAAAACTATCTGTATTGATCATGGCGGGTGGAACCGGTGGACATGTGTTCCCCGCATTAGCGGTTGCAAATGAACTGCGTAATCGTGGTGCGGTTATTCATTGGTTGGGCACCGCACGTGGAATTGAAATGCGCTTGGTTCCAGCAGCCAATATTCCTTTGCATCTCATCAATATTGAGGGTGTGCGTGGTCGCGGTTTAGTGGGTTTAATTAAGGCTCCTTTTTTAATTGCCTACGCAGTGATTCAGGCATTTATGATCATTCGTAATATTAAGCCTGATGTGGTGGTGGGGTTTGGTGGCTTTGCATCTGGCCCCGGTGGTGTTGCTGCCAAATTATCAGCCACACCATTAATTATTCATGAGCAAAATGCTATTGCGGGAACCACTAATCGATTATTGGCAAAAATAGCGACAAAAGTTCTGGCTGCATTTCCTGATGCCTTTAGTAAAACCAATATTAAACAGGAAGTAGTGGTTGGTAATCCTGTGCGTGAACAAATTAAAAATTTATCATCTGTAACAGTGCGCTATTCCCAACGCATGCAGCAGCAATTACCTCTACAAGTCCTTGTTGTGGGTGGCAGCTTGGGCGCAAAAGCAATTAATGAATTAATCCCTGCTGCACTTGCTGAAATGCCACGTCATCTGCGTCCTGTTATTCGTCATCAAACCGGAAAAAATCACGCGCAAGCGACAACAGCGCTGTATATGCAGCATCAGGTTGATGCAACCATAGAAGAATTTATTGACGATATGGCTGCCGCTTATGCGTGGGCTGATTTAGTTATATGCCGCGCAGGTGCCTTGACCGTATCGGAATTAATGATGGCCGGTGTTGCAGCGATTTTAATTCCCTTGCCAAGTGCAATTGACGATCACCAAACATTTAATGCTAAAAACCTGAGCGATACCGGCGCGGGTATTTCATTGGTCCAGAAAGATTTAACCGCAGCAAAATTGGCTGCTTTATTGTTAACCGAATTAGCTGACCGCCAGCATTTAATGTCGATGGCGGAAAAAGCGCAGCAGCTGGCAAAACCTGATGCTGTTGCACAAGTAGCTGATATTTGTGAGGAGGTTGCCCGTGGATAATTCTACGCAACAATCCATAAGTGGTCGTGCTAATGGTCACTGTGTTCCAGAAATGCGTCGTATTCGCCGTATCCATTTTATTGGAATTGGCGGAGCAGGAATGAGCGGCATTGCAGAAGTGTTGTTGAATCAAGGCTATGAAATTTCTGGCTCTGATATTAAGGAGTCCAGTGTAACTGCTCGCTTGGTCGCCAAAGGCGTCAAAATTTTTATCGGTCATTCGGCCAAGAATGTGCGCGAAGCCGATGTTGTTGTTAATTCCAGTGCAGTTAATGCGAGCAATCCGGAAATGCTGGGTGCACGCGAATTGCGAATTCCTATTGTGCGTCGCGCAGAAATGTTGGGCGAATTGATGCGTTATCGTCACGGAATTGCCGTGGCGGGCACGCACGGAAAAACCACCACCACCAGTTTGTTGGCATCTATTCTTGCCGCAGCAAAACTGGACCCGACGTTTATTATCGGTGGATTGGTTAACAGCACAGGCACTAATGCACAACTTGGACAGAGCCGGTATTTGGTGGCGGAAGCCGATGAAAGCGACGCGTCATTTTTACATTTGCAGCCGATGGTGGCGATTGTTACCAATATTGATGCCGACCATATGGAAACCTACGGTGGCGATTTTTCCAAATTGAAAAAAACGTTTATCGAGTTTTTGCACAATCTTCCATTCTACGGTTTGGCGGTATTATGCGGCGAAGACCCGGTAATCCGCGACATTATTCCTGAGGTGTCACGTCCGATTTTGACGTACGGTTTTGCAGAGCATTGTGATTTCCGTGCAGTGAATATCAAACAAGACAAAATGCATTCGGAGTTTGATGTCATTCGTCCTGGGCATGACAAACCATTGCATATCCGCATCAATATTCCCGGAATTCATAATGTCTTGAATGCAACAGCAGTTATCGCTGTTGCAACAGATGAAGGTATTAATGATGAGGCAATTCAATCCGGTTTGGAAAATTTCCAAGGGGTTGGTCGCCGTTTCCAGGTGTATGGCAATTTCCCTGTTGGCAATGGTGAGGCCATGTTGGTTGACGATTATGGTCATCATCCACGCGAAGTTGCTGCTGTCATTAAAGCGGTTCGCGATGGCTGGCCGGAGCGTCGGTTGGTCATGATTTATCAGCCGCATCGTTATACCCGTACCCGCGATCTTTATGAAGATTTTGTTGAAGTGCTTTCAACGGTTGATGCATTGGTTATGTTGGAGGTGTACAGCGCGGGTGAAGATGCAATTCCTGGTGCAGATAGTCGGCATTTGTGCCGCAGCATTCGTGCCCGTGGTGTTGTGGAGCCGATTTTTGTTGAAACGGTCGATGGTGTTCCGTCCATCATTAAAGACATCGTACGTGCAGGGGATATTGTCATCACACAGGGTGCGGGCAACGTAGGCGTACTCTCACCCGAATTAGCAAAAAGACAATTGTGTTAGAGGTTAAAAAAGAGATGCAAGCAGTCACTCTGCCGATTAGTGAAACATTTAAAAAACAATTGGGCCGCGTAGGTGTGCTTTTTGGTGGCTTGTCGGCCGAACGGGAAATTTCGTTGCAAAGCGGCGCTGCTGTTATTGCGGCATTGGTTGAAGCAGGTATTGATCATGTTGCAATTGATGTGGGCGATAACATTATTGCTGATATTCAGGCCGCCAAAATTGATCGCGCTTTTATTATTTTGCATGGCCCCGGCGGTGAGGATGGTCGCATTCAGGCTTTGTTGGAATTTTTAAACATCCCTTACACCGGTAGTGATGTGGCCTCATCGGCATTGGCAATGGATAAGCTACGCACCAAACAACTTTGGCGCGGCGTTGATGTTAATGGCGAGCAAGGTTTGCCAACGCCAGAATTTGCTGTGTTATCCCAAGGTTCAGATTTTGCACACGTGCTGGAGAGTCTGGGCGGCGAAGTGATGGTGAAACCGGCAAATGAAGGTTCCAGTATTGGTATGTCGCGTGTGAATAGTGCTGCTGATTTGGAGGCCGCTTTTCAAAAAGCAGTGCAATACCAAGGTAGTGTCTTGGTGGAGCGGTTAATTGTAGGCAGTGAATTTACCGTGGCCATCCTTGATGGTGAGGCTTTACCTCCAATCAAACTGGAAACCAACCATAGCTTTTACGATTTCAATGCAAAATATATTGCTGAAGACACGCGTTACTTATGCCCTTGTGGTTTGTCATCTGAAAAAGAATTGGAGTTAAAAAAGCTCGCACTCAACGCATTTAATGCGCTGGGGTGTCGCGGCTGGGGTCGTGTAGATGTGATGGCTGATGCACAACAGAATTTTTATCTGTTGGAGGTTAACACCGCACCTGGTATGACGAGCCATAGTTTGGTTCCTATGGCTGCTAAAGCGGTAGGGCTGTCGTTTACCGAATTGGTTTTGACAGTTTTGCGCGCAAGCCTTGCGGTAAAAGTATAAGCGCCATGTGTAAATACTATGCGTGATATGAAAGGAGGGCGGATTGAGCCTCGCATCGGTAACGAGCGGCTTGATCCTGTTGCAGATAAGTCTACGCGACGCAATCGTGCGGATGATCTGGCGCTTGCCAGTCGCAAAGAGTCTGGTGCTGGAGCACGCGTAGTACGCGATGTATTAATGGATAGTCCTTCATCGCGTTATGTTGCTCCGGATTTACCCGTTGCACGGACAGAGTTGCCAACAAAACGTGAACGTGGTTACAGCAAGGTATCGCCTCAAGGGCAAAAAATAGAAGGAAATCGGCAAAAAAAAGCGCGAGCAACATCGCCGGATGCCCGTAAATGGAATTTTTCCTGGGTAAATCGCAAATTAGGCGCGGGATTATTGGTGTTAGGGATGCTCTTGGGTGGGTATTGGGTAAGCGAACCTGTCGCAAAAATTTTTGAACGGCCAATAAAAAGTGTCGTGGTTGAAGGTGATTTTAATTTCATCTCGAAACAGCGTGCTACCGAGCTTATTGGGAATGAAATTAACGGTGACTTTTTGCAGTTGGATTTAATGCAATTGAAAAATGCGTTATTAAATGATCCCTGGGTTGAAAAAGTTACCTTAAACCGGCGTTGGCCAGACACATTGGTAGTAAAAATTACCGAGCAAAAACCTATTGCTCGTTGGGGAAATGGATTTTTGAATCAACGTGGAGAAATTGTTCGCATCGAGGATGCAAGCCAACTATCTGGTTTGCCTTGGTTGCAAGGAAATGAATCAGATGCGCCTGAAATTTTGCAGCAATATCAGGATTTATCCCAGATTTTGCGCTCGCGAGGGTTGGAAGTTATCGCGTTAAAGTGCGATAACAAAAAATCCTGGCGATTAACGATAAAAAATCACGTAGAAATTGCACTTGGACGCGATCAAGTGATGGAAAAAATACGTAGATTTGTTACTGTATACGACACGCACTTAAGCAACGTCTGGATGGATGTAAAAGCGATAGATGCACGGTATACAAATGGAGTTTCAGTGCGTTGGGTTGCAGATTCTGCCATGGCAAAAAAACACATAAAAAGCCAGGCACTAGAGAAACTTCCTGCATCCTCACTATTAACTGCTCCAAAAATTTAATCGATTAAAGAAAATCGCCAGTTGTTCAGTAATTGGCAAATAACTGGTAAATGAGGTTATGAATGGCAAACGCTAGCGACAACAAAATGATTGTAGGCCTGGATATTGGCACATCCAAGGTTGTGGCTATCGTTGGTGCTATTACTCCGGAAGGCCAATTGGAAATCGTGGGAATTGGTTCCCATCGTTCCAATGGTTTGAAGAAAGGAGTGGTAGTCAATATCGAATCGACTGTGCTGTCGATTCAGCGCGCAATTGAAGAAGCTGAGTTAATGGCAGGTTGCCAGATTCACTCGGTATATGCAGGCATTGCTGGTAGTCATATTCGTAGTTTGAATTCCCATGGAATTGTGGCAATCCGCGATCGTGAAGTTTTTCCCCAGGATTTGGAGCGTGTTATCGATGCTGCCCAAGCTGTCGCTATACCGGCAGACCAAAAAATCCTACACATTTTGCCGCAAGAGTTTTTGATTGATGATCAGGACGGCGTAAAAGAACCATTGGGGATGTCAGGCGTTCGCCTGGAGGCCAAGGTTCATTTGGTTACCTGTGCAGTTAATGCAGTACAAAATATTGAAAAATGTATCCGTCGTTGTGGTTTGGAAGTGGAAGACATCATTCTTGAACAACTGGCCTCCAGTTATTCGGTATTAACTGATGATGAAAAGGAGTTGGGTGTATGTGTTGTTGATATCGGTGGAGGCACTACAGATATTGCCATCTTCAAAGATGGGGCAATACGTCATACGGGAGTGATTCCGATTGCAGGCGATCAGGTGACCAACGATATTGCAATGGCATTGCGTACGCCGACACCAAATGCTGAAGAAATTAAAATTAAATACGCATGTGCATTGGCCAAATTGACCAGTCCAGATGAAACCATCAAGGTTCCCAGTGTTGGCGACCGACAGCCTCGCGATTTGTCCCGTCAGGCACTAGCTGAAGTCGTTGAACCGCGTTACGACGAATTATTTACGTTAGTGCAAGCTGAATTGCGCCGCAGTGGTTACGAAGATTTGATTGCCGCCGGTATTGTCCTTACTGGAGGCACATCCAAAATGGAAGGTGTTATTGAGTTGGCAGAAGAGATTTTCCATATGCCTGTGCGCTTGGGATCACCGCAAAACATTCGCGGTTTGTCCGATATCGTAAACAATCCTATTTATTCAACAGGTGTTGGTCTTCTTATATATGCAATGAAACAAAATCTGGGTAGCGGCAGAGCAGTTGCCGGTACCAAAGAAGCTCAAGGGTCGTTGTTTAGCAAAATCAAAAAAATATTTCAGAGTAATTTTTAACCAAATTTAATTTTCACAAATTGAGTCAAAGGAAACAAAGGGGTGTGGCCATGTTTGAACTAGTTGATAGCATTCATCAAAACGCGGTAATCAAAGTGATTGGTGTTGGCGGCGGTGGTGGTAACGCAGTCAAGCATATGATCGCCAGTAAGGTCGAAGGCGTAGAATTTATTTGCGCTAATACTGATTCACAAGCATTGAAAGATATAGACGCACGTACCGTGTTGCAGTTGGGTAATTCCATGACCAAAGGTTTGGGTGCGGGTGCAAATCCAGAAGTGGGGCGCCAAGCTGCAATGGAGGATCGCGAGCGAATTGCCGAAGTATTGCGCGGTGCAGATATGGTCTTTATCGCTGCAGGCATGGGCGGTGGTACCGGTACGGGTGCTGCACCCGTTGTTGCAGAAGTTGCTCGCGATTTGGGTATTTTGACAGTTGCAGTCGTGACCAAGCCTTTCCCGTTTGAAGGCCGTAAACGTATGGTTATTGCGGATGCCGGTATCAAAGAGTTAAGTGAACGCGTTGATTCACTTATTACAATTCCTAACGAAAAATTATTGTCAGTACTGGGAAAATCTACCAGCTTGCTTGATGCTTTCAAGGCAGCAAACAATGTATTGCTCGGCGCGGTACAAGGCATCGCCGATCTTATTATCCGCCCTGGTATGATTAACGTTGACTTTGCTGACGTTCGTACCGTTATGTCTGAAATGGGCATGGCAATGATGGGGACTGGCCGCGCAACCGGTGAAAACCGTGCACGCGATGCAGCTGAAGCAGCTATCCGCAGTCCGTTGCTTGAAGATGTAAATTTGCAAGGTGCTCGCGGTATTCTGGTTAACATTACAGCCGGTATTGATTTGTCCTTGGGTGAATACTCTGAAGTAGGAAGCATCATTGAAGAGTTTGCATCAGGCGACGCTACTGTGGTTGTGGGTACGGTTATTGACCCAGAATTGACTAACGAACTGCGTGTGACAGTTGTGGCAACCGGTTTGGGTGTAGTTGAGAAAGTAATTGCTCCAGTGAAAGATACAAAACCTGCTCCTACTAAAGTTGTCGACAATACTCGTCGCGCAGCACCAGCGGTGGATTATTCTACGCTTGATCGTCCTGCACAATTACGTGCTAACGCTCATTCGTCCAATGCTGCTGCGCTGGCTGCACCATTGGGCGATAAAGAGCTGGAATATCTTGATATCCCGGCATTTTTGCGTCGTCAGGCAGACTAATAGCCAATTAGCTATAGGGAAGATTGCCAGTTTTAACTGGTTGGCTTCTTCTCTGGTTGATAACATGCCCAAGAGTTAATAGATGTATGAAGGGTATGTAGATGATTAAACAGCGAACGCTTAAAAATGCAATCCGCACGACAGGTGTGGGGCTTCACACAGGTGACAAGATTCATCTGACGCTGTTGCCTGCATCTGTTGATAGTGGAATTGTATTTCGTCGGGTGGACTTGGATCCCCCTGTTGAAATCAAAGCGACCGCTAAAAGTGTAGGAGAAACGACACTTTCTACTTGCCTAATCAAAGATGATGTCAGGGTGTCAACTGTAGAGCATCTTATGTCTGCTTTGGCCGGGTTAGGTATTGATAATGCGATTGTCGAATTAGATGCTCCCGAAATTCCGATCATGGATGGCAGTGCCGGTCCCTTTGTGTTTTTGATTCAATCTGCCGGCGTTCAGGAACAAGATGCACCTAAAAAGTTCGTACGTATCAAAAAGGAAGTAACTCTGAGAGATGGTGACAAATACGCCACATTCTTGCCTTTTAATGGTTTTAAAGTGTCGTTTTCGATTGAATTTGATCATCCTGTATTTAAAGACCGCCGACCACAAACTGAGCTGGAGTTTTCCAGCTCGACTTTTGTAAGAGATATTAGTCGTGCGCGGACTTTTGGTTTTATGCACGAAATCGAATACCTGCGCTCCAAAGGTTTAGCTCGCGGAGGCAGTATGGATAATGCCATTGTAGTAGACCAGTATCGTATTCTTAACGAAGATGGTTTGCGTTTCGAGGATGAGTTTGTAAAGCACAAAGTGCTGGATGCGATTGGTGATTTGTATATGTTGGGCAACAGTTTGCTTTGTGAATATCGCGCTCATAAGTCAGGACATTCACTGAACAATCGTGCTTTGCGCTTGTTGCTCGAACAGCCTGATGCTTGGGAAATCGTCACTTTCGACGGGCAGCAGAAGTTACCAATCACTTATGTTACCCCTACAGCAGCTGCTTAAAGCGATTTAGGGTGATGTTTAATTTGTGAACATCACCCTAAATTTCTACTTGTTAATTCCTTCCTATTTGTGCGATATTTCGGGCAGGTACCATTATGGGTGCCTTGCAAGGAGCCTCCGCACTACACATTTTATTTTATAAAACATGTGTAATATGTTGTTTTTTAAACGCTTTTCATTAGTTGTTCAATAACCTAGAAGCGTTTTTCAATGGATGTCTTATTTGTGTCTTGTTAAGAGCAGGATGCAATCTGAAAGTCGAAATTTTTAATAAAAGTCCGATTAGATCCTGAATTTTCAGTTGCGGGCTTTTTCATCCATAAAAAAGTAGATTTCTAAACAATGAAGATTATTATCGTCAACAAAGATCATGCGCAGGCTCGCAGTTTTACCCTGGGTGGGTGGACGCGTGCATTCCTGTCTGTCTGCCTGTTGGGGATTCCGACTTTTGTAGGAGCTTGGGGTTACAGTTGGCTGGTTTCAGATGAAAAAGGTGGCTTTTTTAACTCTGATACCAAAGCATGGATGGATATCCTTTCTGCGCGAGAGTCTGAAATAGAGCAAGAGCGAGAGGCATCTGAGGCTCAAATTGCTGCGCTCACCAGCAAGATGGCCGAATTACAAGCTCGTCTCATGCGGCTCGATGCTCTTGGGGAGAAATTGACCTCTGCCGCTAATCTTGAACAAGGTGAATTCGATTTTGGCCAAGTTCCTGCCTTGGGCGGCCCATCGGCGGCCACTCCAGATGCGGCTTATGCTAAGCCGGATTTTTTTGCTGCGATTGACCAACTTTCAGCGCAGGTGGATAGTAGAGAGCAACAGCTTAATACCATAGACGCTTTATTAGCCAATCGTAGTTTGCAGCAAGAAACTTGGGTTTCTGGTGCGCCTGTTGCAAATGCTTGGGTTTCATCACGCTACGGTTACAGAAAAGACCCTTTTACAGGTAAAACTGAATTCCATTCCGGAATTGATTTTACCGCTCGTCAGGGAAGTAAAGTCAGTACTGTTGCCGCAGGTATTGTCAATTGGTCCGGACGTCATCCTGAATATGGCAATATGGTTGAGATCAAACATGGAGATGGTTTGGTTACCCGCTACGCGCACAACAAATCCAATCTTGTGAAAGCCGGCGATGTTGTCAAAAAGGGTCAGGTTATTGCTCTGTCCGGGTCAACTGGGCGTTCAACTGCTCCTCATGTTCATTTTGAAGTCTACAAAAACGGTAGGGTAGTTGACCCTGCAGCATATATCCGACGTACCAACCGATAATATCCCGCTCTTCTTTGTTGGCAGCAGATTTCTTACTTGCTTTAGTCAACGCCTTCCTATTTACTTGCCAGCCTTTATTCTCGGCAATTCACTGCTATTTCGTGGATATTCGCTGCGCAAAATATATTCAGTTTATTAGATTTTTCATGGTGTTAAGAAAATGATCGGTAAGTTAATCAAGGCAGTATTTGGTTCCAAAAATGAGCGCGAATTAAAACGCATGAATAAAGTGGTTGTGCGCATCAACTCACTTGAACCGAATATGCAAGCGCTCAGTGACGAGCAACTTAAAGCAAAAACAATTGAATTTCGTGAGCGTTATCAAAAAGGCGAAACGCTTGATCAGTTGTTACCTGAAGCATTTGCAACGGTACGTGAAGCCGGGCGTCGTGTTTTGGGAATGCGTCATTTTGATGTGCAAATGATTGGTGGTATGACGCTCCACGAAGGTCGTATTGCTGAAATGCGTACAGGGGAAGGTAAAACACTAGTATCGACGCTACCGAGCTATTTGCATGCGTTGACAGGTAAAGGAGTACATGTCGTAACTGTAAACGATTATTTGGCAAGTCGTGATGCTAATTGGATGATGCCACTCTATGAATTCCTCGGTATGACGGTTGGTGTAATCCAATCGATGCAACCGCAAGCAGTGAAGCGTGCAGCCTATGCTGCTGATGTTACTTACGGAACCAATAACGAGTATGGTTTTGATTACCTGCGCGACAATATGGCTTTGAGCAAGCGCGATAAAGTTCAGCGTGCGCTTAATTTTGCCGTAGTCGATGAGGTGGACTCTATTCTTATTGATGAAGCACGTACGCCGTTAATTATTTCCGGAGCTGCAGAAAATAGCTCCGAGCTGTATAAGCGCATGGATCAGTTAGTGCGCAAGTTAAAACGCCAGATTGATAATGGTGAAGACGGTGAGCGTCGTGTTATATCCCAAGCTGGAGATTTCACTGTTGATGAAAAATCGCGTCAGGTTGAACTAACGGAAGATGGTCATCAAAAAGTAGAAGATTTACTGGTGCAAGCTGGGCTTTTACAGTCGGATCAAAATCTTTACGCGCCAAATAATCTTGCCTTGCTGCATCATGTGAACTCTGCGTTGCGCGCACATGCATTGTTTCATCTTAATGTTGAATATATTGTTCAAGAAGGGCAGGTTGTTCTCATCGATGAACACACCGGCCGTACTATGCCTGGACGCCGCCTTTCAGAGGGCTTGCATCAGGCTATTGAAGCTAAGGAAGGCGTATCCATTCAAAGTGAAAGCCAAACGTTGGCATCGACTACATTCCAGAATTATTTCCGTCTTTATCCGACGCTTTCCGGAATGACCGGTACTGCTGATACTGAAGCTTACGAATTCCGTGAAATCTATGGTTTGGATGTTGTTGTAATTCCGACCAACAAACCTGTCCAGCGTCTCGATCTTAACGATAAAGTGTATTTATCGCTGGAAGAAAAATATGAAGCGATTGTTGCTGACATCAAAACGTTCCAAGCTAAAAATGTGCCAATTCTTGTGGGCACAGCGTCAATTGAAACATCTGAGGAGATGTCTCGCCGATTGACCAAAGCGGGAATTACCCACCAAGTACTGAATGCCAAATTTCATGCCCAGGAAGCAGAAATTATTGCGCAAGCAGGTCGCCCCGGTACGGTGACCATCGCAACAAACATGGCTGGTCGTGGTACTGATATTGTACTCGGTGGACGTTGGGAGTCAGATGTTGCCAAGCTCGAAAATCCCACGCAAGAACAAATTGATGCTATCAAGGCCGAGTGGAAAATCCGTCATGATCAAGTAATGGAAGCGGGCGGTTTGCATATTATCGCTACCGAGCGTCACGAATCTCGACGCATTGATAACCAGTTACGTGGACGCGCAGGCCGTCAGGGTGATCCTGGCTTGACTCGCTTTTATTTGTCATTGGAAGACAACCTGATGCGAATATTTGCCTCCGAGCGTGTACGCAATTTTATGCAGGCCTTGGGGATGGAAAAAGGCGAAGCGATTGAGCATCGCATGGTGAACAACGCAATTGAAAAAGCCCAGCGCAAAGTGGAAGGCCGCAATTTCGATATACGTAAACAATTGTTGGAGTTTGATGATGTTGCCAACGATCAGCGTCAGATTATTTACCATCAGCGTAATGAATTGTTAGATGCGGATTCTATTCGCGACACCATTACTGCAATCCGTGCCGAGGTAGTTGACGATCTTATAAATGGCTTCATTCCACCACAATCTATTGAGGATCAATGGGATATTCCTGGGCTTGAAAAGCAACTTGAAATGGATTTCGGATTGCGTTTGCCAATTGGAAAATGGTTGGAAGAGGATAACCGTTTGCATGAAGAGACATTGCGCAAGAAAATTCTTGATGATGTTCAGGGAGCTTATGATGCGAAGTGTGAGCGTGTAGGCGAGATAATGTTGGAAATTGAAAAACAGGTGATGTTGCAGGTGCTGGATAATGCTTGGAAGGATCATCTTGCGACCATGGATCATCTGCGTCAGGGAATTAATTTGCGTTCATATGCGCAAAAAAATCCAAAGCAAGAATACAAACGTGAAGCATTTGAGTTATTTCAAAATTTGTTGTTTACCGTCAAGCGGGAAACCGTCCATTTAATGGCCCGTGTTGAGCCAATAACGCGTGCGCAAATGGAAGAGATGGAAAATCAACGCCGCGAGGAGCTTGCGCGTCAAAAAATGCAGCTGCGTCACGATGAGCTTTCTGCGCTTGGCCAACCAGAAGAACCTCAATCTGCTGCTCAGCGTGCACAAGCACCTGTTGTCCGTGAGGGGCGCAAAGTTGGCCGTAATGATCCATGTCCTTGTGGATCAGGTAAAAAATATAAAAGCTGTCATGGTGCACTGGAGTAATTGGTGCAAATTGAGGGCGGGTTGTTAGTTTGAAATAAGTTTATATCGGCTTTTAAAAAATTAATTGCTGATGAAGTCATTGAAAATGTGAGAGTAAAACTATGGCAGTTGGTGAATATCCATTTCCGCATATGCATCCAGTGAAGGGTGTTAAATTAACTGCAGTTAGTGCTGGAATTAAGAAAGTTGGCCGACGTGATGTGGTTTTATTTGAGCTGGCAGAAGGTAGTTCTGTTGCTGGAGTTTTTACGAAAAATGCATTTTGCGCGGCACCGGTTACCGTGTGTCGTGAGCATCTGGCTGCTGCGCCTATTCGTTTTTTGGTGATTAACTCCGGTAATGCAAATGCTTGCACCGGTGAACAAGGTCTACAAGATGCTAAGGCAACTTGTGCTGCAATTGCCCATCTGGCAGGTGTTAAGCCAGAGCAGGTTTTACCTTTTTCTACAGGTGTTATCGGCGAGCCTCTGCCAGTGCAAAAGATTATTGCAGTGGTGCCAGAGGCATTGGAAAAGGCCAATGAAAATGGTTGGGATGATGCAGGTGCTGGCATTATGACAACCGATACTCGTCCTAAAGGATTTAGTCAGCAGTTTGAACATCAAGGTAAAACAATTACCGTAAACGGTATCTCCAAAGGTGCCGGAATGATTAAGCCAAACATGGCAACTATGCTTGGTTATATCGCGACAGATGCAAAAGTATCGCAAAATGTTTTGCAGAGTCTTGCACGGGAGGCCGCAGATAAGTCGTTCAATCGCATTACTATTGATGGTGATACCTCTACGAATGATTCATGTATTTTAATGGCCTCAGGGCAGGTGGATCTTCCTGAAATTTCTGAAGCCAGTGGCGAGCTGTACCAGAAGTTGCGTGACGTTATTCTTGCTGCGCATGTGCATCTGGCAAAAGCAATTGTGAGTGACGGAGAAGGCGCTACTAAATTCGTCACTGTTGCTGTTAGTGGTGGTGCGAATCGCGATGAGTGTTTGGATGTAGCTTATGCTGTTGCACATTCTCCTTTAATCAAGACCGCGCTTTTTGCATCAGACCCTAACTGGGGGAGAATTGTTGCTGCTATTGGTTATGCGGGTATTTCCAATCTTGATGCAACTAAGGTTAGGGTTCATCTGAATGATACCTTGATTGTTGAGAATGGAGGGCGAGCCAAAAGTTACACAGAAGAACAAGGTCAAGCAGTAATGAATCAGGCGGAAATTGCTATCAACATTCATTTGGGACGCGGTGATTTTGCTGAGACAGTGTGGACTACAGACCTATCCTATGAATATGTTCGTATTAATGCGGATTATCGTTCCTAATAACGTGTTTTTATTGTGAAATTAATACATGTTGCCGTTGGTGTTATTGTAAACACAGACGGAAAAATACTGATTGCTAAACGGCCGCTTTCTGCACATCAGGGCGGTTTGTGGGAATTCCCCGGCGGCAAGGTTGATGCCGGGGAGACCGTTGAAATGGCATTGATCCGTGAGCTCTACGAGGAGTTGGCAATTCGTGTAGAGTCGAGCAGCCCCCTCATCCAGATTCGTCATCATTACCCTGATAAATCAGTTTTACTGGATGTTTATAAAATTACACAATTTTCTGGTGAGCCCGTAGGTAATGAAGGGCAGTCCGTTCAGTGGGTTGATGCTGATAATTTAAAGAACTTCGAATTTCCTGCTGCTAACCAACCAATTATCTCAGCAATTAATCTCCCACAAAAATATCTAATCACGGGCAGCTACAGCAATCACGCCGATTTTGTTTCACGCTTGACGCTTGCGTTATCACATCACATACGTTTGGTTCAGCTACGTATTGAAAATTTTTCGATGCTATTGCATGGCGAATATATCGAATCTGCTATAAATCTAATTGCTCGTGAAAATGCGCAGTTAGTTCTTAACTGTTCGGTTGATGAGTTTCATCATGTAAAAGAAATGTATCCAGGTAAAAATATAGGGTTGCATTTAAATCGGCATCAAGCCAAGCTCTTAAGTAATCGACCTGTTGATAAGCAAATTTTGTTTGGAGTTTCTTGTCATGATGCAGATGAAATTTTGCATGCACAAAAAATAGGTTCTGATTACCTTTTGCTCTCTCCTGTGTTGCCCACATTATCTCATGTAGATGTACAGCCTATGGGGTGGCAACAGTTCGCTTCACTTGCAGAGCTTGCCAATATTCCTGTTTATGCTTTGGGCGGCGTCAACGATGAGCATATAACGATTGCTCAATCGAATGGAGGGCAGGGTGTTGCGGGGATCAGCGCGTGGTGGTGAGTGTGGTGCGGGAAATATCTTCAACTAGATAATATCTCCCATGTTTTTGTTGCAGTCTCGACTATTTAGAACTCATGCTTGTCTTCTGAATTAATGTCCAAATTATCTCCTGCAATACGATGGTTTTCACTTGCCCATTCTCCCAAGTCAATTAGCCGGCATCGGTCGCTGCAAAATGGTCGATGAGGGAAGCTTTCGTTCCATAAAATCATCTTCTTACAGGTTGGGCAGCTGATTTTTAATGTATTTAAGTCGGTGTT
Organism: Cellvibrio sp. UBA7661; assembly: GCA_002483365.1. Lineage (GTDB taxonomy): Bacteria > Pseudomonadota > Gammaproteobacteria > Pseudomonadales > Cellvibrionaceae > Cellvibrio. The sequence goes on from DLHT01000010.1 coordinate 59,588, forward strand.
ATTCAGGGATTCTTGCATATGGAATATTGATGTTGTCGTTTATCGGGGGGACATTTCAAGATAGCGTTGGTGTAGTTTTTCTATTTGCTCGTCAAGCTCATCAAGGTTGCCGTGGTTTTGGATGATATCATCTGCTTTTGCACAACGCTCTTGTCTTGATAATTGTGTATTCATGATTGCTTTAATTTGGGCTGTATCATTACGGTCACGTGTACTTGCCCTCTCTATTTGTAGCTGTTCGCTGGCATCAATCACCAAAATGCGATTAGTTAATTCAAATTGACGTGTTTCCAATAACAGAGGCGATGCCAGAATCACATAAGGGCTTTCTGCATTTGCCAGTTGATTGCGTATTTCCAAATTGATGATAGGGTGCAGCAGATTTTCAAGCCATTTTTTCTCGTGTGGATTGGAAAAAATAATGTCGCGGAGTTTGCGTCGGTCGAGCTCCCCGCTCGTTGTCAGTATCTCCTCGCCAAAATGAAGGCTGATGTCATGTAGTGCTGTGCTACCGGGCAAAACAACATCACGAGCAATATTGTCCGCATCAACAATGACTATTCCTCTCGCGGCAAAGAGTCGGCAAGCCTCTGACTTTCCGCTGCCAATACCACCTGTAAGTCCCACAATTAATTTGGTATTTTTCACTGATTTAATAAGACACAAAGAGTTTCAGATAGGTTTGGTTGATGGTATCGCCCCATATAAATGCGATCCAGCCTGCGATTGCTAAATATGGGCCAAACGGGATAGGAATACTTTTATCGCGTCCGCGGATCAGTATCATCGATAGACCAATTACAGCGCCTACAAGTGAAGACAGTAAAATAATCTGCGGCAACATTTGCCAGCCCATCCAAGCCCCTAGAGCGGCCAGCAATTTAAAATCGCCATAACCCATCCCTTCTTTTCCCGTAAGCATTTTAAAGAGCTTGTAAACAGACCAGAGGGATAAATAACCTGCAATAGCTCCCCATAATGCACTAGGTAAATCAGTAAAGGTGTTAAAACTATTCGCAATCAGGCCAAGCCACAAAAGTGGAAGTGTGATGTCATCGGGTAATAAATAGGTATCAATATCGATCATGGTTAGTGCGATAAGTGACCATGTCAAAAATAGTGCTGCCAGTCCACTCCAGTTAATACCGAAATAATAGATTACTGCAACGGACAGTAATCCCGTCACTATTTCAATAATCGGGTAACGAACAGAAATACCTGCATGGCAGTTTGAGCATTTGCCGCGTAAGAATAGGTAGCTAATAACAGGAATATTTTCCCATGCGCGAATCTTATGTCTGCACTTAGGGCAAGTAGATGCAGGAGTCATTAAATTAAATGACTCCTGCTTTTCACTTGGTTGATGCAATTGTGTAGTGATGTTGCTATCAGCAGCTAAAAAATCCTGGCATTGATTTTGCCACTCTCGCTCCATCATTTTCGGGAGACGATAAATAACAACATTCAGAAAACTCCCAACCAATAAACCTAATATGAGTGCGCAGGCTATTCCTAGAATTGGATAGACTTGCAGAGCAGAAAAAAAAGTCACGTTTATACAACCGCCCCGAGTTGGAAAATGGGGAGGTACATTGCGATCATCAGGCCGCCAACCAATATACCTAATACTGACATGATCATTGGTTCAAGTAAGGATGTGAGTGTATCCACCATGTTGTCGACGGCTTCTTCATAATAAACAGCGACTTTATCAAGCATTGCATCCAACGCACCCGATTCTTCACCAATCGCTGACATTTGAATTAATAGCGTTGGGAATATCCCGCTGGCTTTCAATGCGGTATTCAGCTGAATACCTGTAGAAACATCCTCGCGAACTTTAATGATCGCATTTGCGTAAATTCTATTTCCCGCTGCACCTGCAACAGATGTAAGAGCATCAATTAGAGGTACCCCCGCAGCAAATGTGGTTCCTAATGTTCGTGCGAATCGGGCCATAATAGATAGATAAATAATTTTTCCAACGATTGGAATTCGCAATACGTATTTATCGACTAGGTAGGCAAATGCACTGGACCGCCTAACGGCTTCTTTAAATGCAAATACGGCTGCAGCCATTCCGATAAGAATAATAAACCAGTAGTTTTGTGCTAATTCAGATAGATGCAATACAAATAATGTAAATGCGGGCAGGTCTGCTCCAAATCCACTAAAGGTTTCTGCAAATTGTGGTACTACTTTGACAAGTAATATCCCGGTCACCACGATCGCAACAATAATAACCGCGATAGGATAGGTGAGAGCTTTTTTGATTTTTGCTTTTAATGCTTCGGTTTTTTCTTTGTATGTTGCGATTCTGTCAAGCATGGTTTCCAGCGCACCAGCTTGCTCTCCTGCATCAACAAGATTGCAAAATAGTTCATCGAAGTACTTAGGGTGTTCTTTGAGTGAGTTGGCAAACCCTCCACCTGCTGCGACGCTATCGCGAATTTGTAAAACCAATTTGCGCAGGTTAGGGTTTTCCAAACCATCCGCAACAATATCAAACGCTTGTACTAACGGGACGCCTGCTTTCATCATTGTTGCCATTTGACGAGAAAACACGGCTATATCTGCGGGCTTAATTGCTTTGCCGCCCGCACCAAATAACGGTTTGGGTTTTTTGGATATGGTCCGTACAGTAATGCCTTGTTTGGCTAACAGTGTTTTAACAATAGTTGGACTGCCGCCATTCATTTCTCCCTGGATTTTATTGCCTTTTTTATCAACACCTTTATATACATAGGTGTTGCTGGTAGAGATTTGTTTTGTTTTGCTCGCCGCAGTCTTTGATTTTGCTGCTGATGAGCTGGCGGATTTTGTGGTCGATGCTAGTGCCATGGATTAATCCTTGGTGACTCGGTTGGCCTCTTCGAGGCTGGTTAATCCCATTGCAACTTTACGCAATGCGGATACCCGTAAATTATTAAAGCCTGCTTCTTTGGCTGCGCGAGCAATTTGGAGTGAATTACCGCCTTCCATTATAAGGTTCGCAATCAACGGGGTGATGCGAACCACTTCATATACCCCCACGCGCCCCTTATAACCACCGTTGCATTTATCGCAGCCAACTGGGTGGAATAACTGGAATTCTGCGCGCGGGATGCCTATTTCGTCAAACCCCTCTTGGGTCAAGATGTCTGATGGGATATCAGTTGCGGGCTTTTTGCAGACGGTACAAAGCCGGCGAGCCAAGCGCTGGGCAATAATCAAGCTTACACTCGTTGCAACGTTAAATGCGGGAACGCCCATATTTAAAAGACGTGTCAGTGTTTCGGGAGCGGAGTTTGTGTGGAGTGTTGATAATACCAAGTGACCAGTTTGCGATGCTTTAATTGCAATTTCTGCGGTCTCCAAATCACGAATCTCACCCACCATGATGATATCGGGGTCTTGACGTAAGAAAGAGCGAAGAGCCTCTGCAAATGTTAGCCCCACTTTGGTGTTCATTTGAACCTGATTAATACCTTCCAGGTTAATTTCCACCGGATCTTCTGCAGTGGAAATATTAACTTCCGATGTGTTCAGAATATTCAAGCCGGTATAAAGCGATACGGTTTTACCGCTACCTGTTGGGCCTGTTACCAAAATCATTCCCTGTGATTGGGCTAGCGCGTCCATGTACAGTTTTTTCTGGTCATCTTCATAACCCAGCGCATCAATCCCCAGTTTTGCAGAGCTTGGGTCAAGAATACGTAGTACGATTTTTTCGCCAAATAATGTAGGCAATGTGTTGACCCGGAAATCGATAGCGCGGGTTTTGGATACTTTTAATTTGATACGTCCGTCTTGCGGCAGCCTGCGCTCGGAGATATCCATCTGCGACATTACTTTTAAGCGAGCTGCCATACGCGTTGCTAAATTCACGGGCGGGCGAGACATTTCAGTGAGTACGCCATCTGTACGAAAACGAATGCGATAACTTTTTTCATAGGGTTCAAAGTGAATATCGGAGGCGCCTATTTTTATCGCATCCAACAGCACCTTATTGATGTATTTAACAATGGGGGCTTCATCTGCTTCTGAGGTCTCATCCTTACCGCTTCCGTCATCTACCGATTGGATATCAATGTTATCCAAATTCTCATCAAGGCCCCCCAATGCATCACTCAGGTTTCCATCTTGAGCATTCAGATAATGCTCTATTGCAGTGCGTAACTTATCAGCCTCTACTAATACCGCTTCGGTATTGATGCCGGTGTTGAATTTAATTTCATCCAGTGCATGTAAATCTGTAGGGTCAGTTACCGCCAAAAAAAGGCGATTGCCACGCCGGGCAATAGGGAGTGTGTGATGTTTCCGAATCAGCTTCTCATCAACCAGTTTTAGCGGAATAGAATCTTTGTTGATGGCTGATAAATCAAACACCGGTGAGCCAAATTCTTCTGATGCAACCCTGGCAATTGTTCTCGCATCCAGAATTTCTTTGCTGACCAGCATATCAACAAAAGGAACACCTTCTTTTTTCGCTTGCGTCACTGTTTTAGCGGCTATTTCGGCATCGAGCAGATTGTCAGCTACCAAGCGGCGAGCCAAACCATTCAAAGAAGCTGTGCTTGCTGGATTATTCATATATGGAGTCCGGTAGAGCAATTTATAACGTTGTAAGTGATGAATATTAGCCTATGTTCTGCGGAAGATGTGCGAGGAAATAGCTGGCTGACAAAAAATGTCACTTAATGTCCGAATGGGTAAGTGAGTTGCCGGGTACTAACATGGCGATTCAAGGCTGCAAAATCGGTAAAGCCTTGTCGCTGCGGGACTTCTACTCTCAATTTACGGAGTTGGTACGGGGCTTGCTCCACTCAAAGTGTTGTTCTAACACGGCTTGTGCCAATCAACCTTGGAGTTAAATATGAAAAAGTCTATGCAAAAGGGTTTTACCCTTATTGAGTTGATGATCGTTGTTGCGATTATCGGTATTTTGGCTGCTGTAGCGCTGCCGCAGTACCAAACTTACATTGCAAAATCTCAAGTTACCCGCGTAATGGGAGAGTTAGCTGCAGTAAAAACTATAGTTGAAAACTGCTTAATGGCCGGTAAAACGACTGTTACCCAACCTGGTGGTTCTGATGTAGCTCCAAATTGTTCAGTTGGCTTCACTGGCAGTTCTTTGCTGGGTCAGACTGGTACAAAAGTTCCAACCACTCCCGGCACAGGCTTAGGTGGAGTGATGGTAACGATTGCTGCAGCCGCATCGAGTGTTGAAGGCACTTTCGGTAACAGTGCGTCCGCTGTTTTGTCGGGTAAAAAATTGACTTGGTCTCGCGATGCGAACGGTAGTTGGACATGTGGAACCGATGTTGACGAGAAATACGCTCCACCAGGCTGTCCTGTTGCTGCTGCTGGCGGTGGCGGTGCATAATATGTGTTGCTAGCCCAAAGAAGCCACCTTCGGGTGGCTTTTTTATGTACAAAGTTAATACCTTATGAAATCAAAGTGGATTAAATACCCTGTTACGGCATTTCTGATTGCAGTTTCCTTCTGGTTTTATTTTCAGCTCTCTACTTACCCTTACAAAGTGGCTCGTTGGTATCAGCCGCTTGAAGCCAAATTTGTTTTAACATTTTCTACACAATGTTCTCGTGATTCGGGTTGGTTGGGATTGTTTATTGATCATGCCGTTACTAACCAAGGTGCTTATTCTGCACAGGTCACCTTTTTAGATTCAGATAAGCAAGCGCATACCTGTGAATCTGGTTATAAAAAAGCGTTTATGAGTGAACCGGTGACATCTAATAATCGTTACCGTTATGCAAGCACCAGCAAGCTGATAACGACATCCGCTATTTTGAAATTGGCGAACGAACATAAAGTAGATCTTGATGAAAAAGTAGTGAGCTTTTTTCCTGAGCTAACAGAATTTAGTGATGTTCGTATTGAACAGATCACGATTGCTCATTTACTTAATCATCGTGCGGGGTTTGATCGCCTCACATTGGCGGGCGACCCTATGTTTTTATTGCGTAATAAACCTTGGTGTCCGAATGACGTAAGTGAGTTACAGAGATTAAGGCTGGCGTTTAATCCGGGTGAGCAGCAAATTTATTCCAATCTTGGATATTGCTTATTGGGTGAAATTATTCACCGTGTTACAGGCGAGGGTTATCGTAGCTATATCGAGAAAGTGTTTTCATTAGATAAACGAAATATCAAATTTATAAATAACTACTTCTACGATGATGAGGTCAGGTACGATTACCGTTACGAGGAAACCTATAACGATTCCTATCTAGGGCTGTTTGATTTTGAAGCAGTATCTGCCGCAGCAGGCCTTTCAGGTTCTGCTACTGCTTTAGCTGGGTTGTTATGGGATATTCAGCATAGGCAATCAACGTCACCCTTTGAATTAAAAGCCACTAATGAAGAATGCAACCTACTAAAAGTAGATGAATGCCTTGTATTAGGTGTACGCCATTACCAGCCTGAAAAAGAAGGAATAATGCTTCATTATCATGAAGGTTATTTGCCGGGTTCTGCTTCTATCGCGGTTGTCGATAGTTACGGTGGTGTAACTGTTTTGCTTAAAAGTGGCGCTAATCGGCATCAAGAAAACCCCGATAATGAGTGGGTTCGTTGGATTTACAAACGATTAACGCTTTACTACGTCTTACAAGGCAAGTTGCCAGTGTTGAATGTGATGGCCCCTCATCATTAATTACCAAAGAAGTTAATGTTTATGAAATTTCGTCTTTTTTGTTTTGCTTCCCACTTATTGATTTCATTTGTGATTGCGCTTTTGACAGTTTTTGTTGTTTTTTTGGTGTGGTACCCCTCACCACTGGATAAAGCATTGGGAGTGGCCGATATTTTTTTATTGTTGTTATGTATCGATGTGATTATTGGGCCGTTACTGACATTAATCGTTGCTAAGCAAGGCAAAAAGACGTTGAAAATGGATCTGTCTATTATCGGTGTTTTGCAAATTGCTGCACTGAGTTATGGTTTATATATTGTTGCGCAAGGCAGGCCGGTCTGGTTGGTGTATAACAATAATCGTTTTGAAGTTGTGCAAGCCTATGAGGCAATAGCTAACCCTCAACCTTCATGGGGTGATTTCCCTTTGTCTTTAACTGGTCCTATATGGGGTGCGGTGATTGAGCCTGTCCCTGCTGCTGTCGCGAGACGAGACGCATTTTATCAAGCCGCACTTTTGCAAAAATATGAGTTGGTCGCCAATAAAAACGGCTCCAATGCTATGCCGATTGAAGTGCTTAAGCGCTTTAACAATGCTGATAAGGTCGATCAAGAGGCTGGCAAGTATCCAGCTGCAAATAGTTATATCCCCATGATAGGCAAACAAAAACCCATGGTTGTATTTGTTGATAAAAGAACAGGTGAAGTTATTGCGATTGTTGATCTCGCTCCATGGTAAATCAGCGGCATTTACTGCGAGCAGAGAAAATGAATTCCATCAGCTATCAAACTATTTCACATTTGGACAATTTTTGTCACTTGCTGTGAAGTTATTTAGTTTTATTCATAATAAAAGCAAATGGATTTAAGTTCGTTTTATACAAATACTGCCTGTATTGTCTTGATTTAGTTCTAATATGTTTGATTTTTTAGTTTGGCGTAATAATTGCTCATTGTGAGAAATAAATGAAATTTTTCTCTGGGCATGAGCAAATGAAAAAATTTTCGTCAGCGGGTTTTACATTAATTGAATTAATGATTGTAGTTGCAATCATCGGAATTCTAACGGCTGTAGCGCTACCCGCGTATCAAAATCATGTTGCCAAATCGCAAGCAACGAGAGTCATGACAGAAACGGGTGGTTTGAGGGCGCTGATTGAAAACTGTGTGAATGGCGGCCGTACAACAGTCGGCTCTGGATTGGATGAATGTGATCCTAATGCATCAGGCTCATCACTAATTGATGGCGCTTCCCAGACCGCTGTTGTGCTCGCACCTGGCTTGGGCGTGCCACAAGTGACCTTTGGTGCAGGTGGTATTGTTACTGTTGAAGCGACTTTTAGTGGTCAGGCCCATCCGGTTTTTGCATCACAAAAATTAACTTGGCAGCGTAGCGCAAATGGTTCGTGGACTTGTTCTACAACAATAGAAGAGCAGTATCGTCCTGCAGGGTGTAACTAACTACCCACTCTCATCGACAAATCCACAGCCTTGCAATGCTTCGTTAATCCACCAATAGAAATAAAATCCACACCGGTTTCTGCAGTAGGGACCAGTGTGGATTCGTTGATATTACCGGATGCTTCCAGCTTTGCCTTTCCTGCATTGATGGCAACCGCTTTTTTCATGTCGGCAATAGAAAAATTATCGAGCATGATGATATCTGCACCTGCGGTTAATGCTTGATCCAACTCTTCAAACGTTTCTACTTCCACTTCGACAGGTTTGCCGGGGGCAATTTTATGTGCAGCGGCAACTGCGTTTGCAATACTTCCGCAGGCGGCAATGTGGTTTTCTTTTATCAAAAAGGCATCGTACAAACCAATCCGGTGGTTATGGCAGCCACCGCAAGCAACGGCATATTTTTGTGCGGTGCGCAGGCCGGGGATGGTTTTGCGGGTGTCCAGTAGTTTGACGTGGGTATGGGCTACTTTCTGTGCATAGTGATGGCTGATAGTGGCGGTGCCGGAGAGCGTCTGTACAAAATTCAGTGCCGCGCGTTCACCTGTCAGCAGACTGCGGGCGCTCCCCTTGAGCGTGAAGAGCGTACTATTTGCGCTTGCTGCCTGCCCATCTTCTATGTGCCAGATAACCTCAACTTGCGGATCTAACTGGCGGAACACTTCTTCTACCCAGGCTTTGCCACAAAAAATGCAATCTTCACGTGTGATGATGTGCGCTTGTGCGGTTTGGTTTGCCGGAATCAATTGGGCGGTGATATCGCCGCTTCCAATGTCTTCTGCCAGCGCAATTTTCACGCTATTGGTTATATCGGCGGCGAGTGTTGGCAGATTTTTGCTATAAAAAGAGTTCATTAGATGTGTCGAATAATTAAACAGTTTAAGCGATAAAACGGGCTATTTTGGCGCGCCAGTTTTCCCCTAATTCCAAAATCTACTTAAAAAACGCTAAAACGCCAGAGCAGTTATAGCTATTTGTGATATGTCTCTCGATCTTATCATTTGCCTGTCTGGTGTGTCTTGGCCTTGGTTATACTTCATTCAAGCACGTTTTTCCCAATGGTAATCAACCATGTCCGAGCATATGAAATCTGACCCCAAAAAGGTTGTTCAACTGAACGTCGAGCGGAATTCAACCGCCAATTCCCAAGTGGCGCTCGCACGCTTACCTGCTGCTATGCACACGTTGCGCGACAAAGCGCGGCAGCAGCTACAGCTTTTCCTGCGTGAGTTGTTCGATAAAGTAGATGATGCCATGTTTGAATTGGCAGACAAAGCAAACAATAACCACGATCAGAACATCTTTTTTGATTCTATGCGCGAAGTGCGTATCCGTCGCCGTGCGATGGAAACAGCATTTTTCCGCAGTATTGATATTCGCTTCGCCCAGTTGCTTGATCCTTCAGCATATCGCGATGAAAGCCCGTCGGGTGAAAAAAGCATCTCTCTGGATGATTTGTCGCTGGTAAAAAATGATGAATTGGAAGAAATGGTTGCTGTTGATGGCATGATCAACAAAGCAAACGAGCAATTTGCCGAAGCCATCCAGCATCTGACGTTGCGCATTGATCATTTGGTGCCAACCAAGGTTTATCAAAAAAATAATCCGCTAGGCGTTGATGTTATTTGTAATGCATTTACTGACTCGACAAAAACACTGAATGTTGATGTAAAAGCCAAGTTGGTATTGTTCAAGTTGTTCGACAATATTGTCATGACCAAGCTTGGCAAGTTGTTTGCCGCGCTGAATCAAACATTAGTTGATGCGAATATTTTGCCATCGCTCAAAGAAGATGTTCGCCCTAAAAAATCATCATCAGCCTCTACAAGCGTTGACCAATTTGGTCAAGGTATCAGTGCGAATTTTAATGTGGGAGGATCAGTTGGTGCTGAAACAGGTGGGCTTGTTCAAAGTTATGATGAACAAACCAACCAGGTCTTGCATCAATTGCGCAATCTGTTGGGTTCCAATCGTAGTAGTCCACCCGTGCAGTTACCCGGTGAGGAAGTTACTACAAAAGATTTAATTAAAATCCTTTCGCTTGCCCAACAACAAAATACGCTCAGTGCGCCTGCTGCGCCCGTTAATTTACGCAATTTGCTCGGCGATTTGTTACGCAGTGAAACCCAAACGGCAGCAGCTATTAATCAGGTCGATGATGATGTCATCAATCTTGTTAGCATGATGTTTGAGTTCATTCTGGATGACCGTAACCTTGCGGCACCGATGAAAGCGTTGATTGGCCGCTTGCAAATTCCTATGGTTAAAGTGGCAATTGCCGATAAGACTTTTTTCAGTAAAGGCGGCCATCCTGCTCGCCGTTTATTAAACGAAATGGCGATGGCTTGTTTGGGATGGCAAGAATCCAGCGAGGAAAATCAACGTAAAGACAGCCTCTTCAACAAAATGGAAGAAACAGTTCGTACGGTGCTTACTGATTTTGATACGGACATGAGTATTTTCGAGCGGTTGTTGGTGGATTTCCGCTCATTCCTTGATAAAGAAAAACGCCGTGCACAAATTCTTGAACAGCGCACTATTGATGCTGAAGATGGCAAAGCAAAATCCGAACGCGCGCGTGCGCAGGTCGATGCAGAATTAAATCGTATTTGCGCGGGTAAAGACTTGCCTCTGGCAGTAACAAAATTATTGCGTGAGGCATGGGCCAACGTGATGTTTATCACTTCGCTCAAGCAAGGGGTGGATAGTGACGAGTGGCGTAATGCTTCCGCAACGGCACAGCAATTGGTTTGGAGTGTCGTTGCTCCTATGGATAAAGATAATCGTCAGCGCTTATTAAAGCTTGTGCCTGAACTGCTACAAAAATTACGCACAGGTTTGGAAAGTATTTCGTTTAGTCCATTTGAAACTACCAATCTGTTTAAACAATTGGAAACTGTGCATTTGGCGCGTTTGCGTGGTGATCAGAAACCTGTAGCAGAAGTAGCGACATCTTCAGCTGCCGCATTGGAAGCAAAAGCCACTGAAATGGCTACCAAAAATGCAGATATGAAAGCAGCTATGCTGGAAGCGCAACGCAAAGCGCAGCAGGCGGCGAGCGCAGCAATTCAATCATCAGTTACTCAGTCATCCATCGTTCAACCATTAATCGCTCAACAGCCCGAAAATCAAACGGAACAACGCGCACAGGCGGTAACAAGTGATACTGCTGCGGAAGTATCAGAACCGATTTTCACCGTTGTTGCAGAGTCTGCTGCTGTAGTGAATGAAACAGAAGCAGCAGTAGTTGAAATGCCGGCAGCGAATGAAGTTTCAGTCGCAAATGAAGAATTTGCAGCAAGTGAAGATACAAGTGTTGCTACTCAGTCCATCGGTGTTTCAGAATCGACAGTGGACGAAAATATTTCTGCTAATACTCATGACGCTGCCATCAGCGAAAGCATTCAAGTGGATCCTCAGCACCTTGCATTGGTGAGCAATATTACCCAAGGTACATGGTTTGAAATGCAAGGCGATGCAGGTGAAAAATACCGCTGTCGATTGGCTGCCATTATCCGCTCTGTTGGAAAATACATTTTTGTTAACCGTTCGGGTATGAAAGTCGCAGAGGAAAGTCGTGAAAGTCTGGCACTTGCACTGCAAACCAAGCGCCTGACTATTTTGGATGATGGTATGCTGTTTGATCGTGCGCTGGAGGCTGTTATTGGCACTTTGCGCGATCAGCGTAATTTGAGTTAGTTGCTTTTCTCTCCTTCCTTGTTTCTCTTCTCCTGGACATTACCCGGCTAAGTGCCGGGTTTTTTATTAATTTAATTCTCGTCATTCCCGCGTGCGGGAATCCATGGGTTTAATGTCAAAAGCTGGACTCCCTCGTGCGGGAGAGACAATGGAATGCTTAAGCAGGATGGGCGCAAAATTAGCTTGCTTCCAATACTACTAGTGTTTGTCCTGCCTGCACGCGAGCGCCATCGGTTTTTAAGAGATGTGTTACGGTGCCTGCGCAAGTTGCCGTAATATTGATCTCCATTTTCATCGATTCCAAAATCAATAGCACATCGCCTGCACTCACTCGCTGCCCGACTTTTACTTGAGTCTGCCAAACACTGCCCGATACCGAGCTATCAATGCGGATGGCATCCTCTGGTAGTTCAGTGTCAGCGTTTTCTTCGATAGTTTCAGGCTGCTCATAATTGAATTGGCCATTGGCATGCCAGCGTGCCAGTTCCTCATCAAAGGCTTTTTCGCGCTGCTGAGTAAATGCAGTAATTGATTCCTGATTCGTTTCAATAAATGCCTGGTATTCGCGCAAATTGAATTGGCTCTGTTCGATCTTGATCGGGTAGCGCCCTTGCGGAAAATTATTGCGAATATCCTGTAATTCTTCTGCACTGACTTCATAAAAACGGATTTGATCAAAAAAATTCAGCAGCCAAGGTTGTTTAAATTCTTTTGTCTGGCGATAGCGGTTCCACATTTGTAATGTGCGCCCGACAAATTGATAACCGCCGGGGCCTTCCATTCCGTAAACACACAAATAGGAACCACCAATTCCCACGGAATTTTCTGCAGTCCAGGTGCGTGCGGGATTATATTTTGTAGTCACCAAACGATGGCGCGGATCAATAGGCGTTGCAACTGGTGCTCCTAAATACACATCGCCTAATCCCATCACCAAATAAGAGGCGTTAAATAAAATTATTTTAACATCCGCAATTGAACCCAATCCATTAATACGGCGGATAAACTCCAGATTACTTGGGCACCAGGGTGCATTGGCGCGTACCGATTGCATATATTTCTGGATGGCAAGTTGGCACGCGCTGTCATCCCAACTGAGCGGCAAGTGAACAATACGCGAAGGCACACTTAATTCACTCAATTGCGCGACTAATTCCCGCTCCGCTTTTTCCAAATGAGCTAGCAATACATTCAGGGATAGTATTTGGCTGTTGTAATGGATTTGCAGTGAGCGAATGCCCGGTGTTAATTCGCGCAAACCGGGAAGCGAATTTTTTTCCAGCCATTGCATTAGTGCATGGGCGCGGAAGCGCAATTGGATATCCAGCTCCAGCGCGCCGTATTCGACCAAAAGAAAATGATCGCCCGCGACACGGTAAACAATATCTTCGCCAAAATCGCTGGCCGCTAATGTTTTAACGATAGGGGATACAGGCGCAATCGCTTTCCATTCGCTCGCGGTGTTTTCCAACTGTTTCAACGATTCGTTTTGCGCTTTTTCAATAGCGACTGCATCTTCAATACTGATCGCAATAAAACGGATTTTATCCCCCGCGCGAACCTGGCCAAGCTTCCATAAATCGGCGCTGATGACAGTTGCCGGGCAAACAAATCCGCCGAGTGATGGACCATCCGGCCCGAGTATGACGGGCATGTCGCCAGTAAAATCCACAGTGCCAAATGCATAGGCATTGTCGTGGATGTTGGATGGGTGCATACCCGCTTCACCGCCTGAGGTGCGTGCCCACTCAGGCTTTGGTCCAATTAAACGCACACCGGTACGGCTGGAGTTGTAATGCACTTCCCAATCGGTATTAAAAAAAGTGGCGATGTCGTTATCGGTAAAGAAATCCGGTGCGCCGTGCGGCCCGTAAATGACGCGCAATTGCCATTGGTTGTCGATGTCCGGTTTTAGACTGCTTTCAAGTACGATGGGTTTAATGTCGGAATTACAATGTTGTGCATCGAGTGCGAGAACATCGCCTGCGCGTAATGCGCGACCATTGTGGCCGCCAAATTGCCCGAGTGTGAAGGTGGATTTTGATTGCAAATAATCAGGGCATTGGATTCCGCCTGCTACGCACAAATAACTGCGCGCGCCTTTATCGGTAATCCGTCCGAGTTGTAATTGCTGTCCTGCGGCAATTGAAATGACTTCGTAGTTTGAAACAGGCTTTCCATCGAGTTTTGCATCAATAGCGGCACCGGTTAATAGTATTTTTACGGCGCAACCAAATTTGAGTGTTGGCCCTTGTAACGTAATTTCCAAACCCGCAGCCGATTCACTATTGCCCAGTAAACGGTTGCCCAAACGAAATGAATAGGAATCAAAAGCGCCGGATGTCGGCACACCCACATGCCAATAACCTGAACGGCCGGGGAAATCCTGAATAGTGGTTTGTGTTCCGCCTTGAATGACATCAATACGCGCAGGTTGATAGGCAAAACTATTTAAATAACGCGTAGTCATTTTGCCGGCAATGAGCGTGTGATCTTGTAGCAATGCACGCAAATAACCGATGTTGGTTTCAATACCGTAGAGATAAGTTTCATCTAATGTATTGGATAATCTGGTTAATGCCTCTTCGCGGTTATTCCCGTGCACAATTATTTTTGCCAACATGGGGTCAAAATATGCAGGTACCTCAATGCCGCTTTCAATCCAGTGATCGATGCGTACATTTTCATTGGTTGCTGGAAATTCGACTTTACTCAATAAGCCCGCGCAGGGTTGAAAATTGAGCGCAGGGTCTTCTGCATATACACGCACCTGAATAGCGTGACCGGTTAGTATTAATTGATCGCGCAGATTTTTGATGTTGCCCAGCTCATCGGCTGCCTGGCGCAACATCCATTCAACCAGGTCTACACCGTAAACTTCTTCGGTAACGCCGTGCTCCACTTGCAATCGCGTGTTAACTTCAAGGAAATAAAATTTCTCATCAATAGAATCGTAAATAAATTCTACTGTACCAGCGTTGCGATAGTTAACCGATGCCAACAATTGCTCTGCGGTGCGTTGCATGGCGATGCGTTGAGTACTCGATAAATTCGGAGCGGGGCATTCTTCTACTACTTTCTGATTGCGTCTTTGGCTTGAGCAGTCGCGTTCGCCAATGGCCACGGCTGTGCCTTTGCCATCGCCAAACACTTGCACCTCAATATGACGCGCAGCGGCGATGAATTTTTCCAGAAATACTCCGTCATCGGCAAAGTTGTTTTTACCCAAACGTTTTACCGAGTCAAACGCGGCAACCAAATCGCTCTCGCTATTGCACAGCTGCATACCAATACCACCGCCGCCAGCAGTGCTTTTTAACATTACGGGATAGCCGATATTCATCGCCGCCATTTTTGCTTCGTCAAGGCTTTTTAATAAATCAGTACCCGGGCAAAGCGGTACATTGGCGGCTTGTGCCAGCTCGCGTGCTTTATGTTTTAAACCGAATGTAATCATCTGTTCGGCAGTGGGTCCGATAAATACCAAGCCTGCTGCTTCGCATTCGGCTACAAAGGTGGAATTTTCACTTAAAAAACCATAGCCAGGGTGAATCGCTTGCGCACCGCTTTGTTTTGCAATGGCAATAATTTTTTTTCGATCCAGATAAGTGTGTGCGGCCGCGCCTTCACCTAAACAATAGGATTCATCGGCAAGGCGGACATGCAGTGAGTCAGTATCCGATTCTGCATACACAGCGACTGAAATGATATTGAGCTTTTTTAATGTGCGAATAATGCGTGTGGCGATGGCACCGCGGTTGGCGATAAGAACTTTGGTAAACATGTGTTGCTCCGGCAGGCCGTCCTGCTGGGGTTAATACGACAATGGTCGTCCATTGAAGATGAAAATAAATAATTTTGTAGGTTGGTGGTGAGGAACGAACCCCAACATGACAATCTCGACATGAGTGTTGGGGTTCGTTCCTCACCACCAACCTACGGGTATTTTTAAATTCAATTCCACACAATCACTTCAATCGGTGTCGGGTTGTAACCATTGCATGGATTGTTTAATTGCGGGCAATTGGATATCAGCATCACAATATCCATTTTCGCTTTTAGCTCTACGTATTTTCCCGGTGCAGAAATGCCGTCTTCAAAGGTGAGCCCGCCGTCACTGGTGACAGGAACGTTCATAAAAAAATTGATGTTGTGGGTAATGTCGCGCTTGCTAATACCGAACTCGGGATGCTCAGCAATAGCGAGCATCCAGCTGTCACGGCAGGCGTGCATGCAGCGCTTTTCCAAACTGTAGCGCACTGTGTTGCTTTCCGTTGCGCAGGCTCCCCCGAGTGTGTCGTGGCGGCCGCAAGTGTCTGCGACAATTTCCAGTAATTCGTTATTGGCATTGGATATTAATTTTGTGCCAGTAGTTAAGTATAAATTACCCTGAGCGCGTATGGTGTCCATTGCGCTGTAACGTTCGCTTGGGTCTTTCGCGTTGTAAAATAAAACATCGGCAGCTTGGTTACCTTTTAAATCCACGATGCGAAATGTTTGGCCTTGTTTTATTTCACCTAAAAAATAGTCCCCAGCGGGAACATAGTGTTTGGTGAAGGCAGTTTCAGGATGCAAATTGCTGGGAGTATGAGACATTACTTTTCCTCTTTATCAACAGGGTGCTATCAAGTCGATGGCAGGGTTGGTTATTCAGAACCGTCTGAGACATGGATGTCGAAGACGAGCCTACATGGATGTATTCACGGCGTGTTCTGAATAACCAACCCTGCTAGCGACTTGCTTCTGGCAATCATTTGTTAGCTAAATAATACAGCGCGTTATTTTGGAATCCGCGTTGGTTTTCTTCGCGGAAATTTTTGCAATAGTCATCATCGGTGACAGGGTCTGCTTCACCCAATTCAATTGCTACCGATGCAAAAGGATAGCGATTGGATTTACTTAAGGGATGAGGGCATGCGTGCATCACTACTAATGTGTCCATTTCAAAACGCAAGGTGACGCTGTTGCCAGCGCATTGGTTTTTGGTGTCGAGTTGGATATTGCCATGGTCATCGGCAATCACTTTGCTAAACCAATTAATATTGGATGCCATATCCGCGCGGCCTAAACCGTATTTGGCCAGCTCTACCAAAAATGCATCGTAGCCATTTTGAAACCATTGATTGCGATGGCTTTGGTAGTCGCGCTTGCTCCATTGTTTTTCAACCTGCTCTGCAGTGCTGCTACCGCAAATGGTGTCGTGCCAGTTACCTTCGCCGTTGGCAGAATGATCTTCCACAATCGATGCAAAAATTCGCCCCATATCGGAGTACAAACAATTGCCGCGTTGCAATTTAAATGTGTGCTGGCATTTCAATGTATCCGGTGCGTTATAGCGCTCCAATAAATTACGTGGGTTGTAAAACAGCATTCCCACATTGGCACCGCCTTCCAGATCCGTAATTTTCATCAAACTTCCGCGGCGCATTTCCAATGACCAATGGCCATTGCCGGGCAGGGTTGTGGTGTACAGCATTTTGCTCATGGTTTAAAAATCCTGTATTTCTTGTGTAACAGTTTTTAATTCGGGTGGAACTTGTGTGTTATTGCGTGTAACCGGCAAATCATAAGTAATACTTGCACCGTATGCGGTGGGTGCTTGATTATCCCGGCGTAATTTATCGAACACCCACAAACGTGTTCCCAAATAAAATCCTTCGCTTAAATCATGCGTCACCATAAAAATAGTGAGATTATGTTTGCGCCACAGCTCCAAAATTAATTGGTGCATGTCCGCACGTATGCCGGGGTCTAATGCGCCGAACGGTTCGTCAAGTAATAAAATTCGTGGTTGGCGGATAAGCGCCTGTGCGATAGCCAACCGTTGTTTCATTCCGCCGGATAATTCGTGAGGGTAGCGATGGGTTGCCTGCGTTAACCCAACTGATTCCAGTAATGCTTTTGCCTCTTCAACAACCGCTTTCTTTTTGCTGCCAAATAATTTCCCCAGCAGCGGTGAGTATTCGAATTCGCGCGCGATGATGACGTTTTCCAATACCGTTAAATGCGGGAATACAGAATATTGTTGAAACACGATGCCACGCGACTGATCCGGTTCATCGGGAATCGGTTTTCCATCCAGTAATAATTCGCCAGAGCTGGGGGATTCCATGCCCAATAGCATTTTTAAAAAAGTACTTTTGCCGCAGCCGGATGTTCCAACCATGGTAATAAATTCGCCCGCGTTGACGCTGACATTCATGCGTTCCAGTACGATGTTGTCACCGTATGTTTTCCACAGATTTTTTGCCTGGATCATCGGCATTTTTTTAGCTCTTTTTTCGTCAAGGATTGTTTTGTCAAAAGAAAGTATGGTCATACACGTCTGCTTATTTTCCAGTGGCAGGATGATGCCAGGGGAAACACAGGGTGCTGATTTTTGCCAGTAACCAATCCACCAAAAATGCCAGTAAGGTTATCCATGCAACGTAAGGCAAGATCACATCCATCGACATATAGCGACGGACTAAAAAGATGCGATAGCCCAATCCATCTGTTGATGCGATGGCTTCAGCGGCGATCAAGAATAGCCAGCCCGCGCCAAGTGACAAACGCACTGCATTGATTAATCGCGGCAGTAATTGTGGCGTTAACACCCGCACAATAATTTGCCAGGTGGATGCGCCAAGTGTTTGCGCTTTAACGAGTTGCTCAAGGGGGATTTCTTGCGTGCAGCGCTGCATATCGCGCGCAATAAACGGCGCTACACCAATTACAATTAAAGCGACTTTGGATACTTCGCCCAAACCAAACACAATAAACAGCACGGGCAGTAATGCCATCGGCGGTACAAGGGAGATTACAGTTAGCAGCGGCGATAAGGGTGAATGGATGGTGGGAATTGCGCCGGTCAATAAACCAATCGTAAAACCTAAGGTGGCTGCGATTAAAATGCCCAAGCCCAAGCGATACAAACTGCTGAGTGTGTCTTGCCAAAAAACATATTCACCGCTGCGCTTGCTCGGTTCAAATGCAAGGTTGCCAATGGCATCACCCATTTGCGCAAAACTGGGTAGTAGTTTGTCATTAACATTTTCGGCGAGGCGTGCATCAGATGCGACGAGATAAATAACCAGCAATAACGCAAACGGTAGAATCGCTAACAATAATCTGAGCGGTTTTGATGGCGTTAAATTAATAAGTCTCTTCATAGTGGTTCTGCATTATGGTTTTTCGTTTTTTAATTTCTCCACACCCAAGCCTGTCTTGGATGTGGATGCAGTGAGGTAAAAATAATTACAGTTTTTTATCGGCAGCCATTTGCATGTAGGTTGTGTCAAAACGCAGCTTCACGTTTTCTTTGTTGCCGTAAACGCCTTTAGGGCCTTCAACGCCGATGAATTCGGCATCGGGTGCGCCTTCGCCCAACAGGCCGTGGTCAAATGAAAATTCAGCAACTTTCTGCATGGTTTTTAACAGTGCATCACTGTTGACTAATTCCAATGCGGATTGCGGGGTGTAAAACATTTTGGTGCTGGCAAGTTGCGCTTCAAAACCGGCGAGGTCAGTTCCTGATGCTATTGCCATGGCTGTTTTTGCTTCAGTCGCAGCTTTGTTGGATGCGCTCATCACGCCCATGATTTCGTACCAGGCTCCGACTAATGCTTTACCGAGCGCGGGATTTTTTTCGAGTGTTTCGGTGTTCACTACCATCAAATCCATAATTTCGCCGGGAATTTGCGATGAGTCGAATACCTTGGTGCTATTGGGTTGCGTGAGAATTTCGCTTAGCAGCGGATTCCAGGTAGTGACCGCAGTGACATCTTTCGTACCATAAACTGCAACCATATCGGCATCAGAAGTGTTGACGACTTTGATGTCCGATTCTTTCAGCCCAACGGTTTCCAATCCGCGCGCCAGCAAGTAGTGGGATACGCTCAACTCCACCAAATTAACGCTCTGGCCTTTGATGTCTTTCAGGGTTTTATTTGCGCCCTTGAGCACAACGCCATCGTTACCGTTAGAGAAATCGCCCACGATCAGCGCTGTGGAATCCACGCCGCCCGCAGCGGGAATAGTCAGCGCATCCATGTTGGTCATCACACAACCATCGAACTGGCCTGCGGTATATTGGTTGATGGATTCTATGTAGTCATTGATTTGGACGACTTCGATTTCGATACCGTATTTTTTCGCCCACTTGTCTACGATTTTTTGTTCTGCAGCGTAACCCCAGGGCATCCAGCCAACATAAATAGACCAACAGACTTTGAACGGCTCTGCTGCACTGGCGGCACCGGCAGACAACATGAGTGTAAGGGCGAGTAATGGTTTTATAAGGCGGGAATGACGCAACATGAACAACCTCCAGCGGTTTTGGTTACATAGGCGTAGCGTATGGGAGCACTCTGGCAGTGATGCCATTCATCTCCCGGGCTTTTATCCCGCCGTGTAACCTCAAGGCACTACTAACTATTACTAGCTAGAAGGGACACTGCGGGATTAAGCCCTTGGTGCTGCCTGCGAAGGTCGAAAACTCTCGGACCAGACATTGCGCTTCACTGCACGGATTGGCGCAACCGGAACCCTAGTTCTCTATTACAAATTGTATGGAATAGCTAAAACCACCCAGAGTGCGGATCAGTTATTACAGGTTAGTAATCGCAAATTGGGTGCCAATTTTTTAATACGCTGATTTTGATAGGGTTTTGCAGACTTTAACGATGATGCTGGATTTAATGATGCCCTCTTATGTGGCATCTGCAGGGTGCATAAGGCTTTGTTTTGGTGCAGCATGGCTTTTTGCAGCAAACTTCAGGGATCGTGCTATTTTTAATCAATCAATGGGCTAGTCGTTGTATTGTGTGGAAGAAACTTAACGAACTGTTAAGATTGTCGCTCAGGATCACCTGTACAGATATGATCATCTGCTCTCTAGAGCTGCAGGTCCTGCCCCTGCCGTGCAAAGCGTGCCGGCTGGTTGGAAAAGAAACAAGCGCTAGGGAACATGAGAATTATGGAAAAATACGGAACAATTATGCACAACTCAGGCTTACCAGGCTCTGATATCAGCAAGACATCGACTTACTCTACGGTCGCCATGTCTGAGCAGCTGGTCATTCAATACCTCAAGCAGTGCCGCGATTTAACGCGCGGTTTTGCCTATCGTGTTTTTCCCAATTTCTGGCGGCAGTGGTGCAAGCAAGTGCTTGAAGTCGCCGAGGCTGCCAAATCCAATAAAGAACAGATAGCGCTCTACGAAACCCAGAACTTGATGGCTGCGGTACAGCAAGCCGCCGAGCAGGAATTTTGCCAGCATTTGGCAAATGGTTTTGTTAAGTTCAAGAATAAATCCCTCAATACCCTTACCGGCGAAGAGCGTTTCAGCGGCGATATTTTATCGTTGGTGGAGCACTCCGATCTTGAAGAAACCATTGCGATCACATCAATCACCCATCGTGCCGATAACTTTTTTTCCGAGCAGTTGTGGGCTATCCAGCAGCGATTGGCGCTGTTGAATGACGGTGAAAAGATCGATGAGCGCACTAATCCGGTCAGTCCGGTACAGTTTTGCGAAGCCCTGCGCAAAGTGCTGAGCAGCCTCGATATTGATGTCAAAACCAAAATCATTGGTTACAAGCTATTCGACCAGGATGTGATTGGCATGCTGGACGGCTTGTACGATGAGCTGAATGATTATTTGGTACGCCAGAATTTGTTGCCTAATTTGCGCTTTGTTCCGGCGGGTGAGAAACCGGTCAAGGCCGAGGATGCAGTGCAGGATGATCCTTCCGAGCGCAATGAACAGTCGTCACAGAATGAGAAGCAGGAAGATGTACAGCAGCTCCAGCGTCGCGCCAGCGATAAATTGCTCAGTGGTTCCCTGAACCCCAACGACATCCAATATCAAAACAGCCTGCTCAATGCGATCCGTTTATTGCAGACGCATGTGACCCAGCAATTGCCTGCCATTCAAGCGGCGCAATCACTTGCTCAACAACAGGTAGCGACAACACAAGAAACACAAGCGACCAATAATCCGGCAGTGGGTGCTACGCCAGCAGCGCCTGGTGTGCCTGCGGCGAACCTTGAGGTGTATACCCAGCCTCAATTGGTGAATGTGCTGGAGCAGCTGCAAACCCAGGCATTTACTGTTACCCAGCAAGCGTTGGCAAATCATGAATCAGGCCCCGTTCCGATTGCACCGCAATCGGTCGCAGATGTCGGCCGCAAAATGATGGAGCAGATCGCTAGCGAAAATGAAAACGGCGCGGTAGAAGCGGGCGATATGCAGACGATCGATCTGGTCGGTATGTTGTTTGAGTACATGCTGTCTGATGATCATTTACCGGATTCGGTTAAAGCGTTATTGAGTTATCTGCACACGCCATTTTTGAAAATCGCGTTTATCGATAAAGGCTTTTTTGAGCAGCCCGAACATCCGGCGCGTGTGTTGTTAAATAGCCTTGCAGAGGCGGGTGTGCGCTGGGTCAGCAACGATGGCAGTGACCAGTACGATATTTTCACCAAGATCAAAACGACGGTATTCCGTTTGCTGCAAGAATTTAAAAACGATGTACGAATTTTTGCCGAATTGCTGATTGAATTTAATGCGTACACCCATAACGTGGCGCGTCGGCAAGAGTTGATGGAGCGCCGTGCATTGGAAAAAGCACAAGGCGAAGAAAAACTACGCGAAGCGAAAATCCAGGTCAATACCGAGGTGCGCAGCCGCACCGATAACCGCGAAATGCCGTCGGCGATTTTGTTATTACTGTTGCAGCCCTGGTCGGATTATCTTTCGTTTGTGCTGCTGCGCTACGGCGACAAATCGGAGAGTTGGAAACGTGCCTTGCAAGTGATTGATGATTTGCTGTGGTCGCTGGAGCCTAAAACCCAGCAAGCCGATAAAGTAAAACAAATGGAACTTCAGGATGGCTTGCATGCGGCGCTTGAGCGCGGTTTTGAAACCATCGGTTATGAGCAAGCCAAAGGCCGCAAATTATTGGATGCTGTTTTATCACTGCAGCGTATGGCGTTGTTAAGCCGTAAAGCTGAGCCAGCTCCCGCGCCTATGCGCAGCAAGTTGGAATCGCTGGCCGCAGAAAAAGCCGGGCGCTCGGTTGTGCAGTTGCAGCCGGTATCAACCGAAGAAGCCAAAATTGTTGAGAGCTTGAAAATGGTTGAGTTCGGTACCTGGTTTGAGTTTGATGGCGGCAAGCGCCTTAAAGTGGCCTGGTATAACAAGAAAACCCAGCATTACATGTTGGTGGATCAGCAGGGGCGCAAAGTATCCCTTGCGGCAGGGCTGCAGTTGGCGCGCGATATGATCGCCGGACGTGCGCGCATTATTGCGGGCAGTACCAAGCCTTTCTTCGAGCGCGCGCTGGAAAATATCTATCACACCCTCAATGAGCGGGCAGATACTCTTAAGGCAGGTAATTCATGACCCATAACTGTTCACGCGAACACGATAGGGAGTTAGAGCGCCACACGATTAATGGCGATGTTGATGTGTATGACAGCCTGCGCGATCTCTACGTTGGCCGTCTGGTGAATATCCACACCCAGGGGTTGATGCTGATGGGAGATCTGGCGTTGGATGAGGACCGGATCTACACCCTCGACCTGCATTTGCCTGAGCCTGTGAATGGGCAATTGGTTATCCAGTTGGGTGCAGATTGTCTTTGGACGCGGGAGGCGGATCTGACGGGGAAGCACTGGGTTGGTTTTTCCATTATTGATGCATCCCCGCAGTCGATTGAATCTATACGTGCATTGGTACAGTTGTTAGGCGAAGCCTATTAATTAAAATAAATTTAAAATAAATCGGTAAACACAATGCCAAGTGAAAACACTTCCATATCGGCATTGTAATCAATCAGGCTATGGCCATAGCCGTTAAAATATTTCACTTGTCCTCGCAAATTGGTACTCACTGGAAAACTCCAGCCAAGCTCCATGGCCCCTTTGTTGTCTGCATCAAAATTATTGCGCAGCATAATATTAAAAATGTTGTTTCCTTTTTCGTAAGCGCCGTTAAATTCAAAACGCCCCATATAGTGCGTTATGTCGGCGTTGTCATCGCCATCGGGATCGCCGGGGTACTCTTGCTCTGGCTCCGGAATTCGATACCAGGGACTGAGCGCGAATATAAATCTGCCGCGCTCAAACACGCTATTGACCATGATCCGGTTCCAGCTGCGCGATTGAATCCCGCCTTTGCCATTGGATTGATGATTGAGTGCGAATTCATTCAATACGTTCCTGAAGCCGAAAATTTCCCAGTCATTGGTAAAACTTAGCAGGAGTTCCGGTTGATGATCGGTTTCGCGAAACGGTGCCGAATCTTCATCGCTGTAAATTTGCCAGAACGAATGATTGGTATATCCCAGGTAAAGATGACCATTATCATCAAACAGGTTTTCGTAAATCAGGATTTTGGTGCTGAACTGGAATTCTGCTTCGGCATGTTTTAAATCGACGAGCGCTTGTTCTTCGTTGTTATTTGTTTCGCCGTCAGTTGCTGCACTCAAATAGGGGGTGTTATTCGGGTGGCGGCTGTAACTGAGCGGCGAAAAATAATTGCGTTTGTGCGGAGTCAAAATAAACCGGTTGGAGCGGTTTAAGGCTTCCATTGCCATGCGCCGCTTGAGCAAGCGGCCTTCTGGGTTGGTCTCTTGTGGTTGATCTGTTGCGACGGTTTCTTCTTCCAATGTGGGAACGCCGGATGCGTGGTTTTGCAAGTAAAGTTCACGGCAGGCAGCGCGCAGTTCGGCAATTGTCATGCTTTCATCGGCTGTGGTCACCGATGATTGCAAGCAGGTATTGATCGCTTCAGTAGTGGGTTCTTCCAGTTCTGCAAGCGTGTGATGCGCGAAGAAAAAAAGTGTGCTCGGGATGATTAAAAAAGCCGGTAATCGAATAAATCGCATTGGACATCCTGATGGCGCTGGTGACTGTTGATGGCATTGTAAGTCGTCAACCCCCAGAGGCAAGCGATCTTTCAAAAGCCCTGTCATTCAGCACTCAGGGCGAGGCGCGGGTGAATGGCTTAATAGGACTGTACCCATACCTCAATATCCTGCTCATGCCATTGCGTTAGCAGTTGTACACCTTCATCGACCACCTTGAGGTACACATCAATAATGTCGGTTGCCAGGCTGAACAAACGGCTACTGTCAGCACTGATCTGATGTGGGTTGACCACATCGCTCTCTACCATGGATAGCAAAAACTCCAGTTTGATTTCGTAACTTTTCAGCTGGCTGAGCAGGCTCAGATCGCTATCCAATAATCCTTCAAGGCGCTTGGTTTGGTGGCGCAATTTTTCGTTATTGACCCGGGTGCATTGGATGACATAACGCAGCTTGCTGGCAAAGTCTTTATCGCAATAACCCAGCGCCGAGGCGTAGGTGGCCAGGGCGCGGATGCGGCCTATCTGCTCGGCAACAGCGGGCATCAGGCGGGTGGAAAAATGCAGGACTTCCAGATATTTGAAGCGATTGGGGTAGAGCGCTCCATCGGCATGGATAACCTTGGGTTGCTGCATTTCCGGTATGGACATTTCCGGTCTGGACAGCTCTGGTATGGACAGCTCCGGCATGGACTGAGAGGTGGGTTGTTCAAGCTGTTTGCCCAAAGCCGCCACCATACTCAGTAATTGTTCAATCAGATGGCAGTGCAATTCATAGTTATCGATGACACTGTCTTCCTGCCAGTCGCGGCTGATGGTGAGCCAGGCGTTTGCCAGATTTTCCTGATCGCGCGGGCTCAATAATTCGAAGCTGCGTGCCGAGAAGGCTTGCAGCAATTCCAATCGGCGCTCCAGTTGGACCTGTAAATGCGCCAGCTCATCGCGGAACTGCTCGTTTCCCCCCAAGGTGCCCATGGTCATACCGCGATGGCGTTGCACCGCCTTGATCATGTGGATCAGTTGTTTGGCGAGCGTCAGTGCATCCAGGCGCTGGTGATACAAGTCACAGAAGTGTGCAAACTGGCTTGAGCCTTTGCCGCGAGATGGTGCAGCCATAGCTGCTCCCTGTCTGTTGATGGTGCTTGTGGCCATGGTCAACTCTACTCCGAAGTCTGGAAACCGTTAGTGGGGCTGCATCCAACCTGTCTCCTAATAAGGAATGACATAAATTGCAGTCTTTACAGCAACTGCTATGCCATATCCCCGGCCGCAAATTGTAATAGGCATTATGTGTTGCCCAATATATGATTAATGCGACTTAATGATACTGATAATACAAAAAGAGATCGGAGTAGATGCCATGCCAACCCCTGTGAATCCGCCAATTCCGGTAAAAAAGATACTCGTTGTGGGCGGCGGAACTGCAGGCTGGATGACGGCTGCCTATCTGGCCAAATGGTTGGAATCGGTCGATATTCAGGTCGCGCTGGTTGAGTCCGACCAGATCGGCACCATCGGTGTGGGTGAGGCAACAGTGCCGGGAATCCATCAATTTATCCGTGATTTGGCGATCAGCGAAAGTGAGTTTATCCACGCCACCAACGCCACCTTCAAGTTGGGCATTGCGTTTGAACACTGGGCGGGAACCGATAAGCATTTTTTCCATCCCTTTGCCGGTTACGGGGTGGCTATTGAAGACCGGTCTTTTCACAAAACCTGGTGGGCCGCCAGACAGCAGGGCTATGGGCAAGGGTTGGATCAATTTTGTCTGTGCACCCAGTTGGCGCGCGCGGGCAAGTTTGCCCAGCCCAGTTTTGATCCGGACAGCCGTTTGGCCTGGTACAACTACGCCTACCATTTCGATGCATCGCTCTTTGCCAAATTCCTGCGCAACTACGCAGAAGTGCGTGGCGTTACCCGCATAGAAGGCAAGATAAACCACGTTCAATTGGACAGTGCGCGCGGTTCTATCCAGTCATTGACGTTGGAGTCCGGTCAGGTGTTGGACGGCGATTTATTTGTTGATTGCACCGGTATTCCGGCGCTGTTGATCGGCAAAACCCTGGGGGTGGGCTACGAGGATTGGAGTCACTGGCTGCCTTGTGACAGCGCCCAAGCCGTCCAGACACAGAGCTTGCGCGAGCCAGACCCTTTCACCCGTTCATCGGCCAGATCGTCCGGTTGGCAGTGGCATATTCCGCTGCAACACCGGGTGGGCAATGGTTATGTGTACTCCAGCCAATTTATTTCCCACGATGAGGCGCGCACCGAGTTGCTTGGCAATCTGGCCGGTGAGCCCTTGACCGACCCGCGCTTGATCCGCTTCACCACCGGAATGCGCAAGGACTTCTGGTTTAAAAACTGTGTGGCGATTGGTTTGTCGAGTGGCTTTCTGGAGCCGTTGGAGTCAACCAGTATTTCGCTGATCCAGACCGGCATCGCCAAAATGACCAGTTTTTTGGTGAATTTTGAAATCGATGAAAAACAGGTGGCTGAAGCAAACCGGCTCAACCGTCTGGAATACGAGCGTATCCGGGATTTTATTATCCTTCACTACAAGCTCAATGGCCGTTCTGGTGCGTTTTGGCAGCAGGTAAGGGCGATGGACATTCCCACCAGTCTGGAGCAAAAAATCGCACTCTTTAAGCGTACCGGCGACATCAGCATGTTGGAGCAGGAATCCTTTAAGGAGGAGAGCTGGTTGAGCATGTATTACGGTTTTGGCGTTGATCCTGCCGGAATCACCCCCTCGGATGACTCGCAACGAGCGCAATTGATCCTGGATAAAATGCGCAGCGCCATCCAAAAAGGCGTAGCACTTGCGCCCAGTCACGCTGGGTTTATCCAAACACTATCCGCATGACAGGCCAATGCTTAACCCTTCAACAGTGGAGCCTTGCGTTTCCCCTCTGGGCTCCTATCGGTTTTCTCTCTAAATAACCTGTTTTTCCTCAATCCGGCTGATAAAAGTCCGGATCTGTCAGGCATCGCCGACATCATTCTCGCTCTTGGTTTGTTTCCTTTTGTATCACAAATATGATTTTTGTTTATCATTGGTAAGAATTGTTGCGCTGGTAAAAACATTATCTTAATATGCGGCATATAGTCATATTTACCATATAAAATCTGCTTTGCTTCCCTATGAATCCATCGTCTGTACATCACAAGCCTTTTTGGATGCGTGGTATGAGCGTCATGTCACTATTGGCATGCCTTTGCCCTACGCTGATGGCGGCTGAGCCTTTGCCTTCCATGGCAGTGGTGTTTGAGCAGCCCGCGCAAGATTGGGAAACCCAAGGGCTACCGATTGGTAATGGCGCGATGGGAGCGGTGATTGCGGGCGGGGTAGAGCGCGACCTTATCCAGTTCAATGAAAAAACCCTGTGGACAGGTGGCCCGGGGGCGCAAGGTTACGATTTTGGCTGGCCGCAAAAGCCACGGGCAGAAGCACTTGCCCAAGCCCGGAAGATCATCACCGGGCAGGGTTCCCTTGCGCCTGAAGCTGCAGCCCGATTACTGGGGCAAAAAATCACAGCCTATGGCGATTACCAGACCTTCGGCGAGCTACAACTTGCTTTTGAAAAAAATGACAGCGATGTCAGAAGCTATCAGCGTGTTTTGTCGTTGGATAATGCCCAAGTTGATGTGACCTACACCCAGGGCGGCGTGCACTACAAACGTGAGTATCTGGCGAGTTATCCGGATGGGGTCATTGCGATCAAACTCAGTGCCGATAAACCCGGCAAGATTTCCCTGCGTGCCACGCTCGGTGTGCCCGACAACCGCAGCATCAACACCCGCATTGAATCCGGCCGTTTAATCGCGACCGGAAAATTGCACAGCAATGGTTTGCAATATGAAACGCAAATCCAATTCCTGAATCAGGGCGGTGAATTATCGGCTGTGGGCGATAACGCCCTCCGTATTGCCAAGGCCGACAGCTTGATTATTTTGTTGAATGCCGGTACGGATTACGCACAACACTATCCGCACTACCGCGGGCAACATCCGCACAAAAAATTGCAGCAGGCGATGGATACCGCCCGTGCAAAATCGTTTGCACAAATACAAGCTGATCACCGCGCCGATTACCAAGCGCTATTTACGCGCGTGAATTTAAATATCGGCCAGCGCAGTTCAACTGAGCCGACCGCAGCGCTATTAAAAAAATACAAAACCGGCGATGCGCAATTGGATCGCACCCTGGAAGCAACTTACTTCCAATTCGGCCGCTATTTGTTGATCGCCTCATCGCGCGCCGGTTCACTGCCAGCAAACTTGCAAGGTGTTTGGAACAATTCTGTTACGCCGCCGTGGAATGCCGACTATCACGTCAATATTAATTTGCAGATGAATTATTGGTTGGCAGAAACCACCAACTTGCCCGAGTTGATGGAACCTTATTTTGATTTTGTCGATAGCCTGGTTGAACCGGGAACCATCGCGGCAAAAAAAGTCACCGGTGTTAACAGCGGTTGGACGTTATTTCTAAACACCAATATTTGGGGCTTCACTGGCGTTATTGAATGGCCCACTGCGTTTTGGCAACCGGAAGCGGCGGCGTGGTTGGCACAACATTATTACGAACATTATTTGTTTTCTGGCGATGAACAATTCTTGCGTGAGCGCGCCTATCCACTAATGCGCAGTGCTACCGATTTTTGGTTGGCATTTTTAATAAAAGATCCTCGCGATGGAAAACTAATCGTCTCCCCGAGTTTTTCACCCGAGCAGGGCAACTTTACCAACGGCGCTGCCATGAGCCAGCAAATCGTATTTGATTTGCTGCGCAATACCCATGAAGCCGCCGTGCGCTTGGGCGATAAAAAATCCGCGCAAAAAATTTATTCAACTCTAGCGCAACTCGATTCAGGAATTCGCATCGGTTCATGGGGGCAGCTGCAAGAATGGAAAGAAGATGTGGATGATCCCAAAAACGATCATCGCCATATCTCGCATTTATTTGCGTTGCATCCGGGGCGTCAAATCGATGCGCACAAACAACCGCAATTGTTGCAGGCCGCACGCACCACCCTTAATGCCCGTGGCGATGGCGGCACCGGTTGGTCGCAAGCCTGGAAAGTCAACATGTGGGCGCGTGCATTAGACGGCACGCGTGCGCACAAAGTGTTGGGCGAGCAATTGCAGCGCAGCACACTCAGTAATTTGTGGGACAACCACCCTCCGTTCCAGATCGATGGCAATTTTGGCGCAGCAGCCGGCATTGCAGAAATGCTGGTGCAAAGCCACAACGGTGAATTGCATTTACTGCCCGCACTGCCGGATGCATGGCCATCGGGTTCGGTAACCGGCCTGCGCGCCCGCGGCGGCATCACCCTGGATTTGAAATGGCACAACCATGCATTAACAGAAGCAACAATATCGTCAACATCCAAACAATTTTTACAGCTCAGAATAGCGCAGCCTTTAACAAAATTTTTATTAAAGGATGCAACGAAAGGAAAAACCCTTGAATTAAAACGCGAGGGGAATACCGGGAGTTTTATCGCACAAGGAGGCAGCAGCTATCGCTTGATAAGCAGTGATGCGGGGAGCGAGAAACCGTTTTAGGAGAATTAAAAATCCAATAGGTCATTACATAATTCTAACTGGAGAAAATCATGACAACCAAAAACAAACAGCTGAAAACGCAATTCCTTAAAAAGCAATTACCAGCGTATATCAAAATGGCTTCCGGCCTTTCACTGGTCGTTGGCACTATGGGTTTGACAGCGCCTGCATTTGCGCAAGATGCTGCAGAAGACCAAGTTGAAGAAGTGATCGTAAGTGGCCAGCGTGCGAGTATCCAAAGCGCGCAGGATGTAAAAAGAAATTCCAGCGTTGTGGTGGATTCCATCGTTGCAGAAGATATCGGTAAATTACCGGATCGCAGCGTAACAGAAGCATTGCAACGCGTTCCCGGTGTAACCGTTGGTCGCTACACCAATAACGATGCCGAGCACCCGGCAGCAGAAGGTAGTGGTGTTGCGGTGCGCGGTTTGACACAAGTGCGCGCTGAATTAAACGGCCGCGATGTATTTTCTGCGGCGAGTGGTCGCGGTTTAAGTTTTGAATCTGTTCCCGCTGAATTGATGTATGCAGTGGATACTTACAAAAGTCCATCGGCCGATATGATTGAAGGCGGTTTGGGCGGCACCGTTAATTTGCGCACGCGTATGCCATTTGATGCCGATGGCCAATTGGTGAGTGTATCTGCAAAAGCCAACTACGGTGATCAGTTGGAAGAAACCAACGGTGAATACTCCGGTTTATACAGCAACCGTTGGGAAACCGATGCAGGTGAATTCGGTATTCTTATAAACGCATCCACATCGGATTTGGCAACGCGTTCTGATCAGGTGTACTCACGTCCTTATATGCCAAGAAATATTAATGGCGATGATGTGTGGGTATCCAAAGGTGTGGATTGGCGTCGCAACGATCACGAGAGTACTCGTGAAGGTGGATACCTTGCATTGCAATGGGCACCGAATGACAACACTGAACTTTATTTCACTGCATTCCAAACCAAACACGACAACGTGTATGACGAAAACGCGTTTTTCCTTGAAGGCCATAATGGCGATCAAGCGCTGGTTCCTACTGCCGGCAACGATTGGGTTTACAGTGCAAACGGCGCAATGGAATCCGGTACGGTAACGGTTGCCAACCCTGCACAGTGGGGTCTTGATTTTGGTACCAGTACCCGTTGGGCGCAAAACGTTTCCAAAACCACTGACTACTCCACCGGTATCAAATGGTCTCCGGATGATCATTGGAAATTCTCTGCCGATTTACAATACGTAAAAGCCGATGCACGCGTAGATGATTACACGCTGGGTCTGAAAGTGATTCCTGCGCAAGCGCGCATGGAAGGTATTGGAACTGAAAAGCCTTCGATCATCATCGACGATGCGTACATGTCTAACTACGCCAATTACAACCTTGGCCAAGCGATGACCCACTTTGAGCGCAATGAAGCCGAAGCAAAAACCGGCCGTATCGATGCAGAATATGATTTTGATGGCGCAGTCATTAAATCGGTTAAAGCCGGTGTTCGTTATTCAGAAAAAACCGGTGACAACATCAATACCGGTTACGACTGGAATACCCGTTACGCAACCTGGTTTGGTTTTGACAAAAATTCCATTCCAAAAGTTACTGCAGATCAAGCAGCAGATTATTTGACTCTCTATTCATTTGGTGATTTCCAACGCGGCGATGTGACTGTTCCTGCTAATGGTTATTTGTATTCATCAAACGCGGCGAGAAATTTCCGTGCAACTACCGATGCCGTGAACGCTGATTGTGAAACGGATGGTGCATGGTGGTGTGCGGGCAGTGTGTATCAAGAGTGGGACCGTTTGGAAAATCCGGATTACCGCAATCTGCAAGAAGAAAAAACCGTGGCCATGTATATCATGACCAATTATGGTTTTGATGATCTGGCGATGCCAATCGACGGTAACTTTGGTGTGCGTGTGGTGCAAACCGATAACACCGCATCAGGCACCTTGGTTGTTAACGAAGCGACTGTTGATGGCGTAGTGGTTGTACCTCGTTCAACCGAGCCGCTGGAAGCCAAAACTAACAATACCCATGTGTTGCCAAGCTTCAACTTGCGTATGCAAGCAACTGAAGATTTGTATGTTCGCTTTGCTGCGTCTGAAGCTATTTGGAATCCATCTTTCTCCGATATGCAAGCATTCGTAACTGTGAGTGCCGATATCGATGAAGAAACCGGTGTGATCAAATCGTTCAACCTGAATCAGGATACCAACCCGTATCTGCAGCCGATGGAAGCAACGCAATTCGATTTATCGGTAGAGTGGTATTTCGATTCAAACGGCGGTATGGCCTATGCAGCTTTGTTTAACAAACAAGTAGAAGGTTTCTTTAAAAAGACAACCGATGCTTATGCCATTGGCGATTACAAAGGCGAAGCCACCTGGTTGGATAACATCGGTAGCGGCGATATCAACGGTTTGGAAATCGGCGTGAATAAATTCTTTGACGCGCTTCCTGCTCCGTTCGATGGTTTGGGTATTCAAGCTAACTACACTTACATCGATAGCAAAGCTGACATCCCATTAAATACCCAACCAGTTGGCGGTGATACCCAAGCGGGCGCGGCTCCTCTTGATACCGACCGTTCTTCTTACGGGCAATTGCCAATTGATCAGCTGTCAAAAAATGCATTCAACCTTGTGGGTATGTATGAGAAAGATGGTTTGTCTGCACGTTTGGCGTATTCATGGCGCAGCAAATATCTGATCGCGTGGGGCGGCAATGGTTTTGATCCTGACTTCAACGATGGTTTGGGCGGCAAAGCACGTATCCCGGTGTACAACGATGACTATGGCCAATTGGATGCATCCATTAGCTATAACTTCCTCGATAATTACACGGTAACAGTGGAAGCCTCTAACCTGTTGAAAGAAAAAACCGTCGGTATTATTGACCAAAATGCAGCAGGCGATCACGTTGCGTATTCTTACGCACAAGATGCCCGTTTTGCAGTGGGCATCCGCGCACGTTTCTAATGAGTTGTTAGGCTTGTGCCCTGTATCGCAAATGCGATACAGGGCATTTTTAGTTTAAAAAGCCACATAATTTTGTAATGGTAAGTAAAAAGTCCTGTCTGTTTACGTATCAAAAATACTAATTGGGTAATAATTATCTGCAGCAGTTTTATTTTTTTTCTGCATCAAAATACTCAGTTCCGGAATCCATTTTATGAAATACAAAGCCACATTTTTCCGTGCGTTAATACCTGCAATTGCGGCTCTATGCGCAACGGTTTTTTTGCCTGTGCAATTACAGGCTGCCGAACTGCCGCAGTTGGTGAGTAAAAATGGCAAGCATGCGTTAATGGTAGAAGGTGCGCCGTTTATTATGCTGGGCGCACAAACCAACAATTCCAGTAATTATCCGGCGGCATTAAAAAATGTGTGGCCATCAGTTGAAAAAATGCATGCCAATACCCTGAGCATTCCAGTGGCATGGGAACAGATTGAACCGGTTGAAGGCCAGTTTGATTTTTCTTACGTGGATATACTGCTCAAGCAAGCGCGCGAGCGCAATGTAAAAGTGGTGTTGCTGTGGTTTGCTACCTGGAAAAATAACGCACCGCATTACGCACCTGCGTGGGTGAAGTTGGATAACAAACGTTTTTCCCGTGTAGTGAAACAAGATGGCGATACATTGAATTCAATGTCGCCATTAGCGAAAAGCACAATGGAGGCAGATAAAAAAGCCTTTGTTGAATTAATGAAACATCTGAAAAAAACCGATAAAGATCACACAGTCATTATGGTGCAAGTGGAAAACGAAGTTGGCACCTACGGTTCCGTACGCGATTTTTCTCCTGCTGCCCAGCAAGTATTCAATGCGCCTGTGCCCGCCGATTTGGTTGCAGCATTAAATCTGAAAGCCGGAACCTGGGCGCAGGTATTCGGAAAAGATGCGGATGAATTTTTTCATGCATATCACATTGCAAAATATTGCAATGACATTACTGCAGCAGGTAAAGCCATTAAAAATCTGCCGATGTATGTCAACGTAGCACTGCGCAATCCGTTTAACCCAGGGTTGCCGGGGCAATATTCCAGCGGCGGTGGCACCGACAATGTGTTGCACATTTGGAAAGCGGCTGCGCCCGATATTGATTTGATTGCACCGGATATTTATTTCCGCGATCACAAAACTGTCAGCAAAGTATTGGAGCTTTACACCCGCGCTGATAACGCCCTGTTTGTCGCAGAAATTGGTAATGACCAACCTTACGCCCGCTATCTATACCCAACGCTGGGCATGGGTGGTATTGGCTTTTCTCCGTTCGGAATGGATGACACTGGCTACACCAACTATCCGCTCGGTGCAAAAGAATATAACGATGAAACCATCGAACACTTTGCACAGCACTATCGTGCAATAGAATCGAATATGCGCGCTTGGGCAAAATTGTTATTTGAAAATAACAGCTGGGGTTTTGCAGAACCGTTAGACACCACAGGCGATACACAAAAAATCTGGAATGCCGAGGCAACACCGGAAGAAAAAGACCAGCATAAAAAAGACCGCGCTGCTGCACTTACGCAAGTGGTCGATGGCGGCCTATGGGACATAGAAGTCACCTACGGCCGCCCAATGTTCTGGATCGCGCCACCGGAAGGCAACGCACCAGCCGCTGGTGGTGCCTTGGTTGTCCAACTCAGTGAGAACGAATATTTGGTCACTGCGCACAAAGCGCGCGTGGAATTTAAACCATCTGCAGAATTGGCCAATAAAAAATACATGATTGAACGCGTAGAAGAAGGCAATTTTGTGAAAGGGCAATGGGTGATGGATCGCGTGTGGAATGGCGACCAAACCGATTGGGGTATGAACTTCAGTGACCGCGCCGTTACACTAAAAGTGAAAATGGCAGCTTACGAAGTCAATTGATTATTGCGCTCATTCTGACGCTCTCCCAAAGGGAGAGGGGACGTTACTCTCTATAAATTTTCGTTTAGCAAAAAAGCCCGCCTGTTGTGAACCGGCGGGCTTTTTTATTATCAATAGAATATTTATTAGCGTTAACGCCGAGATGAAATTTGGCACTTGTTATTGTGCTTTTTCTACTAATAGTCCATTCAGCGCGAATTGATTGATATGCATCACACTATTTGGCTTGAATAACTCTCAAAAGACCATGAATATTCATGTGGTCTCAAGGATTAAGTGATTTTATTGTTTAAGTAAGTTAAATGTACGTGTAAAGGAGAACAAATATTGTGATTACCGATATGATTTATAACGGACAAAAAATAGTGTGGTCTGGTAAGGGCACATTTAAAGCAACATCTGGGTTAACTGGTTTTCAGGATCCTGAGTACTATTGTGTTCCTGATAGCGGCCCGATACCGGAAGGGTTTTATAAAATATTTATTGCAGACAAAGGTAATGCCGTGGACGATGGTACAGGTCGATGCGCTATCAAGCCTGCATGGGGTATTCAAGTTATACCACGAGGTGTTGATGCGGGTAACTGCGAGCCGTATTGGCAAAATTGGGGGCATAACAGAGCGAGAATGGAGCCCGCAGACACTGCTACCAAAATTCGTTGCTCTCCAATTACAAGAGGCGGCTTTTATTTACATGATTCTACAAA
The DNA here is from genome assembly GCA_002483365.1 of Cellvibrio sp. UBA7661. Taxonomy (GTDB): domain Bacteria; phylum Pseudomonadota; class Gammaproteobacteria; order Pseudomonadales; family Cellvibrionaceae; genus Cellvibrio. The sequence goes on from DLHT01000010.1 coordinate 95,393, forward strand.
AGGTTACAGTCATGGATGTATCGAAGTTGAAGGGCGAATTTTTTCTGGTCTAAGGGAAACAGGGAGAAACTCGGGAAAATCGTTTCTAACCATAAAAGTGGCATATATCAAAGGAAAGCAAACAAATGGCGGCACAAAAATTTAACTACTTTTTCTGTACATTATTGTTTATTAGTGCCACTGCAGCTGCTAACGAAGTTGTAGTGGTAAATAATAAACTCTCTGCATGTACAAAAATTTTTGATTCAAAAATTGTAAAAGAAAATTCCATTCCGATGTTGTCATTCAATATACAGCTCAAGAATTCAATCGCAGACTGTGGTTGTAAGTCAGCATTGAGTTTATTTTCAGTGTCATCCCAGCGGGATTCTTATAAGTCATATTTGTTAAGTGGAAAAGTGGCGCTGGAAAAATCAGGTAATAAAAAAATTCCTCTTGCTGCAGATTATGCCTTGATCGATAAAGTTGATTTGGAGGTTAGCTTTTCTTGTGCTCAGCCTGATTAATCTTTAAATATGTCCGGTGTTAAAAGCCCGCCCTTTGTAAAACGGGCGGGCTTTTTGTTTATAGCATTTTTGATCGTATCAGGTTTGTAAGTTCACGCTTCACCACCTATAAGTTTAGAAATGTAGGTTGGTGGTGAGCTTGCGAACCCCAACATGAAATGTTGATTTAGAGCGCTGCATGAATACCTATTTCGGTTTTCGGTAGAGTCGAAGACTGGCGCGCCGAGTTTAGGTAGTGGCTTCCTACTCCTGCTCTTTCGATTTAATGCAGGTGACACTCCTTCTACCTTGCTCACGTTTCCAGCCCCCGCTCATCGAACCGGACGTGCAGATTTCCCGCATCCGGCTCTCGGACAAAACATCACGCTTTCACCCACGACTCACCGCGACCCAATTGCGTTAAACGTACGAGCCCAAAATGCCCGTAGAGATGGGATTGAGGAAATGCCCCACCTCGACGTCCTCTAACTTTGTATTTGTGTCGCAGCCACTTACGCAACCGCATAGCGATATAACTATCAATCGCACGATAAGCTTGCAGATGAGTTCCTACTGAAAAGTAATTCGCCCATCCAACCAGTGTGCGATTTAATTGTTTTACCATTTCTGTGGTATCCATGCACGAATATGAGTTCGTCGTCATTCCATGAAGCTTTTGCACCATGTTCTTGATGCTCTTCTTCGACGGTCGCATACCCAATCTGGCTTTGCCCGTTTTCTGTGAGTAAAGCCTGCCAAAGCTGTAACCCAGAAAATCAAAAGACTCTTCTGGTATTCGACAAATTCGCGTCTTGTCTTCGTTCACTGTCAGCTTGAGTTTCTCCATGATTTTGCGCATCCATGAAGATGCTTCATCAGCTTTTCCACGCCGACATAAAATCACCAGATCATCTGCATAAGTAACAATAAAACTTCCAAGACGTTCATTTAGGCCGAATTGTTCCCATGCCACCACAAACCGGCGCATATATAAATTTGCTAGCAGTGGTGACACTGGCGAACCTTGAGGTATTCCTCGCCGCTGGTCTTTTGCTTCCGTTGTTTTCATTGTGCGGCCTTTCGAATCCTTCTCTTCGACAGGAGATTCCAACCATCGCTTTAGTAAACTCAGAACACGTCGATCAACAACACGACGCGCAAGTGACTTCAACATTTCAACGTGGGGAATACTGCCAAAATAATCCGAAAGATCTGCATCGATAACATCGGGTCGCCCTCGATACATTTGTTCTTGCACCTCAACTATCGCCTGTTGCGCATTGCGCCTCGGACGATAGGCATACATCTGTGGTGGAAGATCTGCTTCGAAAATCGGTTCCAGCACCAGCATTGCTGCTGTCATGCAAACGCGATCTCTTAGCGTCGAGATACCCAGCGGTCTGAGTTTGCCATTGGCTTTGGGGATATACACTCGCCTGATTGCATCAGGCCGATAGCTCTCATCTTTTAGTGCTTGCGCAAGTTCCGATAACCATCGCTCAACACCATATGTTTCTATGTCAGAAAAATCTTGTCGGTCTACACCAGGTGCTCCGCGATTTGCGCGGCACTTTGCGTAGGCATGAGCCAAGACATCTTGTCGATACAATTTGTCATAGAGGGCGTAGAAACGGTAGTTATCTTCAGTCTTCGCTTTTACGTGTAATGCTCTCTGTAGTTTCCGAACACTAATTGGAGTTGCTAGGTTGCCCAATCTCCTGATCCTTTCCTACTTTAAACATTGGTTTTGAACTGAGGCCCCTTTCCTCCACCGACATTACTCGGCTTCCGCGGTACTACGAGCCTCTCCGCCACCCCGATGCGCCCAAACGCTCCCTCACGGGTGTTCGGTTGATCTCCCCAGATCACGCAGAGGGGCTTCCCGTGTTGCGCGCGCTTCCCTTGTGTACATGCTGTCGCCACTACCCCGACACAGCAACTGGAATCAACCCTGCTCAAGTCCTCCAGTTGTATCAGCCTTCCCCGAAATGGCGATCGGGTCGGCCTGTGTAACGTCCATTTCGAGGATTGCTCGGCGTTCACTCGCGTTACGGCCTGCACACTCGCGCTGCCACCATATTTTGTGGCACGCTTCACCGGAGGCTTCAACTATTTCGTTGCCTCCATAGTTGCTCCGGTTGCTTTCGGCTGGAGCGATAGCCGAGTGGGATTTTCACCCACGGGGAAAGCGCCGCCTTATCACGGCGCACGCCAA
>DLHT01000008.1 GCA_002483365.1 Cellvibrio sp. UBA7661
CAGTTATTACTTGAATCCGCGTTTAATGTTAAGAAAAAGAAAATAAAAAAACGCCTGAGCAATCAGGCGTTTTTTATTTGCGGTGTAAACCAGCGCAAACTTTCATGCAACTGCACCACTTCACCGACAATAAATAATGTAGGGGCATGTACATCATTGGCCGCAACAACATCAGCGATAGATGTTAAATCCGATACAAGAACACGCTGTTGCTGCGTCGTCCCTTTTTCAATCAAAGCAACCGGAGTATTGGCCGCGCGGCCATGTGCAATCAGGGATTCACAAATTTCTTTTAAACCTACCAGCCCCATGTAAAACACCAGTGTCTGGGTTGGATTCGCCAACTCTGGCCACTGTAAATTAGTATCGTCTGATTTCAGATGCCCGGTCACAAACCGCACTGACTGGGCATAATCACGATGCGTTAATGGAATACCCGCATAGGCAGCGCAACCAGAGGCAGCGGTAATACCAGGCACCACTTGGAAAGGAATATTGTGTTGCGCCAGTAATTCGATTTCTTCACCGCCGCGACCAAAAATAAATGGATCGCCGCCTTTTAAACGCAATACGCGTTTACCCTCTTTGGCCAAATCCACCAGCAACTGATTAATATTTTCCTGCTGCATAGCGTGTTCATTGCGGCGCTTGCCCACATAGATACGCTCGGCATCGCGGCGCACTAATTCCATCACACCGTCTGATACTAAACGGTCATAGAGCACTACATCCGCCTGCTGCATCAAACGCAAAGCGCGCAGGGTTAATAGTTCCGGATCGCCGGGGCCGCCACCCACCAAATAGACTTCACCTTGAGTCAGCTGGGTTTGATCGCCCGCTAATTCACGCGCGATTAATTCATCCGCTGCAGCTTGTTGCCCGTTAAACGTTAATTCAGCAGCAGGGCCTTGCAGAATTTTTTCCCAAAATTTGCGGCGGCTATCGCCATCATCAAAACGCGCTTTCACACGATCACGCCATGAACTGGCCAACTGCGCTAATTTTCCATAACTCGCTGGAATTAATGTCTCTAACTTTGCACGCACCAAGCGCGCAAGAACTGGCGCTTCACCTCCACTTGACACCGCAATCACCAGCGGCGAGCGGTCGATAATTGCAGGGGTTATGTAAGTACAAAGCGCCGGTGTGTCTACCACGTTCACCGGTAAATTCAGGGCTTGGGCATCCGCAGAAATTTTTTCATTCAAGGCTTCAATATCCGTTGCCGCAATCGCCAACACACAGCCTTGCAAATCGCTCGTGTGATATTCGCGCTCATGCAGCTCGCCATTATTCTGCATCACCAAACTGCGCAGCTCGGCAGAAATCTCCGGCGCCACAATACGCAACCGCGCACCCGCTTTAGCAAGCATACGCCCTTTGCGAGTTGCCACTTCACCTCCGCCCACCAACAAGCAGAGGCGGTTTTTTAAATCGAGAAAGACGGGGAAATAATCCATAGAAGTATCTACTGATCGTAATGACCACCGATTGCGAAAACATAAATCGCGTGGTCATCAAACTTATAAATGAGGCGGTCTTTGTGGGAAATACGTCGCGACCAAAAACCAGAGAGATTGTGCTTGAGCGCTTCAGGCTTACCAATTCCTTTGGTTGGATCTTTAGAGCGCAATAACTCCTTCAACACTTTACACAGGGCTTTATGCAGTGCTTTGTCGCGCTCGCGCATAGTTTCATAAGCCGCCCAGGTTTCGCCCTCAAACACCAGTGATTTCATTGAGTTCCCCTTCCGTGGGTTGGTAACCGGAGCTTTGGCTGTGGGTTTTCAGTGAAACGGCTATCTGCCGCATCAAGTCACTGGACTGCAAAACATGCAGGGTTTCTTGCTCCCGCTCCCAATCATCGGCACTCACCACCACAAAATCCTCACCAGCGCGGCGAGTGACTTTCAAAGGGGTGTGGTTATTAATAACCCCCTCCACCACCTCTTTGAGATTGTCACGGAAGCGGTTGACACTAATAGTTTCCATAGCTCACCTGATATGTACGGATTTTCCGTACATAATACCCAAAAAGTGAAATGAAAGATATTGGCATTTTTGGAATCAAAAATAAGACTTATGCATATAACTTTGCCGCCGATGAACCACCTAGCATATAAACTCTTTTGTTATTACTTCAACCAATCTGACGAGTTCATTGGAACGAACTGAAGATGGAGATTTCACACTTAAATCAGATGATCTCAATAAACAAAATCGGCTTAACGTTTGCAGCACGTACTGCATCTGTGAAAATGACAACTCAAGATCAGAAGGAATACTCATCAATGCTTCCCTCCCGGCAAAATATTTAGCCCCTATTTGACTTGTAACTTTTACACCACCCGCAAAACTGATATGCGTTTCTAATAAAAAGTTTGAATATCCACTCAACCACCGTGCAAATACATCAGTGTGAACAAATCGCCCCTCATTCGAAAGGGAGCCATGAAAAATTTCATCTAATTCTTCCATTTTTGAGTTAAATTTATCGACCCAAAATATTATCAATGACTTCTCAGAATCTATTGATCGGGAACTAAACTCAACGCGTAACGGAGAATTAAAAGGAAACAACTCCGCATAAATTTTCTCCTTGTTTGAAATTTCAATTTTCTTATTCTCTTCAAGCCCACTTAAAATATCCATAAATGATTTTTTATGATCCAAATAATTTTTAAATATATTTTGATTTAATGACTCTTGAATTTGTATGCTAGTTTGTTGGCTACGAAAAACAACCGCATAAAAACCGGCTACGGCAAACACTGCAGTTAAAATTGCAATCGGAAGCTTTAAAACATCCATCATGCTAGCCATACAGGAGTAGCTATCGCAGATAAAGGTTAAACCATCCCAGTCAACTATTAAAATCCATAAAATTATTGCTACTGTAATCAACAACCCCAAAATTAGGATTGTTCGAAACACACAATCTTGTCCAAGAGTACGAACGCGCTGATCTTTTACCTTGTGACACCACATTTTCATATCTCCAATAAAAAAGGTGGGTATCGCTTGCGCTCTACCCACCCTACGTTCACATAAGTGAATCTTGTAATTACTTTTTAACTGGCACCAATACTTCAGTACCACCCATATAAGGGCGCAACACTTCCGGAACAATCACGCTGCCGTCTTCTTGTTGGTAGTTTTCCAACACTGCTAGCAAGGTGCGGCCAATCGCCAAGCCGGAACCGTTAAGGGTGTGTAGCAATTCAGGTTTGCCGGTTTCTTTGTTGCGGTAGCGCGCCATCATGCGACGAGCCTGGAAGTCGCGGAAGCTGCTGCAAGAGGAAATTTCGCGGTATTTATCTTGCGATGGCACCCACACTTCGATGTCGTAAGTTTTGGCGGATGAGAAACCAATATCGCCGCCGCACAAAATAACAGTGCGATGAGGTAGAGCTAAATCGTGCAGGATTTTTTCGGCGTGACTCACCAAGGCTTCAAGCGCTGCATCTGATTCTTCCGGGCGTACAAACTGTACCAGCTCTACTTTTTCGAACTGGTGCTGGCGAATCATGCCGCGGGTATCGCGGCCATAGCTGCCTGCTTCAGAACGGAAGCAAGGTGAATGGCAGACGAGTTTAATAGGCAGTTGGGTTTCATCCACAATTTCATCGCGATAAATATTGGTCACCGGCACTTCGGCAGTGGGGATCAAATAAAATTCGCGGTCGTCGGTTAATTTGAATAAATCTTCTTCAAATTTAGGTAGCTGGCCGGTGCCGAATAATGAATCGCGATTCACGATAAAAGGCACGTTCACTTCTTCGTAACCGTGTTGGTTGATGTGGGTATCCAACATAAATTGTGCGAGCGCACGATGCAGACGCGCCACGCCGCCGCGCAATACCGCAAAGCGGGTGCCGGTGATTTTGGTGGCGACTTCAAAATCCAAACCGCCCAGTTCAGCACCCAGATCAACGTGATCTTTAATAGGGAAATGAAAACTGCGTGGCATGCCCCAGCGGCGCACTTCTACGTTGTCTTCATCACTTTTACCTTCCGGTACTTCAGCGGCTGGTACGTTGGGAATTGCTTTTACAAACTCATCCCACTCGGCTTGAATTGCCGCAAGCTCTACTTCTGCACCGGTCAATTGCTGCTTGATGTTTTCCACCGCTTGCATCATGGGCGCAACATCTTCACCGGCTTGTTTGGCTTTGCCGATACCTTTGGAAATGGAGTTGCGCTCGGCTTGCAGGTTTTCAGTTTTTACCTGAATTTCTTTGCGTTTTTCTTCCAGTGCTTGAATTTTGGCAACATCTAATTGATAACCGCGTTTTGCCAAACCCTGTGCTACTTCTTCAGTAGCGGTGCGAAGTAATTTTGAATCTAACATGATGAGTAATTATCTATTTGAAAGTTAAAAAAATGTTATCCGTAGCCCGTATGGAGCCTAGCGGAATACGGGGGAATAATTGCCAATACAAACCCGGCATTTCGTTAGGCTCCATGCGGGCTACAATCTAAAAAAACTTCTGTGTTAAGGCCATTCCAGTGAACGCCATTAACAGACCGACAATCACTGAGCTGCTTGCATAAATAAGCGCATTCAATACATAACCGCTCTGCCACAACTGAAATATTTCCAGCGAAAACGCGGAGAAGGTTGTAAAGCCACCCAAAACGCCGGTGATAAAAAACAACCGCCATTCAGCAGACAAGGTTGTTTTTTCAACCAGCAGCACATAAGCAACGCCGATTAAAAACGATCCGACAATATTCACGATAAACGTGCCTAGCGGAAAACGAATCCCTAACAGTGGTGTTAGATAGCCGACCGCCGCGAATCTGAGTACAGATCCGAGCGCACCACCTAATGCGATTGCTAACCACTGCATTGTGTTTTCCCAGTCTATTTTTTGTAGCGTTGCTGCTTACTTTGTTTATCCAGCTCTTGCAAATGCGCGAGCTTTTCCTGAATTTTTAATTCCAAACCACGCTCTACCGGTTGATAGTAACGCGCTTGCGCAATCTCTTCCGGCAAATAATTTTCACCCGCTGCATAAGCGCCCGGCTCATCGTGGGCGTAGCGGTACTGCGCACCATAATCCATGTTTTTCATGAGTTTGGTGGGGGCATTGCGTAAATGCAGGGGAACATCGTAAGCCGGTTGGTTGCGCACATCGGCCATCACTTGGTTGAACGCATTATACACAGCATTACTTTTGGGTGCGCAGGCGAGATACACCACTGCCTGAGCGATAGCCAACTGCCCTTCCGGGCTGCCCAAACGTTCCTGCACATCCCACGCGGATAAACACAACGGCAGCGCGCGCGGGTCGGCGTTGCCTATATCTTCACTGGCCATACGCACTACACGGCGGGCGATATAAAGCGGATCGCAGCCGCCATCGAGCATTCTGGCAAGCCAATAGAGCGCGCCATCGGGCGAGGAGCCGCGCACAGATTTATGCAGCGCAGAAATTTGCTCATAAAAAATATCGCCGCCTTTATCAAAGCGGCGCACATCACTGGCGAGCACTTCGGCCAGAACGTGTTCATTGATGACTTTTTTATCGCCATCGTCATCGGCCAAATCAGCAGCGATTTCCAACAAGTTGAGCGATTTACGTGCATCACCATCGGCCGCTTGTGCGAGCGTCATCAGGGTATCGTCGTCGATACTGATCTGCTGTTCACCCAAACCGCGCTCTTTGTCATTGAGTGCTTGCAGCAATACGTTTTTCAATTGCTCTGGCTGTAAGCCACGCAGTACATATACACGACAGCGCGAGAGCAACGCATTATTTAATTCAAACGAAGGGTTTTCAGTCGTCGCACCGATAAAAATAAAGGTGCCGTCTTCCACGTAAGGCAGAAATGCATCCTGCTGGGATTTATTAAAGCGATGCACTTCATCCACAAACAAAATCGTTTTGCGACGAGTTGAGATTCGCTCCTGCTGCGCCGCCGCAACCGCCGCACGAATTTCTTTTACGCCGGATAACACCGCCGAAAGCGTTTCAAAACGGGCATCAGCTTGTTCGGCAAATAATTTTGCGAGCGAGGTTTTACCCACACCGGGAGGCCCCCACAGGATCATGGAATGGAGTTGACCGCGGGTAATGGCTTCGCGCAGGGGTTTGCCCGCGGCGAGCAGATGCTCTTGCCCGATGTAATCATCCAGATTGCGCGGGCGCATACGCGCGGCAAGCGGTTGATAGGCGGGTGTGGGTGATCCGAATAAATCCATGTCTATCCTGTTATGAAAACAGCAAATTAATCTTGTAACACCTCAACACCTTCCGGTATTTGAGTAAGAAATGGGAGTGCAGCCATTATAAGTCGCGAGATCATCAATCTCATATAGATAGAGTCAAAACCAATATAATGTACGAGCTTTTTATTCTGTTCTATCTTTACTCAATAGGATTTTGATCAAGCAGTCCCTAACCAATAGATCGATCAACAAAAAAGCCCTACCAATTTTAATAACAACTAACAGTAATCCAGATCTGAGGTGTAGCTATTGACTCGCTCATTGAATCGCCACAAAAACGGGGGGTGTACATACCTCGCCCACCTATTCACCCTGACAATGTTCTGTGGTGCTACCCAAGCCCATGCGGGGGATTTGGTCGCTTATTGGAAGTTTGATGAGACTGTCGCTGGAACCCAAGCCGCAGACAGTTCGGGCACAGGTTATCCAGGCACACCTACAGGTGCTGGCGGGGCACAAAACATGCCCCAACCCAACACCACAATAAAAGCGCCCACTGACTTCCCCAACGCCGCCAGCCTGTATTTTGATGGAGATGATGACTATCTGGATTTGCCGGATGGATTTGCCGATTTCCGCACGGGTATGACCATCACCCTTTGGGCTCACCCTACTGAGTTGAAAGAATGGGGGCGTTTTTTTGACTTTGGTAATGGTGCATCGAGCGACAACATCATCATTGCCAGAAATGGCAACTCTCAATTTTTTTACTACGAAGCTTATAACGGCAGCAGCACCATCAAGGTGAATGGCGCTACACCCATCAAACTCAATGAGTGGCACTACTACACAGTGACGGTTGAAGGCGCAGATTCAGCCACGCCCGGACGAACCCGGATTTACGTAGATGGCGTGCTGGATGCAGACCAGATGGGCAATGTTCCGTTGAACTTAACCCGGATAAATAACTACATCGGCAAAAGTAACTGGGGCGACCCTTATTACAAAGGTTATATCGATGAACTGCGTATTTATAAACGAGCTTTGACAGCGGCAGAAGTACTGGCATTAGCAGAAGGAGAAGAAGGCCCTTCCGGCCTGCCCATGTCCACTACTCCCGATATGCAAGCCGCCAGTGATTCGGGAGCATCCAATAGCGACAACATCACCAAGATTGTCCAGCCCGTTTTTTCCGGCACCGCGGATGTGAGCACCACTGTTACACTCAGCTCCGATATTGATGGCGATCTGGGGACAGTAGCTGTGGATGGCAGCGGCAATTGGAGTATCACCCCCAGTAGCGCCCTGACCGCGGGCACCCATAAGATCACGGCCAAAGCAACCGATGCAGGGAACAACACCGGTATTTCCAGTGCCCCGCTCACCGTTGTTATCGATACCACTGCTCCGGTAGTGACGGTAAGTACCCTCACGACCAAAGACACCACACCGCCTTTGTCCGGTACTGTGAATGATGCCAACGCCAGCGTCAGTGTGACGGTAGCAGGCCAAACCCTTGCCGCAACCAACTCGGGAGATGGCAACTGGAGCCTTGCCGATAATAGCCTGAGCGCACTCACTCCCGGCGTACTTGGCGTATTGGCCACCGCTACCGACATTGCCGGTAACTCAGGCCAAGACGCTACCAACAATGAGTTGAACCTTGACCTTACTGCACCCAGCGGTCACAGCCTGGTGATAAATCAGGCAGTAATTAACACAGCAAACGAAAACGCCCTCAGCTTCACCATCAACAGCGGTGAAGTAGGTGCGAGTTATACGTTTACGATTACCAGCAGCGGCGGTGGCACAGCCGTCACCGGTTCGGGCACGATCAGCAGTGCCAGCCAGTTGATCAGCAACCTGGATGTTACCGCTCTAGGCGAGGGAACCCTCACGCTCACCCTCGTCCTGACAGACCCGTTGGGGAATGTCGCCAGCGATGTGACGGCCACTGTGCTGAAGCAATATGCACTGCCACCAGTCATTACCCAAGGGGCAAGCACCAATGTCACCATGAGTGAAGATGGCGCACCCCAATCCTTCGCACTTAGCCTTTCCGCCACGGATCCCAATGGCGATACGCTCAGCTGGAGCCTAATGTCTGCCCCAGTACAGGGAACCGCCAATGCCAGTGGTAGCGGGGGCAGTATTAGCCCGGGTTACAGCCCTCGTGCTGACTACAACGGTAACGACAGCTTTGTCGTCCAGGTCAGCGATGGTGCCCTCACCGATACTATCCGGGTGAATATCACCATCACCCCAGTCAACGATGCGCCTGTCATCACTGGTACACCGGCCACCCGTGTCAGTGAAGACAGCCCCTACACCTTCACACCCGGTGCCAGTGATGTCGATACCGGAGACCTGCTGGGTTTTACCATCGCCAATAAGCCTGCATGGGCACTGTTTGACCCCGCAACAGGCCGCTTGAGTGGCACTCCAACCAATGCGGATGTGGGTGTTTATAACGCCATACAAATCAGTGTGACCGATGGCGTTGCAAGCACCGCGCTGCCAGCTTTTAACCTTGAAGTCATGAATAGTAATGACACTCCGGTTGCCAGAGCAGACCGTTTTTCTATGACCGCCAATAGCAACAACCAGTACCTGCTGGATGTGTTGGTTAACGACGAAGATATGGATGGCGACTCACTCCAGCTGATGCAGGCGCGAGCACCCCTCGGGCAAGTCAGTATGGAGACCGGAGGGCTGAGATATATGGCACCTGCCGGTTTCCGCGGTCAGGTCAATCTCAGCTACACCATCCGCGACCCTTCAGGTGCTACAGCCCAGGCGGATGCAGTGCTGCTGATTACGGGCGAAAGCAATGCGGCAACACCCATTATTACGCCACCGGAAGATGTGGAAGTGAATGCCACCGCGCTCTATACCAAAGTAGATTTGGGGCAAGCCTCGGCGGTAGATACCAACAATCGCCCCATAGCGGTATCACTGGTGGACGGCACCTCCATATATCCCCCCGGGGTTTACCAAGCCTATTGGCAGGCAACCGACAGCAACGGCAACCAAGCGCTGGCCAGCCAAAAAGTCAGTGTCCATCCGCTGGTTTCCCTGGGCAAGGATCAAACGGCCAGTGAAGGCACCCAAGTGACCCTTAAAGTGCATTTGAATGGTGTCAGCCCGGTTTATCCACTCGTGATTCCGTTCAGTGTCGGCGGCAGTGCCGATATTAATGACCACGACCTGCGCAGCGGCTCAGTCACGATCACCAGCGGCACAGAGGCCAGTATTCAAGTTCATCTGCTGGAAGACGGTCTTGCAGATTCCGGTGAGGAACTGGTGATCAGCCTGTCACCCTCGTTAAATCTGGGCGCAAAATCCTCCTCACAGATAACAATCAGCGAAGCCAATATTGCGCCTGAAGGGCGTATCGAGGTGACCCAAAATAGCCAGAATCGCCTCACGGTGAGCCAACTGGACGGGTTGGTTACTGCACAAGCCAAGGTGAGTGATGCCAACCCTGATGACGCTTTAACATTAGTGTGGGATGGGGGCTCTTTGGTTAACTTTTCCACCCGCCCCGATCACTTCCAATTTGACCCCAAGTCGCTCGCTGCAGGGGTTTATCCTCTCGCGCTCACAGTGACCGATGCAGGAGGCCTGAGCAACCGCGTTCAAGTCTATGTAGAGGTTCTGCCGCAATTGGCAGTGCTGGGTGACGCAGATACCGATGGCGACCTGATTCCCGATGCCATTGAAGGTTATGCCGATGCTGACGGCGATGGTATACCTGACTATCTGGATGCCATTAGCGACTGCAACGTCATGCAAGAAACTTTGCAGACATCGGTCGAGTACCTTGCCGAAGGTGATCCGGGTGTCTGCCTGCGTAAAAATGCCTATCTGACAACAGATTCAGCAGCAAATCCATCGGGCGGATTGTTGGTTAACACCGTCGGGATTGCCGATGAGGCCGCGCACAATACCGGCGGTTTATTCAGCTTTATCGCCTACGGCCTGCCACAGGCGGGGCAAAGCTACAATCTGGTTCTGCCCCAACGCCAATCCATTCCCGCCCAAGCGGTCTATCGCAAACTGCTCAATGAGCAATGGCAATTTTTCATCCAAAATGAGCGCAATCAGCTATTCAGCACACGCGGTGAACCCGGATTCTGCCCACCACCGGGCGATGCGCTCTGGCAACCCGGATTAACCGAGGGCGACCACTGTGTCCAATTATTGATTGAAGATGGCGGCCCCAACGATGCAGACGGAGAGGCTAATCGCGCGATTCTGGACCCGGGTGGCGTAGCGGTAATGTTGAGCGACAACCGGCCACCTCTGGCAGTGGGTGAAACTCTGCAAAGTCTGTGGAATCGCACTGTCGAGCTGGATGTATTGACCAACGACAGCGACCCCGATGGCGATAACCTGACTTTGGCCAGTGCATCTTCCCCGCTGGGACAAGTCGCTGTCATCGACCGGACTCGCCTGAGTTATAACCCGCCGACCAACTTTGGCGGCAACACCTGGATTGACTATTCCGTGAGCGATGGCCGTGGTGGCATTAGCACTGCGAGGGTAAACCTCACCGTAATAACGAATAGCCTTCCGGTGGCGCAAGTCGATCAGGCCAGTACCGATGACCGCACCCCCATCACCCTGAACGTTCTGGCCAACGATACCGATGCCGATGACCATACCCTCAGCATTGTCTCGGCGACCGCCCAGCATGGCACCCTGAGCATTAATAGCGATCAAACCCTCACCTACACGCCTAAAGCGGGGTTCGATGGTATGGATCAGATTGTCTATCAAGTCGATGACGGCAATGGCGGTCAGGCTCAGGGGACTGCCAGTATCAGGGTCAAGGCATACCAAACCACCAGTATCAGTAACCAGTCTTCGTCCGGCGGCGGCAGTACAGGCACCAGTCTTCTGTTGCTGCTACTGGGCTTACTGGTGCCCTACTCTTACAGGCTCCACAAGGATCGCATTCAATGAAAAAAATAATCCTCATCGGCAGTTTATTCTTCGCCCTGCCTGCATTGGCAGAAGACCTACGGATTGGCCTGCAACTTGGCAAAAGCAACACTGCAACACCCGCCCTACCTGACAATCTGCCGGGGCAAAATACCGCGATAGTGACCAGTAAAGATTCCGATACCAGTTGGGCAATCGAGCTCAACTACAGCTGGGGGGATAACAAGGAGTCATGGAAGGGAAAAGGCTATTGGTTGTTGGGTTACAGCGACTTGGGAGAAGGTAGCGCCAGTATCCGCGGCGATAGCCTAACACCAGAGCAATATCATCAGGCACTAGCAGAAGTTACCCCTATTTTAGGAGCAGGCTGGTTACTGGGCGCGGGCTATGAGCTGGTACAAAAACAGGCCTGGTCACTGGTGGCCGATGCGGGAATCTTTAGCTGGGAAAACACCATCAAAAGCAATGCAAACAACCGCACACTGAAGAGCGAGCAGGATGGCAATGATCTATTCGTTGGTGCGAAGTTGATTTACGAATTGGATAGCCGCTGGGCCTTGCAAGCCGCTGTACGCCAATACCAATTGCCAGAGCCGGTGACGGATTTCAGTGTGGGCGCAAGGCTGCAGTTTTAAACCCGCCAAGCGCTCTTATGCAAACAATCGCTGTTATACAAATACGCAGTGAACATTCACCGCAACGTAACCCCCGAGAGCAGGGATTCACAAGACTAATCGCAACAGAGATTAGTCTTTCAACACACTTAATCTTGTAACACCTCAACACCTTCCGGTATTTGAAAAAAGAATTTTTCTTCCGCGAGAGGTTTGTTGCGCTGAACATTGCTGAGCGCACAGCGAGTTACCTGCCCCAAGCTGTCTTTGATCGAAAACTCGGTTAACTGGCCGTTTTTAAATACCAGCGTTAAATGTTGGAACATGCCTTCAGTCACTTTGGGCGTGAGTGTAAACGCATCGGCAGTTTTGTTGCTGGTATCGCGCGTGACTGAAAATTGTTTGCGCAATTGCTCGGCATCTGCACTCAATAAAAGTGCCGGGGTTTCGCGCAGGTCATCGGTGAATTCGCGCACGGTGACGGTTTCCAGATCCGGGTCGTACAACCAAATCGTTTTATTGTTGGAGACCAATAATTGCGGCATAGGATCGAGCGTTTTCCAATAAAACTTGCCCGGGCGCATAAGCATAAATTCGCCGCTGCTGGAGTCTTGTTCAGCGCCGTCTTTGTTGTCGTAAGTGGTTTGTACAAAATTGCCTTGCAGGCTATTCATGGCATCGAGTTGCTTGCGCAATTGCGCAGCA
Source organism: Cellvibrio sp. UBA7661 (assembly GCA_002483365.1). GTDB lineage: Bacteria > Pseudomonadota > Gammaproteobacteria > Pseudomonadales > Cellvibrionaceae > Cellvibrio. Next base: position 12,441 of record DLHT01000008.1, read on the forward strand.
GCCTGATCATCGGCCGCCAGCGCGGAAAACGAAAATACACACAATAAGCCAGCAAATATTCGGGCGAATAGTTTCATAGAAAATCCAATAGTTAATGAAGTGACCGACACCCGAATCCTATCGGGTGCGGATGAACGGCAGGTAAATCACGCGCGATAAATTCTGCACAGAAACGCTAATTAAAATCGCGCCCGCCACCAACTAATACTTCGCGGTTGCCGTTATGGCCCGCCGAGGAAACAACACCGGCCGCTTCCATGGTCTCGATCAGACGTGCGGCGCGGTTGTAGCCGATGCGCAATTTGCGCTGTACCGATGAGATAGAAGCTTTGCGCGATTCAATTACAAACTGCACGGCTTCATCGTAAAGAGCATCGGTTTCACTATCATCACCTTCGCCACCTTCACTCGGTAATCCCGGTACCGGAATGGAGTTGTTGTCATCATCGGTAATGCCGTCGATATATTGTGGAGCGCCGCGTTTTTTCCAATCCGCCACGACTTTATGCACTTCGTGGTCATCCACAAACGCACCGTGGACACGAATGGGAACGCTGGTGCCCGATGGTAAATAGAGCATGTCGCCGTGACCAAGCAACTGCTCTGCCCCGCCCTGGTCCAAAATGGTACGCGAGTCGATTTTGGAGGAAACCTGGAATGCGATACGTGTGGGCACGTTGGCTTTAATCAAACCGGTAATGATGTCTACCGATGGCCGCTGGGTCGCGAGAATCAGGTGAATACCTGCCGCACGCGCTTTCTGCGCGATACGGGCGATCAGTTGTTCGACCTTTTTCTTATCGACAATCATCATCATGTCGGCGAATTCGTCGATCACCACCACGATAAACGGCAGCTCTTCCAAATCCGGCGCGGTTGCAACTTCGGCTCCCGGTTCAAAATTTTCTTCCGGTTTGAACAACGGATCTTTGATAGGTTCACCCGCTTTAATCGCATCATCTACTTTGCGATTAAAACCAGCGAGGTTACGCACACCCAGCGCTGACATGAGCTTGTAGCGGCGCTCCATTTCCCCCACACACCAACGCAGGCCGTTGGAGGCGTCTTTCATATCGGTGATTACCGGGGTAAGAAGGTGAGGAATCCCCTCATAGACCGACAATTCCAGCATTTTTGGGTCCACCAGAATCAAGCGCACTTCTTTGGGAGTGGACTTATACAACAGGCTGAGCAGCATTACGTTCACGCCCACGGATTTACCCGAACCGGTAGTACCGGCCACCAGCAAGTGCGGCATTTTGGCGAGGTCAGACACAATCGGCTCGCCGGAAATGTCATGCCCCAATGCCATAGTGAGCGGCGATTTGGCGTTATCGAAAACATCAGACGCGATCACTTCTGACAAACGCACCATTTCGCGATGCGCATTAGGGATTTCGATCCCCATCACCGATTTGCCGGGAATAACTTCCACCACACGCACAGAAACTACTGCAAGTGAACGCGCCAGATCTTTCGCCAAACCGGAAATACGGCTGGCTTTAATACCCGGTGCAGGTTGGATTTCAAAACGGGTCACTACTGGCCCCGGCTGTACCGAGACTACTTCAATCTCAATACCGAAGTCTTTGAGTTTCAACTCCAACATGCGCGACATGGCTTCCAGCGATTCTTTGGAATAACCCTTATCGCTGCGTTTATCAGCAGGATCGAGCAAGCTCAACGGCGGCAACTGCCCCACCGCGGGCTCCAGCGATTCAAACAACGAAGGCTGTTTTTCTTTCTCGATACGCGGGCTGGGTGCCGGTTTCTTTTTAGGCGGCTCGGTAATAATGACCGGCGCAACGCGTTTGGCTTCCTGTTTTACATGCTGCTCAACCACTTCACGGCGATGTTCCTGAGCTTTGGCGGCAATTTGTTTTTCTGCTTTTTCACGGCGATACACCTGCCACTTTTCCAAACCACGGTTAATGCCGATAAGCACCCAGCGGCCAATATCTTCACTGAGCTTTAACCATGAAAGATCGGTAAAAATAGTCATGCCCACCAAAAACATCGACAGCATCAGCAAGGTGCCGCCGGTGTAATTGAACGCATTGAATACACCATCAGAAACCGCTGCGCCTAATAATCCACCGTTTGAATAAGGCAATACCGATGCACCATCGCTGTAGTGCATGGCCGCAATACCGGTGCCTGCCACCATCACCAAAATAAGCCCTACCGCGCGCAATCCGAAGAACAGCCAGTCAATGCCATCCTGCTTGGTGCGGTCGCGCAGTACCAGCCAGGCGCGGTAAGCAATCATTACCGGAAATAAATACGCGAGATAACCAAACAGCGAGAAAAATACATCGGCGATCCAGGCACCAAAAGCACCGCCAGCATTCTGGGCGATAGCATTCTCACCGGTTTTTGACCAGCCCGGATCGTTAGGATCGTAACTGGCCATCGCAATCAACAGATACAAACAAACAGCGCCCAAACCAATCAGGGCACCCTCTTTCAGCAGGCGGACCAGCAGGTTGGATGTTTGCTCGGATGCGGGGGCACGGCGTTGTGGTGTGGCTGATTTCAAAACAATATCCCGTTAGCTTTTTATAGAAGTCGATACGCAATGGCGTATAACAGATGGGGCTATTGTAATTACTGGCGGCAGATTTACCACCGGCAAGATCATCTCGTGAGGAATAGACAGACAATTAACCGCTTAATGCTGGGTTTCAGCAATGATGGATTCCATACCCGGAGCCCAACAAGTGACCTGATTGCGGCCGTGTTGTTTGGAATAGTAGAGGGCTTCGTCTGCTTGTTGGACTAATTGGTTGGGCGTAGTCGCCCCCATGCGGATGGAGGTCACGCCAAAACTGCCGGTCACTTTAATGCCGTTGGTTTCGGCTTGGGCGATTTTTTCGCGGCAGCGCTCGGCAATCATTTGCGCCTGCTCCAGCGGGGCGCCGGGCAGAATGACGCAGAATTCCTCACCCCCAAAGCGCGCCACCATATCCATATCGCGTACCACTTCGCGCAGGCTGTTGGCGGCCATTTTAATCACTTCATCACCCGCGGCATGGCCGTAGGTATCGTTTACTTTTTTGAAGAAATCGATATCCGCCATGATGCAGCTGAACTCGGTATCGCCCGCGCGCGCGCCATCAAATTTCCCGTTGAGATGCTCATACAGTGCACGGCGGTTGAAACAGTTGGTCAACGGATCGCGCGTGGCAAGGTAGGTCAGCTCTTTATTTTTGCTTTCAATCGCCGCCTGGCTCGCCGCCAGCTCCTGGATCATGTTCTCCAGCAAACGGCTTTTGGATTCCAGCTCGGTAATGTCTTCAAATACCGCAATGGTGCCCTGGCTTGAGCCTTTGGCATCCAAAATGGGAACCGCATTCACATGGAAGATTTTATCCTTGTCATCGGCCTGTGGTAGCAACACACGAACACCGGTCTGTTTGATGCCGGTATTGATGGCCGTAATCCAGGGATATTCGAGCGCCTCCTGCTTGGGGTCCAGATACCAGCCGAGGTTACTGGCCTTTTTCGCCAAAACCGACTGTTCACTGCGCCCTAAATGTTCAATCAACGCGGTATTGGCCAGCACGATCTGTTCACGCCTGTCCAGAATCAGCACCCCTTCCGCCAGAATATTCAATGCATTGCGCACCCGTGAGGGTACAACTGCACTGGGGTCAAGGTGTTTCAGTGCGCGCTTGATGTAATACCAAAATCCCACAAAGCCGCTGAGCGATACAAAAATAATCAACAAAACGAACGTTGGAATCCCAAAAATGGGATGGCTGTCGCTCATCAGGGGTTCAAAAGTGATTTCAAAATCGGCGCGCTTGGCTCCGTTGATCATGAGTGGAAAACGCACATGGGTCGGCGTGGATTCGTGCGGTTTTGCCTTTGTCCATTTTTGCGCATGCAATTTGGTTTGCGCGACGATAATGCCGTCGTTGCGGCGCACACCGGCCGATTCAATTTCCGGATTGCGCTCTACGGTGGATTCCAGCAAATACTGCAGCAGCACATCATCGCCACGCAAAATAGCTACCGTCACTTGCGATGCGAGTGTTTCCGTCAGGCGCTTGCGCACATCCAATTGTTGGCGCTCGGCACCGGGAGCCAACCCGATGGCTTGCGCGAGGATCAGGATGGACACTGTGAGTACCACCAAGCCCAAACTCAACCTGACTGCAGGAGTAAAACCTAACATTATCTCGCTGGATTCCTTAAATAATTAGCTACATCAATAATTAGCTACACACGACCCATGACAACACCTGCTGATAGATCAGGGGCCTGGTTCTTTACGTTGGGCATGGTCAAACAAATAGCCCACTTCTTTGGAACTCTTGTCTTCACGCTCACGGTCTTTGCGCTGCTGCTCCAATTCTTTTTTGCGTTTATTGACTTCATCCAGAATCGGCAAGGGGTCAAGCCCACGCCAGAGCGGCAGCATCGACATCATGGTTAACAATAGACTGCTCGCGCGCAAAGACCAAACCAGCAAACCGGTTGTGATGGAAAAGGTAATACCCGCCACTATGGCGCGGCGATCTTGCTCCTCTTCCATGGCCTCATCCATTTGCGCGCGCAAACGACGGACTTCGCTATCAAAATCCGCTTCTTCCCATGGGGCGAAACCCGAATCCGGTGCGATCAACCCCGCCAATGCGGTTGAGGCTGTGAGGGTGGTGACAGGAGTAGCATCTGCCTTGAACATCTCTTGCGCGCGCTCTATATCGCGGCTGGATTTATCATCAAACCCGGCATCGGAGCGTGGCTCTGTATCAAGCGAATCCACAACCAGAGCCTGACCATTGCCGGGCAATCCGGGAGGAGTGAGGATGCCTGAGCCTCCATCACCGCCAGACCCACCAGCGTCAGGCACGGGATTGGTGCCCGGCACCTCGGTTGAGGGAGGTGTTGTCGGTGGTGTTGTGGGTGGATTCACAACCGGTGGTGTTGTGGGCGGAGGCGGTGTGACCGGAGGTTCGATCACCGGAGGCGTGACAGGCGGCACAACCGGTGGTGTTACAGGCGATCCGGCAACAATCACTTTGAAGCGAGTGTCTACCCAGGCCCCGTCTGCATCCTGGGCACGCAGGGTGATGGTGGACTCACCTCCCGTCGCCGGGGCGAATGATAATGTCATCACACCGGTCAGCGGATCTATCTGCACACTGGTGGCGACTGCGCTATTGGTATTGTCTACCAATGACCACACCAGATTCGTCCCATTTTCGATATCACTGAACACATTGCCCAAGTTCATTTGCTGCGGGGAACTACCTGCAGCCACTCTGATATCGGCAATGCCTGTGGATACGGGGGCGTCATTCACCGGCTCGATAATGATACTTACCCGATTATCGACCCAGGCACCCTGCGCATCCTGGGCGCGCACAACCAGATCGCAGCTGCCAAACTGGTTAGCGCCATAATTCAGCTGCAATTTCCCGGTTGCGGGATCGATGCTGGCATTGGTAACCAATGCAGGGTTGCTATTGCCAAGGAGGCTGTATACCAAATCACGGCTGGCGGTTTCGGCATCGCTAAACATCGCCCACAAATCAACCTGATCACCTGCGGCATCTTCAAGATTGTTAATCACCACAGTGCCCGATGTCTGCGGCGCTTCGTTGACTGCCGTTACACTCAAGCGGAAGTTGGCCGTTGCGGTAGCAATACCGTCGCTCGCAACAATCTGGATGGCGATGCTGCCTTCATCTGCATTGGAAGGCGTACCGCTAAAATTCAAAGTCGATGAACTAAATACCAACCAATCGGGCAAGGGTGAACCATCTGCCTGGGTAGCGGTGTAGGTCAACACCGTACCTGCATCGGCATCGGTAAACATATTCGCGGGAAAGGTCACGCTGAATGGGCTGTTGGCCACAGCAGCCTGGTCGGCAGGTGCAATCGCCAATACCGGAGCGTCATTCAGGTTATTGATGGTGATGACAAAACTGTCGCTCACACTGCCGTTACGGCTATCGGTTGCAGTGACTTGCACGGTGATGCTGCCGATATCGCTCGCCGAGGGTGTCCCACTGAAAGTTCCTGTCGCGGCATCAAACACAAGCCAGGAGGGCAAAGCCCCTCCTCCACTCAATTGCGCGCTATAGCTCAAGGTATCGCCATCCGCATCAACAAAGGTAGATGCGGGGATCGTAAAACCAAATGCCTGATTCTCTTCCACTGACTGATCGGCAATCGGGTTTTGCACCACAGGTAATACGTTAGGTGGTTGCGGGGCGATGGTGATAACAAAACTATCGCTTATTAAGCCGCCGGTACCATCGTCAGCCGCCACTTCAATATTGAGCGCACCCACAGTCCCGACAGGCGGTGTGCCACTAAACGTACGGGTAGCACTATTGAAATTGAGCCAACCCGGTAAAGCGCCGCCATTAGAGGTAGCGGTATAGGTCAGTACATCGCCAACATCTTCATCACTGAATGCAGCGTTGTTAAAAGTGAACGTAAATGGAAGGGTTTCCGTCGCGCTCTGGTCGGGTATAGGGCTGGCAACAACCGGAGCGTCATTGGTATTGGCGACCACAATGTCAAACGTCTCAACCACTTCACCGCCAAACCCGTCATTGGCTGTCACTTCAACCGTCCAGGTACCGACATCACCATTGGCAGGTGTACCGGAAAAGGTGCGTGTCGCGGCATCAAAACTCAGCCATGGCGGCATGCCACCCAGAGTGGCAAGCTCGGCGGTGTAGGTAAAGGTTTGGCCAGCATCCACATCGGCGAAAGTATTGCTATCAAACTGGAAGCTCCAGACAGAGTCTTCATTGACTGTCTGGTTGGGGATTGCCTGATTTACCGTTGGCGCGATGTTGGTGTTGACGACGGTGATATCAAAAAAATCAGAGGTGGATGTGCCGTGGTTATCCGTCGCGATCAACTCAACAGTAATAGTGCCCGCCTGATTCCAATGCGGGGTTCCCCAGAAAGTTCTGGTGGATTCGTTAAACTGCAACCAACCCATACTGCCACCACCCGCCAATTGCGCGCGATAGGTAATGGTGTCGTTCGGGTCGGGGTCTGAAAACGTATTGAGCGGCACCACCAGATTAAATGGATCTTCCGCATCGATTGTTTGGTCATTAATCGGGTAATCCACTATCGGTGCGGTATTGGTGCCATCATCTTTGGCGATTTTGAATACCAGATCCCAACCCGCTGCATCCGGTACCCCATTATCGATAAATGTTCCATCGGGGAAGACATCCCCCGGCAGGCGCGAGAACAGCACTTTGTCGTCGGTGCCGCTACTGCTCACCTGAATGACATAGGTCTGGGAGTCGTTGAGTGCGACATTGGCAAAACTGAAAGTGTGCCACCCAAAACCATCACTACTGATTTGGGTTGATGAAATAGAGGCAGTGCCCAGTACCGCACCATTCCATCCATCGCGCAGCTCTACCGTAATGGTTTGCACCGCCGCATCGGCGAAACGCGCCAAATACAAACCAACTTCATTGACGGTGTAAGTCGCGCCCACACTGTTATAGAAAAAGCTCTGACCAATCGGCGTTGGCGATAGCGGTAGCTGGGTTGTGCCATTGCCTGTGTCGATGTATTCAAGATCGCCTACCGGATTAACCGTCAGGGTAAAGGTGTCAGTTACGGTTGCACCGGTCGAATCTTCTGCTGTCACATCGATAGTTAAGGTGCCGATATCGCCCACACCCGGTACGCCGCTAAAAGTGCGAGTGGCGGGGTCAAAACTGAGCCATGCAGGCAAACCACCGCCACCATTTAATTGCGCAGAGTACGTGAGCGTATCGCCCGCATCTGCATCGACAAACGTGCCCGCATTAAATTGGAAATTAAATGCCGAGGCTTCTGTGGCAGTGCGATCAGGAATGGGAGTCGCAACCGTGGGTGCATCGTTGGTGTTGGCGACAGTAATGGTGAAAGTGTCAGTTACGGTTCCGCCGTTGCCATCATTCGCGGTGACATCAATGGTAAGCGTGCCTACATCACTGTTTGCAGGTGTTCCGCTAAATGTGCGCGTAGCGGAATCAAAACTCAGCCACGTAGGTAAACCACCTCCGCCATTTAATTGCGCGGAATATGTCAGCGAATCAAGCTCAGCATCCGCAAATGTATTGGATGCAAATTGAAAATTAAACGCCGCATCTTCTGTCGCATTTTGGTTGGGAATGATGTTCGCAACAGTGGGTGCGTCGTTGGTATTCGCAATAGTGATTGTGAATGTATCGGTTACGGTTCCACCGTTGCCATCATCGGCTGTGACATCAATGGTGATTGTGCCCACATCACTGTTTGCAGGTGTTCCGCTGAAGGTGCGCGTAGCAGAATTAAAACTCAGCCACGCCGGTAAACCGCCGCCGCCATTTAATTCCGCGGAATACGTCAGCGTTGCTCCGGCATCGACATCGGCAAATGTATTTGCGGCGAACTGAAAATTAAATGCAGCATCTTCGGTCGCGTTTTGGTCGGGAATGATGTTCGCTACGGTAGGCGCATCATTCACATTTGCAACGGTAAGCGTGAAGGTGTCGGTGACAGTTCCACCGTTGCCATCATCGGCAGTCACATCAATCGTGAGCGTGCCTACATCACCGTTAGCTGGTGTACCACTGAAGGTGCGCGTAGCGGAATCAAAACTCAACCACGCTGGTAAACCACCGCCGCCATTTAATTGTGCGGAATACGTCAGAGAATCAAGCTCAACATCCGCAAATGTATTGGATGCAAATTGAAAATTAAACGCGGCATCTTCTGTCGCATTTTGATTGGGGATGATGTTTGCAACGGTGGGCGCATCATTCACATTTGCAACGGTAAGCGTGAAAGTGTCGGTGACAGTTCCACCGTTGCCATCATCGGCTGTCACATCAATCATGAGAGTGCCTACATCGCTGTTGGCAGGAGTGCCACTGAATGTGCGTGTAACAGGATCAAAACTCAACCACGCCGGTAAACCACCTCCACCGTTTAATTGTGCTGAGTACGTCAGTGTTGCTCCCGCATCCACATCGGCAAATGTATTGGCGGCAAATTGAAAATTAAATGCAGCATCTTCGGTCGCGTTTTGGTCGGGAATGATGTTCGCTACGGTAGGCGCATCATTCACATTTGCAACGGTAAGCGTGAAAGTGTCGGTGACAGTTCCACCGTTGCCATCATCGGCAGTCACATCAATCGTAAGCGTGCCTACATCACTGTTCGCTGGTGTACCGCTGAAGGTGCGCGTAGCGGAATCAAAACTCAGCCACGTAGGTAAACCACCGCCGCCATTTAATTGCACGGAATAAGTGAGTGTTGCTCCGGCATCGACATCGGCAAATGTATTCGCTGCAAATTGAAAATTAAACGCGGCATCTTCGGTCGCGTTTTGGTTGGGAATGATGTTCGCAACAGTAGGTGCATCGTTCGCAGCATTAATGGTGATATTAACGGTATCGGTATCTGTTAGCGTTCCGCCCGTGCCGGTATTACCCAAATCACTGGTGGTTAGCGATAAAACAGCAGCGCCGTTGTAATTGGATGTTGGATTAAACGTTAAAGTCGCAAGTGCAGTATTGATGTCACTCTTGGTTCCGGTAAATACCAATGTTGAATCTGTAGTGCCATCACCCGTGGTGAAACTTAACCCGCTCGTTCCCGCGAGAGTTAAGGTGCCGTTTGTCACTGATAAGGTAATTTCCAGATTGCCGCCACCCACATCCAGATCATCAACCTGAATGCGATTGCCATTTACCAAACTGAACACCAGAGCAGTGTCTTCACTTGTAACTTGTGCACCGGGAACATCATTTTCCGGTGCATCGTTCACTGCGGTGATGTTGATCGTTGCAGTGTCATTTCCCGATAGACTGCCATCACTGGCACTGATGGTGAGCAGACGTGTCGCAAGCGGTGTGTCACCAGAAAGACGATACGTCAGCGTACCGCCATTGTTGCCCGCAAATAAATCATTGAGCTGCGCAGCCGTTCCGCTGAGGATCAATGTATCGGTATTAATACCGGATACGATATTGACGCCGGTTGTACCTACGGTTGCTGCAAGATTGCTATTACTGCCCGCACCGGTAATCGTGATAGTCAACGCAGAACTGTCTACATCAGCAACGCTAATACCCGTGCCGTGCAAATCAATCCATGTTTGCTCATCTGCGTAGTAATCGGTGAGGGTAATTACTACGGTAGGTGCATCGTTGGTGTTGGCAACCGTAATGGTGAATGTGTCGGTTACGGCTCCACCGTTACCATCATTTGCTGTGACATCTATCGTGAGAGTACCCACATCGCTGTTGGTGGGTGTACCACTGAAGGTGCGCGTAGCGGAATCAAAATTGAGCCACGCCGGTAAACCACCGCCGCCATTTAATTGCGCGGAATATGTCAGCGTTGCTCCGGCATCGACATCGGCAAATGTATTGGCTGCAAATTGAAAATTAAATGCTGCATCTTCCGTCGCATTTTGGTTGGGAATGATGTTCGCAACCGTGGGCGCGTCATTCGTATTCGCGACAGTGATTGTGAATGTATCGCTTACGGTTCCACCGTTGCCATCATCGGCAGTGACATCGATGGTGATCGTACCTACATCACTGTTTGCAGGTGTTCCGCTGAAGGTACGCGTAGCAGAATCAAAACTCAGCCACGTAGGTAAACCACCGCCGCCATTTAATTCCGCGGAATACGTCAGCGTTGCTCCAGCATCGACATCGGCAAATGTATTCGCTGCAAATTGAAAATTAAACGCGGCATCTTCTGTCGCATTTTGGTTGGGAATGATGTTCGCAACAGTAGGTGCATCGTTGGTATTCGCAACCGTAATGGTGAAAGTGTCAGTTACGGTTCCGCCGTTGCCATCATCAGCAATCACATCAATCGACACTGAGCCCACATGGGCATTTGTCGGAGTACCACTGAAAGTGCGCGTGGCAGAATCAAAATTCAACCATGCGGGCAAAGGCCCACCACCTGCCAGCTGTGCTGTGTAAGTGAGCGAATCACCCACATCCTGATCAGCAAATGTATTGGCTGCAAATGTAAAATTAAATGCAGAATCTTCTGTGGCATTTTGATTGGAAATAGCGGTAGCAATAGTCGGTGCATCATTGCTGTTGGCAATGACTATATCGAAGGTATCCGTGGCAGGCGTACCACCATTGCCATCGTCAGCCGTCACTTTAATTGAAATAGTCCCTACATCCGCATTTGCGGGCGTACCGGAAAAGGTGCGTGTTGTCGCATTAAAACTTAACCAACCCGGCAATGCGCTGCCATCCGCCATAGTGGCTGTGTAGGTCAGGGTATCGCCTACATCCGGATCATTGAAGGTGGTATCGGGAAACTGGAAATTGAAAGCAACATCTTCGGTAGCATTCTGGTTGGGAATAGGAGTGACCAGATCCGGTGAATCGTCCGTATTCCCAATCACAATATCGAAGGTATCGCTAACGCTGGCGGTGCCGTCGCTGGCAATCACTTCAATGCTGATTGTTCCTACATCTCCATTCGATGGAGTACCGCTGAAGGTGCGTGTAGCACTATCAAATGATAACCATGCAGGCAGTGGGGCCCCGCCGGGTATTTGGGCGGTGTACGTCAGGGTATTGCCTACGTCCTGGTCGTTGAACACATTGATGGGAAATGTATAGTTAAAAAGTGCGTTTTCTGTGGCCGTCTGATCAAGAATTGGATTGGCAACAGTAGGCGCATCGTTGGTATTGGCAACCACAATATCGAACGTATCGGACGCAGTTCCACCAGCACCATCATTCACTGTTAACTTGACAGAAATAGTACCTACATCACCGTTAGCGGGCGTACCACTGAAGGTACGGGTTGCCGAATCAAAATTAAGCCACCCAGGCAGTGCACCCCCACCCGCCAATTCCGCTGTGTAAGTAAAACTCGCACCCAGATCCCCATCACCGAAGGTATTGGCAGGAAAGGTGTAATTAAAAGCCGAGTCTTCTGTCGCATTTTGGTTACCGACAGGAGAATTAACGAACGGAGCATCGTTAACGTTGGTTACTGTCAGGTCAAAGGTATCTTCCGCTGTACCGCCGTTGCCATCGGAGGCAGTGACTTTGATTGATATTGTGCCTACATCGCCATCATCGGGCACACCACTGAAGGTGCGCGTTGCCGCATTAAAACTTAACCATGAAGGCAGCGGGTTGCCGTCGGCTCTTGTTGCCGAGTAGGTGAATGTCGCACCGGGGTCAACATCACTAAAGGTGTTATCTGCAAACTGAAAACTGAAAAAAGATTCTTCCGCTGTTGTTTGATCAGAAATAGGATTCGCCACCGTCGGCGCATCATTCACGCCGGTGATATTGATGGTGGCAGAATCATTCGCTGACAGGCTTCCATCACTGGCCGATACCGTCAGGGTTTCGGTTGCGGGAGGGGCATCACCGGAGTAACGGTAGGTCAAGGTGCCGCCGTTGTTGCCTATGAATAAATTATTCAGCTGGGTCGATGTCCCTGTCAGTACCAGCGAGTTGGTACCGTTACCGGACGAAATCACCACGCCAGTGGTGCCCACGGCAGCCGTCAGTTGGCTAAGCGCCAGGGGAGCCGAAATGGTGACAGTGAGGGTGTCACCATCAGAATCGTTTACAACTATTCCAGTACCGTGCAAATCCAGCAGGGCTTGCTCATTTACCGAATAGCTCGCCTCGGTGATGGTTGCGACCGGAGCATCATTAGTGTTGTTGACGCTGATTGAAATATTGTCCTGATCCTGCAAACCACCGCCAAGTCCAAGGTCTTTGGTAGTGATGCTGATCGTATCGTTGCCAGTAAATCCGTTAGACGGTGTGTAGGTAATCGTCGCCAGTGCAGCATTGACTTCGCTGACAGAGCCACGGAACACCATATGGTAATCTTCAAAACCATCATTGGAGGTGAACTTGAGCCCTGTGGTTTGCCCAAGGGTAAGTGAGCCCTGCCCGCTGGTAAGTGTTACCTCTACATCGTTTGGAAATGCATCGGCATCGGCAATTTGTATGCGGTTGCCATACAAATTACTGAAAATTAATGGGGTGTTCTGGTTGGTCGATTGTGCTCCGGGCACTGTGTTGACCGGTGCCTGGTTATTGCCATCGTTGTGGGAAACCAAAATATTCAGGTCATTGGCACTATCACCCACGCCATTGACGATCATTTCCGAGTTATTCCAAGCATCGCTGCGATAAGCGACAGAGACCTTCCCATCAGCATTATTGGTGGTGATTTTGACAATATATGTCTGGCCGTCATTGAGCGAGACATTGCCGAAGTTGACGGTATACCAACCAAATGTGCCGTCCAATGCATTGGAGTTGAATGTTTGGTTGACCAGCGGGGTGACATCATTCCAGCCTTCATCGAGCAATTGGATAGTGATGTCCTGATTCGCAGCGCCCGGCTCCAGGCGTAATTGCACACTGAGTTGATTGACCAGATAAGTCGCGTCCGGGCTATCGTATAAGAACGATTGCCCTACACCGGTTGTCGACGATACCGTTTGTGCGTTAGTGCCACCCTGGATGTTGATCCAGTTGCTTGTCGCCATCGCTTTGACCCACTGCTCCTGCGCTGCAGCACTGACCAGCAACGCGGTATCAATCTCACCCGAGCGGTATTCAAGATCCCAATCACCCCCAAGGGTTTTGTGACCGGTTGTGTCATCGCTGGCGGCAACGTCAGCATCAGTTAACTGCGCCATGCGTTCAATCAACGCCTGACCGGTGGGATAGGCAACAACATCACAGCCGTACAACAAAATATCGCCCGTTTCACCCAGCGCCTTGCCCCAAGCGGCCAAATCATCTTCGTATTGGAACAGGGTGCTATCGGTCAGCCGGGTGTTGCCCAGCTCTACAGCACCGGCACTGCCATGGGAAATAATGTGGACCGCACTGAGGTTGCTGTATTGCGCAAGCGCCGAGGCAATTTGCTCAACACCGTCTGTTTGTGGGTCAAGATAAATCACCGCAATCTTGTCAGCATCGCTACGGCTTTTTATGTCATCCACGATCGCTTCGTAGTCACTGACCGCCATATCCACAAATACGACGCTGGTGATCCCGTGTTCGCTTTCAGACGGTTGGTCAAAGGGGGCGACATCAGACGTGTCGTTTTGGCTCGCCATCATTAATGGCTGGTCTTGCAGGTAAATGCTGGCCAGATCCACTTGCTCTGCCGCCTGCGCCAAATACTGGGCATCGGAATTGCCATCATCAAAGACGGCGATATCCGCAGTGGCAGAAAAAAGTAACCGGGGCTCAAGAGCCTCAATTAACGGACGACGATGGCGAGGTAGTTTGGACATGGATACCGAAATTATTGAGTCGGACACCCGCCCTGGGCGACGCAGACAGGAATCATAAACACACGGAAACCCTACCCCAGGTTTCTTAAAGATCAAAAAATAACCTGATTTGGTTATTTTGGCACATTTTTCAACTTATGTGCTGAGCTATCAACGTGTTATTAAAAATAATCTAACTCACATGCAATACGGTAGTTGTCGGCTTTATGGCAGATTGCGCACATCAAGCAAGTTCAGGGTGACGCCATCAAAACTCACCCGGCATTTCAAGCCGCTGGGTAAGCGGTTATTGGGATTGGGGAATGACAGGCGGATACCGAAAGTATTGCTCGGCCCATCAATCACCTGGTCAACCAACGTCACTTCCGCCGTGTAGCTTCGGTCTGCTGTCGCAAGCTCTGGCACCACACTGGCCTTCATCCCCACTTTGACCTTGCCGTACAGGCTTGCCGGGGCAAATACCTCCACCCTCAAAGGGTCTAGCTGCGCCAACTTGAGTACCGGTTCAAAATCGATGTGCTCGCCCGGCTCTTTCATACGCTCAACCACAACGCCGTCAATCGGGCTGACAAGGGTGCGGCGCTGTAAATCTGCCAGTGCGCGCTTGTGTTCAAGCTCTGCCTGACGTCTGCGATCCAATGCCTGCTGCAACTGCTGTTGGGCAATGGCATGTTCAGTTTTGAGTTTGTCCAACTCGGAAAAAGAGGCCGCCTTTTTTTCGTAGAGATCTTTTACGCGCTCCAGCGACCGGTTACTGAACTCCAACGCCAGTTGTTGTGCTTGCACATCACTGGTCAGCTCAGCCTGGACGCGGCGCAGCTCAACGGTGGCAGACTCCAACCCGGCATCGAGGCGCGCCACTACATCGCCCTTTTTCACCTGATCGTTTTTATCGACCAATACTTCGCTGATAACCCCTTCTACCGCGCTACTCATTTCCACAACGACAGAAGGTTCGATACGACAATTCAATTGCGCGGGTTCTTGTGTCTGCGCCCAAGCGCTGCACGCCATTAGCATGGTGGAACAAGACACTGCAAAGCCTTTAAACATGGTTAACTCGATATAAAAAAACAACTTGCTTATGAATATAGTTTAAAAAAAACAGATAGCTACGACGAACTTATAACGAACTTACGAAAAATGCTGGATAAAAACCTGCTGTAACTTGCGATACCAACGGTGCGCCAGCGGTTCAGACGGGTGCTGAAAACGTACATACACCCGCTCACCGTAGTGGCCGGATTGGACGAAATCGCCCAGTACCACATCCAACAAAAATACTTTTTCTGTGACGCGCGTACCCGATGGCTGGCTGGCATCCACCGCCAAACGGCCCCCACCCTGCGCGCCCAACACAATACTGGGCAACTCCTGTGTCGCAATCGGCGTCTGCGATAACAGCTGCGCCGGTATCTCCTGCGCTGGATTGCTCGCCAACCTTACACTGATGCTATGGGTAGCCTGGCGCACAAGCCCAACCTCCTGCTGCAGCAATGCCGCCCGCACCCGCACAGCATCCGGTTTTTCGATTAAACCCACCTCATCTCCCTGGCGCAGATAACTGCCGGGCAAATAGTGCTGACGGGTAATACGAAAAATCCCCTCTGACGGACTACGCACCACCAGGTTTTGCACCCGCGTTTGCAGCAGAGCAACTTCGGCCTTGATGGCATTGAGGTCTTGCTCTAGCAGTTGCGCCTGCGGGCGGTCACTCACCCACGCCTGCTGATAGCGCGCATCGTATTCGCGCAAGCGGGCTTGCTGCGATAACAACTGAGCGACCAGTGCGGGGTTATACAATCGCACCAATTCCTGCCCCTGCGTGACCGCCTCGCCATTGGCTACCAATAACCGGGCAACTTCACCGCTGGATTCCACCTTCACCCGCGCTTCATCCGGCAGCCAGAGCACCGCCTCAACAGAGGTCGATTGCGGCACCGGCACAAATACCAACCCCGCCACCAACACTGAAGCACCAGCTACTGTCACCGCTAACGCGCGCAGGCGGTTGGAAGCGAGCTGTTTGTCGCGCGCGACGTAATGCAGTGCTTTTAATGCAGGCCAGATCAGCTGGAAAAATACTAACCAACCACCAACAACCAGCCCCAAGGTAGGAAAATAATTGGCTACCAGCAGGATGATAAAAAACAGCATAAATACGCGATATAAAAATGCCGCAATGCTGTATCCGGTAAAAATAATGGCTTCGCGGGTATTGGCAGCGGGCGAAAAAATCCCGCTCACACCATAAGCATAACGGCGCAATAAATAACTGAATTGTTGGTTGGAACGGGTGGCGAGATTGGGCAGATCACAGGCATCGGTCAGCAAGTGATAACCATCAAAGCGCATCAACGGATTGCCATTGAAAAACAACGTAGACACGCTGCCGATAATGATGATGTTGTATAAAAAATCGCGCAGGAAACCGGTGCCGGAACCCGATGATAATTGCAGCCACAACAACAGTGCAAGCGCCGCCAGAAACAATTCCACCGCTATACCCGCCGCGCTCACCATCAAGCGCTGGCGCTTGGAAGAAAAACCGGTCGCGGCGCTGGCATCTACATAGGGCAGTGGCGTCCCAACCACAAACACCAAGCCGCAATCATTGACTTGTCCACCCCAGACTTTGGTAAACAACCCGTGCCCCAGCTCATGCAGCACTTTAAAAAAGGGATAGGTCAACCAGAGCAATAATAAATTGGAGGGCGACAACACGCGGTCAAGCTGACCCCGCGTCAATTCAATCCAGTGATTGCCCGCTTGCAACAAGGCATAACCAACCACTACCAACCAGATAACACCCATGGTGCGCGTGGCGAGCAAACGTGCCAATGGCATGAGTTTATCGAGCAATTTATCGGGGTTGCCGAGTGGGATATTCCAGGTAAGCGGGTTCATAAACAGCCGCACCCAGCGCTGTTGCTTTTTCTGTTCCCGCCGCGCAAATAATTCCTGGGTATTGGGCGGTAAATCGCACACCAATAAATCGGCGACATGCAGGTACTGCAACAAATGGATCAGATCATCACGCGTGGGAATATCATCGGCCGATTCATAAAATTCAGCCTGACTGGCTGCCGCCAATACCTGCGCAAGCGTGTTATGCCCGTCCATCGCACTGATTAAACGCCATGCCGAAGGCGTAAGCCGGTGAAAACGGCCGTTGCTTTTGTCTTGCAATATGTACCAAGGCTCACCGCTATAGTCGCGCCGTTGGATGTGGATATGGCGCGGCAACGAAGGCCGCAATGACTCAAGGCGTTGCCACATGGGATTCGCAGGTGCGGCGTGGGAATCAGGCGCTTGTACGTCCATTACCACACACTCAAACGCAACCAATGCCAAAGATCATGGAACCAGATCCAACCCAGCGCGCGCTTACCTACCGCTAACTTGCCACTGCCCGTCATACCGGGGCGCAGCACATCCGATTCGCGTGCAAGCTCGGCCTCAACCCGAAAATAGTTGCGCCCATCGCGCACTTCACTGATCGGGGTAATGGATTTTACCGTCAGCGCAAACCGCTCATTGGGCAAACTGGTCAGTTTGACTTCGCCCTGTTGCCCCACTTGTACCGCCGCGATATCACGCTCATCAACGAACAACCGCACCAGAAATCCGCTAGTCGCGGCGACTTCAAACAACAGGTCACCCTGTTTTACCGGCGCGCCCTGGGTTTGCGATATGTCGTCAGACACAATCATGCCGTCCATAGGCGCGACCAGCTGGGTACGCTCCAATTGCTGATCCACCAAGCGCAGCTGGATACTCGCCTGATCCATTTGCGCACTGGCAATCGCCGCTTCCACGCGCTGGGAATTGGCGAGAGCGGTATCGTAGGTTTGGCGATATTGCTGCACCTGGCTCGCGAGCTTGCGCCGCTCCAAACGCAAATCGTCGTCGTTCATTTGCGCAAGGACAGTCCCTTTGGCAACCGTATCGCCCGGGCGGACAAGCACTTTTCCCAGATAACCGTCCTGAGGTGCTACTACCCAATGCTTCTCGGTGGTTTGCACACTGGCATCGGCAGACAGGCGATACTCCACCGGCACAAACAGCATCACCACAAATATCACCAACGCCACAGCAGCCAGTTTGCCGCGCCAGGAGTCTTCGCCAAACCAGCGCGATAAACGCCGGGCAATGCGCCCTTTCAAGCTCTGCCAAACACTGGCCGACGCCTGTTGTTGCAGCGCCACAATAGCACCGGCGAAATGCAGCGCCTGCTGCACAAATATGCGCTGGGTGTCATCGAGCGATGCTTGCTTATCCAGTTCGATTGTCAGGGCACCAATGATGTGATTGCCTCTGCGCAACAACAGCGTATGCACCGCCCGCAAATGTTGCTGCTGCAATAATTGCTGATGCGCGCGATGGATGATGCCGGGCGAACCGGCATCATCGCCCGCCAATTCATTCCCGGCAGGTTGCTCTTCAGTTGGTCGAGGTTCCGGAGATTGATGCTCAGGAGGTTGATGCTCAGAGGATTGAAGCCCAGCAGCATCCAGCATCGGAGAAAAATCAATGTTCACTCCCTGTTCCACTGCCTCGGCCATGGCATCCACAATCGCCTGCATGGCCAGGGTGCGCTGGTCAAAATTAGCGGAAAATGAAATCGCCTCCAGCGTGAGGTTTTTGCGCCCGCACAAACCCAGGCTTACCCGCGTCGCTTGCACATAACCGGCAAGTAAATTCACCAAACTGATGACCATTTCCTGCAAGGAGTTTTCTTTTAGCAAACTGGCACTGAGTTGCAATAGCGCCGCATCAATGTCGCTTTTTTCAAACGCGGGCATAGCCGGTGTAAAGGTGCCAGCAGATAAGTCTGCCGATTGCTCTTGCGGTGAAAGTGGCAACGTAGAAGCTTGTGTTTGAGGCGCTTGTGTTTGAGACGCTTGTAACGGGGAAGTTTGTAGCTGAGAGTCTTGTGGATATTGTTGCAGTAAAGCTTCCTGCTGCAACGCCTGTTGTTGCAATAAAAAGTGCAACCAGAATTGTCCTAACTTGAGATATTTCAGTACGCTGGGGAGTGCTTTTTTATCACTGGACTCCAAGCGGACAACTAATATTCCCCACACCTGTCCATCAATTTCCAATGGCTGCCCAAGGATCAACTGCTGCCCCTGCGGCGCAAGATGCAATCGCCCTTTCTCGCGCACCTGAGCAAGTACATCACGCAGGTTTGCATCCAGCACTATACCTTGCGGCCATTTGGCAACAATCAACGGTTTGGACGAAGAGGTTTGTACCAACATACCCGCACTGGCATTGCCAAGCATTTGGCACTGCATACTGAGCCAGATTTTGAGCGATGCATTACTCGATGCGACGGACAATGGCATGGTTATTATTCTACGCAGCTGTGTTATACAAAAAGTCTAGTTCTAATAGACGCAATGTGTATAACAAAAATTATGATTATTTCTTTGTCCCGCAGGATAAACCAATGATGAATTGCACGCCAACCTATTATGGTTTTTCTCGCATAAACGGTAGATCTTGTACGTCAAAAACAACATTCATTTTTCTTCATACCCACATTCATCCCTACACATTCACTCCTAATAGTTATGGCTGATTATTATAAATAGCAGGCAAGACTAATTATTTTCTTCGGAACAAGGTTATTTAAGAGTATTTATCAATTGCTCATCTACACTCAGTTGTGATTAGTGCTTTTCCTTTATCGCCAACACGATTGTCGAATGACACTGCCAAAGACAAGCAGTACGACAAAGGAAAATGATTCTCAGTGGATACGGATTAAACGAGACATGCACAGTATTGTGACGAATGGCGCTGATAATACCAGCGCAAGCAAAGCCCACTATTGGCCACTTTTTTTACTTGCAACACTGCTGTTGTTAACAGGTGGCTGCGTGCTGCTTAGTTGGCACGCCCCGCAACTGCTTGCCAGTATTTACCCTTATACAACACTGATGGCTTACAACACTGCACTTGCTTTTATTGCATGCGGTTTAGGGCTGATCGCTCTTGTAAAAATGGAATCGGTCCTGCTGTTTATTTGCAGTTTTATAGTGTTCACCATCGCGACACTGACACTGCTGGAATTGACAGCAGGACTTAAGCTCAACACAACTGACTGGTTTGTAATATTTCTGAATGAGCCACCGGTACACAGCCAACCCATTTCACCCTCTACCAGCTCGGTATTGCTGCTCGCGAGCGTAGCATTATTACTTTCCCGCTATTCGCAGGGTAATTACACACTTTTCACAACGTTGTTATGCGCATTGATGATTTTTATCACCTTGTCGGCAATTATTGGCCAGGGTTTTGGCATTTTCCCTACCTTTGTTTGGCTAGGCATCAAAATGGCGCCGCAAACTGCACTGGGTCTGCTCGCATTTTCCGCCGCAATTTTAAGTTTGCGTTGTCGCGCAGCGATTGATGCATTTAATCGCCTGAGTGTGTTTAGTCGTTTGGCGACCGGCTTTATTTTTATGAGCTTGTTATTCATCGGTATTGGTTCCGTCGGCCTGCTGCAAATTAATAAAGTGGCTGCCATTTCGCAAAAACTCTACGATGAACCCGTACAGATTAATAATGCCGTTCTGCAGATCCGTACTTATATCGGCAGGCTTAACCGTACGATGAAAGACATTGCAGTGCATCCTGAACTCGCAGAAGAACACAACATTCCTCAACTGATCGAATATACCCAAAAAAATCTTGATCAAAACCTGGCAATTATCCAGCGCGATCCTATCCATAACATCGACACCGACCAAATAGATCATCAATTCAAACAATGGCGTCTGATCGTATTGGAAAGTTACGCCCAACTGCAGGCAGGCAACATCGAAAGTTACCGCCAAACAGCAGTGACACTCAGCCAGGAAAAAACATTTGCGATAGAAGCACTTTGCGATGCCATTCTCCTGAAAGTGCAAGAACAAATGCTACAGCTCAATGCAGAGGCGATTAATACAAAAAATCATGCTGGCAATTTAATGGTCGTCGTCATTTGTGGATTTTTGCTGATGGGTATTTTGGTTTCGAGCCTCATTACCCGTAGCCTGAATTGGCAGCTGGAGAAAATCCGCCGCACTATGCTGGCACTGGCTGATGGTAATGCCCAAACCGTTATCCCATTCCATGATCATCCACATGAAATCGGTGAAATGGCGCAAACACTCAAGGTGTTTGCGCATAATATTGATGAGCGCAATAAAGCCATGCGCTTAATAGAACAGCATCAACAAGAGCTGGAAAAATCCAATCACCGTCTCGCGCAAACCAACAAAGAACTGGAAACCTTTGCCTATGTTGCCTCGCATGATTTGAAATCCCCTTTGCGCGGCATTTCGCAACTGTCCAGTTGGATCGATGAAGATTTGGAATCCAAAGAATTTAACGAAGTCGAAAAACACACGCGCATGTTGCGCAACCGCATCCATCGAATGGAAAAACTGTTGGATGACCTGCTGTTATTTTACCGCGCGGGTAAAACCGACGGCGCTATCACCACTATTGACGTCGCTCACATAGCGAAAGAATTATTTGAAATCCAGAACACCAAACCGGGTTTGCGGCTGGAGTTGGGGGATGACCTACCTGTGTTTGAGACCTTGGGCACACCCTTTGAACAAATTCTACGCAATCTATTTTCCAATGCCATAAAACATCATGACCGCGATGACGGCATTATTCGCATTGAGGCGCAACGTATTTCTACCGACTTCTATGAGTTCAGCGTAAGGGATGACGGCCCCGGAATACCTGAAAAATTCCAGGCGCGGGTATTTGGTATGTTTCAAACCCTGAAGTCGCGCGATGAACAGGAAGGCAGTGGTATGGGGCTCGCGCTGATCAAAAAAATTGTGGAAACCTACGGTGGCAGCATCCGTGTCTTCTCCAACGGCAGGGGCTGCCAATTCACCTTTTCCTGGCCGGCACATATAACGAAAAGGAAGCAAAGTCATGATTGATAAACTTCATCCGACTGACAACCAGGAATTCAAAACCGTCAGCCTGCTCATTATCGACGATGACGATATAGACGCAACGGCACTGCGCAGAGCCCTGCATAAACTCAAGCTACTTAACCCGCTGTATCGCGCAAAAGACGGCCTTGAAGCGCTTGAAATATTGCGTAATGGTGAAATACCCAGTCCTTACATTATTTTGTTAGATATCAATATGCCGCGCATGAATGGACTGGAATTTTTGGAAGTCTTGCGCTCGGATCCGGAACTCACGACAGCCGTGGTATTTGTCCTGACCACATCAAAATCAGATGAAGACATTATGGCGGCCTACCGCGAACATGTAGCCGGTTATTTGTTAAAACAACGGATGGACAGTGATTTTATGCAGGTGGTCAGTTTGCTTGACCACTACTGGCGAGTCATTGAGTTACCTGTTAACCCGCAATAAAAACTAACAGGTGATACGTGGAGCAATAGGAACCAAGCAAAGAGGTATTTTGCATGAAGTTATTACTGATTGATGATAACGAACTGGATCGCCAGGCAATTATCCGCACGTTTAAAAAAACCGAGTGGAATATCACTATTGCCCAAGCGGGATCTGCCAGCGAAGGGCTGGCCCAGTTTGATAGCAATGACTTCGATGCGGTGCTACTTGACTATCGCCTTCCCGATATTGATGGCATGGAAGTTTTGCATTTATTAAATAAACATCCTCATCATCATGCGGCCATTATTATCCTTACCGGTGCCAGCGCCGATGATGATCTTGAACGCGAATTTATTGAAGCAGGCGCGCAAGATGTTCTCTTTAAATCTGAAATTGCCCATAAACATTTAACCCGCGCTATCACCCATGCCCGTGCACGCCATGTTCTGGAACGGCAACTACAGGAAAGTCATCAACGTTTGCGTGCACTAGCCGAAAATGATTCGCTGACCGGGCTTGCTAACCGCTATTACTTTGATGAAAGTTTGCGCTCGGCAATCCAGCGCGCCAAACGCCACAATGAACAACTTGCATTATTATTTTTGGATCTTGATAACTTTAAATTCATTAATGATGGTTTAGGCCATGTGATTGGCGATCAGGTATTGAAAGAAGTTGCCAATCGTTTACTGCATGTTGTCCGTGCGGGCGATATTGTCTGCCGTTTGGGCGGCGATGAATTTGCCATACTCGCCCACAATTTTGATTCACAAGAAGCCATCAGCCAATTGGCGCAGCGCATTCTCGATGATTTACGGCGACCGGTATTGGTGGGCACTAATGAAAATACCATCTCAAGTAGTATTGGTATTGCCACTTATCCTGATGCAGGTGAAACCGCCAGTGATCTGCTCAAAGCGGCAGACATGGCGATGTATCGCGCAAAACAGGATGGCCGCAATAACTTCCAATTTTTTTCATCGTCTATGCAAGCGCAAATGCAAGAGCGATTGCGCCTTGAAAAAGAATTGCGTGCACTGATTCCCACCAACCATTTTGTGTTGTTTTACCAACCGATCGTCGATGCACAAACCTTTGAAATCTGCGGCGCAGAAGGCTTGATCCGCTGGGATCACCCGGAGCGTGGCATTTTGCCCCCTATCGAATTTATCGGGCTTGCTGAAGAAATCGGGTTGATTGGTGAAATCGATTCGCGCAGCCGTTTTAATGCCTGCAAACAGTTAGCTGACTGGCGTCAACAAGGGTTGGTAAATAATGACTTCAACATGAAATTTAATGTGTGCGCGCAGCTGCTGACTGATGAGGATCTCTATCAGGGCATTATTGATGACCTTGAACGCACCGGTTTACCCGGGAGCAGTGTCAGCCTGGAAATTACCGAGTCCATTCTCATTGAAAATTTACAAAGCACAGCGCAGCGCCTGAAACAAATCCGGGATTACGGAGTGGATATTGCGGTGGATGATTTTGGTACAGGTTATTCCTCAATGGCGTACCTGAAAGAATTGCCTGCAAGCACACTCAAAATTGACCGCAAATTTGTACAGGGCGTGCCTGATAACGCAGCCGATTGCCGCATACTGCGCGCCATGATTGTGTTCGCCAAAAGCCTCGACCTGACGATTGTGGTCGAAGGGGTAGAAACCCGCGAACAAGCCCGCATTTGCCGCGATTATGGTGCTGATTTATTGCAAGGTTATTTATTTTCAAAACCACTTTCACCCACCGCATTTGAACAACTCTTGCGCAGCCATAGCGCGCAAGAATGGACAAACCGTATGTCCACACTGGGAGTAATGACAGGGTAATCAATACTCACATGCAGCCAGCGCTCGCTCTTCAAGCAAAAATGCGTGTATATCGGCCTTTCATCGCGCCGTTATCAAGGGCAAAAAATGCCCACATAGTCATTTCCAATCCGGCAGATTGAACCAGACAATTTTGCACGACTGTTGTGATTGGCCTATCATGCCCCCACATTGCGATTGTCCCCTATCTGACTATCCCATCTTTATTGAAGATCAAGGAATACCTATGAGTGAAGTACAACACCATCGCCTGATTATTCTCGGTTCTGGCCCTGCTGGTTACACTGCTGCTATTTACGCCGCTCGTGCCAACCTTAAACCTGTGGTTATCACCGGCATGCAACAAGGCGGTCAATTGACCACTACCACTGAAGTAGAAAACTGGCCCGGTGGTGTTCACGATCTGCAAGGTCCGGACTTGATGGTACAAATGCAGCAACATGCCGAGCGTTTTGATACACAGATCGTGTTTGACCACATTCATGAAACTGTGTTGAGCGAGCGTCCATTCAAGTTGATTGGCTCTAATACTTACACCTGCGATGCTTTGATTATTGCGACCGGTGCTTCTGCGCAATATCTGGGCTTACCGTCAGAAGAAGCCTTCATGGGCAAAGGCGTAAGCGCTTGTGCAACCTGTGATGGATTCTTTTACCGCGACCAAAAAGTTGCCGTTGTCGGCGGCGGCAATACCGCAGTTGAAGAGGCGCTGTATTTGTCCAATATCGCAAGCGAAGTCACGTTGATCCATCGTCGCGACAAACTGAAGTCAGAGAAAATTCTGCAAGATAAGTTGATGGCGAAAGTAGCCAACGGCAACATCAAAGTTATCTGGAACCATCAGTTGGAAGAAGTATTGGGTAACGATTCAGGCGTGACCGGATTGCGTTTAAAAAGCACGCAAGACGGCACAACCCAGGAAATTGACGTTGCCGGTGTATTCATCGCCATCGGTCACAAACCTAACACCGATATTTTTGAAGGCCAGTTGGACATGCACAACGGCTACATCAAAGTAAAAAGCGGCTTGGAAGGCAACGCGACTCAAACCAGCGTTGAAGGTGTATATGCTGCGGGCGATGTGGCGGACCACATTTATCGCCAGGCGATTACCTCTTCTGGCTCTGGTTGTATGGCTGCGCTGGATGCTGAAAAGTATCTCGACGATTTGAAATAATCGCGATTTTTTTCACAGCATTTAATTGAAACGCTTTTTCTTTTTATCGCAGTGAAAAAGAAGTGATTAAAAAGAAGCGGCTAAGCTAAAAAAGCGTGATAAAAAAAAGAGGAAAACCCGTGCGGGTTTTCCTCTTTTTTTTTTGCGCCACGTAATGCCTGTGAATTAATGACGATCCGATGCTTTATCCAACTCGGTGCGCAAATTACGCAACCAATGGTTAAACGCCAAACGCACCTGGATATTGTTTGTCACCCGATTATTTTCCTCCCATATTTTTCCCAAATCACGCTGGTCAGTAATAATCGCAAGCGGCTTACCGGATACGGAGTCGTACAATGAAATTTCCAAGGTCATGGTCCCCATACCTTCGCTATACACTTTCATTCGGTTGGGGCGGCCCTTCATGTCATCTTTGCTAGCCAAAGGCGCAATTTCCAATACTTTAGCGGATACCGTCATCACATCCGGGCCCGCCTCCACTACTGTGGCGTAAGTACCATCAGCAATTAAATTATTCATCAGCGCTTCGGTGTAACGCTCTGAATAATAGCGACGGTCTGTGTCATTTAACTCCCAAGGTGTATCGTCAACCATATTGGTTCCCGACTGCTTACGGATTTTCACATCGCTCAAATCCAACTGTTCAACCAATAACTTTTTGTACTGTGAAAACTCGGCACCCTTGGCGATAAACGTCCCATCAAAGCGTGTTTTCTCTACGGCCGTCAGGCCTGCCTTATCGGCTTTTAGCTGGGCATTTTTTTCATGGGGTTTGGTAAATGAACAACCGGTCACCGCACTGGCTGCCAGCACCACCAGCGCGATAGTTGTCATAGTGCGTTTCATGGTTTTCATAGCATATCCACCTGATCCTTTAACAAAAGTTTTCGACATGATTCCCGCAGCATTGCTGCCTGTAATCAGTAAGACGTTATACGCAATTCGAGGTTCAATAGGTGACATCGCCCGCCCGAATCCAATAGCTATGTCACTTTAGAAATAGGCTCGTAAGTCATTGAAGCACAAAAGCAAACCGGGAGGCCAATACATACCGGCTGAGCTTGTAATATTTTGTAGTGCGCAGTGAAACGAGCGGGCAACTAATGAATAGTGACTTTCATAATGCCACCGCGATACAAACCTAAATAAACGCGGGTTTTGCCGTCTTCAACCACAGCAATCATACTGCGCACGCCGCCAAACAGTGTAGGGTCCGTGTGACGATATTTTTTCCACCGCTGGCCGCCATCGTCAGATACTTCAAAAATCAGCGGCTGCGGAGTATCCCAATTTTTATCCCAACCCGCGGTATACAATGTCGCGGGCGCTAATGGATCTATGGCGACATCAAAGTAAAAACGATAATCCACATCGCCAATTAACGTAGCCCAATTGGCTCCGCGGTCACTGCTGGACAATACCCCTCCCTCACCCGATACCATCACCCAGTCAGGGCGAGCGCGATCAAATTGAATCCCGTAAATCACGCTGGGATTAGGCAACAAATCGCGATAGGCACGCAGCTCTTTTGTATCCAGAGAATACACATTCAACACCAATTGCTCGAAAGCATTTTGCCCGCCGAACCAAATTTCATTGGTCACAGGGTTGCGCTTTACGATTGTTTTGCGCTGCCCAAACCCATGCCACATACCACTCAGCAATTGCCAGCTGCGCCCTTCATCGTAAGAAACGCCCAAAGCTTCAATGCCTGTTGCATAAAGGGCATTATTATCATCATCGTAGTGCATACCGTAGAACGCTTCTGTGCCTTCGTCACCACCAAAATTGTGTGCAATCTCCTGCCATGTACTACCGCCATTGAGAGTTTCAAATAAACGATGATCAACCAGATCATTATGTTGGCGCTCTGTCATGACGAGATAGTGATTGGGAGCGATAATCGCAAGATCCAACACTTCCCGATCTACCAATCCAACTGCCTCCCACGTACTTTGCGCGCTCACTTTGCGATACACACCACGATCAGTCGCGGCTAACAACGTCTGCTTATCAGCATACAACCGTGTGATGACTCGCCCCTCAAGACCATCGTGTGCAAACGTGATGCTGGGTTTGGGTAAATCATCGCTACCACAGGCCGTTAACAATAATCCCAAAATAATGCCGCACCAACGCGTAATGCCGTTTGATATTTTCACCTTCATCACTCCTCTTCGTATTGCATCAGGTCAATTTGTCGTACCGGAGTATGCGAAAGGAAATTCAAAAGAATTGTAAGAAATTGTGACTAGCAGTACTGGTCGTGCCATTGAAAAAAAAAAGGAGGCCGAAGCCTCCTATACATAATTTTTATACATGATGTTGTTTGTTGAGAATTTGGGATTGCCAGTAATTAACTCACAAACACGCGCGCATTGCGGAACAAACGCAACCATGCACCATCGTCTTTCCAATCATCCGGTTTCCATGAGTTGGTTACCGCGCGGAATACGCGCTCGGGGTGCGGCATCATAATGGTGACGCGACCATCTTTGCTGGCAACGCTGGTGATACCCAATGGAGAACCGTTCGGGTTAGCCGGATAGGTTTCCGTTGCTTGCAAATTGTTGTCGATAAAACGCAGCGCAACAGTACCGCTCTCGTTACACACTTTCAGCGCATCGGCATTAGCAAATTCCGCATAGCCTTCGCCGTGTGCAACAGCCACTGGCATATGCGACCCCGTCATGCCTTTAAACAGAACTGACGATGACTCCTGCACTTGCACCAAGCTAAAACGCGCTTCAAATTGTTCAGACAAGTTGCGCACAAAACGCGGCCAGTGATCGGCACCAGGTATCAGATTTTTCAGATTGGACATCATCTGGCAACCGTTACACACGCCCAAACTGAAAGTGTCGTTGCGATGGAAGAAACGCTCGAATTCATCGCGCACTTTGTTGTTGAACAAAATCGTTTTTGACCAACCCTCGCCCGCACCCAATACGTCACCGTAGGAGAAGCCGCCGCAAGCAACCAGGCCTTTGAATTGTTCCAGCGATACACGACCTGAAAGCAAATCGCTCATGTGCACATCAACGGCTTTGAAACCAGCGCGATCAAATGCTGCCGCCATTTCCACATGACCGTTAACGCCTTGCTCACGCAATACCGCAATAGCAGGACGAACGCCAGTGTTAATAAATGGCGCTGCAACATCGTCATTTTGGTCGTAGCTCAGTTTCACGCTTAAACCGGGGTTTGGTTTGATGATTGCGGCAAATTCTTGTTCTGCGCACACAGGGTTGTCACGCAGAGCTTGAATGCGATAACTGGTTTCGCTCCACAGTGCTTGCAGTTGCGCGCGCGGTTGATCGAACAATACTTTTCCGTTCAGGCTGATATTTAAGGAATCGCTGCTGTTCAAACCACCGATTACATTGACTTTTAATCCCGCATCAGCAAAACGTTTTTGCACTGCAGCAGATTGCGCACGTGCAACTTGTACTACGGCACCCGCTTCTTCACTGAACAATACAGCAAGCGCATCATCACCCAAGCCATCCAAATTAATGCTTACACCGGTGTGACCTGCGAATGCCATTTCTGCAACAACCGCGAATAAACCACCATCAGAGCGATCGTGGTATGCAAGTAACTCATTAGCCGCAAGGCTTGCTTGTGTTGCGTTAAAGAAATTTTTGAGTTGCTCAGCAGAATCCAAATCAGCAGGTGTTTGGCCGAGTTGGTTGTAAACCTGCGCGAGGATCGAGCCACCCAGACGATTTTTACCGTTGCCCAAATCAATCAGAATTAAATCGGTATCGCCTTTGTCGGTTCTGAGTTGTGGAGTCAGTGTTTGACGCACATCTACCACAGGTGAGAACGCAGAGATTACCAATGACAATGGCGCAGTAACCGCTTTATTTTCATCGCCATCTTTCCAGGCGGTGCGCATGGACATGGAATCTTTTCCAACCGGAATAGTAATGCCCAACGCCGGGCACAACTCCATCCCCACTGCTTCTACTGTGCGATACAGTTTTTCTTCTTCGCCTTGATGGCCAGCAGCGCACATCCAGTTAGCAGACAGTTTTACATCCGACAATTTTGCAATGCGCGTTGCCGCGATATTGGTGATGGCTTCGGCAATCGCCATGCGGCCAGATGCTGGTGCATCCAACAATGCGACCGGCGTGCGCTCACCCATACTCATGGCTTCGCCCGCATAAGAGTCGTAGCTCACCGTCGTAACGGCAACGTCAGCAACCGGCACTTGCCATGGGCCAACCAATTGGTCACGCGCAACCATGCCCGTTACCGAGCGGTCACCGATAGTGATCAGGAAATTTTTGCTCGCGACCGCTGGGTGTTTAAGCACACGCTCAGCAGCCTCTTTTAATTCAATACCGGCAGTGCTGAATTCAGCTGTTTTTGCAGTGTGCTTTTCGGTAACGCGATGCATTTTTGGCGGTTTGCCAAACAATACTGACATTGGCAAATCAACCGGTTTTGCATCGAAATGTTTGTCATTAACCAACAAATGTTTTTCGTCAGTCGCTTCACCGACAACAGCGTAAGCCGCGCGCTCGCGCTGGCAAATCGCTTCAAAACGCGGCAGGTCTGCCGGCGCAATTGCCAAGACATAACGCTCTTGCGATTCGTTACACCAAATCGCCAATGGACTCATGCTCGGTTCGTCGTTAGGTACATTGCGCAATTCAAATTTGCCGCCAGTCCCACCGTCTTTTACCAATTCAGGGAAAGCGTTGGAAAGACCGCCTGCCCCCACATCGTGAATAAACGCGATCGGGTTTTTATCGCCCATCTGCCAGCAAGCGTCGATAACTTCTTGACAGCGGCGTTCCATTTCGGGGTTCTGGCGTTGTACAGAGGCGAAATCCAGATCTTCAGACGAAGAACCGGAAGTCATCGAAGAAGCAGCACCGCCGCCAAGGCCGATCAACATCGCCGGGCCACCGAGCACAACCAACTTGGTGCCAGCACCAAAGGGCGGCTTCTCGATGTGTTCAGTTTTGATATTGCCGTAACCACCCGCCAACATAATGGGCTTGTGATAGCCACGGCGCTCGCCGTCAAAGTTTTCTTCGAAGGTACGGAAATAACCGCAAATATTCGGGCGACCAAATTCGTTGTTAAACGCAGCGCCGCCGATGGGGCCTTCGATCATGATGTCGAGCGCGTTCACGATACGGTTAGGCTTACCGTAATTCTGTTCCCACGGCTGTTCAAAACCCGGGATTTGCAGGTTGGAAACGGTAAAACCGGTCAAACCGACTTTGGGTTTGGAGCCGCGACCAACAGCACCTTCGTCACGGATCTCACCACCGGCACCGGTACCTGCACCCGAGAACGGGGAAATCGCCGTTGGGTGGTTGTGGGTTTCCACCTTCATCAATATGTGAATTGGTTGTTGGGTATATTCGTAAGCCTTGGTTTCCGGATTCGGATAGAAACGCCCTGCTTCGTGACCAACCATTACTGCCGCGTTATCAGCGTAAGCGGAAAGTACATCTTCGCCGCCAACCTCGTTGGTGTTTTTGATCATTTTGAACAGACTGCGCTGCTGCTCTTCACCATCAATCGTCCATGAGGCGTTGAAGATTTTGTGGCGGCAGTGCTCGGAGTTAGCCTGTGCAAACATCATCAACTCGACATCAATCGGGTTGCGCCCCAGATTGGTGAAACTCTCTACCAGGTAATCAATTTCGTCTTCTGCTAACGCCAAACCGAGGGATTTATTCGCTTTTACCAGAGCAACACGGCCACCGCCGAGGATATCTACCGACGTTTGTGGCGCCGGTTGCTGTTGGATAAATAGCTGTTCGGCTGCTTCCAGACTATCAAATACCGTTTCTACCATACGGTCATGTAACAAAGCTGCAACAGCAGCGCGATCTGCCGCCGATGCGCCAGTCACGTAATAGGCAATACCGCGTTCAATACGCTTTACGTTTTCCAGACCGGTGTTTTTGGCAATATCGGTCGCTTTGGATGCCCAAGGGGAAATAGTCCCCAAGCGTGGGACGACCAGGAATAACTCGCCGTCATGGCTCGCTTCTTTCTCAACTTTTGGGCCGTAAGTCAGTAATTGCTTAAGCACATGCTGTTGGGCATCGCTCAAGGGAGTGGAAACGTTGGCAAAGTGAACAAATTCCGAGCTGACACCGGTCACCGCAGGAACGCGTTGTTGCAGGCTGGACAGGAGTTTTTGGGTACGGAAACTGGAAAGAGCGGGAGCGCCACGCAGGATTAACATAGTGGGAAGAGCCTCGGCATGGGTGATAACAAGGATTAATGACAAAAGAGAGGCGCGCATTGTACTGGATTTAGGCACTGCCCGAGAGACTTTTTTCCCCAGCCCAACCCGGCTTGCTGATTGGATACCAAGACGTTTATGGATACGGCTAAGCGCTACTGGAGTAATTCCCAAAAAGTGTGCAAATCGTTCCGGGACAAACGCCCGACCAAGCCCGCTTCAACACCTGTGGCGCCTGCATGCCAAAATATCAACCTCGGTGCTATGTATTTCAGTTCATTGTATAGATAAGAATCTTCGCTTCAGGTATTCAAAAAGACATTCGCCAGAGTAACAATACAATTTCCGTCTTTTTCACATATCAAAAAAATTAATTATTCAGAAAAACAAGAACGAAAAAATTTCTGGATTACCTGATAGAAAAAGTAGCTTTCTTAATAAATAGAAACAGTAGCTTTCTTAATAAACTGAAGCATGATTCATGATGCGTATGGACAACAAAAATGCTATTGAAATAGCAGTAAAATTTTCCATAAAAATTTACTTTCCCTATTAAATTCGAAAAAATTAAACGAAAACACCTATGAATTTACAACAAATAATTTTTTTAATTGCTGGATGATCATCAGGGATCAGACTAAAAACATTGTGTATCTGACAAAAAATAGAAACCTTCAAATATGACATCATGATAATTATTTTTAATAAATAAATTCGTCCACATCATTAGATCGAGTTTATATCACCAGGTAAAAATAAAAATTCCAAAATATCTTTTAGCTTTTTTACAGAATGAAAAACGAGTCAAAAATAAATACATCCTGGAATTAAACTTCAAATTTCTGCTTATAACTTTTTAGTAATTCGATAAAAAAATTAATCGCGCAAACGCAAACAGGTTCTTATAACTAAAAAATCTGAATATTTGTTGCATTTTTGTACGGTTTTTTTACAAAAACTTACGAAATCATGCATTTTTGCGTTCAATATTGGGTAGAAAATAAGGTTTGTAATCACATTTTTTTACTTTTTTTCGACCGTCTGTCGGCTTTTTCCTGCACACAACAATTTACTGAATCCCGCACCAGATCTGCTCCCAGAGCCAAAAGATCACTTTTTCACCAAAACTGCTAGCCCATGTATGCTCAAAAAACAAGCTAGGCATACAAAAAAAGTGCCTATACCATGTCGGGGTATTTGCACGGGTCATTAATGGATTGGATTCGGCATGAATGCGCACACACGAAGAGAACACCCTTTCGGGCGTTGCAGTTCAGCAACCGGAGTAACCCCTTATGGAAATTCGCAAACCATCAGTGTTAGTGATTAAGTCCATCCTGACGAGCCTTGTTGTCGGCACGTCATTAATTGCCAGCAGTGTTTTGCTGGTACGCAGCACCACCCCAACCCAATTGGAAAAGGTGCTGGAAGCAGGCGAGTTGCGCGTCTTATCAAGCAACGGCCCTACTACTTATTACGAAGGCTCCAATGGCCTCACAGGTTTTGAATATAGCCTTGTAAAAGGCTTTGCGGATTCGCTCGGCGTAAATCTGGTGATTGAAGATCAATCCAACCTTGGCCAGATGCTCGATAGCGTTGCCGCACAGCAAGTGGATTTCGCCGCTGCTGGCCTGACGACTCTGGAAAGCGCTGATACTACGCTGCGTTTCTCTACCCCTTTTATGCAAATTACCCAGCAGCTGGTCTACAACAGCCGCCTGCCTATGCCTGCCAGTATTAAAGACCTCAAGGGCAAGAAAGTACTGGTAATTGCCAACTCATCGCACTGGGCACGTTTGCGCAAACTGCGACAGGATTTCCCTTACCTTCAGTGGCAGCCACTGGAAAATGCCGAAATGATCGACCTGCTGGATATGGTCAATAAAGGCGAAGCAGATTATGCCGTGATCGACTCCAGCGCCTATGACCTGAATCGTTATTCTTATCCCAAAGCCCGTCTGGCGTTTGATGTAAGCGACCCACAACCTTTAGCCTGGGCATTCCCGGCACAAAAAGACACCAGCCTGTTCGATGCCGCCCAAAAATACCTCAACAGCATTAAGGCCGATGGTTCATTGGCTAAAGTCACTGAAGAGTTCTTTGATCGCCACATAGAAGAGGTCACTACCGGCGAAGCCATGGCCTTTACCTATCGGCTGGAGCAACGGCTGCCGCAATGGGTTGAGGACATGAAGCTCGCCGCAGACGAGTTTGATCTGGACTGGCAATTACTGGCAGCGATTAGCTATCAGGAATCGCACTGGAAAGCCGATGCTCGCTCGCATACCGGGGTACGCGGCTTGATGATGTTGACCAAAAATACCGCTAAAGCCATGGGTATCAAAGACCGCGAAAACCCCCAACAAAGTATTTATGGTGGTGCCAAATACCTGCGTATGTTGCTGGGGCGTTTACCAGAGCGAATCGAAGCTGAAGAGCGCCTGCATTTTGCTTTGGCAGCTTATAATCAGGGTCTTGGCCATTTAGAAGATGCACGTGTGTTGACCGAACGTATGGGCGGCAATCCGAGCAAGTGGGAAGATGTGCGCAAATACATGCCGCTGCTATCAAAACAGCAATATTACAGCCGCGCTAAACATGGTTATATGCGCGGTTGGGAACCCGTCAAATTTGTCGATAACGTTCTTAACTACTACAAAATTATCGCCTGGCATCAGCAGCAGGAAGAATTCCGTATTGCGACCACCAATGCTGGCAGCCGGTTATCTGCCAATACCCGCCAAACCGGCGAAAACAACCGGAACAATACCCCCACAAGTCAGGAAACAAGCCCGACAGTTTCAGTGCTTTAACCGGTTATATTCTCTATTTAATGTCTAAACTGCCGCCTCTGCGGCAGTTTTTGTTTTAGCCGCAAGATCAGGACATTGAAAAGGCAAGGGAGTAGAATGGCGGCCTATCAAATAGCAGCCGATCGATGACCACCCCATGATTCCACGTATTGACCAGACATCTCCCGTCCAAACGCTCTACCTCAGCTTTATCAATGCCCTGCGCGATGCAGGCTTTAGCGGGGACTTGAGCCCGGATTATGCCAATCGAACCGTATTGGCAACAGATAACTCTATTTATCAAGTATTGCCGCAAGGCGTGCTCTACCCGCGCGATACCGCTGATCTGGTGCGTATTGCCAAACTCAGCCAGGAACCGCAATTCCAAAACATTGTGCTCAGTCCGCGCGGTGGCGGTACCGGTACCAATGGGCAATCGCTCACCGATGGTTTGGTGGTAGACACATCCAAATACATGAACCAAATTTTGGAAATTAATGTAGAAGAGCGCTGGGCGCGCGTTCAATGCGGCGTTGTTAAAGATCAATTAAATGCAGCCATTAAACCGCACGGATTATTTTTTGCTCCGGAGCTGTCAACCAGCAACCGCGCGACCATTGGCGGCATGATCAATACCGACGCGTCAGGCCAAGGTTCTTGTCGCTACGGCAAAACCCGCGATCACGTATTGGACTTAACAACCGTTTTGCTTGATGGGACTGAATGGACATCATCCGCAATTGATGAAAAGACGCTGGAAGATTTATGGCGACGTGAAGACCGCGTGGGCGAAGTGCACCGCGTTATTGATGCAATCCAACGCGAACACCATGTACTTATTGAACAAAAATTTCCCAAATTAAATCGCTGCCTCACCGGCTACGATCTGGCACATATCCGCGATGAACAGGGGCGATTTAATCTCAACAATATTTTGTGCGGCAGTGAAGGTACGCTCGGTTTTATCACCGAAGCGAAAATCAATTTATTGCCAATCCCAAAATGTAGCGCGCTGATTAATGTGAACTACCGCGATTTCAACGTCGCGCTGCGCGACGCCACGCAACTCATGAAAGCGAATCCAACCTCTATCGAAACCGTCGATTCAAAAGTATTGAATCTGGCGATGAACGATATCGTATGGCATAGCGTTTCTGAATTTTTCCCTGCACCGGAAAACGGTGAAAAAATCCAGGGAATCAATCTGGTTGAATACACTGCTGACTCCGATGATGCACTTAAAGCAGATGTAAAAAAACTGACTGATTTATTAGACCAAGCGGCGCAAGACAACAGTACAGGGCGCATTAGTTACTCCATCGCATGGGGCAATGATGCGGTCAATAAAATCTGGGGAATGCGCAAGAAAGCAGTGGGGCTACTCGGAAACGTCGAGGGAGAAATACGTCCGGTTCCTTTTGTGGAAGACACCGCTGTACCACCGGAAAACCTGGCGGATTTTATTTTTGAATTCCGTGCAGTGTTGGATGAGCACAAACTTACCTATGGTATGTTTGGCCATGTAGATGCTGGTGTTTTGCATGTGCGCCCAGCGCTCAACATGAAAGACCCTGCACAAGAAAAAATGGTGCGGGTGATTACCGACAAAGTGGTCGCACTTACCCAAAAATATAATGGTCTGTTATGGGGCGAACATGGCAAAGGCGTTCGCTCGGAATATGCACCGGCATTTTTTGGTGAACTCTATCCGCAAATCCAACGCATCAAAGCCGTGTTTGATCCACGCAACCAATTAAATCCCGGAAAAATTGCGACGCCATCTGCTGATATTGAATTATTAAAAATCGATGAAGTACCAACACGCGGCCAAATCGATAGAAAAATTCCCGTGCAAGTATGGGAGGGTTACAGTGAAGGTATGCACTGTAATGGCAACGGACTTTGCTACAACTGGAATCCGAATGATGCCATGTGCCCAAGTTGGAAAGGCACACGTGAACGCAAACATTCGCCTAAAGGCCGTGCATCATTAATGCGTGAATGGCTCAAACAAATGAGTGAACGCGGTGTTAATGCAGTAGAAGAAAGTAAAAAATTCAAGCACACCAGCTTTGTATTCAACTTACCTGCCCGTGTAATCAATACGTTTGGTAAGCGCAAAGGCGAATATGATTTCTCCCATGAGGTACACGACTCCATGATGGGCTGCCTTGCGTGCAAATCCTGCGTTGGCCAGTGCCCTATCAAAGTGGATGTGCCAGAGTTTCGCGCAAAATTTTTAGAGCTTTATTACAGCCGCTACTTGCGCCCGTTAAAAGACTATTTCATCGGCGGTCTGGAATTTATGATTCCTACCCTCGCTAAAATGCCTTGGGCGTACAACCTGATGATGAAGCCGCAATTTATGCAGCGCTTTATGGCACGCTTTATCGGCATGGTCGATAGTCCGCTGCTAACCGGTATCAATTTACACACTGCAGCGCAAAAGCTCGATGTGAATTACGCGACTCTTGAAAACATCGCGCAGTTGTCTGCCAGTGAAAAATCCCGCGCAGTTATTTTGGTGCAAGATGCCTTCACCAGTTATTTTGAAACACCATTGGTAATCGACACACTGACGCTTCTTAAAAAACTGGGCTTTGTTCCTCTGATCGCTCCCTTCAAACCCAATGGAAAGCCGTTACAAGTCCACGGCTTTTTAAAAGCGTTTGCCAAAGCCGCCGATGCGAATGCAACACAATTGAACGGCCTTGCCTCTTCAGGAATTCCCTTAATTGGTATTGAACCCGCAATGACATTGGCTTACCGCGCGGAATATAAAAAGGTATTGGGCGATAACGTACCCAAAGTGCAATTGATTCAAGAATGGCTGGCCAAACAAAGCGAGCAGCTCGGTGAAAAAATACGCGAGTTCAAAAGCGCCGATTTTTCATTGCTTGCGCACTGCACCGAAAAAACCAATGCTGTGAGTTCGATTAAAGATTGGCAGACCATATTCAACACTCTGGGCCAAAAATTGAATGTGATTGAAACAGGTTGCTGCGGCATGGCAGGCACCTACGGCCACGAAACCAGCAATGTGGAAACCTCCAAAAAAATCTACTCACTTTCCTGGTCGCAAGTTGTGAATAACCCTGCAAATGCCGGAAAACTCACCGCTACAGGTTATTCTTGTCGCAGCCAGGTGAAACGCATCGACAACACAAAACTACCGCACCCGGTACAAATTTTATTGCAACAACTCCTGTAACACTCATTACTACCATCACTGACTGACGAGCCACGATTATGAAATTATTACGTAAACTGTTTGGTGCCAAACCCAAAGCTGAACCCATCAAGGCAGCACCTATTCCGGTAGCAGAACCTAAAGCACCGAAGCCGATTATTACGCTGGATATCGTTGAGCAAACCAACGATGAAAGTGAATTACTCAAATTGGCAAGCGATGGTGCAACCAGCCAATTACGCCAAGCTGCAGCAGAAAAAATACATAGTCGTGAAATATTGGAACAACTTGCCAAGGTGGTAAAAACCAAAGATAAGAATGTCTTTAAAATCGTAAAAACCAAGTTGGACGTATTTAAAGCAGAAGACGCAAAAATCGCAGAACTGGAAGCCAGCGCAGAACGTATTTGCGAGAAAATTGAACGTCACGCCCAATTTGATGCCGATGCACTCTTCAAAGCCAAACTGGGCGTACTGCAAAGTGAATGGGACAATCTTGGACAAGTCTCCATTATTGTCCAATCCCGTTACCAGGCAGCGCTTGCTGCTTGCGAGGCAAAGATCAACGCACAGGCACAAGCGATTGCGGATGAAGAAGAAAAACAAGCGCTTGATAAGCAAGCCCTGCAACTGGCCGAAGAAGCACTCTCCAATCTTAAAAAATTGGCCGCTGATATTTACAGTGCAAGCCATGTCGATGATCTGCTCAATGCCAACTATGAAGTAAAAATACAAGAATTAAATAATGCGGTGCGTTTGGCTGCGAATCGTCATTTACCACTGGACAAACTCACCAAAGAATTTGAACAGCGTAAACAACAAACATTGAACTTGATCGACCAAATCAAAACCTCTGGCACGGTTAAACAGCTGACTGAAAAACTGGAACAGGTAGAAGACTCTGAACTGGTAAAAAACACCCAGCAAAAATTACAGCAACTCATGCGGTCTGCCAGAGATTTTGGCGATGAACTACCTGAAGCGCTGAATGAAGCCAAAGCAAAAATGGATGCGCTCTGGGCACAGCGTCATCAAGCTGAACAGGCAGCCAAAAATACGCTGCGCGATTTTAGTGAACTTGCACGTAAGGGGCTATGGGCCGCTGAGCAAGGCTTTGTACGTAAAGCACGTGCAATCCAAAAAGAGCTTCAGGAAAAGCGTAGCCAGCTTGCCGATATTCCAAAAGGAATCCAAAACAAAATTGATGACTTTGAAGCGCAGCTAGCCAAATTAGGGGACTGGCATGAATTCGCCGTTACACCTAAAAAAGAAGCGCTGATTGTGCAAATGCAATCACTGGCAAACAGCAGTATGAACCCTGAGACACTCGCCACCAAAATCCATGAATTACAGGATAGTTGGAAAGAGGTGAGTAAAGGTGTGCAGCAACAAGATGACGAACTCTGGCAACAATTCCAGCAAGCTTCTGCTATTGCTTACGCACCCTGTAAAGATTTTTTTGAAGCACAAGCTGCAGAGCGCGATAACAATTTGGAAAAGCGCCGCGAGCTGGTTAAACAACTGCAACAATATTTACAGGGTTACGATTTTACCAATGCCGTCTGGAAGGATGTTGAACAGACATTGAAAACTGCACGCGCAGAATGGCAAAACTATTGGCCCGTACCGCGTAAAGCCGGCAATGAGCTGCAAAAAGAATTTGAAAACCTGATGGAGCAATTGTTCAATAAAATTACTGCTGAATATGAGCACAACAAGAACGCCAAGCAAGCACTGGTTGAACAGGCACAGTCGTTAGTAAACAGTACAGATAGCCGCTCAACAACGGAAACCGC
This sequence comes from Cellvibrio sp. UBA7661, assembly GCA_002483365.1. GTDB lineage: Bacteria > Pseudomonadota > Gammaproteobacteria > Pseudomonadales > Cellvibrionaceae > Cellvibrio. The sequence goes on from DLHT01000008.1 coordinate 52,131, forward strand.
TAAACAATTACAAGCTCAATGGAAAGCGATTGGAAAAAGTTGGCACAAAGAAGATCAGCAGCTGTGGCAAGAGTTCCGCAAGCATTGCGATGCGGTGTTTGCACTGCGTAACCAGGCGTTTGAAGCAGCTAAAGAACAGCGTTTGGCAATTGTTAACCAGGCCGAGCAATTGATCGCACAACTACACGCTATTGCAGAAAAAAGCGCGGAAGCGATCACTGTGGCAAAAGCCGACATCGATAATATTGCCGCTCAATTCAATGCCCTTGAACTTCCAAAAGAGGCGGCAAAACAACTGCACAATAAATTTCATGCAGCTATTGCCGCCATTAACACCCAGCGCAATGCCGCAAAGACAAAAGCTGAAGAACAAAGTTGGGCAGATTTATTCTCTGCACTGAATGCAATACGCCAATATGAACTGGCAGTGCTGACGCAGCAATCGGCAGAACAACTGGCCACACAAAAAGCAACACTGGATGCATTATTGACTGACACTCCACGCTGGCCTAATGGCACGTTCAATGCGCTGCAGCAACGTTTGGCCAAGACAGATCAATTGACTAGCGAAACGCAAATAGCCAACGCCGGATTATTGCGCACACTGACTATCCGCGCTGAAATCGTTACTGATCAGGAATCACCTGAAAGCGATAAACAAGCGCGCATGGAATATCAAGTCAAACAAATGCAAACCGCTTTTGGACAACGCGATAGTCGTTTTGAACTATCGTCTTTTCATCCATTAATAGTGGAGTGGATTAGTTTGGGAGCTGTCGCTGATGATATTTACCAGCCACTTTGGAAGCGCTTTGATCACTGCCGCAAGCTGGCAGCACAGGTTCAGGATAAATAGTCCGGCCCGGAATTAATAACCAAAGTGAAAAGTATTTTGACAAAGAAAAAAGGCAGCTCCGATATTACAGAGCTGCCTGACGGTATATCCGAAAATACAAGAGAGATTCATGTACAACGATAAACACTGCATTACGCAGTCAACGGGATAACTCAAAACTACTTCAAGAAAAAACTGGCGGAAAACTTCCGCCAGAATAAGGTCAAACACAACCCCTGCTCATTGGAAAATCGGCGATGAACCAATGAACATTGAGTTAATCCTAATCCCTGCATACTAGTAGGTCAAGCTTTTTGTCAAAATGACTTTATGATATCCCGATTAGTTTTATTGTTGAACATTTATTCACTAATGATCATGATTAATGCCACTTTGATGTGCAGCTTTTTATGCCATTCATTGTCTGCCCACAGTGGCTGTGGCATGGTTGTCGGCATTAAATCCGTCAGTCCAAATATTGTGCTGACATATTGAGTATCCGAGGAGATGAACGTGGCTAAACAGCCTGTAATTAATATGCGACCGGAGTCCAGAGGGCTGTCCTTTGACCGCCCAGCGGCAAGCCAGATCTTTGGTTTTATTCGCGACTCCATCATCAGCATGGAATTACTCCCCGGACAAATGGTGTCGGAAACGGCCTTGGCGCAACAGTTTGGTGTTAGCCGGACTCCTGTGCGCGAGGCGTTGATCCAGCTCGCCAATATTGGCTTTGTAGAGGTGCTGCCCCAACGCGGAACCTATGTGTCCAAATTCAGTATGGAGAAAATTCTGGAAGCGCGTTTTATTCGCGAGGCACTTGAGGTTGCAGTAGTCACACAACTGGCAGCCAATAGCGATGAAGCGATTCGCCTGGAAGCAGTGGATCAGTGCGAAAAAATTATCGCCGACCAAAAAACAGCTGCCGCCGATGATGATGCCCTCGCCTTTCAAATGCTTGACGATACTTTTCATCAAACACTGGCCAGTTTTACCCAGTATCCACGCGTAGCGTCTTTTATTGAGGCAGAAAAAGCCCATATGGATCGCGTACGCAATTTAAGCCTGCATGTAAGTGGGCAATACAAACGCATCCTCAATCAACACAGCGCGATTATCAAAGCCATCAAAGAAGGTTCAGCACAAAAATCCGCAGCGGCAATGAGCGTGCATCTCAAAGATGTGTTCAATATCCTTGAAGTAATTCCGCAAGAACATCCCGAGTATTTCACCTGATTGTGTTTTGCTTTTAACAAACGGCCTATCCCACCCAGGATAGGCTCAAGCAGATGCGCAACAATGTTCAATCCGCACCATCAAATTACTGTCTATACTGCGATGCATGTTAATGATTTGATGCCTGGCTGAACCCAATGCCGTATTTTTTTATACACCGCGCCACAACTACTGCAGACAAACCGATATTAGCGGAGCCGCTGCATGCGTGTGCCTAGCATTTTCCTGCTTGGTAGCGCATGGAAATTGCCGGGGTTATCGGTATTGCGTACTAAGTTGCCGCTGTTGCTACTCAGCCTTTCACTGCTAGTCAGCGCCGATATTCAGCCACAGAAAATGCAGGAATCCATGCGCAGCCGTTATGGTGATGACGGGATTGCCCTGCTAGATGCCTGGCAGCGAATGCTGGTTGATGCCATCCACAATTCCAATGAAGACAAACTCATCCAGGTCAACCAATTTTTTAATCGCCACGTGCGCTACACGGAAGATGCCGTGTTGTGGAAAAAATCGGACTTCTGGGCAACACCGTTAGACCTGATGGGTATGCGTGCAGGTGATTGCGAGGATTACACCATCGCAAAATATCTCAGCTTGTTGCAATTAGGCTTTTCTAACCAACAGTTGCGATTGATATATGTCAAAGCGCAAATTGGCGGCCCCCAAAGCAAAATTTTCCAGGCACATATGGTGTTGGGCTATTACCCGACACCCGATGCTACCCCATTGATCCTCGATAGTCTGATCAACACCATTGAACCTGCAAATCAACGGCCGGACTTGCGCCCGGTATTCAGCTTTAATAGCGAAGGTTTGTGGGTAGGCAATAAGGAAACCACGGCTGACCCCACTGCCCGCTTATCGCGTTGGCGTGATTTGCTGGCACGTGTTCATGAAGAAGGTTTTTAAAATGCAGACTACAAAAATTGATACCAAAAGGCACAGACCATGTCACTGATAAAACAATTGTGGATAGGCATTATTTTACTGTTGCTACTAGCGCTTGCCGGTAATTTTATTATCAGCATCCTGACTGCAAAAACTTATCTGCAAGAACAATTGCGTTTAAAAAACATCGATAACGCCAACTCCCTTGCACTGTCTATTTCACAGATGCCAGAGAAAGATCCGGTCACGCTGGAGTTATTGATCACCGCACAATTTGATGCAGGCCATTACGAGTACATTCTGTTTCAGGATGCTAACAACAAACCGATTGTCGCACGCAATTTTGAAGAGAATGATAAAGATGCGGCACAGGTTCCCGCCTGGTTTGCGCGATGGGTTGCACTGGATGCAGCACCGGGAATTGCACAAGTACAAGATGGTTGGCAACAAGCAGGGACATTACTTGTAAAAAGTCATTCGCGTTATGCAGTGGAAGCACTGTGGAGCAATACACGCAATTTATTGGACTGGTTTATTATCGCAACACTGCTCAGTGGATTGATTGGTAGTTTCATCCTGAAATATATTTCACGTCCATTGGATTTGATTGTGGATCAGGCCGAAGCCATCGGCCAACGTCGATTCATTGTGTCGGAAGAGCCCAGAACCAAAGAGTTCCAACGGCTGGTGCGGGCGATGAACACCTTATCGCAAGGTGTTAAACAAATGCTTGATAAAGAAGCGCGCCAGCTTGAATCACTCAGACGTGAATCACAAACCGATGTATTGACTGGACTTGCCAACCGCACCCATTTTTTAAATTTGCTAGATGCCCAATTAACTAATGAAGAATTGCAATCTGATGGTGTGATGGTGATTGCGCGGGTCATGCATTTAAATGAGCTCAACAATCGTTTAGGTCATCAACAAGTCGATCAGTTACTGCGTGCAATTGCCGGGGTATTCAGCGATATCCAAAATAAACATCCCGATAGCTATGCAGGACGCTTAAACGGCAGCGACTTTAGTTTGCTGATTCCCACCGACACCCCCATTGATATTATTAGTGCAGAAGTTTCCCAGGCACTTAACTTTCAATTGATCGCAGGAGGTTTTGATAAAGTTGCCGTACCGCTGGCACTGTGTAGCTTTAATCATGGTGACAAATGCAGTGAAATCTTGCACAAACTTGATGGCGCCCTTGCGCAAGCAGAACTAAAAGGCAATCGCGCTGTGGTAACAGTTACCCAGCATCAAATTGATTATGCACAACACAATCTCAGCCAATGGCGCGATGCGATTAGCCATTCTCTGGCCACTCAAAATCTGTCGTTGGCAAAATTTCCGGTGCGCACAAGCAATCAGGAGTTATTGCATGAAGAAGCTGCGGTGCGCTTACAGTTGGATGAAGCGTTAAAACCTGCCGGATATTTTATGCCCTGGGCAGTACGCTTGGGGCTCATGCCCAATGTTGATATCGCGGTATTAAAACTCGCACTCACCGAGTTGAACCGTTACCCGGCTCCACTCTCAATCAATGTGTCAGCTGCATCGCTCTGCAGCACCAATTTTCGTGAGCAAGCCGTTTCACTATTAACTGAAAACCCCGGCTGTGCCGCGCGGTTGTGGATTGAGTTTCCGGAAGTGTGTGCATTGCGCCATCTGGAAGAGTTGCGCGCATTTTCATCCCGCTTACGCACGCTGGGCTGCCGTGTAGGTTTGGAACACGTAGGTTTGGAATTTACCCAATTTGCTAATTTGCAAGATATGGGCTTGGCCTATTTAAAAATCGATAGTGCCATTGTGCGCGATATACAACACAACACCAGCAGCCAGAGTTTTGTCCAAAGCCTCTGTACACTCGGGCATTCATTGGGTATTCAAATGATTGCCGAAGGCGTAATCAGTGAAGGAGAACAACAAACGCTGATTAAAATTGGCCTTGATGGATTTACCGGCACGCATATTGTTTGAGTTTGGCACGGTTGTGTCACAAATAAAAAAAACCGTTGCGATCTTCTCGCAACGGTTTTTTATTGGCTGATTGATTTTTTAAACACTAGCAGTTTTTGTGTGCGGCTTTCATCATTGATTTTATAAAGGCAAGTTATCCCCGTCATCCAACAACTCTATGCCCTTTCGCTTACCGCGCAACTCGCGGCGATTTAATAATTTGTCTTGTGCGATTGTGGGTAAATCCGTAAAGCGGATAACCCCTTGCTCAACCAACAAACCCACCACATCTTCCATTACCCGCGCCATGGATTGGTCTGTTTGTTCCAGTGCGATTTGTTCAGGCGATTTTTCACTCTGGATAAATTGCAGCAATTCAGGTGAGTCATCGGCAAGGCGTTCGTCGATACCATCCTCTGCCACTTTACTCATGGCAGTAATTTCACCACTTGCATTACGTTTTACAAACATACCGTTTCCTACAAAGAAAGCATGTGTAAAAAATCCCGCAAGAAAGCGGGATTTTTATTCGCGTCCAACATTTTTTATTAATCAGTAATCAACTTATTATTGTTGAGTAACTGGGTAATAATTTGCTGATCGGTTGTAGCACCGCTGTAAAGCGATTGCAGATTTACACCACTCAATACGATTTGCTGTGTCTCTGCACCACTGGTGAAGCTTCCACCAACAGAATGACTATCGGCTGCAAAACCACCTGCGTGGCTGATATGGATAATAGTATCGCTACCAGAGATTTCAAAGTGCAGGTAGTTCGCTAAATTGCCCGCACCATTGGATGCTCCAACCGATTCGCCTTGCAACAAATCACGCAGATCCAACACGTCACCACCACTGGTATTACTGCCTGCTGCACTTGTTGAAAAGTTCTGGATGGTATCTACCGCAGGCGTACCTGCTGCACCTTGATCACCTAAAGACCAGACAAAGACATCCACAAAGCTTTCACCAGCATCACCACCTTTCAGGGTGTCATTGCCTGAACCACCACTGATGCGGTCAGACCCGGAGCCAGCGTTGATGGTGTCGTTGCCGCTGCCACCAAAAAATACATCTGAACCGGCCGCCGCACTCAGGTTGTCATCACCGGCACCGCCATAAACAACGTTGTTACCGCTGCCAGCGTTAATCGTATTATTGCCGTTACCACCCTGAATAAATTCATTGGCAGATGACCCTGTGTAATTACCAGATTCTGTGGTGGTGATATCTACCGTGGTATAGGCCGCCTTCAATGTCACTACACTCGATACCGATGCTGTTGCACCACCGTTAATCTCGGTAGAGGTGACTTGCACAGTCAGATTAGTCGCAAGCGTTGTATAGCTGCCTGGCAGGTTTAATGTCAGGTTGGGCAGATCCGCCTCGGTAAATTGCCAGACCCCACCGCCTAAATTGGTTCCTGCATTAAAGCTCAGCCCTGTTGGCACATTGCTGACTTTAATTGAAAGGGTTTCTGAGCCATCGGTATCCACCAGCTTGGTGATAATCGGGAATTTCACACTGGTTCCGCCGGTACCATGAGCAACTGCAACCAGTGATTTGGTAACAACCATACTAGCTGCAGTTGCCGAGCCTACGGTGACATTCACTGTGGCAGTGCTGGTTGCACCAAGGGCATCACGAACGGTATAGTTAAAGCTGGCGGCACCTTCAAATCCAGTGACAGGTGTAAAGACTACATTTGAGCCAGATAAGCTAACGGTTCCATTGGTGGCACCTTGGACACTGACAAGCGTCATGGCATCCCCATCAGCGTCAGAATCGTTAGCAAGCAGAGCAGAAGTGGCAATGCTAATGGCAGTATTCATTTTGGTCATACTGCTATCGTCACCGAGAGTCGGAGCTTGGTTACTGCGTCCAACCAACAAGTTGACTGTTGCAGTATCAGAGCCGCCGCGACCATCGCTCAGCGTATACGTAAAACTGGCGGTGCCTACATAGCCACTGGTGGGGGTAAACACGACGTTGCCACCGACCAAACTCACTGTACCGTTCACCGCTCCCTGAACACTGACAATACTCAGGGTATCTGCATCCAGATCGCTATCGTTGGCCAGCAAACTTACAGCACTTATGGTATTTGCAACACCTTCGATGACGGTAAGGGAACCATTGATAGTAGCAGGACCTGTACCCTTGAACCCCGTCAGGAAGTAATCACCCCCATCACCAGATCCATCAACCGTATTCAAAGCCTTGAATTTAATACTATTGAATACAACGTTGCCGGTATTGATACTGAAGCTACCCTGCTCACTGCCGCCAGATAAACGGAAGGTATCTGAAGCTACCAATACCCCGTTGAAGTAGGCCTCCCACACACCAACTTCACCGCCATTTTCCCCCGGGAAGAGTCGGCTCACACTAAAATTGGCTTGATTCAGGTTTCCATTAAAGGTCATCACCAAAGATTCGGACTTGCCTGTCGCAATGTCGTACTCAATCTGGTCAGGCACCAAAGAGGTACCCCTTGGTGTACCTTGAATTCCAAGGGTATTGGCATTGCCGTCGACAGTGCCTATATAGAGTGATGCGGCTGTATCGTTAGCTTTGTAGCCTGAAACATTAACGGCCATCCCTTTACTGTCTAGATTGGTCCACAAGTCCGATGCAGAGAAATCGCCAAATGCCACTGAATACGCTGATGCACCTGCAGGGTCATCTACCGCATCCGGAGCTGTGTTGGCCTTGGCGACAGTGACATTAACCGTCGCAGTATCTGTACCGCCTTTGCCATCAGAAACAGTGTAAGTAAAGGATGCCGGGCCGTGATAACCCGCCGTTGGGGTAAAGACCACATTTCCACCCACCAGATTCACTGTGCCATTGGTTGCGCCCTGTACAGAATCAATCGTCAACGTATCACTGTCCAGATCCGTGTCATTCATCAGCAATTGCACAGGAGTCAGGGTCAAGACCTCATCCTGTTTGACACTGGCAGTATCGTCCAGCGCAACAGGGCCATCGTTAGTACCTACGACGGTAATGGTAACTATCTTGCTGGTGCCATCGAGACTGGTGACAGAGAAGCTGTCCTGTTTGGTCTCACCTTCTTTCAGCTGTTGGACGGCAGGTTTGGTGTTATCAATGGTGTAAGTCCAGTTGCCCGAAGCATCAATCGAGAAATGCCCGTAAGTGCCAGGGCTATTGGTTCTGGCGTTGAAAGAGGCTTCGCCTGCATCAGGATCACTGATGGTCAGAGTTCCGGTTGCAGTCGTTTGCGCCAGGGTATCTTCTTTCACGCTGCCGGAACCTGAACCAATGAGGGCAGGATCGGCAATCGGATTGACGGTGATACTCACGGTCGCCGGTGTTGCATCCTGTAACCCATCATTATCCTGAGCGGCATAGCTGAAGCTGGTATTACCATTCCAGTCAGCGCTTGGATTGAAATACACGGGGCCGGTTACCAGATCGCCACTATTGACCAAGGTAGTCATAGCCGCATCGGTATACAGCAAGCCGTTGGCCGGTAGGGATTTGATGACATAACCCGCAAGGGTGCCATCGCTATCACTACCACTGAGGCTGATCGTGATAAGCGTGTCTTCATTGCCGGTGGCGGTGACATCGTCGGTCGCTGGGGGAACAGCGGCTGGCGGGGTTACAGCGATATTGACAACAGCAGTATCAAAGCCTCCTTTACCATCAGACACGCTGTAGCTAAATGAGGCTGGCCCGGTGTAACCCGGGGTTGGTGTGAATATGATGTTGCCGCCGGAAATGGTGACTGTCCCATTGGTCATGCTGAAGATGGTCGATACCGACAAGGTATTACCATCAATATCGACGTCGTTTGCCAACAGCTGGCTCGGGCTTATGGTAAGCGCACCATTTTGCACCACTGAAAAATTGTCATCCGCAGCGACAGGCGCATCATTCATAGGGGTTACGGTGATAGTCAAGGTACTGGTTGCGCCAGTGTTAGTGGTATAGCTAATTACCGGCACAGAACCGTGGTAGTTGGCATCGGGCGTGAATTCATAGTCGCCATTACTCAGTAACAGGAATGATCCAACGCCGGAAATATTGGTCGTCGCTCCAGGCAAATAAGCGACACCGTTGATTTCATAACTTTGGATGCTTAACAAATCATCCGAATCTTTATCATTAGTCAACACATTACCATTGATAAAATCATCTTCCGGCACACTGACATTCTCAGGAGTCATCACCGTGGGGTCGTTGACCGAATTCACTGTGATATTGACTGTCGCGGTGCTAAATCCACCTTTGCCGTCACTGATGGTGTAACGGAATGAAGCAGGACCAGAGTAATCAAGCGTAGGAGTGAAGACGATATTTCCACCAACCACACTCAAGGTTCCGTTGGTAGCATTTTGAATCGTCACTATTGTGAGCGGGTTATTCTCGGCATCAGTATCGTTTACCAACAGTTGGCTTGGACTGATGACCAAGGGGGTATCTTCATTAATAACAAAGACATCATCTACTGCAACAGGTGGATCATTTTCTGGTGTTACATTGATCGTAACGGTGGCCACGCTGCCATCTACAGTGCCGTCATTCACCTTGTAGGTGAAACTGTCGGTAGTGGTTTCGCTGCCATTGTGGACATAGGTGAAAGTGCCGTCGGCATTGAGCGTCAATGAACCATTGGTAGGCCCAGAGACGAGAATGGCGGTCAGTGAATCGCCGTCTGCGTCGGTATCATTCAAGGTGATTTTATTGGCCGCGGTCACTGTGAGAGTGCCGCCTTCAGCAACGGTGAATACATCGTCCACTGCAACCGGGGCCTGGTTAACGGGAACAACAGGATTCACACCAATCGTGACCGTACTGGTAGTAGTACCACCGTTACCGTCATTGATTGTCACCACAAAGCTGTCGCCACCGGTGTAACCAGAATTCGGGGTATAGGTGAATGTGCCCGTTGCGGGGTTCAACACCACGGTGCCACTCGTCGGGCTGCCTGTGATGCTGTAAGACAAGGTATCGCCATCCGGGTCATTCGCGCTGATAGCGCCATTCACCGGAACATTTTCATCGGTGGTCAGATTCAGGTTGCTAGCCGTTGGAGCACCATTTACTGGTGCAACACCGATAGACACCAAGCTGGTGGTAGTTCCGCCATTGCCATCACTAATCGTGACGGTAAAGCTGTCGCTGCCGGTATAACCAGAATTCGGGGTGTAGGTGAATGTGCCCGTTGCGGGATTCAACACCACGGTGCCACTCGTCGGGCTGCCTGTGATGCTGTAAGACAAGGTATCGCCATCCGGGTCATTCGCGCTGATAGCGCCATTAACGGGTACGTCTTCGTCGGTGGTCAGGTTAAGGTTGCTTGCGGTGGGCGCATCATTCACCGGTGTTACGCCGATGTTGATACGGCTGGTTGTGCTGCCGCCGTTGCCATCGCTAATGGTGGCAACAAAGCTGTCGCTGCCGTTGTAATTTGGATTCGGGGTGTAGATGAATCCACCGGTGGCAGGGTTCAGGGTCACTGTACCGTTGGCAGGCTGGCCGGAAACCGTGTAGGCCAGGGTATCGCCATCGACATCACTGGCAGCCACTTGCCCACTAATGGAGGTATCTTCAGGCGTTGTGAGGTTTTGGTCGCTGCTCACCGGCGCATCATTCACCGGGGTTACACCAATGTTGATGAGGCTGGTCGTGGTGCCGCCATTGCCATCGCTGATGGTGACCACAAAGCGGTCACTGCCGTTGTAGTTGGCGTTAGGGGTATAGGTAAACTCACCCGTTGCAGGGTTAAGCACGACAGTGCCGTTAGCAGGCTGACCAGAGACGCTATAAGCCAAGGTATCGCCATCGACATCAGTTGCAGTCACTTGGCCGTCGATCGGCGTATCTTCCGGTGTTGTCAGGTTTTGGTCGCCGCTCACCGGGGCATCGTTAACAGGATTCACACCAATCCGCACTGTGCTGGTCGCAGTCCCACCGTTGCCATCGCTGATGGTCACGACAAAACTATCGCTACCGTTAAAGTCGGGGTTGGGGGTGTACACAAACCCACCGGTTGCCGGATCAAGGGCTACAGTGCCGCTGGTTGGCTGGCCGGATACAACATAGGTCAGGGTATCGCCTTCGATATCCTGTGCGACCACCTGACCATTCACCGGCGTGTCTTCATCGGTGGTGAGGTTGATGTCATTGGTGGTAGGCGCGTCATTCACTGGCGCGATCGTCAAACTGATTGTGGTAGTCGTGGCATTACCGCGACTGTCGGTCACTGTGACGACAAAACTGTCACTGCCGTTGTAGTTGGCATTGGGGGTGAAGATAAATTGGCCGGTAGCAGCATCCAGCACCACAGTGCCATTAACCGGTGCGCTAGCCAGGGTGAAGGTGAGCGTATCGCCTTCCAGGTCCGAGGCGATAATCTGACCGGCAATGGTTTCATCCTCATTACCAGATAAACTTTGATCGATGGCTTCGGGAGCGCGGTTGATGTAATCGCTGGCACCCGCATCGTTTTCGACATCACCGCCAGCGCCTGTTGAATTCGCTTGATAATTGAATGCCAGAGGGTCTGTAGATTCCAGAATGCGGTTCAGGCGCACAAAGCTATTGCCACCATCGGAACCGCTGCCACCGCCGCTATTGCCTGCTGCAGTTTCTTCCAACTCTTCCAACAGGTCCCCGCCCTGCTCCAGAACCGTCAGCGCCTCGTCTACGCTGGCACCATCCAGCTCGGCCTCATCGGCCGTTGTCGCCGTGTCAGCGTTGAAGTCGCGGCTCATGGCCACTTCCTGACCGCCATTGATGGCAACAGGCTCACCATTGCCAAAATCCAGTTGCACCTGGGCACCTTGGGCGGTGACCAGCACTTCATCATCATTCAGGACACTGCCCACAGACAAAGGGCGCAAGCTGCCATCGGGCGCTTTCGCCCAGGCTTGACCTTGAAGGAACGCAACGGTTGCAACGGCATTACTCATAGACTGACTCCGGGTCATATTGAATGTGAACCAACTCACATTGAGGGTATGTTGGGCAGTCTAGTAAGTGATGAAAATTACGCCATTGGACTAAAGGACAATAAGCAGATTATTTTTATCTACTTATAAGAATAACGACAAAAAACAGAGGTTTTTTTCAAAAAAGGTTTTAAGTGACAGCCCGCCCTGACATGACCAGCACCAGATGCAAACGATCACGCACATTGAGCTTCTCAAATGCAGAGCCCAAATGAGCCTTCACCGTGCGCTCGGTGATATCCAGCTCGCGCGCGACTTCTTTGTTAGTCTTGCCTGCTGCCACCCGCTCGGCGACCGCCAACTCGCGGCTGGTCAGTTGGGATAAATCGACCGGTTTGCCATTGACCGGCTTGGCCGCTGGCAAACTGCGCGCGGTTGCTAATACCAGCTGGCGCATCAAGTCCGCGCCCAACCACATACCACCTGCAGCGACAACTTGCGCAACCTGCTCCAGCACGGAAGCGGCCGCCAGATAATGCACATAACCGCTCGCGCCCGATTCCAACACGCTACGCGCTTGCTCGCCCGATTCGATCTGGGTCATGGCGATGATTTTTCTACCGCTCGCCGCGATAGTTTGCAATGCATGCATATCATCATCGTTGTGCACCAACAGCCACACGCAATCAGCGTGCGTAAGAAGCGTTGCATCATGTGCAAAAAACGCAGTGGGGAATGCCTGCCGCCAACGCGGTGATTGGATATCCGCAGGCGCAATAAACAAATGTTGGCTCATCGTTCAGTCATCGCATTTTGTTGTGCGCGCAACACAGGTTTTAACAAATACGCCAATACTGTTTTCTTGCCCGTGAGAATATCCACTTGCGTCATCATGCCCGGCATGATCGGCAAGGTTGGATCAAAACCCGCGCGTTCAGTGCGCACCCGCACAATATAAAACGTGCGATCTTTTTCATCGGTGATGGTATCGGGGCTGATGTGCTCCACCTTGCCGCGCAAACCGCCATAAACGACAAAATCGTAGGCCGTAAATTTCACAATCGCCTCCTGCCCCGGGTGCAGGAATGCAATATCTTTGGGCGATACTTTCGCCTCTACCAATAAATCATCATCCAGTGGCACCATCTCAATCACTTCGTGCCCCGGTTGCACCACACCGCCTACCGTATTGGTAAACACACGTTGCACAGTACCGCGCACCGGTGAGCGGATTTCGGCTAATTTAATTTTGTCGGCAAGGCCAGTGCTGCTCTCCGTGAGCGCAGCGATTTTGCTCAACACATCCGATAATTCTGCGCGCCATTTGTTGTTCGCCTGCAATTCCGTCTCGCGCAATTTTCCTTGCGACTCTTCAATCGCCAATAACAAACGCGATTCCTGTGCAAGCGATTGCTCGCGCGCGCCTTTGGCATTCGCGACCTCACCTTCCAAGCGCAAAATTTCCACTTCAGAAATAGCACCGCTCGCTAACAAAGGTTTGGTGACATTTAACTCCTGGGTTGCCAACTCCAGCGCGCGCGTTGCCTGGGTTAATTTTGCACGAACTTCATTTAATTCTTCAGTGCGTTGATCCAGCTGGCTGCGCGCAATACTTAATTGTTCGTTTAATTCCTTGCGGTTAAATTCATACTGATTGCGCTCATGTAAAGCGATATCCGGCGCCTCGCCCGATAAATCGTCAGGCAAGGTGAATTCACTGTTGGAGGTCAATGCTTGCAAGCGTGCAGCGCGCGCCTGCAACGATAAATATTCCGCGCGATTTTCACGAAAGGTCGCAATAAACCGCGTGGGATCAATACGCAACAACAAGTCGCCCTTGTTGACTATTTGCCCTTCGCGCACCAACACCTCTTGCACAACACCGCCATCAAATGACTGGATCACTTGCAGTTGCGATGACGGAATTACTTTACCCTCACCGCGCGCCACTTCATCCAAAGGTGCAAACGCCGCCCACACTAACAATATAAAAATAATCAGCGCAATCATGCGCAACAACAAGCGCGCTTTAATCGGTTCTTGTTGCAAACGCGCCCAATCAGAATCGGTCACCCAATCTTTGGGTTGCTCATGCAATGGATCAAGCCAGCGCGCATACGCCTTATCAATCATGCGGCTTGCAGGAATTCCCAATTTATCCAACCAGCGTCCAAGCTTTTCAAACCAGAGCTGGTCGCGCGTCATTTTTTTCTGCACAGCGGTTTGTGCTGCGTTTGGTTGCTCACTTGGCATATTGGTCTGGCTCATCAAGAAGCCCTCCCAATCTGACCTTGGCGCAAGGCTTCCACAACCTGGTCTTTAGGCCCGTCTGCAACAATTTTGCCTGCATCAATCACAATAATGCGATTCACCAACTCCAACAGCGAGGTGCGATGTGTAATCACCAACAAGGTTTTGTGCGCGGCAAAACGCATTAGATTGCGTTTGAATTCTTCTTCACTGGTGTGATCCATTGAACCGGTGGGCTCATCCAGCAACAAAATGGAAGGATCATTTAACAACGCGCGCGCAATGCTGACCGACTGGCGTTGGCCGCCCGATAATAACTGCCCTTGCTCACCTACCGGCATCGCCAATCCCATCGGGTGTTGGTTTACAAAATCCGTGAGCCCACTCAAGCGCACCGCTTCCAAAATCATTTCATCCGTCGCGTGGGGCGAACCAAAGGCAATATTGTCACGCAGCGAACCAAAAAATAAATTCACATCTTGCGATACATAACCCATGTTGCGGCGCAGCTCCGCAGGGTCAAGTTGACGAATATCAATTCCATCCAGCAAGACGGTACCGGACGTTGATTCGTACAAACCGGCGATTAATTTTTCGATAGTAGTTTTGCCGGAACCATTGCGGCCAAGAATTGCAACACGTTCACCGGGATTTAATTTGAACGATACATCACGCAATACCTCGCGCTCATCTTGCGGATATTTAAACGCAACTTTTTTAAATTCAATACCGCCCTGTAAATGCGGGCGACTGATCCATTGTTTGTCCAGCGGGCGCTCCACTGGTTTTTCCATAATCTGTTCCAGTGCCGTCAGCGCCGTTGCGGCATTGTGATATTGCATTAACAAGCCGGCCGTTTGGCCAACCGGAGCCATCACGCGCGATGCCAGCATATAAGCTGCAATCAGCCCGCCCTGGCTCAGGTTGCCCTCAATAATTTGATACACACCGACAATAATAATGACTACTGATACCGCTTGTTGGATCCACAAGGTGCTTGTGCCCACCGAGCCGGATAGCAAACGCATTTTGACGCCCACGCGCGAAACCAATAGTGTGGTTTTTTCCCAAATGGATTGCATGCGCCCTTCTGCGCCTAATATTTTTACGGTTTCCAGCGCATGTAAACTTTCAACCAAAGTGGCATTGCGCTGCGCCGATGCCTGCATGGAATTTTCAGACAGCAAATGCATTTTGTGTTGCACGGCAGCGGTATAAATCATTACCAATGCAACACCAACCAATACCGGAAATACCAGCGGCCAGGAAATTAACAACACCACAATTAAAAACAACAACACAAAGGGCAAATCAACCAACGCCAAAATGGTTGCCGATGAAATAAAACTGCGGATCGCTTCAAAGGATTGCAAACCCGCAGTGAAAGATCCAACCGATGCAGGTCGTTCAGAGAGTTTCATCCCCAATACCCGCTCCATAATAGACGCCGACAAGGTGACATCAACGCGGCTTGCAGCAAGGTCTACAAACCAGGCACGCATCATGCGCAGCACAAAATCAGCGCTGATCGCAATCAACATCCCAATTGCCAGTACCCATAATGTATCCGTCGCATGGTTGGGCACCACACGGTCATACACGTTCATCACAAACAGTGGCGACACCAACGCAAAAAAATTAATGAGCAATGCAGTAAGCAATACATCGCGATATAAATATTTATGCTCCGCAATCACGCCCCAAAACCAATGGGCATCACGATTTTTACTATTGGCTGTTTTGCCAATTTCTGCTGCGCGCAAATCGTAGCGCTCTTGTGGGCGCACATAAAATGCACGGCCAGTAAACTGTTCTTGTAATTGATTTATAGGAATGTTGACTACTGCATCGCCCAATTCCGGATACAACACCCGGGCGATATCGGACTCTAACGAGAGCAACACACACGCCTGATTATCTTGCAGCAATAATATGGCAGGAAATAACGCAGGATTTAAGTGCAATAAATCGCGCTGCACAATATTACTGGCGAGCCCTGCACGTTTAGCGGCACGGGGAAAAAGCGACGGTGTTAATTGCTGTGCATCCAGGGGTAATCCCGCCAGTAATGATTCGCGGGTACACACCAGCTGATGCGCGCGCGCAACCAGCAATAAACATTCAAGCAGTGGCCCACCGCTATTGGCTACCGGAGAAACATCCGTGGTTGGTTGAACATCAAGGGTCATTGTCACTCCGGGAGCAGCAAGCAGGCCGACAGGAAAAAAGCCCCTGTAATATAGTTGGCCATCTGGATCCACGCAATTTTATAGCGAACATCCAGATGTAAAAAAACGCATCAATCATTCAGGCTTGATGCGTTTCATATGTAAAACAAACACAGTGAATTATTCGCGACGGGTAACAGTGACATCAACACGGCGGTTCGCCGCCTTACCTGCCTCACTGGTGTTATCGGCAACAGGGTGGGTAGAACCAAAACCATCAACCGTCATCGGAATAGATTCCAAACCATTCAACACAAAATAATCACGCACACGTTGCGCACGCGCTTTTGACAGCGGAATATTCAATGCATCGGTTCCGGTGTTATCGGTATGTCCGGCAATATTGATCTGCACCACATTGTCGGTCGCTTTAATATCGGCAACCAATTGATCCAATTTTTGCGCAGCACCTGCTTTTAATTCCGAGCTGCCCACATCAAATAAGGCATCGCCCGCGAGTGGTGTTACGGCGCTGATCAAATCATCACGGCCTAAGGCGACAGGCGCATCATCCGGGCAAGCCGATGCAGAAATGTTCAACGTATCTTCTACTTTGGTGTCATGCAAAATACCCAAACCATCGCGCACAATTCCCAGCGCAGGCAACAAACTGCCCATCGCCGCCAATGAACGGGCATAGGCTAATTCCAATTCACTGTTGGCAATAATTAACGCACGGCTTGCCTGGAAATATTCATTCTCGGCATCCAGCAAATCAAGCAGAGTGCGCTGGCCAATATTAAATTGCTCTGCATAAGCAGTACGCACTTTATCGCTCGATATACGATGCTGTTGTAACGATGTTAATTGCTCGCGGATACGTTGCGCATCGTTATAAGCAATTTGGGTATTCTGGCGTAAATCAACGCAGGCTTGATCACGCAAATCTTTTGCCTGATTCACTTGCTCCAATGAACGGCGCACCGCCGCACGGTTAGCTCCACCACTGTAAAGGTTGTAAGTGATCGCAAGCTCTACTGCGCTTTCATCGCCGTAATTATCTGGGTCTGTGCGATTATCAAAACCATTTTGGTTGCGGCTGGTCACCTGGCGCGCGCGCAATTCGGCTTTTGGATAATAACCAGAGCGCTCTACTTTTACGGCGGCTTGCGCAACACTGATATTTTTTATCGCAGCATGAAAACCGGGGTTGCCTTGGTAAGCTAGAGTCAATGCGGTACGGATATTTTCCGGAAGTGTTTGCCGGGCTAAATCTACTTCCGCAAGATCGTCTGCAGGCAATTGGCCAACAACACGCAAATAACGCGCTGTGACATCATGTAAATTGGACGCTTCGGTCAACAAGTTGGACTCCGCCAACGCCAAACGCCCAGCAGCTTGTTCCAGATCCACACGTCGACCAACACCGGATTCAGCGCGCTCCTGGATTTGATTAAATACTTCCTGGTGTTTTGCGTAATTATTGCGCGCCAATTTCACCAACTCACGATCGCGTTTAACATCTTCATAGGCACGCACCGCTTCAAGCGCAGTGGTTTCAACTGTATTCAACAATTCGTAGTAGCGCACCAAACGCACGCCATCAAAACGAACCACTTCACCCGAGGTACGAAAACCGGTAAACAGCATTTGGCTGAGTGTCACCTGCGCCTGGTTATTGGTGTAACTCGCGCGGCCATCGTAATCGCGATTGGATTTTCCCGTTGACGCGCCAACATCAACCGATGGCAAGTAGCCTGCCCGCGCAACGCGCACATCCTGAATGGCAGCACGGAATTCATGCCAGCTGGCTTGAACATCGGGGTTGGATTCTATCGCTTGCAATGCTGCATCTTTTACTGTGTTTGCGGCCTGCAGGGTTTGCGCTGCAACTTGGCCCGCTAAAGTACAAATGGACACTAGCACCATAGAATGGGCGATGAGAGAAATACGGCTTAATAAAGAAGCGGTCATGTAATGTTTTTCCACATTAAGCTGCACAGGGCAACCCGTTATATATTTAGAATTAGGCAGAACGCTGCGAGAAAAACAGGAGAGAAAAACGAAGGAGGCAAAACAATCCCTATCGAAGCCTACCAACGCACTTCCGGTTGTTAATCCGCGGCTTTGGTAAAACCGTTTGATAGCTACAGGCTCAATATCGATTGATAAATCGAGCCTGACATGCGTTTTCTAGTATTGCAAACCATATAATGGCGCAAAAAACATCCAAAACTAGCTTTTAATCATAACTTACTGCAGATTTATTCCACAATAGAATTTAGCTTTGTGACGAATATCACATAGTTGTAACGAAAAATGCACTTATAGCTATAAGCCGAAACCATTTATAGCACTCTCCGATCAGCTAAATCCTTCTATTGAATCAACTCCGGCGATAAAGACTGATCATAAAATCAAAACTGTCTTTTATACCTGTTGCCACAATTTCCGCTTGTAAGGCTTCGGGTAACCGCCATGCAAAGGGCGTCATTGCCAGCAAAGCAGCGCACAACGCTGGCGAATCAACTATCAAATCGCCTTGTAAGCGATGCTGCCCACACGCAACGAACCCTGCAGGAGCAGAAGGATGTTGATGCGCCCTCACATCCTTGTAAATACGGCGGCGTAATTCCAATAAATGTGTATCAGCGGGAGTTACTATAACCAATAATCCCTCCGGTTTTATTACACGCCATAACTCGGCATCTTTGCTGGGGGCATAAATCCGTGTAATCACATCCATTGAATGATCTGCAAAAGGCAAATCAAAACTGGATGCCACGGCAAATACATGACGATTTTTGTCCTGCGCAGATTTTGCAGCAAGCCGGACACCGGCTTTGGCAATATCGATACCGTACACCTGCGCTTGCGGCAAGACTTCAGCAAAGCCACGGGTGAAATATCCCTCACCGCAACCAATATCCAGCAATGTTTGTGTCTGCTTCGGCATCAATGCCTGCAGATCTTGCTTCAACGCGCCAAAGAAACCTGCCTCTAAAAATTGGCGGCGTGCCAATAATTGCTCTTTCGCATCGCCCGGTTCGCGGGAGTTTTTATGCTGTACCGGCAGTAGATTGAAATAACCTTCTTTGGCTCGATCAAATTGATGGCGATTGTCACAGGCCATTCCTTGCGAGTTTGTATACAAAGGTTGTTTGCAAAGTGGGCAGCGCAGATCGTTCATAAGATCATCATGAAGTATAAGAATAAAAGCAGAAAAATAAGCGCGAAGGATGGCGACTCACTGTTTAATAAGCAAGCCATAAATGGGATAAAGAAGAGGCGTCTGCTTAATGTGTTTAATCAAGCAGCGCGCCTCAACGCGAAGAGTATGTTGTCAAAGAAATCCTAGCTTTCTTCAGGCACTTCGTAACGATCAATAATGTCGCGCACCAAACCACTGCGGACAATATCTTCACGTTCAAACTCATGCACGTAGACATTCGGTAAACCTTGCAAACGCTCTACCGCATCAGCCAAGCCATTGGGGCCACGTATATCACTTTGTTTGATGTCGCCATTGATGACGACCTTACAATCTTCACCGATGCGCGTTAAAAACATTTTCATTTGCGCAGGGCTGGTGTTTTGCGCTTCATCAAGAATGACAAACGTTTTGCTGTTAAATGTTTTACCGCGCATAAAAGCAAGTGGCGCTGCCACTATGCGACCATGGCGTAAACAGTAATCCACTGTGCCTGCTCCCAAACGTTCATTTAAAATGTCGCGGAAGGCATCGATGTAGACCGAGAATTTTTGGTCCAGATCACCCGGCAAGAAACCCAGATTTTCACCAGATTCTACCGCAGGGCGAGTGAGGATAATCCGCTCGATTCGGCCGGATTCCAAAGCCTCGGCAGCCAACGCACCTGCACAATAGCTTTTGCCGGTACCGGCAGGACCAATACCAAAAGTCAGCATGTGAGAGTTGATGGCGTTGATGTATTGTTGCTGGGATTTTGTTTTCGCGCGGAGCGGTTGAGGAGAGCGAGGGGGAGAGTAAGCAGTTTCAAGTTGTTGCGAGCGGGATTTAAGGTCGACTATGTTGTCATCTGTCCGTGCATTCTTTCGCGACTTATGCCGTGACGTCGAGTAACTATTGTCGTCATAGTGTTGGTGATTGGCACTGCGTCTGGCATGCGATTTTTTTGCCATAAATCATAATCCCCTTCAGGTCGGTAAATAACACGAGTATTTGAGACGATACCCGCTAGTATGAGTCACCCGATTTACGCAAGTTGTGGTGTGGATTACATGATGGTCGTTTACCCTCCTCTTTCAATGTTGCAAACCCACAATCAGTTTGCGCTGTTCAATTCTTTAGATATCTATTTCAAATATCCGTTCAAATAAACAAAACACGTCAAGTAAAGCAAAACGCTGTGACAGAAAAATGACTGCAAACAAAATGATTTTGTCTGCGATTCCGAACCGGAATTGCGCTTCAAAAAGGCAACCCATTGTGGTTCAGATTGTAAGGGGCAACTACTGGTTGTATTCATTACCCTTACTTTGATACTAGGCTTATTTTTGAGTTGGGTCAATCACTTCTGTGCAATAAAAATGACATCGCCAAAGAGTATTAAAAGGTCGCATTACACGACCTTATTCTTCTCCGGCGCCATCAAGATTTTTACTGATTTTCTTTTTAGGCGGTGCAAAACCATCAACCACTTGGGCATTTTTAACTGCAGCAGGAACACGGCGGTTGCCGATGTTTTTCTTATCGCGCTCACGCACTTTCACTTTAGGCTTTTTAGTATCAGCTTTATCAGCTTTAACTGTTTTCTTTTTGCTGCCAACTGCCTTGCCTGATGCCTTCAGTTTATCTGGCCCCTGATATTTGCCCTTCAAGCCCGGCATACCAATGATTTCAAAGTGAGCATCCAAATAGCGCTCAATACTTTTGCACAGATTCCATTCTTTGGCGTCAACCAGAGTGACTGCCCTGCCTTCAGCATCTGCGCGCCCGGTACGTCCAATGCGATGCAAGTATTCATCGCCTGAATGAGCCACATCAATATTCACCACCAATTCCACACCGGGAATATCCAAACCGCGCGCGGCAACATCTGTCGCAACCAATAATTGGGTGCGTCCTTGTCGGAAATGATCGAGCGTAATTTTGCGTTGGTCCTGGGTAATATCACCATGCAAACAGCTAACTTTGTATTTGTTGTAACGCAGGAAATTATCCAGTTGGGTAGCACGCACTTTGGTGTTAGTAAAAATAATCGCCTTCTCAAAGTTCGCTTTTGCCAACAGCGCAATCAATAATTTCTCTTTATGCTTGTAATCGTCTGCCAGCATCATTTGCTGGATAATCGCATTAGGTTTTTCATCGATATAAATTTCTTTTGCGTCACCAAGAATCACTTGCTTAATTAAGTGACGCAGACCTTTTTGCTCCATGGTGGCAGAGAATAATAACGTCTGCCGTTCTGCACGGCAGGTAGCGGCAATTTTCAGCACATCCTCACTCAACCCCATATCAAGCATACGATCAGCTTCATCGAGCACCAAAAATTCCAACCCGGAAAACTCGGTTGATTTATGCATAACATGTTCGGCAAGGCGGCCAGGCGTACCCACAACAATTTCCGGATTCTTACGCAACATCGCTTTTTGGTATTTCAGCTCTTCACCACCGCAAACCATGCCCACTTTCAAACTGGTAAATTTCAAGAGTTGTTCAGCATTCTTAACGATCTGACGTGCGAGCTCACGTGTTGGTGTAAGGATCAGAATACGGGTTGAACTACGGTTTACTGGCGCTTTTGACAGTATCGACTGAATCGCTGGCAGCAAAAATGCCGCTGTTTTACCACTCCCTGTTTTGGAGCTGACAATCAGGTTCTCGCCCGCTACTGCAGCCGGAATTGCCTTTAATTGCACGGGCGTTGGCTGTTCGTAACCCAATACATCAATCGCTTTACGCAACTGGCTGTCGCTAATCAGGTCGTGGAAAACAGGCTGGGTCATGAAAAACCTCGATATATCAGTCAGAAAATAGGATGTTATTACTAAAAAGACATCGCAAAAGGCCGCGCAATCTACGCAGGGCTGGGCAAATTATCAACCAAAACCGCTAAAATGCCGACCCTGAAGTAAACCTGTCAATGAATCCGTAACGGATCTGAGTCATCTGATGAGAATTATGCTGGCCCCAATGGAGGGCGTTGTTGAACATCATGTGCGCGATATTTTGTCGCGCATTGGCGGCCTGGATGGCTGCGTCACCGAGTTTATCCGTGTTACTGACCAAAAGCTCCCTTACAAGGTCTTTTATAAGTATGCACAGGAACTGGAAAACGACTGCAAAACCCCAAATGGAACTCCCGTACGCGTGCAATTACTAGGCAGTAAGCCCGAACCTATGGCAATAAACGCACAAGAACTGGTTCGTTATGGCGCAAAAGCGATCGACCTCAACTTTGGTTGCCCTGCCAAAACGGTTAACTCCCATGAAGGCGGCGCTTGCCTGTTACGCACACCTGACCGGGTTTATTCCATTATTAAAGCGGTGCGCGACGCAGTCCCCCAGCATATTCCCGTCACTGCCAAAATTCGCTTGGGCTATGAGGATCGCAATAGCTACATGGAGAATGCCCGCGCAGTAGAAGCAGCTGGCGCAAACGAATTAACTGTTCATGCGCGCTCCAAAGCCGATGGATACAAACCACCCGCTTATTGGCATTACATTGCTGATATCCGCGCGGAATTAAAAATCCCTGTCGTTGCCAATGGCGAAATTTGGTCTGTGGATGACTACTTACGCTGCCGCGATCAATCCAATGGCACCGATGTAATGCTCGGGCGCGGCCTGCTGGCTTGCCCTGACCTTGCACGACAAATCAAAGCGTATATAAATGAAGAAGAGTACACACCGCTAAGCTGGCAACAAATCTGCGAAATGCTGTACGACTACTACAAGTTGACAACACCACTTTATTGCGAGCGCAATTGCGGTAATCGTGTCAAACAATGGCTGATGTATTTAAGCAGGCAATATCCTCAGGCTGCTGTTTTCTTTGAGGCCATCAAACGCAAAACAACACCGGCTGAAATTGACATCTGTTTCGCACAAGCATTGGCAGATTGCCAATAGCCAAATTTCTACACTACCTATCAAACAAAAAAGCCCGTACAAGAAACGGGCTTTTTACTATCAGATTTACACTCGCCAATTAATGCAACAGCTCATCAAAACCACCGATCAACTCTTTGGTTTCATCAATCCGCTCCATCAGTTTTACCAGGTTAATGCCTAACTGAGTGGCTAACTCATTCGGAAAATTCTCAAGTAATGCAGAATTCGCCCCTTTTTCATTTTCATGCACGATGTAATCAGCAATATTGATTAA
Organism: Cellvibrio sp. UBA7661; assembly: GCA_002483365.1. Taxonomy (GTDB): domain Bacteria; phylum Pseudomonadota; class Gammaproteobacteria; order Pseudomonadales; family Cellvibrionaceae; genus Cellvibrio. The sequence goes on from DLHT01000008.1 coordinate 75,751, forward strand.
CGCAGCAAAGCGCGAAAACCGGGGGGCCACAGATGGATTCAACTGATAACGAATACCGTCAACAATTGCATCAGGAAATTTCCACCGATTCGCCAATTCTGCTCCGGCTTCAGGAAAATTGAAGCCCAATACATTTTTCTCAATATCTGAATTGCGCGCTCCACGATCTACCACCTTCTGAATTTCTTTACATTCTTCAGGTAACAATATGTGGATCAACAATTCACCTATGTTGTGAATCATCCCACACGTGAACGCCGTTTCAGCATCATCTTTAGAGAACTTTGCCAACCATTTACAGGTGGCCGCTACCGCAAAACTGTTATGCCAAAAGGCGGGCAAATCAAATCCTTCCGGCGCCTTGAAAGCTCCCGTTATACCTGATGCCAACACGAGCGTACGCACCGCATTAAAACCCAAAATAAACACAGCATCATTTACCGAGCCCACCTTACGGTTGCCGCCATAATGAGCCGAATTGGCAGCACGCAACAGCTTGGCAGTCAATACTTGATCCGAGCTGATTTTTTTTGCAATAGCTTCATTGTTAATATTTTCGTCGCCGAAACTCTCAATTAACTCCTGTACCACTTTAGGAATATTTGGCAACTTTTGTGCGTTATCAATTAAATTTTTAAGCTCCACGATACCCTCACTTGATCCGACCCAAGACGCAGGAGCAGCTACAGTTAACTCAACCTCCCCCACCTGCTTTGGGTATAGCAAAGGATGAATGGATAGCAATAAGCGAATTAAAAAATCGGGGTTTAATAACGCAGATTTAACACAACAGTGATAAGTAGAAACGAAAAAGCCCGCTCTAAAAGCGGGCTTTTTGTATATGGCGCACTCGGGAGGATTCGAACCCCCTTCTCTAGCCCCTCATAAAACCACCACGCTCTGCTAAGCCTCACAAACACTGGGTTTCGGCTTTTCCAATCACCACTAAAAACCGCTTTATAGCCCTATGAATTCGACACATTTTCGACACTTCGACGACGCCAAATCAAGTTGTGCTCATTTCCCTTATATTCAAATTCGAAATAACAGGCACTTACACTTCTTAACACTTAGATTTATTTGTGATAAGCATCACAATTCGCTGGTCAACCAAAAGAGGCTCGTATATGGTTACTGTCTATGCATACATGCTTTTATGCATTATCTGAAATTGTTCTATTCATATCCATCTATCCGAGGTGCGCATTATGGCTAAAAAACAATCTTCCAGTACTACTTCTACTTTGGCCTCCAAAGTCTTATCCGGCAGCAAAACCCCGACCAAAGCTGAAATCAAAACGTTGGCAGCGTCTGTTTTGTCTCAAGATGAAAAAAAAGGCAAATCATCCAGAAAATAAATTTTTTTAAAAGGTATACGCTTCGAGTATGCCTTTATTGTGCATTCAAAAAATACATAAGAGGTTTTTTATGACTGTTTATTGTGTGTCATACGATTTAAATAAAGCCGGACAAAATTATGCTGCTCTTTATGAAGAGCTCAAAAACTCACCAAGTTGGTGGCATTATTTAGATTCAACTTGGTTGATTGCCACATCTGAAACTTCAACTCAATTATTCGAAAGAATCAGAAAGCATACTGACAATAATGATTTATTCTTTGTCATAAAAGTTACTAACGATTATTCTGGATGGTTGCCGGATGAAGCATGGAAATGGATGAGAGAGCATATTTAATCGAAAGAGTCTTTTTTAGCAGGCTCTTTATTTTTAAAGTATTTTATTAATTCGATAGCCTTTTGTGGATCGCACATAAATTTTATGCACGATTACATCCATTCTTGCCTTAACCTTTCCATGCAAAGTTGCAAGGCTTAATACCTCAGATAAAAAAATCATTGGATTTCAATTTTTATGGATAGTTTTGTAGCATTTTTAACGATTTCATTTAATGTATTTATTGCTTTCAAGCCATTTTTTTTAATTTCAGTTGATAGCTATTTTTCGCTAGTCTCGCCGAAAGTTTTTTTGCTTTCATCCATGGCCTGCTCTTTTTTTTATCTTTCCGTTAAAAATCAAAGTAAATCACCATTTTTAGTTGTATTTTTTTCACTTCTTTCCATTTTTGTAATTATGGATGACACCAATTCAAATAATTTAGCTTTGTTTTTTATTTGTATTATTGCAACAGTTTTTAGGGTGCTGGATGGATTCTTTGTTGTAAATGGATTAGAGCAATTAAGCAAAGCGAAGCGTTTTTATTGCTTAGTTATTAGCATTTTATTTTTTCATTTTATCTCAAAATCAAATCCAACTTACTTAATAGATGGTAGCTATAAGTTTTACCTAGCTCTGTATTCCATAATGTTTTATCTATCGATTGCTGGCTGCTATTCAGTTCTAGATTCTAGAGTTAAGTGTCGGCATTTCGGTTCGCTATCTGTTTTTTTCTTGCATTTCTTCTCGGTAGTATCGCTTTTTTATATTCAAAGTAATTTACTTTCAGTTATTCAATCTCAGTACCCTAAATTATTATTAGAACCTATTTATACTTGGTCTTTCTTTGTGTCCTTAACTATTGCTTTAATATTAAAAATATTAAAGATTAGGATTTTTTAGCCTCTCAACTGCAAATCCCCCTCTTCTTTGCTCCATTATAAGAACTCTAACAATCCACTATTCTTTAATCACTTGTTTTGGCTAACTCCTCTTTTTTGATCGGGCTTAGTTTCTCCAATTGCGCCATAATCGCCAGCTCAGAGCGTTCAAACTGAGCTGCTAACTCTTTTATTGATTTCTTTTCCGCATACAAAGCAATTAGCTCTTCGGATTCTATCAAGCTCCATTTCAAGCCTGAATTTGCTGGTTTACCAGCATCAACATTTGCTTTGCGAAGCTGCTCGATTGTTGGAGCTTCTTTTTTTCTTTCTCTATTAATCTGAATTGGCGGCGCAATTTTTTCGTTTAAACTGAAAGCTTCTTTAATCTGCGCAACTGTAGGCATTGGTGAAACTTTCCAGCGAATCACTTTAATCCCTGCCGATGTTAGTGCTTTATCTTTTTTCTTATCGGCTTCGATTCTGTCGGGTTTGTTGTGGGTTCTATCGTCAAGCTCAATAACCGCTATTATTTCCATAGCCTTGTCGGTCACTACAAAATCCGCGCTCATTCGACTAATGCGATTAAACCATTGCTTAAAATCATGACCTTTTTTAACAGAAACCAATTGAGACAATTGAACTTGAGAGAAAATGCATAAATTTGGCAATGACTCAATCAATCGGGAATAGAGCAATTGCTCTGGTGCAGTCATTAGCTTCTTTTTTTCGAATGGCCACTCTTCTTTTGGACTGTATTTAAATATCCGACGACGATTTGATTTTAAAATACCGCCAACAGTCGCAATCAAAACCAACAACAATAATAAACCTGTTATCTCATACATTAATTATTAACCTTACTCGCCATCTTTATTGTTTCCGTATTTAATTTTCTTCATCATTTAACTTCAGAATTTTGATCCCTACCGCCAACATCGG
>DLHT01000014.1 GCA_002483365.1 Cellvibrio sp. UBA7661
AGGGTGGGGTTTGTCAGCAATCTGTCGCCGTTAAACGGCGATTTTTTATTTCATGTATGCACAAACAAATTCGTTACAACAATTCTCGTACATAAGTCGCTAATACCTGTGGATTAGGATTACCGGCAAGCTCTTCCGGCAACTTCTTCACATGCCAAATCACAGTCCAATCCAAAGACTCACCAGGTGCCAAGGACACCGAGGCTCCCTGTTGCTTCATCTCAATAAAAATATGCTCAACATGAGTAAATATCTCAACCTCACGCTCACCATCTGCGATAGCGGCTGGAGGGTTATCCGCAAATTCTTTTACCAATAGATAACCGTCATCAATATATGCCACCCATCCTTCTTTACCATCCTGCATGGCTTTGTGATGATCAGTACGGATTTTTTTTGCATCGTAGTCATACCAGGTCAGATCACCAATACTTTGCACATCCAACGGATAAAAAATCCCACTGATAACATCCGTCTCACCGCGAGGATAAAACAGACTACCCGATGGAGGTAAACGGGTGACTTCAAGAGGAGCAACATGCTTTGCTTTTGTGCTGTGATTGGTAATGCGATAGGTCACCGCAATACGATCAACGCCGCTGGGCAAATAGGTTTTGGTAAATTGATAGCCGGTTTTTGGATCAACCTCGCTGGTGAGGACAATACGATCATCATCAGCACTCAATTTATAAGGTTTGCTATCAAGAACATCTATGGGTGGCCAACCCCACTCAGTTTGAGGGCTTGACCAAAAGACAGTACCCCAATCGGTAATCCGATCAAGATCTGCAATTTGCACTAAAAGCTCATGACCATCATATTTGAGCGAAGAAACACGTCCAGCGACTTTGGGCATAATTTCCATACGGATTTTGCCCTGCTTGATATAAATCCGCGAACCGTCCTGTTTGCAAAACTCAGGCAACGAAGCCGCATCCTGACTGCTTTTGCCACATCCGGACAACATCATCACAATGGTCAGGAATGCGATCAGGGAATAGCGTTTACTCATTGTCTATCATAATCCTCTAGCAGCTTTACGCCGCCATTAAGGCCAAGCCCTTACGGGCGCTTGTTACGGCTTTTTTACAGATCCTCAAGTGTACCCACTTTTGTTCGCATCGACTATTTAACATCGGGTAAAGCCTAGTAAAGCAAGGTAAATAACTTGCGCTGATATTCAATTGCCAAAGGATCAGCCTTCCCTAATGCAGCAATAATGGACGTAAAAGTTTTGCGCGCCTCGCCCTCTGTAAAGCTGCGGTCTTTGCGCAACACTTCCAACAAATGTTCCAATGCAGGGCGATACTGGGACTCTTGGTGGTATTGCAATGCAAGTTGATAACGCACCGATAAATCATGGGGAGCCTTGATATAGGCAGCCTCAAGTGCCGCTAACTCCGGTGTTTTAGCCGCCTGTTTTTTCAGGATAATCTGCGCTATCAGCTGTTCATACCGTGCATCCCGATCGGCCATTTTGATGCTGGATAATAGCGTTTCTGCTTCATCAAACCGATTTAACTCGATATGGCACTGGGCAATCAGTAACGCGATTGCCGGTAACTGTTTTGATGCATCATAAGCCTGGCGCAACAATGGCAACGCCTCCGCAAACTGCGCCATCGCCATCAATTCCTGAGCTTGCTGAAGCGGTGCCTCCCAAGGCTTAGGCAAATATTTTGCCAACACTTCCCGTACCTGCACTTCAGGCAGCGCACCGGTAAAACCATCAACTGGCTGACCATTTTGCATAATCATTACTGTAGGCAAACTACGCACACCGAACTGTGAAGAAATCATTTGTTGGTCATCCGCATTGACTCTGGCAAGTAAAAACGCACCCGTATATTCAGTGGCAAGTTTTTCCAATATCGGCATTAAATTTTTACAGGGACCACACCATTCAGCCCAAAAATCAATCACAACAGGGCGCTGAAAAGACTCATCAATCAGATATTGTTGGGCGTTGTCCAGGGTGATATCGACAACCGCTAACGGCATAGTCATGTCATTTACTCCAGTTCACGCAAGCTGATCGTCACAGCAGTTGTTGCGTTTGAAACATAAGCGATAGATTCAGTAATAGTGACGCTGAGGTTCATCGTTTTATCAACCAGCGCGACCAACTGTTGCAACTCGTCAGGGGAAAAACAATGTATTTCCACTTTGGGTAATGCACCGATAGCAGCGGAATTGGTTTTCCACCATACGTCCATACCACGCCCATAGCTGAATACTTTTACTTTTTGCGCTTGGCTGGATGCTTTTTTCAAACGATCCGGGGATGGCTGCCCTACTTCGATCCATTCGAGAATAGTGCCGTTATCGTGTTTTAACCACAAATCCGGCTCATCCATAGAAGACAAGCCCTTGGTAAAGGTTAAATTTTCCGCGGCCCGGAAACAAAAGGCTAGAATACGCACCATCATACGTTCGATGGTTTCTGACGGATGCAAAGCGATTGTTAAATTAAAATCACTGAACACTGAGCGATCTACATCTGACAGTGTCAGATTCGCCTTATAAATAGTTGCTTTTTCAGCCACAGATACCTCACCTCAATACCCAGGTTTTTAGCCTGGCTTTTTAATCCAGCTTTACATGAGAACGCAGTTTACCAAAATGCCGAACACTTTTGATTTCACCACCACATCAAACCAAACCGCTGTGGATTTCCTTGCCGAAAAAACCGGACTGCCCAAAGCACGCATCAAAGATGCAATGAATAAAGGTGCTTGTTGGTGGAAAATAAAAGGCAAATTGCTGCGTTTACGCCGTGCCAGTAAAGATTTGCCCGCTGGCACCCGGATCCAGCTTTACTATGACGAACAAGTCCTCAGCCGTCTTCCCTCTGCAGGACAATTGATGCTTGATAAAGGCCGCTACAGCATTTGGTACAAACCTCATGGAATGCTGGCACAAGGGTCGCAATGGGGGGATCATTGCAGCTTACTGCGCTGGGTGGAGGTCGAATACAAACGCGAATGTTTTTTAATCCATCGCCTTGATGCTGATGCTGCGGGGCTGATGATGATTGCACACGATTCAAAAGCCGCCGCCCTACTCTCCCAATTATTTCAAAGCCGCGATTTAAAAAAATATTACTTTGCACAAGTCACAGGTGAACTCAAAACCGCACACTTACGCATTGATCAACCGCTGGACGGTAAAGAATCCATCAGTATCGTAAATACGCTTAGGGTGAACGACGATCACCTATCGACACTAGTGGAAGTATTAATTGAAACCGGGCGTAAACACCAAATACGCCGTCACCTATCGGGTATTGGCCACCCGATTGTAGGAGACCGTGTATACGGCACCCCAAGTAAAACCCCTTTGCAACTTCTTGCTTATAAAATTGAATTTCGCTGCCCAATCAGCAAACAACTGATCCAATTAGAACTCCCCAAGCACTTACATTTGTAACAAGACGTTGTTGTCAAAAAAATATAGGCTGAGCTGAATCCAATAATGGGATTATTGAATCAAAACTAACAATAACGACTCATCACTAATATTGATCAAAGGATTATCTATGAGCTTACCCTTCACTCCTGATTCAGATCGAATCATCACGCTGGATGTGCTCAGAGGGATTGCGCTATTTGGCATCCTCTACGCCCATATGATTTTTTGGTACGCCGGCGGCCCCCTGCCAGAAGAAACCTATCAACTTTATAAAGACATTGGCAGCGGCCTTGCCATTGGCACTTACATGATTTTTATCATCAGTAAATTTTTTGCCATCTTTTCATTTTTATTTGGCCTGAGTTTTTATATCCAAATAGACAAACTGGCACAACGTCACCAACCGATTGTCACGCGCTTTGCCTGGCGGCTCACCATACTGGGAGTAATTGGTATTTTGCATCACATTTTTTGGCGCGCCGATATTTTAACAATTTATGTTCCCCTTGGCTTTTTACTGTTGTTTTTCCGTAACCTTAGCAATAAAACGCTGCTTATTATTGGATCGCTTTTGGTATTGAATATCCCTACCAAATGCGCAGAATTAATTTCCATTGTGGTGCGCGATCAATTACAACTCATTCAAGAAGATCACAAAGCAGCGGGGGCTGCTTATTATGAAATCATCAAAAACGGCAGTTTCACCCAAATGCTTCAACACAATATCTATGCCGTATCGGAGAAATTTAATTATCAAATCAATAGCGGCCGCGGATTTATTACATTTGGTTTCTTTTTACTGGGAATGTTGGCTGGACGTATGCAGTGGTTTTCACATATAGAACAGCATCGCTCATTGTTCGTATCAGTACTAAAAAGAAGTGCCTGGGTATTGTTAATCGCTCTTTTGGTGGGCTTGGCATTTAGCGCAAGCAGTTTCATTCTGAAAGTAGATTTTGAAAAAGCACCGCTTGCAGGATGGGCAGGAGGTTTCATTTTGGAATTTTTTAATGCCAGCCTGACTCTCATTTATATCACCGGAATCAGCCTGTTAATGCTAAAACCAAAATGGGAAAGCCGTTTAAAACCATTAGCCAGCGTTGGAAAAATGGCATTAACTACTTACTTATCCCAATCGGTTATCGGCGTTTTCCTATTTTTTAATATAGGCTTTGGATTATTCACGCTCACAAGCCCAGGTCAAAATGCACTTTTATGCATTATTATTTTTACGCTACAAATTGTGATTTGCCGTTGGTGGCTGAAGCACTTTAATTACGGCCCGATAGAATGGCTCTGGCGATCCGCAACAGACCTAAAGTGGAAGCCATTAATGAAACAGCAATTACCCGGATTAAAGACTGAATAAACACAGTGCCGAACAATGATCTATACCCAATAAAAAATCCCCATCGATCAGTTCGATGGGGATTTTTTATTTACGCAACAATGAATTAACAGGCACTAGTTACATTGGTTATCCAATGCGCAAGCTCTGACAGCATTGGAGAAGGAATAGCCCGTAACATAATCTTCCCATGTGGACCACGCCATAATGCCGCGCAAATCCGGATAGGTTTTTGCTGGTTTATAACCAGAGCCGCAATCACCTGAGCGCAAGCAACGCATAGCTGCTTTTACAACCATTGGATTGGTATAACCACTACCGGCCGCGGTGGGTGCAGTCGATGCAGGTAATCCGATAATCACTTTGTTTGCGGGCAAGCCCAGATAGCTCACACCTGTGCTTCCAATTTGGAAACCTTCAATCAACGCCTCCGCCCATGCAACCAACCCATCTTGGGTTGCAGAGTTATAGAACTGTCCATTTTTACCTGGCATTGAACCAGTATTGTAATACTGCATTTGGATCCAACTGATGTCATCGCGCAATGCGTTGATTAATGGCAAGTAAACACCCCAGTTGTATTGACCTAACCAATTGCCTGGTAAATTCGCACCAATGGTGTGTGCTGTTTCTGGAGCCATAGTCAATAAGAAGTTGGAACCATAACGTGCTTTCAGGCGCTTGATTGCACGAACCAAATAATCAGCAGAATATTGCGGATTAGTGAGATTAATTTGTGCATTAGGATTAGTGTGCAGGCCTTTTTCGGTATCGATATCAATACCGTCCAAACCAAATTGGTCTTTGATCGCGATAAAGGAATTTACAAAATTGTCTTCCTGCGTTTGCGTGGTCAAAACAAATGTTGCGTTAGCGCCACCAATCGACAATAACACTTTTTTGCCTTGTGCTTTTGCTGCGGCAATTTGCTGAGCGGTTGGATTGTTTTGATATCCACCTTCATTACCCAAAAACAGCGAACCATCTGAATTGATACGCGGGAATGAAATATTTAATACAGTGTAGTTAGGAATTGAGGTCATTTCTTCCAGGGGCCAATGCCAGTTTTCCCAATAACCGACAAGATCCCTACCATTATTAGTAATTACAGAACTTGCACTGGATGATGACAGGCTGGAACGTGAAGAACTGGATGGCGCAATAGAAGAGCTTGAAGGTGTTACAGAAGAGCTGGAAACACTGGAAGCGCTGGCACCAGAACAGTTTCCACCCGCAGTCCATGCATCTTGCCAGTACATACCAGTCCCCGGAGCATAAGCCCAGGTTGCTGTCGATGTACACCACCCTGGAATTTTACACGTGTATGTTCCACCCGCATTTGTCACTACCGCACCCAAACTGTAATTGGTACCAGCCGCATACGTCGGACAAAAGCCAATTGAACTGCTTGACACTGAACTGGATGAACGACTTGAACATACAGAAGGATTACCTTCCGAACAGTTAACACCAGAACTGCTGACAGAAGAACGTGAGCTCGATGAGCGGGAACTGGGTGCAACACTTGAACTTGGAACAACACTTGATGCAGTGGTATCGCATACCCCATTGTCAGCCCAATGCTGCCATTGGCCTGACGAAGTTGTAGGGTCATTACCCTGTGTCCAGTAATTTGCAGTGTAAGCACGACCAGAATGTTGGACTTTATTGCCTTGGTTATAAACCGTATTACTTGCCCAGGAAGACAAACCAGCGCAGCTAACTGCCAGTACATCACTCGATATCAATGATGCTCCGACTAAAGCACCTGTGAGAAATAAAGATTTCATCGACGTTACCTATCCTTTCATTATCGTTAGTTGAGGAAATACACATTGGCGAATGCAGCCATAGCGTCATCATCTTTACCCCAGAAAATTCACCGCAATATCCCCCTTGCTGCACACTTCTTCATATCGAAAATGTCAACGTTGTCTATCATGTGGGCAAAACTACAGAGGATGCACACGGGAAAATAATGCATGTGATTTAAAATAAGATGATAAATGGAAAAGCTGGAAGAGCGCGCAAAAGACAACGTTGCCAGAGAATAAGTACATCTTTTGATCAAGGCAAGCACTTTGGATATAAAAACATGAAAATAATGTTTTTTAAGTTATTTTAAGCGCCATTGAGGTAAAACCCAGATAAAAAAATGCCCCGTTGTCCGGGGCATTTTTTTGAAGGCAGAGATTATTCAGGACGCATGTGAGGGAACAACAAAACATCCCTGATGGAAGGTGCATTAGCAAAAAGCATGATCAAACGGTCGATACCGATGCCCTCTCCTGCCGTTGGCGGCAAGCCATACTCAAGCGCGCGGACAAAGTCTGCATCGTAGTGCATAGCCTCGTCATCGCCCGCATCTTTCTCTCGCACCTGTTGCATGAAACGCTCAGCCTGGTCTTCTGCATCGTTCAACTCCGAGAACCCATTCGCCAATTCACGACCACCGATAAAAAACTCAAATCGATCAGTTACAGCAGGATTTTCATCGTTGCGGCGCGCCAAGGGCGACACTTCAATTGGATACTCAGTGATAAATGTTGGCTGATCCAATTTGTGCTCGACAGTTTCCTCGAAAATCTCGATATGGATTTTGCCAAGGCCATAAGAATCTTTTACTTCAATACCCAAATCTTTGGCGGCTTTAGTGGCGCCCTCCATAGTGCTCAATTGTTCGCGGGTAATTTGTGGATTGTAATGGAGAACCGAATCAAATACAGACATGCGAGTAAATGGTTTACCAAAATCGTATTCGCTGGTTTGGTATTTCAATACCGTTCCACCCGTCACTTCAATGCATAATTTACGCAACAAGTCTTCGGTCAAGTCCATCAAGTCTTTGTAATCTGCATAGGCTTGATAGAATTCCATCATAGTGAATTCAGGATTGTGACGAGTAGAAACACCTTCATTGCGGAAGTTACGGTTGATTTCAAATACACGCTCGAAACCACCGACAACCAAACGCTTCAAATATAATTCTGGCGCGATACGTAAAAACATCTCCATATCTAACGCATTGTGATGTGTAATAAATGGCTTAGCTGACGCACCGCCAGGAATAACATGCAGCATCGGTGTTTCAACTTCCATGAAACCACAACCGCTCATGTAATTGCGGATAAAACTGATGCACTGCGAACGCAAACGGAAAGTGTCACGCACTTCAGGGTTCACAATCAAATCAACATAACGTTGGCGGTAACGAATTTCCTGATCGCTCAAACCGTGGTATTTATCGGGCAACGGCCGCAGCGATTTGGTGAGTAGCTGGTACTCTTCAAGGTTTACATATAAGTCACCTTTACCCGATTTATGCAACGCACCTTTTACACCAACAATATCGCCAATGTCCCACAAGCCCCATGTATCTTTAATCACTTCTTGTGCAGCTTTATCAGCATATAACTGAATCGAACCATCACCATCTTGCAGCACCATAAATGGACCGCGCTTGGCCATAATACGCCCGGCAACACTCACCACGTGGTTTAATGCTTCCAACTCTTCTTTGGTTTTTTCACCAAAAGCAGCCTGCAAATCTACACTCTTATCAGCACGACGAAAATCATTCGGGAAGGCATTACCCTTCTCGCGAATGGCAGCCAACTTATGACGGCGCTCGGCAATCAGTTTGTTTTCATCCTGTGCTTCTACTTGTGGTGATTGGGTTTCGTTGCTCATAGTGTTCACTAAAGTTGAATTAAAAATATAAGATTAAGGCCAGTAAAAATTAAAGACCCGCTTTTAAACTTTCGACAATAAATTGATCCAAGTCGCCATCCAATACCGCTTGGGTATTAGAGGTCTGCACACCCGTACGCAGATCTTTGATGCGCGAATCATCTAATACGTAAGAACGAATTTGGCTGCCCCAGCCGATATCGGATTTGTTATCTTCCATCGCTTGTTTTTCGGCATTACGCTTTTGTATTTCCTGCTCGTACATTTTTGCACGTAGCATTTTATACGCTTTATCGCGGTTGGCATGTTGCGAGCGCTCGTTCTGGCACTGCACAACAATTCCTGTTGGAATGTGGGTGATACGAATCGCAGAATCCGTTTTGTTAACGTGTTGACCACCGGCACCGCTTGCACGGTATGTATCAATACGCAAATCAGCAGGATTGATTTCAATTTCAATGTTATCGTCGATTTCAGGCGATACAAAAACGGAACAAAAAGATGTGTGACGACGATTGCCAGAATCGAAAGGTGATTTACGCACTAAACGATGCACCCCTGTTTCTGTACGCAACCAGCCGAAAGCATATTCGCCTTCAAAATAAATCGTGGCACTTTTAATACCGGCAACATCGCCAGCAGAGACCTCTTCAAGTGTCACCTTGAAACCTTTGGCCTCACCCCAACGCAAATACATACGCAAGACAATTTCAGCCCAATCCTGAGCTTCTGTCCCACCGGAACCCGATTGAATATCAAGATAAGCATTATTGGGATCTGTCTCACCTGAGAACATGCGGCGAAACTCAAGTACAGCGAGTTGTTTCTCCAGACGGTCAAGCTCGGCTTGCACATCACTCACCATCGACTCATCATCTTCTTCAACTGCCATATCCAGCAATTCACGTGAGTCGGCAATTCCGCTATCCAACTCATCAATGGTCTTCACTACCATTTCAAGCGATGATCGTTCACGACCCAACGCTTGGGCGCGTTCAGGGTTTTCCCATACGCTAGCCTCAGCAAGATCAAGTTCGACTTCAGCCAGGCGCTCTTTTTTCAGATCGTAGTCAAAGATACCCCCTGAGCACATCGGTGCGCTCGGTGAGGTCTTTTAGGCTATTTAATAAAGGGTTAATTTCCATAAATCAGCGCAGTTTTCTCTGTAATTGGGGCTAAAAAGCCGGAAAAAGCGAGGCGCGCATTCTACATGAGATGACGCATCAGGCCAAACAGCCATAGGATGATAAATTTCTGCTGTTCAATGTTGTCAAATATTAATCGGTTGCCAGATATCAATCGTCAGAGATCTCAATATTCGGCATGGCCTGAGCGTGCTGCTGCACTTTTTCCATCAGTTTGCAGGCAATAGAGCGATACCTCTGACTAATAGCGGATTCAGGATCAGCAACAACCGAAGGTATCCCATCATCTGTACCTGTACGAATTGATAAATTCAGAGGTAATGCACCCAATAATTCCGACTGATAGCTACGGGCAATACGCTCCCCGCCGCCCTCACCAAAAATATGCTCTTCATGACCACAGTTAGAACACACATGAATCGCCATATTTTCAATCACACCCAGCACAGGCACATTCACTTTGCGAAACATTTCTATGGCCTTTTTAGCATCCAGCAATGCAATATCCTGCGGCGTAGTCACTATCACCGCGCCTGTTACCGGCACTTTTTGTGCAAGGGTTATTTGGATATCTCCTGTGCCCGGCGGCATATCGATAATTAGATAATCCAGATTATCCCAACGGGTCTGCATAAGTAGCTGCTGTAATGCGCCGGTCGCCATAGGGCCGCGCCACAACATGGGAGTATCTTCTGTAACCAGATAGCCCATCGAAATAGATTGAATGCCATGCGCCATAACAGGCAACATTTGTTGTTTACCTTGCTCACCAACTACATCCGGACGACGCTGCCCTACACCTAACATGTGCGGCTGGCTTGGACCATAAATATCCGCATCCAAAATACCAACACGCGCCCCTTCTGCCGCTAACGCCAAGGCCAAATTGACTGAGGTCGTTGATTTGCCTACACCGCCCTTGCCTGATGCAACGGCAATAATATGTTTTACATTCGGGATCGATTGGGAATGTGCCGTTTGAACCGTCGCCATTTTTAAACCTCTCACTTCACTTTCAATGCCAGAACACCCCACAAAAGAGATGCCAATTTGGATGAGACGCACCCTAACAAAAAAAGGGTGCCTGGTGGCACCCTTTTTTTGTTGCATCGCGTGTTGATTAAATGGCTTCGGCCATTTCCTCTTGCTCATCCCGATCGTGTTGATGGTCTTTGGCGAGCAACATATAAACTGAAGGCAATACAAACAAGGTAAAGAAGGTTCCGATTGTCATCCCCAAAACCAACACAATACCAATTGCATTACGTGCTTCGGCTCCTGCACCAGCGGCAAAAATCAGCGGCGTATGGCCAGCAATTGTTGCAACGCTGGTCATCATAACCGGACGTAAACGCAGCAGGGATGCCTCGCGGATAGCATCCAGCTTAGCCTTACCTTCTTCCTGTAATTTATTGGCAAATTCCACTACCAAAATACCATTACGTGCGATCAGTCCCATTAGCGTTACCAGCCCCACCTGAGAGTAAATATTAAGTGTGGTAGTGAACCCGTTGGTAAAAAATGGAATTGGCATTGGTATTTTCCAGAAGGTAAACAACAAAGCACCAAACATCGCCAGAGGTACCGAGCCAGCCAAAATAACCAATGGATCACGGAAACTGTTATATTGGGCAGCTAACACTAGGAAAATCATCAATATCGCCATCAAGAAAGCGGGTAAAAAAGTATTCCCTTCGCGGATCAATTGACGGGACTCACCAGTGTAATCAATCGTATAGCTCGTGGGTAATATTTTCCTCGCTTCAGATTCTACATACGCCAAAGTTTCACCCAAAGGCTTACCAGAAACACCACTGATTTTAACTGCATTTAATTGTTGCATGCGGTTGATCGTTCGCGGCTCCGTTGTATGACTGATACTGGCGACTTGATCCAAGCGAATCAACTGATTATCGGGTCCAGTGACATAAAGATTTGATAAATCATCAGGATTTAAACGCTCAGCACGCTTAACCTGCGGTATGACCTTGTAACTCTGCCCGGCCATATTAAAACGGTTAACATAGCCACCACCTAACAAGGTACCCACATCATTAGTGACTGTTTGCAAATCCAATCCGAGATCCGCGACCTTTTCACGATCAATACTTAATTTGTAGTCTGGTTGATCTACTTTCACATCCAGCGTTGAGAAATAAAACATACCAGACTTAGTCATGATCTCTTGTACTTTTAATGCATGGTCATAAATTTCTTTAATATCTGCAGTAGATGCAATCACAATTTCAAACGGAAATTGCCCACCACCAGGAAGCGCAGGAGGGGTGATTGGAAGAATTTTAACTCCTGCTATAGCCGACAACTTCTGCTGAACTTCAGGCATGATTTCAAATACATCTCGATCACGCTCTTCCCAAGGTTTTGTCACCATACCTGAGAATCCACCTGTCGGCAGTGTTAACTGAAAAGTAAAGTCCGTTTCTGGAACACTCATAAACGCTTCATTAACCTGCTTACCGTAGTGAGATGACTGGTCAACAGTAGAGTTGGCTTGAGCATCGACAATACCGAAGATCACACCCTGATCTTCGGTTGGAGCTAACTCCTTTGGTGACATACTGTAAAGTGGAAAACATGACACTGTGATGCCAATCCAAAAAATGTATATCCCAATGCGATTCTGCAAACTTGCTTGCAACTTATTGCCATACCAATCACGGAAACGTTCAAAGGGTTTTTCCAGAGGAGCTTTCAAACCTGTGTGAGGTTTCAGCATACGCGACCCCAACATGGGCGACAGAGTAATAGCAACAATTGCCGAAATTGTTACCGCCCCTGCAAGCGTAATAGCAAATTCTCTGAACAAGGAACCAATCAAACCACCCTGTAAACCAATCGGTACATACACTGAAGCCAAGGTCACTGTCATGGCCAGAATCGGCCCCGCTAATTCACGGGCAGATATAATTGCCGCAGCGAATGGTTTCATCCCATCCTGTATATGACGCTCGATGTTTTCCACCATAACGATAGCATCATCCACAACAAGGCCAACACACAACACGATGGACAACAGCGTCAGCAAATTCAATGAGAATCCGCATACTTGCATAATAAATAGCGCGCCTATCAGTGACAGCGGAATTGCCAGCACAGGAATAATCACAGAACGACTAAAGCCCAGGAACAAGAAAATAACAATGACGATGATCAATAAGGTTTCGGTCAGCGTTTTGATAACTTCATGGATAGCAGCATCAATATATTCTGTAGAGTCATAAGCTACCGTTCCCGATAATCCCGTAGGCAATTCGGCTTTGATTGCTTCCATCTCTTTATTTACTGCCTTCATGACATCGAGCGCGTTGGCGTTGGGCGCAACCCAAACCCCCATAAATACAGCAGTATCACCCGAGTAGTTAACAATGGTGTCGTAATTCTCCGCACCGAGTACGACGTCGGCGATATCACTTAAACGGATAATTCCATCGGCCGAATTGCGAATCACGAGCTGTTTAAATTCTTCCACACTTTTTAAATCCGTGTCTGCACGCAAATTCACTTGTGTGTAGGAACCACGCGTTTGACCGACAGCTGCTTGAACGTTATTCGCCGCCAAGGCGGCACGCACTTGCACGGGTGTTACATTTAATGCTGCCATACGCTCTGGTTTTAACCAGATGCGCATTGCGAAAGTCCTACCACCAAGCACATCCGCTTTTTGCACACCTGCAACAGCAGTTAAACGCGGCTGGATAGAACGCGTTAAAAAATCCGTAATCTGGTTCTGCTCCAGAATTTCTGAACTGAAGCTTATATACGCCGCCGCAAATTGAGAATCTGCTGCCTCAATACGAATGGCGGGCACCTCTGCTTCTGGCGGTAGATCTCCACGCACCTGGTTTACCTTGGCTGAAATTTCAGTCATGGCTTTCAGCGGATCATAATTCAAACGTAAATGTGCAGTAACGGTAGACATACCCATCGCACTTTGCGATTCGATGTAATCAATGCCGCCAGCTGAAGCAATTGCACGCTCAATTGGTGTTGTAATAAATCCGCGTACTAATTCCGCGTTTGCACCAACATATACGGTGTTAATAATGATTACAGAGATGTCACTACGGGGATATTGGCGCACAGTCAGGTTTGACCCTGCCTGTATCCCCAAAATCAAAATAAGCAGGCTGACAACAATAGAGACAACCGGACGCTTAATAAAAATATCGGTAAATTTCATAAGTTAGGCTCAATTGGCTTTGTGGCTTATGGAGTAAATCAATTTGATCAATATCTCCCCTCTACCGAGGGGAGAGTAAAAATCGAAACAGGGATTAGAAAAATTAACTATCTGATGGAGTAGGTTCAAGCTTGAACTCTGGTGTAGGCAACGTACTTACGGTAACCGCCTGACCATTCAACAATTTAAATGCGCCAGCACTGGCCACCACATCACCAGCTTTAATGCCATCTACAATTTCCACAAAATCACCACGTGCCTTACCCAAGCGGACAAATTGTTGGCGTGCCTTAAAGGTTCCTGCCTTTTCTCCTTCTTCGATGACAAAAACCGTATCACCGAAGGGAGCATAAATCACCGCTGTGCTAGGAACGGCTAATACATCCCGCGGGTCAGAGAGAGTGACTTGGGTTTCAACTGCCATACCTGGAATCAGCAGACTTTTTTCATTGTTGAGATACGACTGCACAATTGCATTGCGAGTAACTGGACTAATTTCTGCACCGATCGCGGTTATTTCTCCGCTGATTGTTGCATCAGAACCATCGCCCACACTCACCTCAACAGGTAAGCCACGGTTCATTTGAACCAGCCAAAATTGCGGGACAGGAAAATTCACTCGCACGCTGTTGGTTGCTTGCAGCGAAACAATTTCCGTACCCACTAATAAGTCTTCACCCAAATCTACTTTGCGGATACCTAGACGGCCATCAAACGGAGCTCGAACCACTTTTTTATCAAGCGTTGTTTTTAAATCCGCCACGTCTCCCTGAGCTGACTCCATTTGCTGCACAGCCATATCCAGCTCGCTTTGGGAAACCGTGTTGCGTTTACGCAACTCAACCAAACGTTCATGGTTAGATTTGGCCAAGCGCAAACGCGCCTCTGCTGCGCTCAACTGAGCCTGTTCATTGCCAGACTCCTGCACCAAAATTACCGTGCCTTTTTTGATCTGTTCGCCGGACTTAAAACGGATCTCTTTCACTTTGCCAGCCACTTCTGCTGCAATGACGATCCCCTCAGATGCCTCTACTGTACCCATCGCCCTGTATGTATTGGGCCATTGCTGAATTTCAGCAGTATATGTACTGACTGTCTCTGAGGGCGGCGGTGTGTTTTCGCCTGCATTTACCATAGCGACAATTTGGCCAGCTTTAATGCCGCCAATAACCAGCACTATTCCGAATAGGCTTGCAACTGCAATGCCGATTGATTTCACATTGTTCATAAAAGAAGAACCAATTAGAGGGGGAAATATCACTAACACGGAGCTACGCAATATCATGCGGGAGGGAGGCGATAAACCGTCGGTATCCCAACCAAAATTGCGGCTTTTTCAGCCGAAGATTTTTGCATAGCCATCACTAAAACCAAAACGAACAAGTGTCACAAAATGTAAAGCCCAAGCGTTCACTTTGGAGATCAAACAAAACCAGCCGACCATCTGGTCGGTTGGCGAATAATATTCTCTTTTTAACGATTTTCCAACGAATTGTTAGGTGCAGCACAAAGTGATGACATTCATCACTCGATGCTATTTTGCTGATTATTATGTCAACTAATGTCAGGAGACTTATGCGCTATTAACCTTCAATGGCATAGACCAGACGGGGCTCAGCGATACCCGAGCCTTCGCCAAATGCCGGGAGGGATGCAACCAAATACACATCTCCGGTGATGCATTTCAACAGCCCGCACATCACATCAAGGGATTTATCAGAAGCAACCTTTATGTCGCCTTCTATTAATAGAGTATTCGTTCGCTCCAAAATGGCCAGCCTGTCAGATTGAGCCCATACGCTCACCGACTGGATAGAGATACGAGGAATGGTAGTGGAAGATTTTTGCAAATTAATGTCTTTAAGGATAAGACGCCAAAACTGTGGCCCCGCATTAAATGCGGATGAAAATTCCATTTTTGACCCCAGAATACCTTCAGCCAACAACCTTCGTTCCAGAAGACGGGTTTTGTTAAAGCCAACGTAGTTTTCCGGATAAAAAATAAGTGATGTAGATGCCATATACGTCCCTGTCGTTGTTTTGATTAGTGATCCATCCTTAACTTTCAAGCCGGATTCAAACAAAGTATCTGCCAGAAATCAACGCACCAACTGCTGTTCTTTGAAGTAGGTCTGTTAGCATCTGCGCTTCTATTATTTTTATACTTCACTTTTATCTTTTACCCCATCTAAACAGGACTCAACTATGACTTGGGCACCCCACGTAACTGTCGCCACTATTACTGAACGCGACAATCGTTTTCTTATGGTCTATGAAGAGGCCGACGGCAAAAAAGTCTACAACCAGCCCGCAGGCCATTTAGACCCTAATGAGACATTAGCAGAGGCGGCGATCCGCGAAACGCTGGAGGAGACGGGCTGGACTGTGGAGTTGACCGGAGTGGTTGGCGTAAATTTGTATACCGCCCCCAGTAATGGCATTACTTACTTCCGCACCACTTTCATTGCACACCCCATTAGCCACGACCAAACCCGATCACTGGATACCGGTATTATCGAAGCAGTTTGGTTGAGCTACGATGAAATCCTTGCGATTAAGGATCAACTGCGAAGCCCAATGACCCTCCAAATCATTGAAGAATATCGCTCAGGACGACGTTTTCCGTTGAGCGTGGTCGGTTAGCGCCACACCCATTTTCCCACCAAGGTGGCAGTACGCTGCTCAGGCGGGTAAAATGCCCGCCTTTCCTTATTCCAGCAGTTGCTCCCTATGCCCGAAACAAATCTCCCCGCCAGTTCAGGCAAAAGAGTCATCGTCGGTATGTCCGGCGGTGTAGATTCATCCGTTTCCGCCCTACTTCTTAAACAGCAAGGCTACCAAGTCGAAGGCCTGTTCATGAAAAACTGGGATGAGGATGACGGTACCGAGTATTGCACGGCCAAGGCAGATCTTGCCGACGCCGAAATGGTCTGTGAACGCATCGGCATAAAGCTACACACTGCCAATTTCGCTGCCGAATACTGGGATAACGTGTTCGAACACTTTCTCGATGAATACAAAGCAGGCCGCACTCCCAACCCCGATATTCTGTGCAACCGCGAAATCAAGTTCAAAGTATTTATGGAATACGCGCGCATGCTGGGCGGCGAACTGATTGCCACCGGTCATTATGTCCGTCGCGCCGATATTGATGGCCATGCGCATCTGTTAAAAGGTTTGGATCCCAACAAAGACCAAAGCTATTTTCTGCATGCAGTAGGTGAAGCTGAGTTCGCAAAATCCCTGTTTCCGGTCGGCGAACTTGAAAAACCTGAAGTGCGCCGGATAGCAGAAGAACATGGCCTGATCACCCACAACAAAAAAGACAGCACCGGGATTTGTTTTATTGGGGAGCGCCGCTTTAAAGATTTTTTGCAGCAATACCTGCCCGCTCAACCCGGTGAGATACAAACGCCCGATGGCAAAGTCATTGGTGAGCATATGGGCTTGATGTATCACACGATTGGCCAACGCCAAGGGTTGGGCATCGGCGGCGTGAAAGGTGCCAATGAGGAGCCGTGGTTCGTTGCACAAAAAGATTTGGAACGAAATGTTTTAGTCGTTGTACAGGGCACCGATCACCCGTTGCTCTTCACAAATCACTTAATTGCCCAGCAAGCCCATTGGATTAATGGTACACCGCCCTCATCTGACTTCAGGTGCATGGCAAAAACCCGTTATCGTCAACCGGATCAAGCCTGCACCGTACAAGTCCAGGAAAACGGTTCGCTCGATGTACATTTCGACCAACCTCAACGCGCTGTCACACCCGGTCAATCTGTC
The DNA here is from genome assembly GCA_002483365.1 of Cellvibrio sp. UBA7661. Taxonomy (GTDB): domain Bacteria; phylum Pseudomonadota; class Gammaproteobacteria; order Pseudomonadales; family Cellvibrionaceae; genus Cellvibrio. The sequence goes on from DLHT01000014.1 coordinate 17,579, forward strand.
GTCTTTTATAAAGAAGATATTTGTTTGGGCGGAGCCGTTATCGAATTGGCTGACAATCGCTAATCCACTAATTGTTTTTAATCACAGGCTAATCACCTGGATATTTACAAAGAGAGTTTCGCGTGAGTAAAAACTGGCAAGACATCACCATCGCCCTTGCGGGCATATTTCAGGCAACAGCAATGGTAGAGCAAGTTGCCAAAACCGGTTATGTACCACCAGACACTTTCAAGTGCAGTATTGAGAGTGTGCTGGACCTCAACCCTGAATCAACCTTGGCTGTCTATGGCGGCAATATTGAAAATCTACGCAGCGGGCTTGAAGTTATGCGCGAGTTACTTCGCCCGGGAGCGCAGAAATATCGAGAGACATTGCGCTATGGACTCGGTGTACTTCATTTGCAGAAAAAACTGGCTGGCCGCCCCGACATGCTGAAAGTCATTGGCAGCCGCTTGGAGCAAGCGAAACAACAGGCCCAACATTTTTCGCCAACACATGACAATGTTATTGCCAATTTAGGAACCCTCTACACCGAAACCTTAAGCACTTTCCAATTCCGCATTCAGGTCAATGGTGACTACAATTATTTACAACAGCAGCGTATCGCCAATCAAATACGCGCGCTTTTACTTGCAGCAGTACGTTCAGCAATTCTGTGGCGACAAGTAGGCGGTAATCGTTTGCAATTATTATTTTACCGCAAACATATCGCGCGACAGGTAGATGATCTTTTGCGTCGCATCTGATTTACCATCCATCGCAAACCTACAACACAGCAACCAGATTTATTTTCTTTTTTATTTTTTGCAGAGATCTACCATGGATAATTCATTTACCTCACTTAGCGCCCTCAATGCTGTTTCCCCGGTTGATGGCCGCTATGGCAGTAAAACTATTGCGTTGCGCAGCATTTTCAGCGAATTCGGTTTAATCCGTTTTCGTGTCGAAGTAGAAGTTCGCTGGTTGCAGCAATTGAGCAAGCATGCAGGCATTCCTGAAGTACCCGCATTCAGCTCTGCAACCAATGCATTACTGGATTCAATTATCACCAATTTCAACGAGGCTGATGCACAAGCCGTTAAAGATATTGAGCGCACCACCAACCACGACGTAAAAGCGGTTGAATATTTTTTGAAAAAAAAATTCAAAGACAACACTGAGCTGGAAGCCGTGTTGGAGTTTGTGCACTTTGCTTGCACTTCAGAGGATATTAATAACCTCTCCCACGCATTGATGCTGCGCGAAGGCCGCAAAGTATTTATTAATGATGCTGAAGCAATTATCGATGGCATTGTAAAACTCGCACACGATTACGCAGCAGATTCCATGTTATCGCGCACACACGGTCAAACCGCTTCACCCACTACTGTCGGTAAAGAAATGGCCAACGTAGCAGCACGCTTGCGTCGTCAATTAAAAACAGTTAAAGACGTTGAATTATTAGGGAAGATCAATGGTGCTGTCGGCAACTACAATGCCCACCTGTCTGCTTATCCACAAGTCGATTGGCAAACCAATGCCAAAGAGTTTGTTGAAAGCCTCGGATTGGCATGGAATCCTTATACAACCCAAATTGAGCCTCATGATTACATCGCCGAATTGTTTGATGCAATCGCACGCTTTAACACTATTGTGATCGACTTTAACCGCGACATTTGGGGCTACATCTCCCTTGGTTATTTCAAACAAAAAACGATTGTTGGCGAAGTAGGCTCATCGACCATGCCGCACAAAGTCAATCCGATTGATTTTGAAAACTCCGAAGGTAACCTCGGAATTGCAAATGCAATTTTCACTCACCTTGCGCAAAAATTACCGATTTCACGCTGGCAGCGCGATCTGACTGACTCCACTGTACTTCGCAATATGGGCGTTGGTTTTGGTTACGGCATGATTGCTTACGCATCTACCCTTAAAGGTATAAGCAAACTGGAAATTAACCGCACGCGCCTTGCAGAAGATCTGGATAATTCCTGGGAAGTATTGGCAGAACCTATCCAAACGATCATGCGTCGTTACAACGTGCCCGAGCCTTACGAAAAATTAAAAGCATTGACTCGCGGACAAGCAATTACCCGCGAAGTATTGGCCGCCTTTGTGGAAACTCTGGATATTCCGGAACATGCCAAACAAACTATGCGCGACCTCACCCCAGCCAATTACATCGGCAATGCGATAGATCAAGCCAAAGCAATCTGAATTGTGAAAAAATAAGGGCTCTATAGAGCCCTTATTTTTGAGATGTATTTTGTTTATCTTTATCCGACACCATCGTGAAATCTTGAGATGGTCGTGTTGGGGTTCGCAAGCTCACTCCAACCTACATATCACTTTCCAGGTATTGAAAATGACAACACCACTCACCCATCTTGGCGATATGCCCATCGAAGAATTCCTGCGCGATTATTGGCAAAAAAAACCACTGCTTATTCGCAATGCATTTCCCGGTTTTGAGTCACCAATCTCTCCAGATGAATTGGCAGGTCTGGCGCTGGAGGAAGAAGTTGAATCGCGTATCGTATTAGAAAATGGCACTACCCCCTGGGAATTGCGCAATGGCCCATTTGATGAAAAAACCTTTGAACAATTACCCGAAACAGAATGGACCTTATTGGTTCAAGCCGTCGATCAATGGGTACCAGAAGCCAATCAACTGCTGGATCATTTTCGTTTTATCCCAAATTGGCGACTGGATGATTTAATGATTAGCTACGCTCCAGATAAAGGTGGTGTTGGCCCACACTTTGACTACTACGATGTGTTTTTGCTGCAAGGTTTGGGCAAACGCCATTGGAAAATCGGCCAGATGTGCGACAGCAATTCACCGCGTGTTGAAGGCACACGCCTGAAAATTCTCAGCGAATTTCACACCACCGATGAGTGGGTATTGGAACCAGGCGACATGCTTTATATTCCCCCTGGCATTGCTCACTGGGGTAACGCGCAGGGAGACGATTGCATGACCTACTCTATCGGTTTTCGCGCGCCCAGCCATGCCGATATTATTTCCGAAATCGGTCAGGAAATTGCGCTGTCTGTTGAAGACGATTTGCGCTATACCGACCCCGATTTAACACTGCAAGATAACCCCGGGGAAATCAGCGCAAAAGCGATTGATCAAGTCCGCGATATTGTTCTTCAGCATCTCACCCAAGAAAAAATTGCGTTCTGGTTTGGGAAGTTTATGACCGAGCGCAAATACCTTGAGCACACGCAGGAAGAGCCGTTGGATATAGATGCCGATGAATGGCAGGCTGCACTGGCTGATGGTGAATTGCTTTGGCGTCATCCATCTGCACGACTTGCGTTTCACAGCGATGAAAAAGGCACCTTGCTGTTTGCTGATGGCGAAGCAATTTGCTGTTCGCGCCAACTGGCTGAGCTAGTATGTAAAGAGGTGGAAATTAGCTGGAACGATATCAAAGCACTGGTACAAGATGCCGTTGACCGTGCTGCGATTACCCAGCTGATCAATCAGGAAACCCTGTTAGTTGACGAATAGGGAAATCCAGGGTGGGTAACGCGTCCGCATACCCACCTATCCCTGAATATGGCCGTACGTTTATGCATGAAATAATAGTCACCGACTGGCATACACATTCAAGGGAACTGGCTGATATACGAATTGACGTTTTTATAAAAGAGCAACAAATAACAGCTGAAGATGAATGGGACGAGCTGGATGAAACCGCCACCCATTTTCTGGTTTACAAAGATTCCATCCCTATTGCCTGTGCCCGCCTGTTTATTGATGAACACAATGGACAACCGTGTTTCCATATAGGGCGTGTAGCTGTATTAAAATCATTTCGGAAACAGGGAATTGGGCATCAATTAATGGAGTTTATTGTGGCGCACTGCGTTAAAACAGCGCCTCACCCTATTCATTTAAATGCTCAACTTGAGCGCTGCACATTTTATCAGCATCTTGGCTTTATTGCACAAGGCGATATATTCATCGATGCAGGAATCCCACATGTCAGTATGTTTTTACACATACCTGCCCTGTTGACTCCTGAATCTTCATCGTAATAGGACGCTTGGATATGGCTGAACAATCTACTGTCAGTGATCAACTCTGGCTATTGGAAGGGATCGCGGATTTTCGCGAGCATAGCTTGAAAATTGTTGCACAAAGCAGGCGCAGCATTGCCATACTGACCTATGATGTGGACTCACAAGTCTATGGCACTAATGATTTTGTCCAGATGCTATCAACGTTTGTCCGTTCAAGCCGCAATGCCCAGGTACAAATTCTGGTAAAAGATACCAAAATAGCGATTGAGACAAGCCATCCACTGATACGTTTAGCACAACGCCTCTCATCCAAAATTATCGTGCGTAAAATGACCGTAGAGCCCAACAATAAAGAGATGGGTTTTCTACTCGCCGATAACGATAAATTGCTTTATAAAAACGATGATTTGTTACATCGCGGCTTTGCTAATTACGCCGCTATCCGTGAAGTTAAGCCATTACGTGAAGAGTTTAATTATCTATGGCAGTACGGTGAGCCGGAGCCAGAATTTCAGGTTCTGCATATCTAAGTATCAAATGCCACTTAAAAACGGTGGCGAAACTTCACAAGACGCAAAAAAAGCGTTTTTTCCCCGAAAGCCCCGCTGTTTTTTGTTGCCGATTGGTTTTTTATCCTATATATATAGCGTCAATCCGTATTTGAAGGTGTTTAAACCTGTAAATACAGGGGTTTTTCGATACTTAAGAAGTTCGTTAATGCTACATGCAGTATTGTCTGGATTTGCCAAACCCTGACGTCCGTGTTGGTTGCTGTTTATATTCTGCTGTTTGTATAAGTAATCTACATAAATTGTTACACGAGCATCTTTGTTTAAAAGATAAGCATACCCACTGTTAATTAAAAAGAAGGAATCCAAAATGGCCGCAAAAAAACCTGCCGCTCCTAAAGCTGCTGCTAAAAAAGCGCCTGCCGCTAAAGCTGCTCCGAAAGCCGTTGCAAAGAAAGCACCAGCACCAAAAGCTGCTGCCAAAAAAGCACCCGCTGCAAAAGCTGCACCTGCTGTTGTTAAACCAATTGCTGAACGTCAAAACAAAACTCAAATGTTGCAACAAATTTCCGATGCAACTGCACTGAACAAAAAACAAGTTCAGGCTGTACTGGATGAGCTGACTAACATCATCGAAGGCCACATCAAAAAGAAAGGTGTTGGTGAGTTCGTGCTGCCAGGCCTGCTAAAAATCACCACAGTGAAAAAGCCTGCCACCAAGGCACGTAAAGGTATCAATCCTTTCACTGGTGAAGAAGTGATGTTCAAAGCTAAACCAGCTAGCACTTCTGTAAAAGTGCGCCCACTGAAAAAGCTGAAAGAATTCGCTGTTTAACTGAACGGCAATTCATCTATATAAAAAACCCCGCGCTGCGGGGTTTTTTATGCGCAGTGATTTCATCTACAAGATCGTAAAACCCTCTCCCACCAACGCATTTTGTAACCGCTTGATGCGCTCTGAAAGCTCTTCCGGATCATAATCCTTTGCTGGTAATTTTCCCCATATCGGTTGCGGCCAAGCCGGATCATCGGTAAACCGTGCGATATGATGCACATGCAATTGACGAACAACATTCCCCAGTGCCGCGACGTTCATTTTGTCCGCATCAAACAAGCTCGTCATAACCTCTGACAAACGGCACGACTCGCGGATCAATTGCAGCTGCTCATCTTCAGTTAAATGGTGGATTTCGTAGATGTCCTCCCGCTTGGGCACCAGAATGCACCAAGGGTAATTGGCATCCCGGCTAAGCAGTAATAATGAAAGATCGAACTCACCAATGACGGTGGAATCCTGGGCGAGACGTGGATGTAATTCAAACATGGTTGTTATCCTTTTGGTTAACGCAAAGTTGCCAGTACTGGGACTCAAAAACACACAGGAAATTCACTTTCCCGATGCTATACCAATACTCTTAACCACCGTAGAATAGGCAGCTTTCAACCATTATAGCCACCAAGAAGTCATCACTATGCGTTCCAGCCGATTTTTAATTGCTACTCTCAAGGAAACACCCGCGGATGCGGAAGTTATCAGCCATAAATTGATGTTACGTGCGGGCATGATCCGCAAGATGGCCTCCGGCCTCTACAACTGGCTCCCGCTTGGTCTTCGCGTGTTGCGTAAAGTGGAAAAAATCGTGCGCGAGGAAATGGACAAATCCGGTGCACAGGAAGTGTTGATGCCCGTGGTACAACCTGCAGAATTGTGGGAAGAATCTGGCCGCTGGCAGCAATATGGCCCCGAACTATTGCGTATGAGTGATCGCCATGAGCGCCCTTTTTGCTTGGGACCAACCCATGAAGAAGTGATTACCGATTTGATCCGCAACGAAATCAAAAGCTACAAACAATTACCCGCTAATTTTTATCAAATCCAAACTAAATTCCGCGATGAAATTCGCCCGCGTTTTGGGGTAATGCGTTCACGTGAATTTATCATGAAAGATGCCTACTCCTTTCACACCAGCCACGAGTCCCTGCAACAAACTTACGATGTAATGCACGCTACCTATTGCAGCATTTTCACGCGCTTGGGCTTGCAGTTCCGTCCGGTACTGGCCGATACAGGCTCCATCGGTGGCGCATTCTCTCATGAGTTCCATGTGCTGGCCGAGAGCGGTGAAGATGACATTGCTTTCAGTAACGGTAGCGATTATGCAGCAAACATTGAAAAAGCAGAGGCATTGCCACCAACCACACCACGCCCTGCGCCACAGCATCTGATGCAAGAGGTCGCAACGCCTGGTAAACATTCTATTGATGATGTTGCTGAATTCCTGAAAGTGTCACCGCAACAAACGGTCAAAACCCTGATTGTGCTGGGCGAGGTACGCGCAGACAAAACCCAACCTCTGGTTGCATTAGTCCTGCGCGGCGATCACGAGCTCAATGAAATCAAGGCAGAAAAATTAACAGGTATTGCATCACCACTGACACTCGCTCCCGAGGCTCGTATCAAAGCAGAATTGGGTGTTGGCATAGGATCGATTGGCCCTGTCGGACTCACAATTCCTGTGATTGTTGACCACGCAGCGGCTCATCTTGCTGATTTCGTCTGCGGAGCAAACAAAGATGGTTTCCATTTAACCGGTGTTAATTGGGAGCGCGATGCACAAGCGCCATTGGTGGCAGATATCCGTAACGTTGTTACTGGGGACCCGAGCCCCTGTGGCAAAGGCTCATTGGAAATTAAACGCGGTATTGAAGTCGGTCATATTTTCCAATTGGGCACCAAATACTCTGAAGCCATGAAAGCCAGAGTGCTTGATGAAAATGGCAAAGAGCAAACCATGATTATGGGTTGTTATGGTATCGGTGTTACTCGCGTCGTCGCGTCTGCGATAGAACAAAACTTTGATGAAAACGGCATTATCTGGCCAGATTCAATTGCGCCTTTCCATGTAGCAATTGTGCCGATCAATATCGGTAAATCTGAAGTGGTAGCGAGTAAAAGCGAGGAGCTTTATGCCGAGTTGACAAAAGCCGGTTTCGACGTTTTGTTTATGGACGATGAAAAAGCGCGTCTGGGTGGAATGCTGGCTGATACAGACCTCATGGGCATCCCACATCGCATCGTGATCGGCGATCGCGGTCTCGAGGCGGGAACGATTGAATATAAAGGCCGCCGCGATGCAGAAAAACAGGAAATCGCCATTAACGATATCCTAGCCTTCTTGCGGAATCGTATTACGGTCTAATTCATCTGATTTCCCGCATCGATAAAAAGGCGATTACCGTGTGGTAATCGCCTTTTTATTTTTAAAAGAGCACCGCTCTTTTGCTCGCAAGTATAACTGCGGCTTGAAACTTGCCTCTTTTCCAAAAGTCGAACAACGCAACGCTTTAACGTTTCACATCTTCCATAAAAAATGGGACTGTCCTACTCAGGATAATTATCCAAACTTCACCGCTATAAAATTCCCACTTTACGCAAACCACTGGCACCCTTTAAAGCCTGTGACGCAGCCTGCAATTATCAAATTCACCGAATGATAACGTTGTCATCCGCTTGGTTAGCAACACTAATCGATTTGCCATAAACGAAATCGGCAGCTGTTGCCTGTTGTCCCTCGCACAACCGGCATCCAATCCTTGGGCGATTGGAATCGCCGTCTTTTCGCATTCAAAGACTCATCACACAATAATTAAGAGGAAATGCAATGAACCTTCATCGCGCCAAAAAAGCCGCCAAACACCTGCTTCTGGCAGGAATCACCAGCTGCACACTCAACACTACCGCACAGGCAGCTACTGTCGATTTGCTTGTGCTCTATGACAACTTCACCAAAAACTATTTTGGCGGCGATCCTCAAACCGCTATGAATAACTGGGTCAACCAAATCAATGCAGCCTACGCCGATAGCCAAATAGATGTGCAATTGCGTTTAGTGGGGGTACGTGAAATGGAACAAGCAGGCGCAGACATGGGCGCAGTGCTTGGCAATTTACGTGTTAATAACGCAGCGATTGCCTTACGCGACCAATTGGGAGCTGACTTTGTTACCCAGCTCCATCAAAAAGGGGCTTGCGGTGTTGGATATGTTGCGGTGGATAAAAACTGGACATGGAATGTCAGTGCTCCCGGGTGCGGCCCTATGGTGGTTGCGCATGAATTGGGGCATAACATGGGACTGAACCACTCACGCAAACAGGGAGATACTTCTGGTGCTCGTTTTCGCTACGGTGTTGGTTATGGTGTCGATAACGTATTCGTAGACATCATGGCCTATGAAGGCGTGTTTAACACAACGCGCGTCAATCGTTTCTCTAACCCCAACCTCACTTGTCGCGGACTTCCATGCGGAATACCTGTGGGTCAAGCAAATGAAGCTTATGGCGCACTCGCGATTCACAATGTCCGCGACGAAATCGCTGCATTCAGGCCAACTATGGGGTCATCTGGTCCAGTGCAAGTTTCACAACACTGTGATTACGGTGGTTACACCATTGGTCTTCCGGTAGGCCGCTATACATTGAGTCAACTACAAACGCGCGGAATTGCTAACGACGATATTTCATCACTGCGGGTACAAGCAGGCCACAGCGTCACTCTCTATCAGCACGACAACTTCACGGGTAATGCGTTGACCAAAACCGGCGATGATAATTGTCTTGTCAATGAAGGTTTTAATGATAGCGCCAGCTCAATTGTGATCGAAAGCACGGGAAATTTTAATACGCTGATCCAAGCAGAAAATTATTTCGCCAACAATGGCGTGCAAACTGAAACCACCACAGATACTGGTGGCGGGTTGAATGTTGGCTGGATCGAAACCAATGATTGGATGGCTTACAACAATGTTGTAATTCCAACATCTGGTACTTACACAATTGAGTACCGTGTTGCGAGCCCCAGTGGCGGAAGGCTCTCAGCCGATTTAAATGGTGGTGGCATTTTATTGGGGGAACTCGCTATTCCGGCAACGGGTGGTTGGCAAACCTGGACAACCATTTCCCACAACGTACAAATCAATGCAGGCACTTATAATTTTGGTGTTTTTGCCAAAGCCGGCGGCTGGAATATTAACTGGATACGCATCAAGCGTTAATGAATAGCGCACAGGAGCCTGCGATTAACTATGCAGAAACAGGCTCCTGTTCACCAATATTCATCTATTGAATTGCACTATAAAAATACTGCAATGTAAAAAATACTGCGATGTGAAAACACAATACTGATAACAACGGGATGTCTTATGAAAACCCAGCAGCGCTTATGGCTAAGAACAATCATGATCGGCACCGTGGTTATCGCCACTTTTTATTTTCTTACCAAACCCGAGCAAAAAATTGCGCCTGTAAAAGTTGAACCGTCATCGATAAAAAATGAAAATGCCATTTCCATCACTCAAGTTTCCAATACTTCGCCACACCATATGAGTTCTGAAAAAATCGGCAGCGAATCGATCAATCAACCAGATGTAAACACAGAGCTAAAAAAACGCTTAACTACAATGCATGCACGACGGCCTAATCAACACTTTAATTCTGAAGATGTTGCCGCAGCAGCTAAACGCACAACCACCTGGACTGCAACCGACACCATCCATCGTGAACTGCCCTTGGCAGAAGAAGAATTTAATGACGGCAGACAATTTATTGAGCTGGATAGTTTAAAAATTGAAACTTTGATGCCGGGAGATCAAGTCAACATGCGTGTCGATGAAAAATCCAACGAGTATAAAGTCACTATCGATAGGATTGAAAAACACGATTACAACAGTATTAGCTGGTATGGACATATTGAAGGCAATGATGGGCAACGCTATCAGGTGAGCTTTACACGAGGAGAACATTTAACGGTTGGCGGAATGGATACGCCTGATGGACACTTTGTTATTCAGGCTCACGGGAACAAAGGTTGGATTGCATCGAGTCAATTATTATTTAAGCAAGATACATCAGTGACCGATGCAATTCATCCTGCGGATGTTGATCCTAACTATCAAAATCAGCACAGTGACCACACGCATTAAACAACACGTCAGGTCTCATTCTTCATAGTAGGATGAGTGGAAATTCCAACATAATTAGGATTTCCACTCACCTGATTATGAATAAAAAATATTAGTCCTCATCACCCGCATAGCGCGCTTGCTCTTGCAACAATCTACGCTCTACATCACCTGGTGAACCTGTATTACGAGCCAATAAGCTATAAGCAACAGGCACTAAAAATAGCGTTAACACAGTAGCAACCAATACGCCGGAAATAACAACAATACCGATAACAAACCGTGTTTCTGCACCGGCACCCGATGAAATCACCAATGGTATAGCACCCGCTACCGCAGTCAGGCTAGTCATCAAAATGGGACGCAAACGTGCAGACGATGCCTCCAGTAACGCATCCGTAAATACCACTCCACGGTCACGCAACTGATTGGCAAACTCGACAATTAAAATTCCGTTTTTAGCAGCCAATCCAATCAACATAATCAAACCAATCTGGGAGTAGAGATTAAAACTACTATCAGACAAATATAGGCCTAACATCCCACCTAGAATTGCTAGTGGTACTGTCAGCATGATCACAAATGGATGAATATAACTTTCAAACTGCGCAGCCAATACCAGAAAAGTAATTAAAATCCCGAGCAGGAAAATAAACATTACCGAGCTGCCTGCGGATTGGAAATCACGTGAAAGCCCTTTGTAATCAACCATCGCTGTAGACGGCAAATGCTCACGCACAAGACCATTTAAATGTGCAAGCGCATCACCTAGTGCAAGGTTATCAGCAAGGTTAGCTTCAATAGTCAATGAACGCATACGATTGTAGCGATTCAAGCGACTCGCATCGGCCACTTCTTTTAATGTAACCAAATTGGACAAAGGAATTAATTCACCAGAGCGCTCGGAGCGAACGTACATATTTTGTAAACTGGTCGTGGTGCGTTGCTCATCCCGCTCCCCTTGCAAAATAACATCGTACTCTTCACCATCATCGATATAGGTTGTTGCACGGCGGGAACCTAACATCGCCTCAAGCGTACGACCGATGTTATTGACGCTCACACCCAAATCAGCGGCGCGATTGGTATCAATCATCACTTCAACTTGTGGCTTGGTTTCTTTGTAATCCCAATCGATACCTACCAAGCCAGGATTATTCTGCTCCAATTTTTCCAACAGAATATCGCGCCACTGCGCCAGTTCTTCGTAGGTGCCGCCACCCAATACAAACTGCACTGGTTTGGTCGCTTGTGAGCCAAAACCCTGACGCATCACCGGCGCTGCAGTCACGCCCGGTAAATCAGCAAGTTTCTGGCGGATCTCATCCATCACCACAAATGCTCCACGGCGTTCGCTCCAGTCATTCATCACGGCGATAATCATGCCGGAGTTAAAACTTTCAATTGCGCCAAAACCACGCGGAGCACGCACCATTAACCGGCTGATATCACCTTTGTCCACATATTGCATCATGCGGTTTTCAATTTCCGTCATGTATTCTTCCATATAAGCGTAACTGGCACCTTCGGGGCCATTTACCATGACAAAGAATGTTCCCCTGTCTTCACGCGGTGCATATTCAGACGGAATTTGCTGCGCAAGAAAAAAACATCCCAGCAATAATAATGAAAAGCTTGTAATGACCAACTTTGAGCGACGCAAACACGCGCGAATTCCATTTTGGTATTTCACGCGCAGGCGCAACATCCAGCGATTAATATGCTCAACAAAACTGTTTTTATTTTCATTGCGCACCAATACTTTTGAAGCAAGCATTGGCGATAGTGTTAACGCAATCAGCGATGAAAAGCCCACGGCAGCCGCCATCGTAATGGCAAACTCAGAGAACAATCTACCAACATCACCTTTCAAAAATACGATAGGCACAAAAATCGCAATCAACACCAAGGTGGTCGCGATCACGGCAAAACCAACTTCACGTGTACCATCAAAGGCAGCGAGCAGAGGCGATTTACCTTTCTCTTCAACGTGCCGGACAATATTTTCAAGCACGACAATCGCATCATCCACAACCAACCCAATGGCCAGCACCAACGCCAACAATGTCAGCATATTGACCGAAAACCCAAGCACAGCCAGAACAGTAAAAGTTGCAATAATTGAAACAGGCACAGCGACCGCAGGCACCAACATTGCGCGAATGCTGCCAAGAAATAAATAAATGACTAATACAACCAACGCAATCGCAATGCCCAAGGTGATATACACCTCGTGAATAGCGCGTTCAACAAATACCGAGCTATCGTAACTATCTTCCAGTTTCATGCCCTTAGGCAAAATTTCATTGATTTTATCGCGTTCCAGTTTTGCACCGCGCGCAACATCAATTGTATTAGCAGTGGATTGTTTAACAATTCCTATGCCCACCTGAGTGACACCATTACCGCGAAATAAGTTGCGATCTTCTTCAGTGCCTTTTTCTACTTTTGCAATATCACCCAATCGAATTAGATGCCCATCAGATCCGCGCTTGACGGCCAACTGATTAAATTGCTCCACTGTGCGATATGAACGCGCCATTCGCACAGTAAATTGCCGCTCAAGTGATTCAATACTGCCCGCTGGCAATTCAATATTTTCTGCGCGCAAAGCCGATTCAACATCATTTACGGTGAGATCCCGCGCAGCTAATTCGCGCCTGTCCAGCCAGATACGCATGGCATAGCGCTGCTCACCTCCGATGCGCACACGTGCAACACCATCAATTACCGAGAAGCGATCAATTAAATAACGCTGCGCGTAGTCGGACAGCTCCGGCATCGTCATATTTTCGCCAGCTAAATTAAACCAAAGAATGACATCTTCATCAGAGCTGACTTTTTGTACTTCGGGCGGTTCTGCTTCTATCGGTAAATTTCCCAGTGCACCATTGACGCGGTCACGAATATCATTCGCGGCAGAATCCATATCGTGGCCTGTATCAAATTGCACCACAATGTTGGATATTCCGTTTTCACTGGAAGACTCAATAAAACGAATGCCTTCAACACCGGATATACGATCTTCAATCACTTTGGTAATACGGGTTTCAACAATAGTCGCTGCTGCACCAGGATAGCTAGTGCGAATGGAAACAACGGGCGGATCTATATTGGGGTATTCACGCAAAGTCAGACGCTCAAATGCAACAAGACCAAACGCGATTAGCAAAATAGAAATAACCGATGCAAACACCGGTCGTTTGATGGACAAATCCGAGAGCATCATTGGTCATACCCTCAGTTATTTTCAGATGTAATCAAGTCAGACAAATGCTTTTCACCCTGAGCGTGTTCAGCAACGGGTTTTTCTTCTGCCATTACCGATACTTTTTGTCCCGGGCGGATTTTTTGCAATCCGTGTGTCACTACTTTATCCCCAACAGCCAAACCTTTCAGCACTTCTACAGCGCCGGGTAAACGCTCGCCAATTGAAATTTGGCGACGCTCAACAATACTGCTGCCCTGATCTTGCTTAAGCACAAACACAAAATTATTACTGCCCAATGGCACCAATGCCGATTCGGAAATAACAAGCGCATCACGCGCGCCCGCCTTTAGATCTACCAACATCAACATACCCTGTTTTAATTCGTGCTCTTCGTTGCTTAACAGCGCACGAACTTTTATTGAGCGAGTCACATTATCAATCTGGTTATCGATACTAAATACTTCGCCATTGAATAACTTATCCCCCAGGTCACGGCTCTTCGCCACAATAGGCAAGCCCACTGACAGACTGCGCAAATAAACAGCGGGTACGGTGAAATCCAATTTCATTTTGGAATCATCATTCAGCGTAGTGATTTGGTCACCGGGAGACACTAGAGCGCCTACGCTCACTTCACGCAAACCGACAACACCGGAAAAAGGCGCGAGTAAAATCAGATCTTTTAACCGCGACTCAGTCGCATTGTAACGCGCTCGCGCTGCTTCAAATTCTCGTATCCGTTGATCAAGCAATGATTGGGCTGCAGCGCCACGTTTGGCCAACTCGCGCACGCGATCCAACTGCTTTTTTGCTTCATCGGCATTAAAACGAGCCTCCTCCAACAATGCGGACTCTTCCCGGCTGGTCATTTCTACCAAGACTTGCCCTTTGGCCACACGCTGGCCGTCCTCAAAGTTGATCCGCGTTACCTTTTTAGTTTCGTTAGATGTTAAGGAAATCGACTCATTTGCTTTTAACGTGCCCAAGGCTTCTATATTGGTCGTTAAACTTTTAACGCTAACCCCTTGGACAATGACTTCAACTGCAGCAGGCGCTTGTGCGTTAGCAACGCTGGAAAACCATCCAACCAATACACAACCAATAAAAATACTGCCTTGAACAACACCACGATGAACAACACCACCTTGAACAATGCCTCTTCGGGCAAAGTACGGTAACAACGACATAGATTTCTCCCTGGAAATTGGCAAAAGTTGAGCGGGTATCCGTGTCTGCCACAGATACCAAATAAGTTTTATGAATAAGAGATTACGCGAGTAAACGCATTTAAGGTCAGGCATTACCTGCTAGCAGAGAACATTTAACACTTGTTTACAAATTCCAACTCAACCCTGCAATTGTGCAAAAAAAGAGGCGATTAAAAAGGCAACCAGCAGTGAACAAAATATGCCGGTGCTAACCGGCATTGGTTTATTTTTTATCAAATAAAATGGACGCTGAATTAATGCAGTAACGTAAGCCGGTGGGCTCAGGACCATCGGTAAATAAGTGCCCCAAATGACAATCACATTTTCGGCACAACACCTCCGTCCGATACATGCCGTGGCTGGTATCCAATTGTTCCTTAATCGCCGTTTTCTCGGCAGGAGCATAAAAACTTGGCCAACCACAACCAGCATCAAACTTGGTATCAGCGTCAAATAACAATTCACCGCAGCATCGGCAGCGATAATCGCCCGGGCTAAACTCCTGCCAATATTCCCCCGTGAAAGGGCGTTCGGTGCCCTTTTCCCGGCAAATCCGGTACTGCTCAGGCGTTAGTTTTTCACGCCAATAGGCATCGTTAAATTTTTCGTTATCAGCCATAAGGATTTCCTTGACAGATCAACTAGTTAAGGTCGATTATTCGGTTGTTTTTCAACCGCAATCACGCGTTACCGCAATCAAGGCATCTTACTGCAAATGAACCCGATTAAGAAATCCGACAAACTCAATGGAGTTTGCTATGACATTCGCGGCCCGGTACTCGAGCATGCTAACCGTCTCGAAGAAGAAGGCCACCGTATTTTTAAACTGAACATCGGCAACCCTGCCCCGTTCGGTTTTTCTGCGCCGGATGAAATCATCCAGGACGTCATCCATAACTTGGCCAACGCCGAGGGCTACACCGCATCCAAAGGACTGTTTGCCGCACGCAAAGCCATCATGCACGAATGTCAGCGCCTGGACATTCCTGGCGTTGATATTGAAGATATTTTTCTCGGGAACGGTGCCAGTGAGCTGATTGTTATGGCCATGCAAGCGCTGTTGAATAATGGCGATGAAGTATTGGTTCCTGCACCGGATTATCCACTGTGGACAGCCGCAGTTAATTTGGCTGGCGGCAAGGCTCGCCACTATTTATGTGACGAGCAATCGGACTGGTTTCCTGACCTTGCTGATCTTGAAAGCAAAATTACCGATAGAACCCGCGGTATTGTGGTTATAAACCCGAACAACCCTACCGGCGCTGTATACAGCGAAGAATTGTTGGAAGCGATCGTTGAACTCGCCCGTCGTCACAACCTGATTATTTTTGCCGACGAAATTTACAGCAAGATTTTGTACGACGATGCGCAATTCATTCCGATGGGCCGCCTTGCGCAAGATGTGTTGTGTGTGAGCTTCAATGGTCTGTCAAAAGCTTACCGCTTGGCAGGCTTCCGTTCCGGTTGGATGGTCATCAGCGGTGCAAAACATCGCGCACGCAGTTACATCGAAGGTTTGGAAATGTTGTCGTCCATGCGCCTGTGCGCAAACGTGCCAGCCATGTATGCAGTCCAGACCGCATTGGGTGGCTACCAAAGTATTAATGAACTGATTGTGCCCGGCGGCCGCTTGCGTGACCAACGCGATACCGCCTTAAAAGCTATCGCGGAAATTCCAGGCCTTTCTTGCGTAAAACCCAAAGGCGCTATGTATCTGTTCCCGAAATTGGATTTGAGCATGTACAAAATTAAAGATGACCAACAGATGATTCTGGACTTCTTGCTGCAGGAAAAAGTCTTGCTGGTTCAAGGCACTGCATTTAACTGGCCTAATCGCGATCACTTCCGTATTGTATTTTTACCGCGTGAAGATGATTTGACCAAAGCAATCCATCGATTCGGCAATTTCTTATCGCGCTATTCGCAATAATATGAATATTACTTCCATATAAAAAACCAGCTTCGCGCTGGTTTTTTTATATCTGTTTCTTTATATCTGCTCCGGCACTTGAGACACTGCAGGTGGTAAACGGTATACCAATAATTTTAATTGCTGTTCGGGGTCGACATCAGGAAAGTCACTGTGCGGATGTAAGCGCTCGATGAATTCTGCATAAGCACAATTTTCCAAAAATAGTTGCCTCAAAAAACCATCACTTAATTCAGGTGCATTTAAGCAAGCGAGTACCATCCCCCCCTCTGGCATTAACTCAGGTAAACGGCGGATCACTTTGGCATAATCTTTTTCTGCAATAAAACTGCCTTTTTGATAAGAGGGAGGATCAATTACCACCACATCGTAAGGGCCACGTTTTTTAATTCGGCTCCAGGATTTAAGAATATTTTCGGCAAGAAATTCGCTACGGGATTTATCCAGACCATTGCGTAAATGATTGCTCCGCCCCAGATTAAGCGCGGCGCTGCTCATATCCACATTCACCACACATGCTGCGCCTGCCGCAACAGCAACGACCGAGAATGCGCAGGTATAGGCAAATAAATTAAGTATGCGTTTGTTCCGGCCATTTTGCTCAATCCACGCCCTGCCTGGTTCCATATCCAAAAAGAAACCGCTGTTTTGTTGTTGCGCCAAATGCAAAGCAAATTGCAAATGCCGCCGGCGAGCCACGCAATACTCTGGTAAAGCACCCCAGACAAGTTCACTTGGTGCACCGGCCAAATAACGACGCTGAATCAAAAACGCAGTTTTGTTTGCTTCAAACAATAAACGTGATTTATTTATCAACTGTATTAGGAAATCATGTGGTGGTTCAGCAAACAAGGTCACCAATATGACTGGCTGAAAAAAATCAACTGTCACAAATTCCAATCCGGGAAATGTGTGTCCACGGCCATGAAATACACGATAACTATCGATCAACTCACTTACCGCTATTTTTTCTGCGAGCAGTTCAAGGCGTTCAACAAGCATATTCATATTTGGTTACCCATAGCGGCATAACCCACTTGGTACATAACAGATTCATTGTATCCGGTAATCACACGCATATAACCGCAGAAAGACTGATCCAGTGTTGGATCATTAGTGTCCACCAATAAAGGTCTACCATTTAGCGCGAGTATTTTTCCGCGCGCAGCGATGATAACAATATTATCCCTACCAACGCGCTTTATAATATCTGGTGTAAATTGCTGATTGCCCCGCCCAAGAATATGCCCCTGACCACCAATTGCAGTAATGATCATTCTTACCGGCCCGTTGAATTTCTCAAGCTGGGCAAGAATTTGTGGAGCGGTTACATCAAGCGCGATCAACTCGTTATTGAATAAAATATCTACACCTAACAAACTGCCTTCAAGACCTAACTCTTGTAAAAATAAATGCGTCGTTGATCCAGGACCAACTAAATACAAGGTATCTGACTGTAACTGTTGGATCATTTCTTGTGCGACATCCAATTGCGCCAATTCATCGCGCTCTGTACCCGCATTTTTGACTTGCTGCAGAAATTGCGAATCCTCCGGCACTAGTAAAGTGCCGTAAAAGCGCGCGCGCACCTGACCATTGCGAAATGCGTCTTCATCTATATCTTTAACATCGCGCTCGGCAATATTTACCAATTGTCCCGTTAGTAATTGTTTGACGATTTCACCCGCAGCTTCCGGCGAGATAGCATAAACACCCGAATGCATTTTCACACCGGAAGGAACACCCAACACGGGTTGGCGAACACCAACAATATCTGCGATCAAGCGCGCAGTGCCATCACCGCCTGCAAACAAAATTAAATCCACTGATTGATCCATCAATGCAGATGCTGCTGCACATGTATCGGATGCTTCACTGGGAAGTTGTTGTGCAGCGCCAATCACGTGAGTTGTGAAGCCCTGCTCGCGGGCGACAAACTCACCCATATCGCCAGCAAAGCAATAAATTTCAATGTGATTGGCGAACTCCACTAAAAATTGAAGTGCGCGAGCCATACGTTGCGGCGCGCGCATTTCAGCACCGCGCGCAAGCGCTTCCATACGAATGGATTCACCATCCGAACCTTTTAAACCGACACTGCCGCCCAAACCTGCATAGGGGTTAATAATCAAGCCCAATTTAAACACAGCAAAAACCCAATACTTGCAGCCATTGTTTATCGGCTTGCGTTACTGATTCCAGATGCACCTGATAATTATGAAACTCGCGGCGTTTTGGATAAAATTTTCGTAGACCATCAAAGCCTTCACCAAAATGAATTCGGCCTGCTATCGCATCCCTTGCGATATCGCGCAAGCGCGCATCATCAGCTTCGATATCGTATACCTGACGAATTAATTGCTTTGCAATTTCAAAAATATCGCCCGCTGATTTTTTTTCATCAATCCGCAATTGATTGTTTTCAAGAGGAGGCACCAACTCTGCGAGCGATGCCTGTGGAGCAATATTCAGATGCTGACAGAGTGATTGATAAATCATCTCCGTACCGTTGAGCTTTCCATCGTAACTGTAACCGGCGATATGTGGGCTGCCGAGCAATACTTTATCCAACAACTCCAATGAAATATCAGGCTCAGGCTCCCACACATCCAACACCACACGTAAATCAGTGCGCGACTGCAGCACCTCAAGCAAGGCCTGATTATCGATAACGGCACCGCGTCCACAGTTAATTAGCACAGCACCTTTTTTCAATTGTTGCAGTTCACGGTGGCCAATCAAATGAAAACTGGGGTGATCACCTGTCGTAACCAGCGGTGTATGCATGCTTATCACATCACATGCCAATACATCGTCCAACGAGGTGAGGTCAGGGTTTTGTGCCGACGTCAAATTAGGGTCATAGCAGCGGACATCGACCCCCTGCGCCTTGAGGCGTTGACACAACAAACCGCCGACGTTACCGCAACCGATAATCCCGAATTTCACGGGAAGCCAATTAATATTCAGGTGGCAGAGTGCCGCATAAACATACTCGACAACTGAATTCGCATTGCAGCCCGGCGCACTCGCCCAGCGGATAGACTTTGAATCCAGATAGGCTTGGTCAAGGTGATCGACCCCGATGGTACAGGTACCAACAAACTTCACGTTACTACCGTCTAGTAGTGTCGGGTTTACTTTGGTTACTGAACGCACAATCAAAGCATCTGCGTCGCGTACATCTGCGGCCGTCATCACCCGGCCAGGCAAACGCACAACTTCACCCAACCGACTAAAAAATGCCTCTACCAGCGGGATGTTTTCATCCGCAACTATCTTCATATAAGACTCTCTTATGCACTAAGGCTTGTATATGTTCTATTTGTAGTAAAAGTAGGCACCCAAGGTGCACGAGGAATAAAAATCAACCATAGCAGTTGTGCTTTTTTGAATTAGCATATACTTTATATAGTGATGGTGACGTTAAAACCATCAGTCGGAGCCCGCTGGACCCTCTGCTCCTGCGGGATCTACCTCAAATAAAGGGGGGTGGTATTATGAAGATCTCGGATACTGGCCACAACATGGATAATGTGGTTGATCTCTTCACCAGGAAAACCTATTCGGCCCTTCACGATGAGCGCTTCATCCGCCTTGCTCCTGAACTGGACGGGCTGGAAATGCTTTACTCTAACGATACCAGCTCCGACAAACTCTACAGCCTTAAAATTCTTTGCTGGGGACTTCGCGCTAATGGCGATGTGGTCGGCTTGGTGCCTTGGCTGAACGATATAGTTCCCTGCCCCGATTTGTGTGACCCCCTCAATGGGCACTGGGAAGGTTATTACGACCCTGGTATTGATGAGCTCTTTTTTGAAGCGCCGATGCACAAGGTTATCGAACTTGAAACAGCAGCAGAATATTACGAAGTGCAATGCGATAGCGGTGACGATGTAATTCAGGAGCTACCTGACACCATCGGTACTCATGCCGTATTGGCCATCCCTGACAGCAAGCGACTATCACTGGTGGAAGTCGTGAGCTGGAGCCTTCATTTTGATGGCAGTGTCTACGCGATGATTAGCGACCCCGCCAAGGTTGTCAGCACACCAGTATTACCGGGTGACGATTCTTTATATGAAGCGCAATCGAATGAAAACTTCCGCTACTTTTTCCAACATCAAATTGCCAACAAAATCAAAGCCGAAGATCCTGAAGCTATGGCTGCGATATCAATGCTGGTGGATGGAATCCAATAAGCTCCATACGTGTTATGACAAAAAATAACGCCGCTATTGCGGCGTTATTTTTAATCAGCTGTATAACTAAAAGTTTCAAAAAATAAAAACCTAGTTTTTCCTGATATAAAAAAAATACTGATCGCCCTGTTCTTTCTGGCTAACCAATTCGTGACCAAGAAATAAACAAAATTTAGGGATATCCCTTAATGTCGATGGATCAGTTGCAATCACTTCGATCAAATTTCCCTCAGCCGTTTCACGCATAATCTTATGCAGCATCATCACAGGCTCTGGGCACATTAAACCCGATGCATCCAAACTTTTATCAATTGTTTCATTCATAGTTTTAAATCGTCTATAAACTTTTCAGCAAATAGCTACAAGATTGCTATTCTTAGCTCAATGGAAAAAAACATCCTGGAGAAGATTTAACCTCCCGAGGAATCCCGTTGATGTCTCGGATACCGATAAGCGATTATATGCCTTCTGATTTTTTTAGTCGCCAAGCATTGGAGCTCAGCTTTCGCCTGCTTCGAAATAACCATCCTCTACTGGCGCATGCAATAAAACAAACTATCGACAACACTACAGCGGTTTCTTATGAAGAACTGCAATCAGCCTATACAGGCGAAATGCTACTCAACACTGACGTACTGACATCACTCAAAGCACACACAATTGGAAAAATAGTGTCTGCATTAACCGATATTGGCGAAGCGGCATTACGTCAAAATGATTTACCGCCGAATCATATGGCACTGATGCGCACGCTGATTGAAGATTGGGTGCAACTCACCGAATGGGTATTGCAACACAGCGCGAGTGACCATAACGATAAAACCGCTTATCACTAGGCGGTTTTATCGTCTCAAAAAATTAGTTCCCGTTTTGAAAAACACGCAAATGCCCCGTGACTTCCTCACGGTCGTGGAAGAGTTGCTTGAATTGAATTTCAACTCCAAACCCTGCTTTTTCCAATTCTGCACGTATGCGCTCTTCGCATTTTTTAACTTCGAGGTAGCGCTGTTTCATTGGTAATTTCAAATTAAAAATGGCTTCACGGCAATATTTTTTGGTAAACCAACGAATGACCATACTGGTCACGCGCGCGGGTTTATCAACAATATCGCATACCAACCAATGCACAGGTTTTTTTGGCTCATACAAAAAACCATCGGTAAGAATATGCAGTACCTGGCCTGTCTCCAGTAAATTTTTATCCATCGGGCCATTATCAACAGCCTCTACGTACATACCGCGCTGCACCAATTGCCATGTCCAACCACCGGGTGCTGCACCTAAATCTACTGCGCGCATGCCTGATGCCAAACGCACATCCCAATCATTTGCAGGAATAAAATGATGCCACGCCTCTTCCAGCTTCAAGGTCGCTCGACTCGGCGCTTCTTTTGGCAAACGCAAGCGTGCGATCCCCATTGGCCACGGCGATGAGTTATGTATCGAACTAATTCCCAAATAAGCCTGGGTTCCTGAAATAAAAACCAGATGTAACCGCAACTGGCTACTCGGTTGAAATAATTTATTCGCCTTCAATGCTTTTTCAAAAGGTGCAGTAAATTTTTTACCCAAACCCGATAATTCTTTACCTTCATTAGTATCGACAGTTTCAATGACCAACTCACTTGTACGCGGTAATTTTTCTGTTGCAGCAAGTAAAGGAGTTACACGGTCAGTCACAGGCAAATCATCAACCAAACCATCACTTGCAAACCATTGACGCGCGAAAATCAGTTGCGTAAAACGCAGTTGTTTGATCAATACTTCAGCGCCATTAGGCATCTGGGTGATAAAAACAACATAGGCACTGTTATCTTTGGTTTTACTGTAACCATAGATACCAATTTCACCAGCCAAATCGGTAATTTCGGCGGCGCATTCTTTTTCAAAACCTGCGCGGCAATGTAAAAATAAATGATTCACAATTTTCTCTTTAATCGAATAAATATTACGTGTAATAACGGATTAACTTGATGCGCCCTGCTCCAGCAATTCCGCATCACGCCTGGGCAACAAAGTCACCGATTCATAAGCAGGATCAAATACAACAACTACTTCGCGGCGCTTTAATAACTGTTTGACTTGCTCAACCTTGATGCTGAGCGGCACTTCTTCAAAACCATAATCAGTTCCATCGCGAGTAATAAACTCTTCAATCAATCCCTTCAATGCGTCCTCTGATATTTGATCATAGGGAACAATCATGAGAATTCTCACTGGTTTCAATCAGATTAAAAAGCACATCAGCTTCGCTTGTCCTGTTGCAGCAAGCGGAGTATCTTTGTCCAATCAATCTTTGCTGTTAATTACTATTTTTTGACACTGTTTCTTTACAATAAGGATCTATCGTGAATACACAATTAGTTTTAACTGTCCTTTGCGACGACCGTCCGGGTGTTGTAGAACAACTTGCACAAACAATCAGCACTCACCATGGTAACTGGCTGGAAAGCCGCATGGCTCAACTTGCAGGTAAATTTGCTGGAATCCTTCAGGTAGCAGTAGCCGACGAACATCAGCAGGAACTGCGCAACGCCCTGTCCAACCTCGCTGCCCTGGGTTTTAAGATTGTTGTAGATACCGCCACCACGATAAACAAACCAGAGTGCCGGGAATTCAGTTTTAGTGTGGTAGGCAATGACCGGCCAGGCATTGTACGGGAAATCGCCCAAGCTTTTGCTGCCCGTCATATTAACATGGGCGAGCTGGAAACGGCGTGCTCCAGTATGCCTTGGTCAGGTGAGCCACTTTTTGAAGCAACAGGGGTTATCGAAGTACCCAAATCGGTTGATATGAACGAGCTCTATGATCACTTGGACATAATTGCCGATGAACTGGCCGTGGATATTCGGTTGGAGTCATCAACAGAACGTAGCAATTAACCTACCGTTCAAACAAAAAGAGCCACATAAGTGGCTCTTTTTGTTTAATACTCTTTTATATCAGCAAACCTTTACTGGTCGATCAAGGTTTACGCTTTTTCAATTCCTCATCAAATTTTTCCAACTCAATATTAATGGCTGTTGTTGAAATATTGACTTCATAAAATGAAAACAGCAGTGATAAAACCAGCAACAATAAACTCGCCGCAAACAAATACATACCTGCCACATAAAAACCCAGCAATAACGAAAACATCGACAGTGTACAAAATACAAATGATAAAACCCCAAAGGCCTGCATAAGCCGTATTACTGTCATGCGAGTACGCAAATTTTCAATTTGACGAATAACAATGTCACGACTGGGTGCATTCTCTAAATTACTTAACTGGCGAATCACATTCGCCAATGTAACAAACCGGTTAGTGTAAGCCAGCATCAATAGTGAAATTGCCGGGAACAATAAACTGGGAGTGGTAATGGTCATTTCCATAAAATTGTCTTTTGGTTACACAAAAAGTGTTTAGTTAAAACGTTCACGCCAATAAATAACACGATCATGGCCGCGGTAGCTGCCAAAGCCAAATCGTGCTGTTGGTGTATCATCATAAGTGCCGTCCTGACTCCAATCGTAGCGAAGCCACGAATAGTCCGAAAGATTTATATCCACAGAGAACTCGCCAGTAGCTTTATTTGTAGGCGCTGTAAAATAATGTCCAGCATCACCACCACTAAAAGATATGAAATCATCTGTTGGCGAGCCAAATGGATATGTGCCCGTCGTACTTCCTCCCGTTAATGGCATCACAAAATCACCTGGCGTCAACGCAATACCATCTCTATTTTTATAGGTGACTGCATTATGAGAAATCGTTGTACAACTATCATTTCCATTTCTTATAAAACGCCCTTCTCCAGTAGTAGTATTTGTTGTAATCCAATATTCTGTTAAAAAATTCACCGGAAGCCGAGCAGTTTCAGGACCAAAAGCATCATCTAGTCGTAATCGGCCATAACGTGCATCAAACTTGGCTAGTTGAAAAGCGTTATTTGTTAGCGCTCCACAGCTACTACCACCTGTAGTATCCAGCGTGAGGTTTTTACCTTCCAGCGAACGCCTATCCAAACAATCTTTTACCCCTACACCAATCGTGACATCTACATAAGGTCCATCTGGTGTAGCTGCTCGACCAAATTGAGCAGCTGGTTGATTAATATTAATTTCTCCATTTACCCAATTACCGGGAGTTAATACATTACCTAAGTTATCGACAAGACGTGATGAAAGATCCGTAGTATCTGAAAACGTATAAAAATCAGCGGATGCAGTATTATAACCTTTGGCTGTATCATAATTGCTTACTGCATTACCCGCCTTACCAAGTGCTTGTAATTTAAAAACAAGTCCTTTCGTTTCTGGATCATTATCTTCCTCATTAAAAATTTTTCCCATGTAATGAAATGATGAACAGGTTTTTATTGTGTCAGTATTAATGAGTTTATATTTTTCAGGATAAAAACGCCCTGCAACAATATTGCCATCACTAAAGTTAGGAATATTACCTGCTGACAAATAATCGTTATCAGTCAACGATGGAGTAATTCGAATACTGCCAGCTTGCTCCCACTTAATACCTGAATTCACATAAGTTCCCGCAGGAGTTGCGGCAGAAAAACTACCTGTATTAGTTAATGTGGTTAGTGTTCCTCCCGCAGGATGAACCAATGTTGAAGCTGACAAAGAAATTGCATCCTTTTCCGATGTTGCTTCATTACCAAAATTCGGTGTAACAGCACCGTTCGCATTTCGCGACTGAACAAATACTTTAAATTGTTCGCCCGCTGCGATAAATCCATTGCCAGTATTAGTAGTTTGTGGAGACGGCACATCAGATAAATTAGTAATACTGTTTACTGTTAATGTATGCGGTTTAACAACGAATGCATTACTACTAGCCAAAAGCGTAATTTCCGGATCATTACCTGGCTCACCAATTTTTAAGCGCCCCTGCAACGTCACCTGACCAACATCAGAATAATTAATCGTCATTGGCGCTTCGCCATTTGCATCAAACGCCAGATTGACACTGGTGTAGGTTACGGCAGCGCCATTATTGTTTTTTGCGATGGATGAACCATTTATCGATAAAGTTTGTAGTGCAATACAGTTTATTGGATTATTACAGGTAAACCCTAAATCGACGGGCAACGTTTTTGAAGCAACTTTTGCTTCACACACACCTGTTTTCGGATTAGCGCTGATTACTTTCGCAATTGCACTGCCATCAACACCAGCAACTTGAGTGGGAATTGGAGTTACAGATGAACTATGTTGAATCTTCAGCGCAGTATCCACAAATGTAATGGACGATGTAGCGAAAGCCGTTGCACTCTCTGCCCTAATAGTTAAATTACCGGGCGTTGTTTGCCGCAAATATCGGGTAAAGCTTTGCTCTCCACCAGTAAATACAAATGGATTAGTGCCGCCAACCCAAACACCGGTAGCTGGGTCTGTACTTAATGTAACCTCAGTACCTGCAGGAGGATTGTAAACAACACCCGATGAATTCAGTGCAGTAACTGTCACTGACTCTGCAGCGCAGGTAATACCCGTTGCATTGTGAGTAATTAAGTACCCAGTGGGTGTTGTCACGCACTCATACAACCCCGGTGCAGTAATAGGCGATGCATTAACCCCCGAAGGAATGGCAACGTAAGACGCACTACCCGGTATTTGCCAGCGTAATTGTGCGACTGCAAAGCCACCATTTTCATAATATTCCAATTTGATAGGATAACTGTTGCCCGCAATTAAATTCACGGCTGCAGAATTATGGGCAGTAACAGGATGGTCATTCCACTGATCAATTAATAAATCACCGTTCACTGTAAGACGTACACCATCGTCAGAATTGGTTTGGAAACGGTGCACACCTGATTGTGTTACATGTATGTACCCTTCCCATCTCACTGAGAAATTATTGTCGCCAACTCCGGCTGGGCCGGGTACTCCGGTTCCCCAATCAAAATTTATTTGACTGTCCCATCTTGTGCTAGTAACCGGATTTGTCAGCGTTTGATTATTGAAATAATTTCCGGTGATGCCCGCTGATAAATTAGTTGCACAAGAACTTACCGGTGGTTTGGCCGCAGGTGTACATTCATATAACCCTGCTCCCATTGTTGGTAAAGGGCCGCCGGGAATAGCAACATAGGTTGCAGAACCGGGTAAGCGCCAACGCAAACGAATAACAGCATCACCGCCATTTTCATAATATTCCAAACGGATTTTGTAAGTATTTCCTGCAACAAGATTGATATCACTGGAGGTATCCGTCGTTGCAGAATGATCATTCCAGCGATCGATAACCAAGGTGTCATTGATATACAAACGCACACCATCATCTGATTCTGTTTGAAAACGATAAGCGCCTGTTTGGGTTGCGCGTATAAATCCGCTCCAACGAACCGAAAAATTATCGGCATTGATACCATTTGCGCCAGGCGCTGCACCGCCCCAGCCGAAATCAATAGGCGCATCCGAACGCGATGCCGCAGAGGGCTCGGTGAGCGTGCGATTATTGTAATAATACCCCGTAATTCCACTTGACGTGCCCGAAGTACAATTCATTGGTGAAGGAGGAATTGGCGCAGCACCGCAGGCATTCGCCGGTGTGGAATTAGGCAGGCATGTACCATACACAGTGCCGCCATTGGTAAGATCAACTGTAGAATAATTTGGCGCGGTTAAATTACCGTACACCGTTGAATTAATAATGATAATAGGATTTGTATTTGTAGTAATCGTGATTGGAGATGATGCAGAACCCAATTGGCTTCCATTTTGAATCACGGCATTACTTGAACCCGAAATACTGCCGCTGGTCATTGTCACTGCAGACATCGTTAGCGGGTTATTAGATGTCATAACAAAATTGCCAGAGAGCGTGCCACCGGTAAAATTCATTCCGGAATGACCTCTTGCTCCCCCACTGAGATTAGTACCATTGGTGATAATCGTTTGGTTTTGACTGGTCACCAAACCGGAAACACTACCACCCGTTAAATTAATGGCACCACCCGTAGTAATAGTTCCTGTGAGCGCGGTGCCAACTAATGTCACATTGCCGCTTGAAGAAGTGATATTGCCAAACACGGTATTAGTGCCAGACGCATCTACATTGCCATAGGTAGATGTCAGGTTTATCCGGTTGCTAGAGGAGCCAATGGTATTGTTATTCAGTGAAAAACCATTGTTCGCTGAAATCGTAATCGTCGTATTGGCAGTAAGAATATCACCGGATGCTAATGTCACCCGGCCATTACCATTACAGGTGTAAGTTGTGCCTGAAACACTCCAACTGGTGTTACAAGGAGGATAGGAACCACTGGTGAGATTGTAAGTGGCAGCATTTGCAAAACAACAAAATCCAATCAACATGATCAGCAGTAAATGAAGGGATTTTTTTAGACGCGAACAACAGAAAAAATGAAATAAGGTTTGCATTTATTCCTGCTCCCGATATGCGCCAACTTCGATAATACGCTGGGCACGAAAGTGATCAGCCGGGCCACAAGTGCCAACACTTCTAATCGTATAAAAACTTTTTGTCACGCCAACTGGTGAGGCCGGCAAATAGTTGGCTGCTGAGCCATGAGCACATGCACTACCATCTTGATATCGGCAAGAACAACTCACTACTACGAAACACATCTGTAAACCATTCACACCCGCAAAATTGTGATTGATTGCCATATTGGCACAAGCTGCATCTGTCGCGTTACGCGTGGTCGTTGTTAAAAACAATGCTTGCATACCACGCTGCGCACCACTCTCTGCCGCATAAAATGATTGGATATTGGTTAACTCCTGAATAGTTGCCGTATTAGTTTGTGTGGCTGTGCGCGAAATCGTTAGGGCTAAAACCCCCATTACTACCAGAATAAATAACGCCAGCGGCAATAAAAACCCGCGCTGGTGGCGATGGCATCTAAAAGAAAATTGATCAGGGCACATTGCGGATGAGCACCCTCTGCGTGAAATTAATAGTTTCGCCACCGCTGGAAAAATTTAACGATATCTCTATCGCCGTATTTCGATTCTCACTACCAGCCAATAGTGTAAAAGGTGTGGTGGCACTGATATTGCGCGCAATAATGTCATGGGCACCGCCAACTGTTACATTCGCACTATTCACATCAATGCCCTGATAAAAGTGCAATTCATTCCCCACAACACAAAATGCTTGCGGATTATCCAGCAAATAATACCGCCGGTTAACGGAATTACGTTGCCATCGCGTGGCTGCCGTTAAGGTGATATTTCCACCCGCATAACCCGCTCTTGAAACAGCCGCTCCACCGTAAATTTCATCAGCGCTCATCGCACCAATCGTGACATGCACAGCAGAACCAAAATCGATTGATACAGGCGATGCAGCAATTGTTGCAGTTGGCGGCGCAAGATTTTCAGCATCTGGGACAGGATTAAAATAATTCCCCCCCGCTGCAATTGGCATAAATTCCAAACAACTACCGCCGTTAGTTGCACGAACAGAATAAGGCAGCGCAACACGCAATTGCCGTGTCATGCGCTCAAGTGCTTGACGGGATGTATTAACCAAAAGTGCACGAGTTTGGGTGCGCTGGTAAGCTTCCGTTGTTTTAACAACGAAGCCAGTGCCGATAGTGGCAAGGATGGAGAGCAGGACAATAACCGTAATTAATTCAATCAGTGTAAAACCTGATGCGCGAATTCCTGTAGCGAGTGAAAGTCCTTTTGTTTTCAGCGAATAGTGTTTCACTAAAAATTCGCTCGCTCTGCTGCAAGCAAAATTGTTTCGCCAGTGGGTGTTGTGACACTGACAGTAATCACTTTAATGTTTGTGTTGGTGGTTACATTCACACTGCGTGTATAACCCGCAGCCGGGGTATTAAGCTCGGTACGGTTATGGTAATCGTCCACATCGTTGTAGTTATCCTCGGTAATGTTGTCACATGCAACCGAACCCGCTTGTGCACTATTGCACGCTGGAATACCACCCGTTGGAGTTTGTGCATCGTATTTCAATGCAAGAATTTCATCGAGTTTGGACTGCGCCGCTTCCAACGCTTGTGTGCGGACAATTGGATCAACATTGGTGATTGTGGCCTGACGATAAACCCCCACCAATGCCAATAGCGCAATGCTGACCACCACAATAAACACAATCATCTCGATCAAGCTCACGCCTGATTCACGTTCGCAATGCAGTGTGTAGTTAGGGCGCATAAGCATAGCCGCTGGCATCCACTTGCACAGTGGCACTCACACCACTGCTATTGCCTGAACCGGTCAGGGTTATTGTTGTAGCCGTTGTACGGCCTAATTTGTCATAGCTTAACGTCAGCGCAGGAAGGGTTACACCTTTGGGCATATCCAAAGGATAAAAATCGCTACCGACTGGTATCGGGTTTCCGTCTTCATTAACACTGACCGAATTTGCTGTAAGTACTAATGTGATATTTGGCCGCATCATGGCTTGCTGCTGCGCAAAAAACAAAGCCGCGATGAGATCATCGCGGCCTGATTGTACTGGGGCTGTTCCAGCTGAACCTAAACGACTAAAAAGTGTAATCGATAAAATTCCCACCAGAATCATTACGGCAACTAATTCAATTAACGTAAAACCCCGATTTGATAAATTCATTTAGACTCGAAGAAACGATTATGGTACTACCGCAGCATCAACACCATAAGCAATAAAAGTAGGTAGAGTTGCAGGGTTTTTTGATGTATCGGTATATCCCACGGTGCAGACCGCAGTAGCCTTATCTGCAATAGCCGTGGCACTGGCAGTGATTGCCATGCCAGCAGGTAAGTCACCACCTTGCAATAAAGCCTCTACATCTTCGCATCCATCAACAGTTGTCACTCCAGTTGTGGTTAAACCAGCATCTTGGGCAATATTATTTGCATGGTTCAATGCAGACGCGCTTGCTAATGCGCCAGCCACACCTTGCAAACTTGCCTCATTTGCCGCATCTGATAAATCCACAAACTTTGGCAGCGCAGTCGCAGCCAAAATGCCTAAAATTACAATTACCGCAATCAACTCAATCAAAGTAAAACCAGACTGTTGTTTCATAACAAAGCTCCACGCCGATAAAAGAAAAGATAACTTCGAAAAAATAGCGCACTCATAACCGCCGAGTTGCACTCTGAACATCCATGATGCCGCATGCCTCACTACTTGCGGATTAAACTCAGGTTACTTATACCGAAATATAGCTAAAACTCCCAAGAATGCCAGTTTATAAGTTCACTAATGTTAAGACCCAACATTACCGGTCTGTTGAAACACTTAGGGGCTTTCGGGCATAAAAACCAAACGCCCTGTTAAGGGAGAGTAATCAAAATAAGCACTGCCATCCTCGTACTGATAACGGCAACCTCCGGCATACGCCAGTGAGCGGAATTCGCCATTGGGTTTTGTCCCCGTACCCTTAGCAATAGGAGCAGGATTTTGCAAAAGCAACTGCCACAACTGGTAACAATCCTCATCGGTTGGCTTGTAATCGTTTGCAACGCTTCCCTGTACAGAGGCAGGCCAGCCTTGTGGCGAGAAATAGAGAAATTTATCGGCGATGACCAATGGTTGTTGTGAAGCTTGATTTTTATTGGCGATACTGTCCATTAAATACTGCACACGCACATTCGCTGCGCCCGTCATAAAATGGTGTGATAGAACCTCCAGGCGCAACATGCGTGCATCTGCTGCCATAAAGGCATAACGGCCCAATGCCGCCAGCGCAATAACTGAAATAACGATTAAGCTAACAAAAAGCTCAAACCGCCCGTGATGGTAGGATTGGATCAAGTGCGCCTCACTTTTGGATGCTGTACATATCCCACATCGGCAAGAAAATACCCAGCGCCAGCACCGTTACAAATCCCGCCATAATGACGATCATGATGGGCTCGATCCGGTCGCTAAGTTGCTTTACATCGTATTCCACTTCGCTTTCATAGAAGGCAGCAACTTCGGCAAGCAGTGCATCGACCTGACCACTCTCCTCCCCTACCGAAATCATTTGCAACACCAAGGGCGTAAACATGCCGCTTACCAAATGGGTTTGAAATAATCCTTCACCCCGCTCTACACCGGTACGGATGTTGCGGATTTTGTCACCCAGATAGGGGTTATCAACCGCACGCGCACTTAACTCCAATGCGTTGGAAAGCGGCAAGCCTGCATTGAGCATTAATCCAAATGAACGCGCATAACGCGCAAGGGAGGCACGCTCAATAATATCGCCCACTACAATCAATTTGAGTTTTTTACGCCCCCATACCCGGCTGCCTTCCGGCGTATTCACATAGTGGTATACCCATGCAGTGACCGCGATAACCGCAGCGAATAAATACATCCAGTAGTTGACAAAAAAATCCGATATGCCGATCAAAATTCGTGTTGGCAATGGAAGTTGTGCGCCGAATTTTTCAAACATTCCAGCAAATGCTGGAATCACTTTGATGTTGATGATAACAATGGCGATGGAAATTGCGATCAATACAAACGAAGGGTAGCGTAACGCTGTTTTAATACTTTTCATGGTCGCTAAATCGCGTTCCATGTATTCACTGAGCTGCTTGAATACTAAATCCAAACGGCCTGAGTTTTCACCTACGCTCACCAAACTGACAAATAAATTATTGAATATTTTGGGATGCGCGCGCATGGCAGTCGATAATTCCACGCCCGCTTCCAGACGCTCGATAACATCGAGTAGCGTTTGCTGGAACGTATAATTGCGCAACGATGCCGATAACCCACGCAAGCCTTTTACCAACGGAATTCCCGCTCGCGTAATGGTATGCATTTGCCGGCAAAACATAATCAGCTCAACGGTTTCCACTTTGCCGCGGTTAGTCGCGCGGGAAAAACGCTCAGACAAACTTAATTTTTCAATAAATTCATTAACATCAACCGGTGTGATGCCACGACCTAATAATTGGTTGACGGCGGCATCCTGACTGGAGGCATCCAGCTGGCCAGTAATGAGCCGACCTTCTGCATTGCGGCCTTTAAATTCGTAGATTGCCATAATCAGTACTCATCCAACTCCTTTCAACGTTAAGGATTAGATTTCATCTATCTGTGCAGAAATACTCATCACTTCTTCGAGCGTCGTTTTGCCTTCTATCGCATAACCTAAAGCAGCTTCACTTAAGGTGACGAAATTCGGGACAGCATTAGCCGCATGGGTGAAAGCGTTAATGTCGTTCGTACGCAATGCATCAGCCATGGCATGATTCAGCTCCAGCATTTCAAAAATACCAATGCGGCCGCGATAACCTGTGTTGTGACAATGTGGGCAACCTGCCCCCTGTTTAAACGGTACGCTGCTGTAATCGCGCCCTTTGCCGATAGTTGCCAGCAACTGGCGTTCGTTTGCATCCGGTGTGTGCGGCTGGATACAGCTGTTACAAATACGGCGCACCAGGCGCTGTGCCACAATAGCTTTCAATGCTGTTGCTACCAAATAGCCATCAACACCAATATCCATTAACCGTAATGCAGATGTCACTGCATCGTTGGTGTGCAGGGTTGATAACACCATGTGGCCCGTCATAGAGGCACGCAGTGCAATCTCAGCTGATTCAGCATCGCGGATCTCGCCGACTAACAAAATATCCGGGTCTTGACGCAAGGTTGCGCGCAATACACTCGCAAAATTCAATCCGATTTTTTCGTGCAATTGCACCTGACTGATACGGGGGAGCCGATATTCTACCGGGTCTTCTACGGTAATGATTTTCTTATCCGGTTTATTTAATTCTGAAAGCGCGCCGTACAAGGTAGTGGTTTTACCGCTACCCGTTGGCCCGGTAACCAACACCAATCCGTGTGGGCGAGTAATGACTTTACGAAAACGATCAATCAAATGCGGCGGCATTCCTACATCACTCAATGGCCGCACACCATCGGTCTGATCAAGCAAACGCATGACCACAGACTCACCAAATTGCACCGGCATGGTGGAAATACGCACATCGATATTGTGATGTTTGACTTTCAAATTAAAACGGCCGTCTTGCGGCAACCGCTTTTCTGAAATATCCATGCCCGACATTAATTTCAAACGCACCACCAATGCAGAAGCAATACGTTTTTCATTCATCACTTGCTCTAACAACACACCGTCGATACGGTTGCGGATGCGCAATACTTTTTCGTCTGGCTCGATATGGATATCCGATGCTTTGGTATTGATTGCCTCTTCAAATATTTTTTGCAGGAGCTTAACAACAGGCGCTTCACTGTCGGTTGCATCGACAGCAAAGTCCGCCAAATCCAATGCAGATTCTTGCAACTCTTCATCCAGCTCACCCGCCAGCGTTGCGATTTCACTGGCTCGTGTGTAAGCGATATCGAGAATATCCAGCAACTCTGATTCACGCACTACTGCAGGCTTGAGATTTTTTTGCAAAATGCGCTGCAACTCATCCAGACAGAAAATATCGGTTGGGTCAGCCATACCCAATAACAGGCCATCAAAGTCTTCGCGCAGCAGCATTACCCGATAACGGCGAGCGCTGGTCTCGGGCAGTTTTTGTACAAGATCGCGATCAAAGCGAAATTGCTTTAATTCAACAAACGGAATATTTAATTGCGCCGATAACAAGCTGAGCAACGCATTTTCTTCTACATAACCCAGCTCCACCAAAGTGGCACCCAGTTTTCGGCCGGTGAGCTTTTGCTCTTGCAAGGCATGCTGGAGCTGTGTTTCAGAGATCATATTTTTTTCGACGAGCAAATCGCCGATACGAATACGCTTGGATGCAAATGTGCTCATAATAAAATTAACCCGTTCTTACGGTTATTAGTCACTGCTGCAGCGCAGCAAGGCGCTGTTGAATATAGGTACGCACCTGCGGTGGCAAGTCTGTATATTGATTGACACGTTGATATGCCTGCAAAGCGACTTGCGGTTGATTGAGCGCATCTTGCGACAAGGCAAACCCCAACCAATACGCAGGTTTATCGCCAAACATAGCCAGCAAGCGACGATAGTGATTGGCCGCCTCTAGCGACTTTCCATTTTTTTGATACAACCCTGCCAACAATGCACGGTAATTTTCATCTTTATCGGCATCGGCCAAATGGGTTTCCAGCAACTCTATCGCCATGTCTTCTTGTTGTTGGTTCACTAAAATTTTTGCCTGATAATACGCTTGTTCATGGCTCGATAAAAAATCCGCTTGTGCCAATATACGCTGGGTTGCAGCAATATCATTTTGCTCAACCAAAATATCCAGCAGGGTTTTGACAGATTCACGTGGCTGCTGTGCAGACGCGATGAACCCCTGTAATTTTTCTATCGCGATACTCACCTGCCCTTGCATCACCAACTCACGTGCTTCGCGCGCGTGCTCTTCATCTTTCCATTTGGGATTCGGGGCAATTTCCAGGTGTGCAGGCTCATCAGATAAAGCCTGTACAACGTGGGATTTTTTATTGTGTTGTTCAGTCGCTATATTTTCCGGGCGATTCTCCATCGGCGTTTCATCAAGCCCAAATGGATCTTTTACGCTGACAGAAACATTTTCAAGCACTGTAGGATCATCAACGGCAACAGAAGCACCAAGAGCAACAGAAGATTCGCGAACATCAGCGTTTTCAAGGGTTGCAGTTTTGTTTTCAACAACGGTATTCGTCAGTGTGTTCACTGCAGCTTCCAGTGCAGCCAAACGTGTAGCCAATTCCGGATCAGGCTGCGAGGGCGCTGCCACCGGCACCTCACTGGCAATTATTTCTTTTTGTTGGATAGCCGTTTGTGTTTCAGTGGATTCTGTTATTGGCGCATTCGCCGGTTGCACAGCATGTTGCTCCGGCAATTGTTGTGTTTCTGCACTGTCCGGTTGCTTCACGGCTATATGCTTCCCGGTTATGTACTGCCAAGCAATGGCAATAGCGAACACAACTACAAACACCAACACGCTGGGTAGAAGGCTGCGCGGCAAAGGTTTAGCAGCACTAGATTGATTAAATAATTCACGTTGCTCTTGCGCGCTCAGATCCAACGTCGGACTTGCGCCTGTCGATAACGCATCAACCGGTTTTTGCTGGTGCGAAAGATCGCGCAACATGTCATTGAGCAAACTCATCACACTGCCCCCGACAAATTACCCAAAACTACAGGCACCAAAACAATGGCTGCAGCTGCGCTGGCTGCCAGCATTGGCCATAACCAAAAATCGCGCCGCGCTAACCAACGCCCAAGCGAACGGCTTTCGGCAGTATCCATAATAGCGCGCACCATATGACTGCGGCTGACTTTATCGGCCGATTGTCCGTAGGCTGCAAGCATCGCTTTATGGGCAATCACATTAATTAACCGCGGCACGCCGCCAGACGCTTTGTATAACAAGGAAATAGCCGAACGGGAAAATAACGAAGCACCGCGATAGCCCGCGGAACTTAAACGATATGCAAGGTAATCCGGCAAACTGGCTTTGGGAATAGTTTGCAAGTATTCAGCAAATACAATGCGCTGCTTCAATTGGCGCAGATCAGGACGATCAAGCAATTCATCCAACTCCGGCTGACCGAATAAAACCACTTGAAGCAATTTACTTTTTTCAGTTTCCAAATTGGTCAGTAGACGCAATGCTTCTATTGTCTCGCGCGGCATGGCCTGCGCTTCATCCACTACCAAAACGACTTGGCACTTTTGTTGTGCCAACTCGACCAAGCGCAAATTAATATCTTTTAATAATTGATACGAAGGTACATCCGGTGAATAAGGAATGCCTATTTCTTCAGCAAGAAACCATTTCAGTTCATCGGGTGTGAGATACGGGTTGGGAATATAAGCGGTGATGTAATTATCGCCCAAGCTAGCTAATAGCTTACGGCTAAGCAAGGTTTTACCTGTACCCACTTCGCCCACAATTTTGATAAAGCCTTCGCTGTGTTTTAACGCGAGTAAGAGTGTGCTCAATACTTCACGATGACTTTGGCTATTAAAATAAAATTGGGTATCAGGCGTTAATGAAAAAGGATGCTCCTTTAATCCAAAATGTTGCCGGTACATAAGGAACCTCGCGAGCGCAGATAATTATCTGCGCACCATTTATTTCTGGTTATTGCGGTAGGCATCGCCCATGCGCTGCATTCTGTCTTGCGCTTCGGTGAGCTGCGTATCCCAGGTTTTATCATCCACTACTATAGGGCGCAACAAAATCACCAATTCGGTTTTGGATTTGGCTTTATTTTTAGTGCGGAACAACGCATTGACGCCGGGAATATCGCCCAGCACCGGGCGCTTGCCGTCGCGATTATTGTTTGATTCGGTCATTAACCCACCCAACACAATCACTTGGCCATTAGCCGCTTTTACAATGCTGTCTGACTCGCGCACACCACGCAATGCGAGAGGCAATGCAAACTCTTCACTACCCACGGTAAATACTTTTTGCTGGTCAGTGACTTCACTGACTACCGGATGGATGTGCAATATCACTTCGCCATTTTCAGCAATTTGCGGGGTTACATCCAACGAGATGCCACTAAAAAATGACGACAATTCGATATTGGGTGTACTGGTTGTAGTGGCGGCATTTTGTGTTTGGTTACTGGAAATACCCGTGACAAAATATTCATCTGAACCCACACGAATAACTGCTTTCTGGTTATTCACAGTAGATACGCGAGGACTGGACAGCACTTGCACACTGCCCTGGGTTTCCAACAATGATAATAATTTGGTGATGTCTGTTACTTGAATTAAACCAGCAACGGTTCCACCAATTGCCTCCCTTGATGGAATTTCCCGATATTGCAACACACCATCTGCATCATAGTAAGGCTGACTAACCGTAATCGGCCGAAATTCATCAACCAATGCGTTGCTTCCATCGGTATTAACCGGAAACCCATCCTGAATATTTTTCGCTGCAGAGATTTGCCCGCTAATTGCTCCCCAATTAACACCAGCTTCAAACCCTTCGCTTAAACGCACTTCAAGAATTTTTGCTTCCAAAATAACCTGGCGTTTGATGCTCAATTCAGAGCGCTCAAGGAAATTACGTACCGCGCTCAATTCATGCGGCATGGCTTTTACCACGATCATACCCGCTTGTGGCGTTACCATAACGGAACGATCATCGCCTACACCGCCGATAATCGATACTACGGTTTTTTCCAGCGATGCCCAAAAGTCAGTGCGGTTTAATGTTTGAACGCGAGAACCTGGCGTGAGTGCTGAACCGCCACCGCGACTGCCCTGTTGTTGATTTTGTGAGGCACTTTCAATCATGCCCAATAAATTGGAATTTTCATTTGCGGAATTATTATTTCCCCCGCCAGAATTATTACCGCTATTACCACCAGAACTTTGCGCGCGCCCAATCATTACGCTGGTATCGGACACACCAACGCGCTGCACATCCAAATAATTAATCTGGAACACTTCGGTGCGCAAGGCATTGGCGTAAATGGTGTAAATGTTGCGGTCTCTTTTGTATTCGTAGCCGTATATGTCACGCGTTACACGCAAAACATCTTCCACTGTTACATTCTTCAGATCGAGCGTTACTGCGCCATCAACATCAGGGTGCACCACGATATTGATACCTGTTCCGTTCACCAAACCAAGAAAAAAATCACGCGCCGCAACATTGCGCACCGACACATCGAACCGCTCATTATTCGCCTTTGCCATACTGCCGGTTAACGACGAATTATTTAACAAGGCTTTATTCACTTCCGGAGGAACAGCTTTGCTTGCGGCGCCTTGTTCACGCTGCTGCTCAACGGCTTTATCCATTGCATCTTCAGTAATCAAACGTTGGTTATCGGTGGAGCTACAGGCACCCACTAACATAAGCACCAACACAAGCGGCATACGCGCCCAAGGTGTGTGGCATGGTTTGCCAAATTGTTTTTCAGGGTTGGTGAACATTGTCACTGCCTCAATTATTTTGCTTAATCGATGAATGCTTTTTTACAACACTGGGTGATAGTGTTAACACCCAGGTACGGCTGCCCTGTTGCAGCACCACGGTCTGCGCCAAAATACGCTGCACTTTAATGCCGTTAGATTCGGGAATCGTTTGGCCTTCGCGTAGGGTATTACCATTAACCACAGCCAGCTTGCGCCCCGGGCTAACCAACACCGCATCCAGCACCCAGTTATTGCCGCTTGCAGCATTTGTGCTCGCAACGTGCCCCAATGGAGCAGTAGGATCGCGGACGTCTTGTGCATTGAGTTTTTGTGTATTGAATAAAGCAGCACACAGTATGAAAAAAAAACAATAATTGCCAAGAGTGTTACACACCGAGTAGGCCCTCCTCTGAACTCAGAGTAAAAACCCTGATATCAATCGTGGCATTAGGATATTGCTCAACGGTGTAATCCAACGACTCCCAATAAAATTTCCATTCAAGATTTTCTATTTCTTTCATCAATTGAATAAGCTGCGGGTAACTACCTGCTACACGGATCAGCACACCGTGTTTATAAACGCCGGTACCACCGGTATTGTTACCGGTACTATTAGCTGCACTATTTTGTGAATTTTGAACTGCAAGGTTCTCCACCAATTGCAATTCTGTCACAGCCAGCGTGCGCACTTGCAATAACGTCACGTTGTTGGTGCGCAGCAATACTTCTTGCAACACTTTGGGTAATTGTTCTGCACTGATTAAACCCTGCGATAAACCCGATAATTGCGACTCGATACTTTCAATATTGCTGGTGAGCCGATTGATTTCATTTTTCTTGGCGATAGCAGGATCACTTGCCATTGTTTGGGAAAGGGTTGCAATCTGGCTTTCCTGACTTTTTTGTTCGGTAGCTATTTGCGTTAACTGGCTATTTAAGTCAGCGCGTTCACGGTCAAACTTTGCTTGAACCAGAAAATTCCACAATAAAAAGATCACGGCCAATGAGGTCAAAAAAATCAATACCCGCTCACGCAGTATGCGGCTATCGATTTTCTCCATAAGTTGGGTGATGGCTGGTGACATCAGTTTTCACCTCGCACTTTTTGGTTCATCTCCAACAGCATTTGTACTGCGGTTTTAGTTTCAGGCTCATTATTTTCCACTTGTTTTGCCAGGGAAAACTCAAATACTCCTTGATTGTTTTTAAGTGGTGCCACATTCAAAACGCCAAAAGCAGATTGCGCAAAAACAGGTTCTGTACGTAACCGCTGGATATACAGAGGGATTTGGTCCGCCGCACGGGTTTTACCCGCAAATTCAATGTAATTTCCACCTGCTTGCAATGAAAAAACATTCAGGCTGACAGTATCGAGCGACTGCCGCCCCATCGCCTGTAAATGCGCAGAAAAACCTGAATTATTACCAAGCTTTTTATTGGCGATAATTGCAAAAATTTGTTCGCGCCGCGCTTGCTCCTGTTGCAATTGCACAATTTGGGCATCCAACTCCGCCAGATTGCTTTGTGGCCGCTGTTGTTCCAATTGCTTAAGCTGATTTTTTATTTGCTCTAACTGTACGCGTTGCTGCTCTACGGATTGAACAAGTTCGCGATTATGTTTGGTACTAAACACACTGACCAATATCAACAGAACAATAAAAATCACCACGCCCCACAGCATATGAATGCTGCGCAAAGGTTCGCGGTTGGGTTGAAACTCTGGCAGGTATAAATTGATCTGTTGCATATCAACCCTGCCCTACGTGATCTTGTCGCAATGCTGCACCTATGGCATGCAATGAAAGCGAAAGAATATGATCGGGAATAGAATCGGGAATTTGTATGCCTGCATCTACATCTAATAGATGGATGGAAACCGCTAAGGCGTTGCGAATTTCGGGAGTTAATTTATCAGCCGTCACATTTTCACCGCAGAGATAAATATGGCTGGGCGGAACCTGGCGCATTTGCCGCTCGAAATAATCCAGTGAGCGTTGCAGTTCCAACACCAAGGCATCGCCGGGTAGATCATCGAGCAGGCCTGCATTGTATGAGAGCGAAAATTGCCGCGATAAATACAAATTTCCATCGCGGATAATTTGCAAGCTGCCACCGCCTTGCTGCAATTTAACAATAGCGACGCCACGTTTGGTATCGCAACAGGCTTCTGCCAAATTGCGCAACACCAACTCAGGGATATCGATATTTTTCAGGCTCATACCGCTAGCCTTCGCCAAGGCAACCTGAGCTTCAATGTGTTTACGCTGGGCGACTACAGCATAGGCCATACGGCTGGTGCCGCGGGCGCTGTCTTCTGGCAATAGAAAAGCATCGACAATAGCTTCTGATACCGGGAATTGAATGAGATCTTTGATCCGCCAACGCAAGGCTTCGGCCAACTCTTCAGCAGGGACTTTGGGTGCTTCGCCTAAAATAAGCTGGTAGTTGTCACTCCCCATTACCAGATTGCAGGGGATTTTTTGTAAGCCCAATTTAAGCAGCCGTGCGCGCAACAGTTCTGCCGGATCTATTCCGTCTTCTGCGGGAATAAAATCGCAACTGAGTAATATGGGTTGTTGGGTTGCTGGCCGTTGGATATGGGCGAAAGCGATGCCTGCCGCAGAAACATCTACGCCTATCATCTGATTCTGGCGACTTGTGCCGCGCAAAAGTCGGGCTATTTTGTCCGCAAATTGCTTCAAATCGAGACTCTCTCGGATTACATCCTCTACTACCGCCATTCCCCCAGAGCGTGCCTTTTGCACAGCCGCTGGTTTTCGGGGCAATCATTTCTTAGGACTTTCTCAGGACGATCTTAGTTGTGATCTATTTTGTGCAGTCAGTGGCCGCCACTTTTTTACAGGAAAGCTAATAACTCTTGCTTATAATTGGCACCAGAAACATAACCGTTAACAGAGAACATAGACCATAAAGGTAGAAAAGCCAAATGCTGCACATAGTTCTTTTTGAGCCTGAAATTCCGCCAAATACCGGGAACATAATCCGGCTCGCTGCCAATACCGGTTGCCAATTACATTTGATCGAACCGCTGGGCTTCAGCCTGGATGAAAAAAGCGTAATCCGTGCGGGAATGGACTATGCAGAAACCCAGGATCTGCGCCGCCATCGCGATTGGGAATCCTTTTTAGCCAGTGAACAGCCTGCGCGTATTTTTGCCTTGAGTACCAAGGGCACCCATTGTCATAGCGATGCGCAATTTCAGGCCGGTGATTATTTGCTTTTTGGCCCCGAGTCGCGCGGTTTGCCAGCCAGTATCCGCGAGTCACTCCCCGCCAATCAGGTATTGCGCATCCCCATGGCCGCCAATAGTAGGAGCATGAACCTCTCCAACGCCGTTGCGGTGATGGTTTATGAAGCCTGGCGCCAATTGGGGTATGCTGGCGCGCTTTAGCAACGCAGGATGGAACACAATCCCATGAGTAAAATCCAGATTTTTATTGGCAGCGTTTACGGTGGCGCAGAGCAAGTAGGTGAAATCCTCAGCGAACAACTCACTGCACTCGGTCACGATGTCACCCTCAATACCTATGCCCGCGCTGAAGATCTGGCGCGCGACCCGGACGAGATCATCCTGCTGTGCCATTCCAATACCGGCTCGGGCGAGCTGCCCGACAATATCCAGCCTCTGTATTTACACCTCACCCGGGATTATCCGCGTATCGCCGGGCGCCGTTACGGGGTCGTTAATTTGGCTGATAGTAGTTATCACACCTTCAATGATGCAGGACGCATGTTGGATGCCGCCTTTGAAGACCTGGGCGCTGTGCGTATTGGCGAACCACTGGTATTAGATGCGAGTAATGGCGATGACGCAGCAACCCTTGCACGCGATTGGGTGCAGAATTGGGCGAAACTGCTCTAAAACAACGCGCCGATTGCGGCCAATTAATTGAATAGATGTTGTGATTGATTATGAGTGAAACCAAAACCATCGGCCTGTTTTATGGCAGCTCAACCTGCTACACCGAAATGGCCGGCGAAAAAATCCGCAAAGTTA
This sequence comes from Cellvibrio sp. UBA7661, assembly GCA_002483365.1. Taxonomy (GTDB): domain Bacteria; phylum Pseudomonadota; class Gammaproteobacteria; order Pseudomonadales; family Cellvibrionaceae; genus Cellvibrio. The sequence goes on from DLHT01000014.1 coordinate 60,444, forward strand.
TCCATACCCTTATGGGTGAAGAGTGCGTGGATTTTTTTAACATCGCTGATACCCCGATTATCCAAACCCAATTTTACGATTACCTGATTTTCGGCATTCCCACTTGGGATTACGGCGAGCTGCAAGAACACTGGGAAGAAATTTGGGACGAGTTGGATGAACTGGACTTCACCGGCAAAAAAATCGCTATTTATGGCTTGGGTGATCAGGTGGGTTACCCTGAATGGTTTTTGGATGCCATGGGATACCTGCACAGCAAATTAGTCCACCGCGGTGCAACGCCTTTCGGTTATTGGCCACGCACCGGTTACGAATTTGAAGCATCAAAAGCCCTTACCGCCGACGGCAATTATTTTGTTGGACTGGCGCTGGACGATGAAAACGAATTTCAATTAAGTGATGCACGCATCCAGCAGTGGTGTGCGCAAATTTTGAAAGAGTTTGGTTTGTGAGCGACTCCCCCAATACTGTTTCGGTGCAACACGCCCAATTAGCCTGGGATGACGATGGCCAACCTTTATCCAGTCTGTTTGGCGATGTGTATTTCTCGCGCGCAAATGGGCTGGAGGAAACCCGCCATGTTTTTCTGCAACACAATCAATTGCGCGAGCGCTGGCAACAACTGGGTAATGGAGATCATTTCACGATTGCAGAAACCGGTTTTGGCTCCGGCCTGAATTTTTTAGCTGCGTGGCAATTGTGGCTGGAAACAGCCCCTGCTACTGCGCAATTGCATTTCGTCAGTGTTGAAAAATTTCCGCTCGCCAAAAGCGATTTACAGCGAGCCTTGGCACTTTGGCCTGAATTGCATGAATTAATCGATCAGCTTGTACAACACTATCCCGTGTTTGTGGGCGAAGGATTTCATCGCCTGATCTTTATGGATGGGCGTATCCAGTTGACCTTGATTATCGGTGATGCCACGGACGGATTTACTCAGCTGCTCTCCTCCACTCACCCTTCGTTTTCACATTTCTGTGCAAAAATTGATGCATGGTTTCTCGACGGTTTTGCGCCTGCCAAAAACCCGCAAATGTGGAGCGATGCCTTATTTGACGTTATCCGTTTGCTGAGTAAACAAGGCACAACCGCAGCGACATTCAGTGCAGCTGCGATTGTCAAAAACGGATTAAAACGCGCAGGATTTGCCATTCAAAAAGTGGCTGGATTTGGCCGCAAACGGGAAATGACCAAAGCTTTAATGGAGCAAGCACCTGAGCAGGCTTCAATCGATACATCACAATATCGCAGCTACTCGCCCTACCCTGTACCCTGGACAGTTAACGCACACTATTCAACGCCCGCAGAAAAACAGGCATTAATTATTGGTGCCGGACTTGCCGGTTGCACCAGTGCCCATGCCTTGGCAACGCGCGGTTGGAAAGTAACTCTGGTTGAACGCCATGCAGAGATTGCAGTGGAAGCATCCGGTAATCCACAAGGTGTGCTTTATGCAAAACTCTCCCACAAAAATGAAGCGCAAGCAGAATTCAATTTAGCCTGTTTGCAATTTGCACTGCATTTTTATCGCGCTTACTGGAACGACTGTGGCGGGAGAACCGGCGTGTTGCAATTAGCGCACAATGAATCTGAACAACAATTGCACGAGTTATTGCGCGATAAATTTTCAACCGCCAATGAACTGGTCGAGTTTGTGGATGCAACCACGGCAAGTGCAATTGCCGGAGTATCACTCACGCACAGCGCGCTGTATTTTCCGCAGGCAGGCTGGATAAATCCGCGCGCACTTTGCGCTGCACTGGTTGCACACCCCAACATTAATGTGATCACCAATTGCAATACCGAAGCGCTGGATTACATCGATGATCGATGGTGCATCCGTAACCGCCCGGAATTACATGCACCAGTAGCAATTATTGCCAACGCGCGCGATGCAAAACGTTTTAGCCAAAGTGCAAACTTGCCTATTAAGTCGATTCGCGGACAAATCAGTTATGTGCCGCAATCTGACGCAAGCAGCAAACTGAAAACAGTAGTCTGCAGTGAAGGTTATATTGGCCCCGCGATTGATGGTTTTCATTGCACCGGAGCCACGTTTAACTTGCGTGACGAAACGCGCGAGCTGCGCGAAGAAGATCATCGCACCAATCTCAACAACTTACGGGAGCCTTTAGGGAATTTGGCGGCAGATTGGGAACATCTGGATCTTGCCCAATTGAATGGGCGCGCTGCATTTCGCTGTACCCTGCCCGATTATTTACCGCTGGTTGGTGCTGTTGCTGACGAACCACTGATGGAACAAAATTTTGCCCCGCTGCGTAAAAACGCCCGCGCAGCTATCCAACAAACCGGGAACTACTTAGCCGGTTTGTATATCAATATCGGTCACGGCTCACGCGGCCTTGCCTACACCCCACTATGCGCAGAACTGCTGGCAGCGGAAATCAACCGGGAAATATTACCGGTGCCACGTGAGCTGGCCAATGCACTCAACCCTGCCCGTTTTTTAATCAGGGACATAATCAAGAACAAACGCTAGCGGCAAACCCTGTCTATACTCTTTAGCATTCCATAAAGAGAGGTATCGCTATGCTGACTAACCGTACTTATGTGCTGGATGATGAAGTGGATTTTTTGCACAACTACTACGAGCGCCTTGTCGTGCAGGAAGTACATGACCAAAGTGAACGGGTTCAGCAAGGCGACCGCGACTTTCTTGCCGATGTCGCCTGTGTTGCCTTAAACCGCTTACCACCCAGATACATCCGCTACGATGTAGATATGACGTTTTTTATGTCGCCGCAGGATATGGTGGAGATCGAACGAAAAGTCAGCCAGGCAGTGACCGATGCGCTGAATTATGTTGAAAGCCGGGAGCGAGGAGAAACACCACAGTTGCCGCCGGTAGAGGTATCACTCATTTCTACCCGTGGGGATAAACCGGTAAAAGCAAACAAACCAACAGCAGCCAGTAAACCCGCTGCTGCTGCTGCAAAATCAGATAATGCAAAAGCCTCTAAAAGCCCTGCGAAAGAAAAAGCATCCAAGAAAAAAACCTGATCCCCCTCTCATACATTCACATACATCCACATACCAACATATACCAACACAGCACCAAGGCTCACGGCCTTGGTGCTGTGTTGATTACTAACGCCCCTTATCACTGCGGGTATATTCCAATTTGGCAGAGCCTTCCGGCATATCTGAAATCACCTGCGAACCGCTGCCGCATGCAATAACAGTGCGCATAGCTTCTTCCACACTCATGTGCGGCAACATATCCACACACTCTGCCGATAGATGATAAACAAAACCTGAGGTCGGTATCGGGGCTGTAGGCGCGTACACAGTCAAGTCACCATTAGCATGTTTGGCTGTCACAATCGCAGTAACAGAGACCCCGGCTGCGCGCCCCATAATATAAGCACGGCATACCTCACCTTTCAGCAGCGATGTATTCCCCTCACCACCCAGTAATTGCGAAACCACTTCGCGGATCGTCTTGTAGCCGGGAGCCAAGCGGGTCAGCCAGGCATCAAGCTGGTCATGGACCCATTCGCCCACGCTTGTCTTGATAAATAAACCAATCAAAAAACACGCACATAACAGCAGTAAAACGCCGAGCACATCTGCCACATGATTGGTAAATGCCGTTTGTTCCACCAACCAATGGCTCAAGGGTTGAATCAACGAACGCACCACACCCAGTAGCCACTCGACCAACCATACAAAAATGGCGATGGGCAAAATCACCATAAAACCGCCAATCAAGGTAATACTGACAAACGAGCGTAAACGCTTCATGATTAAAACCCTTTACAATTGAAAACGTTCAAAACCGAAATCCTTTAGCCATGTTGGACTTCCGAGTGAAACAATCTATTCGCGTGAAACAATTTGTCTACGCACTATTGTGCACCAGCCTGTTATTGATAGCGAACCTTACGCCTGCGGTAGCTGACGAATCGCCACACTATGAGGTTATCGCCGAGCGCACCCACAAACCCACACTCTTTACCCAAGGTTTGCTGGTCGATGGCGATCACTTTTATGAAAGCAGCGGGCTCTACAACAAATCATTATTAGTCGTTTACCCCATTGCTGAACCAGCCAGCGCCTGGGCAAAAATATCGGCCCCTTTTACTAAAAAGCAATCTATTCCAAGCCAGTATTTTGCCGAAGGTTTGGCATTACTGAATGGAAAACTCTATTTACTGACCTGGCGGGAAAAAACCTTGCTGGTGTATGACAAAGCAACCCTGAATTATGAAAAAAGTATTTCCTACAATGGCGAAGGCTGGGGCTTGACCAGCAATGGAGAACAATTAATCCGTAGCGACGGCAGCAGCAGGTTATATTTTCATAACGCCACCGATTTTACTGTTACAAAAACGATAAATGTCACTGATGACGGTACTGATGTATCGCAATTAAACGAGTTGGAATTTGTGCGGGGATTTATCTGGGCGAATGTATGGCATCAAGACCAAATAGTAAAAATTGATCCGGATAGCGGGCATGTTGTAGGAAAAATCGATTTGGGCGATTTGAAAAAAACACTCAATCTCAAGGACAGTGAACAGGTATTGAACGGTATCGCGTGGGATGAAAAACAACAAGCGTTTTGGGTAACAGGAAAACAATGGCCGAAAATGTTTTTAATCCGTATTACCCATTAACGGCCAATCTTATCGCGCGCGGTGGTTATTGTTTACGTAGCATTTCTGCCAAACCTGCACCTACAACGGCTGCACCGCCCTGCGCCCAGCCTCCATCTACCGGAATCACAGCGCCACTAATATAACTGGCAAAGTCTGATGCTAAAAATAAACAGGCATGGGCGATATCATCGGTAGAGCCCATACGCTGCAAAGGCACTGACCTTGTTACTGCAGCACGCAAACCCTCTGTAGGTGCGAGGCGCTTCATACCTTCGGTGTTGTCGATCGGACCTGGGATCACCGAATTAATACGTACACCTTCTGCGCCCCATTCCAGACACAAGGTGCGCGTGATCATATCGACACCGGCTTTCGCTGCGCATACATGGCTTTGCCCCGCCATTGGAATGTCCGCTTGGGGAGCAGAAATATTAATAATCGATGCGCCCGGTTTTTTCAGATGCGGATAAATCGCCTGCATTACATGAAAGGTACCCAACAGATCAATTTCAATCACCGAACGAAATCCATTGGGCGACATTCCCATCGCCAACGCCGGGAAATTACCTGCCGCACCCGACACCACTACATCCAGTTTTCCCCAAGCAGCTGCAATGTCAGCGATACCATTTTTAATAGCCTCGGCTTCACGCACATCAGCGGCAAAACCACGAACATCAGCGGCACCACACTGTTTGAGCGACTGCAGTGTGTCATCCACTTTTTCTTGCGAACGGCTCACCACTGCAACGCGCGCGCCTGCTTTGGCGAAGGTTTCTGCAATACCGCGATTAATACCGCTAGTACCACCCACAACCAAAACATTTTTGTGTTTGAAATCGAATTGTAAGGACATACATTTTCCACTCATCAGTAAGCAATCATTAAACACGTGGCGAATTAGTATCAAAAAAACGTTGCGCTTCTGTTCTAAACTCGCGACCTAAAACCGTGAACTAAAATCGGGAAAAATCCGGTGCACGTTTTTCAAAAAAGGCCGTGATGGATTCCTTGCACTCCTCTGATGCCAAGCCTGCCGCAAAACCGGTGTATTCCGTGCTGAGCGATGCGTCTACCGCAACACGGGTCGCCGCACGCAAAAGCGCTTTCGTACGGCGTACAGCGCCCGGCGGTTGTTGGGCCAAGCGTGCGATTTTTGTTTTTGCATATTCCGTTAGCTCATCCCACGGAACCGCTTTGGTTACAATGCCCAAATTAGCCGCATCTGCACCGGAAAAAGGTTCGCCCAGAAAAAACAGCTCAGCCGCTTTCTGCTGGCCGACAAGGCGGGGAATCAAATAGCTGCTCGCATATTCAGGGCACAATCCGAGATTGACAAAGGGCAATTGCAGACGCGCATCATCAGCGGCATACACAAGATCACAATGCAGCAGAAGCGTCGTGCCAATCCCCACCGCATGACCACGCACCACCGCCACAACAGGCTTACCGCAATCGCGCAGAGCCTCCATAAAACGCACAACGGGGTGATGTTCATGGATTTCCGGCTCATTCATAAAATCCATTAGATCATTGCCACTGGTGAAAAATTCATCCGTGCCTGTGAGCACAATCACGCGCACCTCCCCATCCATATCGGCATTTTTGATCAAATCCGCCAAAGCACCGTACATGGCCAGTGTCAGCGCATTTTTACGCTCAGGGCGGTTCAAGCTTAGGGTAAGTACACGTGCCTCAAAGTGAGTAACAATCTGGGGTATTGGGCTGCTTATCATTATCGGATCCTTGCTGTTTCTGGGGTTGGAGGGTCGATTGAGTATAGCCAACGCCACCCATTGCGCGCATAAAAGATGGCACCACTCTCCACCGGCGAGTACAATTCGCCACCTTCTATACTGAGCAATAATGACCGAAATTACCCTATGAATATCCGCGAACTTCTCAACCAAAAAGTCCTTGATGCAATGGCCGCCGTGGGTGTGCCCAGTGATCTCCCCGCCTTGATAGCGCCCGGAAAAAAAGCCGGTTTTGGCGATTACCAAGCCAACTGTGCTATGGGAGCCGCCAAAGCCATGGGAACCAACCCACGCGAACTGGCAAGCAAAATAGTCGCTGCACTGGAACTGGATGGCATCGCCGACAAACTGGAAATTGCAGGCCCCGGATTCATTAATATCGACCTCAAGCCTGAATGGCTGGGCGCGCAAATTGCCAACGCCCAAAGTGATAGCCGTTTGAAAATAGAACAGGTCACTAACCCGCAAACCGTCGTCATTGACTACTCCGGCCCCAACCTCGCCAAAGAAATGCATGTCGGCCATTTACGCTCCACTATTATTGGCGATGCACTCGCACGCTTACTGGAGTTCCAAGGGCACAAAGTGATCCGCCAAAATCACGTTGGTGATTGGGGTACGCAATTTGGAATGTTGATCGCTGAGCTTGAGGAACAATTGGGCACTAATGGCGATGGCAGCATGGCGCTCAAAGATTTGGAAGTATTTTATCAACAAGCCAAAAAACATTTTGATGATGACGAAGTCTTCGCCAATAAAGCGCGCGACTATGTCGTTCGCTTGCAATCCGGCGATGCACAGATGCAGAAATTATGGGAGCAATTTAAAACCATCTCCCTGCATCACAGCACCGAAATTTATCAGCAGCTTAATGTCACATTGAAAGACAGCGATGTACGCGGTGAAAGTTTTTACAACAATGATCTCGCACCGGTAGTAAAAGAATTGCAAGAGCAAGGGCTCGCAGTTGAAAGTGATGGTGCGCAGGTTGTGTTCTTACAAGAGCTCGCCGACAAAGAAGGCAATCCATCGCCCATGATTATCCAAAAACAAGGCGGCGGTTTTTTATATGCCACAACCGATTTGGCTGCCTTGCGTTATCGCGTCAACACGTTAAAAGCGAACCGCATTATGTATTTTATTGATGCGCGCCAATCGCTTCATATGCAGCAGGTATTTACCCTTTCGCGTAAAGCAAAATTTGTCGATGAGTCTGTGAGCCTCGAACACCTGGCATTTGGCACAATGATGGGCAGTGACGGCAAACCTTTCAAAACGCGTACGGGTGGCACAGTGAAATTGGCAGAGCTGCTAACAGAAGCGGTGGAACGTGCAAGCGCACTGGTGATAGAAAAAAATACTGAGTTGACGCCAGCCGAAGTCGCAGAAATTGGCCGCAAAGTGGGTATTGGCTCGGTTAAATACGCCGATCTTTGTAAAACACGCACCAACGATTATGTGTTTAGCTGGGAATCCATGCTCAGCTTTGAAGGCAATACGGCGCCTTACTTACAATATGCCTATACACGCGTACAAAGTATTTTCCGCAAAGCGGGCATTGCACCTGAGTCATTGAACAGCGCAATTATTATTGGGACAGAGCAAGAAAAAAACCTTGCGATCAAACTACTGCAATTCAGTGAAGTGTTGGATCAGGTTGCGCGCGAAGCCATGCCGCATTTGCTGTGCACCTATCTGTATGATATCGCCAGCCTTTACATGAGCTTTTATGAAGCTTGTCCAATCCTGAAAGAAGACATAGCGCCAGAGTTACGCGATAGCCGTTTACGCTTGTGTCATCTCGTCGCACGCACTATCGCGCAAGGCCTGGATTTATTGGGCATCGAAGTAATGGAAAAAATGTAACATCGAATAACAGGCCTGCATTTGGACAAAATTAACTAAACGCAGGCCTGCATAACTCGCAACCACTATTCAAACCAAATACTTATTAGAAATTTATAACACTGGCAATACTCGGTCATCTTTACCCCAACAATATCATTATTAATTTGCCGCTAAAAAGTAGCGCGCAGAGGAGGTAAACATGAAAATTTTTGCACTCATTCCAACACTCGCATTATGTCTGGTATCAGCATCCTGCTCTCACCCACAAAACGCTTCCCATAAAAATATTACCTCACTCAGCGGTGTTGTCATTGAAAAGCAACCGCTGGCAAATGCGCATATTATTCTGCGCGACTCAACCGGCAAGATGCTCACTACAACTACCGACAACACAGGGCGATACCAGCTATCCTTGCAAGGCATCACACTCCCAATCACCTTGTCTGCAGTAAGCAATGGAAGTGAACACGCATGCTTGGATAACACCAAACTACGCCCTGTGTGCATGGCCGCGGTGATCAATACTTTCCCGAATAAAAATGCGCCTATCGGAAATATTAATCCTCTGACAGATCGTATTACATCTGACATTGCTGCATCACAGGGCTTTATTGGTCCACAACAATGGATAATGCAAAACAGAGTTTTCAATATTGATGAAGCGCACTTAGAACAAGCGCGCGCAGAAATGCGCAGCGGATTTTTGCAAGCATTAAAAGACTCCGGCGTTACTCACCCGGAAAGTTTTGATCCTGCCACATACCCTATAAAGCCACATGACAACCTTAGCCATATTTTTTCGTATATCCATCACAACCGCAATTATGATAACAACACCGGCGAACCTGGCCACACAACACTGAGTGATATCAGTTTTCGCCCCATTGTTGGACTAACGGCAAGAGGTGCATATGAACCGCTTGATCTGGCGCGCGCACGAATTGAATTAAATGAAATCCAGAAAGCGGCAGTACGTATATTTATTGTGGGTGACTCTACATCAGCGGTCTACGAGCAACTACGTTACCCGCGTATGGGATGGGGACAACAATTTGCAAATCAATTACATGCAGATAAAAACATTAAAGTCATTGTAGGCTCTCGCGCCGGACGCAGCTCACGTGATTTTTACAACGGACGCTGGTTCGCGCAAATGGAAAACCTCATCCAGCAAGGGGATTATGTTTTTATTAATCACGGCCACAATGACCAGAATTGTGATGTAAAAAAACCTTTGCGTGGCATAGCAGATGTCACCAATCTATGCACCTACCCTAACAGCCACAAAGGCAAGCCCCAATACCCAGCAGGCTCACCTGAACTGTCATTCCAACACTCTCTGGAGCGATATATTCATATTGCACGTAAACTCGGTGCACAACCGGTATTATTTACGCCAACAGCGCGGATTAAAGATAAAGATGGAAAACAAACGACACCCGTAATTTCCAGTCATTTCACCCAACAAAACATAAATCAAGGCTATCTCTTCACTGGCAATTACACACAAACAATCAAAGACACAGCACGTGTCAATAAAGTGCCCCTGATCGACCTGGAAACTGCCAGTATTGAATTTGCAAACAAGGTGGGAACGCCCGGCTGGAAAAACTACTGGCTGGTTGTCGATCCATCCATTAATGCTTTTTATGCGAATGGAGTACCAGGAAGCCCGCAATCGCCTGATGGCACACACTTTCAAGAAAATGGTGCCAGTGTGATAGCCTCGCTGGTCGCAAGGGAGATCAAACGAACACCTGAACTTTCCGCCCTGACACGTTATTTGAAACAATAATCTATTCGGGAATAGCAATGATATTTGTTGGGTAGCAATAAACAAAAACCCCCGAGTTTTTAACTCGGGGGTTTTTGTTTATCAATTTAACAAGGAAAACTATACGCTGAATAACGCTGCGCTATCCAAACCCTGTTTTTCCATAATATCGCGCAGACGTTTCAAGGCCTCTACCTGAATTTGACGCACACGTTCACGGGTCAAACCAATTTCAAGCCCAACTTCTTCCAATGTACTTACTTCATATCCGCGCAAACCGAATCTGCGCGCTAATACTTCACGTTGTTTTTCAGTTAACTCATCCAACCAATGATCGAGACTGGTAGTCAAGTCAGCGTCTTGCAGCAGAGCTGCCGGATCAGACACATGGGTGTCGGCAATAGTATCTACGATTGCGCGATCAGATGAGTTACCAATAGGGGCGTCTATCGAGGTAACACGCTCGTTTAAGCTCAACATGTGCTCTACATCAGCAACAGGCTTCTCAAGCAGGTTCGCAATTTCTTCAGGCGTTGGTTCATGATCGAGTTTTTGCGAAAGCTCACGTGCAGCTCGCAGATAAATATTCAGTTCTTTTACAACATGTATTGGCAAACGAATAGTGCGGGTTTGGTTCATAATCGCCCGTTCAATAGTCTGGCGGATCCACCAAGTAGCGTAGGTTGAGAACCGGAAACCGCGCTCGGGATCGAACTTTTCAACAGCACGAATCAAACCGAGGTTGCCTTCCTCAATCAAATCAAGAAGCGCCAAACCTCTATTGACATAACGGCGAGAAATTTTCACAACGAGACGAAGGTTACTTTCAATCATACGCTTGCGCGCAGCTTCGTCACCTTTCAATGCTTTACGTGCGAAGAATACTTCTTCTTCGGCACTCAATAATGGAGAGAAACCAATCTCATTTAGATAAATCTGGGTAGCATCAAGCGTTTTGTTATATTTTTCATCAACAATACGGTCACTTGTTCCAAAAGCGGGCGCTTTAGGCAATTCGTCGTCTTCTTCTGCCAACATCAACTCTGAATCATCTAATTCGATGTCTGATGCAACAAACACATCATCGCGATCAAATGTTACAGAGTCTCTATTTTGTAATGTCATTTTTCAGCCCCTTATATCAATTTTTTTATTTAACCGGCTGGCTTTTTTATCAGTCATCCAGCTTGCTCAAGCTGTACCTCTACACATAGATGCCATATGTTCGAGATATTTACTTATGATCTCCCGTTTAACTCATAAGTGTGACACTTTATCGTCGCGGTAAGAACTTTAAAGGGTCTACCGGTGTACCATCACGACGAATTTCAAAGTGAAGCTTTACTCTATCGGTACCACTTGAACCCATATCGGCAATTCTTTGACCAGCTTTAACAAAATCACCTTCTTTAACTAATAACCTATCATTATGGGCATAAGCACTAAGAAAGTTTTCATTGTGTTTAACGATCAATAATTTGCCGTATCCTCGCAGCCCACTCCCAGAATAAACAACCTGTCCAGATGCTGCTGCAAGCACAGGCTCGCCCAATTTGCCGGCAAGATCAATACCCTTATTCAAACCTGTGCTCCCCTGAAATGCCGAAAGCAACACTCCATTTGCAGGCCAGCGCCATTGTGGTGCGCTGTGTACAAGTGTTTTTGGCTTTGCATTGGCAATAGACACTGTATTTTTTTCTTTACGAGCAGTGTCATTTCGCCGGGGTATTTCTGAAGTTGTAGATGTTGGCTTTCTTAAAATGGTAGGTGTTGAGGATGACTTACTAACTCGTCCCATATTCGCGGCTGACCCCACATCAAGCCTGATAACCTGTGAAGGCCGAATGATATAAGGAGCTGATATGCCGTTATGTTTTGCCAATGACTCATATCTCAGACCGTATCGCCATGCAATTGAGAACAGGGTATCACCTGGAACAACAACATGCGTTTTAGGTCTTTTGGCGAAATCCTGTGATTTGTCTGACACCGGTGCAGGAGCATGCGATGCACATGCACAAATAAAAAAAGCGATCAATATTATGAACAGTTTTGATGGTGCGATCAGCTTATTGAACTGCACTGGCGACATGAAACCACTCAAGATATTTGTCTATTATTTGATAACCGTTATACGATTATGATCTTAATAATTAGAATTTATTTTAAAATCATCTAATATTTTTATAAAAAAACACCCAAAAAAGGGTTTTAAAAGCGATAAAAACGTGTTCTGACATCTGAAGGGGCTATTTTCTAAATCGCGCTTTAAAAAAACTTACTCCCTATGTCTACTATTTTGCGCACTGTTTAGATTTGACTTTAAGTTTTAACGAGAAGTTCCTGATAAAAAAGGGACAAATTTTACAGGCTCTAATATTTGCGTGATGTAGTTTTCTGAATCGCCATCACGTAACACGAGATGCAGTTGCTGCTCTCGCCCACCAACCGGAATAACTAATACTCCGCCAGGAGCAAGCTGTTTTAACAACTCATCGGGGATGGCTTGCGGTGCCGCGGTACTAAGAATTCCATCGTAAGGCCCTGCTTCAGGCCATCCAAAACCACCATCTGCATGACGTAACTGAATATTTCTTAATCCCATCTGGCGAAAGCGGTCGCGAGCCTTATCTTGTAATGGCTTGATTCGCTCAACGCTGTAAACATGTGGAACCAATTGAGCCAACACACAAGTTTGATAGCCAGAACCCGTCCCTACTTCTAGTACTTTATTAAGTTTTCCCCCCGCGGCACCTAATAAAATTTCCGTCATGCGCGCAACAATATAAGGCTGGGAAATTGTTTGCCCATGACCGATAGGAAGTGCCGTATCTTCATATGCTCTATGGGCAAGCGCTTCATCAAGAAAAATATGGCGCGGAGTATTAAGCAAGACATCAAGCACTTTCATATTGCTTACACCTTGGTCACGCAAACGCTGGATAAGACGCTCACGGGTGCGTAGCGAGGTCATACCTACACCTTGCATCAATAAGTTAGTCATATCTTTAGATTACTCCACTCATACCGCAGATTATCGTCAGCTCTAATCACAGAGCGCCCCACAAACGGCCACTATACCATAGGCTCTTCGGGTTTCTGATAGCACTGCCTTATACCGTTGTTGGAACGTCTGTTGTTTGAATTTGCAAAACAAAAAGTTCATGCAGTATTGATGTAGCAAATTCACCTGCATCCAACGAAAAACGTAACACAAGATCATTATCGTTCCATTCATACTGAGGGCTGCGCGCAAATAACTGCAAGGGACGACGCTCTTGTGACAAACCAGCATGTTCAAGGCCATCACACCAACTTGCCCAATCCACCAGCACATTCGCCTCAAACTCTCCCTGCTCACCAGACACGAGTGGACGCCCCCTACCCCACAATGGACCAGATGGACATCCATTTACCTCACCACCCATTACAACCGTCCAGTTATTTGCTTTCACGCGTGCCGCTAATACAAGATTAAATAAATAAGCCCTGGCTGCCGAAAGCATCAAGCCTCGCTTTTGCTTATCTTTGTAGCGCTTTCCTTGTACTAAAATCGCTTCCGCTTCATGCAGATTATTTCCACCCAAGCCAAAGCGTTGCTCTCCAAAATAATTAGGGACGCCTTTTTCAAAAACAGTATCAATTCGCTGTTTTAGTTGTTGATGGTCAGATGCCTGCACATCTCGCAAACGAATAACAAAATGATTTTGCTTATGCTCACCACGACGTAATTTATGCTGGTGACGAGATGCTGAAAGCACCTGAATTGTGCTCGAATTAATTAAGGACCAGTCCGGCTCCGGTGCTTTAGGCAAATAAACACTAAACCACTGAGCTGTCACTGCATGACGGTCTTTACGCCCGCAATAGCCAACATCATTAATATTTACACCTGCCAGCTCAGCAATTTTTCCGGCAACCCACGCTGTATTCTCTCCACGCTTACAAACATGCAAAAAAACATGCTCACCAATACCGGACGGCAAATAACCTAAATCTTCATCTACTTGAAAATCTTCTGGTTGCGCACGAAAAATGGCACTTGCAGTTAAAGAACCATAAGCAAGAGGAAACTCAAGTGAAAACTCTCTCAAAAGATGACCTATAGAAAAATGATGTATTTAAATAACGGTTAATTATTTTTCTAACAATACAACCGCATAACATTCGATGCCTTCTTCTCGCCCCACGAAACCCAATCGCTCTGTGGTAGTTGCCTTGACGTTAATTTGGCCGATATCGGTTTGCAAATCACCTGCGATGGTTTCAATCATGTGAGGTATATAGCTAGCCATACGCGGTGCTTGTGCAACGATCGTCATGTCTGCGTTGGCCACTTTCCATCCCAAACTATTAACTTTCGCATGCACCATACGCAGTAGTGAGCGGCTATCAGCATTACGATATTGCATATCAGTATCCGGAAAATGCTTTCCTATATCACCAAGTGCAGCTGCACCCAGCAATGCATCGCATAACGCATGCAAAAGCACATCACCATCTGAATGCGCAACCAATCCAAAACGATGAGGAATTACGACACCGCCGATAACAATCTTGTCGCCATCACCAAAAGCATGGACGTCATATCCGTGACCGATACGCATAGACATAATTATTCCCCCCACTACCAACTAATTAGATAACTGCTGCTGAATCAACATAGCAGCGATCGCCAAATCTTCTGGACGAGTTATTTTAATGTTATCACTCCGCCCCTGAACCATAAGCGGATGATATCCGTAACATTCAACTGCAGAAGACTCATCAGTAATTACTTTTCCTTCCGACAAAGCACGCTGCAAACATGTTTTCAGCAACCCCAAACGAAACATCTGTGGCGTTTGGGCATGCCATAAAAGGTTTCGATTTGCTGTTGATTGGATACTGCCGCCTTCCACTTGCTTTAATGTATCGCTTACTGGAACACCCAGTATCCCTCCAACAGAATGCTGCTGAACCACATCAACTAACTCAATGATACTATCAAGCGAAACACAAGGACGCGCCGCATCATGTACCAACACCCAATCATCAGACGCAGCCTTGCGCGCTAGAAAATCCAAGGCATTCAATACAGAATTACAACGCTCATCACCACCGATAATCTTATGAATTTTGGGATTCTGTGCCAATGACATGGTATTCCAGTGATGATCCTCAGCATGTAACACCAACACAATGCCAGCAATATCAGGCAGCTTAAGTAAGCGCTCCAAAGTATTTTCAAGAACAGTTTTACCAGCTAGCGGTAGATATTGCTTGGGGCAAACAGCACCCATGCGAGAGCCAATTCCGGCTGCAGGGACAACAATCCAACAGGTTTTTTTTTGAGAAGTCACAGATTGACCCATGAAACAGATTGATTTACAAAAAAATGTAAGATCAGGATAGATAAAAAGAAAAACTACTTCTGCCCTTCATCCAAAATCATGAAAAAAGTTTCATCTTTTTTGATTAAACCTATATCGTTACGCGCACGCTCTTCAATGGTGTCCAAACCCGTTTTGAGTTCTTCAACTTCAACATCCAAAATGCGGTTACGCTCACGCATACGATCATTTTCAGCTTGCTGAATTTTGATTTCGTTTTCCAAACGATGGGCGTGCGCAAGGCTACCATCGCCAATCCATAGACGGTATTGCAGGGCCACAAGCAAAAGAACCAAGACAGCCAATAACCATTTCATAATTGTTGCAGTTTTTAAGTCACGATTTGGTTTTTATTACTATCAAAAAACAAAGGCCGACGTATCGGCCTTTGTTTTTCACTTAGCTTACGCCTTAAACTCAGCACGGCCTTTGTAGGAAGCAGCTGCACCTAACTCTGCTTCGATACGCAACAAACGGTTGTACTTGGACACACGGTCTGAACGGCACAACGAACCTGTTTTAATCTGACCAGCTGCTGTAGCAACAGCCAAATCAGCGATGGTAGTGTCTTCAGTTTCGCCCGAACGGTGAGAAATAACCGCAGTGTAACCCGCATCTTGCGCCATTTTAATCGCATCAAGAGTTTCGGACAGAGAACCGATTTGATTGAACTTGATCAAAATAGAGTTAGCAATCTTTTTATCAATCCCTTCTTTCAAAATTTTGGTATTGGTTACGAACAAGTCATCACCAACCAATTGGATTTTATGGCCAATTTTTTGGGTTAAGTCAGCCCAACCAGCCCAGTCACTTTCATCTTTACCATCTTCAATCGAAATGATTGGATATTTAGCAGCCAAATCAGCAAGGTAATCGGAGAATTCATTTGTAGTAAATACGCGACCTTCACCAGCCAAATCATATTTACCATCTTTGTAGAATTCAGAAGAAGCACAGTCAAGAGCCAAAGTTACATTCTCGCCCAATTTGTAACCCGCTTTTTCTACCGCTTCAGCGATCACTTTCAGAGCATCTTCGTTAGATGGCAAGTTTGGTGCAAAACCACCTTCGTCACCTACCGCCGTATTCAAGCCTTTGTCATGCAGAATTTTTTTCAAGCTGTGAAAAATTTCAGCGCCAACACGCAGAGCCTCAGCGAAGGTTTTAGCACCTACTGGCTGAACCATAAACTCTTGAATATCTACATTGTTATCAGCGTGCTCACCACCGTTGATAATATTCATCATTGGTACGGGCATAGAGTATTTGCCCGGAGTACCGTTCAGATCTGCGATATGTGCGTACAGAGGTACTTTTTTAGAGATTGCGGCCGCTTTGGCGTTTGCCAGAGAAACAGCAAGAATGGCGTTAGCACCCAATACAGTTTTAAAGTCCGTCCCATCAGCTTTGATCATCGCGTTGTCGAGTGCACGCTGATCCAATGCATCAAAACCTACTAATAAATTTTTAATTGTTGTATTGATGTTATTAACTGCCTTCAATACACCTTTACCCAGATAACGTGATTTGTCGCCATCGCGCAACTCCAATGCTTCGCGTGAACCGGTAGAGGCGCCTGAAGGGGCGGCGGCTGAACCTACGGAACCATCTTCCAGAATAACTTCGGCCAATACAGTTGGATTGCCACGGCTATCCAGAATTTCAAAAGCTTTGATGTCAACAATCTTAGTCATTCGTTTTCTCCAGAGTGTGTTTCTACAAAAATGAGTTAATGTCTAATCTGCGTTTGATATTCACTTATTACTGAATATCCAAAGGCGGTAAATTTTTTACTACATCATCAATTGTTTTCATTTGCAGTAAGAAAGGTTCAAGCTTATCTAAGGGTAACGCACTGGGACCATCACATTTGGCTTTATTTGGATCTGGATGCGCCTCCAAAAACAATCCTGCCAAACCCACTGCCATACCTGCACGCGCCAACTCAGCAACTTGATGACGACGCCCGCTTGAAGCAGCGCCCATTGGATCACGACACTGCAGAGAATGGGTTACATCGAAAATAACCGGAGCATTACCACTAACCTCACGCATAGTACGGAAACCGAGCATGTCCACTACAAGATTGTCATACCCAAAGTTAGTACCACGATCGCATAGAATTATTTTTTCATTACCGCATTCAGCAAACTTTTCTACGATATTTTTCATCTGCCCCGGGCTGAGAAATTGCGGCTTTTTGATGTTGATAACAGCATTGGTTTTGGCCATAGCAACAACCAAATCAGTCTGGCGAGCCAGAAACGCTGGCAGCTGGATAACATCACATACCTCTGCTACTGGCTGACATTGATAGATTTCATGCACATCGGTAATAACAGGAACACCAAAGGTTTGTTTGATTTCTTGAAAAATCTTTAAGCCTTCTTCCATTCCTGGACCGCGATAAGAGTAAATGGAAGATCGGTTGGCTTTATCAAAAGAAGCTTTGAAAACGTAGGGAATTCCAAGTTTTTGTGTGACCTGTACATAGGCTTCTGCAACTTGCAGAGCCATATCGCGCGATTCAAGCACATTCATTCCGCCAAATAATACAAATGGCAATGAATTACCGACTTGAACCTTATCAATATTTACGATTTGTTGTGACACATGAGTTCCTTTTTTGATCAAAAAAAACTGCAAAAAAATTAGGGCGCATTTATTGCGCCCTAGCGAGATTATTTTTTATTTACCAACGCTGCTTTCACAAACGCAATAAAGAGTGGATGGCCATCACGTGGAGTAGATGTAAACTCTGGATGGAACTGGCAAGCAACAAACCATGGATGATCCTGGATTTCTACCATTTCTACCAATGTATCATCGGCAGACCAACCACCAATTTTCAAGCCTGCTTTTTGTAATTGATCAACATAGTTGTTGTTTACTTCATAGCGGTGGCGATGACGCTCAACGATTACATCTGCGCCATAAATGTCACGCGCCTTTGAACCTGAAACCAAACGGCATTCTTGCGCACCTAAACGCATTGTACCGCCAAGATCAGATGACTCATCACGCTTTTCTACTTCACCATCAGAAGTAATCCATTCAGTAATCAAGCCAATGACAGGATGTGGAGAATTACGATCGAACTCTGTTGAATTCGCTCCTTTCAATCCAAGTACATTACGTGCAAATTCAATCACAACCGATTGCATACCCAAACAAATTCCTAGATAAGGGACTTTGTTTTCACGCGCATATTGCACAGCCATTAACTTGCCTTCGACACCACGTTCACCAAATCCACCTGGAACCAAAATAGCATCAGCATCTTTCAAAATACCAACGCCTTCCTGTTCAACTCGCTCAGCATCGATGTAATTAATATTAACTTTGGTACTAGTGTGAATACCTGCATGGATTAGCGCTTCAATCAGGGATTTATATGCATCCAGCAGTTCCATGTATTTACCTACCATGGAAATCGTTACCGAATTTACAGGATTCAGTTTGCCTTCTACCACTTTATCCCATTCTCTCAAGTCAGCTTCACAGCATTGCAAGCCTAATAATTCAACAACAATTTGATCAAGGCCGAAGCTTTGCAATAAACGAGGGATAGAATAAATAGTGTCTGCATCGGGTAGCGGCACTACTGCTCGCTCGGCCACATTCGTGAACAGTGCAATTTTGCGGCGTGAATCTTCATCTACCATTTTTTCGGAACGACAAAGCAGAATATCAGGCTGTAAGCCAATAGAGCGCAGCTCCTTTACCGAGTGCTGGGTCGGTTTGGTTTTTGTTTCACCGGCAGTTGCAATATAGGGAACCAAGGTCAAATGCATCAGTAATGCACGAGATCCCATTTCTACTTTTAGCTGGCGCACAGCCTCCAGAAATGGCTGGGATTCTATGTCACCCACAGTCCCACCAATCTCCACCAATGCTACATCTACATCGCGCCCGCCTTCCAGGATTCGACGTTTGATTTCATCAGTAATATGGGGGATAACCTGTACAGTACCCCCTAGATAATCCCCGCGACGCTCTTTGCGCAGTACAGTTTCATACACACGCCCAGTCGTAAAATTATTACGCCGAGTCATTTTAGTGCGAATGAAACGCTCGTAATGCCCCAAATCAAGATCTGTTTCTGCGCCATCTTCGGTCACAAAAACCTCACCATGCTGAAATGGGCTCATGGTGCCGGGGTCTACGTTAATGTAGGGATCCAACTTCATGATGGTCACTTTCAAACCACGAGCCTCAAGAATAGCTGCCAAGGAGGCTGAAGCTATGCCTTTGCCCAATGAAGAAACAACACCACCAGTTACGAATATATAGCGCGTCATGTAAAACCTGATTACTGTGAAAATGCGGAGCGGATTGGAGATAAATACCTGATTCGTAACCCAATAGGAGGGTAAAGGTATTTATCGTTCAGGACGGGGCGCCAGAGTAACAGAAACCCACTTTCGGCTCAATGAAAAGGTAGCCACAATAAGATGAGGGAATGAATTAAGTGATTGATCTAGAAAGGTTGCTCTCAGTAAGACGCCCATTAACTATTATCGAATAAACCACTGAAAGCAGCCTGAATATGATGGCTGGCAAATCCCCTGGAATGAAGAAAACGCATTTGTTTGGCTTTTTCACGTGCGCCTGCTGGAAGCTCAGTAAAACGCTTGCTCCGTACTTCCCGCGCCAATTTAGTCCACATGGTATCCCGCTCATCAATCAGCGTATCAACCAGACATGAGGAAATGCCACGCTCACGCAACTCCATTTTAATTAAGGAACTTCCCTTACCCTGGCGTTGGCGCATACGGATAAAAGCTTCCGCAAAGCGCTCGTCAGATTGCAACCCCTGCTCGGCAAGCTCGGCAATCGCTTTTTCTATATGCTCGCTCTGCCCATATTTGCGGACTAACTTGTCCGTTAACTCTTTAATGGAATGCTCCCTCAATGCCAGGAAATTCATAGCACCAAGGCGAACATCAGCAGCACTTATTTCATTTTTTGACATCAATTTTTTCGCCAAAAAAAAGGCTGCATAAGCAGCCGTTTACTCTTAATTAGTAATTAATTAACAGGGGGAAACTGGGCAAGCACCTCTGTAACCGTTCGACTAAGCACTTCTCGTTGTTGCTGAGGAGCCATACTGCGGCTCAAACGCTTTTCCGAAACACCTCTCCAAATGGGCTTATCGGTTTTTGCATCAACGATATCGATAATCAAACTACCCTGATTATAGACCCGTACACCAGTGTTCACGCCATAGAAAGGGGGGCGCGAATAACGATAGCCTCGCCCGTAATAACCAAAGCCGTAAAGATCATCGTAACTACGAGGATCAATCTTCTCTTCGATCACCACATGGTAACTCACCACAAAATCAGGCTTTGCTCCTACTGCTGCTGACTGATAGCGTCTTCCCAGCTCAGCCTCCAGTGCAGAATGGATATGACTGAGAGTAAACGGAGAGATCAAAATACTCTCTTTAGTATCTTGTTTAGTCTCGGCAACGCTGAAGGTTTTCAAGGCTGAAAAATCAAAATCAGCCAAATGATCTGTTTCTACATAAGGCTTACTAGTACAACCAACTAGTACTGATATAGCCACCAGCAATAAACCTAAACGTTTCATAATTACCCCCATCTACTCGACTAAATCTCGGCTGCTTAGACAATTGCCCAAAATCTGGATATAACTTTAACTTAGGTATTTATCCACCTGATTTTGCGCAACTTTAAAATTTAAACACTGTAATGCAGCATAGTGAGCAGTGATTCAGGATGCAAGCGCCGCCAACCTTGGCAGAAGCTTTGCCTTTTGAAGAAAGGCAAAGCTTTTCAATGAACATCAGATTTCAACATCGTCTGTCACATCAGAACTACCCGGGCTCAATGACAATGCAGGAGTAGCCAAAAGCTCTGCCCGCACCTTCTGTTCAAGCTCTTGTGCAAGCACAGGGTTTTCCTGCAAAAACTTCATTACATTGTTCTTACCTTGACCTATTTTGTTGCCTTGATAAGCATACCAAGCACCTGACTTATCGATTAAGCCAAGCTTCACGCCGTAATCAACGATCTCCCCCATTCGATTGATGCCTGAACCATAAAGGATCTGAAATTCGGCTTGTTTGAACGGTGGAGCAACTTTGTTCTTCACCACTTTGACGCGTGTTTCAGAACCAATCACTTCCTCACCTTCTTTGACAGCGCCAGTACGACGAATATCCAGACGTACTGAAGCATAAAATTTAAGCGCATTTCCGCCTGTGGTTGTCTCCGGGTTGCCAAACATTACGCCAATTTTCATACGGATCTGGTTGATAAAGATAACCAAGCAATTGGCGTTTTTAATGTTGCCTGTGATCTTACGCAGTGCTTGGGACATCAAGCGCGCCTGCAGGCCCACATGGTGGTCGCCCATTTCACCTTCGATTTCAGCACGCGGTGTGAGTGCAGCTACCGAGTCAACCACCAGAACATCGACTGCACCAGAGCGCACCAGCATGTCAGTGACTTCCAATGCCTGCTCACCAGTATCAGGCTGGGAAACAATCAGGTCTTCTACGTTGACACCCAGTTTCGTGGCATAGATAGGATCGAGAGCATGTTCCGCATCGATAAAGGCACAAGTGCCACCTGCACGCTGTGCTTCGGCGATAACCTGTAAAGTCAGAGTGGTTTTACCAGAAGATTCAGGACCATAGATTTCAATAATTCGCCCTTTAGGCAACCCGCCAATCCCCAAGGCTACATCAAGCCCGAGAGAACCAGTGGAAATCGCAGGAATAGCAACCTGCTCTTTGTCGCCCATGCGCATGACAGTACCTTTACCAAATTGACGCTCGATTTGGCTTAGCGCGGCCTGTAGCGCTTTTTCTTTGTTCGCATCCATCTGACACCTCAACATATATAAAGAAACACGTTATCTGACAATTTTTATGGGTTTTATGGAGCTGCCGTCTGCAAACTCCAGGCGATCTTACGGACAACACCGAAATCACACCATTGGGAGTAGCATACAACAAAAACCTGTATACGCAAACAGTACTAGCCTTTTATACAGTATTTTTCTTGCCAGTTCACACAATATGCAGATAACACAACTCTGGCGCTTTTGATTGACCTGTTTTGCTGTGAAATATTACCAAAATACCAAGGGATTATTTCCTCGCGGCATGCTTAGGCCTTCCTTAATCTAAGTCCAGGAACATTAAGGATACTCAATGTTCCCCAGCAGAACTTGCCAAGTATTTCCGTGCAAGCCTTGTTAATCACTAGAAGGAGTTTCGTTATGAAGCCGCAATTATTATTAGGGCTGACAACAGCCTGTTCTCTTCTCTTATCCAGCCAAACACTCATGGCTCATGGTGCAGCCGATGCCGATGCTGGCGGCCTACGTGAACTGGTCGCACAAAGCGCTGCTGTAGCTTACGGCAAAGTGGTTGATATCCAATACCGTAATTCAGAGCCAACCCGTGAAGAGCCCAAAGGTGTACCCCATACGTTCGTTACCTACGAAATTGGCAAGGTATTCCGCGGTTATCTACCTGAAAAAGTTGTTCTGCGCATTCCCGGTGGAGCCGATGGCAGCGGTGGCGCTTACACCGAAACCACAGCACCCACATTTGCACGCGGTGAAACGGATGTGCTGTTCATTCCAGGTGGCGAGCCTGCCGACTGCCAATTGGTGAATTGTGTTGAAGGTCGCTTCCGTGTTCTTGATGATCGCATTTACAGCGGCTTTGGTGTCCCATTAATTGCCGCAGAAAAAGCGTTGGAGTTTGGCGGTAAACCACGCTTTGAGGTGAACACAATGGAAATGCCACGCCCTGCTTTTGACATGGTGATTAAACAGCCCGACGCCGCACGCTGGATTGAAGCCAATAAAA
Organism: Cellvibrio sp. UBA7661; assembly: GCA_002483365.1. GTDB lineage: Bacteria > Pseudomonadota > Gammaproteobacteria > Pseudomonadales > Cellvibrionaceae > Cellvibrio. The sequence goes on from DLHT01000014.1 coordinate 83,669, forward strand.
TCGATAGCAAGGGACTGGAAGAGCTGCGCAAAAAGTATGAAACCGAAGCGCCTTCTTTGTATCACATCAACATGAATGTGGAAGGCTACACCAAGGCGGATGACTACACTGGCGAAGCGCCTGCGGAAGTGATCAATAAGTATCGCGAGCCGTTAATTACGGACGAGTTTTTTGCGTTGATCGAACACTTCAATGCAGAACTTGGCCAACCACAAAGCCGCGTGGTTTTAGCCAATCCAAAACTCCCCTTCACAGTGAAACCTCCTGTAGCCGTTGCGATAAAGGAATTAGCTATCACAGAGCCAAAACCCAGCGCGGAAGAATTGAAATACCGCGGCCAAACCGATGGCTCTTTGGACAGAACCACTGCAACCTCTTCATTAACCGTCAAGTAATATAGGGAGACGTATCATGTTACGGTTTACTTTTTTAATTGCTTCAGTAATGGCGCTACTTGCACAACCCGCGCTGAGCGCATCATGGCTTGAGTGCGATGGCGATAGCGGCAAAAAACTACGTTGGGGCGGCAACTCCACCACAGCGCGCATCAATACGACCAGCTTTAGCGGTAGCAATCTGACTGCTGTACAACGCGGCATCAATGCAACCAATGCAAACCCATCTCCTTTTGTGATTAATGCAACAACCGAAACCGGTGGTGTAAGCAGAGGCAATGGTCAGAATGAAATTTATGCAAAAAACATTTCGCCACCAGGTGTAGCGCAAATGAATTACCACTGCTATTGGTTTTTCGGTTGGCACTACGGTTTGGATGAAGTGGATATTGTGTTGGATTCTGATCGCACCTGGACCAGTTCTACTGCTAAATCATCCAACTTTACTTACACCGGCTCTGCGCGCCCGATTGATTCTGTTATTACGCACGAGGCCGGGCACTTTCTGGGTTTGATGCACGTGAACTGGGAATACAATGTGATGGGCGATTCATGGCGTCATCACCATACTAACGGCACCACAGCCAATATTTATTTTGGCGAGGATGCTTCGCATGGTTCGCGCGTGTTGTACGGCAACCAATCAGGCACGTTCAATGATGTGTCAGTCGCACACTGGCGTCGTACCGGTGCTGATGGTGAATATTCAAGCCATGGCCGCGTGCGCATTCGCAACAATGCCAATACGGCAAACCTGACACCTATCACGATTGCAGGTGAGCCAGGCTTCCGTGTCACTCGCGGTACTACAGTACGTCCGGAATTTACGCTGGAAAATAATGGCAAAACCACACACAACAATATTGCGTTTGGTATTTACATTTCTACCAATGATTTTATCAGCACAAGCGATAGAAGAATTGCTGGCGGTACTTTCGGTTCACTCAGCCCGGATGATGTGCACACCACTACCATTCCTGTGTATATCCCGAGCGATTTGACTGTTGGGAAAAATTATTGGCTCGGCATTGTCATCGATGAAAACAATGCAATCTCCGAAACCAATGGCGACAACAACATGACTTACATTCCAATCCGGATTCAATAAGTACAGATTCCACTGTTGTTTTGTCTATCAATAAAAACGCCGGAGCATCATTGAACTGCTCCGGCGTTTTTTTGTAGCGATTTAATCTACTTAATTTTTAGCTTCCTTAACTTTTAACCTACTAACCTACTAACCTACTAACCTACTAACCTACTAACCTACTAACCTACTAACCTACTTAACCTGGGGGGCTACCCACTCGATAACATCTTTGCTCAGGTCTTTCAGGCATTTACGCGCTGCAGAACACACTGTCGCACCGGTATTACCCATATCCAATATGTCGGTCGATGGCGTAAATTCATTTAAGGTCATAATGGCGCACGTGTGTTTCGCTGTGACCATATCGTCCTTTCCCTTGATTACCGCAGCGGTCACTTGTATTTTGGGAAGCGTGCTGGTTTGTTTAGTTCCGAATTGACGTCTGCCATCACCCAACACCAGTTGTTCAATATCAATCGCCACTACCGGCACTACACCGTTCATAATTTTGTCCGCGGTACTTACCGGCTCAAGCCGTATACCGTCTTTATCTGCCTGTTCAACCAAATTCTTAACCAATACCTTGTCTATATTGCAAGGAAACTCTGACTGCTTGTATTTGTAGCCTTTTACATTAAAACCAATATTTTGGTTGATATACACCAAAGGCTCTTTGGCATTAGGCGCAGCAGACTCAGCAACCGCAGATAATGGGTGCAAGAGCGCAGCCCCCAACAGCAGCGAAGCCAGCGATGTCATTTTTCCCAGCGAACATGTAATAGATGAATGTTTCATAACATTACCCCGTATAGATATGTCTTGTGAATGTGATGCAAAATAACACTCGCCGATACATCAAGCGCTGTGTATGGATTGACTATATTGCAAAGGGCGATGAAAACACTGACCATCCAAAAACTTCATGCTTACCTTTTGCTTACCAAATTTTTCCACTTATAAATCAACAACATAGAAACAGGGCAAACAGATACTTTACTTGTGTTCGCCGACGTATTTCTTGCAAAATTACACCCATAGCCGCAGCTTACCAAGGGCGCTATACCCAAACAGACCAATAAGAAAAACTTACCAAAAAAGGTATACCCATGCTGACCGCGAAAGGCTCCTGGTTAAAATGAATGCTCATCAAGAAACCGGTTTTATGCTGGGAGAGGTGAAAGTATCGCCTTCTCACAACACACTCTGGACGCCCACTAAAAGCCTCAAACTGCAACCCAAGGCAATGGCGGTACTCCATTACCTTGCGTGTAACCAAAATCGTGTTATCAGCAACGAAGAGCTGATCGAACGCCTGTGGCAAGGCCGTGTCGTTACACACGGCTCGGTACAGAAAAGTATCAACGCGCTTCGCAGTGCATTCAGTGAATTAATGGGCGATCAGGAATTAATTGCGCATTATTCAAAGCGAGGCTATCAATTGATGATAGCACCGCAATTTCTTATCCAACCGTTACCCGATGAAGTAAATCTCTCTACTACAGCAGAACATCAACCCACTCCCATCAAGGGTTTGCGCAAATGGCGTGCGGCAATTTTGACAACCCTCATACTGGTATCACTGGGCATTGTTTATAACACTGTCCATTGGCATACCCTTTACTTACCCAGTAACCACAAAACTGTTTTCCAATCAGCGCGAGGTTACACCAATGAAACCGGGCACGAACAAAGTGCAACGCCGCACCCGGATAACCAGCATATTGCCTATATCCGCGAAAAACGAACCACCAATACACAAGATGCGGCCAGGAACACAACCGAAAGTGAAATTATTATCCGAAACGCGGCCGGTAAGGATTGGCGTGTAGCCACCAGTGATGGAAATTGGTTTAAGTTAGCCTGGTCTCCTGACGGTAATAATTTGGTAGCGATTGAGATAAAACATCGCGATGGATTGCCTTTGGGCAGGCAATTTTATCAACCGCCCAATTATCTTTATTCGTTTCATATTTTCACGTTGGATCTTGCACATGAACGGCTATTGGAAAAACAGCAACTCAGTCAATGGCAAGGGCATATTTTTAGTGTGACCTGGTGGGATGAAAGCACACTTGAGATTGTTGCCAAACAAGGCCCTAACGCTGGCAATGGCCGCTATCGCTATTCCCTTGCCAACCAACAACTAAAATTGCTGGATGAATATGAAGGTGCGATCAATCCTGTTGCCAGTGCTGTGCTCAACCAAAAAACCGCTCTTGCAAGCTTGCATAAGAACAAAATCCAGATTGATTTTTTAGATGAGTACCAGCAGCGCATGAATCGCACCCAATTGGACGTTACCTCTGTTGATATCAGTTGGATTCCCGATGGAAGCGGTGTACTGGCATATGCCGAAGCGGAGCGTAAATTGATCGCCGTTTATTTAAATGGAAAGCAAGTGGCTATTCCACTAACCGATAGCAAAGATAAAATTTTCTCACGCCCACATTACAGTGCAGACGGCAAGGGCATTTTTTATACAGAAGAAAAACGCAGCTCCAATATTTTACTGGCTGGATTGGACGGCACTAAAAAACAACTGACAGAAAACACAGACTTTAACTATGCCGCCAGTTTTTCTCCCAACGGCGATAAAATCGTTTACGCATCCGTACGCAACAACCAAATCCATTTATGGCTGGTAGAAAATGGACAAGAACGGCAACTCACGCAACAACCTATACCCAAAAAAGTTGATGTCATCATATGGTCGGATGATGGTGAAAACATTATCTTCAATGCCGACAATCAGGTGTTCCACCACAACTTGTTGACCGATGACACTGCTTTAGTAGTAAACGGTGAAACCAAAATAGAGCCCATTGCCTACTACCCTGACACTCATCAACTGGTCGCGCTAAAACAAAATAGCGATATCAGAAACCTATGGCGCATTGAAGGGGAACATCAAAAACAACTGACCTTTGGTGCGGTAGGTTCTGCGATCGAATTCGATGGCGATATTTATTTCCAATACGTGAGTGAAAATGGTCTCTGGGCATTACGCCAGAAGGATGACATGCTTGAACGGGTCACTTCAAACCTTAATGAATACAGCAAATTATTGAAGGCCGATCAGCAAGGCATTTATTTTATGACGGGTGGCGTTTGTCAGGAGTCCGATATTTATTACCAGGATTTTGCAACAACACAGCAATCGGTATTTATAAAACAGGAAAATCATGCTGTATCGACAACCTCATTCAATATCAATAAAGGATTACTGCAAACAGAGTGTTATTTACCAGAAGCAAATATAGTGCTGCTTCAATAAGCAGCACTAGAGGAATTGGGTTATGCCCTGCAGCGCACAGATCACTGCTTGCTCCTGCACAGCCGCCCTATCGCCATGAAAGTGTTTTAATTCTGTTTTAATCGCTCCTGTGGCGAGAGCCCAGGCAAACCACACAGTGCCAACCGGCTTTTCGGGAGAGCCGCCGCTTGGCCCTGCAACACCACTGATCGCAACAGCGATATCCGCACCCGACAATGCAAGCGCGCCTCTGGCCATTTCTATTACCACTGCCTCACTGACTGCACCTTCGCGCGCGAGTGTCTCGCTGGATACCCCGAGTAATTTTTCTTTCGCTGCATTGGCGTAACTAACAATGCCGTATTCAAACCAGGCAGAGCTACCGGAAATTGCGGTAATCGCCGCAGCGACACCACCGCCAGTGCAGGATTCCGCCGTCGCAATACGCCAATTGCGCTGCACCAATTGTTCACCCAACGATTGACTCAGTTTTAATACATGATTATTCATCGCAAAACCCTCTTATAAAAATCACCGCCATACGCAAGAGAAAAGACAACCTATACTTCAACCATCTTATTAGCGAGAGTTTTCGGCGTGCAATCTATTCCCGGCTATCACATCAAAACCCTGATCGGTGAAGGCGGTATGGCCAAAGTGTATTTGGCTATACAAAAATCTCTGGACCGACCTGTGGCAATTAAAGTGTTGGATGCCAGCCTGATCCAGGACCCGATCATCCAACAACAATTTGAGCAGGAATCGCTCCTGGTTGCCACATTGAGCCACCCCAATATTATCCAGATCATTGATAGAGGGATTGATAACGCACAACTGCCCTACTTTGTTATGCCTTACATTAAAAGTGTTTCATTAGAAACCGTTTTACCGCGCGATGATATTAGTATCACTCGCAAACTGGATGTTTTGATCCAACTGTGCAGCGCACTGGGGTATGCGCACCGCAATGGCATTGTGCATCGCGATATCAAACCCGCCAATGTATTAGTCGATTACGACGGCCGCGCCTATTTAGTAGATTTTGGTATCGCCGGTTATTTTACTGCGAACAAAAGTACCCCGGCGGCCGAAAAAGAAATGGTCATGGGCACCGATGCCTACATGGCTCCCGAACAATATAACGGCACATCGCACACCAACCACATGAGCGATATTTATTCGCTAGGTGTGCTTATTCATGAAGTTATTTTTGGTGTAACGCCCAGATATGCCACAGAACAAACCTATGCATTACAAGCCGCTGATAAATATCAGATGGCGAACGCCCTTCGCCCGATAATTAATCGCTGCATTGAAACCACCCCTGAGCTGCGCCCTCGCAGTGTCGATGAAATACGTCAACAATTATTGATTATTTCGCAGGGGCGACATCTGCATAACAACCGCTGGAGCACGGAGTCCACCCGCGACAACATCCCGCCGAATTACACCCTGCTGGATGTGTTAAAAGAAAATCCTTTCGGTGCCACCTATTTAGTCAATGATCCAAAACATCAACGGTTTTTGGTGATTAAAAAACAAAATGTGAACCATCTAGGCAATGCACCGCAGTACGCCGAAAAATTAATGCAAATACAACATCCACATATTGCACGCATTTATGGCACGGGAAAAAATTTGCGCGTTTTCATCAGCGCAATGGAATATCTACCCTGTGGCAATTTACAAGAACGGCTTAACCAGATCATTGAAACAAACCAATGCACAGCCATTGCCCAGCAGCTTTTCAGTGCGCTCGCCTGCGCACATTCCTATGGCATTGCGCATGGCAACCTGCGCCCCAGTAATATTTTATTTGCAGGAAAACAGTCTTTAAAACTAAGCGATTTTGGTTTTCCGTCGCATAGCTATGGAGATGACTCACATTGGTATCAGCCAGCAGGCCAAGCGATCACCCACTCGCCCTCTTTTGCCTCTGATGTTTATGCAATAGGTGCCATCCTGTTCCAAATGCTGACAGGAACCCCACCCAAGTGTGAGTGGTGGGGTTTGAAAAATCGTTGGCAATTGCGGAAAACACCTCGCACGCTCAGCAAACTGATATTAAAAATTATCCACACCAATCCGAATAAACGCATCACCAGTGCAGATCAGGCAGCGATTGCATTTAACCAATTGCAAGGCGCACAACAAACGCAGATATCCGCAACTACACCCAACGGGTAATCAGGCCTTTTCACTTTTATCGGCAATATCCAATACTGAATCCATAGGAACCAACTCCAGCGTCAAACCACTGGATTTGGTAACAGGAGGTGCGCGCCTGGTGCTTGGGGTAGTGGTATTTTTAACCTCAGCCGCCATCTTTGCTTGCCGCTGTAATTCAAGTTCCTGTTTTTTTGCATCAGCCTTGCGCTGCAGTTGCATTGACATCTGGCGACACTTTTCTGCTTGCAATGGCATACCGGGTAATTCAGTCAACACTTCTGACAGCAGCACATATGCATCCGGCAGGCCGTCAAAATCAGCGAACTGTTTATGCATGCCATTCAACAATCTGACTGCCATTTTTAAATCGCCATTTTGTTTAAACAAGCGCGCCAATTGCACCCGCATAGAGGCTGATGCAGGCAAATAATTGGGCGATAAAAATAGTATTTGTTTAAAGGTTGGCGTGAGCTTGTCAAAACGTTTTTTACGGCTGAGAAATTCCAGATACACCAGCCCGTAGTCTTCCATTAGCGCCGTTTTTTTGCACACATACAACAGATCAAAAAACTGCTCAAAGAAACTGGCCTCATTGGGAAAACGCTTGAACGCCTGATAATAAAGTGTAACCACCTGTTCGTAATCACCCTCTTTTAGATGCACCATGATGTTTGCGCGCATCCGTTCAATATCGCTGCGCTCAGACTTTTCATCCTCCTCATCCGAACGCGCGCTGTAGCCCAGCTGTTCCTGATATTGAAACAACATATAGCCCATTAGGTGAAACATCACGATGGTGTAATAGTTAGAGATAATTGCTTGCAGTAAATAAGACATTGCCGGAAACAATGCACCTATCCATTCATGCAACACACCGACAGAGGTCATCATGATGAGCATAAAGGCAATCAACAAACCATAGGGCAAACCAATAGCAGCCATTAGTGCGATTGCAGCAAAAGGATTCATCGCCTCCAACATATTTTCTGTTTGCGCAAAGCGAATCAAAATGGCAGGTAACGAAAGCGCAACCAAAAAGCCGATTAAACCACCAAACGCCATTCCCAAATAATGGTAGCTAACCCCCACTACAACCACTAAAACAATACTCATCAACACCAACTGCAATAGCAATTTAATGCCGCCCTGATAGGCATCTATCACATCAGGCGCTTTCATTTCACCCATCGCGGTTCGCTCAAGGCAAGTAAAGCTGTATTTCATTAACGAACCCACAGCAAACAAATACAGAACGATTGCCAGGATAAATAAAAACGGAATCAAGGTTGCCACTACCGACAAAATCGCGGTAATAACAATCAGGCTCATAGAAGCGGAATTAAGCGGATACTTAAATGCCTCGGGCAAACGCCGCCAAAAAGGTTCCACTGTGTTGGCCGAGCCGAGGCTTTCCAGCACTGAACCGCACACAAAACAACGCGCACTTTTATGTTCATCATCAATACATTGATCGCATTGATGGATATTGCACTGCGGGCACGAATAAGTAGCGCCATCGAGCGGATGATATTTGCAATAATTCACTTTACACTCCTTGTGCCAATTGTTGCGCAAGCTGTACCGACAGCGCCTCGTAATGGGATTTTTTCTGGCCGTCACGCAAACGATGAAAAGCAGCAGCGAGCTTTCCTGCATATACGACCAAGGCAGGATTCTTACAACCCCGCTCCAGCAATTGGATAAACACCTGCTCTGCTGATTGCGGATTTTCCAAGGCTGCGAATTGCATTCCCAACTTCATCGCCGCTTGCTCGGTGAGCAGACCATGCACGTCCGGATTATCTTTCCACACTTTATCTAATTGCCGAATGTGTTCAGGAGCAAGTAAAGGAACCGTCAGCAAATGAATAATTCCCTCGTGGTAATGTTCCCCACGGGTTATTTTTAACAAGTTATAGCGGATCATCGCCAATTCAAAATTACCTTTACGCTCCTTCATCAGCTCATCGACCAATACTAGCGCGCGATCAAAGCGGTGCTTTTCAATTGATTCGTAAATCTCTGCCAACGGCTGTTGCTGTGGATCTATACCCTGATCATTTTCAATGTACTCGTTATTAAACATATTGCGGTTTAATAACCACGCCAGTGCGATCAGGACTGCACCGGCAGCAAAGCCGCCAGCATGCGCCATAAAGGCAACGTTTGATCCGGTATCTGTGTAATAGCTGTAAATTTCCTTGCCGATATAAAATGGCAAAATAAGCAGTGCTGGCGCGCGGAAATAACCCACCAAAAAGAAAAACCAATAAAAAAATTCGATCTTCTTTAAACGAAATACCGCAAGGTACATTGCCATCACACCAGAAATTGCACCGGACGCCCCCACCAACGGCGTTGTGCTCTGCCAATCCGAAGCAACTTGTGCAAAACCCGCCGCCACACCCGAGAGCAAATAAAAAAGTAAAAACCGCCAATGGCCAATCGCCGCTTCAACAGCAAACCCACACACAATCAGAAAAAACATATTGCCCAGCAGATGCATAATGTCGCCGTGCAAAAATTGGTGTGTGATAAAACTGGAAAATCGCAGATCGCTCGCACGCAAACCATTGGCAATAAAACTGATCGATTGCATTTGCTTATGCAATAACGCGCGGTTAGGTGCCCACTGGTCGTAAGCATCCGGTAAAAAATGTTGGCGGGCATTTTTTTGCAGATACGCGTAGAACTCTTCACGCATCAAAATATCGCTCACGATCAGCTCAACCTGATTGGCCTGATACTCACGACGATACTGTTGCAACAAATCCTGCTCTTGTTGCTGTTCCAGATATTTTTCAAATACCGGCCACTCTTGTTCCAAAAAGCCTTGTTCCTGATACGACATCATGGATTCAAGTATTTTTTTGGTATCGCCGCTTTGGTAGAAAAAATAAATCATCACATTAAGCAACACCAAGACGCACAAAACGATGGGGGCATTGCGCCAGTCCAGCTGCTTTTCGGTGGGAACTATAATCATGTGAAACGCTAATCCTTTCGTTATTTATTAATAGAGGCTATCGGGCAGCTGCTATCTGTAGAGCGATATCACCTGGCGCCAGTATAGAGCCCCAGCCGCTTATTTGGCCTGCCTATTTTTTGGGTTTTTTAATGCCCTTCCTTATTCATCATACAAATACAGTCGCAGCGCTTGACTTATCTTAACCCTTCAGCAAAAATAGCTTATAAATATGATTTATATAACAATCAATAAAGAGAGGACATATGAAATACACGCCACTAATCCGCTTTCCCCGTACCAGCCTGTTTTTAGCCATTAGCCTGCTAGCGCCGCTGGCATCAGCCCAGGATACCGCCGCGGACAACTCCGTTGAGGAAGTTGTCGTAACCGGTATGCGCGCCTCATTAGAGAAGGCGATTGCCGTTAAGCAACAAAACACCAAGGTGATGGAAGCCTTGGCAATGGATGATATCAACGCCACCCCTGCCGTTACCATCGCTGAAGCACTGGTTCGTCTGCCTGGTATTAATGGCTCACGCGACCGTGGCAATGAAAGCCAGGCCGCTATCCGTGGCCTTGGCCCACGCATGGTGTTAGGCACCGTGAATGGCCGCGAAGCCGCAAGCCCTGAGCCTGGCCGTGCCATCCGCTATGAACAGTATCCATCTGAATTGGTATCGGCCGCGGAAGTTTATAAAACCCAGTCTGCCGATCTGGTAGAAGGCGGTATTGCTGGCACCATCAACCTGAAAACCATTTCTCCCCTTTCACATACCGGCCCTGTGGCAACGGTGCGTGTGGGTGTGCAGCACAACGAAAGCGCGGAAGATATTCCGGATTACAACCCGCTGGGCAACCGTTTTAGCGGTGCATTTGTACATCAATTCAGCGATACCTTTGCGGTCGCGATCGGTGCCTCAACCCAAACCCAAAAGAATGCCTACGGCTCTTTGCAAGGCTGGGGTTACAGCACCGGTAATTGGGATCTGGATGGACAAGGCTCTACCGGCAACACACCTTGGGGTGTTGCGGCAGAAGTGAAAAAGCTCGATACCGACCGCGATGGCGTGATGACCACCTTTGAGTGGCAGGCGAGCGATGCACTTAACGTGAAATACGATGTGCTCTACACCAAATTTGCGATGGACGAGCAGCAAAACCAAACCTGGGCACAAGATATAGGTTTGAACCCGGGCCCTTGGGGCGGTTGGGGGATAGAAGACACCAATACCGATGGCCGTCCGGATAACTTGCTGAGCAATGTTGTCATGGATGGCGACAAAGCTGTCGCCGCCACCATTAATGGTTGGGAAGGCCAAATCCGCCATGTCATCGGCGCGTATCAACAAGAAAACAGTGGCCTTACCCAAGGTTTGAAATTCAGCCACACCGGTTTTGACAACTGGCAAATCGACGTGGATCTATCGCACTCCACTGCTGAGCGCGAGAACTACTGGAACGCCATTTATCTGGATCAGTACGCCGAAACCTGGAGTTACGATACCCGCGGTCGCCCTTCTATCACTGCACCCGATGGCTCACCACTGTTGTCACCAGAAACAGCGTCTTACAACTGGATTGGCAACGCCAACGAAGGTTCAACGCTGGAAGACAAATTGCAAAGTGCACAGTTTGATATCAAACGCGATCTGGATGCAGGCCACTTGCGTGCACTGAGCTTTGGTGCGCGCACTGCTGACCGCGAGAAAGAAGTGATCTGGACGGATTTCAGCATGAGCCGCAGTGTTGATAACGGCATCGCGGTCGCCTTCCCCGAAGGTTTCCTGAGCAGTTATACGCTCGGCGCTTTCGATACGATTCCGTTCCTGAATGCACCGTCTTACGCAAAAACTGCTGAACTTATCTATGGTGGCGTTGCGTTTGATACGGCTGCCGTCAATGAAAGCCGCTATTGGAAAGTCGATGAACAAAACGATGCGTTTTACGTCAAGCTGGATTTTGAAGGCCAACTCGGCGGCTTGGACTACAACGCAAACATCGGTGTACGTCAGGTTGATATCAGCACCAAAAGTTACGCATTAAACGGCGAACATGTCGATAACGATTTCTCCAAAGCCCTGCCAAGCGCCAGCTTGAACCTGGATTTGGATGACACTCGCAAATTGCGCATTGGCGTTTCACAAGCAATCTCACGTCCACCACTGGATGAATTGCGTGCAGGCCAATATATCAGCGCGATCAACACTGGAAGTTCTGGCGGCGCAGGCAACCCGTTATTGGACCCATTCACTGCCGACCAAATTGACGTTGCTTATGAATGGTATTTTGCGTCTGAATCGCTCGCCGCATTGAGCCTGTATTACAAAGATATTGAAAACTACATTGGCAACGCGACGGTGGGCACCTTCACCAGCCAACAAGGTACATTTGAAATTTACGGGCCAGTGAATGGCGATGGCGGATACGTGCGTGGTGCAGAAGTCACCTTCCAAATGCCATTGGATTTTTTACCCGTTGAAGGCTTTGGTATTTATTCCAACTACGCGTTTGCCGAATCCAATATTTATGAATTTGCGCCTTCAGATAACCCATTACCTATGGCCGGTCTGGCAAGGGATACCGCAACGCTGGACCTGTGGTACAGCAACTATGGTATCGATGCACGTCTGGGGTGGAAATATCACTCGGCTTACACCAGTGCGTTCAGCTGGGACAGCTATGACCTGACCACGCTGGATGCAGAATTGGGTGTTGGCCTGAGCCTCGCGTATGAAATCAATGAACATTACAACGTGCGTTTCCAGGTGTTTAACCTCACCAACGAACCACTGCGTCTGACACAAAATAACGATTCAGGAAACCTGAAACGTTTTGATGACTACGGCCGCAGCTATTTGCTGGATTTCACCTGGAAGCTCTAAGTATTGGTTTCTTTTTTGTTTTGTCATGAATCATCCCTTAATTTACGGCTGCTTCGGCAGCCGTCTTTTTAATGCGGGAATATTCTGGCCTATACAAAACTATTTCTAATAAACCTCTATAAAACTATCACTAATAAACCTCTATAAAACTATTCCTAATAAAAAGTATGCTTATGAAAAACTGGCTAACAACATTTTTATTTGTATGCACACTCATATCGGCTTGCAGTTGGGCTACGCAGCCTTTTTATGTGGGTGCTGATTTATCCTACGTTAATGAAATGGAAGATTGCGGTGCGGTGTATCGGGATAAAAATAAAAAAGTAGATCCATTTACACTCTTTGCCACTAAAGGAGCCAACCTTGTGCGCGTCCGCTTATGGCATAACGCACAATGGACAAAGTATTCAAACTTGGACGATGTCAGCAAAACGCTGCAGCGCGCCAAAGATAACAACATGAAAACCTTGCTGGATTTTCATTACTCAGATACCTGGACAGATCCGGAAAAACAATTTATCCCAAAAACCTGGGCGCATATCACCGACACCAACGAATTAGCCAAAGCACTCTACGATTACACAACCAATACGCTATCGGCGCTGGATAAAAAAAATCTGTTGCCGGATATGGTGCAAGTCGGCAATGAAACCAATATTGAAATATTGCAACAGGAAGCCAGTATTGTTAACGGCATTCCGGATTGGCAGCGCAACGCCACCTTATTAAACAGTGGCATAAAAGCCGTGCGCGATTACAGTCTGGCGAGCGAAAAAAATATCAAGATCATTTTACATATCGCCCAACCGGAAAATGCACTCTGGTGGTTTAAACAAGCCAGTGAAAACGGCGTGACTGATTTTGATATTATCGGGCTCTCGTATTATCCGCAGTGGTCTACTTACACCCTGCCCCAATTACCCGATGCGATTAAAAAATTAAAAGGCATTTACGGCAAAGAGGTTATGATTGTCGAAACCGCCTACCCCTGGACGCTGGAGAATTTTGACAAAGCCAGCAATGTATTAGGCAAGCAAGCGGTACAGCCAGACTTTCCTGCGACACCGAAAGGCCAGGTGATGTATCTGGTAGCATTGACCCAATTGGTCAAAACCGCCGGTGGCTCAGGAGTTATATACTGGGAGCCAGCATGGGTCAGCACCCGTTGCACCACTTTATGGGGCAAAGGCTCGCACTGGGAAAATGCCAGTTTTTTTGACGCAACAAAACGTAACAATGCCCTACCCGCTTTTTTATTTTTCTCGGCAAATTACAAATAAAAAATACACTTAACAAGATCGACAAGTGAGAGCTATATGAACAGCATCGTAAAAAAATTATTAGGGGAAAACCTGCTTCCGCTCCATCGCCTGCGAGCCGGGTTGACGGGTTTGGCACTGTGCGGATTCATAACCGCCTGTTCACCTACACCCGATCCTCGCCTTGCAGCGATTGCAGCCAATGACCAACCTTACAATACCGGTTGGCAATTTTTCCGCAGTGACAACGCATTGGATTTAGCCACCGCCCAACAACATCAGGATTGGCAAACCATACAAATTCCTCACACACCTAAAATTGAACCGCTTGTTGTGAATGAACAATTCCAGGGCGATGCCTGGTACAAAAAAATCATCACCCCGGAAGCTGGCTGGAAAGAAAAACAAATCGCACTGAAATTTGAAGCGGCCATGAATGTGGCAGAGGCATGGCTTAACGGTGAAAAACTCACCACACATGTCGGCGGCTATTTGCCTTTTACGGTCAATCTCACCGAAAAATTAAAATGGGATTCACCAAACGAATTAATGGTGCGTCTGGATAACCGCGACAACCCCATTACCGGGCCAAAGCCATTAAAAGATCTGGACTTCAATACCTACGGCGGAATTTATCGCTCGGTACAATTGCAAATCAACAACGATTTGCATATTACCGATGCGGTCGCCGCCGGTAAAAAAGCCAGCGGTGGTATTTTTGTTACCTATCCGCAAGTCAGCAAAGAACAAGCGATGGTGAGAATCCAGACTCACGTTTATAACGCTCACTATGATCCTAAAAAATTCCGTGTAGTACAGCGCTTGATGGATGGCGAAAAAGTAGTAGCAGACCAAACCAGCCCGCTGCTTTCTATTACCGGAAAATCCGATCAGGAAAATATTATTGAATTACCGGTAACGCAACCGCGCCTGTGGTCACCCAAAACCCCTAACCTATATCAATTAGTGACGCGTGTTTATGAAGGCGATTCACTGGTGGATGAAAAAACCACTCGCATCGGTATCCGTGAATTCAAATGGGTTGAAGGTCAATTATTTATTAACGGTGAAAAAACATTTTTGCGCGGTGTGAACCGCCATCAGGAATATCCTTATGTAGGTTATGCAACCTCTGATGCAGCCGATTACCGCGATGCGGTGAAAATAAAATCAGCAGGTTTTGATTATGTGCGCCTATCGCACTACCCGCATTCCCCTGCCTTTATGGCTGCAGCCGATGAATTGGGCTTGGTATTGCTGGATTCTATTTTAGGTTGGCAATATTTTTCTGAAGACCCCGCATTTCAGGCACAGATCCAACAAACCTGCCGCGACCTGATCCGCCGCGACCGCAACCATGCATCGGTCATGGCGTGGGAATGTTCGCTCAACGAATCCTGGATGACAGAGCCTTTTATCGATTCATTAACCAACATTGTTCACGAAGAATATCCGGGATCAATGTCTGCCGGTTGGCAGGAATATGGTTACGATATTTATTTACAGGCGCGTCAGCATCGCCTGGAGCATTACAAAGAGCCGAATAAACCTTATATCGTCAGTGAATACGGCGATTGGGAATACTACGCAATGAATGCAGGCTTGAACCAAACCGCGTGGGCCGATTTATTACAGGCAGACAGAAGTAGCCGCCAATTATTGAGCGATGGTGAAAAACGTTTGTTGCAACAAGCATCCAATATTCAGGAAGCGCACAACGATAATTTCAATACCCCCGCTTTTGCCGATGGCTATTGGGTGATGTTTGATTACAACCGCGGCTATGCGCCTGATCTGGAAAGCTCGGGTATTATGAGTATCGACCGCTTGCCAAAATACAGTTACTACTTTTATCAAAGCCAGCGCGATGCCAATGAAGTCTCCGACAAATTTGCCTCTGGCCCTATGGTATTTATCGCGAGCGAATGGAACGAGCATTCATCACTGGATGTGCGCGTGTTCAGCAACACCGATGAAGTGGAATTAATCCTCAATGGAAAAATTATCGCCAAACAAACACCAGACCAAAACAACAACAGCAAAAACCTGAAGCATCCACCGTTTACCTTCAAGGTAGATAAATTTGCCGCAGGTGAGCTCAAAGCGATTGGTTATATCGATGGCAAAGCCGCTGCTGAATACAAGGTCGTTACCCCGGGTGAAGCTGCGCGCTTGCGCATGTCAGTAGATACCAGTGGCAAAGCGCCGCAAGCTGGCGTGAAAGATGTGGTGTTTGTGTATGCGCAATTAGTGGATAGCGATGGAGATCCACTGCGCAGTAATAATGTTCCCGTAAACTTTTCGGTCACTGGCAGCGCAACTTTAATCAGCCCTGCAGAAGTTGTTACCAGCAATGGTATCGCCAGCGCCTTAATTGAAATTGGTGATTCATTGACAGGACTTAAATTGACGGCAACATCGGCTAACTTGCCTTCGGCAAGTGTAGAAATTGCACGGTAGTCGTGATTAAGCGCACACATGTTTTATAAAAGACAACGACTTTATAAACATTACTAAACCGTCATCAAAACCTAAAAAGCCCCTGTTTTCAGGGGCTTTTTACATTGCAAATCCAAACAATGGCCTTCGTTAGCTGGCGCGTCTACGTACAGCACCAAGCGCGGCAAGCCCCAAACCAAACAATGTAATTGACCAAGGTTCAGGCACACTGGTGCTGATATTAGTAAACACAAATTGATGATCGTTGTAATCAAGATCACCCAGGTTTGGTAAATCTTCAAAACCAACATAAGTTCCCATGGGAATCAAACTGTCACCACCAAAATCTGTGGCATAGGTGTGATTTTTTGAATCAGAATTAAACCAGGCAACTGAATACCATGACGAGCTAGTACTTTGTACCTGCAACTCAAACATCAGTGCATCGCCAGCACTTGCCGTTCCCAACACAATAGAATCACCGTAAGCAGATAAATTATTTTGCAAACCATAAATACCCGTCGATACTCCATTAATCCACAAACCAATCCTGCTGATGTAACTGGCACCGGTGGCAAAAAAGTACGCGCTAATATCACCATCAGCCGCAGCAACAAAAGAATTTTCACTCGCCTCAGAACCCACGTCGGGGTAAGGAATAGGACCCGCTTGCGCAGTTAAAGCCAAACACGAACATAAAGCAGCGGAAGCAACACTCAAATGTTTTGACATAACCAATCTCCATGTAATAAAGACAAAATAAATGTAAGGATGCAGATGGAATCACTAGCATCAACATGGAGAGCAAAAAGTATGCCACGCAAATTGAATATAAAAATGGTGTAGCTTTATAAACCAATCTGCTAAAAATAAGCGTTTCTGCCTGTTTTCAGTGAGCTGCCTTTGTTATGCGGTGCATACATTGATTTATTTGTGCAACTTTTACAAAAAAGCCGCACTACAACAATGCAGTGCGGCTTGGTATAAAAATTGGCTCTTATTGACTTAATATAATGCTTTTAGCGCCACACAATTTTCTGTTGGGAAATTGCACGCAAATTTTCAATTGCCTTATGAACTGTTGCGGATGTATCGCTATCGCGATAGATAGCATAAATCGGGTAAGTAAATTCAGGGGCATTGGGAACCGGAAATAATTTTTTTTCTTCAATGTAACGCTGTACAACTCGCGCACGAAAGTAACCTGTTCCTGAACGTTGTAACAAATATTCAAGTGCCAACAAACCAAAATCAATTGACACTTCTGCGCGGCGTTTGCCGGGGAATGCAGAATCGTGTTGCTGTTCGTACACTGGGCCCCAATCAACGTAAATATAAGGTTCAGGTATGGCGGCTGACACCATCACCAATTTTTCTTCCAATAATAATTCGATTTTTAATCCAGGAAGATATTCAGGGCGATACACCAACGCAACATCCAGTACACCGTGACTGACACGACTAATTAGCGAACTGGCTTCACCCGTCTCGACTTGAATAGCCAGGGCACCGTAACTGGAGCGCAAATCGGATATCCAATTCAGCAGCAGCGGATTCCACAAAGCCAACTCCCCGCCAACAGAAATGGATTCGGTTTTGGCCTCTGGTAAGGGCACATCAAACTTTGCTTTTCCCCACAGCTGGACAATCTGCATCGCGTAACTGACAAAACGCTCGCCTTCCGGTGTCAGGGATGCACCAGCGCGGTTACGCACAAACAATTGACAACCAAGTTGCGCCTCCAAATTTTTTATGCGCGCCGTCACTGTTGTTTGGGTGACGTGCAACCGCTCCGCCGTTGCAATAAAGCTGCCGGAACGCGCGATATCCAGAAATGTTTTTGCCAGTTCAATATCCATCGATTTAATACCAATTTTTTTGATATTAAAATGCATTTAAATTCATTATTCAATGTTATTGATAGTCAATAAGATAAAACCAATGCCATAGACACTATCTGACACCTATGTATCACCCTGCTTTGTATACACCGCTCACCGATTTATTAGGCTGTAAATATCCTATTCTCTGCGCAGGCATGGGAGGCGTAGCACGGCATAAACTGGCGGCTGCGGTAAGCAATGCCGGCGGTTTTGCTTGTTTGGGAATGGTGCGCGAACAACCGGAATTTATCCGCGAAGAAGTTCACCGCTATCGCTCACTTAGCAAAAAACACTTCGCAGTCAATTTGATTCCCGCCGCTACACCTGCAGAATTATTGGATCGCCAAATTACCGAATGCATAAGTCTGGGTGTGCGTTACCTCGCATTCTTTTGGGATGTTGATAAAGATATCGTCCGCCGCTGTATTGATAACGGCATAACGGTAATGCATCAGGTGGGCAGTAAAAAAGATGCCGAATTAGCGCTTGAAGCTGGCGCCAGTGTTTTAATTGCGCAGGGCGTTGAAGCTGGCGGCCATGTGCGTGGCGATACTTCACTGTTTGGCTTATTGCCGGAAATAAGCGCATTGAGCCCTGTACCGGTTGTTGCATCGGGCGGAATCACCACAGGACAAGGCCTTGTGGCGGCACTCGCTTTAGGTGCGCAGGGCGTAAGTTGCGGCACACTTTTTTTGGCCACCGAAGAATCCAACGCGCACGATTTTCACAAAGAAAAAATTATCCGCGCAAAAGCGGCCGACACCCTGCTCTGTTATGACTTCCATCGCAATTGGCCCGTCAAAGCTGCAGTCCGCGTGCTGAAAAATGCCATCACCGAAAATCCTTACCACGATTACAAGCATTTTCCTGATCGTGCTATTGGCGAACAGGATGGTGCAGCAATTTATCCATTCTCTACTGATTCACCGCTTAAAGGCGCAACAGGCGATCTCGCCTCTATGGCGCTTTACGCAGGCCAAGGCTGCGCAAATGTCAGGAAAATCAAATCAGCCGCAACAGTAATTGATGATTTTATGCGGCAAGCAAATCAGTATTTGGATCGTCTTTAGAAATTAAGATGAACGAACAGGTATGACAACAAGAGGTTAGTTTATGAATCCAAAAGCGATGTTGAACTATGCACACTGCACAATGGCCGCGACTCTGAGCCTATCGTTATTGATTGTATACGTTACTTACGGATCAAACCTCATACTCACCATTCCCACCCAGGCAATCTTGCATGTTGGCCTGATTATTTTTCCCACATTTTTCAAAATCAGTTACATCATCCGCCTTAATGCGTTGAAGCAATTGGGAAAACCCGTCAATTAATTCGTGCTATTGATTAATTTCTTTATTGATTTTTTCACTAATTTTTTTCTGATTTTTTTACTGATGATTGATGAGAAATATCCAAGCGCACAAATACTGTTTGCATGGATATAAATTTTATATAAACCGACCGGAGACTATCCAATGAAATCAAAATCGCTCTTAGTATTTTTACTTTCCACGATTGCCAGTGGAGCAATGGCAAATGAATGCAGCGTGGCCATCTCCTCAACAGATGCAATGCAATATGACACTAAAGCAATCACAGTGAATGCAAGCTGCAAAGAATTTACCGTCACCTTAACTCACGCAGGTAAATTGCCTAAAAATGTGATGGGACATAATTGGGTTTTGAGCAAAACCGACGATAAACAAGCGATCGCTTCCGAAGGTATAGCCGCAGGATTGGACAACAACTATTTAAAACCAGGAGATGCACGGGTAATTGCATCAACGCCGCTGATTGGTGGAGGAGAAACAACATCAGTGACCTTTCCCGTCAGTAAACTCAGTGCAGGCGTACCCTATACTTTCTTTTGTTCTTACCCCGGTCATAACGCCATCATGCAAGGCAGCCTGACGTTACAGTAATCCCACCAATTTGATCGCCTATACCTTACTTGATCGGTCACACATTTGATCGGATGCACAGTAGAAGTGTCAGCATGACTGACACTTCTACACCGACACTTGCAAAATACGGATCAACTCACGCCGCCATTTTTACCCGTTGCAGTTCACTTTAACCGGGACGACCATCTATTCTCGGGCGACTAAATATCGGCCAGTAGATAACCACAAACAGACTGAATGCAAAGCACCATCCCGCCGCAGCGATCATCACACCCAGTTGATAATCAAAACATCCCAGAGCAGCCCCAACACGGCACACGGCCGCCAAGGTAATACTGGCGTACATCAGCCAGCCAAATGCAGGTAGCGTAAGCGGCCGGCCGGTATGCCCTAACGCAACGCGGGTCATCACACCCAAAATTAATGTTCCCATTGCTCCTGCACCCAAAGCATGTTGCCAGCTTGCAGGTGTCACCAATTCAAATGCACTTAACCCTTTTAGCAAAAGCGCAACCACAACCCAGGCGTAACCCACATGCAACACCCACAATAACGGCTCACGCCAGCTATTCCAGCCTTTCCAGCCACACAAGCGCCATCCATTCAGTACAGCTGCCACTAATGCCAACACGCCGGTTAACCATGGGTAAGCAATCCACTCTGCAGGAATCAACAACGCCGTTGCAGCAATAGCCGCGCGATCCAACACCGGACGCACAATAACCGTTGCCGATACTCCATGATTGCGAAACCAGTTGCTGGTGAACAGCGGAATAATGCGGCCGCCAATCACTAACATAATTAACGTGAGCAACCCCATCGCCAATGCTTGTCCGTGCTGTAAACAGGCCGTTATGCCCGTATTGAACCCGATATGCATGAGCAAGTTGGCCACCGCAAGCAACAAGATCATCCCACCCAGCGGCATATTGCGGCGGTTACCGTGACGAACCAATATCTGCAACACCAGCGCGGCCAAGGCCAATAAAAACAGCATGTCCAGAGCAGCGACCAAGGGCAGCGGTAAATAACTGGACAACCACATCGCGATCCGCCCGGATACCCAGGCAGCAACCAACAGCAACAACATCTTGCCCTGCACTGGCGGTGCACCTGTCCAATTGCAAATAGCGGTGAGAATAAATCCCGCAATTGCGGCAGTTGTAAATCCAAAAAGCATCTCATGACTATGCCAATGCAGTGGCGACCAGCCTACAGGCAGGCCCAAGCCTCCGAATAGGAATGCCACCCAAGCAAGCACAATCGCAAAGCCATAAAGCCCAACCAGCAAGAAAAATAGTCGGAACGGATAAGCAAATAATGTTTTGATCACGATTTTTCTCTCAACGTCTGTGGCAACAACTGGTACCCGATTATCCATCATTACAATCTTTATAGACGCGTAGGGCTTTGCAGTTACGCGCATAAAGGTTACTTTTTCGGCTATTTGATTCGCATCAACTTAAAGATTCATTTATTTTGCATCTTTTATAGTTGCATGTAAAATGAATCTTTAAAATGGGTATTTACCACTGTCAAGAAAAGTAAAATCATGTCGGGATCTGTGGCGGCAAGCATAACAGCAACTGTATGTTGCTAGTATAAATACGGGCACGAAGTTATTTCGCAGCTGTGTTTTAAACCGTTTTCTATCCTATTTTATTTACACGAGTCTACGATTCCATGAAAAAAATAATGTTTGCGTTAATGGCCTTGTTCAGTATTTTTGCGATGACACCTGTGCTCGCGGCCGAGGACACGCCTGTTTTTGAATTGCGTGTTTACACCACTCATCCGGGAAAAATGCCGGATCTGTTAACACGTTTTAAAAACCACACCACTGCCCTTTTTGAGCGCCACGGCATGGTAAATGTCGGCTACTGGTTGCCGACCGAACAAAAAAATGGAGATAAGCTGTATTACATTTTGAAGTATAAGAATCGCGCTGCCGCAGAAGCTGCGTGGAAAGCATTTTCTGCTGATCCGGAATGGATAAAAGTCCGTTCAGAAAGTGAAGCAAATGGACCGATAGTCGCGGGGGTTGAATCAACCTTCTTAACTGCTACCGAATTTTCGGCAATCAAGTAAGGGAATTCATAGAACGTATCGAATCTGTATCCACCGGTTTCATGCAACAAAACCGAGGATAGGTTTTACAGTTTAACCAAGTCCCGTTAGCTAGCGCTTTCGGGACAAGCCAACGCTATCCACATAATCCAGCGCCGCACCTAAACCTACCGCATCAGCAATTGTTGGCGCGAACTGGCTTGGGTGATACTGGAACCAGGGGGGCACACTGCGCGTGAGCCATACATTGCCGCCAATAATCGAACCTTTACCGATGGTGATGCGCCCTAACACCGTAGCCCCCGCATAAATCACCACATCATCCTCAACAATCGGGTGACGCGGTATACCCTTTTGTAAATGGCCTTTGTCATCGGTGGGAAATGTTTTAGCACCCAAGGTGACGGCTTGATAAATCCTCACACGCTCACCAATCACTGCAGTTTCACCGATCACCACGCCGGTGCCATGGTCGATAAAAAAAACACGCCCGATTTCTGCACCGGGGTGAATATCAATCCCCGTTAATGGTTACGGGCATTGCGCAATTCCTGCACAATAGTATCCAGCTCCCAGGTAACCGATATTAATTCGTGATGTTGTTGATGACTCATGGATAACTAACTCTTCTCTTCTTTATTTTTCTGAATTTTTCTGATTAATCCTGCACCCAAGGCAGGCCACGCTGACGCCAACCACTTACCGCACCGCGCCGCTACTGCTCATCAAGGTCGCCTTCAAAATCCCGGGTAATTCCCTTGCGGCATTTGAAGTGCCATTAGGTGTTGAATTATCAACAGCATTGGTTAATTGGATTACTGTCATAACACTTTCCTCAATCAAGTGTTTATTTTTAAACACCACCGACAACTGATTACAGCCGTTACCATCTTTCTATGAAAACGGAATGCGTTGTTTGTGAATTGAGGACAACTATAGTGACGGCTATAAACAATGTGAAAGAACATATCTCTATAACCTTATAATCAGGCTTTCAATTTCAGGCTTGTTATAAGCTAGGAATATTTAATTATTTTATAGTTTTTTGATTCCTCTTTAAGATGCCGCTCTATAACGCTCCCATTAAAAATATCCAAGAATTTTGCTATGCCACTTACAGAATTAATGCACTACTTCAATGACCAACTGCAAACACAGGCGCGTCTTAATGAACTGCCTAAAACCGGTTTATTTAAAGTAGATAACCAGTATCGCGCCCGCTTTGGTAATTTGGTTTTAGGTAGCCAGTTTGCAGACATCAAGGGTTTTGATAATGACCAACTGATTGGCCATTACGCAGATTTATTTGTGCGCTCTACCACGGGCAATGTGTTGAATATAGATGCCATTGTAAATTCACTGGAAAGCACCGAAGAAGTTGTGCATCTGGATAGATTGGTAAGAACACTTCACTCGCTGAATTATTTACAACAGCACGATGGTTTCAAAGGTGTACTGGCACTTCATGTACAGGCGAGGCATATATTGAGTGTTCCCCATGAACACGGTAAAACTTTCGAGAAAATATTGAGCGATTGCGGGCTTAATCCGGAGCGGGTGATATTACATACCAAGCTTGTTGATGAAGTAAACCTTGCGCATTTCCAACAAGCGTTAAGCAATTACCGCGAACGTCACTATCGTATTGGTATACATCTGGAAACGCTGGAAGATTGGTCACTACTTCAACAGTTACTACTACAAGGGTTACCACTGGTATCTGACTATGTTTTTGCCAACACAAGACTCGCAAGCCAACTAGACCGTGAACATAATTTTATGGAGAAATTGCAAATACTGGTTGCAAACCTGGATGAATCAGAGCGCCATCCTTTGGTCGCCTACTCAACCAGACAACTGACCGGCTATGTACAACCTTCACGTTTGGCAAGTTAATCTTGCATAGGAAAATCCGGAATTACTATGTGCCAGTTATTGGGAATGAGCTGTAAACAACCGGCAAGTATTGGCTTTTCATTTGAAGGCTTTCGTGCGCGTGGTGGTTTAACAGATGACCATAAAGATGGTTGGGGGCTTGCATTTTATCGCAATCAGCAAGCGCAAGTTTTTCTGGATGAATCACCCGCTGCCGAATCACCGCTGGCAGAAAGCATTCAAAAAACCGATATAAAATCCAACACAATTATTGCCCATATCCGTAAAGCCACTGTTGGTGCAGTGAAACCCAGAAACTGCCATCCATTCCAACGCAACCTTTGGCAACAGGATTGGCTGTTTTGTCACAACGGCGATTTAAAGGGTTTCAATCCACCATTGGATGATGAGTTTCAACCAGAGGGCGATACCGATAGCGAATTGGCGTTTTGCTTTTTATTGCAAGAATTAAAACGTCATTTTCCCTATGGAGCCGATAGCATTGATGATCTATTTCAGTGGCTCAACCATTTAAGCGAGATAATTGCAGCATTTGGTACATTCAATATTATTTTGTCCAACGGCGAATGGATGTACACCTACTGCTCAACCCACCTCGCCTATGTGCAGCGACAATATCCCTTCACACGGGTGACACTGATTGATCGGGAATTGTCATTGGATTTGAGCCAGCACAACAATCACGACGACCAAATGGTGGTGATTGCCACCAAACCATTAACCGCAAACGAACAGTGGACGCTTTACCAACCGGGGGAAGCACGGTTGTTTAAACAAGGAGAAGTTTATAAGGAAAGTAAAATTGGCAATGTAAAAAAATAAGCGAGGCCAAATGGCGTCGCCTATTTTTTTCTGGTGTTTTTTATCCCGCTTTTTATCTCGCTATTTTTTATCTCGCTGTACAAATAACAGAAAAACTTAATAGCCCATTGTTTGTCAGCAGCCCCCTGGCATAGCGCAGGATCTCAACAGGATGTCGTACAAAATTAGTAAAGCGCGCATGGTGTGTACCAAAAATGCCCCACAAAATAGGAAAGCCCACCAAAAAAACAGCGGCGGCTAGGCTTAACAGGTTTTTTGCTTTTAAAAATGGAATAACACTGGCTGCACGATTCATAAATATTTATTTCCTGATTATTTACTGATTAATGGTTAGATAAGAATTTTTCTTTTGCCCACAGAGGGTTAATAAATAGGAGTTGAATTACCCGCACCAATTACTGCACCGCCACCAAAACCTCCATTATTTTCCGTACAAATTTGTTCATAAGGCTCCAGTAATAATTTTTTGCCTTTATGGTTTGCAATACCTAATTGGTTATTCCAGCCATCTTCAGAAAAATTTTCTACGCGTCGCGCCGGTATTTCCAAAGTCCAGGGGCGCGTAAATACAGTAGGATCGGTATAGGTTGCGGAATATAAATAACGCTCGCCTTTATCTTCAAAAATCAATTTTTCTACTACTGTTGTTTCTGTACCGGAGAATTCCCCTGTGCGACCAAAACGCGATTTGGAATTGTTATTGCGCACCTCAACATGCAGGGTATTACCTTCCCAATAACCGCGTGAATCACCATTCCATAAACGGATTTTTTGATCCAGATGCGGTTTTTTATCCAACTCACCCTTTTTTACCAAATGAATAATCCGCGAACCTGAATCAAACAGGAACAACACATATCCGGGATACTGACGTATCTCATAGCCGTGCCACATAAACGATTTGGATGGTCCTCCCGGCGCACAGCGAGCCAAAGGTTCTACATATTCCGGCTTCACCGGCTCACTGAAATTTTTCAAATATTCTTGCTGTAATTCACGCGCCCAGGGTTGATAAGGCACCTGCCCGTCTGCAGGGTCAACAACCCGGCTGGGTGCGCGGGATTCACGCGGCCCTAATGGAGTACGCGGTGGTTCGCCGGGAGTTGCCCCCTGCGGGTCAGTAAAATTAGTGTGATTGGAAATAGTATTCGACCAGTGGCCTTGCACATCCGGTTGGCCGTCACGTAAACGCGTTCCCGTCCATTTTCCTTGGCTGACTTTATAAACAGTTTTTTCACGTTCAAATTTTGGAAATTGCGCGCGCTCCGCTTCCCAGCGCTCGTAATTGGCAAAGGCTGTTTGCGCCAGCAGTGCTGTAGCAATCCCGCTAAGAATAACTACCTTGATTGCTTTGCCTAGCTGTATTTTTTTGTGTATCTGTATTGTTTTGCGCGCCGGTTTAGTTTTCTCAGATAAATTTTTTCTGTTCATGATGCACACCTGCAATATCTACTTGGGCTGCGCTTTGGGAGCGCGTTCAGCGGGATAGGGATAATATTGGTCGTAATCGAGCGTAAACCGATAATCCTCAACCAATTGAAAATTCGGCTCGCGGTGACGATGCAGGAACACAGTGATATCCCATGGGCGGGTAAACACTTTTTCATCGCTGATGCGCGCTTTGTATTCAATCGTATTCGCATCGATCAATGTCCAGCGCTCAACTACGTGCAAGGCATCACTGTGATAATTGCCTGAGCGATCCAGCCAGGTTTCCTCATTAAAGTGTTTTACATCCACCACTAATGTATTCCCCTCCCATTTAGCGCGCGAATCGCCCAGCCACCAATCGTTGGGATCGCGTGGATGATCGGTGCCATTGGTATGGATGGTGCGAATGGAGTGGCCAAATTGATGGATGATGGTGATGTCGCGTTCACGCTGGAAAATTTGCAGCGGCTCGGGATAATAAATTCCACGCGGTACACCCAACGTCCAACCTTTCAAACGCGGGTCGGCTTTAAAACGGTTTTCAAAGTTTTGTTTGCGTTTCGCCAAGGCTTCAGGCTTGTAAGGAATTTCACCGCCATCCACTACCCCCGGCCCCGGTGGTGCATCAATGCGCGCTGAGTGCGGCTCCAAATCGTAATCCGCTGCGCTCGTGGTTTGCCATATACCGGAAAAATCCGGCTTGCCATTCAAGCGCGGAATTTTTTCAGCCGCGCTTGCCGATTGCACACCCAAGGTAAGCGATGCAACAACCAGCAGCACAATCACTAACCACAGAAAAACCGCCATCCATTTTGATGAAGGCTGGGTGTGATTGAAAAAACTTTTTCGATAAAAACCTTGCACATCAAGCTCCAAATTCATCATTAATTACCTGCAGGGCGCGACGGTGTTGTGGGGGCGTCCTGCGCGCCGCCAGTTTGGAATACCCGGCCATCCGGCAAAGTGATGCTGGTGGAATAACCAAAGCTTTGGCCATCTTTAGCAAGATAACCTTTCACAGTTACTTCAGTGCCCGCGGGCAGCGTTGCTTTGGTCAAGCCTTTTTGTTTTAACGCAAACGGCGAACCAAATTCAAAACCCCAATTGGTCACTGTGCCATCAGCGTTTTTTACATCTACATATACCCAGCTGTGAGGATTCACCCATTTGCCTTTTGTGACTTTGCCACTTAACTCAAACGGTTTTTGTGCATCAAACTCTGCAGAAAATGCGTGATGTGCGGATACCGATACGGGTACAGATGCAATCCATAAACTGGCCGCACCCACTACCAAAATACCCAACCCGTTTTTGGATGGCCTTAACATATTTCTCTCTCCGGTAAACAAGCTATTAACGTTAAATTAACAAATATGACTCATGTAACTCACCAAAGAGCAAACATCAGGCCAGATTCAAAAAGAGCTGTTAAAGAGAGTAAAAGAACAGAAATTACAAAATGAAAATTGAGTGGAAAATGCAAAAATGAGTATGAAAAATACACTGCAGCCTAAAAATCAGGTCACATCTGTTGAAATGAAAACAATAAAAATAGGAAATGCACCAATTGATGCAGGTCAATTTGATGGCGTGCTGTTTTTTACGCAGGAAAATTTAACAGTGGAGACGTTAAGAAAAATCAGCGCTGTTAATAACAACGCTGATGAATGTTGATTTATACACAGAACACAAACAGAGCGAACACTGATTGTTGATTTTTGATCACATGGAAAACACTATTACTGGCAGATATCGGTAGAGTCGAAGACTGGCGCGCCGAGTTTAGGTAGTGGCTTCCTACTCCTGCTCTTTCGATTTAATGCAGGTGACACTCCTTCTACCTTGCTCACGTTTCCAGCCCCCGCTCATCGAACCGGACGTGCAGATTTCCCGCATCCGGCTCTCGGA
>DLHT01000003.1 GCA_002483365.1 Cellvibrio sp. UBA7661
CCGATGTTGGCGGTAGGGATCAAAGCTTTGGCTAGGCAAAGGTTTTGTTGAAATGTCAGGCGTGCGTCCAGCAACGCTTTTGGTTGTGGGAATTGAAAGTTTACATATTCACGAAGAAGCTCTTCGACAAGCAAGTGACCTTTAAGAATTACTATAACCCTATCTGTGCTATCGATCGAGAGATGAGAAAAAAAACGACTTACGTCTGTTGTCCAATCCTTATTCAAGTGTTTGCCCCCTTCAGTTCTAACGTTGCGTTCACCTGCGGATTGTGAGTAGCGCGTTGCGATAAACTTCGCGCTGCGATATTGCAAAAGCGCTACTTACAATGCGTCAGGTGCAATGCTTTGTTATGAATTACTTTCTATGAAATTAACTTCAATAAACTTTGCAGTTATAGTGTCACCGCTTTGCACTTCAATTTTGCAGTTTCCACTTTCAAATAAAACTTTATTTATTGAATTTGAAGGCCCCCAAGAGCTTACATGTGGAATAAAGAGTTCAGTTACGCCAGATAGCTCTAAGTAGTTCAAAACGGACTTTTGCCGATCAGGACAATAGCGCCAGATTCCAATTTTTACAGATGCACTTTGCCAATGATAGTTAATTTGTTCAATGGTGCAATCATGGAGGTCTAAGTTCATTAATGCTCTCATTTGGGTATTTATTATTGCTGTCCGACGAGATGAATTAAAACTTCCATATTTCTCGATAGTACATTACGGAGCTTTCATAACGCCGCGATAAATGGTGGTTTTTAAGTTACACTTTTTCCGTAAAATGGAGCGCAGCGGAATGGAAAAGTGCAACTTAAAAACCATCCATTTGATTGCTTTGTTAGGTATTTAGCTCATGGCTTGCTAAATAATCTAGAGAAATAGCCTTTATTCCAAAAAGCCGAAAGCCTAGCTGTAGATAAGAAGTATTTTTCAACTTTTTCAGGATTATGAACTTCGAGATCACTCCAAAATTCAGAAGGCGCAATAAATAAGGAATGAGCATCACCATTCGTGGCCCTGAATTGACGAATTTCATAATTCGGCTGCAAAAGATTGTTTGCCGAGTCTATGAGTGACTCCTGTTTAGCTTGAATGGGTACTTCTATGTTAGTTGTTTTACCATCGATAGCTATTCTGTAGGTATTTGGAGTTATTTCAGTGAAAAGAATATATGCACTGGGCAAAAAACGAATAATTTCCTCCAGAATTTCAGAGAATCCGTCGCGCCAATCAATAATTGCGCAATTGTCAGATGTTGCAAAATCTTGAATTGCGTCTTCATCATTCTCGAAAACTCTATTTAGTAATTCAAGATTCATATTTTTACCTAACGTTGCGTTCACCTGCGGATTGTAAGTAGCGCGTTGTGATAAATTTAGCGCAGCGATATTGCATAAGCGCTACTTACAATGCGTCAGGTGCAATGCTTTGTTATGCTTTGCTCATTTATGATAATGCTTGAAATTTTACTGATTTTGAAATAACAAAATCTTGGTCATGTTCATTAATTTCTATAGCCTCATTGAAAGGGTCTAGGGAAATATAATAAAGACCAGTTTGAGCTTTAAAAAATTTATACCTTTCAATACTATTTCCGTAACTATGAGATGAGTAAAAGCAATATTCCTCTACACCTAAAAACTCTAGCCTAATTGATTCAAAGTCGCTTTTAGTTCTCATTTGGAATTCAAGGCCGACCACTCTCACATATTCCTTTTCATATATTTCAATTTTTGTAAGTGACGTATCTAGCAGAGAATTTTCACCTACAAGAAAATCTAGTACATTCTCATTAGCCTTCTGCTCGCAATTGCTTTTCATTCCCTAAAGCCCCATCAGTCTTAATTTTTCATTTAGCATAACGCCCAGCTCAGCCGCAGTTTGTAAGTTGGTGTTTTGTGGGATTCTTTTGCGAAGCAAAACCACAAAACTGCGACTTACAAACTGTCCAGCACACGTAGTGTGCGGGTTGCTACGCTTTGTTAGGCTTTTTATACCCAAGCTTGGAATTCACTAACAGCAATAAAGCACCAGAAACTATAGCAACCACAACTAAAGACCATGACTGCAATTGTGACCCCATGTATATAGCAATAATAGACCCAACCAAAAACACCAGATAAGAGATTTGCTTTTTGTAAGAAGGAGCAACAAATATGGCCGTTGACAACACAGCAATAGCTGATAGAGCAACAAACCCATGAATTGTAAAATCCAATATATTTACAACAGCTGGGTTTTGGCAACCAGCTGAACCTATTTCATTTTTAGGGCAGATACTTTTTTCAATTAAACGGTAAATGAAAAAACCTGCAACTAAAACGACATACCACGTTGCGTAAATAGTTGGTACCAAAGCAAGCCAACGAAGTGCGATTATTTTTTTCATAGCAGCCTAACGTAGTGTTCAACCGCAGTTTGTAAGTGGCGCATTTACGATAAACTTCGCGTAGCGATTCGCTAAATGCGCTACTTACAAACTGTCGAGTGGAAGCGCGAAGCGCTGGAACGGTGTTGGAACACCTTGTTATAAGTGGCTAATTGAGTACGCCTTTCTTTATTAAGTTATGCACGTAGAAACATACAGCAACCCAAACACCAACCCCCATTGCTACATTGACGATTAAAAATGTAGCAATTCCAATACTTTCAATAACATCAGTTTTCTGCCAAAACCAAGCTACTGATGTAATTGCGATAACTACTTTCGCATAAAAAAAATATAGAGCGACTTTCTTAAGGAGAAAAAGAAGTATGCATGCACTTATTGTGATTGTTAGTTTAGTAAATATTACCGCGTAATCAAAAAACATATACGTCTCAAGTATTACGTTTAATTCGGAATTTGAATTTTCAATACCCAAAAGATAGCTTATGTAGACATAGAATCCCCATGCAGCCGATAGACCGAAGTAGAGACATATAAGCCATACAGGAATGGGGATGCTTTTCATTTTATTCCTTATAACAATGTTATTAGACGGAAAGATTCCGTATTTTCTACCGGAAACTTTCCGCCTTAATTTTTAAAGAGTGTTTTATAGCATAGACCTCAATTACGCGCCATTACAGAGCCTTAGCCTGATACCCCAATAGGAATGTAGGCGTGAAAGGCGGAAAAATTCCTTGCTAATTTTCGTATTATGAATATAGTTACTGTATATGCAAACAGTTATCTATTTATAACACGGAGCACGCATGCACAAATCTCCTTTTCTTTCCGGCATTTACGATGAAATGATGCGGCGGCGCTACGCCAAGCGCACCATTGAGTCTTATCTCCACTGGATTAAGGGATTTATTCTATTTCACAACAAACAACATCCTGGCTCTTTGAAAGATACTGATGTTGAAACCTACCTCGATTATTTAGTACTTAAGCGCAACGTTGCAGGCCCAACACAAGCACTGGTATTAAATGCGCTGAACTTTCTCTACAAAGAAATCCTACAGCAGCCACTCTCACTTGAACTTCGCTTTGTTAAAAGCCAAAAACCGCGCAAGCTTCCAGTTGTGCTCACCCGCGAGGAAATTGGCCAGCTCTTTGCAAATATTCACATTAATCATTATTTACCCGCCGCACTTATGTACGGCAGTGGCCTCAGGTTAATGGAGGCGGTTCGTTTACGCGTTAAAGATATCGATTTTGATTATTGCTGTGTGCGAGTATGGAATGGAAAAGGAGGTAAGCATCGCACGGTAACTCTCGCACCAGAATTAAAAAAACCGCTGCAGGCGCAAATTCAACGTGTAGAAAGTTTTTTAGTGAGAGATATTGATAATCTAACCTACGATGGAGTTTGGCTGCCTCATGCATTGCGCCACAAATATATTGCAGCAAGCAAATCGTTGGATTGGCAATATTTATTTCCATCAGATCGCTTAAGCACCGCTCCGGAAGATAATCAGTTGCGGCGTCATCACATTGATGAAACAGGCCTACAAAAAGCGATTAAGGTTGCTGCGCAAAAGGCAGGGATTCGGAAGATTGTGAGTGCACACACTTTGCGCCATTCTTTTGCAACTCACTTATTGGCATCCGGTGCCGACATTCGCACCGTACAAGATCAACTTGGCCACACCGATGTAAAAACAACGCAGATTTATACCCATGTGTTGCAAATGGGTGGAAATGCAGTCAAGAGTCCTTTTTCAGCATTAGGAAAATAGCCGTATTGTGCAAGCGCTTTTGTTTATTGGCGCTCCAATCCCAGCCATTGGCTAACGGGATGAATGCGCCGCAGAATTAAAAACTCCAGCAACAATAAGAAAACCAACGACATCGCCAGTAGCGGTAAAAATATTGCCAAGCCAAGGGGGATGGCGACGACTGCAAATCCGACGCGCACTGGCATTGCTGGCGGCGCACCTAACACTGAATCGGGTTTGCGTTTGCGCCACAGAATAAATCCGCTGACGCACATCAAAATTAATCCTGTGCAGGTCAGCACACCTAACACCAGATTAAACCAGCCAAACAAATAACCTTCGTGTGCAGCCACACCGATGCCGATGGCTTTATCTACTAATTTTTTCTCGGCGAAGTTGGATTGTTTTTCAATACTGCCATCGGTTTTGATCCACACATCGGTACGCAGTGGGCGGTTCTGGCTTTGCGAGGATGCCTTCCAGGTGTGGTGATGCGCATGACCGTTAACGTGATGCACAGAAGCCACGCTTAAATCTACTGGCGGTGCTAATTGCAATGCATCTGCTGTGCGTAACACCTCGGGGGTAAGGTCAAAACTCTCTACTGCTTGCGCGCGCCAGTGTTGATGCTCTTGCGCGCGGCTTTGCGACCAATCTTGCTGCGCAGAAAAATCGATTGTGCGCACTTCTTTTAGCGCTGCGCCCCACACCATCGCCCAGGGCAAACCGGTAACCAATAAAAATAATGCGAGTGCAGAAATCCAAATACCGGTAACAGCATGGATGTCGCGCCAGAAAGTGCGGCTGCCTTCGCGCAAGCGCGGATACAACACACCTGCCAAGCCTTTGCTATTGCGCGGCCACCATAAATACAAACCGGAAACGATCAACACAATTGCCCAACAGGCAGCAAGCTCAACCAAAATAGAACCGACATCACCGATTAATAGTTCGCCGTGAATGGTTTTCACCACATTCATCAGTTGCCATTGGCTTTGTTGTTGGCCAACCACTTCTGCGGTGTAAGGGTTAACAAATACTTGCCAGTTTTGCTCGCCTTGCACGCTAATTAATACGGCTTCATTTTCTGCTTGTGGCAAGCGATAACTTAAAAACTTTCCGTTAGGAATTGCATTCAGCGCCGCCTGTATCTGTTCATTGGCAGGCACGCGCTCACCGGAAACAGTCAGTGAATGATATTGGCTTTCTTGCCAACTTTCGTAATAGGGCTTGAACAGATAAATAGCGCCGGTGATGGATAACAGAATCACAAATGGGATGCAAAAAATACCGGCGTAAAAATGCCAGCGCCAAATAGTGCGATAGAGGGCGCGGGTGTTATTGTTTTGGCTGATGGTGTTACTGGCATTCATTTTTTTAACCTTATAAATAATTTTTTGTCTCGCACGGAATGCGTTTGCGCTTGGGGTGAATAGTTTTTGAAAACGCATAAACCCATCCATGGGGCTCCCACAATTCATCACTGACTTGAGGGTTTCAAAATCTATTCACCCCAAGCGCAAACTCAAATCACCATAAATTTGAAGAAATCACAAATCGTAAGAAAGACTTAGATAATAACTTCTGCCCGGCCATGGGTGGGCGACATAGCTGATTTCATCAGTAACGTTATCGATACCGAAACCTACTTCAAGATTGTCACTCAGGTCATAGGTGGTTTTCACACCAATGCGCGTATAACCATCCTGCGCGCCCATTACATTTTCAGCAGTATCATCGTTCTGCAAACGGCCAAAACTTTTATCGGCATATTGTACGTTTGCACTTAAATCCCAGCGCTCTGTCGCATGGTACGTCGCCATTAAATTGCTGCGCCAGTGCGGCATACGCGGGTAATCATTGCCTTCAATGCTGGGGGCGTTCGGGTTCGTATCTTCAACGGTGCTGTTATCGGTGATGATTGATTTGGTGTAAGCGATATTAAAACGGACATCCAACTCCGGCACTAACACGCCGTAGCGATTTAAAATTAATTCTACACCGTCGGTTTCCACTTCATCCACCGCAGAGAAAGTCGTGACTGATGGCACAGGTGAGCCGCTGGGCAAAAGCGTAGTTTGCGATTCAATCGAGTCTTTGACAGTTTCGGTAAAAATATTGATGCGCGCATAACCAGCATCAAATTGCTTTTCCAACATCAGGTTGTGATGCAATCCATTTTCCGGTTTTAGATCTGGCCGCGCTTCTACTGCCGACGAATAGGATTGGCTCTGCGCAAATAATTCTTCCACAATCGGAAAGCGATAAGCTTTTGCTAACGAGTAACGCACTAACCAGGTATCTGCAGGAATATAGCCGAGTGAAAATTTGGGCGAGAATTGATTGCTGGATACATCGGCAACATCGACCAGATCGTATTCCGGTGTTGTCGCTACGTCTTTACTGAAATAACCGCCTTCACTTTGCCAGCGCTCGTAACGCCCGCCCAAGGCAATATCCCAGCGATCATTAATATCCCAATTGGCTTGCACAAACGCAGCGCTGATATGGGTTTTACCGCCGCTGCGGCCGGTGTAACCGGCGAAGTCACCTTTCGTCCAACGCGTGGAATTATAAGTATCCAAATTTAACTCATAGGCTTCGTAGCGCGCACCGGTAATTAATTCCAAACCATCAACGCCTACATCAGAAAACGTGAATTTTCCTTCCAGTGTTTGCCAACCAGTGTCTTCGTAATTGGTCGTGAGGCCACGGTTTTTGAACAGTGGATCTTGCAGCGCATGACTGGAGGCGCGATTGTTATCTTCCAAAATCCGGAAGTCGCTCATATTGGCTTCAAAACGCGTGTGCTCGTTTAATTCACCTTTGATGCGCAAACCAGTGGATAAACTGCGGCGATCCAATTCACTCGCACCCAAGCGCGATCCAGGCACATTAATGGCAACACCGTCCTGAATAAAATTGCCAGACCATACAGTGTCACCCGCGCTGTTGCGCAAATAACTGTTGGGTGTATCGCGCAAAGTATTGCGGTCTTCATAGGCGATATTTAACAAGCTCGACCAATTTTCAAAATCGTAACCCAATTTGATTTTGAAATTATCGGTCACCGCTTGTTCGATACCAGTATCGCCAAAATAGTAGGCGGGCTTGCCATACACATCTTGATCTGTAATCAAACCGCTGACCGGTGTTGCGTTAGCGAGTGTGCGTTTACTATCAAAATAATAGGACTGCGGTTGGCTTTTGTTTTCCAAGCGGTTGTAGGAAAGATAAATACTAAAATCGCCCAGGTTTTCACTGCGAAAAGTATCGCCGTAAGAGACAAACGTTTTGTAGCCGTCCAATGTATCGCTAAAACCATAAGCGGAAAAATCCTGCACAAAATAATCCAGATCCACATGCACTTTGCGCTCTTGTGGTAACGCGGTTTCAATCAGGATTACACCGCCCATGGAATTGCCGCTGTATTCGGCAGAGAAAGGGCCGTACAAAATTTCCACCTGCGCAATTTCGCTTGCGCTCACCATGGTCCAGCGCGGCGCGCCGCTCCAGCGGGTTTGCAATAAATAATGCAGGGGAACGCCATCGGCAAATACCATCGAGCGCGGTGTGGCAAACATATTAGAGCCGCGCAAACCGAGCGTGCCATTGGAATCACCAATGTAGCGTTTGCGGATCACAATGCTGGGTTCGTATTTGACGAGATCTTCGGTGGTGGTGGCATTGATGCTGACCATGTCTTCTTGCGTCAGCACACTGGTAGGGTTGGTATAGCCGGATGCCGCACTGTCGCGCGCCTCACCCCAGACTTTTACCTCTTCAACTTCCTGCGGATTTTTCGTGCGCTTTTTCTTCAATACCTCTTCATGCGCATGCGCTGCACCCGCCACACCCAAGCTGGCAAGTGCAATCACCAGCAATGTTTTCACCTGTTTCACTCGCCCCACCCCAATCGTTTTGGCTGTTATTTTCAGGGTGGAACATTAGGCGTTTTGGCGCGTCACGCACAGTGACAAATTGTCGCAGGGGCGCGGCAATTTGTCACAGCGCAAGTGCTGGTAAAAACGCTTAATCCAACCAGCGCCGCATCGCCGAAATATGCGAGCCGCTGGATTTAAGATCGCTCAATAGATCAGGTGTGACCGGCGCGCTGCGGTTGGGGAGCGGAGAAATTCGTAGCAGGTATTCGCTTTGTTTGTCGTCGGGTGAAGGTTTAATAGAAGTGACAAACGATTTGATGGGTAGTGCACCTATGTCGCGCGCAAAGCTGTCGAACATCGACCAGGAGATACTGTTTTTGATGCCTATCGCCGTGACCAGATGAATGGCCTGCTCACAGCCCGGCTGTGCGATCAGCCAATGCAGCATTTTTTTGCCCAAGCCCAAATCGCGCAAGTCCTGGGCGACAACCACTTGCCACACGAACAGGGTATTAGGCTCGTTGGGGGGATAATAGGCCGAGACAAACCCCACCAATTGGCCGTGAAAAAAGGCCGCGACCGAGGTTTGGGCGAAGTGGCTGCACTGTAAAAGCGTGCATTGGACAGAGTTACCATCGAGCACTGGCGTGGTGGCCAGCAGGGCGTTCAGGGCATCGCCATCACTGGCGAGCGGGTGGCGAAATTCAATCTTATCGAGCAAAAGATCGTTTCTGGCGTTCATACAAACCTCCATACAGCGTCTTTGTCTACACAGATGCAGACGTTTAGATCACAGCATACTGACTTATCCAACATTCATAGGCTCATCACTCACAGGAACCAATGAATCGTTAGTGAAAGGGTGGATAGTTCCGACTCTGGGGCTCTGCACGGAGTTCCGCATCTTTACATTTCTAATAGATTCATTCGCTATAGGTGCCGATTGAGTAACAACCGCCAAATACCCGCAAACAAAAGACACAACAATAAGGCGGGCATTCCCTGGTATACATCGGCGCCGTTATGCACCCACCCAGCCACGCCAAAATGCCAAAGCAATACACTGGCGCACCCGAGCAGCATCAGCACCAATGCCAGTGTTTCAGAAACAGGCACACGCATGAGCAACAATAAAATAAGTGGCAAGAAGCAAGCACCCAGCATCGCCCAGGAAAAAATAACCAACGCAAATACCGATTGGCTATTTACCAGCGCCCACCCCAAGGCACCG
Organism: Cellvibrio sp. UBA7661; assembly: GCA_002483365.1. Lineage (GTDB taxonomy): Bacteria > Pseudomonadota > Gammaproteobacteria > Pseudomonadales > Cellvibrionaceae > Cellvibrio. Next base: position 9,264 of record DLHT01000003.1, read on the forward strand.
AGCGAGACCAACAGGGTTGCCGCTTTGGCACCATAACGGGAGGAAAACTGTTTGGGGAACAGATCCTGACTAAGAAAAGAGGAACAACTCAGCAACAGTGAATCGGCGGTTGAGATAGTTGCCGCAAAAATCCCTGCAAGCACCACCCCAACCATCACTGGCGGCAACAATTCCATGGCGATACTGGGTAGCGCCAACTCACTATCAAACCCCGCCGCATCCGGCAAATACAAGCGCGCCAGCATACCCACAGCAGTGGCCATCGCATAAAACACCAAAAACCACAGGTAGTACCAGATGCGCGCACGCACAAATCCCCGCTCGCTGTTCAATGCTAGAAAACGCACCATGATGTGCGGCTGGGCAACCACCGAAGCCCCGGCAATTAACCAACCGATAAAGAACAGGATCACCCCGCCACCCCCCGGGAGAATGACACTGTACGAGGTGAGCGATAGAAATCCAGGGATCGCCGCCAGCCCTTGCATGACTGCACTCATACCGCCAAGAGTATTGACCAGGCTGAATAGCATCAGCCCCATCGCCACCACCATCACCAGCGATTGCGCTGCATCCGTCCAGATAGAAGCGCGGATACCACCCGCCAAACAATAGGCCATCACCAATACTGCACCGAGAACAGCGCCCGACCATGCAGGCCAATGCAACAATACCTGCAAGGCTTTGCTACCTGCGACCAACTGTGCGGCCGCATAGGCCAACAAAAAAACCAACGCGATCAACGCAGCAACCACGCGAAAGCGACTGCCACCAAACATCGCCCATTGATGCAGCGTGCCGATATAACTGCTTTGGTTGTGCTGCAACGCCATACGCCGCATTTTTTTATGCACGTATAGCGACGCAAGCAAATCCCCCAGAATCCAACCCAGCATCAATAATCCGGCCGACACACCAACAGTGTAGGTGTAGCCAATGACACCAATAAACATGTAGCCGCTGTTGTTGGTCGCCACCGCCGACAACCCAACCAACCAGGGCGATACGCTGCGGCTGGCAAGATAATAGTCTTGCGCGGTATTACGCCGGAAAAAACTGGAGGCAATACCCACCAACAAAAAAATGCAGAGACAAAGAATAAAACTCGCCAGCATCCCTAACTCCTCTTAATTTATGATGTTTTTTTCGCCGCCTTTTCATTTAACAATTGTTCAAATGCAGGCAGATGATGCAGCGGCTGCAGTGCAGGATCTTTGGCGAAATCATCCAAACGCGCATCGCCATTGATCAAGGCTTTGGTGAGAAATTGAATCGCATCATCAAAATGGGAAAGCGCGGTGTGCGCGCAGGCGAGCTGGTAAAACGCGTGGGCATTGGCCGGATCAAGTTGTAGCGCGCGCTGGCATAAATTAATCGCCCACTGCGGTTCATTGGACTCAAGTGCGGCATCGGCTTTGTAGGTCAGCGCTTCGCAATCGCGCGGATTAAGCGCGAGTATCTGGTCGTAAATCGTAATTTTATTGGCCGGTGTATTTTCTTGCGCGGCGCGCAACCAGAGCGCGTGAATTTCTTTTGTTTTTTCTATCGCCTCGCGATTTTCATCGATATAGGTCGATTTTTCGCGCAGCTCTAATTCAATTTCGCGCAAACGGTCTTCATAAGCACCAATTAATTTGCGCAATTCTTTATCGGCGATATTGCCCATCTTTTCTTTCATATCGCGGATCGATGACCAACCGACAATCACCAATACCGAACTGACCGCTGCAATGATATAAAAAAGATTGGACACCGTACTGGTGGCGTAACTGACACTTTTATCAACTGCATCAATCTGGCGATCAGTAATCTGTTGCACAAACTCCACCCGCTGCGCAGCCATATCGGTACGCAGGGATTTCAGTTCATCCAGAATGTAGCGTTCAGTGAAGGGCGTATAAAGTGGTTGCTGTAATTTCTCTACTTGTTGCTGCGCTTTTTCTGCAGCATCTGTTTTGATGTGTTGATCATCAGCCGCAACAGAAACCGCACACCACAAAAAGCAGCAGGCACATAACAGCGCCTGCCCAAGCGGGGAGTTACTCATTAAATTGCATCCGCTTCCAGTGCATAGGCACCTTCGGCATTGTGCACCTCGCGCCCCATGAGCGGTGGATTAAACACACACACCAATTCCAGTTCTTCAAACGCGCGCAAAATATGTTTATCGTGTTGATCAAGCACATACAAAGTGCCCGGCGCAATGCTGTGAGTTTCACGCCCGGCAATATCCACTACCTCACCTTGACCGCGCACACAATAAACCGCCTCAATATGGTTTTGATAATGCATTTCCAACTCAGCGCCTTTCACAATGCGCGTGACATGAAATGAAAATCCCGCCTTATCACTTTTTAATAACAGGCGATTACTTTCCCAACCGGGAGCACTTACACAGCGACCTTGTATGGCTGCATCGGCTAATTTTCTGACGATCATATTTACCTCTGTTTTTTGTCGGTTGCTATTCGTTGCATTGACTTGCTTTTACGCAGTCTTGAGCGATGGATAATCATTTAATGCGGCAGTAAAACTGCGTCCAAGAATATTCAGGCCTTTCATTAAATCTTCTTCACTGATAGTCAGCGGGCAAAAACATTTCACCACCTGACCATGATTGCCCGCGGTTTCAATAATCATTCCGCGATCAAATGCATGGCGACAAATCGCCTCGGCAATATCGCCGTTTTCGCATTCAATGCCCTGCATAAATCCGCGGCCTTTTATGCGCAGTGCCAAGGGTTTATGTGCATCCACAATGGCCTGCAAACTGCGCGTAACCAACTCTGCCTTATGCTGAATATCGCGCTGGAAACGGTCGTCGCCCCAATATAATTTTAATGCTGCAGCTGCAGTGACAAACGCATGGTTGTTGCCGCGAAAAGTGCCGTTATGTTCGCCCGGCTTCCATACATCCAATGCAGGGTTGAGCAACACCAATGAAAAAGGCAAACCAAAACCGCTGAGCGATTTTGATAAGGTCACTATGTCGGGTTTGATACCGCTGGATTCAAAACTGAAAAAATGCCCGGTGCGGCCGCAACCCGCTTGTATGTCATCCACAATCAATAACATATCGTGCTTGCGACAGAGTTTTTGCAAACCTTGCAGCCAGGCATCGCCCGCAATATTTAATCCACCTTCGCCCTGCACTACTTCAACGATCACCGCTGCGGGCAAATCAACGCCGCTTGATGGATCGCCCAATAATTTATCCATCATTTTGAGCGTATCGGTGTCGCGCCCGTGATAACCACAAAAAGGCATGCGTTCAATATTGCCAAGCGAAACACCGGCACCGCCACGGTGGTGGTCATTACCAGTGGCCGCAACCGCACCGAGCGATACACCGTGAAAGCCATTGGTGAATGCAATAATTTTTTCGCGGCCTTTTACTTTGCGCGCAATTTTCATTGCCGCCTCCACTGCGTTAGCGCCGGTCGGCCCGGTAAACTGCGCGCGGTAATTCAATTCGCGCGGCAATAAAATGACATCGCGCAGGGTTTCCAAAAATTCTGCTTTGGCAGTGGTGTGCATATCCAAACCATGCGTCACACCGTCGTTTTCGATGTAGTCCATCAATGCTTTTTTAAGCAAAGGATTGTTGTGCCCGTAATTGAGTGAGCCGGCACCCGATAAAAAATCGAGCCAGGGATTGTCTTTTTCATCGTAAAGATAACTGCCACGCGCGCGCTCAAATACCACCGGAAAACTGCGCGAATAGGATCTGACTGCCGATTCCATCTGTTGAAACACTTGCATAATCCATCTCCTGTTTTTTTTGAGAAAATATTTTGGATAAAAGAATCCCCTGCGCCGATAGACATCGGCACACATACGCATCAGCGGGGATGATTAACGGATTTACTCTAACCAGCGTTTACCGGAAGGGAAGCGCAGACGGCTGCGCAAATCGGAATAAAAATGGGCGATAGAATCCTGCGGGCGATCAGGCAAAGGCGCAATGCGCAGCAGATATTCATCGTCATGCTGCCCGGCAAAATGCCGCTCGCGCTCGAACAACATTTCCTTTACTGGCTGCGCATGCCAATCGCGCGCAAGACTTTCAAATAGCGACCAGGAGGCGCGGTTATCCGGCGTAATACTGGTAATCAATTGGCGCGCCGATTCAGTGCCCGGCTGCGCAACCAACCAATTCAACATGCGCTTGGCCAAGCCGTGGCCACGGAATTTTGCATCCACCACCACCTGCCATATAAACAGGGTTTCAGCGTCGTTAGGTAGCAGGTAGCCGGAGATAAAACCGATCAGGCGCTTATCGATAAGAGCCGCAACGGAGGTGTCAGCAAAGTGCTGGCACTGCAACAGGTTGCAATAAACTGAATTGGTATCTAATGGTGGGCTGGCCGTAACCAGTTGATTGAGGTGGAAACCGTCGGTAGCGCGAGGATGGCGCAGTTCCAATCTATCCTCAAACTCCAATGTATCCTCAAAAAGATCGTTTCTGGTGTTCATAAAACCTCCATAGCGCGTCTTTCTCTGCCAAGCACGATAAAACCTGACTGCACTTTTATTACAACACAAAGTACTTCTATGCTGATTTAAGAATGGCAATAACCTGAAAACCTTATAAAACGCCTGGAAGCCGCTTCAAAGTGGGCAAATTATTACCTTGAATACAAATTACTTACTTAGTGTACAAAACATTATTTTGTCTGTCCAGTCTAAATAACCCGTGCAATCTTTATCCGCGAGAGTGACAAACATGCCAACAACAGGCATGCTGGCACCTGAAAACACCCGTAATTACTGCCATCTACCACAAAATACCTATGCAACCTATAGATCAAGTACTGACCAGCCTGCGCCGCGTGATACGCGCAATTGATTTGCACTCAAAGCAATTAGTCAAAACTGCCAGCGTCACCGGCCCACAATTGCGACTGCTGCAACTTATCCGCAGCCAGGGCGATGCCACGGCCAGTGAACTGTCCGATGCCATGAGCCTGAGCCAGGCCACGGTCACCAGCATTTTGGATAGGTTAGAAGATCGCGGGCTGATCGAACGTATCCGTTCGCAAACCGACAAACGCAAAGTCCACCCGCGCCTGACCGATGGCGGCAACGCATTACTCGATAAAGCGCCCGCCGCATTGCAAGACAACTTTGTGCGCAAATTTGATCAGCTGCAAAGCTGGGAGCAACACATGATTATCGCCTCACTCCAGCGGCTGGCCGAGATGATGGATGCCGAGCATATCGATGCATCGCCCTATCTGGATTTGGGCTCGCTGGATCGCCCCATCGACAAACACCCTCACGAAAAAGACTGATGTGGCCATTCACAAAAACATCATCAAACCGCCTTTTTAACGCCACAGCCCCGTAACAAAACCCGCCTAAGCTGCGCTCCTTGATCACTAAACCCTTCCGGTTTTCCAAGGAGCGCACCATGAAAACCTTTGCACAACCTCTATTGCCATTGGCGTGTTTACTGGCCAGCTTCAGCGCCATGCCTGCTGCGGCTAATGTGTATTTTTCTGAATACATTGAAGGCTCCAGCAACAACAAAGCACTGGAAATTTATAACAGCAGCGACAGCGCCGCTAATTTAAGCGGCTATAAAGTCGAGCTGTATTTCAACGGCAGCAACAGCGCCGGATTGACCATTAACCTCACCGGCACCATTCCCGCGCAGGGCGTATTTGTGCTCGCACATGGCAGCGCTAACGCAACCATTTTGGCAAACGCCAACCAAACCAATGGCTCCGGCTGGTTTAACGGCGACGATGCGATTGTGCTGAAAAACGGCAGCACGATTTTGGATAGCATTGGGCAAATTGGTGTTGACCCCGGCAGCGAGTGGGGCACCGGTTTTACCAGCACCGCTGACAATACCCTGCGCCGCAAAACCACCATCACCCAGGGCGACACAAACGCCAGCAACGCCTTTGACCCCGCAAGCGAATGGGAAGGCTACGCGCAAGATACCTTTGATCACCTTGGCACCTATCAGGGCAGCAGCAATGGCGGTGGTAATAACGGTGGCAGCGATGGCGGAACAAGCGACCAATGCGGCACAACCGCAACGCGCATCGCCAGCATTCAAGGCGTAGGCACTGCCAGTTCAATGATCGGCAATAGCGTCAGCGTTGAAGCCATAGTGGTTGCGGATTTCCAACATGCGAATCAACTCGGCGGATTTTTTATTCAGGAAGAAGATGCCGATAGCGATGGCAATGCCAGCACCTCCGAAGGCATTTATATCGCCAGCACTAGCGCCGTTACTGTGGGCGACCGCGTGCGTGTCACCGGCACGGTTGCGGAAACCTTTCAGTTAACCCAGCTCAATAATGTCAGCGTCACTGTGTGTGCCAGCAACCAAACATTGCCAACAGCAGCCACTATTTCTCTGCCGGTGACTTCACTCAATGCGTTTGAAAATGTTGAAGGCATGTCGGTTGCGATTGCACAAACACTCACCGTAAATGAAACCTACCAATTGGGTCGCTACGGACAAGTGCTGCTCGCCAATGGCCGCTTGCAACAACCGACCAATGTGGTTGAACCCGGTGCCGCCGCCAATGCGCTGCAAGCGCAAAATAATTTAAATAAGTTGATGATGGATGACGCGAGCAATGTGCAAAATCCTGATCCGGTTATTTTTCCGGTGCCGGGTTTATCTGCAGATAACACTCTGCGCAGTGGCGATACCGTTGCGAATCTGCAAGGTGTCATTACTTACGATTTTGGTGTGTATCGCATTCTTCCGACTGCTACGCCGAATTTTGTGCACAGCAATGCGCGCCCGTTGGCACCAATTACCGATGCGGCGGCGAATCTAAAAATCGCCAGCTTTAATGTGCTGAATTTTTTTAATGGCAACGGCAGCGGCGGCGGATTCCCAACCTCACGCGGCGCAAATACCGCCGCAGAATTTGCGCGGCAAAAAGCTAAAATTGTAAGCACCTTGGTTGGCTTGAATGCCGATGTTATCGGCCTGATTGAAATAGAGAATGACGGCTACAGCAACACCAGTGCCATTGCCGAATTAGCTGCTGCGCTGAATTCCGCAACGGGCACTAGCGCATGGAAATTTATTAATCCGGGCGTGAATAAAATCGGCAGCGATGAAATTGCAGTGGGTATTATTTATCGCAGCGACAAAGCCACACCCATTGGCACAACAGCAATTTTGGATTCCAGTGTTGATGCACAATTTATCGATACCAAAAACCGCCCCGCGCTGGCACAAAGTTTCCGCACGAATAACAACCGCGCTATTGCCACGGTGGTTGTCAATCACTTGAAATCCAAAGGTTCGGATTGTAATGACTTGGGCGATACCGATATTGGCGATGGCCAAGGCAACTGCAATATCACCCGCACCCAAGCAGCAAGCGCATTGGTGAATTGGCTGGGCACAAATCCAACGGGTTTAAATGACCGCGATTATTTAATCATCGGCGACTTGAATGCTTATGCGAAAGAAAACCCCATCACTACAATCATTAACGCCGGATACACCGATTTAATTAATCGCTTTGGCGGCAGCAGCGCTTACTCCTATGTATTCGATGGCCAAGCCGGTTATTTGGATCACGGTTTGGCGAGCAACTCACTGACACCGCAAGTACTGTTTGCCGCTGACTGGCATATCAATGCCGACGAACCCATCAGCCTCGACTACAACACCGAATTTAAATCCGCCGCGCAAATAAACAGTTTTTATGCGACCGATGCTTATCGCTCATCCGACCACGACCCGCTGGTGATTTCTCTGAAATTAATTATCGACCTGGACGGCGACGGCGATGTGGATAAAAACGATGTGCAAATCGTTACCAACGCACGCGGAACAACACCCGGCACATTCGACCAACGCGATGTGAATGGCGATGGTGTGATTAATGTTAACGATGCGCGCGCACTCAGCGTGCAATGCACCCGCACCGGTTGCGCTACTAATTAATCTTAAGGAGTTTGCAATGAAAAAATTCTTCGCCAGTTTATTAGCGCTTGGGTTAAGCCTATCGCTCAATGCTAATGCCATCAGCATTGATCTAATTGCCGATAAAACTACCGCCAGCATTGGTGACAATATCGAACTGCAAGTGCGCATCAGCGGCTTGGAAGGAGCGAGCGCGCTCGGCAGTTACGATGTCAATGTTCATTACGATAGCGATCTATTCAGCATTAGCAACATCACTTGGGGTGATGCAATACAAGGCAACCAATTAGACCTCTTCGGCTTTGGCAGCCTGCAAGACAACAGCAGCAACCTTGGCTGGTTAACTATGCTGGAAGTTTCTTTTGATGAAATCGCCGATTTGGAATCGCTGCAAGCGGGGGAGTTTACCTTGTTCAGTATATTGCTCAGCGCAATTGCTCTTGGCAGCGGAGATTTTTCGCTAACCACCAATGCAATAGGCGATGCTTACGGCCAGGATTTATTTATCGACACCATCAACAGCACGACAGTCAATGTAAACGCAGTCGCTGTACCCGAACCATCGGGAGTGTTGTTATTGTTAGTCGGCCTTATCGCTGCTGCATTATTGCGCTCAAGATTGTCGCGCTCATCAAAATAAACATTAATTCAGTAAAATCTACCAATAAAAAAACCGCTCACTGATAATGAGCGGTTTTTTATTTTTATTGCGCTAAAGCCAATACCTGCTTGCTAACTTAACACCAGATTGTCGCGGTGAATTAATTCGTTATCGTCGCGGTAACCGAGGATCTCGGCAATTTGAGAGCTGGGTTTGCCAATGATTTTGCGCGCTTCGTCGGCGTGGTAATTAATTAAACCGCGAGCAATTTCTTTTCCGGTTAGATCTACGCAAATTACCATATCACCACGGGTAAAATCGCCGCGCACTTCTTTTACTCCCACCGGCAAAATGCTTTTGCCCTGCTCACGCACTACACGCACAGCACCGTCATCCAGCACAATAGTGCCGCGTGTTTGCAATTGGCCGGAAATCCAACGCTTGCGCGCCGCTTGCGGTTGTTGTTCTGCCCACAAAAAAGTCCCCAGGTTTTCACCGGCGGCTATTCGTAGCAACGCATTTTCAATTCTGCCACCGACAATGACCGTATCGGCACCCGAGCGAGCCGCCACACGCGCAGCGCGCACTTTGGTGATCATGCCGCCGCGCCCAAGTGCGCCACCGGTGCCGCCCGCCATTTGTTCAAGGCGCGAATCATCTGCCGCAATTTCACTCAACAATTGCGCGTTGAGATTATTGCGCGGATCACTGTCGTACATGCCTTTTTGGTCAGTGAGGATCACCAACAAATCCGCTTCAATTAAATTCGCAACCAACGCACCAAGTGTGTCGTTATCGCCAAAGCGAATTTCTTCGGTGGTGACAGTATCGTTTTCATTTATCACCGGCACCACATTAAAACCAATCAGGGTTTTCAGTGTAGAGCGAGCGTTTAAATAACGCTGACGCGACGAGAGATCGTCGTGATCCAACAGTACTTGCGCGGTGAGCAAACCATAACGCTGGAATTCAACTTCGTAGGTTTGGATCAAACTCATTTGGCCGACCGCAGCGGCAGCTTGCAGTTGATGGATTTCGGTGGGGCGCGCAGCCCACCCCAAACGGCGCATACCGGCCGCAACTGCACCCGATGAGACCAACACCAACTCAATACCGCGCAAGCGCAGTTCGGCCATTTGTTTTACCCAACCGGCAATGGCTTCCGCATCCAGACCTTTACCGTCGTTGGTCAGAAGTGCGCTGCCAATTTTTACTACCCAGCGTTTGGCTTGGGGAATGATGTCTCTTTTACTCATGCGCGAAATACACTTCAAAGGAATTCGTTAAATTTATCTGCAAAACCGCCAGCGCTTAATGCAACACGCCCGGAGCATTGCCCGGGCGTGAGGTTACACTATTTTTTTATATCCGCTAATCAGCACAGTTAGTGATTAACGTAAATGACTTCAACGTCGTAATCATCTTCATTGAAGTTATCATCATCTTCGCCGCGTGCACGACGCGCTTCACGCTGCGCCTGACGCAATTCTTCAATGCGCTCACGCGCTTCTTGCGCCATCTGGTTTTGCATTTCCAATTCACGCTCGCGCGCTTCAGGGTTGGATTTTTCTTCTTCCCAAATTTCTTCCAACAAATCCATCGCCTTGCCCGCGAGTGGCATGGTGCCTTCGCGGTTTAATGCGGAGATACGGAATACCGGGCCAGTCCAACCCAGCTCATCCACCACTGCCTGACAGCGCGCTTCCACTTCATCGGGCGGAAGCAAATCGATTTTATTGAGCAACAACCAACGGTCGCGCTTGGCAAGCGTCGGGCTGAATTTTTCCAATTCGTTGGCGATGATGCGGACATTGTCAGCGGGATTGGTTTCATCCACCGGTGCCATATCGACCATGTGCATCAATACGCGGCAGCGTGTGAGATGTTTGAGGAAGCGCACACCGAGACCCGCGCCTTCTGCAGCACCTTCGATAACACCGGGAATATCCGCAATCACAAAACTGCGATGCTGTTGCACTTTGACCACACCGAGATTCGGCACCAGTGTGGTGAACGGATAATCTGCCACTTTGGGTTTGGCCGAACTCACCGCGCGGATAAAACTGGATTTACCGGCATTGGGTAAACCGAGCATGCCCACATCGGCAAGGACTTTTAATTCGAGCTTTAAATTGCGCGACTCGCCGGGAGTACCGGGCGATGTTTTGCGCGGCGTACGGTTGGTACTGGTTTTAAAACGGGTATTGCCCAAACCGTGGAAACCGCCTTGAGCGACTTTTAATTTTTGGCCAGGCTCGGTCAAATCGCCAAAGACCTCTTCGGTATCCAGATCGATAACCGTTGTACCGACGGGAACCGGCAAAAATAAATCGGCACCTTTGGCACCGGTACAATCTTTACTGCCGCCTTTTTCGCCATTTTCGGCGCGATATTTGGGCACAAAACGGTAATCGATCAGGGTATTCAGGTTTTCATCGGCAACCAGATACACACTGCCGCCGTCTCCGCCATCACCGCCGTCCGGGCCACCTTTGGAAATAAACTTTTCCCTCCGGAAGCTCATGAATCCGTTGCCACCGTTACCGGCTTCAACATGAATGGGGGCTTCATCAACAAATTTCACAACACACTCCAGAGGAATAAAAAAACAGAAATAATATGTTTCACTAACAAACAGATAGCACCTTAATCGCTGCCATCCTGAATACCCATCTTCTTAAACATAAAAAAGCCCTGACGGAAACGGCAGGGCTTTTTTATTGTTCTTTATCGCCCACTGCAAGCAGCAAGCTTGGCTGGTTTCAGCGCAGTATTAAACAGCAGGAATAATGCTGACGTACTGACGGCCAAAAGCACCTTTGATTTCGAACTTAACAGTACCGTCCACTTTCGCGAACAGAGTGTGGTCTTTACCCAGACCTACGTTTGGACCAGCGTGGAACTTGGTACCACGTTGACGAACGATGATGCTGCCGCCAGAAATCAATTCACCGCCGTAAGCTTTTACACCAAGGCGTTTCGCTTCTGAATCGCGACCGTTACGGGAACTACCTACCCCTTTCTTGTGAGCCATTTTCTAAACTCCTCAATTAACCTTTGATTGCAGTGATTTTCACTTCAGTGAACCACTGACGGTGACCTTGACGCTTCATGTGGTGCTTACGACGACGGAATTTGATGATTTTCACTTTGTCCGCACGGCCGTGAGAAACTACTTCTGCAGTTACGGTAGCGCCATCTACAACAGGAGCGCCAATCTTGACGTCTGCACCGTTGGCAACCAGGTAAACTTTGTTGAATTCAACAACGCCACCGGTGGCGAAATCGATTTTTTCGAGTTTGAGGGTTTCACCCACAACTACGCGATGCTGTTTACCACCGCTTTCAAAAATTGCGTATGCGCTCATTCTATGCTCCAAGACGCTGGACGACACGAAGTAGCCGGGCGACATGCCCTATGGCGTTTGAGACTAGCGTCGTATACCTGCTTTTGCAGGGGCGGCGATTGTATGCCAAGGGCGAGTGTCACTGCAAGCTGAAATTGGACACTTTATAAGCAATCTAGCCTTTCTGCGCCAACCATTGCGCCACATCCTCGACCACCATCGGGCGGGCAATCAAATACCCTTGCAGATAATCCACCCCCATAGCTACCAACAGGTGTTGTTGCTCGGCCGTTTCCACCCCTTCCACAACCACCCTGAAACCCAACCCGCGCGCCATGGAGACAAGCGCCAGCAGGAGTTTACGCGCGCCCTGGTCGAGCGACTGGATAAAACAGCGGTCGATTTTAATGATATCTACGGGCAAGTGACGCAGATACGCCAAAGACGAATAGCCGGTACCGAAATCATCAATAGCAATGCTGACCCCCAGCGCCCGCACCTGCTCCAATACCTCGCAGATAGTTTCCAGATCGTGCGAAAACACGCTTTCGGTGATTTCAATTTCCAGGCGCTGCACCGGCAGACCGGTCAATTCAATGGCGCGGCGCACATCACTGACCAGATCCCCGGCGAGGATTTGTTGTACCGAGACATTTACACTCACCATCGCATCGCTCGGCCAAAGCATGGCCGCGCGGCAGGATTCCAGCAGCACCCAGCGTCCAAGGGGCATTATCAAACCACTTTCTTCCGCGACCGGGATGAATAAGACCGGTGAGACAGTGCCCAACTCAGGATCGTCCCAGCGCAGCAGTGCTTCCAGTTTGCGCGGGAGATCGGTGCGGCAGGGTTCTATCGGCTGGAACACCAGCGTCAGGCTGCGGCTGTCGAGCGCCGCGTGCAGAGCGAAGCGCAACTTCTGGCGAAGACGTATTTCCACTTCCATTGCGGTGTCGAATAAGGCTATGCCTCCGGCACCACGCTGGCGCAGATCCTGTTTGGCGATAGAGGCGCGATAGCTGAGCGTTTCCAGATCCTGTGCATCTTCATCGACGGTAGCGATCCCCAGAATCACATCGACCGCCACCAGGCCTATATCGGTGTCGATAGTCGATTGCAGGGCGGCGCGCAAAAACAGGCTGCGATCATGCCAGCGCCGCTCCGGGTCATGCAGCGTCAGTGCGAATTCGGCGGTGCCGGTACGCGCCAACAGGAATTTGCCCTCGGCAAAATCGCGCAGGCGATTGGCGATGGCCAGCAGCACCTGCTCACAGGTACGCGCCCCCTGCAGCTCGATCAAATCAAAACGCCGGATTTCCACCGCCACCAATGCGAGTGGCAGATCACCCGCACTGGTGTCCAATTGTTGATGCAGCTCGCGCTCGAAGGCGCTACGGTTCAGCAATCCTGTCAGACTGTCGAGCGCTGCCATCTGCGTCAGCTCGCGGGCATAGCGCTCTTTAAGGCTCATCTCCAGCTCCAGCGTCTCCACCTTTTCCGCAAGCTGGATCTCCAGGCTGGATTTAGCCCGCTGCAACGCCTTGCTCTGCGCATATACGCGCTCGATCTTGCGGTTGCGCTCCTGCGCAATCTGCAATAAATGGTTGGCGCTTTGGCTGGCTACCCGCGCAAAACCCGTCAACCCGATGAACAGAGCAATCCCCAGCGCCGCGATCACCAACTCATCGCGCTCACCGGTATTGGCGAACATCACCACCAAAGGGCCGATCAACAGCGCAATAAAAGCGCGGCTTGTCCACGGCGATAGCGCCAGCACATTCACGCTACCGGCAGCGACGGTCGCCATCACCAGTGCAATCACCAGACGTTCGGAGGAGGTCGATAAAGGGAAGAAAGCGATGGTAAAGCAAGCCCACAGCGCGCCCGCAACCAGCGACAGGGCGAGGAAAATATAAGTGGCACGCAGGGATTGTTGCGCACTGGCCGCCATGCTCCAGCGGTAGCGCCAGCAAAGCCAGCTGGCCAAACGCACCGCACCCACAATTTGCATCGCCCACCACCACAGCCAAAGCTGCTGGACATCGCGGTAGTAGAGCATCAGCGCCGAACTGGCGACAAAGGTAAAAATCAACACATTGGGCAGCTGGCGATACATCACCAGCGCCTTTTCATGGGTCAATTCCAGCAATTCACGCGAGCGCCCCAGCACCGGCGCGGAATGTGAGGAATTCATAACTGCATCTCCTAATACCGAACTGCACCGCCTGCTATCTGTGCTATCTGTTTCGGATAGCGCATGCAGGGTTCCCTGAGCGATCGACCTGATATCACATCATCCAGCCGCGTTCGCGCATCCAGGCTTCAAGCGCCTGCGGCCAACTGGAAATGCTGCCTTGGCCCTGAATCATTCCCACGCCATGGATGTTCGACTGATACACATGCAATTCGGATTGTTTATTGTGTTTTTGGACTTCAGTAAAAAACGCGAGGCTATTGGCCACTGTGACAGCCTGATCGCCAACCCCATGCAGCATAAACACCGGTGGTACTTTATCGGTCACTTGAAATTGTAAGGAATTGTCATGCAGCAGTTTGGGATCAGGGTTTGCACCCAGCAGCGCCTTGCGCGATCCGGCATGTGCATCCGGGCCGTAGAGGGCGATCACCGGATAACCCAGCACCGCAAAATCCGGACGGGCGCTGATATCGGCCAGAGGGTCATCCAGCAGGTTGGTATAAGTGAAGCGGGTTGCCACGCTCGCCGCCAGATGGCCACCGGCCGAGAATCCCACCACCCCGATTTTGCCGGGGTCTATCCCCCAATCGGCTGCATTCTGGCGCACCAGGCGCACCGCGCGCAGACCATCCAACAAAGGCGCAGGGAATCCGTACTCCTGCATGCGGTACTTGACAACAAACGCCGCCACACCACGCGCGGCAAACCATTTGGCGATGTCGTATCCCTCGTGATCAATCGCGAGGCGAACATAACCGCCACCGGGGAAGATCACTGCCGCGGCACCGGTGGCAGTACCTTCTTCCGGCCAGAAAGGGGTCATTGAAGGGTTATCGACCACATACACACGCTGGTCTTTAATGTGCTCCCGGTCGGGTTCGACCAAAGGTTTTTCCGCCCACAAATACAGAGGCTCGGCAGGTAATTCAGTCACGGGGTCGGCAACTCCAGGCAGGGGTATTAATAACAAAACAGCCCCCATGCAAATGCATAGGGACTTGAAGGCGTTCAAGGCCATAGAAACGTTTGAAGGCTGCATCATATGCTCTCACCGGCGATTACTATCCATCAACAAGGCGAGAGCTTAGCAAACTTATCAGATAAATAGCGCGAACTCTGCGGTCACATCAATGCCGGAACTGGGACTCCTCATCGCCCCACCAATGATGCTGATGCCAGTCAACCCGGGTGGGATCTGCTGCAGTCAGCAGTAACTGGCCAGCCGCCAATTCCCAATAGATAAATTCCTGCTTCAGATCACCCCAGAAGTGGCCGGTATCTTGTTTGATATATTCGCGCGCCAGGCGAACCTCATCGCCCAGCATTTCTTCGGCAGTGAGTTCGAGTTTGACCAGATCGTCAACCTCATGGCTGAAGCCTTGCCTGACTGCGCTCAAAGCGCCAGTCTCCTCCGCGCTGAAAGGCAAGTCCATCTGGTTGGAGTGATAGGGATTATTGGATGTGGTAAGCGTGGAACGGTCGCCGGATTTCATAAAACACCTCTCGCATAGCTTCAAGATATTTATACTCACTCAGGCGATGCAGCTTCTATCATCACCGCCCTTATCTCAGTTTACACCCGGTACAAAGTTTCACCAGATGCCACCATCGATACCTTAATTCCCCGCTCACCCTCAGGACTCCACAAGGCTTTGTGTAACAGCCCAATTTCATCCTGACTACATGCTATCGTCAGCTGTTGCTGTACCAGTGCCCGAATCTCCCACGCCATAGCTACGCCCCAAGTTGCCGCGCCGCATACTACGCTGCTCCTTTTCATCTACAAGCGTCTTAAGCTGTTGCAGCTTTTCCTTATAGACACGATTACCTGCAGCGTAACCTTGCTGGAAATTATCGCGAATCTCTAACGGACAAATATCCGGGAGCGCTTGGTTTGATGAACCCAATTGATAGCCAGAGTCATAGGTACAGACACCAATTATTTCTCTCGCATACCCATCGATAAACGCTGACTTCGCACCTGACTCCAGACGAGAACCACAGCTTTCTATATAGGCATCAAAACTTCTGACAGGCTTATATGCTTTAGCCGCTTGGGTGCCGAGCTCTTTCCAGTTCTCACCGCTACAGCCAAGGTTGCTGACAGGCTTGCCAGCACCCGCACAACCACTCAATAAAACGATCAAAACGGTAGACATCAATATCTTGAACATTTCCAAACCCTCTGTTGCCTGAAGTTATAGTTCCCCAAGATTAGTTACAGTTACGCCACGAAGGGAACCACCGAAACACCACCTAATTACCAATCACATACCCTTGCATAAAATCAGCTATTTCAAGCACTTTCACGATTGCGAATAATATTTTCCAATGTCGCAATGGTGTCCTGAAGATCTGACATCTCAGGATATTTTTTAAAAACATCGCGCAGAACTGAAACCGCCGAATTGTAATTTTGCGAATCAATAAACATCTGCGCACGTCCCATCATGGCCTTCTTCTCATACTCAGGCAGAACCTCTGCTCTCAGGAAATAAAATTCAGATTGCACATAGTCTTTTCGGGACACCAAAAACTCCGCATAACTAACCAGTGCATCACCAGATACAGGATTTTTTTCAAGCGACTTTTTATACAAAGCATCCGCGTTGGCATATTGCTGTTTGTGTTGGGCAATGCGTGCAGATTGAAGGTAATAAATGGACTGCTCGTCGATTGAGAGCGATCCAATTTTTGAAGAATAAAGACTCAACAATTTTTCTGCTTGATCATACTGAACCGACTGTACCAACCAGTTGACATAATCAAATAAAGAACCGGCATCCAATTGATTCTTATTAATAATGCTTGCCATAAGCTCCGAAGCGCGGCCATAGCTTTTTACACGCAAATGAAGTTGCGCAGCAGTTTTTAAATTAGCTGTATCAACATCACCCAACAAAATCGCCATTTCAAGACTGCCCAAGGCCATTTCTTTGTTATCCAGTTGTAACGCAAGTGCAGCCTGGTTTAACCAGATATCCGGATCATCGGGGCGCTTTTGAATCAATTCTTTTACATAAGCCAGGGTGGCTTCATACATTTTTGCTTGCGAAAGAGCGGCCAGTAACCCGCGCTGCCATTGCACGTTTTCAGGCTCTAACATCAATGCCTTTTGGTAGGCACTAATTGCAGAGGTTGCACCATGTAAAGTAAGGTTCAAATATCCAAGCTGCCCATAAACAAGTGCCTCATTGGAGCCGTAGGCAACGGCATTTGCAAAATATTGCCGCGCTTTGACAAAATTTTCACGCATCAAATATAGCTGCCCCAAGTCGCTATGCGCGCGAATTAATTGCGGCATACGCTCCAAGACACTCAAATAAGTAGCCTCTGCCTTGTCATATTCTTTTATGGAAAAATAAACCTGGGCTTTCAGCATCAACATCGCAGGGCTTAATTCCAGATCATAATATTTTTCCAACTCTTTCAGCACTTTTTGTCTGTCCCCCGAATCCAGTAAGTCTTTAAGGGCAACGGCTGTTTCAACTTCTTCGAGCGCAATTGCCGCTTCGCGCGGGCTAAATATGGGCGAATATTGCGGCAAAATAAATTCCGGCTTCTTCAACTTAATGTCAAAGATATGTCTGGATTCTGCAAACACATCAAAAACCATAAAACCAAACGCAAAGACAAATAGAATTTTCCATGTGTTAACACTGGGCATAAATCTCATAAGAATCTACATCCTTAAACTAAAATTCAGTGAATATAAATAAACAGCTTGCACCGGCTGACCATTTTTTCGCGGAATAGTAAATTTGGAATTGTTAATCGCCTTGCGAATAACGGCGATCATTTCCGGATAAACAGGATCAATAATTTTTTTAACGTATGCTCTTCCCGTCTGATCAATAATAATTTCCACTTTAGTTTCAACGCGATCTATTCCACGCCGACTTAACCCTGATGGAAAACTAATATGGTTACTGGATACCAATTTCGGAACACCATCCAATTCTTTTACTTCGAATAAAGGCAAATCCAGGGTTAACTCTTTACGAATATCCAAATCATTCATATTGAATTCCGGTTTAACAATTTCCTCTAAACGGCTGTATGAAAGCTTTGGATTATCGCTATATTGCATTTGCGGCCCATCGCCAACGCCCAACAAATTAATAGAAGGTGTTGCAGGTGCTTCGTTTGACTCCTCCATTTTTATGGGTGGAGGCGGTAGTGGTGGCGGAGGAACGAAGGATACCAACTGACGTATTTCAACCTCATCATCCTGTTGTTCGACAATTGAATCCAACGCCAAAATTAACCAAACGAGCACACAGACCAACAACAAGCTCAACAGCCAGGGAATGCATTTTATCCAAACGTCTATTTTTCCTTTTTGCATAGCTATCCGCTTATTCCGCAACCAGTGTAGCTATATTTATTTTTTCAATGCCCGCGAGCTTGGCCTGATCAATCACTCGCACCAATACATCTGTCGGCACTGATTTATCCGCTTGAATAACTAAAGGTTTGGCTTCATTTTTTATCAACTGACTCAGCGTATTGCGCACCCCCGAAATACCGATATTAGTGCCGCCATAAATCACCTCGTGGGACTGGGTAATCGCAAGCAAAATAATCGAATTCTGTATCGATTTTGAGGATATGGCTTGCGGCTTATCCACATCAACTCCTGTCTCTTTTACAAAGACAGTAGTGACAATAAAAAATATCAACAGAATAAACACCACGTCCAACAGAGGAGTCAGGTCAATATCCTGCCCCTTTGCCTCCTGGATTTTTTGTTCAATTGAGGATTTCATTTGCGATTTTAACTTCCCATTTAATTTTTTTACGTTGCAGATAATTGTGGAGCAACAAACCAGGGATCACCGTGACCAAACCCAACTCAGTGGTAAATAACGCTTCTGCAATGCCGCCACTGATCACCTCTTGCAAAGCAAAAGATTTTTCAACAGACATACGATAAAAGGTATCAAG
Source organism: Cellvibrio sp. UBA7661 (assembly GCA_002483365.1). Taxonomy (GTDB): domain Bacteria; phylum Pseudomonadota; class Gammaproteobacteria; order Pseudomonadales; family Cellvibrionaceae; genus Cellvibrio. Next base: position 28,268 of record DLHT01000003.1, read on the forward strand.
CAAACCCATAATCGTTCCCAACAACCCTAACAGCGGCAATGACGATAATAAATCTTTTAAAGGGCCATACCAAAAGCTGGCTTTCTCATACCACGCCCTGTCCATCTTCAGAAAAAAACATAGATCTATCAGTATTGCGTAAGCAAAGAAGGCAACAATAAAAATTGTCCATACAACCACACTGCCCAACCAATAATATTCTGAAGACATATCCATAGCTGCCACTCAGTTAAAACTGACTTTGCTGACTTTTATGGCGAAGCTTTCCAAATCGTGCAAATAAGATTTTATTTTTCTCGATAACAATGCACTCGCGATCAGCGAAGGTATCGCTACAATCAACCCCAGCTCAGTGGTAATCAGTGCAATTGAAATGCCGCCCGACACAGTAGAAGCATCACCCGTTCCAAAAATTGTCATCATCTTGAAAGTGGTGATCATTCCTGAAACCGTACCCAACAGCCCTAACAGCGGCGCAATAGAAGCAGTCACACTGACTAAATTCATAAAGCGTTCAACTTTATGTCGATACTCCATTAGATAGGCAACCATAAAATCATCGCGCTGTTGCGATACCGGTGTACGCTTGGCGATATCAATTAATTGTTGTTGAGGCAAACCCGCTTGGGCGATTGCATTTTTGACTTCAAAAGAATCCTGGGTATTTTTATTCGCAACCAGAACATTACCCAGCTCTTTATTCAAAGTAGGCAATCGTAAAAATTCAATTGTTTTGGCAAGCGAAATAATGAACGCCAGAATACCGAACAACACAATGGGGATTGCCCATGCGCCGCCCTTTTCGATGTGACCTAACAAAGTGTCATTTTGATCAAATAATTCAAAGGCTTTACCCAAGGTCGGATCAAAACTTATTAATCCCGCACCGGTTGCACTCAAGGTTTCGATGTGAGTTTTTTGTTGATTATTAAATAAGAACGCCAGGCGCGATTCATCACCGAAATCATCCACTATACCCGCCACTTCCAATGCGGGACTGTAGGCAACTTTGACTGCACCAAATTGCAATGACTGGCCTGTCACCACCTCACCTGAGGGCGTTATCAGCTTTGTTTCAAGCCAACCCGGGTTTAATTTTAACGTCATATCCTCACTGATTAACGCCAATGCTTCCGGTGTAATTTTTTTATCCTGCCCCGGAAACTTATTCATTAATCCAGTAGATTCCAGGTAATGCACCAGCAAACTTTTTTGATAATTACTTTGGCTGGACCATTGATCGACACGCGTTTTTAATTGCTCCAGACTTAACAGTTGTTCATCTTTTTCGCGACGAATGACTGCCGCTTTTTCACGCAAGGCTTTCAATGCTTGTTGTTGCTTGTCCAAGGCATTGGCATAGACCGCGCTTTCCTGCACGATTTTTCTTTGCAAACTTTGCAGCTCGTTTTGTGATTGACTGATGCGATCAATTAATTTTTTTTCAACATCGACACTCGCCTTAGCCATAACAGGCAAACAAAACAATACAAACACGCTGATAATTATTGTTGTTTTCATACTCAGTTATCCCTCACTTCCAATTTCACCGGCAAAGTAACCAAATTCGCCAAGGCGGGATTTTCCATAATATTAATTAAGGTTTTTATTTCTCGCGGATCTAACTTTTGCCCCAACTCGTTTTCTGCTTCTTGATTACTCCACCATTTCCAACCTAATGTCGTTGCACGGCCATAACCATATTCGCTCGCATCTTCACTGAGATACCAACCTTGAGTTAGGCCTAAATAGACCTGTGTGACCCGCAGCGAACGGGGTGCATCCTGGCCTGTGACGGGAACGTCAATCGTCGCCTTGTTTATGGCTACACGCTGATTAAATTCATTCATTAATTTATAAATTGATAACAGGCGTTCGAGCGTCTCACTTGCGGTTAATCCTGATTCCAAAGATTGCATTTTGCCGTCAACTTCAGCGGCGAGTGGTGGCGGCAAACGAAATTGGATTGATTGCAAGGAGGCCTTGGCCTTATTGACCTGTTCAGTCAGCAAAACTTGTTCTTGCTCAAGACGCTCTTGGTCCGTTAGCAGGCTCTTTCTGTGCTCGTCAGTATCCGAGCGAACGTCGGCCGTTTGGGACAGGATTTCGGTCAATGAGCTTTGCTCGGCAATTAACAGCTGCTGGCGTCTTTCTAATTCTGTTTTGCGCTCTGCCCACTCGGTTTGCAGCTTGCCTTTTTGACTCTCGAGCTGGATCCATTTCTGCATCAGCTCATCTGTATCGGCATTTGCGATACCAACGGAAGGAATTACAACAAATAACACACTGGCTAATCGCTTACTTAACATCTGCTTTCCTTATCAGTACTGATTAACTGGGATACTGTAATGAACACCTGCACGGGCGCTCCAAGTCTTTATTCTTCTATATGAGTAATTCTTTTATATGGGCAATTCTTCTATACGAACAGCCAAGCCCTATCCACTCACTATCCAATCGTATGCTTATATTATTAATACGAATTTATTGGCTCAAACTTAATCTAAAGATTGATAAAGCGACAACCCGACCAAAAAACACACAAATCAACTCTAGCAATCCGGCCGCGAAAAGCCCATACCAGGCAAAAACGCTGCGCTTACCATTGGCTTACCTTTGGCTTACTTCTGTAACAGCGCAAAATTCACCATTACCGGTGTGATCGCCCGCGACGAGCGGATGCAAGGTAAAAACCTATTGCATCTAACTAGAAAACAGATTTGAAAACTCCCCCAGTATCGCCCTCCCGCTGTAACACCGCCCAGCCAGACCACCTTAAAAAATAATATAAAAATATTATTTCTAGATAATTTAATGATATTGTCAACTTGTATACTAGAGCACTAGAATCCACACCCGCCAGATAGTCATAAAAACTATCTGCTGGATGTGGGGGGAAGCCAACACTTCCAACCATCACTAATAACCAGCCGCTCAGGTGCCAGCGGCAAACATCAAACGGAGGCGCTGCCAGGCATGGCGGCAGAGACAATAATGAAAGAGAACCCCTTTAAGACATCAATCAAAACGCCCCAGATCAGCCGTACCAGCGGCTTCCAGCGGTCATTGCTGGCGGCCGCTATCATGGCGTGTACACCGGTAGTATTCGCGCAATCAACCCCGACATCGGGCGCTTCTGCCAAGGCAAAAAACACTGACTCTGAGTCGGTTGAAGAACTGGTGGTAACCGGTCAGCGCCAGTCAATGGAAAGCGCGATAGAGATGAAACGCGCATCGGACACAGTGGCTGACTCCATTGTTCTGGATGAGGCCGGTAAGGTGCCGAGTACGTCCCTGCTGGAGATTCTGGAACGCGCGCCAGGCATCACCATGAACCGCGTGCGCGCAGGTGCCGAAGGTTCGCCGGACGGCTTTGCGTTTGAGGGCTCGGGGGTTCAAATCCGCGGCCTGAACAAGACCAAGACCCTGATCAATGGACGGGAAGTGTTCTCTGCCAATGGCGGCTCCGGCCTCAGCTGGGCAGATGTGGGCCCAGAACTGCTGAAAGCGGTCACAGTGTACAAGGCAAGCCGTGCCGACCTGATTGAAGGCGGCGTTTCCGGCACCGTGGACCTGCAGACCCGCATGCCGTTTGATTTCAATGGTTTCAAGGCCAATGCGGCAGTTTCCGGCAGCTATGGCGACTACTCCGAGGCTACTACCCCGGCGGCTTCTGCCATGGTTTCGAATCGTTTTGATACCGATTTCGGTGAGTTCGGGGTGCTGCTCGATCTGGCTTATTCGAAGATCGAATCCCATGACAGCAACATCATCGTCCCGCCTTATTACGCGACCCAATACGAAGGCGAGCGAGTCTATGTGCCGGGCGGCATACGCTACAGCCAGGATCAATTTGAGCGTATTCGCAATGGCTATTACGCTGCACTGCAGTGGGCACCGAACGACAATCTTGAGTTGTTCCATACCACGTTTATCTCCGAGCGCGACAGCAACCGCGACAGCCAAATCCTGTCGGTAGAACCGGGCACACCCGTTGGCGTATTTGACGGCGCGGTGTTTGACGATGACATATTCGTGAAAGGCGCCATCTCCAGCCCAAACCTGACCTCTGGCCTCAGTGTATCGCCCAACTCCAGTTTCACGCCTTCGTTCAGCCGCACGGCCGACCACAGCACCGGTTTCAAATACGACGGTGAAGGCTGGGACATGAGCGGTAGCTACCAGTACGTGAAAGCCGAATCGCGCTCTGGCAAGTACAGCCTTGGTAGCACCGTGATCCCGACAATCGGGCAGATCAATATGGATATGTCGGGCAAGCGGCCAGTGGTGAGTTTTGAAACGCCACTGTCAACCAACCCGGCAGACGCCGGACTGTCCCGCATCAACTGGTTGGACACGTCCAATGAAGGCGAAGCACACGCCATTCAACTGGATGCCAATTTTGATATAGGCGATGGCTTCTTTAAAAAACTGGCTGTGGGTGGCCGCGCAGCAGCACGTGAAGAATCTGACAGCTTTGTTGGTACCTGGTGGTCGGCAACTGGCCGCGGCTGGAATGGTGTAACACGCCCCTTCGTAAGTACTGCACCCAAAGGCGATTTTGAACTGGAAGAATTTTCGAATTTCTTTAAAGGGGATATCCCCTCACTCGGTGGTGTTTGGGTGGGGACCCGTCAGGTTAACGACTACAACCAGTTCGACCGTGTATACGACACCTATCTGGCCTGCGGCCCTCAGCTCCAACACCAGTGCAGCAATCCGGATGCAACGACTTATCTCTACAGCACACCTAACGGGCCACTGCGCAACCGCAACTTTGACCAGCGCCCATCCTTCTATGAGACGGAGCATGACACCCAATCAGCCTATGCGATGGTGGGCTTTGTGAATGATAGCGATTCATGGTTCCTGAATTTCAGCGGTAATTTCGGGGTGCGCTGGGTGAATTACGACATTACCAGTCAGGGCAATTTCAACTTTAGTGGTGGCGCGCGCTACTACGCGAGCTTGGCCGATGCCCAGGCATCAGTGGAAGCCATGGGCGGTTTGGAAAATGTCGCCGCCTGGCAAGAGGCCAATGAGGGCGTGCAGCCGCCATTGACGCGCGAGAGTGTGGGTTACGAAAAAGACCGCATGGGCAGCTTCTCCAAGGATTATTTCCTGCCGTCGTTCAATATCAAGTTAGAACCGGCGGAAGGCTGGGTGATGCGCTACGCCTTGACCCAAACCCTGACTCCGCCGCGCTACCCGGATATCCGCGCGCAAGGTATTGCCGGTGTGCAAACCACCGAAAACCCGCTCAACGACGACTTGGCTGCGCTCAACCCGGGTGATGACGTATCGATTCCGGCGATTTTCTCCGGCTATACCAATACCACCGGCAACCCCTTCCTGGAGCCGGAAATCGCGCTGAACCACGACCTCTCGTTCGAGTGGTACCCCAAAAAAGGTACCTCGATGACCTTGGCGTTGTTCCACAAGACCATCGATAACTACATCACTTTCAATAACTTCTCAGCACCGGCGAGCGACTTCTTCTCCGAAGGGGATTACCCGCAATCGGCACTGGCGGATGGAACGGGCAGTAACTTCCTGGATGGTTCAGTCACTAGCCGTACCAACTTCAACGCAGATGAAGACACCATCATCCGTGGTTTTGAACTGGGCGGACGCACCTATTTCGATGCACTGCCGGGTTGGATGAGCGGCTTTGGTATTGAGATGAATGTCACCTATATCGACAATGAAGCTCCTGACGCTTTTGCCCAGGACATTAATGGCGATGAACTCAAGGTGCCGGTGATCGGACTGTCGGAGTGGGCCTACTCCACCACCCTGCTGTACGATTGGGATAGATTCAGTGCGCGTTTGGCCTGGAACTGGCGTGACCGTTATTTAACGACCACCAACGACTCAGGCACGACCAACGTCTATAACGATCCGTTTAACGGGCAGCAAATCCAGTTCGGTATGCCGGTCTACGCGGCGGCCTCCGGTCGGCTGGATGGCAGCATCTCTTACCGTTTGACCGATAACGTCAACATCAAACTGGATGTGCAAAACATCACCGACGAAGACCAGCGCACCGAGATGGAAATCCTGCAGGGGCGCTTTGTTGATCGCGCGGTGTTTGTGACTGACCGTCGTATTGGCTTGCACCTGGGCATTAACTTTTAACTGAGTACCAACTGTTAACCGAGCATTAGGGTTAACTGGGCACGGCAGAACGCTCTTGAGCAAACTTGAGCAGATAATAAGAGGCACATAAATGAGCAAGAGCGTTCTGATTGTTGGAGGAGGAACCGCCGGTTGGATCTGCGCCGCCTATATGGCGCGGATGCTGGCGGCGGACACTCCCGGCGGCGTGACCATTACGCTGGTCGAGTCTGACGAAATCGGTATCCTCGGCGTTGGCGAGGGTACCTTCCCGATTATCCGTAAGACCATGAGTCGCATCGGCCTCGATGAAAGCGCGCTGATTCGGGAAGCCGATGCCACCTTTAAACAAGGCATCAGGTTCAATAACTGGAGGAAAAATCCAGCCGACGAACCCCATGACACCTATTTCCATCCCTTCCAGGTCGCGTCACAACATACCGACATGGACCTTCTTCCCTATTGGTTGCTCGGTGTGGCCGGGGATGTTCCCTGGGCCGAAGCCTGTACCGTACAAGAGCGGGTGGTGGACGCCAAACTGGCACCCAAGCTGATTACCCACCCCAATTACAACGCGCCGCTGAACTACGCCTATCACTTTGATGCGGGAAAACTGGCGCAAGTGGTATGCCGTCAGGCCATGGCGATGGGCGTGAAGCGGCTGATCGATACCATCGACGATGTGAAGGTCGATGAAAGCGGCATCGCCTCAGTACAGGGGCGCACCCACGGCGAACTCAAGGCCGATCTGTACATCGATTGCACCGGGTTCCGCGCGCGGCTGATCGGCGAAGCGCTGGGCTCGGAATTTACCTCCTATAAAGATCAATTATTCTGCAACCGCGCGGTGGCCATGCAGGTGCCCTATGATCGGCCCGATGCGCCCATTCCCTCCTGCACCTATACCAGCGCGCAAGACGCAGGCTGGATTTGGGATATCGGCCTGCATAACCGCCGCGGAGTCGGCTATGTCTACGCGTCTAATTACTGTAGTGACGATGAAGCACTGGCCACCTTGAAACGCTACATAGGCCCTGCTGCCGATACTCTTCAACACCGGAAACTGGCCTTTGAAGCCGGGTTTCGCAAAACCCAATGGCACAAAAACTGTATCGGCGTTGGGCTATCGGTGGGTTTTATCGAGCCGCTGGAAGCCACCGGCATCAGTTTTGCCGAGGTTGCCGCACTTATGCTGTGCAACCTGTTTCCCTGGTCGGGCGATTACGAGCGCTCGGCCCAACAATTCAACCAGGCCATGACCAAACGTTTTGAGCATGTGATCGACTTTATCAAGCTGCACTACTATTTGAGCGAGCGCACCGATACCGCGTTTTGGCGCGACAATCGCGCGCCCTCTTCGGCCTCCGATTATCTGAAAGGCAAGCTGGAGCAATGGCGCCACCGGCCGCCATCCTTTCTCGACATTGATGCCAGCCATGACATTTTTGATGAAAACAGTTGGCAGTACATCCTTTACGGTATGGGTTTCAAGACCGACATCAGCGCCCGCGCTGGCGCGTTGCGCTTTTATGACGACGCCAAACGGGAGTTCGAGAGCATTCGTCAGCAGAGCAACAAGGCGATGACCGCTGTACCGAGCCACCGCGACTTGATCAATGAGGTGGTGGCAAGAGGGTTCCGTAACGCATCCGGCGGGCAGCGATGAAACCAGTGAACAATATCGTCATTGTGGGCGGCGGCACCTCCGGCTGGATGTGCGCGGCCGCGATTGCGCGCATGGCGCCGCCCCATGCGTCCATCACGCTGGTGGAATCCGAGGCGATAGGGGTGATCGGCGTTGGCGAAGCAACCATCCCGCCATTACTGGAATTCAACCAATTTCTCGGGCTGGACGAGCACGAGGTACTGCGCGAATGTCACGGCACTTATAAGCTCGGCATCGAATTTGTTGACTGGCTCGATCTTGGCAAACGCTATTTCCATCCTTTTGGCTTTTATGGGCGCGATACCCCGGAATTTGCCTTTCACCAGCTGTGGCTGCGTTTGCGAGAACTCTCAGAAACAGGCAAAGCACCGTCCGAACTGGCGGGCGATATCAACGACTACAACCTCTGCGCCATGGCCGCCCGCCTCGGGCGCTTCGCCCAACCGCAGGGCGGCAGCGATGCGATTTTGTCTACCCTGCGTCACGCCTACCATTTTGACTCCATGCGCTACGGTCAGCTGCTGCGCCGCTACGCCGAGCAGCGCGGCGTTCGTCGGGTGGAGGGTTTGGTCGAGAGCATTCAACAAGATCCCAATAACGGCATGATCGAGTCAGTGACATTGGCCAACAGTCAGGTGCTGGCCGGTGAATTGTTTATCGACTGCAGCGGTTTTAAGTCACTGCTGATTGAAGGCGCGATGAACAGCGAGTTTGTCGATTGGAACCACTACCTACCCTGCGACCGGGCGCTCGCCCTTTCCACGACCGGAACAGGCGCACCAGATCCATTCACCCGCGCCACGGCAGACAATGCTGGCTGGCGCTGGCGCATCCCCCTGCAAACCCGCATGGGCAATGGGTATGTCTATTCAAGTGCATTTGCCGATGAAGATGACGTGCACCGGGCACTGCTTGCCGGCGCCGATGGTGAAGCACTGGGCGACCCGCGACCACTGCGTTTCCGCACCGGCCACCGCCGCCTCTTTTGGGAGAAAAACTGCATCGCCATAGGTCTCGCCGGTGGTTTTATCGAACCACTGGAGTCCACCAGTATCCATTTAACGCAAATTGGCATTCAGCGGCTTATTAACCTCTGGCCGGGGCGCGGCATCAATACGGCGGAGATTGCGCACTACAACCGGATAATGACCGCCGATTACGAGCGACTCAGGGATTTTATCGTGCTGCACTACAGCGCCACCCAGCGCCGGGATACCGAATTTTGGCGCTATGTGGGCAATATGGAGCTTCCGGATACTTTGGCGTCCAAACTGGAGATTTTTCGCGGCAGCGGCCGCGTTATTGCCGCGCCAGATGATTTATTCACACCCCACAGCTGGCTGGCGGTCATGCTCGGGCAAGGTATCAACCCCACCCATTACGACGCACTGGTGGATCGTGTACCCGAGACTGCGCTTATTCAAAACATGCGGCACTTAAAAGAAGCCATCGCCAAAACAGCGGCTGTGTTGCCGCGCCATGAGGACTATCTCACGCGCCACTGTACCGCCAATACCTGACGGCGACTGAGGATCTACTGCGATTACTACCCCTTTTCAACCTCATCCCTCTATAATCATCGCCTTTCTCACATTCCCATTTTCAGTAATAGGCCGTACACGTCCATGCAAGAACAATACAACCCCGCCGAAGTCGAAGCACAAGCACAGCAATACTGGGAAGCCAACAACAGCTTCAAAGTGGTTGAAGACACCAGCAAGGAAAAATTCTATTGCCTGGCGATGTTCCCCTACCCCAGCGGCAAACTGCACATGGGCCATGTGCGCAACTACACCATTACTGATGTGATCGCCCGCTACCAACGTATGCAGGGCAAAAACGTATTGCACCCCATGGGCTGGGACGCGTTCGGCCTGCCCGCCGAAAATGCCGCGCTCAAGCACAATACCGCACCGGCCAAGTGGACCTATTCCAATACCGACCACATGCGCAGCCAACTCAAGCAATTGGGCTTCGGTTTTGACTGGTCGCGCGAGCTCACCACCTGCACCCCCGAATACTACAAATGGGAACAGTGGTTCTTTACCCGTTTGTACGAGAAAGGCTTGGTGTACAAAAAAATGTCCACCGTGAACTGGGACCCAATCGACCAAACCGTATTGGCGAATGAGCAGGTGATCGACGGTCGCGGTTGGCGCTCCGGCGCATTGGTTGAACGCAAAGAAATTCCGCAGTGGTTTATCAAAATCACCGACTACGCCGAAGAATTGCTGAACGATCTGGACAAGCTGCCCAACTGGCCAGAGCAAGTAAAAACCATGCAGCGCAACTGGATCGGCAAAAGCCGCGGTCTGGAAATGCGTTTTGATCTGGCATCTGCTGTAGGCGAATTCACCAGCTTCGATATCTACACTACGCGCCCGGACACCCTCATGGGGGTGACTTATGTAAGCCTCGCCGCTGAGCATCCTATTTCCAAATTTTTAGCCCAGAGCAATCCGGCGCTCGCGCAATTTATTGCAGATTGCAAAGTGCAATCCGTCGCCGAAGCCGATATTGCGACTATGGAAAAGAAAGGCATGGATACCGGCATTAAAGCGCTGCACCCCATCACCGGTGAACCGGTTGCGGTGTGGGTCGCCAACTATGTGCTGATGGATTACGGTTCAGGTGCAGTGATGGCAGTTCCTGCCCACGATCAACGCGATTACGAATTTGCGCAGAAATACAATTTGGGAATTACTCAAGTGATCGCGCCCGCCAATGGCGAAGCAATCGACTTGAGCAAAGCCGCTTTCACCGAAAAAGGCGTGCTGGTTAATTCCGGTGAGTACGATGGACTCGACTTTAACGCCGCGTTTGATTCCATCGCCAGCACCCTGGAAATGGCAGGCAAAGGCCGCGTAAAAACCAATTACCGTTTGCGCGACTGGGGTGTATCCCGCCAGCGTTACTGGGGCGCACCTATCCCTATGTTTAACCTGCCTGAAGGCGGTGAAATTCCGGTTCCTGCGCACAAGTTGCCCGTGTTACTTCCGGAAGATGTGGTGATGAACGGCGTGCAATCGCCCATCAAAGCCGATCCGGAATGGAAAAAAGACGAATTAAATGGCCAATACGTTGAGCGCGAAACCGATACCTTCGATACCTTCATGGAATCCAGCTGGTACTACGCACGCTACACCTGCCCGAATTTTACCGATGGCATGATCAACAAAGCCGCGGCCGATTACTGGTTGCCGGTGGATCAGTATGTGGGCGGTATCGAACACGCGATTTTGCATTTGCTCTACTCGCGTTTCTTCCACAAATTAATGCGTGATGAAGGCCTCGTCAGTGGCGATGAACCCTTCGAGCGTCTGCTCTGCCAGGGCATGGTAAATGCCGAATCTTTCTTCACCAAAAGCGAAGGTAAAGAGAACTGGATCGAACCGGAAAATGTGGTTATCGAGCGCGATGACAAAGGCCGCTTTATTTCCGCCAAACACAAAACCACCGGCGAGCCAGTGGAATTTGGCGGCGTGATCAAAATGTCCAAATCCAAATCCAATGGCGTTGATCCGGAAAGCGTAATCAGCCAATACGGCGCCGACACCGTCCGCTTATTCACCATGTTCGCTGCTCCGCCAGAGCAAAGCCTGGAGTGGAGCGATTCCGGTGTAGAAGGTGCGAGCCGTTTCTTGCGTCGTTTGTGGAAGGCTGTTGAAGGTCACATCAATGCAGGTACACCCGGCAAGCTTGACGCAGAAAACCTGCCACAAGCACAGAAAGATTTGCGCAGAAAAACCCACGAGACCATCCAAAAAGTCAGCGACGATTACGGCCGTCGCCAAACCTTCAACACCGCTATCGCTGCGGTGATGGAATTGTTGAATGAAACCAGCAAACTCGCTGACCGCGCCAACCCGCAAGGTTTGGCGGTAGAACGCGAAGCACTGGAAGCGGCGATTTTATTACTCGCTCCGATTGTCCCGCACATCACTCATGCGCTCTGGTCAGAACTGGGCAACAAAGAAATTCCGTTGAACCAACCCTGGCCAACTCTGGATGAAAGCGCACTGACTCGCTCCACCGTAGAAGTGGTTGTGCAAGTAAACGGCAAGTTGCGCGGTAAGCTGGATGTCGCCGTTGATGTACCCAAAGAGCAACTCGAAGCTGAAGCACTTGCACAAGAAAATGTGCAGCGTTTCCTCGAAGGCGTAACCGTGCGCAAGGTAATTGTGATCCCTAATAAATTGGTCAACATTGTTGCTAATTAAAAGCAAATCCCCCTAGCCCCTTTTTCAACGGGGGAATTTTGGTGCACAGAATCACCAAAAGATTTAATGAGCAGGATGCGAGATTCAACAGGGAGTTTGCCCCTCCCTTTGAAAAAGGGAGGCTGGGAGGGATTTACAATACAGGTCTGTTATGAAAAAAATTATTGCCGGTTTATTAATTCTTTCTCTCTCCGCGTGCGGCTGGCATTTGCGCGGCTCTGCTGTGGGTGGCGATAAACTGGCAATGACCGCACCACTGGATCTCGCTGTCATCGCCACCGACGATCACAGTCCGCTGATCAACAGCCTGCGCCAATTATTTCCTGCCTACAAAATCAGTGAACTGACAGCGCCTATTAATTCATCAGTTACTAACCCATCACCCACAAATACACCGCTTACATTGCATATAGAGCGGGAAGTAATGGACAAACGCACAGCAGGTGTCGGTAGCGACGCCCTGACGAGCGCCTATGAAATTATTCTCAGCGTAGATTATCGCGTAAGCAATGCCCAGGGCATTCTGACACCGCGCAACACCAGCGCACGCATCTCGCGCACCTACAATTACAACGTGAATAACGCCAATGGCGCAGCACAGGAAGAAGAGTTGATACTGCGTGAAATGCGCCGCGAATTGGCTAGCAGTATTTTGCGCCGGGTAAAAAATATCAGCGCAAATCCCGCTCCTGTTCCAACGCCCTCTGCCCCCGTTGCGACAGAATAAAATGCCCAAATTGCGCGCCGAACAATTAGGAGCCGCACTGGGCAAACACTTGTCTGCTATTTATTTAGTATCGGGTGATGAGCCCTTATTAATTCAGGAATCCTGCGACCAAATCCGCGCTGCTGCGCGCAAAAATGGTTTCAGCGAGCGCGAGCTTTATCATGTCGATACCAGTTTTGATTGGAATCAGTTGCTCGCTGCAGCGAACAGCTTGTCCCTGTTTGCAGAAAAGAAAATCCTTGAAGTGCGCATGCCCAGCGGCAAACCCGGTGACAAAGGCGGAAAAGTGTTGCAGGAGTATGCGCAATCACCAGCACCGGATAATTTATTGTTGATCGTCACTGAAAAACTCGATGGTGCGACACAAAAAAGCAAATGGTTTAAAGCCATTGAAGATGCAGGACAACACATCCAAATTTGGCCGGTTACTCCCGCGCAACTACCGCGCTGGATTGGCGTGCGTTTGCAACAAGCAGGACTACACGCCGACAGCGATGCGATAGACCTGCTTGCCTCACGCATTGAGGGCAACCTGTTAGCCGCTGCCCAGGAAATTGAAAAATTAAAACTGCTCACTACCGATAACCGCGTCAGCTATGAGCTTATGGCCTCGGTTGTTGCTGACAGCGCGCGTTACGATATTTTCGGCCTGACCGATAAAGCATTGCACGGCGATGCCCGCGCAGCCGTGCGCACCCTGCAAGGATTAAAAACGGAAGGCACAGAACCGATTAATATTCTCTGGGCAGTGACACGCGAAATTCGCGCATTGGTGCAAATTTCACAGGCAGTCGCACAGGGAAAACATTTTGATTGGGCGGCCAAACAAGCCGGTGTATGGGATAAACGCCAACCGCTGATGCAGGCGGCGCTGCGCAGATTAAAACCAGCGCAATTGCAACAATTGTTGCGCAAAGCCAATGGCATTGATAAAGCGGTAAAAGGCATGCGCAATGCAGAGCCATGGGATGAGTTACTGGATTTGATTTTAAATATCGCCGGTGTTCAAAGCTTGAACTCACACAATGAACGGCTAAGCTTGAAAAACTAAAACAACATATAAAAACATAAGCACACCAGTGCACCTTATCAAAAACACGCAGCCTGCACGGCAATTGATTGGTTTACACCATATCAATTGCCAAAATTAAAAACTTCACTACGCAGGAAACCTCTATGTTTCGTCACCCTATAATCTGGATATGTTTGCTTTCTTTTTTGGCCGGTTTCGCTCACGCAAAACAGGATGAAACGCCCGCTGGCACAATCCCCACAAAACGTACGATTGAATTTGACTGGATGCCAGTTAAAAACTGGGACAAGCGCCACGCTGAAGATGTCGTTGTCGCACAGTATGAAGAAGTTGATCTGTTGTTTATTGGCGACTCCATTACCGCAGGTTGGGATTGGCAACTCTGGGACAAGCACTTCAAACCGCTCAAGGCCGCTAACTTTGGTATCGGTGGCGATCACACTGCGAATGTACTCTGGCGTTTACAGCACGGCGCTATAGGCAATATGCAACCCAAGCTTATTGTATTGATGATCGGCGTCAATAATTTTGGCCATCTGCACGAGACACCAGAACAAGTAGCGCAAGGTGTTGCCAAGGTTGTCGCGCAGCTACAGCTAGCTTGGCCGCACAGCAAAATTCTGCTCAATGGCGTATTTCCCTTTGATCAACTGGCGAGCTCGGATAACCGCAAGCATGTTAAAAAATTAAACCACCTTATTGCGCAACTTGGTAACCAAACAACGATTTTCTTTAAAGATTACGGTGCCCTGCTGCTGGAAAAAAACGGCAATATATCCACTGACATCATGAATGATTTTTTGCATCCCACCCCAAAAGGCTATCAAATTTGGGTGGATGCAATGCTGCCCGACATTCAACAGTTATTAAAATAGGCGGCGCATCATGAAACACTACGCACAATATATTATTTCGCTAGTGATGATTTTATTTATGAGCGCCAACCTCTTCGCTGAAACCATTAATGCTAACGATGAACGCATTGGTCTTATGGGGAGAACACAACAGCAAGGTGATGGCAGTGTGCGCTTCGCGTACCCTGGTGTAACGTTTTTGCTGGAAGTGAAAGCATCAAAACTGGAGATGGTTGCGCAGAGCAATACAGGAAACGGCTGGATTGATGTGATTGTGGATGAAGGCCCCGCAATAGCCATCCAACTTGCAAAAGAGGCTACCACGGTGGAATTATTTCGCTTTGCGACCACAGGCAAACACAGTGTACGCATCGTTAACCGCACCGAAACCTGGCAAGGCATATCAACCATCAAAACATTTACGTTAGATAAAGGCGAATTACTCCCACCGCCATTATTACCAAAACGCAAATTGTTATTTCTGGGTGACTCAGTTACCTGCGCCGAAATGATTGACCGCATCCCGGGTGAAAAACCGAACCCATCCTGGTCAAACGCACGCGAATCCTATGGCATGCTCACTGCCGCTGCATTAAATGCACAAGCGCAATTAGTGTGTTACGGAGGAAGGGGGCTGGTGCGCAGCTGGAATGGTAAAACCGATGAATTGAATCTACCGGATTTTTATCCACTCACTATTGCAGACCAGGCAGCACCGGTTAGCTGGAATAAAAAAGCGTATCAACCCGATTTAATTGTCAGCGCCATAGGCACCAATGATTTCAGCACCGATATTCCCGAACGCGAGACCTATGTACGCACTTACGTAAAGCTGGTTAATCAATTACTTAAAGATTATCCGCACGCACATATTGCACTCACCGAAGGAGCTATTTTGCATGGCGATAAAAAAGCGGCACTAATTGATTATATTCGCGAAACGATTTCGCGCGTGAATGCAGCTCGTGTACATCAAGTCACATCGCCACATTATCCCGGGGACGAGCAAGATGCCCACCCGACCAAATCACAACATGCAGCCATGGCAGCAGATCTGGCACCCCAACTCAAAGCGCTAATGGATTGGTAATCGATTAACAAAAATAAAAGACAACAACGACAAATAAAAAAGGGCGCGATATATCGCGCCCTTTTTTTCAACCGGAAAATTTATTTTTCCGGCCCGAATGGTTTCATCAATAAAATCAGCTTCGGCAGCAATGTGAGTGAACCAACCACCGCCATCAACATAGCAAATGCCGTCAATGCACCGAAATAAATGGATGGAATAAATTCCGACAACATCAGGATGGAAAAACCAACAATAATGGTGACCGAGGTGTAGTACATCGCGCGGCCGATTGATGCATGCGAGCGATGCATAGCTTCAACATAATTGTGGTCGTGCGCAAACTCGGCACGGAAGCGATAGAAATATTGGATCGCCTGATCCACCCCCACGCCAACCACAATCGCTGCGATAGTTGTGGTCATCATATCCAGCGGAATTCCTACCAAACCCATCGCCCCCAACACGGTTCCCGCTGCCAGAATATTTGGCAGTATGGCAATAACAGCAATTTTAATTGAGCGGAACAGCGCCATCATCATCAGCATGATCGAAACAAACACGACACCGATGGTTGAAATTTGCGAGGCAAATAAACTCTGCAACATATTGTTATACAACACCAACATGCCGGTGAAGTTCACTTGCTCGGGGTGAAACCCACCTTCGGTGATAGCGTATTGGCGAATTTTTTCGACCAATTCAGCGCGCTTCAAATCAGGTGTTGTTTCAATCACACGCAGGGTAATTCGTGTTTGCTGTTGCTCATCCGACAAGTACGGCCTGATCAGAAAACCTTTGATATCGTCCGAAAGCATATTGCGCATAACGTTCAATTCAAAATCGTTAAGCTTGCCTTTATTAATATCGCGCGCCAACTGATACACCGTTGCCAACGATTGCACTTTGCCAACTTCCGGCAAAGATTCCAGATAATTATGCAACTGTTTGATTTGATCCAAACCTGCCACACTAAACCAGTAACTCGATGCTGATGAAGTGGTATCACTGTCTTCGGCAAACGCATCTTCATCGCCTACTTCAGCGAAAGGATCTTCTTCCAAATCCATGTCGCTTGCCGGGTCGGCAGTTGTATCTTCAGCAAAAGGATCTTCTTCTATTTCTTCATCACTTTCATTGATGACAATTGTGTTCTTTTCAGCATCCAAAATAATATCGAGCGTTACCGTACCGCCGAGCTGGCGATCAATAACACTTAATCCCTGATGGATTTCACTGTCGTCTTTAAAATAATCAACAAAGCGATTCTCCACTTCCAATTTGCTGATTCCCCACACACCAACCAATGCAATCAACACACTCAGCAATAGAATTTTCCCACCATGAAATTCTGCCAGCTTTGAAAACCTTACTGTCAATGCCGCCGAATTGTCACCGCGATCTTTAGGCTCGCCTTTGGGCAGGATCATCAAACCGGCAGGCAGGATGACAAACACCAACACAAAACCCACACACAAACCGATCGTCATCATCCAGCCAAAATCAATCACCGGGCGAATGCCGCTCATCACTAATGACATAAATGCGACTATGGTGGTCAAGGCCGAATATAAACAGGGAATGGCCATATCGCGCATGGTTTGCAATACCAAATCGGCTTGCGACATATCCGGGTCAATTGCATGTAATTCACGGTAGCGCACCACAACATAGATCGTAAATGCGAACACCATGATCAATAACAGAGCAACAAAGTTGGATGATATGACTGTAAGCCGCCAATCAATCCAGCTGAGCCAACCCAGCATCAAGGTTACCGACATTAAACAAACGGTTAACGGCAAAATTACAAAACGCCATTGGCGGAATAAAAAGGCGAGCATAAAAATAATAAAAGCGATAAGCGCACTGCCAAACACCACCAGATCGCTTTTGATATAAGCGATCATATCGGTAGTGATCATGCTCACACCGCCCAGGAAAATTTGCGCGCGATCCTGATACTTGCTAACGATACCGCGCACAATTTCCACACGCGCAGCATCTTGCGCTGCCGTTGCGGTCCGGTATGCAAGAAATTCTGCAGAAACACGTTCCAACTCTTTTACTTCTGTTTCACTCAGCCCTTCTTTATGACGCTTTAAACGCAAAGCATCGCGATGACGCGCCATTTCAATGTATTGATTATTCACTTTCAGATTGAGCAGGATCGCCGACGTAGTGCCATCGGCACTCAGCAACATATCGCGGTAAATCGGGCTGGTTAAAAATTCTTGCTTGACCAGCGCACGATCGACACCGGGCGTTAACAAGGTGCGTGTTGATTCTTTTTGCTCCGCCAAGGTACGCATTGGGCTGTACAGCAGCGGGACATCGATCATCGAATACACACTCGCCACACCATCGACATTCGCTAATTCATCGCGCAGCTGTTTAAGTGTGTTGATCGATTCATCGGAAAACATTTCGGCTTTGGGTGCATAAGTCAGCACCAGAAAATCACCGCTTTGGTAGCGCTTGGAAATTTCGCGCAAGTAATCAATAGAAGTATCGTGTTCCAGTGTGAGCGAATCAGCAGAGGCATCCAATTTGAAATTGGTCATGCCAAAGGCGGCCACAATGGTGAGGATCACAAGACCGGTAAACACATGGTAGGGACGGTTGATAACCAGCGCGCGATAAAGACGGTTAAGTGACAAATAAAAGCGTGAAAGTATCTGCATGGAAAAATCCGGTTGGTAGGGGTTCCCTGAACGACAAAAACCGGGCGGTAATTGCCTGTGAGACATCGCCCGGACGTGGCCGCCATTATGCCAGCCACACCTGGGCAAAACAGTAAAAAGGCCATTAATCCGGCCGCGGGAAACGATTTGTTACAAAAGTAAGTGGAAAGTCAGTCAGATTTTTTATGGCCATCGCTATGACCAAGGGATCGATCAGGGCAAAGCACATCGCGCACACGCTGCTTAAGCTCCTTGGCCTCCGGAAAACCGCCATCGCGAACCCTGTCCCACACCAGCTCATTATTGAGCCAGACATGGAAAATCCCGCCGGTGCCCGGGTGCAACGCAACCTCATCCAGCTCGCCGTCAAAGGTACTGAGCAGCTCTTGCGCGAGCCAAGCCGAGCGCAGCATCCAGCGGCACATATTGCAGTAGTGAATCACCACTTTGTTGTTAGCCTCGGGAGCTGCCAATGGAGAGTCAGCAACAGGAATATCAGCCATACAATTGCCCTTTGGGGTATGAGTTAATAGAATTCGATGGTAATGTCATTCAACTTACGGGATCGACGCCAAAATCGGCTTTATCAGGGTAGATACACACATAAAAGATTATTTAGACGACAAAAATACGGATCGGCCATGCTTAAACTTCATTTTAAGGACAATCGACGCCCGCCCTTGTGGGTTGTTGAAAAACTGTTCTCGATTGGCAGCTCCGCAGACAATCATCTGGTTATCGACGATAAAGACATAGATCCCGTACACGCCAAGGTCATCCAGGAAAACACCCGTTACTTACTCAAGGACAACAACAGCACCAGCGGCTGCTTTGTGAACGGCCAGCGCATCACCCAGAAAGAAATCCTGCCCGGCGATATTATCAAAATCGGCAGCGCCGAAATCATTGTACTCGACCCCCGCAGCCTACCCGATAAAACCAAAGAGCCTGCCGCTGCACCCTGGCGGCTTGTCTCTGACAGCAGCTGGCTGGCTGGCAAACATTTTATGCTGATGCCTGAGCGCGCAACGGTCATTGGGCGCGGCAACCAGTGCGATATCGTTATTCCCGGTACGCATTTGTCGCGCCGCCATGTGGAAATCAGCGTCGAGGGCAACCATCTGCGCATCAAAGACCTTGGCTCAGCCAACGGCACCTACCTGAATGAATTGCGGGTCGATAACGCTACCGCCAATAACGGCGACCGTTTGCGACTGGATGTGTATAGTTTCCGCATTGTTGCGCCCGATCTGGAAGAGAATAAAACCCGCATCCGCAAACCGATTGATGAGCTGAGCAAACCCATCGAGCGCAAGCTGCCCAGCAGTGAGCCCAAGCGCTGGAAAACACGCCCGACATCACCGGGCAACCGCATTGAGCCCGATACCCAACGAAGCCGCCGCACCACCTGGTTAATCCTTGCTGCAGCGACCCTCGCAGTGGCTGCTATCGCTGCCTTTTTGTTGTGGTAGAATCCGCCGCCGATCAGCTCAAAGAATTCCATAACCTTCTGCAATCCTTACACATCAGGTATCTACCATGAGTTTTGAACTTGTCCCCGCTGGCAAAAGCCTGCCCGATGACTTCTACGTTGTTATCGAAATCCCTATGAATTCCGGCATCAAATACGAGATCGACAAAGACAGTAATTCACTGTTTGTTGACCGTTTGGTTAGCACCGCCATGTACTATCCATGCAACTACGGTTATATCCCGCAAACCCTGTGTGGCGATGGCGATGCCGCTGACGTGTTGGTGGTATTCCCTCAGCCAGTACAAGCAGGTTCCGTGATTCGCTGCCGCCCACTGGGCGTGTTGAAGATGACCGACGAAGCCGGCGAAGATGCAAAAATCGTTGCCGTTCCGCACGACAAACTGACTACCCTGTACAGCAATGTCAAAACCCTTCAAGACCTGCCGGAAATTACCCTGAAGCAGATCGAGCACTTCTTTGAGCACTACAAAGACCTGGAAAAAGGCAAGTGGGTTAAAGTGGCTGGCTGGGGCGATTTGGAAGAGGCGCGCGCTGAAATCCTTAAAGCCGCTGAAACCTACAAAGCCGGCAAATAAGCCAACCTGCACCAAACTGGCATCAACCGCCTGATCAGGTGAGAGAGATCACAAAGGCCACCCAGAGTGGCCTTTGTTCCCAAGGTGGATTACAAAAGCATTATCGGCAGGGAATACGCCAACAAGAATACAACCAGTGGCAGTGAATAGCGCCGGATACAAACCTGACAGCACGAGCAGGTGGCGTTGTCACACAACAATAACAGTGAACAACACAAGGTATTTACCATGAGTTCTGCCCCTGCGACCAAACACCCCCTTCTGTGGGTGCCATCCGGTTATTTTACGATGGCATTGACCTACAACATGCTGACCGCTGCCGCCGTGGTGATGTTCAGCAACCTCGGCATGAATAACACCGAAGCCGCCGCTTACGCCAGCGCACTCGGCCTCGCCTACACCATCAAGCCATTCTTCGCCGCCTTTCTGGAAATGTACAAAACCAAAAAGTTTTTTGTACTGCTCTGCCAAATCCTGCTTGGTGTTGGCTTTATCGGCGTTGCCCTTGTCATGGGTTTACCGAACTACATCACCTTGATGCTCGCCTTTTTCTGGGTATTGTCTTTTATCGGATCATCACAAGACATCACCACCGATGGGGTTTATGTAACCTCGCTCGATGCCAAATCCCAGGCGCTGTATTGCGGCTGGCAAAGCCTGAGCTGGAATCTGGGCAAGCTTGCCATGATGAGCGTGATGGTGGTGCTCAGCGGCGTACTGCACGAAGATTACTTCGGTCTTGATCCTCACGTATCTGGCCCCGAGTGGATCAAATCCTGGCAGATCGTCTTCGCCTTGTTGGGTGTGCTGATGCTGATTATGGCGCTTTGGCACTGGCGGGTTATGCCCGAAGGCGCACGCGCAGAGAACACACCACGCAATCCGAAAGAGGCGATAAGCACTCTGGTCGATGCCTTTATCACCTTCTTCCAGAAGCAAGGTATTTGGCTGATGATCGGTTTTGCGTTGTTATTCCGCATCAGCTTCGGCTTCCTCAATGCACCCAGCATGCTGTTCATGAAAGACAGCGTAGAAAATGGCGGCCTCGCGCTCACCAATCAGGAATTCGGGATTATTTACGGCACCCTGGGGCTGGTTGCATTGCTGGTCGGCTCATTGATCGGCGGCGCTTATGTCGCTAAAAAAGGCTTGCAAAAAGCGCTGTTCCCGCTCTGTTTCTGCGTCAACATCCCCAATATCACCTTCTTGTTGATGGCCATCTATCAACCGGAAAGCCATGCGTTGATTAGCGCCGGTGTCATTATTGAGCAGTTCTTCTTTGGTATTGGCTCAGTCGGGTTCATGATTTATTTAATGCAGCAACTCGCGCCCGGTAAATACGCCACTACGCACTATGCATTCGGTACTGCACTGATGGGATTGTGCATGATGCTCACCGGCATGGTGAGCGGGGCGCTGCAGGAAAGCATGGGTTACGTCGGCTATTTTATTTTTGTGATGGCGGCAACCATCCCGTCTTTTCTGATCTGCTGGTTCGCGCCCTTCCATCACAAGCATGACCAATAAAGAAAGAGTGAAAGACCTGCAATAAAAAACCGGCCCTGAGCCGGTTTTTTATTGGCTGCTACCTGTAAGGAAATGGCAACTAATGTGTCTGCGCCTGTCCATCAAAGTCCGCTGAGTAGCGTTCGATCCACTCCAGTGCCGCCTCTTCACTGGTTAACCTGCGCCCCTTTAATGCCAGGCGCTGGCGATAATCTTCTATCTGGCACACCTGCTCCACCATGCGTGTACGAAAGAACTCATCGTCGCTGGTAAAACGCACACCCACCTCATATTGGCTGGATGACTGTTCGCGTCGCCACATAATAACACCGCGCCCATGATAGTCAGGCTTGGTGACGGGAATATCGAACTCCACCAGAGTCCCCACCTTGACCGGTTTATCGGTGACAAAACATAAACCGCCCGCGCTCAGGTTGCGCACCCGCACACGCGATGCTTCATCGCCGCCTGCACAGACCTGAATAGGGATAGACGTGGGATGACGGATATAAGTACGCATAGCCAATCGCTCGCAAAAGATGGGGCACACCTAAAAGTGTAATCCAGCACACCCGGCAAAACAGACGCAATTGCTATGAAAGAACCGACTACTTAGAACTGTTATTGAACCTGATACACCAAGCGATGCCACCACCATTCAAGCGGTCCATAACGGAAGCGTGCGAGCCACCAGCAGGCGAACATACACTGGAACGACCAGATAAGCAGAGTGACTAGCACCACTTGTGAAAGCGACAATTGGCCATACCACCCCAGCCCATAGCCATAAAATAGCAGCGTACAAATCAGCGATTGCATGATGTAGACGCTCAGCGACATACGCCCCACAGCCGCAAGAACTCGCGCGAAAAATGATCCACCTGCCGCGCGACACCACAGCATCGCCATCAGCACATACGCAACCCCCAGCAAACTACTACCCCAAAAATGGAGCTCATATCCATAGGTGTAGACATAACCAGCGGCAAACCCATAGTGGATGCTTTTGTACAACCCAATCGCAATCAGCAACAACCCCGGCACGCCGGTTAGTGCGATTAACCGGCGATAGTGATCAGCACTCACTTGCAGGGTTAGCAATCCGCAACGCGCCAACACTATCCCCACCAACATCAGCGCGATGGTTGACCACCCCGTCACAAGCACGCCCAGCTGCAGCCCAACTGCCGTTCCAATCCGTTCAAGCGCAACTGCACCCCAACCCTGTTGATAGTGCGCAACCTCTGCGGCGATTTCATCTGCCGTTTGGTAAGCCATCAGCTCATTCATCACCTCGGGGAAAAAAGCAGCCATCACCACATTGGGCAGCGCACCGATTGCGAACAGACCGGCACTTATTTTGAGCAGCAACACAGTGTCATAGCGACGCAAATGCCAGACCACCCAGCCACACACAGCATAGGTAAACAACACATCGCCATCCCACAGCAAATAGCTATGCAGCAAACCAAACACCAGCAGCCACATAAGCCTGCGGTACTGCAACTGATCAACAAGCTGCCTCTCACTCCCGGCTTTATGTTCGGCAAAAAGCCAAAGACTCGCACCAAATACCACGCTGAGCATGGTGATAAATTTAGTGTCGGCAAAGATATGCAGCACATACCAGAGCGCGCGATCTACGCCACTAGCGCCCACCATCAAAAACGGATTGGCACGCACCACTTCCGGCAGTGCAAATGAATACATATTGATAAGCAAGATACCGAGCACCGCGATGCCGCGTGCAGTATCAAGAGCAGCGATGCGCTGCGTCGTAAGCGCAGGCTGTACATTGAGGGCTTGGTTACTTTCCATCGTCAATACATTCCAGATACGCAAGCAAAGCGGAGGGCAAAAATATACACCCAATAAAAAACCCGAAGTTCGCGAGAACTTCGGGTTTTAATATGGTGCCCAGACCCGGAATCGAACCAGGGACACGAGGATTTTCAATCCACTGCTCTACCGACTGAGCTATCTGGGCGTGTCGTGCTTGCTGTGGCGGTAGCCACGCTGCAAGAGGCGCGTATTAAACCCGTTTGGTCTTTTTGAGTCAACACAAAAGTTGAAAAATTCCTGCTTTATCGCCTGTCGAATAACAGGTTTTCGCTCTTGGGCAGGATTCAATTACGCATTTGGTATTTTTCCTATTCAGGGCGATTATTTTTTATCCTTTTTTCAGATGCGCAAGGGTAGCAGCCACCTCCTGACCTTTTCCTTGCAAAATTTCCTGCGGCGTCAGGCCACATAACTCGTGCGGAAAAACCAACCAGCGGTCGGTTGCATGAACATAAAAATCAGGCGTAATACTGGTGGTATTGCGCGCTGGTTTATACCAGGGGCATGCCACTTTTATGATGCCGGGCGCATTGCGGCGGGATTTCCGCTTGATTTCCTCTATCACCGCCATGATCGAACGGCCGGAGTCAAACACGTCATCGACAATCAGCAGCGATTGGTCGGCATCCACATTGTTGACGATGTAATCAAGCCCATGCACACGAATATCTTTGCTTTGTTGATCGATACCGTAATACGAGGATGTGCGTATTGCGATATGGTCGGTCGGCACACCGGCATACTCCAGAAATTCCTGCACAGCAATGCCCACTGGCGAGCCGCCGCGCCATACACCCACAATAAAATGCGGGCGAAAACCACTGAGGAAAATTTGCTCTGCAAGCTTGAATGAATCCAACAACAATTCATTTGCGCTAATAAAATATTTATCCATCTCACCTCCCAACATACGCAAGCTGCTCGATAGCAAACGGCTTTATGTGAAAAGTGTAGGTGCAAACAGCATAAGCCACAATAAAAAAGCCAGCGCGTGCTGGCTTTTTTATTGTGTTGATACAGTGAAACCCTGACGATTATTGCGGACTCAAACGCAGCACAACAACACCATGGGCAGGAATACGGGTTGTGTATTGGCTGCCCGTAGTACCTTTTTCACCGGTCCAGATATCGCGCCAGTTGAAGCGTTTTTTATCAAAGAAAATTTCATGCTTGCTAATATCGTCTTTCATGTAATGGAAATTCCAATCCAGACTGTAATCGCGTGCAACATCATCGCGATTTAAAAACAGCACCGCGTAATCACCTTTTTCCAATGGCTTGATAAAAATTTCAATAGCGCCTTCATCAATCCACTTCATGGCCTGGATTCCCAACTTATCCTGATTAATCGCCAAGGTGTCTTTGTGGGTGAGCAATTGCTTGGTAGCGTCGCTCATGTTGCGCAAATCATTTCCTGCAATCAGTGGCGATGCCATCATCGCCCACAACGAAAAGTGTGCGCGATCTTCATCAGCCGTCATACCATTGCCCACTTCCATCATATCCATATCATTCCAATGACCGGGGCCTGCAAACTTGCGCAAACCTGTTTGTTTATCAAGGATCGGCAACACGCCCCATGAAGACCATGAGCCGTGATTGTGCTCGCAGTTCCAGCAAGGATAAATATCACCTGTGGTGCGCCATGAATGGCCAACATCTTTTGCCCAGTCCCATGGTTTGTTATCGCCCCACTCACAAATACTGAACAACATTGGCCGCCCTGCTTTGTAAATTGCATCGCGCATGGTTGAGTACGCAGAAACGGGATTAATATCTTTGGTATCGCACCAATCGTATTTCACGTAATCGATCCCCCAGCTCGCATAGGTGAGCGCATCCTGGTATTCATGTCCACGGCTGCCCGGGCGACCTGCACACGTGGTGTTACCTGCATCAGAATAAATACCAAGCTTTAAACCTTTTGCGTGAACATAATCGGCAAGCGCTTTCATACCGGACGGAAAATGTTTTTTATCAGCTTGGATAAAGCCATTTTTATCGCGCTCGCCGTGCCAGCAATCATCGATATTAATGTATTCATAACCCGCCGCTTTCATGCCGCTATTGACCATTGCATCCGCCATTTCGCGAATCATTTTTTCATTTACGTTACAGCCAAACGTATTCCAACTGTTCCAGCCCAATTGTGGTGTTCTGGCGACTTGTTCAAATTTTTGTGCGCTGGCTTGCGCGCCCACCAACAAACCCAATGCGATAAAAACCCATCGAAATATAAACTGTGTTGTCATGATGCTCCCCCGTGTAATAAACCGTATTGATAAATTTATGTAGATATTTTTTTAAATTACTCCACCGTATTACTAATCATATAAATTAATAATTTGGCAAAAAAAACTGCAATCAGGATTGCAGTTTTTCAATTGCCTTTCGGATGGCGAACTAAGGTTGAAACCGTGCGTTAAATTCTTTCATGATAGCGATGGTAGATTTATCGGTATCAAACACGCCATACATTCCCTGCTCCTCTTGTGGTGGATCCCCCATAAAATCATCGCCTTCTTGCCACCAGAAATTTTCACGCGTTGTCCTGCCTGCGCCATTCCATGCCCACAGGTTGTAGCCTGCACTGGGCTCACCTTTTTGTGCGCTTTCAAGCAACACGTTGAATACCTCGCGAAAATAGCGATCGCGATATTCTGTTGTGGTATCTATTGCATAGGCGCCCATATCACGATCCAAACCAAACTCTTCCAACACCAGCGGTTTATTCATTTGTTTAGCGATATCAATATGCATACGCATGTAACGCTGTGCTTTTTCCCATGCTGGTGGCCATGTTTCAGCGGGTTTGGTTTTATCAAACCAGCCCCAGTTGCGAATCCACATATGGTAGGTGAGGTAATCAATATCCGGCGTTGCATGTGCGCGCACAAATACATCCAGATCATTAACCGAACCCATTTCACCCTCACTGCCACTGCTCACCAAATGATGCGCATCAAGGCTCTTGATATAAGCAGCGGCTGTATGCATCCAATTGATATAAATCTCTTTGTGCTCTTGGGATGTGTGTGAATTGCCGGGGCGAGGTTCATTGGCCAATTGCCAGGACATAATCGTTGCATCATCGACATAGAGTTTGCCATTAATGCTATTCACGCGCGTAATGATTTTTCTCAAAGTGTTGCGATATTCCTGTTGTGCTTTTTCGCTGCGATAAAAACTGGCCGAGTTGGCCATAAACGATTCCCACTGCTGGGTCACATTGGGATCTTGCATAGGCTCACCCGTAATCCAGCTCATGTATTGGCTCATGCCGCCTGACCACTGCCAAAAATTATTGAAATAAAGCACTGCTGTCATATCGCGCTTGGCAAGTTCTATCAATAAATAATCCAAACCTTGCAGCAGGTTTTCATCGTAATTACCAAAGCCATTAGTAACCGCAGGTTTTACCGCAGAATTAATATCGCTTTGTTCGGACACCGCGAGCACCCGGATATTATTCACACCAATGGACTTAAGCGTATCCAACTCCTTGGCCAAGCGTGTGCGGTCACCAACACCACCCGGCGCACCCAAGTAAGCGGCGTACCACATGTTCACACCGGTGATGACATAAGGCTTGCCATTTTTTTCAAAACGCACGCCTTTTGCCTGGACAAAATCCGCTACATTTTTTGCGTCTTTGGCATCGTCAGGCACACCTGATACTGCTGGAGCTGTTGTCGAATCGGTACAGGCGATAACACCAAATAAAATAACAAGCGCGGATAACAAGCGAAGCAGCAGTGGGAAATAATTATTCATTATGTAATTCCAACAAAAAATTAGCTGTGTGTTTGCAAATAGCGGATCGCTTCCATCATGGCACGCCCGTTGTGATAAGGGCACTTCCAGAAGCCTACTTTGTAATAAGAATATTGATCGGGCTTATCTAAATTGGACAGCCAAAACCATTCACCTTTTTGGTGATCAATCTGATACTGCTTGATAAATTCCCACACATTGACTGCCGCAGTAAAAAATCGCTGCTCGCCACTGGTAGCATAGGCATACAAAAAACCAACCAAGGCTTCTGCTTGCACCCACCAGGTGGTATCGGTGTTGGCTGTTTGGGTTGCGCGATCATAAGAGTCAATCACTTGTCCGTAACAACCCACCGCCTCATTCAACGTAACCTCTGCCACCTTGAGCAGCGTAGGAGTCAAGGCCCGGGTGTAATGTTCATCACCTAATGACTCCAATGCTTTGGCAATTAACCAACTGGCTTCAATATCATGGCCGTAGGTGTAACCGGGCGAAAAATCATTCCACTGCAAATCCATAAACATCCGCAGGTGATGACTGCTGCGGTCGATCATGTAGCGATCAAACATCCGGATATTATATTCAAGCGCCGCGCGTATACCGGGTGCCGGATGTGCCTGATGCA
The DNA here is from genome assembly GCA_002483365.1 of Cellvibrio sp. UBA7661. GTDB lineage: Bacteria > Pseudomonadota > Gammaproteobacteria > Pseudomonadales > Cellvibrionaceae > Cellvibrio. Next base: position 56,455 of record DLHT01000003.1, read on the forward strand.
AAGTGGTGTAAGCCTCCATGATATGTAAATGCGTATTTTGTGATTTGGGATAATTCAAATCTTTTTCACTCAAACGCAAATCATCAATCGGTTTCCATTCGCGCGTGAAGGCTTCCAGATAACCCTCATTAATAGGATCAATACCGTACCGTTCTACCAACTCAAAACATTCCAGTGCGCGCACCAACACCTGCTCATCTTTTGTTAATTCGAAATAAGCCACCAGCGCATAAATAGTGAACGCCTGTGCATAAATTTGTTTTTTGGTATTGATGGGGTTTCCTGCTGCATCTAATTCCCAATAGACACCACCAAATTCCGCATCAAAAAAATGCGTAACAAGATAGTCATAGGCACGCTGCGCGCAGTCGCGATAACGTAAGTCATCCAACTGCTGCGCAACCTCGCTAAAAAACCATAAAATGCGTGCATTCAAAATAATGCCTTTGCTGGCATCGTTTACCGGACGATTGCCAGCATCGATTTCGCCATAAAATCCACCGCGCTCCAGATCTGGCGAATACGTCGCCCACCAATCTGCGATCGCGATCAATTCTGTATGGAATTCCTGCATCATTACCGCAGCCTGGGCTGCGGCATCAATAACAATTGGCTCTGGTAAAACAGGATGCCCCATCTGCTTATACCCACTCTTTCAGAATGGACAAATTCGCACTGATCAACTCATTGCGCACCGCGACAGATGCAGCAGAGCGCAAACCATCTTCCGGAGTGTTTTTGCAGTAATCAATCAGTTTTTCAACCGTTGATGTCGCAACATGCATGCGCGTGTCAGATGACGCGTAATAAATAAATACTTCATTTTTTTCATTCACGATCCAACCATTAGAGAACGCCACGTTGGACACATCGCCTACACGCTCATCACCGTGCGGCGCAATAAAATGCCCGGCAGGGCGATGAGTAACAACCCATGGGCGCTCCAACTCGGTCATGAACATATAAAGCACGTAACGCAAACCAGCCGCCGTGTTGCGCACACCGTGCGCGAGATTCAACCAACCCTCTGCGGTTTTAATCGGTGCGGGGCCCTGGCCGTTTTTTACTTCTTTGATGGTGTGATAAACCTTGCCATCCACAATCACTTCGGATTTCACTTCAGCTTTGGTCATATCATCAACCAGACCCCAACCGATACCGCCACCGGCACCCACACTGATAAAACCATCTTGCGGACGCGTGAACAAACCGTATTTGCCATCAATAAATTCCGGATGCAACACCACATTGCGCTGCTGGCCCGAGTAAGTCACCAAATCCGGCAAACGCTCCCAGGTAATTAAATCTTTAGTGCGCGCGATTCCGCATTGCGCCTCTGCAGCAGAAGTATCATTCGGATGATTGAGATCTTTGCGCTCGGTGCAAAACAAACCGTAGATGTAACCATCTTCGTGCGCGGTCAAACGCATATCGTACACATTAGTGTCAGGACGATCTGTTTCTGGCAGGGTGATGGGGTAATCCCAAAAACGGAAATTGTCGATACCATTCGGGCTTTCAGCAACCGCAAAAAAGGATTTGCGGTCAACACCTTCTACGCGCACAGCCAAAATATATTTTCCATTCCAATAGAGCGCACCGGAATTAAACGCGGCATTCACGCCCTGGCGCTCCATCAGAAAGGGATTGGTTTTTTCATTAAGATCGTAGCGCCAAAAAATGGGGGCATGGGCAGCAGTAAGAATGGGATTTTCATAGCAGTCGTAAATGCCATTTCCATTCGCTTTTACTGTATTTTTTTTTGTTACCAACGCGTCGTGCTGCTGCAATAGTGCCTTGGCTTTTTCTTTAAAACTACTCATGCGTCAAATACTCCGATGAATTTATCAATGTATTGCCCTGCACTGTGCTTCATAACCAGCGGGCATAAAACGTAATCGATTACACTGGTCGTTAAAATTTTTTTGCACTGCAGAGACATCCACAGTGCAAAAAAATTAACGGTCAGGATTTTGTTAACAGATGCTCGTCATTTGTGTTTTGCAAAACACCAGCAGGCGTATCTGCCGGGTAGTCTTCCAATTTTTTATACCAGTTAAACCACAAGAAAATGCTGGTAACCAATGCAATTGCCATCGCCGATATAAATTCCGGCCAGTGCTTGATCACCATAAAAATAGGCGCAGCAACCAACGAGGTTTGCCATACCACCCCCACCACCACGTTGAGCGCATCACGTGTGAAATTTTTATTGCTGCCCAGATGTGGATACTCTTTTTGCACTTCGGCAAGCACCGGTGCCCAGAAGCCCCAAGGGCGTACCTTGGCATAGAATTTTTTCAATACTTCCATATCGTCCGGCGCGGTGAGCAGCGAGCCAATCACGCAAGCAGCTATACAAGCAACAAACATAAATGGAAAAGCATTGATTGGTGATATATCGGTAAAGATCAACGGGAAGGCAATCGCAAAACCAGTCACCATTCCCCAGAAATAGCCGTAGCCATTAAAACGCCACCAATACCACTTAAGAACGTTGGATGCGGTGTAACCACCGTAAAGTGCGCTCACCAACCATTGGATCACCTGATTCAAGGTAGGAATGAAAAAACCGATCGCCACACCCAGAATGACGAACAACACCGAAATAACATAACTCATACGTACATAAGTTTTTGGATCGGCATCCGCATTGATGTAACGCTTGTATAAATCATTGACCACATACGCCGGTGCAGCATTAACGGTGGCAGCAAAGGTTGACATAAATGCGGCGAGCAAGCCTGCGATTAACAAACCCAATAGGCCACTCGGCAAAATTTCACCCGCTAACACCATTGGCAGGATTTGCTCAAAATCCAAATTCTCGCCCATTGCATTTAAATCGCCCATAAAAAATCCGAGCGCAAGTACGGTTAATCCGGCGATCAACATGTAGCGGGGGAACATCAACACCACCGTCACAAAGCCACTCATTTTGGCGGCTTCTTTCGGCGTTTTTGCTGAGAGTACGCGCTGCATATCGTAAGTTGGCTGCGGACCGGCCATGCTTTGCAACACGCCTTTGAACAACATCAGCATAAAAAAGATGGCAAACAATTCATAACCATCGGCATCGATTTTAGCCTGCGCTGCCGCGAGCTTTTCCGACCAATCCAGATGCAATTCCCAGCTGAAGAAAATACTGGTCCAGCCCTGGGGAATCACCGCATTTAACATCTCGGGAGAGACGCGTTGCATCGCAATAATGCCCACTGCAATACACGCAACTGTCATGATAAAAAATTGCAGCACCTCGGTGAAAACTACGCTGAACATGCCGCCTTTAACCACATACAGAGTGGTGATGGCGGTGATGATCAGCCCGTAATAAACATCGTTCATGTGCGAGTTGCTGGATAACTCCCACGGCATAAACACCGCCGCAAATTTTCCGATGCCGATGAAACCGTAAGCGATAAAGCCAATCACATTCACCAGCGCAAACACCACCACAATCAGATGCGACAGGCGCGCACCTTTACCTTCGCCAAAGCGAAACGTAATCCACTCAGCGCCAGTCATAACACCAGAGCGGCGCAACCATACCGAGAGGAATACCATCAAAAAAATCTGGTTGAACACCGGCCAAAGCCAAGGGATAAACACGCTGGTGAGGCCATACACAAACAGCAAATACACCAACCACATGGTGCCGGAGATATCGAACATGCCCGATGCATTCGACAAGCCCAATTGCCACCAGGACAATTTATTCCCACCCAGAAAATAACTTTTAATATCTTGCGACGCGCGACTGGAAATCCAGAAGCCCACCACCAAGGTCGCCAATACGTAGGCAAATATGATGGCAATATCCAGCAGGGGAAGATTCATGAACAAATTCCAACGTTATTATGTAAACCGGCACGCAGCCACAAAAAGATATATTAAATAAGACAATAAGTGACATACTTAACTAATGTAACCGTTTACATTTAATTTTTCTAGTCTCTTTTCATGAGCTGTAGTAAATTTTCCGGCAAATAAGCAGATTTCGTGCAAATCCAGCACCATTTCACTCCTGCCGACAGCCTAAGGTTGCCCCCTATGTCGAATATTCGCGATGTCGCCCGCTTGGCCGGTGTATCCGTTGCCACCGTTTCCCGAGCCCTGAGTAACCCGGAGAAGGTATCCCCAGAAAGTCTGGAGAAAGTCCATAACGCTATCGCTCAGGTGGGCTATCGCCCCAATATGTTGGCGCGCAACTTCCGCTCGGCGCGCGCCTACGCAGTGGTGGTTCTGGTACCCGATATCGCCAACCCCTTCTACTCATTATTTATCCGCGCTCTGGAAGACCGCGCGCAACAGAAAGGCTATGCCGTTCTTCTGGGCGATACCCGCGGCACTCCGGAACGCGAAATGGATTACATCCGCCGCGTGGAAACGCGCCTGGCTGACGGCATAGTGCAGCTGCGCCCGAGTTCCGAGAAAAGCCAAAACAACATCCCGCCGGACATCCCTTGCGTCAATGCCTGTGGTTGCGAATACACCACCGGTCCTGCGATCCGCATCGACAACCGCGCTGCCGCCAAAACCATGGTGAATTATCTGATCTCGTTGGGGCACAAACGCATCGGGGTAATTTCCGGCCTGAAAGACAACCCCCACGCGATAGACCGTCTGGAAGGCTATAAAGAAGCAATTGCCGAGGCCGGTATCCCCTTTGAAAAAGACCTGATTGCCGAAGGTGACTTCACTATGTGGTCAGGCCTGAATGCGGCATTCCAATTCTGCAATATGAAAAACCGCCCCACCGCGATTTTCTCGATGAACGATGAAATGGCCATCGGTGCCATGCAAACCTTGAAGAACCAGGGCATCCGCATTCCGGAAGATATGTCGGTCACCGGCTTTGACGATATTGCCTACGCCAAGTATTCCGACCCCAGCCTCACTACTATTTCCCAACCGGCTGAAGAGATGGGCAAGATGGCGATGGATATGCTGCTGAAGGTCATTGAAGGCGAGCCACTGAGCCAACGTGAGTGCGTACTGCCAACGGAATTTATTATCCGCAAAAGCACAGGACCAGCGCCGGCAAAGAAATAACTTGAACTCAGCCGCCATCACCCCCACATGGGCGTCTGGTTATTGTTACAAACGCTGGGTATTTGTGAATAAAGGTGGACTATGAGCGACCTGTTTATCCTTCAAAATCAGGATTTACTGTTTCTGGGCAAACAAAATAATTGGGTTGATGGCCGGGATCTGGGTGCACTGTTCAAGACAGTGCACAAAGACGAAGCCATCAACCAGATGTTTGAAGCCAGCTCAAAAGATTACAAACAGCGCATTAAAGTTGTCAGTTGTGCCGCAAATGAAAAAGGGCTGCCCGTTATCGACCCCTCTATCATGCCTGAGCCACTCCCCAAAGTAGGTAAAGACCTGCTGGATACGCTGGAGCAAGATGCTGCCGCACAAGCCTCTCCGCCTCTGCCTACCGAATCAGCCGACATACACTAAACTGTGCCCAATAGCCCAACGCCAGAGTGAATCTGCTTCCCATTCCCGTGGAGGGTTTGGATACGCCAAACCGCAGTATCCAAACCTCCTGACTGCGCTTGCCGCCAAGGAACCTGAATTGTCATTACCTCAAGGTTTACATACTTCATTACTTGAAACCTTTACCGAGCCAACTGCGAACGCCAGCTTGCGTGGTATTTTGCGCGGATTGGAAAAGGAAAGCCTGCGTGTTACACCCGCTGGCACCCTGGCGCAGACAGATCACCCGCACTCGCTGGGATCGGCACTGACGCATCCGCATATCACCACTGACTACAGCGAAGCATTGCTCGAATTTATTACCGATCCGTTCGATGATGTCGCGCCACTGTTGGCGCAGCTTGACGATATTCATCGCTTTACCTACCAGCAACTCGCGGCCAACAATGAGCGCTTATGGCCAGCAAGCATGCCGTGCATACTCGGCGGTGATAACGAGATTCCCGTCGCGCGTTATGGATCATCCAACAGTGGAAAAATGAAAACGGTGTATCGCATTGGGCTCGGGCATCGCTATGGTCGCGCCATGCAAACCATCGCAGGCATTCACTACAACTTCAGTTTGCCCGATGATTTCTGGCGTGTGCTGCAGGCGCAATGCAACAACCAACAATCGCTGCAAGATTTCAAAACCGAGCGTTATTTTGGTTTAATCCGTAATTTCCGCCGCAATTTTTGGTTGTTGATTTATTTATTTGGCGCATCACCCGCTGTCAGTTCCTGTTTTGTAAAAAATCGCACGCACAAATTGCAACCTTTCCCCGCTGCCGAGCACACCATGTATTTGCCATTTGCGACTTCATTGCGCATGGGCGATTTGGGTTATCAAAGCGATGCGCAAAAATCCCTTGTAGTGAACTACAACAACCTTGGTGATTATTTAAAAACTTTGTGCGGCGCCATTACCCAGAGCCACGCTGATTACGAGAAAATCGGCGTAAAAGACAGCGAAGGAAATTACCAACAACTCAATAGCAGCTTGCTGCAAATCGAAAATGAATTTTATTCCAGCATCCGACCAAAACGTACCACCGGACGTGGCGAGACAGCGTTACAAGCGCTGCGCTTGCGCGGTGTGGAATATGTGGAAGTGCGCTGTGTCGATTTAAATCCCTACGCCCCTTTAGGTATTACGACAGAGCAGATGCAAGTGATGGATGCATTTTTGTTGTACTGCTTATTGAGCGACAGCCCGGAAACAGATGAGCGGGAATTTTATCAGGGGCAAGAAAACCAAAAGCGTATTGTGAACAGCGGCCGCGATCCCCAATTGCAATTACAACGCGGAGATAAAGACACCCCCATGCAGCAATGGGCAAACGAAATTTTACGCGGTTGTAGTGCATGCGCTGCGTTATTAGACCAAGCCAAAGGCGGCGATCATTATCAACAGGCAGTCTCGGCACAATTTGCAAAAATCGATAACGCCGAATTAACACCTTCTGCGCAGGTGTTGCGAGACATGGAACAATCGCACCACAGTTTTTATGCGCATGTATTGGCACAAGCGGAACAGCATCGCGCCTATTTTTCCGGACGTCCGCTGATGGGCGAGTCTTTTACCGAATTTACGCACATGAGTGAAAAATCATTACAGGCACAGCGGGATTTAGAGGCAAGCCAGCAACCCGCTTTTGATCAATATCTGGAAAATTATTACGCCCAGTATCGCGGCTGCAGCTGCGGAACTTGATTAATTAAAAATAACGGCGATCGGGTTAACCCAATCGCCGTTATTTTTCACGGTAGTTGTTTAGGCAATTTTTGTATTACTTTTGCACTACGAAATTATTAAAAAATAAATCTGACGCAGGGCCTTTTACCGGTTTTAGATCAGCAAGCGATGGCACCGCAGATGCGGCTTCTTTCACTTCAGCAGTATCACTAACGGCGGAAGCCTTTGCGCTGCCATTGGTTTTGCTGTGCCCTGCATCATGGCCATCCACACTATGCCCTTGCACTTGCAACAGTGCTTTGTTGATTTCCGATAACGCATAAAGGCGCACATACTCTTTACCTTCCGGTGTACTGATGCTCTCCTCGGTCTGGGAACTGAGAATACTGATCATGCGATCGCGGATCAGTGGTAAGTGATGCATCACTTCAGTTGCATTTTCAGCATTTTCCGCGCGAAGCGACAACTCCACTTTGATATAGCGGGGCTTACTGCCAGGACCACCATAATTCACCACTAAGGCGGGTGTCAGCGGAATATAGTTGACGCCTTCCGCCATTTTAGTGCCGCCGCCAGACGCCAGCACTGGCAAGGCCAACATACTTCCCATCCACACGCCCAATCTCTTCAACACAGACTTCATACCCGCTCCACTCATTTGAACTTGTCCTGCTTTTTGCGTTCCAACGAACGCAATAATGCCTCAGCCCCAAGCATAGACTATTTCACCCATCCGCCAAGCAGGCTTTTTCGCAACAGAAGGAACACGAAAGGCTGGCTCTGGCGCGAACTTATTGCTTACCATTAGCACCGCACACCCCAGACAACACACACAATACAAAATAGAAACGATTAAGGATTTCCTATGATCCCTGGCATTCGCACAACCAACCTGATCATCTTCATCACTTGTACCGCCATGATGCTCGCTGCCGCCTACATGGAGCACGTCATGAAAATGGTTCCCTGCTCACTCTGTATCACCCAGCGCGGCTTTGTTGTATTGACCGGTATCATGGCTCTGCTTGCCGCAATCCATAACCCCGCCACCACTGGCCGCCGTGTTTATGCTGCACTCGGTATTATCAGCCCCATCCTCGGCGCTTGCTTTGCTGGCCGCCAACTCTGGTTGCAAAGCTTGCCCGCCGATCAGGTGCCTGCATGCGGCCCCGGGCTTTCCTATATGTTTGAAGTTTTCCCTTTTATGGAAGCGATGAAATTGTTATTGCAAGGCGATGGCAACTGCGCCCATGTCGATAAAATTCTGGGCGTCAGTCTGGCCGCATGGACATTTATCGCATTTATCGGACTCGCTGTCGTGAATCTATACCAACTCATACGCAAGGACCACAAAGCCGCCTAAGCGGCTTGCCCTTGCGAATCAGATGGCCTATTGTGGCAAACTCAAAACAACAGCAGCCTGCTTGCTGTTATCTGGTATACAGCCTGCTCTGTGCCGGAATACCCGATAGAAAAACAGGCTGCGCCTGAACAACGATAGGATTAACTGATGTTAGAAAATTGCAAAAGTGCCAAAGAACGCTGGGGTGGTGTGAACGACATTATTGATCGCTGGTTGGAAGAGCGTCAGACAATGCTGGTGCAGTACTGTTCACTGAGCGGCTTGGATCAAGACCTGAGCGATTTGCAGCGCGGAGAGAAATTGCGCAGCTTTTGCCAAATTCTGGTGGACTATGTTTCTGCCGGTCATTTTGAAGTCTACGATCAGTTAATCAAAGAAGGGCGCGAGTTTGATGATGCCGATGCATTAAAAGAAGCCGGCAAACTGTACGACATTGTCGATAGCACAACTGAAAAGCTGCTCGATTTCAATGACAAATACCTTGAAACCGATGACCTGTCATCACTGACTGATGACCTATCAAAACTCGGTGAAGCACTGGAAGTACGTTTTAGCACTGAAGACCGTTTGGTTGCCGTACTGCATACATCGCACAAAGATCTGGTGAGCTAAATATTGTCGATCACCAAATACCGCGCATAAAAAAACCCGCTCTTAAGCGGGTTTTTTTATGCCTCAGAAAGCAACAATTACTTGGCTTCTGGTGCTGCTTCTGGTGCTTTAACTTCCAGCAACTCAACTTCGAAAATCAAGGTTGATGATGGCGGGATTGGGCCTTGGCCACCAGCGCCATAGGCCAATTCTGATGGAATTACGATTTCCCACTTGGAGCCTTGTGGCATCAATTGCAGAGCTTCAGTCCAACCTGGAATGACGCCATCCAGTGGGAAAGTTGCTGGTTGGCCGTTTTTCACAGAGCTATCAAACTCGGTACCGTTGATCAGCTTACCGGTGTAGTGCACGGTTACAGTGTCAGTCGCTTTTGGCTTGGCACCCTTACCTTCGGTAATTACACGGTATTGCAAGCCGCTTTCGGTGGTAGTTACACCTTCTTTGGCTTTATTTTCTTCAAGGAATTTTTTGCCTTCAGCAATATTGGCTTCGCTCAGTTTCTTTTGTTCTTCTTCTTGTTTGGCCATCGCTTTTTGTTGCACTTCTTGCATGATTTTTTGCATATCTTCTTCACTGATACGCGACTCTTTACCATCACGCACATCAGTCAATGCCAATGCCAGTGCTTCCGGCTCAATTGCCAGGCCACCGTTTTGCAGATTTTTACCAAGGTTTTGGCCAATGATGTAGTTGGCTTTTTGCTCAAGGCTCGTCAGTTTTGCACTGTCATCAGCTGGCTTGGCTTCTTCTTTGTTGCAGCCGATCAGGCCTGCGGTAGCAGCCATCAGGCCAACAACCAATAAACGTTTGTTAAACATAATGCACCTTATTAGTAATCATTAATTTGTAATCATGGTCTGTGAAGCAAGCCAACCGCTCGCCTGGTTCCTAGCCGACACCTTACAACGATGTCAGAGCAGGCGGCAATGGTATACCAACTTCAGCAAAATGTGCGTGTTTTTAGCGCTCCGGCGAGGCAAACACCCGCATAAACTGTGTGCTATCACGCATTGCTTCCGACCAGCCACACTGGCACTTACATTGCCTTCAGGATTGTGAGCTCTTGTGACTGGTAAAGACTCGCGAAGTTCAAAACAGAAGCATCATCAATATCGATCGCAAGTACCCACAGGGCATACCTTTTTTAATAAGGCAAAGCTACAATTCGCCCACATTACACCAAGGCATCCAAGCCGATAACTGTGACTTTCCAACGCATACTTTTCCAACACATCTACGATAGGTATTTTTATGGCCGCCGCAAAAAACCCAAAAATCTCAATTGCTGAGTTGGAACAACAAATTGCCAAACTCAGTGCTGCACTGGATAAAGCTCGCATACAAGAGCTGACTGCCGCATCTAAAGCCATCGCTGCAGCACAAAAAAATCTGGCAACAGCCAAGAAGAAAATGGCCGCTGCAAGTGCGAAAGGTGCATCGACCCCCGCTGCAAAAGCCCGTATTGCACAAGCTAAAAAAGAAGTTGCCGCCCACAGCAAAACTCTGCGCGATGCACAAGCAACACTGAATGAACTCACCACTGCACAAGCAACTGCCAAAGCGGTGGCCAAAGCTGTTGCCGAACAACTAAAAGACAGCAGCAAAAAAAGTGGCTCGGCAAAAAAAGTGACATCCGCAAAGAAAACAGCAACGAAAAAAGACCCAGCCAAAGAAACTGCTGCTGAAACAAAATCGGCTACCGATAAAAAAGTAGCCACTAAAAAGACCGCAGCTAAAAAAGAAAAGACAATCAGCAAAGATAAACCAACAGCCACAAAACCTGAAAAAGCAGTAAAAACCGCTCCCAATATGCCGGTTACTGCGGCAGTTGAAAAAGCAGCAGAAACAAAAGCAGCGCCGAAAAAAATCGCTAAAAAAGCAGCCCCCAAAAAAGTGGCAGCGAAAAAAACCACTGACGCGCCAGTGGCTGCCGCAGTGGTTGAAGCAACACCGGTTGCAGCTCCCGAAGTACCTGCGACAGCAGAACCAACATCGCTTGTTGAAACACCGGTTGTAGCACCGGCAAACCCAGCGCCGATAGAAACACCTGAAGCTGAAGCGACACCTGCAACAGCATCATTGCCATTTGATGATGACCAGGGTGCTTTGAGTTAAGTTAACAGGCTCTTTATTTGCACAAAAACAAAGGGCGTTTTTACGCCCTTTTTTATAACAATCATTTTTTATAACAATAAAGTCACTTGTAATAGCGCATAACCTCCCATACTTAATAGGAATGACTAAGGAGGAATCGATTATGATCACCACTAACGGCAACGCGAATATGAACCAATTGTTTTCACAATTGGGGCTGGTATCCAGCAATCTCGCAATAGCGCGATTTATCAAACACCATCACTTACCTGACGGCATCGCACTGGAAAAAGCGGACTTCTGGACACACGCCCAACGCCAACTGATCCATCAAAGTTTGAAAGAGGATGCCGATTGGAGTCAGGCAGTGGATCAATTAGCAGCCCTCTTGCGACACTAATACATGACAGAAGTAAGCGCCGCACCAATGACCGTTAGCGCCTGTGCAATAGCGGAATCAGCAACACCTGATGCACGCAGATAAAAGCGGAGATTATTGTCAGTTATTGCCGTACTCGCATGCGAAACAACACTCCAGGCTTGCACCTGAAGCTCAAGCCAATGCTGGAGCTGACGCTCAGCTTGCAGCTCAGCCTGCTTGATCTGGGTACGAACGCTTTCAATACCTTCATCGCCCACACCAAATTCCGCTTTCATCTGCCGCCGCAAACTTCGTAATGGCTCGATATAGTCAGTATTCCACTTTTGGATGCGCGCCTGCGCAACATTCAGGCGCTGTTGATCAAGTGCATAACCTTGCACGCCCAACCAACAACACCAGAGCAGGATATTCACATTAACGCCATGCCCGTCTTGCAAACGCAGACAGCAGTCGGCAACACCGGGCTGCGCATAAAGCGCGCGCGAAAAATCCCATAGTGAATAAGGTTTTGATACGGGTGCTTGCATAGAGAATCCACTAGCAGGAATTTGGAGCAAGTCTGCTAGAATGCGCGCCATGATTCAATTACAAAACATCTCCGTACAACGCGGCACCAAGTTCTTATTGGATTCCGCCGACCTCACGATTTACCCTGGCCAAAAAGTCGGCTTGATCGGCGCCAACGGCACAGGGAAATCCACATTATTTCAATTATTGTTAGGAAGCCTGCAGAGCGATACCGGCTCACTGGATATTCCCAAGCAATGGCGTATCGCCCATATGGCGCAAGAGGTTGGCCACACCAACCGCAGCGCACTGGATTATGTACTGGATGGCGATAGCGAACTGCGCCGTTTGGAGCAAGAAATTGCACAAGCCAATCTCGATATTGAACACAACGGTGAAAAGCTCGCGCACTTGTATAGCGATATGGAAAATATCCATGCTTATACTGCCCCATCGCGCGCGCAGCAATTATTAAACGGTTTGGGTTTTGCACCGGGCGATGCAGAGCGACCCGTTTCTGATTTTTCGGGTGGTTGGCGGATTCGTTTAAACCTTGCCCAAGCACTTATGTGCCCATCGGATTTATTACTGCTTGATGAGCCAACCAACCACCTGGATCTGGATGCAACCCTGTGGCTGGAAGAGTGGCTAAAACGTTATACAGGCACACTGATTATTATTTCGCATGACCGCGATTTTCTCGACAATATTGTTGACCGGATTGTGTGTATCGAACGCCAGAAGTTGGATCTTTATAGTGGCAACTATTCTGCCTTTGAACGCCAGCGCGCTGAAAAATTAGCGCAGCAACAGGCGAGTTATGAGAAGCAGCAAGAGCGCATCGCCCACGTAGAAAGTTATATCCGCCGCTTCCGCGCGCAAGCAACTAAAGCGCGCCAGGCGCAAAGCCGGATTAAAGAATTGGAGCGCATGGAAAAAATTGCGCCCGCGCATATCGATTCACCTTTTACTTTCACATTTAAATGCCATGACAAAATGTCAGTGCCGTTGGTACACATTGCACGTGCGACAATTGGCTATGGCAGTGGGCAGGATAGCAAGATCATTCTTAATAATGTCGAGCTGGCAATCCGCGCCGAAACCCGTGTGGGCTTACTCGGCCCCAATGGTGCAGGTAAATCCAGTCTGGTAAAAACCCTCGCCGGATCATTGCCGCTGCTCGCAGGTGACCGCACTAACGGCGAACATTTTAAGCTCGGTTATTTTGCCCAGCATCAACTGGAAGCGTTGGATATTAATGCTTCTGCGGCATTGCATATCCAACGTTTGTCACTACAAGCGCGCGAACAAGAGATCCGCGATTTTCTTGGTAGTTTTGATTTTCATGGCGACCGCGCCTTTGAGCCCATCACCCATTTTTCCGGCGGGGAAAAAGCACGCCTGGCATTGGCCATTATTGCGTGGGAAAAACCGAATGTGCTGCTGCTCGACGAGCCCACCAACCATTTGGATTTGGAAATGCGCCACGCATTGACCATGGCGCTGCAAGAATTTGAAGGCGCAGTGATTGTGGTATCGCATGACCGCCATTTATTACGCAACACCGTCAATGAATTTTTATTGGTAGCCGATGGCAAGGTAGAAGAGTTTGATGGCGATCTGGAAGACTATTACCAATGGATGCAACAACAAAAAGCCAAAATAGTTGCAGCAGAAAAAGAGACTCCCGTTGCCACAGAAAGTGATATCAAAGTTGATAAAAAAGCCCAGCGACAACAGTCAGCCGCAGCGCGCGCGCAATTAAAACCACTGACTAACAAATTAAAATCACTTGAAACACAGATGGAAAAATTGCAAGCCCGCCTGGGTGAAATTGAAAATCAACTAGGTGATCCTGCTATTTACGATGAAAAAAACAAGAACACGTTGCAACCACTTTTACAAGAGCAAGCCAAGCTGCAAGCGCAACTGGAAGACTCCGAAGAAAGTTGGTTACTGGTGAGTGAAGAATTGGAAGCCGCAAACCAGCAGTAAAAAGTCATTATTGTTCGCAATAAGCATGCATCGACAAAAAATTTAATTAATTCCAAAAAAAGCCGGCAAAAATGCCGGCTTTTTGTTTTGCAAATTCGCATTAAAAAATCATGCGACAGCATTAGAAGTTCATGCGAAGACCAACACCAAATTCAGAAGCCTCAGAGCCAAATCCGACATCACCAGTTACTGCGAATTGTGGAGCAAACCAATAGGCCACACCACCACCCAGAACAGTATTGCCGTCATATACAGTGTGGTGAGCTAACTCTACTTTCGCTTCCAAATTGTTGTTGATAAAACCACGCAAACCAACAGCAGCAATCAGACCTGAATCACTGTTGCCACCATCGGGCGACATATGCTCAGCGCTTACCGTACCATAAATACTGGAATCAGCACCAAACACTGTGTGGTAACCAATACCTGCACTGATTGTTTCTGAACCGCAGCCACGGCCACTGACATCACTGTAAGAACCTACCGCAAAAAAATCGCTATTTAATTCCATACTACCATTCAAGCGCAGGCCATCCTGGTCGCAGTGGTAATCGTCTATATCTTGTTCAACAAATTGTAGCCCGGCATAGTTGTAACTAATTCCTGGCGCGGCTTGTGCGCCAACACTTGCACAAATACCCGCCACTGCGGATAAGTAAGTTAATTTTTTAATTGCACTGTTGATTGAATTGTTCATTGCATTTATCTCCCATTAAAGTCTTTTCGGTGCCGATACTAGTTTGTGAGGATGAATCAATCCTGAATATTCATTCAGAATTTTCTGTAGTTTTTTATTATCGGTGGAAGTTATCAGAAGAAGGGTGAGCCAGTTCTCGATAAGAATTATTGTCACATGCTTATTGATTGTGAAAATGATTCTTATACGAGCCGATCAAGCATGACTAATACAGTTTGTACAGCAACCCATATTAATCCGCTGAGAAATACCCAAGCCGCAATACCTATTCCAATACCAATAAGTACGCAAACGCCATCGCGCTCAATTAAACCCAATGCAATAAAAAGAATTCCCAGTGCAGGCAATAGATTTCCAAGTGGAATTGGGAGCACCAATAAAAAGGCAAGCGAAACACAAACTGTGCCCAATAATCGCTCTGCATTTACTTGTGTAAGAAACATAATGCGCGGACGCATCAGTTTTTCGATTCGCTGCAACCAGGGCGCTACTTTATTGATCAACTTTTGAAAATCGACCGTTGCTACGGAACGGTTGGCAATCCAGCGTGGCAGATATACGCGTTTATGCCCCAAGGCCATTTGCACTGCAACAAACAACATCGGCAGACCGGTTACCGTCGATACGCCAGGAATACCCAGAATAGGTAACGAATTAGGCAGCGCAAAAATTAACAGGATAAAACCAAATGACCGCTGCCCGAGCGATTCCGTAATATCACGCACACGCACGCGCTCAGCCTGAAAATTTGCTGCAATATCCATTAGTAAGGAGGATAAACTAGGGCTCGAATGACGCTGGGCAGTGAGTTTCGGATCAGCTGGAGACGATGACATTGATCAACCAAAAAATTGTCGGGTTGGCAGGATTCTACTGTAGTCTGAACAAAAATAACCAGCACGACAGGATCAGAGTTGCGTAACTTTACCTTTTACACAAGACTCTCTTAATATCCAACGTCATCGAATAGTGGCGGCTAATTTCGGCAGGGCGCAATAGTGCATATCCAATTCATCAATTCAATTCAGCAAGTTTCATCTGCCCAGTGGAATGCACTGTGCCCTGACAGTTATCCATTTATACGGCATGAATTTATCGCAGCACTTGAACTCAGCCATTGCACCACTGCAGATACAGGCTGGCAGCCGCAGCACCTGCTGATATTGTC
Source organism: Cellvibrio sp. UBA7661 (assembly GCA_002483365.1). Classification (GTDB taxonomy): domain Bacteria; phylum Pseudomonadota; class Gammaproteobacteria; order Pseudomonadales; family Cellvibrionaceae; genus Cellvibrio. The sequence continues at coordinate 72,453 of DLHT01000003.1, forward strand.
AGGCACACAACTTATTGCCGCTATGCCCGGTTACATTAAAACGCATTCTTATGGTGAGTACGTATTTGATTGGGCATGGGCCGATGCCTATCGTCGGCATAACCTCTCTTATTATCCGAAATGGATCAATGCAATTCCTTTTACGCCCTGCACCGGGCCCCGCTTATTGTGCGCACCGGAAATGCAAAGCGACGAGCTTATTGACCGGGTAGTGCAAACACTCTCAACCTATTGCATCGAACAGGGGTTATCGGGCTGGCATTGTTTATTTCCCAACAACAACCTGAGCAACCAATTTAAAACGCGACACATACCGCAGCGGGTTGGCTGTCAATTTCACTGGATCAATTATCACTATAAAAATGTTGATGAGTTTCTGGCGCGAATGAGTTCGCGCAAACGAAAAAATATTCTTAAAGAGCGCAGGCAAGTAAAAGAGCAAGGATTTTATTTTTCGCATAAAACCGAAGCGCAAATCACAACTGAAGATTGGAATTTATTTTATGAACTTTATCGCAACACCTACCTTAAACGCAGCGGGCACACCGGCTATTTATCGGCACAATTCTTTCATTCCATTGGCGCAAGTATGCGCGATAATCTGGTAATGATTTGCGCCCATAATAAACATGAAGGTACTGAAAACACTATTGCAGCTGCACTTTTTATGCGCGACGAACACACTATTTATGGTCGTTACTGGGGCTGCCTTGAAGAATTTCAATTCCTGCATTTTGAGACCTGTTATTACCAGGGCATTGAATTTGCGATTGCACATAACATCGAGCGATTTGATGGCGGCGCGCAGGGAGAACATAAGATCGCACGCGGTTTTGAACCCACACTCACTTATTCCAATCACTGGATTGCAAGGCAGGATTTTGCAGAGGCAATCGCGCATTTTATTGCGCAAGAGGCAACCGCCATACAACACTACGCAGAAGATGCACGAGCCATGCTACCTTTTAAAAGCGGGGATGAGTAACGCTGATGCAAGGCATAAAAAACGGCGCAAGTAGCGCCGTTTTTTATGTCGATATACTTACGCGTTACACTTTGAAACTGTCAATTTGTTTTTTCAGTTCACTGGTTTCATTGATCAATTGACTACCACTGTGATTGACCACTTGGGCATTTTCAACCACATTTTCTGACAATCCATGGATCGCGGTAATATTTTTACTGACCTCATTTGCTACCGAGCTTTGTTGATGTGAAGCGGTGGCAATTTGATGGTTCATATCGTTAATGATACCGATGTTGGCGCGAATTTTATCCAACGCCCCACCCACTTTGGAGGCAGTGTCGATAGTTTCGCGCGCAGAAGCCGTACTGGTATTCATTGCTTGATGCGCTTCATCGGCAGCGCGCTGCAGTTGCACGATAATTGATTCAATTTCTTCAGTAGAAGATCGGGTTTTTTGTGCAAGTGAGCGCACCTCATCAGCTACCACCGCAAAGCCGCGCCCCTGTTCACCTGCGCGCGCCGCTTCAATCGCAGCGTTAAGGGCGAGCAAGTTGGTTTGCTCGGCAATCGTGCGGATCACTTCCATTACCGAACCAATATTCACCGAATTATTTTTTAACACCTGAATTTTTTGCGCGGTCGATTCAATTTGGTTGGTCAGGCGATTAACGTTTTCCAATGACAGATTAACGATCTCATTGCCCTCTTCCGCAAGGATACTGGTGGCATTGGTACGCTCAGCCGTATCACCCGCGTGACGTGCAATTTCAGTCGCTGATGCCGACAACTCTTCTACTGCTGTCGCTACCAATTCAATTTCGCGCAATTGTTGCGAGGTAGAGTTCACGGTGCTTTCGGTCGCATTGCTCATCTTGTTGACGTTGGTGCGCACCTTGTCATTCACTTGCACCACATTGCGGATAATGTCGGCGATATGCTCCATTACGCGATTAAAATTATGCGCAAGTGCAGCGATCTCATTTTGGCTGTCAGTCGGTAAACGACGGGTCAAATCGCCGCCACCGTCCGCAATCGTGGCCAGCGAACGAGTCACTTCATCTACCGGTGCCAGCACCAGACTGCGGATCAATACATACACTGTAATCAAGCTGGCAGCCAGCAGCGCCAATACGGTAAAAATGGTGGTTTGTCGCTGATGCGACAAGGTTTCATTTAATTCGTGAGTGGAAAAACGAATGCTGTAACTTCCGATAGTGCTGCCGTTGTACACAATCGGGATTGCATCGCGGGAGAGTTGGTTTTCACTCTGGTCGCCATCATCGGCTTTAGCCAGCGATTGCCCACGGTGATCGACCACATTGACCGAGGTCACTAACGAAGTATTCACCAGGGATTTAGCGATCGCTTCAATCTGCTGGAAGTCATAGGCAAAAACCGCTTCCAGAATGGAACTGTTGGTCAACGAGATCATTGCTGAGGTCTCAGCTTCCAGTTTTTCTTCCAAGTCATCCGTTGCAATCTTGTCATTGACCAATGCAACTATGACGGCAATAACGACCATCGCGATTGCCAACACCAACATCAACTTGGTGAGTAAGGATTTTTGTACCATGTGTCCCCCGAATATGTTCGGCTATTAGAGTTATTGAATTACCCACTATTCGCTATTGCTCTTGTTGACGGCAGCAATGCACCAATCTTGAGCACATCTTTCCTGGACTGGGTAATTATGCATTCAACGGTATACGGTATTGTTGGATGAGCTGTAGTAGTCAACCGATGATGTCACCGGTGTTGTATACCAGTTAACTGAGTATAGACTCAGGTTAGAAAAGCTGCGCGAAGAAGAAAAGAAGATCTAAAAAGAGGCTTTTAATACCGCAAAGAATAAAGAAAGGAATAAGAAAATCGATGCAGGGGCATAACTGCCGCGAAAACGATCAACTAACAACCGTTTCCGCAGCGGATATTTTTTAAGGGTTAATCGTCGCCGTCGCCATCAGGGTCATTGCCGCCCGCCATTCCCAACTCTTTCAGTTTGCGGGTTAGCGTGTTGCGCCCCCAGCCCAGCAAGTTAGCGGCATCGCGTTTGCGCCCGGCGGTATATTTAAGCGCAGTTTCAATCAGCGCGCGCTCGAAGGTAGGCACAGCCTCGCTCAACAATTGATGCTGACCGCGAGTAAGCGCTTGGTCGGCCCAATGGCGCAGCGCTTTTTCCCAATCATCAGCCGGGGTACTGGTCTCTTTGTTTTCAAGCAATTCCGGTGGTAAATCTTCGATATGCACTTCGCGCCCGGATGCCATTACCGTGATCCAGCGGCAGGTATTTTCCAGCTGGCGCACATTGCCGGGCCATTGCAGGGAGCAAAAATATTCTTCGGTTTCAGGCAACAGCACTTTGGGATCAACATTCAATTCAGTGGCCGCTTTATGTAAGAAAAAACGCGCCAGTTTGGGAATGTCTTCACGGCGGTTGGCCAGTTTGGGGATATGGATACGGATTACATTCAAACGATGGAATAAATCCTCGCGGAAGCGGTTCTCTGCCACCAGAGTTTCAAGATTCTGGTGAGTGGCGGCAATGATCCGCACATCCACTTTGACCGGCGTATGCCCGCCCACGCGATAAAACTCACCGTCGGCCAACACACGCAATAACCGGGTTTGGGTTTCTGCTGGCATATCGCCAATTTCATCAAGAAACAGCGAACCACCGTTGGCTTGCTCGAAACGCCCTTGGCGCTGTGCAGCAGCACCAGTGAATGCCCCTTTTTCATGCCCAAACAATTCAGATTCCATCAAGTCTTTGGGAATGGCTGCCATGTTCAGCGCAATAAACGGTTCGTTACGGCGCGGACTGTGGCGGTGCAGCGCGCGCGCCACCAACTCTTTTCCGGTACCCGATTGGCCGTTGATCAAGACCGTAATGTTGGATTGCGACAAACGGCCAATCGCACGGAACACCTCCTGCATCGCCGGTGCTTCACCGATAATTTCGGTGTTTGTCTCAACATTGTTGTCCGGCGCGTGTTCGCTTTTTTGCTCTTGCGCGTGGGCAAGCGCGCGCTGGGTTACCGCAACAGCATCATCGACATCAAACGGCTTGGGCAGATATTCAAACGCTCCTCCTTGATAGGCAGCAACGGCACTATCGAGATCCGAATGGGCGGTCATGATGATGATCGGGATCTGCGGATGGGTATTGTGCAAGTTGCCGAGCAAGGTCAAGCCATCGGTGCCCGGCATGCGGATGTCGCTGATGATCGCATCGGGCGCGTCGCGATTGAGCTGACTCATGGCACTATCGCCCGAATCAAATACGCGGGTTTCTATGTTCGCTCCTTGCAGGGCCTTTTCCAGTACCCAGCGGATCGAGCGATCATCATCAATAATCCAGACTTTATTAGACTTCTGCATGTTGCGCTTCCATTGGTAAGTAGAGCGAGAAGCGGGTTTTGCCCGGCTCGCTTTGGCACTCGATGAGGCCATGATGTTGATGAATGAGATGTTGCGAAATGGTCAAACCAAGCCCGGTACCCTCGGCGCGTCCAGAGATCATCGGGTAGAAAATGTTTTCGATCATATCGACCGGAATGCCAGGGCCGTTGTCGATAATGTCGATACGGCACACCAGAGGATGGTGCTTGCGGCCGATGGTGTACTGGCGCTGGATACGAGTGCGCAGTTGGATCACGCCGTTAAGTACATTCGCCTCCACCAGTGCCTGCATCGCGTTGCGTACAATATTCAGCAGCGCCTGGATCAGCATCTCTTTGTCGCCCTGCAGGGCAGGAATGCTCGGATCGTAATCGCGTACAATTTTGATCGCATCGCTGCTTTCGGCCTTGATGATATTGGCTACGCGCTCAATCGCCTCATGGATATTGAGGGTTTGCCATTTGGGCAACTGGTTCGGGCCGAGCATGCGGTCCACCAGGTTACGCAGGCGATCCGCTTCATCAATGATGATATTGGTGTATTCACTCAGGCCTGAATGGGGCAACTCGCGCGCCAGTAGCTGCGCCGCACCGCGGATACCACCCAGCGGATTTTTGATTTCATGCGCCATACCACGCACCAGATTGCGCGTGGTTTCGTGGGAAGTCGTCAGCATTTCCTCACGGCTGATACGCAATAGGCGGTCAATTGGCTGGATCTCAATAATCAAACCATCGTGGTCGCCAAAGGGGGTGACGGTGTAATCAACCGTAAGGGTACCGCCGCTTAGCAAACGCCACTCGGCGTGACGCTTGGTGTAATGGTTGGCCTGGACAGCAGCGAGTTTTAACTGACGATCGGTCTCGTCCGACTCATAGAAAAAATAGGTGATAGGTTCGCCGGTATTGCTCTCGCAGCTCATGGCCATAAGCGCTTCAGCAGCAGGGTTCATATGGCATAGCAACAAGTCCGCATCCACCAGAATGATGGCAGTGCTCAAGCTATCCAATATGGGTTTGTAAATATCGCGCGGGCTCACCAGCTAATGCTCTCCTGAACGCCTCGACAATGGGCATGGAGGCTACTGCAAAAAACAAACCAAGTAGAAAAAAGGCCAGATTCAACGGTTTTAGCCGTCAAACCTGTCCATTATGGGGAATGTGAGGAAAATTGTAGCACCAATTTGGTGCATCTATTTTGGGGTGGGCCTTGAAAGGGCATTGTTTTTAATATTTGGCCGAATAACGTTCACAAGTACCGGTGGCGACGTGCCCAATGATCGACCATCGGCATTGATGGCCTCTACCACCAGAGTATGAGTTCCTCGCGGAACGTCCTTGACGATGATGTTATTCGCCGTTGTTTCTTCCAACAGCTCGCCATTCATGAAATACACCAGCAAATGCCCGGGCTGGAGCGCCGGCTCTATATTGATCGCAATTGCCAGATCACGTTGTCCGACGGGAATAGTGACATCAGAGCGCGGGCTGATAATACCGATACGGTAATCCACTGCTGCCTGTTGCACCCCCATAGTGTCTACCGGCACAGATTGGGGCAAAGGTAAGGAAGGGGGACTAGGGACAGTATTGATCTCGCGCAGCTCGATTTTTTCTGCCTTGTCAGATTTTGGTTTATCCGTGTAGATAACACGGCCATCTTTATCCACCGTCTTGTACACATCGGCCAACGTCCATGGAGCAACCAATACACATAACAACACTACAAACAGGCGCATAATTTTTCCCTCATGGATTCACTCCCCAAGAGTAGCCTTATCGCCCCCAAAGAAAAAGCCCGCACAGTTTCCTGTACAGGCTTTTCCAGTGCGATTCACAGTTTTGCCAGAGCAAAACCTGACCGATTACACGCAGCTCTTAAACACTGTAATAGAGTTCGAACTCTACCGGGTGTGGAGTCATGTTAACGCGTTGGATCTCTTCTTTCTTCAGGGTGATGTAAGCATCGATGAAGTCTTTAGAGAACACACCGCCAGCCAACAAGAACTCATGGTCAGCCTCCAAAGAGGCCAAAGCTTCTTCCAAAGATGAACACACTTGTGGGATTTGTGCTTCTTCTTCCGGCTCCAGATCGTACAGATCCTTGGTCGCTGCTTCGCCCGGATGGATCTTGTTCAGAACACCATCGATACCCGCCATCAGCAATGAAGCGAAGCAGAGGTATGGGTTAGCAGTTGGGTCTGGGAAGCGGGTTTCAATACGTTTTGCCTTCTCACCAACGGTGTAAGGAATACGGATAGAAGCAGAGCGGTTGCGCGCAGAGTAAGCCAGCATTACTGGAGCTTCGAAGCCTGGAACCAAACGCTTGTACGAGTTGGTAGAGGCGTTACAGAAAGCGTTCAGTGCTTTAGCGTGCTTGATGATACCGCCAACGTAGTACAGAGCAGTTTCGCTCAAGCCAGCGTAAGCGTCGCCCGCGAATTGGTTTTTACCATTCTTGGAGAAAGACTGGTGAACGTGCATACCTGAACCGTTATCACCGATCAAAGGCTTCGGCATAAAGGTCGCAGTTTTACCGTATTGGTGCGCAACGTTGTGTACGCAGTACTTGAGGATCTGTACTTCGTCCGCTTTCTTAACCAGCGTGTTAGCACCTACGCCGATTTCACATTGACCGGCGTTAGCCACTTCGTGGTGGTGAATTTCAATTTCCAGGCCCATTGCTTCCATCGCGTTACACATAGCGCCACGGATGTCGTGCAGTGAGTCAACTGGAGCAACGGGGAAGTAACCACCTTTAACGCGTGGAGCGTGGCCGTGCTTACCTTCAACATCATCACCTGATGACCAGGCCGCTTCTTCAGATTTGATTTTGTAGAAAGCGCCGCCCATTGAGCTGTGGAAATGAACGCTATCAAAGATGAAGAATTCTGGCTCTGGACCAAACAGGGCAACATCGCCCAAGCCGGTAGACTTCAGGTATTCCTCAGCGCGCAGACCGATAGAACGTGGGTCGCGGTCGTAACCTTGCATGGTTGCAGGTTCAACGATGTTACAACGAATGTTGATGGTTGCTTCGTCGTAGAAAGGGTCCAGAACAGCGGTAGAGTCGTCCGGCATCAGGATCATGTCTGAGTCGTTAATGCCTTTCCAGCCGGAGATAGAAGAACCGTCGAACATTTTACCGTCAACGAAGAAACTGTCGTTTACAACGTGTGAAGGGAAAGTTACGTGTTGCTCTTTACCTTTGAAATCGGTGAAGCGCAGATCAATCCAACGAGCTTCGTGTTCTTTAATCAGGTCTAAAGTCTTAGACATTGAATGCCTCCAAATGTGATAGCCCGAAGGCTACGGATTATGAAAATTGCAACTCTTTTAGGTAGCCGGCCAGAGGTCATCTACCTGAAAACTTTCCCCACTTCATCCAACTCGCGACTCATTTAGGGGAGCGTGACAAGACTAGGGTGTCAGAAAAGGGGCAAAATATATGCCATTCAAGGAAAATAGCAACAAGCGTTGTGAAATAAGGCTTTCGCGCGATATGCAAAAACCCAAAAACCAATAAAAGAATCATTTTGGTGCACTAAACATCCACCAATGCACCCTTTTAGATCAAAAATAATTATCCCTTGCGTGCTTGTACCGCCATGCCCTCCAGCAGGGTAAATACGCTTGTTGGATGCGCCAATTTGCATCATTTTTCAGGTGCTGCAACCTCATTAGTTTTTAACTAAACCCCTAATAAAGATTATCAATAGGATTGGCATCGAATGGCGCAATAAATCACGGTAGTTTGCCGCCCCTGTCCGCTGGACTCTAAAACCACGATAAAAACCTAAAAAGCTGTAAGGGCTCGCAAGATGCACATGACAACAACAGAAATATTCCTGATCGCCATGGTGATCATTTTCACTATTCCATACCTCATCTGGCGCCTTGGCCGCACCGATTACTGGGCTCCACTGGTAGTAGTGCAAATTATTATGGGGATCGTGCTCGGCCCGGGCGTTCTGGGCAAAGCCTTCCCCGAGTATTACACCTTTGTGTTTAACCCCGAGGTGATCAAATCACTCAACGGTATCGCCTGGTGGGCGGTGATGATTTTTGTGTGGATCGCCGGTATCGAACTGGATCTTAAAAAGGCCTGGGTTTACAAACGCGAAAGCGGTATCACCGCCGGTTTGGCTTTGGGCACACCACTGTTGTTTGGCTGTGTGGCAGCGGTTGTCATGATGGCCTACAGCGATGGCTGGATTGGCCCCAAAGGTATGACCTGGCAATTTATTCTGGGTGTGGGCATGGCCTGTGCTGTAACCGCACTGCCAATTTTGATTTTGCTGATGGAGAAACTGGAAATCCTGCGCCAGCCGATTGGCCAGCGGATTCTGCGCTACGCCAGCCTTGATGATATTGCCATTTGGGGGGTTTTAGCGCTGATCCTGCTGGATTGGGAACGCGTGGGCCGCCAAGGCATGTTCCTGGTTGCCTTTGCTATCGCCGCCTACTTGTTCCGCAAGCTGATGGTGGCAATTCAGGAGAAAGATCGCTGGTACGCCGGTTTTATCTGGCTGGCAATCTGTGGTCTCGCCGCTGACTGGGCCGGTCTGCATTACATGGTGGGCGCGTTCCTCGCTGGCGCGGTGATGGATGCTGAATGGTTCAATCAGGAAGACATGGACAAGCTGCGCTATTTCATCCTACTTACAGTAATGCCGGTGTTCTTCCTCAGTACCGGCTTGCGCACCAACTGGGACGTAGGCGGTACAACCGTATTTGTGGCGGCAGCCATCCTGTTGGTTGCGTCAGTATCCGGCAAACTGGCGGGCGTTCATGCCGCAGGCAAAATCCTCAAGTGGGGAAAAGGTGAGGCCTCGATTATCGGCTGGCTGCTACAAACCAAGGCCTTGATCATGATCATCTTTGCCAACGTGTTGCTCGATAAACAAATCATCACCAGCGAGACCTTCACCGCGCTGCTGATTATGGCTGTTGCCAGCACCATGTTGACGGTGCCAGTGGTAGCGCCCAAGCTGCAGAAGATGAAAGAGATTATTTTCCGATCCAAATAAACGCTATCGGGTTCGAACAAAAAGCCCCGGATTAACCGGGGCTTTTTTATTGCGATTTGACCCTGCCTCTGTGATTAGGCAGTGCTTCGGGTTAGATAACGAAACGCGTTACCAGACTATTTAACTCTGTTGCCAAGCGCGCCAATTCATAGGTTGCGGCACTGGTTTGATTGGCACCGGCTGCCGACTGCGTGGACAGATCGCTGATATTGATGATGTTGCGGTCGACCTCTCGCGCCACTGCCGCCTGTTCTTCGGAGGCGCTGGCAATCAACAGGTTGCGCTCACTGATTTGCCCGGCCTTCTGGTAGATCTGCTCCAGCGCTTCGCCCGCTTGCTCGGCGACCCCCAGCGTCTGCCCTGCGTGTTGTACGCTGTCACGCATGGAATCTACCGCGGCCGCCGTACCGCCTTGCACCTTGCTGATCATCTGCTCAATTTCCTGGGTGGATACCTGGGTGCGGTGTGCCAGTGCACGCACCTCATCGGCCACTACCGCAAAACCACGCCCGGCTTCGCCCGCGCGCGCCGCTTCAATCGCGGCGTTCAACGCCAGCAGGTTGGTTTGCTCGGCAATCGCGCGGATCACATCCAACACTTTACCAATATCCTGGGATTGATCTGCCAGACCGCTTATCAGCGCTGAGGTGCGGGTAAATTCTTCGGTCATGGCCTTTAATGCTGACACCGTATGGCCAACCTTATCCCGACCTTCATAAGCAAGGCGGGAGGACTCGTTGGATGCTTCGGCAGTACTCACAGCATTGCGTGCCACCTCATCCACCGCGGCGCTCATTTCTGTCACTGCAGACGCGGCTTGTTGGATTTCGTCATTCTGGCGCTGCAGGTTGCGCGACGAATCCTCGGCAACCGAACTCAACTCCTCACCTGCCGATGCCAGCTGCACCGATGCATTGCCAATCTGGCCAATAGCGCTGCGCAGGTTGTCCTGCATACGCACCAGCGCTGCCAACAGTTGCGCTGGCTCATCGCTACCCTCAACGTGAATTGATTGGGTAAGGTTGCCGCCAGCAATGGTCTCGGTTGCCTTCACAGCTTGTTGTAACGGGCTGACGATACTGCGCGAGAGCGCCAGGGCGAGCACGGCGGTAATCACTAGCGCCAGCACTATGCTGCTGATAACCCATGTTTTGCTACTACTGTAGGTTTGCTGGGATTGTTGCGCAGCAGCCTCAGCGCCATCGCGGTTAATTTGGCCCAGCTCCAGCAGCATTTTTGTCAATTGGTCCGCAAGCGGCCCTTGCTCTGCCTCAACAATCTGCAGTGCTGCTTGTTTATCGCCCTGCTTCATAGCAACCAAAATCTTTTCCGTTGCTTGAATGTAGCGGTTTTTAATGTCGCGCAATTCGTCGAATAAACGGCGCTCTTCTGGTTCGGTGATCAACTTCTCATAGCTTGCTTGCGCGATCTCGGCATCCTGTGCCCGTGCGCGCAGGTTGCTTTCGGCTTGAGCAATGGCCACTGGATCTACATCGACCACCGCCCGCACCGCATTCACCCGGTAACGCATCAGCGCCAGATTCAACTCGCCCGTAGCATTGAGCGCAGGAACCCAGATACTTTTTACCTCATCGGCTTTTTGCTGCATGTTTGACATATTGTTTAAACCAAACAATCCCTGCAGCAGCAGAATCAGGGCCAGCACCCCGAATCCCAAGGTTAACCGTGGGCCTATATTCATTATTCTCATCCGTCTCACCTCTGTGGAAAACAGTTAATTACTCACCCGAACAAACCATTGGATAGCGAGCATAACTTTAAGTATCGGCCACAAATGGCAAAGATAAAGCTAATAAAAGTACGAGCTGCACTGATCGCTGGCGTAAATAAACACGTAGCAGGCTGCCAAATTCCGTGTGTAATTGCTTTATAATCGTCGCCTTTTTATCCAGCCAGCCCCTCGCTGCATCCTGTCAGGCGTCATTTCCATGCATTTTGTTGTCAAAGTTTTTTCCGAAATCATCATCAAAAGTACCCCCGTGCGTAAGCGCTTTATCAAGCAGCTGCGCGATAACCTGCGCCTGCTATTGAGCAATGTCGGGGTCGATATTGATGTACAGCGCGATTGGGAAAAAATTGAAATCCGCTGCCCCGATGCCAGCCCCGAGGTTACTGCCAAAGTCGCCGAGGTGCTTGCGCATACCCCCGGTATCGCCAACTTTGCGTTGATACACGATTACCCGCTCGGCGATTTGGAATCCATTTTTCAGCACACCCTGCGCCACTGGCGCGATGGCATCGCCGGCAAAACCTTTTGCGTGCGTGTAAAGCGCGTAGGCAAGCACGATTTTACCTCGGTAGATGTAGAGCAATATGTCGGCGGTGGTTTGTTACAGCATTCCGAAGCCAAGGGTGTGAGCCTGCATAAACCCGATGTGGTAGTGCCACTTGAAATCAAAGGCGAGCGCGTCTGGGTACTCACCAGTAAGGCGCAGGGTATGGGTGGTTATCCGCTCGGCGCACAGGATCCAGTGTTGTCATTAATTTCCGGCGGTTTTGATTCCACTGTCTCCACCTATTTGTGCATCAAGCGCGGCCTGCGCGCACACTACTGCTTTTTTAATCTCGGCGGCCGCGCGCATGAAATCGGCGTAAAAGAAGTGGCGTATTACTTGTGGAATAAATACGGCGCATCGCACCGCGTGAAATTTGTCACCGTGCCGTTTGAAGATGTGGTGCGTGAAATTTTGGAAAAAGTCGACAACCCCTACATGGGCGTTACACTCAAACGCATGATGTTGCGCGCCGCCGAAAGAGTCGCTGAATCTCTGGAAATTCCCGCACTGGTAACGGGCGAGAGTGTTGCACAGGTATCGAGCCAAACGCTGGTGAATTTAAATGTGATTGACCGCGCAACCGACATGCTGGTGCTGCGTCCACTTGCCACCATGGACAAAGGCGACATCATCGATCTTTCACGCAAAATCGGCACCGAAAGTTTTGCCGCCAGCATGCCGGAATATTGCGGTGTGATTTCAGTAAACCCCACCACACGTGCAAAATTACCGAAAGTCGAATTTGAAGAAACCAAATTTGATATGGCGATTTTGGAGCGCGCAATTGCCGAACGCCGCGCGCAAAATATTGATGAATTGGTGAATGAACTGGATGCGGATTTATCGGTACCGGTTGTTAGTGATGTGCAGACAGGGCAGATTGTTATCGATATCCGCCATCCGGAAGAACAAGAAAAAAATCCGCTTACGTTGGAAAGCAACGAGATCAAGGTGATTCCTTTTTATTCACTCAACAATCGTTTTCCATTGCTAGACCAAAGCAAACAATATTATCTCTATTGCCAAAAAGGTGTGATGAGCCAATTACACGCCGCCAACTTAAAAGATGCAGGCCATTTAAACGTCGGCGTTTATCGGCCTGAACCTAAGAGCGCCTGCGCTATTTCATGAGCGCAGCGGTAAATCCCATACGGAAGGAGCGACTCGCTGAATTTGATTACCTGCGCGGCATGGCCATTGCCATGATCGTGCTGGGGCATTCTATTTTTCTCGCGCAACCGCTGTTCCCTGCGCTGCTGGAAAATTTACTGCGCGGCGGCACAGGTTTATTTGTATTTATTTCCGGATTTTTCTTTCACCGCGTTTTTTATCCGCGCTTTCATTACACCAACTTTCTCCGTAAAAAAGCCCAATCACTGTTAATCCCCTTCGCCGTTATTTCATTATTTGCGTTAGCGATCCGCATGCTGGGTTGGTGGCAAGATGGGCTGGGCATACAACAGAACTTAATCAACGCCTGGTATACGCTGCGCAACGGCTACGTGCTTTATCCGCATTGGTATATCCCGTTTATTTTTCTCACCTTTTTGTGCTCACCGCTCCATGCCCTTTATATCCGCACATCTTTATCAACCCAGTTATTGGTTCTGTTAATTTTTTCATTGATTGGATTATTTATGCATCGCCCGCAATCCAATTCCAACTTTTTGCAATCACTGGTTTATTACACACCTTACTATTTGCTGGGAATATTGTTCTCACAATATGAACACAAGCTACGCAGGCTCCACTGGTTGCTGTTGATTGCAGGTCTGCTCATTGTTGCATTCACCGCGATTGCACAAACCTATATTTGGCAACATATTGGTAATTACCATAAAGCAGCTTTCAGCTACGGTGGCATCGATTTTCAATTTATCCAGATTTTTGCTGGCTGCATCGCCATGCTCGCACTGTGCCGCCACATCCGCCCATGGTTACAACAACATTTATGCTGGCTGGCAGAACTGAGCTTCCCGATTTTTTTTATCCACCCACTGCTGACGATTGCGCTGGAAAATATTGCAGCATTAGATTCAATAAAACACTTTTTCCCCATGACCACTTTGCTCTCCAGCTTGCTAGTCTTTGTGGTGGTATTTTTGATTCAGTTTTACGGCTCGGCGGGGATCGCAATCGCGATTAAAAAAATATTTGGGCAGCGCAGCCGCTGGCTTGTTGGTTAGCTGCGCAACACGTTGGCGGTATCGACTACTCACCGTATCAGCAGAGAATAATGACCTGGGCAACAAGGCCGCCGCAGTCTTATCACTGGTTGACGTGATCAATGTGATCATTATTAAAAAATCCGTTGAATGGTGGAACACACTGCACCAACCGGCATCCATCATGAAAGGCGCGATTGATATATCCATGCTCATACCCTTATTAATCAATATGTTGGGTATGTATATTTTGTATTTGGCACTGTTGTTTGCCTGGACACGGATTGAAATTTTGCGCCAAGAAAGCAAAAAGCAGTGGGTGAAAGAAGTGTTAACCGGCGCGCCAGTCTAAATTTTCGCCAATTAACACCGGCTAGACATATCCGTGTCACACAGGGATAGGTATAATGCGCGCCCTTTTGCGCTTTCAAACTTTGCCTTCCTTTAGGCACCCACCCAAGAGTATTTCCATAGTGACAGACAATTCAGCAATCGAAAAACTGCGTAACATCGCCATTATCGCCCACGTTGACCACGGTAAAACGTCCATGGTTGACCAGTTGTTGCGCCAATCCGGCACCCTTGATCGTCGCGATGACAGCGCCGATCTGATCATGGACAGCAACGATCAGGAACGCGAACGCGGCATTACCATTCTGGCGAAAAATACCGCCATCAAGTGGAACGACTACCGCATTAACATCGTAGATACCCCCGGCCACGCCGATTTCGGTGGCGAAGTAGAGCGGGTACTCTCCATGGTGGATTCGGTATTACTGATTGTGGATGCTGTTGGCGGCCCAATGCCACAGACCCGTTTCGTAACCTCCAAAGCCTTTGAACAAGGTTTGAACCCGATTGTGGTGATCAACAAGATCGACCGCCCCGGTGCCCGCCCTGAGTGGGTAGTAGATCAAGTATTTGACCTGTTTGACCGTTTGGGTGCCACTGAAGAGCAGCTCGACTTCCCGATCATTTACGCCTCTGCGTTAAATGGTGTTGCTGGCCTGTCACCCGATGACATCGCCGATGACATGACCCCCCTGTTCCAAATGATCGTAGACAAAGTGAAGCCGCCTAAAGTTGACCTGGACGGCCCCTTCCAAATGCAAATTTCCGCGTTGGACTACAGCAGCTATGTGGGTGTTATCGGTATTGGCCGTATCACTCGCGGCAGCCTCTCGCCCAACCAGCAAGTCGTGGTAGTTGATCACGAAGGCAATCAGCGCAAAGCGAAAGTATTGCAAGTGATGGGTTACCACGGTTTGCAACGTATCGAAACCGACAAAGCTTACGCGGGCGATATCGTGTGTATTACCGGTGTGGACAAGCTCGGCATCTCCGATACCCTGTGCAGCCCTGATGCTGTTGAAGCACTGCCAGCGCTCTCTATCGACGAGCCAACCGTAAGCATGACCTTCCAGGTAAACGATTCACCGTTTGCCGGTAAAGAAGGCAAGTACGTGACCAGCCGTAACATCAAAGACCGTCTGGATCAGGAGTTGATTGCCAACGTTGCACTGCGCGTTCAACAAGGTGAGTCACCGGATAAATTTATCGTATCTGGCCGCGGCGAATTGCATCTGTCGGTATTGATCGAAAATATGCGTCGCGAAGGCTATGAGCTGGGTGTATCGCGCCCCGAAGTGGTTCAAAAAATCGTGGACGGTGTAGTGCACGAGCCCTTTGAACAAGTGGTGATCGACGTAGAAGAAGAGCACCAGGGTAAAGTGATGGAAGAACTCGGCCTGCGTAAAGGCGAGTTGACCAACATGGAGCCGGATGGCAAAGGCCGTATCAAGTTGGAATTCTTGTGCCCATCGCGCGGTTTGATTGGTTTCCGTGGCCAGTTCCTGACCATGACTTCCGGTTCCGGCATCATGACCAGTATTTTTGACCACTATGGCCCGGTAAAAGAAGGCGAAGTGGCCAAGCGTCAGAACGGTGTGTTGGTATCTATGGTGAAGGGCAAGACTCTGGCTTACGGCTTGCACCCATTGCAAGACCGCGGTCGTTTGTTCCTGGGTGCCGGTGTGGAAGTTTACGAAGGTCAAATCGTGGGTATTCACTCGCGCTCTAATGACTTGGTAGTAAACCCAACCAAAGCCAAACAATTAACCAACGTTCGTGCTTCTGGTACTGACGACGCGCTGACCCTGTCACCGCCAATCCGTCACACCCTGGAGCAGGCGCTGGAATTTATTGAAGACGACGAACTGGTAGAAGTAACACCACAATCGATTCGTCTGCGTAAAAAACTGCTCACTGAAAACGAGCGTAAACGCGCTAATAAATAATTTACGTTTGTTCGCGTAAACTAAAAGTCCCCGACGCGAAAGTGCCGGGGATTTTTTTTAGTGCTATTGAGTAATTGAACGTGCTATTGGCACTTGCGAATACCTCTGCAGGACACGCCGTAAACCCATCCATGGGGGCTTGTCTTCGACTTCCCTGTCTCAGACAGTCCTACAGAGGTATTCGCAAGCGCCTTGAAATATTTTCGCAAGTAGATTTTACGTATGGATATTTATTTTATTTTTTCGCTTTTAGCTCTCGGTGCCTTCACCGGATTTTTTGCCGGGCTTTTTGGTATTGGCGGCGGCGGGATTATGGTGCCGATGCTGACACTGCTATTCACCCGACAGCAATTCCCCGCTGAACACATAGTGCATATGGCACTTGCGACATCGATGGCGGCAATTGTGCCCACCGCCATCGCCAGCTTGCGTGCGCACCATCAACACCAAGCAGTGATTTGGCCAGTGGTAGTACAGATTACACCAGGGATTTTATTGGGGACTTTTGCCGGAACTTTTTTAGCGAGTTATTTATCGGCAGCACCGCTCGCGATTTTTTTCTCCTGCTTTATGGCATTTGTCGCACTGCAAATGGTGCTCAACCGCAAACCAAAACCCTCGCGCCAACTGCCGGGGTTATTCGGCATGAACGCAACCGGCTCCGGGATAGGGGCGATTTCTGCATTAGTGGCGATTGGCGGCGGCACACTGACAGTGCCGTTTTTGGTGTGGTGCAATGTGACGCTACCGGTTGCGATTGGTACATCGGCCGCAGTGGGTTTACCTATCGCAGTTTCCGGTGCGGTCGGCTACATCACCAACGGCTGGAATGAACCCAATCTTCCGCTATACACACTGGGCTACGTTTATTGGCCAGCGGTGATAGCCATGGCCTGCATGAGTTTTTTCAGCGCACCGCTAGGTGCCAAGCTTGCACACCGGTTGCCTGTAGCGCTGCTGAAAAAATTATTCGCTGTGTTATTGGTAGGCCTGTCTGTGCAAATGCTCTTTACCGTTTTCGGGTAATACATTGCGGATAGTCCAGTGTAACTGCCCGGCACACGGTTAACGTTTCAATATTTCAACCAGCGCCGCAATATGATCAGTGCGATCATTGAGCGCAGCAATGTAGTCATACTTCTCACCGCCCGCCGCGATAAATGCATGGCGATTTTCAACGGCCAACTCCTCCAACGTTTCCAAACAATCGGCGCTGAATGCAGGGGAAATAATCGCGATATGCTTGATACCGTCTTTGGGCAATTGCTCCAGTGTTTCATCGGTGTAGGGCTTCAGCCATTCTTCGCGGCCAAAGCGCGATTGGAAACTGGTGAGGCAAATACTTTTATCAAGACCTAATTTTTCCTGCACCAACCGCGTGGTTTTTTGGCACAAACAAAAATAAGGATCACCCGCCGTTAAATAACGCTTGGGCATGCCGTGGTAGGAAAAAATAATTTTTTGTGGCAAACCATTTTTTTCGATGTGTTCGCGCACCGAATTGGCGAGCGCTTCTACGTACAACGGGTGATCGCAATAATTATTGATAAAATGTAATTCAGGCACCCAGCGCCAGCTTTTTAATTCTGTCGCAACCGCGTCAAAAGTCGAGCCAGTGGTTGGCCCGGCATATTGGGGGTAAAGCGGAAGCACAATAATTTTACGCACGCCCTCTTTTTGCAACTCGCGCAGCGCACCTGCGATTGATGGATTGCCGTAGCGCATACCCAATTTCACACTGTAACCATCACCCAATTGTTGCTGGATGGCCGCCTGTTGCTGTTTGCTGATCGCAAGCAGCGGCGATCCTTCACTGGTCCACACGCTTTTATAGAGCGCGGCAGATTTTCTCGGGCGCACACGTAAAATAATCCCGTGCAACACCATCATCCAAATAAGGCGCGGCACTTCAATTACACGTGGGTCAGATAAAAACTCGGCCAAATAGCGACGCAAGGCGGGAGCAGTGGGTTCATCGGGCGTACCCAAATTGGCAAGCAGGACACCAACACGCGGAGCAGGGCGGTTGGCGGCATGAAACACCGGGTCTATATCGTAATTCAATGCGCTAAAACGACTCATGAAATGCTCCAAAAAATGATCTGGTTTTCAAACAGCACGTAAGTATATAGGGAAACCAAAACCGGCGTTTAACTGACGCTAATTGCCTCACCAGGAAATCTGTATGCCACTACCCGTGCCCATCCATTGCGCCCAACTCTTTTTTGATGGCCGCTGCCGCCTGTGCGCGCGGGAGATGGCTCTTTTACGCAAACATAAACGACCTGGATTAGTATTGGTTGATATTCATACTCTGATGAACATCGACAGTAGCGTGCGTCAGCAAATGTTACTGGAGCTGCACATGTCGCTGCCCGACGGACGCTGGTTGCGTGGTGTTGATGCCAGTGTTAGTGCGTGGAGTTTTACCTGGTTCGGATTTTTGTTGCAGCCACTTCGATGGAAAATTTTCGCTCCATTGGTGGATAGGCTTTATAAACACTGGGCAGCAAGACGCTACTGCAATTTGTATGGCGAGTGTTCAATATCAAAATAAAAAGGTGGCCTGCAATGAACCAAAATGAACGCGCATTAATTTTTAGTATGTCTGATTGCGCAAGCTACCTTGCAGGAACCACGCGGGAGCCGGAAGGCCTTTCAGACGCTGTAACCATGTTGCGCACGCCCGACGGCAAGATCAGAAAATTTCCTAGCGCTTACCGCGCGCAAGAAGCATTGAAAGAGATGGGGTTTGAGCGTGGCTGGCTGGTCATGCAATCCCCTTACGATGAAATGATTGGCAACGGCCCCGCGGCACAAAAAACGGAATTACCGTTAGTATTCAGTCGCGAAACCTGACTCGATGCTGCAAAAAATAAGTGGCAAAAAAAATCCCTCAGGGATTTAAAAAGTCGCCGCTGTCGATGATCGATAATCCATCGGGCGTTTGTTGATAAGCATAGACCCAGCAAGCAATTTCTTTTTCATTATCAGCGTTAGCAAACACGGTTATTCGTTGATACTCCTGATCTGGTGTAGCGGGATAACTGCATTCTTCATACTCATCCAATGCCGATAATTGCGCAGCATCCTTGAGGCGATAAATTTCACCTTTCACCCAACCACCGCTTTCATCTATGACCAGCGCCGGATAATAACTCACGCGGTAAAGCCAGCCGCGCACGCTCGCGTTGGCAATAAATTCAGCACCCTCAAGATAACGCTGATGCGCACCGGTAGTGCAATCGCGTCGCAAAGTGCCATAGACAAATAAAAAAGTGCCGTAGACAAATAAATAAGAATCAACCATTGATCACCTGTTAGAAAAATTCCCGCAACTGCGGGAATTTTTTATGCCGGTTTATATAAGACCAATTTAACGTGGGGAAACCTGCAGGATTTTCCCTTTGCCTTCATCGGTTGCCAAATAGATCAAACCATCCGGCCCTTGCACAATTGAACGCAAGCGCTGCCCTATTTCTTTTTGCAGCATACGTTCTTCTTTTACGATTTTATCGCCATCCAGCACTAAACGCACCAATGTCTGCTCACGCAAGCTGGCCAGCAAAATATTATTTTTCCACTGCGGAAATTTATCTCCGGTGTAAAAAATAAATCCGGCGGTTGCAATGGAAGGAACCCATTTATAAGTTGGCTGCTCCATTCCTTCTTTATGCGTACCTTCACCAATTTTTCCGCCACCGTAATTTTCACCATAGGTGATCACCGGCCAGCCATAATTTTTTGCGGCGCGATCAATGTTCAATTCATCGCCACCCTGTGGGCCATGCTCGCCGGTCCACAACTCTTTGGTGATGGAGTTGATCGCTGCGCCCTGCATATTGCGATGCCCAAACGACCAAATTTCTGGCAGTGCGCCAGGCGTTTTTACAAAAGGGTTATCTTTTGGCACTGAACCATCGGCATTGATGCGCACCACTTTGCCTTGGTGATTGTCCAGCGTTTGCGCTTTGTCTTTTTCGCTGTAGCGATCACCCAGAGTGATAAACAAGGTGCCATCCGGTGCCCATACCAAGCGCGAACCAAAATGGTTGTTGCTGTTTACTTTGGGTTGCTGGCTAAAAATACGCGTGACATTTTCCAGCGCATTGCCATTTAATGTAGCCGAGCTCACTGCGGTGCTGTTACCGCCTTTGCCCGGTTCAGAATAACTGAAATAGATTTTTTTGCTGGTAGCAAAATCCGGCGCAGTCACTACGTCCAATAATCCGCCTTGGCCTTGCGCAACAATTTCAGGCAACCCGGTCAAAGGCTTTCCGATTTTTCCGTCGGCCGTCACTACACGCATCCGGCCTGCGCGCTCGTTTACCAGAATACTGCCATCGGGCAAGAAAGCCATGCCCCACACATTTTCCAATCCTTCCGCAATCACATTTACCTGAATGGTACCGGTTTCTGTTTTCACTTCTACCGGTTTGGCATGCACGACAGGCAATGCGAGCGACAATGACAAGGCTGCCGCGAGTAATGAATATTTCATCGATAAACTCCTATTGGAAAAACATGAATTCGTAACAATGGGCTCGCAAAACAGAGCCACGAAAATATAGTTTGACCTGATGTGGCCAGTGTAGTGTCGTCAGGGTGTCCGGCTTAAAGCTGGATTCGATAATGCGGGCTAGGGTAACAAGCCCACCAGAAGCAGGCAATTCAAGGATTGTTAAGGAATTACCAAGGCGTAATCAACGCGCCTTGGCAGCTGGGAATGCGGGAATTTTTTTAGCCAGCGCAGCGCAGGGTTTGTGGCGATGGCAATCCACAAAGTGATCATTCACCATGCCGCAGGCCTGCATAAAGGCATAGCAAATAGTTGAGCCGACAAAATTAAATCCTCTCTTCTTGAGCGCTTTGCTCATAGCGTCGGATTCCGGTGTGGTAGCTACCGCATCATGCATGCCGCGCAAGGTATTTTGCACAGGCTTGAAGTTCACAAAGCTCCATAAAAAGTGCACAAAATCGTCGCCATTTTTTTTCATCGCCAATAATGCTTTTGCATTTCTCACGGTGCTTTCCAATTTCAGGCGATTGCGGATAATGCCATCGTTCAGCATTAATTTTTCTATTTTAGCAGGCGTGTAACGCGCGATTTTTTCAGGATTAAAATGATCGAACGCGGCGCGATAATTTTCGCGTTTGCGCAACACCGTAATCCAGGATAAACCTGCCTGCGCGCCTTCCAGGATGAGCAATTCAAATAGTTTTTGCTCATCAAATACCGGAACACCCCATTCGGTATCGTGATATTCACAGTACAGTGGATCATCACCACACCAGCTGCAACGGCATTTTTCAACGCTTGGCATAACGCTATTTCCTATCAGGTTAATCGGAATGTGTTTCCATTTTCTCGGGCTCTTGCTCGCATCGCTCTTTCATCAAATTTAAAAAATGCTTGAGACTTTTTTGTTCGTGCGTTGCAAAGCTGTTATCAGTGAGAATGGTGGTTTGAATGCGGTCGAGGCGGAAGGTGCGATAGTCATTGCGCAATTGGCACCATGCCACCAGCGTCCACACTTTGCCCCAAAAAATCATGCCCAGCGGTTCAATCGTGCGCGAGCTGTGCTCTTCATCGGCGCGCACATAATCAATCACCACACAGCGATGCAAACGTATCGCCTCGCGCAGCGGTTGGCTGTGGGCGGTGTAATATTTTTGTACCTCTTCCATATTCGGCACGAGCAGCGGCAGGGTTTCATCGCTATGGCGCAAATGGTCGGGCAAGACCGCAAGAATTTTCTGGATCGCCTGGTTGGCATGGATCGCCATGTCGGTATCGCCCCAACTGCTGACCATACGCGCGCCGAGCAACAGCGCCTCTACCTCCTCGCGGTCAAACATCAACGGCGGAAGCTGGTAGCGATGCGACAGGCGATACCCAACCCCCGCTTCGCCCTCAATGGGTACGCCGGAGAGGCTGAGCGATTGGATGTCGCGATAAATCGTGCGCTCGGAGACGCGCAGATGTTCGCTCATCTGTTTTGCGGTGAGCACCGTGCGGCGGTTACGCAGCAGGGTAGTAAGCTGGAAAAGACGTTCAGCGCGATGCATAACAAAGTCCCGCAATCAGCCAGAAGAAACAGGGAATCGAACACAGAATGCGCTATGCTAGCCGCCACCCCTGACAGTTTATGTCAGCATGTAGGCAAGTGTTAACCCACGCGTAGTGTGCTACCTTTAGTGGACGTTATTCCCCAGCGCGATCCCCAGTGATTACCCCGAACAAGGCGAGTTTATGCAGATTTTTTATCCCGAGATAAAACCCTACCAGCGTCACCAAATTGCCGTAGAGCCGCCCCACGAACTGTATGTCGATGAATCCGGAAACCCTGATGGCATTCCTGTGCTGTTTGTCCACGGCGGCCCTGGTGCGGGTTGTGGCAAATATGACCGCCGCTTTTTCGATCCTGAGGTCTATCGCATTGTGCTGTTTGACCAACGCGGCGCAGGCCGTTCGCGCCCACACGCCGAACTCGACAACAACACCACGCAAAAGCTGGTGGACGATATAGAAGTCATCCGCAAAACACTCGGTATTGAGAAATGGGTGTTATTTGGCGGCTCCTGGGGCTCAACCCTGAGTCTGGTTTATGCCCAAACCTATCCCGAGCGTGTACTGGGTTTGATCCTGCGCGGCATTTTTCTGTGCCGCCAGGAAGACATCCATTGGTTTTATCAGGAAGGTGCCAACCGTTTGTTCCCCGATTACTGGGAAGACTTTGTAGATCAAATCCCGGCGGACGAGCGCAACAATATATTGGCGGCTTACTACCATCGCCTGATTGGCGAAAACCAAATCCAACAGATGTCGGCCGCCAAAGCCTGGGCGGGCTGGGAAGGGCGCACCGCCACCCTCAAGCCCTGTCAGGATGTCGTGGACTCCTTTACCGAGCCGCACCGCGCGCTGTCGCTCGCGCGTATTGAAGCGCACTACTTCATGAATAACTCGTTTCTTGAACCCAACCAGATCCTGCGCGATGCCCATAAGCTCGCCGGTATTCCAGGGGTGATAGTACACGGCCGCTACGATGTCATCTGCCCGCTGGATAACGCCTATGCCTTGCATCAAGCGTGGCCAGACTCCGAGCTGATTATTATCCGCGAAGCGGGCCACGCATCGCGCGAGCCGGGCATTGTCGATGCACTGATTCGCGCAACCGACGATATGGCCAAAACCTTACTGAACACGGGCGATCAACTCGCGTAACCTCGCAAGCAACCAGCCTTGAAAAAAACGGAGCCAGCAGGCTCCGTTTTTGTTACTGCCTCTTTTGCTGAATGCATTTAAAAAATACTCAAAAGCACAAAACGGAAGCCGAAAATACTATGTTAGGTTTAATCCAACGCGTTAAAAAAGCATCAGTTGATGTCAACAACGAAACCGTCGGGGCCATTGATCAAGGTATTTTATTGTTATTGGGCATCCAAAAAACCGATACCCAAGACACCGCTAACAAACTGATCGACAAATTACTCAGCTACCGGATTTTTTCCGATAGCGACAACAAAATAAATTGCAGCGTGCAGCAAATTGACGGCGGTATTTTGGTGGTCTCGCAATTCACCTTGGCCGCCGACACCAAAAAAGGCACCCGCCCCAGTTTTTCCTCCGCTGCACCACCACAACAAGCGGAAGCACTCTACGATTATTTTGTCGCACAGCTGCGCAGCAAACACCCAAAAATCGCCACCGGTATTTTTGCCGCAGATATGCAAGTGAGTCTGATTAATGATGGCCCGGTGACTTTTATGTTGGAGATGGAATAATTCTGCGATGAAATAGTCATGTCTGCTTAACATTTATTTTAATCACGGAACCGATACATGAACATTCAAATTGCACATACCCAAAAAGAGATTATTGCTTGTTATGCAGTAATGGCCGAGTTGCGCCCGCATCTGTCACAGGATGATTTTTTAGCGTTAGTTGAGCGCATGCATAACAATCACGGCTACGATCTGGTCTATCTGGATGACAATGGCATTAAGGCAGTAGCAGGCATACGCATTGCAGAATGGCTTTACACCGGGAAATATCTTGAGATAGATGATTTGATTACAACCGCCGCAGCGCGTTCACAAGGTTATGGCGCAACGTTATTTGATTGGGTTGCAGATTACGCACGCGAAAACCACTGCGTGCAATTACGGTTGGTTTCCGGTGTGCAGCGAATTGATGCGCACCGGTTTTATGAAAACAAAGGCATGAAGTTTGAAGCGAAATATTTTTCACTGAATTTATAATTCATTATTGTCACGCATGAGCTGTGTTTTTTCCCTTAATTCATCGAGCGAGATCCACAGTTCCTTGCGCTCAAGCGGAGTCGCTTTGGGAAGGAAAGGGTTTTCCATGTAAAAGGCTCTTCGGTTGGGCAAATCCGCTTTTATCAACACGTCCTTCACCTCTTTACTCGCGTAAAAATAGCGGTCGAAACTGCCATCTGCGAGCATTTTTTCCAATCCATCTTCCAAATCCTGGGCAACTTCGGGGCGATGTTTGCTGACAAAGAAATAGGTAGGCAACGGATAAACCAATACCAGATTTTTTTCCACATCCAATGCAAGCGTGGGGAACGCAGCTAATTCATTCCAAGCTTCATTCGCGCCGCGCGGGAAGGCATCAAATCGGGCACCGTCGAGCATATGGAACAGGCCGGGCTTTTTGGTGATTTTAACTACCTTGAAACCGGATTTTTCCAAAATATCCGAGTCTTGCCAGGTTCTGACCTGGCCGAAAGAAAATTGGCGCAAATCGTCAAGCGTTTGCACACGATCAAAACGCGCTTGATCGCCTTTGCGGATCAACAAAATGCGATGGCTCATTAACCCGCGATAGGCATCGATACGGATGGGAATAAAATCGTCTTCCATTTGCGCCGAGGTGCCACCCCACATCACGGTGATGTCACCCGATTTCATGGATTCCATTACCCGGTCGCGCGAATAAGTTTCCGCCGTTGTAACGTAAGTGTACTGCTTGCCGGACTGACGCAGTGCCAGCTTTAACAGCTCCTGCATATAGTCCGACTGAACCCTGTTCGGTTTGTTGTAAGTTATTGCCTGCCCGCTATCGGCAAGAGCGCTGCCGGAAATTGCACACACAAAAAGCGTTATCAGTGAAAGAATAATTTTTGCGTTCATTGCCTGTCACCCGTTAGCTGCACTCCTCCAGAGAGGGGCGAGTATTAGATTTCGTTAGACGGCTTACCGATTGTTGCCAGAATTCCACCATCGACATACACAATTTGGCCGGTGACAAAATCGCTGGCTTTTGATGCAAGAAAAATGGTCGCGCCTTGCAAGTCATCCGGGTCGCCCCATTTAGCGGCAGGTGTGCGGTTGATAATAAAATCATTGAACGGATGGCCATCCACACGGATAGGTTCAGTTTGGCTGGTAGCAAAATAACCGGGGCCAATGCCATTCACTTGCACATTGTATTTCGCCCATTCAGTGGCCATATTTTTGGTCAGCATTTTCAAACCGCCTTTGGCAGCCGCGTAAGCGCCGACAGAATTGCGCCCGAGCTCGCTCATCATTGAACAGATATTAATAATCTTGCCCTGACGACGCTCTACCATTTTGCGCGCAACCGGACGTGTCATGGTAAACACACCGGTTAAATCGATTTTGATTACTTCTTCAAAATCTTCCAGCGACATTTCCAGTAACGGCGTGCGTTTAATAATGCCCGCGTTATTAATCAGGATATCAATAACGCCATGGTCTTTTTCAATTTGTTCAACCGCTGCAATCACTTGCTCTTCATCGGTGACATTGAATTTGTAACCAAATGCGTTGAAACCTTTTGCGCGATATTCATTAACAGCATTGTCGATTTTTTCTTGCGATGAATTACCGTTGATAATTAAAGTCGCGCCTGCACTGGCAAGGCCGGATGCCATGGCCATGCCCAAACCGTGAGTCGCGCCAGTGACCAGCGCGATTTTTCCGGTTAAATCAAACAGTGGATGATTCATGTTTTTATCTCAATTTAAATGGGAGTCGTCATCCTCGCGTAGCGGAGATCCAGATTTTAAAACGCAATCCATGGATACCCTCACGCGGGTATGACAGAACAAAATTATTTCAATTCGCTGGGCTTGTGATGATCCATATCGGTGTAATCGTGGTTCTCTCCCGCCATGCCCCAAATAAACGTGTAGTTCGCTGTACCTACACCGGAGTGCATTGACCAGGGCGGCGACACCACGGCCTGTTCATTGCCCACCCATAAATGACGAGTTTCTTCCGCTGGCCCCATGAAATGGCAAACCGCATGGTCTTGTGGAATATTGAAATAAAAATAGGCTTCCATACGGCGGCTGTGCGTATGCATGGGCATAGTGTTCCAAATACTGCCGGGTTTTAATTCGGTCATACCCATTTGCAATTGGCAGGTGTCCAACACAGTGCTGATCATCAGCTGATAAATATCGCGCTCGTTACAGGTATCACCTGCGCCCATGTGCAATACTTTGCTGTTTTCCTTGTTTAATTTTTTGGTGGGATAAGTGCAATGTGCGGGCGTTGAATTCAAATAAAATTTAGCAGGATTAGCTGCATCGACACTGGAGAAAATCACTTCTTTGGCACCGCGACCAATATACAGCGCCTCTTTGGTGTTGATCTCATAGACCTCACCATCGACCGATACCTTACCTGCACCGCCAATGTTAATTGCGCCCAATTCACGGCGTTGCAAAAAATACTCTGACTTTAATTGATCGTAAGTTTCCAACGCGACCGGCTTGGTTGCCGGAAATGCACCGCCCACCATCAACCGCTCATAATGCGTGTAGGTAAATAAAACCTCATCAGCAGAAAAAATATTCTCCACCAGAAAATGCTTGCGCAATTTTTCGGTATCGTAATGTTTGTAGTCGTCGACGTGGACGGCAAAACGTTCTTCAAGGACTTTCATAATAAAACCTGCTAATTTGCTCCTCCCCCTTAGCAAGGGGGAGACTGGGGGGGATAAAAATTTTATTGCTTCAGCAATTTATACATTTCAAGACCCGCTAAAATAAACGGCGTATTGCCTTTAGGGTCGTTAGAAACAATGCGTTCGGTCATGTAATAGTTGTAGCTACCATCGCGACCAAAGCCCAAACCAGCCACCAGGCATTGATCATTCACACTGATTTTTCCATCGGCGTGGACGGTGACAAATTCATTAATCATGCCCTGATAACTTTTCAGCGCAAGCTCGCGATAGGTGTCTGCGGGCAAGTAACCTTTATTAACAGCCTTGGCATAAAAGTAAGTGAACATTGCACTCCCCGTCGATTCACGATAGTTCGCGATCTCGCCCGGTTTATCCATAATTTGCCACCAGGTTCCTGTCTCGGCGTCTTGATAGCGCGCAATATCCGCCGCTAATTCCACCGTAATATCGATCAGCGTTTTGCGCAATTCGGTTTCAGATTCAGGCAAATAATCGAGCACATCTACCAGCGCCATGGCATACCAACCCAAGCCGCGCGCCCAGTATTGCGATGCACGGCCATTTTCTTTGTTTGCCCAAGTGGCTTGTTTTGATTCATCCCACGCGTGGTAATAGAGGCCGGTGTCCGGGTTGCGTAAATGTTTGCGCGCGACCACAAATTCATGCACCGCTTCTTTAAAACTTTCGTGCTGTTGTTCGCCGCTTTCATACAGCGATGCATATTGCGCAAGGAACGGCATGCCCATGTACACACCATCCAACCACAATTGGTTAGGGTAAGTGGCGCGGTGCCAAAATGCACCTTCACTGGTACGAGGATGGCGTTTTAAATTTTCACGCAAAAAACCTACCGCTTTGCGATATTTTTCTGCACCGGTTTTTTGTTCCAGCAAAATCACCATTTGCCCGGGTTTAGTCAGATCGATACTGAATAAATCCGGTTCAAACGTATAGATATGCCCGTCATCGCGGATGTAACTGCCGGTCACGGTTTCCAATGCGCTGGTATACGCAGGGTCAGGGCTTAATTCATTTAATTCCTGCAGCGCGGCAATTTGCATTCCCACCACATCGTATTCAAATTTACCGGGGCGCTTGCGGTATTCGTCCCAACCTTGATAGTGGTAATTCAATGTTTTGCGAGCGAGTTCGGAGTCGGCCAATTTTTTAGACCAACCCAACGCAGCATCTGCATCCAGCGGTTTCTTTTTTGCATCGGCGCTGAGTGTAGATTCAAAACGAATGCGTGGGGTTTTGGTCAAACGCTCCACTTCCTGATCGAGGTAAGTTTTAAAATCCGCTTCGGTTTTAATGCCATCCAGCTCGTGCTCCCAAGCGGCGAGAAAATAATATTCCAGCTCGCCGCCTTTATCTTTCATCACCGACACATAGGAATTGTCGTCCTGGGTTTGCTCGGCGCGGTCATCGCGACGGAAAATCACTGCCATACCTAAATGATCATTTTCACCACTCAAACTTTGCTTGCCCCAGCTAGCGACATAAGTCCAGGCGTAGCCGCTAATCTCTTGTGGCCCTTCCAATAACGTCGTGCCTTTATGTTTTACCAAACCAATGGCCAGATTCGGTAACTGCTGGCTGGCGTGCAGTTTGACATTCACCAAACGGCTGCCTGCATTCATGGAAAAGTGCGCCGCGAGATCCACTTTTTGGTTATTGATTTGCCAGCCGTTGTAATTGATTTTAAATCCGGAATAAATATCGCCATTGTTGGTGATGATGGCATCGCGTGTGTCTACTAACGACACCAGATCAACACTTTTCCCATTCCAAAAACCAAAACCACCCATGCCGAGGGACTTGCCCACTTTCAACACATCTACGCCCCA
Source organism: Cellvibrio sp. UBA7661 (assembly GCA_002483365.1). Classification (GTDB taxonomy): domain Bacteria; phylum Pseudomonadota; class Gammaproteobacteria; order Pseudomonadales; family Cellvibrionaceae; genus Cellvibrio. Next base: position 101,420 of record DLHT01000003.1, read on the forward strand.
ATCAGCATTGATGTGATAGTCGTCGTAATTATTCACACCGACATTTTGCAACACGACATCGTTAACGCGTTTGCCAAAAATATCAAAACCGTTGCGCCAATCGAGATAAATACGATACGCCACTTTGTCTGATTCTATGCCAGGGCCTTCATAGCGAATCCAATAGGAGTGATCGGTATATTGCGGCGGTGGCGTTACGCTCTGCACATTTTTGAATGCGCCACCCACGTATTCTTTTCCTTTCCATTCACCGCCTTCTTTAATGGAAATTTCAGCCTGGGTTTGTTTTGTTAACGCGGGCTTGGCGATAGATGGATCGCGGGTAACCGTAAAAGACTTTATTTCTGCCGGAGCAAAATCCGACACCAGCAACAAACTATCAAGCGTGCCATCGCCATCGGTATCAACTGTTTGTGATGGCTGAGCCTGATCACCTACCAATACATTCAGGTGTTTTACTGCATCATCACCCGCGCCTATTCCCAAATCATAAAATGGTAAATAAACCGGTTCGCGCTGCAATGCAAAAGCATTGGCATTGGTAATCTCTGCCGTTGCCAGAATAAATTGTTGTTCAGCGTGCGCAACAGATGTTGTAGCCGTGGCATTTTGTTTATCAATGGATTGCTCTGTGGTTTTTTCCGGTGAGCATCCAACCAATGCTGCCAAAAAAATACCGCCATAAATTACTTTATTTTTAAACAATAGACTCACGATCTACCTCTCTCTTGCGTATCAATTCTTGCGCATCAATCGCACAGGCTTTAATAATCAAATAGGGATGCCAGCGAACTGGCATCCCTTTTTGTTGCTTTCACCATTTATTGCTTTCGCAATTCACATACTGCATTCGCACATATGCGCTCAAACACTATCAATACTTGTATTGCACACCGAGATAATATTGACGGCCAGTTGAGTGATAGTAAGAAAGACGTTTATCGTCTTCACTGCCAACCCATTGGTCATCCACTTCATCGGTCAGGTTTAACGCTTCGAAAGTAAACTTCCAATTGTCATTTAACTGATAGCCGAAGGACGCATCGACATTGGTGGTACCTTCCGTACCTTCCATCTCGTTACCGTCGCGACCAATTGGCGTAGTCAAATAACCGCTGCGACTTGCAATGGAAACACGACCACTGAACTTATCATCTTCGTAGTACAAGGTTGCACTGGATGACTCATCAGACAGGTCTATAAGAGGACGAATAGCTTGAACTTCGCCAGCAGGATTCAAATAAGCCAGATCAGAATCAACTTTAGTAAATGAGCCAATAAAACCAAAGTTGCTCAAAATGCCGGGCAAGAAAGTGAATGGCTGTTGATAGCTAATTTCAAATCCATCCAAATCACCACCTGGGCCATTCGCTGCGACAGAATAGTTCCACTGCTCATTTTCATTACAGTTAGGACCATAACCGCCCAAAGATGCCCCCTGGATGTTACACGCATCGATTACCAACTGAGTCGGCAAGCCAATATCCGTAAATACTGGCGTAGTACGGATGGTTTGAATATGACTTTCAATTTCCTTCTTGAATAAAGCCAAACTGATCATGCTTTCTTCAGCAAAATACCATTCAAAGCCCAAATCATAGCTCTTGGCTTTAGTTGGCTCCAAGAACGGATTGTTACCAGTAACCGTTTTATTAGTGCCCGCTACAGTGGTGCTTACAACTGGTGTAATTTGCAACAAGCCAGGACGAGAAATACCCTCAGAGTAACCAAAACGGATCAGGAAATTTTCGATTGGTTCTGCAGTTAAATTCAACGACGGCAATGTATCTGAGTAATCATGATCAACTGTGGTCAACGCACGCGCAGCATTGTTGGCATTTGACCAACCAGTAGATGTTTGGTCAGTTGTAAAATGGCGAACACCAACATCACCACGCACATTCATTGATCCAATATCAAAAGTGAAATCAAGTTGAGCGAAGTAACTAAGTGTATCTTCATCCACACTCCAAGTATTGGCGTAGTTTGGATCCATTGGCGAATCAAAGAAGCCATACTCCTCCATAATCAATGCTCTGTTGGGCACTAACCACGCACGTCCATCACCCAGACCAGAATCATATTCCATAATGAAATTTGGATTTGAATGCAGATCAATGCTGCGTGCACCTTCGCCCGCCGCTGGCACAAATTGATCCGTGGACATAGAGAACTTACGCGACTCAACACCGGTTTTGAATGTCAAACTATCATTCAAGTCAAACTCCACATTGACCTGACCAGTATCATATTCATTCAAAGAGCTTTGGGGACGATTACGCACAGCTGCATAAGTTTGATCAGTTGCCGATGCCGGATTACCCCACGTACTCGCGCTATAAGCAGTATCACCAAAGGTAAGCACGCCAGTGCCGCCATTGCGATAGTCGTAAGTAAAATCCACACCATTAGCGAGCATCATTAAGGTGTTTTGAATCGGGTTTTGGAAATCTGATTCACTGTGCCCCAGCATTGCATCGATACGGAAGCGATCACTAAATTCATGCTTGCCTGACAAAGTGTATTGAACAAATTCAGTGTTTAATTTATCAAATCTGTTCTCGGTAATTAGACGGGCATTTTCAAGATCAGCATAAATCAAAGTGTTATCACGAATTTCGTAGTCAACAACATTAGTAACTGAGTTACGGCCCGGATTTAAACTACCTTGCATGAATATTTCTTGACGTGTTGCGTCGTGCTCACTGTATAAAACATCCAAACTGATTTCTGAAACGTCTGTTGGACGGAATTGAATCGAAGTACTAGCGCCTAAGCGCTCAATTTCATGCTGGAATGAATCATAGCGAGGAATTCTAGGGCGGAAAGCAGTGTTGATCGGATGATTTGCATCAATAGCTACACCGTCACTAAACCCAAAGCGTTGTGATGCAACATTACTCCAACGTACAGTACTTGCCCCCTCATCTTTAACCGAACGCTCGGAATAGGACAACGAAAAGAGCGCACCCACTTTTCCATCGGCAAAAATATTACTTACCAAAAATGAGCCTGACGGATTGCTTTCTTCTGATAGATCGTTGTATCCCATCTGACCCGACGCAGTAAATACAAAACCATCATAATCAAATGGCTGTGCGGCTTTCAGATCAACTGTTGCGCCCAATGAACCTTCCTGAACATCAGCAGAACCGGTCTTGCGCACAGTTAGGGAGCTGAACAAATCAGATGAGAAAGTATTGAAGTCAAAATTGCGGTTGCGGTTATTTCCGTTCGCTGCATCGGTTCCGCCAGTGGTAGAAACAGATTCCATACCATTCACACGAACACGGGTAAACAATGGCCCCAGACCACGAACAGTAATATTTTTACCTTCGCCACCTACGCGGGTAATTGCAACACCCGGAATACGCTGCATAGATTCCGCAAGGTTATTATCAGGGAACTCGGCAATATCTGATGCAACAATTGCATCAACAAAGCCGCTTTGATTGCGCTTGATATTCATTGAGTTCTGCAAGCTATCACGGAAACTACCGGTAACAATAACCTCTTCTACGGTATCGTCGCCAGCACCCTGATCTTGTGCATAAGCGCCCATAGACAACGTACCGGCCATCATGGCTAACACGATCGGATTGAGTTTAAATTTTCTCATAGCTATTCCCCATCTTTTATTGTGATTAAATCATTGAGCTAGCGTAGCTGTGTCATTCATCGCACTCACAGCGTGACAACAGATGACACGGTTTCACAAACACCACAGTAATTGCCACACCTTGACGGCGAACAACTGCTGCAATTTGTAATCTGATTTTGTTTCAATCCATTTTTGTTTCAATCCATGCATTAGCCAATCGCACTGGATCAATCACGGTTTGCATTCATCGATGCGGCGTGTAACTTCCGCAGAAAAATGCTTTATGTGCAAACGATGGCAGCTGAACTGCCATCACACTTTAAATTCAACACCTTGGATAAAAACCTGATCTGCAACAAAGTTATCCATTTTTTCCAACACACCAATTTCACCCACTTGGGAAAATTGGCAATTGGTGAGATGCAAATGCTGGATGGGTGAGCGCTCATAGCCGCGCACCTGGAATACTTTTACTGCTTTTTGGCAAGTGAGATTGCGAATATCGATATTGCGCACAGTGGGCGTAAATTTTCCGGCGTCGCCTTCTTCGTAATCAAAATCGATCACAATGGCGGTGTGTACTTCGCCAATAGAAACATCGCGGATAAAAAAGTTTTCAATCAAACCGCCGCGCACTGAATTGGTTTTGATGCGAATGCCACGCTCCAGATCCGGGCTGCTCATTTCGCAATTTTCAACAAATATATTGCGCGCACCGCCAGAAATTTCGCTGCCGATCACAACACCGCCGTGACCGCTGCGCATTTTGCAATTGCTGATAAGAATATTTTCAGAGGGAATATTGATCCGGCGGCCATCGGCATTGCGGCCAGATTTAAGTGCGATGCAATCATCGCCGGTATCAAATAAACAATTTTTGATCACGACATTTTTGCAAGACTCAGGATCGCAACCATCGGAGTTGGGGCCAAGGCTCGCAAAATCGACACCATCGATAGTGACGTTTTCACACAGCACCGGATTGAGCAGCCAAAAAGGCGCATTGGTAATGGTGATGCCTTCAATCAATACATTGGTGCATTTATAGGGCTGCACAAACACCGGGCGCAAATAAGAACCTTCGGCATAAATACGCTGCTCAACCGGAACATTATTTTCCATGTCTTGCATCAGTTTATTGCGCGCCTCGGTCTGGGTTGGAACACCGGGAATACCCCAGTCCACCGAACTGAAATTGTTACCCTTCCAGGGCCACCAGGTTGTACGGTTAGCCTGGCCATCCACCGTGCCTTTTCCGGTCACGGCAATATTGGTTTGCCCGTAAGCGTAAATCAGTGGGGAATAACCCATGATTTCCATTCCTTCCCAGCGGGTTAACACCGCAGGCAAGTAGGCTTTGGGATCAGTCTTGAATGCGACAGTCGCATCCTGGGTAATATGCAGGTTGACGTTGGAGAGCAAATGGATAGGGCCGGTCAAGTATCGCCCTGCGGTCACCAACACTGTGCCGCCACCTGCGCTATGGCATGCGGCAATCGCCTTGGCAAACGCTTCGCTACAGTCATAGCTTCCGCCCGCTTGCGCGCCAAAATCGCGGACATCAAAAGTACGCTCAGGGAATGTGGGCACAACCACTTGCTGACGGATTTTTTCTGCCATCGCCCAGGCATCGGCCACGGCATCATGATCGGCTTTGACAGACGCTTGACGGGCACAACCTGCCCCCAAACCAGCCAATGCACCAAGCCCTACCACGCCGGGCAGGGTGCGGGAGATAAAGTCACGGCGACCTGATTGTAATAGGCAGTTATCTTTCACCAGTGTTAGCTCTCGTGTTGTCTTGCGTTTTAATTTTGTTGTTTTTCTTATTACTTACTTCTTTTTACTTACTTACGTTTACTGACTTCTTTAACTACTTTTACCAACTTCTCTAACTTATAGCCCTGTTTTGCAACCCTGCAGCCGTTTACTTCAGGGCGAATCCTTAAAAAAAGATAAATATCCTCATATAGAGTGAAAAACATTCTGGATGTCATATCTGATAAATGCAATACAGCTACCCCAAAAAATTCCACTATTCGGTAATTTTTCGTTAATTTAGCCATTTAATGATCATGTATACGTTTACATTTAAAATGCGATAGTTTTGTATACGTTTACACTTAACAATCAATAAAAATAATTTGAAAATTTTGTTTTTTATCAAAAGAAAAATTATTTCAATAAATTGAATAAAATTAGGATAAAAATGTTTTTTGGCGCGCCATCTTTTTATGTAACAGGCTAAGGTTTGCCATTGCACAAATGAAAACGGTTACATTGCGGGTTTTATGGGTTTTGGGGCTGTTGCGAGGGGTAAAAATCCGGCGTAGATTTGATCCCGGTATTGACCGAATACCATTGCCGATTTTGAGGCGCCGCAAGGCGCCTTTTTTTTCGGGACAGTTTTGACAGGCGAAAAATACGCCTGTATCGACATCCGGCCAGACCGCAATCGGGATACGACCCGTCGCAAAGGATAAGACCGCAGTAAAGGATAAGGCCCGCCGTAATAAGTGAGACGGTCTACACTTATCACTAGAGTCAACCAGAGAGAGACATCAAGCGTGAGCAGCATTATTGTTTTACATGACAGTGATAACGTCGGTATCTGTAAAGTCGCGCTGCCTGCCGGCGTGCTGTTTGCCGAGCGTGATGTCACCCTCGCGCGCGATATTCCGGCCATGCACAAAGTGGCTGTGCGTCCCATCGCCAAAGGCGAAGCTATCCTTAAATACGGGCAGACCATCGGGTTTGCCAGTGAAGACATCCCCGCTGGTGAGCATGTGCATGTACACAACTGCGTCATGGGCGAGTGGGAGAAAGATTACAGTTTTGGCAAAGACGCCAAAGCCACGCAATTTGTACCTGTTGACCAGCGCGCCACATTTCAGGGCTATAAGCGCGCCAATGGCAAAGTGGGTACGCGCAACTACGTCGGCATTATCACCACCGTGAATTGCTCGGCCACCGTCGCCAAAGCCATCGCCCAACATTTCACCTTCTCCGGAGAGCTGGAACAATTTCCCCATATCGATGGCGTCGTCGCCATGACCCACGACAGCGGCTGCGGTATGCGCTCGGACGGTGAAGGTTACGAAACCCTGCGCCGCACCTTTAATGGCTATGCGCGCCACCCGAATTTTGGCGGGGTGATGATGGTTGGCTTGGGCTGCGAAACCATGCAGATCCAGCGGGTGATGGAAGAGTGCGGCCTGGCCGATTCCAACACCTTTACTGCCTTTACTATTCAGGATGTCGGCGGCACGCGCATCGCAATTGAAAAGGGCATTGAAACCCTGCGTGCAATGTTGCCCTTGGTGAATCAGGCGCGGCGCGAAACTGTGCCCGCGAGTGAACTGATTATTGGTTTGCAATGCGGCGGTTCAGATGCACTCTCTGGTATTACCGCCAACCCGGCGCTGGGGATTGCGGGCGATATTTTAGTGCGCCACGGCGGCACAGTCATTTTGTCCGAGACACCGGAAATTTTCGGCGCAGAACATTTGCTCACGCGCCGCGCGCAATCACCAGAGATTGCACAAAAATTATTGGATCGCATCGAGTGGTGGAAAGATTACACCGCACGCAACGATTTTGAATTAAACAATAATCCATCGCCCGGCAACAAAGCCGGTGGCCTCACCACGATTATTGAAAAATCCCTTGGTGCACAAGCCAAAAGTGGCTCAACCAATTTGACCGATGTGTTTTTGTACGGTGAAGACATTACCACCAAAGGTTTTGTGTTTATGGATAGCCCGGGATACGACCCGGTATCCGCCACTGGACAAGTTGCATCGGGCGCACAAATTTTGTGTTTCACCACTGGCCGCGGCTCAGCTTTTGGTTGCAAGCCTGCGCCGAGCATCAAGCTTGCTACCAACAGTAAAATCTATAACCACATGCAAGAGGATATGGATTTGAACTGCGGCAAAGTGTCCGATGGTGAAATCAGTTTGGAAGAATCCGGTCAGGAAATTTTTGCAGAAATCCTTGCGGTTGCGTCCGGCAAAAAAACCAAAAGCGAATTGCTCGGCTATGGCGATAATGAATTTATCCCATGGAAAATTGGTGCGGTGGTGTAGCGACGATCTAGCCGCGCGATGGATTCCGTTGTTTATTGCGAGACCGTCTGCGGCATGGATGCCGCAGTCGAGCCTACAGGGACGTATTTACGGCGCGTCTCGCAATAAACAACGGAGTCCATAAGCCACTCCGATTGAACCAACATATAAAAGTAATTCGGGATCAATCAAAGAATTGACTCGTCAAAATAACCAGCAACAAGCTGGAATCTACTAGAAGCAAGTTACGGCAAGTTCCATTCGTATAGTCAACCACATTAATACTGTTATTGATGGAAACTTGTATTGCCGAAAATTTGCCACGACTACAGAGGGCGACAATAAAATGAAAATTGTAATTCCTAAAGAGCGACGCGCGCACGAACGCCGCGTTGCCGCAACACCCGATACCGTCAAAAAATTTATCGCACTGGGTTTTGATGTGGCGATTGAAAAAGATGCCGGTATTGCCAGCCGTATTAGTAACGAATCCTATCAGGAAGCTGGAGCAACCATCAGCGACAACCTCACTGACTTGTTGGGCTCTGCTGATATTGTATTAAAAGTGCAGCGCCCGCTTCTGGCGAATGAAGGCGATGTGAATGAGCTCGCACTGATCAAACGCGGCGCGCTATTAATCGCCATGTTTGCACCTTACGCCGAACCCTCGGCGATTCAACAATATGCCGATGCCGGTATCACCGCACTGACATTGGAATTTGTACCGCGCATTACGCGCGCGCAATCGATGGATGTGTTGAGTTCGCAATCCAACCTCGCCGGTTATCGCGCAGTATTGGAAGCAATCAATGTATACGACCGCGCCATGCCAATGATGATGACCGCCGCAGGTACCATTGCACCGGCACGCGTGATGGTATTAGGCGCAGGCGTTGCCGGTTTGCAGGCCATCGCCACGGCAAAACGTTTGGGCGCAATTGTGTCTGCTACCGATGTGCGCGCTGCATCCAAAGAACAAGTGGAAAGCCTTGGCGGAAAATTTGTGATGGTGGAAAGCGATGAAGTGAAAAACGCTGAAACCGCAGGCGGGTACGCCAAAGAAATGAGCGATGACTACAAGCGCCGTCAGGCGGAGTTGGTTTCTGAAACCTTAAAGAAACAAGACATCGCTATTTGCACCGCGTTAATTCCCGGCCGCAAAGCGCCCACACTGATTAATGACGAGATGGTGCACAGCATGCGCCCGGGTTCAGTGATTGTTGATCTTGCCGCGGAGCAAGGCGGCAATTGCACGCTGACCAAACCGGGCGAAATTATTGAGGTAAATGGCGTGACGATTATTGGCTTGTTCAATATTCCCAGCCGCTTATCGGCTGATGCCAGCGCGCTTTACGCCAAAAATATTTTAAATTTTGTAACACCCATGATCGATGCCAACAAACAGTTCAACGTGAATTGGCAAGACGACATTATCGCGGCAACTGTGCTCACACGCGACGGCGCGATAGTTCATCCCAACTTTAAACCGGCCACATCTGCCTAAGGGGAAGTGATCATGGAAACCAATTTTGTTTCGCAACTCTCTATTTTTGTGTTGGCGATTTTTGTGGGTTACTACGTTGTGTGGAGCGTAACGCCCGCACTGCACACCCCATTGATGGCAGTGACTAATGCGATCTCTTCTGTGATTATTGTCGGAGCATTAATTGCGGTCGGCCCCGAGGGCATGAGCCTGTCAAAAGTACTGGGCTTTTGCGCGATGGTGCTGGCAGCAATCAATATTTTTGGTGGCTTTACGGTCACGCACCGCATGCTCGCCATGTATAAAAAGAAAAATAAAGCAGGGGAGAAATAATCATGTCATCACTCAATGAAAATTTAACCTCGCTCGCGTATTTGGTTGCTGCTGTTTTATTCATTATGGCGCTGCGCGGTTTGTCATCACCCGAATCATCGCGCAAAGGTAATTTGTTTGGCATGTTGGGCATGACCATCGCCGTTGTCACCACCATGCTCAGCCCGGCAGTGACGTCTTATGGCTGGATTTTGGCGGCACTCGCGATTGGTGCCGTGATTGGTATTTTTATCGCGCGCAAGATTGCCATGACCGCAATGCCGCAATTGGTTGCAGCCTTTCACAGCTTGGTAGGTATGGCAGCAGTGTTGGTTGCCGGTGCTGCATTTAGCAATCCAACCGCGTTTGGAATTGTCAACGCAGCGGGTGAGATTTATATCGCCAGCCGCATTGAAATGGGCCTGGGCGTTGTCATTGGTGCAATTACATTTTCCGGTTCCGTCATTGCGTTTACCAAACTGCAAGGTTTGGTATCGGGCAAGCCGATTGTATTTGCAAGCCAGCATTTTATTAATGCCATTCTCGGCGCGGCGATTCTCGGTTTGATTGGTTATTTTTGTGTGGATCAATCGCCCTGGGTATTTTGGGGAATGACGGCGCTCGCATTTGTCATTGGTGTGCTGCTGATTATTCCCATCGGCGGTGCGGATATGCCCGTGGTGGTTTCCATGCTCAATTCCTATTCCGGTTGGGCTGCCGCAGGTATTGGTTTTACGCTGCATAACGATGCACTAATCGTCACTGGTGCACTAGTCGGCTCGTCAGGTGCCATCCTCTCCTATATCATGTGTAAAGGCATGAACCGCTCGTTTTTTAACGTGATTCTCGGTGGTTTTGGCGCAGATACATCAAGCGCGGGTGCAGCAGCTGGTGGCGATGATCGCCCGGTAAAACAGGGCAGTGCAGAAGATGCCGCTTTCATTATGAAAAATGCTGGCTCGGTAATTATTGTGCCCGGTTACGGTATGGCCGTTGCGCAAGCGCAACATGCTTTACGTGAAATGTGCGAAGAATTAAAAAAAGCCGGAGTCAAAATCAGTTACGCGATTCATCCGGTCGCTGGCCGTATGCCAGGGCATATGAACGTATTGCTCGCCGAAGCGAATGTGCCTTACGACGAAGTATTTGAACTGGAAGACATTAACAATGAATTCCAAACAGCGGACGTAGCGTTTGTAATCGGCGCGAATGATGTCACCAACCCCGCTGCCAAAACTAATCCGCAAAGTCCGATTTTTGGTATGCCGATTCTGGAAGTGGAAAAAGCGCGCACCGTATTGTTTGTGAAGCGCTCAATGGCGTCGGGCTATTCCGGTGTGGAAAACGAATTATTCCATCGCGATAACACCATGATGTTATTTGGCGATGCAAAAAAAATGGTGGAAACCATTGTGAAAAATCTTGGGTAACCTGTTTTACGTTATACGCATTCCGGAGTCATATTGAGTGCCCTCAAAAGCACTCTCTTTTTTATTAATCGACTTAACATTTTTTTGTCCGCAGAAATGAGTAGCAAGCCGTTATGAAGATTGAACATTTTGCTGTAAACGTTGCCGATCCAATTGCCATGGCCGAATGGTACGTTGCCCATATGGGGTTGCGCGTTGTGCGCAAACAGGATGGCGGCGCTAACACACATTTTCTCGCGGATGATTCCGGCGATGTCATGCTTGAAATTTATAATAATCCGCCCGATCAGGTGCCGGATTATAAAAATATGAATCCGCTGTTATTGCATTTGGCATTTGTGTGCGACAACCCGGAACAGAAGCGCGCCGAATTGGAAGCGGTAGGCGCAAGCTTTGCGGAAGAAGTGCATATTAAAGATGGATCACATCTGGTGATGATGCGCGACCCTTGGGGGCTGGCAATCCAGTTGTGTAAGCGTGGGAATAAAATGCTGCGTTGTCAGCAGTAAATAACATTAAATCTAAAAATCGTTAGCGATAGAAGCTGGACTCCCGCGAGCGGGAGTGACGAAGAAGTTAAAAGCAAGAGCAATCTGAATTTACAAGAAAAACCGATCTGAATTTAAAAGAGATAATACGTTAATTGCAGAAATCTACTTAAGATGGAAGTCGTCATCCTCGCGCAGCGGGGATCCATTTCCCCGAGCACGAGAATGAAATGTCACAACCGGCCTATGCGCCAAGTTCTTTATCAAAAACAGCTTTATCAATAATTGCACCGCGATGGCGAATGATAATACCGGCGCAGCGAATACCTTGTTTGGCAGAATCCTCAATGGATTTTTTCTGCAAACGCCCGGCGAGATAGCCAGCGTTAAATGTATCGCCCGCACCGGTAGTATCAATAACAGCTTGCACCGGTGGAACAGGTACACGAATTTCAGCATCGGGCGTAATGATCACCGCATCATCCGCTCCACGCTTTAATACCAGCTCATGCAGACGGTATGCCGCATAGCGTTGTTTGCAACCTTCGATGCTGTCATCGCCCCACAGGAGTTGTTCGTCGTCCAGCGTGAGCAAAGCAATGTCGGTGTATTCCATGATCGCGAGCATGGCTTGTTGCGCTTCGTTTTTATCGCGCCACAAACGCGGGCGATAGTTGCTGTCGAATGCAACGATCACACCTTGCTGACGCAGTTTGTGCAAGGCGTTATACAAAAACTCGCGCGACTTCTCGCCGATGATCGCAAGCGTAATACCGCTCAGATAAACGCAGTCGCAATGCATCAGCTTTTGGCAAAGTTGGTCAGCGGCTTCTTGCGATTGGAACAATTCGCGTGCGGGCGCTTCTTTACGCCAATAGAAAAATTCGCGCTCGCCGTCCGGACGGTTGCGGATGATGTACAACCCCGGTGAACGCCCGGGAACTTGTTTGATCATGCCGGTGCCGATATTTTCATTGGCCATACGTTGCATGATTTGCGCGCTGTAAGGGTCATCGCCCAATTGGGTGACGTAATCAGTCTGCAACCCCAAACGCGTCATATAAACGGATGTGTTGTAGGTATCGCCAGCGAAAGAAAGTGCCATCGTTTCGCGGCCGTTGCTGTCGGCAGTCGGGAAAGGAGAAAGCTCCACCATGACTTCGCCAATTGCTGCTATGTGTGCCATGTTAATTGTCCACAGATATACAAATGAATATTTATAAATTACGTGTGCAGTGCTTGTTGGGTAATTCGATGCACGTTTTAAACAGCGCAATAATTAACCCGGTAACTATATCACTTGTTAATTATCAACCCTAGAAATTTGTGCAATTAAAATGAAGTTGTTTAAAAAAACAAATTGATTTTTCCTGATTGGAAATCAGGTTATTTTTATTGCAGAAAGAATATTTTTTTCAGTGCTGTTTTTATATTTGATAAGCACCGAACATACAGGTTTATTTTTTTACATTTTTTATTTTCGCGTTTTTTTATTGACCGCCATTAACCTTGCTGGATTTTTATAATGAGTCGTTTAAACAACAATAGTTTGTCACAGTTACCCAAAGACGTTGCCTTACCAAAGTATGATCGCGCGCACTTGGTGCCCGGCATTGTGCACTTGGGCATAGGTGCATTCCACCGCGCACACCAAGCTTTTTATACAGAAGCGGTATTAAACCAGTTTGGCGGTGATTGGGGCATTATCGGTAGTAGCCTGCGCTCACCCAGTGTGCGCGATCAACTAGTCCCGCAAGATTGTTTATACACATTGGTTGAACGCTCGGGCGATGGCGAAAAATTACAAATTATCGGCGCCGTAACCGACACTTTGGTCGGCCCGGAAAATCCGGCTGCATTGGTTGCAACCATGGCGCAACCGAATATTAAAATTGTATCGCTCACCGTGACTGAAAAAGGTTACTGCCACGACCCTGCAAGTGGAAACCTGAACGAAAACCACCCCGACATCATTCATGATTTACAACATCTGGACAAACCGGTTTCTGCAATTGGTTTTATTGTTGCCGCATTAAAACAGCGTTTTGAAAACAATCAAAAAGCATTCACTGTATTGAGTTGCGATAACCTGCCCAATAACGGTGAAGTGCTGGAAAAAGTCGTGCTGCAGTTTGCGCAAAAAATTTCACCGGCATTCGCTGGCTGGATTAAATCCAATGCCACTTTTCCCAGCACCATGATTGACCGTATTGTTCCTGCTACAACCGATGATGACCGCCGCGATATTGAAGCGCGTTTGAGCATTAACGGTGAACCCGTGCGCGATGAAGGCATGGTGGTGTGCGAACCTTTTTCGCAGTGGGTTGTAGAAGATAAATTTGCCGATGGCCGCCCGGCATGGGAAAAAGTTGGCGTACTTCTGGTTGACGATGTACGTGTTTTTGAAAAAATAAAACTGCGTTTATTAAATGGCGCTCACTCCACCATGGCCTACACCGGTTATCTCTCCGGCTTCCAATATATCAGTGAAGTGATGGAGCAACCTGCGTTCGTCAATTTGGTAAAAACTTACATGGCGCGCGAAGCCGGTGAAACCATCAGTGCGCCTGCAGGTTTTGACATTGAAGCTTACAAACAACAATTGCGCGACCGCTTCTCCAATAAAGCACTCAAGCATCGCACCTGGCAGATCGCTATGGATGGCTCGCAAAAATTGCCACAGCGCTTATTGGAAACCCTGCGCGAACAATTAGCAGGCAATGGCAACATCGATATTTTATGTTTGGGCGTTGCCGCCTGGATTCGCTATGTATCCGGTGTGGATGAACAAGGCAATGCGATTGAAGTGTCCGATCCGCTTGCAAAAGAATTGCGTGCCGCCTGCGATGCCAATCAAGGTAACCCTGCAGGCATGGTAAAAGCGGTTGTGGGAATTCAAAAAGTATTTGGCAGCGATTTAATTAATGAAGCGCGCTTTGTTGCAACAACGACACAGTGGTTGGAGCGTTTTTATAGCAAAGGTGTATTCAATTCTATTAAGGACGCTTTTCAATAACATTTCCTAACGTCGCACTCATTCGTGGGGATCCAGCTTGCAAAAATGGATCCCCGCTTCGCGAGGATGACGACTCGCGATTATTATTTCCCGTTCCCAAGCTCTGTCTGGGATGCGACAAATTCAAATCAATTACACATTCTTGCCCAGTGGAGCTACATTGATGATTGCCAGGCAGCTACCCGGAATCAGTTGGATTTTTCTCACAACATTAATTATGTTCGGTTGTGCCAATCAACCCACATCTACTTACGATGCATGGGTGGATCGCTCTGCAAAATCGACAGCTCATCACTTCACTAGTATTCAGGCTGCGCTGGATGCTGCACCCAACAACTCCATAAAACCCTATCGAATTTTTATTACCTCAGGCGATTACTATGAAAAAATCGTTATCGCAAAACCCAACATTCATTTGATCGGAGAAAATAAAAATAACACCCGCCTGTATTACGATGCTTACGCCGGGCAACAATCCACTGATATAGGCGCAACCAAAGGGCAAATTTGGGGCACCTCAGGTTCCGGCACATTAATTATTCGCGCAGCGGATATACAACTTCACCACATCACAATTGAAAACAGTTTTGATTTTATCGGCAACGATGCACTAGCTGACAATGATCCAAACCGTATTGCCAATGCCCAAGCCGTTGCATTGCATTTGGATAACGGCAGCGATCGCTTTCTCGCGCGCCATGTCCGTTTGCTGGGCAATCAGGACACCTTATTTGTGAACGCCGGGCGCAGTTGGTTTGATCAGGTTTTTATTGCAGGCAATATCGATTTTATTTTCGGGCGTGGCAATGCACTTTTTACCCAGTCAGACATTCACACCACCGGGCGTGGCAAACCGGCGAATCCTCATGCGTTTCTGGTTGCGCCTTCGACCAATATTGCGGATGAATTCGGCTTAACCTTTATCGATTGCACACTCACCCGCGCAGCATCCGTACCGGATAATTCCGTACCGCTCGGCCGCCCCTGGCACCCCACTACCCAATTTGCCGACGGACGCTACGCTGACCCCAATGCAATTGGCAAAGCAGTATTTATTAATAGCTGGATGGATGCGCACATCACTACAAATGGTTGGTATTCCATGAGCGGCACCGCAAAAGACGGCAGTAAAATGGTGTTCTTACCCGAAGACTCACGCTTTTTTGAATTTAATAGTCACGGTCCCGGTGCAACAATTAATCACAAGCGCCGCCAATTAACCAATGAAGAAGCGAAACGCTATTCGCGCGATAAAATTTTGGGCGATTGGAATCCAACACATTAAGCAGCGAACTCAAGGATGAGGCTATCGCCATGTCATTACCAAAAACACGCGATTTAAAATTTAATATACCCGGATCACACTAGAGCAAGGCAAACCAATTATTTTATTGGGAAAAATAACCAATAAAATTCAAACCGCGACATCTGTAATAAAAATGTCATCGACAAAACCTACATTGCCCAGTGATTAATCAGGCAATGTATTATTATGAAAATTTCTGCACGTTTAATGTTAGGCGCCATTGCAATAACTGGCATTGCTGTGGTGTTAGCGGCTGGCACTACCAGTTGGTTAGCACTTAAAGAATCCAAGCAGGCGCTGTCGCAAAATCTGGAACAACAATTTCAGGCACTGGCAGAAAGCCGCGCCCAGGCAATCCAATCACAATTTACCAGCTACTCGGATTTGTTATTGTCGCTATCCCACGGGCGCATGACACAGGAAGCAGTATTCGCATTAGTGCGGCCATTTGCATCCTATCGCTATGAGGTAAGCCCGCTACCCATCGAAGAACTGCGCAGCCAGTTAACCCAGTGGTATCAGCAAACCTATTTACCCTATGACCGGCAAAGCAACCGCACGGCTGCACCCGACACGTCACAATGGGTGCAACAATTTTCATTGGAAACTTTATTAATCCAACATCATTATCTGCAACAAAATTCGCAGCCTATGGGGCAATTGGATTTAATGGATGATGCAGCCGATGCAACTATCTATGGGCAACAACACCGCCGCTACCAAAGCAGTTTTCGCGATTTGGTTAATCGTTTTGGTTTTAGCGATTTACTCTTGGTAGACAGCCAAAGTCTCGCCGTTATTTATTCCGTTGCCAAAACACCGGTGCTGGGCAGCTCATTGAAAGATGGGCCGTTTTCAGAATCACCTTTGGCAAAAATCGCCCAACAATTACAAAATGCCGATGGCAACCAATTGCTCCTGTCAGAGTTCCATCACAACCAATGGCGTTTTGGCGAGCACCTGGTTTATTTGGGCGTACCGGTTTTTCACGATGTGCAAAGCCCGACCAAAGCGATTGGTTTTTTAATTGCAGAAATTCCGGCAGCGCGGCTTACCAATATCATTAGCGCCAACCAACGCTGGCAAACACTTGGCTTGGGCAATACTGGCGATATTTATCTTGTCGATTCCCGGCATTCATTAATTACCGGGTTGCGCGCTGAACAGGAACAATCTGAAACACAAACCAGTGACTATCGCACCATCAACACCTTTCCTGTTAACCAAGCACTTGAAGGCAAACGCGGCGTTGGTGAACAACAGGATTATCGCCAACAAACCGTAGTCAGCAGCTGGCAACCATTGCAGATCCACAACCAATCATTTGCATTAATTGCCCAGCAATCACCTGAAGAAGTATTTTCTTCGCTTGATCATTTGGAATTTACCGTGTGGCGCAGCGTGATTATTGCGTGCCTGGTGTTATCGATTATTGCAGCCGGATTTGCTTACGTGTTTGCACAATTTATTGGCAATCCGTTAAAACAACTGGCGCAAACAATTAAAGCCGCAGCACAGGAAAAAAATCTCGCCAGCCAATTTGCAGTGCAGCGCAACGATGAACTGGGCGATATAGGCCGCTCACTGAATTATTTATTCAGCGAATTAAATTCAGTGATGCATCAGGTCAACAGCTCCAGCGAGCAAAGTTTGCAAGGCGCATTGGAAAATGTCACGACTACTCGCCAGTGCCGCGATGAAACAGCGCGCCAGCGCAACGAGATGAACCATGTTGGCGCTGAAACCGAAGCAGTGGTGAAATCCATGAGCGACATTACCCATCGTCTGGACGCCGTTACGCAAAAAATCAATCAGGCGATGCTGGCGGCGAGCGATGGAAAATCGCGCGCAACCCGTGTCGCAATACAAATGCAAACATTGGCAGAACAAGTGGGCGACTCCTGTTCAACACTAGGGGAATTACGCACCGCAACAGATAACATTGGCTCGGTGCTGGATACCATCCACAGTGTTGCCGAGCAAACCAATTTGCTCGCACTCAATGCCGCCATTGAGGCAGCGCGAGCAGGCGAGCACGGGCGCGGTTTTGCAGTGGTGGCAGAAGAAGTGCGCCGGCTTTCATTTGACACACAAAAAGCGACGGGTGAAATCAATAAAATGATTGATCACTTACGCACAACCGTACTGCAAATTTCAGAAGGATTGGAAGCGGAACAAAAAACAGCGCAGGCTTGTTTACAAGAAACCAATGCGACACAGGAATCGCTCGCCCACGTACAACACGCCGTGGCCGATGCCAATGATATAGCGCAGCACATCAACACCAGCGCACAGGATGAAAGCAACCGCGCACTCGCGATGCGCAGCCGCTTGATTAAATTAGTAACGGGAATTAATGAAACGGATATCGCGATTGCGCGTTTAGCTGAGGGCGCTGAACAACAAAATGCATTGGCAAACAAAGTCATGACGGCGGCAAAAGTGGTGAAGTTTGTGCGCAGTCATTAATATCAAATTTATTGGCCGGTGATGTGCTTGAGGTCTTTATCGAACATACCCGCTAATAACACTTCTCCGCGTGTATTGACGCGGAATTGTCCGTAGCGCGCAGCCTCGTAAGACTGCGCATGCCCCTCCTGAAAAAAGAAAGCGTTAGTTGCAAATTTAACTGCGCCGTTTCGCACACGGTATTGCATTTTGATTTCGTTCTTATCCAGCACACCGCCAGTGTAAATCCGCACAAAGTCCGCACGGCGCTCTGCATCCAGCTTAACGACAACAAAACCATCGCCTGCATCAGCATTGCGGTTCCAACCGCGATATTTATCTGACTTGGGCAACGCATCGTAAATCTGCTGCGCCACACGAAATTCCAACGCCATGTAATCACCTTGTATCAATGAGCGTGGATCAACCGGAGCCAATTCCAAATACACAATATCACCTTGAGCAAGGTGCTTTTCTTTTTCAATAATTGACCAATTTACTAAACCGAGTACCACTACCAGTGCAGCAACTGCGATGACCTTAGACATATTATTCGCCCTCCTGCACAGGAAAAAATGTCACCAGCACCCAGCGCAAAACTAATAACACCACACCAATCAATAATAAAGAAAACGATTTCTGCAGCAGCGTCGTATCTAGACAATAGTAATAGGTAGAAAGGTAAGCGAGCAGCGATATAACACCGAGCCCCATCAGGATGCGGTTACTGTTTGCAAACCCCAATAACAACACGGCCATGCCCACAGTGATTCCCCTCGCCTCTAACGAGACAAGGCATAACAACAAGGTGCCAGCAAAAACCGCGACAGATATTTTTTCACCCAGTGAATGAAAATGCCTACGCAATAATTGTGCGACCATCCAGAGTACAACCATACCGCTTAGCACTTCAGCCATCCAGGGTTGCACAACGCTGTGGCTGACATCGTAACGCCAATCCCATAAATCGCTGGAAAACCAATTGGTTCCATTAATGATCAAGAGCGCAAATATCAACCCATAAGCAACCGGCTGCATAAGTGAAAAATAACTTGGATAATGAAATTCATTCAGCCACACCCAAACCGTTACCAACAATAAAACGCTGCCAAATACAAATGGAAAACCCAGCGACATCATCGCAATATAAAACGCTACGGCTGCACAAAAACCGGAAAAAATGCGGTGCAAATAACTGGGCATTAACACCACTAACAACAACTGGGAAAGACCTATTAATAACAAGACCAGACTGTCGTTATGGATAAGCCCGAACAGCGCAAAAATACTCAAACCCTGACCAGCGAGACTGATCGCCAAGGCAAGATGTTCTGTAAATTCATTTTTTGCGCTGTGAAAAATGACGCACGCAATGCCGATCATCAGCACACCAACCACCAGTGCAGTGGAAAACTCGCGCCATAAATCCGATAGCGAAAGACCGATGAACCCCATCAGAAATAACGCGGCTAACCAGCCGGATACTCCTAGCAACACCTTGATATACCAAGGCGATGCGTCTTTATTTTTTGCGGGCATATCGCCTTGAACTACACCTGCCTGCTGTAATGTTTGCCAGAGTATTTGTTGTGTGCGGCTCATAGATCCAACTCCTTGTGTACTTTGCGCAACCACATAGCGGCCGCGGTACTTAATCCGATAATCGTTAAGGCAATTAACAATAAACCGCTGCCATCATCCAAGGTGCTGAATAAATTGTCGGTCATAAGTGCAATAACAACTGCAATCACCGATAAACACGCACCGGCGAGCATAAATAAATCGGGCCGCTGATAACGGTAGTAACCCAGTAGGGCGGCCACATAAACAAGCCACGCCGCAAAATGGATAATCACATTGGCATCGCGTTCAAAAATGCCGTAAAACGCCAAGCATGTTGCAGCAACTCCCGCTGCTACTGCAATTATCCGTGTCGCCCAGGCAGTACGTAGCCACGCTAATGTTTTAGCGAGCACTTCCCAACAGGCCAACGCAATCGCATTAAAGAAAAATAAAATCCATATCAGCGCGAGATCGGAATGAAATAAAAAGCTGAAGGTATTGCGAAAGGTTTTGAAATACAGAATGGCCGATAAATTCAACAACACCAGCCACACAATCCACAGCGAGGGAAAACGCGCGAGCAATGTCCACGGCAGAATCAGCAGCGCCCAATTAAAAAATAATTGCCAGGGATCGGCTCCGGTTTGGTACGTCTGGCCGAAAAGTGCAAGCAAAATACCCAGGCCGATACTCGCCATACATAACGATAATTTGCCCAACACCGGATGCCGTTGCCATTTGCAATATCCAGCAACACTCGCTGCGACAAATACCTCGACCATCGCAAATTTTGCAAAGCGGCCAAGGTTGTCCCAGTTGTAGGCAATAAAAAACAGCAGGGAAAATACCAGCGCAAGAGCGCCCAGCCACAGCAATAGCTGTTCAATGAAATGTCGCCACCGCAGGCGGTCAGGATAAAGCCCGGTCAATTCAAGTGCTGCCGGAATTTGCTCTGGTGAAAGCGCGCCCCGCTCAATCAATTCAAGCAATGGGGCGCGATCTGAAGGGTCTGTTGGTTGCATGGTGGTTCTTCCTGTTGAACACAGTTGTCCGCACCATAGTAGAGAGTGGCTGCCGTTATTGCCAGCACCCGATTAGCCAGACGAGAAGGCTATTGCAAATAACCCAAACACTCACTCACTTCATTTGCTGAACCTAAAATTACCGCAACACGTTCATGCAATTGCGTGGGTTGGATATCCAAAATCCGCTGCGTTTCGCTGCAGGCTTTGCCACCGGCATTTTCAATTAACATCGCCACGGGATTCGCTTCATACAACAAGCGCAACTTTGCTGGCTGTTTGGCGTTGCGATTATCGGACGGGTATAAAAATATTCCGCCGCGCGTAATTACGCGGTGCACATCGCCCACCATGGCTGCGTTCCAGCGCATGTTGTAACGTTTGCCTCGCGCGCCGGTTTCACCCAGAATCAGATCATCAATATAGCTGCGCATATTGTCATTCCAGAAACGCGCGTTGCTCATGTTGATGGCAAATTCTTGCGTGTCCTGCGCGATGCGAATGTGATCCGCCGTCAATAAAAAATTGCCTTGGGTGGAATCCAACGTAAAACAGCGCGTACCCTTGCCAGTGGTGATCACCAGCAGGGTTGATGGGCCGTAGAGCACATAACCGGCGCAGACCTGTTGTGCCCCCTGCTGGAGAAATTGCAATTCACTGTTGTGCGGAATTAAATCCAGCGCGCGATAAATGCTGAAAATAGTTCCAATCTGGCCGTTGATATCAATGTTGGATGAACCATCGAGCGGATCAAAAGCCACCAGATATTTTCCTGCTGCACTGCCAGCCACAACGGTGTCTTCCTCTTCCGATGCGATAGCAGCGACAACACTATTGGCGAGTAGCAAATCTTTTAACAATTGGTTGGAAATCACATCCAATTGTTTTTGCGTTTCGCCCTGGATATTTTCATCCTGCGTTGAGCCCAGCACACCGGCAAGCGCTCCCTGGCGCACACGGAAAGCAATTTCTTTGCTCGCATCGATAATGGTTTCGATCACCCGCACAAGGTCATCGGCCACATCGTCACTACGCAATACACTGAATAGATTTTTCATGCAATTACCCATCTCTCTATAACAACTTTTTCATCCACTGATGTTATGAATGCCCGCTTGCGGGCATGACGACACGGGATGCAGCTAAATCAAATATAGCGATTAAGACAATTTAAATCGGCAAAGGATTGTTCAAGGCGTTTCACCATGTACTCTTCACTTTGACGCAACCAGACGCGCGGATCGTAAAATTTTTTGTTGGGCTTTTCATCGCCCTCGGGGTTGCCTATCTGGCCCTGTAAATAATCGGCATTGGCTTTGTAGTAATCCATAGTGCCTTCCCAAAACGCCCACTGGGTGTCGGTATCGATATTCATTTTTACCACACCGTAGCGGATGGATTGCGCAATATCGTCCGCCTCGGAACCTGAACCGCCGTGAAAAACAAAATCGAGGCTGTTGTATGGCACACCGAATTTTTCACTCACGTAGGTTTGCGAGTTGCGCAAAATTTCGGGCGTGAGTTTGACATTGCCAGGCTTATAAACGCCATGCACATTACCGAAGGAAGCTGCGATGGTAAATTTGTCGCTGATCGGGCGCAATTTTTCATAGGCGTAGGCAACATCCTGCGGCTGGGTGTAGAGCGCGGAATTATCCAGATGGCTGTTATCGACACCATCTTCTTCGCCGCCGGTGCAGCCCAATTCAATTTCAAGCGTAATGCCAAGCTTGCTCATGCGCGCGAGATAGTGCGCCGAGATTTCGATATTTTCCTGCAGCGATTCTTCCGATAAATCAATCATGTGCGAGCTGAATAACGGCGCGCCGGTTTGTGCAAAATGTTTTTCGCTGGCATCGAGTAAACCGTCGATCCAGGACAATAATTTTTTGGCGGCGTGGTCGGTGTGCAAAATCACCGGTACACCATAGGCAGCCGCAACAGTGTGGACATAATGAGCCGCCGCGATCGAACCGAGAATAGAACTGCCCTGGCCATCGAGCTTGATGCTTTTACCGATAAAAAACCCAGAACCGCCTTGCGACAATTGCACAATCACTGGCGAGTTCACTTTGCGCGCTGCTTCGAGCGTAGCGTTAATGGTATTGGTGTTGGCTGCGTTCACTGCAGGATAAGCAAAGCCGCCCGCTTTGGCGGCATTGAATAAGGTTTTTACCGCATCGCCAGTGGCAACACCGGGGGCAACAAGGTTAGCGAGACTGTTCATCATAAAATCCTGTGTCGTGGTTGATTTTTGTGATGACCGAGTTATTCGCCGATTGGATTTTTTTAGTTTTTCTTTTTTGATTTTTCTATTGGAGTAGCAACTTGTTTTTTATCTGTATCAAAAACTGGACTTCCGCACGCGGGAGTGACGTTAACAACATTTTCTATACATCACCCTGCGATTTCTGATGCCTGTTCGCAAATCGCCACAAAATGCCCCGGGTCCAAACTGGCACCGCCGACCAGAAGGCCATCGATATCCGCTTGCTGCAATAAATCCTGCGCATTGCTTTTGGTGACGCTGCCACCGTAGAGAATACGCACACGGTTTGCAGTGGCCTGATCAAAAATTTGCGCGAGTTCCGCGCGGATAAATTGATGCACCTCCTGCGCGATTGCCGGTGTTGCGGCAAGGCCAGTGCCAATCGCCCAGACCGGTTCGTAGGCGATACATAAATCCTTGCCGGTCAAATCAATATCAGTAAGACCACCGCGCAATTGTTCACGCAGAACTTGCTCGGTGATATTGGCCTCGCGCTGCTGCCGATTTTCACCGACGCAGAGCACCGGCAATAGACCGTGATTCAACGCAGTGCGCACTTTGATTTGGCAACCTTCATTATTCTCGGCAAACATGGCGCGACGTTCCGAGTGACCAATCAAACACAGCGAGCAACCCGCCTGCTTGAGCATTTGCGCAGAGGTCTCACCGGTATAGGCACCGGATTCGTAGCGGCTCACGTTCTGGCTGCCGATCTGCAGCTCGGAATACTGCAAAAAGGTCATCATGTCGCGCATATACAAATAGGGCGGACAGATGGCAATTTGCGCTGCAAAGTGCTTCCCAATAAAGGAGGCCACCGAGGTGCAGATCAGATCCAAACCGCCATTCAGTTTCCAGTTGGCGATCACAATGGGTTTGCGTTGTTTCATGGTGAATAACTCAAGTAAGAAAAAACACCCCGGCTGCTTTTGAGGCAACAGGGGCAGTTCTGATAGTGAAAATGCTACACAGGGGAATGAAATCGGGCAATAGCCGCGCAGGATTATTTTGCTTAAAAATGGATTTTTGTAGAAATTAAATCCTAAATAATCAGTGAAAACACGTGTAAACGTTTCATTTTAGCGGCAATAAAAAATGTAAACGTTTACATTTTACTGCTATTCCGCAGCCTCTTCCCCGACAGCGGATAGCCCCTCCGGGCGGTAGATTGCATAGTTATTCTTACCCTGGCGTTTGACCGCGTACATGGCCTGGTCGGCATGTTTACGCAGGCTCAGCGGGTTGTCGCCGTGGTCGGGGTAGAGCGCAATCCCGATACTCATCCCGACCTTCTCCAGCACCCCCGGCTGTACATCGATCGGAATTTGCTGGGCATCGAGTATTTTCCGGGCGATGCGCTCAACCATTTCAATGTTCCCTGCATGATTGAGCAGCAGCAAAAATTCATCGCCGCCCAAGCGTGCAACCACATCGGATTCACGTACCAGTTTGCGCAGCCGCTGGGCGACGGTGTACAACACTTTATCGCCAGCATCGTGGCCGTAGGTATCGTTGATAAATTTGAAGCGATCGAGATCGATCATCATGATGGCAAATTCACAACCGCTTTTGGGGGCCTGTTGCATCAATTCGGCAAGCGCCATTTCTGCCGCCTGACGGTTGCTTAATCCGGTAAGGCTATCTTTTTCTGCCAATTCACGAATGCGGTCTTCAGAGCGTTTGCGCTGGGTAACATCGTACATTACCCCCTCCACAGTCGCGCCCTGCTGCGCATTGCCCGCCTGGGAAAAAATGCAATGAGCCCAGCGCACGCCTTCATTATTTTCGGTGCGTATACGCAAATCAGCCGAGTGCGGCCGCCCGCTGGCCAAGGCCAGTTGAATCAGCGATTCAGCCTGTTCCTGATCGAGAAAAACGCGCGCAATAATGTTGTCATCAATATGTTCCGCCGGATGATTTTCGTTTAATCCGGTCAGGCGGAAAAACGCCGGATTGGCAGTGACCAGCGTACCCTGATCGCGCACCAAAAAAATCCCGGCGCTGCTGTCCTCAAAAATACCGCGAAAACGCGTCTCCAATAATTCATCGCGATGACGCAACTGCCGTTCTTCTTCCAGCATTTTTTCAACCGTGTGCAAGAGCGCGTTGATGTCGCCCGCAAGCAGGCCAATTTCATCGCCGCGATGCAGGCTGTGGACATCGAGCCGGCTGCCATCGCCAGGCGTAATGCGGTGCAAGCGACCGGACAGGTGCGAGAGTGGCCGCGTCATCATCCAATACACCAGGATCAGCACCAGAAGCGCAACCACTGCCGCTTGTGCAGCGAGTCCCATGGCGGTTGCCATTGCCGAATCGCGTGCGCGCAGTGCAATCAGTGGAATATTGGGCGCAACCGCCAGCTCACCGACAATTTCTTTTTCGTCAAACGGGGCGTGCAGCACAATGGCAATCAATGGATTCTTTTTACTGTCTGCCGTTTTTCCGTTTTGGCCAATGACTTCATTGTTGGCCGTTATTTTTGCACCGACCACAATATCGTTTTGGGTTAAACCAGACACCACCTGCTGCGCCAATTCGCGGTTGCCAACATACGCGGCAATGGCTGCCGTGGCTTGTACGGTTTCCAACAATTGCTGCACTGAACGCTCACTGTCACTGAATGAATTTTCGTAACTGCGCTGATAAAAAAATTGCGATGACACAATCACTACAAACAGTGCTGCTGCCGCAACGCTCAGTGAAACTTTGATATGCAAACTGTTGATATTCATTCGTCCAATGCCAGTTCCATCACCACTTTGACATTCGCCGGTAGCGGCTGCTTACTCACATAAGCAATCGCTGCCGGATTAGTGGCTACTTCTTTAATCAATTCTTTTTCATTGGTCACTTGCCGGGGTGGCGACATGCGCCCGGCAAATACCAAAGTCGCCCAGTAGGCATCAACCTGGGCTTCATTTTTGCCCGTGAGGTATTTGTAAAATCCGGCGCGCAGTGGTGTGCCTGCTTTTAAATCCAGTGTTTGCGCTGGCTGTTTATTGGGGAAAACCGACACGCGCCCCATAAACAAATCCACGATTTGTTTTTTCTCCAGCGTTGCCACCGGATTTTTTGCGTTGACGATCACCAGTATTTGCGCCTGGAGCTGGCCGCTGAGCATCAGCGCGACAATTAACAACATCACTCTGGCCATTAGAAGAGCACATCCCACGCAAGGCTGGTGACAACCGGCTTCTGGTTTTCAAGAATTGGCTGGGTATTGTCAGTGCGCAACCAAAGATTGGTGCCGGTTTTATCGACATTGATTTGCTCCAGTTGGAACTTCAGCGCCATTTTGGGTGTGAAATCCCAGCGTGCGCCTATGCCATAGCTGCGCTGTTTGATGCGCACGCCATTCAGGGTGCGCTCGGTTGCCCGAGCCAACAAATCAATTTGCTGGTCGATTGGGCCGGAAAATGCAATTCCCGGGCGCATTACGGTGATGCGCGCGTTTTCAGGTTCGGCATAGCCCGCAAGCAGGTAAATACCCAGATCACCAAAACGTTTGCCCGTACTGAGGTAGGCGTGCTGACCTGCAGCGACCAGTGTGAGCTCTGACCCCAGACGCACGTATTCGCCCTGCACCCACCAATCGTTATTGTCGTAATTAAGGCCTATCTGGTTGTAATCGAACTCTTTGTTTTCGGTTTCCAGCAGAGCGCTGTAAATGGCAGAGCCAGGCCACCAGGGTGCCAAAGATTGCAGCCCATCGCGCAGGGTTTTGGTGTAATCGCTGTTCAACTGCACACGGGCATAGGTGTAGCGCAGCTTCCAGTAATTCCACTCAAGACTGGTACTGGCTCCGTAAACATCAAAATCGACATTGAGGCTTTGTCCATCATTAAACCCCGTAGGGTATTCTTCGTCGGAATTACCGTAAAAGGCTTTGATGTTGAGCATGGCGTCGCCCAGCGTTATGCGCTTGCTGATGTCTGCGCCATCAAGGTGGTAGAGCGACGTAATGCCATACAGGTCATGAGGCGGGCGCACCCAGGGAATGGCGTAACCTACCTGGCGATACTCGGAGAGCATAAACACATCCGCCCCCAAGCGCCCCAAGCGCAGATCCAAACCATCTACCGGGCGATAGCGCAAAAACGCCCATTCAACCGACTCGCCAAGGCCATTATTGAAACGGTCTTTTCCAACCAGCTGCACCATAGTGCCCCACTCGGGCGACCAATCCGCCTGCCATTGCAGGCCGACCAGCGAGTCACTTTTCCAGCTGCCGCTATTGTCGTAGGCACCATCATCTTTGGTGACATCGCGCCGGAACACCAGTTCAGGGTTATCGCTGAGTGCAAGGCCAAGCGTGGCAAAACCGGAGAGCCGGTGCTCAACATCGGCCTGGGTGAAGGAGGCAGCACTGGTCAATACCAGTGCCAAAAGGAAGGCGTAACAACGATTATTCGACATCATGGGCAACACAACCTGCGAGTCCGGTCAGCGCCAGCCGATACCCCTGAAATCCACACACTGGAACAAGAAATAGACTGGAACAGAAAATCGGCTGGAAACAAAGAAATATGGACTCAGTATAGTCAGCTCACCGGGCTTTGCAGGTTTACATCTGGGCGATGTACTTGGAAAGGGTCTCAAATTTTTCAGCATCGTTATCCACAAAACGGATAACAATTTTGACTACATTAGTGTCGGGGCGATTCTCCCCGGCCTGGATGCTGTGAACATAGCCATTCACCCGCGCCAGGTTATTGCCATCACCCGTTTCTATATCAACCACTGCTTGCTCAAACAGGCCGGGCAATTCATCTGCCCGCTGCATTAAGCAACTTATGAGTTGCAGGGACATCTCGCGGATCACACAGGCAAAGGTGCGATTGTTGGCAAAGCGCAATTGCGCCTTGCCCTTGGCACTTTTAACCGGTGTTTCCACCGCTTTGATCGCCGGTTTTGCCCCAAGGGCACTGGCACTGTTGTTGGCGAAAGGATTGGCGGCCACAGGTCTGGCCGCAACCGGCGCCGCACCACCGGTAAGCACGTCCACCGAGGCAAACGCGATTCCTTGGGTGCTACCGCCACTGGCGCGCTGGGCGGGGGTTTTGCCAATGATTTTTAACTGCTTGAACACTTTTTTCAGCAACTCTTCAGCCGAAAAAGGTTTGGTCAAATAATCTGATACGCCCAGCTCTATCGCCTTGACGATATGGTTGCGATCACCGCGGCTGGAAATCATGATGAAAGGGACATTGCCAGCATTGGGCATGGCGCGCACAGACGTCAGCAACTCCGCACCGGTCATATTAGGCATTTCCCAATCCGACAGGATGAGATCAACCGATTGGTTTTTCATTTGTGCCAATGCCCGCGCACCATCGGGTGCATCGATGATCTCGACACCGGAAATTTTATCGCGCAATTGTTTTTTGATCATATCGCGGATAAAGGTAGCGTCATCCACCACCAGGATACGGATACCCATTGTACAGCCCTCAAGAGAATATCCCTTGAGCCTAGCCCAGCTTTGGGAATTTGCGCATTAAAGCGACTGAAAACGGCATGCAGCGCCTGGGTAGTTTCACTCAGGCGCGTTGGCGCATATGACGAATCGGTGTTTCGACGGTGGTTTCATCATCGCGGTAATCGCCAGTCTGTGCAGCTTCAACCGCGATTCTCAGCCAGTGACGCAATTCTGCGGGCGCGTTGAGCACCTCATCGGGCAACTCAAAAAAACAGGACTCTACCTGAACACTTGCCCGCGGCTGGAAAGCCTTCATGGATTTTTGCAGGTAGAGCGGGCGGGAGTACTCGTCGGCGCGGAAATACAGGTGATCATTGACCACAATGGCAAACTGGACGCCGTGATAATAAATACCAATGCCGTTAAAAATTCGACGATAAGAAATTTCTGCCACATGCGAGAGGCTAGCGATAACGCGGTCGATATACGTATTGCTGACAGTCATTATTATGCGCCTCTGGCGTCCGTTGGCAGTTACAGTCTCGGTAGGATGTGTGCCAAAACGCTGAAGCATGGCAGCAAAACTCTAGGGAGTGGCGCATCCATTTGCAATGGTTTGCTAATACCATTTTCTGCGCCAAAAATAGCATAGTAGACTTTTTAACTATATAAACTTTTTTGATGAAAATTTTTTTGTTTATGCAAATCGGTAAGACTAATCAGGCACACGGATAAAACGACAGGGTACAAGGATAAGAATAGAGGGGAGCCTGTTTCCGGGCTCCCCCCACTCCAATGACACACCTGAATTTACTGGGCAGTCAGTTCAAAGTGATCCTGCAGCTCCATCGCCGCCACAATCAGATGGTACAGGGTACTGGCGGGCGCAACATCCACAACCACTTCGTCATTGGCACCGCGTTGATCCACATAAGAACCGGGCGTGGACGCACACAGGTAATAGGTGAATAGATCATCTACCGCTTTTACCGCAATCGCTTCAGCCTGTGGATTGCCCGCGCGGATCTGCACCAAACTGGCCTTGATCAGCTCAGTGATTCCCCAACAGCGCTTGTTGCGGTCAATCGCTTCGCCGGTGTAGGACACAGCATCAAACAGCAATCCGGATTTATCCATGCCGATTTCCAGACCGCGCGCGTACAGCGCTTTGGTGTAATGAGCAACCGGACGGCCGGTGCGGCGGTGATACCAATCCAGCAGCCAGATCCATTCCATCATATGGCCAGGCTCAACCGTATCGCCTTTGGCATTGGGCAGGCGCGCCCAGTTTTCGTCAAAAAACTCAAACAGCACACCGTGTTGCGCATCGAAAAAATGCGCCTGAAACAAGGCAAACAACTCCCCTACGCGCGCCAGATACTTCGCATCGCCGCTGGCATCATAAAGCGCGAGAAAAGCTTCAAACAGATGCATATGGGGATTTTGGCGGCGGCAGGCGTAGTCGTAATCACCTTCAATCCACCCGCCTACTGCAGAGCCGAAACGCGCATCCAGATGAGCGATCAGCCTGTCGGCCTCATCCAGATAGGCTTTTTCACCCAAGGCGCGATAGCACCAGGCGTTAGCCAACAGGAAAAAGGCATGGTCATACAGATCT
Organism: Cellvibrio sp. UBA7661; assembly: GCA_002483365.1. Lineage (GTDB taxonomy): Bacteria > Pseudomonadota > Gammaproteobacteria > Pseudomonadales > Cellvibrionaceae > Cellvibrio. The sequence continues at coordinate 131,462 of DLHT01000003.1, forward strand.
TGCTTGGTATCGATAACTTTCCATTCGCTACTCAGCAAATGGGTGTAGCCGCCACCTGCCGTTGGGTGCGCAGCGGTTTTATGGACAAAATCGAGCAGGTTTTTAGCAACGGTTTTGCCTTCTGCACACCAGCCACGGTGATAGGCAGCCGCAAAGAAAAACGCCTGCCGCGCTTGCACCCGCACACGGGTGCTACACGTCAGGTCAGGTACACCGGCGGGCGTTAACCGCTCATAGTTGGCCTTGGTTTGAGGTTCAATGCCACGCGCCAACCACAGTGGCAGGGCATCATTTTTGATCCAGTTTTCCAGGCGACTGGCCGCCGCTCGCAATGCTTGTGTCATAAGAATTCCCAATTCGCAGCGCCGCCCCTGGCGAGAAAATAATGATCGGATTAATTGCGGCTGATGTAGCAGGGGCATTGTGCGTGAGGAACAACAGAGGCGCAAATCGCATATAAAAAACCCCGGCGAACCGGGGCGCAAAAACACAACAGCGGGCTATGGCTTAGCAATTCATCATGTATTACCGAGTATTCGCATTACCTTGGAACCAGCAGCTTTGCCCGCCAAAAGTAACCGATTATTGCCGTAACCACATGAATAAAAAGACCTTAGCGGAGGCATTATCCATATAAATGTAACCGGTTTCAACAACTCCATTTAAGTCTCCCCTAATTTTTAGATATGACACAAGGATGCGACACACAAATTGCCGCAAAGGATCACAAAATCAGAAGATTATTGGGGCAGCTATAAAAAACCCCGGTAAACCGGGGCTCGGGAAGGATGGAAAACTACTGGGGCAGGAAATCAAAAGTCTGGTTGAGCGTTGTTCTTGCCACATTAGATGCCGGGAAAACGATCTGTTTGATGCGCAACAGTATCTTCGCTTCCAGATCACTATCACCCAATTCGCTGGATATCAGCGTAGCCTCGACAATACGCCCGTTAGGGTCAATGACGATTTTCACCACCATCTTGCCTTCAAGTGCAGCATTCTGGCGCAAGGCGCGGTTGTAAATCGAATAAATAGCGCCCTTATGCTGCTCCATAATTTTGCGGATTTCTTCCTCGCTGCGCGCCGCTCCCCCTGCACCATTGCTATTACCCGCAGTTGCCTGGCCGGATTTTTTAGTGCCATCGGCAAGGCCGCTTTTGACTTTGGTGGTTTCACGCCCGGAGAGCGCAACACCACCGGTATCGCGACTCAAGTTAGCCGTATTGATTCCACCACTGGCGGTTTTGGCACCGCTGGTAATCATGGCACGATCAACCTGCGCAGCTTCACCCGTGCTATTAGTTACGGCGGTGGCTGCCGTTTCTACCGCTGAGGTTTGCAGCATATCGCGCATTTCAGCGAGGTCATCTTTAAACTGCATAACACCGCTGTTTTCCGCTTGCTCGCGCGCTTTTTCCACGGTTTGTTTCGGTGGCGCTTTTACCGGCTCTTTGGGCTTTTCAACAGGCTTGGGCTCCGGTTTTACCTCTTCGGGTTTTGGCTCCGGTTTTACCTCTTCCGGTTTAGGCGGTTCAACCGGTTTGGGTGGCGGCAGCTCTTGCTTTTCCAGCACCACGCGCGCCAATTGCGGCGGCAACTTTTCTTTTTCCTCGCGCGCGATGTCAGGCACATTAACCAACGTGACGATCACACTCGCCACCACCATCGCCACCAAAAATCCCGACAGGATTTTGGTAAAGCGCTTGTCGTCCTCGATGGACGAACTCCAGGGCAGCGCCAGATTAAACAGTGGGCTAGTGGCCATATCAGCCTCCTCCCGTATCGGCGCTAACATCTTTTTGCGTCACTGCGAGCGATATAGCGCGATACTCTGCCGCTGCGCAGGTCGCCATGATTTTTTTCAACATCGCATATGGCAATCCCTGGTCGGCCATAATGGTGACTGGACGGCCGGTCAGCTCATCTTCCGGTTTTAATGGACCCGCTTTCTGCGCTTGATACTTTAATTCCGTTTCTAGCGGAATAAATTTATCGTCCGTACTGGCCAATAATTCCGACACCTTGCCTACGCTGCGTCCACCTACCATCACATCGGTTGCACTCACCACAACCAACAAATTATTTTCCGGTACCTGCTCGGAAACGGATGCTGGTAATTTGATGCTTTTGTCTGCCTGTAAAACTTCTACATCACCGGAATTCACCAACAGAAAAAATACCAAAATAGTGAAAATATCCATCAGCGACACCAGATTTAATTTGGGTGCCTGATTCAAACGACGGTGATGTTTTGCCATACGCTTGGCGCGCAGCGATTGCTTCATTGCGCACCTCCTGCTGCAGGCGCAACAGCGCCCATGGATTCACCCGGTGGCGGTGCATCGCCCAAGGCAATTTCCGGAAATAATTCTGCATCCACAACCGATGCTGCCACCACAGCTTTAAATGAGCGAACAGTATCCATGGTGCTCACCAAAGTTTGGTAACTGGTATCTTTTTCCGAAAGAATATAAATATCTTTTTTCTGGATGCCTTTATCTTCCAACAGGCGCTTGGTTTCCTGCAGCACACTTGCAAGCAGCGTGTAGTCGTATTCACCTGCGGGCGTTTTTTCAATCCACTTAAGTTTTATCCCCGCCGGATAATTCACTTCAAATTTGTCTGCACGGATAATTAATTCCAATTGCTGCGGTGGCTCTTCCGTTGGTGGAGTACTTGAATCAGCCATATCCGGCAATTTCAAATCCAATACGGTCGTGCGCGCGAGCACCATACTCATCAACAATACCGGTACCAATATGATCATCAAATTCATAAAGGAAGTAATGTCGAGGTCTGCGTCCTCTTTAAATCGCCGTTTAATGCGCATAGGTGTAAATCCTATTCGTTAGCCCGTTAAACGCTTATTGCGCCGCTTGTGGTTTTGCAGCAGAAGTATCCTGAGTGCGCGTGCGCGGAACATCTTGCACATGGGTGATGATGTTCAGACATTTCACGCCCGCCATTTCAAGGCTATCGATAATTTCAGTGGTTTTACTTTGCAGCATCGAGTGAATCAGCAGCAGAGGAATAGCCGCGACCAAACCAAACGCAGTGGTGTTCATCGCAACCGCAATGGATGAAGACAACAGCGCCGCTTTTTCGGCGGGGTCTGCACTGGCCACGGCGGTAAATGCCTGAATCAAACCAATAATGGTGCCCAACAATCCAAGCAGTGTAGAAATATTGGCGAGCGTCGCTAAATAAGGCGTACGTTTTTCCAAACGCGGCATAGCTTCCATCACACCTTCTTCCATCGCCAATTCAACATCATCACGACGTGGTGACTGCGCCATGCGTGAGATACCTGCTGCGATAATACGTGCAATCGGTGCATCAACACTTTTGCCCAAATTCATCACGCCCGCATAATCTTTTTTCTGCAACATCGGCAATATGCGATCAAACGCCTGGCGGTTAGAACTTTTGGCCGATGACAACACAACCCAACGTTCAACAGCGATCGCCAACCCCACCACCAATACCACCGCGATGGGATACATAAAGGCACCGCCTTCTTGAAAAAAACGAATCAGAGTATCCATAACCTTATTAACCTCGAAAAAAAGAAAACAAAAAATAATGTATAAAAATAATGAATCCAATTTACATCAATACTTACTCATCTGGCTGATCCAGTTCGCCTGCCGCTTCCAAACTGCGCTGCATTTCATCGCGCTCAATGTGGCCGAATATCGCATCTTCCTGGCTGCTTAACATTTCCATTTCCAGGTCGGGGCTTAACGGCGATTGCCAGGGCAATATGTACATCACCCGCGGCTGCTCCTGATTTCCGGTCACGGTTGTTTGTAAACTAATATTGGCTTCGCGGATCATTTGTTTACCCGCCGGAGCCGATGGTTTTTCAGAGGATTGCGCAGAGCTGACCGCCTCTGTATTAGCTGCAGGTTTTTCTTGCGCTGCATCCTGTGCTTGCGCTGTAAATACAAATAAAAAACACGCCAGCACTAACAATAATTTATTCATCACTGGCTTCCTCTTTTTCATCAGTCGGCTCTTTATCTTCAACCTGGTCTTTATCATCAGCAATACCAAACTCGCCAACATCGTTCGTCAACGGAGCTTGCACTGGTGCGGATACAGCCGCCTTTTTCGGCTTGGGTGCTATACCCAAGCGACGCTGCAAATCAGCAATCCAACTGACAACCTGTTTGTCATCACCGCCACGCAACTGCAAATACGCCTCATAATGAGGCAAAGCCTCGGCGCCTTTGCCCATATATAAATCGTAAAGTATGGCGATATTTTTATGGCTCTCGGCATGAAACGGCCAGATGCTTAAGGCTTTTTTATAATTGCTTTCTGCTTCCGAAAATTTACCTGCTTCGCGCTGCAAAATAGCCAGTTGGTTATAGGCATCCAGATTGGTGTGGTTGGCCATGATGGCATCGTTAAATGCTTGTTCTGCGCGTTTATTTTCCTGTTGTGCGCGATACACCAACCCTAAATTAAGATGCGCACCCGATAGCTTATTATTTTCCGCAATTACTTTTTCCAAATGCGATTGCGCCAGCGCCCACTGCTTATTGCGCATCGCCCGGGTTGCATCCGCAAAATATTGCTGTGCCTGCCTGCTCACCGCTGGACGGTTTTGCAAATACGGGTTCGGCGTTACAGGACCAGCAGGTAATATGGATGCACCAGCCTCACCACTTTCGGACAAAGCAGGTGTATTTTCCTTAGCGGATTGCGCATCGCTTTTTTTAGCAGGCGATGAGGAGCAGGCAGATAAAAATCCAACAAGAGCAATAATGGCGACGTGATTAGTGAATCTCATTACTCACCTCCACACGCGATTCCATTTTGTTGTAGCGCGCCGGCAACAATTTAGCGAGCGCATCAAAACTGCGTTTCACACCCGCATCGTAGATACCTTTCCAACTGCGCTGCGCATTGGCCTGATGGATTTCTATCGCTTTTTCTTCAAACGGATAAGCTTGTTCTTCCAACAGAATTTCGTATTGCTCAAGCGCCAGATCATCAAGGTCTTTTGGCCGCTGTGAGTTCATAAGATCGCGGCTCAATTGCGCGTAGACTTCGCCAATTTTAAAACTCGCTTCAGTGGTAAATTCACTCACCCCAAATGCCAATATTTGTTCTTGCGCTTTTAACGCTTTTTCCATTGCGGCGCGCTTACGCTGCAAACTATTTTTGAGCGGTAGCGTTAATTGGATACGGGTAAACTCATCGTAAGATGCTTGTGCCAATTCTGTTTGTGCACCTGCAGCCATCCATGTGGAGCGATCCGTCTTGTCTGCGCCAGCGCGATTGTGCGTGTTAATAATATTTTGCAGCCAATACAACCGTTTGGCTTTATCGCCCGCCAACTCATATAGCTCTGTCAATTTAAATTGCGCTTCCAGATTATTCGCGAGCGGGCGCGGATATTCTGCTGCATAACGGCGATACTGCTCAATTGCCTGCGCGCGCTTACCAGATTTTTCGTAAAGCTCAGCGCCCATGTACAGCGATTGGCGTTTGACATCAGGGTCGGTGCTGGTGCGTTCCATCACCACCAATTCATCGGCCGCTTGTTGCCATTTATTTTGGTTTTGGTAAATCAATACCATTTTCGCGGGCAAGGTAGATGCTAATTGATGGTTGGGATATTTCTTGCGGAAGCCTAAGTACACATTTTCAGCTTGCGCCCATTTTTCCTGCTCTATTAAATACACGCCTGCGTCGTATTGCGCTTTGATAGCGATTTCAGTATCCGGCGTGACCTGGGTTATACGCAGCAGTTGTGCGACAGCAGAATCTTTATCGCCAAATTCCAAACTGGCTTGCGCTTGTTGGTAAATGCTGGCCGCAATACGTTCGCGAACTTGTTGTGCGCTGGGCGCACCGGGTGCATTGCCATAGGCGGGTAATAAATTTAACACTTGAAAATACGCTTGTTCTGCCGCTGCATATTCTTTGGTTTCAAAACGGCTATGCCCGAGGATCAGCCAGCTGGAAAATAATAATTTTCCTTCGGCGGGCGGCTGCCACTCAATAACGCGCTCTGCCACCATTTTGGCATCGTCGTAGCGCTCTTGTTGCAGCAAATCATTTGCTGCTTCCGCAAGCACCAATACCGCGCGCGAATCGCTTCTGTATACATCGGCAAAATTCAACGCATTTTGGATTTTACGATTTTGCCATTCCTGTAAACGCTTATCGGGCAAGCTGCGTGCTGATTGAATTAATTGCTGCGGTAATAAAATTGCAGCGTAGCCGGAATCTGCACCGCGCAATTTATCCATGTAACCGTAAGCAACCTGCTCGTAGGCATCCATCGCAGCGGGTAAATCACCTGACTCATTGAGCGACTCGGCTAATAGAAATGTCATCTCGGCAACTTGTGCATCTTTGGAAAAGGTTTCTACAAATTCGCGATACCATTTTGCAGCGCGACCAAATGCTACTGTTGCCTCCGGATTTTTTGCCGCTTTCAGTGTCTGCGCTTGGGCGTGCTCAAATTGCGCCAGTTCTTGCAGCGACTGATGCAAATACGCCAACGCGTTGTCACCAATTGCACCTTTACGCTGTGTCCAATAATTACTGCTAATTCCGTAACGCTCGGCAAAATCCTGTTTTGCAGGTAGCACCAAGGTAGGGAAATCACCCTGCTGATAAACATCAATCACTTTAATACTGAAGCTGGGCGCAAAATCAGAATTGGCATTGTTTTGCACAAAATGTTGATAGGTTTCGGCGCTATCGGTGTAGCGTTTTTGATCGAGATACAACTGCCCTAATTGTTGATACAACAAATATTCGTAAACGCGGCCACCACCCAATTCTGTTTGCAATTGGCTGATGGATTTTGCCCCGTCCAAATAAGACAGCGACAAGCCCATTACACGCAATGTGTCTTTTACCAGGTTCGCTTTGGATGCGCCTATATCGGCAAGAGTTGCATCAACATCATTTGCGCTCGGGGCATGCCCGATGAGTTGATCGAGCACCAGCGCAAAGGACTTCAGCGCAAGATCATAATCACCGCGTTTAAATTGCGCCCAGCCTTTCATGTACAGCGCATTTTGTTTGAGCTCGGGATTATTCCCTTTTACCACCGCATCGTAGTTGCGCTCTGCGGCCGCGTAATCGCCATCGGAAAAGGATTTTTCGGCGCGCCGGAATTGTGTTTCGGCCATAAACGCGGAATTTGGATTGGTGCCTGCTAATTGATCCAACACTTGCGAGGCTTCGTCGTTGCGCCCATCAAGTGACATCGCTTTGGCCAATTTGTAGCGCAGCTGATCTGCCTCAATACCTTTGACGGGCTGCGGATTTTCCGCCTGCATTTTTAACAGCTCGCGATACATCGCAACGGGCTTATCGTAAAAACGGCGCAGATCTGATGCATCCAGCTGGGCTTTTTCGGCGCGCGCCATTTCAAGGTCAGCCAAGCGCACCATAATTTGTTGACGCAATGCAGGATCTTCCGCTGCCGCCAATGCGCGCTGGTAACTTTGCTCGATGCGCGCCATATCAACAACTTCTACTTTGGCTTTGCCATCGGGAATTTTTGCAGCCGGTAAATCGGCCAGGGTTTTTCCACGGCCATCATCGCCCAAACCGACAACACTACAGGCTTGTAGTTGTATTAATCCGCTCACGAGTAATGTGAGTATGGAAATGCGGAAAAGTGGTTGGTTAAGGTGCTTCATTCTGGTTGCTTCCTTAACTCGGCATCGTACAAACGCGCTACCGCAAGGTGCGCCTGCGCCAAATAATTATTCAGGCGCTTTTCATGTGCCGCGAGTTGCTGGTCAACCTGGGTACGCAACAATTGTGTTTGGCGAGCAAGCAGGGTATCGGTATTTGATAACTTATCGGCAACTTCTTTTTGCAGTACTTGCAAGCGCGCAAGTGTTGGCTGGATGTCCATGCTGGTTGCGGTAATGTCTTCTATGTGGAGGCGCGTTTTGGCAATGTTTTCAAGCGACTGATCAATTGCTTTTAATTCTGCTTGCTGCGCAGCAAAGCGCGCCGGATATTCCTGTGCGGCATTCCATAACAATATCCCACCGAACATTGCAACACGGCGCTCCAGCTCAGCTGTGTCTTGCCCTGCGGCTTTCATGCGCGCGATGGTTTGCTGGCCTTTTTCCACGCGTTCATACATCGATCGAGTATCATCATCGGCCAGCGCGATGTAATTTTCGTCGCTATCGATTTGTGCCAAACGCTGCGCCAATTGATCGCGAGCCGTTTGCAGTTTTTGCGCTTGCTGGCCAATCACATCTTGCTTCAACATTTGATCTTGTCGATTGCGGATATTTTGTTTTTGCAAAAGCAATTCCTGATAGGCATCCAGCTTGGGCAACCATTGTTGTAATAGCGATTGCAACCGCAGTAAGTCGCGCAGATCGAGCACGGCGGTCTGGAATGTGTTTTTGGCAAATAATTCATTGAGGTAGGCAGAGCGGGTTTTGATAATACTGGTGCTATCCAACTTCAACCAGTTTTGTCCGTCATCGGTGACTACGGCAGTGAGCGCACCTGCATCGGACTCATTGCCGTCATCACTACTTTTATTATTTCGCAGAAGCGCATTGGCTTCTTCGGTAGGAACAGGGTCACTGCCAACTACAGTTAACAATTCTTCAGCTGTAAGCGTTGCACGCATGTCGCGGATTAATTGTAATTCGCGCACCAGCAATTCTTCCGCCGTTTGGTAAGCGGCAATGGCTTCACCTTGTGCCTGTAATTTTTCATACGCAAAAGGCAGTGCGAGCAATGATTCCTGTACGGCGGGATACATCAAACTGCGCGTGCGCAACAATTGCCAGGGGCGCAGGGCTTCGTCGTATTCCTCTTGCGCAACAGCAGCCCAACCGTAACCTAATAATGCCTGGTTGGCGTAAATGCCATCGAGCCGCACTTTGGTAAATTCACGTATTGCAGCGGCGTATTTTTTTTCCGAGAGATAGGTATAACCGATGGCGGTGTAGGCTTTGTCTTGCAGTGCCCACTGTTCTTTTTTACGCAGAGGATTATCGCTAATGTCGATATCGGCCAACTCATTAAAAAAGTCTTGCGCTGTTTTGAAATTGCCCTGACGGGCATGGGCTGCACCCAGATTGTAAAGCGCATAAGGATTCCATGAACGCAATTCGTCCTCGTCAATATCATTCAACGCAAGATCTGCATACTGATTATTGCGGATACGGATATTGAGTTGCAGCGCTTGCATTTGTGCACGCAGTGATGGTTTAAATTCTTTACTCACACGCGCAAAACTTTGTTCGGCTGCACTCCAATTACCACGGGTGTAGTGTAGCTTTCCCAGGTAAAACCAGGCGGCATCGCGCACCGATTGCGGACGGCGTTCATCTTGTAAAATTTGTGTGAACACCGCCTCGGCATGATGCTGCATACCAAATGCAAGGCTTACACCGCCAGCAATTAATTCCGGATTATCACTGTGTCCTTGAATACCATCGCGCGTATCGGCAACCATTAACTCGGCAAGCGCCGCAACATAATCCTGCTGATAGTAATGATAGAGCGCGACGCCGTAGCGCAAATCGGCCGCTGAGGTTTTAGGTTTTTCTTTGGCGTAGGTTGAAGCAATGCAACTCAATGCACACAGTAAAAGGCCAAAGCGAGCAAGGCTATGCATTACATCTGCCATTGCTTGATTTCAAATACGGGCTGCAATTGTGCGCTGGAATCGACAATACGTAACTCAAGCACAAGTGGTTCCTGCGCTTTGGTGACAACCAGTTTTGCACCGCGCTTGTAATCGCGCTGGGGGCCGCGCCCGGTAAAGAATGCACTGATTTCGTGCTCACCCGCTTTTAAATTGCCGATATACAAACGCTGCACACCACCGCGAAATAACGCTTTGGTTTGTTTATCTGTGTAGAGTTCGCTGGCGACCAATTTGTTATTGATCTCCAGCTTGACCGCATCCAATGCAAAGTAAGCGCCCAAATCCATCGACACATAAACCGCTATCTGGCTGCTGGCGGGATACAACAATTCTTCTTCGAGAATCAACAAATCGCGATTAAGAGTCAGCACCGATTCCTTGAGCGATTCAACATCGCTTGCGGCTTCTTGCGCAAATGACAGTGCGCTGCTGAGCAATGGCAGGAGTACAACCAAGTGAAGCCAGTGGCGCAGCAATTTGCGCAAGGGGTGGATCATCGTCTTTCTCCGGATTTTTTTATGTTTGCGCGCCCATCGCCGCTGCATGAGTTTGGCACTCATGGCCACCTTGATCAAATCATTCTAGAAGCCAATAGGGTTCTTGGATGTGACACTGAGCACAGTTGATCTGGCGCTTGAGTGATTTTTTTATGAGCACGATCAAGCCCTGCACAAAAGTGACAAGCTGGGGCAAAAAGTGCGACTTTAGGAAACCACCAAAGACAAGTCTGGAAAAATAGCGACAAGCCTGAAAAAGTTTAGATGGTTTTTGAAGCGGGGCAAAACCCCGCTATTACTGCAGCAATAGCGAGGGAGGGGTGAACTTATGCAGGGGCGAACTTACTCAGTGATACGAATTGTATCCAGATTGATGTAGCCGTAGGGTAAAGGCTGGTCAGTGGCATAAATATGTACTGCAAGCTTGCGCACATCTGCCGCATTAAACCCGCCAGCAAAACTGCCCCCCAACCGGGTGCTCACTTGCTGCCATTGTTTATCTATCATTGCGTGGCTACTGAAACGCTCGGTAGAAGCCTGACGATTAGCACCATCGGTTGCAACTAACACAAACTCTATAGGGCTGGAAAAACCCTGCCCATAGGCTGACACCAATTTAATCTGCAAACTTACTTCTTTGTTTTTGATATTGATCGCATTGCCAAGATCATGCTCCAGCGCCCAGTGATCCATACTGCTCATCCAGTAAGGGAAAGTGACCAAACCTTGCGACAAATATTTTTCGGTTTGGGTAATGCCGCCATCATAGGTCACAAACTTCCAATTGCTGGCGGAATCCTGAGTATTGAAGTGCTCCGCGAAAATCTCCTTGGGTGCACTGATGCTGCCAGTACCTTTTACCCATTGGATATTATCCACTTGGAAGGAAACGCCAGTTTGTACACCATCTTCTATCGACGGGCGAATCAGGAATCCGGTATCCACTTTTTTCAGATCAAGACCATCGCGCACCCTATCAGCAATATCGAGCTCGACGGTTTGCCATTGGTTGAGAAAATTAACCGGCACCTTGGCCGAGTGGGATGTGCAAGGCCACACGCATTCAACGATGACTTCAAACAGCATTTGCCCACGCTGGGCATCGTAGGCATCACCAAAACTTTGTACATTCACATCAAATTTCAGTTTGCCCGTTGCATAAGCACTGCGGTCAACAGGATCGACATTGATATAAACCTGGCTACTATGCCCAGTCTTGGCACCGTAGCTAATTTCCAAAACCTTTCCGTGCCCCGCAGCCGGGGAATCAACCTCTTTCCACTGCACGTTACTGGGGTTGGTTCCGGTTGTGTATCCCTGCCCCTGACCCGTTGTTATTTCATACTCCCAAGCTTTTAAGGAACCCCAATTTTTGTTGATGCAATCCTTGAAAAGAACACCATCGCTACCGCAACTGTTGCTGACAATCCCACCCCCAGGTTGCGATGAATTTCCTCCACCCGACGATGAACCGCCACCGCCTCCGCCACCACAAGCCCCCAACAACATGCTAACCACAGCAATTCCGATACACGACTTCAATTACAGCTTCTTGAAAGATGAAATAAAAAAAGATGGGACAAAAAAGATGAGATAAAAAATGAAACCCGAAATAATTGAGTGGAGATAACCAAAGCGGAAACGCCATTACTCAGGCGGCATCAACCCTTTGCTGTACAGCACTTTGCCTTCGCTGGTGATAATGACCGCATCAAAACCGGGTAGCCGGTTGATTAACGCCAAACCCTTCTCTGCGCCCATTACAAACACGGTGGTCGAGAGAGGGTCGGTATCAAATCCGAGTGGGCCAATAATCGTGACGCTGTTGACACCATTGGTTGATTTTCCCGTGCGCGGGTTGATGATGTGATGAACTCGTTCACCTTGTTCGTTAATAAAATAACGTTCGTAATCACCGGAGGTAGACACTGCAACATCTTCCAGCGGCAAGGTGATGGCAACGGCCTCAGCGCGCGGGTTTTTGATCCCCACAAGCCACGGGCGACCAAACTTGTCGCCAATCACCCGGCTGTCGCCACCGGCAGTAACGCTCGCATGCTTCACGCCAAATGACTGCACAATTTCAATGGCCTTATCGACCGCATACCCTTTGGCGATGCCGCCCAAATCGATATACACCTTGGGGTGCGCAAACCAGACAGTATTGCGTTGGGAATCGAGGTGGATCAGGCGGTAATTAATAGCGGGCAGAAGCTCTTCACGCTGTTGTTCGCTGGGCGATAGTTTGTTGCGGTAGTCGTAATAGCGGGCGAGTGAAGCGAAGGTGATATCAAATGCGCCGTCGCTCAAGCGGCTGTAATAGAGCGATTTATCGATAATCGCGGCCAATTCCGGCGAGATTGCCAGCGGCTTTTGGGCACTGGCTTTGGGCGCTAATTGATTGGCGCGATACAGCTCGCTGGTTTCAATGTAAGGACTGAAGTGCTCATCGATGCGGCGCATTTCTGCCATTGCAGCTGCCACAGCCTGCTCAGCCTTGGTGTCATCATCCAACCACAAGGCAACACTGACTTTGGTACCCATGATGTCTTGTTCATCGCCGTGCCATTTGGCCTGCAACGGCAAGCTGACGCACACCAGTAAGACGACAATAAAGCGGAGCATTACAGGTTCATATCCACGCGATAATGGGTTTTGCCTTCTTCGTCAACGCGGTCTTCCTGAGCAAACATCGCTAACATATCCATCGCATTGGCTGCTTCAAAAAACGCCTTGGGCGCAGCCAGCTCACCCGTCACTTTGCCGCCACTGGGCGCAGTCAGTTCAACTTGCAAGTCCACATCCACCGGCCCTGCCAAATGGAAGAGTTTGGCGCTGATTCCGTTACTGCCGTTGTCGGTAAATTCGGCCGCGTAACTGCCTATATCCAACCAGTTAACGCCGGTATTTACCCGCGCGCCATTCCAGGTCAACTTGCCTTTAAGCTTGAGTAACACATTCCCACGCAATTCCATCTCTTCGATATGGGAAGAAAATTGCCCCTGCACGAGAATTGGCAGCTTTGCCTGCACCAAGGCCACAGGAAGCGATATGTCCGCATTGCGCAGGGTTACCGCACCGCCGGTGCCACCGCAGACATCACCTTCAAATTGCTGCCCGGGCAAAGTGGTTTTGACATGTGCGCAAGGAGAGAGCGTCAGTAATGAGAGCGGGCTCAGGCTCCAACTTAATTGACCGAGCGAATACTCCCGCTCAGGGCGCGGCAAACTGGCAAGGCTCGCGCGGCCATTCCAGATAGTTCCTGTCACACCGCTCAATGCCAAACCCGAACTGCGGCTGAGTAAATAGGCTCCCCATACGGCCGGAATGCTGCTGATCACAAAAATCAAAAACAGCGAAACGCCCAAGGAAATCCAGAGTTTTTTGTGGGTTTTTAACAAAGCAGGTATCGGGTTCATAGATGGTTTCAGTCTGGCTCAGATGCTTTTTGCTCGGGCGTTTGGACAGTGTTAGTTGGTTTTTTGCAGGCGCAAGTTAACGGTGACTTGCCCCGGATCATTGGTCGCCGCAATGGATAAGTCGCTCACTTTGACCCCCTGTTTAAACTCCAGATCGTAGAGCCACTGCATCAGCGATTCGTAATTTGCACGATCCAGACGCACCCGCACTTCGCCATTGGCACCGGGCTGGAAACCACTCATGGCGAGGCCATTGGTGCGCAACGTGGTATCAATTAGACCGTTGATATTTTCCGTGCTGGCCGCAGCACCGCGGCTGCGCATTTGCTCGATTTGCGCTGCGACAATTTGCACCCGCCCAAGGGTTTGGGTTGTTGCAGTATTGGCTGACAACAGTTGGTCGCGTTTTTTCTCGATGGGCACAAACACCAACAACCACACCATGTAGACAAAGACAGCCAGACCGCAGCCCAGAATCATGGTCTGCTCGCGGCGGTTATATTTGTTAAGGAAACTGAGTAACTGGTTCATAGGTACCAATACGGATAGTGATTAAGGATTTTTAGTCACACGCAGGCGTGCAGTTTGCACATTACCCTGCGCATTAAAGCTGGAAGTCTCTGCGTTAAGCCCCTGATTGCGCAGGTTTTGGCTAAGCGATTCAAACGCACTGAAACTGCCTGCCTGGATGCTGAAGTTCAGCTCGCCGGATTCACTGGCAAAGGAAATACCTTTCACCTGTACGCTAGGCTCCTGCGCAATCTGCGGCAGGGCTACCGCCAACAGCGACATTACACTGACCGACTGATCTACCGGTTGGCTCTGCCTCAGCAGGTTATTGAGTTGTTTCTCAGGATCGACAATACGTCCCTGCGGGATCACCGAGCGCGCAACCGCTTCAATTTGCTGGCGGATTTTCAGGTTCTCGCGCCCGAGCGTATGGATTTCAAACAACAGGGTTCCCAGATATACCGCCACACAGACACCGGCAAATATCGCCACCGATTGCCATAGCTTCCACCAGCGCTCAATTGGCAGACGCTGGGAAAAGTCGCCCTGGCAAAGATCAATCGAGCTGCTGCTGAAATCCAGCGCCCATTCATCCGCAAGCGTCCGTGAGGCAATGGACGGCTGTAACTCTGCCGGAATGGCTTCTTCCAGAAGCGCCAAATCCGATTCATTAGCCGCACGTAAATGCAGGCTGGGCAGGCTGTCGACCCGCTCCTGTTCGCGCAATAACATTTGCAGCGCCAGACGCGCATGGGACTGGGCAATACTGAACCCCAGAGTTCGCGCATAACGCAGACATACCTGGTGCTGGTACAGACCCAGTGTCCAATGATTATTCACGTCGGAGTTATTGGCTCCGGCACTCGCCTCCGCCGCGAGCGGCAAGGTCAAAGGGGCAGTCCAGCAGCGGGTGACTTCGATCCCCAACGCAGCCAACTCGGCAAAGGCCGCTTGCATCCAGACTTTATCGGCAAAAGCGACAACGACCTTGCCATTAGCCGGTGTGTCTAAGGCAAAGTGCAGCTCTTCTACATCGCCCACCACGGAATCTTCCAATTGGAATGGCAGAAGATTGCGCAGGTGTTTTTTCTCTTTTTCAGTGTATTCCAGCTCGCGCGTATTGACCCGGCTGCCGGGTAGTATCAACCAGGCCGATTGCGGGTTGCCCGGTCTTTCACCTAGCGCAGTACGCAAGGCCTCGCGGTCGCCGCTGGCACCTGCAGCAGGCACACCATCAGCGCCCAGCCAGCACCAGCGGAAATTGTCCGCCAGGCTTTTGCCGTCATTGGAGGTATCTACAGAGAGCACCAATTGCATGGACATAATTTGCTCTAACTCTTGTGTTTATCGTGTTTTTATATCTTCAACCAGGTCGCCACTTTTCCAGCGCCTGCTATTCCACCAACTCGCCATCGTCTTCTTCATCTTCGTTGTGAACGACAGTGGGCAGTTCAAATACATCATCTCGCTGGATAACAATCAATGTGCCGGGCTCATTACCCCGCCGCATCAAGCTGCGCATACTGCGGCGCTGGTCAACCAACTGGACAGTGGAGTTGAGCCAGAAGAATCTGGTCGCAATATTCAACCCGGCGGTATCCAGAGTCTTGCCGGCAAACATGGTATTCCAGGCATCCATAACTGCCTGTGCGTCTTTGAATCCTTCCTGTGGCCGGGTGGTGATAAATTGGGTCATATCGGCAGGATTTGTGGGTACCAGTTCATCCTTGCCGTTTATCGCCGCCAACACATTATTAAATCCTTTGCCGTCTGGCCCGAGCGCATCCAGTGTATTGATGTTCAAACCGGCATCATTGACAGGTAACGCCGTAATAAACGGCAACAGCCGTGCTACCAGCAACGGGGCTTCATTAAATCCGCGCACCATGCGCAGTTCATCGACTGATTTGAAATTGGTATTGGCAGGCAAATAGGGGTCCGGCAAGCTTTGGTAATAATTACTTTCCGCACCACCGGCACCCGATTCCCCATCATCACCATCAAGCCAATCCACCACAGCGGCCGTCAGGAACTCTGCCTGGCCCTGGTCGAGCGGCATATCCGGAAAGGTTTGTAACAACCGGATAAACCGTCGCTGCGCCTCAGAGTAGCGGGTTGGATCGCCCTCCGGTTTTTGTAAATCAATAGGGTTTGCCAGATCATTTAAATTCAGTTGCGTCGTCGCATCTGTCAGACGCGCAAAGCCGGAGACACCTTCATCCTCAATTGGCACCTCGCTGCTCCAGGGCTCGCTCAATACGTCCACATTGGAATCGATATCCCCATCAGGAAACATCAACTTGGCCACTTCCTCTGTACCTTCCAGGAAGGCTCGCGCCTGGGCACCATGCCAACGGGTCTCCGCACGCGCCATACCCAGCTGGTATTGCGCGGCATATTTCACACTTAATCCGGCAATAAGCGCCACAATCAGCACCACCAGTACCAATACTGTACCCCGCTGCGTATGCGCCATAGGCACTACCAGACTATTGCGGTTGTTCAGGCAATGCGAAGAGGCGCACACTGGTGCCAACTCCTTCAAGTTCGATACTGATCTCTATTGCCAGTGGCAAGCCATTGGCACCTTGTTGATTGTTGTCCGGCCATGACTGCAGCCAATCATTGGAATATTCGCGATCCTCCAGTGCAGATTTACCTTTTGAGGTAATCGCGCCTTGATGCAACATCCGCAACTGCACGTCTTTTACATTTTTCAGCAATAGCTGATGAAAACCATCTTCTTCCAGATCGACATCACCCAGATCACGGTTGTGCTCAGGCAAAAAATCGCGCCATAACTCGCCATCCAGTACGCGATAACTGACGATCTGCAAATCACTTCTCGGCAGGTTAGAAAAATTAACCCAGCCGCGCCGCTTGAACAGCAACACTTCCTGATCCGAATTCTCGCCCGAGGTGCGCAAGCTCTCAGCCCTGAATACCCAGTTCCTGTCTGCCGTCGCGGGCAAAGGTATGCTGTGGCGTAAATCGGCCGCGATAATCTGCCACGCCCGGTCAATCCGGTTGATCTCATCGAGAACCTGATTGGTACGCTCAGCGCCGTTATTGGCCGCATTGAGCGATTGGAATGCCATCACCGCAATCAGCGCAGAAATGACCAGCGCAATCAGCACTTCCAGTAAGGTAAAACCCTGTTGTGGGCGATTGCTATTCATTGGGTGGTTACCTGTTCCGGGTCGCTGATATAACCCGTCAGCATCGCCAGTACCGGTAGATCTTCATCTACCGTACCGCCACCCAAAACAGCTCCATCGGCCGCCCCCATCAGTCGCACCGAAATTTCAACCCGTTTGAACCCGGGAACCGGAAGGCTCTCCATGGCGATGGTTTTCAATTGCCACTGCCAACGCATGCCTGCCATATCTACAAGACCGGAATCTTTTTCCGGCAGTTGGTAACTCGGCAGGGTCTTTTTCATTTTTTGTTGTTGGAGCAAACGCACGCGTGTCAGCTGGTTTTCTGCCACCCAGTAGGCGTAGGTTTTATCGCGGATAGCCGCGGAGCCATCCAGCTGTGTCATCACCAAATTAATCAGCGCAGGCAAGGCCATGGCGATTATCGCCAATGCAATCATGGCTTCCAGCAAGGTAAAACCACGCTGTTTTTTTCCGTATACAGACCAAAACGAGCGGATTGTCATCGCCCTTTTTGCTCCTCTTCAAAGCGCTTTTCTTCGCTTACCCAATGCAGCTCACCCATCATATCCAGCTTGAACTGTTCAGTTTCCACATCATTACCTGCCTGCAGTTCATTGGCAAAAATGCTGATGTCTACTGCGCCGGAACCATCGCCGCTGGGAAAGAAACCCATCACCGGTTCCTGATACTCCAATTCCGGATCGTATTCCCACAGCTCTTCATCGATCACAAACTCAATCGCCAACTGCTCGGGTAAACAATGTTGTTCCAGCTCAGGTACATCCTGCCACTGGCGGTCGCGCACCCTGCGCCATCGGTAGCACCACTGTTCCTTGCTGTCGATGTCCTGTGGCGGGCGCAATTCCACAAACAGCCCATGGGTTTCGCCTTTAAGCACCGACTGCTCGGCAATATAGGAACCTTGCAGCATAAATGTCCCGGCTTCCTTGCGCGCGAGGTCGGCGGCATCATCACCGCCCACTGACACTGAAATCACCCCCACCGCCATACCGATGATAAAAACCACAATAATGATTTCAATCAGGGTAAATCCGCGCTCGGTGGGTTTCACTATTTATGCCTTCAGATTACTGCTCATCCCAAACACTGATGTCAGCATTCTGGCCTTCACCACCGCTCACACCGTCTGCACCCAGGCTGTAAATATCGTACTCTTTGCCATCATCGGCTGGGCTCATGTACTGGTAATCGTTACCCCATGGGTCTTTGTTGAGGTTATCGATGTAACCGCTGGCTTTAAAATTGCGCGGCACGGGTGCGATAGAAGTTTTGGTGACCAGAGCTTCGAGACCCTGTTCAGTGGTCGGGTAATTGAAGTTATCGATACGATAGAGCTTAAGTGCAGTTTGCAGCGAGCTAAAATCTGCACGCGCTTTTTGCACATTGGCTTTATCGAGGTTATCCATCACATTGGGTACCACAATACCGGCCAACAGCCCGATAATGATCACTACCACCATGATCTCCACCAGGGTAAAACCACTCTGACGGCCCAATGCTGATGTTGTTTGCATGCTTCTTGTTTTCATTTTTTCTATTTCCTCCAAATCAAAATCGATCAATCGTGCAAGTCGGTAAATTAACCAAGCTTGGTCATTTCAAAAATCGGGGTCAGGATTGCCAATACAATCACGCACACCGCGCCCCCCATAAAAATAATGGTTGCCGGTTCCAATAACCCCATCGCCACACCTAACATCATTTCCAATTCGCGCTCCTGGTCTTTGGAGGCGTTATCCAACTGCTGCGGCAGGGTGCCGTTGGTTTCACCACTTGCCACCAACTGCACCAGCAATGGCGGGAAGTGGCCGGTGTTTTCCATGGCGCGACTCAAACTCATACCTTCACGCACCGAGGCGGCAACCGTATCGCAAGCCTCTTGCAGGATTTTGTTAGTCATCACCTGACCGGAAATATTGAGCGCCTGCAACAGCGGTACACCACTGGCAGACAACAAACTGAGCGTTGCGGCAAAGCGCGCCGAGTTGATTTGTTTGACCAGCTCGCCGATCACTGGCAGCTTGAGTTGCACCACATGCCAGGCACGCAAACGTTTGGGATCACGCATGAGTTTCTTCACAAAGAAGTACAAACCCACCAATGCTACCAACAGGTACAAGCCGTAATTCATCAAGAAACTACTGGTGGCGATCATACCTTCGGTAAGTGCAGGCAATTCGCGCTTGCCTTGCTCAAAGATTTTCACCAGTTTGGGCACCACCAGTACCATCAAGGCGACAATTACCGCCAAGCTCACCACCAGCATAACCATGGGGTAAATCATGGCCATTTTGATGCGCTGTTGCAGCTGCTGACTGGTCTGGGTGTAATCCGCCAAACGCTCAAGTACCGGGCTTAAATAACCCGAACCTTCACCGGCACGCACCAGAGCGCGATACATGTCATTAAATGCAGCCGGATTATCGCCCAGTGCCTGTGCCAGACTAAAACCTTCCAAAACCTTGGTGCGCACCTGCAAGACAACCCGTTTTACATTGGCTTTTTGCGATTGTTTGGCGGTGGCGTGAAGGGCTTCATCCAGCGGCAAGCCGGACTTCACCAATGAAGCCAATTGGCGGGTAATCAAACTTAAATCGCGGGTACTTAGCTTGCTGGCGCGACGACGGAAACTGGCAGCAAAAGACGTATTTTCACTGGCTGTTGAAGCAGACGCATCGCCTGCAGCACTGACTACTTCAAGCGGTTTCAGCTTTTTTGCGCGCAATTGCGTGCGGATATGCCGCTCGGAATCCCCTTCAAGAATGCCTTTGACGGCTTTGCCATCCTCGTTCAGCGCTTTGTAACTGTACGCACCCATGATGCCGGCCTGTTAACGAGGTTAAAGTTGAGTGGTGACACGCAGCACTTCTTCAATGCTGGTGATGCCGTTGAGTACACATTGGCGGCCGTCATCGCTCATCGACGGACTGGCCTTGCGCGCTTCGGCCAACAGTTCCTGCTCACCTGCTTGTTCATGGATCAGGTGACGCAAGCGCTCGGTAATTTCAATCAGTTCATAGATACCCTTACGGCCGCGATACCCTTGCTGGTTACAGTGTTTACAACCGCTCGGAGCCGGACGCCAGATCGGCGTATCAGCAGGCAACTTGAGCATATCCCGCTCGGAATCGACCGGCATGTACTGCTCTTTACAGTGGCTGCACAGCACGCGCACCAAGCGCTGCGCCATCACCACTTCAAGGCTCGATGCCAACAGGAAGGGCTCCACACCCATATCTTTCAAACGCAGCACCGCGCCAATTGCGGTATTGGTGTGCAGGGTCGATAACACCAAGTGACCGGTGAGCGATGCCTGGATCGCAATCTCGGCGGTTTCGCCGTCGCGGATCTCACCCACCATCACCACATCCGGGTCCTGACGGAGAATCGCCCTCAAGCCGCGTGCAAAGGTCATATCAACCTTGCTGTTCACTTGCGTCTGGCCAATTCCCGGCAGCAAATATTCGACCGGGTCTTCAATCGTAAGAATGTTGCGGCTGCGGGTATTGATATGGCTCAATCCGGCGTAAAGCGTGGTGGTTTTACCCGAACCGGTCGGGCCGGTTACCAGAATAATGCCATGTGGTTTAGTCAGATTTTTGGTCAGGCGCTCGTACACCAGTTGCGGCATTTGCAACTGCTCCAGCCGCAACTGGCCAGCAGCCTGGTCGAGAATACGCAGTACGATGCGCTCGCCAAATGCAGAGGGGATAGTCGATACACGGATATCCACCGCGTGGCCAGCAAGACGCACGGTAATACGGCCATCCTGCGGCAGGCGTTTTTCAGCAATATCCAAACGCGCCATTACCTTCAAACGCGATACCAATACCGGAGCCAATTCTGCCTTGGGCGAAAGCACTTCGGTCAGCACCCCGTCAATGCGGAAACGCACTGATACGCGATCTTCAAATGGCTCAAGGTGGATGTCCGATGCACCTTCGCGCACCGCTTGGGAAAGGATTGCATTAATCAGGCGGATAATCGGGGCGTCATCATCGCCAGCCAACAAATCGCTGCGATCGGCCAGATCGTCGGCCATGGAGGACAAGTCAAACTCGTTGCCCAAGTCTTCGGCGGCGCGCTGGGCAGCACCATCACCACTTTGGTATTCGCGGGTCAGACGCTTTTGGAAATCCTCGGCAGGCAGCTCCTCCAGCTGTAAATCAGGCCCAAGAATTCGCTGCAATTCCAGCAGCACATCCAGCGTGAGGCCGGGTTTGTGCAGCACACGCGGCATAAGCCCCGGGGCCAACTCTTCCAGCATCACCCCGTGGGCAGAGGCAAAACTGAATGGCAGGCGCTCAAACACCGAAGGCTCGGCAGCATCGGTGAGTGGGTCTCCATCAAAAGAGAGCGAATCGACAACTGGCTCGCTCACGGCTTACTCCCTGGTATCCACAGGCGCAGTGGCATTTGCCTCATTGGCCGCCTTGGTAGCATCAAGGTATTTCTGGATTTGTTCATCCCATTCAGGGATTACTGGCACATCGCGCTCGCGTGTCAGCAACCCTCTTTTGCGGGTAAAGCCCATCTGCTCTTGGCGAATAGCGCGGTATTTTTCTGCAGTCGCCCCGGTCAGTACGCGATCGTCACGAATAATCGTTGGACGGATGAAGATCAACAGATTGGTCTTTACTTTGGTGGACTTCTGGCTGCGGAACAAATGTCCCAATACCGGAATACTGCCCAATACCGGCACGCGGTTATTGGATACCAGCACATCGTCTTTAATCAGGCCGCCAAGCACAACCGTCTGGCCATCGGCCGACAAAATTTGGGTTTTCACTTCGCGCTTGCTGGTGACGGGGCCATCTTCGGTGGTGCGTACAACGCTGGAAATTTCCTGCTCTATATCAAGCACCACACTGTCACCCTCGTTAATGTGTGGCGTCACTTGTAACTTGATACCCACATCTTCGCGATTAATAGTGTTGAATGGGCTGGTAAAACCGGTGTTACCGGTAGTGCCGCCGGTATTACCCAGGCCAGAGTAAGAACCGGTGCGGAAAGGGACTTGTTCACCCACCAAAATAGATGCTTCGGTGTTATCCGTGGTCAGCAGGTTGGGCGTGGAGAGAATGTTGCTGGAGCTATCGGTCTGGAGCATTTTCAATACCGATAAAAAGTCGGTTTTCCCACCTATCCGCCCAACGCCAAATACCTGGCCGGGAATACCGGCAACACCGGCGGCCAGTTGCACAAGAGATTCGCTACCCTCGCCCGTGCCATTGGCTTCAATATCCAAGGCCGCAGCGCCGACTTTGCCCAAGGCACCGCTATTGGTTGAACCACCAAAGCCGTAATCATCACTGCGATACATCCATTCGATACCCAATTCCTTACCATTATCGCTGGAGAGCTCAACAATAATCGCCTCAACCAAAACTTGCGCGCGGCGGATATCCAGACTTTCGATAATCGACAGCATGGTATCCATGGTGTCTACATCCGCAGTGATCAATACCGAGTTGGTGGCTTCATCGGCCTGCACGGCGGGTGGATTACTGTTCGGCGCAGCACCTTCCGCCGCCTTGCCCTGGCCGAGGCTTTGTATCATTCCGGAGAGCACCTTGGCGACATCTTCCGCCTTGGCATATTGAAGATACTCAACCCGTACATTGCTGTTTTTGGATTGCGGACGATCAAGGTCATCGACCAATAATTTGAGACGTTGGCGGCTCAGATCATCTGCACTGATGACCACCGCGTTGGTGCGCTTATCGGCAACAATCACAGGCGGTGAAGTGGTCAGGCCGCGGTTGGGGTCCGGTTTTTCCAGTTGGGTCAGCATCGCCACTACGTCGGTTGCATTTGCATAGCGCAGTGGAATGACATCGGTATGGGTGATACCAATCTTGTCCAGTTGCACCACCAATTCATTCATACGCGCGACGTTGGCGCGGGTGTCGGTGATGATCAGCGCATTGCTGGGCTCATAGGTTGTCAGATGGCCGTATTGCGGGACTAATGGGCGCAATGCCGCAAGGATTTTGGCCGCGCTGGTATTTTTCAGCGGAATGACCTGGGTAATATAGAGGTCATCTTTATTGGTGACATTATTCTCGGTGGGAATTGGCAAGTTGCGCGCATCGCGGTTCATCACAATACGCACGATGTTGCCACTTTCAACAGCGGTAAAACCGTGCACATCGAGCGAAGCTAAAAATAACTCGTATAGCTCCTTCGCATTCAGTGGCTTGCTGTTGATGACCTTGATAGGTCCGCGAACCTTAGGGTCGATAATGAACGTTTTACCCGTCAACCCAGCAATCGACTTGATGACATCCTGAATGTCAGTGTCGTTGAAATTAACCGCCCAACGGGTCTCACCTTGCGCATCAGCGGGTTGCTCCTGCACTTGGGCAAAGCCCGAACAACTCATCCCCATGAGTGTCGCCAGCAACAGGCCGCCGATGATGTTGTTATTGTTACGACCATAAAACCGGATCACGAAAACCTCACTTGAGCATTACGTCTAGGTTAACTGTACTGCCACCGCGCCTGATCTCCAGGTTCGCCGATGTGGCACTACCCATACTTTTGTATATTTCCATAATCTTGCCGGGGCTGCTAAGCGGCACACCATTGACCGCCGTGACTATGTCATCGGTCTGCAGACCCAGCGAGTTGAACATCTCCGCATTGCGCCCCGGGCGAATTTTGTAACCGACCACCTGACCATTTTCACGATAGATACTCATCGCCACTACATCTGCCAACGTCTTGCTTGCAGCAGCGGGGTCGGCAGCAAAGCGCGGCGAATCCACTATCGGGCTTTTATCGACATATAAAGGCGGCTGTTGTTGGAAGGGAGGGTCGGCATAACCGCGCGGATTGGAATTCAGGCTATCTGGCTGGGGAGGAGGAGCAAAAGATGTCGTCAATTTGGGTGCATTGGGATCTTCTTTAAACAGCCATAAAGATTCAAATGTGCCGTTATTGTTGATAATGACACGCACATCCAACACCTTTGCCAGAGTGACATTGGTACCCGCTGGCAGGGTGTCACCCACCGCGTAGACATCCGCACGATCACCTGAGGCAATAATGGCACGCCCGGCTTTGTCATCTGCGCTTCCCAATACACCGCGCAACACAAGATTCAATTGGGTATCAGCAGCATCGTTTTCGATACCCTGATCAGCGGGTTGGATAGCAACCGGAGCTGCCTCCTGGGCACTATCCCCGAAAGGGGTAAGCATTTTAATTTGGGCGATGTTGACTGTATCAGCTGCGGCTGCACCCGATGGGCTATCAGATGCCACCAACATGATAGAGGCTGGCGGAATTTCAGGATTGGGCACTACCAGCCAAAACAAGCGCGCCAGACTGTGGCTCAACCACACAACCAGCAGCAATATCACCAACCACTGCCAACGTTGCAATGGTATCCGCTCCAGCAATGCCAATAGTCTGCGCAGCTGCTGCTCCAACTGGGCGGTGCGCTGCTCGACGGCGGCTCTGTGGGCTACTAATTTGTCTTGCATGGGGTTGATTGATTCCTTCACACAGGAAATACGACGGGAACAGGCGTAGCGGTGGCAATTGTCAGTCGCATCAAAAGCTTAGTGCGTTATGATTATCAAAGCCACGGGATTCTACTCCATCCATATTACAAAAGCGAAATCGTCGAAAACAGCCGTCTTAGCGTGGGCTGTGGCGAGTTTCGGCGCATTTTGGATATAGAAACAACGCAGAAGTTGCAGGATGAATGAAATATGCGACAGATGCCACATAAGATGAGGATCAAACCGAGGGTGATATAAACAAAAAACCCTGATTGCAGGAGGGGGCAATCAGGGTTTTTACAGGATGATGGCCACACCTTGGCGATGGATGTGCTTGATTCCGTTGTAGTCCTTGCTGGAGCCACGTCCTGTGGCAAATTCCTCTGAAGCCATTATTGATGAAACATGCGTCAGGCAATAGTGGCCAATTTCTGTAAATTTTGTAGGAAATATCTCACACGCACGCCAGCCAAAACGCCTGCAGATTTGTACGCGCAGGTTTATAATCCGCCGCCACTCACCGATTGCGAGACAGATCCCATGCCGCCCAAGAAGAAAAGTATCGATTTTGAGCAATCGCTCAGCACACTTGAAAATCTGGTAGCTCGCATGGAGCAGGGTGATATGACGCTGGAGGAATCACTGCAGGCATTTGAAGCCGGTATATCACTGACGCGCGAATGCCAAGCCCGATTGGCCGCTGCCGAGCAGCAAGTAACCAAACTGGTTGAGCAGCAAGATAATATCCGGCTTGAGCCTTTTGATTCCGATGAAGGCGATGCCTGATGTCCGCTGAATTTTCCCACTTTGCATCACATTGCCGCGCCCGCGTAGATGATGCGCTTGACCGTCACTTCCCCATCGGCGAAGACCCGACACAGTTGCGCGCCGCTATGCGCTACAGCCTGTTCAACGGCGGCAAGCGTGTTCGCCCCATCCTGGCCTATGCCAGTGCATTGGCCATCGACCCCGACATCAACCTGGATGTGATAGATCCTGTCAGCTGCGCACTGGAGTGCCTGCATTCTTACAGCTTGGTACATGATGACCTGCCAGCAATGGATGACGATGACTTGCGTCGCGGCAAACCCACCTGCCATATCGCCTTCAGCGAAGCCAACGCCATACTGGCGGGCGATGGCTTGCAAACCCTGGCATTTGAGCTGCTAACCAAAACTGATCTGCCCGCCCCCACACAAATCCGGCTGATCCGTTCATTGGCAGCAGGCTCAGGGGCAGAAGGAATGGTACTTGGTCAGGCAATCGACCTGGCGTCAGTAGATCATCAGCTCGATCTTGCACAAATGGAAACCATGCACAGGCATAAAACCGGTGCACTCATCCGCGCCAGTGTGGCAATGGGCGCTATCAGCGCCGGGGCTAATGACGCACAGATAGCAGCTCTGGACAGCTACGCCGCGGCTATCGGCCTCGCCTTTCAGGTTCAGGACGACATTCTTGATGTCACCGCCGATACCGCTACGCTGGGCAAGCAGCAGGGCGCTGATATCGCACGCAACAAACCAACTTATGTATCCCTGTTGGGCTTGGAAACGGCGCGCGCCAAAGCAGAGGAACTGCATCGTCAGGCACAGGATGCACTTGCAAGCTTCGGCGAAAGCGCTGTGTATTTGCGCCAACTGGCCAGCTATATCGTCCACAGGTCGAACTAGCCAAGCCTCGGGCAAGCCGCCTACAATAGCCATCCACAAGCGGCGCGCCGCACCACTATAAATGATGACCGTGAATGTATAACGAAATCCCCACCAACCGCCCGCCGACGCCGTTGCTCGACAGTATTGATTCACCTGCCGATCTGCGCGCCCTGAGCGAGAAGCAATTGCCGCAACTGGCTGACGAGCTGCGCGCATTTTTGCTGTATTCCGTGGGGCAAACCGGCGGGCATTTTGGTGCAGGCTTAGGCGTTGTTGAACTGACCATCGCGCTGCATTACGTTTACCAGACACCGGAAGACCGCTTGGTGTGGGATGTTGGCCACCAGACCTATCCGCACAAAATCCTCACCTCGCGCCGCGAGCGGATGCTCAGTATCCGCCAGGGCAATGGTTTGTCGGGCTTTCCCAAGCGCGAAGAAAGCCCCTACGATACCTTTGGTGTCGGCCATTCCAGCACCTCGATCAGCGCCGCCCAAGGCATGGCAATCGGCGCCAAAATGGCGGGAATTGAGCGAAAAGTTGCAGCGATCATCGGCGATGGTGCCATGACCGCCGGCATGGCGTTTGAAGCATTAAACCATGCCGCCCACACCGAAACCGATATGGTCGTTGTGCTTAATGACAACAATATGTCCATTTCGCCCAATGTTGGCGGCCTGTCTACTTATCTATCCAAAATCTGGGCGAGCAAGTTTTATAACTCGCTGCGCGAAGGCAGTAAGCAAGTGCTGGGTAAAATCCCGCCCGCATGGGAATTTGCACGCCGCACCGAAGAGCATTTCAAGGGCTTTATGTCGCCCGGTACCCTGTTCGAAGAGATGGGGTTCAACTATGTAGGGCCGATCAATGGCCATGATTTGACCGATCTGGTGCGCTGCCTGCGCAACCTGCGAGAGATAAAAGGCCCCAAGCTGCTGCACATCATCACCCAAAAAGGCAAAGGCTTTGAGCCCGCAGAATTAGATCCTGTTGGCTATCACGCACTCAATAAGATCGAACCCAAAAAAGCCGCGATTGGTGCTGTCAATACACCGAAAAAACTGAAATACCAGGAAGTATTCGGCCAGTGGCTATGCGATATGGCCGCACAGGATGGCAAGCTGGTGGGCATTACCCCTGCCATGTGCGAAGGCTCGGGCATGGTGGAATTTGCACGCACTTATCCCGAGCGTTTTTATGATGTCGCCATCGCCGAACAACACGCTGTCACCCTCGCCGCAGGTATGGCTTGCGAAGGCCAGAAACCGGTTGTCGCGATTTATTCCACCTTTTTGCAGCGCGCCTACGACCAATTAGTGCACGATGTTGCCCTGCAAAAGCTCGATGTCACCTTTGCTATTGACCGTGCAGGCTTGGTCGGTGAAGACGGCCCGACTCATGCGGGAAGCTTTGATATCAGCTTTCTGCGCTGTATTCCCAATATGGTCATTGCCGCCCCCAGCGACGAAGACGAATGCCGCCAATTGCTCCACACTGCCTACCAACATCCTGGGCCAGCGGCTGTACGCTATCCGCGCGGCACCGGTGTTGGCGCTGCAATCCAACCGGATATGCAACTGCTCCCCATAGGCAAAGGGGTGATCAAACACGAGGGCAAACAAGTCGCCCTTCTCTGTTTTGGAACCCTGCTTGCCACAGCGCAGCAAGTTGCCGAGCAATACGGATACAGCCTGTGCGATATGCGTTTTGTTAAACCATTGGATACCGGGCTGATCGAACAAATGACAGCAACCCATGAGTTGCTCGTCACTCTGGAAGAAAACGCGATTGCTGGTGGTGCAGGCAGTGGTGTGTGCGAGTACCTCAATAGCCGCGCACTTAATGTGCCAGTACTGCAACTGGGTTTTAGCGATGAATTCGTGGAACATGCCAGCCAGAAGCAACAATTGGCCAGCCAAGGGTTGGACGCAAAATCTATCGCCGAGCGCATTACACTGCACCTTGACAGCGCCGCCGAAGATACCAAACTGGCGGCGAATTAAACGTTATTTAGCGCTATAGTATTCATTATATAGCGTCGCAATTTTCATCTGCCTAACCTGTGAGGAGCACCGTATTTTGTCATCCTCTAAAGCTGATCACTCCCAAGGGCTGTTGTTATTTCGCCTGCACAACCAGCAACTGTTCGGGCTGGGTACGCTCAAGATCCAGGAGCTGGTTCCCTTCCAGCCTGTTACGCCCATGGTTAACCAGCAACCCGGTATTTTGGGTGCTTTGAATATCCGCGGGCAGACCATGCCCATCGTCGATCTGGCGGCCGCCATTGGCAAAGGCGCCACCCCCAAAGACATGCAGGCCAACAGCTTCATTATCATTACCGATGTACAGCGACAAAAAGTCGGTTTTCTGGTGCGCCAGATCGAGCGCATCGTCGATGCCAATTGGCGGGATATAAGCGCACCGGATAAGTTTTTGGGCAACAGTATCTACATCACCGGCGTCACCCGGGTGGATGAGCAGCTAGTGCAGTTGCTGGATGTGGAGGTGATTATGGCGCGCCTGTTCCCACTCGACCCATCCAAAGCAACCGCTACCATCACCGATGTCGAGCGCGAGCAACTGCGCCCCATGCGTATTTTATTGGTCGACGACTCCCGCACCGCGCGCAAACAACTGAGCGACTCGCTCGATGCGATCAACGTGAAATATCAGGTGACGGACGACGGCCAAAAAGCGCTGGAGATCATGCGCGCAGCCGCCAAAGAAGGGCAACCGATTGATTTGCTGGTCAGTGACATCGAGATGCCCGGGCTGGATGGCTACGAGCTGGCATTTGCCGTGCGCGACGATAAACAGTTGGCGGGCGCCTACATTATCCTGCACACCTCACTGTCCAGCAGTATCAGTGTCAGTCAGGCGCGCCAAGTCGGTGCCGATGAGGCGCTCACCAAGTTTGACGCGCGCGAGCTGATCGACGGCATGTTGCGCGGCGCGGCGAAAAAATCCAGTTAAGCAGACAAAGGTGGCACACCTGCGGCAAAACGCATCGCAAGGAAATCGATAAACAAGCGCACCTTGGGTGCCAGATGGCGCTGTTGCGGATAAACCACCCATACACCGGCATCATTGAAGCGATAGCCATCCAGCACCGATACCAAACGACCATCGGCCAGAAATTTATCCACGTAATAATCCGGCAGTTGCGCCAACCCCAGCCCTTTGAGAGCCGCATCCAGCAGCGCCGGACCGGAGTTGGCCTGCCAGTTGCCGCGCACCACCAGATCTTTGCGCTGCCCATTCTCCTGTAACAGCCAATAGCCACGCGTCCCTACCAAACAATTGTGGCGCTCCAGATCGGTCAGGGTTTGCGGCGCAGAAATGCGCGCGAGATAAGCAGGCGAACCGACGATGTACTCCTGCCGGTCGCACAAGCGCTTGGCGATAAGGGTCGATTCCCGCATCACCCCCATGCGGATCGCCAGATCAAAGCCTTCTTCGATCAGCTCTACCTGTCGGTTACTGAAATACATATTCACCTTGAGCTGCGGGTAAAGAAGCTGGAAATCATTCACCAGCGGGGCGATATAGCGGTCACCAAAAGTGGTCGCAGCAGTGATTTTAAGCAGCCCGGTCGGTTGGCCTTGATGGTGTTGCAGGAGCGATTCCGCCTCGCGCAAGCCGTCGAACAAATGGCGACAGCTTTCGTAATACAACTGACCAGCATCAGTCAGCCGGATTTGGCGCGTGGTGCGATAAAGCAATTGCGTGCCCAGTTGCAGCTCCAATTGGCTGACCAAACGGCTCACATGGGAATTGGATACCTGCAGCTCGCGCGCTGCCGCTGCAAAACTGCCAAACCGCACCACGGCGATAAACGCCTCCACCCGCTCCCAATGCTGCATTGTTGCTCCATAGCAATAATTAAGTGATTTTTAGCTGGCTTATTGCCATTGAGTCACTAGTCTACACTCTGCCACCTATTTTTCTATCCTCAGGAGCCATCATGAAATCACGCGCCGCCATTGCCCTCGCAGCAGGCAAACCATTGGAGTTAGTAGAGATAGATGTACAAGGCCCGAAAGCCGGTGAAGTGCTGGTGCGCATAGTGGCAACCAGCGTCTGCCATACCGATGCCTACACCCTTTCCGGCGCAGACCCGGAAGGAGTATTTCCGGCAGTACTGGGGCATGAAGGTGCGGGGATTGTAGAGGCCGTGGGCGAGGGCGTGACCAGCTTGCAAGTGGGCGACCATGTAATCCCGCTTTACACCGCCGAATGCGGCAAGTGCAAATTTTGCCTCTCGGGCAAAACCAACCTGTGCGGCTCGGTGCGCGCGACCCAGGGTAAAGGCCTGATGCCCGACGGCACCACCCGCTTCTCATTTGAAGGCAAACCGCTGTTCCATTACATGGGCACATCGACTTTCTCGGAGTACACCGTACTGCCGGAAGTCTCGCTGGCCAAAGTGTCCAAAGAAGCTCCGCTGGATAAAATCTGCCTGCTCGGCTGTGGTGTTACCACCGGCATTGGCGCTGTGATCAACACCGCCAAAGTCACCCCGGGTTCAACCGTCGCGGTATTTGGTTTAGGTGCTATCGGGCTTGCGGTCATCCAGGGAGCACAGATGATGAAGGCCAGCCGTATTATTGCCATCGACATCAACCCCGATAAATTTGAACTCGCCCGTCAATTTGGCGCGACCGATTTCGTCAACCCCAAAAACCACGGCGCGCCCATCCAACAAGTGATTGTGGATATGACCGACGGCGGCGTGGATTACTCGTTTGAATGTATCGGCAATGTGAACGTGATGCGCTCGGCGCTGGAGTGTTGCCACAAAGGCTGGGGGGAGTCGATCATTATTGGCGTTGCCGGTGCAGGTCAGGAAATTTCTACCCGCCCGTTCCAACTGGTGACCGGCCGCGTATGGAAGGGTTCGGCGTTTGGTGGCGTAAAAGGCCGCAGCCAATTGCCCGGCTATGTGGAACGCTACATGAACGGCGAAATCAAGATCGACGAGTTTATTACCCACGATATGCCCTTCAGCAAAATCAACGACGCGTTTGATCTGCTGCATGAAGGCAAAAGTATCCGCACTGTGCTGCATTTTTAATTAGCGCTGAGCCTTTAGTTTGCGCTTCGATTTGAATCAGGAGAAAGCATGAGCCAATTAACTGAATTGAGTTCTACCAAAAGTTTTGGTGGCTGGCTTAAACGCTACAAGCATCACTCCAGCACCTTGCACTGCGACATGATTTTTGCGGTTTATCTGCCCCCACAGGCAGAAGCACAAAAAGTCCCGCTACTTTGGTGGCTATCCGGCCTGACCTGTACCGATGAAAACTTTATACAGAAAGCGGGCGCGCAGCGGATTGCCGCTGAGCTAGGCATCGCGATTATCTGCCCCGATACCAGCCCGCGCGGGCTGGATTTACCCGGCGAACACGACAGCTACGATTTTGGCTCTGGTGCAGGTTTCTACGTCAATGCGACTCAGGAGCCCTGGAAAAACCACTACCAAATGTACGATTACGTGACCAAAGAGTTACCGGAGCTTGCCATGGAAAACCTGCCACTTAACGGCCGCGAAGCCATCAGTGGCCATTCCATGGGCGGCCACGGCGCACTGGTATTGGCGCTGCGCCAACCGGGTCGCTACACATCTGTGTCTGCGTTTGCCCCCATCACCAACCCAAGTAATTGCCCTTGGGGGCAAAAAGCGTTTAGCGGTTATCTGGGTGCTGAACGCAATACCTGGGCGCAATACGATGCCTGCGAACTGATCGCAGCAAGAGCATCAAAACAGGAGTTATTTGTCGATCAAGGTGATTCCGATAATTTCAAAACCGAGCAACTCAAGCCCGAGCAATTGCAAGCAGCGTGCAAAGCAGCGGGGCATCCGCTGGTTTACCGCAACCATGCAGGGTACGACCACAGCTACTTTTTTATCGCGAGTTTTATCGAAGATCACCTGCATTACCACGCGCGCCATCTGTTTGGCAGCGCCAGGTAAACTGCATCCACTCCGCATTTTAAAAACTTTTCTGTCAGGGGCTTGCCAAGCCCCTTTTTTTGCACTAGCCTTGTAACCGTTTACATAAATAAAAATAATAACTTATTAGTCATTCAATGCTCATTTATCATCGCACAAATAAATTTTTTACTTAAATCAAACACTTATTTAAAATCCAACACCATAAGCCCAGAGTTTTTGATTCCGGTTAAGCCCCATTAATGGCGAATTATTCGTCAAATTTTTGTAACCGATTACAAAATATCGATTTTGTGAATGCATTGTAAACGCCTAAAACAAAAGGAGAGGATGTCAGGAAGAGTGCCGCAACAGGAAGTTACGACGAACCATGGCTACCGCAAATTGCCCCGTGCAGGGGCGCACTATCGACAATAACCATAATGAGGATATTTCAATGAAAGCATCAACCTTAATCAAACAAGTCTCCGCTATAACGCTGGCAGTTGCCGCCATTAACGCCAGCGCTGGTATTTACGTTTCCGGTAGTACCGTTTACGAAAACAGCTCGCCGTTTGTAATGCGCGGGGTCAATGTCGCCCATGCCTGGTATGCCGATAAAACCAGTAGTTCGCTCAGCGACATCGCTAAAACCGGTGCCAACACAGTCCGTGTGGTACTGGCTACTGGAAAGCTGTGGAGTAAGACATCAGAGTCACAAGTCGCGAGTATTATTAGCCAAGCCAAAGCCAACAAACTGATCACCGTTCTCGAAGTGCACGACACCACAGGCTACGGCGAGCAGACGGCGGCAACCCTGAGCGAGGCAGTAGATTATTGGATCAGCATTAAAAACTCGCTGATCGGGCAAGAGGATTACGTCATTATCAATATTGGCAATGAGCCTTTTGGGAATGGGCAATCTGCAAGTGCATGGACCGATGGCCACAAAAATGCCATCAGCCGTCTGCGTGCTGCCGGTTTCAAGCACGCATTGATGGTCGACGCCGCTAACTGGGGGCAGGATTGGCAAAACATCATGCGCGATAACGCCGCCAGTGTATTGGCCAGCGACCCGCAGAAAAATGTGATTTTTAGCGTGCACATGTATCAGGTATACAACAACGCCAGCAGTATCAACAGTTATATGTCGTCGTTCAAAAACAATGGACTGGCGTTGGTGGTGGGCGAGTTTGCTGCAGATCACTTTGGTGAGAATGTCGACGAAGCATCGATCATGAGTTACGCCAAGCAGTATGGTTATGGCTATCTCGGCTGGTCTTGGTCAGGCAATGGCACAGGTTTGACTTCACTCGATATCGCCCAGAACTTCAATGCCAGCACCTTGAGCAGTTGGGGAAATACTCTAATTAATGGTTCCAACGGGATCAAAGCAACATCAAAAGTAGCGACCATCTTCGGCGGCAGCAGTAGCTGCAGCGCCACCACTGTCACACCTTACTTGCGCGTCAATAGCGGTAGCTGGCAGCAAACAGCAGCAGTGACCGTCAGCTCCGGTGCACGAGTCGAGTTTGGGCCTCATCCCACCAGCGGTGGCTCATGGAGTTGGTCGGGTTGCGGCACTTCCGGTACCAGCCGCGCGCAAAACGTTACTATCAGCAGTGCGTGCAGTGCGACTGCGACCTACACCAACAGTTGCGGCACCAAAAGTACGCGCCAATTCACGATCAGCTTAACTGGCACATCCAGTAGTTCATCCGTGGCTTCTGGTGGAACCTGCAATTGGTACGGGACCAGCTACCCAATCTGTATTAATGCCAGCTCAGGCTGGGGTTGGGAAAATAATAAAAGCTGCATAGCGCAAAGCACTTGTAACTCACAGTAATTTCTTAAGACTTCAGGAGTTATTCCCCCCCTTGGACGATGTGCGAAAGTGCATCGTCTTTTTTATTGCAGGGCGCGAACACAACATTATCAGAATGTCGCTGAAAGAGAGTACAAAGGGGGAAATTGCGAAAGTAGCGAGGAAAAATTGGAGGAAGAACGTATACAGAAGGAAGAAGGTGGAAACTCAAGTCCCTTTGAGCTCACTAAACCACTCACTCATATCATGGTCATGCCCGTTCTTTATACTCTTGGTTTTTTAAAAAACCCAATTCGCCCTGCAATAAATGTGATGCAAATCCCATATTTGTCGTCAAATGCATCAACTTATTACAAGATATTACAGCTTTTTATAATGTGACGCTTTTATCAACGCCAAAAAAAGCGCCCTTGGGCGCTTTTTTTGGAATAAGCCGAAGCCGATAAGCCTGTGTTTATTCGCTGTGGGCAAAACGTTTGCGCAGTATAAACAGCACACTGAAGGCGATGATCAATACACCTGGAATCATCGCCAGATTCTGCAGGGTTGCTTGACCTGCAACTAACTCAACCGCATCACCGGTCACACCGCTGGCAACCGCTTCTGCTTTCGCATCATCCAACCAGCCGCCAATCACCGGGTTCCACATACTGACCGAGAACATGCCCGCACCGCCCATCAGGGACATACCCAAGGCACCGGTTTTAGCGGTGTACTCGCTGGTAAAGCCGATCATGGTTGGCCAGAAATAAGTGACGCCCAGCGCGAATACGGCTGCGGATACATAAATCATGAAGCCTGATGCCTGGCTCAACAGCAACAAACCGATTGTGGTCACGATCGCCGACATCACCAATACACCGGCTGGGTTAAATGCATGTACGAGCGGGCCG
The DNA here is from genome assembly GCA_002483365.1 of Cellvibrio sp. UBA7661. Classification (GTDB taxonomy): domain Bacteria; phylum Pseudomonadota; class Gammaproteobacteria; order Pseudomonadales; family Cellvibrionaceae; genus Cellvibrio. The sequence continues at coordinate 166,553 of DLHT01000003.1, forward strand.
GCAAAGAAACGGCCTAACGCCATCAAGCCTGCGGTCAATGCCAGAATCATCATCGGATGCACATCGGAGGATTCAAAAATACGGCCCACCCATTGCTGCGCGCCAAACTCGGAGATGGCGGTCATGGTCATGCACACGATCATGAACAAGAACAGCGGCGAGAAGAGCGCTTTGATATTGGTCGCGGTTGAGGTCTCGGAATTGGCCATGCTAGGGAAAGGTTGACCGAAAATCATGAAGCCGTAGATCAGCGTCGGGATGATCATGATCGCGATTTGCATCTGCCAGCCCAAGCCCAATTTGGTCATCAGCGCCGACACCAGTGAGCCGATCACAATACCGCCCGGGAACCACACATGGAATTTATTGAGCATCGCGGTTTTGCGAGTGTGATAAATATCGGCAATAAGCGGGTTACACGCCGCTTCAACCGAGCCGTTGGCGAAGCCGATAAAGAAGCTCGACAACAACAGCGTCCAAAAACCGCCGGCGGTAATGGTCATAATCAGCCCGAGTAAATGGCAGGCAAATGCCAGATACATCAGCGTACGCGCACCAACGTAGTTATAAATCAAACCGCCGAACATCATGGCAATTGGGAAACCCAAAAATGCCATGCCATTGATCCAACCCAGCTCGGTGTTGTTGAAATTAAATTTAACGCTGAGCTCGCTCAAAATACCCGCGCGAATCGCGAAGGTCATGGCGGTTACGATCAGCGCAATACAACACGCCATAAATAACCGCTGGGGATTGATTGTCGCAGGGGATAGCGTCGCAGAGGAGGTGGTCATAATGGGTTTACCTTTTGTTATTGTGATCGTTTATGTTGTCATCATTTGTATTGCGCGCGGTAAAACAGCACCGCGCGTTTTAGTCAAAAATGCCTGAAAAACCTTATGCCAGCGGTGTCCAAACACCATCGTGCTGACTTGAGGTTAGCACAGCGTTAATAAAGCGCATGCCTTCCACACCGGTGTCGATATTCGGTACCCAGTTTTGCAAAAAGTGCGCTTCACCTTGCGCGCGTGCAACCAAAATATCGGCGATGTCTTTGTACAAGTTGGCGAAACCTTCGAGATAACCTTCCGGATGCCCGCCCGGTGTACGCATGCCGCGCGCGGCAATTTCACTGCCGATATCACCGCGACGGGTGATGCGCTGGCGGGGCTTGTTTAATTCAGCAAACCACAATTCATTGGGGTTTTCCTGCGCCCATTCGATACCGGCTTTATCGCCAAACACGCGGATGCGCAAACCATTCTCGCAACCTGGTGCCACCTGGCTGCTCCACAACATGCCTTTCGCACCGCCATCAAAACGCAAGAGCGCGTGCACGTTGTCGTCGACCAAACGGCCATCGACAAAACTGGTTAAATCCGCACTCACAGCGCTGAGTTTTTGCTGGGTAATAAAACGCGCAAGTTGGAACGCGTGGGTGCCGATATCACCCAAACAACCCGCTGCACCGGAGCGCGCAGGATCAGTGCGCCATGACGCTTGTTTGTTGTCATCGCCCGCCGCTTCGGTCAACCATTCTTGTGGATACTCCACTTGCACTACGCGGATTTTTCCAAGCTTGCCCTGTTCAACCAATTCACGCGCGTAACGCACCAGAGGGTACGCAGAATAATTGTGGGTGAGCGCAAAGAAGCAGCCGCTTTTTTTCACGATCTGCTCAAGCTCCAACGCCTCTTCTAACGTGCGCGTGACCGGCTTATCGCAAATCACATCAATGCCCGCTTCCAAACACGCTTTGGCGACGGGAAAGTGCATATGGTTAGGCGTAACGATCACCACCGCTTGAATACCATCGGCGCGTGTTTTTTCCACGCGCAACATTTCTTCGTAAGAGGTGTAAGCGCGATCAGCAGCGATATGTAAATCAGCCGCTGATAATTTTGCATTTTCCGGATTGGATGAAAGCGCACCGGCGACCAATTCAAAACGGTCATCCAAACGTGCAGCAATTCGATGCACCGCACCGATAAATGCACCGCGGCCACCGCCAACCATTGCATAACGAATTCGTGGAGTTGTCATAACAATAACTCTTCAATAATTTTTGCAGGGAATCGTCATCCCGGTACAGCGGGGTAACGATAACTGGTTCATCAGGGAATCGTCATCCCCGCTTGCGGGGATCCATAGGTCTTAACCCAAAATCAAAAGTTGGACTCCCGCAAGCGGGAGTGACGAAAATAAATAATTTACAGACCAAGAATCCTACGATTCTTCGCTTCATCAATTCCGCTTTTTGCAAAATCATCAAACGCGCGCTCAGTCACTTTAATGATGTGTTGCTGGATAAATGGCGCACCTTCTGCCGCACCCACTTCCGGATGCTTCAGGCAGCATTCCCATTCCAACACCGCCCAGCCGTCGTAATCGTAGGCTGCGAATTTGGAGAAAATTTGTTTGAAATCCACTTGGCCATCGCCCAGTGAGCGGAAGCGGCCCGCGCGATTCACCCAGCTCTCATAACCGCCGTAAACGCCTTGCTGCGCGCTCGGGTTAAATTCCGCATCTTTCACATGGAACATTTTGATGCGCGCGTGATAGCGGTCGATAAACGCCAGATAATCGAGTTGCTGCAGCACAAAGTGCGATGGGTCGAACAAAATATTCGCGCGCGGATGATTGTCTACTGCCGCGAGGAAACGCTCAAAGGTCGCACCGTCGTGCAGGTCTTCACCCGGATGGATTTCGTAGCACACATCCACACCGGCTTTATCAAACGCATCCAGAATCGGCAGCCAACGCTCGGCCAATTCTTCAAACCCTTTTTCCACCAGACCAGCGGGGCGCTGTGGCCATGGGTACAAGTATGGCCAGAGCAGCGCACCGGAGAAGGTCGCATGGGCATTCAGGCCGAGGTTTTTGCTCGCCTGCGCCGCCATCATTAATTGCTCAACCGCCCATGCCTGACGCGCTTTGGGGTTGCCGCGAACCGATTCAGGCGCAAAACCGTCGAACATATCATCGTAAGCCGGATGCACAGCCACTAGCTGGCCTTGTAAATGGGTCGACAATTCCGTCGCAACCAAACCGTGTTTGGCCAGGGTCGCCTGGATTTGGGCGCAGTATTCCGGGCTTTTTGCCGCCTGCTCCAGATCGAACAGTCGCTTGTCCCAGGTTGGGATTTGCACGCCTTTAAAACCCAAACTCGCCACCCAACCGGCGATCGAATCCAGACTGTTGAAGGGAGCTTCATCGCCCGCAAATTGGGCGAGGAAAATAGCGGGGCCTTTGAGGGTTTTCATGGTAATTCTCCGGCAGTGGCGGGACGGCGCGCGTCCATATTGTTTTTAATGTATCTGTTTGTTTTTAACGTGTCGTTTTCAATGTTTCGACTGCGCAGACAGGCCTGCGCAGCGACAAATATCGGATTTATTATTTCAGGCGCAAGACTTTATGCCATGTCGCCCAAGGGAGCGATACGCCAAAACAGTTATTTACACTTCTTATAGTACTTATAACCCAAAGCTACCCGACGGGCAGCTCCAAGGTCAATCATAGACTGCTTTTAATGAAGCCCCGCCAATACTCCGGCAAACGCCACGCCCGCCAAGGCACCAAATGCAGGGTGGGATTTAAGTGCCGAGCGGCTGGTGGCCGGGCTGGGCAAGCCACACAAAAACCGCGCCATTTGGCGTGGCTGGCGCAATACGGCATGACCTTCACTTTTTAAGCTGGCGATCAGGTTTTGCTGCGCCGATGTAAGCGGTACAGCCATGGGCAATTCAACCTGAGCAGATGATGGGTTGCGGCAGTGATTGCAGATGCCGCAGGACGACGCGCTGGCCTCGCCAAAATAGTGCATCAACTGCTGGCTTAAACACGCAGGGTTATTCGCAAACGCGAGCACACTGTGGATGCGTTTGATATCGCGCGCTTCACGCTCGGCAAAGAGTGTATTTAAATGTTCACACAGCGCGTTGAGTTTTTCCGGTGAATTGATCGACTGATTATTTTTGTAACCCTGGCGCAAATTGGCGACGGTTAATTCAATCCACCCTTTTTCGGCGATGTACTCCAGCGCTTTGGTGATGCGCTCTTTGGGTTCATTTAATTGCTGCGCAATGCTGAGCATATCGAGCGTCAACCATTTTCTACCCATGCGCCCGGCGGAAAATAATTGCTGCAAAAACGCAGCGCGCCCTGCATCGAATTGCGACAAAATAAATTGTTTATCCTGGATGAAACTGACTTTGTATTCGGTGTAAAACGGGCTCTGGGCGCTGATGACATTTTGCAACTCAAGATAGGTGAGCGCGGTATTTAATACCAGCGGACGCAAATCAAATTGGTGCGACAACTCGTAAGTGGAAATATCAAATACATCATCAAACGCGAGCAAATGCTCCACTAGCGCACGCACACTTTCTGCTGTCGGTGTATCACCGTAGGTAAAATTTTCCAGCGTGCGCATGTCATCGCCCACCGCCAGCATTTCGCACAGCGACGGATTGCCATCGCGCCCAGCGCGGCCAATTTCCTGCACGTAATTTTCTATCGATTTGGGCAAATTAAAATGGTAAACCGCGCGGATATTACTTTTATCGATCCCCATTCCAAACGCGATTGTCGCCACTACAATCGGCACCTCACCGCTCATAAACTGGTTTTGCACCTGCTCGCGCTCGTCGTCTTTTAAACCGGCGTGATAGTGCGCTGCACTCAAACCCGCAGCATTGATTGCAGCGGCAACCTCTTCTGCGGTTTTTTGCAGGGTGACGTAGACAATAGTCGCGGCATCACGCGGGTGTTTGTGCAAACGCGCGAGCAATAATTCCATCCGCGTTTCAGCCGTGCAGGGTGTAACACGCAATTGCAAATTGGAGCGCGCAAAGCTGGTCTGAATGTGATGCTCTGGTTGTATCGCAAATTGTTTGCAAATATCGGCAGCCACACTGGGCGTTGCCGTAGCGGTTAACGCAAGCACACGTTCAACGCGCAATTTTTTGGCAAGGTCAGCAAGCAGCAGATAATCCGGGCGGAAGTTGTGACCCCACTCGGAAATACAGTGGGCTTCATCAATGGCCAATAAGCTGATGTTTAATTGCCCGAGCCGCTGCACAAAACGTTCGTTCTTCAAGCGCTCGGGTGAGACATACAATAATTTCAAACTGCCGTTGTGCAGCGATGAATAGATCACTTGCGTCTCTTCTTTGCTGAGCGATGAATCCAAACGCGCGGCGCTGATGCCCAAGGCCTGCAGTGCATCCACTTGATCTTTCATCAACGCAATCAGCGGTGATACCACCAGCGTCAATCCATCCAATAATAGTGCGGGCAATTGATAGCAAAGACTTTTGCCACCGCCGGTGGGAAACACCGCGAGCGCGGAGTGCCCTTGCAGCAGCGCGTTAATCACTGCCTCTTGCCCGGGGCGGAATGCGGGCAATTTAAAGGTGTTTTGTAACAGTTGTGCAGGTGTTGTCATGGTGATTCCTGTTGTCATTGTTTGCCTTCCCTGTGCGAATGTCGGTTGATATTCATGTTGCGCGCATCATAAACATATCGCTGATCATTGTGGCTAGCAGGCAGCCCGTTTTCCTGCACAAATCGCAGTGCGCTACTTCACGTAAATCCGTCCCACTTTTGTCTTTCAGGTTTGCGCGGTGAACAACTCAACGTCAGTGATCAAACGGCGCGCAGCCCGCTTTTTTACTTGCATCACAAAAATGCATTTCCCTTCTTTCATACGTCGCCCGAGCGAAAATCTTAATTAATTGATTAGCAATGATTTTTAGCCCGTAGGTTTGTTGCGGCTTATCCGAACACTGTCATTTGCGTTCGATGCAACCGTCAGGACGACAGTTTTTTTCAGCTTTCTACAATGGCTGCACCACATTGCCCGCTTACAGGAACTGCTGGCTGCAGCGCTTCTTTTTTAAGGGAGGTACGACCGGTGATGTGCGGCCGGATTCAGGCCGGGATGGCACGCGAATCCATTCCCACGACACAGTTCTATTAACCAAAAATCCCTACATAAAAATAACCCTGGAGTATCCAGCATGTTAAAGCAGCATTTAGTGCGGCTGGGGGCGTTGTGCGTGCCCTTGGCCTTGAGTGTATTTTCCCCCGCAGCGTCGGCACAGACGCTGTTATCCCAAGGCAAACCCGCCGTGGCCTCAACGCAGGAAGGCGCTGCGCTAGCCGTCGCTATGGCGTTTGATGGCAACACCGGCACTCGCTGGGGCAGTGTATTTGCCGATCCGCAGTGGATTACGGTCGATCTGGGGCAGGTCGCCAGTATCAACCGCGTACTGTTGAACTGGGAGGCGGCTTACGGCAAGGCTTACCAGATCCAGGTGTCTGACAACGGCACCAGTTGGACCAATATCTATTCCACCACCAACAGCGATGGCGGCATTGACGACCTTGCCATTAATGGCAGCGGCCGCTACGTGCGCATGTACGGCACGGCGCGCGCCAATGGGTACGGCTACTCGCTGTGGGAGATGCAGGTGTACGGCCAATTTGGCCAAACGGCGAGTTTGCTCTCGCGCAATGCGCCAGTAACAGCATCATCGCAAGAGGGCGGTTTTACCGCCGCAAGCGCGGTGGATGGCAACACCGCTACCCGCTGGGGCAGTAACTTTAACGATGCCGAGTGGATCACGCTCGATCTGGGCTCCAGCGCCAACCTGAGCAAAGTGGTGCTCAATTGGGAGGCGGCCTACGGCAAGTCGTATCAGATACAGGTGTCGGATAATGCCAGTAATTGGTCAACGGTCTACTCCACCACCAATAGCGATGGCGGTATCGACGAGATCACGCTGTCTGGCAGCGGCCGCTATGTGCGCATGAATGGCGTGGCGCGCGGAACCGGTTACGGCTATTCGCTGTGGGAGTTTGATGTGTATGGCAGCCGCAGCGGTGGTACGGGTTCATCGTCTGCACCATCATCGATTGCACCATCAAGTTCAGTGGCGCCATCGAGCAAATCGTCTGTTCCGGCAACATCTTCGTCTGTCGCTGTCACCTCGTCGTCAGCACCGGCAACTTCATCATCGGTTGCGCCTTCATCGCGCTCATCGTCACTATCGTCCTCGTCGGTCTCATCTACTGATCAGTGCGGCAGTGTGCTCAATGCACCGACTGGCTTGTCTGCGACCGGTGTCACTACAACCGGCCTGACACTCTCCTGGACGGCACCTTTCACGTCAGTTCCACCGTGCAATGCAACGGGTTACCGCGTGTACCAAAACGGCACTCTTGTGGCATCGCCAACCGCAACCAATGCGGTGATTACCGGCCTGACCCCGAATACGGTTTACTCGTTCACCGTAGTGGCGATTAACCGCGTCGGTGCCTCTGCGGCCAGCGCGCCTTTCCCGGTATCCACCGAGAGCGATAGCGCGTCGGTTAACTTTGGCAGCAACGTGACTATTTTTGATCCGTCGATGCCGCAAGCGCAGATCCAGGCCAAGATCAATAAGATCTACGAGCGCCAGCGCGACAACCAATTCGGCACCCCGCGCGATGCGATTATGTTCAAACCGGGTACCTACAATGTGGAGATTCCGGTTGGCTTCTTCACCCACGTGATCGGCCTGGGCGCGCTACCGGATGATGTGCATATCGTCGGCCAAGTGGTCTCCTACCCCGTGCTGCCCAACAACAACTCGACGCAAAACTTCTGGCGCGGTATCGAGAACTTCTCGGTCACCCCACCGGGCGGCGGCATGTTGTGGTCGGTATCACAAGCAGCTCCCATGCGCCGTATGCATGTGCGCAACAACAACCTGATCCTGCACTATTACGGCGGTTGGGCAAGCGGCGGCTGGCTGGCAGATTCCAAAGTGGATTACGACATTGGCACCGGCTCGCAGCAGCAGTGGGTATCGCGCAACAGCCAATGGGGCAGTTGGACCGGCAGCCTATGGAACATGGTGTTTTTGGGTATCGCCAACAACCTGCCCGGCGGCACTTGGCCAGCCTCGGCCAATACCTTTATCGATAGCACTCCAGTGATCCGCGAAAAACCGTTCCTGTACCTGAACAATGGCAATTACGAAGTGTTTGTGCCGTCACTGCGCACCAACAGCAAAGGCCTGTCGTGGGCGAATGGACAATCGGCAGGCAGCTCATTGCCGATCAGCCAGTTCTACGTTGCCCGCGCCGGTGTCGATAACGCCACCACCATCAACGCGGCGCTCAATCAGGGTAAAAACCTGCTGCTCACACCCGGTATTTACCCGCTGGCGGACTCGATCAAAGTCAACCGCGCCAACACCATCGTACTGGGCATGGGCTACGCGACCCTGACCCCAACCAATGGCAATAGCGTGTTGGACGTGGCGGATGTGGACGGCGTTACCGTATCGCACTTGATGGTCGATGCCGGTGTAACCAATTCGCCGGTATTGATCCGCATTGGCGAGAACGGCAGCAACGCCAGCCACACGTCTAACCCGACGGTATTGCACGATGTCTTTGTGCGCGTGGGCGGTAACGGCGTTGGCCGCGCGGGCGTAAGCCTGTTGGTGAACAGCAGTGACGTGATCATCGACCACACCTGGTTGTGGCGCGCAGACCACGGCGATGGCGTGGCCTGGGACTTGAATACCGCGGCCAATGGCTTGATCGTGAACGGCAATAACGTATCGGCTTACGGTTTGTTTGTGGAGCACTATCAGGAATATCAGGTGCTGTGGAACGGCAACAACGGCAAGACTTATTTTTATCAGTCTGAAATTCCCTACGATCCACCTACGCAAGACCAATGGCGCAGTGCAGCGGGCGTAAACGGTTGGGCATCGTACAAAGTCGCTGACAGCGTAACGCAACACGATGCACGCGGCATGGGCATCTACGCCGTGTTCCTGCGCCCGAATGTATTCCTGTCGCACGCGATAGAAACACCGACCTCACCCAATGTGAAATTTGAACATATGGTGACGGTAAACCTGACCAACGATGGCGGCATCCAACGCGTGATCAATAACACTGGCGATCCAACCCCACCGGGTATTGCGGTGCAAACTCCGCGTGTGACTAGCTATCCGCAATAAGTAAATTACACATCTGCAAAAAAACAAAAGCCCCCGCGAACAAAAAATTCGCTGGGGCTTTTTTGTGGGCACGCTGTTTGGTTTTCTATGAGCTGATAGAAAAGTATCTGTCTTGCATTCAAAAATACATTTTTGCTTCAACCAATCTTGGCAGAATCGACGCAGGATGACGGACGCTACCAATCAACAAGGATTATTTTTCACGTGAGCATCCCACAACTAACAATAATGTCGAGGTCAATATGAACCATCTTGTGAGCAAGGCAATCGGGCGGGCGCTTAAACGGCTGGCTGTTTTTGGGGTCGCACTGAGCGGCAGCTTTTTGTGTTTAAACGTGCAGGCCATTAGTTGTAACGGCATCGCCGAATGGAACAGCAGTACTGCGTATAACGGCGGTGCGCAGGTCAAACAAAATAATAAAGCTTACCAGGCACAGTGGTGGTCGCAGGGCCATAACCCGGCTAATTATTCCGGCCAGTGGCAAGAGTGGAAATTACTCGGCAGTTGCGATGCGGTGGCATCTTCTTCCAAAGCGGCATCCTCGGTAAAAAGTTCCAGTAAATCATCGCTGGCTTCGAGTAAATCGAGCAGCAAATCGTCTGTCGCATCTAGCAAATCAAGTTCGTCTGTTGCAGGTAATGATTGCGGCTCGGCGTGGTATCGCGCGAACCTGACCAACTATGAATCTTATCCTGCGCCCGGCAGTGACGAGTGTGTGATTTATAACGGCTGTTTGTGGAGCGGATATTTTTATGGGATTTCCGGTAAGCAACCAGAATCCTGGGTGATGTCAAATAATATTGCCGCCGTACATTTACAAGATTGGAATTGGCTCGGCCTTAAAACCCTGAATATACGTCAAGGTATAAAGCATCTTACTGTAAAAGTTTACGATGCTTGCGCCGATTCAGACTGCAATGGTTGTTGCACTGCCAACCTTGCAGGCGATGGTTATTTAATTGATTTGGAAAAATACACCATGCAACGCTTTGGTTCCGGCTCCGGCATTGTGGAATTCCAGGTGTGCAACTGATACAGAATCAAAAAAATTTAAATCCAATCACACGATTAATCTCCCCCGACCCCTCTTTGCCAAAGAGGGGAGTCAAGCTCCTCCCTTTGCAAAAGGGAGGTTGGGAGGGATTTAAACAGTAACACTGTCGTCATACCTGCGAACGCAGGTATCCATAAAACCATTCCAGGTTAATTATGTTGGTAGCTGCGTTTGAATTCGCGCGGCGTGCAGTGTTTTAGTTGCAAAAAACGGCGATTAAAATTGGAAATATTATTGAAACCACAGCGATAGCTGATAGTGGATACCGGAAAGTCCGTCGTCAGCAGCAATGAGCAGGCTTTTCCCACACGCAACTGGTTTACAAATTCAGTAAACGTTTGTTCAGTGCGCTGCTTAAAAAAACGGTGGAAATGATTGGTGCTCATGTGTGCAAGAGTGGCCATCTGTTCCGCACACAAATCGCTGGTGTAATGTTGATGAATATAAGCAATAACGCGGTCAATTTTTTCCGTCGCCGAATCAGCAACATTCGCTGGTGCATAACCATCGCTGGAAATCAACCGCGCGCTGGAGTCATCCAACATCAATTGCAAAATTTCCAATAGCCACAGCAGCCGCTGCATGGGTGAAGCATTCGCCATTGCCTCAAAACGCATACGACACTGCTGTGCAGTGGCCAAACCAAACGCTACACCGCGTTTACTTTTTGCAAGCAAATCACCAAGTGGTTTTAATTCCGGCATTTGTACTACGGCATCAATCCACTGCGTGGGCAATTGCGCCACATAAGTCAAATGCTGCCCCGGTGTAATTAATTCTTTGGAGTGCCAGGTGTGTGGCAACTTGGGGCCGAGTAAAACCAAATCGAGATCGCTGTAATTGGCAATATCATCGCCAATATAGCGTTGACCACGGCTATTGAGCGTGAGGCAAATTTCATATTCAGGGTGGTAGTGCCAATTGAAAGGAATTTCATCGAGTGCGTAGAGCCAATAACGCCATGAGGAGTTTTCGGTAGGCAAAACTTTTTCATACATAGGTTTCATGGCTGGCTCCAGAAACATGCAAGCAAATAATATCCGCGAGATGTGCGCATAAACATGATGTTAGTCGTACCAATCACGCCAGAGCTGCCAGGTTTTTTATTATGTTAAGCGTAAAGTTGTGACCGGGATTATCAGACCAGAATTTATTTAATATGGCAAGAAACAAGAATCACTTTTGAGCACAGAAAAAGGGAGTCGTCATCCCCGCTTGCGGGGATCCATAGGTTTTAAAGCAATCTCAAAAGCTGGACTCCCGCAAGCGGGAGTGACGACGAAAATATAAAAACAGTGTTTGCGCTGCAGGTATTTTTTCAAAGTCAATACAGCATCAACGCAAGCGTTTTACCAACTCAACACGACGATTCTTTTGTTTGCCCGCCTCGCTGGTGTTATTGCCCGCTGGTGCATAAGGGCCAACACCTTGCGCCTGTAAACGGTTGGCCGCAACCTGGTACTCTTTTATCAACGCCGCAACCACTGCATCTGCACGCTGCCTGGATAAAGTAACATTCGCAGCGCCATCACCGGTATCGTCGGTGTGACCTACCACGTAGAGCAATAAATCGGGATTGCGTTTTAACAATTCTGCAATCGCATCCAGTGTGGGTTTGGATTCGGTTTTAATTTCCGCTTTTCCGGTATCAAAATAAATTCCGTAAATCAGCGCTTTACCTTCTGCATCAATCTGCTGTTTTAATTCATCGGCATTAACGCTTACCAAACCGGTTTGTACTGCTTTTTCTTCGAGGATAATTTGCTGCAAGCCCACTTCATCTTCATAGCCACCAATAAAAATTGCAGCGTAAACATTGCCTGTCGGTAGGGATTTTTTCGCCAACAAGTAATAGGGCTTGCGATACCAGTTGTAGACACTTTCTTCCATTGAAACCTTGCCACCCAAATCACTCGCTTGTTTTTCTGTACCACACTGCTCCAATTCGCATTGGGAGATAAAACTAAAACCGGCAGTTGTCAGTGCAGCTTTGTAGTTCTCATACACTTTCAGTGTGGATACATTTTGCATAGTGTAACCATGTCTGGCCAAATCACCGGTGAGTTTCAGCGGGGTTTTGTCAGCGGCATTATTGGCAACAGGAATAGTGACTGTTTCGGTATCGACTTTATTGTGATTGCGTAATTTTGCCCCGGGATAACGTGGCAACATGGAATGGTCTTTTGCTTTTTCTTCTTCCGATAGTGGTGCAACTTCTGCAGTTGTAGCAGGTTTATTCGCATAGGCTTCATCGACTTTTACCAATCCGGTTTGCAGCGGTTCGGTTTCCACAATGACCTGTTGCAGACTGACGCTGTCTTCGTATGCACCCACAAACCAGGCGGCCAGAATTTTTCCTTTCGGTGTGTCTTTTTCACCTAACCAGTAGTAAGGATTGCGATAGTGGTTATACACATCGCCACGCACTGCGACTAATGAGCCCAATTCCCTTGCTTGTTTTTCATCGCCACAGGCATCCAATGCGCAGGAAAACAATTCCTTGAATCCCAACTGTTTAGCGGCGGCTAAATAATTTTCGTACACCTTCAAAGACGATACATTTTCCAGATCGTAGTTGTGCCAGTACACATCGCCAATGGCATCTACTTGGGTGAATTGCGGATCGTTTTGGCTGGTATCCACCACCGATGCTGGCAATGAAAATTTCTCATAGTCATACATTTGCGCTTGTTCAAGATCGGCATTGGGGTAAGCAGAAAATAAGGGATGATCTTCTTCCCAATCGGCATAGGCAGACTGCCCGACCAAAGCAGAGACCCCGATCAATGCGAGAAAAACAACTCCGAATGACAATACCCGACGCAACATAGCGACTCCTTTATCTCATGATATGTAAAATGTTTACTGAACCTGACTGCAAGCAAACCCGCAGACTAACGTGCAGGGCTGAATGTTTTATGAATGATGATATGAATGCCATCATAAACATCACAAATGCCTATTGGATGTAATATCCTTTGAACTCCATCAAACTTTCTGATGATCGTTATGGTTCCTTACCACCCGCAGTCTATCGCCAACGCGCCGTTTAACAGCCTGCAACACCTTGGCTTCCAGCGCTTTATGCCGCACCCGCGGTTACGCCCCTGGGTGCAATGCTATTGGATTGCGCAGCGCGATCAGCCCTCCAACCAGAGCCTGAGCGAAACAGTTTACCCCGATGCAGGCAGCAGTTTGGGGCTGGATTTCGCAGGTAGCGAACTGCCTGACATCCGCTTCAATGCCACCAAAACCGCCGGCAAAATGGTGTTTACCGGATCTATTCATCGCATAGGTATCCGCTTCCATCCCGGCGGGGCATTCCAATTGTTAGGGGTGGAAATGTCCGCGCTCGACCAGGACGAATTTTCTGCCGATGCGCTGGCCTTACCCGATATCGAACAACTTCAATACCAATTGGCGGAAGCGAGTGAGATCAGCCGGCGCTTAACCCTGATTGATACTTGGCTGCTGAAGCGTGCGAACATCACCCAAGCTGCAAATGGATTGGTGCAGCAATTATTGCCGCGCTTGATGCTCGCGCAGGAACCGATTGCGGATTTAAGCTCGCAACTGCCCATCAGCCTGCGCCAGCTGGAGCGAAAATTCCAAGTAGAAGTCGGTTTTAGCCCTGCACAAGTTAAACAATTGCACCGCATCAAACTCGCGCGCGCACTCATCAGCCAACGCCCCGACCAACCGCTGGTACAAATAGGTTTGGATGCCGGTTTTTATGACCAGGCGCACTTCATCCGCCAATTCCAAAAACTCACCAAATTAACCCCCAACCAATATCGCCTTAAAAAGATGTCGCAAAAATACAATCCAATGTCATCTTGATTCCGCAGGATGGACGCTCTTACCTATCTGGACAGGAGCACTTCATGCAACAGCGAATCAAGCAGCCCGACGTATACAAACTCCAACCCGCGATCCTAAAATCGCTAATTGATTTAGGCAACGCGGCTGCGGATGAGTTGGAACACTCATTAATCCATTTAGTGAAATTGCGTGCATCGCAAATCAATGGCTGTGCTTTTTGCCAACACATGCACGCCAACGAAGCGCGAAAAGATGGCGAACAACAACACCGTTTGGATGTTCTGCCTGCATGGCGAGAAGTGGCAATATTTTCCGCACGTGAACGCGCCGCATTGGCGTGGACCGAAGCACTCACACAACTTTCCACCCACAGCGTGAGCGATACCTGTTTTACTGAAGTGCGCGAGCATTTTAACGAAAAAGAAATCGTCAACCTGAGTGCGGCCATCGCAACCATTAATGCATGGAACCGCATCGCAATAGGGTTTAATTTTGCACCGAATTTTTAATTTTCATCCGCACAGGAGCTGCCTTATGCGTAAACATTACTGGCTATTGGTTTTATTCATATCGCTGTCAGCGAGTCTACACGCCAAGCCGTTACTATTGGAAAATCAGTATCAAATTTTTGAAGGGGAAAAAGCATCACTGCAAGCTGTGATTGGCGCAAAGCCCGTATATTTAAAATTCTGGGCAACCTGGTGCCTTGAATGCCGGCACGAACTGCCGAGCCTTGAACAGGCTTACCAAAAACATCGCGATCAAATCGCGATGTTTGCGGTAAACCTGAACATCAATGAAACCGATACAGCGATTAAAAAGTTACAGCAAAAACACCGGCTCACTATTCCTGTTCTCATGGACAATAACGGCACTATCGCAAGCAACTTTGTATTTAAGGGAACCCCATTTCACGTACTGATTAATCGCAAAGGGGAAGTGGTATACACAACCTATAAAGACGATGCACAACTTGCACAACAATTAGCGTTGTTAGCAAAAGATTCCGCAGCCGCCTCACAAGTAATAGACATCAACACTGCCGCTCAGAGCTCATCCAAGCCACTACCATCTGGCATATCCCTCGTCTATTTCTCTGCAACCTGGTGCGATTGGTACATGAAAGATATTCATCCGGAAATCAGCAACAATTGCATTTACGCACAGCGCGCTGTCGATAAGCTTTATCGCTCCACACCAGGCCTTCAGCTAAGTGCATACGTGACACATTTATGGACAGAAGCGAAGGATGTAGAAGAGTACAGCAAAAAATTCTCGCTGCCTTATAAAGTAACAATGGATGATAACAACAATGAATTCCGCCGCTTTAAAGCCAGCGGCTATCCAACATTGATTGTATTTAAAAATGGAATGGAAACGGCGCGTTTTACAGAGTTTGATCAGGGCGAAAATACATTCAACGCACTTAAACGCGCGCTTGAGAAACACTGAACCTGAAACCCCCATCTCGCAACATAGGCTCCAATAAAAAATGCCGCTGTTTACGGCGGCATTTTTAAAATCGCTTTTTTCAATCTACAGAAGCATTATCGCTGAAAAAGACTACAGCAAAAAAACAGAAATCATATAAATATGCGTAAAACACGATAACTCGCACTAACTATCCCAATGGATAAGTCAAAAACGAAAAGTGGATTTGGTTTACTAAAAAGTGCAGCGCAATCGGATAAACGATATTTTTTCCCAGCGTGTAGCTCAGCCCGTACAAAAATCCCGCCAGCGCATACACCCAAACAGCCGCACCGCTAAGCCCTGAATGGATTGCGACAAATACAAAGGTCACCAGCAGAAGCGGGATGATCTCTTGCAGTGCACGATTGGCGGCAACACTCGCAACTGCGTTGCGCAAGTTGTGTTGAAATAAAAAACGCAAAAACACTTCTTCCGCCACGCAGGTGATTAACAAACTCACCGCTGCAAATTGCAGGATTTGCTCAATAGGTTTGGGTTGCCACTGCAAACCCAACACCAAAATCGCAACACCGATTATGATTAGCGGAGCGAACACCACAAACAATGCAGAAATCCATTTATCCGCAACCCATTCATTGGCCATTCGTTTTGGCCAAAGCAAATACAACAATAAAAACCCGGCAATCCCTTTAGCAAAATCAACCGACAACTCATAGCGCGCAGGCTCTCCAGCATCGCCATCCAAACTCAACAACAACGGATACGAAAACCCTTGCGGCTCATAACTCGCCACCCAAAACGCCAGCGGCACCAACAATAAAAATAAACCTGTCTTAATCCAAGGGTTAAATTTTTCTTTGCGGAAAAACCACGCAAGAAATGCAACCCCCATCAAACCAATCGCATTCACCAACGGCAGCCAAGTAACAATGACCAACCCTATAACCAAAGCCGCCAATACCAAACTCAACATCAATTCTTTTTTATTCACAATTATTTTTCTTCAAGGTTCCGTAGGTTGGTGCTGAGCGCAGCGATGCCCAACACTTTTAGATATAAATTCACATATAAGTTAGAAATCCGTTAAAAACCCTATCAATTTTTCAAATTCAATTTTTTTGCCATTTGCAGTGAAACTACATCTACCTGTTTGCTGCGATATTTCGTAATCAAATCGTTTTCTATAAACATACTCCCACAAACCATTAACGTAGGTAAGATGATCTCTTGGGAAATCTAAAAACTTAATAATTACAGGCGACAAGCTCTCCAACAATAAATCAGCCACATCTTTTAGGAAGTAAATTTTTCCGCCCTTTCCATCGGAGAAAGTACCACACAAGAACTCCGGAACATCATACCCAGAAGCGTTTACAGCAGCGTCATACCAGTCAAATGCATACGGACCTCCAATAGCCTTTCCTTCAAGTTGTGTTCTGTTCTCAATATTGGAAATTATAGCCCCGCTCAGCTTATCAACATCAAAATGCGGCTCAAGAATCCCTCTAACTTTTTCAACAAAGATTTTGGCACCACTAACAGAGTCGAGAAGGCCATCACGAAACCATGTACTCGTTCCATCAAACCTAGCCCTATGATAAAAAGCGACCTGAACACTGGGACATTCAAAGTTCTTAACCCTTAAATACTCCCCCATTAGATCATTAAAATAATCCAGCTTTATAGCGAGCAATCCATCATATTCAGGCAAAAAGTCAGGCCAATTATTTTTATACATTTGTAGAATACTGCTTTTTTCTACACCATAAACTAACGCCAATGATCTCAGCGCATCATCTAACCCATCACAACTTAAGAAATTTTTATTTTCCATAATATAAAACCCATATCACGATCAAAACAAAAAAGCCGATTCTCTCGAATCGGCTTTTTAGATTTAAATATTATTTACTCACCAAAAAACTTCTTAACCCCATCGAACCAACTCGACTGTTTGGGCGAGTATTTTCCGCCTTTCATTGTCGCCTGGAATTCTTTGAGCAACTCTTTTTGTTTGCCGGTGAGGTTGACGGGTGTTTCCACTACAACGCGGCAGAGTAAATCACCTACGCCACCACCGCGTACTGGCGTTACACCTTTGCCGCGCAACTTGAACAGTTTTCCGGTCTGGGTTTCTGCCGGGACTTTTAATTTCACGCGGCCATCAAGCGTTGGCACTTCAAGCTCGCCGCCGAGTGCGGCATCGACAAAATCAATCGGGACTTCGCAATATAAATCGGCACCGTCACGCTTGAAAATATTGTGTTCGCGCACGTGGACTTGCACGTATAAATCGCCGCTTGGCCCGCCATCTGCTCCAGCTTCACCTTCGCCGGATAAGCGGATGCGGTCACCGGTATCCACACCTGCAGGCACTTTGACTTGCAAGGTTTTGGTTTCTTCTACACGGCCTTGGCCACTACAGGATTTACACGGATCAGAAATAATTGTGCCGCGCCCGCGACAAGTAGGGCAGGTTTGCTGCACAGAGAAGAAGCCCTGTTGCATGCGCACTTGTCCATGACCGCCGCAGGTAGTACAGCTCACAGGTTTACTGCCTGCTTTTGCACCGGAACCATCACAGGTTTTACAAGACACCAGGGTAGGCACCTTGATTTGTACGCTGGTGCCTTTGACGGCTTCTTCCAGATTTAATTCAAGGTTGTAGCGTAAATCGGAACCACGGCTTGGGCCGCCGCGACCACCGCGCCCGCCACCGAAAATATCACCGAATACATCGCCAAAAATATCGCTGAAATTATTAAAGCCAGCACCGCCGCCACCGCCCATGCCTGACTGGCCATCCACGCCAGCGTGACCAAAGCGATCATAAGCCGCGCGTTTTTGTTCGTCGGACAACACTTCGTAAGCCTCGTTGGCCTCCTTGAATTTTTCTTCCGCAGAGGGGTCATCCGGATTTCTGTCCGGGTGATATTTCATCGCCACACGACGGTAAGCTTTTTTCAATTCTGCTGCGTCTACATCTTTTTTGACGCCGAGCACTTCGTAGTAATCACGTTTTGCCATGGTGCTACCTTAACTGGAATTTCAGGTGATCAAGCGCCCCCTTTGGAAAAGGGGGGTTAGGGGGGATTTTTCTATTGTTCAATCCCTCCTTCGCCTCCCTTTTTCAAAGGGAGGAACTGACTCCCTTCTTGCGAGGCGTTGGTGCAATGGATTTGAAAAATCACTTCTAAAAAATATTTGCTTCTTACAAGACAAATGCGGGCAAGCCCGCATTTGTTGTTGTTACTTCCTGATTAGCGATCGAAAACTTATTTGTTGTCTTCTTTCACTTCTTCGAACTCAGCATCCACTACGCCGTCATCGGCTGCTTTGCTGTTGCCGCCCGCTTGTTGTGCACCAGCGTTAGCACCAGCAGCTTGTTGCTCAGCATACAGTTTTTGCGCCAGTGAACTGGAAGCTTCTGTCAACTTGGTGGTAGCTGCTTCGATTTTTGCCAGATCGTCTGACTTGGCAACATCGCGCGCTTCGGTTAACGCAGCTTCGATTGCAGATTTTTCTTCTGCAGTCGCTTTGTCTCCGGCTTCTTTCACCGTTTTTTCCGTAGCGTGAATCAAACCTTCCAACGTGTTGCGTGCGGTAACCACTTCTGCGAACTTGCGATCGGATTCGGCATTGGCTTCCGCATCCTTAATCATTTTCTGGATTTCTTCATCACTCAAACCAGAAGATGCTTTAATCACAATGGATTGCTCTTTGCCAGTAGCTTTGTCTTTCGCGCTTACGTTCAAAATACCATTAGCATCGATATCAAAAGTCACTTCAATTTGTGGCATACCGCGTTGCGCTGGTGGAATATCGCTCAGATCAAAACGACCGAGTGATTTATTTTGCGCCGCTTGTTTGCGCTCACCTTGCACTACGTGAATCGTTACCGCCGTTTGGTTGTCATCCGCTGTCGAGAAAATTTGCGATTTCTTGGTAGGAATCGTGGTATTTTTGTCGATCAACGGTGTGGCAACACCACCCATTGTTTCAATACCCAGCGTTAATGGAGTCACGTCCAACAACAATACGTTGGTGGTATCGCCCGACAATACCGAACCTTGAATTGCCGCACCGATTGCAACTGCTTCGTCCGGGTTTACATCTTTACGCGCTTCTTTACCAAAGAAATCGGCAACCGCTTTTTGCACTAATGGCATACGGGTTTGACCGCCCACCAGAATTACATCGTCAATTTCACTGATGGATTTACCAGAGTCTTTAATAGCTTGCTTCACCGGCTCCAACGATTTGGTCACCAGATCTTCAACCAAAGATTCCAACTTGGCGCGAGTCAGTTTTACCACCAAGTGTTTTGGACCGCTTGCATCAGCAGTGATGTACGGCAAGTTCACTTCTGTTTGCTGGCTGGATGACAATTCGATCTTGGCTTTCTCTGCCGCTTCTTTCAAACGTTGCAATGCCAGTGGGTCATTGTGCAGATCGATACCGGTATCTTTCTTGAAGGTTTCCGCCAGGAATTCAATCAAGCGCATATCGAAGTCTTCACCACCGAGGAAAGTATCGCCGTTGGTTGAAAGCACTTCGAATTGATGTTCGCCATCTACGTCTGCAATTTCGATGATCGAAATATCGAAGGTACCACCGCCCAAGTCGTATACCGCGATAGTGCGATCGCCCACGCCTTTATCCAAACCGTAAGCCAGTGCTGCAGCAGTAGGTTCGTTGATAATACGTTTTACATCCAGACCCGCGATGCGACCGGCATCTTTGGTGGCTTGACGCTGTGAATCGTTGAAGTAAGCCGGAACGGTAATTACCGCTTCGGTCACTGTCTCGCCGAGATAATCTTCAGCGGTTTTTTTCATCTTCTTCAATACTTCAGCAGAAATTTGTGGCGGTGCTTTTTTATCGCCTTTCACTTCTACCCATGCATCACCATTATCAGCAGCGACGATTTTGTAGGGCACCATTTTGATGTCCTTCTGTACAACGTCGTCTTTGAATTTGCGACCGATCAAACGTTTTACCGCGAACAATGTATTGTGCGGGTTAGTGACAGCCTGACGCTTGGCGGATTGACCCACCAGAATTTCATCGTCGCTAGTGAATGCAATAATCGATGGCGTAGTGCGATCGCCTTCGGCATTTTCGATCACTTTTGGCTTGCCGCCTTCAAGTACAGAGACGCAAGAGTTGGTAGTACCCAAGTCGATGCCGATAATTTTACCCATGGTGTTGCTCCTGAAAAATTCTATTTGTTGCTGGGTGCATAGCACTGCCATGCACCGGATGTTAATGACTGGTATGAATCGCTTGCCCTAATCGCGCTCACATAAATGTTTTGCGCTTTCGATTGCAGTTGATTTCTATATTGGCGCGCGGCATTTGAATTCAAGTGTCACGCTAAAAAAAATCTGTACGAAACTTGCGCAACCACGTAATCACATCAACCGTTGGTTATGGCGCTTTGGAAACCACAACCATTGCGGGCCGCACCAAACGACCATGCAGGGTGTAACCTTTTTGGAAACAGTTGATTACGGTATTAGGCTCAACATCGGGATTTGGTACTGCTGAAACCGCCTGATGTAAATTAGGATCAAAAGGTTCACCTACCGGATCGACTGCAATCACTTGATGACGGGCAAGCGCATCGACAAATGATTTATGCGTGAGCTGGATGCCTTCCACAATTGCAGTCAAGACCTCATTACCCGCATCAATAGAAGCAAGCGCGCGCTCCAGGTTATCAACCACAGGCAGCAAATCATTCACCATTTTTTCCAAGCCAAACTTGTGCGCTTTTTCCACATCTTGCTCCGCGCGACGGCGGGCATTTTGCGCATCGGCTTGGGCGCGCAAAACTTGCTCTTTAGCAGACTCATAACCGGCGGCCAGAGTAGCCAGCTGGGCTTGCAGTGCTTCAATGCTGATGTCTGATGCTTGCGCTTCCGCTTGTGTTTGCTCGGTCACTTCCTCTGCCGGATTCTGCGGCTCAGTAGTGTTTTGGATATCGGTATAGTCTTGGGTTGACACGTTAATCTCTCCCATCACAGGTTGCACGGTACCGGCCAGATGATTGGCACAAATCCCGCTTTAATAACTGTGTGGCTATATGGGGCTAGCGGCGGCGGATTCAAGTTTTCCACCAAAGTTTTTCCCGCCACTGCCGATAGCAAAAAGGAATGGCAACGGTTAAATACCAAGGATCCGCCACTACTTACTTTTGGGAAATTGGTTCTACACCCAAATTAACCTTGTTACAGCCATGATCATCCGCTAGATGCAACCGCGCTATAGCGGCCTGGATTTGCGCGCCTTTGGTGCAAAAAATGAAGATTGACGCGCCAAGCCAGCGCGCAAGCTTATTTGGATTTACATGGACGCAAACGCTTGCCTTATGAAGCAAAAAATCATTTGACAACGTTGTCTTATGAGCATAAGGTCAGCGATCTAACTGTTCACAACTTAGCCACAGCCAGGGGGCACAATGTCACTGCGCGTCAAAATCTGGATCCTTTCCGCTCAAATCTTTGTTGGTTTGCTGGGAATCATGCTGATCGGCCTTTATACCGTTCGCTATTCCAGTGAAAAAGACAACGCCGCCCGCGTCGAGCAATTACTCAATAGTACCTACGCTACTGTCATCCAAATGGAGCAAATGGCTGCCCGTGGCGAGATGGATGATGAGACCGCAAAAAAAATCGCCACGACCTTGTTGCGCAATAATATCTATCACAAGTCGGAATACGTTTACGTTGCCGACGAGAAGCTTAACTTTGTTGCCGCGCCTCTCGACCCGCAAATCCACGGCACCAGCTTTCATGAGTTCCGCGACGGCAAAGGCCAGAGCGTTGGTGAAATATTGCAAAGGGCTGTAGAGAAAGCCAATGGCCAACTCGCGCGTTACAACTGGACCCAGAAACAACCTGACGGCTCCATTGAAGAAAAGTTATCGATCGCCAAACTGTCGCCGCGCTGGAACTGGGTGGTAGGCACCGGGATTGGATTTAATGAAGTGAATGCACGTTTCTGGGAAACCGCAAAATGGCAACTGACCATCTGCATGCTGGTAATGCTGGCGATTGTTGTTCCTGTGGTGGTTTTTGCACGCAAACTTGATAGCGGACTGGGTGCCGAGTTAAAAGAGGTGTTGACGCTGGTGCGTGCTGTTGCCGGTGGCGACTTGACCGAACGCAATGTACACAATGCGCCGGAAGACAGTATTTATGGCTCGGTAGTACGCATGCGTCATGCGCTGCGCGAAGTGATTGGTGGAATTTCGCAAATGGTGTCGCGCCTGCATTCCATCAGCGATGACATTGTCCATAAAGCGGAAACCAGCACGGCAATGGCCGAAGACCAAAGTGTTAATACCATCAAAATTGCATCCTCTGCCGAAGAATTTAATATGCAGACCAAAGATGCCATGCAGCAAGCCAAAGTGGCAACCAACCAAACTGACCACGCCTCCAAAACCGCAAACCAAGGTCAAAAACTGATTTCCAGTGCGGTCAAAAGTTTTGTGGAGATCGACAACAGCGTGATCCAAACCCAGGGCAGCATTGATGACCTTGCCAACCGGATCAACAGCATTTCAGCCGTTATCTCGGTGATTAGCGAAGTCGCCAACCAAACCAACTTGCTTGCCCTTAATGCCGCGATTGAAGCAGCGCGCGCAGGTGAACAAGGGCGCGGTTTTGCGGTAGTAGCCGATGAGGTTCGCCAACTTGCGCAACGCACCACGCAGGCGACTACCGAGATCAGCGACACCATTACCGCCGTACAAAACTCCAGCCGTGTCGCCAAACAAAATATGGATGACATGGTGGTGCAGTTAAAAGAAGGCATCAGCCAAACCCGTCAGGGTGGGGAAATTGTCGAAAGCGTACGCCTTGAGACTGATGAAGTTGCCAAGATGGTGGCGCATATCGGCAACTCGCTGATTGAGCACGTACAAGCCAGCAGTTTGATCCTCGAATACGTAAGCCATGTTGAGCAATCATCGCTAGGCACCAAAGACGCTGCGCGCGGTACCTTGCTGGCATCGCAACAAATCCGCGATGCCTCTGACGAACTCAACCGCCAACTGGAAGGTTTCCGCTTGTAATCATCTGCTGCAGCCGATTTTTCACGCGCCTGCAGCTTGCTACACCAGCAAAACATACTGTATAAATAGCCAGACATTTTGTTGAACGAAATGTCTGGCTTTTTTATTGGCGCATTCGTCCAGTGCGTAGCACAACTCGCGAGGCATCCATGCTGACTCACCTGAATATCCAAAACTTCACCTTGGTCGAACGGCTCGATCTGGATATCAAACCCGGAATGACAGTGATTACCGGCGAGACTGGGGCAGGCAAATCGATCGTGCTGGATGCACTTGCACTGACGCTGGGCGATCGCGCGGAAGCGGACAGGGTGAGACTGGGAGCCAGCCGTGCCGATATCACCGCCACCTTCGATACCAGTGCTATTCCCAGCGCACAGGAATGGCTGCTCAATATGGATTTGCAGCAACCGGATAATCCGCAAGAGTGTTTGCTGCGCCGACTCGTTAACAATGAAGGCAAATCCAAATCCTATATCAATGGCCAACCGGTAACCTTGCAGCAGTTGCGCATCCTCGGTGAGATGCTACTGGATATTCACAGCCAACATGAGCACCAATCACTGCTGGTGAAAGACACCCATCGCCGTTTGGTGGACGAATTTGCAGGCCAGACGGAATTAGCCAAACAAGTGCGTCTGGCGTTTCGTGAATGGCAAAGCCGGCTTGAACACTTTATCCATCTACGCGACAACGCCGCCGATGTCAGCGCGCGCTTCCAATTACTGAGTTACCAATACAACGAGTTGGAACAGCTCGGGTTACAGCCGGGTGAATTAGCCAAACTGGAGGCCGAACAGCGCAGCCTTGCCAATGCCGAGGACATCATGCGCGGCAGCCAACAACTGGCCGCTTTTTGTAGCGATGAAGAGCAGGGTTTGAGTATCAACCTGCACCGCGCGCTGCATATTTTGCGCAATCTGCCCGAGAAATCGCCTGCGTTATTGGCCGCAGAAGAGTTACTTGCCAGTGCACAAATTCAAGTCGAAGAAGCGCAACACGAAATTGATCGCCATATCGATAGTTTCAATCTTGATCCGGCGCGTCTGGGGGTAGTGGAAGATCGCTTGTCGGCGATTTATGATCTGGCGCGCAAGCACCGAATCCAACCGGACGAGCTACCCGGTTTTATCGACCAGCTCAGCGCAGAACTGGAACAACTAACCGGTGGCGACGCCAAACTCGATCAATTGGCGCAACAGGTTGAACAGGCAGAAAAAGCCTATCGCCAACTGGCTGAACAACTGTCTGCCAAACGCAACAAGGCAGGTAACAATCTCGCCAAACAAGTCAACGAACAACTCAAACTACTGGCGATGGAAAATGCCAAACTGAGCGTTAGCCTGATTCCTTTGGGGGATAAACCCGGTGCCAATGGCCTGGAAGAAGTGGAGTTTCTGATCAGCACCAACCCCGGCCAAGCGCCGCGCCCCTTGGCCAAAGTGGCCTCCGGTGGCGAGCTGTCACGGATTAGTCTTGCGATTCAGGTGATTACTGCGCAAACATCTGCCACACCAACGTTGGTATTTGACGAAGTGGATGTCGGTATTGGCGGCGCAACTGGCGATGTTGTGGGGCAATTGCTGCGGCAGCTGGGCGAAAAAGGCCAAGTCATTTGCGTAACCCATCTGGCGCAGGTCGCAAGTAAAGGGCATCAGCACTTGCAGGTGGTCAAAACAGCGGGCAAAAAAAGTGCTGAATCAACACTGGTTGAGCTGGTGGGGGACAGCAAGGTAGAGGAAATTGCGCGCATGCTCGGCGGCTTGAAAATTACAGACCAGTCGCTCGCTCACGCCCGTGAAATGTTAGCTATTGAACCTTAATGAGCTTCAATAATGGGCTTCACTGATCATCCAATCCATCACATCGGATAAAAAACCGGAAATAAAAAGGGCGCGATAAACGCGCCCTCAAGCAGTAATACAAATCAACGTTTCTTTCATAACACCTATGCGTACGCATATCAAGCACTAACGTTTTCCTGCTAAAACATTTTTCTCTTCACTAACATTACTCGCCTAACACTTGCCCGGAACGCTTAGCGTTTTTTCCTTACGTATAACACCAAGCTGTGATCAGTTAGCTCGAAACCATACTCTGCAGCAATACGCTTTTGCAAGGTTTCAATTTCATCGTTATGGAACTCAATGATGTTGCCGGTATCTATATCGACCATGTGATCATGGTGCTCGCCGCGCGCAACTTCAAATACAGAATGACCGCCGTCGAAATTATGTCTCGCTACCAAACCGGCAGTTTCAAATTGGGTCAGTACCCGGTAGACAGTTGCCAAACCTACGTCATCACCCTGCTCCATTAGCGCTTTATACACATCTTCAGCGCTCATGTGATGCTGCTCAGAGGACTCCAGCATTTGCAAAATTTTCACACGAGGCAAGGTCACTTTAAGACCCGCTTTGCGCAGTTCGTGGTTACCGTCTGCCATTATTTCCCCCAAACCCTTCTCAGTGTTCCTGTGGTTCGGGTATTATCCGCGTTCATTTTCGTTAGTGGAAGCCCTAGTATGAAATTAGCCAGCCGTGTTTTTCTGGCCCTTGTCTTAGCATTCAGTCTCACCGCTTGCTCCGGCTTCCGTTTTCCTGGCGTGTATAAAGTCGGCATCCAGCAGGGTCATATCATCACCCAGGAGATGGTAGACCAGCTCAAGTTGGGCATGTCCAAACGTCAGGTGCGTTTTGTTCTCGGCAATACCTTGATGCCCGATACCTTTAATGATGACCGCTGGGATTACCCTTACAGCGTGCGCCGTGGCTCGCAAGGCAAGATCACCCAATACCTTTACACCGTGTATTTTGAAAACGACAAGCTAGTCAAAACCGAAGGGGATTTTTTGCCGGGCAAAGCGCCATTAAGCGGTGAAAAATCGAAGCGATATCTGGAAGATATGAACCGCGATGTGCCGGTACCTACCGATGACAGCACACCGCCTGAAGTACCTGATCCTGATGAGCTTGAGTAAGCGCGCCAGATTCACCGAAAACGACAACGCCCGGCTAAATGCCGGGCGTTGTGTTTATGGCGGCAGCGATGTGGATGCGGCACAAGAGCAAGACGATTAACTACAAATCCGGTTACGGCCTTCCGCTTTGGCTTTATAGAGAGCGGCGTCGGCTTCCTGCAGTAATTGCTCGGCGCGCGCGACACCTTCGCGATAGGCCGCAATACCGACGCTGAGGGTGACATTAAAACTGCGCTGGTCGACCGTAAAGGTGATTTCACTGAACCGCTGGCGCACATCTTCCATCAATGCCAGGGCTTCATCGCGACCGCAGCGTGGCAATACGGCGACAAACTCTTCACCGCCGTATCGCCCAACCGCATCGGATTTACGCAAGCGCTGGCGCAACAGGTGGGCAATAGCCTTGATCACCTTGTCACCAGCGGGGTGGCCGTAGGTGTCGTTGACCTGTTTGAAGTGGTCGAGATCGAGCATGACCAGGCTGAGAGAGTCCCCCGAGCGGATAGCCCGGCTCAGCTCGACATCGACCTGCTCTTTGATGCGTGAGTGTTTCAACAAGCCGGTCAGGCTATCGCGATCCAGCGCATCACTCAATTGTCGGCTGCGCGCTGCGCGCACCGAAACGGCAGTCACCAGTTCGCGGTCACCCAGAGGTTTGCTGAGAAAATCATCGCCCGCGCGCCCCATGGCATTAGCGCGCTTTTCTTCATCCTGTTCGGATGACAAATAGGTAATGGGTATCCGCAGCCAGTCCTGATTCAAACGGATTACCTGTGCCAACTCCGCGCCGTCGCAACCCGGCATATTGATATCGAGCAAAATCAATTCCGGATGGAAATCCTGCAGCTTTTCAAAAACTTCACGCGGATTGTTAATCACCTCCGCGCGGATATCCGCTGAGCTGAGCACCAGTTTGTAATGCTCGGCCAACTCCAGATCATCGTCGATAATCAATACCCTGTGCGGCGCACTGCGGTTGCGATCCAGATAGTACTCAAAGCAATCGACCAAGCGGATGATGTCCAGCGGCTTCACAAAATAGCCCACCGCACCGGCGCGCACGGCGGCATGGTAGGCATCAAAATCGGTGCGGGTAGAGACAAAAATCACCGGAATAGGGACAGGTAATTGCTGTTGCATGATGGCGACCGCTTCGGGCGTTTCGCGGCCTTCTTCGGTAAACATAATGTCGCAGATCATAAAATCCGGCGGGTGGCGCAACACTTCAGCCTCCGCCGCGGCGATGGTAGAGAAGTGCTCTACCTGATGACCAAAGTGACGCAAGGTCATGCAGACTTCATCGGCAATATCCTGGTCATCTTCCAGCACATAAATCAGGATATTGGTTTTGAGCGGTGCCAGTTGCGATACCACAGGGGTTTTCTTCGGGCTATCGTTTTGCGCCAGGCCATCCAATGCCGCCACTGCGACCGCAAACACCCGCACCAACCCCAGATCCAATTGGTTGCTATCGATCCACGCCTGGGTTTGCAGCTCCAGTTTCTTGGCTTGTTTACCCAATTCAGGAAAACCAAAACTCCCTGCAGAGCCTGCTAATTTATGCAGCCGTTGGCGCAACTGGTTGAGCGCATCCAACTGGATGGCAGGATCAGGCTTGGTCAAATGCTCAACCAAACTGCGTAGCTGTTGGATTTCAACGGGAAGACGCGCTGCATAATCGGCCCGAAGCGCCTGAAGTTTTAAGGCAATTTCAGCATTTTTATCCATGAGTAACCGATGCCTGACACTGGTTGAGCCACTTGATGGCTTTTCATTTTTGGTGGCCTTTCATTATAGGAATCTAAGCCCATACCAAAATTGAGTGCTGGCACAGTTCCCGTTAATGTTTTGAATAATAGGTCTGATCCGCTGGTTTAGCCAACCGGCAAACGCCATCCCGCTCCTGTCCCAAAGCCATTTAAAAGAATTAATGCGCGCCAGTCTTACCCAATAAAAAACACTGTCTATACTGATTTTAATCCTGCTCGATCAGGCATTCACTTTCATTCATCTGGACTCACATGCTCAAGCGAATTGCTGTCAACGATCTACAGCTCGGAATGTTCATTTGTGAATTTTGTGGCTCATGGATGGAGCATCCGTTCTGGAAAACCAAGTTTTTACTGACAGATACAAGTGATCTGCAAACCATTAAAAGCAGCGGCATTAAAGAGCTGTGGATTGACGTAGCCAAAGGTGCCGATCTGGGCGCTGTCCCGGGTAAATCAGAAGAGGAAGTCGAGCGCGAAACCGATGCGCTATTGTTGTCCGCAGCAAAAGCGGCCTCCACCGAGAAGACGTCGCTCGCCGATGAAATTGCCACAGCCGCTACACTCTGCGCCAAAGCCAAAGAAGCCGTGATTGAAATGTTCAGCGATGCGCGCATGGGTAAAGCAATTCAAGTTGAAGAGGCGCGGGCACTGGTGGAGGACATCTCCAATTCCGTGTTGCGCCAACCCCATGCCCTGATCAGTCTCGCCCGCTTAAAAACGGCCGATGAATACACCTATATGCATTCTGTGGCGGTCTGCGCCCTGATGATCGCGCTCGCACGCCAGCTAAACCTGAACGAAGACATGGTGCGCGAGGCAGGTTTTGCCGGTTTGCTACACGATATTGGCAAGGTCGGCATTCCGCTCAAGGTGCTGAACAAACCGGGCAAGCTGACCGACGACGAGTTCGCCATTGTGAAATCCCATCCGGATGTGGGAGCCAAGATTTTAATTGAGAGCTACGATGTCAGCCCGATGGTGCTGGATGTCTGCTTGCATCACCATGAAAAAGTCGATGGCACAGGTTATCCCCACGGACTGAAAGGCGACACCATCAGCCTGTACGCCAAAATGGGCGCAGTGTGTGATGTGTACGACGCCATCACCTCCAACCGCCCCTACAAAAAAGGCTGGTCCCCCGCGGATTCCATCCGCAAGATGGCGGAGTGGAGCAAAGGCCACTTCGATGAAGCTATTTTTCAGGCCTTTGTGAAAACCGTGGGTATTTATCCAACCGGCTCACTGGTGCGCTTGGAGAGCGGCCGGCTGGCGGTTGTGGTCGAGCAGAATGAGAAATCACTGCTCACCCCCACCGTAAAGGTATTTTTCTCGGCAAAATCCAAGATGCCGATCATCCAGGAGACATTGGATCTGGCGAAACTGCAGGGCAAAGAGAAGATCATCGGCCGCGAATCGCCCGATGATTGGGGTTTCAAAAATCTGGATGTTCTCTGGTCGGGGCTTGGTTAGACTTGATGGCGCGGTGCGCTGATCTAAGGCGCCCTAGGTATTGATCCCCGCTGCGCGAGGATGACGACTCTCTGGTTGTGTTACTGTCTCGACCACTCTTTATTGTTTTGACCAAATGTCGCGCAGCTCTTGCGTCAGCGTCATAGGGTCAAAGGGTTTGGCAATCACACCTACTGCGCCCAGCTTCAGATAGCCTTCCACTTCTTGCGGTTGCACCTTGGCGGTCATAAATACCACGGGGGTCTGCGCCAGCTCCGGAAAACTGCGCAACCCTTTGAGGGTTTCCGGTCCATCCATGCCCGGCATCATCACATCCAGCAGTATCAAATCCGGGTTAAACGCAACTGCCTTTGCCTGTGCATCGCTGCCACAACTGCAGGCTTCTACCGTAAAGCCGCTGATGGTCTCCAATACCATCATGGCGATAGCCTGGATATCCGGGTCATCCTCTACGTATAAAATTCGATTCAACTCCTGCGTCATAGATGAATACCTGTCTGTATGTCTGCATGTATGTATGTAACGATTTAACCTGGATAGCAGTAGGTAGCGGCCTATTTAACAAATCAGGAATGCGTTGCAGGCAACACCTTCTGGTGGCTGGATAACCGCTCGCCCGCAATTAAAAACAGCGCAAAAAACGCGGCGCCTTTGCCTAACTCTGATTCAAAGCCGATCTTGCCCTGCATCTTTTCAACAAACGATTTGCTGATCGCCAACCCCAAACCTGTGCCGCCGCGCTGGCGTGAATCCGACGAATCCGCTTGGGAAAACTTCTGGAAAATACGCGCGCGAAACTCTTCGCTGATGCCCGGCCCGTGATCCACCACCGCAATTCTTGCCCACTCACCCTGTTGCGACAGTTCCAGTTCTACCTGACCACCCGAGGGCGAGAATTTGACGGCATTGGAGATGAAATTGGCCAGCACCTGCTGCAGACGCTGGGCATCAACCCGCACCCGCAGATCCGCCGCCGGTGTGCGCAGCTCGAGCCTGATGCCAAAGGTATCGGCATAGGCTTTGTTACTTTCGAGCGAGTTTTCCAATATCGGCAACAGCGCCTGCTCCTTCATATTGAATTCCATTTTGCCGGCCAGGATTTTTTCCATATCCAGCAAATCGTTAATCAACAAGGTCAAGCGCAGCGAATTTTTATGGGCGATGTCCACCATATTGCGGATAGTGGATGGCAGATCGCCCAACATCCCACTGGCGATCAACCCCAGTGAGCCGGAAATGGCGGTCAGCGGTGTGCGCAATTCATGGCTCACGGCAGAGACAAACTCATTTTTCATCTGCTCGATACGCTTGCGCTCGGTGATATCCTGAATAAATGTCCAGATATGCTGTTCGCCAGTGGGAGTTTCGGTCAATACACCATTCAATAGCACCGGAATCAGTTGGCCATTTTTGTGGATATAGTGCTTTTCATAGGGGCCATAACGCCCGCTCTCCACCAAATTTTGCAACTCGCGCTTATCCGACTCCTGATACTCAGGCGGCGTCAGATCCACGTAGGTCATAGTGAGAATTTCATCGACACTGTAGCCCGTCAATCGGGGAAACTCCGGGTTGCAGTCCAAAAAACGGCCATCGCTAAGATCATTGAGGATGATTCCCACCGGGGCCTGAGTATAGAGCGTGGACAGCTTCTGTTCACTCAGGGCGATCTCTTTGCGCGTCACTTCCGCGGTGGTGATATCCCAGATAAACCCGTCGATAAACCTGATCTCACCCTGTTCATCAAATACACCGCAGCCGACTTCTTCTACCCAGCGCCATGACTGGTCAGCGTGCTGCAAGCGATAGATCAGGTGGAACGAGCGGTGCTGTGCCAATGCCTCCTGCACCAGCTCATAAATGACAGGCACATCATCGCTGTGGGTGATGTCGGTCATACTCAGGGCATCGTCACCCAAAAAGTCCTTCGCTGGGTACCCCGTCAGTGACTCAACTGCCGCACTCATGAACAGCATGCTCCAGCGGGAGTTGTTTTCGCAGCGATAAACCGCGCCGGGAAAGTTGCTGACCATACTTTGCAGGCGATCTTCACGCTCCTGCGCGATGCGGCGCTCCTGCCCGAGGGTATTATTGGCTTCGCGCAACTGCAGCAGTTGCATCACCTGCCCAGCCAGTAACTTCAGCGCCTGTATTTGGGCTTGGTCTAACTGGCGCGGCTGGTAATCGACCACACACAGTGTCCCCAACGCCAGGCAATCTGTAGTGACCAGTGGTGCCCCTGCATAAAAACGGATGTGAGGCTCGCCCAACACCATGGGGTTATCGCAAAAACGCGGGTCTTGGTGGGTATCTTCCACCACCAACAAGGTATCGGGTTCGAGAATGGCATGGGCACAGAACGCAAGATCGCGGTGGGTTTCCGTTCCATCCAACCCCATACAACTTTTGAACCATTGGCGCTCCGCATCAATCAACGACACCAATGCCACAGGTGTGGCGCAAATACTCGCGGCTAACTGGGTGAGATCATCAAAACTCTGTTCACGCGGAGTATCCAGAATCGCCAGATTGTGCAGATAGGCGAGACGCTCGTTTTCGCGCCGGGGTAAGACTGCTTTTATCATGGTGCTGCTCCCGCCGGTTCAGTTGCCAACTGTGCCAGCGCTTGTTGGATGATGTCTTCCAGTTGCCCGTTGACCAATGGCTTTTGCAACCAGAACACGCCACTGCGTGATACCAGTTCCGGCAACCGTTTTTTGCCCTCATCCACAGCACCGGTGATGATGATCACCGGCAGGCGCTTTCCGTCTTGCAGGAGTGATTCCTGCTGGCGGATTTGTTCCACAATGGTCGTTCCATTCATATCGGGGAGATTCAGGTCGAGCGTTATCAGATCGTAATCGCGCAATTGCAGGTGCTCCAGCGCCGATTGCCCGGTCGTCGCACAATCCACATCGTAATCGCGCGAGGCAAGCGCCGTGACCAGCACCTCGGCGGTTTCCAGATCATCTTCCACGACCAGCAAATGCGGCTTGGTCTTGCTCGGCTCCTGGCGGCTGGCCGGGACTCTTTGGGTGGCGTCTTCACAGGGCAAGTCAAAATAAAAACTGGCACCTTTGCCCGGTACCGAATCCACCCCCACCTTGCCGCCCATGCGCTCGATAATCTCTTTACAGATCGCCAGGCCCAAACCAGTGCCGCCTTTTTGGCGGGTATCCGAGGAGTCGGCCTGGGAGAATTTTTGGAACAGGCGGGCGCGGAAGTTCTCGGGTACACCCGGCCCTTTGTCGGTCACACTCACCCGCACACTGCCAAAGCGCGGTTCCACCTGTACCGTCACCACATCATTCAAGGGCGAGAATTTGGCGGCATTGGAGAGGTAGTTGGCCAACACCTGCAGGAGCCGTTGGTTATCGACGGTAACTTTGACATCGCTATTGCCCGGCAGCAGTTCATAGGTCACGCCGTATTGTTGGGCGAACACACTATTGGCCTCAATGCTCTGCTGGATCAGCGGCAGCAACATCTGCGGTTTGATATCAAAATGCATTTTGCCCGCGACCAGTTTTTCCATATCGAGCAGGTCGTTGACCAGATGGATCAGGCGCTGTGAATTATTGTGGGCTATCTGGATCATGCGCTCCGATTGCCCGGGCAACGCGCCAGTCAGACCATTGACCAAAATCCCCAGCGCGCCACTGATCGCCGTCAGCGGGGTGCGCAGTTCATGGCTGACGGTGGCGATAAATTCGGTTTTCATCTGGTCGATACGCTTGAGTTCACTGACATCGCGCGCCATACCCAAATAGCCGCTGATTTCCCCCTCAGCATCGCGCAGCACCGCAACCGTCAACACAACCGGCAGGCAGCTGCCATCTTTGCGCACATAGACCCATTCGTGTTCATCGTCATCTCCTTCGCGCGCCTTGGCCACAAAGGCATTGAAATCCGGCGCAATTTCATACCCGAGCTCACAGGTCAGTTGGTGCGCGCGGGCGATCATTTCTTCTGGCAGATGCAGTATCGCTGGCGACTGTTTATCGATCATCTCCTCGGCGCTGTAGCCCAGCATAAGCTCCGCACCGTGATTGAAGGTTTTGATCACGCCGGTTTTATCGGTTGAGATAATCGCAATACTGGCGGCATCCAGAATCGCTTTGCGCAGGGAATTGATCTCTTTGAGTTTGATCTCTGTCTCTTTGAGCGAGGTGATGTCCGATACATAACCACTCCAGAGCACGCTGCCATCTTCCAGTTTTTCCGGCACCGACTCGATGTGAGACCAGATCATGCCGCGCTGCGGGTTATTGATCCGCACAGTCGCCACCCAAGGAGTGAGGTGGGCCGCAGAATAGGAGACGCTCTCGCCCACCCAGCCGGCGTCGTCCGG
Source organism: Cellvibrio sp. UBA7661 (assembly GCA_002483365.1). Taxonomy (GTDB): domain Bacteria; phylum Pseudomonadota; class Gammaproteobacteria; order Pseudomonadales; family Cellvibrionaceae; genus Cellvibrio. The sequence continues at coordinate 200,543 of DLHT01000003.1, forward strand.
ATGTATGACGGCGAATACCTTGTGCGCCGAAAACATCACATCTTCCGGGTTGACGTTGTAAATATTCTTGATGCCCGGGCTGGCGTAGGGGAAGAACGAGCTGCCATCAGGGCGCAACTGGAATTGGTAGAGGAAGCCCGGCAGGCGTTCGCTGAGTTTCTGGAAGCGCTGCAGGATGACTTTTTTCTCGGCGTCCTGTTGCAGGCGCTCGACGACTGAACTGATCCAACGCGCGAGCAAACGCACAAAGTCTTTGTCGAGCGAATCGTATGGGTGATGGCGGGTTTTGCGCGAGGTAAAGCAGAGGGTGCCGTACACTTCGCCGTTCACCCACAAAGGCGCACCGATATAGCTTTCTATCTGGGTCAACAAATAGGCGGGGTGATGGCGATATTCGCTGGCGGGAATATCGTCCTCCGCCCACACGTCGCGCAAGCTGACCGTCAGGCTACAGTAGGTTTTCGCAAGCGGGCTGAAAGCGGGCAGGTTGTGCTGTCCCTGGGCGGAAAACTGGATGTGCACCCGGTAGTCATCGCCACTGATCTGGCTGATCGCCCCGCCACTCAAGCCCAAATAGCGCGCACCCAAATTCAGCGCGCGGCGCAGCTGTTCATCCGGGTCCACCGCCGAAAGCGAGGCAATCTCATTAAGCGAGTGCAGCGCCGCCTGCTGGCGGATGCTGATCAATTCGGTATTTTTGCGGTCGGTAATGTCGGTATAGACACCCAGCATCAGCGTGGCTTTACCTTTTTCATCCCACTCCACCACCTTGCCGCGCGTGAGAATCCATTTGTAGCTGCCGTCGTGCACCTTGAGGCGATACTCGTTTTCATACATCGCGGTCTCGCCTTTGATGTGGCGGATGATGTCACTGTAGCTGGTGCGCTTATCGGCAGGGTGGACGCGGCTCATCCACTCATCCAGATCAAGCGATGTTGGCGACTCAGGGCCTATGCCACAGAGCTGACGCCACTCAGGGGAAAAGCTCGCTTTGTCCTGGGCGATATTCCACTCCCAGAAGCCCGAATCACTGGAGCGCAGCGCCAGTGCCAGACGCTGGCGCGACTGTTCGCTCACCGCATGTTCGGTTTGCAGCTGCTCGCCATGCTGTTGCACAAGGTTGCGTAGATAGCGGCGGTTGAGCTGGCTAAATCCCAGCAACAACAATTGGGCACACACCATCGCCGTCATCCATTTGGCGATCGCCCGCTGGCGGATATTGGTATAGGTTGTGTAGTCAGGGGTGATATCCGTCCAGGCCAGCATCGCCAATCCCGATTGCTCAATCGGCACCGAGGCCTGCTCCAGCGGCCACCAGGAAGCCACATAGGCTTTGCCCTCGCTGAACAGCAAATGGCCGCGCTGGTTAATCGGCACCAGTCCACCTGACCACCAACCATACAATTGCGGGTCAGTCGCCCCTTCCAAGCGCCAATCATCTACCGTGGTGGGGCTCTGCTCTTTGAGCTGCTGCCGGGTTCGCTCCCACAACACCTGCTCCACGGCCGATTTACGCAGGAACATCGCCAACTGGATAGGTGAGCGGGGAGCATCGCCCGCAGGCAGTGATGACATTCCCACTTCAAGTACGGCAATCACGCCACCGGTCTGGTCGGGGTTTGCCATAATCGGCAAGACTGCACGATACCCGCTGCCTTGACGGGCGACATCCAAGCCCCAGGTGGGAACACCGGAAGTAAACGCAGCGCTGATCATGGGACGCAGGCCGCTCACACTGTCGCCGTAGCGATCCGGGCGGTGCATGCGCAAGAAGCTCACTGCCCCGGGCGCGAAATACACACTCAACTGGTGTGCACCCAGATCCCCCATGTCGTCCCAGTAATCGCGCAAGAGCTGTTGTAATTCAAGACGGGAGGCCTGCAGCTGTGCAGAACCCCGGCCATTGCTGGCATTGATATAGAGTTGGTGCGCCGTGCGGATCTGCTCTATGACGCGGTAATCCCGCCCGATCAATTGCGCCAACAGCATCGCCTGTTGGGTCAGGTCGCGACCAGTGGCGTGGACATAATCATTCTGGGTTTGGGCATTCCACTCCAGGCGCTCCTCCCAGACCTGACGATGGGTACTGAGGTCAGCCAGCATAAACAATACAAATACCACCGCCAGCCCCAGGGAAGACACCCAGGGCAACCAGCGGAATAGACGTTTGTAATTCACAGACATGAACGCTCTCGGGTAATCAATAACGTCCGCCCCCTAAATGTGGCAGAGTATTACCCCAGTGTAGTGCAAAATTTCGCGGGAGCTGGCCACTACACCGGAAACGGTGCCTTGGCCTGCATGTGGGCTAGGCGTCCGCAGCTGTGTCGCCGGTGCCGGTTTTTTCGGCGCGTTTGCGGCGGGCATCTTTGGGGTCAGAGGCGAGTGGGCGATAGATTTCAACACGGTCGCCCGCGTGCAGCACATGCTTATCAGCCGTCTCCAACCCCTTGGTGCCGAGCGACTGGCCAAAAATACCCATTTTGGCACTGGTAATGTCCAGACCGGGAAAGTGATCGGCAATTTTGGAGCGTTTGACTGCCTCCAGCGCCGTAGTGCCCGGTTCCACCAAGAGCGCGATAATTTTTTGTTTGTGCGGCAGGGCATAGGCCACTTCCACCGTAATCAGATCAAAATCCGCCATTGCTGCATCCAACTAACGTAAAAAAACACGTGATAAACAACACGAAAATTCAGCGATAAACCTGTTTGGCACGCGCACAGAGCGCATCCACCTGTTTATTGCTGACGCCTTCAAACAATTTTCCCACTGCCATGCCCAACAAGCGGTTTTGCAGCTCAAATTCCAGCTCAAAACTGACTTTGCATGCGGCATCCGCCAAGGGAACAAAACGCCATAGGCCGCGCAGATATTTAAATGGCCCATCGACCAATTCCATGCTCATGCTATGCGGCGGCTGCAACTGGTTGCGGGTAACAAAACTCTGGCTCACGCCCGCCTTATGCAGCTCCAGGCGCGCCTCCAGCCAACCATCGCCGCGCGCGAGAATTTTTGCGCCAGTACAGCCCTCCATAAATTGTGGATAGGCTTCAATATCGTTGACCAGATCAAACATTTGCTGCGCCGAATAATTCACCAGCGCGGATCGTTCTACCCTGTGAGCCAAGCCCGTTACTCCACAAACACGGCGCGCAGCACCGGAAAAATACCGTTGATCAATACCACCAGTACCGCAATCGGCGAAATAAATTTCAATACCGGCCGCCACCAGCGAATCAAGCGCGGCGGCTCGGATACCAGCTCATGCAGAATATGATGGTCGCGCAGCTTCCACCCCACAAACAGGGCAATCAGCACACCGCCCAACGGCAACATAATGTTGGTGGCGATAAAATCCATGGAGTCAAAATAGGATTTACCCCACAGGAATTGCTTGCCCGACCACTCATTAAATGACCACACCGAGCCCAAGCCCATCACCCAGGCGACTACCCCCAACAAGACACTCGCTGCAACCCGGTTGAACCCGAAGCGCTCATTTAAATAAGCCACGCCCGGCTCCAGCAGCGAAATCGTCGAGGTCCAGGCGGCGAGCATCACCATCACAAAAAAGACCGCACCAAACACCAAGCCCGCACTCATATTGCCGAACGCCACCGGCAAGGTCACAAACATCAAGCCGGGGCCGCTACCGGGCGATATTCCGGGTGTGGCAAATACCAGCGCAAAAATCGTCACACCAGCGACCAGGGCGACCAGCGTATCCAGCAGTGCAACATACAGCACCGTGCGGCTCACCGACTGGTTGCTCGGCATATAGGCACCGTAGGCCATAATCGCGCCCATCCCCAAACTCAGGGTAAAAAACGAATGCCCCATGGCGATCAGGGCTGACTCCCAGGAAATATCCTGCGGGTTAAAGCTGAACATAAAGCGCAGCGATGTCGCAAACTCGCCCTCGACCGCCGCGTAACCCAACAACACCAGCAACAATACAAACAACAGCGGCATCATCACCCGCACCGAAGATTCCAGCCCGCGCGTCACACCCAGCGCAAGAATCACTACCGTCATCAGCGTAAACAAAGTGTGCCAGAGCAGCATCTTGTCCGGGTCAGCCAACAATCTATCGAATAACTGTTTGGAGGTCTCGCCGGTCAGGCCGGTGAATTCGCCACTCACCGCGGCCACTATGTACTCTAATGTCCAACCGGCAATCACCGTGTAAAACGATAAAATCACCAAACCGGCCAAGGCACCCATCCAGCCAATACCCGTCCAGAGCCTGCTCGCACCGGCGGCTTCGCACAGCTCGGCGGTGGCGAGAATCGGGTTAGCGCGCGCACGCCGTCCCATCAAAATTTCCGCCATCATGATCGGGATGCCAATCAGCAAAATACACACCAGATACATCAATACAAAGGCGCCGCCGCCGTTCTCACCGGTGATGTAGGGAAACTTCCAGATATTGCCCAAACCCACTGCCGAGCCTGTCGCCGCCAGGATAAAACTGCCGCGCTGTCCCCAAATGACATGCTGCTTGAGTCGCTTCACAGGATGTTCCCCTTTTGTCTTTGCAGAAAATTATTATTAGCCAAGCACAGACTGCACCAGAAACAGCGCGCGCCCTTTATCAATAGTAAAACGCGATACACATGCCTAAAGGTGAATTGTACCCAGATTACCCCTCGTGTATAAACCCGCGCCAAGCGCTTGCACCAAGACATCACGGAGCGTTTGCCGATATAATGCCCGTCCGTTTTTGATCTTGTTCAAGTAGCAGCATCCATGGCCAAAAAAGCACAGAAGAACCAAGGCAATACCATCGCCCTCAACAAAAAAGCCAAGTTCGATTACGAACTGCACGAGCGTTTTGAGGCCGGTGTTGCACTCACCGGTTGGGAAGTGAAAAGCCTGCGCGCCGGTAAAGGCAACATTACCGATTGCTACGTGATGTTTAAAAATGACGAAGCCTGGCTACAAGCCGCGCAAATCCAACCGCTGCTGAGCGCCTCAACGCACTTCGTCACCGACCCGTTTCGCAACCGCAAACTGCTGCTCAATCGCCGCGAAATCAATCGCCTGCAAGAAGCCGTCAATCAAAAAGGCTATACCGTAGTGCCCACTGCGCTCTACTGGAAAGATCACCTGATCAAACTGGAAATCGCCATCGCCAAAGGTAAGCAGTTACACGATAAGCGCGAAACCGAAAAAGAACGCGACTGGGCGCGCGACAAACAGCGCCTGTTCCAAAAGGATCAAAAACGATAGCACTTTGCGCAACACCGTTTTCGCACTTATTAAAAAATCAAAAAAAATGCCGGTACTATTTTCAGCACCGGCATTTTTTTATGCGTTTAAAAACAGATTAGTTTTTAGCGCGCTCTTCCAGAATCGCTACTGCTGGCAATACTTTTCCTTCCACGAATTCCAGGAAAGCACCGCCGCCGGTAGAGACGTAAGAAATTTTGTCTGCAAGGTTCCATTTATCGATAGCCGCTAAAGTATCGCCACCTCCTGCAACTGAAAATGCATCGCTTTCAGCAATGGCGCGCGAAATGGTTTCGGTACCTTTAGAGAAAGCATCAAACTCAAATACACCGCAAGGGCCGTTCCACAAAACGGTTTTGGCGTTTTTAATAATCTCGGCAACGCGTGCTGCAGTTTCAGGACCGTAGTCGATAATTTCTTCGTCAGCCTGAATTTCGTTAACTTTTTTCGCTACACACACAGAGTTGTGGTTCCATGATTTGAAACCTTCTTTGGTAACACGCACATCGGTCGCGTAAACCACTTCCGTGGTTTTGCACAGGCGTTGTGCTTCGGGAATCAAATCTTTTTCATGCAGTGAATTGCCTACTTGATTACCTGCCGCCGCAACGAAAGTATTGGAAATGCCACCACCGACTACAAGAATGTCAGCAATTTTTGACAAAGCATCCAACACGCTCAGTTTGGTAGACACTTTCGAACCACCAACGATAGCCACCAATGGACGCGCAGGGTTGTCGAGCACTTTTGCCAGCGCTTCCAACTCGGCAGCAAGCAAAGGACCTGCACAAGCGATGGGCGCAAATTTCGCAACACCGTGAGTCGATGCTTGCGCGCGGTGCGCAGTACCAAACGCATCCATTACAAACACATCGCACAGCGCCGCCATTTTTTTGGAAAGCTCGTCAGAGTTTTTACCTTCGCCTACATTGAAGCGAACGTTTTCGAGCAACACCAAATCGCCTTGGTCAGCAAAGCCATCAACCCAATCTTTTACCAGCGGAACCGCGCGGCCTAATTTTTCGCTCAAATATTTTGCAACCGGCGCAAGCGATGCAGCCTCATCATAAACACCTTCATCAGGACGACCGAGGTGCGACATCACCATGACTTTTGCACCAGCAGCCAATACAGCCTGAATAGTAGGAATCGATGCATCAATACGCACCGCACTGGTAATACGCCCATCTTCCAAGGGTACGTTCAGATCCTGACGAATCAATACACGCTTACCAGCAAGATCCTGGTCTTTCATTAGTTTTACAGTCATAGTGAGCCTCTTAGCTATTGCCAATAATTTTACTGAGCTTTCTTTAAAAAATATTTTCCCGGTTTCGCTACAGACTCATCAGGCACCAGCGCATCCCAATGAGTTACCAATTCATCATCCAACCAAAACAACCGCTGCCCGACTTTGTAAAGCTCAACTCCATAAGCATTTTTCACTGAACCATCTTCATAAGATTTGAAGTAAATACGCAGCGCTTTTTTGTCGTCCTTAGCGTCACACATAATAGTTTCAAAAACTTGATAACCTTGAATGCTTAGCTGGCAAGATTTATCGTCGACATTCAAAACATATTCAACAAACATCAAGCGATCAGGAATTCCGCCACTCAAATCAAGATCAAAGCCATATGAGCCATGCCATACTGGATTTGCAGATGCAGTGAAAGAAAGTAGAGCACCTACTAACAAAGACGATCGTTTTACTGCTTTCATGGATCAACTTTAACTTTTGCTATCCCTAAGAAAAAACACCCGATCTAAGTCGGGTGTTTTGTTTTCATGGAAGATTTTAGTCTTCCAACAATTCTTCAACAGTGGCGACAATGTTGTCGACAGTGAAGCCGAAGTGTTCGAGCAGTTTATTGCCGGGGGCTGATTCACCGAAGGTGGTCATGCCGATGATGCGACCATCGAAGCCAACGTATTTGTACCAGTAGTCAGCGTGTGCAGTTTCAACCGCAACGCGCGCGCCTACGCTGATTGGCAATACCGATTCTTTGTAGGCAACATCTTGCTGGTCAAACACAGAAGTCGAAGGCATAGACACAACGCGAACGTTTTTGCCTTTGGCTTTCAACGCTTCAGCCGCTTTCACCGTTACACCCACTTCAGAACCAGTTGCGATCAAAATAGCTTCTGGCTCACCAACGGAATCAACCAATACGTAACCGCCTTTGGCGATGTTGGCGACTTGCTCTTGGGTGCGCGCAAAGAAATCCAGATTTTGACGGCTGAATACCAATGCCGCTGGGCCATCGGTACGCTCTACTGCCGATTTCCACGCTACTACAGATTCAGTGCTGTCCGCCGGGCGCCAGGTTTCCAGATTTGGAGTCAGACGCAAAGTACCCAGCACTTCGATTGGTTGGTGAGTTGGGCCGTCTTCGCCCTGACCGATGGAGTCATGGGTGTAAACAAACACGTTGCGCAATTTCATCAATGCCGACATACGCACCGCGTTAGCCGCATATTGTTGGAACATCAGGAAGGTTGCGCCGTAAGGGATAAATCCACCGTGAGCAGAAACACCGTTCATGATCGCGCTCATACCGAATTCGCGCACGCCGTAGTACACGTAGTTACCGCTGGCATCGCCCGCTTCTACGCCTTTGGATTTTTTCACGAGAGTCAGGTTAGAACCGGCGAGGTCGGCAGAGCCGCCAAGAATTTCCGGCAACCACTCAACAAATGCCGCGATAGTGTTTTGCGATGCTTTACGGCTCGCAATTTTTTCGCCTTTGGCTTGGGTTTCGGCAATAAAGGCTTCTGCTTTTGCGGCGAAGTCCGCTGGCAATTCGCCTTTGACTACGCGGCGATCAAATTCAGCAGCGAGTTCCGGATACGCAGCTTGGTAGGCTGCAAATTTTTCGCCCCAGGATTTTTCTGCCGCAGCACCTTTGGTTTTTGCATCCCAACCTTCGTATACATCCGCAGGCACCACAAATGGCTCGTATTCCCAGTTGAGGGTTTTACGTACCAATGCCACTTCTTCCAGACCGAGTGGTGAACCGTGGCAATCGTGTGAACCTTGTTTGTTCGGTGAACCGAAACCGATGATGGTTTTGGTGATGATCAAGGTTGGCTTTTGGGTTTCAGCGCGCGCGGTTTCAATCGCGGTTTTGATTTCTACCGGATCGTGACCGTTAACAGAACGGATCACCTGCCAGCCGTAAGCCTCAAAACGCTTGGCGGTGTCATCGGTAAACCAGCCTTCAACGTGGCCATCGATAGAAATACCGTTGTCATCGTAGAACGCAATCAACTTGCCCAAGCCCAGAGTACCGGCCAGAGAACAGGCTTCGTGCGAAACACCTTCCATCATGCAGCCATCGCCGAGGAAGCAGTAAGTGAAGTGATCAACTACCTCATGGCCATCGCGGTTGAATTGCGCCGCCAGTACTTTCTCAGCCAGCGCCATACCCACGGCGTTAGCAATACCCTGACCCAATGGGCCAGTGGTGGTTTCAACACCGGGGGTGTAACCCAATTCCGGGTGGCCGGGGGTGTTGGAGTGCAATTGACGGAACTGCTGCAGGTCCTCAATGGAAACCGCGTAACCGCTCAGGTGCAGCAACGAGTAAATCAGCATAGAGCCGTGGCCATTGGACAGCACAAAACGGTCGCGGTCAGCCCACTTGGGGTTTTGCGGGTTGTGTTTTAAAAAGTCGTTCCACAGAACTTCGGCGATATCCGCCATGCCCATTGGGGCGCCCGGGTGGCCTGAGTTGGCTTTCTGAACCGCATCCATAGAGAGGATACGGATCGCATTGGCAAGGTGTTGACGAGTTGGCATGAAACTCAAGGCTCCTTAAATAAAGTTGATTGCTGTTGTAGTTGGGCGCATCACTGCCGTCTATGCGGTTCAGGGCACCCGGGGTTGCAAAGCACTAATGGGCAAATGCCACTTATTTACAGGCCTCTGATGGGCTTTGGTGTCGTTGGGTTCCAGCCGCCGTCGCTGGGACAAAATGGGCAGGCATTTTCGCCCAGCAAGCGCCAGTCGTAAAGAAATAACCGGTCTCATAGGTAGAATTAATGACAAAAACGCCCGCTATCGGCGTTCTTGAGCATAAAAAAGCCTAAAACCTATATCAAAATATTTTGATATAGGTTTTTTTGGCTGCTAGACTGCGCAGCACTTTCCACTTGTTGACCACAGAATGAACCAATCCCTGCAAAACAATGATGCATCCCTGCCAGTGCTAACCGACATGGTCGAGCTGGAGACGCCACTCAGTCCACTCGCCAACCTGCTTAAAGCCGCAGGCGACCCTTTGCGCCTGGAGATACTGCGGGTGCTGAGCCAGGATTCGTTTGGTGTGCTGGAGCTGTGCCGGATCTTTTCGATAAAACAGTCAGGCATGAGCCATCATCTTAAAGTGCTCAATAATGCGGGGCTGCTCAGTTCGCGGCGCGAGGCCAATTCGATTTTTTATCGTCGCGCTTATTTAGCACCCGATCACCCACTCGCCGCTTTACAGCAACAATTGTTTGCCACCGTCGATACCTTTCCGATTGCCGAACACCTGTTGCTGCCCATCCGCGAGTTGCAGCAAGAACGCAGCCAGGCCGCGCAGCAATTTTTTAGCGAAAATGCCGATAAATTTCGCGCGCAGCAAGATCTGATTGCCAGCTATCCGGTGTATGCCGAGCAGATGACGCAGTTGCTCAACAACACACCGCTGCGCGATAAAAAACTCGCGCTGGAAATCGGCCCCGGTGAAGGTGAATTTTTAGCGGTGATCGCACAACACTTTAATCACGTAATTGCACTCGATAATGCCGCCAATATGCTCGACAAAGCGCGCGTATTTGCGAGCGAAAAAAATCTGCGCAATATCGAATTTATCCACGGCGACACACAGAGTTTGCTCGGCCATAAAATATTGGCTGATTGCATCTTGGTAAATATGGTTCTGCACCATACGCCGTCACCTGCCGATATTTTTCAGGATTTAAGTAATGCTCTCGCACCCGGCGGCGCGCTGTTGGTTTGCGATTTGTGTCGCCACGAACAAGCCTGGGCGCGCGAAGCTTGCGGTGATTTGTGGCAAGGGTTTGATCCACAGGATTTTTCGCGCTGGGCACAGGCGGCAAAATTAGATGAAGGTCAAAGTGTGTATTTTGCACTGCGCAACGGTTTCCAAATTCAATTGCGCCAATTTTTCAAACCGACGAATTTTTAGCTTCTTAAAAATTTAATACGTAGCCCGTATGGAGCCTAGCGAAATACGGGAACACCGATGATGTAACAATAAAGCCCTTATTGCGTTTCACTCCATACGGGCTACCCTATTTTTTTATTTTCGAAATTATGTAAAGGAAAAAGCCATGTCCGAATATTCCGTCTTTACGTCCGAGTCAGTTTCCGAAGGCCATCCCGATAAAATGGCTGACCAGATTTCCGATGCTGTGCTCGATGCCATTTTAAAAGATGACCCCAACGCGCGCGTTGCAGTAGAGACACTGGTAAAAACCGGCATGGCGATTGTCGCCGGTGAAGTGCGTACATCCACTTACGTTGATTTGGAAGATTTGATTCGCCAGGTAATTCTGGATATCGGCTACAACTCCAGCGATGTTGGTTTTGATGGCGCAAGCTGCGCAGTATTAAATGCAATCGGCAAACAATCGGCCGATATCGCCATGGGTGTTGATGAAGGCGATGAAAAAGATTTGGGTGCAGGTGACCAGGGTTTGATGTTTGGTTACGCCACCAATGAAACCTCCGTATTGATGCCAGCGCCGATTTTTTATGCGCACCGCTTGGTAGAAAAACAAGCACAATTGCGCAAGAGCGGTGAATTGCCCTGGTTGCGCCCCGACGCAAAAAGTCAGGTGACTTTGCGTTACGAAAACGGTAAGCCGGTGGCAATCGATGCCGTTGTACTTTCCACCCAACACAGCCCGAGTGTGCAGCAAGCAGAAATTCGCGAAGCCGTGCGCGAATTGATTATCAAAAATGTATTGCCTGCTGAATGGCTACACAAAGATACGCAATACCATATCAACCCGACTGGCCAATTTATTATCGGGGGCCCAGTGGGCGATTGCGGTTTGACTGGCCGCAAAATTATTGTGGATTCTTACGGCGGCATGGCACGTCACGGCGGCGGTGCATTCTCTGGTAAAGATCCATCAAAAGTAGATCGCTCTGCCGCTTACGCAGGCCGTTACGTGGCAAAAAATATTGTTGCGGCAGGCTTGGCTGATAAATGTGAAATTCAGGTGAGCTATGCGATTGGTGTTGCTGAACCAACATCAATTTCTATCAACACATTCGGTACCGGAAAATTGTCGGATGCTGAAATCGTCAAATTGGTGCGCGAACATTTTGATCTGCGTCCGCGCGGTTTGATCCAAATGCTGGATTTGAAACGCCCGATTTATCGCCAGACTGCAGCATATGGTCATTTTGGTAGAGAGTTACCCGATTTCACTTGGGAAAAAACCGATAAGGCAGATGCATTGAAGAAAGCGCTTTAAGACCCTCACCCCAGCCCTCTCCCAGAGGGAGAGGGGGTTAAAAGCACGCACTACGAATTTAGCACTCTCCGCTCCTCTCCCTCCGGGAGAGGCTGGGTGAGGGGAAAAAAACACAGAATTCATTTTAGGAAAATTATTATGAGCTTCACCGACTACAAAGTTGCCGATATGTCCCTCGCTAATTGGGGCCGTAAAGAAATTGAAATCGCCGAAGGCGAAATGCCTGCATTGATGGCGCTGCGCCGCAAATATGCAGCGAGCAAACCACTGGCGGATGCCAAAATTATTGGCTGCATCCACATGACTATCCAAACCGCAGTGCTGATTGAAACACTGGTGGATCTCGGTGCAGAAGTGCGTTGGTCATCGTGCAATATTTTCTCGACGCAAGATCACGCTGCCGCTGCGATCGCTGCTGCCGGTATTCCTGTATTTGCGTGGAAAGGCGAAACCGAAGAAGAATTCTGGTGGTGCATCGAGCAGACCATCAACAAAGATGGCAAGCCTTGGGATGCCAATATGATTCTTGATGACGGCGGCGATGTTACCCAAATCGTGCACGAAAAATATCCGCACATGCTCGACAAAATCCACGGCATTTCTGAAGAGACCACCACCGGTGTACACCGTTTGGTTGAGATGATGAAAAAAGGCACATTGAAAGTGCCAGCCATCAACGTAAACGATGCCGTGACCAAAAGTAAAAACGATAACAAATACGGCTGCCGTCACAGCTTGAGCGATGCCATCAAACGCGGCACCGACCATTTGCTGATGGGCAAAAAAGCATTGGTCGTGGGTTACGGCGATGTAGGTAAAGGTTCTGCTGCATCATTGCGTCAGGAAGGCATGATCGTAAAAATTACCGAAATTGATCCTATCTGTGCAATGCAAGCTTGTATGGACGGTTTTGAAGTGGTATCGCCTTACAACAATGGCATCAATACCGGCAAATACGAAGACATCAATCACATTGTATTGGGCACCACTGATTTGGTTGTCACCACAACCGGCAACGTCAATGTGTGTGATTCTGCCATGCTGCGCGCATTAAAAAATGGCGCCGTGGTGTGCAACATCGGTCACTTTGATAGTGAAATCGATACAGCGTTTATGCGCAAAAATTGGGAGTGGGAAGAGATCAAACCGCAGGTGCACAAAGTGTATCGCGATAAAGCCACCAACAACCATTTGATTATTTTATCCGAAGGTCGTTTGGTGAATTTAGGCAACGCAACCGGTCACCCATCGCGCATCATGGATGGCTCTTTCGCCAACCAGGTACTCGCACAAATGTATTTGTACGAGCGTAAATTTGCTGACTTGCCAGCCGAACAAAAAGCAGAACATATTTATGTGCGTGTACTGCCGAAGAAACTTGATGAAGAAGTGGCGCGCGATATGGTGGAAGGTTTCGGTGGCGTGATCACCAAACTGACTTCTCACCAAGCCGAATATATTGGTGTGGAAATTGAAGGGCCATTTAAGCCGGATTCTTATAAGTATTAATTTTGTTTCCCTCACCCTAACCCTCTCCCGGAGGGAGAAGGAACTGTACGTGCCACTTAAGACCAATTTATTCTTAAGTTGAACATGCGCCCTCTCCCTCCGGGAGAGGGTTGGAGTGAGGGAAAATCGTAAAGGTAAAATTATGAACGACTCACAACTGCGTCTGAGCTTTGAATTTTTCCCGCCCAAAACACCGGAAGGAAAAGAAAAGCTAATTAAAGTGCGCGATGACTTGAATTTTTTTAATCCGGATTTCTTTTCCGTCACCTATGGTGCGGGCGGCTCTACGCGCGACAACACCAAAGGGCTGGTAACAAAATTTACCGCTGATGGCGTCAGCACCGCACCGCATTTGTCGTTTGGTGGTGATGATGAAGAAACCATTCTCGGTTTACTGCAGGAATATAAAGACGCTGGCGTTGATCGCATAGTCGCGTTGCGTGGCGATATCCCATCCGGTGTTGGCGGTGGTTTTCAGCTGGTTTACGCCAATGAGCTGGTGGCATTTATCCGCAAACATTTTGGTGCACATTTCCAACTGGAGGTTGCTGCCTATCCGGAAATCCATCCGCAAGCCAAAAGCTATAGCGATGATGTGCGCTACCTGAAAGGAAAATTTGATGCGGGCGCCAACAGTGCGATCACGCAATATTTCTTTAATCCGGATTCGTATTTTTTCTTTATCGATCAATGCCAGAAGGCCGGAATTACCCAACCGATTTATCCCGGCATTATGCCCATTATCAACTACAAAAATTTAACGCGATTTTCCGATGCCTGCGGTGCAGAAATTCCGCGTTGGTTGCGTAAAGCGCTGGAAAATTATGGTGATGATGAAGCCAGCCTGAAAGCATTCGGCGTAGAGCTGGTATCAGAACTGTGCGAAACCCTGTTGGAAAATGGTGCGCCCGGCTTGCACTTTTACACTATGAACCAAACCGAACCTACCGCGCAAATTGTGCGTAACCTAGGTTTGATTCCGGTTGAATAAACCGGTAATCCTTAGCCATCTACGTACATAAAAAAACCCGCGTGTTGCGGGTTTTTTATTGCGCTCTTTTAATTGGCCTTCTGCTTCAACATATGGCCGGTTTCTTCCAAATTAATATGCCACTGAAAAGCTTCGCGCAAAATATGCGGAGTATGGCCACCCAATTGGCACGCACGCTCGAAGTAATCATTGAGTGCCGCATGATAATCCGGATGAACACAGTTATCGATAATCACACGTGCGCGTTCACGTGGTGCCAGCCCGCGCAAATCCGCCAAACCTATTTCAGTCACCAGAATATCCACATCGTGCTCGCTGTGATCCACATGGCTCACCATCGGTACCACAGACGAAATGCTGCCGCCTTTGGCAACGGACTTGGTGACAAAAATCGATAAGTGCGCGTTACGTGCAAAATCGCCTGACCCGCCAATGCCATTCATCATGCGTGTACCGCATACATGCGTTGAGTTCACGTTGCCGTAAATATCAAATTCCAACGCGGTATTAATAGCGATAATACCCAGTCGGCGCACCAGCTCAGGATGATTGGAAATTTCTTGCGGACGCAGCACCAATTTATCTTTGTAATGGTCGAGATTATTAAACACGCGCTCAGAACAGGCTTTGGATAAGGTGATGGAACTGCCCGAGGCAAAACTCATTTTGCCTGCATCAATCAATTCAAAGGTTGAATCTTGCAACACCTCGGAATACATCACCAAATCGGTGAAGGGCGACCCGAGCAAGCCCATCATCACCGCGTTGGCAATCGAACCGATACCCGCTTGCAAGGGCGCAAGATTATTAGGTAAACGACCTTCATCAACTTCCTGTTGCAAAAACGCAATCAAATTTTTGGCGATACCTTGGGTTTCGTCATCGGGTGGTGTCACGGTTGATGGAGAATCCAGCGTGTTGTTAAACACAATACCGACAATTTTTTCCGGCGCAATCTGAATGCCCTTGGTACCAATGCGATCTTTAACATCGACCAATGGCACCGGCGCGCGCGTAGGGCGATAGCTAGGAATATAAATGTCGTGCAGCCCTTCAAACGCCGGGCTCAACGCCGTATTAATTTCAACAATCACCTGCTTGGCGAATATCGCAAAACTGGCTGAGTTGCCCACCGAGGTAGTAGGAATAATGTATCCCTCTTCGGTGATTGCAACAGCCTCAATAATGGCGATATCCGGCATTGGTAATTGCTTGTTGCGCATTTGCTCCACGGTTTCGGACAAATGCTGATCGATAAACATCACCTTGCCGTCGTTGATCGCTTTACGCAGGGTACTGTCTACCTGAAACGGCATGCGGCGAGAAAGCGCGCCCGACTCAGTCAGTAATTTATCCAGATCATTACCCAGACTTGCACCCGTGACTAAAGTGATTTTTAACGGGTCGTGTACAGCGCGTGCGGCCAAAGCTTGAGGCACCGCTTTGGCTTCGCCGGCACGAGTGAAACCACTCATGCCGACGGTCATGCCATCTTGAATAAAAGATGCGGCTTGATGTGCGCTCATCACTTTAGCGTGGAGCGATTGAAGGCGAATTTTATCTAAAGACATATTTTCAGCTTGTAAAAAAAGAAGAGGTTAATGCGGTATAACAAGAGAGTTAACTCAAAGTGAAGAGCAATATTATGCTCACTTTTGTTGGGTTTGCTTAAATTAAACCGTTAAGAATTATTTCCTTATAAACAAAAAACCGATCCTGTATGTAAGATCGGTTTTTTGGTATTAACTGCCAGATAAAAAGGTGATTTCAGCGAAATCCGTTGGCTATTTTTGCAATGCTTGGCGCTGAAGTTCGTGTAGCTGCGCAATGCCTTGCTTAGCTAGTCCCAGCATCGCCGCAAATTCGGCTTCCGTAAAAGGCTCTGCTTCAGCGGTGCCCTGAATTTCAATAATGCCGCCGTCATCACCCATGACGACATTCATATCGGTATCGGCCGATGAATCCTCGGGGTAATCCAAATCCAATACCGGCACACCCTGATAAATCCCTACAGAGATAGAGGCAATTGCGCGCTTGAGCGGCTCACCGGTGACTTTGTCTTGAGCCTTCAGAAAGTTGATCGCATCGGCCAGCGCAACCCAGGCACCGGTGATGGAGGCTGTACGGGTGCCGCCATCTGCCTGAATAACGTCACAATCGATGTGTATGGTGTTTTCACCCAAGGCTGTCAGGTCAACCGCCGCACGCAATGAGCGCCCGATCAAGCGCTGGATTTCCACGGTGCGCCCCTGTTGTTTGCCGCGCGCGGCCTCGCGATCCATCCGGGTGCCGGTAGAGCGGGGCAACATGCCGTATTCAGCGGTCAACCACCCTTGTCCTTGCCCGCGCAAAAAGGGCGGTACCGAATTAACCACGCTCGCGGTGCAGATCACTTTGGTATCGCCAAACTCCACCAATACCGAGCCTTCGGCGTGTTTGGTGTAGTGACGGGTAATACGGATAGGGCGTAATTGGCCTGGAGTGCGGCCGCTAGGACGTTGCATAAAAGGATTCCTTACTACTGGAAATAGATCTGCGGGAAGGTGTGTTACCATCCCTCGCTTGTTCATAAATGTTAATTTGCCGGGGAACTCTACCAGCTCTTGTGCGTAGAAGTCACCGCCCGCCCTGTATCAACCCAGCATAGAACACCATAGTTCCAGGAGCCCTTATGCCACGTAGTATGACTGGATTCTCCCGCCGCGAAGCCAAACTCCCCTGGGGAACATTGGTATGGGAAATCCGCAGTGTGAATCACCGCTACCTCGAACCCAGCTTCCGTTTACCGGAAGATTTCCGCGAAATTGAACCGCACCTGCGCGATGCCATGCGCAAAGCACTGCAGCGCGGCAAAGTTGAAGCCAGCTTGAGCGTGCAATGGGAACAGGAAGGCGAATCGGAACTCGGCATCAACCTCGCCAAAGTGTCGCAGCTAACCAAATCCGCCCAGCAAATTAATGGCCTGTTAGGCAGCGCCGCCGCACCGGTCAATGCACTGGATATTTTGCGCTGGCCAGGCGTGATTCAAAAACAGGAACTGGATCGCGAAGCACTGCATAAAGCTGCGCTGGAATTATTTGAGTCGGCATTGGAAGGATTGATTGAACATCGCTCGCGTGAAGGTGCCGAGCTTGAACAATTAATTATCAACCGTCTCGATAGCGTCTCTGCTCAAGTCGCTAATGTGCGCGCGCGCATGCCCGAAATTCTGGCGGCACAACGCGAAAAATTACAAACCAAACTTGCCGCCTTGCAAATCGAATTAGACCCGGAAAGATTGAAACAGGAAATCGTCCTGCTCGCACAAAAAGCCGATGTCGATGAAGAGCTCGACCGCCTTGATACTCACGTAATTGAAGTCAAACGCAGCTTAAAAAAAACCGATTCCCTTGGTCGCCGCCTGGATTTTTTAATGCAGGAATTAAACCGCGAAGCCAATACGCTTTCATCAAAATCGGTAGTGAGTGAGACGACCCAAGCAGCGGTGGAATTAAAAGTGTTGATCGAGCAAATGCGCGAACAGGTGCAAAATATTGAGTGATGATTGTATTGCAGATTAATTTTGGTTGTATGGGAATTCAATCTGCTGTCAACTGCAATTCATAATCTATATCCGTTAGATAACGCTGTTCAGTTTCCAGATCGGCCTGGGTCAATGGATGCGTATCCAGCCATTTTCCGGGCAAATAAAGTTTTATTTTTTTGCCATCGCATTTTAATTTTATGGCGGGCAAACCGTCTTTAATGCGGCCGCGATGAAAAATCGCGGCAAGGCGTAATAAAATCGCCAAGCGCAACAAATTAGTGTTGTCGAGCGGGAAATTTTTTGCAGGAAAACGTTTGCGGTGCGCCAGCACCAAGGCGGCAATTTGCGTTTGCTCTGCGCGGGAGCAGCCGGCGAGATCCACATTTTGTACAATATACGCAGAGTGTTTGTGGTAATCGTTATGCGCGATATCCAAACCAACCAAATACAATCGCGCTGCCCAACCCAATAATTTATTGGCATCATCGGCTGTTAAGTGCCAACCCGCTGCGACTTGTTGCAACAAACCCAATGCCGTTTTTTCTACAGCAATGGCTTTTTCCATATTCACGTGGAAGCGCGCAGCGAGGGCATCGACACTGGCCTGGCGTATATCGTGATTTTCCAAACGGCCTTTCTGATCGAACAATAAACCTTCGCGCAACGCCCACTCGGCGGCGATCATCTGTTTTAATTCCAGCGCATCAAATAGTGCCGCCAACACAATGACGCCGCCCAGAAAAACCGGCTGGCGATCTTCCGATAAACCATTTATGTGCACATCCAATTTTCCATGCTGCACATAAATTGACATAATTTTTTCAAGCGCTTCCAGTGTGATAGTGCCGTCGCTCCAGCCATTGGCCTGACATACTTTAGCAACCGCTTTGATACTGCCTGATGCTCCCAACACTTGCGACCAACCTGATTGTAAAAACTCATCTTTTACTGGCTGTAATTCTTGCAGGCAAGCGATCAATGCTTTGGTAACCGATTTTTCGGTGACCTTTCCCTCACTAAAAAATTTTTTGGTGATGGCAATACAGCCCATGCTTAAACTTTCTTTCAATATTGGCTGCATGCCTTTGCCAATAATAACTTCCGTACTGCCGCCGCCAATATCCATCACAATACGGTTGTCACCATCCGGTGCGATATCGTGCGCAACGCCGATATAAATCAGACGCGCCTCTTCATCGCCAGAAATAATTTCAACAGGGTGGCCAAGGCGTTTTTCGGCTTCGATTAAAAACTGACGAGAATCATTAATGCTGCGCAGGGTTTTGGTACCAACAATACGCACACTGCGCGATGGGTAGGCACGCAGGCATTCACCAAAACGCTCAAGACACGCGAGTGCGCGGTCACGGGCATCCTCACTCAAGCCGCCATCTTCTTGCAAGCCAAACCCCATACGCACGGGCTCGCGTAAACGATCGAGCAAGTTGAGCTGGCCATTGTCCCATTGGGCAACAATCATGTGAAAACTGTTGGAGCCAAGATCAATCGCTGCAATGTGGCTGGCGTGGCGGTTGGTGCTGGAGAGATTGAACATGCGTGAAGCCCCAAGGCGGAAAGTATTTCAAATGAAGTAGTGCCTTGATGATATTACGAAAGTTTGACGGGATTACAATGACAAATTCGAGTCAACGTTAAATCGGACGCATCAATCACACGCAATAAAAAAAGGCGATCACCTTAATGATCGCCTTTTTTGGGAAAAACCTGTGTGGAATTAATTCACTACTTCCGGTTTTTCAGCTTGCGCTTGTGCCTGGGCTTGTTGTTGTGCAGCGGTAATCGCCTGAACAAATACTGCGTCGAAATTAATTGGAGCCAGCATTAATGGAGGGAAGCTGCCGCGACCGAGAATGCTATCCACCGCTTCGCGCGCATAAGGGAACAGGATTTGCGGGCAAGCCGTGTTGATTAATTGAGTCACCGCTGGGCCTTCGATACCGGAAATTGCAAACAAACCGGCCTGCTTTACTTCCACCAAAAATACAGCGCGATCTTCAATGCGCGCAGTGATAGTAAGCAGCAATACCACTTCAAACAAACCCTCTTCAATCTGGTTCGCTTGAATGTTCAAATCCTGCTGGATATTAGGCTTGTATGTTTTGGTAAACGCTTCGGGACCCATTGGGGTTTCGAAAGAAATATCTTTCAAATAAATACGTTGGATAGCAAATATCGGATTGCTGCCAGCTGCCTGGCCAGCGTCTTGTTGGTTATTTTCTTCAGACATGATCTAACTCGACTTGATGTGATTAAATTTAACGTTTGTTTAAAAACTTCTGGCGCAATCAGGGCTGCGCCAGCAATGGATCCAATTTACCCGCTTTATCCAGCGCCCAGAGATCAGTAAAGCCGCCGACATGGGTATCGCCGATCCAGATCTGCGGCACTGTGCGCTGACCGCTTTTGGCCATCATTTCCTGGCGCAAATGCGGCTGGCTGTCGACGCGGATTTCTTCCACGGTTACACCTTTTTGCGCCAACAGCTTTTTGGCATTAACGCAATAAGGACAAACTGCTGTGGTGTACATCAACACGCGCGCCATACAAAACTCCACGCCCTACAAGGGCTGCTAACGTAACTAAGTATTACCTTAACTTATTTACCTTTCACTAAAGGCAAACTCTGCGCTTGCCATTCGGCGATGCCACCACCTAAACGGCGAACATCAAAACCTTCTTTGCCCAAGAAACGACCAACTGCACCAGCATGTTGCCCAAGCTTATCGACCAGAATGATAGTTTTGCCTTTGTACGACGCCACCTCGGTGGATTCTTTGCTCAGCTTGGCGTAAGGGATATTTAATGACCCTACGATATGCCCGGCTTTGAACTCTGCACCCTCGCGCAGATCAACTACCACCGCATTGCCCGCATTGACCAGTTTGGTCACTTCGTGGGGCGACACCGGACGGCCACTTTTAATACGGTCGCGCCAGACATAGATATAAATCAGCACAATCAGGGTGGTGACTAATAGCCACTCTTGGGTCACAAAATTAAAAAAATCCACGATAACGGCCTTCTTATAAAACTGCAGGATGATGGCCTGCAAGGAGAGGATTGGATCGCTCGCTGTCCCGGTGAAACCGAGGTGGGGGCAACAAGGTCGATTTCAAATGAAATCCACAAAAACTTTACCCTGCGCGCGACAGGCGGCGAAGTATACACGATTCAACAAGGGCATCCGCCTGGCACAGATGCCAAAAACATCGTCAACTATGGGCGCGATAGCCAGCCGGAGCAGACCGTTCATGGGTTTAGACATAGAGTTACGCCGCCCAACCCGCTAGAATGCAGGCTAACTGTGCGGGCATTGCCCCCATCTTATCCGGGGTTGCGTACACCGGCGATCACAAGCCGCCATCGTCACCAACCACTTCAAGTTCATCCGACACTGGAAGCGATTTATGAGCGCCAAGAAACCTGTAGTTTTGCTGATCCTCGACGGTTACGGCTATTCGGAAAAAACCAAATACAACGCAATCCACGCCGCCAATACCCCGGTGTATGACGAGCTGTGGAAAACCTGCCCCAATACCCTGATCGAAACATCCGGTATGGCGGTGGGCTTACCGGAAGGCCAAATGGGCAACTCCGAAGTTGGTCATACCACGATTGGCGCAGGCCGCGTGGTGTACCAAAGCTTTACCCGCATCAATAAATCCATCAGCGATGGCGATTTTTTTACCAACCCTGAATATGTCAAAGCGATTGATAGCACTATCGCCAATGATAAATCGGTGCACATCCTCGGTTTGCTGTCTGAAGGCGGCGTGCATGCGCATCAGGAGCACATGTACGCGATGATCAAAATGGCCGTGCAGCGTGGAGCCAAAAACGTTTACCTGCATGCGTTCCTCGATGGCCGCGACACGCCGCCGCGCAGTGCTGAATCGTCGTTGCAAAAAGCCGAAGACCTGTTCAAAGAATTGGGCACCGGCCGCGTTGCGTCTATCGTTGGCCGCTACTTTGCACTCGACCGCGACAACCGCTGGGATCGCGTAAAAGCAGCCTATGATGTGATGGTAACTGGCGATGCTGAATACGATGCACTCACTGCCGTTGAAGGCCTGAAGGCCGCTTACGAGCGCGGTGAAAATGATGAGTTTGTGAAGGCCACCGTTATCTGCGGTGAGGAAGAAGAAGTCGCGACCATTAACGATGGCGACTCAGTGATTTTCATGAACTTCCGCCCTGACCGCGCGCGTGAAATTACCCGCGCATTGATCGATGAATCCTTCGACGGTTTTGACCGCGGCGAGACCCATCCAAAAATTGCGCACTTTGTGCAAACCACCGAATACGCATCCAGCATCAAGGCTCCCATCGCGTTCCCGCCAGAAGATTTGAGTAATTCATTTGGTGAATATATTTCCGGCTTGGGCAAAACCCAATTGCGCATCGCTGAAACAGAAAAATACGCGCACGTTACCTTTTTCTTTAATGGTGGCAACGAAGTGGTTTACCCCGGCGAAGACCGTATTTTGGTTCCATCGCCGCAAGTGGCCACTTACGATTTGAAACCGGAAATGAGCGCACCGGAAGTGACTGAGAAATTGGTGGAAGCAATTGAGTCCGGCAAATACGATGCAATTATTTGCAACTACGCCAACTGCGATATGGTCGGCCACTCAGGCTTGATGGATGCGGCGGTGAAAGCGGTAGAAGCCGTGGATGTGTGTTTGGGTAAAGTACTTGCTGCAGTTAAAAAAGTTGGTGGCGATGCCTTGGTCACGGCTGACCACGGCAACGTAGAAGAAATGTTTGACGATGAAACCGGTCAACCACATACCCAGCATTCGACCTTACCCGTGCCCTTTATTTTTGTCAGTGACCGTAAAGCCACTATGGCAAATGGCGGATCGCTCGCCGATGTGGCACCCACCATGCTGGCGCTACTGAATGTACCGCAACCCAAAGAAATGACTGGCCGCAATTTAATTACGCTCGGTTAATGCGCCACCAAACAAACGGCTGATTTTCTTTCTGCCGTTTGTTTGGTTGTTGTTTTTAACAGCCGTTTTATTTTTCTTTTTCAGCAGACAATACATGCCATGAAGCGTTTTTTGATTCTGACCAAAACATTTTTCGCCTGCAGCCTGCTGTCTTTAGCGCTGTCTGGCGTTTATGCACAGGCTGATGAAAAAGCCGAAATGGCAAAACTGCAGAAAGATATAGAAGCCCTGCAAAAAGAACTTAAACAGGTGCAAGGCACGCGCTCAACGCTGCAAAAAGATTTGGAAAAATCAGAAAAGCAAATTAATGAGCTGCAAAAAAAAGCCAACGACATCAATAAGCAGCTTAAAGAGCAAAACAACGAATTAAACCAATTAAAAAACGAACGCAGCCAATTGGAGCAAGCGCGCCAACAACAGCAGGCACAAATCGCTGAACAAATGCGTGCGGCCCATAAATTGGGCGAGCAAAGTGAAGTCAAGGTTTTGCTTAATCAGGAATCACCTGATCAAGTATCACGCATCATGAAATACCACAGTTATTTCATGGAAGCACACAGCCAAAAAATGCGCACCTATCTGGATACGATTACGCGAATTGATGCACTGACTCCCGAGATAGAAAAAAAAACATTTGAGTTAGGTGCGATGCAGGCGGAGCTGGATACCCAGCGAGCCCAATTGAAAACCGTCCACCAAACGCGCCAACAAGCGCTGGCCAAAGTGAACAGCGAGCTGAAAAATAAAAATCAGGAATTAAAGCAGCTCAGTGAAGACCGCCGCCGCTTGCAAGCATTGCTGGAGCGCGTAACCTCCCGCGTTGCCACCACAGGTGCTATCAACTCTCCCGGTTATGTTCCGTTACCCAAAGGTGGCGAAAAATTTTCACTGCGTAAAGGCCGTTTACCCTGGCCAACACAAGGCAGCATGATCCACCGTTTTGGCAGCGCACGTATTGCGGGCCAAATGAATTGGAATGGTGCCTACATTGCAGCACCGATGGGTAATTCTGTTGTGGCGGTACATCACGGCCGCGTTGTGTTTGCCGATTATTTTGGCGGCCACGGTCTTCTGGTGATTGTGGATCATGGCGAGGGGTATTTGAGCTTGTATGCGCACAACCAAAGTTTGCTGAAAAAAGCCGGTGAACCTGTGAGTGCAGGCGAGGCCATTGCCCATGTTGGCAACTCTGGTGGTCAGTCAAGTAGCGGTTTGTATTTTGAAATTCGCCACAACGGAAAGCCTATAGATCCGGGCAGTTGGCTGGCGCGCAGCTAAACTCTGCCGAAAGGCGGAATTATTTTGTGCGCCATCTGTCATTTTTAAATGCTTTGGCTTAACGTGCGCGCTCTGATACGGTACCTGCCAATCAATATTTTCATCCATCTGTTTTTTTAGTTGTTGCGATCATCGGAGACGCTATGTTTCGCGCTGCTTTCCCCCGGTTTGTTGTAGGGATGTCATCTTATCCTGCCGCCCTGTTTGCACTGGCGCTGTGCTCCGGCACCGTGGTTGCCGATGAGGCCAAGCCCGCCAATGGTGGTTTGCTGCCGCTGGAGGAATTGCGCACGTTTACGCGCGTCTACGATCACGTGCGCAGTGGCTATGTGGATGAAATCGATGATGCCCAATTACTCGAATATGCCATCAAAGGCATGATTGCCGAGCTTGACCCGCATTCTGCCTATCTCGATAAAGACGCGTTTGCCGACCTGCAAGCCAATACCTCCGGTGAGTTCGGTGGGATAGGCCTGGAGGTGAGTATCGATGAAGGTTTTGTCAAAGTTGTCACGCCGATCGATGATAGTCCTTCAGCAAAAGCCGGGATATTGGCAGGCGATGTGGTGATCCGCATCGATGACAAGCCGGTTAAAGGCATGGATTTAAATAAAGCCGTTAATCTGATGCGCGGCCCCAAAAACAGCAACATTCACATCACCGTGATGCGCGAGGGAGTTGACCAACCCATCGAATTCAATCTGGTACGCGACATCATCAAAGTACAAAGTGTACGTACACGGGTACTGGAAGAAGATTACTTTTATATCAGGCTGGCGCAATTCCAACTGGATACCGGTAAGGATGTCGCCAAAAAATTGCGTGCGCAGCTTAAGAAAAACCCCGCCACCAAAGGCATCATTCTCGATTTACGCAACAACCCCGGCGGAGTCTTGCAGTCTTCAGTCGAAGTCGCCGATGCCTTCCTCGATGGAGGGCAGGTGGTTTACACCCAGGGCCGTCAGGAGAACAGCAATATCAGTTACAACGCTGAAGCTGGCGATATCACCAATAACCTGCCGCTTGTTGTCCTGATCAACGATGGCTCGGCATCCGCGTCAGAAATTGTCGCCGGTGCCCTGCAAGACCATAAGCGCGCCGTGATTATGGGCACCCGCAGTTTTGGCAAAGGCTCGGTACAGTCAGTGATCCCTATCAGTAATGACCGCGCCATCAAACTCACTACTGCGCTCTATTACACCCCCAACGGCCGCTCAATCCAGGCACAGGGCATTGAGCCGGACGTCAATGTGGAACGGGTGCAGATTGCAGCCATCCAACAAGGGTTGATGACGACGGAAGCCGATTTGGCGCGCCACTTGGGTAACACCAAGGGCGGCAAGGAAAGCACCAGTAAAGACCGTGCCGACCGGAGAATCAGCAGCGCCGAACTGCTCAAAGAAGACAACCAATTGCACGAGGCACTCAATTTACTCAAAGGCCTGCACATCTTTATCCAGAGCTCACCATTAGCCGCGAGCACGGCAGAGATGAGTCCGGACATAGCGCCAGATATCGTCATCCAACCAGAAGAACCTACCGATATCAGCGAATAAAGCCATGCCGAAGCAGATTGCCCCTCTCGCTGTCTTCGGCTTTATAGTGTTCGCCTGCTTCGCAAATGGCAGCCCTCTTGCTCCCCAAGCAAAATCTGAAGGCGTACCTGCCCGCGGGCAGTTAGCAATCATCATCGATGACATTGGTTACAACCTTTCACTCGGGCGGCGCACCGCCGATTTGCCCGGCAATTTCACCCTCGCGGTTTTACCCTTTACCCCCCATGGCGCGGAGCTGGCCGAGCGCGCGCACAAGCATGGCAAAGAAATCATGCTCCACGCCCCCATGAGCAACCATCACGATTACCCACTAGGGCGCGGCGGGTTAACCAGTACCATGAAACATGCAGAGTTTCTCGCTGTACTGCGCCAAAATCTCGCTAGCATTCCTTATGTCAGAGGCGTCAATAATCATATGGGAAGCAGGCTCACCGAGCAGGCCGAACCCATGCGCTGGTTGATGGATGAGCTTCAGCAGCGCCGCCTATATTTCGTGGACAGCCGCACCAGTGCCCAAACCCAAGCGTTGGCGATGGCGGAACGCATCCAGTTGCCCAGCCGCAAGCGCGATGTCTTTCTGGATGATGAACGCGACACCGACGCCATTCGCCAGCAACTGATCAATGCCCTGCAGCGCGCCCGACAGCAGGGCTCGGCTATTGCCATCGGCCATCCTTACCCGGAAACCCTTGCGCTACTTGAGCAATTACCTCCGCTGCTGGAGCAATACCAGGTAAAGCTGGTATCCGCCTCGCACCTAATGCCCAGCCATCGCCATACCATCCAAAAACCATTTAGCTGTCTTGCTCCACCCATGGAGTTGTGGCCACGGCTCCATGTGCCAGCAGACCCTTTCGCCATAGACTATCCTTTCAATAATGACCATTAGGCCTGCCGGACTACAGCTTTTGGTTATTAAAGTTTCAAATCAAAAGATGAACTAAATCTAGCTAGCACTTCTGATTGCTGTTTATAATCGCCGAGGGTGATTTTTGATCAACCGGTGAAGGATCCGAGTGTTCAGGAACAATAGCGAGGAATCGATATGGCTACTACAAACAGAGCAGGTGAACAAGGTTCAGTACCTGTGCGTCACGGGCGTTACCTACAAAAAGATGGCTACTGGTACTACACCACCCGTGAAGGAGTGGACATAGGCCCGTTTGATAGCCGCGACGATGCCGAAATTGGTGTCGGTGAATTTATCGACTTTATCCAGGCATCCGAACCCAAAGTGTCGGACATGCTTAAACAGTACCGTGCGGCCTAAGGGTTATCTTGGGCCGATAATAAAAAAGGGCGCATTGAGCGCCCTTTTTTATTGTTTCAACTTTGCCAATCAATCTCTATAAACGCACTTCAATGCCTTGGGCGCGCATAAATGCTTTGGCTTGGGGGATAGTGTATTCGCGGAAATGGAAAATGCTCGCAGCCAATACCGCATCCGCACGCCCTTGCGTCACACCATCACACAGATGCTGCAAGTTACCTACACCACCGGAGGCGATAACCGGAATAGGTACCCCGTCGCTGATCGCACGGGTTAATGCCAGGTCATAGCCTTTTTTAGTGCCATCGCCATCCATGCTGGTGAGCAGGATTTCGCCCGCACCAAACTCAGCCATTTTGATTGCCCATTCCACCGCATTGATACCGGTTGGCTTGCGCCCACCGTGCGTGAAAATCTCCCAGCGCGGTGCCTCGCCCGGACCGCTTACTTTCTTTGCATCAATGGCAACAACAATACATTGTGCGCCGAAGCGATCAGACGCTGCTTTCACAAAATCCGGGTTATAAATAGCTGCTGAATTGATACCTACCTTGTCGGCACCCGCGTTCAGCATAGTGCGGATGTCATCCACGGTGCGGATACCTCCGCCCACCGTGAGCGGGATAAATACTTCGCTGGCTATCTTCTCCACTGTGTGCACAGTCGTGTCACGCCCTTCGTGGGTCGCGGTGATATCGAGAAAGGTGATTTCATCTGCGCCTTCATCGTTGTAGCGCTTGGCAATTTCCACCGGATCGCCCGCATCGCGGATACCGACGAAATTTACCCCTTTCACCACACGGCCGTTATCAACATCAAGGCAGGGAATAATGCGTTTTGCGAGTGCCATAGCGTTAAATTCTCAAATCCAATCTTAATTCAAGCTGCTTTGCAGGTTGGTGCTGAGCGCAGCGATGCCCAATAGGGCTATCTCGCAGAACCATCCAATACTTCAACGATGCGCAGACCACTTAATTGGCATCGCAATAAGCCTGCGCTTCCGCCATGCTCAGGGTGCCTTCGTAAATAGCGCGGCCGGTGATGGCACCGCAGATGCCTTTATGGGCTTCAGCCTTGAGCGCGATGATGTCG
Organism: Cellvibrio sp. UBA7661; assembly: GCA_002483365.1. Classification (GTDB taxonomy): domain Bacteria; phylum Pseudomonadota; class Gammaproteobacteria; order Pseudomonadales; family Cellvibrionaceae; genus Cellvibrio. The sequence continues at coordinate 228,469 of DLHT01000003.1, forward strand.
TCCATATTGGTGATGCCGCCAGAAGCGATAACCGGAATACTGGAAGCCTGTGCCATGGCGACAGTCGCCTGCACATTCACGCCCTGCATCATGCCATCGCGCGCGATGTCGGTGTAGACGATGCTGCTCACGCCGTCTTGCTCAAAGCGTTTGGCAAGTTCAGATGCCTGCAAATTGGATACTTCTGCCCAGCCATCGGTGGCAACCCAGCCGTCTTTGGCATCCAGACCAACAATGATATGGCCCGGGAATTGTTTACACATGTCGGTCACAAACTGCGGCTCTTTCACCGCTTTGGTGCCGATAATCACGTACTGCACACCCGCATTCAGGTAGTACTCAATGGTTTCCGCGCTGCGAATACCACCGCCAATCTGGATCGGCAGGTTCGGGTAGGCTTTGGCAATCGCCGTTACCACTCCGCCATTGACTGGTTTACCTTCAAAAGCACCGTTCAAGTCAACCAGATGCAAACGGCGGCAACCTTGTTGCACCCATTGTGCTGCCATCGCGACGGGATCGTCGGAGAAAACGGTCGAATCGTCCATCAAACCCTGGCGCAAGCGCACGCATTGGCCGTCTTTTAAATCAATTGCGGGGATAATTAACATTAAACAATCTCTACAGATAAATGGATTCGTAGGTTGGCGGTGAGGAACGAACCCCAACATGACCATCTTTCAGCCCATGACCAGCGTTGGGGTTCGCAAGCTCACCACCAACCTACGACCATGTGGGATCAGGATTTTCCATCCCAATGTAAAAAGTTCTTCAACAACTGCAGGCCAACGGTATGGCTCTTTTCCGGGTGGAATTGCGCCACAAATAAATTCCCGCGATTTAGCGCGGCATGAAATTGAAAGCCATAGTCGCAAGTTGCAGCAACCAAGCTGGCATCGTCGGCAATTACGCAGTAACTGTGCACAAAATAGAAGCGGCTATCCTGAGGAATGCCATCCCAGAGAGGATGATCATTATGATGCACCTGATTCCAGCCCATGTGCGGCACTTTTAAATGCGCACCAGCGCTATCAATATGATTTTCGCCGAAGAAGCGCACTTTTCCCGGCAAGATACCGATGCAATCAACACCGCCGTTTTCTTCGCTGTGATCCATCAATGCTTGCATACCCACGCAAATCCCCAGCACCGGCTTACCAGTGGCGATTTGCTCGCGCAGCAATGTGTCGAATCCAAGGCGTTTGATTTCCGCCATGCAGTCGCGAATTGCACCCACACCAGGGAAGACCACACGATCAGCCGCGGCAACCACGGCCGGATCAGAAGTCACCACCACATGTTGCTCGGGGGCGACATGCTCAAGGGCACTTTTGACCGAATGCAGGTTGCCCATGCCGTAATCAATCACGGCAACTGTCTGTTTTGGCGTAATTACTGGCGCATCTGTCATCGCTTACAGAGTTCCTTTGGTAGAAGGGGTAATACCTTCCATGCGCGGATCCTTTTCCAACGCCATACGCAGGGCGCGGCCAAAGGCTTTAAATACGGTTTCGATCTGGTGATGCGCATTGTGGCCGCGCAGGTTATCCACATGCAGAGTTACACCGGCGTGGTTGACGAAACCCTGGAAAAACTCCCAGAACAGCTCTACATCGAACTGACCGACGCGCTTTTGGGTAAACGGAATATCCATCACCAAACCGGGGCGGCCGGAAAAGTCGATCACCACACGCGACAGCGCTTCATCGAGCGGCACATAGGCGTGGCCATAGCGGCGAATGCCTTTTTTGTCGCCGACTGCTTTGGCAATCGCCTGACCAATAGTGATGCCAATATCCTCTACCGAGTGATGGTCGTCGATATGGGTGTCGCCATCGCAGGTCACATCCAGATCAATCATGCCGTGACGGGCAATTTGATCCATCATGTGCTCAAGGAAAGGAACACCGGTGTTAAACACGCCTTTACCGGCACCATCAAGATTGAGGCTAACGCTGATTTTGGTTTCAAGGGTATTGCGCGTGACCTGAGCGATACGGTCGGACATAGGAAGACTCACATTAAGATGACTGGACTCACAAGCTGATACAAATTAATCGGCGGGAATTATATAGACTTGGCGCGCCGAATTCACGGAAAGCAGCGCTATTGGTGCGATTGTTAAGCCCAAATACAGATTCGGCTGCGCAAACTCTTGCGTGGATGGCGAGAAACCTCATCGCCGCATTATTTCATTCACTGATGGATCGATCCTATGCTTACCACCTTAAAACCCCTTGTACTGGCCTCCTGCCTTATCGCCATGAGCCCTTTCGCCTTGGCGCAATCCGACAACAATGTGCGCCAAACCGGCTGGAGCTGGTCCGGCCATGTGGATCATATCAACATCGACAAACAAGCCGCGGCCGAGCAGTGGATTGAAGACACTGCCGTTGCGATTGGCGGTGCCGCTGAGTATTACGCAAGCGACAGCGAAAACACCTTGTCGCTTGGCGCAAGCCTGCTGTTTTACCGCGACAACGCTGAGTTCTCGCAATATGTGGAAGATTATTGGGGCGATGAAAGTTATGAAGAATCGGATGCAAACGCGCTGATGCTGTTTGCGGAATACGGCCCCAAATATCGCTTCGGGCGCGACAACATGAGCTTTTTCAGTGTGCGCGGTGGCGTGAGCGGCATACTCGGCTCCGAGCGCAGTATCAGCAACTGCCGCGACTGCTACTCAGAGGATATTGAAATTGACGGCGGAGTCTATGGCCTGATCGGCATTGGCCAGACGTTGGGCCGTATTGATCTGAGTTTGCAATTCCAGCAATACCTGAGTGGCGATTTGGACAATACCTTGCGCCTGAAAATATCCGGCGCGTTTTAACAAGCTTATACGCCTGATGGCACAAAAAATGCCATCAGGCCGATTTCTGCAGTTGCTTTGGTTTTTATAAAAAGTCGGTATTAAGAGTCACTTGCGTTTACGGTCTCATGGTTTACTTTTAAAACGCAAGAAAAACAAAGTACGCCGGTATTGCGCAGGACGGATGATGTGATTACTTATAACCATTACCAGAGACACAGATTGAACGATCCCCTCAACCCTATACGCCAGCTTATACATCAGGCGCAGGAACAGGATGCCGCAAGCGGAAAGCTGCTTGAATTTGTGGAGTGCCGTAAACAGCACTTGCATGCGGCCATCAAATTACCTGACCAGCAAGCCACCAAAGATCTGGCTGATTTCGTAGTGCGTTACATAAAACACGTGCCGGATTTTATTGATGCGATCCGCAGCATGGCGCAAGAGGCAGGTATTTTTAACGATATTGAACCCCTGCTAAAAATTGCGAGCGATTATTTTTTATCGCCACCGTCGATTGTTGATCCTCACAGCCAATTGGAAGCACTGCTCGATGAAGCTTATCTTGCACACCGTTTGCTGGAAGAAGTGAATGACCGTTTTATGGCAAAAAGCGGAATCCCGCTCGCGCCTATGGATATGACTGTCGCGAACATTATTGCGCACGAATTAATTGGTGAACCTTTCGCGAATGAACTGGATCAGGCAGTTTTATTTTCAGCGGAGTTATTATTAACCGAACACGGTTTCGAAGGTGCCAACATTTCACATTACGTCAATGCGCATCGCGATAAGGGTTGGCAGGAAGAATTGGAGCGCTGGCCTTGTTTGGTAGAAGATTTATCGATCAGCGTGGAGTTTGATAGCGACACCATAACGCACCATTAAACTTTTTTACTCACTCAGCACCGCTGTTTCAAATAAAGTATATTCAAACCGTTACATAACAGTTCAATAAAAAGGCGAAGCGCACAACACGCTTCGCCTTTTTATTGAACTGATTTTCCGCTGCGGACAATTCTTAAACCGGATCGACTTCTGCGTTGAGTGTCATATCTTCGTAGCGCGTTTTGTCCACCATATTTTCGCTCTTGGCCACAATCACAGACACGGTTGCATCACCTGTGACATTGACTGCAGTGCGCACCATATCCAGCAAACGATCAACACCGATAATCAATGCAATCCCTTCGACCGGCAAGCCAACCGATTGCAACACCATCGCCAGCATTACCAGGCCCACACTGGGCACACCGGCGGTGCCGATGGAGGCGAGCGTGGCCGTCAGAATCACCATCAAATAACCGGACATCCCTATATCAATGTTGTACACCTGGGCAATAAATACGGTGGCAACCCCCTGCATAATGGCGGTGCCATCCATATTGATGGTCGCGCCCAGAGGCACTGAAAAACTGCTGACTTTATTGTCCACACCAAGATCGTGCTCAACGGTGCGCATAGTGACCGGCAAGGTTGCGTTGCTGGATGCGGTACTGAACGCAAACACTGCGACCTTCCACATTTTTTTGAAAAAGATGACGGGGTTTAATCCGGATAATGTTTTTATCAACAATCCGTAAACGACAAAACCATGTAGCAATAATACAAACAACACAGTGAAAAAATATTTCGCCAAATCAATGATCGCAGCAAAACCGATATTGGCAAACAATTTTGCCAACAAACAAAACACACCATAAGGCGCCAATTGCATCAGCAACAACATCATTTTGAGCACCACTTCATTCAAGTGCTCAAAAAACGTTTTCATGTTGCTGCCAATCTCACCACCCGTGCGCGATATGGCAATACCAAACAAAATCGAAAAGACAATGACTTGCAACATATTGCCTTCAGCCATTGCCTGAACCGGATTACTGGGAAATATATCGAGAAACGTTTGCTTGATGGATGGCGCAGGTGGCGCGGAATATGTGCTGGACAATGCCATGTCGACGGCAGCACCTGGTTGGATAAAAACCGCCACCCCCATCGCCAGTGCAATCGCTATTGACGTTGTACACAAATACAACACAACCGTTTTGGTTGCCAGGGCGCCCATGCGGTTATGGCCACCCAGTGAAGCAGCGCCACAGACCAATGACACAAACACAAGTGGCACAACCAATAATTTGAGTGACGCTACAAAAATCTGGCCGATAGTATCGAGCACGCCATTGATCAATACCGTTTGGATCCACTGGCCATAGGTCGTCGTGGGTGCGGTTTGGGGACCGTCTACACCGAGCACTAAATTAAAGATGACCCCCACAAGGACACCCAAAAGCATGCCGAGTAAAATTTTATTGGTCAGCGACATAGCCACCCCGGTCGTTATTATTGGTTGATGAAATGTAATTCAGGACGTTAAAGCAACAGATGGTAGGAGATCAGGCGAGGGCGGCATAGTTATGCCGCCGTAACATTATTATTCGTTAACTGCGTCTTTCAGGGCTTTGCCTGCTTTGAAGGTGACGGTTTTGCTGGCGGCGATCTGGATAGTTGCGCCGGTTTGCGGATTGCGGCCTTCACGTGCCGCGCGCGCGCTCACGTTGAATGTGCCAAACCCCAACAAGGCTACCGATTCCCCACGCGCCAGAGCATTGGTAATTTGTTCAATAAAGGCCGAAACCACCAGGTCCGCTTTATTTACACCCAGATCAGAATTATTGGCCAAAGCCACTACGATGTCGGTCTTATGCATGTTTTCTCTCTCCATCAACATTGAATTTCACGCGGAGTTTACCTGCATTCACAGGATTGCGGCAGACTTATAAACGCATTATTCACGCCTGGGATTGGCCAAGCTGATAAACTGCCATCCACTGATTTGCGCTTGCCAGCACCAACCGACTGCCACATTAGCCGATTGAGGAACCCGCTTTGCCCAAGGCCGCAATGCCCCGCCCGCTTTCAACCCGTTCGTGGAAACCTCTCCGCCAACTTGCCCGCCAACAGCGCCCGCAAGCCGCGCTACAGGATTGGCTGGCCGATAACGGTTCACTGACAGCGCGCCTCGTCTCATTAAGCCAGGGTCAGTTTGCCGTAAAAGTCTTGCGCCAGACGCTTGGTATCCCGAGCTTGAATGAGCGCCAGGCGCTGGGTATGAGCCGCCCGCAACAGGCCTTGATCCGCGAGGTGATACTCTGCGGCAAAGGAACACCCTGGGTATTTGCGCGCAGCATTTTACCGCTATCGAGCCTGACCGGATCACTGCGTCATCTGCGCCAACAAGGCAGCCGCCCGCTGGGCGCGTTTTTGTTCAGTCAGCCACACTTGGTGCGCAGTGCCATTGCAGTGGCGCGAATTAGCCGCGATCATGCCTATATGCCTGCCGAATTGTGCGGCAAGGGGCATCTGTGGGGGCGGCGTTCGGTGTTTTATCTACACGCCAAACCCCTGCTAGTCAGCGAAGTGTTTTTACCTGACTTTATTGCCCTGATTGAATAGCCTGAGTTTGATCGCTCAAATGTGACAGCCAGATAATCCAGAACCGTCCTGATACCCGATAACTCCAACAATGCCGGCGCTTTGGTTATGACAACTCCCAACTCACAAAAACCTGCTGCAACCTCCACCAAAACCGGCTCGGCCAAACCCGCCACGCCCAAATCTGCCGCTCCCAAATCTGCCAAGGCAGCAAAATCCAGTGCCGGCAAAATCCTCCAGCGCGCCACGCAACAAACCGCAGGCCAGACAGACCTACGCCAAAAAGTCCTGCTTTATTGGCGCTTGATGCGTATGGATCGCCCTATAGGTACGTTGTTATTGCTCTGGCCGACGCTCTGGAGCTTGTGGATTGCCGCCAAGGGCGTACCCAGCCTAAAAAATCTGGTGATATTTACCCTGGGAGTGATCGTGATGCGCGCCGCTGGCTGCGTAATCAACGACTTTGCCGACCGCAAGATCGACGGCAAGGTCAAGCGCACCAAAGACCGCCCGCTCGCGACCGGTGCGGTATCCAGCAAAGAGGCGCTTGGCTTGTTTATCGCGCTCTGCCTGATTGCGTTCGGGCTGGTACTAATGACCGATCCACTCACGATCAAGCTGTCCGTTGGCGGCCTGATTCTGGCTTTCTGTTATCCGTTTATGAAACGCCACACCCATTTGCCACAAGTGGTGCTCGGGGCTGCATTTGCATGGGGAATCCCCATGGCCTATGCGGCACAAGCCGGGGAGCTGCATCATGGCATGTGGCTCATCTACCTCGCTGTGGTGCTCTGGACAGTCGCCTACGACACCTTTTATGCGATGGTTGACCGCGACGACGACCTGAAAATCGGTGTGAAATCCACCGCCATTTTGTTTGGTGAGCAAGACCGGCTGATGACCGGCGTTCTGCAGGTAATGGCACTTTACGCGCTGTTGCTTGTTGGGGAACGCTTTGAATTAGGCGCTGCTTACTTCCTTGGGCTGGCCGTTGCGGGAGCGCTTTTTGTGTATCAACAATGGTTGATACGCTTTCGCAAACGCGAGGACTGCTTCAAAGCATTTTTGAACAACAATTGGGTGGGTGCGGCGGTGTTTGTGGGCATTGCTGCCGATTACGCATTGCGCTAGCGCAAAATTTTTATCCTGTCATAAATGTGTAACACTGAGCTTATTTAATAAGCTGCAACAATAGCTTCACAAACCCGTGGGGCGCTCCGTAGTTTTTTCAGGCAGAACATTTATGACTGGTCGTAAAATCCTGATCGTTGACGATGAATCCGCAATCCGCGACATGTTGCGTGTGGCGCTGGAAATGGCCGAATACCAGGTAATGGAGGCAAGCAATGCACAGGATGCCCACGGCCTGATCATTGATGAAAAGCCTGACTTGATATTGCTTGACTGGATGATGCCCGGCACCAGCGGTATTGAACTGGCGCGCCGTTTAAAACGCGACGAAGTCACCGCCAACACCCCCATCATTATGCTCACCGCCAAAGGCGAGGAAGACAACAAGATCCAGGGGCTGGAAGTGGGTGCCGATGATTACATCACCAAGCCTTTTTCTCCGCGTGAACTGGTTGCCCGCTTGAAAGCCGTGTTGCGCCGCGCTGATCCGCAAATCAACTCAGCACCGATCACCGTACAGGGCTTGTGCCTTGACCCCGCCAGCCACCGCGTCACCATCAATAACCAGTCGGTGGATATGGGGCCAACCGAATATCGTTTACTGGAATTTTTCCTGACCCATCAGGAAAGAGCCTATACTCGCAGCCAATTGCTGGATCACGTCTGGGGCGGCAATGTGTATGTGGAAGAGCGCACGGTGGATGTGCATATCCGCCGCCTGCGCAAAGCACTGACCATTGATGGCCACGAAGATTTGATCCAGACAGTGCGCGGTACGGGCTATCGTTTTTCTACTCGTATTGAAGCCTGATCCCCTGAATTCCGCAGCAAGGCCGTGACTCCATTGCAAGACACGCCGTGAATACTTCCCTGTAGGCTCGACTGCTGCATCCATGCAGCAGACGGTCTCGCAACGGAGTCCCTACCTTGCTACTGCTATGTGCCACGAGGTTTAGGTCTTGTTAAAAGGTTTTAGCGCTGAACTCCAGCGCATTCTTATCATCCTCGCCATTTGCAGCCTGATTGGTTTCTTCAGCGATAATTATTCGCTGTGGATGCTGATTGGCTGCTCCATTTATATCATTTGGATGCTCTGGCAAATCCGCCGCCTCAACCAATGGCTGGTGCGGCAAGACAGCCAGAACCCGCCAGAAGCCAGCGGCATCTGGGGGCAAATTTTCGACAACATCTATCAATTGCAGCGCGACCAGCGCCTTGAAAAAGAAAACCTGCAGGCGGTGATCAAACGCATCCAGGAAATCAGCTCATCGCTAAAAGATGGATTGATCATTTTGGATGCGCGCGGCCATCTGGATTTCTGGAACCCCGCCGCCCATCGCATGCTGGCGCTCAATACCAAAGACCAGGGGCAGTCGGTGATCAACTTTATCCGCCACCCCAAATTTGTCGCCTATTTTGAAGAAGGCAAATACGAAGAGCCGCTTGAGCTGCCATCGCCCCGTTTTGCCTCAAAGCACCTGCAATTCCAGATTACTCCGTTTGGTAAAAATGAACGCTTGATCGTCGTGCGCGATATCACCCAGGTGCACAATCTGGAAAAAATGCGGCAAGACTTTGTGGCCAACGTGTCGCACGAGTTGCGCACGCCGCTCACGGTGATCAACGGCTATGTAGAGACGCTGGCCGATAACAACACCATCCCCAGCTGGAATAAACCCTTGCAGCAAATGTTGCAACAGGCCAAACGCATGTCGCTGCTGATCAACGATTTGCTGGTGCTATCCAAACTGGAAACCACCGAAGCCGGGCACAACCACAAGCCGATTAATATCGAGCAACTGCTAACGATCATCAAAAGTGAAGCGGAAGTGCTCAGCAAAGAAAAAAACCAGCAGCTGACACTGATCTGCAACAACACCACCAAGCCCTTATTGTTGCCCGGCAATGAAAAAGAATTGCACAGCGCCTTTTCCAATCTGGTCATCAACGCGATCAAATACACACCCATCGATGGCAAGGTGAGCATGCTGCTCTGGCAAGATCAAAAAAATGTGTATGTGTCGGTGAGCGATAACGGCTCCGGAATTGAAGCCCAACATATCCCGCGTTTGACCGAGCGTTTTTATCGTGTCGATGCCAGCAGAAATAGTGGGACGGGTGGAACAGGCTTGGGGCTGGCGATTGTGAAACACGTATTGATGCGTCATGAAGCCGAATTGAAAATCACCAGCGAGCCGGGCAAAGGCAGTGTGTTTATGTGCGTGTTTCCCTTGCCGCACTAAATTTCGTTATTTTGCGCAGCAAATCACATTATTTTGACGTCAAAATAAAACTCGAACTTTTAATTTCGTTTTCTTCTGAAAATTTTCCGAAAATCAAACCTGCCTCCCAAAATATTACCCCCCAAACTGAAAGTCGGACTCGCCAATACAACGTTGTCATTTTAGACTCAATCCCCATGCAATGATCCTGGTGTTATACCCTGATCAGATGCATGTTTTATTCAGCTGTGCTCCCGAGTGCTGTTCAGGCACCGTCTAACAAACAATAAGTTCGGAGATTGAAAGTGAAAAAGACAATGAAAGCATGCGGTATTTCCGCAGTCGTATTGGGCTCAATCCTGATTGCAGGCCAGGCATTTGCCCACGGTTATGTATCTTCCCCCAAAAGCCGTGTGATCCAATGTAAAGAAAACGGCATTGAAAACCCGACCCACCCAGCCTGTATCGCAGCGAAAGCAGCGGGTAACGGCGGTCTCTACACCCCACAAGAAGTGGCGGTAGGTGGCGTGCGCGATAACCACGAATACTTTATTCCGGATGGCCGTCTTTGTTCTGTAGGTCGTTCTAACCTGTACGGTATGGATCTGGCGCGTACTGACTGGCCAGCAACCAACGTAAGTGCAGGCCCATTGCAATTTGTGTGGACCAACACTGCGGCACACAAAACCATGTACTTCCGTTACTACATCACCCGCGAAGGCTACAACCACGCGCAACCACTGCGCTGGTCTGACCTTGAATTGATCCACGACTCAGGTAAAGCGGATCAGGAACAAATTTCTTACCACACTGTTCAAATGCCACAACGTACTGGCCGTCACATCGTGTACAGCGTATGGCAACGTGACTGGGAAAGAGATGCGGCTGAAGGCTTCTATCAATGTATCGACGTTAACTACGGCGGTGGCGGAAACTCGTCTGTTGCCTCTTCAGTTGCATCTTCAGCCTCAAGCTCATCGGTTACATCTGTAGCTAGCTCGTCTGTTGGATCAAGTATTTCCAGCAACACTTGTGCTGGTCTGGGTATCTGGAACCCGACTATCGCTTACCAAAACCCAACCCAGATACAACACAACGGCAAGCGTTACCAGGCTAACTACTGGACTCAAGGCAACAACCCTGAGACCAGCAATGGCCAATACGCTCACTGGTTGGATCTGGGCGCGTGTGGTGGCTCTACTTCATCTACCCCATCCAGCGTTGCACCTAGCTCATCAAGCGTAGCGTCTTCTGTTGTTGCTTCATCTGTTGCCTCATCAGTCGCTTCGTCTGTGTCTACCGGTAACTGCACCTCTCCTGCTTATGTGAACGGTGCTAGCTACGCAAACGGCGCTAAAGTGGTTAACGCAGGTAGCGAGTATCAATGTACCGTGAGCGGCTGGTGTACTGTTGGCGGTCCATATGCACCCGGTACTGGCTGGGCATGGCAAAACGCATGGTCTTTGGTGCGCAGCTGTAACTAAGACCTGCTGACTGTATTACTTACAGGTAAAAGTCCTGCAAGTCTGGCGTGTAGGTAATGCAGTGCAAATAAATAAAAACGGCGATCTGAAAAGATCGCCGTTTTTATTTAACCCAACCTACCACCTCCACTACCTGGCCTGTTACTAACGCAGCTGGATTTCAATTTCAGTCGGTTTATCAAGCTGTATTTTCGCATCGTCAAATGACGGCGGGCCAAACATCCCACCATTGTTGGAAAACCCATAAGGCTCGGTGGGGATACCCATCGCATTCATATCGATACTGCCATTATCGTTCTCATCCTGAAACAACTTCACCGCGTATTCCCCCGCGGGAAGATCGCCCAGCACAACCCGCATACTGTCGCCGGTCATTTTTACTTTTTGCACAGCCACGCGCTGGCTGTTGTTGTCGTAGTGCGTTTGTTGGTTATAAACCGCCACCAGCAAATGACCATCTGTTGAGTCGATGTTACCCACATTCACCACCAACTCGTGCGCCATAGCGGGCAGCGCGCATACCAACAATCCTGCACCTGCCAATTTATTGATCGACTGCATAACAAAACTCCTTATCTATAGTGATAGAACACCCACACACAATAAGAAAATCCCGCTTCAAAAGCAGGTGTCAACACTCAGTATTTTGCGATGACACAACTCATCAAAACACGATGACAAATGTCCTGTTCTTGTGGATGTAATTTTGGACGTAAGATAGGCGGCCCGTTTCCACACGCAAAGTGTCAGGACTACCCGATGACCAATGACCGATACCTTCTCACACTGGCGGGCGTAATCACCTGGGGCGCGGTCGCTTATATTGAATTCCAGCGCCTGCTGGAATCCGCTTATGCCATCCCCGGCATTGCTGGTTATCTGGTTTTTTTATATTTATTTGTCAGAGTCACTTACACAGCAAACATCGCGCTTCATTACCGGCGGCACCGGATTTTTTTATTGCTGCAACTGGTCATTGCACTTTTGTTATTGCTTGTTCAGCGCAGTGATATAGCACCCGTACTACTCGTTATTTGGGCAGCGCAACTGGCCGATTATTTTTCGCGCCGCCAGGCGATTTTATGGGTACTGCTCAGCAATCTTGTGTTCTTTTTTATCATGACCTGGATCTGGCATTCCACCAACCAAGTGGTCAGTGCACTGACATTTCTTGGCTTCCAGATATTTGCACTGGCCACCGCATTTGCACGCGTCAGTGAGCGCCATGCGCGTGAAGAACTGGAGCAGGCCAACCAACAATTGTTAGCGACACGTATTATTCTGGCGCAATCCAGCAAACAGGAAGAGCGCTTGCGCATTGCGCGCGACCTGCACGATATTCTCGGGCACCAACTCACCGCGCTCAATTTACAATTGGAAATTTTGCAACACAAAGTAGGGCAACCACTGCAAGCGTCGGTGATGGATACCAAACAACTCGCCAAACAGTTGCTCGACAATATCCGCGCGGTCGTACGCGACCAACGCACCGCTACCGCAGTGGATTTTCATCAGGCAGTGCAGGCACTGGCAGAACATCTCCCGGAATTGGAGTTGGAAATCAACGGCCATTTGCAATTGGAATCTGCGCAAATCGCCGAGCAATTATTGCTCTGCATCCAGGAGGGTATCAGTAATGCGGTGCGTCACGGCAAAGCCAAAAAAATCCAACTCGCGCTTGAGCAGAAACAACAACAAAACCAACAACACATTTTTATTCAGCTCGATGATAACGGCCAGGGCTGCGCGCTGCTTAACCCCGGTAACGGACTTAAAGGGATGCAAGAACGTCTTCATCCTTTTGCGGGCAAGGTTGAATTAATACCGTTGAAGAAAGGTTGTCGGTTAGCGATAACAATGGAGTTACACAATGCTTAATGTAGGTTTGGTTGATGACCAGCAATTGGTGCGGCAGGGGATTTCCGGATTGCTGGCAATTTCCGGCAATGCGCAAGTCAGTTGGGAGGCGCGCAACGGCGAAGAAGCGCTGGCGTTTATCACACAACAGCCTGTCGATGTGCTGCTCGCCGATATTCGTATGCCAGTGATGGATGGCATCAGCCTGGTGAAGCACCTGCGCGCACGCAGCAATAACACACCCATTTTGATGCTCACAACATTTGACGATGCGGATTTATTTGCGCAGAGCATAAAAGCAGGCGCTAACGGTTTTTTATTAAAAGATGTGTCGCTGGAAAAACTCGTCAGCAGTTTGCAACTGGTGTCTGACGGTTCTACATTTTTGGCCGAGCCCGATATGTTGCGTGAATTCCAGCAAAAAAAATCGACATTGGATTTATCTGAACGGGAAAAACAAATTTTGCGCTTGTTGGTTAATGGCCTGTCCAATAAAGAAATTGCAAAAACGATTTTTCTGGCGGAAGGCACAGTGCGTAATCACGTATCCAATATACTCGCCAAACTCGACTGCCGCGACCGCACCCAAGCGGTACTCAAAGCCATCAGCGAAAATCTGGCGTAAAACACACACTGAAAAAACGCTTGTGTTTTACGCCGGATGCACCTTAAAAAACCGGATTCATACTAAAAAACGAGTTCACACTAGAAAACCGGACTCACACTAGAAAAATAGTGCCGTCAATCAAACGCTTCACCTGCAACAGATTATTCGCCTGTAATTCTGCAGGCAATAATTCATCGGGCAAATCCTGATAACACACCGGCCGCAAAAAACGCTCCAGTGCAGCAGTGCCGACCGATGTAGTGCGCGCATCGGTTGTTGCTGGCCAAGGGCCACCATGAACCATTGCATGACACACTTCCACACCGGTAGGCCAACCGTTGGCAAGAATGCGCCCAGCTTTGCGTTCCAAAACCGGCAGAAGTCTGCGCGCGGCATCACGTTCGGTGTTTGCAAAATGAAGCGTGGCAGTGAGTTGTCCATCCATTTTTTTTAGCACTTGCACTATTTCATCTTCATTGCGGCAGCGAATCACTAGCGATGCAGCGCCAAACATTTCTTCGTGCAAATTAATATCGTCCATAAAAGCAGCTGCAGTGGTTGCATAAAGCATGGCCTGACAAGCATTGGGCGCATCTGAAGCCAAACCAGAGGCAACAAGCTCCACCTGTTTACTTTTTGCGATGCAGGCAGTGGAGTGTTGATACGCATTATGGATGCCGGGGCTCAGCATGGTTTGCGCAGCCGATTCTTGCAGCGCCATTTTTGCGGATTGGATAAATTGATCAAGCGCAGGGGAATCAATCGCCAATAATAATCCCGGATTAGTACAAAACTGCCCGGCCCCCATGGTGAGTGATGCAACAAATTGTCGGCCTAATTCCACCGCTTTTTCTGTTAATGCACCGGGTAGCAACACCACCGGATTCAATGCACTTAATTCGCCATAAAAAGGAATCGGTTGTGGACGCTGCTGCGCGACACGCATCAGCGCAATACCACCGGCACGCGAGCCGGTAAATCCAACGGCCTGAATAACCGGATGCGCAACCAGCGCCGTTCCCAAAGTATTGCCCGAACCATACAGCAACGAAAATACACCTTCAGGCAAACCGCATTGCGCTACCGCCAATTGGATAACCTGCCCAACCAATTCCGATGTACCCGGATGCGCCGAATGCGCTTTTACAATAACCGGACAACCCGCCGCAAAAGCAGAGGCGGTATCGCCACCGGCCACCGAAAACGCGAGCGGAAAATTACTTGCACCAAATACCGCAACGGGGCCAAGTGGAATACGGCGTTGGCGTAAATCCGGACGCGCCAAAGGTTTGCGTTCCGGCATAGGCAAATCAATGCGCGGCAGATTGTGTTCACCGGATTGGATAGCCTGCGCAAATAAACGCAATTGGTTACAGGTGCGTGCGCGCTCGCCTTCCAAACGTGCACGCGGCAAACCGGTTTCTGCCATAGCGCGTTCAATTAATGTATCGCCAAGGGATTCAATATTGCGCGCGATAGTCTCTAAAAAATTTGCGCGCACCACAGGTGAAGTTGCGCGATAACTATCGAATGCCTGCTCTGCCAACGCACAGGCACGTTCAACATCCGCCACACCACCCAAATGATAAACAGGCTCAAGTTGTTCGCCGGTTGCAGGGCTCACGGCATACAAGGTTCCCTTGTCACCCGCGATTTGCGCAGCACCGATAAGCAAGTTTCCCGTTAATTTCATTGCAGCTACCTTTAACAATGTATCCTGTGAATTTTATTGGATGCGTGAAATTAACGCGGCAAGCTCCGCCATTTCACTCTCGGTTAAATCCAGCAAGGGTGTACGTACAGGGCCTGCATCGCGCCCCACAATTTTCATACCTGCTTTCACAATCGACACGGCATAACCCTGTTTGCGATTGCGAATCGCAATATACGGCAACACAAATTCATTGAGTGATTTATACACCTGCTCATAATTGCGCGCGCGCACAGCATGATAAAAATTCAGCGCAAATTCTGGCGCAAAATTAAAAATGGCCGACGAATAAGTAGTCACGCCCATTTCCAAATAAGGCAATGCAAAAGTTTCTGCTGTCGGCAACCCGCCAATGTAAGTCAGGCGATCACCTAAGCGGGCGTAGATGCGGGTCATTAATTCAATATCGCCCAAACCATCTTTATAGCCCACCAGATTAGGGCAGCGCTCCGCCAGTTTTTCCAGCTCGACTTCATCAAGGCGCTGGTTTGCGCGGTTATACACAATCACACCTAGTTTGGTGGATTTACAAATGGCTTCTACATGCGCGGCCACACCGTCTTTTGCGGCTTCGGTTAAATAAGGCGGCAACAATAAAACACCATCGGCACCGGCTGCTTCTGCGGCTTGGCAATATTCAATTGATACCGCTGTACCACCACCGGCAGGCGCAATCACCGGCATTTTATGTCCGGTTTCTTGCACTGCTGCACGCACAACGCGATCCACTTCTTTTTGCGTGAGCGAAAAAAATTCACCCGTACCACCGGCTGCAAACATGGCCGCAGCATCGTGGCTAAATAGCCAATTCAAATTAGCGCGATAAGCGTCTTCATTGAACGAATGGTCGCTGGCTTTAAAGTGGGTAATCGGAAAAGACAACAGACCGCTGCCAACAATTTTTGCGAATTCTTTAGGTGTATAACGGGACACGGAATCATCTCCTGCGGTGAATATTTCAAGGAAATTTTTGCACCGCAATCTATGCAGGTAAAGCTTAATTGCTGACTGGGTCAATACTGATTTTGTATTGATAAAAATTCCGCGTCGATTTCTTCACGGCCGAAAAATAAAAACGCGCGAACAAGTCGCGCGTTTGGTACAGATCAGGTGACCGGTGCAGGATTAAACAACACCAGTGAGTTATATAATTTCCAATGCTCAGCCCAGGTTTTTTTGCCGCTGGCAACATCGAGCATCAAATGAAAAATTTCCCAGCCCATTTCTTCAATCGTTTTTTCACCATCGGCGATTCGCCCGGCATTCACATCCATAAGATCGTGCCAGCGGCGCGCTAACTCTGTTCGCGTTGCCACTTTAATCACCGGGCACTCTGCCAATCCATAAGGCGTACCGCGGCCAGTGGTGAAAATATGCAAATTCATTCCCGCCGCCAATTGCAAA
Organism: Cellvibrio sp. UBA7661; assembly: GCA_002483365.1. Classification (GTDB taxonomy): domain Bacteria; phylum Pseudomonadota; class Gammaproteobacteria; order Pseudomonadales; family Cellvibrionaceae; genus Cellvibrio. The sequence goes on from DLHT01000003.1 coordinate 245,129, forward strand.
GTGCCGCAAATAAAATCGCTCGCGGGGGTGGAGTTGTAAACCAAACCACGGGTAATACCGCGATCGCGCAAACGCTCACCCGGCGACACCACACCCACAATGGGCGATGATCCGGATTTCACAATCGAGCCCATGGCTTTTTCAACAATATTCGACAATCCGCCTTTTTTATTTCCGGGCGTGGTATTCGCACTGCGATCAACCATACCCGCCGCGAGATAATTATCGTACCACTGCATTTCTTTAATAATGTCGGCAGCCACTTGTGGCGTTGCTGCGCGCGCCGTCAATTGGTCTACACCATCGCGCACTTCGGTATTTTCTGAAAACATAACTGTTGCACCGGCGCGCACCAATAAATCGGCCGCGTAACCCAGTGCAGGGTTGGCGGTGATGCCGGAAAATGCATCGCTGCCGCCGCATTGCATGCCCACCACCAAGGCTGAAGCCGGACAGGTTTCGCGTGTGCGTTTATTTAATCGCTCCAGATGAAATTCCGCCTGCCGCAAAATGGAATTGATCATGCTCATAAAACCCACATGCTCTTCATCTTGCAAACACACAACTTGCGGGCCATCAACAACGGTCGCAGGAATTGATCCGGCGGGCATTAACCGCGATGGCTGTAATTTTTCACAACCCAAACTAATCACCATTATTTCGCCACCAAAATTCGGGTTGAGCGAAATATTGCGAATAGTGCGAATGGGAATTGGCGCCGCTGGTGCATCTATCGCCACACCACAACCGTAGCTGTGCGACAAACCAATCACGCCATCCACATTCGGATATTTTGGCAATAATTGTTCGCGAATAATCTTTACCGCGTAATCCACCACACCGGCCACACATTGCACGGTTTGGGTGATGGCTAAAATATTGCGCGTACCCACACTGCCATCGGCATTGCGATACCCTTGAAATGTAAAATTATCCAGCGGCTCGCCTGCAGTGCCAATACGCGTACTGATAGGTAAATTTTCCAGCCCTAACGCATTGGGCATTATCAATACGTTTTCATTCACCCAACTGCCAGCGGCGATGTTGTCTTTGGCATAACCGATAGTGACGTTGTAGCGGATCACCGCATCGCCCTGCGCGAAATTTTTCAACGCCACTTTATGTGCTTGCGGAATATTTTCACGCAGTATCACACCGCCTTCCACTTCTGTTCCCGCTGCTAACCCACCCTCGGTGACAACGACAGCAACGTTATCGGCCGGATGCATTTTGATAACCGCTTGGGACATACTAAAACCTCAAAAAAATTATTGTGCCGCAGGTGCACTCACCGAATCGCTCAAGGTGATGCGTTTAATTTCACCGACGACACACAAATAACTGACAATCGCCACAACCGCATGCGCACCCACATAAGCGAGCGCGCCTGCAAAAGAACCGGTGCTATACACTATGTAACCAATCACAATCGGCGTGACTATGCCGGCGCTATTCCCAAAGGTATTAAATAATCCACCCGACAAACCGCCCGCCTCTTTTGGCGATGTATCCGCCACAACCGCCCAGCCCAGCGCACCTACACCCTTGCCGAAATAGGCGAGCGACATAATCGCAATCACCAGCGTATCGGTATCCACATAATTGCACGCGATCATACTGGTGGACATCAACATGCCCACCACAATCGGCAATTTTCGCGCAAAGGTGAGTGAGTAACCTTTTTTGGTCAGGCGATCCGAAAGCCAACCGCCAGACACACCACCCAAAAACCCGGCAATTGCCGGAAGCGATGCCAAAAAACCCGCCTGCAAAATACTCATGCCGCGCTCTTGCACCAAATACACCGGAAACCAGGTGAGAAAAAAATAGGTGAGCGAATTAATACAGTACTGCCCGATATACACACCGAGCAACATGCGCGAGGCAAGTAATTCTTTAATGCACTTGAAGGTATCAACACGCTGGTTTTGTTGCGTGGAATTATCAAGGTCAACCAGCGCACCGCCTTCTTCTATGTAGCGCAATTCGCTGGCATTGACGCGCGGGTGCTGTTTGGGTGAGTAAATCGTTTTTAACCAGGCACCGGCCAATACAATTCCCAGCGCGCCCATAAAAAAGAAAATACTTTGCCAGCCGTAACTGTGCACCATCCAACCCATTAAGGGCGCGAATGCAACGGTTGCAAAATACTGCGCTGAATTAAAAATAGATGCTGCCAGCCCGCGCTCATGGGAGGGAAACCACGCAGAGGTAATACGGCTATTGCCGGGAAAGGCAGGCGCTTCTGCCGCACCAACCAACAAGCGCAACACAATCAGCATAATGAATGCGGCACCGCCCGTTAAAAAACCCACAAACCCTTGCAGCAGGGTAAAAGTGGACCATAAAAAAATACTCGCAAAATAGGTCAGCCGGGAACCAAATTTATCCAGCAACCAACCGCCGGGAATTTGTGCCAACACATAACTCCAGGCAAACGCAGAAAAAATATAACCCATCTCAATGGGCGATAAACCAAGATCGCTGGCGATATCAGATCCGGCGATAGAAATTGTTGCGCGGTCGGCATAGTTGATAGTTGTGGCAATGAATAACATCGCCAAAATTCCCCAGCGGGCACGCGTTGCAGTCGCTGCACTGATAGCCGCTTGATGAGCGGATAAATTGCTACTGCCCGGGCTGATGTCGGGTGCGCCGTTTGCTGGTGCATTGGCCATGAATTAACTCCCGCAATTGGTTCAATCGTTTTATTGTTAGGTTATTGTTAAGTTATTAAGTCATTTAAATGATGCGAGCTAATGAGTGCCGAATCAAACCAATGGATAAATGGATTAATCCAGTTTGCGCATGAATACCATTCACTCATCCTGCACTTCCGGTTTATTAGTGCGCGCTTTCAATGCAAGCGTTTCCACCCAGGAAGGATTATTACCGGTTGCCTTGCGGTCTGTTGCGGTCAGCGCACCCGTTGCAGGATTTATCGCAAACACCTGCAGGTGATGGGATTTTTGCCCAACCACTGCCAGATAGCGCCCGCTCTCAGCAATCGCAAACGCGCGCGGCTGATGTTCGGTTGTCCATTTACCCAGCGCGCGCAAGCGCCCCGATTGCTGATCCACACTGAAACCAAATAGGCTATTGCTGTTGCGCTCCGATACATACAAAAAATGTTCATCCGGCGTTAAATGAATATCGGCCGCCCAAGGCGTACTCCCTGCAGGCAAAAGCGAATGCGACTCGCGCAACGTCAACACCCCCGTTGAATGGTCGCGCACAGCAACCTGCACTTGCGCACTTAATTCACTGAGTACATAAACGCGCTTTTTTTGTTTGGAAAAAACAAAATGGCGCGGCCCGGAACCTGCCGGTAACTCAAGCGCTGTTGTATGTGGGGTGTCATCACCCAGCCGAAAATAATCCAACCGGTTTTCACCGAGTAACGACACATAAATAAATTGATTTTCAGGGTCCGCGGTTATTTGGTGCGGGTGCGCACCTGTCTTAATTACCTGCGCCTGCGCCGCAGGAATTCCGCTGGAATCCAATGGCTGGATGCTAATGCTATTGCCTCCATAGGAAGCCGACAATAAATAGCGCCCCGCGCGATCAAGATCGATGTTAGCCATGCTATCGGGCAAAGGGATTGATGTTCGCGCAGTTAAATAACCCGTGTGTGGATTAATATCAAACACTGCAACGCGATAAGGCTCCGAGCGGATCGCGGCATAAAGCAGCCGCTTGTTGTGCGATAAACGCAGCGGTATGACTGCACCGCGCACCGCAAGGGTTTGTTGCAATGCAGCTTTGCCGGTTTGTTCATCCAACCAAAATACAGACAGGCTGTGTGAATCGCTATTGGCGATATAAACCGCTGTTGTTGCAGAGGCTGTTGTTGCTGAGGTTGTTGTTGCTGAGGCCATTGTGGAAATAGCACAGAACCCAAATAAAAACGAACAAAGTAATAATAAAAATGCCCGGCAACCAAGTCCGGGCACAGGCATCGTCTTTTCAACAGCGCCAATAATGGAAGAATTATTCAAAATGCGCCGACAATGTTTGTCCATTGATTTGCAAGTCGGTAAAGGTCACATTTTTCAGGTTGGTAAAATCCATAAACTGTTTGGCAGATTTCACCTGGATATTTTTAAACAATACATTTTCCAATGGCTGCACTTGCGGAGCGTGGCTGATAAAAAAAGTATCCACTTTTTCTGCCACAATATTTTCAAACACAATATCGTGATATTTGGATGGAAAATTTCCGCCCAGATAACCCGCCACATAACTCAGGTCAAACCAGAATAGATATTTGGCTTCACCGATTTTGGTATTGCGAATGCGCACATGCTCTACACTACCACCGCGATCAAGATTCGCTTTTAAACGGAAAACCGATGAGCCTTTCAAGTAAGTGTTATCAGTGAAAAAGACATTTTTAATCCCGCCTGACATTTCACTACCCAAGCCCACACCGTCTTCACCATCAAGAATATTATTTCTCACCACCACATTTTCACTGGGGCGACCAATGGTGCGGCCATCCAGATCGCGGCCGGATTTAATCACGACCGAATCATCACCGGTGCGGAAATGGTTATCTTCAATCACCACCCAGCGACCCGAATCAATATCAATACCGTCATTATTCGGGAACATGCTGTTTACTTTAACCTTGCGCATTTGTGCGTGGTCGGTGTAAACCAAATGATTAACCCAGAAAGGAGAATTGATCGCGGTGTAGCCTTCAAGCAGCACCCGTTTTGCATTCACAATCTGGATCAGAGATGGACGCAAAAAATGTCCTTCAGCGAATTGGCGTTTTTCCAGTGGCACACCGTCAAAACCCATTTTACGCAGCGCCGCAATATCATCGGCCTGTTGTGTATGCCACGCATGGAATTCACTGTTGGCATTACCGTCAATCGTGCCGGTACCGGTGATAGCAACATCGGTGACATTATTGGCATACACCAGTGGTGAATAACCGTAAATTTCTGTGCCTTCCCATCGGGTAAATACCGCAGGCAAGTAATCTTTTGCCGCTGCACTGAATAACAGGGTTGCGCCTTCTGCTAAATGTAAATTAATAAAACTCTGCAAATGCACAGGCCCGTTGGACAACCACTTACCGGCAGGGATAATCACTTTGCCACCACCAGCGGCAACAGCAGCGGCAATCGCTTTTTGAATCGCAGGACGGGCATCGCTTGCGCCATCACTTTTTGCACCAAAGTCGGTAATCACAAAAGTATTCTCGGGAATCTTCGGTGATTCAATTTTTTTAAGAATGACATCCATTTGTTTCCAATCCGACTTCTTATAAAAATGCGTCGAGGCTTGAGCGCTGGATAGCACAACACATTGCATCAGTAATAAGCAGATACTGATTTTTCGCAGACTGGAGAATAGAGTAGTTGATAGCATAGTGACTCTCACTTTTTATAAACGTTGCTTTTATAGACGCTGCTTTTATAGACGTTGTTTTTTTCGCTAAATGTATTATTTAAATTGCGCAATTTCGACACCAGCCAAAATAAATGGCCCCAACCCATGAGGGTCATCGGTGCGGATGGCTTCACTGACATAATACTCAAAGGTGCCCGTTCTATAGGGTTCGTTGCCCAGGCCTGCGCTACCACAGGTATCTTTTAAATGCAGCATGCCCTGACTATCCAATTCAGTATGATTTTTTACGATCCCATCAAAAATATTACGTGCGATACCTTTATATTTTTCGGGTAAATAATGTTTGTTGTAACCCTTGGCAAAGGCATAGGCAAACATGGCGCTACCAGAGGTCTCCAAATAATTACCATAGCGATCACCCTGATCTGTCACCTGATACCAGAGATGACTTGGGTGTTGCACTTTTAACAAAGCTTCCGACAATTCGTTTAATAACCGGATCAGGTCTTTGCGTTTGGGATGATTTTTGGGGAAGTAATCAAGCGTATCGACTAACGCCATGGCGTACCAACCCATAGAGCGCGACCAGAAGTGCGGCGATAAACCTGTTTCTTTGTTTGCCCATTTTTGCAAGTGACTTTCATCCCAGGCGTGAAACAGCAATCCGGTTTTGGCATCACGGGTTTTGCTTTCAATCAGCAAGAACTGGTGTGCAATATCATCAAACGATGCGCTGGATTCTTTGTGCACTTGTGCAAATTGCGCGTAGTAGGGCGCGCCCATATACAAGCCGTCCAACCACATTTGCCAAGGGTAAATATTTTTGTGCCAGAAACCGCCGCCGGTAGTGCGCGGCTGCCATTGCAATTGCACACGCAAACTTTGCATTGCCGTTAAATAGCGCGGATCTTTATATTTTTCATAGAGTAAAAATAAAAGTTTGCCGGGATTGATGGAATCAATATTAAATTCCGTTTGGGAGTAACCGTGAATCTTGCCGTTTTTATCGATGAGCTGATCGACAAACGTTTTACCGTAGGCGAGATATTTTTCATTGCCGGTTTGTACATAGAGTTTTTGAAAACCGTACAACACCAGTGAATAAGGATAGCCCCACTCAGGTTCAGTTAACTGCTTGAACTCGCGCATGGTCCAGGCTTCAGGGTGGCGCTGCATAATCGAATTAGCCATTAGCTCGGTAGTCACCAACGGCGTTTGTTCTGCTTGTGCTGCACAGCTCACGCTAAGTGCAGCCCCAAAAATAAGAGAAGATACCAACAGAAATATTTTTTTCATGGAGAACACCACACTCGGAACAGCATCAATACCGCATGCTACGCGGCAGGAATGCTTTAGAGGAAAGAACCGGATCATTAATCAACATTAATGATCCGGTTATTGCTGCTAATGGTACTTATTTGTGGATGACAACTTAGAAGGTCGCGCGAATTCCAAGGCTGATTTCACGGCCAGTGTTATTCACCTCACGCACCAAATCCAAATCGCCACCTGAGGTGACCGGACCAGTGGTGTAAAGACGCTCGTCTTCTTCTGTCAGGTTAATCACTTCCAGACTGACTTTGACGTTGTCGGTAATGTTGTAGAACGCCGACATATCCACGCGGGTTGGACCAGTGGTGTTTTCAGAATAGTTGCGATCACTGCCAGGAATTGAGGTTACGTAATCATCGCGACCATTCACGACTACGCGCGCACCAAAGTTTTCACGCTCAAAGTACACACCGTAGTTGTAACTGTTTTCCGATAAACCACTTAATGGACCTTTGATATCACCAGGGTAAGTAATTTCAGAATCCACGTAGGTGTAGTTGGCAAACATACCTAAGCCTTCAAAGGTAGAAGGCAAAAAGCTGAACGGTTGTTGATAGGAAATTTCATAACCATCCACCGTTGCACCTTCACCATTAACCGGAGTAGAGATGTTCCACTCATCGTTAATGCTTACACCATTAGGATCAAACGTCGGTGAGCTTGGGTTGGTTTGCGGGAATGCCGTTGCGACAATCGCTTTCAATTCCGGCGACAAGGTGCTCGCCACAGTGTCACTCAAAATAAAGCTATCAATATCTTTGTGGAAGAACGTAATCGCCACTACGGATTCTTCCGCAAAATACCATTCAATACCTAAATCAACAGCATCCGCCATTGTTGGCTTAAGACCCGGGTTACCGATATTCAGGTTGCCATTGATTGGCGTTGCGTTAACAGTCGCGGTCATGCTTGACATATTGGGGCGCGATAAATTTCTGTTGGCACTGAAACGAACCAATACATCATCCACCACTTCCAAGGTGGCGTTCACGGAAGGCAACCACTCTTTGTAATCGCTCTCGCGTTTTGAAATTTCGGTTCCGGCAACACCAATAGAAGTCACTTCCGTTTCAACATAACGCAAACCGGCATTAACCATTAATGGCATGCCCGCCAATTGCATATTGCGGTTGTATTCGGTGTAGGCACCGGTTGTCGTTTCGGTGACATCGAAGGTGGTAGGGTCATTCGGATTCAATGTAAATGAGCCTGCGTTATAAGCCGCTTTGGTTGCAGCAAAATCATTCACAATAAAATTCGTCGGGAAACCCGCAGGTGGATTAATTGCATCGCCATAACCTTTGGACACTTTCGCCAGAGTAGTGGTCAAATTCACCGTAGCTTGAGTGATTGGAAGAATGGTTGCGGTACCTGAACCGGTATTCACTCTTGCAACAGGATCGGTCAGCGAACCGGCAGTTGGATCGTGGCGCTCGGACGTAATATTGCGGTCATTCCAGATCACACCGGTTTTGATACTGGATTCATCCAGATCCCAAGTCAAGTCTGCGCGGAAAGTATCGTTCTCACGCTCCACAATATCTTTACGCAATGTCGGCGCAGTGAAGTGATAATTCAGTGGATCAGTAATATCAAAACCGTAACTCATTTCCGCAATATCGCCATCGCGGCGGAAATCATAAGCAAAATAGGTTGGATTCAATCCGTTGATCGCTTTGCGCGTAGGTGCAGCGGCGTTTGCATAACTCGGGTTGAGTGCATCAAGGTTAAAACGATACTGCTCTTCGTCGTGCACCACTGCGGCATTACCAAACATCAGATCCAGTTTTAAATTATCAGTAAGGTCAAACTTTCCTGACAACACAACTTGTTCGAATTCGGTATCACTGAATTGTCCACGGCTTTCTACACGTGGGGTAACACCGGTAAATTCACCGGCAATCGCAACGCGGCCAGCCTCATCCAATACAATATTGGTGGGTGTGATGGATGCAAAGGTATTGCGGAATTGCGCAAAGAAATTGTATGAAGAGACGGAAGTTTTCAGATCGGATTTCAAATAATCCAACGTAAATTCCATGCGGTCAGTTGGTCTGAACTGGAATGAACCTGTTACACCGGTACGCTCCTGGTCAGTGTTGAATGAATCCATACGCGGTAAACGCGGGAACAACATGTAATCGAGTTTTTCATTAGCCAATTTGGGATTGTTTGGATCTAAATCCGGATAGTTGGCCATTGGATCTGGCGTGCCGCCACTGATAGCAACGGTAGAATCATTACCGGCAAAACTTCTGTTGGAGTTATCAAATGCCGATGTCCAGCGCACACTGCCAAAACCTTCCTGACGAATATTACGCTCGGATTGCGCAAAACTCACCAATACACCCAATTTATCATCCGCAAAGGTGTTGCTAAACATACCGACTACGCGCGGGTCATCTTCACCGGTCAGGTTATCAACGGCCATTGATCCGCCAACAACGGCATGCAAGCCCGGATTATCAAAAGGCTTGGCAGAATAAAGTTCAACCGTCGAGGCAAGGCCACCTTCTTCCAGTGAACCTTTGGCCGATTTATTCAACACAATTTTATTAAATAATTCTGATGCAAATACGTTGAAGTCAAACGAGCGGCCGCGGTTTACACCGCCAGATGAGTCGAGACCACCGGTGCTTGATGGCACTTCCATTCCATTTAATGTGGTTGCAGAAAAGCCAGGGCCAAGGCCGCGCACAGTAATATTGCGCCCTTCACCACCTTCGCGGGTAATTGCAACACCGGGAACGCGCTGTAAAGATTCAGCAAGGTTGAGGTCAGGCATTTTGCCCATGTCTTCTGCGACAATTGCATCGACATTGTTGGCCGAGTTGCGTTTGGTATTCAGCGCATTTGCCAAGCTGGCGCGGAAACTACCGGTAACGATAACTTCCTCCACCTCGGAGTCCTGGGCATAACTGGTGATAGGGATCATGCTGGCCGCAATAGCAAACACAAGCGGATTAACTGCAAACTTTTTCATAGAGCTCTCCATTATTATTACCTGACGTTTTTATTAATTAGATAATCGGTTTTGGTGTAATTTATTAAAAAGAAGCCGTGATCGAGCCAAATTTCAGATAGCTTTTTAGTTTTGCTATTTATTGAAATACATTTTTATGCTGATCAAACTTCGTTGCGCAGTCCATAGACCGAGGTAATTACACATTGCCGATATGCAATTTTTATAACGCTGTATTAATAACTTTTTATTTGCTTTCTATTAAAAGTTTTTAATTAAAAATTTTTTGAATAATTATTTTGAATAAGAAGTTTAAATAAACTTTTTGTAACCGTTTTTTATAAAATAATACTGCTATAACGCGACAGAAAAAGATTCACTTGTTGCCAAACAAAAAACCTGCGCCCCGTTAGAGAAGCGCAGGAATTACGCTATGAGTGTAACTGAAACAAACAACAATCACGATCTTTCTGGACGGAGTAGAACCAGCTCGCCGAACCAGAGTGACCGACGGAATCGCGATACCTTGCAGTGAAAGCCCTGTGAAACTCGCACAGGATCGCAAATCAGTTACGTTTGATTTTGCGAGCTAATTATATACAAATCAAACCAATTGCTATTCACACCTATTTAATTTGTGTATCAAAACTGCCTGATACCGCGGTGCAAACTGGTTATCAATCCATCAACTCCGCCATAAACCCTGGCAATACTTCTTGCAATAAGGTCTCCAGCGCGGGGTTGTGATTATCTTTGCGGTAGCTATAGGCCATCTGCACCGGTTTGGCTGGATGGGTCAACACTTTGCGCAACAGCAACCCTTCAAAGTGGAGGCTGCAGGCGGATTTGGGAATTAGCGCGACGCCGATTCCGGACTTCACCAAAGCAAGCATGGTATGGATTTGCGCCACGTATTCCACAATCTGTGGCAACACCTCGGCTTGCTGGAAACAACCGGATAACAAATCGTGGAAATAACGCGCTTCGTAGGGGGAATACATCAAAAAAGGCTTTTCATGGAGGCAGTCCAAACCCGGATGCTCGGGCCACTGGTCCGCCTCTTGCCGGGGAATCGCCAGATAGAGTTCTTCGCTGCCTAGCAGCGCAGTCTCAAGTTCACCTTCGTGGTTATGCGGGCGAACCAGACCTATATCCAGCACACCGGAATGGAGCGCTTCCAACTGTGCACCTGTCACCAACTCTTTGAGTGTCAGCGAGACATCCGGTGCCAGCTCGCGCAGGTGGCGTACAATTTCCGGAAGCAATTTATAGCCAAAAGAGGCGGTAAAACCGATCGACAGGGAGCCTTTTTCACCTTTTGCATTGCGCCTTGCAGTGGCGGCCGCTTCTTCGGCCATCCGCAAAATACGCGCAGCATCGGGGAAAAATGCCTTGCCTGCTGCGGTTAAACGCACGGTGCGGCTGGTACGTTCCAGCAGTTGTACGCCGATTTGATGTTCCAGCAGACGTATCTGTCGGCTCAGCGGTGGCTGGGTCATATTGAGCCGCTCAGCCGCGCGGCTGAAATGCAATTCCTCGGCAACCGCCACAAAGCAGCGCAATTGGCTTATCTCAAACATCTATTCATCATCCGTATCAATCACAAAACACCAATTCCTTAATGATATTAGATGGCCACTTCAGATGCGCGAATATCACCCGTAAATTTGTCAGCAGCTAAGGTTCCAGCTGAAATTGCAATCGCTGCAAGCTGCTGATACAGAGCACTGCTTGTGAGCAACTCCTGATGGGTTCCGCTGGCGACAATATTGCCCTGCTGTAACACCAAAATTTTATCGGCATTCACCACCGTCGATAAACGATGCGCAATCATGATCGTTGTCCGGTTCTGCATCAGCGTTTCCAAAGCTTGCTGTACTTTTTGCTCGCTGTTGGAATCCAGTGCGCTGGTCGCTTCATCCAACAACAAGATTGGGCGGTCAGCAAGAATTGCGCGCGCAATTGCAATGCGCTGCTTTTGCCCGCCCGATAAACGCACGCCGCGTTCACCCAGAAAACTGTCCAAGCCTTCCGGTAACTGCGCGATAAATTCCATTGCAAATGCCGCTTCGCAGGCCGCGATTACTTCGGCATCGGTGGCATCTGGTCGCGCGTAACGCAGGTTATCGCGCAGACTTGCGGCAAAAATCACCGGATCTTGCGGTACCACGGCAATGTGCGAGCGCAATGCGTGGATATCAGCTTCTTTAATATTGATACCATCCAGCAAAATCTCGCCTGCTTGAGGGTCGTAAAATCGTTGCAGCAACTGGAACAAGGTGGTTTTTCCCGCGCCCGATTGCCCGACCAGCGCAATCTTTTCACCGGGATAAATGTGCAGATTAAAACGGGTAAACACGGGCGTATCGGGGCGCGATGGGTAAGCAAAGGCAATATCGCGCAGGCTGATGTCGCCCTGTACTTTTGCGGGAAATGCCACTGGATACAGCGGCTGCGGCAAACTGGATTGTGTTGCCAACAATTCAACCAATCGCTCGGTGGCACCTGCTGCGCGCTGCACATCGCCAATGACTTCAGAAATGGTGCCCATCGCACTGGCAACAATCACGGCATAAAAAATAAATGCCGATAATTCGCCAGCGCTAATCGCACCACTGAGTACATCGTGCCCACCTACCCATAAAATCAGTGCGATTGCACTGAACACCAAGGTGATAACCGCCACCACCAATAACGCACGCTGGCGAATGCGTTTGATGCCGGTCGCGAATGTCGATTCAACCCGCTCATTGAATTCGCGTACCGATGCAACCTCATGCCCGTAGGCTTGCACTGTGCGAATCTCATGGATCACTTCATCGGTATAGGCACCAACATCCGCAACCGAGTCCTGGGTCGCACGCGCCAATTTACGCACACGTCGGCCGAACATAATGATCGGCACCAATACAAACGGAATCGCCAGCAACACCAATAACGTCAATTTCAAACTGGTGATGGCCAACATCACCAATCCACCCAACAACAGCAACGCGTTGCGCAATGCCATGGACACACTGGAGCCAATAACGGTTTCCAACTGCGTGGTGTCATTGGTTAAGCGCGATAGCACATCACCGGTACGGTTCTGTTCAAAAAACTCTGGCGATAGCGTTAACAGATGCGCAAACACATTGCGGCGTAAATCCGCCGTGATGCGCTCACCCAGCCAGGACACCAGATAAAAACGGGCGTAGGTCGCCACCGCCATCACCAGAATCACAACCAACGTGCCCAATAATGCGTAGTTGAGCCACTGCGCGCTCCCCGCCACAAAACCTTTATCGATCACTTGCCGCAGGCCTTGACCGATCAGCAGCACCGACATGGCAGCGACCAGCAACGCGATAAACGCAAACACAATGCGCAAACGGTAAGGGCGGAGCAAATCCAGCAGGATTTGGCGGCGGGAAAGAGGGGTTGTCATAACTGTTCCGAAAGAAGTGAAGTGCAGAACAGATTGGGCGATACCCATGCAAAAACAAGCAGGAAGATGCAAGAGGTGATGTTTGTCAGATCACTGACGACAAAAATGACACACCAGTACAAAAACGCAGGCAACAAAAAAGGCGAAATCCGAAGATTTCGCCTTTTTAGCGTTAACACCAGCGACCTTGGTCGCTAGCAAGCATCTAAATAATTAGATAGCTTGGATGTTTTCAGCTTGTGGGCCTTTTTGGCCTTGGGTAACGGTGAAGCTAACTTTTTGGCCTTCTGCCAAAGTTTTGAAACCGGTACCAGAAATAGCACTGAAGTGAGCGAATACATCTGGACCAGATTCTTGCTCGATGAAACCGAAACCTTTAGCTTCGTTGAACCATTTAACAGTGCCAGTAGTTGTTTTAGACATAGTATTACCTATTAATACAAAAGTAAGTGTACCCCGAAGGGTGGTTTGTGCTGGAAATGTGGGAATTACTTATGTAAACAGGACGAAATACTACGTAGGAACTTCGAAATGTGGTGCATAAATATTAGACGTACTTTCAAGCTAAGACTCAGTTTACACGCCTTTATACTAATGTCAATCAAAGGGATTTTAACCTGCAGCCAGACCTTCAGAATATAATCCGCACTTTCAATCCTTTTGAGATAAATGAAGACCTGCTATGTCATCCCTACGCTTGCACTACCGTTCATACACGCGCCTCTCGCTGCTGCTGTTATCCCTCTGCATCGCCTGCCACAGCTGGGCGCAAGAAGGGGGTTTCACCCTCGCGGATTGGCCCAACACCCAAAGCACACTTAAGCCGATCTATGTGAAAGCGATTATGGAGCAAGCCGGAGTACATAAGGTGAGCTTCCAGAAAACGGCTGATTTTTATGTCGCGGAACTGGATAAATTTGCCGCCTTTGCACAAGACAAAAATTATTTGCCTTATTTAAAGACCTCGGTTGCGCAAAACCTTGCAACGATTGCGGTCATCCATTGCGATTGGAATAACGGTGTCGCGCCATGGGAATTTGCACAAACCTATTTAGGCGATAAGCAATTAGAACTTTTAAATCCACTTTATAGCGATGCTATAACCAAACTCAAAAATAATTGCGGCGATAACACCACAAGCACGCAATGATCGAATTTTTCGTTGATTCACACCATCGCTGACCCATCGTTTTAATACAGGTAGATGCGTAAACTAAAACCACATTCTTACGCTCAATCGCAAATACCTGTGTTTTTCCATGACCAAAGAAACCCATCCGTTTTTAATTGTTTTACTCGCTGCCGTGATCGCCACCACACCGCTTGCTGTGGACATGTATTTACCGGCGATGCCCGATATTGCGCGCGATCTGGATGCACATATCGGCAGCGTGCAGCAATCACTCAGCATTTTTCTCGCCGCCTATGGCGTGGGTATGTTGTTATTCGGCCCGCTCGCCGATTCACTCGGGCGCAGGCCATTAGCGATTTTTGGTTTGACCGGTTTTACGCTGTGCAGTATCGCACTCGCGTTTGTCGATAACATTCATCACTTTTTATTGTTGCGTGCGCTGCAAGCATTTTGCGGAGCAGCGGCGACGGTTGTTGTACCTGGCCTGGTGCGACACTTGTATCAGGAACACACCGCCAAAGGCATGTCGTATTTATCCATGATTATGATGCTTGCACCATTGCTGGCGCCCAGCATCGGCAGCGCTATTTTATGGGTGAGCGAATGGCACAGTATTTTTATCGCATTGGCACTTTACGGTGCGTTGATTTTTGCATTTGTGTGGAAATGGTTGCCGGAAATCAGCCAACCTATTAACGCTTCACCCTCAGCCACAGGTAATTTTTTTAGCGGTTATAAAGTGGTATTTTCCAACACCCAGGCGCGCCCGTTAATTGCCAGCATGATGTTTGGCTCATTTGCGTTCTTTTGTTTTATTACTGCCGTGTCGTTTGTGTATATCGATTATTTCGGCGTAAGTGAGCAAATGTTCAGCGTGTTGTTTGGTGTGAATGTTATCTGCCTGATTATTGCCAATTTTATTAACAGTCGTGTGGTCACTCGCCTTGGCTCCCTGCGCATGTTACGCATAGGTGTTGCGCTTGCATTGATCAGCGCACTGTTGCTGTGCGGATTTAATTTTTTTGGATTAAATATCTGGTTCAGTGTATTCAGTATCGCACCACTGATGGCGGGCCTCACCCTGGCATCCACCAATACCGATGCGCTGGTGCTAATGAAATTTCCACACAACTCCGGCACTGCAACAGCAGTGATGGGCACATTGCGTTTTGGCAGCGGCGCATTTGCCGGGCCGCTGCTTGCATTTTTTTATACGGGTACCGCCATGCCTTTTTCACTGTTGATGTTGGCCGGTGTACTGGGCGTGATTATTTGCCAAGCCTGGTTTGTCTATACATCACGCTGCGAAAAAAAATAAACCGTTAATCTTCGGCTTCTTGCAATTGCATCGCCCACATCTGCGCATATTTTCCTTGTAGCGCCAACAATTCACTGTGGGTACCTTGCTCAACTACGCTACCGGCATCCAATACAATAATTTGGTCAGCATTGATAACGGTTGACAGGCGATGTGCTATAACCAACGTGGTGTGGCCACTTGCAACTTCATCCATAGCGGCAAGAATGGCTGCTTCTGAATTGGAATCCAGTGCGCTGGTGGCCTCATCAAAAATTAAAATCGGTGAACCTTTTAATAATACCCGCGCAATCGCAATGCGCTGTTTTTCACCGCCAGACACTTTCAAACCACGCTCGCCAACAAGCGTTTTATCGCCCTGTGGCAAACTGTTAATGAAATGTTCGAGATGCGCCATTTTGATTGCGTGATCGATTTGCTCATCGCTCGCGTGTGGATTGCCATAGGCAATGTTGTCGCGGATGCTAGTGTTAAACAGCACAGTATCTTGCGGCACTATGGCAATAGCGCGACGCAAACTCTCTAGAGTCACCTTGCGAATATCCTGTCCATCAATCTGGATACTGCCGGAATTAATATCGTAAAAACGGTACAACAGGCGCGAGAGCGTGCTTTTACCTGCACCCGATGAGCCCACAATAGCCACTTTTGTCCCCGCCTGAATATACAAATCAAACTGCTTTAAAATTGGACGCTCGGTGTGATAGCCAAAATCAACTTGCTGGAATTGGATGTCACCCTTGCTCACCACCAATGGCTGCGCATCAATGGCATCACTAATCGCCGGATTGCGTTTTAATAACGCCAACATATTTTCCAAATCGGTCAGCGAGCGGCGAATCTCGCGGTACACAAACCCGAGGAAATTGAGCGGAATAAATAATTGGATCATATAAGCGTTAATCATCGCCAAATCACCCAGCGTCATTTCTTTATCAAGTACACTTTGCGCGGCCATCCACATCATTGCGGTCATTGCCAGCGCAATAATCAATGCCTGCCCCGAATTCAGTGCGAGTAGCGACATACGGTTTTTTAATTTGGCACTTTCCCATTTGGCAAGAAACTGATCGTAGGTTTCCGCTTCGTATTGTTCATTATTAAAATATTTCACGGTTTCATAGTTGAGCAGCGAATCAATCGCGCGCGTGCTGGTGGAGGAGTCGGCTTGATTCGCCTCGCGTACAAATTTATTGCGCCACTCAGTGGTATAGATGGTAAACACCACATAAATTGCTACTGCAACCAACGTGATAACCGCGTACCAAATAGAAAATGCCGCGGCAAAAATAACGGCTACCATCAGGATTTCAAACAGTGTGGGGACAATATTGAACATTAAAAAACGCATCAAAAAACTGATGCCATTAGTGCCGCGTTCAATATCGCGGCTAATACCACCCGTTGCCCGGTCAAGGTGAAATGCCAACTCAAGGGAATGCAAATGCTGGAATACACGCAAGCCGATTTTGCGCATCGCATGCTCAGTCACGCGGCTGAATAATGCATCGCGCACTTCACCGAAAAACACACTGCCAAAGCGCAAGGCACCGTAAAACAAAATAAAAAAAGCGGGCAATGCAATTTCCGGTGCAATGCTGCGGTCAACCCCATCGATAATATGTTTGAGCGCCCAGGGCATCACCAGGGTTGCACCTTTCGCGGCCAGCAGCGCAACAATAGCGAGCACAACACGGCCTTTGAATTCCCACAAATACGGCAGCAGATATGCCATGCTCTGGCGCAAATTGACTTTGGCGTCCGCGCTGCGGGGTTCATTATTAGGGTGGACTGATAAGCCGGAGGAGTGCATACCGCGCATAAAAAATCTTCTGTCTGTTGTGAGTGACTGTGCCTAAAGCGGCATTAGAAAAAATGAATGAGCACAGTGTTAATCAAGAAGCAGCAATGGGCAAGCGAATGACAACTTGCAAACCACCAAGATGACTCGTGTGCAATTCAAGTTCGCCTTTGCAGTGCTCGACAATATCGCGCACTATGCCCAAGCCCAAGCCATGTCCCTGCACAAGTTCATCAATACGCGCCCCGCGTTGCAACACTTGCTCGCGCGCGTCAACCGGAATACCGGGGCCATCATCATCAACGGTCAACGTAAAATGGTGTGCATCTTGTTGAATCTTGAGCAGCACCTGATGCTTTGCCCACTTGCAAGCGTTATCCAGTACATTACCCAACAATTCCAGAATATCTTCACGGTCCCAAGGCAAGCGCAGTGATTGCTGCTCTATCCACGCGATATGTAAACCACCACCATGAATTTGCATTAGTGTGTTGATTAAATCGGGAACTTCTCTGGTGCAGTCAAAATATGCGCCGGGCAGCGCTTCACCCGTTAACCGGGCGCGTCCAAGTTCGCGACCAATGCGCTCTTGCATATTGGCAAGTTGGTGACGCAATTGCTCGCGCAATTCAGGATGCGCATTTAATTCCTGACGATTGGCAAGGCTGAATAAAACAGCCAAAGGGGTTTTTAATGCATGCCCCAAATTTCCCAACGCGTTGCGCGAGCGCATGAGCGTATCTTCTGTATGCAGTAACAGATGATTAATCTGCTTCACCAACGGCTGCAATTCCTGCGGCACGTGTGAATCCAATTCTGTGCGTTGGCCTTGTTGCAATTGCGCAATTTGCACACGTGCATCTTCCAACGGACGCAATGCACGCGCCACTAAATAGCGCTGGAACAGGATCAAAAAAATTAATGCGCCGACCCCCACGCCGCCGCCAATCCACTGCAAACGGCGAAAGCTATCCAATATCGGCGTGTAATCCTGCGCGACTACAATATTAATTTGCTGACCGTAGCGGCGATACTGCGCGCGGTAAATCAATAATTGCTGTTCTTGCGGGCCATCTGCTAACTGTTTTTGCAATCCGGTTTTGGCGGGCACTGGCAGCATAAAATCCCACAACGACCGCGAGCGCCAACGCAATGTTATTGGCTCGGGATCCATTGGTTGAACAGTAGATGACGGGGTTGATGCAGGATTGGTTGCAGTTGAATTAGTTGAACTTGAATTAGTTGAACTTGAATTAGTTGAACTTGAATTCGCTGAGGTTGAATTTGCAGGAATTAAATCAATCGAAAAGTAATATCCGGAAAAAGGGCGATGATAAGAAGCGGAGATTCGCTGTTGATCCAGCTCAATACCGTTTGCACCGCGCGCAAGCGCCGCCACCAGTAATTCCGTTTCATCGCGCAAATTATTTTGTAAATACCGGCGCAATCCCTGATCAAATAACCACACACTGATTTGCGCAAGCAGTAAGCCAACCAATATCAATAGCGCAAACAGACTGATCCCAAGGCGATGCTGAATGGAATCGAAGCGAATGTTCATGGCTGTTGGATTCCAATAAAGCGATATCCCTGGCCGCGCTTGGTCTCAATAGCGCTTTTACCTAACTTGCTGCGCAAATGATTGATATGCACCTCAATGACGTTGGAATCGCGCTCGTTTTCACCGTCATACAAATGATCATTCAACTGGCTTTTGGAAATAATTTTTCCCACATTTAACATGAGGTAACGCAACAAGCTGAATTCCGCAGCGGTAAGTTCGATCGAATTGCCCGCGACAATCACCGCCTGCTTGGCTTCATCTAACTGTATACCCGCCGCTTCCAATTGAGGTTGATTGACTTGCCCATGGGCGCGACGCAACAACGCCTGGATGCGCAATTGCAATTCTTCGGGGTGAAAAGGTTTGGTGAGATAATCATCGGCACCGGCTTTCAATCCATCGATGCGCTCTACCCAATGATCGCGCGCAGTCAAAATCAATACCGGGCGCTGCATGCCAGTCGCACGCCATTCACGCAAAATATCCAATCCGGATTTTCCTGGCAGCCCCAAATCCAACAAAATTAAATCGTAGGGCTCGCTAGCACCTTGATAAAGCGCATCGCGGCCATCGGCTAACCAATCTACTGCATAACCACAACGCTTTAGATCAGCACTGAGTTCGTCCGCAAGCGCAACATTATCTTCAACGATGAGAATACGCATTAATCGTCCTCTTCGTCTTTCAGAATTTTTCCGGTGTGCGCATCAATTTCAAGCTCACGTACTACACCATCGTGCGTGGCTAATTCCAC
The DNA here is from genome assembly GCA_002483365.1 of Cellvibrio sp. UBA7661. Classification (GTDB taxonomy): domain Bacteria; phylum Pseudomonadota; class Gammaproteobacteria; order Pseudomonadales; family Cellvibrionaceae; genus Cellvibrio. The sequence continues at coordinate 264,786 of DLHT01000003.1, forward strand.
TTCATAAATATAAATATCGTCATCTTCTTCAAGCTCCACTTCCAACAAGCTCGATTTTGGATGACGCTGGGCAACCAACTCCAATAGCTTTTCCAACGAAATAATATTGCCCTGCTCGCGCAAGCGCAGCGCTTCATCTTGCGATAAATCACGCGCGCTCACCCCCTGCGGTAGCGCAACAAAAACGGGGGTGAACGCGGCGAGAAAAACGTATACAGCAATGTGCGCGATAGGTTTCATCAACGGTAATTAACCTTAGTCGTCTTGATGATTTTTCAGCACCTGGCCATTGGTTGCATCCAGCTCCAGATCCCACTCAACACCTTGGGCATCCACCATTTCCAACTGGTAAACATAGCGGCCCCATTCGTTCTCCAACTCAGTCTCACCGATCACACCGCCCGGGTGCAATGCAAGTGCCGCCTCGTTGAGCTTGTCGAAAGCTTGGATGGTACCAGAATCGCGCAGCTTGATCGCCTCATCGATCCCCAGATCGCGCGCCTGAACGCTCATCGCCAGCGTTGCCGACATACCCGCTACTAATATTAAGGTACTTGCCATCGCTACAGTTTGTTTAAAGGTTTTCATAGTAAAGCTCCTGATCCAGTTAAAAAGGAATAAGTCTTGATTTGACGTGATCAGGTTAAAGCCCATCGCTTAAATGAAACTTAATTTTGGCGTTTATGGCCAAGAACAGGTTAATGGATTGACGGGTAAATCCGCGCTGTGGATACTGTCACCGTAGCAGACATTGCTGATGGAGACATGCCTTCAACGGAGCCTGAAAGGGGAGTGTATGGATCTGGATCATCAAGGAATGACTGCTTATAACCCGGATCGAAAAACGATACACATCCAAGGATATCTTATGCACTTGCCCGCCTTTTTCCGCGCATTGGTCGTTGATGCGAAAAAAGCCTCTATAACATTGACCTTCATACTTTTCTTAAGCCCTGTGTTCGCAGCAGATACCGAATACAAACGGTTACCACTCGAAGCTTTTTATAACGATGCATTGGTTGAAACAGTTCAACTATCACCCGACGGAACGCACTTATTAGCACTGCGTAACTCCGGTAGCGATACTGCAGTAATGGTGATGGAATTGAGCACCGGTAAAGTTTTTTTCCCAACAAAAACTGATAACAAAGAATTTAAATTCAATTGGGTTAGCTGGGCCAATAATGACCGAATTTTGATGAGTTTGCGTTTTGATAGCCGTACATTTAACGGTGTGAAATACATGCAAACACGCTTGCTATCAGTTGATGCAAAAAAGCCCGGGAAAATCATTACCCTGTCAAAACCGGATAATGACGCCAATGGTTGGGTCAGCCAATTTCAAGACAATGTTATTAGTTACTTACACGATGACCCTAAGCATATTTTACTAAGTGTCGATCGCGAAGTCCCTTTTCAACAAACCGTATACAAAGCAAATGTTTACACTGGAAAATTAACGCGCGTTAAAAAACATTCCTCGTCTGTACGGTCTTGGTTTGCTGATCGCCAAGGTAATGTCCGCATTGGTGAGCACTATGATGACAAAAAACGTAAAGTCACTTATAAAGTTTTGGACGATGCCACACAAAAATGGACGATAGCTTGGGAATATGTAGTTTTTGATGAGCCAAGCATTAGCATTGCAGGTTTTGGCAGCAAACCTAACGAGCTTTATTTATTTGCCGATCACGATGGGCGTCAAGCTCTCTACAAGGTTGATTTATCCAAACCAGGTTTTCCAAAGGAATTAATATTAAGTGATGAAAATTACGATGTAAGTGGTCGCTTGATTTATTCCGATGCGCATAAAGAGGTAGTTGGGCTTTATTACAATGATGGAAGCTCACGTAGCATTTTTTGGAATAAAGAATTCAAAGCTTTTCAAGCAGGCCTTGATAAAGCAATGCCTGACACACGTAACTATATTGTAAGCATGAGCAACAATGCCCGTAGATACATTGTATTCACTACCAACAGCACCAACCCGGGAACTTACATGTTTGGCGATAGGGATGCAAAAACACTTTCCTATGTTGCTGCAGCCTATCCGCAATTAACCGAAGATGTGTTAATAGAAAAAGAAGCACGCCTCTACAAAGCACGTGATGGGTTGGAGCTAGAAGGGTTTTTATCGCTACCGAAAAATTTCGCAAAAAAACCTACCGCGACAATTATCCTGCCTCATGGAGGTCCAATGAGCGAGGACGGCAAAGAATTCGATATGTTTTCTACTTTTATGGCGAATCGTGGCTATGTCGTTTTCCAACCCAACTTCCGCGGCTCATCGGGCTATGGTCACGACTTTATGATGCAAGCTGTTGGAGGGATGGGATTGGAGATGCAGGATGATCTCGAAGATGCTGTTACCTATTTAGTAAATGAAAAAATTGCCGATCCTAAAAAAGTATGCATAGTAGGTGCAAGCTATGGTGGTTACGCCGCACTTATGGGAGCAGCAAAAACACCAGATTTATTCCAATGCGCAATAAGTTTTGCTGGTATTTCTGATCTGATTAAATTACGCGATAAGTATCGATACTTCACCAATAAAAATGCAGCTCGCAAACAAATTGGAGAAGACAAAAACCAATTAAAACAGACATCTCCCGTACGCATGGCAGAACGGATAAAAATTCCAATTTTGTTGATCCATGGAAAAGATGATGTAGTTGTTCCTGTCATTCAAAGCCAGATAATGGCTAAAGCGTTGAAAAACGAAGGCAAAGCTTACGAATATATTGAGCTAGAAGATGGAAGCCACTATCTGGATTATCTCCCCCATCGGCAACAGACCTTTGAAGCGATGGATCGTTTTCTGGCAAAATATTTACCCCTATAAGCTTTCATAAGTATTGCCTAACATAGATCTTGTTTTGACTAAATCTACGTTAGGCAATTAACGTTTTTATTCTAAAAAATAGTCCCGCACAAAGTTTCACAATTCTAAATACCCCTTTTTTTTATACTGCAACCTCTCGCGCCTCTATACCGCGCCATAAAACACACCTATTCGCCAGCTAAATTTCTGTGGTTTTCGCCATGAACAGCTCACTGCCAACTGTTGCACCCTATGCAGAACCGCTCAAAGTCATCCATTTTGTGACCGGTGGTTTTACGGGCTCGACCAAAGTGGCAATTGAATTAATTCGTGCCGCCAAACAAAATCCGGCACTTTCAAGCATGCTGGTGTTGCGGAAAAAATCATCCACCGATATGGCGCGGGTGCAGCAATTGCAACAGGATGGTATTGCATTGAAACTGGTGGCCGGTTGGTCGCATGCAGCAACTATTATCGAACTCATCCGCATTTGTAAGGAATACCAGCCCGATATTCTTGTTACCCACGGTTTTAGCGAACATTTGTGGGGGCGTTATGCGGGGCTGCTGGCGCGCGTGCCGCATTTGATTCACGTTGAGCATAATTCACGCGAGCGCTATACACCGCTGCGCTTACTGCAAGCGCGTTGGCTTGCGCAACACACCGACAACATCATTGGTTGTTCTGAAGGTGTGCGGCAGCGACTAGTGGAATTGCAATTTCCATCGGAAAAAATTAGCGCAATTAATAACGGTATCGATCTCACACCTTATACCGCAACACATCTTCTTCCACTGAATGAACGCATTGCGGGCATTGTGATGCCCGCGCGTTTTGCCAAACAAAAAGATCATGAAACACTGATTCGTGCAATTGCACTGTTGCGCGAAAAAAATATTTTCCCGTCGGTATTTTTTGCAGGTACAGGAAGCAAGCGCCATATTGCCCGTGCAAAAAACTTGGTGGATGAATTACAACTCAACGCGCAAATCCATTTTGCAGGTCACTGTGGCAACCTACCTTTTGTTTTAATGCGCCATCAAATTTGTGTATTAAGCACTCGCTACGAAGGTATGCCACTTGCATTGGCAGAAGGTATGGCTTCAGGTTGCGCCGTTATCGGCTCGGCGGTAACCGGTGTAAAAGAAATGATCCGCCATGGAAAAGATGGTTTGTTGGTAAAACCCCAATGTGCCCATGCAATGGCCGATGCACTTGAAATAATGCTGGGCAATTCCAGCTATGCGCAAGCACTCGCCACCCATGGGCGTGAGCGTGCGCTGGCCGAGTTTTCACTTGCGCGTATGGCACAGGCCTACGAACAGGTATTTTTTGCTTTGCAACACAGTTCACGTGTTATACACAGCGAACAACTTGTTCTGGAAAATTGATTCATATTGATCGACAAGGCGCAATTGATTGTGGCGTATTCATCCAAACCCTGGCTCAGTATTTTAATCCCTGTTTATAACGTTGCTGATTACCTGCAAGAGTGTCTGGACTCCGTGCTGGCACAGGTTATTCCCGGTGTAGAAATTATCGCACTGGATGATTGCTCTACTGACAACTCTCTCGAACAACTCAAGCGCATTGCTGGATCAGCAAAAATTCCGATCAACATTTTACGTCACACACATAACCGCGGTTTAAGTGCAGCACGCAATACATTGCTCGATCATGCACGCGGTGAATATATTTGGTTTCTGGATTCTGACGATGCTTTACATGCAGGTGCGATAAACGAGCTGCAACAAATTGTATGGCAGTACGAGCCGGATTTAGTGATGTGCGATTTTCGCGTGTGGCGCGAACACCAACGCTTAAAACACAGATGGCGCGGTGAAAATCACACTGCGACTTTCGCAGGAAAAAAACAGCAGCTATTGACTGATCCGTTGAAATTATTTGAAGGTATTTATAAAGAACGCAATCTGCATATCTGGTCAAAAATTTCCAAACGTTCACTCTGGGGAACTGACCTGCGTTTTCCGGAAGGGCGAGTAATGGAAGACATGGTGGTCACACCGCGCCTTGCTTTGCGTGTGAAAACCTATTTTTACCAACCCAGTGTTTGGGTTGCTTACCGACAGCGTGAAGGCAGTATTTTATCCAGCTCAAGTCAGAAAAAAATTGATGATATGTCGGTCGCCTGCGAGGGCGTATTGGACTTGTGGCTACAACACTATCCACAACTTTCACCGCGGGCGCGCTTTTATTTCAGTTATTTTTGTGTGAAAACCCATATCTGTGTTGCGCGCGATATGCGCAGCCTACACCAGAATCCAACACCGGATCTCCATGTTTATCGCACGCGTTTTTTTAGCCATATTGGCTGGAACAAGCGCGAACTCTTTAATGAATACCTCAAACGCGGCTGGTTATTGCGGCTAAGACGGTTTATCCAGGAGCATTAAGCTCGCAAAAATACTGCTCTTTCGTAGAAGCACTGATCTTTTGCAGCAACCCTGTTAGTCACAGAAACAACATGCTGGCGGGGCGATTGTCCGCTTATCGCCGGTGAGTGTTATCATGTGCGCAAGACAGCCCAATTTCAAACACCGCTTAATTCCAAATACCAATGAAAATACCCAAACGTTTGGCAGCACTGATCGACGATGGTTTGATCGATGAAGTTTATTATCCCTTGATGAGCGGCAAAGAAGCGCAAGTATTTGTGGTGCGCGCCAATAACGAAGTCCGCTGTGCAAAAGTCTACAAAGAAGCCAATAAACGCAGCTTCAAACAAGCCGTGCAATATCAAGAAGGGCGCACCGTGCGCAATTCGCGCCGCGCCCGTGCAATGGCCAAGGGCACTCGTTTCGGCCAAAAAGAGGCGGAAGAAGCCTGGCTCAATGCCGAAGTGGAAGCACTGTATCGCCTCGCCGATGCCGGTGTGCGCGTGCCCACGCCTTATTGGTTTGTGGATGGCGTTCTGGTGATGGAGCTGGTGGTCGATGAAGAGGGCGAACCCGCACCGCGCCTGGATGATGTCGCCTTTGACCCGGACACCGCACGCGCTTATCACGCGCAAATGATGCAGGAAATTGTGCGTATGCTCTGTGCAGGCCTCGTTCACGGCGACCTGTCGGAGTTTAACGTACTGGTCGATCACTCAGGGCCAGTAGTGATCGATCTACCCCAAGCCGTCAATGCCGCTGGTAATAACAGCGCGCAGATGATGCTCACGCGCGATGTTAACAACATGCGCGATTATTTCGGCCAATACGCACCGGATTTACTCGTCACCCATTACGCCGAAGAAATTTGGGATTTATACCAGCACGGCAACCTGCACCCCGACACCAAACTCACCGGCGAATTTGCGCAAACCAATATCGACGCCGACCTCGCCACCATGATGCGCATCATCGAGCACGTAAAAGAAGAAGAGGAAGAGCGTAAAGAACGCGAGCGCATGGCGCGGGATGGGGAGTTTTAACCGATAAAAACAGCCACTGGCGATATGGTCATCGCCAGTGGCGATTCAGATTACACCATCATCCCACCCGATACCTCAATGCGCTGCGCGTTGATCCAGCGGTTATGCTCGGATAACAGCGACGCAATCATCGGCCCGATATCATCGGGTACACCAGCGCGTCCCAGTGCAGTCATCGCAGAAATTTGTTGGTTCAGCTCTTCATTGTCGCGCACACGGCCGCCACCAAAATCGGTTTCGATTGCGCCCGGCGCAACAGCATTTACCGCAATACCACGTGCACCCAATTCTTTGGCCATGTAGCGGCTCAATACCTCAAGCGCACCTTTCATGGAGGCGTAAGCGGCGTAACCGGGATAGGTAAAACGAGTAAGGCCGGTAGAAATATTCACAATGCGGCCGCCGTTTTTGATCAACGGCAATAACGCTTGTGTGAGAAAAAAAGTGCCTTTCAAATGGATATTCATCAGCAGATCAAATTGCTCTTCCGTGGTATCGGCAAAACTTGCGTGAATACCAATGCCCGCGTTATTGATTAAAAAATCAAAACTGTCACGCTGCCATTGGGATGACAAAAGTGCGCGCAATTGTTCTGCAAATATGGCGAACGCTTTGCTATTGCCCACATCCAACTGCAGCGCCGCTGCGTTGACACCAAGCGCTTTAGCCTCGGCCACAACTGCCTCTGCATCAGCGTGTTTACTGTTATAAGTCAGCACTACATCCACACCTTGCCTTGCCAAGGCCAATACAGTGTTTTTACCCAAACCGCGGCTGCCGCCAGTGACTAATGCAATCTTGTTCATGTTCATTTCTCCGTTAAGGACGATGTTGTATTGGTGAAGCCAGTCTATTAATCGCCCCAATTTAGATAAACAAGCAAAAACGGATTAGACTGTTCGGATTATCTGAACAATAGGGCATGACATGAACCGACTGGATGCAATGCAGATGTTTGTGCGGGTGGCCGAACTTGCCAGTTTTACCAAAGCAGCCGATAGCCTGGGGCTACCCAAAGCCAGCATTTCCACCGGCATACAACAATTGGAAAACTTGCTGGGAACACGTTTGTTGCACCGCACCACACGGCGGGTACAACTCACGCTGGATGGGCAGATTTTTTATGAGCGCAGCAAAGATTTGCTGGCCGATATGGATGAATTGGAAAGTTTATTCCAGCAAGGCGCGAGCAATTTGAGTGGCCGCTTGCGTATTGATATGCCCAGCGCAGTAGCCAAAAACCGCATACTGCCGAGGCTGCCGGAATTTCTTGCGCTGCACCCACAATTGCGTTTGGAAATCAGCAGCACTGACCGGCGAGTCGATTTAATCCGCGAGGGATTTGATTGTGTTATCCGCGTGGGCAAACTCAGCGATTCATCACTGATTGCAAAACCGCTGGGACAACTTGAACTGATCAATTGCGCGAGCCCCGCATATCTCGCCCAATGTGGTACGCCCCACACGCTGGAGGATCTGGCACATCACCAATTGGTGCATTACGTTCCAACACTGGGTACAAAATCCGCCGGGTTTGAATATATGCGTGCTAACGAAATCCATTTTATTGCGATGGAAGGCAAGATCACGGTAAATAATTCCGATGCCTATACCGCTGCATGTCTCGCGGGTTTTGGCATTGCCCAAATTCCGCGCGTGGGCGCACAGGATTTTCTCGCACAAGGAAAATTAAAAGAGGTATTACCAGATTACCGAGCAGAACCCATGCCGGTATGGCTGATCTACGCCAACCGCCGCAACCTGCCGCGCAGGCTACAAGTATTTATGGATTGGGTCAGTATACAAATGCAGGGATATATCGCGTAAAAATAAAAACGACTGGTTTTCCAGCCGTTTTTATTTTTTTAGTAGGCGTGTTACATGGTTTCTTGTTCAACACCAAACATGTTTCTGTAAATAACACCTGACAACAAAATGGCAAACGGCAGTGACCAAATCAGCCCGATACCGAGCGGGATAATACTGACCAACACAATTACCATCATGATTAAATACAGTGCAAACACACTGAACCAACGCTTGGTAATGGTTTTACGTGATGTTTCAAGCGCTTCCCATATGCGCATATTTTTTTCAACCATCAGTGGGATGGCAGCGGTGTAAGCAATCGCCAAATAAATGCCGGGGATAATCAATAATACAAAGCCCAACAAGATCAACAACACCATCAATACATAGAGTAAAAAAATCGGAATGGTTTTAGCAAAACAATCAAACACCATGAACGCATTAATAGGCGTGTTCACACTTCGTTTGATAGCCATCAGAGTAATAGCGGCATATAACGGATAGGTAACCAGTCCGATAACAATCTGGCCAATAATATTAATCATTACCGAGTCCTTTCCCAAAAACTCAAAGGGTACTGATACAGCAATGGATATACCGATATAAATCAGCATCGCGCCCCACAAACTGGCTTTCACGCCGCTCACTAATTCCCATGCTTCTTTAAGAACACCTTCAATTGTCCACTCCATATTGATTGAAGGGGCAACCGCTTGCGGCGCTTGCAAATTGCTTTCCGGTGTTTGATAAGGATTTGATTCAGTCATTGTTATCTCCGTTTCCTTTATGGATATGCGTTATTAGTCTTGCACTACTGGACTTGCGTTTTGTTGGAACCCATCAAGCTTCGTACTCTACCTCGCGGATAACCGCCAGGAACTCCTCGCCGAAGCGTTTTAATTTACTTTCGCCTACACCGGTAATAGTGCGCAGTTGTTCCGCCGTAAGCGGGCGAAACTCCAGCATTTCACGCAGCGTGGCATCATGGAATATAACATAGGGCGGAACCCCTTGCTCCTCTGCCAAGCGTTTGCGGCAACTGCGCAGCGCATTCCATAAACGCTGGTCTTCTGCGGCAATATGCTGCGATAAGTTTGCACGGCGCGGTGAACTGATAGCCACTTTGGTATCGCGCCGCAAATGGATATTCTCTTCTCCGCGCAAATAAGGCCGGCAGGTTTCATTCAATACCAAACCACCGAATCCATCGCTATTCACATCGACCAAGCCACGTGCGACCAACTGCCGGAAAATTGATTTCCATTCATCGACACTCAACTGTTTGCCAATACCATAAGTTGTTAATTGGTGATGGCCAAACGATAATATTTTTTCGTTATTACTGCCGCGCAACACATCAATCACATGACCTGCACCAAAACGCTGGCCGGTGCGATAAATACAAGAGAGCGCCATTTGCACGGCCTCGGTGGCATCCCAGGTTTGCGGTGGGGTTATACAGCAATCGCAATTGCCGCAGGCTTGCGCGAGCGTATCGCCAAAATAACGCAACAAACTTTGACGACGACAACTGGTAATTTCACACAAGCCGAGCATCGCATTTAGCCGCTGCTGTTCATTGCGTTTAAATTCCTCATTGCCTTCACTTTGCGCCATCATTTGGCGGAGTTTTACCACATCCTCCAAACCGTAGAGCAACAACGTTGTTGCGGGCTCACCATCGCGCCCGGCGCGCCCGGTTTCCTGATAATAGGCTTCAATACTTTTGGGCAAATCCAAATGCGCAACAAAACGCACATCAGGTTTATCAATGCCCATTCCGAACGCAATAGTCGCCACCATAATAATGTTGTCTTCGCGCAAAAACCGTTCCTGGTTTTTTTGGCGGGTCTCTGCGGCAAGCCCGGCGTGATAGGGCAACGCATTAAAGCCTTCGCCACACAACCACTCCGCAATTTGTTCTACTTTGTTGCGTGACAAACAATAAATAATGCCCGAATTCCCTGCTTGTTCTTCACGTAAAAAACGCATGAGCTGGATTTTAGGATTATTTTTTTGTGCGATGCGGTATTGGATATTGGGGCGATCAAAACCATTGATAAATTGTTTGGCATTACCCAATTGCAAACGCGCGACAATTTCATCGCGCGTGCGCAAATCGGCGGTCGCGGTTAAAGCGATGCGCGGCACCCGTGGAAACTCGCGGTGCAATAATTCCAGCTTTAAATAATCCGAACGGAAATCGTGCCCCCATTGCGATACGCAATGCGCTTCATCAATTGCAAACAGGGAAATAGTTAGCGAATGCAATAACTCCAATGTGCGCGGCTGGATCAAACGCTCGGGCGCGACGTAAAGTAAATCCAACTCACCGCGTTGCAACGCTAACTCGGTCTGCCACATTTCTTGCGGCGAAAGCGATGAATTTAAAAACCCGGCACGCACACCCAATTCACGCAAAGCACTCACCTGGTCTTGCATTAACGCGATCAGCGGCGACACCACAATGCCAACACCTTCGCGCACCAGCGCCGGAATTTGGTAACACAGCGATTTACCACCGCCCGTCGGCATAAGCACCAGCACATCGTCGCCCGCAACCACCGCATCGATGACCGCTGCTTGCGGGCCGCGAAAATCGTGGTAACCGAATACGCTGTTTAAAATTGAAAGCGGGGTTTTCATCCTGTTGCGGATTCCTTTTGCAATAAGGTCCACAGGTATGATTTCACAACTATTGGCATCGCTAACCTTTGATAAAAGTGATGAACATATGCATCAAAAGTGCGATTTTTCAGTAAATTGATGAATATATCCATCAATTTATCGGGGAGATTTTTGAAAGGGGAAGGGATAAGTGAAAACGTGCGGCCGCATTGTGCTGGCCGCACGTGAGAGTAACCGCAGGCGGTACTAGTTTTTCAGCGTTTTGTTCAGGAAGTTGATCATATCGTCCACTGGCCAGGCAGCGTCTTTATCAAAGCAACTATTGGCCCAGTTGCAGCCGTTATCAAGATACGCGTGATTTTTGTTAGGGTAAACCTTGTACTCCACTGGCTGCTTGCCCGCTTTAAGCAAATCCACATAGTGTTGCGCAGATTCCGGCGGGGTGGTTTTGTCCAGGCTGCCCACATGCACAAATTGTGGTGGCAATTTGTACTCACTCGCGTTGGGCACAAAATAAATTGGCGATACCGCTTTGTAATAATCTGCGTGGTCTTTTACGTTGATCTCATTACCAAACAAGCCGCGCGCTTCGGCATTGCCGAATTTCCAAAACATATTGCTCGGCGATTCAAAACCGCCTTGCGCCGCTTTGTACAAATCAAACGCGCCGTAACTCACAATCGCCGCCTGCACTTTTAAACCATCTTCTTTCGCTACCTGTTCAGCGGTTTTTCCGGCAGGCAGATAACTCGGTTTAAAACCAAGGCTATCTCCCGCGTAGCCATCGCTCTCTAACTGGCGGCCACGCGTGAGAATCATGGTAGTCAAATGCCCGCCCGCGCTATCGCCAGTCACTGCAATGCGCGATGGGTCGCCGCCGTACTCGGCAATATGGTCTTTCACCCACAACAACCCGCCGAATACATCTTCAATAATCTGGTTCATTTTGACGGTGTTGCCTTGATCGACCAACAAACGGTAATTCATATTCGCCACCACAAATTCACCGTCGCGCGCGATTTTGTTGGACAGGTCATTCATGATCGAATTGTTATTCACCAACCAACCGCCACCGTGATAAATCACCAACACCGGATAAGATTTTTTACCTGTCTGCGGTACGTAAATATCCAGTGTTAACGGAAAGTTATCCGGCTTGGCAAACTCAATCCCCTTATGGACTTTCACCTCAGCCGCCGCTGCCGACAACGCGCACACACCCAGCATGAGCGCCATTAACAAGTTGATGGTATTTCGCATAATTACCTCGCTGTAGATTTTGTTACAGACATTTGTTTTTGTAGTGAAAGAAGCATAGATGCCGATCCACCAGCAGGAAAGTGACAAGCGTCAACGCTTGGGTTGGGTTTTGTTTGGGGTGTGTAAGTAAGTGTAAGGGGAGAAAGCCTTTTACATGGTTTAACTCTATGCATATTTGTTCAGTTTGAATAAATAAATACGTATAAAGTTAAACTTGGCATTGGTTTGAAAATACGCTAATTTGTTCAGTATGACTGAACAAATTAGCAATAAGTTAAACCTCTTGGATCGCCAACTGCCTGAAGGCCTATTGGTAGATTCAGCTTGGCTGGAGCAATCAGGCTACTACGGGTCGTTGCGCCATCAATACGTAGCCTCTGGCTGGCTTGAACAGCCTGCGCGCGGTGTATTCCGTCGCCCACGCGGGCAATTGAGTTGGGAACAGGTGGTTATTTCCCTGCAAACCCTGCTTAAACAACCCATTTCTGTAGGCGGTCGCACTGCACTTGAGCTAAGTGGATACGCCCACTACCTACCGCAAACCCAGCAGCAAATACATATTTATTCCGATAACAAACTTCCCGCCTGGCTACTGAAATTGCCCTTGCAGGAAACCTTTGTCATTCACAACCGCAACCGGTTTTTACCAGCTCCAGTTATCGCTCAGAATTCTCTCCCACTTGATACCGCCGCCTCGCTCGAACAGGCATTAGTGCCAGCAGGTTTGATAGTGACTACTTGGGGCCACTGGGTTTGGCCGCTGATTATCTCCAGCCCCGAGCGCGCCTATTTGGAGCTGCTGGACGAATTACCGCAACACGAAAGCTTTCATATGGCCGATGTCATCATGGAAGGCTTAACCAATCTCAGCCCGCGCCGTATGCAATCGCTGCTGGAAGCCGCCAGCAGCATCAAAGTAAAACGCTTGTTTTTTGTATTCGCCGAACGCCACAACCATGCGTGGCTGAAACATCTGGATGTAAGCAAGATCGATTTAGGCAAAGGCAAACGCGTGCTGGTAAAAGGCGGCAAGCTGCACAGCAAATATCACATCACCCTACCTGAGGAATTTACAGCGGAGTCTGTTAATGGCATTTACTGATGTTTATCGCAAGCAAGTGGAATTGCTGGTGCGCACTATTCCAACTGTTGCAGAGGAAAAATGTTTTGCGTTAAAAGGTGGAACGGCGATTAATTTGTTTATCCGCAATATGCCGCGCCTTTCGGTGGATATTGACCTGACCTATTTACCCGTTAATGACCGCGCACAAGCGCTGCAAGAAATAGATGCAGCCTTAAAACGTATCGCGCAACGCCTACGCAGCAAGCAACCCAATATTCACATCGCAGAATCCGCACCGGCAACCCAAAAAGAAATTACTAAACTCGTTATACGCACACGCGAGCGAGTCCAAATAAAAATTGAAGTTACACCGGTACTGCGCGGCTGCGTGTATGAACCCGTATTAATGCCCGTCTGTGAAACTGTGGAAGAGCAATTCGGATTTGCCGAAATGAATGTGCTTTCCTTTGCCGATTTATATGCAGGAAAAATCATGGCCGCGCTGGATCGCCAGCATCCGCGCGATTTATTTGATGTGCATCATTTACTGGAAAATGAAGGCATTAATGACGAGCTGCGCAATGCGATCATCATCTATCTGATTAGCCACGACCATTCCCCACATTCCCTGCTAAACCCGGTACTACAGGATATAACGCAGGACTTTGAGCAAAACTTTATGGGGATGACTGATACTCCTATTGAAATATCAACTTTGCTTAACGCGCGACAATCTCTGATTACCAACATCACCAGCCAAATGCCGGAATACCATAAACAATTCCTGCGCTCTTTCTACACTCGCAAGCCTGAATGGGATTTGTTGGGAATAGCGGGAGTGCAGAATCTGCCAGCGGTGCGCTGGCGGGAGATGAATTTGGATAGATCGGGAGAGGGGACTAAGGAGGCGTTGCTTGAGAAATTGGAGCATTTAATAGCGAGATAAAAGACGCGTTATAGTAAAGCGTCTTCATATACAATTTCGAGATCACTGAAGACATCTGTTTTATTAAGGCGAGAAACAGTTGTCAACTTCATCGCCGGCCTGAACTTTCTAAGAGGCACTCCGTGAACAATACTGGATAATTTCATTGCCGGATGAAGCTCAAATAACCAATACAACTCATCAGATACTGAAGGGCTACCCGCTTCATTTTCAGAAATTAAGTTTCGCGTTTTCTTCGTTACCTCCTTTACTCTCCATATTTTTTTTATTGTGCGACCCGTCTCGCCGGGAGAGATGGTTGCTATCGCAAGATATGCAATCTCATGTGCAACATGCGAGGAAAAAACGCTGTCAAAAGTATCAACAGGAATATGGTACCAACGTGCGCTCCCATCCTCGAAGGATTCCACATATCCAAGTCGCCTGCCTTCTGATCTGCCTAGAGAAACAGTCATTACCAAATCAGGATAAAGAACCTGCTTCATTCCGTAATAAGGAATACGAGCTGACTCCTGAACAAATAATTCTTCGCTGGTTTTGTTTGCCTCATAAGCAGCGATTGGTAAACCGATTTGAGACTTGAGATACTGAAATAACCATCCACTGCCTCTTTGAGGATCGACAGATGGCAACAAAGCAAATGCACCTATTCCTGTTTCATGAATTACGTCACGATATGGATTAGCTTCATTGTTCTGATCAAAAAAGCCTGGGTATAGCGCGAATGCGCCAAATACCGGACGGCTTTTAAACTCACTATTAAATTCATCTGTCTTGATATGAATCAGCGCATCCCTGTAGCGATGCATTTGGTTTAACGCATCTTCCGGCACATAATCAACGTGCTCTGCATTGCCATAGTCTTCAGCGCTTTCAGAGTCTTCTGCTAATTCGGGTGATTTAATTCTATATTTAGCATCGAACAACCAGATACATTTTTTGCCGTTAGGGAAAGTAACTTCCATTAAAATGTCAGGTTTTTGGGTTACCCAAAACGTTCTTATTACTTTTGTATTCTTTTTAAATACAGGTTCATGCGCAAGGCGAATTTTCACACCGTCCTTGCGCTCAAATTGAAAGGCGCCTGCAAACCCATCGGTTAGCTGGTATTCAAAATCTTTGAGCTTCATTCGATTTTTTTCGCTCAGAGACTCATTAAATTCAAGCTGATCGACCAGAATTTTACGCAACGCCAAAAAGCACCAAATCTCATAAATAGCTGCTACGGACTTCATCGATACGGTCGATTGAGCCGCAAATACATCCAGATAAAATTTTAATTCTTGCCAGGTTTTATATACGGCGCTGTAGCCCGTTTTCTGCTGAAGAACTAATGATTCTCCACTGATACCTGTAAATTTATCGACTTCACGCAAAAAGCTTTGCGTTTGCATACGCAATAGTGGTTGTTGCCAATCCTGGATGGTATTTAAAAAACTTTCCGAAATGCGTTGATCTTCAGGGGCTTTGTTGTTCACTAACAACTTTTGATGGAAATCTGCCAGTCGCTGCTTGGTGGTATCCACCACCATTTTTATGAATTGATTTTCAGGTGTATTAACAGAGAGTACTTTCTTGTCTTGCTGATAATGCTTATGGCTTACTTTTTCTTTTAAATCCGTTACAACTCGCTCTGCAAGCTTATTACTGACTTTCCCTTTCAGTCTGTCTGCTTTTAGATTCCGTTCAATCGATTGCAAACGACTATGAGGGGCATTAGAGATTATTTTTAACCCTGCAAAAAATTTGGTGCGCAGAGACTCAAAGTGAGCCAACCATAACAAAGGAAAGTTGCCACGGGAGTTGCTACGGGAAACAGACTGTTCTGTTCTTTGGGCGAGACTGAAACGCCATAATGGGAACTCTGCATCAATACTTTTGTACATTGCAGGCAAGTCACTGTGAAGGTCCATTTTCACCGGAAGCACTTCAAATGAAAGCGCGAGGCGCTGCAATCCATTATCGGATTCATATGACCATGGTAACCGCAGCCAGCCGATATCATTGCCTGTATTGATAACGCCAGTCAGGCGCGGTAAATCTGCCGCCGCTTTCGATGCAACAAAACGAAAAGAATCATTCACGTTCTTTAATTTATGTTCTGCTGCTGCACAACTCACATCGCTATGGCTAAACACCCATTCGAACTGATATTGCATGTTTTCAAAGAAAATGGGAGACCCTAATAATATTACTTGAGACTTCTCCGAAGATGGCGACACCCAAAAGCTATCAACAACTGTTGAATCCAGAGTTTCGATTCTCACAGGCATTGAGCATCGCAGTTCGCAACCAACATTTTCATGCTGGCCGCGAGCAGCCATCGTACGCTGGTAGGCTTGTTGCCGCTTGATGATATCACTACACCAAATAGACAGTTCCCAATCAGGGGTTTTAAGCTTTAATAATTCCGGCATCCCGTATTCTCACATCCTGTCATTAAGGCCAGAAGCTGGTGAATGTGGCCTTGTTCAAGCGATCTTGCATCCACTTAATTTTGGCTATGCTGCGGCAGGGAATTTTTACGGGCTTGCCATCTTCTTCTCTAAAAAAATCAATCCGTTCGGCCTTTATTTCAGAGAATGTCTCATCCAGGAAAGAAGTCAGCGCTGCTAATATAGATTCATCTTTTCCAATGACAGAAAGCTTATCAGCGTCACCCTCAATTCTTGGTAATACTTTCGTCATTAAAAAATCATCCCACACTGCTTGTAACTCACTTTCATCTTTTGGGTTTATGCAAACCAGCGAAATGAGTAATTCGTTTAATGCGCGAAATGCCAGTTCAAATGAGGAGCCTTTTAATTTCTCATTTAGCGCTTTGCAAAATTTAATAGTTTTTTTTCCACCGACATCGAACTTCAGAACTGCAAGATCTTCTTTGGTAACATTTGAAAGGATAGGAAATGAAAAAGTCTTTGTACGAATTGTTGGCTCAAGGTATTGATCAAAATCATTCGGGAAAAACTCACCGAAATCAATTGTCAATGCACGATCAATAACCTTGCGGGAAAAGCCATGCGTTGTCTCATCCATATTAACTGTGCCAGCGACAATCAAATTTGGCGGAACCGGTATTCCGACTTTGGAAAAATACTGCCACATGTTGTCGTATCTTGAATTTTCAATTTTCAAATATTTCCTTAAATCTTTTAGCTCTCCTTCTTTAAGGCATTCAAAAGTACTGGCTTTTAGCAAAGGATCACAGGTGTAATTTCCAGCAATCCATTTCCTGCTTTCTATAACAGATAAGTAATCGGAAAAATACTGCTCGACTGGAGCAAGATTCATTTCATCCAAACACAACCAGAATGTTTCCATTTGCGATGAATCGACAATTGACAATTCGTTATCTGAAACTTTTGAATGATCCCAAGCATTAGCCCAAGCTTTAACAATAAAAGAGAGGGCATCGGTTGGGTTGTATTCAGTTTTACCTGTCAGTCGAGAAACATAGCCCAACAAATCCGATGGTTCATGCCAATCAGGGCGAACGGAAATCAAACAGAAGTTTTCTTTTGATGAATTCTGCTCTCGAATAAACCGAGACTTTCCAGTTCCGGATATTCCGGCCAACAATAAAAAAGACTTTGGTAGTAGCAAGTCTTTTTTGCTGCTAATAGACCTTATAGGCATATCCCCTTCCGCAAAAAAAGGCAAACAAGCACTCCGCACAATTACCTTGTCGTCAATATGCGCCAACTGCCAACAAATTTCAGCTAGCGCACTTTGAGTTTCTGCCAAACAATTCGCCAACTTCAATATTGGACTTACATAGTAATCGGTGCGATCAACGGTTTTACCACCTCTCCACCAGCTGTAATCCGTAATAAATTTTTCGAGATATTCTTTATTCTCAATTGAAAGTGAGTCAAACCCGTGAGGAATAGTTTTGTCTTTTGCCCAATCTTTTGGTAAAGAAAGATCTTTTGTTATTTGGTCAATTACGGATTTATAGACAGCTAGCTCATTGATATAAGGAGAAAAATGTGCGGCCACCGAAAACCAATAATTTGGAATAGAAAATGTTTTTCCTGTATTAGTCTCTATTTCAGCAGAATATTTATGAAAATTTACTTTTCTATATCCAAGAGAACTTTGATCGGAAATAAGTGACAAATAACGTTCTTTAAAATCATTAGGCAAAATAAAGTCTTTATATTTGAAATTAGTTGTAAATTCAGCAACTAAATCATCTCCAATTTCCTTTAAATTTTTAAGCATACTATTCCACCATTACGCTATTGATTTTTTTAGCAATACTTTCGATGACAGGAACTGAAACACTATTGCCTAATTGTTTGTATGCATTGACATTTGATTGACTTGGTATAAATTCCTCTGGAAATCCTTGAATCCTAGCCGCCTCTCTTGGAGTAAGCTTTCTTGGATTTAAACCATCTTGCTCAATTAAAATTTCACTCCCATCCTTATAGTATCGAGCAGATATTGTGTTTGTATAAGGAGAATCAGAATTTACCAAACCAAAACCAAAACCTTTTCCATTTATTTTGTTATCAATTTTTCTCCGTTTGTGTCCATTCCACAACCTATCAGATATTGTGTACTTCGGATCAGGATTCGCCTCCAGAACATCTCCAACTCTTGTTAGCTTTCCTGACGGCTTCGGATACTCAAAGTTATCCAGTGAACCATCACGCCACAGAACTATATAAATCCGTTGTCTATTTTGAGGCACACCAAAATCGATAGATTTCAAAACCATTTTTTTAGCTTCAGCTTGAATTTCTTTAGGTGTTCCTTTTTTTATTACGTCTTTAGATATGTTGCAGCTATACCCTATAGCTGTAAGAGTTCTGAGAATTACCTGCAAGGTATAGCCTTTATCATGACTAATTAGGCCTTTCACATTTTCCAATAAAGCAAATTTAGGTTTTTTTGCTTTTAAAATTTCAGCGATATTGTGAAACAATGTTCCTCTTGTATCATCAATTCCGAGTTTTAGACCAGCGTGTGAAAACGGCTGGCACGGGAAACCAGCAACTAGAACATCATGTTCAGGGATATCTTTGACCGGTACTTTAGTTATGTCTCCGAATGGGAATTCACCGTGATTTTGAAAATAGGTGGCTTGCGCATTTTTTTCAAATTCTGATGAAAAAACGCAAGTTCCACCCGCACGCTGGAACCCAATCCGCATACCACCAACTCCAGCAAATAAGTCAATAAAAGTGAATTTCTTTTCTTTCGCACCCAAGATTGGAAAATCTTTGCTTATTTTTTTCTTGAAAGATTGAGTATCTTTGTAGATATTTTCGGATTTTAAGACTGCTAATATTCTGTCAGTTTCGGTAATCTTTTTTATGCCGAACAAGGGGGTATTATTAGCAATTGCGTGAATCCATTGATGAACAACTGCTTTTGACTGAGAACCATCCGGCGTGTATTTTTCGGCAACATCGGCCAAGAGATGTTCTATTTTTAAAATGAATTCGCTCACAAGTTTTACTCACACAAATAGAAGTAATCAGGTACTGAAAACTTTGTTAATCAGGAATTAACTCTTTAACTGACTTGCCCAAAGCAGTGGCGATTTGCACCAGCATCAGGTATGAAGGATTTGCTATTCCTCGCTCAAGGCGAGAAATAAAAGAGCGATCCACATTGGCGATCAATGCCAACTGCTCTTGTGATATGTTGGATTGCTTGCGAACAGCTTTAATGTGTTCCGCAAGTACTAAAAGTTGTTTGTTGTTCATATGTTTTTCCATGGGGCGAATCTTGATTAACTGAGGACTAAATAACCACGGCATATAATCCTCAATTTTATAAATACTGTATTTATTCACAGTGCAAACAGTTGACGAAAGGGCTTTTGAATGGTCGATGTCGTTACTAAAGAAAAACGCTCCGTAATGATGGCCGGAATCAAGGGCAAAAATACCCGTGGAGAAATTGCTATCCGCAAGGGATTGCACAAGCTGGGGTTTCGCTACCAACTACACAGAAAAGACTTACCCGGAAAACCCGACCTGGTTTTCCCCAAGCATCACGCCGTAATTTTTGTAAACGGTTGCTTCTGGCACGCACACGGCTGCCACATATTCAAATGGCCATCGACCCGCGTTGAGTTTTGGAAAGAAAAGATAGGCGCAAATAAAATCCGCGACGAACGAAATATTCAGGCTTGTATTACGATGGGATGGAAGGTGTTGGTGATTTGGGAATGCGCCTTAAAAGGCAAAACCCGTCGCAATCTTAATGAGGTAATTCACACGGCAGCGAATTGGATTTTATACGATTCACAGTCTGCGGAGCTTGAAGGGAAAAATTAACAACGTTTGTGGTAATTGTAGCCCGCATGAAGCCTAACGGAATACGGGGTTGACTCTCTTCAATCGAAGGATTGAAATAAAACAAGCTCAATATCAAAAGCCCCCGTATTTCGCTAGGCTCCATACGGGCTACTGTTTAAAGATTACAGATATCTTCTGGAACCTGCGTGAGCACGTTAGAAGAAATTTCCTTTCCTGTAGATATATCGATCTTCTTAATAAAATTTGAATCTTTTTCTTGCGCTATAGCATGGAGCTTGCCATTGCACATTTTTGGAGTGTGATTCTGCCAAACAAAATCTTGCTGCCATTTATTTTTAAAGGATTTACAACCGCTTTGTCTTACAACCGTTTTAGCTAATGCAGCTGGATAGCAAACAATTAGATTGGTGTTGTTATCTGAGTACACTACTTGTGAATCGGGCGGGAATGTTAACTCGGTTAAATGCCAATCGTTGTTTTCCATTTTATACACTTCTCCATCCATGCTTACTGAATGAATCTTTTTTTGGTATACAAAAATATCGTTTTGAATGCTTTCAAATGGCCAATATTTTATAGCGGAGAGATCACTGCTAATCTTTGCAATATATGGATAGTTTGTTCCTTCTTTGTCTATCTTGAAACCTGCGAGATAAGCATTCCCCCCATAATTTAGGGCATCGTAAATACCTTGAATTTCCAATTGAATTTTTTTGCCATCAGCACTGGTAACTAAACCATCTTCTCGCCAAGCTAGAGATACATCAGCATTCGTTTTGCATGCTGTTAAAAGAAATAGTGCTAATGCACCAATAAATTTATATTGTTTCATTGTATTTGCGCACCACGAATGTTGTTTTTGGTTTAAAGCCGCCCATGCTCATAATTACATCTCTGTCACGTGGATTAAGATGTATGCAGCCATGCGAGGGAGTTAACTGAACGGGCTTTCCTAATGAAAACTCTGCTTCATTTTGTGGTGTGGTATGAAACATTTGTCCAGATAATCTTTCATTCTTGTCCAATATTTTATTGCCATTGGTATCCTTAAACCAACGAATGGCTATTGGACCAAAATCATTAAATACCCAAACGGAAGGGACGCGCATTTTGCCGTAATAATCAAAATAGAGCTTAACGATAGTTTTTCTATCTATTCCAATATCGTTCTTTACAGAGCCCCATTTTGTACTTGGTAATCGATAATAAACATCATTTAATTGGGGCTGATCTAGTAATGCGGTGCCCCATTTTATTTTTGACATTGGCCAAGTGGGTGTTACGTAAGTTTGCGTCTCGTGTATGACGTATGTTCCAGGCCAAGTTGGCTCTTCTGCCATACGTGGATCACTGCCTAGTGACGACGGCCCACCCCACGCCTCATAACGAGCGAAAAATACATTTCCTTTTTTAGGGCGAGCAAATTCTGTCCCGGGAAAAAATGCAGTTCCATTGAGCTGTCCTTAATTTTGTTCCAAATTAGATGAACACAAAATGTAACAACCGAGGTAAAAAAATACATTCGTTTTTAGGCAGCGTTTTTAATATACGCTATGGGCATCACATATAATGTCATTTAAGTTACGTAATCCGCATGGAGCTAAACAGAATGCGGGGCTTGTCTTTTTTGAGGGCGGAATAAAAGGGCAACATCAAAAGCTCCCGTATTTCGCTAGGCTCCATACGGGCTACCAATCATCATGGGGGTTGTATCACCAACGCCCCCATCACCAACAGCAATCGCTAAACCCTGCTTTACTTGCTATAAAATGAACACTATAGTTACCATATAAGACCTATTTGGTAATTATTATGCCCAAAGACGACTCCAGCCAATCACGTACTGCCATTGTTTTTCCCCGGAACCAGAAGGTCTTGGCACAGCTTGGGGAGAACATCAAGCTTGCGCGCAAACGGCGCAACTACACTCAGGCGCTGATTTCCGAGCGCACGGGGTTGAGCCGTTTAACTATTCGCAAAATTGAAAATGGGGATGCAACTGTTTCCCTTGGCCACTATGTGGCGGTACTGGGTGTGCTCGGGTTGGTGGATGATTTGCTCAAGGTGGCGAGTGACGATGCGCTTGGGCGTAAATTGCAGGATATAAAACTGATTGGAAAATCAACATGAATACGGAAGTTTATGTGTTTGCCGATTGGGAAGAATTTGCTGAGCCAACGTTAGTTGGTAGCTTGCGTTCAACAGTCAATAAAAATAAAGAGCATTTCAGTTTTACTTACAATGAGACTTGGCTGCGGTCTTCATTCGCGCAAAAAATTGATCCTGATTTACATCTTTATTCCGGTGAGCAACACAGCACTGACTCCAATAATTTCAGAATTTTTTTAGATTCATGCCCGGATCGCTGGGGTCGGTTGCTGATGAAGCGGCGCGAAAATTATATCGCTCGACAAGAAAATCGCCGCCCGCAGCTGCTTAATGAAATAGATTATTTGCTTGGCGTGCATGATCTTTATCGCCAAGGCGCTTTACGTTTCAAACGCGAATTAACAGGCGAATTTCTTGATAACGACCAGCGCTTGGCAGCGCCGCCCATGTCCTCCCTTAAAGAACTTGAATACGCAGCGCAACAAGTGGAAGACAGTAATAGTGAAGACCCTGACTATTTAAAATGGCTGTACATGCTTATGTCTCCAGGTTCCTCCCTTGGCGGCGCACGACCCAAAGCCTCGGTTATTGATGATGCAAAACATTTATGGATAGCGAAATTTCCAAGCCGTTATGATGATTACGATATAGGTGCGTGGGAATATCTTGCCCATCAACTCGCGCTGAATGCTGGCATTCATATGGCTCCCTGCCGCATAGAAAAATTTAATAGTCATCACCATACGTTTTTAACAAAGCGTTTTGATCGTACGGAAAAAAGCCGTTTGCATTTCACCTCCGCCATGACCCAACTCGGTTATTACGATGGCGAATACGATGCAAGTTATTTGGAATTAGCACAATTCCTCACCGAGCAAGGTTCCAATACCAAACCGGATTTGGAGCAATTATGG
The DNA here is from genome assembly GCA_002483365.1 of Cellvibrio sp. UBA7661. Taxonomy (GTDB): domain Bacteria; phylum Pseudomonadota; class Gammaproteobacteria; order Pseudomonadales; family Cellvibrionaceae; genus Cellvibrio. Next base: position 288,053 of record DLHT01000003.1, read on the forward strand.
CGGCGCATCATTTTTAATATTGCTATTTCAAATACCGATGACCATTTACGCAACCATGGTTTTATTTATCACCATGGCGGCTGGATTCTTTCACCAGCATATGATGTAAACCCGGTAACTCCTGCTAACGGGTTACATTTAAATATCACCGACGATGATAATCGCCTGGATTATGACTTGGCGATGAGTGTTATCGACTTTTTTCAATTAAGAAAAAGTACTGCAGAAAAAATCAAAGCTGACGTATTAACCAGCGTCAGCCAATGGAAAACAACAGCTACCGCTATTGGCATTAGTCGAGGAGAGCAACAGCTTCTTTCTGCTGCATTTAATGTTTAAAGACATAGAGTAGCCCGCATGGAGCCTAGCGGAATGCGGGGTTATGGGATCTAACGGAATACGGGGTTTGTCTTTTTTGAGGGCGGCATAGAAAAGCAAAATCAACAGCTCCGTATTCCGTTACACTTCATACGGGCTACGAATTATTTTTTATTTGGAGTTTTGTATGTTTGAGCAGTCATCAGCTCCCAACACGTTTGTATTTGATATGGATGGCACGCTGTTAAATGAGCATCACGAACTTTCGCCATTAACGATGAGTGTGCTGAATGACTTGCGTGAACGTGGGCACCGGTTGGTGATAGCCACAGGTCGGCACTACAAGGATATTCGTGCGTATTTAACGCAATTGGGTGGCGGTATTGCGGCAATTACCTGCAACGGGGCGATGATCCATAACGCAGAAGGTGAGTTGATCCAGCGGGTGTGTTTGCCGCTGGCCGCCAATGAAACGCTGCTGCCGTTAGGCGAGGCTGCGGGTGTTCATTTAAATATGTATACCGATGCTGAGTGGTTGGTGAATGCGCCTTGTGAATCTATGTTGGATGCGCATGCGGAATCGCAATTTTTTTATCGCCAAATTCCATTGCAGGAAATGCTCACCACGCCCGCATTGAAGATTTTGTTCTACGGGGAAAATGCCAACCTACAACAACTTAAAACGCAAATTGAAAACGCACTTCCGTTACCAATTCATTTAACTTTTTCGGATGAGTATTATTTGGAGGCGATGCCGCAACACATATCCAAAGACGATGCACTTAAAACCCTCGCTATGCAATTAGATTTTTCGTTGGCCAATAGCATGGCCTTTGGCGATGGATTTAATGACGTGGAATTATTTGATGCGGTTACCCATCCGGTAGTGATGAGCAACGCGAGTGAAAAATTGAAAACGTTATTCCCTCACGCACACCACGCATTACCCCATACTGAAGATGGTGTAGCACGTTTTTTGTTTGAACATGTATTGCAGGCGCAGTAATTTATCCTGCGCGAAAAATTATACCGAAAGACCCGCAAGCCATTCGCGCACGAGTTGCTCTATTTTTTCCAGATCGTATTGGCGCATTGCGTTAATGAGTTGTTGGTGGCGCTGCTTGCCTAATTGCTCAGCGGTGAATGCAGTAATGATTTTTTTACTCGCTGACATTTCACCGCTTGCCGCGAATTCAGCTAATTCCTGCAAACGACCTGCAAGCAGTGAGAGATCAACGGGGCCAGTATCTTCCTGTTCTGGCTCGCTTACATTTGCGTCTGTATCAAAATGCACATGCACATAATGTTTTAGTGCGGCGAATACATCGTCAAAGGCATAGGGCTTACCGATAAATTCCTGAAAGCCTTGCGTTAAATAATACGCGCGTTCATGTTCCAAACTGGATGCCGACACTGCAACGATGGGCGTGCTGCTGTAGCCAGGCAGCGCGCGCAAACGGCGCAACATTTCCAATCCATTCAAATGCGGCATGCGGATATCGGTAAAAATAATATCGAATTGCTGCGCTTGGCAAAGCGCCAAGCCTTCGCGACCATTGTGCGCCGCGTAAGTTTCGCAGCCAATTTGTTGCAGTAGATCAACCAGAATTTCGCAACTGGCCTCATCGTCTTCCACTACTAATACTTTGCATTGACTACCCGGTTGCAAATGATGAACTTGTGTTTGGGTGTCGCGCGGATCAAGCAAAATATTTTCACTGACTAATGGCAAACGCAGATGCGCCAGCGTGCCCTGACCAAGAATACTGGAGAGCTGTAAGCTGCCGCCCATGCCCTCGGCCAAGTGGCGCGAGAGGGTAAGGCCAAGGCCGGTACCACCCGCATCCTCACCGGCCTGGCCTTGTTTGAACGCCGAAAATAATTCAGTCAATTCCGCTTCTGAAATACCGGGGCCGGTATCGCCAATCACAAATTCAACTTCACCAGCGAGATGCGCCACATACAAACTGACACTTCCCTCAGGCGTAAATTTGATCGCATTACCCAATAAATTTAACAAGATCTGGCCGATTTTTTGGCGGTCACCTTTCACGATATAAGGATCAGGCAAATCAACCTGGGTAATTAATTGCAGGCCTTTGTTGTGCGCTCGCTCGGCCATAATAATTTTAATATCTTCCACTTCCTGATGAAGATCAAAATATTCCTTGCGCAAATTCAACACACCGGATTCGATTTTGGAGAGATCCAGAATATCGTTGATCAAGGTCAGCAAGCGCTGGCTGGCAACCAGAATTAATTGCAAACGTTCACGCTGGCTGCCAGTAAATTGTGCATCGCGCATTAATAATTGGGTGTAACCCAAGACGGCGTTGAGTGGTGTGCGGATTTCGTGGCTCATGTTGGCCAGAAAACGGCTTTTGGCATGAGTGGCTTTTTCAGCTGCATCTTTGGCGAGCGATAATTGTTTTTCTACTTCTTTTTGCGCAGAAATATCCCGGCCAATCCCAAGAATACCTACAGCCTCGCCTTGCTCATCACGCACTGCGACTTTGAGTGTATCTAACAAGTATTGTTCACGCTCATTGACGACAATTAATTGTTCGTAGCGATGCAGCTCATTAGTTTTTAATGCCTGTTGGTCGTTGTGACGAAAAAATTCTGCCAATTCACGCGATACCAATTGCTCTTCTGTTTTGCCTACCACTTTATCTTCAGTTTGGTTGAGCATACGTGCAAAAGCTTTATTGCAACTGACATAAATACCATCGAGGTTTTTAAACCAGACAGGATCGGGAATATTGTCGAGCAGGCTGCGTAGATGTTGCTCGCGGGCGCGCAATGCGGCTTGGGACTCTTGCAACTGTTCTTGCGTTTGCTGACGCTGCACCACTTCATTCAGTAACCAGTCATTAGCTTTGCGCAGTGCTTGCGTATGCGATAGCACTTCATCTTCCAAACGTTTTTGATTTTCGCGCAACAGCGCTTCGTGTTTTTGACGCGTGCGAATATAGGCTGTTAATAAACCGATCAGCGATAAACCCAGTGCAAGTACCGATAGCTGCAGCCAGCTCGGTTGATACCAAGGTAAAGTGTTTTGCGCGGGCATCAGCATCTCTGCAGTATTGGCAAAACTGTTCGATTTGTTGTGTTCGATGTAGCCCAATGCAGACACCAGATACATCACCAAACCTACCCCCACATTCAACAACAAAAATGCCTGTGAATGGGTATTTTGTCGCACCCGCGGAATTAATAACCACGCGAATGCCGAGGTGAATACCAACATGCCGATGCTGTCGCCCATCCACCAGAATGCCCAGGTTTTTCCCATCTCTGCCGCGGGTACAACGGAGAACCAATACAGAGTGACTACGCCAACACTGGCGGCAATCAGTGTGCCGAGAAATACACTGGCAATGAACAATAGCGTGCGACGCAAATTCACTAACAAGTTACTGCTCAATAAACCGCGATTGATACGCGCAATAACAATTGCCTGAAATAATGCGGCGCTACCAATGACGGCCGCTGCCACAAAAGTTGATACGCTCGCATCCATAATAGGCTTAAGGTGAGCAAAATAGGTTGCGCTGACGGTGCCTAACAAAATTCCCGGCGCGATACGCAATCCAAATATTAATAAACTGAAAAGCGCAAAACCTGCCGCTGGCCAAATGAGCGACACTTGCGATGTGAGCGAACCCCAGGTAATGCCGAACTGCACCAATAAAAAATACACCACTGCAAAACCCAGGTTAAGCAGTGGCAATTTGGCATAGAGATAGAAAGATTTGCGAGAGAGCTTCAGCACCGGTAACACACCTTGGTCAATTCGGGTGTAATCATCCCAGGAGTTTTTCCAGCGACTGATAATTCAATTCTTCCGGGCGATGGTGGTGGTACCCTTGCCCCCAATTGACACCCAACTCGCGCAGCTGTTGGGCAACGTCAGCCGTTTCTACAAACTCGGCGATAATTTCTTTATCCAGAGAATTCGCCATTTCAACAATAGATTTCACCATTGCGTAATGCGCCGGATCAGTATCCATATCGCGCACAAAAATGCCGTCGATTTTTATTTTGTCGAATGCGAGCTGATGTAAGTAAGCATAAGAGGCAAAGCCACTACCAAAATCATCCAGCGCAAAATGACAGCCCAGCTCACGCAACTCTTTCATAAACTGACGTGCGGATTCCACGTTGACGATCGCTTGGGTTTCAGTAATTTCAAAACAAAATTTTTGCGGCGGCAAATTGTGGTGATGAAAACTGTTGATGATGAATTGCGCCAATTGTGATTCGCGGATAGAGATGGCAGATAAGTTAATGGATATCAGCTCTAACCGCTCCAGTAGTTGCGGATGCTGTGCAAATAAACTAAACGTGTTGTTGATCACCCATTTATCCAACTCGGGCACCAAATGCAAACGTTCGGCAGGACCGATGAATTCGCCGGGCGACACCATGCGCTGATGAGTTGCATCCCACAGGCGCAACAATATTTCCAAACGATAACGGGGTTTGGCCAAGCCTGCCGTTGCGGGCAGAAATTCAATCATCTGGAAGTAGGCGCGGAACAATTGGCTGTGAACGGCATCCACCAAACGCGATGCCCAATTAATATTGTCTTTATGCAGGTTGCTGCGTTTGGCCGCTTCTTCGTAACTGAAAATACCGCCGCGCGCTTCGCGCTTGGCAACAAAAATCACTTCATCGGCAGCCAGCATTACCTGATCGTAACTCACCATTGTACGGTTGAGCGGAATGGTGGCGATGGACGCAGCCATCTGGAATTGGCGGTCTTCCCATTGGAAGTTAAATTGCTGCAAATGTTTGAGAATGTTTTGCGCCAGCGCTATGCCTTTATCGCCTTCTTCACAATGCGTAACGACGGCAAAACGGTCGCCCCCCAAACGTGCAAAAAAATCATTGCATGTTAACAGGCCGCTGATGCTATCAGCGAATTGACGCAATAACTCATCGCCAGCGATACAGCCACAGCTTTCATTAATTAATCGGAAACGATCAATATCAATTAATAAAAAAGAAGCGTTAATGTCTTTGATTTGAACACGCGCCAGCAATTCGGATACATAGGCTTCAAGGGCGTTGCGGTTGTGCAGGCGGGTAACAAAATCATGGGTGGCTAGATAATTAAGGCGGTCTTGCATATAGCGCCGCTCGTTAATTTCTTCGCGCAGCTGGCGGTTGGCGATGGTCAGCTCGGCGGTGCGCTCGCGCACCTTGCCTTCCAGCTCGCGGTTGAAAGATTTCAGCTCCGCCAGCATCGTTTGCCGTTCCAATTGGTGGCGCACGCGCGAGCGCACTTCGTCGGCATTGATTGGCTTGGTAATGTAGTCGGCACCGCCCACACGGAAGCCCTGGCTAATATCATCCGCGCGTGCGGTCACAAAGATAATCGGGATTTCAGTGGTGGCCAATTCGGCCTTGAGGCGGGTGCAGACTTCAAAGCCGTTCATGTCCGGCATCATTACATCAAGCAAAATCAAATCGGGCAGGCGCCGGGCAGCCAGCTCCAATGCACGCTCTCCGGACGTCGCCACAATCAATTGGCACTCCAGATCTTCAAGAATTCCGCTGAGGACATCCAGATTTTCGGGGGTATCATCGACCAGCAAAATACGCGTCGCGCTCGACATGACAATAAAATCCTTGACTATTGTTATCTTCGGATAATAGCAGATGAGAAAAGAATAGCTACGCGCTGTTTATGAAGATTTGTTTAGTGGTCAGGTGTCAAAACGCAAAGCAGGCATATGCAGGGTTCGCTCGATAAACCCGGTATATCCATGTCATTAAACGTTAATACTTATTTTCTAAACCACAAGGCCAGCAAGCCAATGGCACCCAATACAATTGTGGAGGGTGATACATCAGTGACAATCCAGTCGCGCAATACGGCAGAGCCTTGCATATCCTGAATAAGGAAATAACCCGCTGCGGCAAATGCCACCAATGCAATTAATTTGCGACGACCGCGATGCTGGTGCAGGTTGCGCTTGGCAACATCGTTTTCCAATGCATCCAGCTTTTGCGTAATCAGCGGCAGTTGCTGCAAGCTATTGAAGATCAGATCCGGCACCTGCGGGAATTTTTCCATCCACTCGGGCGCATAGCGTTTTAATTCGCCCCACAAGGATTTTGGATGGAAGCGATTTTTCAGCCAGTGCTCCAAAAATGGATGCGCCGTCACCCACAAATCCAGATCGGGATATAACTGTCGGCCAAGCCCTTCGATATTAAGCAAGGTTTTTTGTAACAACACCAATTGCGGTTGCACTTCCATATCGAACCGGCGCGCAGTGCGGAATAAGCTCAACAGTACATTCGCAAACGAAATTTCTTTCAGCGGTTTTTCAAAGATCGGCTCGCACACCGTGCGAATGGCGGCTTCCAATTCTTCTACCCGCACATAGGATGGCACCCAACCACTTTGCACGTGCAGCTCGGCAACCTGGCGATAATCGCGGCGGAACATTGCCAGTAAATTTCTGGCCAAATAATATTGGTCTTCGCGTGTGAGTGAGCCGACGATAGCCATATCCACCGCGATATATTGCGGCAGTTGCGGATTTTTGGTGGAGACAAAAATATTGCCAGGATGCATATCGGCATGGAAAAAATTGTGCTCAAACACCTGGGTGAAAAATATTTCCACGCCGCGCTCGGCCAATTTTTTCAGATCGGTATTTTGCCCATTGAGTGCGGCCATGTCCGTCACAGGAATGCCGTAGATACGCTCCATCACCAATACATTGCTGCGGGTGTAATCCCAATAAATTTCCGGCACGTACAACAGCGGAGAATTTAAAAAATTGCGGCGCAGTTGCGAGGCGTTGGCGGCTTCACGCTGCAAGTCCAGTTCATCAATAATGGTAACGCGGTAATCTTCTACAATTTCAACCGGATGCAGGCGTTTGCCATCGAGCGTATTGTTTTCTACCCAGCGCGCAACCAACAACAGCAGTTCAATGTCTTGTTCAATAACCACCTTAATACCCGGGCGAATTACTTTAATGACCACCTCGCGGCCATCGTTCAACACTGCAGTGTGCACCTGCGCTACCGATGCCGACGCAAGCGGCGCGTGTTCGTAACTTGCAAAAATATCGCTGACTTTCGCACCTAAGGATGTTTCAACAATGCGCTGGAATTCTTCACTGGCAAAAGGCGCGACATTGTCTTGCAGGTGATTTAATTCCTGCACTATGTCATCGGGAACGAGATCGGGGCGGGTCGATAACAATTGGCCAAATTTGACAAAGATAGGGCCGAGGTCTTCGCACGCACGACGCAAACACTCACCGCGTGAGAGCCGCGGTGCAGGGAATAATTTGAAAAATAATAATAAAATTTTTGCTGTAAAAGGCAGATTCGCTGGCAACAATTGATCCAGACGATAGCGTGCAAATACGCGCAGGATTTTTAATAAACGCAGAAAGACCATTACAAGCACAATTCTCTTTTTTGTTTTACCGTAGGTTGGGGTGAGGAACGAACCCCAACATGACTTATTCGCACAACACAATGAACTCCTTTCATGAGGGCGAACTGGATTGGATTTTTTTGAAATTTATTCGCGTTGCTTTGTTGGGGTTCGTTCCTCACCGCCAACCTACGGCTTTCGCTCCGTCATGAGTTTTTCAACACGCGCGGCTGCGCGATCCACCGCCAAACGCAACTCATCAACATCGCGATAAAACGTTTCGAGCTCGGGTTTGCCGGGCACGGTTTTTAATTCCTCGGTGAGGAATTCTTTGGTGAGCCGCTGCGCACTGTTTGTGCGGTCTTTTACCCAACCGAATTTTGTACGGATCAATTGCGCTGTTTGGTGGCCGATAATATCGCCCGTGAATTGGCTGAGCATATCTTCCCAATCGATGTCGAGGTTTTTGAGCAAGCGCTGGTAGTCAGCAAGCAGCGATAAATCGCCCATCACGGTAACGCCGCTGTCTTTTAAATTGTGAATTTCGGTTTGCGCTAATTGTGCGAGCGCAAGCGATGATCCGGTGATACGTGTATCCACATCGCCATCCCAATTGCCCATCAACCGCAGTTCATCGTCCATCGGCATCACAAATACAGTGAGCGCTGGTGCAGTGATCTTGACGGCGAGGATTTTCCCCTCAAGCGGGGTCAGCCCGAGGCGCGTGGCGGGATCGTAACGCAGCGCGGTGTTAATGACTTTTTCAGCGCCTGCGAGTGCGGCAATAGTCAGTGTGCTTGTCATGAACAGGGGCATCAGGGTTTGATCCCTTTATGCAGCGCCACTATGCCGCCGGTCATATTGTGGAATTCGGTGCGCACAAATCCGGCGTTATCCATCATCTCTTTCAGTGTTTGCTGATCCGGGTGCATACGGATGGATTCGGCAAGGTAGCGGTAGCTATCGGCATCGTTGGTCACCAACTTGCCCATAAACGGCAGCACCTTGAATGAATAGGTGTCGTACACCTTGCTGAGGATGTCGCTTTGCGGTTTAGAAAATTCCAGCACCAACAACCGCCCGCCCGGTTTCAGTACGCGCAGCATGGAACGCAGCGCGAGATCTTTGTCGGTGACGTTGCGCAGACCAAAGGCGATGGTGATGCAGTCGAAGGTGTTATCGGGGAAGGGCAGGTATTGGGCATCGCACTGGGCAAAATTGATATTGCCAGCAATGCCGCGGTCGGTGAGGCGGTCGCGGCCAACGCCGAGCATCGAGGCGTTAATGTCGGCGAGTACAACTTGTCCGCTGGCACCCACCAACTTGGCGAACTGGTAGCTCAAATCACCCGTGCCACCGGCAATATCCAGCACCTTGTGGCCAGCGCGCACACCGGATGCCTCGATAGTAAAGCGCTTCCACAAACGATGTATGCCCGCCGACATCAAGTCATTCATCAAATCGTATTTGGCAGCGACGGAATGGAATACCTCAGCAACACGCCCCGCCTTTTCATCGACAGGCACTTCCTGAAAGCCAAAGTGGGTAGTTTTTTTCTCGTTCATAACGGATTCCAAAGGCAGGGCTAACCGCAAAGGGCAGGATGCGGGCATTGTACTGGCATTAACTGCACTGGGCGAGGCATATAGATGTACAGGATGGATTGTGGATTCGCAGCGGTTTCATATTTTCACGGTGAGTGCGTAAAATCGCCGCGACCAAAACCGGACCTAACGCGATCAACCACAAGTAAGGAACCCTGCATGCGCTTTTGTTTTACCGCTACAGCCCTGTTGCTGTGTTTGTTTACTTGCTTATCGACCCACGCCAATCAGGCGACAACCAGCCCGCTCAAACCCTTCACTACCGATGGCTGTTCGTTGTGGCTGGATGGTACTCCGGAGAACCCGAATCTTTGGCGGCACTGCTGTGTTGCCCATGATCTGGCCTATTGGAAGGGCGGCAGCAAAGCCGAGCGCAAACAAGCTGACGATGAAATCAAAGCCTGCGTCAAAACCGCGCAAGGCCCCGGCATGGCCAAATACATGTACAGCAATGTGCGCTGGGGCGGCAGCCCTTATTGGATGAACCACTACCGCTGGGGCTACGGCTGGAACTACTGGGATGGCATGGGGCCGCGCGGCTACAAAACACCCAGCCCAGAGGAACAGCGACTGATTGAACAGGCAATGCCAGCGGCAATACGCGTCATTGAAGAAGATGCCCGGAAAAATCCTGCCAAGCCTGTTGCCCCCAACCCGGCCAAATAAACCCGCCAGCGCTCTTGTCTATCTTCCCGACGCCCTTAAATGTCACAAATGGGTGTTTGAATTCGTTCAAGTGAATTACAATCGTCGTCGCATTGCCGGGAACTTCCCAGTAGAAAATTCGTTCTACACTTAGACCGGTCAATGCGCGGCACTGTAAACCATACTGAATGGCTTCCAAACCACCACCGGTTTTTCCTCGGCTCGCTGTTCCAGTGAGCTGGCCGGAAGGTTCGCCAGTAACCAGCGCTGATGTGTATTGCATCAGTACAAGCACCACCCAGAGGCGTGCTCGCCAGCAAGTGAAATTCCATTCGTTTATTTTTTTTGTGGGGATCCCATGAAATTTCGCTTTCCTATTGTCATCATCGATGAAGACTTCCGCTCCGAGAATACCTCGGGTTCCGGCATACGCGCGCTAGCCAATGCTATCGAGCAAGAAAACTGGGAGGTACTGGGTGTTACAAGCTACGGTGATTTGTCGCAGTTCGCGCAGCAGCAATCGCGCGCCTCTGCGTTTATTTTATCGATCGATGACGAAGAGTTTGGCACCGGCTCGCAAGAAGAGACCGATCACGCCCTGAAAGCCCTGCGCGCGTTTGTGGAAGAAATCCGCTACAAAAACGCCGATATCCCGATTTACCTGTATGGTGAGACGCGTACCTCGCGCCATATCCCCAACGATATTTTGCGCGAGCTGCACGGCTTCATTCATATGTTTGAAGACACGCCTGAATTTGTGGCGCGCCACATTATCCGCGAAGCCCAATCCTACCTGGACGGTTTGGCGCCGCCTTTCTTCCGCGCGCTGGTGCACTACGCGCAGGATGGCTCTTATTCCTGGCACTGCCCCGGTCACTCCGGTGGCGTGGCCTTTTTGAAATCGCCCATTGGCCAGATGTTCCACCAGTTCTTCGGTGAGCGCATGCTGCGCGCCGACGTGTGTAACGCGGTAGAAGAGCTCGGTCAATTACTCGATCACACCGGCCCTATCGCTGCATCCGAGCGCAACGCGGCGCGCATTTTCAATGCCGACCATTGCTACTTCGTTACCAACGGAACTTCTACCTCTAACAAGATGGTATGGCACTCCACCGTGGCACCGGGCGATATTGTGGTAGTAGATCGCAACTGCCATAAATCCATTCTGCACTCGATCATCATGTGCGGTGCGATTCCGGTATTCCTGATGCCGACACGCAACAACCTCGGCATTATTGGCCCAATTCCGCTGGAAGAATTCACCCCGGAAAGCATTGAGCGCAAAATTCAGGCGAATCCGTTTGCACGAGAAGCAGCCAATAAAAAGCCGCGCATCCTCACCATTACCCAATCGACTTACGATGGTGTGCTCTACAACGTCGAGACGTTGAAAAATATGCTCGATGGCAAGATTGATACCCTGCACTTTGACGAAGCCTGGCTGCCCCACGCCACCTTCCACAGCTTCTATAAAGACATGCACGCGATTGGCAAAGACCGCCCGCGCGCCAAAGAGTCGATGATTTTCTCCACCCAATCCACCCACAAACTGCTCGCCGGTTTGTCGCAAGCTTCACAGGTATTGGTGCGCGAATCAGAAACCGTCAAGTTGGATGAAGATGCTTTCAATGAAGCCTATTTGATGCACACCTCTACATCGCCGCAGTATTCCATCATCGCCTCCTGCGATGTGGCGGCTGCCATGATGGAAGCGCCCGGTGGTCAGGCCTTGGTAGAAGAGTCGATTCTGGAAGCGCTAGATTTCCGTCGCGCCATGAAAAAAGTGGACGCCGAATGGGGTCAGGATTGGTGGTTCCAGGTCTGGGGTCCGGATGAATTTGCCGAAGACGGTGTTGGCTCGCGCGAAGATTGGGTATTGCGCAGCGACGACAACTGGCACGGTTTCGGCAAACTCGCGCCGAACTTCAACATGCTCGACCCGATCAAAGCCACCATCGTTAACCCGGGCTTGTCGGTCAATGGCCAATTTGCCGAGACCGGCATTCCCGCGTCGATCGTCACTAAATATTTGGCAGAGAACGGCGTAATTATCGAGAAGTGCGGCCTCTACTCGTTCTTCATCATGTTCACCATCGGCATCACCAAAGGCCGCTGGAATACCTTGGTAGCCGCGCTGCAACAATTCAAAGATGACTACGACAAGAACGCGCCTATGTGGCGCATCATGCCGGAGTTTGCGCAAGCCAACCCGCGCTACGAGCGCATGGGCCTGCGCGATCTTTGCCAGCAGATCCACGATTTCTACAAAGCCTACGACGTTGCGCGCTTGACCACGGAAATGTATTTGTCCGACATGCAACCGGCGATGAAACCCTCCGATGCGTTTGCAAAAATGGCACATCGCGAAATCGAGCGCGTGCCAATCGACCAGCTTGAGGGTCGCATCACTGCGATTTTGTTAACACCTTATCCGCCAGGTATTCCGCTGTTGATTCCAGGCGAGCGTTTTAACAAAACCATCGTGGACTATTTGAAATTCGCACGCGATTTCAACGAGAAATTCCCCGGCTTTGAAACCGACGTACACGGCTTGGTGAAACGCGAAGTGGATGGCAAAAAAGATTATTACGTTGACTGCGTAAAACAATAAAGCTGCCGTTCATGGACAGGATGTTATAAATTAAAAAGCCACCCCATGCGAATGCGGTGGCTTTTTTGTCGTTATCATAAAGCCAGGAAGGTACATGTTATGAGCAAAGTAAAATTATTCGAAAACCAACACATTCGCAGCCACTGGGATGCCGGGCAGGAGCAATGGTATTTTAGTGTGATTGATATTATCCAAGCGCTTACAGGGTCTGAACGCCCTAGAAAGTATTGGAGTGACCTGAAAAAAAAGCTCCAAAAAGAGGGTAGTCAGTTGTCCGATAAAATCGGACAACTGAAAATGCCATCTGCGGATGGCAAGTCTTACCTTACCGATGTAGCTAATACCGAAACCTTGCTACGTCTTATCCAATCCATTCCTTCTCCTAATGCAGAACCCTTCAAGCTCTGGTTGGCACAAGTAGGTTATGAGCGGTTGGAGGAAAACGAAGACCCGGAACTCACCATTGATCGTGCACTGGAAACCTATCTGGCCAAGGGTTATTCCAAAGAATGGATTAACCAACGTCTTAAAAGCATTGAAGTGCGCAAGGAGCTAACCGATGAATGGGAAGCTCGGGGAGTAAAGCGCGGAATGGAATTCGCTATCCTGACCGATGAAATCACCCGTGCATGGAGCGGGCTGACAACCAAAGAGTATAAACAGTTTAAGAATCTTAAAAAGGAAAACCTGCGCGATAATATGAGCAACTTGGAATTGGTGTTGAATATGCTGGCAGAGGCAACAACTACTGAAATTTCCAAAGAGCTTGAGCCACAAAATTTTGCTGAGAATAAACAAGTCGCTCATCAAGGCGGTGAAGTGGCAGGTAATGCACGTAAGGATATTGAATCAAAAACGGGTAAAAAAGTAGTGACATCAAAAACAGCATCGCAGTTAAGTCAATCACTAAAATTAGCATCTAAAAAAAGCGAATAATTTTTAGCTAAAAATTAACTTCACCTATCACAACCAAACAGGGAAATATTATGCGTGTTCATTGGTTTTCTTATTGTGCGATTACCGCTTTGGCTTTTTTGCTCAGTGCGTGTGACAAACCCGCATCAGAACAAAAAACACAATCGGCACCGCTTGATATAAAAACAGCAGAGGCCATAGCACCGGATTGGGAAGCACATATTGCTGACTACCCCAAACGCTGGATTGCCACTGAAGCGCCTATGTACATCCGCTTCACACATCCGGTGATAAGCGAAACCGAAGTGAACACCGCATTTGATCCCAAGCAGGTGTCGCTGGATATAAAAATCCCCGTCAACCTCACTTTTACCTCCACAACAGACCTGCGCATCCAACCGATTGAACGATTGCCGGGCGATACCAAAATTCGCGTGCGCCTAAGCCCCAAAGGGTTGAGTGGAATCGAAAGCTCACTCGATGATTTTGAATTTGAAGTGCATACCATCAAACAGGATTTTGATTTACGTGTAGACAGTTTGAGCACGCAAGACGATGACGAAAACGTTATGCAGTTGAGCGGTGCAATTACCACCGCCGACACCAGTGAACTGGATGCAGTGAAAAAAATCCTGCGCATCCAGGTGAATGGCCGGGATACCAACGCGGTCTGGTCACAGGAATTGGATAAAAAAACACATCGCTTTTTGATTACCGGCATTGAACGCGGTGAGGCCGCTGGCTCCATTCATTTGGAGTGGGACGGTACTGCTATTGGCTCAGACGATAAAGGTGCGCGCGATATTGAAATCCCTGCACAAAAAGCGTTTCAAATTACTGGCGTGCAAGTCACACACAAACCCAATACCACCATCGACATTCAATTTTCTGAAGAGCTGGACAACACCCAAAACCTCAGCGGTTTGGTAACGCTTGAAGGCAAACCCGTGAATGTCGTTGTGGATGGCAGCGTGTTGCGTTACACGCCCGACAAACTCGACGCAGGCGAACTTAATTTAACCATCAACGGTAGCGTCAACAGTAAAAAGCGCAAAAGTCTGGGCAGTGATTACCAACAAAAAATTGTTTTGGAATTAGTAAAGCCATTAGTTCGCTTTGTAGGTAGCACCTCCATATTACCGCCAGCAAAACAAATTTCTGTTCCGTTTGAAGCAGCGGGCGTGGATTCAGTACAAGTAATCGCCTTTAAAGTATTTGCCAATAACATCGGCCAGTATTTACAAGACTATCAATTGACCGCAGCTTACGCCGCTACTGATACTGGCCGCTACTTGTGGCGTAAAACCTACAACCTGCCAGAAATTCCACGCAGTGGTGTGCAACGTTTTAATCTTGACCTGACCGAGTTAATGGCGCAGCACCCGGAAGGATTAATCCGTTTGGAATTGCGTATTGACCGCAGCAATTCTATTTACACTTGCGATCAAGCGCGCCCCACAGAACCTACCAGCAAAATGCCGGAAAATGCTGATGGTGAAAATTATTACGACCGCGAAGAAGAACCGGCCTGGTATCAACAATATTATCAATCCAGCGGTTACTACAATTACAGCGAACGCAATAATCCCTGTGACGATACTTACTATTATTACGGCGACAATATTTCATCGGCGCGCAATTTTATTGTCTCTGATATAGGTTTGATGGCAAAGCGTGGCAGCGACAACCAATTGCATATTATCAGCACTGAATTAACCACCGCCAAACCGTTGGATGGCACCGAGGTAACGGCGTATAACTATCAGCGCCAGCCCATCGGCAGTGGAAAAACTGACAGTTACGGCATGTTGCAATTGAATACCGATGGCACGGCATTTTATCTGGAAGCCAAAAAAGATAAGCAGGTCGGCTACTTGCGTGTGCGCAACAGTGAAGCACTGCCCACCAACCAATTTGATGTGAGCGGTGAACACATTAAAGGTGGGCTGAAAGGATTTTTATACGGCGAACGCGATGTATGGCGGCCGGGCGATGATATTTTCCTGACCTTTATTTTGGAAGATAAAACCCAACAACTACCAGCGAACCACCCAGTTACGTTGGATTTGTTTGATCCCAGCGGGAAAAAAGTGCTGAGCCAAACTAACGTTCAGCCCGTTAATGATTTTTATACATTTAATCTGCGCACCGATGAAAACGCACCTACCGGAAATTATCGCGCAGTGGTGCATGTGGGCAACCGCTATTTTGACCAATTGTTAAAAATCGAAATGGTTGTTCCCAATCGTATTAAAGTCGATTTAACGCCAGCAGAAACACCCTTGCGCATTGGCAACATGCCAACCCAAGTCAGTTTATTTGCGCAATGGTTGCAAGGTGCAACCGCGAAAAATTTAAAATCCGATTCTGAATTAAAACTCTTTCCGAAAGCCTCGGTGTTTGCAGGCTTCGAACAATTTGTGTTTGATGACCCTGTGCGCAGTTTTTCCAGCAGCACCCAAAAAGTGTTTGATGGGCAATTGGATGAAAAAGGCTATGCCAGTTTTCCAGTGAATGTGAGTTTGTCATCACCACCGCCGGGCAAATTAACAGCATCCTTCACTACCCGCGTATTTGAAGAGAGCGGCAACTTCAGCACCATTTTACGGCCCTATGAATTATTGCCGTTTGATCACTGGGTGGGTTTAAACATTCCCAAAGGCAGCGGTTATATGGATGCCATCAGCCGCGATGAAGATCATCCTATTCTGATCCAAACCTTAAATGCACAAGGTAAAGCTGAAGCAAACCGCACCGTTGAAGTGAATGTATATGAAATCGGCTGGCGCTGGTGGTGGGATGAAGAAAATGAAAATCTCGCAGAATATTTTAATAATTCCACACATCGCTCAGTGGCGACTGAAACCCTGGTGAGCGATAGCAACGGTCGCATCAATTGGAAATTGGAAAAAAATAAATACGATTGGGGCCGTCACATTATCCGCGCGTGCGATATTGAAACGGGCGATGCGGGTCACTGCTCTGGTGAAGTGGTTTATTTGGGCTGGAGTTACGGCTCATCCACCAACAGTGATTCTGCAACACAATTAATGCTGTCTACGGATAAAGAAAAATATCAGGTGGGCGATATTGCCAAAGTGCGTTTACCTAAAGCACGCGAGGGCCGCGCATTAATCAGTATTGAAAATGGCAGCAAAGTATTGGAATCGCGCTGGTTGGATTTGCAACAAGGCCAAACCGAAATTGATATTCCCATCACTCAGGCGATGGCACCTAATGTGTATGCGAATATCACGTTGTTGCTGCCACATCAGGAGCGCGTTGCCGAAGCACCTATGCGTTTATACGGCATAGTGCCGCTGTTGGTGGAAGACCCTGCAACACGTTTGGTACCCGCATTAGAGGTAGCTGAAAAAGTCCGGCCAGAAACAGAATTCACGATTAAAGTGAGCGAGCAAAACCAACGCGCAATGACCTACACATTAGCGATGGTGGACGAAGGTTTGCTTGGCCTTACCAATTTCCATGCGCCCGACGCACACGATTATTTTTACAAACGCGAAGCACTGGGTGTACGCACCTGGGATTTATTCGACATGGTGGTGGGCGGCTATGGCGCATCACTGGAACGCGTTTTAGCAATTGGCGGTTCCGATGCAGCACTGGAAGCCGAACGTAAACGCCGTGAACGCCGCTTTCCACCGGTGGTGAAATTTCTCGGTGCATTTGAATTAAAAGCGGGTGAAACACGCGAGCATAAAATTCAATTGCCGCCTTATATGGGCTCGGTGCGCGTTATGTTGGTAGCGGGCGATACCGCTAACAATGCAAAAGCCGATAAAGCAGTGAGCGCGTATGGCAGCATTGAAAAAACCGTTACTGTCACGCAACCTGTCACGTTATTTGCAACACTGCCGCGCGTGCTTGGGCCAGGTGAATCCGTTAACTTACCGGTGAACGTATTTGTGAGCGAAGCGAATATCCAGAGCGTGGATATTTCTGTGGAAGCGAATGAAATATTCACCATCGAGAAGGGCAGTGCAACGCTCAGCTTTAATGAACCGGGCGATGCAATTGCCAACTTGCAACTCAAAGTCAATGACCGTATCGGCAAAGGCCATGTAAAAATTACCGCGCGCTCGGGCAATGAAATCGCCACGCAAGATATTTATATCGATTCGCGCGCGGCAAATCCGCCCACTACCGTTTGGGAAAATAAATTGCTACAACCGGGCGAGACCTGGACATCGCCGCTGCAACAAAATGGCATGATCGGTACCAATAGCGCCAGCCTTGAAGTCAGCACACTGCCGCCCTTGAATTTGGAGCAGCGGCTGGAATATTTAATTGGTTATCCGCATGGGTGTATTGAACAAACCACCTCCGCCGTATTTCCACAATTGCGTTTGGAAAAATTGGTCAACTTAACCGACGCACAAAAAGCCGATATTGAACACAACATCAATGCAGGCGTTAAACGTCTTGCGAGTTTCCAACATGCAAGCGGTGGATTTTCTTATTGGCCGGGCGATGGCTATGTGAATGAATGGGCATCCAGTTATGCAGGGCACTTTTTGTTGGAAGCAAAACGGGCGGGCTATTCGGTTCCAAAAAATTTGCTGGATAATTGGATTCGCTACCAGACCAATGCTGCACGCAATCCACAAATTGAAGGCAATTATTACGATGAAGTCGTGCTGGCCTATCGCCTGTACACATTGGCACTAGCCGACAAAGCCGAATTACCGGCTATGAACCGTTTGCGCGAAACATTTAAATCCGCAACCCAAAATAACCAACAGGATTACCGCCTGCCTGCACGCTGGTTACTGGCAATGGCATATCAACATGTAGGATTAAAAGATGCCGCGCAAGATGTAATGGGCGCAGTATCGAATAACGTTCCTGTTTATAAAGAGGCCGGATATACCTACGGTTCTGATATGCGCGACCGCGGCTTATTGCTCGCAACACTGGTGAGTTTGGATTCAAACAAAGACCTTACCTGGCAAGTGGCTGAACAAGTAGCAACTGATTTATCCAACGATAGCTGGTACTCCACACAAAGTATCGCGTGGGGCTTATTGGCCATGAGCGAATTTTCTGCCGCCAATGTGAGCAGTAACGGTGTGAAATTCGCGTATCAACAACACGGCGAAAACAATTGGATCACGCAAGCCAGCAACAATGCCTTGTTCCGCACCGCGATCAATAATCCGCAAGTGACTGTGCGCAATGATCACGACAAACCCATTCGTGTGCTGGTGAGTAACCGTGGCATTCCCGCCAATTTGCATGAAGAACCCGGTAGCGACGGCCTTGCAATGCAGGTGGATTTTTTAACGCTGGACAATAAACCGCTTAGCGTTGAGCAATTGCCACAAGGGCAGGATTTTGTTGCGGAGGTCACCATCACTGGTGAGTTCGATAAATTGCTCACCAGTAATATCGAAAATATTGCACTCACCGCCGTTGTACCCAGCGGTTGGCAAATCCGCAACGAACGCCTCGAAGGTGCGCAAATGCCCAAAGGCATCGACTATATGGATATCCGCGATGACCGCGTACTCGCCTATTTTAGTTTGTGGCGCAATTACTACTGGAATTATCGCTACCAAGATCGCAACCAAACCAGCGTGACATTGCGCATTATTTTAAACGCGAGTTACGCCGGTAAATTCTATTTACCCGGTTGGCACACCAGCGCTATGTACAATGAAAAAATACATGCAAAAAGCAAAGGGTATTGGGTAGAGGTTGTAGATAACTAACATGAAGAAATTCGAGCAGCAGAGAATTCGTGATGGTTAACCCTGTTATGTTAATTACCGGTGCAAGCAGCGGCCTATTGGCAGTTTGGTAGATGTGAGCGGCGGGCGTTAGATAAATAATGTTTTCCAATAAAAAACGGCAGAAAAATATCTGCCGTTTTTTGTTTACATCGTTTAAAAAATTACTGCCGCTGAATATCAACAAACGGACTGTAAACACCGTTCTTATCAAATGCGGCGATTTGGAAAATATAGTCACCTTCTAACCATGGGAAGTTATAGGTGGTTGTCCATGCGTCATTAATGCTGATGTAAGTAAACTTGGTATCCGTTGTTTTTTTGTAGCGGATTTCATAGCCACCCACTTCAGTAATATCCAGATAATTTCCGTTCTCACGTTTATTGGGCGCAGTCCAACTAATTCCCACAGGGCCAGCAACATGTTGGCCATTTGCAGCCGACGATGACGATGACCAACTGGAAGAACTCACTGCCGGAATTGATGAACTTGATGAACTGACCGCTGCTTTTGAGGAGCTGGACGAACTGACCGCAGGAGCGGATGAACTTGATGAACTGCTTACCGTCGGTGGGCTGACCGGATTTGTCGTGATAGGTTCGATTTTAAACCAATTCACATTAAACCCACCCAACAATGCTTTGATACCAAAAGAATGTTTTCCTGCAGGTAAGGTTACTGTGCGTTCAACACTAACCCATTTTTGCCAGCCGCCTGTTACTGGCACAGTTACAGTATCAAAAATGGTAGTTCCGCCCGCTTCATGAAGAGTAAATTGTCCGCCCGCACTCAGACTGGCGACACGATACGTCACTTTATAGCTGGTTGTTTTGGGAATAAACACTTCGACATTTTTGTAATCCATCCAGTCGCCAGTGTTAATATTGCCGGTATTTTTACCACCGCCAACATCAGAAGTATTTTCATTCCAAACACCGCTCATTGCAGAATAATTTTCTGCCTGAATAGTCAATGGCATAGGCGTGCCTATTGGCTCGATCTTAAACCAGTTCACATTGAACCCACCCGTTTTTGCAAAAATCGTAAACTGGTGGTCGCCTTCTGACATATCCACTTCAGTTTCAACATCGACCCAAGTTTGCCAAGCACCGGTTTTAGGAATACTCACTTCCTGATAGGGTGCATTTGTACTGGCTTCTTTCAGTTGAAGCACACCGCCGCCATTCAGGCTCGCAACACGATAGGTAATTTTGTATTTGCCGGTGAAGGGTAATTTCACATTGGTGCCGGAGTAATTCATCCAGTCGCCAGTATTGATGTTGCCCGTATTTTTACCGCCACCAACGTCCTTGGTTGCCTCATTCCACACACCACTCATGGTTGTATAATTTTCAGCCTCAATAATGTACGTATAATCACTTGGCGTAGTTGCTGTAGGGGCAACACTCGATGCAGCTGCACTGCTTGCAACGCTCGCAACAGATGAACTGCTTGAAGAAGCCAAGGGCGCAGTTACATTTTCAATTTTGAACCAGTTGACATTAAACCCGCCCAGAGTTGCGATCAGGGTCAGGTTGTGTGTTCCCGCGGTGAGCATAACAGTGCTTTCAACATCAACCCATTTTTGCCACCCACCAGTTACTGGCACAGTCACTGTATCCAAAACAGCAGATCCTGATTTCAATTGAAAACTTCCACCTGCGCTCAAGCTCGCCACACGGTAAATGATTTTGTAAGTACCATCGGCAGGAATATTGATGTTGTTGTACGTCATCCAATCACCGGTGCCGATATTGCCGGTATTCATCCCACCACCAACATCCTGAGTGTTTTCATTCCACACACCGCTCATGGTTGAATAATTTTCCGCCTCAACAGTGATGGGAGCCGCGCGGGCAATACTGGGAGCAAACATCATGAATGGTGCGCACAAAGCCATTGCGATAGAGGCATGACGCAAACGCAATTGCCAATTCAGGCCTCGCTTGAGTTGTAACCGGTCAATAAAACCCAGCTCAATTAAAATTTCACCAATAGGTGCGACAGTTGCCGTGCTGTCCGAAGGATCCAGTAAGCGTTTCCGACGGGATTGCTCCGCAATAGCAAGATCGAGCTGTGCGGGCGTTATCAATCCCTTACTGACAAGTATGTCACCTAAGCGTGTGAGCTCTTTTTTCTTGAACATGGTTCCTCCAAAACTACAACCGCATACGTTTTGCGAGCCGAGTGATATGAATCTAAATATGGTCAGATGGTATTTATCCTTTTTCAGTGTAGAAGAGCTTGTCGATTTTGGGATGCAGAACACATGTGCTCTGTTGCAATCTTTTCGCATATGAGCATCGGCGGATATGCTTTTAAAAGAGACAGGATGTTTTATGGATAAAAACCTGTTTTTTATATACCCAATATTTCTTGCAAATCACTGGCTCTGGACGATTTTTCGATCATAAAAGGTAAAGTTTATTCGCAGGATTGCCATCAACTGCTACCTTTTATAAGCGAATATTGATGCTGTAGTCTTTTTGGCTGTTGCATATAACCAATATTGATTATTATCGCGCCCTTTTTTGGCTCGCCTCGTTTGGCATCCCACTCGGTATGGTTAATCGCATTGCTATTGATTGTTTAAATAACAAGTCACTGCTTACATAACAGGTCATCCACTATGAACAACAAAGGACAACTTCGGTCGCTGGTTTCCGGCGCCGTTCTACTATCACTACTCGCCGGTTGTGACTCACAAAAAACAGAAGCTCCCTCGGCTACCACACCATCTGCTGCCACAACCACTGCTACCAAAGTGGAATGGCCTGCTATCACCAGTGCGGTAAAACAAGACCCGGCGGTTGAGCAGCGTATTGACGAGCTGCTGGCCAAAATGACGTTGGAAGAGAAAATCGGCCAGGTCATTCAACCCGAAATCAAATTCCTGACCCCCGAGGATATCAAGCAGTATCACGTGGGTTCTGTGCTGAACGGCGGTGGCAGTACTCCGGGCAGCAACAAATACGCAACAATGGAAGACTGGGTCAATCTGGCCGACAGTTTCTATAACGCATCGATCGATAAATCCAACGGCCGTATTGGTATTCCGATCATGTGGGGTACCGATGCGGTACACGGCTTGGGCAACGTAATTGGCGCAACCCTGTTCCCGCACAACATTGCGCTGGGCGCGACCAATAACCCTGAGCTGCTGAAAGACATCGGCCGTGTGACTGCTGTTGAAATCGCCGTGACCGGCCTTGACTGGGACTTCTCGCCTACAGTTGCTGTAGCACGCGATGACCGCTGGGGCCGCGCTTATGAAAGCTGGTCTGAAGATCCAAAAATCGTTGGCGACTTTGCCGGCAAGATGGTCGAAGGCCTGCAGGGTAAAGGCGGTTCTGAAGAGTTCCTGTCCAATAACCATGTAATCGCAACCGCCAAACACTTTATTGGCGATGGCGGCACCTTGAACGGTGTGGACCGCGGTCCAACCCAAGGCGATGAGCAGCATCTGCGTGACATCCACGGCGCTGGCTATTTCAGTGCGCTGGAGTCTGGCGTACAGGCGGTGATGGCCTCCTTCACCAGCTGGGATGGCACCCGTATGCACGGCCACAAATATCTGCTGACGGACGTACTCAAAGGCCAAATGGGCTTTGATGGTTTGGTCGTAGGCGACTGGAGCGGCCACAGTTTTATCCCCGGCTGTACCGCTGTGGATTGTCCTGAATCGCTGATGGCGGGCCTGGACGTTTATATGGTGCCCGAGCCTAACTGGAAAGAGCTCTACAACAACCTGCTTGCCCAAGCCAAATCCGGTGAAGTCACCGCCGAGCGTCTGGACGATGCGGTACGCCGTATCCTGCGTGTGAAAATCCGTGCCGGTCTGTTCGAGAAAGGTGCTCCATCTACACGCCCATTGGCCGGCAAGAAAGAACTGCTGGGTGCACCTGAGCATCGCGCAATTGCGCGTCAGGCGGTGCGTGAATCGCTGGTGATGCTGAAAAACAAAAACAACCTTTTGCCACTCGCGCGCAACCAAAAAATTCTGGTCGCGGGTGATGGCGCTGACAATATCGGCAAACAAGCCGGTGGTTGGTCTGTGACCTGGCAAGGTACTGGTAACGTCAACTCCGATTTCCCCGGTGCCACTTCTATTTATGGCGGTATCAATGAAGTCGTAAGCGCCGCAGGCGGTACCGCTACCCTGAGCGTGGATGGTTCATTTAGCGATAAACCCGATGTCGCCATCGTCGTTTTCGGTGAAGACCCCTACGCTGAAATGCAGGGCGATGTGGGCATGCTCGCCTACAAACCGCGCAACCCTGCTGATCTGGAATTGCTGAAAAAACTGCGCAGTCAGGGCATTCCTGTCGTATCCCTGTTTATCACCGGTCGCCCACTGTGGGTTAACCGCGAGCTCAACGCGTCTGATGCGTTTGTTGCGATTTGGCAACCAGGTACCGAAGGTGCAGGTGTTGCGGATGTGATCTTCAAAAATGCCGCCGGTGAAATCAATTACGATATGAAAGGCCGCCTGAGCTTCTCCTGGCCAAAACATCCTGACCAAACGCCGCTCAACAAAGGTGACGCGAATTACGACCCACTGTTCGCATACGGCTATGGTATGAGCTATGCCGACAAAAACACCCTGGGTGATGACTTGCCGGAAGATGGCCTGAAAGCCGCTGAAGCATTGGATGTATTGGAAATTTTCAACCGTCGTCCAATGGAGCCATGGCAGCTGGAAATTATCGGCTACCAAAACGACATAGTGCCAATGAACAGCAACACCGTTAAAGCCTCGTCGCTCACCATTAAAGCGGTTGACCGCGATATGCAGGAAGATGCGCGCCGCGTAGAGTGGAATGGCTCAGGTAATGGCCAAGTGGCATTATCAGTCGCCAACCGTCAGGACTTTATCAACTACTACAACAGCGATTCCGCGCTGGTGTTTGATATTAAAGTTGATGCCGCACCAAGCGCTGTTGCCTACTTGCGTTTGGGTTGTGGTTCTTACTGTGCATCGGACATCGACCTGAGCGAAAAACTCAAGGGCTTCGCCGGTCAAGGCTGGCAAACAGTCACTGTGCCATTCAAGTGCTATCCGCAATCCGGTGCCAACTTCGGTATCGCACAACCACCAGAAGAGTTCTGGACACAAATCCTGCAACCTTTCTCGCTGATCACCAGCGGCACTATGGATATCACCTTCGCTAAAGTAAGCGTGGTAAAAGGTGCAGGCAAAGATGTAGCCTGTCCGTAATACCACTCGTTGCATAAATAAAAAGCCCGATCAGCAAAACTGATCGGGCTTTTTGTTTTTTGTACTTTTGTAAAATTTTTTTATGCAGGTTTTTACTTATCGCTAATTTTTAATCAACCAAGCAGGCCGATTGGTTTACATACAATCAATAAAAATATTAATCGTCAAACGGCCTTTCCGGATTCAGCGCTGTGACTTGCAATAGTGGCTAACAAATTCGTGATGCATCGGTAACTTTGCGACTACCTCAGCAATTGTTGCGCGCATTTTGGAAAGATGCCCGATCATCTCCTCATCAGACATGGTCTGGAATATCAAATGATGATGCTTTGGCATAAGCCCTTGACCCAGCATAACGTGCAGCCACGAATCAAGTCTGAACAACTCTCGACTATCCTGATAAGACAGCGCATGTTCTTTAAATAATTCAAGTCGATGGGACAATGAATCCGGAACACTCATATTTTTACAATAGCGCCAGAACTCACTGTCTTCACGCGAAGTAACGTGATAATGCAAAATAATAAAATCGCGAATGTTTTCCAATTCCGCTATCAATTGTTGATTATATTCTTTGATTATTGTTTGCGTTATGCCATTAAATGGAAACATATTCATGAGCCGGACAACACCTATCATAAACATGTAAATACTGGTCGATTCCAGCGGCTCGACAAAGCCACTCGAAAGCCCCAACGCAATACAATTTCGATTCCAAAAAACCTTGCGTCGCCCGGTTTTATATTTAATGACCCGGGGATCTGTTAACACTTTCCCTTTAACATTATTTAAAAGATGCGCTTTTGCTTGATCATCAGACATGAAGTCACTGCAAAAAACATTGCCATTACCAACGCGATGCTGAAGGGGAATATGCCACTGCCAACCGGCATGATGGGCAGTACAGGTTACATAAGGCTTGGGTGGTTCTACCGATTCGGTTTGTATAGCAATAGCACTGTTACAGGGCAACCAGTGCGACCAATCTTCATAAGGTGTGTTTAAAGTTTTATCAATTAACAGGCCGGTAAAACCGGTGCAATCGATAAATAAATCGCCTTCAATAAGTTCGCCCGACTCCAATAAGAGCGCCTTGATATCGCCATCAGGATGCTGCTGCACCTGCTGAATTTTTCCTTCAATACGCTTGGCGCCATGCTTTTCACTAAATTGACGTAAAAATTTTGCGTAGCGGGTAGCATCAAGATGATAAGCATAATTGATACTGCCGGTTTTTGACGTAGCAAACTTATTTGCTTTAGCCGCCTGCACCTCCAAACTATACTCACCAAATTCGGCGTTTATCCCTTTGCTTTTTGCATGCAACCAAAAATGTTGAAATTCAGCAAGGTAACTGCCTTTCCCCGTAGAGCCAAAAGGGTGAATATATTCATCGCCAATTTGGCCCCAGTTTTTAAACGAAATACCCAGTTTGAATACCGCTTCGGTAGCACGCATAAACTCTTGTTCATCAATCCCTAACAATGCGTGAAAAGTCCGCATCGGCGGGATAGTGGCTTCGCCAACGCCAACGGTTCCAATTTGATCTGACTCAACCAGCACCACATCCAGGAGTTTTCCCAGCTGCTTGGACAGGGCCGCGGCGGCAACCCAACCTGCAGTACCACCACCCGCAATTACTACTTTTTTTACACTATTATTTTTCATCGCCACAGCTCATCAATTAATCGCATTCGTCAATATATTTGCAGATAGATAAAACGTTTAACGGTTCAGTTTATTCAGCAACATTGCACGCAACATTTTACTTTTTGCCAAATCCATTTCACCAAGATACCCTCGCGCTGGCTCCGGTAAATGTTCGGCAGCTTGCTCAGCATCACCAAAAATGTAGTAGTCAAAAATGTGTTTCCACCCCAACTTTTCGTGCTCCGGTTTGTCGCGCAAACTCAATAACGCGTGATACAGCACGTTGCTAGCAGCTCCCATGTATTTCGGTGAATTACTCCACCAGTAATTTACCAGCACATTAAAAGTATTAAGCGCTTCAACCTGGTGCCACCACATACTTGGTAGGTACAACGCATCGCCTGCTTCCAGCTCAGCAATTTGGCCGTGCTGAATCGCATCGGCAAATTTTGGGTATTGTGTGAAGTCGGGATTATTAAAATCCACCATGCTTAATGCTTGCCCACCTGGAGTCGGTGTTAAAGGCCCCGGATACAGGTTGGCAATTTGGTCCGGAGGGAAAAGGGTGAACCTGCGCTTGCCTACTACGCAGCAGGCTAAATTATCCGAAGCATCGTAGTGACAGCAAGCGGTGGTGCGATTGCCAATCCAGATGCTGATGCGTAGATCTTCAAGCGGAACTATCGATTCAGGCCGTGGAATAACAATATCATTCTCGCGCCTGAAATCCGGAAAGTGTGTGTCGATAACATTCGAAGCAATGTAATACGATGTGGGATTCTGTTCGTTAAAACCTGCCTGAATCAGATCAAGCACTTCATCCACCCGCATTGTGCGGGAATCGTAATTTAGCTGTGTGCGTTCTTCGTTGTAAAAGAAACGACCTTTGATGTCGGGCGATCCAATACAGGCCGTTGAAGGGCGCCCGTTATAGTGCGACTTTAAATAGTGAATTGCATGACTATCTGATTGTCGCCCTTGTTCAGCAAGTTTCCAGTGATTGATTAAACCCTTAATAACAACCGGTTCTTTGGATGAAAAAACGTCTTCATCCAAAGCCCGGCTTTCGTAATCAGTAATAACTTTTGTTCTAGCGGTAATCATTGTCATAATATTTTTCACGCTGACTTTTTAGGCTATTCTGACAACATTACTTTTTCTTATTTTTGATTTCTGTCAATTTTCGGATATTTGTCATTGAGCTTATTACTGCATAGGCGAGCGGTAAAAATCCAAGCTTGTTCAATTTTTCTAATTGCTCACCGCCAAGCGCCATCAATTTTTCTTCATTAATAGTGAAGTTACCCACCAAACGCTGTTTCTCACCGTTATGTAAATCGATCTCTATATCAACAGGCTCAATTAAACCAAGTTCGGTAAAAGCATTGAACATTGCATCTTGCATCGCAATGCCCTCGTGAACAATGTTCAAAATACGGGCGATGTGATCCAGATAAGGACCGTTACCGCCATGTTCCAAAAACAATGGATACCCTTTTTCATCATTTGCTTTTGGATGATCCAAATCGATATGGATGACAGGCACTTTTTTCTTGTCCGTATCGGATTGGAAGCCAATAAGGAAAGGGCCTCTGGCAATCACTGCCGGAATATAATGTGCGTCCCACCCTGCTTTTACTGTTGGGTTTAAAAACAGATTTTCACCTTGACTCAACCCCAACAAAACAATTGCGTGAAATTTTTGCGTTTCAGGATTTTTCCTGAACAGGATTGGATATTCTTTTTGCAGCTCAATAAATTCGGTAGGAAACGCTAATACGCTACTGACATTATCGCCAAATTCGGCGCCGAAGCGGGTGACTACTTTTAAATCCTGGTGTGCCAGGTTATTCAATAATACTGTGTTTGCCATTGCTTGATATCCAGACCTTTAAAAACCCATGATTATTTATAAAATTTTATCTGTATTTGATGTAGCAAATATAAATGAAGCATACCTGAGAATGCAGAAACTTTTCAGATGAAATTAAAAAGCCAGAAGAAATTAAAAAGCCGCTTTTCAGCGGCTTTTTAACTTATCAACGATAAGATATTTAATTGAATCTAACGATTTAATTAAAAGGTATAACGGGCACCAAGTTGATAACGTGCACCCAAGTCATACATATCCCACATCATCGCGTAATTACGGCCGTGTGAACGGCTGTCTTCACCAGTAATGTTGATACCTTCCAAAGACACAGTCAGTGCGTCAGTCACCGAGTAACTCAGGTTAAGATCGATTTGAGAATAATCCTCGATATAACGTGGGTTACTGAAACCACCTCTGCTTGTCTCATTCAAGTACTCGCCACGCCAGTTATACGCAATACGTGCCTGGAAGCGGTCGTTTTCGTATATACCTGACAGGTTTGCAGTATCACTCAAGCCAACCAACGCAAATTGAGACTCGGTTGGTGAACCCAGGTTATCAAAACCTACGTCACCACGAACCAGGGTGTAGTTAGCCTGAACACCAAAACCGGTATCGCCGAAGAAGTGCTGCACGGCGAGTTCAATACCGTGGATTTTAGCTTCGCGTCCATTGTTTGGCGTATTGGTTCTAAACACCGCCAGCGGATCAGTTGAGTTGTCGTAAATATCCCAACCCGGTTGAGCGAGGATGAACTGATCTTGCTCACTCGTTCCGGTGTAGCCAGTGTTACCAAACTCAGCCACCCAAGCTGCATTGAGGCCGCCACCAGGCAAAGCGACATATTCGTTGAATGCTGTCTGACTGAACAGGGAAACATCGCTAACGGCGATTCCAGCTGCTTTCAACTGTGCTGCTGCTGCCTCTACACGAGGCCCGTTAGTCGAGTTACGAATACCAAGCAACTCGCGGTTTACTTGTTCGGAACCAATAAAGTTCTTCACATTCTTTTCAAACACACCGATAGAAGCGTAGCTACCTTCATCGTAGTACCACTCCACGGAAAGGTCGAAGTTAGTTGACTCCAAAGGTAACAAGCCAGGGTTTGATGCGCTTGCTGTTGGAATAGCGCCCAAATAGGTAGGACCACCACCGCTACCAAAGTTGGAAGCGGATACGCCCAGAGAACCCAAGCCCGCTCTGGCAATGGTTTTGCTGAACGAGAAGCGGCTGACCACATCATCAGTCACATTCAATGTTAAATCGAAGCTGGGCAGCAGGTTGTCATAGCTAGCCTTGGCAGAAGCCAACGTCTGTGGTTTGGAGCTATCAACGTTGATAGAGACGTCGTTGTCGCTCTCCCAGCGGTAGAAGTAAGCAGAGGACAAAGAGCTTGAATCTACATCGGTAGTCTCATAGCGCAAACCGGTCAAAACACTGAACGGCATAGTCCCTACGTTACCTTCCAAGCCAATCTGGAAGTAAGCAGACTGCATATCCTCTACCACAATGTTATGGGCAGACTGGTTCATTTTTGCAGGTAATGTGCTGCTGTAACGAGGAATAGTCATAGCAGCTTCATACAGCTCTGCAGCGTTGGCAATAAAGCCGTAACCACCCGCTTTTGGAGAGAAGTCGTCGAACTCGCCCTGAAGATCAAAAGGACGAACCAGACTGCCAAACTCACCTGGGTAGTTACCATCCCAGTTACCCAGAGAAATGTTTCCTGATGCATATCTGCGGGTGTTAGATTCCATTTCGCGGGACTCTATACCGAAATCAAAGTGACCGTTGTCGAGCTCGTAACGACCATCAAGTTTAATTTGGGTAACAGAAGATAACTGATCCGCTTGGTCCAAGTTGAGCATGGTTGAGCTGAGGTCGCTTGGATCAACCATACCATTAGGTGTCCAGGCCTGCTCATCTATAGCTGACTGAGGTCTTTGACGACGTGAATCATCATAAACGTTCAGATAGGTAGGGAATTCTCCGCCAAAAAACCATTCACGCTCAACAACAACAGGCGCAGCAAGAGCCATACGGATGGAGCCGGTACCGTGAGGGCCAGTACCACGGCTGTGCATTTCTGAATCGTGCACGTCCAGGCTGAACGAGAGGGCATCATTTACTTGATAACCCAAGTTTACGC
Organism: Cellvibrio sp. UBA7661; assembly: GCA_002483365.1. Classification (GTDB taxonomy): domain Bacteria; phylum Pseudomonadota; class Gammaproteobacteria; order Pseudomonadales; family Cellvibrionaceae; genus Cellvibrio. The sequence goes on from DLHT01000003.1 coordinate 318,198, forward strand.
CGACAGAATCCAGTGTGTTGGTTTGCTCTCTCCACTGTTGTTCGAAACCTTCATCAATCGCATTACCGTATGCCTCTTTGGCATAGATCATGGTTGCGATATCCTGGTTGTCAAATTCAACAGCCTGGAAATTGCCTTGTTGCTGCATCCAGTTGCCAGCTTGACCCAACTGTGACTTGATTTCATTCTCAGCAAAGGTGTAATCCACGGTAGCGGTAAAATCTTCCGTAGGTGCAAACTGAAGGGTTAACTGTGCGTTGTCGCGAGTACGTTGAGTGTCGATAAACTCATAGCGCAAGTCAAAAAAGCGCGAGTACATCTGGCCCTCATCCGGTGCATTTGTCACTTGGGCACTAGCGTTGTTCCAAGCTCTTTGTGGTTCGTTAACGCTGTCCCACGTGTAGATGCCCCAATCGTTTACTGTAGCACCAACAGTGCCTGAATCGCGCTCCTGATGGCTGGCACTCAGAGCCACACCGAAAGTTGAGTTGTCATTAGACCAGCTGAAAAGGCCTGACGCTTCCGGAGTTACGTCGTCACCAGCACGGTTAGTGGTATCCATAACTGCTTTGACGCCAACGCTCGCTACCAAGTCTGGATTATCCAGAGGTTTGGCAGTTTTAACGTTAACGGTCGCACCAATACCACCGGTAGTGACATTTGCTTTACCAGTTTTGTATACCTCTACACCGCTAATACCTTCTGAAGCCAGGTTTGCGAAGTCAAACGCCCTGGAATCACCACCACCACCGTTGCTGGTTGATGCCGCTGGCATAGTACGGCCATTCAGGGTCACCATATTGTTGTCTGCACCAAAACCACGCACGGTTATTTGCGAACCTTCACCGTTTGAACGGCTGATGGATACGCCAGTGATGCGCTGCAAAGATTCTGCAAGGTTGGTGTCAGGGAATTTACCGATGTCTTCTGAGCTAATCGCATCCACGACGCCCGCCGAATTACGCTTGGTATCCATAGAACGCTCAAGAGACGCGCGGATACCGGTCACGATAACCTCTTCAACACCTTCATCTTGCGCAACGGCAAAACCACTAAAGCCGGTAACGACTGTAGATGCGATGACTGTGGCAATGAGTTTCTTTTTGAATGTAGCTGTTTGATACATGTAGCACTCCTTAATCTAATTATGGTTCAGGACTTTTTGCTAATACCGCCAAAAAATTGGGCTCAAACGTGTCGATGATGTTCAAGCCCTCCATCGCTTCTAGCCAAAAGCGAAGGAGACAAGCACAGGACTGACGTGAATTGCTCCTCCACTGTGAATCGATGGTAAACACAGTGTAGGCGAAAAATCGTCATAGATAGTGCCGACTCGAATACAAGTATCATATATTCATATTGACCACAACATAAACAAAGCCGCTTCTATTCGAATAAACCATAAGTGTTACGCCAGACCACACTCCGCACGACAAATTGGTTCATTGGTAGCACTTTTGGTGATGGTTTTTACTGATGAAATTGACAGCCCTGTCAATTGGGCAAGTACTCATGAAAAAGCCATTGCAGATGACATTACTGCCATCTGCATATTCATCTATGAAAATATTTTGATTAGCAATTAAAGATCATTGATCCGGTTTGCTGAAGGGAAGGATGTTGATGACCTGCACGGCGTCGCGCTTGTCTTCTTCGGTCTGGTTCACGCGGGTTTCCAATTCCCGCGCGGCCGGTTTAAAACGCATTTCTTCTTTGTAGCCACAAGCGACACATTCGCGGTAATCCTTACCGTCTTCATTGAATACAACCAGCTTGTCCATTTCCGAGCAGCGCGGACAAACCGCGCCCGCAACGAAACGACGTTTTGTGCTGTAAGCCATTTATGCCACCTCTTCCGACGTTTCAGAAGGAGAGAACCCGGAGTGACGCAAGAGCGCGTCGATCTTCGGCTCGCGCCCACGGAAATTTTTAAACAATTCCATCGGTGCTTTGCTGCCGCCCTGCTGCAAAATTTCCTGCAGGAAACTTTCGCCAGTTTGCGCGTTGAAAATTCCTTCCTCTTCAAAACGCGAGTAAGCATCGGCGGACAATACTTCAGCCCATTTGTAGCTGTAGTAACCAGCGGCGTAACCACCGGCAAAAATGTGGCTGAAGCTATTTTCAAAACGGTTAAATGCAAGCGGCTTAATGACCGCCACCTGATCGCGCACCTCATTTAATACATCCTGTGCGGATTTGGGCGCGGCCGGATTGTATTGCGCATGCATACGGAAATCGAAAATGGAAAATTCCAGCTGGCGAATCATTTGCAAACCGGATTGGAAATTTTTAGCGGCCAGCATTTTATTGAGCAGGGATTGCGGCAGCGGCTCACCGGTTTGGTAGTGGCCGGAGATCAACGGAATCGCCTCTGGCTCCCAACACCAGTTCTCCATAAATTGGCTCGGTAATTCCACCGCATCCCATGCCACACCATTAATACCACTGACTGCAGCAACATCAATTTGGGTGAGCATGTGGTGCAAGCCGTGGCCAAATTCATGGAATAGAGTGGTCACTTCATCATGGGTAAGCAGTGAGGGTGTATCGCCTACCGGCGGGGTAAAATTGCAGGTTAAAAACGCAACGGGTAATTGCACGCCTTGTCCGGTTTTGCGGCGCACGCGGCAATCGGCCATCCAGGCACCGCCTTTTTTCTTGTCGCGTGCAAATAGATCAAGATAAAAACTGGCGATCTTTGCGCCGTTTTTTGCAATTTCATAAAAACGCACATCGGGGTGATAGCTGTCGAACTCGGCGATCTGTGTTACCTGGATGCCGAACAAACGCTGCACCACGTCAAACATGCCCGCAATCACTTTTTCCGCTGGAAAATACGAGCGCAACTCTTCTTGCGATACCGAATACTTTTCTACGCGCAATTTTTCGCTGTAGTAAGTCGTGTCCCAAGCTTGCAAATCGGCGCAGCCATTGGCCGCAGCAAACGCGCGCAACTCGGCGTAATCGCGCTCGGCATAGGGTTTGGATTGTTGGGCAAGCTCATCCAAAAACTGCAGCACTTGTGCGGGTGACTCGGCCATTTTGCTCGCTAGCGAGCGCTCGGCGTAATTACCGAACCCGAGTAATGTGGCCAGCTCATGGCGCAAGGCAAGCGTCTCGGCAATGATCGCGGTGTTATCAAATTCAGCGGCAGAAGATCCATCGGCCTTTTTGCCTTGCGCAGAGGCACGGGTAACATACGCGGTATAAATTTCCTCGCGCAGTGCGCGATTGTCGGCATACATCATCACTGCGTAATAGGATGGAAAATCCAAGGTAACTGCGTAGCCTTGCAGATTTTTTTGCGCTGCCGCTTGCGCCGCTTGTGCAAGTGCCGACTCCGGTAATCCGGCTAATGCATCGGCACTGTCAAATTGTTTATACCAGGCTTGGGTTGCATCCAATACATTATTGGAAAACTGAGTGGCCAATTCCGATAAGCGTTTTTGAATATCGCCAAAACGTTTTTTATCTGCAGCATTCAACGCAACACCACCCAAGCGAAAATCGCGCAGGGCATTGTTGATGGTTTGCTGTTGCGCTTGGGTCAAGCGCGTAAATTCATCGCTATCGGCCAATTGCTGATAAGCGCGATACAGTGCTTCGTTCTGGCTGAACTCGGTTGAGTAATCGGTCAGCAGCGCAACACTTTCGGTGTAGGCTTTGCGCAACTCATCGCTATTGGAAACCGAATGTAAATGGCTAACCGGTGCCCAGGCCTGATCCAACTTATCACCTTGTTCCTCCAAAGGCGCAACCAGCGAATCCCAGGTCGGTTGGGTAACATTCGCCAGCAACTGCGCCAATTGCGCCCGCCCTTGTTCAATTAATTCACTGATTGCCGGGGTGACATGCTCAGCCTTGATCGCTGAAAAAAGCGGCAGCAAGTGGCTGGCTAATAAAGGGTTACTCATGGATAGCTCCGTATGGCGAAAATCGGGCGGGGTTTGGCGTATCATACCACCCACAATGACGTTGGGTTTTGAGGAGAATATCTATGGGCGCGATTAGAAATTACCAAGGCCACACCCCGCAATTAGGTGCGCGGGTATTTGTCGATGAATCCGCGGTAGTGATTGGCGATGTCGTGCTCGGCGATGATGCATCGGTGTGGCCGTGCGTGGTTATCCGCGGCGATATGCACCGCATCCGCATAGGCGCACGCACCAGTGTGCAGGATGGTTCGGTATTGCATATCACCCACGCCAGCGATTTCAATCCCGCTGGCCACCCACTCACGATTGGCGATGATGTCACCGTCGGCCACTCGGTGTGCTTGCACGGTTGCACCATTGGCAACCGCGTTTTAGTGGGCATAGGCTCAACCATTCTCGATGGCGCAATAGTAGAAGATGAAGTGGTCATTGGCGCTGGCTCACTGGTGCCGCCGGGCAAGCGCCTTGAATCCGGATTTATGTACATGGGCTCACCGGTCAAACAAATCCGCCCGCTCAAAGATTCCGAGCGCCGCTTTTTTACCTACTCGGCCAATAATTACGTGAAATTAAAAGATACTTACATCAACGAAAACCCGTAATGACTAACGCGAAAACATCATCAAGGAGAGCAAATGAAATACGCATTACCGATTGTGGGTAGCAACACGGAATTTCCAATCAACAAAATTATTTGCATCGGCCGCAACTATGCCGAACATGCGCGCGAAATGGGGCATGACCCCGAGCGCGAACCGCCATTTTTCTTTTTCAAACCGCAAAGTGCACTCGCGCAAAATGGCGATGATTTTATTTATCCGCACTTTTCACAACAGGTTGAACATGAACTTGAATTAGTAGTTGCGATTGGTAAATCCGGCGCGAATATTTCTGTTGCCGAGGCAAGGCATTATGTCTTTGGTTTTGCCGTGGGTTTGGACATGACCTGCCGCGATCGCCAAAAAGAAGCCAAGCAATTAGGCCGCCCCTGGGAACTGGCCAAAGGTTTTGATGGTTCAGCGCCTTGCACCGCAATCCAACCCGGCTCACTAGCGGATTTGGAAAAGTATGGCGATTTGGTCTTAACGCGCAATGGTGAAGAAGTACAACGCGGCAACTGGCGCGATATGGTTTGGCCAATTCCGGAATTGATTGCGCAAATATCGCGTTATTTTAAATTGGAAACCGGCGATTTGATTTTTACCGGCACGCCGGCAGGTGTAGGGCCAGTGAATGTTGGCGATAAATTGGAAGCACGTGTGGAAGGATTTTCACAACAACTTACAATAAAAATAATTAACCAATAAAATACATCAGGTGATTTTTTTCACCTGATGTATTACAGCTCGTCAAGGCAAATCAAACACCAAAGCTTTCACCGGTTGCTTGGTTGCATTCAATTGCAGCTCGCTGATAGCAGATAGTTTTGCACCATCGCCCGCACGTACCGATTCATCCTCAATTTTTAACTCGCCCTCAATCACATGCACATAGTAATGACGATTGTTGCGGGTATTTAATTGCGCAGTTTCGTTGGCACCTAACAACAGTTGATAAATTCGCGCATCCTGTTTGATCACCAGACTTCCGGCTTCGCCGTCCGGGCTTACCGCAAGGGTTAAACCGGGGTTGCGGCCAAAATCTTTTTGCTGATAGCCGGGCGCTTCACCGTACACATTCGGTTGAATCCAGATTTGCAAAAAATGTAAGCCTTTAGTGCGCGATGGATTAAATTCGCTGTGGCGAATTCCGCTACCGGCCGACATCAACTGAAACTCACCCGGTGGCAATGTTGCCGCATTGCCTTCGCTGTCTTTGTGGGCGATTTCGCCATCGAGCACGTAACTGATAATTTCCATATCGCGGTGGCCATGGGTATCAAATCCGGCACCGGGCGTTACGCGGTCATCATTAATAACGCGCAGCGCAGAAAATCCCATGTGACGCTCATCGTAATAACTGCCAAATGAAAACGTGTGCTTGCTGTCCAACCAACCGAAGTTGGCACCACCACGTTCATGGCTGCGTCTAATACTGATCATGTTACACCTCATTCATTGCGCGGCCGGTCAATTCCGGCCGCGAACTATCCAATAGGTTTTTACTGATATTTACTGTACACGCTGGGCGATCAGGCTATCGGCACTGGCACGGCCACCGCCAGAGATCAGCAGGGACACAGCACCGGCAAGCAGCGCCAAACCAAACTCATAGCCGTTGTTGCTCATAAACAAACCGTTGCTGATATGCACCGAGAAAATCGCCACCACCATTGTGAATGCCAGTACCAACGCGGTAGGGCGAGTGAGCAGACCGAGAATCAAAAACAGGCCGCCGAAAAACTCTGCTGAACCGGCCAGCGCCGCCATTACTACACCTGGGCCAAGGCCGATGGAATCCATCCACTGCCCGGTGCCCTGCAGGCCGTAGCCGCCAAACCAGCCGAACAATTTCTGTGCGCCGTGGGCGGCGAAGATAATACCCAGTGGCAAACGCAGCGCCAGTTGTGAGTAGCTGTTGTTGGTGGCAAGTACTTTAGTGATTAGACTCATGATGATCTCCAAAAAATTTGATTACCGCATTCAGTTAATATCGTTGGTTTGGCTTGCTGTATTTCGCTGTTCGCCTCACGTGTTGCAAGAATAGGCTTGTAGCCGCCGAGAAAAAAGCGGAACATTTTGAGTTATTACTTCAAATTTTTTGAACAAAGGAAAAGCCAAACTATGCACCATGCCATCACCCTGGAAGCCCTGCGTGTACTGGATGCAATTGACCGTAAAGGCAGCTTTAGTGCCGCCGCTGAGGCCTTGTTCAAGGTGCCATCGGCGCTTTCCTATACCGTCCAAAAGCTGGAATCCGATCTTGGCATCACCTTATTTGACCGCAGCAAACAGAAGGCCCAGCTAACCGCTGCCGGGCGTTTGTTGTTGGAGCAGGGCCGCCAACTGCTGCAGGCTGCCAATGCGATAGAGGAGGCGGTGCAGCAACTGGAATCCGGCTGGGAAACGCAATTGCGCATCGCTGTGGATACTGTCTTGCCGCTGGCTCCGCTGTTAAAACAGATCAACGCATTCAACCAGTTGGATAAACGGGTCGCCATCACCATCAGAGAAGAAGTCTTAGGCGGCACATGGGATGCATTGATCGCCGAGCGCTGTGATTTAGCGCTCGGTGCGAGCGGTGATTTACCCAAAGGTATTTTTGAATATCACCTGATGGGCGAAGTGGAATTTGTGTTTGCTGTCGCGCGCGAACATCCGCTCTGCCTGCATAAAGGCCCGGTCGATGCCGCCGCCATACGCGCATTCCCTACGATTGTCATGGCAGATTCATCGCTCACCTCACCGGGGCGGGAATCAGGTTTGCTCGAAAGCAAACAAATTATCCGCGTACCTAATGTCGCTGCAAAAATTCAGGCGCAAATTTTCGGCATAGGCGTGGGCTTTTTGCCAAAACATTTAATTAGCGATGAAGTAAAACGTGGCGATTTGATTGTGCTGGAATGTTCAGTGCCACGCCCGAATATCCCGCTTTACATGGCATGGCGAAAAAATAATTCAGGCAGGGCACTGCAGTGGTTTATCAAAAATATATCCAACCACACCTGGCTTGCTAGTTAATGATATTTAGCGTTAGCAAAATAACAGCGCCATAGCGAAGCGATTTTCCAATCGCTACCAAAGCCAAAAACCTCCAAAACGGAATTCGCATTACACCTGCTACAAACGTCAACGGATCACCAATGACCGGTAACCATGCAAACAACAACGACAATACACCATAGCGCTGGAAATGCAGTTGGGCTTTAGCCAGTTGTGTCGGTTTTAGGGGAAACCATTTTTTATCTTGCCAGCGCAGACACTCTTTTCCCAAATACCAATTCACACAAGAGCCAAGTGTATTGCCGCTGGTTGCTGCAATCCACAGCAACCAGGGCGAATAGTGTTGATACAGAAGTGTAGCCAGTAAAGCTTCAGACGAGAGCGGGAACAGAGTAGCGGCGATAAACGCCGTGAAAAACAGTGAGAGATACACCATAGCGCCACATTTATTTTTTCTCGTTGATCTGGCGACGCATAGCAGTAATTACCGGAACCACTTCCGGACGAATTTGTCGCCACAAATAAAACGCTTCTGCTGCCTGACCAATCAACATACCCAAACCATCAGCAACATGCGCTGCACCGAAATCTTTTGCCCAACGCAAAAAAATGGTGGGCTCAGCGCCGTACATCATGTCGTAACAGCAAGCGTTTTCTGCGAGCAAATTATTGGGCAGTGGCGGTAATTCACCTTGCATACTGGCCGAGGTGCCGTTAATCACAATATCAAATGTCTCGCCCGCTAATTGCTCGAACGTTTTTGCCTGTACATCACCCAAATCAAGAAAGTTTTTGGCAAGTTCTTCTGCTTTTGCGAAGGTTCGGTTTGCAATGACAACTTGCGCGGGTTTTTCCTCCAGCAAAGGCTGTAAAACACCGCGTACTGCGCCGCCTGCACCCAAAATTAGAATGCGCTTGCCTTCCAGCTCCCAGCCAAGATTGTGCATGTCATGCACCATGCCTATGCCGTCGGTGTTATCACCCAAAATAGTGCCATTACCCAAACGCGCTAATGTATTGACCGCGCCTGCACGTTCAGCACGCGCGGTTCGTTGCTGTGCAAATTCATACGCGTTTAATTTGAATGGCACGGTAATATTTAAACCCTTGCCACCTTGCTCAAAAAATTCCTGCGCCGCTTTTTCAAATTCGCCTTCGTTTACCAATTGTTTGGTGTAATGCATGTCCTGCCCGGTTTGTTCGGCAAACTGGCGATGGATATTAGGTGATTTACTGTGATTGATCGGGTTGCCAAATACGGCATATAAGTCAGTCATGGGGTATCCAAAAAAAATTCAACAAAACAGTTATCAGACTATTTATTTTTTATTTCAGCCATTCGCGATGCGGTAAAAATTTTTCGTACAATTCGGCCTCAGCACTACCTGCATCCGGCTGCCAGTTGTATTCCCAGCGCACCAGTGGCGGCAATGACATTAGAATCGATTCGGTGCGGCCACCAGTCTGCAATCCGAATAAAGTCCCGCGATCATAAACCAGATTGAACTCAACATAACGGCCGCGGCGATACAGTTGGAAATCGCGTTCGCGTTCACTAAAAGGTGTAGTTTTGCGCGCGCCAACAATCGGTAGATACGCAGGAATATAGCTGTCGCCCACTGCGCGCATCAGCGCAAAACTATGCTCAAAACTTTCAGCGTTGTAGTCATCAAAAAACAATCCACCTACACCGCGAGCTTCGTTGCGATGTTTTAGATAAAAATACTCATCGCACCATTTTTTAAATGTGGAATAAAGATGTTCGCCGTGTGGATCGCACGCGTTTTTGGCAGTTTGGTGCCAATGGATAACATCATCCTCATTGCCGTAATAAGGCGTTAAATCATAACCACCACCAAACCACCACACCGGTGCTGCGCCTTCTTTTTCGGCGATAAAAAATCGCACATTGGCATGGCTGGTTGGTACATAAGGGTTGTGCGGATGAATGACCAGCGACACCCCCATAGCCTCAAAAGAGCGCCCGGCAAGTTCAGGGCGATGCGCCGTCGCCGAGGCCGGCATTTGTGTCCCGTGCACATGGGAAAAGTTAACGCCGCCTTTCTCGATCACCGCTCCGTTGACAATAACACGCGAGCGTCCACCGCCACCTTCGGTGCGCGTCCAGCTATCCTCCACAAAGGAAGCACCGCCGTCTTCCACGGCCAGGGCGTTACAGATGCGATCTTGCAAATCGAGAAGATAGGCTTTAACCGCAGCCTTATCCGGTTGAGAAAGAGTCATGAGAGTTCCTTAACAATGAGCCGGAAATACCCGGTAAGAGGGTACATGGTAAGAAAGGCCGACATTCTACGCGGCCATGCGTGAAAGGGGAAAACCTTGGTTGGTTCTATGGTTGGATTGCGACGAATGGTTGCTTCCCATCAGCCCGGGCGGATGATCTCGCCGGTCAATAGATCGCGAATTTCAGATGGCGTATTGCGTTTGCCGACTTGGCCTGAAGTAATCGCATCCAACCCGTTACCAAAATAGCGGCGCACCTGATGGATATTAGTTGCTGGCGGAAGCCCCGCCGGATTACATGAAGTCGATACAATCGGCCCGCCAAAAGCGCGCGACAAACCCGCCGCAACCGGATGGCCTGTCACCCGCAGTGCCACACTCTTAAATTTACCGGTAATCCAGTAGGGCACCAGACCATTGTTAGGTACCAGCCAGGTATGAGGCCCCGGCCACGAATTTTTCAACCGTTGACGCTGCAGATCATTGAGGTGGTAAATGAAGGGCTCAAACATAGCAATGTTGGCGGCCACAAGTATTACGCCTTTTTCAACCGGGCGATCTTTCAACGCAAGGATTTCATACACAGCAGCTTCATCAAACGGATTGCAACCCAAACCCCAGACAGCCTCGGTCGGATATGCCACTACACCGCCCTGTTTCATCTGGCGTGCGGCAAATTGGATGCGGGGATTAAGCGACCAATCAATCATTAGGGCAAAACCTTTTGTCGAGAGAGAACAATGCGATGCCGCTATGATACCAGCTCAACTGCTCCTGTCCGCACATAAGAAGCGCCGACCTGTTGTACCAATCCTTTAATTTCCAGACCAATTAGCTGCGCCGATAAACTACCAATATCCAAACCTGTGCGCTCTGCCAGCAAATCCACGGGTAACGGATCGTACCCCAAGGCCTGCAAAAGCTGCTTTTCCGGATCATCAAGCGTGATAACCTCTTGCGTTATCGATGCTGGCGGCTGTTCATTCGGGTAGAGAAAATCTGCTTGTAGTAATGGCTGTTTGATTTCTTGTCGCTTATAGCTGAGCAGCCCTGCTAACTGATCAACGATATCCTGCGCCGTTTCAACCAACGTTGCCCCCTGGCGAATCAGCTGATGGCAACCGCGCGCCAAAGGATTGTGGATCGACCCGGGGATCGCAAACACCTCGCGGTCATGCTGCAACGCGTAGGATGCGGTGATCAATGAACCACTTTGTACCGCAGCCTCCACCACCAAAGTCCCTCCACTTAAACCACTGATGATGCGATTGCGTTGCGGGAAGTTACAGGCATGGGATGCGGTTCCCAATGGAAACTCACTGACCAGTGCGCCACCAGTATCAATAATGTCTTGGGCGAGCGCGCGGTGACGTGAAGGGTAAATCCGATCAATCCCCGTACCCATCACCGCAATAGTTTTGCCTCTGGCACGCAGGGCACCGCGATGTGCAGCCGCATCTATCCCCAATGCCAAACCACTGGTGATGGCAAACCCGCGCTCAGCCATATAATGCGCAAAACGCTCAGCATTTTCGGCGCCGCCGCCACTGGGATTACGGCTACCTACAATCGCTAATTGCGGCAAGCTAAGGCTTGCAGGATCGCCTCGCACAAACAACAGTGGCGGTGGACGCGGGATTTCACGCAGCAGGCGAGGATAAAGTGGATCATCGTAAAGCAGGCAGTAAAGTTCCGGTTGCGATTCGATATAAGCCAAATCTGCCGTCAATCGACATCCCAGTTCCGAGCCATCAGGGTTGGCTAAGTAATCTTTTAGTGCTTCAACAGCCGCTGGTTTTAGAAAAGAAGCCAAATCAGCAGGTGGGGAATTGATGAGTTGCGAGGGGCATTCCAATTGACTTAGCAATTGCCAGTACCCGGCGACACCAACTTCAGGTAAACGCAACAGCAAAAGTGTTGCGGCAAGGGGGGAGAGGGGCATAGGGTTCGTCCTTGAACTGGGGCGCTGCCAGTGACGGCAGCGAATTGGCTATCAGGGATTGCGCACTTTATCGTTAACTGCCAAAGCGCGATCAGCCTCTAACACCAAGGCAAAACTCATTTTTTCGAAGGTACGGAATACCATCAGCAAACCGGCGCGCTCATCTGGTAGAGCGATTTTGCCGCCTTTTACGCGATCAGCGACCACCTCACCTTTTTTATAAATCGCCATCACGTTACCGATTTGCAAACCTTCGCGCTCACCGCGATTGATAATCACGGTGTTGTACTTCCCAACCTGGGAAACACCGCCTTCAACAGCAATGATTTGTGCCTCGATCTCAACATCGGGTGCGCTTGGGAAAAATACAGAGTCAACGGAGCGGTCTTCACTGGGCAAGAGTTTGTCGCCAGGGCGAATCTCTTCGTAAGTGCGCAATACATCCAATGTCGCCACTTCACTATCCACTTTTGTCACCGCAACCGTACCAATGCCCTGCGCGTAAACACCAAGGAACTCTTTAGTTACCGGGTCTTTAAATACCTGACCTTGACGATAGACACTGTAATTGGAGTAGTTGGCATCAAACTCACCGCGCGCATAAGCGCGATCACCAGCCCCCACAATCACGTGCTGCTGCTGTCCTGCAAGCATATAAGGAGCAGCCTCAAGATCACCCTGAGCCACAATTCGGCTGCGCGACAGGAAAGCATCGATTTTATCGAGTGGAATGGTACTGATGGCTTCTTCGGTACTTTGCACACGAATGCTCGGACTGAGCTTGGTCGCGCCATTCATGCCCGCGCCGCGCTCACCGGGAACCATTTTCAAGGTGCGCTCCAACGTCAGGCGCGGCTGGCCATCCAGATAGATCAACTTGATTAAATCGCCCGGAAAAATCAGATGGGGGTTTTCAATTTGAGGATTAACGTGCCATATCTCTGGCCACAACCAAGGGCTGTTCAGAAATGTGCCGGAAATATCCCACAGGGTATCGCCTTTTTTGACGGTGTATTCGTCAGGATGACCTGTCTTGAGAAGTGCATCGTCAGCCCAGGAAAAAAAGCTGATGAGAGAAGCCGCAGCGACGGCCAGTAATATTTTTTTCATAGAAACCGATCCTGTTTTATTCGGTCCTGGGGCAGATAGACGTATAATAATGAATTAAAGCCCATGCTGTTTCCATTTGCACCGCATAAATCCTGTGCGATCATCATGTTAGCAGCGGTTATTACCTTTTTACTAGAAGTTTGTCACAAACACTATGGCCTTGTTACCTATCCTTGAATTTCCCGACCCACGGCTGCGTACTGTCGCCAAACCCGTCACAGAAGTGGATGACAGTATCCGCAAACTGGTCGATGACATGTTTGAAACCATGTATGACGCTCCCGGTATCGGTTTAGCGGCATCGCAGATCAATGTCCACAAACGTGTAGTAGTTATAGACGTGAGCGAGGACAAATCCCAGCCCATGGTGTTTATTAACCCCGAAATTGAAGTGCTGGATCAGGAATTAAGCGAATACGACGAAGGTTGCCTGTCAGTTCCAGGCTTTTATGAAACCGTAGTCCGCCCCGGCCATATCCGGGTTAAAGCACTGGATCGCGATGGCAAACCATTTGAAATGGAACCCCAGGGATTGCTGGCGGTATGCATCCAACATGAGCTGGATCACCTCAATGGCAAACTGTTTGTAGACCATATATCGCCATTCAAACGCTCGCGTATCCGCACCAAGCTGGAAAAGAAACATAAGGCCGAGGCGCGCTAATCCACGCACTGCCAACCAAGGCGCCATGAGCGCCTTTTTTTATTGTAAAACAACACGATAGGTCATCCATGAGCCAAGGTTTGCGCATTATCTTTGCGGGTACGCCGGAATTTGCCGCGGAACATCTAAAGGCACTGCTTGGCAGCCGCCATCACGTGATTGCTGTTTACTCCCAGCCAGATCGCCCGGCAGGGCGCGGCAAGAAACTGACCGCAAGCCCGGTAAAGGAAGTCGCACTTGCCCATGGCATTCCCGTCTACCAACCACTGAATTTCAAAAGCCCGGAGGCGGTCGCCGAGCTGGCATCGCTCAATGCCGATTTAATGGTAGTTGTCGCTTATGGCTTGATCCTGCCCAAAATCGTTTTGGATGCCCCGCGCCTCGGCTGCATTAATGTCCATGCATCGATACTTCCGCGCTGGCGCGGTGCAGCACCTATTCAAAGAGCGATAGAAGCGGGCGATACCGAAACCGGTGTGACGATTATGCAAATGGATGTCGGCCTGGATACAGGCGACATGCTGATCAAAGCATATTGCCCGATTTTACCCGAAGATACCGGCGGAAGCCTGCACGATAAGCTCATCCATATTGGCGCACCCGCACTGGTAGAAGCGCTCGATCTGATCCAATCCGGCACCATTACCCCGCAAAAACAGGACGATAGCCAATCCAACTACGCACCCAAGCTCAGCAAAGAAGAAGCTGCGCTGGATTGGCAATTGCCATCGCTTGCGCTGGAGCGCAAAGTGCGCGCGTTTAATCCCTTTCCCATTGCCCACACCAAACCAGCAGGCACAGGCGATGACCAGCGCATCCGCGTTTGGGCCGCCAAAGCTACCGACAACAACTCCCAAGCCACACCTGGCAGCATCGTCCGAATTGATGCACAAGGGCTTTGGATTGCCTGCGTACAGGGTCAGTTGGTGCTTGAGCAGCTGCAATTACCCGGCAAAAAAGCGATGTCGGTCAACGAAATCCTGCGCGGCCATCCCGACCTGTTTAAAGTAGGCGACCAATTGGAGCAGCCTTCATGCTAAGCGTGCGCGCCGCCGCGGCTCAGGTCATCGCCCAAATACTGAACGGCAGCGGCTCACTTTCAAGCCTTTTACCGGCAATTTTGCCGAAAATTGCTGAAAATGATCGCTCTTTACTGCAAGAACTCTGCTTTGGCTGCTGTCGTTACCACCCCCAGCTGCAAGCCTACACCGAATACTTGTTAGACAAACCTTTGCGCGCGAAAGACAGCGATGTACAAGCGCTATTGCTGCTCGGCCTCTACCAATTGCTGCACACACGCATCCCTGATCACGCCGCGATTGGCGAGACAGTGGAAGTGACCCGTCATATCAAAAAGCCTTGGGCGACCAATCTGGTAAATGGTGTTTTGCGCAATTTCCAGCGCGATAACGACAAAATTAGCGCATTTTTCAGCGAAAACCGTGCCTTTCAAAACAATCATCCCGCGTGGATGGAAGGCAGTATCAGCAAAAGCTGGCCGCAACAAGCCGCACAAATCATGGCCGCCAACAACCAGCATCCACCCTTCACGCTGCGACTGAATACGCACAACATCAACCGCAGCGATTATCTGCAACTGCTGCAAGATAACGGAATTGGCGCCAAACCCACGCCTTATAGTCCTTATGGCATCACACTGGAACACGCCTGCGATCCACGACAACTGCCGCATTTTGCTGAAGGTTGGCTGAGCGTGCAGGATGAAGCAGCGCAATTAAGTGGCGAACTGCTCCAATTATCGCCAAATATGCAAGTATTGGATGCCTGTTGTGCACCAGGTGGAAAAACCGGTCATTTGCTGGAGCTGGAACCCAGCCTCAGGGTAACTGCGTTGGATGTGGAGGAGCGCCGTCTGCAGCGGGTGCGCGAAAACCTTGCCCGCTTGGGGGTGAGCGCAAAAATTCTCTGTGGCGATGGTACACGTCCGGGCGATTGGTGGGATGGCCAGCTATTTGACCGCATCCTACTCGATGCCCCCTGCTCCGCTACAGGTATCGTGCGCCGCCATCCGGATATTAAAGTGCTGCGTACCCCTGAGGAAATTGACCGGTTAGGGCAGCTGCAGCATCAGTTACTACAAAATCTCTGGTCATTACTCAAGCCGGGCGGCGTGTTGCTCTATGCGACTTGCTCGATTATGCCCAAAGAAAATACGCGGGTTGTCGAGGCCTTTTTGACACGCAACCCTGATGCAAGCTGCGATCAACTCGATGCCGATTGGGGTCTGGCACAACCCTGCGGCAGACAATTGTTACCGCAAGTGGATGGCCATGACGGTTTTTACTACGCGCGTTTGCGTAAGGCCGTGTAAGGGTATAGCGACTATTATGTTGTTGGGCTCCCGCGTGCGGGAGTAACGTTGCGGAAATAGAAGGCGACGTTGTGTAAATAAAGCGGCGATGCGCAAATAAAAAGTGACGATACGAAAATAAAACAGGCGAACTATGAAAATTATTATTCTCGGTGCCGGACAAGTCGGCGGCAGCCTTGCGGAACATCTGGCGAGCGAAGCTAACGACATCACCGTGATAGACACCGATGAAGAGCGCCTGCGCGAACTGCGTGACCGCTTGGATATCAGTGCCGTAACTGGCGAGGCTTCCCATCCGGATGTACTGATGCAAGCGGGAGCAGAAGATGCCGATATGCTGGTTGCCGTCACCAGCGACGATGAGATCAATATGATCGCTTGTACTGTCGCCGAACATCTGTTCCGCACCCCCACCAAAATCGCACGGGTACGCGCCACTTCCTACCTGACCCACCAACAGTTATTTGAAAATGGCGCTATTCCAATTGACGTACTGATCAGCCCCGAACAGCTGGTATCAGAGTATGTGTTCCGCCTGATTGAACAGCCGGGTGCCTTGCAGGTAGTGGATTTTGCCGATGGCAAGGTGCAGCTGGTTGCAGTCAAGGCCTACCACGGCGGGCCATTGGTCGGGCAGGAGCTGCGTTTTTTACGTGAACACATGCCTTCGGTCGATACCCGTGTTGCGGCGATTTACCGGCGCAATCGCGCCATAATGCCGACCGGAACCACGGTGATCGAAGCCGATGACGAAGTGTTCTTTATCGCGGCAAAAGCGGATATCCGCGCGGTCATGAGTGAATTGCGCCGTCTTGAGGTGGCTTACAAACGCGTGACTATCGCCGGTGGCGGGAATATCGGTTTGCGCCTGGCCAGGATGCTGGAAGGCAAATACAACGTGCGCGTTATCGAGTTCAACAAACAGCGCGCTATCCGCCTCTCTGAACAGCTTGAACGGGCGATAGTGATCCAGGGCAGTGCGTCAGATAAAGACCTGCTGATGGAAGAGAGTATTGAAGATACCGATGTATTCCTCGCACTGACCAATGACGATGAAGCCAACATCATGTCGTCCATGCTCGCCAAGCGCTTGGGCGCACGCAAAGTGATGACGCTGATCAACAACCCCGCTTATGTAGACGTGGTGCAAGGCGGCGATATTGATATCGCCATCTCACCCCAAACCACCACTATCGGCAGCCTGCTCACCCACGTGCGGCGCGGCGATATAGTAAATGTTCACTCACTGCGGCGCGGTGCGGCCGAGGCGATTGAGATCATCGCCCATGGCGATGCCAAATCATCCAAAGTAGTAGGCAAAGCATTGGAAGACATCGATCTTCCTGAAGGCGCGAACATTGGCGCGATTGTGCGGCAGGGGCCGGATGGGGATGAAGTCGTCATCGCGCATGACAATGTGGTGGTGCAATCCGGCGACCACGTGATTATTTTCTTGTTACAGAAAAAGCATATCCGCGATGTTGAAAAGCTATTCCAGGTAGGCTTCAGCTTCTTCTAGTTCAATGCCCCGAGGATGTGAAGTAGAGCAGAGGATGCAAAGCGGAGCAGAGAATGGAAAGTGGAGCAAAAGTCCCGGCGATATCGCCGGGGCTTTGGATTGAACACCCTCACAGATAAACGTATTACTTGTGTTGTAACACAATCCGGTAATGCGCCTTACCCTGCCGCAGCTTATCCATCGCTTCATTTACCTGATCAAATGAAAAATACTCAGTGACCGGTTTAATCCCATGCAGGGCCGCAAACTCCAGCATGGTTCTGATGGTGGCCGGGCTGCCAACCGGTGAGCCGGAAATAGAGCGCTGCCCACTGATTAATGGAAACACCGCAACATCTAACGGCTGAAGGGTCGACCCAACGAAATGCAAACGCCCCTTTGGAGCCAGGGTTGCAATATAAGCATTCCAGTCGAGCTTCACGTTCACCGTTGAAATAATAAAATCAAATTGCCCGGCAGCGGCAGCCAGCGCGGCAGCATTGCTGCTATCAAGCACTTTGTGTGCACCCAGCTTGAGCGCTTCGGCTTTTTTGCTTTCGCTTGAGGTGAACGCGGTCACCTCACAGCCCCATGAGTGCAAAAATTGCAATGCAAGATGCCCCAAGCCCCCAATACCAATTACCCCCACCTTCGCAGTAGGTTTCACTTCGAATTGCACCAGCGGATTAAATACAGTGACGCCACCGCAAAATAAGGGGCCCGCAGAATCTGCATCTATACCCTCGGGCAATGGCACGACCGACACCGCCTGTGCACGCACTTTGTCCGCAAAACCCCCATGGCGCCCGGCGATAGTCGGCTGTGCACTCGCACATAAATTGTGATCGCCCGACAGGCAGGTTGGGCAACTGTTGCAATAGGCAGAGTGCCAGCCAAGGCCAACCCGCTGCCCGACCGTGACACTGGTAACGCCTTCACCAACCGCGCTCACAATTCCAATCACTTCATGCCCCGGGACGAAAGGATACTGGGTAAACCCCCATTCATTGTCGAGCATGCTCAAATCGCTATGGCAGATACCGCAGGATTCAACATCCAGCTCCACCTCGTCTTTCCCAAGCGGCCCCGGGTCATATTCAAAGGGTTCAAATCGGGCACCGGGTGCCATGGCAGCATAGGCTTTGATCATGGGTAACTCCTCAATGGATAAGGTTAGGTGAGAACAGGTTTCGGCTTAACCTGAAGGGGGATGCGGATATTGGTCATTGCATGTGTTTTTAAAAGTATCAATCTCGGGCAACATAAAAACAATAGCCACAATTGAACGCCCTCCGGGTCGGGCTAATCGGGTTGTTGTAGCCTCACCTGCGTATATCGCCACCCATGAAACCATCCGCACACCACATGACCTTGCGCAACACAAAAGTTTGCAAATCCTTGAACAACAGCCGCATGTATGGGCACTGCAGAAAGAGGCTCATATCGAACAAGTGACGCTGCCAGTCGCCTTCCAATGTAGCGATTTAGGAGCCTTGGTCAACGCTGCGGTTGCAGGGTTGGGTGTCGCGCAATTGCCGTGGTTATTAGTGCGCGAAGAAATCCGTGCAGGCAAACTACTTCACCTATTGCCTGAATGGCTCAGCACTGAGTTACCCATTTCACTGGTTTACCGGGAAGGACACAACGAATCAGCCCGACTGGCAGAGTTTTTAGCCTGGATTGACCTGCATCGCGAACTGTTCGACTTACGCTTTCGGGAGGCGCATTAACCAGCAGCCGCGAGATGCGGCGACCCAAATACGAAAAATAAGGCGGCAACTGGCCTCCCAAGCATGAATGAATCGCTTATGATGCGCTTCACACCCCGATATTCCCAATGTGCACAGGAGCAAACGATGGCAACTATTAAAACCCAACTCGTTGTACTCGGCAGTGGCCCAGGCGGTTACTCTGCGGCCTTCCGCGCCGCTGATCTCGGCCTCGAGGTTACACTGGTTGAGCGCTATTCCAGCTTGGGCGGAGTCTGCCTGAACGTGGGATGTATTCCTTCCAAAGCACTGTTGCACGTTGCTGAAGTCATCAATGAGACCAAGCATGCCGATGCTCTAGGCCTGAGCATAGGTGCTGTCAGCCACGATCTGGACAAGGTTCGCGCCTACAAAGATTCCGTGGTCAGTAAATTAGTGTCCGGTGTCGGCGCTATGGCCAAAGGCCGCAAAGTGCGTGTGGTGGAAGGACACGGCAGTTTTACCGGCAGCCATCAATTACAAGTCGTGAATGGCGGCGAAACTACGCTGATCGACTTCGAACATGCGATTATCGCGGCCGGTTCGCGCAGTGTGAAATTACCTTTTATCCCCGAAGATCCACGCATTTTCGATTCAACCGGTGCGCTGGAACTGCGCTCTGTACCCAACCGCCTGTTGGTGATTGGTGGCGGGATTATCGGTCTGGAAATGGCGACCGTTTACGAAGCGCTGGGCAGTAAAGTGACGGTGGTCGAATTTGCCGACCAACTGATACCCGCTGCCGACAAAGACCTTGTCGCGGTTTACAGCAAGTACAATAAAGACCGTTTTGAGGTGCTGCTCTCCACCAAAGTGGAATCCGTGACCGCCAAACCGGATGCGATTGCTGTCGCCTTCAGCGGCGCGCAAGCCCCGGCAACCCCGCGTGAATTTGATGCGGTACTGGTCGCCGTAGGCCGCACCCCCAATGGCAAGTTGATTGGTGCCGATAAAGCGGGTGTGAATGTGGATGAACGCGGCTTTATCCCGGTGAATGAATACCTGCAAACCAATGTGCCGCACATTTATGCGATTGGCGACATCATCGGCCAACCCATGCTTGCCCACAAAGCGTCCCATGAAGGCCACGCGGCTGCCGAAGGTGTTGCTGGCCATCCGCACAAATTTGAACCTATGGCGATCCCTTCTATCGCCTACACCAGCCCCGAGATTGCCTGGGTTGGTCTGACTGAAAAAGAAGCCCAGCAAAAAGGCATCGCATTCAAAACCGCGGTATTCCCCTGGAGTGCAAGTGGCCGCGCGATTGCCGCCGACCGCAGCGAAGGCAAGACCAAACTGATTTACGACCCTGTTACCGACCGTTTGATCGGCGCCGGGATTGTGGGTGTCCACGCCGGCGAGCTGCTGGGTGAATTGACGCTGGCGCTGGAATTTGGCGCAAGTGTGGAAGACATCGCCCTGACCATCCACGCCCACCCGACCCTGCATGAATCCGTCGGTTTGGCCGCAGAGTTGGGCGCAGGCACCATTACAGATTTGCCGAATCCAAAAGCAAAGAAAGCCTGATTTACTGTTATCTGTCACTAAACCCATCTAAAACAAAGGGAGCCAAATGGCTCCCTTTGTTTTTCCTGGCGCAAACTGCGCACCCGGTCAATTACTGGTGCTGTAAGTATTGGTCGAGACTCAACACAGAGACTTAGAGCACCATCACGCCATCGGCTTCAATCAAGGCAGCACGCGGCAACTGGTTGATGCCAACCGCAGCACGCGCCGGATAGGGCTGTTGGAAATACTGGCCCATCACTTCATTCACAATCGGGAAATTAGCCAGATCGGTCAGATAGATATTAAGTTTGACGATGTCCTTCAAACCACCACCGGCGGCATCGCATACTGCAGCCAGATTTTTAAACACCTGATGCGCTTGCGCTGCAAAATCGCCGTCCACCATCTGCATGGTTTTGGGATCAAGCGGGATCTGGCCCGACAAGTAAACGGTGTGGTTCACCTTCACGGCTTGGGAATAAGTCCCTATAGCGGCAGGGGCGTTATCGCTGTGAATAATGGCTTTATTGGTCATAGAAGAACCTTTTAATCGATAGTCAAACAACGGAAGCGGCAGAGTATAGAACAAAATCCCCCTCGATCCCGTTTTTTCAAAGGGGAGGCTGATTCAGCCTTGTCATTGGATTCCACGGGGAGTCAGGCGCCTCCCTTTAAAAAAGGGCGCGTAGCCAACGGGGAGGGATTAATTCTTGGAGCGATTCACGCGGATCACAAAACTCAGGTTGCGGATGCGACGCATGATATTGGCAAGGTGAATGCGGTTGTGTACGCCGACGCAGAGATGAATCACGCTGTTGTGCGCATCGCGCTCGTGCACGTTGATGTGCTCAATGCTCGCGCCCTGCTCGGTAATTCGTGTAGCGAGAGTGGCGATGATGCCGCGGTCGCTTTCCACCTCAACCCGCACATCCACTAAAAACTCGCCGCTGACAGTCGCCGCCCAGTTTACCTGGCTGATCTTGTCGGGATAGTTGCGGATTTCGGCGATATTGCGGCAAGTATCCTGATGGATCACCAACCCTTTACCGGAACTGACGTGGCCGATAATCGGATCGCCCGGAATCGGGCGACAGCAGCGGGCAAAGCTGATCATCATGCCTTCGGCAGAATCGATCGTAATCGCCGAATTCATGACGCCAGCGCGGGTTTTTACTTCAGCATCCGGCTGCAGCAGCTTGATGACCGAGTAAACTACCTTGTTACCTAAACCGATTTCCTCGTACAGCTTCTCCATGGAATCCACTTGGGTGCCGTAGAGAATCTTGTGCTGCTGCTCCTCGCTCAGGTGGTCAAGATCCATGTGAATCTCGCCCAGGGCGCGGTTGAGCATGCGTTTGCCCAACGCCACTGACTGGTGATGACGCTGATGCTTGAGGTAATGGCGGATGGCCGAACGCGCCTTGGCCGATACCGCAAAATTCAACCAATTGGGGTTAGGCTGGGCACCCTGCGCGGTGATGATCGCCACCTTCTGGCCACTCAACAAGGGTTGCGATAGCGGAGCCATGCGCTCATTGATACGGCACGCTACACAGGTATTACCAATATCGGTATGCACGGCGTAGGCAAAATCCACCGGTGTTGCACCGGTCGGTAACTCCACAATTTTGCCTTTGGGGGTGAATACGTAGACTTCATCGGGGAAGAGGTCAATCTTCACATTCTCGATGAATTCGAGGGAGTTACCCGCATTTTTCTGCATTTCCAACAAGCCTTGCACCCATTGGCGCGCACGGCTATGACTTGCGTTGACCGGCTCGTCGCTGTTGGACTTGTAGAGGAAGTGGGCGGCGATCCCGCTATTGGCCATCTCATCCATTTCTTTGGTGCGGATCTGCACCTCGATCGGCACCCCGTGCATGCCGACCAATACGGTATGCAACGACTGGTAGCCGTTAGCTTTGGGGATGGCAATGTAGTCTTTGAATTCGCTCGTCACCGGCTTGTACAGGTTGTGCACCACACCGAGCACGCGATAACAGGTGTCTACCGAATCGACAATAATGCGGAACGCATAGACATCCATAATTTCTTTGAAGAACTTTTTCTTCTGGCGCATCTTTTCATAGATGCTGAATAAGTGCTTCTCACGACCGATCACAATCGCGGTGATATTGTCTTTCTGCAAGCGTTTTTCAAACGAAGTCTGGATCTGCTCAACCAATTCCTTGCGGTTACCGCGCGCGGTTTTGAGTGCAGCTTGAAGGCGCGTCGCGCGCAGCGGATACATGCAGTAAAAGCTGCGGTCTTCCAGCTCCAAACGCACTTCATTCATCCCCAGACGATGGGCAATAGGCGCGTAAATCTCCAGCGTTTCTTTGGCGATGCGGCGCTTTTTATCGGGTGGCATCGCACCCAGGGTACGCATGTTGTGCAGACGGTCGGCAAGCTTAACCAGAATTACGCGCAGGTCATTGGCCATCGCCAAGGCCATTTTCTGGAAGTTTTCCGCCTGTTTTTCCGCGTGGGATTCAAATTCAATCTGGGTGAGCTTGCTCACGCCATCAACCAAATCCGCCACTGAATCGCCAAACTGGCCAGCGATGGCTTTTTTACTGATGCCGGTATCTTCAATCACATCGTGCAGCATGGCGGCCATCAGGCTCTGATGATCCATATGCATGGTGGCAAGGATATCGGCTACGGCAAGAGGATGGGTGATATAGGCTTCGCCGCTGCGGCGCTTTTGGCCGTCGTGGGCTTGTTCGGCATAGAAGTAGGCGCGCTTCACCAAATTGATTTGGGAAGGTTCGAGATAAGACGAAAGCCGATGGCTAAGGGCCTCGATGGTTTGCACGCCTTTCTCCGGGGTTTTTGGCCGGGGGTTTGGTCCGGCCAGTCCAACAGCACAACTGCCATACATCAATTCATAAGATGGAGGCAGTTGTTGGAAATTTAAATCTCGTTGTCGTACACGCGCTCAGGCTTGGGTTGTGGCAGGGTATCTTTTTCCAACAGGATGCTGGCGTCGATAAAACCTTCTTCAATTTCGCGCAGGGCGATTACAGTCGGCTTGTCATTTTCTGGCGCAACGTGTGGATCTTTACCACCAATCGCCAATTGACGAGCGCGCTTGCTGCCAACCATCACCAACTCAAAACGGTTATCAACGTGATCCAAACAATCTTCAACAGTAATACGTGCCATAACTTTGTGTGCTCTATAAAAACAAACGCGTGGGTAAACGCAGCTGTGCTGCAATCCGGTCGGCTATTATGCGTCAGCGGGCCTCACTATGCCAACCGCGTATGGACAAATTTAAGCCAATAAGTCGCCAAGTAACTGGCTATGGCGCTCAACCTGACGCGCAAGACGGATATGCTGGCTGGTAATCAACGCCTGGAATTGCGCCAGTGCGACGGTAAAGTCATCGTTGATGATCAGGTAATCGGCCTCAACATAATGCGACATTTCACTGATCGCCTCGCTCATGCGCGCCTCGATTACCGATTCGTCGTCCTGCCCGCGGCCAGTCAAACGTTGACGCAAACAAGCCAGTGACGGCGGCAGGATAAACAGGCTGACGGTATCTGGCATCAGCTTGCGCACCTGCTGTGCGCCTTGCCAGTCAATCTCCAGAATCACATCAATACCCTGGTTCAACGTATCAACCACCCATTGTTGCGAGGTTCCATAGAGATTGCTGAACACCCGCGCATGCTCAAGAAAAGCACCCTCGGCTAGCATTTTTTCAAAGGTGGCATGATCGACAAAATGGTAATTCACACCATCCACTTCGCCCGGGCGCATAGGACGTGTGGTGTGGGACACCGATACGCAGACTTCCGGGTTGGATTTGACCAGCGCACTGACAAGACTGGTTTTGCCCGCACCCGAAGGGGCGGAAACAGTGTAGAGAGTACCGAGATTAGCCATGGACAAAACCTGCTCGCAGAAAAGTGAAAAACCAAATTATGGCACAGCACGCCCATCTCGCACATTGGATTGCAATAACCCCTGTTTCACTAACCATACATCGCGCTCTGTGCCATAGTAGAGCTCTTGTCCATCTGCCTAAGAGTTCATCCATGTTGCGTCAACTTCTCTCGATTACCCAAACAGCCGAACGTTTGCGCGTGCGCCCTGAGTATGTGCGCCAATTAGTTGCTAAAAAGCGCCTGGATTTCATTCATGGTGAGCAATTGGATGCCGCGCAAGTTGAACGCCTTGCACAGCTTATGGAAAAACTGCGCAGCAATGGCATAGCAACACTGGTGGAAATTACTGCTCAAGAACACCAAGAGGGATAATCCAAAATCTGAAAGGTTTACGTCCCCCTGTAAAAAATGGCACCATTACAAAAATATGACAATTATTTTAATGATGTCTTTTTTTGGCATACATGATTTACAGGTAAGGACATGTCACTACACACAGGACTCGAACAGCGCATTACCCAAACATTCATTATTGCGATTGTGATTGCACTCATCTGGATGTTTACTCTTATCAATCAACCTGCAGCAGAAATTCACCGCGTTAATTTTGGCAATCAGGCACAACTTGTCAGTGTCATTCCCGCACCGGAAAAAATTATGCGCGGACGCAATGTTGAATTTGTGGTGAGCTGGTGGCTGCTTGAGCCACTACCCGCAGGCCATACGATTTCTTATCGGTTGCGCAACCGGCAACAGGATCTTGCTGTACTTGATACCACTGGCATACAAACCAGTGGGCAAACGTATGCCTCCATTCCCGCTGGTGGCACGGTATTTAATGACCGGATTTCACTTCCAATACCAGCTGATACACAACCTGGTATTTACGAAGTCGTTACTTATTTATATCCCTTTGAACATTACACAATAAATCCCGCGCAAGGATCACCCATTTTTTTATCGCAGCGAACTCTGTTCACAGTGAATATCACGCACTAAATCATAAGCGCTTATGAAACGATTTTTAATATCGCCACAAGGTTGGTCTGGCAGCATACTTTTTGTGTTGGTTTGCACCCATTTGATTTACCACTGGACAAGCGCAGGCATTCCATGGGTTAACCACAGCCTGTGGATAGGGACACATCTAGGCAATGCACTAATCGCAATATTGCTCGGAACACATTTACAGCAACAATTTAATCCGCAGCACAGCAACACATTGTTACTGCAAATACTGGTCAGTTACCTATTGCTTCAACTGATTAACTATCCGCTCCAAAACCCGATCCTTGATGATGCACAAGTATTTTCCTGGTTGAAGCCACAAGGGGCAGGGTTATTCGCGGGTGCTGCATTAATGTCGCTAAGTGGAATTATTGTTTTCCACAGTTTCCAGTTAAATAGTTTCCAGTTAAAAAAACTGATGCACTGGCGATCCTTATTGTTGCCTGTGCTTTTGCTGGTATTGATGGTTGCGTTAAGTATTCGCCATCAGGGTTATTATTTTGTCGGTCTTTCTATTGTTATAACTGCCGGATATTTTCTCCACGATAAAAAAATACCATTGCATTCATTTATATCCAGCATATTCAGTACACGCAAATCCTGGCTTTATATCAGTTTGATTTTTACATCTATAGTCGTCCACTGGTCGCCGGCTTTTTTTGCAGACTCTCGTCTTTTATTAAAGTATTTGTTTTGCATGGTGATGGGCGCTTTGATCCTATTGCTATCAGCAACACATTCAGCTACCACATTGTGGGCCTGGATAAGTGGATGGATTGGTTGGATCAGCGGAGCACAACGCCAAAACAATAATGCACATGAAATTGCTTCCCTTAACTCTGCTTTAGGCGATGTTCCCCTGTGGAAGCGTTTGAACCAATCACGGAGCATTAGCGCCGTGTTTGCTCTATCGTTTGCTGTATTCCGTATCCTGCTCATCACAACACTGACATTTTTGATTATTGAATTGCCACTCCGTTATTGGTCGATTCAAACCGCTTTGTATTGGGTACATGATTCAATTTCTTTCGCCGCAATAGCCTATGGCATTATCTTTCTTATTTATTGCAGTCTGCGCACTTTTTTAAGTTGGCATGCAGCAGCAATCATGCTGTTTATTTTGGCAGGGCTTTTTTCTGTCACCAGCGAAATAAAAACGCGATACCTTGGCGTTCCTCTGGTGCCCAGCGATTTAAACCTGATAAATCAAGCACTGGATTCATTGGTATTTATTGTCGGAACAGCAAAAGCATTTTTGGTTTTTTTGACGATCTTTATAGTGCTTTCTGTATTTTCATTAGGCGTGTGGCGCTTCGCAAAACGACTCGCCAACAAAAGTCCATGGATTGGTGTGCGCGGGGCACTTTCCTTGTTGGCTATTTTTTGGTTACTACAACCAGGTAATTGGTCTCTGGATGAAAAAATCCCCAATGCATGGGAAAGCGGTGACAGCGCAGGTCTGTATAAAAAAATTGGTTTCATTACCGGATTTTTATTTCGCTATCAACAATTTTACATAAGCCCACCGCAGGACTTTTCCAACCGATCTATTCCGTCACTGGCAGCACAGATCAATATCTCCCTGCAAGATATTCCCGTACTACCCCAACAAATTACAAATCAACCGCAACCCCATATTATTGCAATCCAATCCGAAGCGTTTTGGGATCCAGGCCTATTGCACCGCGAGTTATTTCCTCACGGATCGCCCGGAAATTTATCGACCATTTGTGAAAACTACGTTGGATATTGCCAGACAGGCTATGTGGAAGTTCCTGTCTTTGGCGGCAGCACTGCTAATAGTGAGTTTGAATTTCTCACTGGTTTATCCATGAGGTTGTTACCGCCAGCGACAGTACCGTTTGTTCATTACATCCAAAAACCGATTCCCAGTATTGGTTGGCGACTACAGCAAGCCAATTACCACACGCTGGGGATTCATCCCAATGGCGGTTGGTTTTGGAACCGTGATAAAGCCTACCCATCTCTTGGTTTCCAGGAATTTTTGGATATCAGCGCCTTCGATGATGCAGAAAAAAATCAACTGTATGTGATGGACCGAGCCATAAACCAATTAATTTATAACCGGATTGAGCAGGCACAACAGGCGCAATTTATTTTTGCAGTTACTATGGCCAACCACGCGCCGTTTACCGACCAACGTTATTCCTCGTTGCGCGATGTGGCAATTGATTGGGAGCAGTTGCCAATGCTAACGGAAGAGGAGCAACAGGCTATCAAAACCTATTCGATCGGCGTGCGCGAATCGCGGCTGGCATTGGAAGAGCTCATCCGCAGGTATAGCGAGGACAATGCACCGCCAGTCATTATTGTGTTTTACGGCGATCACTTGCCTATCCTGGGAGAAAATTATTCTATCTATCACAAGGCGGGTTTTAAAACAGAAACTATGCACGATCAATTTCAGGAGTTTTTTTCAACTCCTTATATTGTATGGAGCAACCAACCTCTGTCCACGCCGCTGGCCAGCTCAATGACAGTTTCATTATTGGGTCAAGAAGTCATAACTCTGGCAGGATTGAACCAAAGCGGTTTGCAACAAGTGGTTAACCAACTGCAAGATTCCCGCTTTTTACGCAGGCCAACGCGCGCACAGGTTTTAACGAAAGAACAACAGATGCCTTTGACCGAGCAACAAAAAATAGCGCGGCAACTCTATAAACACGCTAATTTCGATGCACTATTCGATCAATCTACGCCGGCATTTTTTGGTTTGATGCCACCTGCCACCATAAAGCCGGTGGCAGATGCGCATCCATAAGCGCAGAACAAATTTTTATGACGTTTTTATCCGATGGTTACTTGGATAATGAATCTCTTATCTCGTAATAGGTCTGCTCGGATATTTTCTGATACGCAGCTGAATCGCTCATAAAACTTTTATAAGATTCATAAACCTTTTTAAATTGCGGGTCTTTTGCAGCTTGCTGTTCATACACCTGCTGCGAAGCTTCATAAAAGTGTTTCAAAACTTCATCCGGCAATTTACGTAGTTGCACACCTTGCTTATCAACCAACTCTTTTAATGCACGGCTGTTGTGAGCGGTGTAGCTATCAAGCATATCCTGACTCATCGCGCGCGCAGCATAGGTCACAATTGCTTGCAAATCCTTGGGCAAACTTTCGTAGGCGGTTTTGTTGATAATCAACTCCATCGATGGCCCCGGCTCATGCCAGCCCGGGTAGTAATAATATTTAGCAATTTGTTGGAAACCAAACGCCAAATCATTTTCCGGCCCGACCCATTCCGCCGCATCGATCACACCGGTTTGCAGCGCCGTATAAAGTTCACCGCCAGGAATATTGACTGAAGTGCCGCCAGCGAGATTAAACACCTCGCCCGCCAAGCCGGGGATGCGCATTTTTAATCCGCGCAAATCGTTCACTGAATTTATTTCGCGGTTAAACCAGCCCGCCATTTGCACGCCGGTATTGCCCGCAGGAAAGGGAACCAAGTTAAACGGTGCATAAAGCTCGCGCCACAATTCCAGACCGCCGCCGTGATTAATCCAGCCATACAATTCCTGCGCGTTCATACCAAAAGGCACAGAGGTAAAAAATTGCGCCGCCGGAACTTTACCGCGCCAAAAATAGCTGCCGGAATGCCCCATCTCCACACTGCCTGCGGACACCGCGTCAAACACCCCCATCGCAGGCACCAATTCATTTGCACCGTACACATGGATTTGTAAACGCCCGCCCGACATTTCATTAATTACACGCGCAACATTCTCCGCGCCCACACCAAGACCCGGCGTATTTTTCGGCCAGGAAGTCACCATTTTCCAGTGATAGGTTTGCGCAGACACTGTCGATGAATTTTGTTCACTATTCACCGCTTGTGGGGATATACTTTTTGGTTTGGATTTCTCCAACACCAACGCCGCAAATGTCGCCGCAAAAGCCGCGATCAACACAACAATAACCAGCGGGTACCAATTAATAGATTTATTGTTCATAGTGTTATTTTTCGATTAACAAAGAAGTTTTTGTTTCTATTATTTTCCACAATGCTTCAGCTTGAATAATGCATTCATTCACTGCAGCATCCGTTACCAAATCACCGGAATAATCCGCAACATTTCGCTGCTTACGCAAAGCGTCCAAAACAATTATCTGAGTGTGAGAGATGTTCAGCGTCTTTGGTAAAGTCTGAATCATGGTTTGATGATGCCCCGACTTACTGGTCAGGGTGCGATAACCTCGACTTTGAAGAACCGCATTGGCCATTTGCATTATTGATTTATAAGCCACATCGAACCGATTTTCATTACTCAGTTGGATCAACTTTGCATCCTGCAAATTACGTTGTGCCGCTTCCAGCAACCGACGAATCGTTAACGGGTCTGGTGCTATTATTTCCAGGCTCATCCCTACCAAATTGTCCAATGTCATGCGTGTCTCCTGACTAGATTCCTTGTTCCAATAATTTCAATAACTGGCTTTTCAAACAATTCCCGAATGAACACCGAATTTTCACTGAGTGCCTTACTCCACTCATCGGGAGAATAAAGCTTGGGATTTATTTCCCGTCCTAATATGGACTGGCAAGGGTAGATTGAACTGACCAGTTCACTAAAACCCAGACTTCCAACCACCAGTAAATCAATATCGCTGTGCAGCCCCGCCTTACCACTGGCCACAGAACCAAATACCCAAGCCAGCTCAATCTGACTCGCTAAAGGCAACAAGGCCTGCGCCAGCACATCCGCCAGCCCTGAGGTTTTGCGCACTATACTGGCCAGCTCTTCAAATACCAACGACTGCCGGTTAGCCCGGTAGCTGACCTGATTTCCTTGGGTCATCTTTTCCAGAATCCCTACCTCTGCCAAACGGCTCAGCTCCTTATGCAAGGTGCCCGGTTGGGTTTGGGTAAGGCGCGCTATCTCGCGCACATGGTAAGCCTGCTCAGGCTGCATCAACAGCAACCCCAGTACACGGCGGCGATAGTCACTAAAAAGAAGTTCGGCAATAGGGGAGGCCATACAAGCGCCCTCAAGACTTAGATGTAGCCTATTTTGCTACATTTGTAGCTTTTTTGGCTACACCCAATACCCAGCAAAACGCACCACCCTTGTTATAACGCGAAATGTATCTAAGCAAGTGAAATGCTAACCTAGCCCCGGTTGAATACAGGAGATTAACACGGAGTTATAAATGCCAGATAAAGACACCACTAAAGACCAACAAAGCAATACACCTAGCTTGGATAGGTTTATTTGGACTGCAATTTTTGTTTTCGGATTATGTTTTTTACTAGCCGCTATTCATTTTTCAGTTTCGTCATTCAATGAATGCATAAACGAATTAGAAAACACATGTGAAAACAACGAATGGGCAGATTACCGAGCCGCATGGGGGCAGTTTGGTGATTTTATGGGTGGAATGGTGAATCCATTTTTGGGTTTACTAACTGTTTATTTACTGGTCACAGAGCTTAGGGAGAGCAGATCAGCTCAAGAACGTAATGAAAACAAACTACAAACGCAAATTGATGAGACCAGATCACAAAATAATTTTTCAAATTATTTTGTTCATTTGGAAGCATTTAAAGAACACACTCGTGATACTTCAGGATCAGAAAAAGTTAATCTAACAAGAATGCACAAAAGAATGTTTCCAAACTGTTTGAATGGCGATTACTCGTTATCAGATGACTTTATTAGTGATTTTGAAAATTGCCGAAATAATGTATGGCGTAATTTTATAAATATTGATGGCAAGCAACACGATGATTTAGTTGGAATTATTGAGCAAATTGATAACGAAACCAATAATTTTTATGTCAGAAATGGCCTTGTTTCGCCTTTGGTTCACAGTGATCCGTTTGACACACCAAGCCATATCGTAAAGAAAAAGGGACATTATCCACTTTTGGCTGACAATATTCCTGAACACATAATACTAAAAGTTCAGTTACTTACCTGTTGCGAAAAAGCAATTCAGTTTGATATCGAGCACGACTCAAAAACCATCTCTCCAAATAAAGATTTGTGTCAAGAAATGCAAAATTATCTTTTTAAAGCAAAGAAAAAGGATTGGGGTAAAATTGCAGATAAAAAAATTACTATCCCATATGCATTTGGCAAAGCAATACGATGAAAGCTCAATTAAATTACAACCCCTGCAATTTCGCGTATTGCATTACCAAGCGTTTGGTGCCGATTTTTTCGAATTTGACTTGTACGACGGCGTTGGGGCCTTTGCCTTCGAATTGCAAAATAACACCTTCACCGAAAATAGCGTGGGTGACGCGTTGGCCGAGTTTGAAGCCGGTATCATCGCCGCTGTCGCTCAGGTTTTCGCGTACCGCATTGCGCTGGAAGCTGACCGGGCGGGTGACAGCGGTTTTCAGGCGGACTTCTTCAATGCATGCCGGTGGGATTTCTTTGACAAAGCGCGATACGGCATTAAAGGTTTCATTGCCGTATAAGCGACGGGTTTCGGCGTAGCTGATAAATAATTTTTGCATGGCGCGGGTGATACCCACGTAGCAGAGGCGGCGCTCTTCTTCCAAACGTTCGGGATCATCCGCCGACATTTTGTGCGGGAATAATCCCTCTTCTACACCGGCAAGAAATACCAAGGGGAATTCCAAACCTTTAGCTGAGTGCAGCGTCATTAATTGCACGGCTTCTTCAAATTCATCCGCTTGGGTTTCGCCTGCATCGAGCGCGGCGGTATCCAGAAATTGTTGCAGCGGAGTGATGTCATCGTTGTTTTCATCCGCATCAAACGCGCGGCAGGCGGTGATTAATTCCTGCAAGTTTTCACCGCGCGCCTGGCCTTTTTCGCCTTTTTCATTTTGATGGAATACCAGCAAGCCGGTGTCTTCAATCACCATGCGCGCGATTTCATCGAGCGGCGGCAATTCGCCGTGATCGTCAAATGCGTAAGCATCGTTCGCGAGTTTGATAATCAAATTTAAAAATGTTTGCACTGCATTACCGGCGCGCGCCGCAAATACTTTGTGCGCAAGCATTTGCTCTGTCGCCGCCCAAAGTGAACAGCCTTGGTCGCGCGCAAACAGGCGGATGTCGTCTACGGTTTTGCCGCCAATGCCGCGTGTGGGTGTGTTGATGACGCGTTCAAATGCAGCATCGTCATGGCGATTGCTAATGAGGCGCATGTACGCAATCGCATTTTTAATTTCGAGGCGATCATAAAAACGCAAACCGCCATAAATGCGATAGGGAATTGCCTCGCGCAAGAGCGCTTCTTCCAGCACCCGCGACTGGGCGTTGGAGCGATATAAAATCGCTACCGAGTCGCGTTTGTTGCCTTGCTTTAACCAGCTTTGGATGCGCTCCACAATAAAGCGCGCTTCATCTTGTTCGTTGTAGGCGGCGTAAAGCGAAATCGGTTCGCCTTTTTCGCCTTCGGTCCACAGCTCTTTGCCCAAACGACCGGCGTTGTGTTTGATCACCGCGTTAGCGGCTTGCAAAATATTGCCGGTAGAACGGTAATTTTGTTCGAGGCGATACACTTGCGTGCCCGCAAAATCCTGCGCGAAGCGCTGGATGTTTTCAATTTTTGCGCCGCGCCAACCGTAAATGGATTGGTCGTCATCGCCCACTGCGGTTACGCACGAAGTTTTATCGGCGAGCACACGCAACCACGCGTATTGCACGGCGTTAGTATCCTGAAATTCGTCAACCAAAATAAACGGGAAACGATTGCGATAGTGTTCGAGGATGTGCGGTTTGTTGAGCCACAGCTCGTGCGCGCGCAATAAAATTTCAGCGAAGTCCACCATGCCGCCGCGTTGGCAGTCTTCTTCATAGGCGCGATAAATTTGCAGCATGGTGCGCACGAATGGATCGCCGGTTTCCTGGATATGTTGCGGGCGGCGGCCTTCGTCTTTTTGTTCGTTGATGTACCACTGCGCCTGTTTATGCGGCCATTTATTTTCATCGATATTGAGCGCCTGATACACGCGCTTGATCAGCCGCAGTTGATCGTCACTGTCGAGGATCTGGAAATTTTGCGGCAGGTTGGCATCTTGCCAGTGGGCTTTTAGCAGGCGGTGCGCAAGACCGTGGAACGTGCCGACCCACATGGTACGGCTATTGATGTGGTGATGATTGCTGCCGGTTGGTAGCGACTGGTGAAACAGTTCATCCAATCGGCTGCGCATTTCGCGCGCAGCTTTGTTGGTAAAAGTCACCGCCATGATCGAATAGGGCGATACCTGCTCCACCTGGATCAACCAGGCGATGCGATGCACCAGCACGCGCGTCTTGCCGCTACCCGCACCCGCGAGGATGAGCTGGTTAACCGCAGGGGCAGACACTGCCTCGCGCTGGGCATCGTTGAGGGAATCTAAGAGCAGGGAAACATCCATAACCAGAGCCAATCAAATAAAGGATCTGGCGATTTTACTGGCTAGATATACATATGGCCATCATTGTTTTTAGCGATGGCAGAGCCCCGTCACTTGGTGTTAAACGCTCGCGCTTTAACCAGCGATATAATCAGCAGCGCAGATGTTAAGACGATCAAGGGTACCGAACCGGGAAGATTGCTGTCCGCGTTCCGGTTTACCTGAAAATCGGTGGGTTTGGCGACAGCAACCGGCATTCCAACCGGCACTTCGACTACACCATAGGCATTATTGGCGCGAGACAAATTGCCTGCCGCCAGACAATCCTCATTGGTGAAAACAACTTGCGCGCGGGTGCAATCCAGCAGCGCCGCATTGGCCGATAAAGCCACCATCACTGCACCCAGAATGAACAGGATTTTAAGCGTTGCCCTATGAGAATGGTGAGCCATTTTGTCTTCCTCCCATGCCTTGGCTTGATTGGGTATCTGAGACTCTAGCAGCAAAACTTCGTGATTCAAGTCACGCTTTTTCGGCTGATACTGACTGTATTTTGCGCAAAAAAGCGTGTTTAAACGACAAGCCTTTGATTTCACTGGGGCTCGCAAAAGGGGAGAAAAAGCGAATCTAGCGATGGGTTATAAGCAGGGTTTTAGAAGGGAAAAAATGATCCAGGAATTTCCTGTTTACGCAGTAGTGCAGCGACATCCATGCTCAAAGCGACCCCGGCATGCACCAGAACACCACCCCAAATAGAACGGGATTGCAGGGCGAGGATACCCAGAAACAAGCCAAATAAAATGGCACCGGTTGCCTCCAGTGGCAGCTTGGGTAAGTGGATCATCATATAGGGAACACACATCACCCAAATCGCGTTTGCGCCCATGGCCGGGCGCAAGGCATTGAGCATAAAACCGCGAAAGAAAAATTCGAGGAACACAAACTGGCTCATGTAGAGCATCTCCCACAGCAGGAAATCCAGCCAGCTGCGCCCTGCATGGTTGTAGAAAGGATAATGATTGACGAAATCCTCACCAAAACTCACCAGCACCACAAACACCAGAATCGGGCTGAGCAGTAACAGATAGCCGCGCCAGTGTTCGCCGACCTGGTTCCAACGCCAGCCAAAATCGCGCATGCGCTGTTTGAAACCGATACGGATCACCAGCCACGGCAGGATGATAAAGGTGAGTAGATGGCAAGCGGTCCACCAGAGATAGCCGCACAGCTCCAACCAGCCGCTGGCTTGCAACGCATCCAGATAGCGATGTCCATCGCCCAACCACACCAGCAGTGCATGAAGATGGGTGGAAAACTTGGCGTAGTGCAGCACCAACAAACTGACCGATACACAGGCCAGCACCCAAACCACCCGCCGCAAGGCAGCGGGGCGATCCAGAGTGTAGGAGGGTGCTACTGCATCTATGTCATCGAGCGCGCGCAGAATCTGGCGCGGATGCAGTTGCGCTACCAGCGCGGCGACAGGATTCATGCTCCGCGCGTCCCGGTCATTTCTTTTTAGCCGCAGCGCGCGCGGCAACCTGCGCACGCTCATAGCTATCGATAAAGCGGAAAATAATATCGCGCGCGAGGCGGGTTTCCGAATTGCTCAGGAACACCATGCCGATTTGCAGATCGCGGTTGAACACCATCTCGGTGCGGAAGCCTTTTACGTGGCCGCCGTGATGGACGAAATTCTTGTAACGGCCATAATCAAACACGCGCCAACCCATGCCGTAGGCGGTATTACCCACGGCTTTGCGCACGCCGTAATAATTCTGTGCCGGCGTATTTTTGGTCACACGTGATTGGATGGGGTTGAGTACCGACAGCGGCAGAGCATCCTGCCGCTTGCCCATTTGCCCGAGCAAAAAGCGCGACATATCGACAATACTGGCATTCACCCCCGCCGCCGGCGCAACGCGATACCAATTGCCTGTCACTGAGGTGGGAATCCAGCGGCTGCCGTTATTGATGTGGGGCGATGCACGGTTAGGCGAGGCATTGTAATTGGCCAATCCATAGGAGGCCGTGGTCATCCCGAGCGGATCAAATACATGTTGGCCGACATACTTTTCAAAGCTGACGCCGGATTTCTTTTTGATCATATCGCCCGCAAGGCTGTAACTGACATTCTGGTAGGCGAAACATTTGCCCGGCGGGCAGACGAAATTTACGTAGCGCAAGCGCCGCACGGTATCGGCGTAGCTCATGTTCTCGTCGATAAAGTGGGTATAGGTATGGCGCGGCAACCCCGATGCCTGGGACAACACATGGCGTAACGTCAGCTGCTTGCCATAGCGCGCATTTTTAAAAGCGACATCCGGCAACACCGAGGTGACCGTGGTATCCCAGGTGATTTTGCCCTCATTGACCAGCGCGCTGGCGGCGGTGGCCGCAAAAGGTTTGGAGAGAGAGGCGAGGCGGAATACGGTATCCGGCGTAACCTTTTCACGCGTACCTGCGCGGCGCACGCCATAGCCTTGCAGGGATTTTATTTGCCCGCCCGACACCACCACTATGGCCACACCCGGCACAAAAGGCGCGACTTTCTTGGCGACATAATCTTCAAATTCAGCAATGAAGGCCTCGGGGTGCCCGGCTGGAAAGCGCGGTGCTTTGATCGGTGCAGTGGTAATGATGGGAATGGTGCGAGCCAGTTCCGCCGGCTCTGCTACAGCGGGCTTTGGTTTGGCCACCTCCGCTTTGGGCGCAGGTTTGGCCGCCGCGGAGGCTTGCGTTTTGGCCGTAGCAGCCACTTGGGTTTTTGCGGGCTGGGCTGCCGGTTTGGCAGATACAGAGCTGGCCGCCAGAGAAGCAACAGGTATCGTCGTGGCGATGGCAAGCGAACTGGCTGGCGAACTGTCAGACAATGACGCCACAGGCGCTGTCGCTTGCCCCGGTGCTGACGATGCTGACGATGCAGCAACCGTTTGGGTAAACGCTGTGGTTTGCAGCGTCTGGATAGGGGCGGTCGCCACTGAAGACCCAGCACTGCTGGCACTGGACTTTAGTTGAAAAGGCAGTGCGATAGGTACAGTCACGCGCTTTTCACCCGATGCCTGCGCACCTTGCAGCCCGCATAACAAGATCAGGGCAAGGCTGGTGACCTGGCGCGCCAGGGAATAGGGTTTACTACTTATTGTTGATCGCATAAACGGGCAGATAACTCGCTAAAGGCCATTACGGCAGATGGCCATCAAAATGGCGTCTAAAAATACGGCGCTGAATACACAAACGCCACGGATGAAGCTGCCCGGAACAACTCCGGAACAGCTCCACCCGTGGCGTGGCCTTTCCCTATCCGCCCTTTACAGGGTTTTAATATATTCCACCAAGTCCCAACGCTCGTCGTCGGTCAGCGGTTTTTGTTGCTGGCCATTGACCGCCGGAGCATGCGCAGTGCCGTATTCATGGCCACTGTTGAAATCACCCAGCTTGTCCGCCTTGAACGTGAAACCCTCATAACCCTCCGTGCGCAACCCGACTTTACGCGGGTCAAACTCGCGGCTGCCAACCTCGAATTGCATTGGACGATAAAGCCCATCATCAGGATCACCGGCGCGCTTCACCGGCAATAACAAATCATAGATGCTGGGTACCGAACCATTGTGCAAGTAAGGGGCTGTCGCCCAGATGCCATTGAGTGAACGCGCTTTGTAGGATAGCAGCGATTTATAAGGCTCAGCGGTGGTGTCAGGGTCGTAATTGCCGAATTTTACACTGGCTTTGATTTTATTATCAAAGAGGGATTTCGCCATCATATACAGCCAATCCAGTGTGCGGCGCGGCCACCATTTATCCGGATCAGGTTCGGTCGCCACTTCACCCATGGTCGCTGCCGTAAGGATCTGCACCACCGGCGCACGATCTTTGATGACAAGGGCACCAACGCTTTCGGTCTGGTAAGTATTTTTGAAGTTGCCCGAATAACCGGTGTAGCTGACGCTGTTTTGCGCCATAGCCGGGTCGGTTCCCACCGTCTTCACACTCGACATATTGGCCACCACGATGCGGTCACGGTCGGTGCGGTCAATCACCTCATGGCAGGATTCGCAGTACTCGGCATACAAACGGCGGCCGCGGCGTACCTTGTCTTTATCGATTTTCCACTCCGGCAACTCACCGAAAATCGCCTTGGCGTGATCCTGTTCCAGCCCCTCTTTGGCGAGCGTCGGCCAGACGGGCGAAGTCAGGCTCGCCAGATGGGATTCCAAACGCGAGAGATTTACCAGATCGATAGAGGACGTGAATTCTATTTGGTAACTCTTGCTGCTTTGCCCCGTGAGCCAGGACGACAAACGCCAGCCGCGTTTGTGCGCCTCCCAATCGAGTATGCCAAATACGCCAATGACCTCACCGGTGTTGCGCCCCAGCGGCCCCATTCCCGCATTGTTGGCCAGGCCATTCCACTGCACATAATCTGATTGGACGATATCCCACAAGAAGGGGTAGCTCACCGGTGCATTGGGTTCATTAAAAATCTGCTGCTTGATGCGGTTCATATCCGCCATACCCAGCGCCGGATAACCCTCTTTGTCAGACATCAACCGGTCGATGATTTTGGCAAACTGCAAGTCACCGATAATGGTTTCGCTGATGCCCTCAAGCACTTTATCGACCTGCGCTTTGGTCAGCAGATCGCTGTCACTGTCGGTATCGGATTTAGTCATCCCCAGCAGTACATCGCGCAGTTGTTTACGGCTGATAACGTGCTCCAGCACCCGGTTGTAGATGCGCCCGAATGCATCCAGACGCGCGTAGCCATACTCCACGCTGGATAGGTTGATGTTGTTATACAGGTGAATTTTGCGCGCCCAGCGTTTGAGGTCGGCTTGCACATCCTCGGCGTTGGAATAGCTGTTGTTCAGCTCCAGCACCTTGGATACAAAACGCTGGTTTTTCTCGCCATCAGTCATGGCGACATCCAGACTCTTCTGCAAGTCAGTCAGGAAACCCACCATATCCGCCATGGCCGGGCCGCCGTCGATACGGATCGCTTTATTTTGATAATTGACCTGGCCGGTATGGCAGGCAGCACAGGTAAAGCCGACGTAATCCTTACCTTTGTAAGACTCTTTCACAAAACCGACGGGCAGCCCATCGGGGTTAAAAAAGGTAGGCTTCTGCGGCAGGTAGCGATATTTATCGATCACACTGTTGGCGCGGAATAATTCAGTGGATGTGGCCTGTTCAAGCGCGATAAAAAAATCGTAGGGCATCAGTGCCGAGCCCTGGGTGGTGTTGTAGTACCAGAGGCTATCGTTCGCGCTCCAGCCCTGGTCGAGGTAAATCGGTGTGGAATAACTTTCACCAAAAGCGCCATTCTCAATGGCAATCGCACCGCGCTCCGGATCATCGTCCCAGCTTTGGTAAAGTTTGCCGATAGCCAGTGCAATGCCCATCGGGATGGCAATGATGATCAGCAGCTTGATCAAGCGCCAAAAGTTGCGCCGCGAAAACAGGTTGCCCAGGCTGAACGAATGTGAGCCCATAGGATTAACTCCTCTTTAATAATTATCCTATTCGTTATCGATGAGGGTAAAGATAGCCCTCTTGTATACCGCCGCCAAAAAATAAAGGATTTGCGCCAAAATAGACACTACAGCTTATTACTTCTCTTCTGCAGATGGAGCTGATCAGCGGCTTGCAACCGGAACGCGCTCGGATTAGTGTAGCCACACATTTTTGCCCCCTGATTACTGTTTAACCACATTCGAGGAACATCCCATGAAAAAGACCGCCTTATTGCTTGTTGCAATCACCAGCCTCACCAGTGCATGTACCTGGGTTAAAGTCAGCGAACAAGGCAGCAGTGTTGCCGTTGCCAATGCCGCTAACGTGCGCAGCTGCGACAAAGTGCGCACCGTTAGCGTAAAAGTAAAAGATAACTTCGTTGGTTCAATGAAGCGCGATCCAAACAAAGTAGCGACTGAGTTGACCAACATGGCGCGCAACGAAGCCAGCCAATTCGGTGGCGATACCGTGGTACCGGTAACGCTGGTACAAGACGGCCGCCAAAGCTTTGATGTGTACAAGTGCAACTAAGTCTTTAGCTGAACTTGCAGTTAATTTAGAGCTTGCAGTTAATTTAGAAGGGAATCGTCATGCTCGCGTAGCGGGAATCCAGTGTTTGATCTCGAATGGATCCCCGCACGCGGGGATGACGACTCCCCAATACATCCAGACGTTTTCCTGATTTGACGATTTCAAAAACAACCGGGTCAACGTCAAACTCACACTTCTCTCTTTATCTTCCTTCGCTCCATTCTTTGCACCCTTCCCGCCGCGGATCAAAAAACTTTGCTAGTGTTAGCAATAGTCATGCACTGTCTTATTTCTGTCATAAAATTGCCATAATCTGGCTGCACCACTTATAGGTTAATAATCGTGTCCACGAGGTATAAGGTGTCTAACGCCTATTTCAACCGCGAGCTTAGCCTGCTCGAATTCAACAAACGCGTCCTCCATCAAGCCTATAACCGCAGTTTGCCGCTGCTGGAACGGCTGCGCTTCCTGTGTATTTTTTCTACCAACCTGGACGAATTTTTTGAAGTGCGCGTCGGCGGACTGGTGGAGATTCTGGAGCGCAATGCACCACCCACCCAAGGACCGGACGGCATGACGCAAACACAAACGCTGAATGAAATTTCCCTGCGTGCGCACGAGTTAGTGGCTGAGCAATACCGCATCCTCAACAATGAAGTATTACCTGCGATGCGCGAGCAAGGCATCCAGATTTTGCGCCGCGAAGATTGGACAGACGAACAAACCCAATACCTGAAACACATTTTTTTATCCGATGTACTGCCCGTACTCAGCCCGATCGGGCTTGACCCGGCGCATCCATTCCCGCGCATTCTCAACAAAAGTTTGAACTTTATTGTGCGGCTCGATGGCAAAGACGCATTCGGCCGCAATTCCGGCCGCGCCATCGTACAAGTGCCGCGCTCACTGCCGCACATTATTGAATTGCCGGAAGCACTCAGTCACAAAGGCCGTAATTTTGTGTTTATTTCTTCCATCATCCATTTTTTTATGGCCGAAATTTTTGTCGGCATGACGGTGATGGAAAGTTATCAATTCCGGCTTACACGCAACTCGGATATTTTTCTCGATGAAGAAGAGACCGACGATCTGTTGCGCGCAGTTCAAGGTGAGCTGGCCTATCGCCAGTACGGCGATGAAGTGCGTTTGGAAATTACCGATACCTGCCCGGCCGAGTTGGAACAATTTTTATTGCAGCGCTGCGAAATCAAAGAGCGTGATTTGTACCGTATTA
This sequence comes from Cellvibrio sp. UBA7661, assembly GCA_002483365.1. Classification (GTDB taxonomy): domain Bacteria; phylum Pseudomonadota; class Gammaproteobacteria; order Pseudomonadales; family Cellvibrionaceae; genus Cellvibrio. The sequence goes on from DLHT01000003.1 coordinate 359,315, forward strand.
ATGGCCCGGTGAATTTGAATCGCTACAGTGACTTGTTTGATCTGGTCAAAGACCAGCAACATTATTTCACTCCCTTTGTGCAAGCAATGCCCAAATTGCCCAAGCGCACCAACTCCTATTTGGAAGTGCTGCAAAAGCAAGATATTTTATTGCACCACCCATTCGATTCATTTCAATGTGTCGTGGATTTTTTGCGTGAAGCTGCAGCCGATCCGAATGTATTGGCAATTAAACAAACACTGTACCGCACCGGTTCCAATTCCCCAATTGTGGATGCATTGGTTGCCGCGGCAAAAGCAGGCAAAGAAGTCACCGCCATTGTAGAACTGCGCGCGCGTTTTGATGAAGAACAAAACGTGGCACTGGCTGAACGTTTGCAGCGTTTTGGTATTCATGTGATTTACGGTGTCGTGGGTTTTAAAACCCACGCCAAAATGATTTTGGTCGCGCGCCGCGAAAGCAGCAAGCTGCGTTATTACGTTCACTTGGGCACCGGAAACTATCATCCGCGCACCAGTAAAATTTATACCGACTACGGCTTGCTCACATCCGATAAAGAAATTGGTGAAGATGTTTACCGCATTTTTTTGCAATTATCGAGCATGGGCAAAGCGTCAAAAATGGATGCACTCTTGTACGCGCCATTCACTCTGCACAAAGGCATGGTGAAACGTATCCGCACCGAAAAAGAAAATGCTGAAAAAGGCTTGCCCGCGCGCATCATCGCCAAAATGAATTCGCTGTACGATGAAGAATTGGTGAATGAACTTTACGCGGCATCGCAAACCGGTGTGCAAATCGATTTGATCGTGCGCGGCGTTTGCCAATTGCGCCCAGGTGTTGCAGGCATGTCAGAAAATATTCGCGTGCGCTCTATCATCGGCCGCTTTCTGGAACATCACCGCGTGTTTTATTTTGAAAACGGCGGCACCCCGGAATTATTTTGCTCCAGCGCCGACTGGATGCTGCGCAACATGTTCCATCGCGTAGAAACCTGCTTCCCTATCAAACACAAAAAAATCCGCGACCGGATTATTGAAGATATGGAGTTATACCTGCAGGACAACACCCACGCATGGCTACTACAAGAAGATGGCAGCTACCTGCCCACACAACCCAAAGACGGCGAAGATGCCATAGACGTACAAGCCATTTTGCTGGAGCGCTGGTCTGCGCATATGGCGTAACCACCGCATAAACAAAGTAGTTTGGGGTGAGCTTGCGAACCCCAACATTCACTTCCCTCCATCCTTCTTCTCAAAAACTATAATTCCCCGTAATTCCTAGTAACGGTTTACACATATCTAAAAGTTCAACGCAGTATTTAGTTAAAATTTTAAGTTTTTGTGACACGATATTCTTGATATATCGCTTACGGCAGATCAAAGTCAGCGCGCGTTACCAACTCCCGAAGGGATTAACTACGCACAATATTGCACATTCAACTAAAAGGATTATTACATGCCCAAACTTTATGAGTATTTAGGAATTGTCTTGTTTTTCTACAGCAATGAGCACGAACCTATTCATGTACACGGAAAACATGCGGGAAGAGAATCGAAAACTGAAATTCATTTATTTAATGGTAGAATCACCAAAATCACTTTAAAAGATAAAGGCTCAGGTCTGGAGCCAAACAAGCGTAAAGAATTTGAAGAATTCGTTCATGTATATGCCGGTGAAATTGTTGAAAAGTGGGTTGATTACTTTGTAAAAAAGAAATCAATCGCGCCAAAAATTATTACGCAAAAGGTGAAAAATGTCAGCGTTATTCGTTAAAAGCGCAAAGCACCTGAAATCTCACATACTCGAGATAGAATTTTCAGACGGGGCTCACCAAATTGTGGACTTTGCACCGTTTATCTTTTCAGCCGGACACCCCGATTACGAACGCTATAAGTCTGAATCAGGGTTTCTTGGCTTCAAAATAGAAGATGGGAATTTGAATTGGGATGATTACACGATGATCTTCCCTGTTGAGGATTTGTATACCGGAAACTTAACTCGCTAACACTCCATAGCTTGTCAGTTGGGCAGTCATGCCCAACTGACTTTGGCGGTCACACGGCCCTATCTACTATCTTTGCCCGTATCACGGCTTACCCCCCCCCTCTCTTTCCTTTACAAAGCCTCTGATTTTCACTCTCTGAAAACTGGTATGACGCCACAAATGGCTATTTTTTCCTCATTTTTCTTTACTTTATCCAAATGCGGTATTAAATTGATATCTAAATGATATCAATTAATTTCAGATAACAAGTCCATCAGAAACCTAAGGAGCAAGATCATGGTTCATGAAGTTGAAGCGCGTAGCGGTTCGGGTTACTTCCTGTTAGTTGTGCTGCTGGCACTGCAAGTGCTGACGGTAGCCGGAGTCGTGATGATGCCTGGCACTATCAAAATTGTTGCCGGGTTGGCGGCGGTTATCGTGTTTATCTGCTGGTTCGGGTTTTATATGGTGCAGCCCAACCAAGGCAAAGTGTTGCAGCTGTTTGGCCAATACGCGGGGACTGACCGCAACAACGGACTGCGTTGGGCTAACCCGCTGTACAGCAAAAAATCGGTGAGTTTGCGCGTGCGCAATTTTGAATCCGGCCGGTTGAAAGTGAACGATGCCAACGGTAACCCGATTGAAATTGCCGCCGTAATTGTGTGGAAAGTGGTAGACACTGCCGAAGCCGTATTTGAAGTGGATGACTACGAAAATTATGTGACCATCCAGAGCGAAGCCGCGCTGCGCAATTTGGCAACCAGTTACCCCTATGAGTACAACGGTGATGATGAGCAGTTGTCACTGCGCAGCGATTCCAACGCGATTGCATTGAAATTAAAAAATGAAGTGCAAGACCGTTTGCAAAAAGCCGGTGTGGATGTATTGGAAGCGCGCTTGAGCCACTTGGCTTATGCACCGGAAATTGCACAAGCGATGTTGCAACGCCAACAAGCGAGCGCGGTATTAGCGGCGCGCAAAATTATTGTGCAAGGCGCAGTGGGGATGGTGGCCGATGCGTTGGAGCAATTAAAAGCGCAGGATGTTGTGGAATTGGACGGCGAACGCAAAGCGGCGATGGTCAGTAATTTATTAATTGTGCTCTGTGGCGACCAACAAGCTAAACCCGTGATTAATACCGGAACACTCTACTCATAGGTGACTATTAACAGGTGATTCAGGTGAGTAAAAAATCCTTTCCACTGCGCATTAATGAACAAGTCATCGCCGCTATGCAGCGCTGGGCAGACGATGATTTACGCAGTTTGAATGCCCAAATTGAATTTGTATTGCGCGACGCATTGGTAAAAAGTGGCCGCGTGAAATTAATCCAGAAAGTGGTCACTGATCTTGAACCAACCGACAGTGAATCATTTGATAACGACAATACTAGCGAAGAAGGAGATCAATAATGCGCTGGGAATATAAAACCATCACTTTTAAAAAACGCAGCTTCTTTTCCGGCGCGCTTGATGCGGAAGCACTTACTCAACAGCTGGATGGTTTGGGGCGCGATGGCTGGGAATTAGTGAGTATTTGCCCCGGATCATTTTTTGGTGCGCCGGTGGGCGTGATTGCGGTATTAAAACGGCAGAGATAATCTCCATCTTCCCATCTACTATGATCGCTGATTGCCAAGGACACAAGGTGATCATGAGTTCTTCATGAGTGTCAAAATATTCGGATGTTAAATTTGACGACATGGATTAATGTGCTAGATTAATTCGGATCACAAGAGTAAATGTGAGTAATGATCTTGGCCAAAAGCCAAGACTTTAGGAATAAAAAGCAAAGAAACGCTTTTATTTGGATATATTTGGCTTCAGGATTTGCTATGGATTTCCAGCCCTCCCTTTCTGTGTCACACACATCAGCTTCTATAAAATTACTCATTGGCTTTTATGCTCAATTGTTGATTCGTATCGTTGCACACGTTCCGCATAACTCTTTCAGATTGAGCCGCTTATTCACAACACTCACCAAAATGCCTTTTACCTTCTGTGGTTGATCATTGCAGCTTATGCGTGTTAACCACACATAATCTTTAACTACTTATTATCAATGATTAATTAACAATAAAAAATAATTGTTATCGAAATTTTTTTGATTGGAATGTATTAATAAGGGGAAAAAATGAATAAATATTTAAGCTCATCACTTGGCGTATTACTGGCCTTAAGCGTTATTAGCTGCTCAACTGTGCAGCAGTCTAGTGCAGGCAAAGCGGTAAAAAAAACCTTTGCTAATGAAAACCCCTGCTCAAATAATTCTCGTAATAAAGGCATGCTGTTGGGCGCCCTTAGTGGTGCAGCATTGGGGTATGCATTGGGAGATAAAGACTCGTCAGCTGCGCTCGCAGGTGGAGTGTTGGGGCTGGTGGTTGGCAATTTAATCGGTGCGGAGATGGATAAAAAGCGCTGTGATCTTTATAAGATTTCCCAACAATATAATTTACAAATGGAAGTAAAATCCGTAAATGAAAACGGAATGGTGATTGACAGTAAAACAAATTCTAAATCTGATAAACCAATAGGTCTTACCGTCAATATTGGCGAAAAAAACGGGCAAAGCCATTTTGCTGTGGGCTCAGATAAGTTGACACCCAAAGCATTAGAATATTTTTCTGCGATTGCAGATACCTATAACCCACAATTATTTGCGGATGGCATTCAGAATACGGCAGACCGTGCGGCTTATCTAAAATCAGCGCAAGAGAAAAAAATATTGTTAGTAGGTCATACAGACGATACCGGTGACAGTCAATTTAATAAGGATTTATCTGAGCGACGCGCGCGTACAGTCGCTAAATTTTTGAAAGATCGTGGTGTGCCGGAATCTATGTTGTATTTTCAAGGTGCCGGTGAAAGTTTACCCAGAGCAGACAATCGCACAGATGCAGGTCGCGCAGAAAATCGTCGAGTTGAAATTGTAGAGATAGCTAGCGAAGAAAATTTTCAAAAGTATCTGGAAGCTCGCCAACCCAGGCATGAATTCTATCGCCCTGTCAGTCCTTCGTTGATAACTAAAAAGTCAGTTACCAATGCAGGCAACAGTGGTGTAGGTAATAAAAATTCAACATTACCTACACCAAAAACAACCACTCAGGTTAAGTTAGTAGCTACAGGAAAACAGTATACCTATGGTGGTCAGCCTTTAAATACAGCTAATGCTAAAGTTGATTTAGGTTTATCTATTAAAGAAGATGCTGGTTTTAGCTTATTTTCTCAAGCTTACGCAGAAGACTCTGTTGTATTAAACAGCTGTGAGCACGATAGACCGCGCGCAATTGGCGGTGTTAAGTCCTTGGGAACCGAGAATGTCTACGCGACGACAGCTTATCTACCCGGTTTATACAATACATCATGGCACGATACTCTAAATGGTAATCTGGTGATGCTGAATCATGTTGGTGTTTTAAGAGATTCAGCATCACCATCCAATTTGCCAGAACTAAAAATCTACGCAAACTATAATCCGAAAAATAGTAAAACAGCTAAAGCGGATGTGCGATCCTCTCCATCTGTAAATACCTATCGCGGTAGTAAAGGTGTTTTGTATCGCGTATTTGCTGAAGGTGCTGGTGGAATTCAGTGTATGGATGTTTTATTACCATTACAGGGTGGGATTCAAGCCAAGTCGGGACAATTGCTATACAGCAACAACGGTAATTTGTACATGGCAGAATATAAGCCAAAAATGATTCGATAATAGTTAATTTTTTGGAGATTTTCATGAAAGAATTCTTTGCATCATCCCCTGTTATTGCATGGGGTTTGGTCAGTATGATGATGGCGGGATTTGTCATTATGCTGATGTGGGAAAAAATGAAATGGTGGTGGCATAACACTTGGTTTGGCTTTCCTGTAATAGGTCGTACTGCTGCCTTATCTAAAGATTTAAATGTGGATTCAGCAACCGGCTGGTTTAAGGCAGAGCGTACGCTTTGTTCAGACTACAAAAAATTTATCCGGATAAATGATGAACACGATTTTAATGAAAAGATCACTTATATCACCAAAGCAGGAGACCTCGGCCGCTCAAGCACACCCACATGGATCTGGGTTTTAACTATTGCGCTAGTTTTTGTAGAAGCAATGGGTTTTTCTTATGTGTTGGCTGGTTACACAATTCCTGGTGCAAGCGAGAACACCCAACAATATGGCGCTATAGGTATCGCTTTTTTAGTATCTGTCATTCTTGTCGCATTTACACATTTTTCCGGCCATGAACTTTATGTCTCAGGCAAAATTAAACAAGCTCGTCAGGAGTGGTCAGAAGACGAATCAACTCAAGCTAACGGCGATAGATTTAAATTTCGCACAGCAGAAGTTGCTTTAAATAAGCCTCAATCCACTGACGATGAATTTCCTCCCTATACCCAGCTAGCCAACAGAGTTGGCACCCAACCCAGTTATAAAATTACGATCGCAACCATTGCTTGTGTACTGATTGTAGCTATTGGAGCAACTTATGTCAGAGGTCAGGTGCTTGAAGATCAACTATTAATGGAAGTGACCAATAAAACTGAAGATATCAGTTTGTCTATCAATACCAACGATGGTTTGGATATGTCCATTGAGCTTGATGCAAGCCAATTGCCTGCTGATGATGTAGAAGAGCAAGCCAAAGTAGAAAGAAAGGCTGTTGATGAGAGCACGGATAATCATCGTCGTGGTGGTTGGGGAACTTTTATCGTATTAGCTTTTATTTTTATTTTTTTACAATTGTTGGGGGTTATCTTCGGTTACAAATGGGGTTTCGCCGGCAAAGAAAGCCTTCGCGCTTATAATGCAATTGGTCGTGGTCGTTATGCCACCTATGCAGATGTACGTGAACACTATCAAGAAATTGCTGATACAGCCCAGGCGAAGCTGGAAAATTTGCAACAAAAGTTAATGGCAAAACTGATTAAAAGCGGAAATTCAAAAAAAATCGCAGGTAAAACTTTCCGTAACTTTATGGAAGAGGAGCGTGCACTCCAAACCAAAGAATATCATGAACAGCGAGAGCATGCTTCTGCACGCGCAGCTACCAGTAGAGCAGGCGTAGTAGCACCAGCAATATCCAATCACACTGAACCGCAAGCTGAAACTCTGGATGAGGTTATTGCACGCATAGATAGTTTGAAAAATGCTCAGGATAAAAAAGACTATCTGTCATCACTGACGGTTGATATGCGTACTCGTGCGGTAACTTTTATTAAAGAGCGCAAATTTGCTGAAGAAAAAGCCAAAGCGGAGGCAGAATTTGATGGTTTGTTTGATTAAAATGACAACTAAACAAATAGGTTTTATTTTTTTGAGCTTATTGGCTTCGGGTGCAGCTATTGCTGCACCTAAAGGATTGTTGCCCAATTGTTATACTTATGCGAATTTGAGTGCGCCAAATGCCCCACCTACAGTTGAATTATTTGTACTGATAGATCAAACAACGCCGCTAGGATCAAATTTACAACAGGCTGCTGCAGATATTATTAAGCCTTTTTTAAAACAGGGAAATGCTTTTTCAATTATTCAATTTTCTGCGTTTACCCAAGGGCATTACACAGATGTTTTAGCCTCTGAACGACTCAGTCAACTCATCGAACAAAAAGAAAGAAATGCTATCGGCAAAGTACAGTTGGCCAAGTTCGATAAATGTATGAGCGTACAAGGTGCCAATGCAGCGAAAATAGCTGGTGCGGCATTACGCAAAGCTTATGCAGGTACTACATCAGACATGGCTAAATCAGATATTCTGTTCAGCTTGAAAGATATTTCAATTATGATAAATCGTTCAGATGCGAATGAAAAAGTAGTTTTACTGGTCTCAGATATGCTGGAGAACTCATCAATCACGACATTTTATGCCAACCGAGGTGTACGAAAAATCGATCCAGCCAAAGAATATTCGCTAGTAAAAAGTAATAATCTGTTAGGTGATTTCGGTGGTGCACGTATTTATGTGATGGGGGCTGGCTTATTGTCGGATGATGCAAAGCTAGCGAAAGGCGTTTATCGTGATCCTAAAACCATGTTAGTGCTGCAGCAGTTCTGGAAAAATTATTTTCAAAATGCCAATGGCGAATTAATCGAATTTGGCCAACCTGCTCTTTTAAATCCCGTTCAATAGGACGGGATTTAATTCAAATATCACTTTTCTATAACCTCTTACCTATCTTCTCTCACCTCATCCCTCAAGAAAACCCACTCCTTCGGTGAAGACGAACGTTCGTCGTAGCGATAGCCCGCGCTATCAAACTGTTTAAGTTGCTCTACTTTTTTCAATTTATTTTGGATGATGTAGGCGCTCATCATGCCGCGCGCTTTTTTGGCAAAGAAACTGATGATTTTGTACTGACCGTTTTTGCAATCTTTAAAGACGGGGGTAATCACTTCTGCGTGCAATTTTTTGGTGTTCACTGCGCTCCAATATTCGGTTGAGGCGAGGTTGACCACTACACGTTCTTTTTGCGCATCCAATTCCTGATTGAGTTGATCGGTGATGATATCACCCCAAAACTGATACAAATTTTTACCGCGCACGTTGGCAAAGCCGGTGCCCATTTCCAAACGGTAGGGTTGGATTAAATCGAGCGGGCGCAACAGTCCATACAGGCCAGACAAAATACGCAAATGTTGCTGCGCAAAAGTGAAATCACTTTTGGAGAAATTTTCCGCTTCCATGCCGGTGTACACATCGCCTTTAAACGCGAGCACTGCTTGTTTGGCGTTGTCCGGTGTAAAAGGTAATTGCCACTCCAAAAAACGCTGCGCATTTAATTCGCCGAGTTTTTCACTGATCGACATTAGCTTGGATACTTGCGGCGGTGTGAGCGCGCGCAAATCCTTAATCAGCTCTTGCGAGTGATCCAAAAATTGCGGTTGCGTATGCACAGCGGTTTTTGCGGGCGTTTCAAAATCCAGCGTTTTAGCGGGGGAGATTAGATGCAGCATAAAAATCAGATACTAGTGAAACTGGCTTTAAATGGGAGTCGTCATCCTCGCGCATACTCACACGGATGTGAGGTATTAGAGCAATGCAGGAGCAATTGCCGAGCGGGAATCCATAGGTTTTAAACGCTGGGCTCCCGCGCGGGAGTGACGATCATGAACGATTAAAAATTTATTCCGGCTTTAACAGATCCTGCCACCAGTTGAGCGGTGTTTGGCCATCGGTCGGGTCGTACACATTGCCGTACATCCACGCGCTTTGACCATCGCGGCCGACAAATTCGTTGAGGATATTTTCAATTGCGGTAAATCCGCAGCTCACGTGGATGGAATACACCAACATACGCGGCGTTTCGCGGTCCAGTTCACCGCCGAGCTTTTCCAGCTCGGGCGTGAGCGCATCGGCAAGGGTTTGGATATCGCTGCGGCTGAATACACGGATACTCAAGTTGCCACTGCGCTGTACCAGATCAAATTCGCGTGTATCGGCCAGCATTTTCACCACATCACCACTGGCCAGGCCTTTGGCAAATGCAGGCGATTGCACCAATTGGAAATTGCCATCTTCCAATTCGCGCACGTGGAGCTGTTCAACAATCGGCTGGCCATTCGCGCCAATACCGGCAAAAAGTTCGATCACTTGCAAGGACTTCATAAATGGGCGTTCACTTGTGAGAAAAGGCACCTTTAACGGTGTCTGATAAGGGAGTTATGGCATTATACCCATCTCTGTTACAAGGAGTCTTACTATGAAAATGCTTTCACGTGTGTTTGTCCCTTTGTTTGTGTGGGGTGCTATCGCCTCATCACTGATTGGCTGCGTGGTCAATCCGGTGACTGGCAAAAGCCAGATTTCCCTGATGTCGCCCGAGCAGGAAGTGGCCACGGGTGCCAAGAACTATGTGCCGGCACAACAATCGCAAGGTGGCCAATACGTGGTCGATCCCGGCCTCACCACCTATGTGCAACAAGTGGGCAAGAAGCTCGCCGCCGTGAGTGACCGCCCGGATCTGCCTTACGAGTTCGTCGTGCTGAATAACGATGTCCCCAACGCCTGGGCGATGCCCGGCGGAAAGCTGGCAATTAACCGTGGCTTGTTGGTCTATCTGGAAGATGAAGCACAACTCGCCGCTGTGATGGGCCACGAAATTGTCCACGCAGCCGCGCGCCACGGTGCACAGCAACAAACCCAAAGTGTATTGATGGGTGCCGGTGTGCTGATTGCCGGTGTCGCTATTGCCGAGAAAAAACCCGAGTACGGCGCGCTGGGCATGGGTGCGCTGGCGGTGGGATCGCAAGCCTGGCAAGCCAAATACGGCCGCGACCATGAGTTGGAATCCGATGCGGTGGGTATGAAGTACATGATTAAAGCCGGTTATGACCCGCAAGCCGCCGTCGAGCTGCAAGAAATATTTGTGAAATTATCGGAGGGCAGAAACGCCGGTTTCATCGAAGGCCTGTTTGCCAGCCACCCACCTTCACAAGAACGCGTGAATAAAAACCGCGCATTAGCCGCCAAACATCCCGGCGGTGTACGCAACAAAGCCGCTTTCCAACGCGCCATGGCGCAAGTGAATAAAGACAAAAAAGCCTACGAGAATTATCAAAAAGCGCAGAAACTCGCAGGCGAGAAAAAATATATCGATGCAATGACTTACGTAGAACAATCTATCGCCCAACAACCCAAAGAAAATTTATTCTGGGAAATGAAAGGCCAACTGTTATTGCAACAGGATAAAACCAATGAAGCTGTCACGGCATTGAACCGCGCAGTGGATGCCAACCCGAAATATTTCAAGCCTTATATATTCCGCGGCATTGCCTACAACCAATTGGGCAAACAGGATATGGCTGAAAAAGATTTACTCACCAGCACGCGTTATTTGCCCACGCAAATTGCTGCCTATTATTTGGGTGAAGTGAATATGGCCAAAGGTAACCGCTCACAAGCCGCGCAGTATTACCAACAAGCGGCGCAGGGCGGTGGTGAAATTGGCGAAGCTGCAAAAGGCAAATTGGGTAAATTGCAATAACGGTTTTTTAGCCATCGTTGTTTTAATTTAAAATTCACAGGCGCTATTGGAATTCACAATACCAATAGCGCCTGTGTTTATAATCGACACACATTATTACGATAATAATTTCATCATGATTCACTCCCCTGATATTTCTCCTGCGCAACAATTTGTGCGCGCGCTCGATTCCATCGCCGAATACACCGGCACCACTACCGCCTGGCTTACCGGCATTATGGTGTTAGTCGCTTGCACCGTCGTTACCTTGCGCCATGTGTTTGGTATTGGTTCTGTCGCGCTGCAAGAATCCGTCACCTACATGCATGCACTGGTATTTATGTTGGGCGCAGCCTACACCTTAAAAAATGGTGAACATGTGCGGGTGGATATTGTGTATCGCAAATTATCGCTGCGTGCGCGTGCATGGGTGGAAGTGTTGGGAAGCTTGCTATTCACCTTGCCGCTAATGATTTTCATCGGCTGGGGCAGTTGGGATTTTGTGCAGGAAAGTTGGCGTATTCGTGAAGGCTCAACCGATTCCGGTGGATTAGGCGGTGTGTATTTATTAAAAAGTTTACTGCCATTCATGGCCGTCAGTGTGAGCTTGCAGGCAATTGCTGAATTGCTGCGCAATTTATTAGTGCTGATGAATCTGACTCCGGCACAGGAGGAAGCATCATGCTAATTGAATTGATCCCGCTATTCATGTTTGTTGCGATATGCATTTTTTTAATGTTCGGCTATCCCGTCGCACTCACGCTGGGCGGCGTTGCATTAATGTTCGCCGGTGCTGGTATTGCAGGCGGTGTGTTTGATCCGAATTTATTAAAAAGTTTTCCCACACGCCTGTACGGCATTATGAATAATTACACATTAGTCGCCGTGCCATTATTTGTGTTTATGGGCACAGTGCTGGAAAAATCCCGCCTTGCGGAAGATTTATTGGAAAACATGTCAAAAGCCTGTGGCCGTTTGCCTGGGGGTTTGGGCATTTCGGTTATCGTTGTGGGTGCCATGCTCGCCGCCAGCACCGGTATTGTAGGTGCAACAGTAGTGACTATGGGTTTGATGTCGCTGCCGCTTATGATTAAACGCGGTTACGCACCCAGCTTTGCATGCGGTACTATTTGCGCAACCGGAACACTCGGACAAATTATTCCGCCTTCAATCGCACTCGTGTTATTAGGCGATGTGTTATCCAGTGCTTACCAACAGGCGCAATTAAAACTCGGCGTGTTCAACCCCAAAACTATTTCTGTGGGTGATTTATTTATTGCCGCCATAGTGCCGGGGTTGGTGCTGGTTGTGCTGTATATATTGTACGTTTTCTTTACTGCCTTTTTCCGCCCACAGATTATTCCGCGCACATCGATCGACCAGAATGCAGAGAAAGTTCCCTTCATCAAAATTTTGTTCAGCTTATTACCGGTGCTGCTATTAATTGGTTTAGTGCTCGGCTCCATTTTAATGGGCGCAGCAACCCCCACCGAAGCAGCTGGCGTAGGTGCACTTGGCGCGTGTTTATTGGCATTGAGCAAAAAACAATTATGTTTAAAGCGTTTGCGTGAAGTGTCACAATCCACCATAAAAATTACCGCCATGATTTTTATGATCCTGATCGGCGCATCATTATTTTCACTCGTGTTCCGCGGATTCGGTGGCGAAGAATTGGTCCATCACTTTTTCAACCAATTACCCGGCGGTGTCTTCACTGCTGTATTACTGGTAATGCTAGTGATGTTTGTGCTCGGATTTATTCTGGACTTTATCGAAATTATTTTTGTAGTCGTACCAATCGTCGCACCCGTATTACTCGCCATGGGCGTAGATCCTATTTGGCTCGGCATTATGATCGCCGTAAATTTGCAAACGTCTTTCCTCACACCACCCTTCGGTTTTGCACTTTTCTACTTACGCGGCGTCGCACCCGCTAACATCAAAACCGGCGAAATCTATCGCGGCGTTGTGCCCTTCATCGCACTGCAATTATTACTGTTATGCGCAATGGCCATTTGGCCGGGGATTATTACTTGGTTGCCGGAGCAGATGTAAATCATGAATTTCAAAAAAACCTATCTTTTACCTACAAGTATATTTGCCCTTGGATTAACGTTCATTATTGGTTTTGATTTTCTGTTGCGGCAAGTGAATGGCATTCACAACAATCTAGGCACACCTGAATATTTATGGTTTTTCTTTCAAATAACTGTCGCGATAATTACAGGATTGCTGTTCTGGAAAAACGCATCAGGAGTAGGTATTCGTGCAAAATCATTACTATTTTTACTATTGCTGCTAAGCGGTTTAATTTTATATACCTTGATTATTTACGGTTATGTCATTGGAACCGGAATAGACGGGTTTTAATACTTCAGAGTAAAGCCAGCCTCCCTTCTACAACTTGCTAATCGCCCCAGAGGGCTATACTTGCCACAGCCCTCTGGAGATTACGCCATCATGCAAGAATTTAACCCTACGCCTACCGGCACCATCGCGCTGCAAACCATCACTATGCCCGGAGACACCAACCCTTTGGTGACATTTTTGGAGGCTGGGTGATGGCGCAGATGGATGTCGTCTACGTAACCGAAACATTTCGGCCAAATTATTCTGCGCATATCGATCAACCACTATGCAAAAAAATCCCCTTATAAAAATTTTTTTCATTTTATTATCGGTGCTGTTATTAATTGGTTAAATATTAAGATACATTTTAATTGACCAGGCATCATCACCTGATTACTTGAGAAATCTATGGACAATATCAATAAAATTGAAGCTGTAACTGAACGAGATATTGATTTATTGTTGCTTGAAGAATTCAACACATCTTATGAATTTTCATCTTGGTTTTACTCAATCGTTACAAAAGATACCAAAAAACCATTGTGTAAAGGTGCGTGGCATTCGATTTCAGATTCTACTCTTGGTGAATCCGATTTGATTGCGATATACGAGAATGGATTAGCAATTCTTATTGAGAACAAGATTGATGCGCTAGCCCAACCTGAACAAGGAATAAGATATGAAGCGCGAGGACAGAAGGGTGTGAAAACTGGTTTATGGAGCAATTTTATTACTTGCATGGTTGCTCCTAACCTTTACATGCAAAAAGAAAAAGATGCCGGTGTATACCAGACTAATGTAAGTTATGAGGAAATTGCTTATTGGTTTTTGACATCAACTACTAACGATCGAAGATCGATATACAAATCTTATATAGTCAAAGAGGCAATTGAACAAAACAGAAGGGGTTACACAATTAACCCTGACGCAAGAGTTACAGAATTTTGGTTGAGATACTGGGAACTTTCAAGTCAATACTATCCTGACCTCGAAATGAAAAAGCCAGGTATTAAACCTGCAAATTCAGACTGGCCAGTATTTTGTCCTCTGATTTTTGACAAAAGATTCTCAATTGTGCATAAACTCGAACGCGGTGCTGTAGATCTACAAATTGCAGGTGCTGCAACCAAACTGGAGTTTTTACAAAGTTTATTGTCTGATAGCGAGATCAGTATTGAAAAAGCAGGAAAATCAGCCGCAGTACGATTAAGAGTCGCTTCAATTGATAGGTTTGCTTCATTTGAATCACAAAAGAATATTGCAATTGATGGACTGAATGCGGCGAGAAGGCTATTGGATATAGGTACAAATTTAAAAGATAAGATCTGATTTGTTAGTCTTATTTAAAAATACTTGGCAAAAATGACTAAGTTCATTAACGCTCCCATTTGCATACCACCCCAGAGGGCTATACTTGCCACAGCCCTCTGGAGATTACGCCATCATGCAAGAATTTAACCCTACGCCTACCGGCACCATCGCGCTGCAAACTATCACTATGCCCGGAGACACCAACCCCTTTGGCGATATTTTTGGTGGCTGGGTGATGGCGCAGATGGATATTGCCGGCGCGATACATGCGAATGAAGTTGCGCAGGGGCGGGTGACGACGGTGGCGGTGGGGAGTATGGTGTTTATGCGACCGGTGCCGGTGGGGGCGATTATCAGTTGTTACACCAGCACGTTGCGCATTGGAAATACCTCTATCCGCGTAAAGGTAGAAGTGTGGATTAAAGATTTCCTGACCCACAAAATTAGCCAGGTGACGCAGGGCGAGTATGTGTATGTGGCGATTGACGAGCAGGGGCGCAAGCGGCCAGTGCTGAAAAACCCTGAATAAATGCCCTGAATTTTGGATGATAACAAACGAAAAATCTGATGGGTCTGCGCTTATTCTGTGCGTTTGTGATCGTTAAAAATTTTCCAACTCCCTGATTACTCACTACTTATTCAATTAAACCTTTCTTTACGCCCGCACCTGTGTTTTTCTCGCCGGGCTCCGCTAGACTTAAACGACCTTGTTATTGTCATCTGTTACCGTGTATCGTCTTTTCACGTTGTTTTTCATCTTGTGCATATTCAAACAAACAGGCTTTCCGCAGAGGCTAGGGATGTTAAAAGATTCGCGCAGTGGTTACGGTTTGGTTTCCATTTTGATTCATTGGATAAGTGCGCTGCTCATTCTGTTTTTATTTGGATTGGGCACTTACATGGTGGATTTAAGTTACTACGACGATTGGTATCACAAAGGCCCCGAATTACACGTGAGCCTCGGCTTGGTCGTTTTATTATTGATGCTGGTGCGTATTGTGTGGCGCATTGCCAACCCAACCCCGGTTGAACTTACCGCAAAACGCGCACAAAACCTTGCCGCAAAACTCGTTAAAATCGGTTTGTATCTTTTCATTTTTGTGGTGCTGATCAGTGGCTATTTAATTACCACTGCGGAAGGCCAACCGGCAAGCATGTTTAATCTGCTGAAGTTTCCCGTGTTAATTGAACTGGAAGCGGGCAATGTCGATCTTGCCGGTGAATTGCATGAATATTTTGCGTGGGGAATTATCGCGCTGGTGGTGCTGCATGTACTGGGTGCGCTAATGCATCATTTTGTGATGCGCGACAAAACCCTGGTGCGCATGATTAAACCTGTTAAAAAATCCGATGTCTGATGATTGAATTTTGCATCGGCTATTTTTTATTGTTTCATTCAACACTTAACTTAAAACAACATTTAATTTAAAACGTTTCACTCAACTCGATGAACCTCAAAGGAGTTTATACAATGTTAAAACAATCCTTGTTAAAGAAATCTTTTCTTGCGTTAGCCGTTAGCAGCGTTGGCCTAATGAGCTTGCCAACCATGGCAGACACTTATGTGATTGATACCAAAGGTGCGCACGCATCGATCAATTTTGCAATCAAACATTTGGGCTACAGCGTACTGACTGGCCGTTTTGATAAATTCGAAGGTGAATTTACCTACGACCCTGCCAAACCAGAAGCGAGCACCGTGAATGTCACTATCGACACCGCCAGTGTTAACTCCAACCACGCCGAGCGCGACAAGCATTTGCGCAGCGATGATTTCCTGAATGTCGAAAAATTCCCGAAAGCGACTTTTGTAAGCAAATCAATTAAAGTCGATAACGATGACAAAGATGAGTTTGACATCATCGGCGATTTGACTCTCAACGGCGTAACCAAAAGCGTCACCATTGAAGTAGAAAAAGTTGGCGAAGGTAAAGACCCATGGGGCGGTTACCGCGCCGGTTTCTCCGGTGAGACTGAAATCAAATTAAAAGATTTCAACGTGAAAATGGATTTGGGTCCAGCATCACAAGTGGTCAAACTGGAATTGGAAATTGAAGGTATTAAAAAATAATTTCCTGATTGCGCTCTACAAAACAGTGGCAGTGGTAACACTTGCCGCTGTTTTTTTATCATTTATTTTTTATTACTGTTGCGTGCGTGATTGACGATACTGCTCACCCATCAGCGCCACAAACCGCTGCGCGCCCAAACCCAATGGCCGCTCACGCGACCACACCAGATCCACCCATAATTCTTCCCCGTTGGTGAAATTGCCCATGGGTAATTCCACCAATAATTGACCATTGAGATACGGCTGCACACAGGCGCGTGGCAACCAGCTCCAACCCAATCCGGCCAGAGCCAGTTGCAGTGCCGCCTCGGGGTGATCCACCCGCCAGTGGTGATCCGATGCCACGCAAAACTGCTCGCTGGTGGCGAGCCCTGTGCCTTCATGGCGGCTGCCGACGATGATCTGGCGCACCGGGCGCAACTGGTCGCCCTGCAACTGGCCGGAGTCTGATAACAATTGCAGCAGGGGATGGTTGCGCGCAATCACGGCGACTAATGTCTCGCGCCCGACTTCCTGAAAACGCTCGCGCCCATCGGCGGCGGGGCGTTCAAATACCAGCGCGAGCTGCGCTTCGCCGCGATGCAATAAATCCAGCGCATCGCTTTGCGGTGCAGTGATGATGCGCACGTCCAGCGAGGGATATTCCTTCGCCAATACTTGCAAAGGTTTCACCCACTGGGTGGATTGCAGCTCGGGGGCGATCACCAATGTCAGGCGCGGCTCCAACCCCTGGCTGAGCTCCAACGCCTGGGTATTGAGCTGCTGCATTTGCCCCATCAACAAGCGCGCTTGCGGCTCCAGCGCGCGCGCATGGGCGGTGGGTTTTGGCTCGCGACCGCTGCGTTCAAATAACTCCAGCGCCAGCTCCGCCTCCAGATTGGCAATTGCCATGCTCACTGCTGACGGCACGCGCCCGAGCTGGCGCGCCGCGGCGGAAAAAGAGCCGGTATCCAATACCGCCAGAAATACCAGCACCGCGTCTGAATTGAATGCTTTGCTCATCGCCAACCTCATCTTTCAGAAAAACTGATATTAGCTAACTTTTTCTGTCAGTTAAAACTTTAGAAAATATCAGCATCTTACCCAGATGAAGAGGTTGTGATGCAAAGTGCTTCTGTTCAAATCCGCCCCTTACAAGGAGCGAGACGCCGTGTGGTGTATGTCGCGCTGTATGAGCTGATTGCGATACTGCTTTCCACCATTCTATTGATGTTGATGAGCAACACAGGCACCGCTGAATCCTTGGGGCTGGCGGTGGCGGCATCGGCCTTGGCAATCATCTGGAACCTCATCTTCAACAGCCTGTTTGAGCGCTGGGAATCACACCGCGCAACCAAAGGCCGCAGCTTTGGCACCCGGGTATTGCATGCGCTAGGGTTTGAAGGCGGTTTGCTGGTGCTATTAATACCTTTGGTCGCTTGGTGGTACAGCGTCAGCCTTTGGCAGGCGCTATTGATAGACCTTGGCTTACTGGTGTTTTTCCTGGTCTACACCTTCGTATTCACCTGGGTGTTTGACGCCGTATTCGGCTTGCCATCGTCCGCAAGGCTGCAATCTACCTCCATCTGATCCGGTTTTTTTAACCTAAACTGAATCTGTTTTCAGTACAGATTCGGGCGCATAGTGGCCTTGTTCAGTTATCTGCGCATGAGGCCGTTATGAGCGATTCCCCGTTGTTGATCCCCACCCGCACTTTGCCTGAAGGCAAAATTTTCACGCGCAGTTTTACCGGCCGCTTCCGCAATTTGCGTTTGTTGGGTGCCGGTTTTTTAGCACTGCTGTTTTTTGGTACATCCTGGGTTAATTGGAACGGCCACCAAGCCATCTTGTGGGATTTGGATACGCGCCAATTCCACGTGTTTGGCACCACCTTTTGGCCGCAGGATTTTATGCTGTTGTCGTTCGCGATGATTATTGGCGCGCTCTTGTTATTCGCCGTTACGATGCTCGCCGGCCGGGTGTGGTGTGGTTATACCTGCCCGCAGAGCGTGTGGACCTGGGCGTTTATGTGGGCGGAAAACATTACCGAGGGCGATCGCAACCAGCGCATCAAATTGCAACAAGCACCTTGGGATGCAAATAAATTATTCAAACGCAGCAGCAAGCATGTGCTGTGGATTGTCATGAGCCTTGCTACCGGCATCGCCTTTGTAGGTTATTTTGTTCCGGTGCGCGAGTTGGTGCATAACCTCGCACAATTTGAATGGTTGAGTAACAGTGCAATTTGGGTCGGCATAGTGGCAGCGCTCACCTATATGAATGCCGGATGGGTGCGCGAAAAAGTGTGTGTACATATGTGCCCTTATGCGCGCTTCCAAAGTGTGATGTTTGATCGCAACACCTTGGTCATTGCTTACGATGCAGCGCGCGGCGATACACGCGGCTCGCGCAAAAAAATCGATGATCACAAAGCGCTTGGCCTTGGCGATTGCATCGACTGTTACATGTGCGTGCAAGTGTGCCCAACCGGTATTGATATCCGCGATGGTTTGCAAATGGATTGCATCGGTTGCGCGGCGTGTATCGATGCCTGTGATGATGTGATGGATAAAATGGGTTACGAGCGCGGGCTGGTTAGCTACACATCCGAGGCTGCATTAGCTGGCGAGCCGCAGAAAATCCTGCGCCCGCGGTTATTGGGTTATGGTGCCATCATCGCCGTTATGCTTGCGGCGTTATTCATGTCATTAAACGCGCGTGAATTAGTCGATTTGAGCGTTGTGAAAGACCGCAGTGTGATTTATCGTCACACGAGTGATGGCAATATTCTCAACGTGTATCGTTTAAAAGTGACGAATAAAACCCAACACCCTGCGCGTTACACATTGCAGTTGCACAATGCGCAGAGCCTATCGTTATCGCGCGCGCATCAATTTACACTCAAGGCAGGTGAAATTTATGATTTTCCTGTCACGGTAAAAATGCCGTCATCACTCCATCAAGCAGCCGGTATGATTCATTTTGATTTTGAATTGGTAAACGATTCCACACCGCATCTGCCCAATCGGGAAGCCGCCAATTTTATGTATCCTGCGCAATAATTTTTATGAAATTATACGAAAAGCTCGCCGATGAAATTGCTGCATTGATTCGCACCGGCGTGCTCACTGCAAATGAAAAAGTGCCCTCGGTGCGCAGTGCCAGTCGCACCTATGATGTGAGCCCTGCAACCGTTTTTGAGGCTTACTATTTATTGGAGAGCCGCGGGTTAATACAAGCGCGGCCACGTTCCGGATATTTTGTGTGCGTGCAGGCCAACAAGCATTTAGCCGAGCCGGAGATGTGTCCGCAATTGGCAGAGACCACGCCGGTGGATGTCAGCGAACTGGTTTTTTCCGTGTTAGGTTCAATAAAAGATCCGGATATTATTCCGCTCGGCTCTGCCTTTCCCAGCCCGGATTTATTTCCACTGGCGCGCCTGGCGCGCTCCATGAACAAAAGCCTGCAGCAAATGCCTGCCAACCGCATCCTCACCGATATCACCAGCGGCAATCCGCAATTGCGCAGGCAAATTGCATTGCGTTATCGCGTGAATGGTGTGATGCATGCGCCAGAAGAACTGGTGATTACCAATGGCGCATTGGAAGCATTGAATTTATGTTTGCAAGTTGTTACCCAACCGGGTGATTTGGTCGCAATTGAAACACCTACTTTTTATGCTGCACTGCAAATTCTTGAGCGCTTGCAATTAAAAGCGGTAGAAATTCCTGTACACCCGCGCGACGGTATTCATTTGCAAACACTGGAAGACAGCTTGCAGCGTTTGCCGATTAAAGCCTGTTGGCTGATGAGCCATTTTCACAATCCGCTCGGCGCATCCATGAGCGATGAAAAAAAACAAACCCTGTGTGAATTGTTGCACCGTTATCAAGTGCCTTTGATTGAGGATGATGTTTACGCTGAATTGTATTTTGGTGTAACGCCACCCAAACCTATCAAACAATTTGACCGCTCCGGTTTGGTGATGCACTGCGGTTCTTTTTCCAAAAATCTTGCACCCGGGTATCGCGTAGGTTGGGTGTCTGCCGGCCGCTATACGGAACCGATACAGCGCCTGAAATTAATGACCACTATATCGCCCTCGGTGCCTGCACAGGCCGCCTTGGCCGACTACTTACAACATGGCGGTTATGATCGACACTTACGCAAATTGCGCAGCGCTCTGGAACAGCAGCAACAATCTATGTTGAATGCGATTGCCACTTATTTTCCTAAAGACACACGCGTTACCCGGCCAACCGGGGGCTATTTTTTGTGGGTGGAATTGCCGGAACACGTGGACAGCTTGCAATTATTTTCCATGGCACTGGCACAGGGAATCAGCATCGCTCCCGGGCCAATTTTTTCCGCAACGCGGCGATTCCGCAATTGCATCCGTTTGAATTACGGTTATGCGTGGAATAAAGAAATGGATGAAGCCCTGGCAACTCTAGGGAAATTAATTAGCGGGTTTTAACCCATCTTGCCCCTTCGATAAAAGGGATTAGCAGTGGATCAGTTTTACTGCTATTGATTGTTCACAGAAACATTACACCACCGCTGAAATCCAGCGCCGCAAACGGCTGCGCAGATATTGCATCATCGGCTTGCCGCGCCATGACCCCCAACACAAATGCGCACCGATGGTATGCGCAGTTTTTTTTGCGGTCAGTTTGGCCATTGTAAATTCCGGATAGACAACATGGCTGGGCATCACGGTAATATCCTTTTTATAATGCGGATGTTCCTGCAAAAATAATGTCAGCGCATGCGGGCCGCTGAGAAACACAATATTGGTTTCACCTGCGCGATGCTTGGCAAAAATCTGTTCGATAAATTTAAGCCACATATCAAACCCCGGCTCCGATGCCATAAACGCATTGCCCAGTTTGGGGCCTCCGCCAATACTTTTGCATTCCGGTTCTTCAACGGCGAGCACACATTTGTTATTAAGGAATTTTTGGTTAATCGGTTTGTAAAAAACATAATCAGTATCGAAATAAATTCCACCGTACACATACAAATACAGGCAGCGCGCAATATCCACCCGGATCACTCCCACCGGAATACGTAAATAATCTTGCAAAAATTGCGGTGCTTTCTCTTGTACAAGCTGGAGATTGGTTTCATCGGTCCAGGCGTGATATTCAAAATCGGGCATTAATGCACGCGCGCGACGCGTCAGCTGACGCTCTTCCCAAACGTACGATTTGGAACATTGGTGCAGAATTTTCGGGATCATGGCGTTTTCCTTTTCATCTGGCGATTAAAACCGGAATACAGCGCTTGGTTTTAATATTTGCAATTGCTATGCCAGTAAAAAAGGAGCCGCTCAACCCTGACCGGTTCTTCGCTGTTTGAGCGTGGGTGATTGATAAAGATATTGGTCGTGATCCACCAGCCACAGCTCGCGGTCGCGGCACATATCCACGAGATAATCGATAAAACGCCGCACATAGCCAGGCATGTATTTATCTTTGGGAAACACCAGACTGAGGGTTTTTGTCTCCCGGCATTCCGCGAGCGGCAGCGTCGCTAATTCGCCACTTTGCAGTTCGTCGTAGCACATAAATAAGGGCAAATGCACCAATCCGAAGCCTTGGCTGGCAAATTGTTTGGCAAGGATAAATTCATTAACCACTAATTGCCGACACTGTTGCAGCGGCGAATCGCGGCCCGTATTGCCCGAACTTTTGCTCACCATAATGTAAGTGTGACGCGCGAGATCATCGGCTGTTTGCGGCGGGCTGATTTTTTTCAGGTAACAAGGGCTCGCCACCAAACCGTAATTAATCGTGCCCAAACGACGCGCGACCAGCGATGAATCCTCCAACTCGCCCAACCGGATCGCCAAATCAAAACCGTCGCCTAATGCAAAACTGTTGCGGTCACAGACATTGATATCCAATTTGATACGCGGATGTTTTTCCATAAACGTCATCAGGTAATTACAAATGGCTTTGCTGTTGCAATCGTGCGGCAGACTGATTTTGATATTGCCCTCCAGTGCCGTCTGGTGCGCCTGTACTTGCGCATTGGCCAATTCAATCTGCTGGATAATCTGGCAGCAGTGTTGGTAGTAAGCCTGCCCCGCACTGGTCAATTGGAAATAGCGACTATTGCGCGCAATCAGCGTCACACCCAATGCAGCCTCCAACTGTGCCAATTTGCGGCTGATGGTTTGTTTGCTGCTGTTTAATTGCTTGCTCGCGGCGGTGATGCTGTTTAATTCTGACACGGCATGAAAAATATAAATGTCGTTTAAATTAACATTGGATACCATAAACCCCTCAACAAAAGTTGACGCAGAAAATAAAGGTACTGCTCTACTGAGTTCTGTAGAACCTCTGTTTGCTGGGGCAAATCGCTAGGTTGGATTGAGTGGCACTTAAATTATCATTCAGGCCAATCAAATTTCCTGATGAGGTGTATTGGTCTTAGTATGGTTTGCAATGTATCGTCATTGCTTTTTTATTTCTGTTAACCGTATTCCCGCGAGGCTTTTTTGGGTTTGGTCGCGCAATTCCGTTTTATTTTTTATCTCCATAGCGCTAAACCGTTTGCTGATGTGAACAATAAACGGTGACTACAAACTACCGCGGCTTATTTAACACAGCTTCCCTCCAAATAACAGCCCAAATAACCGCCGCGCGCGTATCAAAGTTGCAACTCAGTGTCCCGATAATTTCACTCTGCAAATAGGTTGTTGACGAATAGCATCTTCGCCCTGCTATTGAATAACGAATAAAAGGAGCCTTGATATGAAATGCCGCCTCTCTTTATGGCTTGTCTTATGCCTTGCCCCAACACTGTTTCCGCTGGTGGCGCACGCGCATGTCAAATGGTTTGTCGATGACAGTCACGCATTTACCGAAGCCGGTTATTTCTTTGATAGTCTTTTTGCATTTATCCTCGCCGGTGCATTTTTATTTGTGGCAGCCGCCAGCCTCTTGCAACGGCACGCACGGCAAAATATACGCAGCTATGATTTTCTTTATGCGCCTGTCAGTAAACTCTGGATGAAAAATCCATCGCGCCACATCAACACCTTATTAAAATTTTCACTGGGAATACTGTTACTCGCGAATTTACTGCAGGGGCATTTTATTGCACCCAATTTCGTGCGCGATGGCGGATCATTTGAATACGCACTGGTTCAGGCGCTGTTGATATTGTTATTAATTGTGGATGTCAGCCTGTTTGCATTGGCGCTCTTTGTATTTTCACTTTCGCTATTTTTATTATTTCCCATCACCAGTGCGATTGATTACGCACCGGAATTAATTGCGTTGAGCATCGCACTGTTTTTTACCAGCCCACGGTATGCCGAGGGGCGGTTAAACACGAAATTTTTCGGCAAACAATATCGCATTCAACATCGCTCATTGGCTGTCGGCATTGTGCAATTTGGGTTGGGTTTGCAATTAATTATTCTCACCTTCCATGACAAATTATTGCACCCCGGTTATGGCCTGGCATTTTTGCATGAATATCCGGTGTTTAATTTCCCACACTATTTTGGCTGGCACAGTTTTACCAATACCCATTTTGTTTTTGGTGCAGGCATGGCCGAGCTGTGCTTTGGTGTATTGCTCGTGGCCAATATTGCACCGCGCATTGCATCGCTATTGATTGTGATTATTTTTACCCTGACCGGAATTGTGCTGGGGCCAGAAGAATTACTTGGCCATGTACCAATTATTGCGATGGCGCTGGTCTTACTGCTCACACCGCTCCCCGGTTTTGCCGCACCTGAAGCACAATTGGATTCGCAATTGTTGCCGGATTGACCTGTGGCAATTTACCAGCATTAAATGCGACAAACTGTGCGCGGGAGTCAGCGCTGCTCGCGGGTATGCCACACTCGTAATACATAAAGAGTGTCAGCATGGATTTCATAGCGCAGCTCATAAGCGCCAATCAG
Source organism: Cellvibrio sp. UBA7661 (assembly GCA_002483365.1). Classification (GTDB taxonomy): domain Bacteria; phylum Pseudomonadota; class Gammaproteobacteria; order Pseudomonadales; family Cellvibrionaceae; genus Cellvibrio. Next base: position 383,883 of record DLHT01000003.1, read on the forward strand.
GATACGACGAACTTCGCGCGGTAAAAATTCATCCAACTTTTCACCAATACGCGGATTAGCGAGCAATTTGACAGGTGATTGGGTGAGGTTCTGGATAACCCGCGCAGCGGCAGGTGGATTGAGGGGAGCGAGAAAATCGTAGAGCCGCGCCAAATCCATGAGCGCTTTACTTGTCCATTCGATTTGCATCATTTGGGTACCGGTAAGGGTTTGTCTGTACCCAGACTTTCAGCCCACGCCTGCACAGAGTGGTGATCAATAACTCGCCCCTGATCTACATCGTCAAGTGCCTCCCGGGTCAAGCGGCTGCGCTCTTCTTCCTGATCAATCCAGGCTGCTAGCGCCTGTTTGATAATCCAACCACGTGAACGCTCAAGGCGCGTAGCCAATTCATCAATCTTTTCAGCCATTGGCAGGGATACATGGGCAGTTATTACTTTGGTGTCTGCGGTAGCCATAACAGTCTCTTAATCACAGTGATTAGAAATTAATCATAGTGATTACCAATGTTGGATTCAACCAAAAATATCCATCTGCCCATCGGACTTTTGGGTGGCGGGGATGTGTAAGGGTTTGCGGAATTGGGTGCAATCCAGTTCGCCGTAGCGGCGGCTTTTATCGAGGCCGTAGCGTTTTAGGCCTTTTAAAAATCGCTGGCGGATCATATCGGCCCACAGCCCTTCACCGCGCATGCGCGTTGCAAAATTTGCATCGTAGTCTTTACCGCCGCGCATATCGCGGATGCGGTTCATCACCCGCGCGGCGCGCTCGGGAAAGTGGATTTGCAGCCATTCCTGAAACAGCGGATTGATCTCCCACGGCAAGCGCAGCACGGTGTAACCGGCGGCGGTCGCGCCTGCATCGGCGGCGGCTTTTAATACGCGCTCGATTTCCTGCTCGGTGATAAACGGAATAATTGGCGCAACACTCACCATGGTGGGAATGCCCGCATTTGCCAAACGCTCGATAGTTTGCAAGCGGCGGGTGGGCGATGCGGCGCGCGGCTCCAGAATGCGGGAAATGCTGTGATCCAAAGTCGTAATTGTGATTGCGACTGCCGCGAGATTTTTCTGCGCCATCGGTTGCAGCAAATCAATATCCCGTTCAATCAAGGCCGATTTGGTAATCATCCCCACCGGATGGTCGCACTCATGAAACACCTCCAGACATTGGCGGGTGATATTCAGCTCGCGCTCGCACGGCTGGTAGGCATCGGTGTTCACCCCGAAGGCGATAGGGCTCGGCTGGTAATTCTGCTGCGCGAGTTCGCGGCGCAGCACATCCGCGGCATTGGTTTTGGCGTACAGCCGGGTTTCAAAATCCAACCCCGGCGATAGCCCCAAATACGCGTGGGTCGGGCGCGCAAAACAATAGACGCAACCATGTTCGCAGCCGCGATAGGGATTGATGGAGACGCTGAAGGGAATATCCGGCGACTGGTTGCGGCTCAAAACACTCTTGGCCAGCTCGGGTGTGACATGGGTTTTTAACGCGGGGCGGATGTCAGTGTCATCCTCATGGTGTTGCCAGCCATCGTCCACGGTTTCAATCAGCTGGGTTTCAAAACGGCCGGCAATATTACTCGCTGCACCGCGCCCCTTTTGCGCTTGGGGTTTGGCGGCGATCCACAATTCCGGGTCTATCGATTCTGAGCCTATCGATTCCGGGTCTCTGTAGTCATGATCATCAGCCGCCATATCACCACTCCCGAATTATTGCAGTGCAACTTACTGTATATAAAAACAGTATTTTGCGCTCAATAGCGGCTGCTTGGCAAGGTACGACTTTTATCTGTGAGCAGGATTTTGTGTTTGTTGGATGCCGATGTAGGTTTGCCAGTCACCATTTCCGGTTTGCAGCGCATCATTTTACGTTTAGTGCTCAAACTGGTGCGACGCGCCCTGTGCCTACACACAAGATACGCTTGTGGCATTCAGTGGTTGCCACCCAACGACAAACTCAAGCGTTTTCTAATAAAGATAAAAGGTACTCGCTATGTTCACTCTCAATCGCTATACCGGCGTGCTCTTTGCGCTCGCCACCCTGATCGGCGTTAGCATCACCAGCGCCGCCAATGCCAAGCCTTATAAGGCAGCGGAAATCTACTCCAAGCAAACCTACAAATATGGCCGCTATGAAATGCGTATGCGCGTCGCCAAGGGGAGCGGGGTGTTGTCCACATTCTTCACCTACAAAAATGGATCGGAACAGCCAGGTGTTTTCTGGGAAGAGATCGACATCGAGATCTTCGGTAAGAACAACGCCACCCAATGGCAGAGCAATGTGATTATCGGTACCAATCGCCCGACCACCAAAACCGAAGGTTTGCATACCATGCCTTATTCATTGGGCGATGGTTACAACACCTATGTGCTGGAGTGGACACCCAGTTACATCGCCTGGTTTGTGAACGGCACGCAAGTGCGTCGCATTAACGGCGGCCAGTTCGTCACCAGCCTGACCAGCCCGCAAGATCTGCGCTTCAATCTGTGGGCGGCGAATATCGCCGAGTGGGTCGGGGCGTTTAACCCCAATATTCTGCCGGTTTATCAATTCGTAAATTACATCGAGTACAAACCCTGGAATGCCTCTACCAACAGTTTTGGCACGGGTTGGCGCGATGACTTCAATAGCTTCGATACCAATCGCTGGAACAAAGCCAACTGGACCTTTGGTGAAAACTTGGCGGATTTCGACCCCAATAACGTCGTCGTAAAAAATGGCATTTTGGTATTGGCACTGACCCGTGAAGGCCAAACCGGTTATACCGGCACACCACCTGCTGATACTGGCAGCGGCGGTGGAAGTGGCGGCAGCAGTAGCAGTGCGCCCGCTACCGCTATCACTATTCAGGCGGAAAACTTTAACGAAGTCGGCGGCAGTGTGACTGTATCGGGCGGCACGGTGGGTTACATCGATGCAGGCGAGTGGATGAAATACAACAATGTGAATATTCCGCAAACCGGGACTTACAAGGTTGAATACCGTGTCGCATCGGCACTCACCACCGCGCAATTCACTTTGGATCGCAACGGCGTAGGTTTAGGCACCATCAGCGTGCCCAACACCGGTGGCTGGGGCACTTACCAGACGATCTCACACAATGTGTATTTGAATGCAGGCGTGCAAAGTCTGGCGATCTACGCTAACACCGGCGGCTTCAATATCGATTGGTTCAAGCTCACCAAAATATAATTTGTTTTAGCCCTTGGGAGTGTCGGGCTCTGCTCGCACTCCCATTTTTTAATACTGTTTTTGCTGTCGATTTTTAATTGTTTGTTGATGAGGTAAACGTTATGCGTCGTTTGTTGTGTGTGTTGTTAATCGTCACCACCGGATTGGTTAGTCATCTCGTTCATGCCAAGGCTTACAAGGGCGCAGAAATTTATTCCAACGACAGTTTCTTGTACGGCCGCTACGAAATCCGTATGCGTGTGGCCAATGCCAGCGGCGTGTTATCCACTTTTTTTACTTACAAAAATGGTTCGGAAGTTGGCAATACTTTTTGGGAAGAAATTGATATCGAAGTATTCGGAAAAAATAACGCAACCGAATGGCAGAGCAACATTATTCTCGGCAGCTCCCGCCCCACACTTCACACCGAACAAGTTCATAATGCCAATACATCGCTCGCCAATACGTATCACACTTATGTACTGGAGTGGACACCGGATTATGTCGCCTGGTATTTGGATGGCGTAGAAGTGCGCCGCATCACCGGCACCAGCACCGTCACCAGTCTCACCAATCCGCAAAGTTTACGTTTTAATTTGTGGGCATCGGATTCAATACTCTGGGCAGGCGAGTGGGATGACAGTGTGTTGCCCGTGTATCAATTTGTGAATTACATCGACTACAAAGCTTACAACACCACCACCAAAACATTTGAAGGTGGATGGCGCGATGATTTCACCACATTGGATAGCGCGCGCTGGGGCACAGCCAATTGGACATTTGAAGGCAACCGCGTGTATTTCGCACCAGAAAATGTGGTGATCAAAGACGGCATTCTGGTGCTCGCACTCACCAAAGAAAACGCAACAGGTTACACCGGTACACCACCAGCTGATGAACCTGCAAACGCCAGCAGCTCCGCTGCAAGTTCCATTGCCGTTTCAAGCTCTGCAGCTGCCAGTTCCACTGCAAGTTCTATTGCAGCTTCAGCCGCTGCATCGTCTGTCGCCACATCAAAAACCTCGGGCGGATCGGGCGGTGGCGGTGGTGCATTTAACTTGCTCGGCTTAATTGCGCTGTGCGGATTGTTGTTGGTTCGTCGCGGAAAAAAATAACCCTCACCCCAACCCTCTCCTATTTACGGAAAAGAGAGGGGGAGAGGGAGTTAAAAAGTCTTGACGACGGAAGGGGGATTACAGCGGATGTTGTTTTCTAAACTCCGCTGCCGACATTCCTGTGTAACGTTTAAAAAACCGGTGAAATGACGATTTACTGTTAAATCCTGACTCCAACAAAATATCCAGAATCGTCATAGTGGAACATTGGGGGTCAAGCAACATTTGCTTGGCCTTATTTACCCTGTACTCATTCACAAATTCAAAGAAATTGGTGTTGAACTCTTTATTTATAATGTTCGATACCTCGCGGTAATGAATACCCACCTGCCGCGCAAAATCTTCAATATTCAAATTCTGTTTTAAATACAGCTGATGCTTTTCCATAGTGTTGCGGATACGCGCAATTGCCTCCGGCGATATTTCTACCGCTACTGCAACTTCTTTTTCTTTGGGCTTGTCTTTGGTCTCTAATAGTTGGTGTGCATACAATAAGCTGTAAACAAAGAGTGCGTTAACCAACAAAAAGGTAATGTAATTATCAAAAATGCCAAAGCTATCGGCGATGGAAAAACTCACGGTTTGCCCCAGCAGATGAACCACCAGCGACCACAACCAATTTAATGCAAAACCCAAGCTCAGCAATAACAACCAATAAGGCCCCTGCAAACTCAAGCTGGAATAAAATTCTTTTAATTGTTGTTTGTAACGATAAATTTCCAGTGCTGCTGCAAAAGCGTATACCACTGGCAAAAATTTCAGATAGTGCCACACATAACTGGTAAGCCTTACAGAATGGTCTGTGTGGCTATTGGGTAAATAGCGCAGCCTGTCGCTGTCCAAACCACCCAATAAAACCCAGCCGAACAACACCAATAAATGCAACAAATGAATGCTGTCTTTTAAGCGCAGGGAAAAATTAGCGCGGGTAATAGACACCACATACAAATATAAAAAAATACTTTTGCCCACAACCGCTGCGACCAAACCCAGCGACAACATCATCTTTGCCAATCCGCTATCTAACCCGATGTAATCATTCCACAGCCATAAATTACACAGCGCACTTGCACCCACGCACACAAAAAATCCCGATAACAGGCGCGAGGCAATCGCCTTTTGTTTGGAGAGCAACCACTGGAAAATCACCAGCAACACACAAACTGCAAGTGTGAGCAGGAGGATCAGATCATGGATATTGAAAATAGGGGTTTTCATGGTTGGTTTGGTCTTTCTTATAGTAGAGGCAGCTTTTATTGCGATGTAGCAAGTCTAGCAGGTGAAGTGGCCAATAGAGCAACTTCACCTGGACGCGATCTCAATGCCCCATCACTTGGGTAATTTCTTCCGGTTTATGGTGCACACCAAAATCATCCACAATGGTTTTGGTGGCTTCGTTCATTCCGATCACATCTACCTCAACACCTTCGCGGCGGAATTTCAGCACAACTTTATCCAGTGCTGCGACCGATGTGATATCCCAAAAATGCGCGTGCGTTAAATCGATGGTGACTTTAGGCAACTTTTCCTTCAGATCAAAACCGCGCACAAACATATCTGCCGAACGGAAAAAAACTTCGCCAAAAACATGATACCTGCGCTCACTGCCATCTTCATTTAACGCTGAAGTCACTGCCATGTAGTGCCCAATTTTGTTGGCAAAAAACATCGCTGCCATAAGCACGCCAATAAATACACCGTAAGCTAAATTGTGGGTGGCAACTACCACACCCACGGTGGTGAGCATCACAATGTTGGAAGAGAGCGGGTGTTTTTTCAGGTTGCGGATAGAAGCCCAACTAAAAGTCCCGATGGAAACCATAATCATCACAGCCACTAATGCAGCCATAGGGATAACGGAAATCCAATCACTTAAAAACACCACCATAATTAATAGGAGCGCGCCAGCAAGAAAGGTGGATAAACGTGTGCGGCCACCGGATTTTACGTTAATCACCGATTGTCCGATCATTGCACAACCCGCCATACCGCCAAGTAAACCGGTAGCAATATTGGCAACACCCTGACCTTTACACTCACGGTTTTTATCACTGGTGGTGTCGGTCATATCATCCACAATAGTGGCCGTCATCATCGACTCTAATAAACCGACGGCGGCCAGTGGAATTGAGTAGGGCAAAATAATTAACAGGGTTTCCAAATTAAGCGGCACATCGGGCCAGAGAAAAATCGGCAGGGTATCCGGCAGTTCACCCATATCGCCCACGGTGCGAATATCAATCTTAAAAATTAACGCGATGGCAGTGAGTACTAAAATACACACGAGTGGCGATGGAATAATTTTTCCTATTTTCGGCACATAGGGAAATAAATAGATAATACCCAAGCCAGCAGCAGTCATCGCATACACATGCCAGGTGACATCGGTGAGCTCTGGTAATTGCGCCATAAAAATTAAAATCGCTAACGCATTTACAAAACCCGTTACCACTGAGCGCGACACAAATCCCATCAAATCACCCAAGCGTAAATAGCCTGCAATAATTTGAATCACACCGGTTAATAAAGTAGCCGCCAGTAAATATTGCAAACCATGTTCTTTTACCAGCGTTACCATCAGCAGTGCCATAGCGCCGGTTGCAGCAGAAATCATCGCCGGGCGACCACCGGCAAAGGCAATCACAACGGCCATAGAAAATGAGGCATACAATCCAATTTTAGGATCGACACCCGCGATGATCGAGAAGGCAATAGCCTCTGGTATCAACGCGAGTGCAACTACCAACCCCGATAAAAAATCGCCGCGAATATTGGAAAACCACTGGTCTTTTACTGCCGTTAACATAGCTACTTATCCACACATTAAAAATCATTTGTACAACAATAACGATTACTGCCCGCGCCAACCCAACACAATAATCATCATGCCCAGCAGTGCAACACTGGCACCTACCCAGTCGTAAACTGAAAGCTTTATCCCATCGACAAAATACAACCACAACAATGCGACGGCGACATACACACCGCCATAGGCCGCATAAACGCGGCCACTTGCGGCGGGGTGCAAAGTAAGCAGCCACACAAATAGCGCGAGGCTTGCTGCGGCAGGCAATAGCAACAAAATAGAACCGCCTTTTCGCAACCACAGGTAAGGTAAAAAGCAGCCGATAATTTCAGCCAATGCAGTGGCGACAAATAACAAGGTTGTTTTGAGCATGACTATTTCCTGTGCATGTGTGGGCGCATTAAGTATCTCAGCGGCACTATCAGCGAATTTTACCCTCATCAGGACACAATCACCTATTTGCCAGAAACAATCACTTGCCTAAATATACGCTTTTTCATATATTCGATTAAACATATATTCAGACTTGGTGATTATGCCTCTTTTTACCCCCGATTCGCTCTGTAAAACTCTTGCTGACCCCACTCGCGCCCGTATTGCGTTGTTGGTTGCGCGCGAAAAAGAGCTGTGTGTTTGTGAGCTCACCTGCGCGCTTGATGAAATCCAACCAAAAATTTCCCGCCACCTGGCGCTGTTGCGCGAATCCGGTTTGCTTGCTGATCGCCGTAAAGGGCAATGGGTGTATTACCGTTTGCACCCGGAACTACCGGCATGGGTTACCAAAACCTTGAAAACGCTGCTGGATGCCAACCAGGAATGGCTTGAGGAAAATCACCAACGCTTGTGCGCGATGGAAGACCGGCCGAACCGCTGCTGTTAATGATGAAAGACTAAATATCATGAAAATTTTATTTTTATGCACGCACGATAGCTGCCACAGTATTTTGCACGAGGCTATCTTTAATCACCTCACCTTGCCACTGGATACGCTAGCACTGGAAAAAAACCAATTACAAGCTGCACTAGACGGGACTGGCGATTTGTAATTTTTCTTAACTGAATGACTTATAACGTATTTTGGGAAGTAAAAAATGAACAATCAAAACCTACCGAATATCAACAATGCGTTACTCACCAGCGCCCATGCAGATGTATTAATCACTGAAAGAAGATCAACACACAAACCGCGTATTTTATTGCTTTACGGTTCTAACCGCGCGCGCTCATTTAGCCGTTTATTAGTTGAAGAGGCTGAACGTTTATTACTACACCTTGGTGCCGAAACACGAATATTTAATCCAAGTGGTTTACCACTGCCGGATGATGAGCCAGACACGCACCCCAAAGTCCAGGAATTACGCGAGCTGGTACTCTGGTCAGAAGGACAAGTCTGGTGCTCACCCGAACGTCACGGCGCAATGAGTTCAGTATTTAAAGCACAAATAGATTGGATTCCGTTAAATATGGGGGCTGTTCGACCTACACAAGGGAAAACATTAGCGGTCATGCAAGTTTGCGGGGGATCGCAATCTTTTAATGTAGTAAATCAATTGCGCGTTCTCGGACGCTGGATGCGGATGTTCACTATCCCCAATCAATCATCTGTTGCCAAAGCATTTCAGGAATTTGATGAACAAGATCGTATGAAACCATCGGCTTATTACGACCGTCTAGTAGATGTGATGGAAGAGTTAATGAAATTTACTTTGCTGTTACGCGATAGCAGCGATTATTTGGTAGACCGTTATTCAGAGCGGGTTGAATCAGCAGAAGCTTTGAGCAAACGTGTGAACCAATCCGTTATTTAATGTAGTAACCAAGCAGGTATAAAAATGGGCTTCTTCGAACGTTATTTATCGCTCTGGGTTGCACTGGCAATTGCTGCGGGTGTGGTTTTGGGAAATTATTTTCCCGCTGCTTTTGCCCAAATTGCCGCACTGGAATTTGCCCATGTCAACTTGGTGGTTGCGGTTTTAATTTGGGTAATGATTTACCCCATGATGGTGCAAATTGATTTCAGTGCAATAAAAAATATCGGCCAGCGGCCACAAGGATTAATACTCACACTGGTGGTGAACTGGCTGATAAAACCTTTCACCATGGCCGCGCTGGGCTGGCTATTTTTTAAAGTCTTATTTGTTGACTGGGTTGATCCACAAACGGCGCAAGAATACATCGCCGGTATGATTTTACTCGGCGTTGCGCCTTGCACCGCCATGGTATTTGTGTGGAGCCAACTCACCAAAGGCGACCCTAACTACACACTGGTGCAGGTTTCCGTTAATGATGTGATTATGATTTTTGCATTTGCACCCATCTGTGCTTTTTTATTGGGTGTTAGCGATATTCATGTGCCCTGGAATACATTGATTATTTCGGTTGTGCTTTATGTGTTATTGCCATTGATCGCGGGCGTTATTACCCGTCGCTGGCTGGAATCCAAATCGGGCGCAAACACTAACCAACAACTGCAACAATTTCTTGCAGCCTGCAAACCTTGGTCGGTGATTGGTTTGCTAGCTACGGTTGTGCTGTTATTTGCCTTTCAAGCGCAAACTATCCTGACCAAACCCCAAGCCATTTTATTGATTGCTATTCCGCTTCTGATTCAAACCTATGGAATTTTTGCGATCAGTTTTATCGCCGCAAAAATGATGAAGCTGCCGTACAACATTGCCGCACCTGCGTGCATGATCGGTACATCCAATTTTTTTGAATTGGCGGTAGCAGTAGCAATTTCACTGTTTGGCCTACATTCCGGCGCAGCACTGGCAACCGTGGTAGGCGTTTTGGTTGAAGTGCCGGTGATGTTATCGCTTGTGGCGTTTTGCAATCGCACCCAACATTACTTTTCGAAGGATTAATCATGTCAGCAACCAAAATGACTTTTCATGTAAATGCCAAACGCAATGATGCACACAGCAGCAATGCTTATTGCAAAGAGGCGAGCCTGTTAATCGATACTGATTTGGCAGGCCGTATAGATGCTTTTAATCCCGCAGAATTATTACTTGCTGCGCTTTCGGCCTGCATGATTAAAGGTATTGAGCGAGTGACGCCGATTTTAAAATTTCAATTGCGTGGTGTTGAAGTCGAATTAAACGGTGTCCGACAAGACTCGCCGCCCAAAATGGAATCCATTCATTACATTATTCGCGTGGATACTGATGAGAGCGATCATCGCCTTGCGTTGTTGCACGATAATGTAAAAAAATTTGGCACTGTATTTAATACTGTTTCTCCTGGTACGGAGTTATCTGGCGAGTTAGTTCGTAAATAACATTGGTTTAATGAAGGGCATATAGGATGAAAAAAATCAAAATCGGTATTAATGGTTTTGGTCGCATCGGCCGTTTGGCATTGCGTGCGAGTTGGCACTGGCCGGAATTTGAATTTGTGAAAATTAATGATTCGGCGGGGGATGCTGCTACGTTCGCGCATTTATTAAAATTCGATTCAGTGCAAGGTCAGTGGATTCATGAAACCAGTGGCGATGAAAATACTATTGATATTGATGGTAAAAAAATTCAATTTACGCGCAACAAAAGCATCGCTGAAACCGACTGGAGTGATTGCGATGTTGTGATTGAAGCCAGTGGCAAAATGCGCGACGTAAAATTGCTGCAGGCGTATCTTGATCAAGGTGTAAAACGTGTTGTGGTGAGTGCGCCGGTAAAAGAACCGGGTGTATTAAATGTGGTGATGGGTGTGAATCAGCATTTATTTGACCCGGCGATACATCGCATAGTGACGGCCGCATCTTGCACCACTAATTGTTTAGCGCCGCTGGTAAAAGTGATTCATGAACAACTAGGTATTAAACACGGCGCTATCACCACCATTCACGATTTAACCAATACCCAATCGATTTTGGATCAGCCCCATAAAGATTTACGCCGCGCCCGTGCATCCCATTCCAATTTAATTCCCACCAGTACCGGCTCAGCTACGGCAATTGCAGAAATATTCCCCGAGTTGCGCGGCAAATTAAATGGCCACGCGGTGCGTGTTCCGCTCGCTACTGGCTCACTCACTGATTGCGTATTTGAAGTTAGCCGTGCAACCAGCGTGGAAGAAGTGAATGCGCTATTAAAAACGGCGAGCGAAACTTATTTGAAAGATATTTTGGGTTATGAAACGAGGCCATTAGTATCGAGCGATTTTTGTGGCAATCCGCTGTCATCCATTGTGGATGCGCTCTCCACTATGGTGGTGAATGACACACTGGTAAAAATTTACGCTTGGTATGACAACGAATGGGGTTATGCCAATCGCACGGCGGAATTGGCGCGGTTGGTGGGGTTAGCACCTTCAAGTCCCCCTCTTTAGCAAAGAGGGGTTAGGGGAGATTTTAATTTAATAATCCCCCTAGCCCCCTTTTTCAAAGTGGGAATTAACGGCTCGTATTGGGCGACAAATTTATAGGCATTTTATGAATACAGCCATTCGCCAATACACAATTGTCACCGGCAATTATTGGGCGTTTACCCTTACCGACGGTGCGCTGCGCATGTTGGTGGTGTTGCATTTCCATCAACTCGGTTATAGCCCGCTGCAAATTGCGGCGCTGTTTTTGTTTTATGAAATATTTGGAGTGATAACGAATTTATTGGGCGGTTATTTGGGGGCGCGTATTGGTTTGAACCGCACTATGAATATCGGCCTTGGTTTGCAAGTGATTGCCTTGGCTATGCTTGCCGTACCAACACCGTGGCTCAGTGTGCCGCTGGTGATGGCAGCGCAAGCGTTATCGGGAATCGCGAAAGATTTAAATAAAATGAGCGCGAAAAGTGCAATCAAACAATTGTTGCCGGGCGAGCAACAGGGGCGATTGTTTAAGTGGGTGGCGCTACTCACCGGTTCTAAAAATGCGTTAAAAGGCGTGGGATTTTTTCTGGGCGGCGCGCTGCTTGCACTCTTGGGTTTTAAAGGCGCGGTGTTAGCGATGGCCGCAGCACTGGCATTAGTCTGGACCGCCAGTGTGTTCGTACTCAAACAGGATTTAGGTAAAGCCAAAAACAAGCCGAAATTTTCTGAACTTTTTTCCAAGAGCCGCGCGATCAATATTTTATCGGCTGCGCGATTGTTTTTATTTGGCGCACGCGATGTCTGGTTTGTGGTGGCATTACCGGTTTTTTTATCCAGCCAATTGCAATGGAATTTTTGGCAGACCGGCGGGTTTTTAGCGAGTTGGATAATTGGTTACGGCATAGTGCAATCCGCCGCGCCTTTTTTACTGCGCACTAAAACCGGCACTACACCCACTGGGCATAGCGCATTTATCTGGGCGCTTCTACTTACCCTGGTTACTGCAGGATTGGCGTGGTTATTCGGCAACGCTTTATCTACCAGAGCGAGTTTTTCGGTTACAGCAGTTTTAATTGCTGGTTTGATTGTATTTGGCATTGTGTTTGCGATTAATTCTTCGGTGCATTCTTATTTGATTGTGCGTTACGCCAATAGCGACGGTGTATCGCTGGATGTGGGTTTTTATTACATGGCAAATGCACTGGGGCGTTTACTCGGCACAATTTTGTCGGGCTGGGTCTATCAAGCGGCGGGTCTGGTTGCCTGTTTGTGGGTAGCAGCAGTGTTTATCGGCATAACCACATTGATTTCCATCGCACTGCCGCGCAATACTCAATAACGCTTTTTTCCTCTCAATTCATTCGGGTGCGCTATGAATCGTGATAATCCTTGTGATTGCAGTTCAGCGGCGGATCTATTAAATCGCGCCTGTTTTTGTAAAACCCTCAAGCGCGAGCAATTACTGGCGAGCCTGCAGGCACAGGCATTACCCGCGGAGGTCCTGCAGTACGAAGCACAATTGTTTTCCAATACCGCAACCTTTATTTCACCCGCGCAATGGCAACAGTTACAAAATCTGGTGCAAGCTGTGATGCGTGTGACTGCGCTGCCAGCGTATCGGCAGCGGGTATTAAACAATGCGCCCGCTCTTGCACAGCGGCCATCGCCCACGGCGGGTGTATTTATGGGTTTTGATTTTCACATGAGTGATGCCGGCCCGCAGATTATTGAAATCAATACCAACGCCGGTGGTGCGTTTTTAAATGCGGCGCTACTGAGCGCGCAAACTGCCTGCTGCAATGCCGCTGGTGCCTTGCCAGTATTATTGCAACCACAGTTGGATACAGAATTTGTTGCCATGTTTAAACAGGAGTGGCAACTCGCGCGCGGCACGCAACCATTGCGCTGCATTGCCATAGTGGATGAAAACCCCAGCGCGCAATTTTTGTATCCGGAATTTTTATTGGCGCAAAGCCTATTTGAGCGCGCCGGTATCAAAACCCTGATTGTCGATCCGCGTGAATTGCAATTGCAGAATGGGCAATTGTTTTTCCAGGAACAAATCATTGATTTGGTGTACAACCGCCTAACCGATTTTTCCCTCGCGCAAGCACACAACCAAATGCTGCGTGCCGCATACGAACAAGATGCCGCAGTGCTCACACCCAATCCATATCACCACGCGCTTTATGCGGATAAACGCAATTTGGTATTGCTGAGCGATGACAAAACATTGAGTGACCTTGGTGCAACTCTTGAGGATATAAACACACTGGTCGCGGGCATTCCCCACACCCAATTACTCAGCGCCGATAACGCTAGTGAATTGTGGAATAAGCGCAAACAATTATTTTTTAAACCTGCCACTGGCTATGGCAGTAAAGCGGCTTATCGCGGTGACAAAGTTACCCAGCGGGTGTGGCAAGAAATTTTGCAGGGCGATTATGTCGCCCAACAACAAGTACCACCCAGCGAGCGCGGCATTTTAGTGGACGATGAAAAAACCTCACTCAAAATGGATATTCGCGCCTATGTTTACGCCAGCAACATTCAATTATTAGCCGCACGTTTATATCAGGGACAAACGACAAATTTCCGCACCCAGGGCGGCGGTTTTGCACCCGTTTTTGTGGCGGGTTAGGGCTTATCGATTATAAAAAAAGGCGCACTCCGGAATGAGTGCGCAAATGGCTACGGACTTAAACACCAAATAGAATCAGTTAATTGCTCAGTACTGATTTGTTAGCGCGCTTATCTTTTTTATCGCGTCGTTTATCTTTCAATGATCTTTGTGGTTCTTTTTTAGTTTTCTCTTTAGACATACTGTGTACTCCTGATCAATAGTACTTCTGCGCCTATTGCCGCCGGATTATTTACAGAAGCTAGTCGAGTGCTATTTCACCGTAGCATTAACTACAGCGAGCGGCAGTTTTCAACATGCATGGGCGATTACTCCTCTGCTCATTTTTACTAATAAATAGATTTAGCTTTCGATGCGGATGATGCGAAATAATGCCGTCCGACAAAATATTTTTATTTCTACAACATCACCCGGCATGCGGCCAATCAGTTGCCGGCCCAAGGGTGAAAAACAAGAAACAAAGCCTCTGTCGGGGTCACTGTCGCGTGGATTAGTGAGCACCAAGGTGATGATCTCTTTTTCCTGCACATCGAATAATGTCACTTTATTTCCAATAGTAATGCGACTCGTAGGCGTTCCTGTATATGAAGAGCTTTGTTCTAACGTAGTAAACAGTGTTGATAATTCAGCTGCATTCAAACTCATGCTCCAAGGCAGGTGCAAAAAGTGTTGACGAGCACAATCGCCCAGTCGTTTTTTCAAACGATTGAAGTATTGGGGTGACAATTTATTTCTCCAGCACAATAAAATAACGGCTCAAAACAAAACTGTTTTAAGTGGATTTAATCAACCAGAAATAAAAACGAAAAAATAGCCGAGCGTATTTACCGCTCGATTAGAGGGGAAAGGCGAGAGAAACTCTTTTAAGGATAAAACGCAGTAAGGAAAACATAATTGAATCAGCAAAAATTAATTCGACAACCCCAATCATAACCCCAATAAAATTTAAGTCAACCGCGTTTCCAGCCATTGCTTGATGACTGATAAAACATCAAATAATGTTCATTAAAGTAATGTCCAGGATTTATTTTTCAAACTAAAAAATTGCTTCCACCGCCAAAACATGCGTTATTAAATTCCCATCCCAATAAAACTGGTAATGCCCCGCTTGAATCGCCGGTGGTGTTAACGCTTTTGGGCGCAAAGCCGCAATGCATTCACCACCGGCATGGCGAACTGATTGATACAAGATCCCCATTTCGTTTTGCGCTTTTAATTGTCGCCCTATGGCTTGGGCATAAATAAAACTATCGGGATTGTGCACCTGTGCATCTGCGCGAAGATCGACTAATTCTGTATGCACTTCGCAGGTATAACAGCGCAGGGTGAGCATTTGCGGGGGCTCATTGGTCGCTTGTAAAAAGCGCGCGCGGCTGAAGCGCGATTCCGCCAGCGCGGTTTCCAAATTTAAACCGGCGTAGTAAATGCCGAAGCGGCCATCGGTAAAACGGCTGGGAATTCCGGTGTGGGTGAAGGCCGCCATAATCGCGGTGGTGCCTGGGCCGGTCACCCGGTCTTCGGGGACGACCAAGCTAATGTTGCCCGCTTGATCTTGCAGGCGATCATTGGTCAGGCTTTCGAGTGCATAAGCCGCTTCAAGCTCGGTGGGATCGAGCAGGTTTTCAAACAGGGCGATGGGTGGGAAGTGGCTGGGGATCAGGCGATAGGTATTGCTGTGAACTTCCTTGTGGGTTGTCGATTTTGCCATCAAACATAAACCTCACCGCGCCAGCCATCCAAATAGCGGCGCACATCAACCAAATCCACCACACGGCCAGCCAGCATGCGCTCCAGTGCTGAGGCACCGCCGAAATCGCGGTTGGGTTTGCGCACCCAGTTTTTCCACTGTGCGGGGTCAGCAAAGAGTAGCTGTACCGCCTTGTAGATACCGGCAAGATAAGACAGGCGTTCCAAGGTATCTTTGCCCAGCTTGATAGGCTCGCCCGTTGCCAGCTTTTGTCGCCAATTGTGCAGCGTCGTGCGGGTACCAAGCCCGGCGAGGGTGCAGCGTTGCTCGTCGGTGAGGCTCCATTCTTCGGCAATGCCAAAAAACAATTTCACGGCTACACGGCTCATCTGTGCCTCATCTACCGCCGGTAGCGGTTGGGATTTGCTCATTGCTGTTAGCTCCTGATTTTCTACGGCCTCTTTCACTATATGTTCAAAAGTGAACAATATCAAACAATAGATTTCAAAATGAACAATTTAAAATCTTCTTGTTG
Source organism: Cellvibrio sp. UBA7661 (assembly GCA_002483365.1). GTDB lineage: Bacteria > Pseudomonadota > Gammaproteobacteria > Pseudomonadales > Cellvibrionaceae > Cellvibrio. The sequence goes on from DLHT01000003.1 coordinate 400,149, forward strand.
TCTACATCCGGGAACGTCATACACAACAATAACCACCCCAGCGACACATGTATCGCTGGGGATTTATCGCTGGGAAGGTTAGAAAGGCTTGCAGGAAGAAGCGAAAAGCAGCGAGCGATTAACTCGCCACTTTGAAGAAAGACATTAATTGTTGCAGGTGTTGCGATTGGTCATTGGTCTGTTCGGCAGTAGCCGCAAGTTCTTCAGCGGCGGCGGCGTTTTGTTGGGTGGCGGCATTGATTTGGCTCATGGCCACATTTACCTCCGATAAACCGCTGGACTGTTCGGTTGAGCTGGCGGAAATTTCCTGTACCAAATCCGAGGTCTTGGTAATTGCCGGAACCATATCGCCCAAGAGTTGGCCTGCGTGTTCTACCAGCTCCACATTACTGTTGGTCAGTGCGTCAATTTCCTGCGCTGCTACGCGACTGCGTTCGGCCAGCTTGCGCACTTCGCTCGCCACTACGGCAAAACCACGCCCATGTTCACCCGCACGCCCTGCTTCAATAGCCGCGTTCAACGCGAGCAAATTGGTCTGGTAGGCAATGTCATCAATGATCGCTACTTTTTCAGCGACCAGGCGCATAGCCTCGACGGTTTGGGTCACTATGGTGCCGCCTTCTTTTGCTTGTAGTGCGGCTTTGGATGCTATGCCATTGGTTACTTTTGAATTGTCGGAATTTTGCGCCACTGAACTGGAAATTTGCTCAAGCGTGGCAGAAATTTGCTCCACGCTGCTGGCTTGTTCCGTCGTAGACTGGCTCAAGCTTTGGGTGGTTGCCGATACTTGCGCTGAAGCGCTGGAGAGTGCATCCGAGGTGTTGAGAATATCGGTCACGGTTTGCGACAAACGCTCCATGGAGTCATTCATAGCCGTCAGTAGCTGGCCAAATTCATCGCGGCGCTGATCCTGGTTGCGGAAGCTGAGATCGCCCTCCGCCAGTTGGCGCACCGCAGCAGCGACAGTTTGTAATGGTGTAGTGATACTGCGGAACAAGACAACCGAGAGCACTATGGCCAGGAGAATGCCTATGGCACCGGTAATAATCATCGCGATTGAAGTACTACGGAAATTGGCGACTGCGGATTCGTGTTTCTCGGTAAGGATTTGCTCCAGACGCTCTTGCATTAAATCCAATTGGTTACGCATGGCTTCAAAATCTTCAGCGGCTTTACCCGTGCTCAACTGCAAGGCCGCCGCACGCGATGCCTGGTCGCCCTGTTTTACCAGCGCAATCACTTCATCGGTAGATGTCTCCCATATATCGCGAAGGCTGGCATAGAGTTTCATTTGCTCGCGTAATTTGTCGTCATCCATCAGGCTGAAAAACTGATCGACACGGTCGCGCGCCTGCTGTTTATTTTCCGCGTGTTCTTCCAGCAAGGTTTTGATTTTGTCACTTGCCGGGTCTGTCGCGATAAGGGTGCGCTCAGCCACCAAGGCTTGCTGGAGATCCCGATCCGATGAGTAAAGGGTGCTGGTACCCGGCACGAAATTACTGAGGATGAGCTTGGTAGTGCTATGTTCCTGATGGAAGGCATAGGCGACAAAAACCAGCAGTGCCACAAAGGTGAGTGTCACCAAGGCAAAACCGCCACCTAAACGTTTGGACACTGAAATATTTACTAGCATAGATTGCCTCCATTCTTGCGATCGGCTAATAGCAGGTCGATTGTTATCATGGTAGATAGACTTTTACCCTAGCTCCAAAACAGTGCTTCTTCCAGTTTAGGGTTCATCCAGCCTAGTCAGGGCTGGCCGCCTTGGCTATGCTTGCGCATCTGTTCAGCAGCCCGATAGCGCCTGTAACCTATGCCCAAACGCTCCTATCATCTTGCCTTTTTGGCCTTTACTTTCTGGCTGCTTAGCAGCTGGGCGGGGGCGCATGGGCATTTTTGTTTTGATGGGCAGGAGCCACCGATTTCGGTGCATATGCATTTGGATGGCCATGAGGCGCACGATCATCATCCGGATGAAGTCCATCAGGATGCCGATATAGAACTGGGTACGTCGGTGTTGGCCAAGCTGGGCAAGATCGATTTAGGCTTGATTCTGCTCGCGGCGGTGGCACTGGGCTTGCTGGTGTTGCCCGCACGTTTTGGGATAGGTTTCTATCAACCATTCCATTTTTCCTTCCCGCTCTACACACGGCCGCCGCTGCGCGCGCCACCTTTCGCTGCCTGAGTTTTAACCTGAAATTCATCCGTCGCTCCCGTTTGCGGGAGTCCAGTTTTTCGATGTTTCGTTAAACCTATGGATCCCCGCTTCGCGAGGATGACGACTCCCGGTTTGGTTTTGCGTGATCGACTCACGGCAGGAAATGTAATGAAAATCCGTTTATCTGCACTGGCATTTGTCGCCAGTGCTGTCTGTGCACCTGTGCAGGCTCAAGACCCTATTAGTTTTCAGGACACTATTAACGCTCAGAACACTATTAGCTCTCAGGACACGCTCAGCCTGCAGCAAGCACTGAGCGCGAGCTTGCAGCACAACCCGCACTTGGCGGGCTATCAATTTCGCCGCGCGGCTCTGGCCGGCGAGCACACCACTGCGGCCTTGCGACCAGAGCTGCGCCTGCAGGGCGAGCTGGAGAACGTCGCGGGTTCGGGTGAGTTATCGGGTATGGATGGCGCTGAATTTACGCTGTCGTTCACCTCCATCATTGAACTGGGCAAGCAGCGCGATGCGCGCCTTGGCGTGGTAACTGCGCGCCAGCAACAGCTGGCAACACAACAGCGCGTGGCGGTGCTGGATCTGGTCGCAGCAGTGAATTACCGCTTTATCGCCCTGCTCGCCGCGCAGGAACAGGTGCGTTTGGAGGAAGAGGCGCAGCGGCTGGCGGAGCAGTTAGTCGATAGCCTGACCAAGCGCGTCAAGGCAGGCAGTACGCCCCAGGCCAAGTTAATGCGCGCCCGCGCGGCACTGGCACGCACCAGGATCGCGCTGGAAAAATCCCGCCAGCAAGCCCGGCAGGAAGCTCTGCAATTAAGTGCTTACTGGGCTGACCCCACGCCGGACTTCACCCGCGCCAGCGGCGATTTGTTTGCACTAACTAACCCGCAAACCCTTGCCGAATGGCAAACACGCCTTGCACAGAACCCAGACGTGGCACTTTTGGGTGATGAAACCCGCCTGCGCGCGGCTGAACTGCGCAAAGCAGAAGCAGAGGGCAAGCTGGCCTTGGGCTGGAATGCCGGAGTGCGTCAGTTGCAGGCATCAAATGACACAGCGTTAGTGCTCGGCCTCAGTGTTCCATTGGCAAGCGGTAAACGCGCCAGCGGGTCGATCCAGGCCGCCCGTGCCGAACAAGATGCTGCACAATTTGCCGAAGATAGCATCAGATCGCAGCTTGAAACTCGCTTGAACCAAACCTTTGCTGCCCATCAACAAGCCTGGAGCGAGGCGCAGAGCCTGCGCGACCAGATTTTGCCGCTCATGCAAGAGGCCAGCCGCGCGACCGCCAACGCCTTTGAACAGGGGCGCTATAGCTCGCTGGAGCTGGCCATGGCACAGCGCGAACTGCTCGATGCTCGCGCCGAACTCATCAGCGCCGCCCTGCGCGCCCACCAAACCCGCATTGAACTGGAGCGCCTGACCGCGTCCGCGCCCGTTCCCTCAACCCAATCAGGGGAAACAGCCCAATGAACAGTCTTATCAGCACCCTTTTGTTAATTGCGAGCCTCGGCCTCTCGGCCCCACTGTTCGCCTCTGGCGATCACGGCCACGATGAACACGACGAACACCACCCCGAAGAACCCGCAAAGGGCAGCCACAATGGCCGTCTGTTGGAAGACGGCGAATTTGTGGTCGAGTTGGCGATTGTTGAGCAGGGCATACCACCCGAATACCGCGCCTGGGCAAGTGTTGATGGCAAACCGCTCAAACCGGATGACTGGCAATTGGAAGTGGAACTCACCCGTTTGGGTGGCGAGGTCAATCGCTTTGCGTTCAAACCCGAACAGGATTTCCTGCGCGGGCAGGGCGTAGTGGAAGAGCCGCATTCGTTCGATATCAAAGTCACTGCGCGTTATCAAAACCAACGCCATGAATGGACTTATCCCTCCTATGAAGGGCGCATCGCTATGGCCGCCGACATTGCTGCAGCGTCCACTATCACCACCGCCATCGCGGCTGAAGGCGCACTGCAAGAGCGCATCAAGCTCTACGGCAATATCGTGGCCGACCCCTTGCGGCTGAGCCATATTCAAGCGCGTTATCCCGGCCTGATCCGCAGCGTCAAACCCAGCATCGGCATGCGCGTAAAAGCGGGCGAGGTGATTGCTACGGTGGAGTCCAACGAAAGCCTGCGCGAATATCCGCTGCTGTCGCCCATCGATGGCACAGTAGTCGAGCGCCACGCCAATGCCGGTGAATTTACGGCCGACCGCGTGCTGTTCAGCATCCTCGATGAGCGCGTGCTCGAACTGCATCTGCAAGCCTTTCCCACCGATGCCGCCAAGGTCAAAAACGGCCAGGCGATTGTGATCAACGCCAATGGGCAGCAGGCACAGACCAACATTGAATACATCACCCCGCGCCACGGCGATACCCCTACGCTCGAAGTCCATGCGCCGGTGGATAACAGCGGCGGCCAGTGGGTGCCCAACCAAGCGGTTGAGGGTTGGGTAAGTGTGGCCGATACGCCCGTTGCCTTGCGCGTGGAAAACCGCGCGCTGCAAAGTTTCCGCGATTGGCAGGTGGTGTTTATTAAAGTTGGTGACACCTATGAGATTCGCCCGCTGGAGCTTGGCCGCAGCGATGGCATTTACACCGAAGTGCTCGCTGGCTTGAACGCGGGCGATGAATATGTGGTGGAAAACGCTTACATCCTCAAAGCCGACCTGGAGAAATCCGGGGCGAGCCACGACCACTAAGCGCAGGAGCTATCAATATGATTCAGGAGAATTGTCACCATGATTGATGCAATCCTGCGCACCGCCATCGCGCGGCGCTGGTTAGTGCTGGCCGCTGTGGGTTTTCTCATCGGCTTGGGCATGTGGAATTACCAGCGCCTGCCAATTGATGCAGTGCCCGACATCACCAACGTGCAAGTGCAAATCAATACCGAAGCACCCGGTTATTCGCCACTGGAAACTGAACAGCGCATCACTTATCCAGTAGAAACGGCGCTTGCCGGTTTGCCCAAACTCGCCTACACCCGTTCGATTTCGCGTTACGGTTTATCGCAAGTTACGGTGGTATTTGAAGAGGGAACGGATATTTATTTTGCGCGCAATTTAATTAGCGAGCGCATCGCGCAAATCAAATCCGCACTGCCGGAAAATATTTCGCCGGTCATGGGGCCCATCGCCACCGGCCTCGGTGAAATTTTTATGTACACGCTCAAAGCAACCTCTTCATCAAAAGAAGGTCCTGAAACCTTCAACGCAATGCAATTGCGCGAATTGCAGGATTGGGTAATCCGCCCGCAATTAATGCAAGTCAAAGGTGTGGTGGAAATTAACGCGATTGGCGGTTACACGCGGCAGTATCACATTGCGCCCGATCCGGTGAAATTATTGCAATGGCAATTGGGTTTTGATGATCTGATTAATGCACTCAATGCCAACAACAATAATCGCGGTGCCGGTTATATCGAACGCAATGGCGAACAATTATTGGTGCGCACCCAAGGCCAACTTGAAAGCATTGCGGATATTGAAAACGTCATTGTCAGCAACCGCACCGGCGTAAAAGTGCGCATCCGCGATCTGGCGCAGGTTGCAATTGGCAAAGAATTGCGCACCGGCGCGGCCACGCAAAACGGGCGTGAAATTGTGCTGGGCACCGCGATGATGTTGATGGGCGAAAACTCGCGCACCGTTGCGCGCGCACTCGCGGCCAAACTGGAAGACATTAATCGCTCACTGCCCGAAGGCGTTACCGCAACGGCGGTTTACGACCGCACCACACTGGTCGATAAAACCATCGCTACCGTGCAAAAAAATTTGCTCGAAGGCGCGCTGCTGGTGATTGCGGTTTTATTTTTATTGCTCGGTAATTTACGCGCGGCGCTGATCACTGCCGCCGTGATTCCCATCACCATGTTGATGACCATTACCGGCATGGTGGAAGCGGGTGTGTCGGCCAACCTGATGAGTTTGGGGGCGCTGGATTTTGGTCTGATTGTGGATGGTGCAGTCATTATTGTAGAGAACTGCATCCGCCGCTTAGGCGAAGCACAGCGCAGCAGTTCACTCTCGCTTAAAGAGCGATTACAACTCGCCTATGAAGCCACCAATGAAGTCATCCGCCCGAGTTTATTCGGTGTAGGCATTATTACGCTGGTGTACTTGCCGATTTTTACGCTCACCGGTGTGGAAGGAAAAATGTTTCACCCCATGGCAATCACTGTTGTCATCGCATTAACAGCAGCATTGATCTTGTCGATCACCTTTGTACCTGCCGCTATCGCACTGTTGATGAACGGAAAAATTGCCGACCATGAAAGCCGTGCAATGCATTGGTTAAAACGTCGCTATCAACCACTGTTGGTCGCAGCATTGGATTTTAAAGCGATTATTCTTGGCAGTGCGATGGTATTGGTGATCGGTTGTGTGTGGCTCGCCACACGTTTGGGTTCGGAATTTATCCCGCAATTGGACGAAGGCGATATTGCGCTGCACGCGCTGCGTATTCCCGGTACCGGTTTGGAGCAAGCGGTGGCGATGCAAAGTGTGCTTGAAGCGCGCATCAAACAATTTCCGGAAGTGGATAATGTGTTTGCCAAAATCGGCACTGCCGATGTCGCAACCGACCCTATGCCGCCATCAGTTGCCGATAATTATGTGATCCTCAAACCGCGCGACCAATGGCCAAATCCCAAACGCAGTAAACAGGATTTGGTCGATGCAATTGAGAAATCAGTGCGCGAGTTGCCCGGCAACAATTACGAATTCACTCAGCCGATTCAAATGCGTTTTAACGAATTGATTTCCGGTGTGCGTTCAGATTTAGGGATTAAAGTGATCGGCGATGACCTCAATCAATTGCAAATATCGGCCGCTGAAATTTTGGAAGTTGTAGAAAAAATTCCCGGCGCTGCCGATGCGCGCATGGAACAAGTCACAGGTTTGCCGGTGCTCACCATCACACCCAAACGCCAACAATTGGCAGCTTATGGTTTGACGGTGAATGAAGTGCAGGATTTTGTCGCCACCGCAGTTGCCGGTACAAGCGCAGGATTAATGTATGAAGGCGACCGTCGTTTTGAAATTATTCTGCGCCTGCCCGAACATTTGCGCACTGATGTGCTCGCATTGGAACGCTTGCCGGTTCCCATTAGTGGTGAACCGTATTTTGTTCCGCTCAATGAAATTGCGCGCATTGAACTCACACCCGCACCCAACCAAATCAGTCGCGAAAATGGCAAACGCCAGATCATCGTCACTGCCAATGTGCGCGGCCGCGATTTGGGATCATTTGTGCGCGAGGTGCAAACGCAAATTAACGCGCAAGTGAAATTGCCGAGCGGTTATTGGCTGGATTATGGCGGCACCTTTGAGCAGCTCGAATCCGCGAGCAAACGTTTGGCAATTGTTGTTCCATTAACACTGTTAATGGTCATCACACTATTGGTAATGGCTTTCGGTTCACTAAAAGATGCGCTGATTATTTTCACCGGCGTACCTCTCGCACTCACCGGCGGCGTACTCGCACTCTGGCTGCGCGATATGCCGTTATCGATGAGTGCAGGCGTGGGTTTTATTGCACTCTCCGGTATTGCCGTCTTGAATGGTTTGGTCATGCTCGCGTTTATCCGCCAGCTCTACCACGAGTCTGGCGATTTAATTCACGCGATTATCGAAGGTGCTTTAACGCGCTTACGTCCGGTGTTAATGACCGCACTCGTCGCAAGCTTAGGTTTTGTGCCCATGGCATTTAACGTGGGCATTGGTGCAGAAGTACAGCGGCCACTGGCGACAGTAGTGATTGGTGGGATTATTTCATCGACATTATTAACGCTGGTGGTGTTACCGATTTTATATGCGTTAGTACACAGAAAAAAAACATAATTTAATTCTATGTAGGTTGGGGCGAACCGAATATAAACCGCATTGGTAACCCCCAACCGACATACTTAAACCTGCCTACTGATACAGAATTTCAATCACTTTCCCTGCAACTCTGCCTTCTTTTTTCAATTGCCCATTAGCGACATTGGAAAGAAAAATATAGCTAATCTGGTCTTCCGGTAAACGTAAAATATCTGAGTGAAAACCATATATTTGACCTGGATGACCTATGGTTGGTTTACCTGAAATATCTTCAATTCCCAAACCATAGCCATAGCCCACAAACGGCACAAAGCCATTGGTAAATTTATACGGTGTAGTCGCTTCTGTGTAATTGGCTTTATTTAACAGCTTTCCGTTATGGAGCGCTTCATTCCAAATAAATAAATCATTTACCGTCGTGTATAAAGCTGCTGCGCCATTCCATGTCGTCATATTGACATTGATTGCGCGAACCGGCTTTCCCTCTTTCATAATGTAGCCAATCGCACTGTGGGGATAGTTGATGTGATTATCGTAAAGCCCGGAATTTTTCATGCCTAACGGATCAAACAGATTTTTCTGCATATAGGTTGCAAGCGGCATGTTTGCTACTTTTTCAACTATCAACCCTAACATAAAATACCCGTTACCCGAATAAGCCCATTTTTCTCCCGGCTCAAAAAAGAGATCATGTTTTTTGATGTACTCCATATGCACATCAGGGTCAACCGCTTGATCTAACGGAAAAGGAAATTCTTCATCTTTTTGATGATCCCAAATACCAGACGTATGATTAAGCAAATTTCTTATCGTAATTTTTTCGCCCTGCGAAAAATCAGGAAAATACTGGATCAAGCGATCATCCAACGACAACTTTTCTTGCTCGGCTAATTGCAAAATAGAAACTGCCGTAAATTGCTTGGTAATGGAAGCGGCTCTAAATTTTGTGTTGCTATCATTCGGCACTTTATTTTCTGCATCCGCCAAACCTACACTGCCTTGCGCAATAATTTTTCCACCCTTAGCGATTAAATAAGAAAAGCCCGGCAAATTTGGATCGGATAATGATTGAAAATATGCCGATATTTGTTCAGCGTTATAATTATCTTTCGTTTTTGCATCAACCATAGGAGTAACTTGTTGGCTTGAGCACCCCGCTAAAATTGATATCGAAAGTAGCAACGCAAGAAAATAACCTATACCCTGTAATGCCTTCATATAATTTAATCCTTATAGTACTGATGCGTTAAAAATTCCTGCTGCTAATCATCACGAGTAGGAATGGCCGGTGAAAAACGATTAACCTTTAGAAACACTATTTCGGGTTTCTGTTTTGTCTTATGGTCTTTAATCTGGAAGTAGTTGCATGATGAAGACCCGGAAAGAAATGCTGTTTCTTGCTAAGCTTTATACGGTAGATTCCGGTTGCGTTGAATAGAACTGGTAATTATTTTTACCCTGTTGCTTCGCGCGGTACATGGCGCTGTCGGCCTGTTTCATCAGGCTTTTTTCATCGCTCGCGTCATTTGGGTAAAGGCTAATGCCAATGCTTGCTGAAATATGACAGGCCTGCTCTTCGATATAAACTTCTTCGCGTGCGGCTTGTAATATTTTCTCGGCAATTTTGGCAACGGCATCACGATTATTGGTTTCGGGCAGCAGTATCACAAATTCATCGCCGCCGAGTCGCCCGACAATATCGTTTACGCGCAAACTCTGTTTAAAACGTCGCGCCATTTCGCTTAATAGAAGATCGCCCGCATCGTGCCCCCAAGTGTCATTGATGCGCTTAAAACCATCCAGATCAATAAACAAAATGGCCAATCCACGCTGATAGCGTTGCGCCGACTGAATCGCTAAATCCACCAATTGTGAAAACATATAACGGTTGGGAAGTTGGGTCAGGCTGTCGTGGGTTGCTAAAAAATGAATGCGCTCTTCGGCGCGTTTGCGCTCACTGATGTCGCGCCCCAAACCTACCAAGCCAACGATGTTTCCCTGCGCATCTTTAACGGGTAATTTTGTGGTTAATAACCAGCGCATCTGCCCGGTTTCTTTATTAACGGCTAATTCTTCGCGGTTAATTAAGCCTTCGCCAGTTTGCAATATGCGTTGCTCGTCATTAAAAAACTGCTGCGCCATGGCTTCGGGAAAAAAATCAAAATCATCTTTGCCGAGTAATTGCTCCGGCGTGGTGCCCATACCCCGTGCGACCGCTTCATTGGCCAATAAGAATTTGCTGTGAATATCTTTCACAAAGATGGCATCGGGCAAAGCATCTACCAGTGTGCGCATCAGGTTGCGCTCCTGCTCAAGGGCCGCACTAATCTGGCTTAACTCCGCGGTGCGTTCTGCCACTCGTTGTTCCAATGCCGCATTCAGATCGCGTGCTTGAAATTCAGCACGTTTAAATTGCGTGATATCGCGCGTGATACCAACAATACCGATGACCTTGCCCTGATCATCCAACAATGGCACCTTGGTAGTAGAGTGCCAGCGCAATTCTCCAGTTTTATAATCGCGCAGCTCTTCTTCGCGCCCCATGAGCGGTTGCCCGCTGCGCATCACCTGTTGATCATCGCTGCGGTAGGCTTGTGCTACATCGGGCGGATTCAGGTCAAAATCCGTTTTACCCAATATTTCATCGGGCGATTTAGCACCGACAATAGCGACTAGCGCCGCATTGGCATAGATGAAACGACCCTGCTCATCCTTGGCATAGATGAGATCGAACACGTTATCGCCCAGAGTGCGGAGTAAATGACGTTCCATAGAAAAATTTTTATCGCTAGAAGTGCGTCAATTTAGTGACTAGGCTTATAGTATAGGTCGCTATTAGCCGTGCACATAAATAAAACCAGACATTATGACTGGCCTTGTTGGGTGCACACCTTCCCTTGTCCTCAAACTACAGGAGTCAATCATGGGCGCTACTTGTTGCCATGATGATCATGAACCTCCACACGCTCCCGATCCGAAATATCGCCGGATTTTATGGATTGCGCTGATTGTGAATGCGCTGATGTTTGTAATTGAAATTATTTTTAGCCAGCGCGCCAATTCGGTTTCGTTAATGGCGGATGCGATCGATTTTTTGGGTGATTCCGCTAACTACGGTATTAGTATTTGGGTGTTGGCGATGAGTGTGCAAACGCGCGCAAAAGCATCGCTGGTTAAGGCTGCATCCATGGGATTTTTTGGTATTGCGGTATTAAGTCATGCTATTTGGAATGCGATTACCGGCGTGGTACCCGATGCACAGACCATGACGCTGGTTGGTTTTCTTGCACTGGTAGCGAATGTGACTGTGGCGATTTTGCTTTATGCGTATCGCAATGGCGACAGCAACATGCGTAGCGTGTGGTTGTGTACACGCAACGATGCGTTGGGCAATATCGCCGTTATACTCGCTGCAATTGGAGTATTTGGTACAGGCACCAATTGGCCGGATTTAATTGTCGCCACCATTATGGCAAGCCTTGCGTTAACCGCATCGGTTCAGGTAATCAAACACGCGCAAATTGAATTAAAACATTAACAATTGCATGACATAAAAAACCCGGAGATGTCCGGGTTTTTTTATTGCTAACTGATTGCAAAAGTATCTGGATTATTCCGGCAACCACATGCGCGCGGTGCGTGCTGGCAACGCGAAGGTATAGCTGCTGCTATTGATGTAAACCAAATTGCCGTTGGTCAACACATCGCGGTAATTACGGTACCACTTAAAGCGGCTGTTAGTGTTCACACTGAAATTTTGTTGGCTGCCGCATTTGTTAATACCCACCACACCTTCTTCACCACGGCGAAATAAAATCGCGCAGCTGTTGTGCGCCAACACTTCCATACCTTGCCCTTGTACTGTGTTGTGGAATTTCAACATCGCGGCAATGTGTGCCGCTTTATACGCATTTACCCAACGGTTGCTATCTGTGCCGGTGCTATCGCTAAAAATTAATGGCTTTCCACCATCGCGCCCCATGATGTAGGCGTACGCCAATTTTTCATCGGTTGCATCCATTATCCAGGCACGGAAACCACTGTTGAGTGGAATGTCGTGATTGATAGTGAAGGTGACCGCACGGAAACGGTCAATCGCTTGACCTACCGCTTGTGGATCTACCAGCGAACTCATGCTGCCGTTAAATCCAAACGCATTGCGGATGTGTTGGAACAACGGGAAGTCATAGGCGTTGTGATTGGTATCGCGCAAGTAAGGGCTGAGAAAGCGGTCAAATTCCACATTGCCTGCACCGCCGCTGGTAATGATCTCGCCAAACAAATACATATTGGTTTTGATGGTGGAGGTAAAAATTTGGTTAAGGTGATACGCCGTCATGTGTTTGGCTGCATCAATACGGAAACCTTTTACGCCCATATTTTTCAGTGCAGTTAAATAATTGCGCTGTTGCGTCACAACCCAATTGTTAGGGTTCAAATCCGGTAAACCGGTATCGCCACCACCGCCGCACATGCGCCAGTTTTGCACTTGCCACACATCGTTATAATCGCTGATGCAATTGGCAGGGTTAAAATCTCCACTGCCAAATATTCCCTGGGTTAAATCACCAAATAATTTTTGGTTGTTCCAATAAGTCGCATTGGAATTGTACGCGCTAACCGCTGCAGTGCCGGGGAAATCTGTTGCGGCATTGCGCTCATTCGCCATGTGGTTCAGCACAATGTCTGCATACACAGCCACGCCTTGTGCATTTAATGCATTAACCATGGTTTGGAAACTTTGTTTGTTACCGCGCGCGTGATCAATAACGCGGATATCTTGCGGCTGATAGCGTTGCCACCATGCCGAATTGGCTGCATTAGATTTTAATGGCGGCGCAACCAATACGGCTTTGTAGCCCAAATTTTTGATTTCGGTGGCCTTGGCCGATACATCGCTGTAATTCCAATCGAACGCATGCAAAATCGCATCGGCACTGGCCTGTTGCACAATACCAATGCCGGTTAACGACAGGCTGATCATCGCAGCCGATAAAAAACGTTTTAGAACCGTAGTTTTCATGTGGATTCCCTCGCGGAGATTCGGGGTTGATTATGGTTATTGTGTTTTTTTGGGTAAAGCAATTCCCTCACGCAAATGCGCATGAAAAAATCGATTCACCGGCTGGATAAATGTATCCAAAATGCAATGCTACGCAGCGTGGATCACACACTTGGCAACAAGACAGAAATGGGTTGTAACCTTGGCTCTATCCTGAATTCTCAATCCAGAGTTATTGTTATTTCACTAACAGAGCACGCGCGCTAACAGGGGTTGTACACGCATAAGCTGCCAACTCTTTGCGGTTAATTTGCAGCCAAAATAGTTAAATCCATTTAGAGGAATTTGAAAAGTCTGCTGCATACGTATTCATACGCTTGTTATCAGTTTTATTGAATTGTGTGAATACAAAATAAAAATCCGGGAAAGAGTGCTCTTTCCCGGATTTTTTTATTATCCAAAAATGTGTGTTATTTGATTGCACTACCGTTTATCGAGCCAGATACCAATTCAGTGACATCACCTTCAGATTCTGTTTTTATAGATACACCTGAATTTACTGTCACCCAGTTAATGTACACACTTGTAGTGGTAATGTTCGATGTTGTTGATTTAGTGTTGGTTTCAAAACGACAGGCATCAAATGTACCTGCTGGAACAGTGACGGATTCTGTGCCTTTAAAGGTGACTGTACTGTCGTAATCACTGGTGACAGTAGCAGGGAACCCCAATACTTGCACAGTTGATGTAATAGAATATTTCTGGGTGTAGCTTTCACCTGCATTCAAATCAAAACGCTCAATACGTTCAGGCGCAATCGTCAGTGTTGAACTGGAAGCAACAGGTGCTGTGGTATCCACCTGGCTACCATAATAGCTAAAGCGTTTTGCACTGTTATCCACTTTAAAATAATTTTTTGTGGTTGATATAGAAGGAGCATCGCCTGTTGCATGGGTTTGACTAACCGATTCAATTGCAGACTTGCCATTAAATGTCGCGCTGCCTTTAACTTCAGTATTCGATGTAAAATTAACGACTGCTCCGGTTTCGCCATCGGTAGTTTTATAGCTCAACACATTGCGATATCCCGATGTTATCAAATCCGGGTTGAAACAGGAGGCAGCATTACCTGTGCCGCTGCCACCGCCACTGGTTTTTGGTGGAATCGAATTAAAATTCCCGTCTTTCACCAGATTCAACAAATCCGCATAACTGGATAATGTGCTGGATGCATCTATGGCCGCTTGCAACTGGTCTAACAATTGATCCCATACATCGCCAATTTGGAAACTGATGGTGAGCGGATCAAAATTACCTGAGGGCAAACTGTAATTTGCGTTGGTCAAAATGGTTTTCAGATTATTTTGTGCTGTTTGCAATTGGGCGCTGTCAATTTGCCAACTAGTACCTTGGAACCAGGTTGATGGAAGTTGTGTAGAAGCATTAGCAACCAACAAATCTGTTAAGGGCGTAATGTTTACCGTGCCGGATGTTAATGCATAACTATGCAAGGTCACTGCCGGGGTGCCATCAGTAATTTGTAAAGCACAGGGAAATGATGCAAGTGGCAAGCTGCCAGAAAAAACACCTTGTGCATTAGTCGTTACAGTTTGGATAAAGCCGCTGCCGTCTGCACATTTAGCAGTGACCGTACCATTTACAATTGCCGCACCCACCGCAGCGGTTCCACTGACAACGGCATTTGCCTGACTGCTTGCTGCTGATGAATTGGCAGGTGCACTAGAAGCCGGTGTACTTGATGCCTGCATTGAACTTGCTGCTTCACTTGATGGTGCAACACTGGATGCTGGTGCTGAGCTTGTTGCTTCGCTTGATGGCGCAACACTGGATTCTGCTGCACTGCTCACAGCAGCAGACGATAGGGAACTACTGGAAGAAGTCATCGGTTTTTTCTTGTTATCGTCACCGCCACATCCAACCAGTAGCAAACCGACAAGAACACCAACTAACGAACTTATATTAACTCTCATGATGCATTTTCCTATTCAGCGATTGAGTGAGTAGGTCAGCATCATGCAGCGTTTGATTTTTTACTACCCCTGTTCAGGGGGGATGATTAAATTGACGACATAATGAGTACCATCATTCACACACTCAAGCTGCGCATTTATTTCACGTGCACGTTCATAAATTATTCGCTGGCCACTACCATTTCCCGCTATTTCATTTGTAACCATCGGATTTTTGATACAAATGTGTTGCTCGTGAAAGTGAATCTGAATGGATGGATGGGACGCATACTTAAGCGCATTACTAATCGCTTCGCGCAGGATGCGAGACAAATTGGTGTACATACGCGGCGATAAAAGTATCGGTAAATTTTCAGATTGGTCGAGCCAATCAAGATGTGCACCGGCAAGCCTACACCGCTCTTCTGCTTCTTTACGCCATTGGGCAAGCGCCTGTTCTTTTTCAACTGGCGCCTGCTCCAAGGCTGAAACCAACTGGCGCATATCTGCTATCGCACTACGCACCAATGGTTTGGTTTCATCAGTACTGGCATGCAACAATTTAAGCAAGGTCGCACCTAAATCGTCATGCATATCCCTGCGAATTCGATCGCGCTCCAGTTGAACACCCTGGTTGCGAGCTTCTATTCGCTCTAACGCCAATCCTACGATTTGCTGTAAATGTTTTACCGTTTTGATATCTGCAAACGTAAATAACCTTGCTCCGGAATCGGGTAAATCAATCTGAAAATGATATTGCAAGTGATTAGGGTAGGCAGGCACTAATAGCCTTAATCCGTCGTTGGTGATTGCTGGATACTCCTGTTTTCCATCGCATTGTTTAACGTGAGGCGTGCGCCACACCTCACGAAAAATTTCCAGCCACCGCTCATTACTGGTTTTAAAAGATTGGTTGGCTTCCCGGTCAATTAACAGGTGGATGACATTGCCAATCCAGACATTCATACCCGCATTATTATGTTTGCCAATTCGGTTCCATAAAAATTGTCGCAGCGGAAAATAAAGCCAGCCAGCAATTGCTAGCGCAATAGGTAATGCCAACTCCTGCGGCAGCGCTAATCCACCGACCAGCGCAATATCAAACAATACGATAAATAAACCACTGACAAACCAGCCCGTAATGGAATGCCACCATTGTTCCAATTGAAATAGCCGATACTTCACTATTCCCAATGCCAGCCCCCAGTACATGACTAAAAAGGCACCGAACATAATCCCTTGTGGCGCGGGTGGTGCAATGTGCAAAGCGGCAGGAATAATAATAAGACCTGCAAATAAACCCGTTGCGGTATAAATAGATAACAAAAACCAGCGTAGTGCTGCGCGCGCGCTAGGGTTATTTCGCGTTTTTTTCCATTGGATAACAGAAAATATAAAACTGATAGAAAAAATAAATAACACCGCAAGATGCATAAATGCAGGCGCTAACCATTGCAGAAGATTTAACACCCAAGCGACTAATGCGATGTTATATATAACCAGCGGGACTTTTAGATTGCCGAGCCGTATAGGATAAGTCCAGAGCAACGACGTTAGTGATGCAGTAAAAAACAGTGCACCAAAATGATTGATTGCCGACAATACACGGAATACTTCTCCACTGATGATCAATTCTCGCGTGCTGTAGATGGCAGCAGCAGGAGCAAAGATTAAATAACCCACTCCGGTAAGTGCATATAAAATCGCTGCAGAATCCCGTCGGCGAGATGCCCACACCAACGCCCCCGTTAACGCCCCGCCGACACCGACAAATAATTGAAACCAAAACAAGACTGGCAGCGACGTGAGTGGACGGCTACTTGTGTAGAGGGGAATTATCTGACCATCTGCAGTGATCAATGACAACTCGCCATTTGAGCTACCTTGGAACAAGGCCTGCTGATCGCGCATCAATTGATTGAACTCTTCATAGCTGGGCAGTGTATCCGGCTCTTCCATAAATAACGTCGGGGCAAAGTGATACTGCTCTTGTCCTGATTGAAGCCCGATAACATCTAATGGAAGAGCTACCGCATGCTGCTGTAAGTACTTATCAATTACTTGTCGATTAGCACTTTGCTCATTTACGGCGGTTAGTTCCCAGCGATCACCATCGCTGTGATAATCCATGCTTAACCCCAACCAGGGCAATTGCAATGCGAGATAGACACACATAAGCACAACCGCAGAGCACACCAACGCTGATGCGGAAATCAAAATATACGGTGATTGAGGTTTTAACATACGCTAGTTGCGCCCTTGCACGAGGAAAATCCAGAACGATCATAATTTGCATAAACTATAATCATCACTATCTGATGATGGTAAACATAAACATACGTTATTTAATAGCAATAAAAGGGGTTGGCGTGAAATCAGCGTTGCTTGTGGAAGACATCGATAGTGTGGCTCAATCACTCGCCGGGTCACTCACCAAAGTATTTCCTGGCATTGAAGTATGTTTCGCGCCAGCCTTGGCTGATGCAATACAACATCTGAATCTGGCTACACCTGACATTATCCTGTTGGATCTTGGTCTACCTGATGGCCGTGGCAGCAATTTACTGTTGCATCGTGCATTGAGTGACCACACTTGGGTCGTTATCACCACTATTTTTGATGACGATGAATGTTTATTTGAAGCATTGCGGCTTGGTGCGCGCGGCTATTTATTAAAGGACGATCTGGGTGAGTCATTTGAACAAGCACTGGCAGGCATATTGGAAGGAAAGCCGCCACTGTCTGCCGGTATCGCAAGACGTATATTGCAGACATTCAGACCGACCAGCAAAGAACATAATCTCTCGGATCGGGAGCACAAATTACTGGGTTTGGTCGCGAGGGGTTACAGCGTCCAACGTGCGGCCAATGAATTAGGTATTACATACAATACCGCTGCCAGTTATTTAAAAAATGTGTATCAAAAATTGGAAGTGGGTTCACGGGCAGAAGCCACCCGCAAAGCCATCGATTTAGGATTGGTTTAACAACACCGCTGATAAAATATTCTCTATGCATTCATCTACCTTCCAACACACCGCCCAGCAAGAATACCAACGCGCGGCGACGCAATTAAAAAACAGCAAAGATGCCAATGCGGCGCTGAAAAAATCCTATGAGCGCTACGATAATCTTATCGCTGTTGCATTTAATGAAGCATCGGCCAAGCCAGAATGCAAAGCCGGTTGTGCGTTTTGTTGCCATTACAAAGTGGAAGCGCGTGCCCATGAGGTGCTGTTGGCGAAGGACTATATCCACAACCAATTCAGTGCAGAGAAAAAGGCGCTGCTTCTGGAGCGATTGACAGAAAATGCAGCCATCATTCGCGCACTTACGCCCGAACAACATCTGCTGACCAATATCCCCTGCGCGCTGCTGGACAATAACCAATGCAGCATTTACCCCGCGCGCCCATTCCGCTGTCGCAACTTCCATTCAACCGATGCGCAAGCCTGCAAGGATTCTTTTAATCACCCCGAGGATATGAATATTGTGACGGGTATGATCGAAGAGGCCGCGATTCTTGCCGATGCCCATACGCAGGGCTTTGAAGCGGCCGCGGAACAGACCGGGCGCGATAATCGCATCTACGATTTCACTACCGCACTGCTGGAAGCGCTCACCGATGAACAACCTCTCAAACGATACCAGCGCGGTAAAAAAGCCTTCCCGTCAGCAATTGAAGTGATCGCGGACTAACGCCACCGAGCGCACGGGGAAAACCGCCACAAACCAGCCAGAAATCAGGTGCTATAGTAAACCTTACTTATTTCTGACTGCTGACTGCTCACTGGACCCTTTATGCCCGAGGTTGTGCCTTTACTGTTTCGCCGTCCGCGCGCGCTGGCGTTTGTGGTATTGGCAATATGCCTTTGCTTATCGGCATTGATTGTCTGGCAGATGGAACAAAACCTGCGCCACGGCACCCGTGCAGATGTCGAAAATCTGGCGCAAAACCATGCTTTCCTGGTGCGCGACAGTCTCAATCAGGCGCTCACACTCAACTACTCAATAGCGACTATGGTGCGCCTCGGCCAAGGTCACACCCCACGGTTTGACGATGCTGCGCGCGAGCTGCTGCCTTATTTCGATAGTGTTTCCCATATCAGCCTTGCGCCCAACGGCATTATTACCCAGGTGTATCCGCTGGAAGGCAATGAGAAATCCCTCGGCCTCAACCTGCTGGAAGATAAACTCCAAAGCCGGGAAGCCATTCGCGCGCGCGACAGCGGGAAGCTGACGCTGGCAGGTCCGGTGAATATGGTACAGGGCGGACTGGGTGCGATTGCGCGCCTGCCGGTGTTTTTGGAAGACCGGGGAGACCGCCAGTTTTGGGGGTTTTCGGTGGTGGTGATCCGTATCAACCGATTGTTGGAGGCCGCTAATCTCAACCAACTGGAAGGCCAAGGTATAGCCTACCGGCTCTGGCGTACCAACCCGGATACAGGCTTACCAGAGACAATTGCCGAATATCGACCAGATGCACTCTACGAACCGGTGCAAAAATCTTTTGATGTACCCAATGGCCGTTGGACTCTCAGCGTTTCCCCGGTAACGGGTTGGATTCAATTCTGGCAGCTGACGGGAGCCAGTCTGGCGGCATTGATGATCAGCTTACTGCTGTCTTACCAGACATTTTTGATGGCGGTATTGCAGCGGCAGCGTTTGCATTTGCAGGATGCCGTGGCTGAACAGACACGTGAATTACTCAACGCCCGTGCGCACTTGCAAGCGACGCTCGATGCTATTCCCGATTTGCTGTTTGATATCGACTACCAAGGCATTATTCACAGCTATCACACCAACCAACCGGAGTTGCTAACTGTTTCGCCAGAGCAATTTCTGGGCACCAATTTTAATCATTATCTGCCTGAAGACGCCTGCGTGGTTATCCACCAGGCTTTTGATGAAGCGATCGAAAAAGGCGTGTCTTCAGGCAAATGTTATTCCGTCATGCTGCCACAACGCGGCCTTGCAACGTTTGAATTATCTGTATCGCGCAAGGCAAACGACGAAAGCGGTGTGCCGCGTTTTTTAGTGCTCAGCCGCGACATCAGCGAGCGCAAACAAAACGAAGAGCGAATCAACACGCTCGCCTTTTTTGATCCACTGACGCAATTGCCCAACCGCCGTTTGTTGCAAGATCGGCTGGAACACGCCATCGCCACCAGCCAACGTCAAAAAAGTCTGGGCGCGCTGCTATTTATCGACCTCGATGATTTCAAAACCTTGAACGATAACCGCGGCCATCACGTCGGCGATTTATTGTTGATCGCAGTTGCAGAGCGTTTGAAACAAGCAGTGCGCAGCCAGGATACAGTGGCGCGTTTGGGTGGCGATGAATTTCTGGTGGTGTTGGAAGGGCTGGATCAGACGCGCGATGCAGCAGCAAGACAAGCGCAGCAGATCGCTGAAAAAATTCTCGCCAGCCTTAATGAAGTTTATCAACTGGAAAATCAGGAATATTTTAATTCCCCCAGCATAGGTCTGTGTTTGTTTGGCGACCAGACTGTTGCCATCGATGAATTACTGAAACAAGCCGATCAAGCCATGTACCACGCCAAAGCCGCGGGCAGAAATACCCTGCGGTTTTTTGATCCGGAAATGCAAGCCATGACCGCGCAACGTTTTGCATTGCAAAATGAAATCCGCGAGGCATTGCAACAGCAACAATTCCAACTCTATTACCAACCGCAAGTGGATAACCAGGGCGCTGTTGTTGGAGCCGAAGCATTGATCCGCTGGTTGCATCCGCAGCGCGGTATGGTATCGCCCATGGAATTTATTCCCATCGCCGAAGAATCCGGTTTGATTTTGCCGCTCGGCAACTGGATTGTAAAAACCGCGTGCGAACAATTAATCCGCTGGAGTCAATCGCCGCTCACCGCTCACTTGCTGTTATCCATCAATGTCAGCGCGCGCCAGTTCCAGCATCCCCAGTTTGTCGAACAGATATTGGCAATCATTGCGCGCACGGGCGCAAATCCAACCAAACTCAAACTGGAACTCACCGAGAGTATGCTGGTTTCCAATGAGCAAGACATCATCACCAAAATGGATGCACTAAAAGCCGCCGGTATTAAATTTTCACTCGACGATTTTGGCACTGGCTATTCATCATTGTCCTATTTGAAACGTCTGCCGATCAGTGAGCTGAAAATTGATAAATCGTTCGTCAACGACATTCTCGCCGATGCGAATGACGCCGCCATCGCGCGCATGATTATCCGCCTCGCGCAGAGTATGGAATTAACCGTAATCGCCGAGGGTGTAGAAACCCAGGCACAACGCGATTGGCTGGAGCACGAAGGCTGCTTTAAATATCAGGGCTATTTTTTTGGTAAACCGGTGGCGATAGATAATTTTTGCATTGAGCGCAGAGATTAATTACCAATACACCGACACCAATCCAAATCCGCTAATCAACAAGAGTGCGCAACCAATCACGCGGTAAAACACCACCGGGTCAGCCGCAACCAAGCGCGCGTGAAATTTCAGACCAAAATAATGACCAACCGCCGTCGCCGGTAACAACCACAAATGCGCCTGCAATTGCAGATCTACACCAGCAATCAAAAACGCCACCATTTTAATGCTCACCAAAATAAACCAGAGCACAAATAAAGTATCACGCAGTTTTTCGCGCGCGACATGCACCATATACACCGTCATAATCAGCGGTGCACCAATCAATGAGGTGCCGCTGATATAAGCACCGAGCGACAGAAAAATGCCATCGCTTACCGGGTGCGAACTCTTGAACGGTTTATTCAAAATATAAGTGATGGCGTACACAGAAATAATGCAAAATATAATCGCACTCATAATGCCCGCCGGAATGGTCAGTAACCCGGCTACACCAATGAGTTTGGGAATGATCATAATCTTGAGCGATTTTTTCAGATAAACCCAATCCACCGTGGATGGCTTTTTTTCTTCCGTCGCCATTTTTTTGCGATTGTTTTGCCACACGGTAAGTGTGGAAAAAATGAGTAAGTGCACCGCAATAATCGGCAAATACACCAACGGGCGATTATCTACCAACAACAACAGCGGCAGCGACATCATCGCCCCACCAAAGCCCAAACCGGTGCGCACAAAACCGCTCCAGATGAAGATCAGCAAGACAAGAACAAGTTGGATGAGAGAGAGGTCATTCATGGGAGAAATCCAATCGCTAACAGCGGGTACAAAGCAACCACAAATAAATAAGGCACCCAAAAGGTGCCTTATTTATACATACGCAGGTGTCTTTGGGTAAAATTTATTGATATTAATTATGCAAGTTAGGTAAAAAATAATGATAATAACTATATCATATTGAAATATAAGGATTTTTAATCGTGGATAAAAGTGAAATGTAAATATCGCGTGGGCTTATTTTTATATTTAAATAATAGCCAAAATCCAATTAACAGTAGTTTCCGCTAAATTTATAGGCTCAAATCTTTCAGGTAAACGAAGAGTAAGCCGTAGGTGAAAAGATGCATGGTTATCTTATGATCAACGTCCGCATAGCGGTTGCACGAGTAACCGTTGTCGCCAGTGTTAAGATATGTAAACTCTTCATCTCATAAAAATGCAGGAGTGTATGCTATAAACACAACTCCTCCCTAGCAGGAATCACTTGACTGATTTCTGTCTGGGACGAAAAAACCACCTACGGGTGGTTTTTTCATTTCTGCGACATGAAAAACAAAGCACTGTCATTTCTTACAGATGGTGTCGCTCGATTTGGAATCCGGCTGAGCATCATAGCTACCGAAATTGTCTGGTGAATACGTAAGTGCCAAGTCCAGAGGCTCGGCTGAGAAAAAAGCGTCACCTGCTTTGCGGGTCTTTGGAGAAGAAATACGTACTAATAGAGCGTCAAGTTCGTCTTTTAAATCAGACACAATTACCACCTTTTCAAGGTAGGGAAATGATTCAATAATCACAGCAAATAAGGACAACTCACAAGCTGCAACACTATGCTAGCTTAGCCACCGATTGGCGACAAAGATCAATTAATTCTCAAAAGCGACTTACTTGCATCCCAAGGATTCGCTTAACCCAATCAAACGCTTGTATCCACCTTCGTCAAGAAATTTATCGATAGTAAAAATTCCCTCGGCAAGCTGCTGAAGCTACGTAATTTTATTCTTATTAATTGGCAACCAATTGACCTTGTACAGCCGCTATTCCAATCGAGGCAATTACGCCTGAGTTAAATTCGATTGCATCATCGACTATACCGTCTGAAAAAATAATTCCGCCCTCGGCCATTTGCGAAGCGAGCCTGAAGGTATCGCGCTCTTCAATTTTTCCATAAACCAGAGAGGTTCCTGTAGTGTGAGACGGAAATGGTTCTCGCACGCAAAAGCATAAACAGCGAGCATCCCACGGCATATTAAGCGTGCTTGGTTCAGTGCCGGTAATAGCACTGGCACCAGTAAGCAAACTGCTTAACCACCCGGTTGAACCCAATCCGGTAGAGATAATAATTCCTGATGAAGATTGCACTTCGGTTTGATCGCGATAGGACAACTCATATCGTGCAGACACCGGCAATTTGGGGCCGATATATAAATCATTTACGGCAAGTAAGGTTTGCCCATCATTCAAGTTGGCTTCTGCCATAGTCACTGCTTTTGCAGTAAAGCGTTTATTCAGAACTGCGGTGGTGATGTCGGTGAGGTCATGCAGTTGGAACGGCAAAAGTTTTCCGTCGAATCGTTGCGGTGCTGGATTGATGGCAATTAACGGTTGGCCCTTCAAGTATTTGAGTGTGTTTGCGACTAGGCCATCTTGCCCAGCCACAACGACGATATCATCAGGGCCGAATAGAAAATTGGGTAAGAAGCTCCGCTCCAATCGCTGCACACGACCGTATTGTCGCAATGTTTTTTCAGCTTCATCCAATGCCTGTTTGAGTTCCCGATCTTCGTCCTGATAATCAGCAACATGATCACCACGGCTTTGCAAATAGAACGCCGCTTGCTCACGGGTATTGTGGCGGCGAATCAAACCGTCCAACCGCGTTTCGCGGTGGACGAGAATGATATTGCGATCACTTAAACGCTCCATGATCAGTTCCTTTGCAATAAGCTGCCGAGCAAATCCGGGGTGATATTAAGTTGTCCAATTTTGCCAGAGTTGGTGGCGAGACTTTTGAATGCTTGAGCAATGACCAATTCCGGATCAGTACCACTAGCTGCAATTGCCTCAAACAATTTCGGATCGATTTTGTTGAGCGCTTCCATCATTTTTTCGATGCCGTAGGCTTTGGCTTCACCTTGTTTGCGTTCATTGGCCGTTGCCAGATCAACAAGCTCCTGGCGCTTTGCTTCCAGAGCTACCTGCGCTTCCATATCCTCTTTGTGAATCAACCGCTCTTTTTCTTTTACTGCACGATCTGCTTCTACCTGATTTTCACGCAGTTCACGTTTTTTGGTTTCTATGGCTAGCTCGGTGCGCAATTCATTCTCTTTAATGGCTCGCTCCTGCTCAATCGCCGCATTACGACGGGCATAAGTTGCTTCGTCGGCTTCTTTCAGAAGCGCCTCACGTACAGAGGCTTCCAATGCACGTGAAGTTTCCGGTGCAGGACGTAATGCTTGAATGGCTAGATCCACTACCTCAATACCCAAGCTCTCTAGAACATCAGACGTTTTAAGTTGTGCCCGTACACTGGTTACCAGTGTGCGTGATGCAGTCAGTGCATTACGAAGTGGCAGTTGTTGTATCTCGGCACGCATTAACACCTGCACCAAATTCAAAATGCGATTGGGTAGTTTTTCCGGATCTTTAGCACTGTAATCTTTTGCGTTATCGGCCAATGCAAAGTTCATCATTCCTGCGAGCTTGGCGGCATCAGCAATACGAAAAACCAGTTGCCCTTGGATAGTCACCTCCTGAAAATCAGCGGTGGTTTCCTTCAGCATAAAAGGTACATCCTGACTAGCCATGGGAATGGCTACCAAAGATGTAGACGGTGCAAAGTAAAAAAATGATAGCCCTACACCCTGACGCTTGATCTTGCCTTTGTGATACTGAACCACAAAGGTGGTTGGGTTGGCTTTGAAATATCCGATATTAAACATGGTAGAGCTCCTTAATTAAGCGGCATTGCTTTGGGTTTGGCCGAGCGCCTGATTGCGCACCTGGTCGAGGGTGTACTCAATAATCAATTTACCATTTCTGAATACAGTCACTAACTCATTGGCGACCGGGTTAATGCCGTTGCGCGCAACGGTTTGGAATTGACCATTCACTTTGGTTAATGCCAAGCGGCCTTTTTTAGAACGCTTGCCCTGATCGGTGATTGGATCTTTGTACACATCTCTCCATTCACCATTGATGCAAATCGCAGACGCTTTCATCGCAAATTTTTGCGTATCGCGATTTACCTTTTGCAACAACTCGCTGCCCATTCCGAACGCAACATTGTCAGCGCTCAAGCCGCGTTTTTTCATCTCTGCCAATATGGCTTCGATAGAGGCGGCACACACACCATCGCCTTGAATCAAACGCACACAAGCGGGCAACACTTTGTAGCCTTTAGCGTTAATTGTGTAACCGAACTTTGCCATTAAACGCTCAATCGCTTCGGGTACAACTTCTACGGGTTCACCAGAATCCGGACGAACCACCAAGGTGCCCCCCATGGCTTCCACTTGAGCTTTCAACTCACCGCCCCAGAGGTTATCAATCGCATTCCAGATATCGTAAGAATCACTGACTACAGCAACCAATTTATTCTTGCCACCAAACTGCTTGAGCATATTGGCGTAAGCAGCGGCTTCTCCTTCACGGCCCCAACTGGTGATAGTGCTATGTTCGGCTGCCGGGATAGAGAAGCCAGCCATATCTGCACCGTAATAACGGCGTGCCGCCACCAAGGCAGAAAAGTTATCGGTACCCATGAAGCTCACCAAGTGTGCCAAGCCGCCAATCGCCGTGGTTTCTTCTGAGCTGGCACCACGTGCACCAAAGTCGTGGAGCTTGAATGGCAAGCCGTTGAGGTTCTCGGCTGTTTCATCCAGGTAACGTGCAATGATGTTTTGGCAGGCTTTAGATACTGTCGCAACGGTAGTTGGATACCAAACCGCACGTAACAAGGCGGTTTCGATATAGCTGGTCAACCAGGCACACGTTGGATCGGTATTGATTACTTGTACCAAGACATTACCCGTTGGAACCTCAGTACCTTCTGGTACCGCCTCGATTTCCAACGGCAGGTAGCCGTTATGGGCGGTCAGGATGTGCATCCAGCCATCACGGTTAAAAGGTACACCGTGAGCAGCGCAAATCATTTCTGCTTCATCGATATCCGCCAGAGTTATAGGCTTGGTCAGGTATTGCTTAATAAACATCTGCAGACCGAAAAACACAGTAGAAGCGTGTACACCACCGCGAGATTCGATATAGCTAGAGACAAATTCAGCCCCTTGTGGGTACTGAACGAAGTGAGAGGTTTTGTATGAGTCGGTATTCAGAATCAGATTTTGCATGATGGAAATCCTCCAGTCATCGTGGTTAAGCACCGGTCTATCCAGCGCTGTTAGGGTATTCATTTGGATTATCTGGAAGCAGCTCCTGCGCCCATGGACATATAGTGGCGAATAGACACTATTATGTCAACATATTTATTGGCCATTTGACACTATAATAAGGAAGCCATTAACAATGTAGCAACACGCCTGAAAATTGAGCTAATATTTAGTCTTCCGCGCGACCCTAGTCAATAATGAGGGCTGAATGAGAAATCCAGAAAATTAAAAATAAGATCACAATCGAGAGCAGATTAAATTCGTTCGGCGCGACAAATAATTACCTTTTTAAATTTAGAATAGGATATCCGAAAAATGCTCAGTAGCTTCTTTTATCTTCAAGTAGAAAAAAATGATGAAAATAAAGTTTTACTAAACAGCTTAGAGCAATACGCCACTAACAAACTGAAACAGGTTTATGTAGTAGACAGACCTCTAGGCGATTCGAAATATAGCTACCGCTATCAACGTGCATTGGTTTTACTAGCACCCGACCACAAAATTACATTTGTAAATCTTGATGACGATAACGATTTATTTGATGAGTATGTAGATGATTTCATCGAGGACCTTGGATCGATATCTGACAAATATCGATATAAAGAAAAAATAGGAAGGCCGCGTAAATGGAAGCAGGATTTAATTGAGGAAGTGTGCTCTAAAGACATAGAAAACTGGGAGGAGTTTTTTACAAGTATTTACTTGGAAGATCCAATAGAGAAGAAAAAATCAGAGTTGCTGATATCATTATTGACTGGGAGCATCAATGACATCGATAAAGTAAAAGATGATATTCCTGATAATGTACTTGATAGGGTAAAGCAAAAAATATTACTGTTTGACGGAGACCAAACAAGATTTATTTATCAAAAGCCAATTAAACCTGTAATTCGCATACAAGGCCTATCTGGAACCGGAAAAACTGAGCTTCTTCTTCACAAATTAAAAGAAATATATGTTTCTGAAAAGGACTCAGCAAGCAAAATAATGTTTACCTGCCATAATAAAATTCTAGCTGATAGCCTGAGAAAACGGATTCCAGACTTTTTTGATTTCATGAAAGTAGAGCAGCAAATATTATGGAATGAGCGCTTATGGTGTGTTAGCGCATGGGGATCCCGATCAGATAAAGACTCAGGAGCATACACCTATATTTGCAATTTTTATGGCGCGCAATATTTTCAGTATAGTAGATACACTTCTTTTGATGAAGTATGTAAAACGGCTGTAGATTATATAAAAAAGAATGATTTGGTAAAGAAGCAAGGATATGCATTCGATTATATTTTACTGGATGAGAGCCAAGACTTCCCCGCATCGTTTATCGAACTGTGCCAAATGGTAACAAGCACTCACCTTTATGTTGCTGGCGATATATTTCAAAGCATTTTCGATGAAAATCTTGTAAGTGAAATAGAACCAGACTACTTGTTAAGCAAATGTTATCGCACTGACCCCAGAACGTTAATGTTTGCTCATGCACTTGGAATGGGTTTATTTGAAACACCAAAGCTTCGCTGGCTTGAAGATAGCGAGTGGGCTGCGTGTGGATATCAACCAAAAAAGAATGGCAATATTTATGAGTTGTCTAGGGAGCCGCTTCGCAGATTTGAGGATTCAAAAGATGAGTACCCATCAAGCGTAGAAATTGTGCGCACAAGTGCACAACTGAATGAAACATCAGAAACAAAAATTATAGATGTAATTAAAAAAATACAGATAGAAAATCCATCAGTTACTATGGATGACATAGGAATAATTTTTATTGATAATCATGATTATGTTTACAGTACTGCAGACAACCTATATTTTTCTTTGAAACAGGAATTTGGATGGGATGTAAACAAGGCATATGAAACAAAAAATAAAATTAAAGGGACACTATTTTTAAGCAACAAAAACAATGTAAAGGGACTTGAATTTCCTTTTGTAATCTGCGTAACAAAAAAGATAAACAATCATCAAAGTTATAGAAATGCGTTATACATGATGTTAACCAGATCTTTCTTGAAAAGTTATTTGTTAATCAATGAAGAAAGTAATGCTAACTTATTACCCATCATGGAAAACGCACTGACAAGCATAAACAAAACAAAGATGCTAATAGTACAAGAGCCAACGGAAGCAGAAAAAGCTCAAATTAAAACAACTATAAAATATACAGATATTACCAAATCTTTTTATGACTCTGTTTACGATTTATTCGATGACTTGGATGTTCCAATTAAATTTAGAAAGCAATTTTACAAGATCATACAACAGACTGTTGGGAACGAATTTGATAGAACCACCGTTATAAAAGTCATTGAATTCAATAAAGGGCTTCTTTCACAGGGAAGTTCCATATGAAAAAGTTCGAAATTCCCATTTCAGATGCTATTGCTGATGTATTTTTTGCCCCGATCAGATGCAAAAAAGATGTTATTTGTTTATTAATGAATACGATAAAATACGTGCAAAGCAGCATTAGTATAACTGGCCCTATACAGAACACTTTAACTATCATTATAGATGATATGAATCGCTTTATTTACAAATCAGAGCATAAAATATTTTCCATTCGCTCTCCATTTCATGTCAAAAAAGAGCAAGACCAACTTCTGTTTTATACTAACCACATTGCTGACATAGATAGCGTTATTTCCTCTCGAATACTAGCATTCGTAAAAGATGAGCGGTTCAACTCTCCAAACTATATTGAATTTATTGAACCTCTGGAAGAGCTGTTTGACGACCCTGACAGAATATGGGCATTTGTTCATGAGTTGATGCTATTTGAGGATGGCTATCTTCGCCACGATCATGACCCCATTAACGAAAAGGGAAGATTTCATCCGTTGTCGCACATCGATTTTTGCTATACAACTGCTTCAACATTTAAAATTGGCACATATCATAAACCTTGCTCTAATTACTTTGGTCAACTCTTGGATAACAAATGTGAAGCTAAATTTTTAGAAAGAGTGTAGGTAATTTTTAAGTATGTAAATTTAATCGTGTCAACTTGAAAAAAGATGGCCAATATATGTATGAAATAAAAAAGTAGACTTCTGAATTTTAATGAGGCTTCAATTTCTTTGACACGATCAAACTGCTCCCAATAAGTCCTGAATAATAAAATAGTGATCCTCAAACATTTGCTGCGGATCTAATTCACTCAACGGAATCCATTTTGCGGTTTTTGCATCGTCACCACCTTTGACTTTAGGCAGCTCCGCATTCGGTTCCAGTTCAATGTAAAACGCATGGGTGATAGTGCGGCCGCGTGCAGATCTGTGTGGGTCGTCATACACCTGACTGCGCTTGATAGAGCCTTTCAATACCGGTGCAGGTACTTTTAATTTGGTTTCTTCACGCAGCTCACGTAAACAAGCATCTTGCAATCGCTCACCTTGATCTACAAATCCGCCCGGTAACGCCCACAAACCTTTGCCTGGATTCGCACGGCGCTCAATCAATAACACATGACCTGATTGCACTACGACAGAATCAACAGTGACAAAAGTGGGTGCATAAGGTGCCGCTTTCCAGGCATCCTGGTATCTTTTGATAAACAGAATTTCATCACGCACTTGTTGATAGCCATCATTCTTGTTCGCAAATTCAATTAAGTATTTAGCCACGGCGTCCGGTAATACTTCTGTACATACCATGCTATTAATAACTTGCTTGGCATCGCCAATAAAATATCCCTCACGCACAGGCGTCGCGCTAATTGCACGATAATTTTCAATGCTGATGCTGTGCCATTGGGGAAACAAATTCAGGTAAAAACCGGTTTGATCCTTCTTATGGCCGATCAATGCAATTTTCGCTAAGCGATGGGGCGTTGCGTGATGCGCAGTTACCAATCCATTCACTGTCGATTGTACGTTTCGAACCCATATCTCATCGTTGTAGGGCACATCCATTAACGGCAAACATAAAAGTCTGTTATTTTCTTCTGCACTCAAACAAGCACGCACCATTTCCTCGCGCTCTTGATGAGTCCAGGGATTACGTGTGTTACGCGGCTGCCATGCAGAACCAATCAACAGGATTAATTTATCCGCTTGCTTTAAGCCCTCCTGAACTACTTTCAGGTGGCCTGCGTGAAATGGTTGGAAGCGACCAATAAATACGGTGAAATCAAATGGACGTGTCATATCGCAAGACCCTTGCTGATGTGGATGACCAAAAGTCTTTCTTCTGGTCTTTAATTTATTCATGCTCCAGCCATAGTTTTCTTGCTATGACCAAGCGGCAGGCTTATTATTGGCGTATTGCCACTTAATTGACAACCCCTTTTCTAATTTTTTATTCGGACATCTAAAACGGCTATGTTTACTACCGAAAAAGAATATCTGAAGCATTACAACGTCCATGACTATGACGTACCTCTAGTGTCAGTGGACATCGCCATATTCACCTTGCTGGATGGAAAACTTCATATTTTGCTGGTCGAGCGCGGAGACTTTCCCGAAAAGGGCCGCTGGTCATTACCCGGTGGATTTATTAATCAGCAGCAAGATAAAGACCTGCATGCAACGGCCTTGCGCAAACTCACAGAGAAAACCGGTGTAAAAACGCCGCACCTTGAACAGGTGGCCACCATTGGCAACACCAAACGTGATCCTCGGGGATGGTCGGTAACGGCGTTATATATGGGGCTGATCCCCTATGCACCCACTGCCGACTTTATTGAAACTGTGGCGGACGCTCGCTGGTGGCCTTATGAAATTGCCATCAAACAAAACCTCGCCTTCGACCACATAGAGCTAGTCACACAGGCAAGGGAAAGGCTCAGAGTTAAAAGTGGATACACCGTTCTACCCGTTTACGTCCTTAATGCTCCATTTACTCTGACCCAGCTTCAACAGGCGTTTGAGGAGTTACTGGGGACAGAAATTGAAAAAAAATCCTTCCGACGCCGTATTCAGGCAGCAGATTTACTCGAAGAGGTCGGTGAAGGCTTACCCGAGGGAGGGAGAGGAAGAATTGCAGCGTTATATCGCCCAAAGAAAGGTAGCGAACAACATGCTTTTCTCCGGGCGTTCGGCGGAGTGGAGGATTAAGCATGAGTGCGCGTACCAGCCTTACCCATCCGCTCATTATTAATCCCATATCCGTTTCGGCCGGAGAGTTAGGGTTGACCTTTTGCCCGGGAAAGAAACAACCCAATGCTATGACGGGCTCATGGGATCGCGATATTACTTTGGATATCGCCACCATAAAATCCTGGGGCGCTGACGCGATTATTTCTTTACTCGAAGATTTCGAGCACGAAGAACTCCAGGTTCCAGAATTACCTGCCGTTTATCAGCGAGAATTTAAAACCTGGTACAACCTTCCGATCCAGGACAAAAATGCACCCAACCAAAATTGGCTAGAAAACTGGCTAGCAATCCGGGGGCTCATACACACCCAGCTCAATAATGGCGAAAAGATAATGATTCATTGTAAGGGTGGTTTTGGTAGAACCGGCACTGTGGCTGCGATGATATTAATGGACTTCGGATATTCAGTTACTGATGCGATTATCGAGTGTAGAAAAGCGAGAGAGCTATCAGTTGAAACATTAGCTCAAGAGCAATTTTTGATGGATTATTCGCAATTAAGGAAATCACATGCAAGACGATGAAATTCAAGATCCGCTTAAATCGCTAGATAAAATATATGAGCCAGATGAACGGCAATCAAGTTTTATTGCCGATTTGCCAGATATCCATAAATCATTAGCATCAATAACCTTAAACGACGCGGTTCCTTTAGCGGTAAAACAATTATTTGAAACAGCAAAAAACTTGTCCCTTTACACATGGTTTGTATACCGCTTTCACCAACCAGCAGAGCTAATTTCATTTGCCGCTATGGAAATGGCATTACGTCATCGCTATCTTTCAGAAAACCCTGATCTTTCTGAAAGCCAAAAGAAATTGCTATCGCTATATAAGCTGTTACAGCATGCGAAAAAGGAAAAGTGGCTGCGCAATGAAGGATTTAAAAATCGTTACGCGATTGCACAGCAAAATGCAGAGATAAAAAAAGCCTCCGAAGCACTTTCTGTAAGTGAACTGGAAGAAGGGCAGTCTTTATTGATTGATGACCCCACCGAGGAAGAAATAGCATTAGCAATGAGCGAACTAGATATGGTTGCCGCCATCTCTGATCATTCCAATAAAATTAGAAATGATTTAGCGCATGGCTCAGAAACGTTACATTGGAATAGCATCGGCACTATTGCCTTAAACGCTGAGGTGATAAACCAAATATACCCTTAAGAATGATGATGCTTAGTAATAAGTTTTTCAGTCACGTCTGATTGGAAATGCGTTTTGATACCTTCAGTATGTACCTAGATTGGAGTCAATAAGTGGGCGATTTGGAAAAAGACGAGAGCTTTCTTGGCGCTGTTGCTTCAAATGCTGGAGATGATTTCCACACTCTTTGGGCAACCCGTGAAATTTTGCGGTTGCTTGATGCAAATGGCGATGTAACCGCTATCAAAGTTGAAGGTCTTCCACCAGATGAAATTCACGCTCATGTTGGTGAACATGGCCAAGCAGTAGATATCTACTTGACTCGCAACACTAAGGACGGGGAAACCAACACCTATCTGCAACTCAAATACTCAGCATCAGCTCCAGAAGAAGGCTGGAGCTGGTCACGATTGCTCACTCGCAGAACCAAGAGAAAACCTTTAAGTAGTGTTCTAGGGAAACTCGCGGGATTAATGAAGGCTGTAGGATTTAAAGGTGATTTCTCCATCGTTACTAATCAACCCTTGTCCACCACAGTGGCTGACGATGTCGCGCGGTTGATTAGTAATGGCAGTAAACCTATTCCTGAAGATGCAGAATTATTTAATACCCTGACCAAGGCACTCGGGCTCACTCCCAAACAACTAATAACTTTCCTAAAGGCCTGGGATACAACGGGCTTTTCTTCAGTTTCACGACTAATTTTGGAAAGTGAAGTTATTCAACGCCTTGCCGGTATGTCCGACGCTGATGCTCGCGATGATTCCAACCTTTTGCAACGGAGAGTATCCACCTTGATGCTTCCTGAGAACAGGAGCCATCCGGCGATAACGCGAGAAACTCTATTAATTTGGCTGGGTGTTGGCAGCACAAATATGTTTTTTCCAGCCCCATCTCATATCAAGCCAGCACAGCCATATTTGCGTCGAATGGTAATTGATCGCCTCAGTGAGAAGCTCAACTCTTCTCAATCAAAACCTTTACGTATACATGCTGGAGGTGGGTGCGGAAAAACAAGCCTGATTTCCGATCTGACCTCCGTTCTACCTTCAGGCTCTGAATTATTCATTTACGATTGTTATGGTGGAGGTTTGTTTTTAGCCTCTGATCAAAAACGTCACCTATCTGAGCAAGCATTTACGCAACTTGGTAACGAATTGGCGGTTCGCCTCAAAACTCCTTTTGTAATACGGCGGCAAGGTAGTATTGATATTTTCGAAGCATTTCGAAACCGCGTTTTGATCGCAGCCGATCTCGTGAAACTTCGTAACCCGGATGCAAAGTTGGTGTTGTGCTTTGATGCTGTTGATAATGCAAAAACTGGCGCTCGACATTGGCAAGAACCTTGTTTCCTAGATGTTTTGACCCAGGCATCAAGCTGGCCGACCAATGTTCGTATCGTGGCCAGTTGTCGGACTTCTCGACGAGAAGAGGTAGGACACGAGAAGCTATATGATGACTTTGAGATTCCGAGTTTCGATGTCGATGAGGTTCGCAAGCTTGTTGCACTATGGCAACCACAATGGAATCCCGAATTAGCAGCGACATTTGAAAATTTAACAGGAGGCAATCCTCGACGTCTTGTATATGCAGTTGAGGGCCTGTCAAATGATGGTGCAGCGCGTGCGATTGAGCGTCTGATGCCGAAGGCTGAGGGTATAAATCCATTATTTGAACAGCGCGTTGCCGAAGCTGGCAAGCATTTGGGTTCCGCCGAAAAAGTCTGGCAGGTTCTTGATGCATTGTCCCGCCTGCCTCGCCCTGTTCCGGCGCTAACGCTCGCAGCACTAACAGGCCTAGCTTCGGCAGATATCCAAGATTTAGCTGTGGATGTAGGCGGCATTATTGAACGAGAGGAGGGATGGTCTTTCCATGATGAAGACTTTGAGGCTTTTGTAATTGAGCGCCCCAACAATGATGGAGATGAAGTCCTTACTCGTGGTGCTGATTTGCTTCTAAAAAGCCGCTTTATTGATAGGTATGCCGCCACCAATGTGGCAGAAGTGCTAGTGGCCTCCAATCGCCTTAAAGAACTTTATGATTTGGTTACTGCGGAAGAAAAACCATCTGAAGTTCTAACTTCGCTTGAAGCTCAGTTTGTTTGGTCCCGAAATCTCGGCCTTGCAATTCGTTGTTGTCGAATGGCTTCGGATATAACAAACGCTTGTAATTTACTTATCACTTCGGCCGATGCGATTAGACGAGCAAAACTCCTGGAGGATTTAATCGTCAAAAATTTAGATTTGTCAGTGCAGTTTGCAGCGGATGAAGCAAATAGGCTCGTGATGGTAGGGCAGGATCATAAAACCAAACGCCCGAGCCTAAGAATTAAGCTTGCTTCTCAAGCAGCACAAAATTTTCCCGAGACCGCAAAGATACACCTTAGATGGTGGCACGGTTATCTTGACGAATTGCCGCATAACAGGGGCAGTAACGACTTCAAAGTATCAGACACAGATATCGCATCCGAATATGCCACTTATGCGACATTGTTTGGCGAGAAGGCAGCTCTCCATCGTCTTTTCACTTGGCGACCAAAATCCGCTCTACTTTCCGTATTTAGAATGCTTGCAGCACAAGCTGCAGGACGCAATCTCCAAACGTTGCTCAATGTGATCGATTCCCGAAAGTGGTCGCCATTTGGGCTTGCACCATTTATGGCCGCAGCTCTGCTGGCTGGTGCAAAAATGAGTGACCCAGTGATGGCTAATGCTTTGTCGCGTTTAGCAAAAGCAACTAGAGCCAGATGGAACAAACCGATTGATATTGGCATTTTGAATTCGAAGATTTTGGATTGGCATGAAGCGGTACTTCTTATTTGTGAGCGCTCCGTTACTCACGATGAACTTAAACCCCTAATTTCAAAAATTCTTGAACGCGCATTTCCAACGCCTGAACTCACCGAGACGTATCATCTTTATCGGCTACGTTCAGCTGGTGCGAGACAAGCGCGAGCCTACGCACTACGTGAGCTAATTTCTGGGATAGTTATTCCTGTAGAAAAATGGTTGCCGCCGAAACGCGAAGAACCACACAACGAAGAGCGTTTAGGAAAACGACAAGAGAAATCCCCAGAAGCACGCTGGAATGAGTCGCTTGCGGATGCAATAACCGCATTTTCGCGGTTCGTTGAGGCTGCCCGGGTTAACTTAGCTGCTATTACCAACAAATCAGTTGTTTCATGGCCAAAGCTTGCCAGCGTACTCGATATATCCAGAAGCTTTAATCGGTCAGTTGAGAGGGACTCTGACCAAGCTTTTTTTCTCATGCGGCAACATCTTGTGCATTTAGGGATTGGCGGGGGAGATGTGACAACATTGATACCCTCGATGCGTAAGGTGTTACAGAACTGGCGGGCAGATGACACTAAAACTGCTCAGCATCTGGCCAGAACACTGGCATTGTTACCAAGTACGCACGATGCTGTACTAATACTTTTGACAGAGCTTGTAGATGAAATCGAAAAAGCTCCTCTCGCTGCATCAGACCGTGTCGAACTGTTAAGTGAGAATGCCCGGATTGCACTTCCACTTGATCCAGCTCTAGCGGAATGGTTTTTCAATAAGGCCGTCGAGGCAACTGGGGCTGCTGACTACGAAGCAAGAAGCGCACTTGCAGCCGCAGGGGCTATCGCAAGAACCGGCCTCACAGGTAGTCATGCTGAACGAACCGTATACGCCGCTCGGCTCGGGGATGCTGCCGGCGCAGTTGTGGAATCACTTGGTCTCACAGGTGACTTTGATTGGGGAGAGGTGGTTGGCTGGATCACTGCGGCAAGCCTTCCTATGGGTTTGGTTGCTGCCGCACGATGGCATGATCGAGGAATTGTCCCATTTGATTACAGCTTGCCAAATGTCACAGCAACCAGCACAACAATGTCTCTCGCTCAGAGAGTAGCTCTCAGATTGTTAGCTTCTGATGGTTCTGTTGATACCGCGGCAATACTTGACGATAGAACGCTGCTTCCAAATTGGGTGGTCGAACCACTATTGAAAGCAAAGTTATGTGAAGGCGATATCGAAGCTTTTATTTCTGAATTTGACGTGCTCGAGAACAGCTCTGCACCTGATGCTAAACCTGCTATTGAAACAGCCAGATTACATCGTGACACTTTTCAGCAATGGCTTGATGCTATTGGGACACAACAAGGATCTACTGACGTAATGGAAGATGCTCCTGATGAGAATCTGACCGCCACTCTTCGAACTTCGGATGAGATACGTTTGGCATTAGAAGAAGGATCTGGAGAATACGGACCAAACGCTTATCAGTTTTGTCAGGTAGCAAAAAAACTTGCAAGCATTACGCTTAGAGTAGCCTTTCTCAATATCGCAGTTGAACTTGACAAAAAGCGAGGGGAATTTGGTGAAGCTATGCTCGAAATCCTCAGCCAGTGGACGAGTTACCCTCCGGTAACAGAGTGGATGCGTACGCAATTTCCATTCTATATCGCTGGCTCGTTACGTCATTTATTTCGCTGGAATTACAGCGAGACCGATACACTCGACGAAGTACTTAAGTTGACTGGTCTTAGCGCTGCTGAACAAGCAAATATCATTCTTTCTGGAATTGAGCAGCATAGGAATCGAATCTCTGCGGATCTTCTCTACACCTTAACTGGCATGATTGCAGCGCGTACCCCGGATGAAGATCGCGCAGGATTATTCGATGCACTCTTACGAAGGGTTGAGAGCCGCACATCACACCCTCCACGTGTTCACCTCATCGGTATCACACCACCTCAAGATATCGTCGATAGCGTTGCACGTTGTTTGTTTGCAGCAATGGGAGATATGGATCGCCGAGTGCGCTGGCGAGCAAGCCACGCCGCATTAATACTGATGCGAGGAAATGATCCTGCATGGGATAGGTTAGTCTCTTGTTTGGCTAAAACTGAGGAACCGGTATTTGCTGGCGCCCCCTTTTATCACTATGCGGCTCGTGAGCAACTTTTGATTGTTTTACTACGCGCAGCAGCAGAAAGCGCACCAGACGTAGCTCGCTATGCGCCTCTTGTTTTGGAAACGATTCGGACCGACTCTCACGTAATTATTAGGGAATTGGGACGTTCGGTACTTATGGCACTTGAAGAGGCTAAAGTATGGCTACCCTCTGCAGAAGACTACGTTTTTGTGCAGCAACTGAATCGAAGTCAGCTGGATCTAATTGAGCCTGAAAATTCGAACTGGCGAAGTAAAAGACAACACAGGAGTGAGCAGCGTAAGTACCACTTCGACAGCACTGACGCCATACCCAATTGGTATCATCCTATTTCACGATTATTTGGAATGGGTATGGATGATTTTCTAGATCGGCTAGAAAAGTGGGTTCATGACAAATGGGGTTATGGAGAAACTGCGACCCATTGGGATCAAGAGCCGCGCCTTGATCGCTTGAGGGGTCAGCATGAGTACACTTCTCGCCGACAGGGTGAACTCGCAACCATAGAAAGGCTAAGTCATTATTTAGAGTGGCAAGCCATGATGTGCGCGGTGGGTGAAATGATCGCCGAGGTACCACTGGCGATCTCATACGACGATGCTAACGCTGCACTGGATGAATGGATAGGCCGTAACTTGCCAACCATATCGCCATATTGGTTAAACGATTTACGGACAACTCCTCCTCTCGAACAACGCTTCTGGGGAATAGCTCCAATAGATCCTCCAGAGCAACATGACACAGTCGAAGATCGTGAGGCGCAAGCGCTTGCCTGGAGTAAAACGCTCGTGCCTACTGATTTCGATTTAGAAATTAATGCGGTCAACAAATTAGTGGTGGCTGCAGATTTCGAAGTTCGGTGGAATCATGCCATCCACAGCGTTCAAATTCATTCTGCTTTAGTATCACCCTCAACAGCAAAAGCACTTGCTCAAGCTCTCGCCAATACCCGGGATCGCTGGGACTTTGCTTTGCCGAATGGCTCATATGGGCACGATCTTGATATGCCGGGATTTCAACTTGAACCATGGCTACATGAGACCTCGCGCGAAACAAAAGCGGACGATTTTGATGTTCGTCGCGGGAGGGTATATGGAATTCCCGTAAAACCCATAGGAGCAGCAGAATCTGAGGGACTAACTTTCGATATAACTAATAATGCCTGGCAGTCGCCAACATCGAGAGAGCCCAAAATTAAAATTGCACTGTGGGGTAGTGAGGATAGTCCCAATGGTCATGGCTGGCGAGCCACATCTGATAGAGCTTTTATCATTGATTTCCTTAGGAAAAAAGATAGAAGCTTGATTTTTGTCGTCGAGATTTCGCGCCAATTGAAAGCGGAGGATTATCATAACAACCGCCCCAAATGGCTAGTCTACGTATTTAATGCGCATGGTGAACTGACTCGGATTCAACGAGAAAGAAAGAGCTTAGGACGATTTTTAGTGCGGCGAGAGAACGTTGAAAATAGTGTTGATACTTTAGGGCGCTGGATGCTCCATCGAATTGCTGAATTGGAACAACAACGTAAGACGGCCGACCAACGATTCAGTGAAATGCTCAGCAATGAAATAGAGAAACTCTGCGTTGCATTTCAGAGACATAAGCAAGCGCACTATTAAAGCAGAGACGTAGAATGCTATTAGTCCTACCTGAATTTTCACTTAATGATGAGCAGCGTCAAGAAATACTGCACAGAACAACATCAATCAGACATACAAATTTTCCCATAATTTGAACGAGCCGGTCTTCAAATAACAGCCAACGACCAATATATTTTATGTTTTAGCCGCGGTGACACATCACATTCCGATAAGTAATATTGTGAATGTAACGATCCTGGATTATGAACACCATAGTAATGCAGCATATAAAATTGACGCTGGAAAGGAAGGTATCGTTCAAGAAAAACTGTTTGCTCACAAACTTAGCATTTTGTTTCAGGGAGATGTGCATCACTCTCCAGACAAGACTCGTGACACCCAGAAAAGGGTATTTGTAGATATTTTTGTAATTTCCAATACATACAACTTATTGATATCGTCGAAAGCCATGTCTTTGTATCAGTCAGGCTATAAGAAATCCATGCAAAGGAGAATTTCTACACTAACGTCTCATACCGAAAAAGCATTCGCACAGGTACATGTGTGCCGTCAAATCAATTCGTAGGGGTGAAAAGATAACAAAATTTGAAAGTGGCGATGTTATTTATTTTAATCGCACTTTACCTGTTCATGCAATTGCAATTATTTCTGAATTCATTCCTGATAATGAAGCATGGAATGAATGCGTGAATTTTGCGCGCAACATTTATGAAGAAACCAGGGCTTTTGTGCACCTTTTTGATCCACATGAATTTATATATATTTTGAAATTGGCAGATGGGTCACAAGAACGGCTCGATTTTATGCTCCGCCAGATTTTCCAAACATTTTATGAGCACAGAACCTTCAACATCAAATCTATGGATAGTTCATTACCAATGAACTACGTCCCCGATTAATTTCGGTTCAATAGCAACCCTGATGACATACAACCTAAATTGCTCGAATTATGTTGCTCGCGCTGAAGAACGACATTGAGATTATTACACCTGCATCAACTTATCGGACGATACGAGAAACTGCTCAGAAAGAATTTACTACACGCTAAATGGCATCAATTCTTACAGAATAACTGTGTAATGTGCTGTAATGTCCAGCTAGGCTAAAACTGTTACTCTGGTAAAATTATCGTTAGATGTATATGTAAATTTAAATCCATTTGATATGGCGCTCCTTTCATTTTGCCTCCATGGAAATTAAATTTCCGTCTCAAGTGTTTAGACAATGCATGTTCTGTGAACTAGAGTTTTGTGGATCCCATAAGGCGGTTAACGGAGTTAAAGTAAGGATATGAAACGCCCTGTAGAAGTAAATACATTAAATCGCTGGCCACACAACGATTGGCAACGATCTTATTTTTCAATAACCACATCTATCCGACCTCCTAACTAATGCCACTCTACACTGGTTGAGCTATTCCACATCTTGGATGCTAAAAATCTCATCGACGGCTTGAATCCTCCTCAAAATAAAGGATGTATGAAATGAAATCGAAGATATTCGTTGTCTTAATTTTAGTTATCTTATCTGCATGCTCTTCACAACCTTCAGTTAACAACGATGTACCCACACCGACCGCTCAGCAGATCACGTTAAATGTAGGCCTGTACCCCTATGTACCTCGTCCAGAACAATTCAAAAAGGTCCTGATCGAGGAATGGAATGCGATGCAAACCGGGATAACTCTAAACGTAATTACCGATGACAAATTGTGGGATGGTGGATATAGAACCTCTCCGGAAAATCTCGATGTGTTTGTATTTGATGCCCTATTTTTAAATAAATACCGAAACCAGGATTTGCTGGAACCGTTTTTAACTCAAGAAATCAATCCCGCTGGCCTCGACGATTTTCTTCCTTACGCTATCAATGGAGTTAAAAATTCCGACAATCAAACTTACGCCGGAATACCACTTTTGGGATGCACCAATATTTTGTTTTATAAGAAGAATTTGAATATTACTCCGTCGAGCACTCTCGCGGAAGTAAAGAAAGCAGTAAAAACGTGCAGATATACCGGTACTGTTCCTGGTGCAGGGGATAAAAATGGAATGATGCTTGATATTTCAGGATCAACAACAAACGGCACATTCTATGTTGCAACACAATACGCAATTCATGGGAAGTATCCTTTCCCAACACCTTCATCCATTGACGAAAAGGTTACACAGCGTTTAACCGAGCTAATGGAAATGAGCAGCTACTTAAATTCAACAAATGGTGACCTACAACCCTACCAACGCGGAATTTGGTTTGGAGAAGGTCATGGCAATAGTTTCGTAGGGTTTACAGAAGACATGTGGGGAATATCGCAAGGAAACGGGAAAAAATTGCCCGATGATTTTAGTTTCATGCCATTACCGCTCTGGAATCCAGGTGAAACCAGTAAACCTCTTTTTTTCGCCGATGTGATTGGCGTTAATGCAAAGAGTAAAAATTTGACTCATGCAAAAAAACTTGCCGCCTTGCTGGGTTCTAAAAAAGTCGTTGTTAAAAGCTCGACCGGAGCAACACAAGACGGGGTACCACAATACTTATTGCTCACTCTAAAATCCGCATTTGATGAGCTAGCAGTTTCATACCCAATTTATAAAGATATGAAACACGTAGCGAGTAACCCGGATATAAATATGTTCACCTTATCAAACGACTTGTACACCTGGTTCGACTCCAACAAGAGCGCCATTCGAACAGACATTCGGGAAGACTTCAGCTGCGGATGCGACAAGACTACCGATGTTTTCTTGATAGCAGCGAATGCTGCACAGGAATGCAATAAAGCTTGTGGAAAATTGGGTTGGAGTGAGCAATGGACGTCTGAACGCCCATTCGTTCCAGAATCAGCAAAAGGAGTCTGCGGATGCAATGCATGCGACATCCCCAGCTCTCCATAGTATTCAAATAAAAATATTATTACTGTTCTGACAATCTTAGCGTGGGAACAACCGCGCGACTGCATTAAAAACTGGCCAGGCAATCAACAAGAGGAAATGGAATGTATTACCCTAATTTACGATGGAAACAAGGAGAGATTAAAGCGCTGGAAAACGCTCCCGATGAGTGGATTTCGACAGTGTGCCCTATCTGGATAATAGAAAATCCACAGGGCGTTCTTGTTGATGCAGCCTTGGGAATTGCTTCCGTTTGGAGTGGCGACCAAATCCTTGATATGAGCAGAGTGGATATAGAAGATATTGAGGAAGACTTATACACAGCAGTGGAATCAACAAATCTTCCGTTTGCGATTCTGCCCCAAAGCGTACCTCACCTTACAAAAAATTTGCTGAAAGCTTTCTCGAAGCGTCCCTGTTTTCGGGTAGCGTGTCCTCCGTCTCTCGAAGAAACATTAGAAGTTGAAAGACACACCAAAAATATCGACCAAATCAAAGCCTTCGCAGAAAACCAAAACTTAATTGTAATCATTGATTTTGGCTTTGTTACTACGCACTTCGTTGATGAGAGTAAGCGCTTGGCTGAGATTGTTGAAATGTATTCTACAAATCTCAAGCGACAGATTATCGTATCGGGTGGCAGCTTCCCTAGCACACTACAAGACGTACAAGGAGCGCGCCCGATAGCCAGGATTGAAAAGAATTTGTACACAGAAATATCTGCAAATATTTCAACGACAATTCAGTACAGCGATTATGCGACATTGAGTCCCGATTGGAGTCAATCCGAAATATTGAGAAGCAACCATATCAATATTCGATACACACACGATGATCACTGGCTCGTGTTACGCCAAAGAGGGAAGGATGCCGCTGCCATTTACGAACTAACGCAACTGCTAGTCTTACAAGATGAGTATAGAGGGGCTGAATTTTCATGGGCCGACGATATATGGAAAAAAAGATCAGAAGAGCCGCCGCAAACTGGCCCAGGTAATTCGACCTTCCACGTTTCCGAATTTATCCATCATCACATCGCCCAAGTTGTTAAATACGGTTAGGGCACAACAACGGTAACCTAACCACATAGCCTCGCGTCCTGATAACTTCCGTCGGCGCGAGGCCCCCAACCATCTCTTCGCCCCTGGAGAGTGTCCAAAATCCAACGCCTCAAAATCGGGACAGTGGTTACAGCCTGTATCTTCATCTTCAGCTGCGAATGAGAGAGTTTACTCACCCCCTCGCTGTGGCCGATATAGGCGAGAAATGCTCTGGATTCATCGTTGGTAAGTAAATCCACCATTCCAGCAGCACCTACGTTTGGATTTGAGATTGATTTTCTCAGTGACTGCAAGGCGCCTCCCTTGGTCACTTCTAAAATTCCCCACCATTCCGGGACGATGTCAGTAGCCTGGGACAAATGTTTGGTAGCACAGACCAAGGTAACAAGGTCAAAGGACTGCTCATATTGCCACCCTTGGGCGACGAGCCTCTTTAACGTGTCGTTATGACTCTTGATTTCAAAACACTCCAAACGATTTGAGCAGTACACCAAATCTGCACGGACCAACCCATTTTGCAGCGAAACTTCCTCCAGCAACCTGCTGGCCGAAAAAGTCTTTCGTCTGGATAAGTACGCCGCCAGGCTAACTCTTATATCCGCATCATTCATAGCATCGACTTCAGTTTGACCTGCCGTAAGTATACCACTATTATGCTATTCAATTATGCATTTATCTATGACTTTATGAATATCGAAAAATTGCAAAATGATCTCCAATCCTTCTTCAAAAAGAAAGGACATACGACGTCCACGGCGATAGCTGATCTCTTAGAAATGCCGCAGTCAACGGTTCACAGAAGCTTATACAAAGAACACGCTAAGCTGACCAAGGGGATAGTAAAGCTATGCAATTATGCAAATTTTGATATCAGAAAATACAGCGATAAGGATCCGGCCTCGAACAAGTACTTAATGGAAGCATTAAACCTGGTGTGGAACGGAACGGACGCGCATGCCAAGCAACTGTCCAAGCTGCTAATGGTGGCCCACTCTTGTAGACTTAATGGAAATCAGAACGAGGCTTAGCAAGGTAATGGAATCGTTCACACCCCCTTCCAAATCGATCATTTACAAAATGATTAAAGATTGCGGAGTAAGCAAAACGCTCCTTAAACGAGTACTTCCTCAGTGGTGGGACGACAGCCTATTGAGTTCCAATACAGGGCTGCTTCAATTTTCTCTTTTGTTAAGGAATCGCCTCGGCATACAAATGGACGTGGCCGAATCCGGATCCGTAAGTTTCAGAGCTGCATCAACGCCCATCCAATTCAAAAAGCGAGCAAATACTGACCACGAAAAGCTTGCCGATGCCGCACTTTTAACCCAAGCGGTGGGGAAAACCTTTATTAGGATACTGAGATACAACGACGCCTTACAAAATACTGAATTGTTTTTTTCCGAACTTGCCCGTGCAAACGTGGATCTCGCGAATGTGGTGGACCTTCTGTGGAAGCACAACATTCCCGTTTTGTATTTAGATAATTTTCCGTCAGCGCTATCCCGCCCCGCGGGCGCCATTGTTCGTGACGAGGACTGTTACGCAATTGTTTTAAGTCACAAACATAAAAGCGTATCTACACAGCTATTTGTACTGCTTCATGAAATTGGTCACATGAAGCTCGGCCACTTAGAAACATCCGGCTTAATTACTGACGTAAGCATCTCGGCATTGGGAGAAACACTAAAAGAAGATACAGACCAGCAAGAAATCGAAGCGGATG
This sequence comes from Cellvibrio sp. UBA7661, assembly GCA_002483365.1. GTDB lineage: Bacteria > Pseudomonadota > Gammaproteobacteria > Pseudomonadales > Cellvibrionaceae > Cellvibrio. Next base: position 445,109 of record DLHT01000003.1, read on the forward strand.
AGTTCGCGTTGAACGTTCTCAGAAATGGAATCGATTTGAGAGGGCTATTACGCAATCTTGGTGCGATAGAGCGACCAGGAGAGCTCGCTTTACACGCGAAAAAACTGAGCAATTCACACAATGTGAACCCCGGTCATTTTGTGCTGACATATGGCAGAGAAACGCGTAATTGGATACTCGCACATCAAGCACTGAAGTTTCTGGAGCGCGATACGGCGCAAACCATATTCAAGGCATCTTATGAAAACGTGAAGAGCCGGTACAACATTAAAACTGACGATCTTGAGCTTCTAGAACGCTTGCAATAACAGGGATTGAAATGCTGCTTTTTGTTGATAATGACGTTGCCATAAAACTCGCGGAATACGAGCTACTGCTATGCCTTCAGGAAATCATTGCCAATTCAGGCCATGATATTCAAACACTTGAAAGCCTTCCTTATGTTGCAGGATTATTCAAACCAACCGGGAGAAAAAATTTACCCTCCAATGCAAAAGCGCTCGAACAACTCAAGGCCTTTATTGGGAAAACAGATATTGCATCAATTGCGTATCCTTCTACTTTTCAACTCATCGCATCTATTAACGATCCACACTTAGATGAAGGCGAACTTACACTTTTAGGCTGTGCGTTGGAGTCAGACGATCCCGCATTTTGCTCAGGCGACAAGAGGGCAATTCAAGCAGCAAACAAACTTGTAGAATCAAAAACTCTACCGTTAGAGCATTGCATAATCATCATTCTCGAACACACCTTAAAAATTCTTCTGAAGATCTATAATCCGGAAGAGGTCATCAGTAAAGTACTTGGCAAACCCAATGTTGACAAAGCCATTGATCTTTGTTTTCGAGGCGCCACGCCCGACACAATGGAGAATGTATTTGCAGCATTGGAAAGCTATATCGGCGACTTGAAAAGAAAATGTGATTCACTGACTTTTTGGGCGCTATAATTTAATCGAAAAAAAAGAAGACCATCCGATTGCCCCTTATGAAATATTTAGACGAAACGTCTCCAGAATGTCGGATTGAGGAGTTAATGATCTATGGGCGGTACAAGTCGACGCATTAAGAGGATGGCACCGGCATAGAGAAAAAACCGACATCTCATTAGTGCTAAATACTGGCGCAGGAAAGACACTTATATGCGCCTTGATATCACAATCTTTAGTGAACGAAACACGAGGAAAGGTTGTGTATGTTTGCGGATCAATTAAAATTATTCAACAAACTCAAAATAAATTTGAAAGCTATGGAATCAATGTCACCACTTACTTCCAAAATATATTCAGCAATGATCTTTTTGAGCAGAATAAAGCAGTATGCATTACAACATATCAAGCACTTTTCAACGGAAGGTCAAAGTTATTTAATGAAGAAGTTGACGCAATTATATTTTATGAGATCAATTATTGATAAGACACGCTGATTTGTTAGAAGAACTGGAATATTACGGGGCTGACATTAAAAAGATAATTGGCTCGCCAAGTTGATGAATAAGAGTATTCATGTTCGGAACGCTGGGACGTTGAGCTAACCTTGAAAATACGTGCACGACCTCGGAGCAGTTGAGTTTGTTCATCAGATTTATTTCATTTTAAATTATACCGATCGGATATGGTTTCTTTATGACGAGATGATTGTTAGCTCTATAAAAACTATTAGGAAGGGAAAGCTTCCGCAAGTGCAAATAGCTTTAAGGAAAAGATCAACAAAAGATTACTTTCGCAAACGTTCGTGCTAAAAAAGAACGGTAACGATACCTCTCGTCAACTTAAGGAGTTAGTGTGAAGGTTTATGAAAATATAATAATTGGTGACTTTTTATATGCATTGGGGATTTCAGTAGGAAAAGCCACCGCTGCACGAACACAGTTTTCTTCAATAAATCTTTTACAACAAACTCCGGCGGATCCTTTATTGGGAGATTTGCTGATGGAATACCCCGGTGTGGTGAAGCTAATCGAATTTAAGAATAAAAAAAGTAGCAAAGCAAAGGAGAAGGATAGAATTCGCCAACTGAAAATTGCTTTAACGGATAACAGGGAATTGACCGAGATATCGTGTGCTGTTCATTGGTATATCGAAACAGATCCACTAAAAGAAATCTGCTTCAACAAAATCGTCCCCTATTTAAATGCATTCGATACTCCTGGAACACACACCATCGAATCCTTCCTTGACGTCGTTACAGAAGAAGTTGTAAGTCCCAACGAAGAATTTAGCAAAGAAAGCATACAAGGTTATTTGCAAGTTGTTGCTGGTTGCCAAGGGACGCAGGATCGAAATCGCAGTAACAATGGGGAAATCGAAATGAGTTCTAGCGGCCTTTTATTGTGCGTCAGTAAAACTGGTTTGGCGTTCGTCCAATACACGAACCCTCTTCAGCTTCAGCTGCACCAGAGCGAATTTATTAAAAGTTTGAGTCAGGAGATGGGGTCAATAATGCGTTCAGGAATCGATAGCCAGAAAAATAAAAATCTGACGCGGAGCTTGGACTATGACAGAGGATATTCACTATGAAGCCTGAACATGCTGTGATGGAAGCGGCTTACAATTTGCTGAAGGCAGCGGAGCAGAATCAAGCGGAGCTGCAAAACTTGCTAAAAAAATTGGATTCATCCTCAGCGTTGCTGGAAACAAAATCGCGCGCGATGGATAACACCATCGCCAACGCAATCAAAACATCTGTTCAAGATGCATCGATTGAAATTGCTAAGAAAATAACAAAAGATCTGTTTAAAGCAAATGAACTTGCGAATGATGCCGCTGAACGATTAGATAAGGCATCTCAGAAGTCCTTTCTTATTTTTTCAATATTGCATTTTGTGTTCTTTGTAATGAGCATTCTTGTACTATGGTTTTTCTTTATGAGAGATATTCCAACAAGAGGTGAGTTAATTGTAATGCAGAACTCAGCTGACGAACTAAAAAAATATGGCGACGTGTATGATTGTCATGGAAAGAAATGCGTCGAAATAATTGGTGATTCCGGGTTGGTCTCAAGAACGCAAGGCGCACTCTATTATTTGAAGCCCAAGCGGTAATTTGCGGCATGGCTCGTGGATAGTACGATCAAAGTTGCTTCATCCTAAGTATAGGCAGTACAGACGCCCACCCGAATTGACAGTACAAATCTCCGACGAATAGAAATCTTTATCGGGGTTTTCAAACCATCGGAAATGAAAAAACCGCCGAAGGGCGGTTTCAGATTGCTGACAAACCCCACCCT
>DLHT01000015.1:0-1161 GCA_002483365.1 Cellvibrio sp. UBA7661
CAAGCGGAAAACCTTTGCTCCAGCTGGAATCATTGTTGGTTGCACAGCAGCCACGCACAAGGAGCTGCACAGTGACAGACAAGCATTCGCAGACCATGCCTGTGCAACACAAAATCGTGATTGGGGTAATGCTCGCCATCATTATTGGTTTGGGTTATTGGTGGTACACCACCCTGGAATGGGAAGAAAAAGAAATTGATTTGGGTTATTCCAAAGAGGCATTGCAGAACGACTTTCTCGCTGCTGAAATTTTTCTGCGCAAACATGGTGTGCAGGCAATTACCGTTAAAGGCCAAAGCCTGCTGGACAAGCACAGCTGGCGCAACCTCAAGCTTGGACAACAAGACACGATTATCCTGATCAATGGCCATAAAATTCTGAACCAAGAACGCTACGACGCACTTTATGAATGGATCGAAAACGGCGGCACCTTAATTACCGCAACCCAAAATCCTTTCATTGGTGCGCATACCGATGAAAATGATTTACTGCTGGACGATTTTAATATTGAACCGGGTGTACCGGAGTGGGATGCAGACGCACTCGACCCAATGAAAAAACTCGCCGACGAACTGGAAAAAGCCGTAGAGGGCGAAAAAGATAAAAACGATTCCGAAACAAAAGCAGACAAGCAAGAAGACACAAGCGATAAAACCAATAAAGATGCAGATAATGAAAATACAAACACCAAAAAATCGGCAGAAAATACCAACACTAAAAACAAAAAAACCGAAAAGCCGGAACACTATTATCGCTGCGGACTACACAAAGACCCTACTCTGGTTAATTTTCACAGCGAAGAAAAGCCATTGAAATTTGATTTCAGTTCAGCAACACCATTTATTTATTACGATTACACCGGACAAACTAACGACACCAATGAATCTGAGGAAGAAAGCGAATACAGCGATGAAGATCGTGATGAATATAGTGAAGCAGACAGTGACACGGAAGATAGCGAATACAAAGAACGACATGAACATCTGCTGTATTTCGATGTAGGCCAAGGCGGTATAACCATCACCAGCGACAATTTTATCTGGGCAAACAAACGCATTGACTGCCGCGATCACGCCTTTGCGCTGTGGCGCTTGGTAAATCCCGATGGCCGCGTGTGGTTTGTGGTAAATCAGGATGCGCCATCACTTGCCGCCATTATTT
>DLHT01000015.1:1200-1478 GCA_002483365.1 Cellvibrio sp. UBA7661
ATGGCGTAATGGCAGCCCTGCTTGCATTAGTGTTTTGGTTATGGGCAAAAAGCCAACGCTTTGGCCCGGTATTTACGCTGGAAAAAGCCGGGCGACGCAACCTTGCCGAACACATTTACGCAGGGGCAATGCTGCTCTGGCGGCAACAGCAACATCCGCAGTTATTAACATTATTGCGCTCCGAAATTTTAGAGCGTATCGAACAGCAACACCCCAACCTCAGCCAGCCCCAAGGTGATGAACGTATTGAGTTTTTGCATCAACTCACTGGCTTGGCA
>DLHT01000015.1:1518-2020 GCA_002483365.1 Cellvibrio sp. UBA7661
GCAATTAAACATGCACTCTTTGCCGACAATTTGCAGCACCCACAAGAATTCGCAACCGCCATCGCACATTTGCAAACCATCAGGAAGCAACTATGACTGACATAAATAACACCCACGACAGCATTGATAACAAAAGTACGGACACTGAAGAAAGCTTGCAGAACCGTTTGCAACAAGCGAGCACAGTTGCCAATAATTTATTAAATGAAATCAAAAAAAATCTGATCGGCCAGGATGCAATCATCGAACAAGTGCTGGTTGCATTAATCGCGCGCGGTCACGTATTAATTGAAGGTGTGCCTGGCTTAGGAAAAACCCTGCTGGTGCGCAGCCTTGCAAAATGCTTTGGCGGACAATTTACCCGTGTGCAATTCACACCCGATTTAATGCCCAGCGACGTTACTGGTCATGCCATGTTTAATATGGCCAAACAGGAATTTGAAATTCGTCGCGGCCCTGCGTTCACTAATTTATTATTGGCCGATGAAATTAACCGTGCACC
>DLHT01000015.1:2131-232909 GCA_002483365.1 Cellvibrio sp. UBA7661
TTGAACAGGAAGGAACTTACCCGCTGCCAGAAGCAGAGCTTGATCGTTTTATGCTGAAAGTGATGATCGATTATCCGAGTGAAAATGATGAACAAATTATGTTGCGCCAAGTCAGCTCACAAGCACAAGGCGGTTTTGGTTTGGAACAAATCCGCACACTATTAAAACCGGCGCATGTATTAAGCCTGCAAAAAATTGCAGAGCAAATCACCGTAGATGACCAAATTTTGCAATACGTGGTAAAACTGGTACGCGCCACACGCAGCTGGTCAGGTATTTCCCGCGGTGCCGGGCCGCGCGCTTGCATTGCATTGTTATCCGCTGCACGTGCTTATGCGCTGCTTAATAACAATTCGTTTGTAACACCGGATGATGTAAAAGCCATGTTCATCCCTGCGCTGCGCCACCGCATTTTGTTATCGCCGGAATTAGCGATTGAAGGCGTGGCCGCAGAGCGAATCCTGCATAATATTTTGTTGCAAGTTGAAGCACCCAGACACTAATACGCACCGCTCTACACATGGCACGTTTATGAAAAGACAATGGATTCCCAACACGCGGCTGATTATTTCCTTCGCATGTTTGGCAGCGATGGTATTTATCAACGCGTTCAGCACCCACTTTTTTCAATTGGGTGTGCCGGGGTATTTACCGCAAGGATTACTGATCGCACTCATCGTTGTGAGTTTATTGGATTGGTTGTTATCGCGCCGTTTGCCACCGATTGAGATTTCACGGGAGATGCCCGGCAATTTAGCCGTGGATAAATGGACTGAAGTGAAATTGCGCATTCGCCACCAATTTACTGAAGCTCGCCAAATCCGTATTTTTGATAGCGTCCCCAGCGATGCAAATTACCAGCATTTGCCGCTGTCAATTGAATTACAACCTAACCAGATCAGCGATACACATTATCTACTGCGCCCTTTAGTGCGCGGCTCATTGCAACTGGATAAAACCCATATCGAATTCAACAGCCCATTGGGGCTATGGAGTATTCGTTACTGGGCGGGTGAACCCACAACTGCCAAGGTGTATCCGGATTTTGTCGCTATCGCGAATTACGCGATTCTCGCTACTGAAAACCACACCAGCCAAATGGGCATCAAGAAAAAACAACGCCGTGGTGCGGGCATGGAATTTCACCAACTGCGCGAATATCGCCAAGGCGATAGCCTGCGCCAGATTGATTGGAAAGCCACATCGCGCAGACAAAAATTAATTGCGCGCGATTATCAAGATGAACGCGACCAGCAAATTGTATTAATGATTGATAGTGGCCGCCGTATGCGCGCCAAAGACGATGAGCTCAGCCATTTTGATCACGCACTGAATTCATTGTTGCTTGTTAGTTACATTGCTTTACGCCAAGGCGATAACGTCAGCCTGATGAGTTTTGGCGGCGATGCCAACAACCGCCACCGCTGGATTCCACCACAAAAAGGCGTTGACCGGGTGAAAGTACTCTTGAACGGCATTTACGATTTGCACGCCCAACAATCCACTGCTGACTACATAACCGCTGCCGAAAAACTCTCGGTTCTGCAACCCAAACGCTCACTCGTCATTCTTGTCACCAACTCGCGCGATGAAGACAACAGCGAGTTATTGCTTGCGGTGAATTTATTAAAAAAACGTCACTTGGTGATGGTCGCCAATATCCGCGAACAAATACTCGACCAACTCGACAACACGCCGGTGCACACTTTTGATGATGCGCTCAATTACGCAGGCGTGCGCCGCTTTTTACATGAACGCAATGAATCCCATAAAAAACTCACCTCTGCGGGTGTATATGCCATTGACTGCACTGCCAACGAATTAGCAGTACGTGTTGCGAATGCGTATTTGGAAATCAAGAGTGCGGGTGTTTTGTAATCTATGAGGGCTACGTATGAGTATATCTATCCACCACATAACCTCTGACAATATTGATACTTTTGAAGAATTACTTTCCGTTTTTGGTGAAGCGTTTAACGATAAAGACACTTACAACAATCATCGACCAAGCAATCATTATTTAAAGAAATTGCTCAACCGCGATACATTTATCGCGTTGGCAGCCAAATACAATGAAAAAGTCATTGGCGGCCTTGCGGCCTACGAGCTCACAAAATTCGAACAGGAACGCAGTGAAATTTATATCTATGATTTAGCGGTATTGACCGAATATCGTCGCCAAGGTGTTGCCACACAGTTAATTAAGGCACTGCAAACAATAGGAGCCGAGAGAGGAGCGTATGTCATCTTTGTGCAGGCAGACACTGCTGTTGAAGATGAACCCGCTATAGCACTCTATAGCAAACTGGGAATACGGGAAGATGTATTGCATTTTGATATTGCAATAAACAATAAATAACCGCGTAAAAAAACCTATCTCTTTATCGGAAGATAGGTTTTTGTTTAAAGAGAAGTAGAACCTACCGCAAAAAACCGTTCACCCCACCCGAGCTATTTCCATAGCGCGTCCAATTCAAACCAAACGCTTTGGCGATGTCCAAATATAAATTTGACATGCCGGTATTATTCGCATCGATTGCCGTGCCGGTGCGGATGGCGTTGCCTGCGCCGCCTGCGACGTAAATGCCGGGGTTTTCTTGTTGGTGGTTGCCGCCACCGACTTCTGACATCACCAGAATTAATGTGTTATCCAATAATGTTCCGCCGTAAGCGGTATCGGGGCGCGCAGCGAGTTCATCCATTAAATACGCAACCATTATGTTGTACCAGCGAGTTTGCGCATCGAAGAGTGCGGATTCATTGTGTGAGCTGACGTGGCTACGGGTTTCGTTGTAATTTAATTTTTCGCCCGATCCGTAATCGCCCATGTAAGGGCGAATACTGGGAAAATTAATTTTAAGTGATTCATCTTGCGCGCCCATAAATTGGAAGCTCGCTGTGCGTGTGATATTTGCCTGAAATGCCATGGCGATATTACGCATTTGCGCTTTGGCAATTGCATCGGCATCGTCGTCAATACCGGTCATACCGATGGTGGGGCGGGCAAAACCAGTGCTGCCGATATCCAATGTGCCCGATAACGTATTTTGATAATAATTCAGGGCTTCTTCGTGCGTTAATAATTTGCCTTGTTGTTTTACGTTCAATGCATTGGCTTGCAATACATCCAAATTTTCATGCAAAGCTTCCAACACTTTGCGGCGGCGCGCAGCATCGGGGTCCGGCGTTCCGCTACTGCTACCAACAACGTCGGCGAGCAATGCGTCGTACACCTGCTGAGGATTATCTGACACCTGGATTTTATTGCGATTTTTATCCGTAAAGGGCATGTATTCTGTGCCCTTTGCTTTGCTGGACCAAACCCCTACATGCATGTTTTTTGTTAACCGCCCACCAAGCGCTTCACCAATAGCAACATCAAATGTGGGGGCGTATTCCTGCCCACCGGCAAACACACCGCGACAGGCTTCAGGGTGACCTGAGCTGCCGCCGTGACCGTTGTAGGTTAAATTTTTGATCGGCACTAGTTTGGTGATATGCGCATTCAAATGTTGTAGCGGGCTGGTCGCAAAACTATTGCTCGCCAATGCACCCGCATTATAAGAATGCCATTTGTCGCGCACACATCCGTTAGGGTAATACACCATCACAAACCGTTTTGCGCCCGCCGTTTGTGCAAACACATTCGATGACAACATAAACTGACTGGTGAATGCCGTAGTCAAACCCAATTTGGCAATAGTGCGCAAAAAATCGCGACGCTGCATTTTATTTTTTAATAGATTCATAGTGATGCCCGCCTCGATTATTTACGCAAAATATAATTTTTGGTTTGGGTAAATTGGATCATCAAATCCAACATGCTGGCATTGCTCGATTCTTTAAATGTTTTACCAAAAACCTGTAACGTACAACTGTCGGTGACATCTTCCAGTTGCCCACGCGTGTAGCGATACCACTGGCGCACGTAACAAGCTTTGGCATTGGAACTGCCTGCAATCAAACCTGCCAATTCATCCATGCCGTGATAAGGCACCACAGGCTCTGATTCGGACAAATAGGTTTCTGCTGAATTCAAACTACCGATATAACCGAGTGAGTTAATCGCCTTGATCAAACCGTTGTCGGTTTTTTCCGATGTGACATACAAACCAATGGCATTGTAATTTTCCAAACCGAAACCGATTCCATCGATGTATTGGTGGCAAGCTTCACAACCTTCTTTTAAGTGCGCGTGCTCAAAACGTTCACGCACTGTCAGGCTTGGATCTTCCTGCGGCTTCAACTCAGCACCGATAGGTGGCGGAGGGAAGTCCTGACACATCAGATTGCGACGCACAAACAAACCGCGTTTTACCGGATGCGTTTTTTCCGATGCCGATTGAATGGCAAGAATACCTGCGTGACCCAAGATACCGCGGCGCTCTGCATTCGCTGCGTTGTAATCCACACGTTGCACACCACTGCCGCCAGGCCAAGCAAGCCCGTAATGTGCCGCCAGTTGTTGGCTCATGTAACTGTAATTGGCGGTGAGTAATTCGTTGTAACTGCCTCCGCCAAAAACAGTGCGCTTCACCATTTCAATGGTTTCGTTTTTCATATCGGCTTTGAGACTGTCGCTGATCGCGGTGGATTTAATATCTTTCTCCAAATCCAACCAACCGCGAATAAAACGCTCAAATGCAATTTGCGCTTTGGGGTCTTGCAACATCTGCGCGACCTTGGCAGAAATTTGCTGCGGCGTACTTAATTGGCCTGCATCCGCTGCTGCCATCAACGCAGCATCCGGCGTGGTTGCCCAATAGGTATACGACAACATGGCAGCAACTTCGTAATCGGTCAGCTCGTAATAATTACCTTTTAATTCTCCCACTTCCGAGCGATACAACATCGAGGGCGATGACAATATCGCCGTGAGTAATGCAAAGTTGCCTTGCGCCGATTGCAACGTAACTAATTTATTCACTTCCGTTGCACTGAGCGGACGACGATACACGCGCTTGCCAAACGTTTGCACAAAACAGGTGGCGTTACTGCAGCCCGGCGTGAGGCTGTAAATATTACTCACCATGGCCGCCGCCGCTTCTGCTGCAAGCACATAACCTTTTGCGTAGTCGTTGGTGAATACTGTATTGGCATTGGTTTTAAAACCATTCACGGGCAAATCGGCAGGAATACGGCCAGTGGTCACGTCGATATTATTCGCAAGCCCTAATAAATCGCGCACTGAATTGTTGTATTCCAAAGTGGATAACAAACGGAAACTGCGGTCTTGCGGAATCAGGTCATCCAAATTTTCCGCATCGCAAACGCCTGCCGGTGGAATAAATGCTTCGGCAAAAATCATCGCCGCAATACTGCTTGCGCAAGTGCCAGTACAACTGCCCACATTGCCTTTTGGCATATTTGCCGCAATGTAATTCGCAAGGCTGGTTTGTGTGTAACGCGTTTGCAGATCCAGCAATGAAGGCGAACCATTGCCATCACTGCCATGACAACCAATACACCCTTGGCTTTGGTAATGACTGCGCGCGACCTGATGTTGGTCGGTGATGCTATCGAACACCGCAAGCAATGTGAGCGATGCGGCATTGCCCACTACCATTTTTGTTATCGCGCTGTTGGCATCTAACAAATACGCTGCGCCTGTGCCTTCCCAATGAACAAACTGCATGCCGGGGCCCGCAGCGTTCGCTTTGATATCCACAAGCGTACCCGGCACAAATAATTTTCCGCTCAGGTTTGCGCTGTTTGCGATAGTGGCCGTGCCATTGCCCACCTGAATTTGCGTACCGGCCTCTACAACCGCAGACGCTGGTTCAGCCGCTAACCACGCAGCGTCATACCAACTTGGATTGGTTTGGCTCACGGTTAAATTTGCGGTTTGGTTTGCACCGTTGTTGCTGAAAATAATATTGGTGTTGCCTGCCGTATTAGCCCACTCCTGTGGAATAAAAAGACGCAGCCAACCAGCACCGTATTTTGTTGCAACTTCTGTTGCGGCCGGGCCAGGCCACCCACCGGTGCGATTGGTTTCAACTCCATTTTGGTTTGTCCAAATATGGGTATTAAGCGTCGCCCAGTTTGCAGGCTTTTTCACATAGACATACTGCCCAGCGCCCAGACTGGTGACGGTATAAGTTGTGCTGAGCGTAGCGTAAGTCGCGGTGATAATTGCTGTACCGGCCGATGCGCCCGCTGTAATTAAACCTGTTGCAGAAACACTCGCCACAGCGGTATTGCTGCTTGTCCAATTCACTTGCGATGTCATGCCTAGCAAGCCATCGCTATTAGTACCGACCGCAACCAGTTGTTGTGTCTCGCCGGCTTTGATGCGCAAATTTGCTGTACCGGTAATTGCCAATGCGGTGACCGGATTCGATGCAGGAATTACATCAAGTGTAATGCTCGCAGTGTAAGCATCACTGGTTGCCGTGATCATCACCGAACCTGTGGCCAATGCAGTCAGGTTAATCGCAGCACCGGTTTTGCCTTGTGTGGAAATGACTGCGGGGTTGTTTGAACTCCAGGTAATGGAACCCGCAGCAGCCAAGCGTGTGCCGTTGCTATAAACCGATTCCAGATTCAAACCAACAATCTGATTAACCTCTGGCGATACTGTGGTCGCAGCAATTTCAATTCCTGTCTGGACAACATCAACACCCAATGCATTTATCCAATTACGGAATACATTTTCTGCGGCGGGATTAGTGGCAACCGATCCGTACGGCATGCGCATGCCAGCACCGGTTTGGTATTTATAAATATTGCTGTTAGCTGGAATACCGGGAACTATGCGATTGTGTTCGTTCACAATTTTCATCGCTTCAAGCGCCGTTGAAAAACGCAAATCCATACCGCCTGAATAACCGGAATGACAATGGGCGCAGTTGGTGTGCAAATAGGATTTTGCCCGCAACGTTAAACTTTGGTTTGCATCATCAGGTGCAGCAAATTGTTCATAATTAGCGGCATTGCCAATACTCGCAGTGAATAAACCAATCGTGTTCAACACATCCAATTGGTTGCGTATCACGCCCTGATAATTAAAATTGCCATTCAATTGCCGTGTATCTAACGCGAGTGGTGTGAGTTGTCCTTCGGCATTTTTATGACAACCGGCGCAGCTACTGCCCGTTTCTACTTTGCGCACCACATTTACCAAACCGCCATCAGGTTCTACTGATGACTCAGTCACGAGTGTTGCATCAGTACCGGTAGAGTTCCAACGGTAATTCGCCGCTTGCCAACCGGTTTCCTGACGGAATAACACTGATGTCGTAAACGGTTTGTTTGCAGTAGCCGATGTAGCGACAGACAAGTGTTTCACCAACACAGAACCTACCGGCAAATTCCATACATTGGTTGGATCAAAACTGATTTTGCTTGCGTTGGGCACTGCAACAAAATGCCGCATGTTGCCGCCATCAAACCAACCACCGGTATTTACCTGATACTCAATAACACCTTGTGCCGGAATAACATTGGCAACATCAGCAAACAGGCCAGTGGCCGATAACGTCGGTGGAATTTGCGCGGAGGTAACGTCATCATCTACCACTTTAAAAATACTGGAAGGTCCACCCAATTCACGCCCGTGACTTGAAATCAGTAAATTCTTTTTCAAATCTTTTCCAATTGATGAAATGTAATGCGGAAAAGCTTCGCTGATTAATTTTTTGGCTTGGCCGTCATTACTTACTGACCACAAACGTTTACTCACGTAATCGCCAAAAATAAAACTGCCGTTCAGATTGGGCAAATCCGTTCCGCGATAGACAAATCCGCCAATAATTGAAACACCCGACGTACGCCCATAACCCTCACGTGGTGGCACAAAATCAGTCGCGCAATTTTTTGCAGCATCGCCACCTAATGCACCGCGGTTACGTATGCCTTCACACACAGGCCAACCGTAATTTTGCCCCTTGGTGATGATATTGACTTCTTCGTAGGCAAGATCAGTATCCTGCCCGATTTCCGTTTCCCACAAGGTGTAAGGCGCATCGGTATCGAACGACCAGCGCCAAGGGTTACGATGCCCCATGGACCAGATTTCCGGTAAATATCCGGCGCGACCAACAAAAGGATTGTCTGCGGGTACGCGATAATATTTTCCATTCACCGCCTGTGCTAATGGCTCAATGCGAATAAATTTGCCGCGCAATGTCGTTGGGTCCTGCGCACTGTTATTAGTGCGACGATTGTAAGGATCACTTGGCAAAGGGTTTTGTGCAAACGCACTGTGACCGTAACCGCCCTCGCCGATCCCCACATACAAATAATGTTCAGTGGGGTGGAATTGCATCATGCCGCCTTTATGATCTTCACCAATTTGCGGAATGCGTAACACCTCCACTTTAGCGCCAGCAGAGGTCGGGTTTGCAGGATTATCCACCGTCCAACGTTCAATAATCGCATCACCGGTTTTTCCGCCGACTATGCCATCCGTGCGTGGATAAAAATTATCGGTCTCACCAAAAATGTAATACACGTAAATAAAACCGTTGCTCGCAAAATAAGGGTCAAACGCCATGCTGAGCATGCCGCTTTCATTTTTATTGAGCACGGTGGATTTAATATCCAATAATTTACGCACTTCCGATGCGAGCACATTTTCTTTATTGGGGAATACGTAAATCGCACCTTCTTTATCGACGACGTAAACCAGATCGTTAACACCATCGTTGGTCACCATCACCGGTGAAAAGAAAAACTCATTTAAGTTGGGATATGCATTTACGAAGCGATATTTACCCGCACTGACGGTACCGGTAATTGGAAAGCCCAAAGGTGCATCCAGCAACGGACGTTCGGGCAATGCTTGTGTCGCGGCGACAACGTTAATCACCATGGTATCGGTTGCGGTGCTGCCATCCGCTGCAGTGAGCGTAAGGGTTACGGTAATGTTGCCAGTGGACGTTAGCTGCGGAGTCACAACCTGTTTACCGGTTAACGCACCCGTCCATGCTGTGCTTGTCCAACGCGCAGAAACATAATCGCCTACAGAGCCCGCCGCTGATAATGCCTGGCGAGTATTGATATTGGCTTTGCGGTCAATACCTGCATTTGCAACTAAATTGGTAGGCACACCACACGCGCTTTCAGTTTTCCAACTGGCTGTACCAAAGTCATAGCAGTTATTCGGCGCAACAAAATTCAGATCCACTGTTTTTGGATTGCCATTAGCACTAAATACTATGCCAGCAGAATTAACAGTCGTCGCAAATTCATGACTAAAAAAAGCAGGTGCACTGGTATTTTTAACCATCGCCACACCTGGCCATGTTGAAGCAGTTAGTGCGGGCACCACATTAAAATAATGCACATTTACCGATGCCCAGTTAGCGGTATTTTTAAAATAAATTTTAGTTTTGGTAGCCGCCACAGAACTCACTGATGAACTGCTTGGCACCACACTGGATGATGCCGTTACCGATGACGGAGCGACTGATGAAGGTGCAGTTGATGATGGAGCTACAGAAGACGATACGGCAGAAGAACGCGATGATGAGACTGATGAAGCAACACTTGCTAATGAGGAAACACTTACCGCTGAAGAAGCAGTAGCCACCGTGAAGCCACATTGCGATAACGCTTTCCAGGTGTTGGTATCGTAGCAGGCTGCACCTGTGTATTTTAAATTCGCGGTTTGGTTTGCACCATTATTGCTGAAGATAATATCGAGCGACGTTGGCATTTGCATAGCAGCAGGAATCGTCGTCGTAAAATCATAACAATAAAAAGTGCCACGCTTGGTCATACTCTTACCGGGCCAAGCGGGCAAAGGGGTAACTGCACCAGCAGGCAGTGGATTCCAGAAATAAATATACGGCGTTGCAAAATTATTGGGATTACTAAAACAAATATTGTTGGCTGGAATGGTGATAGGTAATTTGCTGGCAGCAACAGCCTTGGTGGTTTCGTTAAATGTAATTTTGTAATCACCGTCACCAGTTGTGATCAAATAATCTTGCGCGGGATAGGCTTCATTCCAATTATTGTCGTAGCGGCTAATTTTAAAACGCGGATTGGCACCGGAAAAATTTTGTTGAGTTTCCCACAATCCTGTCGCGCTGTTTTTAACCATCGCAGTAGCGGCCCAGTTATTAGCCGTACCGCGAAAATAACTGTTGGCCCACGCTTGAGCCTGACTTGCCTGTGCATAAGCTAACGTAAATACGATAACAAAAAGAAAAATGAAATAACGCTGCCATTTCCACGCAATGAGGAATGATGAAGTATGCATAGCATGTTTCCTAAGGCCAGCCAGGCGATAGGTACAACAACGCCTGGAATATTATTGTTATGTAATGTGAGTTATGGATGGCAAAGCAAACCCGTCGATGCGTTATGCACCTGAACCCATTCGCTGTGATTTTCCAATTGAACAAAAAATCGCGCAGATCCCTGGTCGCACAACACACGTGCAGCCATTGCTACTGAAACAATTTTCGATGTAAGAGTATTTAAAAGGCACCTTATTGGCGCGGGTGATACTGACTTCGCTATTTATTGTTGTATAAACTAATTTTTGATATTTAAAGCAATATTTATAAGATAACTTCAATAACAGAATAGGATTTAACCCTGATGTACCGCAATATGAATACGTATGCATTCACAGAAAATAGACTTATAAAAAAAGCAGCCGAAGCTGCTTTTTTTTATTGCAAAATAATCACTAATGATTATTGCGGGGTTTCTGACTCTGTTGATTCCTCAACGGGTTCATCAGTGATTTCCTCATCAACTGGCAAACCATCTACGATAGCCTCATCGGTGTAGAGCGACTCATCGGTAGTGCTTTCTTCGGTGTATTCAGATGGATATCCATCAATATCTTGAGAGTTGTATGAGGACTCCAATCCACTTGTCCGCGTTACATAGTCTTGATAGGCAGGTAGTGCAATCGCAGCAAGAATGCCTATGACGGCAATAAACACAGGCAGCGACAATGCCATTACCCAGTGCCAGGTTTTATTAGGAGGAGTTTTCAAACCGTAGTTATTGCGCCCTTCAGTTCCTTTGAAAAATATCAGTAATACCAACAAATAGATATTCGCTAAGGGGACGATGCATAAAAGCGACATCCAACCCGTTTTATTTAAATCATGCAATCGCTGGATCATAAGGATAAAACTAAATACGATCATGACAATATAAGCAATAACACCTAAAACAATTCCGATCGTAGTGGATACCAAAGCAGCCACCAATCCAATAACAATGAATACACCTATCATCGCAAAGGAGAATAGCATTGAGTGAGCCCAATACCGCAGGCGGTTAATACGTGAGGAAGGAGAGAAAAATTTTACTTCGCCGAATGATTGGTCGTCGGTAGACAATTGACCTTCGGGTGTTTGATAGGGATTAGTAGACACAACAAGCTCCTTGATCTGTTATTTGAGATTCCCGGTATTTGCCTTCCCAAGCAAGGCAAATACCGGATCAAGGATTCTAACGATCAACTAAATAAATTGCGAAAGAATAATCTCAGATTATCCATTAAGCGTGCAAAAAAGCCGGCTTCCTCAACCGCCTGCAAAGCCACAATGGGGGTATTCACCAAAAGCTGTCCATCCAACTCAACAGTGAGATTACCCAACTCCTGGCCTGCGGCAATAGGCGCTTTGATGATTTCATTGATATGCATATTGGCTTGCAATGCTTGCTCGCGACCTTTAGGCAAAGTCAGGACAATATTATTAGGAATTCCCAACGTCACTTCCTGCGTTTTACCCGCCCATACACGCGAGGTGCTGACTTGTTGCCCTGCTTGATATAACTGCTGGGTTTGGAAATAACGGAAACCATATGCCAACAGCTTTTGGGTTTCTGCTGCACGGGCACTCTCATTTTCGGTACCCATCACTACCGCAATAAAGCGGGTATTTTCACGTTTTGATGAAGCAACCAAACAATAGCCAGCTTCTTCGGTATGACCGGTTTTCAAACCGTCAACCGTTTCATCGCGGAACAACAATAAATTGCGGTTAGGCTGGCGAATGTTGTTATAAAAGAAATGTTTTTCGGCGTGCAGAGGGTAATGTGTAGGGTGGTCATTAATAATAGCGCGGGCAAGCACTGCCAAATCTTTTGCTGTGGTCAAATGCCCTTCAGCTGGCCAGCCGGTTGAGTTTTCAAAATGCGTATTTACCATGCCCAGTTGCGCTGCTTTTTGGTTCATTACGTCCACAAAAGCATCTTCATTACCGGAAATAAATTCAGCAAGCGCCACTGTGGCATCGTTTCCGGATTGGATAATCACACCGCGCAACAAATCGATAACTGAAACCTGGGTTCCCTCTTTTACATACATGCGCGAGCCGCCCATTTTCCAGGCTTTGACGCTGATATTGACCATAGTGTCTTCAGTGATGCGGCCTTTTTCCAATTCGTCCACCACCAAATAGCTGGACATCATTTTGGTCAGACTCGCAGGTGGCAAACGCTGCTCGGAATTGAATTCCGCCACAATACTGCCGGTGGTTGCATCCACCAAAATATAACCTGTCGCCGCCAATTGGGGCGGAGCAGGAATCGCTTGTGGTTTTTGCTCTACCACTTGGCCGGGAACCGGTGTTGGCAGCGTTGAAGTGGGAACTGGCGTTGCAGGTTGTTGGGCATGGGCGATGACAGCGCCCGCGAGTAAAACACTGGAAACAATATTTTTAATCATGGATCAACACTCTGTAAAACAAACAAGAAACAGGCAGCACTTATTGATAAACAATATGTGCTTCGAAAATTTTGAGTTTTGCTAATTGATCACGCGCATCTTGCAAACTTTTTGCATCTTTAAATGGACCTACACGCACGCGATGAACTTGTTTGGGCTGACTGGCTGAGTTGATAACAACAGGATACGTCAGCTTGGCACCAACACTTCCGGAAAATTGTTGGGCAGATACTTTCTGGCTGAATGCCCCTATCTGCAAATAAGTACCGGCGGGCAGCGCAGACTCAACTGTCGCCACTGCTTTTGCATCAGGACGACGCGGAATTGGTGCAGCATCGCCCGGCAACGCAATTTCCACTTCTACCCTGCCGGTTCCGGTTTTATGGATACCAATGCGCTGCGCTGCGGCATAACTTAAATCGATAATGCGTCCTTGATGGAATGGACCACGATCATTGATACGCACCACAACACTCTTGCCATTATCCAAATTGGTCACACGGACATACGACGGGATTGGCAAGGTTTTATGCGCACCGGTCATTGCGTACATATCGTAGCGCTCACCATTTGAGGTGTTGTATCCATTAAATTTTTTTCCGTACCAGGATGCATAACCGCGCTCGCGGTACGAGCTTTCATCTTTAATCAGGTGATAAGTTTTGCCGAGCACAGTGTAAGGATTTTTGTTGCCTGCACGCGTGCGTGTTTCATAGCGTGGGACAGCATCGGGAATATGGGATAAATCCACATCTTCATCAGGTCCAAAATCTTTGTCGTGTTTATAACGACCTTCATTTGGATTGAAAGGTTCATTAGCAACCGGTTTTTTTGTTACCGGCTTGCTCGAGCAGGCCACCATCAATGCACAACATAGCAATAACATAATACCTGCACATTTATGAACATAGCCTGATCGATACATCATTAGCGAGTCACCTCTGCTGTTGTTTTATCTGCGTTACGCATAGCTTGCTTGATTTCCAAACTTAAATCGTAAACAGCCATCGCATACATAGGGCTGCGATTGTAGCGGGTAATGGTGTAAAAATTTTGCAGGCCAAACCAATACTCAAAACCATTGATGCCATCAAATTCAAATGCAATTGCCGAAGCCTTTTTAGAAATTTTAATCGCAGGAGCAATGCCCGCTTTTTTCCAAGTGTTTATATTGATGACTGGCTGCACAACGGTATTAAATGATTCATTCGCCAACAACTGTTCACGTGCACGCGTCAATTTAGCGGGAATAACGACAGCCTCACCGGTTTTCCAGCCATGTTTTACAAAATAGTTGGCGATACTGCCAATTGCATCGGTTGGGTTATTCCATATATCGGTAAATCCATCACCACTAAAATCCACCGCATAATTGCGGTAGCTCGATGGCATAAATTGACCGTAACCCATAGCACCGGCATAGGAACCTTTAAATTCCAACGGATTGTGTTTTTGTTCGCGCGTAAGGATTAAATAATTCACCAATTCCGAGCGGAAAAATGGTGCGCGCGGCGGATAATCAAATGCGAGAGTTGTCAGTGCATCCATCACATACCAACTACCGGTATTTTTACCGTAATTGGTTTCTACGCCGATAATCGCCACAATAATTTCTGCAGGTACACCGTATTCCTTTTCTGCGCGCGCAAGTGCGGTGCGATGCTCACGCCAAAATACAACGCCGTTATCAATACGCAGCGGTTGCAGAAAAATTGGGCGATATTCTTTCCAGGTTTTGGATTTTTCTGCAGGACGCGCAATTGCATCCAAAATAGGCTGGCGTTTTTGTGCCTTGCTTAAAAACTGGTTTACTTCGGTAGCAGTAAAACCATGCTTTTGTACCATCTCATCGACAAATCCGGCCGCCAGCGGATGATTGCTGTAATCTGCAGCCGCACTAAAACTGAACCCTATGCCAGCAAAAAATGCCATTGCGTGTTTGGTCATTTTATTTGAAAAAGACAACATAAAACCTCATGCGCTGTATGTATCCAAGCATTACGCTTGTGGAGTCATTACCCGTTTTTTTTCTGTCGATATCGCCATCAGGATGCCAAATCCGGCAAACAGAGCAACAATCGCTGTACCGCCCTGACTGATCAGCGGCAGTGGAACGCCTACTACCGGCAGCATGCCCGATACCATTCCCATATTGACGAATACGTATACAAAAAATGTTGAGCTGACACTGGCCGCTAACAGACGGCCAAAACTGTTTTGGGAATTCTTTGCTATCACCAAGCCGCGAATAATGACCATGGCATAAATCGACAGCAGCAGTATGACACCCAGCAAACCAAATTCTTCCGACATCACCGCAATAATGAAGTCGGTATGCCCTTCGGGGAGAAAATCCAGACGTGATTGGGTGCCCTCCATCCAACCTTTACCCGACAGGCCGCCGGAGCCAATTGCAGTTTTGGACTGGATAATATTCCACCCAGTCCCAAGTGGGTCCTGGGTTGGATCGAGCATGGTTAGCACCCGCTGGCGCTGGTAATCATGCAGCATAAAATGCCATATCGGCCAAAGGCTGGCACCGAAGATAACCGCCGCCACTGCGATATAACGCCAGAGCAATCCTGAGAAAAACAACACCATTACCCCTGAGGTCGCTACCAGAATGGATGTCCCCAGATCAGGCTGCTCAATAATCAAGGCGGTTGGGATACCAATCAGAACCAACACCACCATCACCTGGGTGAAACGCGGCGGTAAAAAGCCGCGACTAAGGTAAGCCGCAACGGCAATTGGCATCGCTAACTTCATCACTTCAGATGGTTGAAAACGGAAACTGCCAATCTGCAACCAACGCTGGGCCCCCATGGAGATGTCGCCAAAAATAGTGACCGCCACCAGCAACAACACACCGCTCACATAGGCCACAGGAGCCATTCGCCGCATAAAATCCACGGGGATTTGCGCAACAATGAACATAGTGACGTACGCGATCATAAAAAAACTGGCCTGTTTTTCTACACTGGGCAGATGGTGGCCGCTTGCACTATAAAGCACCGTCAACCCCACCAGGGTCAACAACAGCAACAGTGCGAGCAGGAAAAAGTCGATATGCAAACGCTCGGCAAGACGAGCGCGACGGCTGAAAGCATTGGCAGCTTCCGGCATGCGCCGTAAAAAATCTTGTCTACTCATGGTTTGCCTCAGGTTCAGTCATTGCTGCCGGTGCCGGTAAAACACCCGCCTCCAAAGCCGCTTTGGCAGCTGCCTCAGCCTCTTTTGCTTCTCTTGCAGCTTTGCGCTCGGCAATGTAATTATTGGCGCGTTTGATAATTGCTGCGTGATGAAGCCCTAGCGGCGGCACAAATTCATCCGCTTTGAGATAGTACCCAAGCAGATGAGCATCCATTATCCAGCGCGCAATCGGTGCCGCTTTACTGGAGCCGCCCTCGGCATTCTCCACCATCACAGCTACCGCGATTTTAGGGTCTTCCAAGGGAGCAAACGCCACAAACAATGCGTGGTCGCGATGACGTTCTTTGAGCAGAGCAGAGTTGTACTTGGCATTCTGGGCAATGGCAACAACCTGGGCGGTACCGGATTTACCTGCCATACGGTATTCCGCACCCGGACTCATGTAGCGTCTGGCGGTACCACGTGGGCCATGTACAACTTCCGCCATACCTTCAAAAATGGCATCCCAGTATTCCGGTTTGGCGTCAAAGGTATCTTCAATAACCGACTCAATAGGTTGATTGCCGATTTGCTTCACGAACTGGGGGCGATGACGCATACCGCGGTTGGCGATGGTACTGGTCATCACTGCCAACTGTAGCGGCGTAGTCAACATGAAACCCTGGCCAATCGACATATTGACTGTATCGCCCGGGTACCACGCCTGGCCTTTAGCCGCGCGCTTCCATTCGCGCGAAGGCCAGATGCCGCGACGCTCACTGGGCACATCAATCCCGGTCAGGATTCCTAAACCGAAATAATGGCCATACTCACTCATCCGGTCGATACCCATCCGGTTGCCCAGATCCCAAAAATAGACATCGCACGATTGGGAGATACCGGTTTTGAGATTGACCTGACCATGCCCCCCCCCGGTGACTTTGAGGCTCCAATCGCGCCACAAACGGGAGTTGCCCGGTAAAGTGAAAACACCGCGATCTGCAACGGTGCGATGCACATCGGTGAATCCCTCTTGCAACCCAATTAACCCAATAACAGGTTTGACCGTGGAGCCCGGCGGGTACTGTGCTTGCAGAAAGCGGTTGAATAAGGGCGTATCTATATCTTCATTGAGACTTTTGTAATCGCGATAACTAATGCCCGTTACAAACAGGTTGGGGTCAAAACCAGGGTTACTGACGGCAGCCAATACACCACCGGTTTTGACATCAATCGCGACTACGGCCCCGCGCCTGCCTTGCATTACGGCCACTGCTGTTTCTTGCAAACGGGCATCCAGATACAGGTGCAAGTCGCCGCCTTGCTTTGGATCAATACGATCCAATACCCGCATAACGCGACCGCGTGCGTTGGTCTCTACGTTCTGGCTCCCCACTTGTCCAAGCAAAATATCTTCGTAACTTTTTTCGATCCCGATTTTTCCAATCGCATGGGTGCCCGAATATTTTTGCAGCTGCTCAGGTGTGAACGCGTCCATTTCTTTTTCACTGATGCGTCCGGTATAGCCAATCACATGGGCAAACATATCTTTGTATGGATAATTGCGCACCAACTCCGCATTCACTTCAACACCTTCGAGCAAGTGCTGGTTTACGGCCAAGCGTGCAATTTCTTCTTCGGTGAGGCGGTAACGCAGGGGAACAGGATCGAGTTTATGGCGGCGCTGCTTTTGTGCTTTATAAAATTTGCCCAGATCCTGCGGAGTGATTTCTATCAGCGACTTCAGCAACTCAACAGTGCTGTCCAGCTCTGCCTGATTTGCGCTCACCACTGACAAAGTAAAACTCGCTTTATTGTCCGCAAGCAGCTCGCCGGTGGTATCAAAAATTAGCCCGCGCGTTGGCGGTACGGGTTGTACGTGCACGCGATTGCGGTCTGATTGGGTGGCGTATTCTTCGTAGTTGACTATCTGCAAATCGTAATAGCGATACAACAAGGTCGATGCCAACAGAAGCATAAATACCGCCATCACCATTACGCGGTTGCGAAATATTTTTGCCTCGCGTTGGTGGTCTTTAAACTGTTGGGCTTCTTGCATTATCGGGCCGGAAATTTACGTCAATCGGATTGATGGTTAATCTAACCATTTTTATTTATGGTAAGGGTGGTTCTGTAAAATCGTACAGGCTCGATAAAGCTGCTCAATCACCAGGATACGCACCAGTGGATGTGGCAATGTCAGCGGTGAAAGCGACCATTTTACTGTGGCCAATTTTAAACACGCAGGAGCCAAGCCATCGGGGCCGCCAATCAGCAGCGAATAATTATTGCCGCTCATTTTCCAACCCGCGAGATTTTCAGCAAGTAATTCTGTGCTCCAGGGCTTGCCTTTGACATCAAGGGCGATGACTTGTTCATCTTTACCGCCCTTTTCAATCATCGCCAACATGGCTTCGCCTTCTTTTTCCATTGCTTTGGCGATGTCGCTATTTTTACTGCGCTGGGCAAGCGGCAATTCCACCATTTCTACAGTGACATCACGCGGCATACGCTTGGCATACTCCGCGTAACCCGCTTCAACCCAATCGGGCATTTTGGTGCCCACAGCAATAATGCGAATACGCATAACCGTTAATTATCCTGCACAGACGATATTTTATTCTGCACAGAATGTTATCCGCGGTTTGCTGGTTTCATCGACCAGAGTTTTTCCAGCTCATAATAATCGCGCGCTTCCTGTTGCATTACATGCACCACGGTATCGCCATAGTCCACTAACACCCAATCACCGGTTTCAAGACCTTCCACACCCAATGCACGGAAACCGGCCTTCTTGGTTTCTTCTACCAGGTTTTCTGCTAATGAACGCGAGTGGCGACTGGAGGTACCGCTGGCGATAATCAAGGTGTCCATCACATCGGTGAGCTCGTGAACGTCGAGCGTCACAATATTTTTGCCTTTGAGGTTTTCAAGGGCGTCGATGATGGCTTTGTTTAAATCTGACATTCAATTACCTATACAAAAAATAAAAAAAACAATGTTGCTAACAATATGAAATGAATTGTTAGCGATATAAACCTTCTGCGCGAATGTAATTCCATACCGCATCCGGCACTAAAAATTGCGGCGACATTCCTGCACCAATTTGCGCACGGATTTCAGTTGCAGAAATTGGCAGCAACCGTGGTTGCAGGATGGCCACATGTCCTGCAGGCGATGCGTGTATTGCAGCCGGTGCGTCATCAGCCTTAACCGAATATTGCGCAACCCACTCTGCAAAAACACCGCTTACTGGTAATTCCCACCCAGGGCGCGCCACTACGACCACATGTGCGAGCCCGAGCAATTCTTGCCAGCGATGCCAGGTTTCCAAACCGGCAAAACTATCCATGCCCATACACCAACAAATGCTGGTCTCTGCGCCCAATTCAGCACGCAATTCACTCAGGGTGTCGTAGGTATAAGAAGGCATTTCACGCTGTAATTCGCGCGCATCCCAACGCAACTCTGCACAATCAGCAAGCGCCAGTTGCACCATCGCCAAACGCTGTTGTGCACTCACATCCGGCGTTGCACGATGCGGCGGTATAGCGCAGGGCACCAGCGACATTTCATCCAATTGCAGCTGCTGTTTTAGCTCCAGCGCCAAACGCAAATGCCCGAGGTGGATCGGATCAAAAGTCCCTCCAAAAAACCCGATGCACTTACGCATAACAATTCAACCTGATGTCTCTAATCTGATTGCTTTAAGCTGATTATCATGGGCGAAGAGATCACACCTTTATTGGCGGATGTGCCCATCGCCAAACACAACCCATTTTTGCGAGGTCAGACCTTCAAGGCCAACCGGGCCACGCGCATGGATTTTGTCAGTCGAAATACCAATCTCTGCACCCAAGCCGTATTCAAAACCATCGGCAAAACGGGTTGACGCATTCACCATCACCGATGCGGAATCCACTTCGTTAATGAAGCGGCGCGCGCGGGTGTAATCTTCACTGACTATCGCATCGGTGTGCTGTGAGCTGTATTGGTTGATGTGCGCAATCGCCTCATCCAAACCTGCAACGATTTTGATCGACAAAATCGGCGCGAGATATTCGGTCGCCCAATCTTCATCGGTCGCCACATTCGCGCTGATGATGCTGCGGGTTTTTTCATCGCCGCGCAGCTCTACACCTTTTTCGGTGTAAGCTGCCGCAAGACGAGGCAATATCTGCGCCGCAACCTGCTCATGCACCAGCAAGGTTTCCATTGCGTTGCACACACCGTAGCGATGAGTTTTGGCATTCATGGAAATGGTGAACGCTTTATCCAAA
This sequence comes from Cellvibrio sp. UBA7661, assembly GCA_002483365.1. GTDB lineage: Bacteria > Pseudomonadota > Gammaproteobacteria > Pseudomonadales > Cellvibrionaceae > Cellvibrio. The sequence continues at coordinate 22,190 of DLHT01000015.1, forward strand.
TCGGCTTTATCGTCGATATACACGTGGCAAATACCATCAAGGTGTTTGATTACCGGTACTTTGGCATCGTTGCTGATGCGCTCGATAAGACCTTTGCCACCGCGCGGCACAATCACGTCCACAAATTGCGGCATGGTGATGAGCTCGCCCACCGCAGCGCGGTCGGTTATCTCAATGACCTGCACCACATCTGCAGGCAAACCGGCAGCTTTCAGGCCTGTTTGCAAGCAATTGGCGATCGCACGGTTGGAATGAATTGCCTCGCTACCGCCACGCAAAATTGCGGCGTTGCCGGATTTCAGGCAGAGACTGGCAGCATCGATGGTCACGTTGGGGCGCGATTCGTAAATAATCCCTACCACCCCCAAAGGCACGCGCATCTTGCCCACCTGGATACCGCTTGGGCGATAGCTCATATCGGTGATAGCACCACAAGGGTCAGCTAACGCAGCAACCTGACGCAAACCTTCGATCATGCCATCAATGGTACCGGGCTTGACTGCAAGGCGGTCGAGCATGGCGGAATCAAGGCCATTGGCTTTACCGGCAGCCAGATCTTTCTGGTTTTCGGCCACCAGCGTAATACGGGATTTATCCAGTTCATCGGCAATGGCCAGCAGCGCTTTGTTTTTCAGCGCAGTCGGCGCAGCGGCAATCACACGGGATGCAACGCGCGCTTTGCGGCCAACATCGGCCATGTATTCTTTGACGTTCAATTCAGACATGAAACAACCTGTGCGGACAATTCGGAAAAATAGCGGCGATTATAACCCGAGTTGCGCCCGGTTTTGGGGCTGACACCGGCTTTATTTCAGCAATTCACGGGCTTCTTGCGGGATTGTTTGAATGGTTTATTGCACGAATCACACCTAACGACTTGCACGTGCTGCGAAACAGGATTTGCGAAACAGGCCGCAATTCTGGTTATTGTCATTTCAGTTTTTGTTCAGATTGAAAGGCATAGTCTGAACTTGCTCCAGATGATCCCGGAGCCTCCCTTACCAACACGAGACAACCATTATGAAAAGCCTGTTATTAATCAGCACCCTGGCCAGCAGCCTGTTGCTGGCTAACAACGCCTTGGCCGATCACAAGCATCATCATAAACATCACAGCAAACATAATGACCGCCACTATGAGCGTCATTATGAAGTGGTTGAATACACAGAATATGCACGAGTGGTATCCAGCCGGCCGATTTACCGCACGGTTGCTGTAGAGGTTCCTGTGGATTCCTGCCGCGTAGAAACTGTCGCTTACAGTGAGCGTCGTGGCGGAGGGGATTCATTCAAGGGGACTGTCGTAGGCGGCTTGATTGGCGCAGCGATTGGTAAAGAAATTGGCCACAGCGGCCATGCTACCGCTGCAGGCGGCCTGATTGGCGCTGCCATTGGTAACGATATGGCTGGCGGCAGCCGTCGGGTAACCCGCTATGAAGACCGCGAAGTCTGCAGCACAGGCTACCGCACTGAATACCAACGCGAACTGGTGGGGTACGATGTCAGTTACCGTTATGATGGCCGCATCTACCATACGGAGACACGCCATCACCCCGGCGACCGTATCGTTCATGTAAGAGACCGCCATTAATTGCTCATCCCTTATTGGCAAAGGTCAAATTGACCTTTGCCCAAACACGGGCGATAGTGAAGGCAAAAGACTGACGATTGAATGCCTTCTTGTTTGGGATTTGCCATGTTGTACTCAAAACACCGTTGTTCTCGCTCTGGCCCTGCTCACGGGATCACTATGTTGGTGACCGCTGTTTGCCTGGTAAGTGTCTTGTTGGTTAGCCAGACAGGCATCGCCGAACCGGATTTAATTGGCAACGACATAGGCATCTCCTCCAGCGCCAGCGGCAACAACCTGTTTGATTCGAATACGGACAACACCCAACCGCCACCGCCGCCAAAATTATCCCCTGCGGAAGCCGCTGATCTGGTGCGCAGGAAGGTCGGTGGACAAGTGATGAGTGTCAGCACCCAACAAAATGATTCCGGTGTGGTCTATGGCGTTAAAGTACTCAACGCTGGCCGCATGCGCGTTATCCATGTTGACGGCCAAAATGGCCAATTACTCAACCCATAAATCGCGAATGAATAAGGGTAAACCTGTTACCTTGTGTCGTCGTTTTTAGGAATAACTCTGTTTAGGAAAGCCCTATGCGTATCCTGATTGTTGAAGATGAAAAACCCCTGCGCGAGCAAATCCTCAGTTTGATGGCGACCGAAAAATACGCCTGTGATGCCGCCGCTGATGGCCGCGAAGGTTTGTTTCTCGGCAGTGAATACGACTACGACCTCGCTATTATCGACCTGGGGCTTCCCTTGTTGGACGGCACCCAGCTCATCCGCGAATTGCGCAGCAAAGAACGCAACTTCCCCATTCTGGTGCTCACCGCCCGTGGCAACTGGCAAGACAAAGTCAGTGGGCTAGAAGCAGGGGCAGATGACTACCTCACCAAACCTTTCCACCCTGAAGAATTGCGCGCGCGCATCCATGCCTTGTTGCGCCGCGCCAGTGGTCATGCATCGCCAGTGTTGCGCTACGGCCCCATTACCATCGACACCAACGCCAAACGCGTACATCGCGATGACACCGAAGTCGATTTGACCAGCTTCGAGTACAACACCCTCACTTACCTCGCATTGCATGCAGGCAAAAACATTTCCAAGAGCGAGTTGACTGAGCATTTGTACGCGCAAGATTACGACCGCGACAGCAATGTGATCGAGGTATTTGTCGGCCGCTTGCGCAAAAAACTCGATCCGGACGGCAGCCTGAACCTCATCAGTACCCAGCGCGGTTTGGGGTATCGCTTTAATCTCGATAAGCAGTAGATGTCCCAAATAATGAGAGCACAGTGAGAGTCGCCCGATTTTCGTCTATTGCATCGCGCCTGCTGTTGGCATCGGCGCTGCTGCTGCCATTGTTTTTGGGACTGACCGGTTTTTTTCTGGATCGTGCATTTGAAAACAGCCTGGAAGTTGCCGAGCGCTCGCGCTTGCGTGGCCATGTGAATTTGCTGATGAGTGTTGCCGAACCGGATAGTAAAAACTCACGCATTGTAGGGCTGCGTTTACCGGTCACATTAAGCGAGGCCGATTTCGAACACCCCAACTCGGGGCTTTACGGTTATGTATTTGATAGCCAGGAAAAAGCCGTCTGGCACTCCAACTCTGCTGCACTGAACAAGCCCCCCAAATACAACAGCATCGCCAAAAGTGATACCCCCGGGAAAATGCTGTTCAGCACCAAAACATTGGATAACCAATTGCACTTTATTGCGCGTTATACCGTTAATTGGGAAGACGCGCGCGGCAACCCCACGCCCTTCCATTTCGTGGTGGTACACAGTGCACAGGAATATCAGGCAGAGCTCAAAGCCTACCGCAATGAACTCTGGCGCTGGCTGGGCGCAGCCGGGATATTTTTATTGATTGCCCAGACGCTGATTTTGCGCTGGGGTTTACGCCCGCTGGGCAAACTCGCGCAAGCACTCAAAGCCATGCAAAGTGGCGACACCAGCAACATTGAAGGCGAACACCCCAAAGAGCTGCAAAAAATCGTCAACAACCTCAATCAGGTATTGGAGCGCGAGCAGGCCTTGCGCTTGCGCTATCGCAACAGCCTGGCCGACCTTGCGCACAGTTTGAAAACTCCGTTGGCAGTGCTGCAAAGTAAGTTGGTAGACGGCGGCGCAAGTGATGGCGAGCTGCAACAAATTGCCAGTGAGCAAGTAGCGCGGATGAATCAGGTCGTGACCTATCAATTGCAGCGCGCCGTATCCAGCCAACAAAAAGGCACCTTCCGCCGCACGCGGATTGAACCCATCGCCCAGCGTTTATTTTCAGCGATGCAAAAAGTCTACGCACAAAAACGCATGGAACAGGAATTGGATCTCGCACCCAATTCCATTGTCGCGGGCGATGAACAGGATGTGATGGAATTGCTGGGTAACCTGCTGGAAAATGCGTTCAAATACGGCAATAAACAAGTGCGTATGCGCTCGCAAGTTACAGGCAATTTCTTACAAATTGATATTGAAGATGACGGCCCCGGTGTTCCGGAAGATCAGACCGAGCGTATTCTTGAACGCGGCCAGCGGCTCGACACCTCTATTCCCGGGCAAGGCATTGGCCTGACAGTGGCAGCGGAAATTGTGCGCAGCTACGAGGGCAATATCAGCATCCACCGCTCGGAATTGGGCGGCGCCTGCTTCAGTGTCACCCTGCCAATCTTACCCAGCAGCGATTAAATCCCAGCCAGCTCCCCTCTGTTTTGTCGATAAAGTCTCCTTTCGTGTAAGCCAAAGCTCACACGCGTACCGGTTATTCCTCACAACAACTTCCGCAACGCCGCACACATTTCAGGGAAATTTGCGACTACTGCTTTTTTACCGCACACCCGATACTGGCACCATCGGCTCAGGTGCTGTACGCAAGAAAACAGCGCGAGCGACAGGAAACAACAGCCTGGGACGGCACTCACAAAAAAATGCTACCAATTTACGGGGTTTTAAAAATGTCATCCAGGACGTGCATTGCTGTCGATTCAACATGCGATCTACCAGCGAAATTTATCCAGCAACACAACATTGAAGTGCTGCCAATTTACATCAAGCACGCCAAAGGCCAGGAACTGGATTATCGCGATCCACAAACCATGCTGAATTTTTACAAAAACCATTCACGCGATGTGTATGGCTTGGCGCAGTCCGATCCACTTTCCGTCAATGACATGACAGACATTCTCAGGGAGCGTTTGCTGCCGAAATATGATCTGGTGCAAGTAGTCACCATCAACAGTAAAAAAAGTGACGTATTCAAGCGTGTATCAGAAGCTGCGCTCGTAAACGAACCCAAATTTCGCGAGATGGAAAAAAGCGAAGGCCGCTCGCCATTTCGTATCCGTTTATATGACTCAATGTCTATGTTCACTGGCCATGCTTTGCTGGTGTACGAATTGGTCAAACGCATTCAGGTTGATAATTTGCCGCTGAATAAATCGATCCGCGAAATCGACAATATGCGCGACCAAGTGTATGGCTATTTAATTCCGAACGATTTGTCGTACATGCGGGAGCGTCGCCATTTGCGCAAAGGTGACAACAATATTTCCTGGATCAATTTTAAATTGGCGAGCGCTTTAAACCTGCGCCCGATTGTGCAATTGCATCGCGGCAATACCGACAAGATCGATACCGGCAGAGGTTTTTTAGGTGCATTGGAAAAGTTGCTGACGCATGTGAAAAAACAAATTCAGCAGGGTTTGACCAGTGAAGTGATCGCGATGAGTTACGGTGGTTTGCTGGAAGAAATCAAAGACGAACCGATTCTGGTAGAGTTCCGTGAATTCTGTAAGCAATACAATGTAAAAACCATGCTGTCGATGATGAGCATGACGGGCGCTATCAACGTAGGCCCAAAATCTTTCGCGCTGTCATTTGCTACTGATAAAGATTTGGTTTGATTTCTTTTTTCTGAAAAATCTTTCCAAGGATGGACTCCGGTATTTCATCGGAGACCGTATGCAGCATGGATGCTGCATTCGAGCCTACATGGACGTATTTACGGCGAGTCTCCGAGGGAATACCGGAGTCCATCCTGCGCACTCAACGACACATAAAATAAAAAACGCCCATCAGTTACCTGATGGGCGTTTTTTGTTTTTCGCTCGACGTTTATTTTAGTTCATCGTTACAACAGACGTTTATTGCGGAAGCCTCCAGCGAACATTTGCCACCTGGAAAGTGACATTTTGCTGGCCAAATACCGGCCACAGCGAGAAAGGTGTATTCACTTTTGTGATGTCAAAGCCAGCCTTAGCTGCAATGCTCGCAATAGGCACAGTGATGGTGTGCCAATTGTTATCCGCCGGTAGAGGAACAGGTATTTCCGCACCTACACAAGGAAAGCCACAATCTGCTTTCACAAGGAAGCCGCTGGTATTACCGGTGTTGCTTACCACTTTAAGATCAAACACCAGATCGCCCGCAGCAAACGCACTCAGATCTTTGGAGCTGCCCTGAATGTAGAAGGTGCCCATTCCGACGGGCGTGAACGCCACTTGAGTTACGGTACCCTTGTCTGGATCATTCACAGTGGCATCAATAGTAATAACCTGACCGTCGGCCTGCCAAACGCCAAAGCCCGGGTTACTCCAATTTGCATCCAACCCGCCTACAAAAATATCCATATCTTCGGTAACCGGCTCAGGCGGTACTACCGGTTTGATATTGCAATCGCCCCACTCTTCACTGTCCTGACAGACGAAGCGGATATTGTTGAGCTGCACATGCGCATTGCCGCCCACAGGCTCGATCACGAAGGGGTTTTTGATGCTCTTGAAATTCACCGGTGATGCATAACCTTCGTTGGTATTAGGCAGCAAGGTATAAAGACGCACAGACACTTCTGCCCATTCATTTTCCGCCGGGATTTCGATCTCGTGGTAGCTGTTGTTTGGATAACCGCTGTCCAGTTTGATGCGTAACTTGGTGTTGGCATCGATATCCAATACCCGCATATCAAACTTGATTTCACCCAGATTCACAGCGCGGCCGTATTCTGAAATAGAACCACCAAAGTCGAGCGCATCCTCCGATCCGGCTTCACCGAAGATGATAAAGGCGTTGCTGATACCCGCGAATGCGAGATCCAACACTTTGGCAGGTTCGCCGCCAGGGCCATCGGCAATATTCGGTTCAGTAACGGTGATGCTTGAACCGGCAGGACACCAACTTTCCCAGGAAGGACAAGCATAGCTACCCAGAGACATTGGCCCTGGTACCTGTGCACCATTGATATCGAATGACAGCGTTTGCAAACCGTCTTTGTACAACCAGCGGGTATCCCAGGTAGCCGGTGGCGGCGTGTCTTTGGCAATCTCGGTTGCTATCACACTGGGGTCAGCAGTCGGTGTTTCACAACCTTTACCGGTCACCGGATCAGCAGAGCATTCGTAGACTTTGACGAAGTCCACTTCCATGGTGACGTTGTCAGAAGGCCCGAAGGTTGGATAAGGAACATAGCTGCCATTACCCAATGCCACGTTCAAAATCATGTGGAAAGGTTGATCGAACGGCTGGGCACCCGTCCCTACCTGATAACCCACTTCCTGCCCGCCCCAGTAATAGATAAACCAGTTACCGCTGTTGCGCGCAAAGAGTACGTTATCCACATACCAGCGAATCTCGCCCTCTTCCCATTCCACCGCGTAGGTATGGAAATCATCCCAAATATTGGTTGGTGGTTCATACGACGCGCCGCTGTACTGGTTCATTGGCCATGAATAACCATAGTGCAAAGTGCCGTGGATTTCGTTCGCCGCACCGGTTGGTTGTGCGCCGGAAACACCCGGTTGGAAGGCTTCCATGATGTCGATCTCGCCACTGTGCGGCCAGCTGCCGTACTTGGTGGTATCAGTAGGCAGCATCCAAATCGCAGGCCAGACACCACCACCGATTGATGGCATTTTCGCCCTGATTTCCATGCGGCCATATTTCCAATCCGCCTTGCCTTTGGTACGCAGACGGGCAGACGAATAGTCTTTACAGACCGAGGTATCCGCAGGGTTATAGCCAGGGTCTTCCTGATTCTTCGCCGGGCCGCACACGTGGCCTTGAATGGCTTTGATGTTCAACAGACCATCTGTCACAAAACTGTTGGCTGGGTTATTAACGTAGCACTGAGCCTCGTTATTACCGCCGCCCCAGCAATTGACTTCGTGTTCCCATTTAGAGGAATCGATACTGGTGCCTTCAAATTCGTCTTCCCACACCAGATTCCACGCCGGTGTACTGGAGCTGGCCGCAGAACTGCTTGCAGGAGTAGAACTGCTGGCAACAGAACTTGACTCGACTGAGCTTGAGCTTGCCGGAACAGAACTTGGGGCAACCGAGCTTGCAGGCTCGGAACTCGGAGCAACTGAACTAGCAGGTACAGAACTGGGCGCGACTGAACTGGCAGGCACAGAGCTGGGTGCAGGCACTACTACAGTAATACTTGATGCAACACTGCTGGCAGCACTGGAGCTGAGCGATGAACTGGAAGATGAGTCCGGCACGGGTGAGTCATCGAGCGATGTCTGCACCGATGAGGTTTGCGCAGAACTGCTGGAACTGGCAGGAACAGGAGGGATCACCCCCAACCCTTTGCCGGATTTTATTTGTTCGAGCAGGTCTTCGTAGCTGTCCAAATCGCCATTGGCTGCAATCGCCTCCTGCAAACGGTCCATGATTTGGTCATGGGCATCGCCAATCACAAAACTGACGGTAAAGGGTGAGAAGGTTTCGCTATCCAAGGTATAGCCAGATTGGGCTAACTGGCGCGCCAACTCGGCTTGGGTAGATTCCAGAGTCGTCCCGACGGACTGCCAATCGCTGCTATCGAACCAAGTTGCTGGCGATTGACCGCTGGCACCGGCAAGGATCAGATCGGTCAACACGGTGATGTTAACGTTGCCCGCGCTAGTGGCATAACTGTGCAACACCACTTCCGGTTGGCCTCCGCGAGCCTGTAATGCACAAGGCAAACTGGCAGTAGCAGGAATAGTGCCTTGATAACCGCCGTTAATGTCAGTGACGACCGGCGCGATAAACCCGCTGCCATCGGCACAACGTGCGACCACAGTGGCATTAGGTATTGCAGCCCCAATGGCTACGCGACCACTCAATACAACCGTTGCAGCAGGCATGCTTGAGCTGGCATCGGTGGATGATTCAGTGACACCTCCCGCGTTGGAGCTGCCGGTTTGGGCGACTTTGCTGGAGCTGTTGTTCTTATTGTCAGAGGAACCACCCCCACAGGCAGTGAGTGCAATACACACCACACTGATGTAGGAGATCAGAGGGAGAGAGAATTTCATTTGAGCCTCGATGATTATTATTAGCGTGACGTTGCCGATTATTTGTACTGTCTGTATTGGCCGTATTGGCCGTACCGGTAACCAGGCGCGGCGATACTTACATCGACTGGCGCGAAAATCGTCCCACCTCAACTCAATAATTAAATAGATACGTGCCACTTTGGCTGGGCACAGCATGGGAAAAACAAAACTCCCGCCAGTTGCCTGACGGGAGTTTCAGCTTATTAACTGTGCTGGATGCTTATAGCGATTCGAGGAACTTGATCAAATCGTTGCGCTGCGCAGCAGATGCAGCGCGGTAGGCAGCCTGACTTGCCGCTGCTTCACCGCCGTGCCACAAGATCGCCTCGTTAATATTGCGTGCGCGGCCGTCGTGTAATAAACGGCTATGACCATTTACCGCCTCGGTCAAACCCAAGCCCCAAAGCGCTGGGGTACGCCACTCACGATTCAGGCTAGCGTTATTGGTGAGGTTATCAGCCAAGCCTGCGCCCATATCGTGCAGCAACAAGTCGGTATAGGGCTTGATGGTTTGGCCACGCAGCTCCGCCAAGGGGTGACCGTAATCGGTGGTCATACTCGGTGTATGGCAGCCGCCGCATCCCAGGTTAGCGAACACTTGCTCTCCACGTGCGACATCGGCGTTATTGACGGTTTCCGGGCGGCGCGCCGGTGCCCCCAGCGCCTGCATATACACAGCCAACAGGTTAACGCGCGCATCGCTCAACTCCACTCCGGCAGGACCCGCATTGCGGCAAGCGGTTTGGTTAGCACCGCAGGCAGGCCCCTGCAGCATGGTGGTACTGACACCAATATCTTCATGCAATGCGTCCGCGGTGAATTGCTCAAGGGTGGCGATAGTCGCTTTCCAACCAAAACGGCCGATGCGCTGCTCACCGGTTTTCAGGTCAGACACCTGGTTCGCGCGACCAGAAATCCCATCGCCATTGCTGTCGTTCGGGTCATGGCGCTGCAACAAAGTCGCCTCAGGTACGGCTTCCAGCAGGCCCAACCCAACGATGGTTTGCGCCATACGGGGCGAGAAGAAGCTCACCGCACCACCGGCTTGATCCAACACCTGTACTGAGTAGTTAGGCGATTGCAATTGATACGGCGTGCCATCGTTGAAGGTGCCGGATACCGTCGCGTAATTCACATTGGTATTGGCCTCTGCCGGTACACCACCATTGCGCGATTGCGGTTGCAACACCTTGCCAAAGTAAGCGTGAGGCAGTGCATTGCCCGTTGCACTGGTTTGGCCAGAGCTGACTTTTACTGCCATGGTGTTAGGCAATTGACCATTTACCGGTGCAGTGCCGCGACCATTATTGACGTGACATGCCACGCAGGAATTGTTGATAGTCAGGCCGGTAGACAAGTTCGCCATTTCGGTAAAGTCAGGGTTACCCGGCTCAAAGTGTTTGCCATCCACAAAACTGGTGTGGAACAAGCGGCGGCCATTAAGGAAGCCGTTGTGGGTTTCCCAACGGGTGTTCAATGCTTCACGGAAGAACGATGTCCACTGGTATTCATGGCGTTCCACAACAAAGGCACTTGCCGCTCCCGGCGTATATTCCAGCACCGAATCGGTATAGGTTTGGCCGTTTTCGGTGTAAGTCACAGTCGCATTATTCGCCGGATTAGTCAGTAAGTAAGACGGCTTTTGGTAACCCTTGGCAATCGCCTGTGGCGAGCGGATCGGCATGTACCCCGGAGCACTGGAATCCACCAACACACCCGAAGTACTGATCACATTTTCCGGTGCTATGCCTTTAAACGCACGTACAGGCGGAGCGGTTGCAGCGCCACCGGATGACAATTTCGCATTCAACTCATCGTTATTCACGATATACAAACCCGGGCTGCCCAGTTTGATGCGGAACGTATCGGTGTAATACACGCGCTGTGCGCTGACCCGCGGATCTGTCTCGGTAAAGCCCAGCCATTGCTGGAATTCAAAATCGTAGAACTCACCGACACGCAAGGTCGTTTGGCCTTCGCGCTCCCCCGGTACAAAACGGGTACCCACACAGCGCCAGCGCTCGCCTTTACCAGTCGCAGGGTCAGCGGTTGCAATACGGGTAAAGCCGCCGTTGTCACCAAAGTAAGAGCGATAGGGGTTGAACAAGCTCTTGCGGCAGCCGATATCGTTAAAGTTGGCGTATTCCGGCTCATAAAAAATCTCTACGCGCGATTCGCCCTTGGACGTGTGATCGTGCACTTCAAACTTGAAGGTGCGGTGCTCGTGATAAAACGCCGGGAAGGTATAGAAGATACTCTCTGCTTCATGGCGTGAACGCGCGCGGCCACTACCAAAAGTGACAATGGTGCCATCCGGCTCAATACGCCAGTTGCGCGATACCTCTGGCGAGAATTGGTTGGGGAACAGGCGGTTATAGGTCAGGTTCGCCGGAATGCTTGCCGCCACACTGCTGGATGAAGGCACGGCAGGTGTCGATGATGCGGTAGGAGCACTGCTGGGCGCTACGCTGCTTGGTGCCGTACTACTTGGTGCACTGCTACTCGGCGCACTGCTCGCAGTGCCACTGGAGCCATAGACTTTCAGTTCAAAAATCGAATAACCCCACTGGTTGCCGGTGCTGCGCGCAGTACCGTAAATGCGCAGGTAGCGATAAGAACCGCTTACCGCAACTGTATCGGTACGGTTGCCAAAGGTGCCGCCCGTGCGGGTAGCCAGTGTTGTCCAGGTCGAATTGTTATTTGAACCCTGTACCTGATAGTTCGCTGCGTTCGCTGCTTCCCAATCAATCACCACCGAGCTCAGGGTTTTGGCCGAGCCGAAATCCAGACTGATCCATGAAGGGTCGGTATTAATAGCCGATTCCCAGCGCGAACCACCGTTATTATCAATCGCCAATGCGGCAGGCTGCACTTGTGTACTGGCAGTAGCCGTCGCGCCTAACGCCAGATTGAGATTGGCGGGCTGACTCGCCGCACTGCTGCTGGCAGGCACCGCACCGTAGACCTTCAACTCCCAGATCGAATAGCCCCAATTATTGCCGGTGCTGCGCTGGGTAGCGTACACACGCACATAGCGATACAAACCAGTCACTGCGACCGTATCGGTGCGGGTGCCAAATGTGCCGCCCGTGCGGGTAGCAAGTGTTGTCCAGCTGGTGCCGTTTGCTGAACCTTGCACTTCATAGTTAGCCGCATTGGCCGCTTCCCAATCGATCACAACCGATGACAGGTTATAGGAAGCACCAAGGTCAACACTGACCCAGGATGGGCTAACACCGTGATTCGATTCCCAACGGGTGCCACCATTACCATCAACCGCATTGGCGGCCGGGGTCATGGCGGTACTGGCAGTTGCCGTTTTGTTCTGGGCAAGGTTGGTCTGGGCCAAAAGGCCGGGGCTGAGCAATAAAGCACAAAACAGGCATAACAGCCTGCCTATCTGGTTGGTTTGCATAGAGTTGTCTCCACTGGGCTCCCTGCCGACAGCGCCCTGCGTGCCTCTTGCGAGATCTTATTGTTATAAATGCGAGAGCTGTCGATCAGAAAATGGCTGGTTGTCTTGTTATTGATTATTCATTCATAAAGACTACATGACGCACTGGCATACTAGTAAGCATCAACAGCGACAGTATCGATTTGAGGGGGACAGTTTTCTTCTCACTTTTGAAAAACCGCCCAAAGCTGGGGCATCTCACTTAAAACGGTAAAAAGTGAGAGGGATTTGTGCATAACGGGTCACAAATGAAAAGACGAGCAACACACAAATGGACAGCACAGCGCCAGATTAAATAACTGGTATATAAAAAAGGAGTCGTCATCCCCGCGCGCGGGGATCCATAGGTTTTAACAACTACAGCTGGACTCCCGCACGCGGGAGTGACGATAAAGAACAAGTAGCTATACCGGAACGGTATTAATGAAATGACGGGAACAATTAATCGCCATAACCATTGGGATTTTGCGACTGCCAGCGCCATGCATCCTGCATCATGCGCTCAAGGCCAAACTTAGCTTCCCATCCCAGTTCCGCTTTGGCCTTCGCCGCGTCAGCGTAGCAACTGGCAATATCACCTGCGCGACGCGGCACTATTTTGTAAGGCACTGTGCGGCCACTTGCTGCCTCGAATGCTTTCACCATCTGCAGTACCGAATAGCCAGTACCTGTGCCCAGATTATAGGCGCGGCACCCAACGCCGGTTTTTTCCAGCGCTTGCAATGCAGCCACATGACCCAGCGCCAAATCCACTACGTGGATGTAATCGCGCACGCCGGTGCCATCGACGGTGTCGTAATCATCGCCAAATACACTCAGCTCTTTCAGTTTTCCAATCGCCACCTGCGCCACATAAGGCAGCAGATTATTGGGGATTCCTGCGGGATCTTCGCCAATCAAGCCGCTTTCATGCGCACCAACCGGATTAAAGTAACGCAACAACGAAAAATTCCATTGGCTGCCCGGGGCCTTGGCGATATCCCTTAAAATCTCTTCTACGATCAGCTTGCTACGGCCATAAGGATTGGTTGCCGAGGTAGCAAAGCTCTCATCAATCGGCACCGAAACCGGATCGCCATACACGGTTGCCGATGAACTAAAGATCAGCTTCCACACCTTGAACTCTTCCATCACCTCCGCCAATGACAAGGTACCCGCCACGTTGTAGCGATAGTATTTCATCGGAATCTGGTTGGATTCACCCACCGCTTTCAAACCGGCAAAGTGCATCACAGCACTGATGTCGTAAGCGCGGAACACCTCGCGCAGCGCGTTCTTATCGTTGATATCCACTTCAAAAAACACGGGCTCAACACCGGTAATGCGGGCGACGCGCTTGAGCGATTCAGCGCTGCTGTTACATAAGTTATCGACCACGACAGGCAAATAACCGCTATTGATCAACTCAACACAGACATGGCTGCCGATAAAACCGGCACCGCCTGTTACAAGAATGGGGGAACGGGACATACAAGATTCCTTATAAAGATGTGAGCCATTGCCAGCGCATTGAACCAGAGTTCGGGCGGCAGTATAAGGGCTGGGGAAGAATCTTTTATTAAATCATATAATTATTACTTTTATAAGATGAGACAGAAAAACGAATACCCAGGCAGAGCAGACCGAGAGAAGCGCAATAAAAAAGGCAAGCCGAAGCTTGCCTTTTGCGAAGTGATTTTAGCGAACTAAAACTTACTCGATTGGCAGAGACAGGCTCACCACGAAAGTAGCGTCATCCGCTTCTTCATCATCACCGTCATCAACCAAAGTACCTACAGTGAAGCTCAACTTGTCGTTGTACTTGTAGGTCAGATCCAAGTGAGAAGAAGTGGTATCACCATCGTCCATGTGTTGGCCGTATTTCACCGCGAATTTTTCAAAAATCAATTCTGCAGTTGCGTATGAGTAGTCTTTGTTATCCAAAGGACTTACTTCTGCAGCTACTGCATCGTAATAGGTCACTTTCAATGGGCCGTAGCCGATCATTGGGATGATTTCTACATAATCGCCCGGCGCAATTTTTTCTTCACCGCCCAACTCTGGGTAGTTGTAAGACACTACGCTCACGCCGTATTTAAAGTCGCCAGCTTCGCCAGCGTAACCTGCATATAGGTCATACTCGGTTCCCAGGGATTCATCGCCCGAAGAGGTCCAGGCACCAGCAAAGAAACCGTTGCCGCTTACGTTGATATCCGCAGTCAATGCCGCGCCGCCGCCCAAATCATATCCTCTCCAATAGTACATATTGGAAACACCCACACTGGCAGCCACCTCAGCATGAACAGCTGGAACAGAGAAACCAGCAAACGCCGACAGAGCTACGGCACCAGCAATCAATTTTTGTTTCATTTTCATGAGTTCTTCCTCTTCAATGGTCTTTACTAGTTAGTTTTGAGGCAGCTATTGATAATTCACACTAGCTTGAGCGCAATATTGCAGATACCAAGCCAGTTTTATTTTTATCTTGTAAATCATTTAGTTACACATTGAATACAAGATTGCATACCCAAAACAAAACTTGTCCGGGCACAAGCATGGTGCACAAAAACCAAGCTCGTCACCCGGGCACGCACCAAAACAACTCATTTAAACCGAATAACGTACTCTTTAATTTTCTGTAATTCCTGTTGCACGCTGGTTCCACCTTCGTAAGCTGGCGGCTCTGCTAATTTGCGCAACAACCACGCGTTCAACGAGGCGACAGCAGAGCGAATGGTCCAGGGCAGATACAACAACAAAGCAAACAGAACTACCGCTACACCAATCAATGTCTGCGATGACAACGCCTCATCTGCCAATACTTTGCCGATGACAATCGCCAACACCGGCGTCATCAAAGTAATGAGCGATACTGCACTCGCTGACATCCGCTGCAAAATATAAAAAAATAATGCAGCGCCCACCAAAGACCCCATCACTGCCAAGTACATAATCGATAGCGCAGATTTGGTTGATACCTGTTGTGGTAACGCACCATCCATTAACCACCAACACAGCAACAACCCCGGTAATGCAAATATCAACGCACCTGTTGCCTGATGAAATGCATCCAGTGTGATTGATTTTTCCAAGGTTAATTTTTTTACCCACACACTACTGAAACTGAATAACGCGCAGGACAACAACATCGCACTGATGCCGTAGATAGAGCGCAAATCGAATTGCATTTGGTGATAAAAAATAATGACTAAACCAGAAAGCGCCAATAACAACGCAATCACACGCTTAATAGAAAATGGATTTTGCTTTAACAACAGCAATGTCATTACACCCGTTGCAAACGGCGACATGGCAAAAAGCACCGCCGCCAAACCTGACGGAATAAATTGCACCCCCCAATACACCACCGGCATATTGGGAAAAATACCGATAGAAGCTGCAAAATAAATTGCACGATGCTGCCAATAGGTTTTCAACGATTGCCGCAGTAGCGCGTGAATAAATAACGCAATCGCTAACGCAAGCGACATGCGCGCCACAGCAGCCAGCATAAAACTAAGACTATCGCTACTCCATTGAATAGCGAGCGGAGTAGTAGCCCATATCAGCACTACTGAAAAATAAGACAATATTACAGCCACGGCATAACTCCTTATTGCCCAATGAGCAAAGTGCAAGAGAATGGCCGCAACACCCAATACTGGAAAAACTCCAACATCGGAAAAATAAAACTGAAACCCAAAAAACAAAAAGGCCGCAGTTTTTATGCTGCGGCCTTTGTTTACAACGATTAACTAACTAATCAACAAATTCCGCCAAGCAACGCGCACAGACTACAAACCAAATCATTGGTCGTAGTGCTTGGGCGGTATGCTTGGCGATATAAATTGGGTACATAATTAATTGATCTAAGCTTATAAGGTTTCTGAAAACTGAATCGAGGTTAATTTAATTTCTTACGCTCGACAAGTTATTTTTGTAGTTTTATGCATGCTTTTTTATTAATGCCTTTTGGCTAATAACTCACTTATACTCGTTTACATATTTTTTAATGACAAAAAATCGTGAAGAGCTACATGAAGACTTATCTGGTAGGCGGCGCTGTCCGCGATAAATTATTAGGCCGCGAGCCAAAAGAAAAAGATTGGGTGGTCGTAGGCAGCACTCCAGAAGAAATGCATCGCCTTGGCTTTGCACCTGTAGGTAAGGACTTTCCGGTCTTTCTCCATCCACACACCAAAGAGGAATATGCCCTCGCCCGCACCGAACGCAAAACCGGCCACGGTTACAGCGGCTTCAGTTTTTACTGCGGCAGCGAAGTATCACTGGAAGAGGATTTGATTCGCCGCGACCTGACCATCAACGCCATGGCCGAAGATGAAACCGGCAAAATCATCGACCCTTACAACGGCCAACAAGATCTCGCCCATAGACTCCTGCGCCATGTATCACCTGCATTTGCAGAAGACCCCGTGCGGATATTGCGCATTGCTCGTTTTGCAGCACGATATCACTATCTAGGCTTTCGCGTTGCCGATGAGACTATTCAGCTGATGCAAATGATGGTCGATAACGGCGAAGTCGATCATTTGGTTGCCGAGCGGGTCTGGAAAGAAACCGAGCGTGCACTGGGGGAATTCCATCCGGACATTTTTATTGAAGTCTTACGCAGCGCAAAAGCATTAGCGCGTTTATTTCCGGAAATCGATGCCCTATTTGGCGTCCCCCAAACAGCCCAACATCATCCTGAAATCGATACTGGCATACATACGCTCATGAGCCTGCAACAAGCCGCTAAATTAACCCGCAGCACCTGCGTGCGTTTTGCCACACTGTTGCATGATGTAGGCAAAGCTAAAACACCGCCCGATGAGTGGCCGCGCCATATTGCCCATGAAGACCGCAGCTTACCGCTGGTAAAACAATTATGTGAACGCATTGCAGCGCCGAAAGAATACAAAGATTTGGCATTAATGGTCGCGCAATGGCACACC
This sequence comes from Cellvibrio sp. UBA7661, assembly GCA_002483365.1. Lineage (GTDB taxonomy): Bacteria > Pseudomonadota > Gammaproteobacteria > Pseudomonadales > Cellvibrionaceae > Cellvibrio. The sequence continues at coordinate 39,467 of DLHT01000015.1, forward strand.
CATTGTCATCGCGCATTGGAATTAAAACCGGCCACGATATTAAAAGTATTGCAATCAACCGATGCATTCCGTCGCCCCGAACGATTTGAGCAGTTTTTGCTATGCTGTGAAGCAGATGCACGTGGGCGCGCAGGTTTTGAAGATCGCGATTATCCACAGGCCGATTTTTTTCGCGCTGCGCTCAGTGCCGCGCAAAACATTGATGTCGCCGCCATCCAGGCGCAGAACCTCACCGGAAAAGCTTTTGGCGATGCAGTCAATCAACAACGCCTGCGCAATCTGATGACATTAAAAATGAATAACTCATCGGCCACTGACTGATGACATAGTGAAAATCGGCCAATAAATCGAATGCCGATAACCAATGTCGATAGCCGATGCCGATAAAAGAGGAGAGAAATATGTCGGGAGCTTATCCAAAAGTTGCACTGGTAACCGGAGCAGCCAAGCGCATAGGTGCAGAAATCGCACGGAAGCTGCACGCTGCCAACTTCAATATCATCGCTCACTATCATCAATCCAAAGCAGATGCAGAAGAACTTGCAGAAGAACTGAACGAAAAACGCAGCGAATCTGCCATTAGCATACAAGCCGATTTAAATGATATGTCGCAAGTCATGCACCTGGCGCAGGCGGGTAGTGATGCATGGCAGAAAATCGATTTGTTGGTCAATAACGCCTCCAGTTTTTTTCCAACACCGATCGGAAAAACGGACGAGGAAGAGTGGAACCAGATTATCAACTCCAACCTGAAAGCCCCTTTTTTTCTCGCACAGGCATTGGCCCCCACCCTGGCAAAACACCACGGTTGCATCATTAATATTGCAGACATTTATGCCGATAAACCGCTAAAAAAACACAGCGTTTATTCGATCGCAAAAGCAGGTAATGTCATGCTCACCAAAACCCTTGCCTTGGAATTGGCACCGTTAATTCGCGTCAACGGAATTGCACCGGGTGCCATATTATGGCCAGACGACAGTTACAAAAAACCGGAAGATCAGCTCTCTGATGAAAATAAACAAAAGATGCTCGCCAAAATCCCTCTGCAAGAGCGTGGGCACGAATCGGATATAGCACGCACTATTTTATTTCTCGCCAACGAAGCGCCCTATATGACCGGGCAAATACTCAATGTAGACGGCGGACGCTCCATCACCATCTAATTGCTATCCAATCAACGTGGATTTTTATTCAGCATGATCAAAACACAACTATTAACCTCAACTGGCGAATGGCTTACAGGTAATGAAGATTTAGTGTCACGTTGGCGAGCAGACCAAAACAGCTACATCTGGATAGATTTAAACGGGGAAGAGCCTGCGAAAGAAAAGCAATTTTTATTATCGATGAACTGTCACCCACTCGCCGTTGAAGATGTGCAACGCTTTCGCCACCCACCCAAAACGGAAACATTCGAAGATCACACACTGATACTGTACCGCGGAATTACCGAATTCAACAAAGACCTCACCATCCAACAAATGACAATCGCATTATTTGCAGGTGAACGTCATCTCATCAGCTGCCACCCACGCAATTCACTGGGCATCTCACATTATTGGGAAAATGCGCATCATGAAAATTTATTGGTGAGCCCGGGATTACTTGCATCGCGCATCATGCGTTTTTCGGTTGGTCGCTATCTGGAAGCCATACTTGCATTTGAGCCATCGCTTAATGAACTTGAAGATTCAATGCAAGAAAAACCTAACGATGAAGTTATGCGTGAGTTGATCGCCTACCAGTCACGCTTACGAAAACTCAAACGCATTTTCAGCTACCACGAAAAATTGGTAACCAATTTATTAAAAGAAATACCGCAACGCCTGATAGATGAAGACGGCGATATTGAACACGCACTGCAAGATTTATTCGAACGCTGCGAACGTTTGCATGGCCTATGCACAATGTATTACGAAATCTGCGGCGATTTAATCAACGGATATTTATCTATCAGTTCACACCAACTGAACAGCACTATGAAAGTGTTGACAGTCATCACGGCGATTTTTGTTCCACTGACTTTTATCGCAGGCATTTATGGAATGAATTTCGACAACATGCCAGAACTGCATGCACCTAATGGCTATTTTTATACATTGGGGGGAATGCTGGTGATAGCAGCAGGATTTGGGGTAGTGGCTTACAAGAAATGGCTGTAGTGATTATTGAGCCTGCGAAATTTTTCTTCCGCTCCACATAAAGTCAATCACCCACAACTGTTGCGATGACTGGTCATACTCACTCCATAGCTGCGCGTAGGTTTGCAGCAACTGAGGATGTTTAGCGTGTGGAGCAATTTCTGCCATCGGCAATAGCACAAATGCATTTTTGGTAATTTCTGCACGCGGCAACTCAATACCACTTTCAATCCCAACGAAATCCCCGTAAGTCAGAATATCGATATCGAGCGTGCGCGGACTGAACTTTGGACCATTGCGTTTACGCCCATTATTATCCTCAATCCGCTTTAAATTTTCTGACAACTCAGCAATGGACAAAACAGTCTCGGCACCAACGACCAGATTAAAAAAATTGCTCCCCTCAAATCCCACTGCTTTGCTTTCATACACGGACGATATCTGCAGCTCACCTAACATGCGAGCCAATGCATCCAAACCTGCTGCAATATGTTTATGGCGCTCGACATTACTGCCGAGACTCAGATAAATCATTGTCATGCAGGCTTAACTCCGCGCTCAATAATCAAACCGACATCGCGAGCTCCACGCACAGCACCGGGCTTGCTTAATCGTAAGCGCAACCAGGGCACATCAAACTCGGTGCGAATTACCTGTGCAATTTCCTCAGCAAGCGTCTCCACCAAAAGTGCATTGCGATTTTCTACATAGGCAATCAAGCGTTTGGAAACCGCTTTGTAATTCAATGCATATTGAATATCGTCCGTTGCAGCAGCTTTACTAATGTCGCTCGCCATTTCCAAATCAATGCTGACGGTTTGGCGCACTTCGCGCTCCCAGTCATAAATACCGATAATGGTATCGATGCGTAAATCGCGAATGTAAACAATATCCATAAAAATAGTCTTTTCTGTAGCGTGAATTGTGATGTGATTATTCTAAAAAGTGATGACTCCAGCGAAGCCATTTTTTTACAGAGGAGAAAGTGAATCCAGCGGCCAGCGCGCCTTCACATTGATTGCCAATCCCTCTTGCTGCCCCGCAAGTAATCGCTGGCAACCTGCGTAGGCGATCATCGCACCATTGTCAGTACAAAATTCATGGCGAGCATAAAATACTTTTGCACCCATTTTGGCGAGTTCGGCATCCAAATCGGCGCGCAATTTTTTATTCGCCGAAACGCCGCCAGCGATAACCAAGGTTTTCATGCCGGTCTGCTCAAGCGCGCGCTTACACTTGATTACCAATGTATCAACAACTGCTGCCTGAAATGCGCAGGCAATATCGGCGCAGGTTTGGTCATCAGGCAGGCCATTCGCTTGCTTATTGGCATTGACCGTCGTGAGCGTCGCTGTTTTTAATCCACTGAAACTGAAATCCAAACCGGGGCGATCAACCATAGGTCGCGGAAATTTAAATCGCCCCTCAACACCCTGCTCTGCAAGTTTGGCAATTTGCGGACCGCCGGGATAATCCAGATCGAGCATTTTGGCCGCTTTATCAAAAGCCTCACCAGCTGCATCATCAATCGATTCGCCCAATAATTCATATTGCCCAATCGCATCTACTTTCACCAACTGCGTATGCCCACCCGATACCAACAGCGCAACAAAAGGAAATGCGGGGGGATTCGCCTCCAACATGGGAGCGAGCAAGTGCCCCTCCATATGATGCACACCAATCGCAGGAACATCCCAGGCATAAGCAAGAGAGCGGCCGAGCGATGCGCCCACCATCAAGGCACCAACCAAGCCAGGGCCTGATGTGTAGGCGATAGCATCAATATCGGCAGCACTGGAGCCACTCTTCTCCATTACCTCATTAATAAGAGGCAAGAGCTTGCGCACATGGTCGCGCGAGGCCAATTCGGGGACAACGCCACCGTATTCAGCATGCAGGGCAATTTGGGTGTAGAGCACATGCGCCATTAAGCCCCGGTCGCTGTCATAGACTGCAACACCGGTCTCATCACAAGATGTTTCCAAGCCCAATACACGCATAATCCAACCTCTTGCTCACCTTACAGGTGACGATCAACAAATTCAGAGACGCTATGATAATGGCTGGCTCCGGGAAAACCCAGCGCAACAACCCAGCCAAGGTTGCGGCTGCAACAAGAAGCGTATAGAATCCGCACCCCTTGGATACTTGGACGCACGTTGTGCAGACCAATTTCCTCAAGACATCATTTTTAAGCACTTAATTTAAAGGTAACGACATGCCTTCAGTAAAAATCAAAGAAAACGAACCATTTGATGTAGCCCTGCGTCGCTTCAAGCGCGCCTGTGAAAAAGCCGGTATTTTGGCTGACGTTCGCGCTCGCGAATGCTATGAGAAGCCAACCACTATTCGTAAGCGTGATGCCGCTGCTGCTGTTAAGCGTCATGCTAAAAAGGTTCAACGCGAATCCAAAAAGTTTACCCGTCTGTACTAATAGCCTGCTGTGCCCAATTGGGATAACACAGTAATTAGTGCTTACCGGTTCTGTTTGTTAGTTTGTTTGCATCTTTTCACTAACAAGCCGTGCGTTTTAAATGATTGATTATTGGTGAACCCATGAGTCAAACAACGCTAAAAGACCGCATAAATGATGCCTTAAAGACCGCGATGCGCGCTAAAGAAAAAGAGCGCGTCGCGGTTTTGCGTCTTGTGATGTCTGAATTCAAAAAAATCGAAGTGGATGAGCGCATCGAGCTGGATGATGCCCGCATACTGGCCGTGCTGGATAAAATGGTCAAACAGCGCCGCGACTCCGAAGCACAATATCGCAACGCCAATCGCCCCGAGCTTGCCGAACAGGAAGCTTACGAAATAAGCCAAATACAAGAATTCCTCCCTGCCGCCTTAACCGCTGCAGAGTTAGATGCCATTGTAGTCAAAGCGATAAGCGATGCAGGTGTTAGCGAAGCGCGCGACATGGGCAAAGCCATGGCGCTAATCAAGCCTCAAGTGCAAGGGCGCGCCGACATGGGCGATGTAAGCAAGCTGCTTAAAGCCAAATTGAGCAATTAGTCGCTAACTGCTAGTTCTGGCAACCCAAATCTCAGGCGACCGCTTCAATGGCCGGATTAATCCCCCAAAGCTTTATTGACGACCTGCTCGACCGCCTCGACATTGTCGATGTGGTCGATAGTCGCGTAAAACTAAAAAAAACCGGCAAAAACTACAGCGCTTGCTGCCCCTTCCACGACGAAAAAACCCCCTCTTTCACTGTTAGCCCAGAGAAACAGTTTTTTTATTGTTTCGGCTGCGGCGCTAGCGGCAATGCACTCGGCTTTGTTATGGATTACGAGCGGCTAAGTTTCCCCGAAGCGACAGAGATGCTTGCTCGCCTCGCAGGGCTGGAAGTGCCACGCGAAGTACAGACCGAAGCCCAGCAAAAACGCGAAGAGGAAAAACGCAGTATTTATACATTACTGGAGAAAGCAGATGCGTTTTACCAGCATCAATTGCGTCACCACCCCAGTAAACATCTCGCCGTCAACTATTTAAAAAATCGTGGTTTGGACGGCAAAACAGCCAAGACCTATGGTGTCGGTTTTGCACCACCTGGCTGGGACAACTTACTCAAAGCCCTCGCTCAAAACGATGAAGATAAACACCTGCTAATTGAAGGCGGAATGCTGATTCATCAGGAGCAAGAAAAAAAACTCTACGACCGCTTTCGTCATCGAATCATGTTCCCCATCCGCGATACCCGCGGGCGGGTTATCGGTTTTGGCGGTCGCGTTTTAGGTGACGATAAACCCAAATATCTCAACTCTCCGGAAACGCCAGTTTTCCACAAAGGCCAAGAGCTTTATGGACTCTACGAGGCGCGCCTCGCTTATCGCGAGCTGCCACGACTGCTGGTAGTAGAAGGCTATATGGATGTGGTGAGCCTCGCCCAGTTCGGCATTTGCTATGGTGTCGCCACATTGGGAACCGCATGCGGGCCAGACCACCTGGATCGAGCCTTCAAATACACCAATGAAGTGGTATTTTGTTTCGATGGCGACAAGGCAGGCAGAAGCGCTGCGCACCGGGCACTGGAGGCATCTATTGAGTGCATGACCGATGGTCGTACGGTGAAATTCCTGTTTTTACCGGAAAATGAAGACCCGGACACACTCGTGCGCCAGATAGGCACGGAAAAATTCGAGCGAATGGTCGAACTGGCCGTTCCTTTTGAAGATTACTTATTCGATGCTGTCGCTGAAGGCCTGAATATCCGCACAATGGAAGGGCGCGCCACTTTCAGCAAACGGGCCGCTCCGCTTTTGGACCGACTCCCCAAAGGCGTCTTCAGGGAGTTGATGTTTGAAAATCTGGCGACGCGCACAGGCCTCAATCGCAAAGTATTACAGGAACTGGTGCTCGAGCAGCAAAAAGCAGAGCCTGCCACACAAGCATCTCCCGCTAAAACGTTGGTAAATACACCCACCGAAGAAAAGGTTATGCCAACTGCTGCCCCCCAACATCACAACCATTGGCCAGATAACCACCCAAACAACCACATAAACTACCAAACACCCTACGATTCAGGCATGAATCCGGGGGATTACAGTGATTTTCCTGCAGAACTGCCGCCACCGGACTATCACGAATACTATGAAGAACCTATCGCGCGCACGCCAAACCGTCGCCAATATCAACCAGAATTACAAGCCCGCACCGCGAGCCGATATCTAATGCCTCCGGCACGCAAGGCACTTGCATTACTGCTCACACACCCCAGCCTTGCAAGCCTCACCCCCAATCATGATGAGTGGCTGGAGGATGAATCCAACAGCGAGTGCATTACCTTGGGGCGATTGCTCAAAGTGTTGCATGAACGGCCGCACTACAACCTCTCCCATCTGATTGGTTACTGGAGAGGTGTCTATGGTGCAGACGAAACAGAGAGGCTTGCGGCGATTGCAGGGCACGATTTACTGCAAGCTGCCAACGCCCTGAGCCAAAGCCGACAGGATAAGCCCGCAAAAGCAGACTACGATAGCGAGCGCGCATTTTGTGATGCAATAGAAAAACTGCGACTCCAACAGAACCAGAAAAAAACAGCTGAATTTTTGGCAAAACTTAAAAATACCGACTTTACTCAACTATCCAAAGAAGAGCGCGAGCAACTGGTGCACGCTGCTCTGGCGACCAAATCGCAGTACTGATTGCCTTAAATCGATCAAAACCTGCGCAACTCATCCAGTAAATGATGAGAGTTTTTAGTGTCGCAACCCGACTGCCTAGAATCCACTCAGGCAAGTGGAGTATAATTTCGGGCTTTGCATTTCACTCACCAGGTTTTAAATAGGGTTTCGAATGTCTGAAGACGTCCAACAGCAACAGTCCCGCATTAAAGAATTGATCGCACGCGGTAAGGAACAGGGCTACCTGACCTACGCTGAAGTCAACGATCACCTTCCGGAGGACATTTCAGATCCGGATCAGGTCGAAGACATCATCCAGATGATCAATGACATGGGCATCCGCGTATATGAAACTGCGCCCGATGCCGACACCCTGTTAATGACCGATGGCGATTCTGCTGCCGATGAAATCGCCGCTGCAGAAGCAGCAGCGGCATTGGTGGCAGTAGAGACCGAAACCGGCCGCACAACAGACCCGGTACGCATGTACATGCGTGAAATGGGCACAGTTGAACTGCTTACCCGTGAAGGCGAAATCGTCATTGCCAAACGCATTGAAGAAGGCGTGCGCGAATTAATGCACGCCATTGCCTACTGGCCTGGTGCAGTACAACAAGTACTCGATGAGTACGCACTGGTTGCAAAAGAAGAGCGCCGTCTCGCCGATGTAATCATCGGTTGGCTAGATCCAGTCGAAGATATTCCTCCAACCCTGCCTGATGACGAAGAAATACCCGTCGCCGTCGCTGGTGCAAAACCAGAAACCGAAGATGAAGATGAAGAATCTTCATCTGATGACGAAGATGAAGCCATTTCTGGTGTGGACCCTGAAGAAGCTCGCGTGCGTTTTGAGGAACTCCAAAAGCAGCAAGATAAAACCGCCAAAGCACTCGCCAAACACGGTTATGGCAGCAAGCAAGCCGAAAAAGAACTTTCTGCGCTCGGTGACTTATTTAAATTTTTCAAATTGCCAACACGCCAATTTGATCCAATTTATTCAAGAGCACGCAATACGCTGGACAATATCCGTAAGCAAGAACGCCACATCATGGATCTTTGCACGCGTAAAGCACAAATGCAGCGCAAAATTTTTATCAAAGAATTCCCGGGCAATGAAACCAACGATGCTTGGCTGCCTGAGTTTCTGAAAGGTAAAGTTGAACACGCTGAAAAGCTGGAACGTGTCTTACCTGATGTGCAGTCTGCACAACAACAGCTCGCACAGATTGAAACCGAAAGTGGTCTGAGCCTCGCCGCAATTAAAGACATCAATCGTCGCATGTCTATTGGCGAAGCGCGCGCGCGCCGCGCGAAAAAAGAAATGGTTGAAGCCAACTTGCGTTTGGTAATTTCGATTGCGAAAAAATACACCAACCGCGGTTTGCAATTCCTCGATTTGATCCAGGAAGGCAACATTGGCCTGATGAAAGCAGTAGATAAATTTGAATACCGTCGCGGTTACAAATTTTCTACTTACGCTACCTGGTGGATCCGTCAGGCAATTACCCGCTCGATTGCCGACCAAGCCCGGACCATCCGTATTCCGGTACATATGATTGAGACCATCAACAAACTCAATCGTGTATCGCGCCAAATGTTGCAGGAAATGGGGCGCGAACCAACGCCTGAAGAACTCGGCGAACGCATGGAAATGCCAGAAGACAAAGTGCGCAAAGTGCTGAAAATTGCCAAAGAACCTATCTCCATGGAAACGCCTATCGGCGACGATGAAGATTCGCATCTGGGTGATTTTATCGAAGACACCACCATTATTTCTCCGGTGGAGTCAGCGACAATGGAAGGCCTGATGGAAGCTACGCGTGAAGTGCTTGCTGGCCTTACCGCACGTGAAGCCAAAGTATTGCGTATGCGTTTTGGTATCGATATGCACACCGACCACACGCTGGAAGAAGTAGGCAAGCAATTCGATGTAACGCGTGAGCGTATCCGTCAGATCGAAGCAAAAGCGTTGCGCAAATTGCGCCACCCCTCGCGTTCAGATCACTTGCGCAGCTTCCTTGATGATTAATTATCACTCAAAATAAAACCCGCATATGCGGGTTTTATTTTTTCAGCCATCAACATTCATAATCTCTAGCCACACACTTCACAACTCACTATAATGCCCCCACTGCGTTGCTACGGCTTCATTAGATGTAATTTTGCGCAGTTTCTTTTAGGGCCTATAGCTCAGTTGGTTAGAGCATCCGACTCATAATCGGCAGGTCGCTGGTTCAAGTCCAGCTGGGCCCACCATCATTACTCCATCCGCAGCTTTAAATAATTCCCTCAACACCGCGACATATATGCACTCAATTTATTAATGCATAAATAAATTAGCTGGCAATATAAATTGATCGATGCTTTTTAATAAATGCGTATGCAACTTGGATTTTTTTGAAGTGCTCGGTTGCAGCATCCAGCCGTTCAGGGGAAAGATTTTTGCTTGCTAATTTATCGGGATGAAATTGGCTCACGCGTTTTTTGTAAACCATTCTTATTTCATCATCAGTCATTTCCGAATTAACACCAAGAACCCTGTAGCATTTCTGCAAATCCTGATTTTGAGAATTGGATTCAACATAGGAACCACTATTAACGTCTTCCCTATCTGAATAGTTTCCTGCCTGCTTTCTTTGGGATGAAACAGAAGTGTCTTGCGGCATTACTGAATCAATTGACTGGGGGTTGCGACTCGCTGCTATTTGATCCTGCTCATAAAGCATTTTTAATAAATGATTAAATACGATGCTTTTATAATTTAATTTGCGCGCTATCCACTGTATTGCATACAACTCTTTTTCAACCAAATAGCCGTCGGATTTCGCAACAGTGACCAAATAAACCAATAAAATCTGTATTAGCTTTGGTGTTGTGGATTCAAGAAATTTCTGGATCGTTTCGTTTGCATTAAAGTCAGGACTTGCGCCTGACTTTAGCAACAGAAGGGCTTTACTGTGCTCATCCTCCGACAAGTTCATTTTTTTCATGTAAAGCTTTACGCGCTTTACTTCGGATTTGTTTATTGGGCCATCACAATTAGACACATAGCCCAATAAACTAAACATTGCTGTTAAAAAAGATTCGCGAATATTATTTTGTTTATGCATCACAAACACTCTATATTCAACAGCAAAAAGTAGTTAATGTCTTATTGGGTATAGATTCCCTGGCTGCGCAAATAGTCTTCGTAATTACCATGGAAATCGATCAGCCCTGTTGGTTGCATATCAATAATTCTGTTGGCGAGGGAAGATACAAACTCACGATCATGGCTGACGAAAATTAATGTGCCGGGATAATTTTCCAGTGCCAGGTTAAGCGCCTCGATGGATTCCATATCCAAATGGTTGGTGGGCTCATCCATTAACAATACGTTGGGATTCACGAGACTTAACTTACCAAACAGCATCCGGCCTTTTTCACCACCGGATAATACTTTTACATTTTTCTTTACGTCATCATTGGAAAACAGCATTCGCCCGAGCGCACCGCGCACCAATTGTTCGTCGCCTTTAGTCCACTGTTTCATCCAATCAAATAAATTGCTGTCGTCTGCAAAATCCGCGGCGTGGTCTTGGGCGAAATAACCGATCTCCGCTTGCTCTGCCCATTTCACTGTGCCGCTGTCAGGTTGCAAATCGCCATACAAACAACGCAACAGTGTGGTTTTACCCGCACCGTTAGGGCCGATAATCGCAATGCGCTCACCCGCTTCTACCTGCAAACTTAAATCGGTAAACAAAGGTCGATCAAACGCTTTGCTCACTTGCTCAAGAGTGACGGCCTGACGGTGTAATTTTTTGTTTTGTACAAATTTGATGTAAGGGCTTACGCGACTTGAAGGTTTAATATCATCCAACTGGATTTTATCAATCTGACGTGCGCGCGAGGTGGCTTGCTTTGCTTTGGATGCGTTAGCGGAGAAACGGCTCACGAATGCTTGTAGCTCTGCAATCTGCGCTTTCTTTTTAGCATTTTCATTGACTAATTTTTCACGTGCCTGGGTAGACGCCATCATGTAGTCGTCGTAATTGCCAGGATAAACACGCAGCTCACCGTAATCCAGATCAGCCATGTGCGTGCACACCGAATTTAAAAAGTGGCGATCGTGCGAAATAATAATGATGGTGCTGTTGCGCTCAACCAAAATATTTTCCAGCCAGCGGATGGTGTTGATATCCAGGTTGTTGGTTGGCTCATCGAGCAGCAATACTTCGGGATCAGAAAATAATGCCTGCGCGAGCAACACGCGCAACTTCCAGCCCGGTGCCACAGCGCTCATTGGACCAAAATGTTGTTCGATGGGAATATCCAGCCCCAACAATAATTCGCCTGCGCGCGATTCGGCGGTATAGCCATCCATTTCTGCAAACGCTACTTCCAGCTCAGCCACACGCATACCGTCTGCTTCGCTCATCTCGGGCAATGCATAAATCCGATCGCGCTCGGATTTCACCGCCCACAGCTCCGTATGCCCCATGATGACCGTATCCACCACCGAGTATTCTTCATAGGCAAATTGATCCTGCTTGAGCTTACCCAAGCGGGTATTAGGCTCCAGCATAACCTGCCCTGCAGAAGGCTCCAGATCGCCACCCAGAATCTTCATAAAGGTGGATTTACCGCAACCATTGGCGCCGATAAGGCCATAGCGATTGCCGTTGTTAAATTTGACGGAGACATTTTCAAACAGGGGCTTGGCACCAAATTGCATGGTGATATTAGCGGTGGAGATCACGGGTAATTTCTCTGCGACTGAACGATTAACGGGCTAGATGCATCAGTAAAAGGATAGATACATCACATATAGATACGTAAAGGGCGCGCATTTTAGCCTAATTGGCAGCCTGAAAGGGGTTTTTATTGGTTATAAAAAAGCCCGCAAAAAGCGGGCTGACTGCTGGTTGTATCACAAAAATCAAGGTACTTTAAAAACGACTTTTACCGAAGCATCGACTGCACTGGCATCGACATAGCCAATCATATTGGGATTGGCTGCCACCAGCGCTTTGACCGCGGCATCATCACCAGCATCCTTGGGCGGGGTGCCTTTACCGGTAAACACCAGCTGTGACCAATAGGCTTTGTATTGGCTGGCGTTTTTCTTACAAACACTTTCGTTAAATTTATCGCGTGCGGCAGAGCCTTCATTTTGGTTGATAGGCACCGCTTGTGCCCCGCCGGGAAAACTTTTGCTTTTGCCGAGAAAAACGCGCGCGATATCGTCTTCCGTCAGCGAATCAAAACCAGCCGATGGGTGGACGATAACGGCAACCTCTGCCCACGTAAAAACTGACATGCACAAGGCGAGACTGGCAGCGACAGCAGTGATGAATTTTTTCATGTCCGCAGCTCCTTTTTAAAACACAGTCTGCAAGGCAACGGAGTAGACTTTTTGTCCGCCGTTAACCTCGTCATCAACATCATCGATCTGGAATTTAAGCGCACTGCCACTGGTGACATCCCAACGGGTTCCCAGCGAAATCACATCGCGCTTATCCGCCTGTGACGCCGCAACCTGATTGAGCGCACCAATGATAGGAAGTGTTGCGGGAGCGACAGGAATGCCTTCTGCAAGATTCGCGGCATCGTCATCCGAACGTGCAGCGGTGATATGGAATAACCAATTACCTGTGCGCACACCCGCCATTACGTATTCGCGGACGTTTTTCGCGAGCATGGAATCTTTCGCTTCAAATTCCACATGTTCTGCCGCGGCCACAAAAGTACCAGTATCGATTGTGATACCAATTTGCGTAAAGGTGGCTTTGTCTTCATCTACCAACACGTTGGTGGTGACGCCACCTAAGGTGGGCGGTAAAGATCCCAGGAATTGCCCCAGTGTAAAACCGGTTGCAGGATCAAGCACTGCACCCGCAACATCCACTGTGAGATCGGCTTGATGGTAAGCCGCACGCAGCGTCCACCAATCTTTCCCCAAGGTTGCCGCTATACCGGCCTGGTTGCGTGTTTCAGCTTCTGTCTGGACGCCATCCAGCGAGAACTCATCGTTGAAACTACCGAAATAAGCCTGAAAAGTCGCATCAAAAATACCGAGCGTTTTGGTCGCATAAATATCAATGCCGTCCACATTATTAAACGGCAGGTAATACACTTCGCGCGGTGGTGTTATCCATGAATAAGCGTAACCAACATCAAGAAAATCGGAATATAAATAAAACGGGGTACGCAAACGGCCTGCACGCAATTTGACTTCATCAGTTGCCTGCCAGGTCAAATATGCCCACTCAGCATTCACATCGTAATCACTGTTACTACGCGCAATCAGTTGGGCTGTAGCGGTGAGTTTTTCACTGACTTGCCCACTCACTTGCAAGCCGAGCAAATTGTTATCAAACGTCAGGTCTTCTTCATAACCACCATAATTAGCAGCATCTTCGTATTCATCATCAACAAAACCGCCACCAACCGATAAAAAACCGGTCACGTTAACATCGGCTGCTTGTACCAAGGGGGCGACCATGCATGCTGCCAGCACGCAGGCTAAACGATTTTTTTTGTGTGTTGGATTCATTTTTTTCATGTATAACCTCACTCCTAAGTTAATAACTTCCTGTTTTTTTACTCCGTAAAAATTAATTCGCCTTTCCTATGAAAAATCATTTTTTAGACACGGAACTGACTCGCGATATTGCGTAGCTCCTGACTGATATGTCCAATATCGTGACTGATTTCGTTCAGTTCATTTGTGCTGCTGGTGACTAGCTGGGTGCTGTTGTAAATCCCGTTAACATGTTCAGACACATGCGAGAAAGTCACTGTTTGCTCATGCGTAGCCGCAGCGATACGCTCATTAATACTGCTGATAGTTTCCACATTATTTAAAATAGAATTCAGTGCTTCGCCCGAAGCGACTGTGGCCTCTACGCCGCGATTGGCGCGATCAACGCTGCCTTGCATTGCCGTCACTGCACTTGCAGATACCTGACGCAATTCACTGATCACTTTATGGATTTCTTCCGTTGCCTGGCGTGTACGTATAGCAAGGCCTCGCACCTCATCGGCGACTACTGCAAATCCGCGCCCGTGCTCACCTGCTCGCGCAGCCTCAATAGCCGCATTCAAGGCCAATAAATTGGTTTGCTCTGCAACGTTTTGGATGGTGTTGAGTAAATGCCCCACATCAGCCGAAAATTCTTCAAAGCGATTGACTACATTGGCCGCGCTGCGCACCTCTTCTGCAAGTGTGCTAATAGTGGATACATTCGCTGCCAGCGTTTCTTTTCCTCGCGCTGCAGCAGTACTGGCATCTTGTGCCTGATGCGATGCATTGCCGGCAAATTCTGCAATTTCACTAACCATTTTCATCAGATCTTCAATAGAAGTTCTCATGCTGGAAATTGCGCTCGCCTGCTCATTAATGCGCACCATATTTTGGCTACTGGAATTCGTCAGGCGTGTTGCAACTTGTGAAAGGCCGCTCACATCCTGACTGACATTGGCAAAAGAACCATGCAGCTTTTCCACAAATGCATTGAAATATTTAACCAGATAAAGAATTTCATCTTGGCCGGGATAATGAATTCGCTTGGTGAGATCACCTGCCCCCGATGCCATTTCTTTCAAGGATTCTGTCACTTCATTAATACTGGATGTAATCGAGCGACTGATGATCAAGCTAATAAGCAGTAATGCAACTATCACGCATATCGCAATTAACAAGGCGATGTGCGATGCATTTTTTGATGAGTCGATAGTTTCGCTGATCGCGAGATTAAAACGTTTTGCGGTTTGGCTTTTCATTGCCGATAATGATTTGCGCAAATTTTTTAATTTATCTGCATTGGCTGCAGTCTCTGCGCCCACTTGATTGAAATCAACAGTCCCTGCAATAAACCCTTTTGCGATACGCACTGCAGTGGTGTACCAGTCTTGCAGTTGCATATCTATATCATTGACTTGCACTGATAAATCACCGCTCAGTGCTGACAGTTTTTCAAGATTACTACGAATTTCCTGATAGTGTTTATCGGCATCTTCCAATACTTGTTCATCGCCCGTTGTTACTGAGCTATTGATTTGCTGCTCCATCAACAACAGCGAGCCCAAATTAATCGTGGTTAATTCCAACGTGGGATAGATGCGTTGCTCCACCTCAGCCAAGCGGCCGCTGTTGGTACGCTCAACCCAGAGTGAATAACCCTGGCTGACAACGAACCCAATCAGGGAGATGGCCACCAATAACATTAATTTTTTTGCGATGGTCAACCGTAGCATGCGTACAATCCCAGTTCGATAAAAATAATCGCTCATTACAAAGCGAAGGGTTGATAGAAAAACGATGCACTGATTAAAAAATTTATATGCACTCTAATAATCATTTGGGTATAGCAGCCGCTTATATAATGCGCAAACTTCTTGCGCCAAGGACGCGTGAGTAGAATCACTTATTGACATTTTGGGAGCAAAAAAAAATCGCCTAATTACTCTTGGTAATTAGGCGATTTGACAGAGAGGACAATAAAAATTTAATCAGGAAAAAACTCAACCATCCACTGCTATAACAATGGCTTTGGTTTAAGTATCAACAAAACGGGAACAAGCAACATAGCCGTTGCCGCCGCCACACATGCGGTCGCAAAACTGGCTGCATCCATTGTTAATATCCAGGCATAGACTGGCTGGACAATTTCACGCACCGAAAATTGACTCGCTACCAACAGTGCAATCAATGTTACCGGTACGGCAATAATCAATAATTCCAACCAGCGGTTCAAACGCCGGGATACAGGCAGACTCGCCATTAACTGCGCGGTAAACCCGTCATCATCTATGTAGGTATTGGACGCTTGCAGCTGCTTGCGCAGGAACGCATCAAAATGACCATCATCCAATTTATGGTCACCAACATTATTGTCACTAAAATGACTGGTGCTCATATCGCAACCTCATTTAACCACGTTGTGATTGACTCTGTGATTGACATCTTTGTCATTGACCACGCCCTCATTGGGGTAACCCGTCTTGCCAGGAGGCCAGCAGGGTTTGCAATTTTTGCTTGCCGCGGTTGATGTGGGTTTTCACTGTGCCCAAAGGAATACCCATAATAGTCGCTGCTTCTTCATGGGAAAAGCCATCTTCAAAGCATAGACGGATTGCCAATTGCTGCCCGGCACTTAAGGTTTGCATGGCGGCCTCCACATCTTTTTGTGCATGGTATTGCTTTACGCTGCACTGTTCCGCTTCGATCTCTTCATTCTCGTCAAGTTCACACCATTCGATCTTTTTCGCGCGCCAGCGGTTGGCCGCAATATTGAAGGCGATACGGTACAACCAGGTGGAGAACTTGGCTTCTGCACGGAATGCACCCAGCGCAGCGTAGGCCTTCATGAAGGTCTCTTGCGCCAGATCGTCCGCGAGGTGGGTATCGCCATTGCACAGGCGTCTTGCCCATGTACGCAATGGCGATTGGTAGCGCAAAACCAGCTGCGCGAAGGCGTGCTGGTCCTTGCGGCTAACGACCCGCGCAATCAATTCCTGATCGGAAAGGGACATGCGGATTAGTCCTGCTGCCCCTGCTGTTCAACAGAACCCGCTTTGGGTTTGTTCAGGTACCAGACCAGGGTCTGCGAACACCCGAAGGCGATCCAGATAAAACCGATCGATCCGATATCAAACCCTACCAATGCAGTCAGGAAGATCAACAAGCCAATACCGAGGAACAGGTTGCGGATACCCCGGGAGAGATCGCCCGCTTCGCTTGCGCTTTTAGGCTCGTCGCCACGCAAAAGCTCCACTGGAATATCGCGCCCGGCCGCGAGCAGCTTGTCGATATTGTTATTGATTTCCTGCTGGCGACGCGCCCTGCTGCGATAGCGCAGTACGAGCAGGAACGCCAATAAGAAAATCGGCCCGCCAAAAATAAACACAATTGCAAATAATGGAATTAACAGTGCCAAGCCAATATCCCCTTCATCAAAATTGGGTTTGCCAAATGCTTCTTGCAGGCCTTTATCCAGATCGCGCTGCCAGTTGTGGTGTTCGCGCATTCTGCGTTCGTGATCACGCGCAATCGCCTCCTGCGCTACCGCATGGGCTTGCTGCTCTATGGCGTGAGCTTCTTGCGAACGCTCAAGATCTTGTTGCTCCTGCTGCTGGGGTTCTTCCGGAAGCGGCGCTATTGCAGGGGTAGATGGATCAGGCGCGGCCGATGTTTGGGCGCTGACAGGAACAGAAGAATTGGAGTCAACCGGAACCGGAGTACCTTCCAGTTCAGCGGCACTCGCAGGGATCAGAACGACACAACCGAGCACGAAGCCCAGCAGATGCGCAGAGGGTGAACGTAAAATCATGGGTTAAGCCTCTCAGGGTAATCCGGGCAGGATTGGAAGTTTTCAATCAATAATGCCCCAACTCATAGACTAAGACACAGTCTAGTGAGCTTCAGATTCACCGGAGAGGTTTATTTTTGCGACAAGCAGAAGAAGTGAGAAATAGCTAAAGACTGTAATCGTTATACCCGGTTGAGCACATCGTCACTCCCGCGAGCGGGAGTCCAGCCTTTGATGTTAAAGCCATTGGATCCCCGCACGCGGGGATGACGACTCCCTGCTTTTGCAACGCATCAGTTCACTAGTTTGTGCCAGAGGCTCTTGATCGGATTTTTATTCTGCAGCTCGCACTCTACGGATTGCAGCGGGCGGAAATCGTCGCGCAGTGGCAACCAGACCGCGCCTTCACAGGTTTCTGCACTGAGCTTGCCGGTCTTTTCATCCAGCCAGTCAAAGCTGACACCGGGCGGGGGTTCTTGCGGCAAGCTGCGGGTAGGCAGGTTCTTCATAAAATCTGCCCAGACCTGCAAGGCACCTCCGGCACCGCTGAGTGGTGTTGCACTGTTGTCATCGCGCCCGAGCCAGACAATGGCCAGATGCTCGCCACTGAAACCGGCAAACCAACTATCGCGCTGATCATTGGTGGTACCGGTTTTACCGGCCAAATCGATGGATGAGGAAATCTGGTTATAGGCGCTGCGCCCGGTGCCTTCACGCAAGGTACGCTGCATGGCGTATTGCAATTGGAAGGTCGATTCAGCATCAAAGCGCTGTTCCAGCTCAAGGGGATAGCGCTTGAGCGGTTTACCGTCTGCTGCCAATACCTCGCGGATCGCGTGCAGCGGTGTATAAACGCCTTCTGCTGCGAGTGTGTGATACATGCCAGCAATTTCCATTGGCGACATATCCACTGCCCCCAACAGCATTGCCGGTAACTCGGGGACTTTGCCCTCATAACCCGCGCGCTTCACCACCTTGGCAACGCGATCCAGCCCGACCGTCATGCCCAAACGCGCAGTGGATTGGTTGTAGGAGTAAGCCAAACCTTTGTAGAGCGGGATATCGCCATGATCTTTTTTATCGGCATTTTGCGGTGCCCACCACTTGCCGCCGGATTTATAACTCACCGGTGCATCGCTAATAATCGTGCCCAAATTATATTGCTGCGGAATTTCCAGCGCGGCCAAATACACAAACGGCTTCAGAAGCGAGCCGACCGGGCGCTTGGCATCCAGCGCGCGGTTAAAACCGGAGAAGCGCGGATTGCGGTCGCCAATCAGCGCGAGGATTTCCCCTCCACCCACAGACGTCACCACCATACTGCCCTGCACGTTTTTGGTCTTGAACTGTTTTTCAAGTTGCTCGACACGCAGCTTCATGGATTTTTCCGCTTGCCGTTGTACCATTGGCGACAAGGTAGTGAATATGCGCAAACCTTCGCTGCGCAGATCGCTTTCTTTGTAATCCTGATTTAACTGGCGCTTCACCAATTCCATAAAAGCAGGATAAGTCGTGGTGCGCGATTCACCCTCAGCCACAATCCCCAAGGGGGCTGCTTGCGCGCGCTTGAGTTGCTGTGCATCAATCAAGCCCTCCTTGTGCATAACGGCCAGCACAACGTTGCGGCGCTCTTTGGCGCGCTCCGGATTGCGCCAGGGGTTGTAATAAGATGCCCCTTTTACTACGCCCACCAAGAGCGCCAATTCATGCACATCCAATTCACTTAACGGCTGACGGAAATAATGCTGCGCGCCCAGTGCAAACCCATTGATTGAACGCGAACCACTTTGGCCTAAAAAGACTTCGTTGATGTAAGTTTCCAGAATTTCCGATTTGCTGTAATGCACTTCCAGCAGTACCGACATAATCGCTTCCGGAATTTTGCGGCGCAAAATACTTTGCTCATTCGTCAGATAAAAATTCTTCACTAATTGCTGGGTGATGGTACTACCGCCCTGCACTACTTCACCGCTGGTTGCATTAACCCAAGCAGCACGGATGATCGCCAGTGGCGATACGCCGTGATGATCCAGAAAATGTTTATCTTCAACCGCCAGCAAGGTTTCACCCAGCAGCGGTGGCAAATCCGCAAGGCGCACCAGCAAGCGATCCTCTTTATCGGCCGGATAAAAACCACCAATTTCTTCCGGCTCCAAACGCACTATGGGTAAATCAGCGCCCGCTAAATCGATCAGCCCCTGCACCTCGTTATTGCCGACACGCAGCATAAATTTGCGTGCAGGCTCGGTTTTATCCCAAAACGCAAACCCGCGGCTATGGATGTGATAGGTCACTTCATGGGATGAAGCACTGACTTTTTTCAGGATCTTGCCGGGCGCATCTGCATTATTTTCAAAACGATAACCAAGCGCGCGCAACTCTTGTTCGAACAGCGCCGGGGTTAATGATTGCCCTTGGTATAACTCCAGCGGACGCGCATACACCCGTGCAGGCAGCGACCATTTTTTTCCTTCAAATTTTTCGCGCACAACCGAATCCAGATAAAGCGTCCAAATTCCCAGCAAAGCTACTGCCAATAACAATCCATAAAAAATCCACAGCCGAGCCAGCGCCCAACCACGGCGAGAAACAGATGCAGATTTTGTACGGCGAGCAGTTGAACGGCGCTTGGTCATGGGCAAATCTTTTTTGAGTGGATTGTGTAACAGGAAGGCTGCGCAATAAGCGCAAAAATTTGGGCGCCAGTTTAACCGTCGCACTGTTTGAATGCGAGGGTAAAAACCGGCAATTTCCCATGCCTGGTGATGGTCGCTTTATAGGTTGCAGCGAATTTTGCATAATGCCGCACATTTTCCATTCCGGACCATTCACCCTACAGGGCACCTCCATGAGCAAGCAATACCATATCTACGGCATAGGCGCGGCACTGGTCGATACTGAAATCACCCTCACCGATAACGACCTCACCACCATGGCAGTGGCCAAAGGCGTGATGACACTGGTGGATGAAGAGCGCCAAAGCGCGCTCATCGATTATTTACAAAACCATTTAGTTGCATCACATCGCGCCAGCGGTGGATCTGCAACCAATAGCATCGTCGCCGCCAGTTATTTTGGCAGTAATAATTTTTATTCCTGCAAAGTTGCCAACGATGAAAACGGTGCGTTTTATTTGAATGACCTCAAAGCCGCTGGCGTTGCAACGCCAGCACATATCACCCCACCCGCAGGCATTACCGGCAAATGTTTGGTGATGATTACACCCGATGCCGAACGCACCATGAATACTTTCTTAGGGATCAGCGAGACGCTGTCGGTGAATGAATTAGATACGCAGGCAATCGCCGATTCACATTATGTGTACATCGAAGGCTATCTGGTCACATCACCCACCGGCCGTGCAGCCGCCATTGAGTTGCGCAAACAAGCACAAGCGAATAACACCAAAACCGCACTCAGTTTGTCTGACCCGGCGATGGTGCAATTTTTCCGCGATGGTTTGATCGACATGATTGGCGAAGGTGTGGATTTAATTTTCTGCAACCGCGACGAAGCGATTGGCTTCACCCAAGCCCATTCAATTGAAGATGCCATTGAAGCGCTAAAAAAATACTGCAAACAATTTGCGATCACCTGCGGCGGCGAAGGCGCACTGGTGTTTGATGGCAGCGAATTAATTAACGTCGCAGCCACACCGGTAAAAGCCATCGATACCAACGGCGCCGGTGATATGTTTGCAGGCGCATTCCTGCACGCAATCAATCACGGCAAAGATTTTAAAACAGCCGCTGCCTTCGCTAACAAAGCAGCCGCAAAAGTCGTATCACAATTCGGTCCGCGCCTGAAACCAGAGCAACACGCTGAGTTGATGGAAAGTTTTTTTAATTAACCACAAGACTTGGCGATGGCCGATATTAATCGGCCATTTGGCTCACAGAAGAGCCCATTTTATTTGGGTCCAAATAAAAACCACAGAATAAAACCAAGTACTGGCAGTAACAAAAGCACTACAATCCAAATTACTTTCGTTCCTGTACTTGCACCGCTTTGCACGGTTTTTACAATCGCGTACACGATACAAACCAGCAAAATGAAACCTAAAACACCGCCCACTTCAACATTCATATTTTGCTCCTACATGTATGAATTCACTGCAAAAACCAGCTAAAACCAACCTCGTTCATGAATATATCAACACTAACAACTAAAACATCGACCCCACAATAATAGTGCATTTTGTATGTTCATTATTACTTTGCAACAAATACACCAGCTTCATCACAATAAGATTGCCGATGCACAACGGCATAGCAAAGTGTATTGTTAAAAAAACAAAAAGCCGGTGCAGCATTAACTACACCGGCTTTTTGGAATTTCACACTTGTTAGAACGAGTAAGTTGCGCTTAACGTATAGTTTCTTGGTGCCGCATTGGTGTACTCGGAGTAAAAACCCACCTGCCCGTAGTAATGCTCATCAGTCAGGTTATCCACGTTAAATTGCACGGCAAAATCGTCAGTCAGGTTGTAGCGAACCATCACACTTGCCAGTGTGTAAGCATCTTGTACCAATGCGGGCAAACCTTCACCACCGCTGCCGCGACGTTCACTCTCCCAACTCACCCCACCACCTATCGTTAAACCGTCCAAGGCATTGGTAAATTCATAAGTGGTAAATACATTTAGCTTTTTGCGCGGGCTATCGGTATTCACTTCGGTGCCTACGGCATCTTCCGCTTTGAATTGCGCATAGCCTGCCGAGAGATTCCAATTTGGTGTCAGATAACCCACCGCTTCAAGTTCAAAGCCTTTGCTTTCAACCCCTTTAGCACCGCGGTAAAAAAATTCAGGCGGCGCACTGCCAACTGGCGGTAAAAACCCTGCGACCTGGGCGACATTGTCTTGTTGGATCTGGAAAACCGCGACTGCGGTTTGCAGTGCTCCATCAAAGAAACTACTTTTCAAACCAGCCTCAATGTTGGTGCCTTCTACCGGATCAAGAAAATTCAAATCGGCATCGCGTGCATTTTGCGGTTTGAAAATCTCAGTGAAGCTGGTGTAAACATTGTGGCTTTCAGTGATGGTATAGGTGAGGCCCGCATAGGGAACTACCACGTCGTCATTGCCATAACTTTTGGTGCCGCTCCAATCAAAACCGTTCTGCTGCCAGGATGAAACACGGCCACCGGCGATGAATTTAAGATCGTCGTTTATCGATAAGCGAGTCGCTGCGTAGTAGCCGTCTTGATCGGTTGTGGACTGGGATGCAACAAAACCATCCGCACTGAACGTCGGCTCGGGATAACGGCCATCCCACTCAAAGAAATTGCCCGTCGTCGGCTGGAACGACAGCGCAGTAAAGTTGGCAGTTTCTGTTTCGTAGCTGCTATCGAGCGCACCCACGACAAATTCGTGATCGCGATTAAACAGGTTGTAAGTGCCTTTCAATTGCACATCAACACTGTCCTGCTTGTTGTAGCCAGCGCTCATGTAAGGAAAAGGTGCATTGGAAAATTCACCGGTTGTTTTATCCACGGTTCCCGATAAATACAACAACTTGGTGTCTGCGGTATTTTTGGTGTGGTTATAACTGACCTTTGCCTCCCAACCATTGGCAAATTGGTGGGCCAAAGTGACAAAACTATTTTCGTTGGTAGTATCCCAATAAGTCCAATCAGCAGAGGTGGTGACCGACTGATCCCAATCCGTTGGCGTGCCATCGCTAAACCATGCAGGCAATGCCCCCCAGGTAGAACCTTTTGGATTAGTTTCCTGATAGCTGCTGCCAACACTCAGTGAAGTACTTGCCCCCAGGTTCGCATCAATCACACCATAAATAATGCCGCGGTCATCTTCAGGGATTGTCATATAGGTATCGCTAACTTCCTTTTTGACCACGATGCGCGCACGCACTGCACCATTTGCCGTCAGCGGTGTTGATAGATCGCCAGAGATAAATCGGGTATCCCAACGGCCAACACCGGCGTTCACATAGCCGGTCAATTCCGTTGCGGTTGCATGCTTACGCACCAGATTAATGGACGCAGAAGGATCGCCCGCACCAGTCAATAAACCCGTCGCGCCGCGCACCACTTCAATGCGTTCGTAAATAGAAACATCGGCAATGGTTTCGCCCGAATCACCAGCCAGGCTCCAGGCTTGGGGCACGCCATCGATCTGGTACTTATCAATTTCAAAACCGCGCGCGTTGAAAGTGTTGCGCGTGGTGTCCAGATTGTTGGATGACACGCCCACCGTCTGGGTAACCACATCAGCAACGGAATTCAAATTCTGATCGATGATGCGCTGCTCAGTCATGATGCTGACCGACTGGGGTGTTTCAAACAAGGTCAAGCCCAAACCGGTGGCCGTATCCACCTTGTCGGCCACCGTGTACTGGCCGGTAACCAGTACGGTTTCAATACTGTCCTGAGCGTAGACAGCAGTAGAAATACAAGCTGCGTGTATTGCAGCAACGAGTGGCAGGGTTTTGAAACCGGCTTTAACGCGATAGGACAACATAATTCTGGCTCTCGGGGTAATTTGAGCGTCAGAATATCATAATGATAATCGCTATCAATAGCATTTAGATTAAAAAGATGATGTTTGCCGGCGGTTTACCACGACTTTATAGATAACTGATGGCTGGGCGAAATAGCCATCGCCGGAGTAAATGCTGCATACAAAAGGCGCAGTCTGGTGATAAACCAGAACCAGTAATGCTGTAATGAACAGAATGGTTAAACCGAAGAAAATAGACAGGCTAATAAAATTGCCGCCCTGGCAATAAATCAGTTACAAAAAGAGCGGCCAAGCCGCTCTTTTTGTTGATCACGTTTTGTTGGCGATTGTATGTGTGAGTTTCATCAATCGCTTTTGCAATATCAATGATGGCCCGCTTTTGTTCCATTACTGACTTTCTGCATTAACCAATCGGTGTAAGCAATACCAATTGCCGATGCGATAAATGCCATATGGATAATGGTTTGCCACATCACACCTGCTTCAGTAATTTTTGCACAGGCACTTGGGTTGTTGGCGTATTGTTTTAACTTCACCAGCTCCTCACAAGGAATGCCGATATAACCCGCTTCGATAAATGTTTTTAACAAATGGATAGAAGAGATACCGATAATTGCCATCGCCAACTTTACCTTCAATACCGTTGCATTTACGTGGCTCAACCATTCAGGTTGATCGGGATGACCATCAAGACGCAGGCGCGATACGAAGGTCTCGTAACCACCAACAATCACCATCACCAACAGATTGGAAATCATCACCACATCGATCAAGCCCAACACGATCAGCATAATTTGTTGTTCATTCATCGAGGCGACATCGGTCACCAGATGCGTCAGTTCCTTCAAGAACAAAAACACATAGGCACACTGCGCGATAATCAAACCCAAATATAAAGGCAACTGTAGCCAGCGCGAGCTGAATATTAATGCCGGTAGAAATCCAGTTTTATAGCCGGAAGGAACTTCGCTCATCAAAACACCTTTGAGTAAATGGAAATAAATAGAGTCAGAAACCGATGGCGCCAATATAAAGATGCCATTGCAAAAAACAAGTTTTTTACACAGGCTTACGCTGGCTGCACACCGGGCACTCGGGATCTTTGGGCAGCTTCATCTCACGCCATTGGCTATGGCGTGCATCCAACAACAACAAACGCCCAGCAAGGGATGTTCCAAAACCACAGATCAGCTTGATGGTTTCCAGCGCCTGCATTGAGCCAATAACACCCACCAGTGGTGCCAACACACCATTGGCGGCACAGGTCAGGTCATCGGTATCGTCTTCATACAAGCAGCGATAACAAGGGCTGTTTTGTTGGCGCGGATCAAACACCGCAACTTGCCCCTCCAAGCGGATCGCTGCACCCGATACCAACGGAACGCCAGCTGCCACACAGGCGGCATTGATTGCAAAGCGCGTGGCAAAATTATCGGTGCAATCCACCACAACATCAGCACGTTTAACTTGCCCGGCAAGATTGTCTGCATCCAATACCTGCTCAATACATTCGATGCGCACTTCGGGGTTTAACTCGCGCAACGCCTGCGCCGCCGAGGCCGATTTGTTCATGCCAATGCGCGCACCAGTATGCGCAATCTGGCGCTGCAAATTGGTTAAATCTACCGAATCAAAATCAGCCAGCACCAAATGCCCTACACCCGCAGCAGCAAGGTACATGGACACCGGTGAACCCAATCCGCCCAGCCCGATAATCAACACGCGCGCCGCCAGTAATTTTTCCTGCCCGTCGATATCGACATCAGGCAACATAATCTGGCGCGAGTAACGCAATAATTGTTCGTCGTTCACGATTGCTCCTTCTTTTTGCCAAGCGATACGCGTTCATTGCCACCAAAGTCGCATCGGGTTTCTACGGCAATAAATCCGCGCGCGCGCAATAATGCCCGCACGGATTCACCTTGATCGTAGCCGTGCTCTAACAACAACCAACCGCCTTCCGCCACATAATTCCAGCTATCACGAATGATTAATTCAATATCGGCTAGACCATGATTACCTGCGACCAGCGCCGAGCGCGGTTCAAAACGTACATCGCCTTGTTCGAGGTGATGGTCCTGTGGATCTATATACGGAGGATTACTGACAATCACATCAAATGCTTGCGCAGGAACAGCAGAAAACCAATCGCTTTGCAGGATGCTTACATAATCAAATTCTAAAGCACGACGATTTTTTTCTGCCAATGCAACAGCATCTGCCGAGTAATCCACCCCCAGCAATTGCCAATGCGGTTTTTCGCTGGCCAGCGCCAATACAATTGCTCCTGTGCCCGTACCCAAATCCAAACAACGCCGCTGCTGTAACGGTGCATCATTGGCAAATAATTCCAGTACAGTCTCTACCAATAACTCGGTATCCGGGCGGGGAATCAAGGTGGAATTATTCACTGACAACGGCAGTGACCAGAATTCACGCTGGCCAATAATATGTGCAATCGGCTCACCGTTTTTTCGGCGCTGAAAAAAATCGTCAAATATTTTTTGCTGCTCAAATGTGAGTGTTTTATCTGGCCAGGTAAAAAGCCAGGTGCGATTTTTTTGCAGAATATTGCAGAGCAGTAATTCAATATCGAGGCGAGCGGAATCGCTTACGGATTCCAGCTCGCTTGCACGTTGTAAACATTGCGCAACGGTGATGTTGCTCATAAGGGAGCCACGTAGATTGGGCAGCAATGCCCAAAGAAATTCATAAGATGGTTTTATGTTGGGCATTGCTGCCCAACCTACATTGGTACAAAGATTTAAAAATTAATCCGCGATCGCCGCCAATTGATCAGCTTGATACTCGTGCGCAAGCGGCTCAACAATTGGATTTAAATCACCTTGCATAATCGCATCCAACGAATACAGCGTTAAGTTGATGCGATGATCTGTCACACGCCCCTGCGGATAATTGTAGGTGCGGATGCGCTCGGAACGATCACCGGAACCAACCAGATTCCGGCGCTCATCCGAGAGGGATTTATGCGCGGCATCTTCTTGCTGCTGTTTTAATTTGGTGGCAAGCAAGCTCATCGCGCGCGCGCGGTTTTTGTGTTGCGAGCGCTCGTCCTGACATTCAATGACCAACCCCGTCGGAATATGCACAATACGAATTGCAGAATCGGTTTTGTTAACGTGCTGACCACCGGCACCGGATGCACGGAACGTATCGATGCGCAGATCCGCTTTGTTGATATTAATTTCTTCCATCTCGTCCGCTTCCGGCATCACCGCAACGGTACAGGCCGAGGTATGGATACGCCCCTGGGATTCGGTTTCCGGCACGCGCTGGACACGATGCGCACCCGATTCAAATTTTAATTTTGAATACACACCCTGACCGCTCACCAGCGTGATGATTTCTTTAAATCCGCCGTGCTCACCTTCGTTTTGGCTTAGCACTTCCACGCGCCAACCTTGTGTTTCTGCAAAACGGGAATACATGCGGAATAAATCGCCGGAGAAAATTGCCGCCTCATCGCCACCGGTACCGGCGCGAATTTCGAGGTAACAGTTTTTCTCGTCGTTTGGATCTTTTGGCAGCAAGAGTTTTTGCAATTCCAATTGCATTGGTTCAAGGCGCACTTCGCACTCTTTTAATTCTTCTTCTGCCATTTCCTTCATGTCGTCATCGCCAGACACGAGAAGATTTTTTGCCTCTTCAATGTCTGCCAACAATTGCAGATAGCGCTGGTAACCCTGAACCACAGGCTCTAACTCCGCATATTCTTTTGACAGATCGCGGAATTTATTTTGGTTGTTGATGACATCGGCTTCTGACAAGAGCGCGCTGACTTCTTCGTAGCGCTCTTTAAGGCGATCCAGTTTTTCTAAAATAGATGCTTTCATTGTGGCTCACTTGCATCGCTGCTATCGCTAGCAGCCGGGTTAACAGATTCTTGCAGCGACAGTGCAAACAGTTCTTGTGCGACCTGAATGACATGATGGCGTGAACTCGCGCTCGCTTCTTTTAGAACGGTGGTCGGTGAATGAATGAGTTTATTGGTCAGGTTGCGCGCAAATTGTTGCAACACTTGCTCGGGATTACCGCCGGTTTGCAAACTGCGCAAGGCTTTTTGCAATTCCTGGTCGCGCAATTGCTCTGCTTTTTGGCGATAGGCTTTTACCGTTTCAACCGCATCCAATGCGCGCTGCTGACGCAAAAACAATTCCACGCCTTCATTGATAATTTCTTCTGCCTGATCTGCAGCGGCTACACGGGATTTTTTATTTTCATCAATAACTGCGTGCAAATCATCGACGGTGTAGAGATACACATCATCGAGTTCGCCCACTTGCTCTTCGATATCGCGCGGTACCGCAATATCGAGCATAAACATGGGCTTGTGCTTACGCCTTTTCAGCGCTGATTCCACTGCGCCTTTACCCAACAACGGTAATTGACTGGCGGTAGATGAGATGACGATGTCTACGCGGTGCAATTGCTCGGGAATATCGGCCAGCAAAATCGCCTCACCATTGAACTCACGCGCCAGACGCTGGGCGCGGTCCAGTGTGCGGTTGGCGACAATCATTTTCTTGATGCCCTGCTCTGCCAGATGGCGCGCGACTAATTCGATCGTCTCACCTGCACCAATCAGGAGCGCGGTATCTTGTTTGAGGTCAGAGAAAATTTGCTGGGCCAGACTCACGGCCGCATAGGCAACGGAAACCGGGTTCTCGCCAATCGCCGTTTCTGTGCGCACGCGCTTGGCAATATTGAATACTTGCTGGAAAACAACGTGCAGTTCTGCTCCCAGGGTGCCCGCTTCTTTGGCTTGGGCAAAGGCCGATTTCATTTGGCCTAAAATTTGCGGTTCACCCAATACAAGTGAATCCAGCCCTCCGGCGACCTTCATCATATGGCGCACAGCATCCTGATCTTGATAGCAGTAATAGCTATTGGCCAGATCGGCAGCCTCAATCGCCGTGTGATCGACCAGCCACTGCTGGATCGCCTCAGCTTCGCCTTCGCTCGCAGCATAGATTTCGGTGCGGTTACAGGTTGAGAGTATGGCTACTTCATTCAAGCCTGCCCGTGCGCACGCCTCCTGCAGCGCTTTTTGCAGCAGCTCGGGCGCAAAGGCAACCCGCTCGCGCAGGGCAAGTGGAGCGGTAGTATGGTTGATGCCGAAGGCTAACAGGGTCATGGGGGCGAGTAATTTCAGGCCGGTATAGTTTTGAAGGGCGGTATTGTCCGGTCACAACGGGGGCGTGACAAGAGGCTAACGTGCAATCCTGTCATAAAGGGATGTTATTGACTCTTACTTATTCGCCTGATCCGTCAGCATCTATACTCAACCGCAGACGCAATTCAAGGATTTTCCATGCGCAGATTACCCAACCCAACGATCATCGATATTGAAGCCTCAGGCTTTGGCTCGCGCAGTTATCCCATCGAGATAGGCGTAGTCAAAACCAACGGGGATCGCTATTGCGCATTGATCGAGCCCGCGCCCGAGTGGGATCACTGGAGCGAAAGCGCCCAATCCATTCATGGCATATCGCGCCGGTTACTGGAAAGCCGCGGGCGCAAGCCTCGTGACATCTGCATCGAACTCAACCAGTTTCTTGGCAACATCACTGCCTATAGCGATGCCTGGACACACGACAGCCCTTGGTTAAACCGCCTGTTTTTTGCAGGCCGCATCCAGCCCAGCTTTCATCTGAGCCCGATTGAGATGATCGCCAGCGAAGCCCAACTGCTGCTCTGGGACCAAACCAAAAAGCGGCTGGAAAAGCGGCTCGATATCAAACGCCACCGCGCCAGTGGCGATGCCTACCTGATCCAGCAAACTTACCTGGAAACACGCAATCTGGTGAATACCCAGCCCGCACTGGCAAAACTCAAGGGGCTGTAAATCAGCCACTGCTATCAAACAGGCGGCATCGCCGGATCTTTGCACTACCTTACCTTCACGTTTATCGCCCGCGCGTTTATGATGTCCGGCCGCGCAGTCTGCTACGCTCGCCCTGTGCAGCAATCAACCAGAGCATCCATCTACAACCGGTCACGCATGATCAAACACCGCCCTATCATTTTGTCGAGCATGACCCTGTATTGGGTATTGAGCGGTTGCAGCTTGCAGTCCACACGGACAGTGGCGGCTCCGGAACCAGAGCAGGCACCGCAACCCGAAATACGGATTCAAACACCTGCGCGCCCATTCCCCACAGAAACCCTGTATTCGCTGCTCACAGCTGAAATTGCCGGCAGCCGCGCGCAGTATGATCTGGCGCTGAGCAATTACGCCCAACAAGCGCGCGAAACCCGCGATCCACAGATTGCCGAACGCGCCACCCTGATTGCCCGCTACATGAATAACCATGCTACCGCGCTGGAAATGGTCAAGATCTGGGTAGATGCTGCGCCTCACAATGAAGAAGCGCTGGCAAACGCCTCCATGGCCTACATGCAAACCGGTCAATTGCGCGATGCATTCGACTTCTCCCGCCGCTTGTTGGATGAAGGCGGCGAGCCACTGTTTCAGAACATCGCCGCCAATGCGGCAAGCCTCGGGGAAGATGCGCGCGCGGCCTTGCTTAAAGACTTCGTCAACCTGCTGCAAACTCATCCTGAAGATGAGCAGTTACTGGTCGGCACGGGTATTTTGCTGCAGCAACAGGGCAAGTATCAGGAGGCGATGGATATCACCCATCAGGCGCTCAAAGTGCATCCACGCAGTATTCCGGCCGCCATTTTAGAAGCCAATTTACTGCATCAGCTTAAACGCGATCAGGAAGCCCTGACCAAAATGGCTGCACTTCTGGAGTTTTACCCGGACAACACCAGTTTGCGCCAGCAGTACGCGCGCATCCTTGCCCATCACAACATTGAAGAGGCGCAAGCGCAGTTCACCATCCTCACCAAACAGCTCTCCAACAATGGCGATATGCTGCTGGCCCTGGGGATCATCGCGCTCGAACGCAAAGATCTGGAAACCGCTCGCGGCACCTTTGAGCAGCTGCTCGACCGCGATATGCATATCTCTACCGCTCACTATTATCTCGGGCGCATGGCGGAGGCGCGCCGGGATTATCCGGAAGCCATCATTCATTACCTGCAAGTAGAAAACGGCAATGACTTCCTTTCAGCGACCATCAGCCTGCTGAATATTTTTATCCGCCAGGAAGATTTCCTCAGCGCCCAACAACATATGAACCGGGTGCGCCTACGCTTTCCTGACCAGAGCGAGGCACTCTATGTGCTGCACGGGCAAGCGCTGATCCGCCACAAACATCTGGCAGAAGCAGATTCAGTACTGAGCGAAGGGCTAGCCACATTTACCAGCAGCACCCGCCTGTTGTTTGCCCGGGCAATGCTGAACAACCAACGCCAGCAACTAGCCGCTGCCGAGCGCGACCTGCGCAGCATCCTCAAGTTGCAACCCGAAAACGTCGAAGCACTAAATTCGCTCGGCTACATACTGGCCGACCGCACCCAACGCTTTAGCGAAGCGCGCTTGCTGTTGGAAAAAGCATTGCAGATTCGCCCTGATGATGCAGCGATCCTCGACTCTATGGGATGGCTACACTACCGCACCGGCAACTACACCGAAGCACTAAGCTATCTGCGCAGCGCTTATACAACAGCCCCCAATCCCGAAATTGCCGCCCATTTGGGCGAGACCCTCTGGATACTGGGCGATAAAGAAGAAGCACAGCGTATTTGGCGCGAGGGAAGCCAACTCTCCCCTACCGACCCCACTCTTTTAGAAACACTCAATCGCCTCAAGGTCAAACTATAAGGTCACACCATGATGTTGCGCTGTGTATTGCTGATTGCCCTACTTGTGATAACTGGCTGCGTTCACCGTGGCTCGTTAACTCCGCCCCAGGATGTACTTGAACATCAACGTCAATTACAACAGGTTAATGATTGGCAGCTCACCGGCAAACTCGGTATCCGCACCAGCGACGACAGCGGCAGCGCAAGCCTGAAATGGGCACAGCAAACCGCTCACTACCAAATCAACCTGAGTGGCCCGCTGGGACAAAAGCGCATGATTATCACCGGTGAGCCGGGCAATGTCCGCCTTGAACAAACAGGCGAGCCAGTGCAACAAGCCAAAACCGCAGAGGCACTGATCAAAAAATCCGTTGGCTGGACGCTTCCTGTCACACAACTCGCCTATTGGGTGCGCGGCGTGCCCGCCCCCAAGCTGCGTATCACCCATCTACAACAAAATACCAATGGCCTGCTTGACCAACTCCATCAGGGTGGCTGGATCATCACGTACAGCAATTATCGCGATCACCAATACAATGGTCTGACACTTCCATTACCCGGAAAAATCACCGCTGAATACAAAGATGTGCGCTTGATACTTGCCATCCGCGACTGGCAATTGGGCGCACAGGAATAACTCCATGACCAGCCTGACACTGCTATCGCCCGCCAAACTCAACTTGTTCCTTCATATCACCGGCCGCCGCCCAGATGGGTACCACAACTTACAAACCCTGTTCCAATTACTTAATTACGGCGACACTCTGTCATTTATCACCAATGATGAAGCACGCATCACACTCACGCCGGATTTGCCGGGCGTTAACTTTGAACAAAACCTGATTATCAAAGCTGTGCGCGCCTTAGCGCCCTTCGCACCTGCGACTGCAGGGGTGGACATCCGGCTGGAAAAGCGTTTACCCATGGGCGGGGGAATTGGAGGGGGCAGCAGTAATGCCGCAACAGCATTGGTCGCCCTGAACCACTTATGGGGATGCAACCTGAGTAAAGCCCAATTACAGGAAATCGGCCTTACACTTGGTGCCGATGTGCCCGTTTTTATCAATGCCCAAACTGCATGGGCCGAGGGAGTCGGCGAGCAGTTGGAAGCTATCGAAATGCAACCAAAATGGTTTTTGGTTGCACAACCTGACTGTCACGTATCCACCGCAGAAATTTTTTCTCACAAAGATTTGACAAGAGATACTTCGGCCATTAAAGTGGCGGCCTTCCTTGAGCGGGGTGGTCAAAATGACTGCGAAGCCTTGGTGAGAAAGCTCTATTCAGAAGTTGATAAAGCACTCATCTGGCTGCAAAAATTTGATCGCAACGCAAAGATGACGGGTACCGGCGCTTGTGTTTTTGCAAGCTTCGATACGACAGAAGAAGCACAAAAAGTGCAGGCGCTAGCGCCAGAAAATCTGCAGGTTTTTGTAGCACAGGGGATTAATAAATCACCACTCTACAAATTACTGCCGTCAAGCTAATCAAGTACTGTTTTTTCGAATATTCGAGAAACAATAGGGGCGTCGCCAAGTGGTAAGGCAGCGGGTTTTGATCCCGCCATTCGTAGGTTCGAGTCCTTCCGCCCCTGCCATCTATTTCAGTCATTGTTTCAAGCGTGATTAACGATCAATTCACAACGCGATTACGAACAGCACAACAATGACCACTCATTACAACTACCCATTACCACTCTCGATAATGCATCACCCGCAGGAATTCCCTAGGGTAAAAAACACTGCTTCACGCAGGCGGCAACTATCGGCTCTGGCTTTTAACCACCAGCAATCACCCCAGCCATCACCAAAAGGTATCTGACGTGACTGACTTAATGGTCTTTACCGGCAATGCAAACCCGGATCTCGCGAAAAAAATTGTGGATCACTTGGGCATGCCGCTTGGCAACGTTTCTGTTTCACAATTTTCTGACGGTGAAATTGCGGTAGAGCTGCACGACAACGTGCGCGGCCGCGATGTATTTGTGGTGCAACCCACCTGCGCTCCCACCAACGACAACCTGATGGAACTGATCGTGATGGTTGATGCACTGCGTCGCGCATCAGCCGGACGCATTACTGCCGTAGTGCCCTACTTCGGTTATGCACGCCAAGACCGCCGTGTGCGCTCAGCGCGCGTACCCATCACTGCAAAAGTCGTTGCAGACATGATGGTAGGTGTCGGTGTTGACCGCGTATTGACAGTAGACTTGCACGCCGAGCAAATTCAAGGCTTTTTCGATGTACCGGTAGATAACGTTTACGGTTCACCCGTTCTGCTGGAAGATATTGAACAGCAAAAATTTGAAGACCTGATTGTGGTCTCACCCGACATCGGCGGCGTAGTTCGTGCCCGCGCTGTCGCCAAACAATTGGGCATTGATTTAGCGATCATCGACAAACGCCGCCCGCGCGCCAATGTGGCCGAGGTGATGCATATTATCGGTGAAATCGAAGGTCGCACCTGCTTGCTGGTGGACGATATTATCGATACCGCTGGCACCCTGTGCAGCGCAGCAAAAGCATTGAAGCAACATGGCGCTAAACGCGTTATCGCTTACTGCACCCATCCGGTACTGTCAGGTAATGCGATCGACAATATCAATGGCTCAGAGCTGGATGAACTGGTAGTGACCGATTCAATTCCGCTGAGTGAAGCTGCAAAAGGCTGCGCGCGTATTCGCAGCCTGACGTTGTCCAAAATGTTGGCTGAAGCAGTGCGTCGCCTGAGCAATGAAGAATCCTTGAGCGCCATGTTCCGTTAAGCGTTTCGCTTGGAGCTGGCACTCTGGTAAAACCGCCGTACTACATAAGGTAATACGGTTACTGAAACCCGGTAGATTCTGGTCGCGGATCTACACGGAAAATTGAGGACGATAAAATGTCTGAAGACTTTAAATTAGATGCAACTGCCCGTAACGACTTGGGGAAAGGTGCGAGCCGCCGCCTGCGTCGTTTGGCTGCTCAAGTTCCCGCTGTTATTTACGGTGGCAACGTAGCACCTGTTAGCGTTTCTGTTTCTGCCAACGAGCTGATGAAGCACTTGGAACACGAAGCTTTCTACTCTCACATCATCAGCCTGAACGTTGATGGCGCTGCACAAGATGTGATCCTGAAAGATGTTCAACGTCACCCATCCAAGCCAGTTGTACTGCACTTGGACTTCTTGCGCGTTGACAAATCTACCAAGGTTCACACTCACGTACCTCTGCACTTCATCAACGAAGCGACATCAAAAGGCGTGAAAATCCAAGGCGGTAAAGTGGTTCACAACCTGACCCAATTGGACGTGATCTGCTTGCCACAACACTTGCCAGAGTTTATTGAAGTTGATTTGGCAAATGCAGAAGTGGGTGCCATCATCCACATTTCTGACCTGAAATTGCCTGGCGGTGTGGAATCTGCTGACTTGCAAAAAGGTGCTGACCACAACTTGGCTGTTGCGACTATCGTTAAGCCAAAAGGCGGCGCAGAGAGCGAAGAAGCTTAATCTTCTTTCTGCATCGATCAAAAAAAGGGGTGGATCTTCGGATCCACCCCTTTTTTTATAGCAGTTGCTTTTATAACAGCCACCCAGTGATGGGGACAGAGATGATCGATAGGTTCGATTCAACACTTCGATCATGAGTAAAATGCGCAGCTTACACGCATTGCAACTTGATGAGAGACACACTTGATGGCACAGAACGAGATACAACTGATTGTCGGCCTCGGCAACCCCGGCAGCGAATATGAACGCACACGCCACAATGCCGGTGCTGATTTTGTCGAAGCATTTGCCCGCTCTTTGGGTGTATCACTAGCTCCCGATAACAAATATTTTGGCCTCACCGCACGCACGCATTATCAAGGGCGCGATTTGCGATTATTAATTCCCACCACTTACATGAATCGCAGCGGGCAGTCAGTTGGCGCTATGGCGAATTTTTTCAAGATTGAACCCTCAGCCATTCTTGTCGCTCACGATGAACTGGATTTAGCGCCGGGCATCGCCCGCTTCAAACAAGGTGGAGGCCACGGTGGCCACAACGGCTTGCGCGATATCATCGCCGCCCTTGGCAACAACCAGAACTTTCCGCGCTTGCGATTAGGCATTGGCCACCCCGGTAGCGCCGCAATGGTCGCCAATTTCGTCCTTAAACGCGCTCCATCCAGCGAGCAAGAGCTTATTGATGATGCAATTTCCCGCGCCATCAAATGCACGCCGGACGCGCTAAAAGGCGACTGGAATACGGCGATGAAAAACTTGCACACCGATCCCAAGAAATAAGCATGCCTGAACTACACTGCATAAGTCCCCTACAATAAATAGGTTCCAGACTTATGCGGGTTGGCGCTCTTTCACTCTCTTCTGCAGCAATTATTCTGTTCGCATATCAACCGATATTGGCTTTTGCCAAAGAGGACACTGAGCTATTTGATCTGGATCTGGCCACCCTGATGACCATTCAAGTGGGCGCCAGTGCAGATGCCTCCGCCAAAGGTTTGAGCACCCCACTCGCTGGCGCGCAAGTTGCCGACGGCGGAAGGCTGGGAATACTGGGCTCGACAACCATTTTGGACACTCCCTTCTCCACGACCAGCTATACGCAGGAATTCGCACAAAACCATCAAGCCGCCAGTATTGGAGAGGTGCTGCAATACGATCCCAGCGTGCAATTGGCACGCGGTTTTGGCAATTTCCAGCAGGTTTACCGGGTACGCGGCTTTCCTATTTTTTCTGATGACATGACCTACAACGGTCTATACGGAATCTTACCCAGACAATATCTGGCTGCCGAATTGATTGAACGGGTGGAGGTGTTGCGCGGCGCCAATGCCTTTATCAACGGTGCCGCACCCGGTGTAAGCGGTTCGCTCGGAGGAAGTATTGGCGCGGTTCCCAAACGCGCGCCAAAACAAAACCTCACGCGGATTACACTCGGAGCACAATCCGCCAGCCAATATTATGCAGCAGCCGATCTATCCCATCGCTCAGACGACAGCCGCTTTGGCATTCGTGTCAACGGCGTGGAGCGAAAGGGTGATACCGATATTGATGGCGAAGCACGCGCCCTTCAATTGCTAACACTGGGCACAGACTTTCACAGCAACGATCTACGTATCTCAGCCGATTTCGGCTATCAGGATCAGCAATTGGATGCCAACCCACCCAGTGTTACCGTGGCGAGCGGCCTTCCCATCCCAACAGCACCCGACACCGATCACAATATTGGGCAGCCTTGGACCTATTCGGATGCCAAGGATCTCTTTGGCACCCTGCGCGCTGAATATGACATCACTCCACGGTTGACCGGCTGGCTGGCCTTGGGCGCACGCGAAGGCCATGAAAATTCCATTTTCAGCGCTTTTCTAACCACAACTAACCTAATGGGGGATTTCTCGGCCAGCCGCTTCGATGTTGTCCACAAAGATTCAGTCATCACCGGCGAACTGGGTTTGAGAACCGAATTCAGCACGGGCGAGATAACCCACCAACTGAGTCTTTCTGCCAACACCTATGAGAATGACAGTCGCAACGCCTATTTCATCTACAACGGCTTCACCAATAATCTTTACCATCCAACAGCCGTAGAACGACCAGAAACCCAGGTCGTTGGCGGTGGCGATCTCCGCCACCCACTTATCACCACAACCACCAAAACCGGAAGTCTGGCACTGGCCGATGAATTGTCATTACTGAACGAGCGCCTGCGGCTGACACTGGGAGCCCGCCAACAGACAATCCGTGAAGACAACTTTGACTACAGCACTGGCGCACCCCAATCCAGCTACGACAAAACTCGCCTGACCCCTGCGTTTGCAGCGCTCTATAAGTTTTCTCCGCACTATTCCGGCTACATCAATTACATGGAAGGACTACTCAAAGGTGATATAGCACCCACCACTAACATCGATGGCCCTGTGACTAATGCAGGTCAAGCGCTGAAGCCTTACCAGACCCAACAGACCGAAGTGGGGATCAAATATCTGGGGAAATCGCTCGGAGCAACTATCGCCGTCTTTGAAATCCGTAAACCGCTGGCAGGCTATAACAACCGTAATGCACTGGCACTGGTTGATGACCAAACCCATCGCGGGCTGGAGCTATCGCTTTATGGTGAGGCTGCGCCGGGTATTAAGCTGCTCGGCGGCATCAGCTTTCTTGATACCGACGAATACGGCAAAAACACCATAGGTGCCCCCAAAACCCAGTCCAATCTGGGGCTGGAATGGGACGTACCGGGTATCACCGGCTTGAGCCTCAGCAGCCAGTGGATGTACACCGGCAGCCAATATGCAGACCTCGCCAACACCCAAAAAGTGCCCAGCTGGCAAAGGTTGGATCTGGGCGCACGCTACACCACAAGGCTCTCCGCGCAAACACTGACCCTGCGCGCCACTCTGGAAAATGCCACCAGTAATGACTACTGGGCATCTGTCGGCGGATTTCCCGGCGCAGGCTATCTAACCCAAGGCAACCCGCGCACGCTGGTTGTATCCGCCACTGTCGATTTTTAATCCACGCCAGTTGGCCTGAGTTTCGTCTAATCTGCTTCGGCCATGTATAATCGCGCCCTCTC
This sequence comes from Cellvibrio sp. UBA7661, assembly GCA_002483365.1. GTDB lineage: Bacteria > Pseudomonadota > Gammaproteobacteria > Pseudomonadales > Cellvibrionaceae > Cellvibrio. The sequence goes on from DLHT01000015.1 coordinate 77,806, forward strand.
GATTTTCATCCCTTTTTCACACATCTCATAAGCGGAATAGCATCATGGGTTTCAATTGCGGTATCGTCGGCCTGCCCAACGTCGGCAAATCAACACTGTTCAATGCACTCACCAACGCCGGTATCAGCGCAGAAAACTTCCCCTTCTGCACCATTGAACCCAACGCCGGTATCGTAACCGTACCCGATCCACGTCAGGATAAACTCGCTGAAATCGTAAAACCCGAACGTGTGATCGCCACCACCATGGAGTTTATCGACATCGCCGGTATCGTCGCCGGTGCATCAAAAGGCGAAGGCCTTGGCAACAAATTCCTCGCCAACATCCGCGAGACAGACGCCATCGCCCACGTTGTACGCTGCTTTGATGACGACAACGTCATTCACGTTGCCAACGGCGTAAACCCTGCAGCCGATATTGAAGTCATCAACACCGAACTCGCACTTGCCGATCTGGAAGCCGTAGATAAAGCCATCAACCGCTACGCTAAAGCAGCAAAAGGCGGCGACAAACACGCTGTTGCCATCAAAGCACTACTGGAAAAAATCCAACCGCATTTGGATCAAGCAAAACCACTGCGCTCCTTCCCGCTAGACAAAGAAGAAATCGCACTGCTCAAAGAAATTAATTTGCTCACCCTCAAACCCACCATGTACATCGCCAACGTGGCAGAAGATGGTTTTGAAAATAATCCGCATCTGGATGTTGTGCGCAAAATCGCCGCAGAAGAGAAATCGATCGTAGTACCCATCTGCAACAAACTCGAAGCCGACATCGCCGAACTCGAAGGCGACGACAAAAAAGAATTCCTCGCTGAAATGGGCATGGAAGAACCCGGCCTCAACCGCGTAATCCGCGCAGGCTACCAACTACTCGGCCTGCAAACCTATTTCACCGCAGGCGTAAAAGAAGTCCGCGCCTGGACCATCCCCGTCGGAGCCACCGCACCCCAAGCCGCCGGTGTCATCCACACCGATTTCGAAAAAGGTTTCATCCGTGCCGAAACCATTTCGTATGAAGACTTCGTACAATACAACGGCGAACAAGGCGCAAAAAGCGCAGGCAAAGCGCGCAAAGAAGGCAAGGAATACATCGTACAAGATGGCGACGTGATGCACTTTTTGTTTAACGTGTAATTGACGAAAAAACTCAAAAAAATGGCCGCTTGTAGCGGCCATTTTTTTGAAACGATTTTGAATTTACTGCCAATAAAAACTGATCAATCTACAGCAGCTTCGCAACTAAACAGCTGTGAAAAAATGTGCGCTGAATCGGCAAAACCACAAGAGAAACTTATATCTTTTGCATCTGGCCGCCACCAATAACTTACATCTGATGTCAGATTCAGTGCGATTGTCTCGCAAAGATCACAAAGCACGTTCTTTTATCGTAACAAAACACTCAGCTGATCAATAACAGACTTAACCTCGTTACCAAAGTCTTTTAAAAGTACACCTAATTCGACCTGCCGTTCACCTTCCATCTGCTCCAGTGAAACATAAAAGCTAAATTCCATTGGCCTACAAGGCTCGTCAACTTGACCGATATATACTTCAGTGCCAACCTTTGCTGGTGTTTTCTCATGTATATGAATAGAAGCTCCTTTGAAGCGTGCAAAGATAGGATCTGAATGTCTAAGCGCCTCCATTACATCAAATCCTGCATTAAGCGCTATCGTAAACAATAGTCTATGTTTTTCGATGCTATTTATTTTTTGTAAACACCAAAGAAGATTATTGCCTTCTTTATACGGCTTTATTTGATCTATCGCTGCGATGGTTGAGAGTTTTGCTCCGCGGAGACATTTAATCTTTTTTTTATTGTAGCTGTCATGATCATCAGCAATAGGAAAGTAAATCTTATTAGGATAAGGGGGAGAGTTATTCGTATCTTTACAAACTAGTTGATATGCCAAGTGATCAAGTGCGGTAACGAGATTTTGAACACAATCCCCAGCTATTAATCCCAAGCTATCGGGAATTTCTGCAGCTTCCATTATGAAATAAGCTGGCTTTCGCTCACTGTTTATTTTACATGCCATCTTAAAAGGCTTGCTGGACATGAATCGTTCGCATTCTAAATTAAACAGTTCAAAATGCTCTTTAGCTCTGCCTAGCTTGAGGGAAACATGCTTAATGCGATCATCAAAAGAATTCATTTCTAGCACTCATCTGAATAGACACTCGTCCGCTCAAAAATTTCTAAGATATTTTAATGATTAAAAGGTTTCTAATCCTTGAGATATAAATATTTTTCAACGCGAAAGAAGCTGACAATAGATCATAGGCGACGGGAATAGTATTACATACCATTACGAAGTAATGAGAAAATAATCGATCAGTTTTAAAGTATACGCAAAATTTAAATACTCTGAGGTTGGTGTAATAGACATATTTCTGTCAATTATTGAAACTCCTTGCAATAGCTGCGCAAGCATGGTGTCGCTCGCATACGGAAAAGAATGGCCAGAAGCAGGACGGATAAAACAATTGTTGTGGCTAAGGTTGCCTGAATGCAGCGGAGGATATTAAAGAGTTAAAACTGCGCAACAATGGTGAACGCCCCTTCTAACGGCGCAAGAAATTTCACAGGAAGATTAACTAAATTCTATTCAGAAGTATTAGTGCAAGCTCATTATTTCAGTGAATCACTCATTCTGAACAAAACGCAATCCGACACCGGCGGGTTCTACGCGGACGACTTCCATCATTAGTACTGGGGCATCTTCCATTAGGCCTTGGACTTGACCTTGGAGGTGTGTTCCAACGGGAGGGATGTGTTCGGGTTCTAGTACGACGAACACGCCACCATCGGATATATCGCGGGTTTTAACTAAAAGTTCACCGATGGAATCGTGTGCGATTTTAATGCGGCAAGCGAATGCGGTGCGTACGTGGCGGCGCTTGTCTTTTGAACTCATAAATACTCCCGTTATTATTTTGCATGTTTTATTTGAGCACACTCAACAGCACCGCCAGAAATTAATAGGGCGGAAATAATCCGCCCTATTAATTTATTTATCGGTAACTTCTGCTTTATCTACTTTTTGGAATCCGCGTGGAAGTTTATTGCCCCGGCGGCCACGCTCACCTTTGTAATGTTCAAGGTCTGACATTTTCAAGGTGATGTGACGTTTACCTGAGTGTAGCGTCAGGGTTTGGCCTGCGCCAACAATATTCACAGAGACCACAAATTCCTCGCGCGCTGCAGCGCGGGCAGACGGAATATTCATGATTTTGTTGCCTTTACCGCGCGCCAGTTCAGGTAATTCTGTAACGGGGAAGACCAGCAAGCGACCATCATTACTCACCGCAGCTAGCAATGATTGTTCGGGATTATCAATTAATTGCGGAGGTAAAACCTGTGCGGCTTCTGGCAGCGTGAGCAATGCTTTACCGGCTTTATTTTTACTAATGAGATCTTCCAGCTTGGCGATAAATCCGTAACCGGCATCGGATGCCAATAGCACGCGCTGCTGGTCGACCCCCATTAATGCGCCCTCAAAGGTGGCGCCACTCGGAGGGCTTATGCGACCGCTTAGTGGCTCACCCTGACCGCGAGCAGAAGGCAAATTGTGCGCAGGCAATGAATAGCTGCGGCCAGTAGAGTCGATCAGAATCACTTGCTGATTGCTCTTGCCGCGCAGCGCAAATTTAAAGCTGTCACCGGCTTTGTAACTTAAACCTTCCGGATCTATGTCATGGCCTTTTGCAGCGCGAATCCAACCTTTATCGGAAATGACAACGGTGATTGGATCAACACTCAGCAACTCTGTTTCTGTCAGTGCTTGTGCTTCTGCGCGTGCAACTATGGGTGAGCGACGATCATCACCAAATTGCTCGGCAACCTGGATTAATTCTTTGCGCACCAGATTTTTTAATTTCACTGCGGAATCCAGAATTTTTTGCAAGCCGTCGCGCTCTTTGATAAGTGCTTCTTGCTCCTCGCGGATTTTCATTTCTTCCAAACGTGCCAATTGGCGCAATTTGGTTTCCAAAATATATTCCGCTTGCATTTCAATTAAATTGAAACGCTCCATCAGTACCGGCTTGGGATTTTCCTCTTCGCGAATGATGCGAATCACTTCATCGACATTGAGGAATACAATCATCAATGCCGCCAAGCGCAGTAAACGCTCTTCTACTTTTTCCAAGCGGTATTGCAAGCGGCGGCGCGTTGTCACTGTGCGGAAGCTTAACCACTCATGCAAAATTTTATTGAGCGCTTTAACTGCCGGGCGACCATCAATACCGATCATATTCATGTTGACGCGGTAGGTGCGCTCAAGCTCTGTAGTTGCAAACAAATGTTGCATAACTTGTTCGAGATCAACACGGTTAGAGCGCGGAACAATGACCAAACGGGTTGGGTTTTCATGGTCCGATTCATCGCGCAGGTCGGCCACCATTGGCAGCTTTTTCGCCTGCATTTGTGCAGCGATTTGCTCCAGGATTTTTGCACCGCTCACCTGATGCGGCAGCGCAGTAATAATGATATCGCCCGATTCTTCATCCTTTTGCCAAACTGCGCGCATGCGCACGCTGCCGCGCCCTGTCTCATACATTTTGATGAGTTCATCGCGCGGTGAAATAATTTCTGCTTCGGTGGGCATATCAGGGCCAAGAATGTGCTGGCACAAATCGCTCACTGTTGCTTGCGGGTTGTCGAGCAAATGCACGCAAGCATTTACCACTTCGCGCAAATTGTGCGGCGGAATATCCGTCGCCATACCAACTGCAATACCGGTTGTTCCGTTCAGCAACACATTGGGAACACGCGCAGGCAATACTATTGGCTCTTCCAGAGTGCCATCGAAGTTAGGCTGCCAATCAACCGTGCCCTGCCCTAATTCTTCCAACAATACTTCACTGTATTTGGTGAGGCGCGATTCGGTGTAACGCATGGCCGCGAACGATTTTGGATCATCCGGTGAACCCCAGTTACCCTGACCATCGACCAAGGTGTAGCGATATGAAAAAGGCTGCGCCATTAACACCATCGCTTCGTAGGAAGCGGAATCGCCATGCGGATGGAATTTACCAATTACATCGCCCACGGTACGCGCGGATTTTTTATATTTGGCGCTGGCTTTCAAACCTAGCTCGCTCATCGCATACACGATACGACGTTGCACAGGTTTTAGACCGTCGCCAATATGCGGAAGCGCACGGTCGAGAATTACGTACATGGAATAATCGAGATAGGCTTTCTCGGTGTAATCTTTTAGCGCAATGCGCTCGTCGGCATCGGCCAAGGTTATTTCGTCACTCATTGAAGATCCTGAACATACAGATTTTTAGGTAACACTATTTTTTGTATTGAACACGCTGGTTGGATTATCGCTTTTTGGTAGCAAGAGGAATTTGGCCAGCTTCGTTAATACGTAATGCAGGAAGCCATGCACTGAAATCCAATTTGGCAGAAAAATTATAATGTACGTTTTCTTTAACGCCGTTGCGGCCAAAATGTTCAATCAACCTCACCAGCTGCAACACGTTCGCGGTGACAACCACTTTCACTGGTGTCTCCTGATAGGCCATGAGCGTGGGTAATTGATCACTCACACCACTGAGCACATCAAAATTTTCAATACCGATGGTGTAAGACATACCGCGCAGATGCAAATCGCGGCCATTAGGATTGGCAATTAGCAAGCTGACTTCAATCGGCTGGCCGAAACCTTGCGCGGGCAGTAATTGCAACCCGGCCACTTTAACTGTTGGCTGCTCCAATTTAGGCTGTAAGTTTGAACAACCTGCCAACATAAGACCGATACAGAATAACAACAGGCCACGTAATCGATTATTAAAAATAAAAGCCATTATGACGCTCCATTCAACAGCAAAATTGTGATCCCAGACACTCGGACATTCACACTTATGTGATCTAATCCTCACTCTTTTTACTGATTATTGATCTTTAGCACTCGTTCTATGTACCGGTAAAATGTCTAACGCAAGCAACCACACAAAAAATCCAACTGACTATATCTCTATGCAGCGTCCACCACACAAATTACTGATCAACCCGGACGAATTATTCGCGAGCCGCGATATTCGTATTCAAGACCGGTGTGAAAGTCAGTATCCGCAGCTAATGCGCTTGTGCGTAGACTTTAACTTTTCAGTGCTCCAGCTACAGCGCAAAATTTTCAGCCATCTGACCCGCAAAATGGTGCCCGGCGCATTGGAATTCGTGCTGGCAGTCCACGATGACTCAACACATTATTGGTACAGCATGACGCCAAGCATGGTCAGCTTGAAAATGCTGAATGATTACGCCAAGCGCTATGAAGTTGACATTTTGCATCTGCATTTATTCGGCGATGACGATGAGGATCTCAATCACTTTCAGGAGCGCGGTTTTTACTAGCGCTCCCGGTTATTCCCCCATCTCCATTTCAAACTCTTCCAGCAGATCCAGAGGTTCGATTTCTTCTCCCTCCAGATCTTCATTCCAGTTGATACCGACTAACACCACATCATCGTGCATACCGGGCAGCCATTCTTCGAGAAATTCCATCAAGTCAACGGCGACCGGGCGATAGCTTTTCCAGTCATCGACACAATGCGCACGGGCGAAGCTTTCCTGTGACCAAAATGGCATGACATCGACTTCATCATGATCTTCCGATGTACTCAACGCCCAACCATCTGGCCCCTCCAGCCCCCATACGCATCCCAGCTCCATGGCCTCTACGATAAAGCGGTCAAGGTTTTCGGCGGTATCATCGCCAAGCGGTTCGATTGTGACTGTGTCATTCATGTTAAAACGCCTTTGAGGTTTATAAACAGAGATGGGCACCTTCGGCTTTAAGCCAGGCACGGTCGGCCTTGAAGGTCGGGCATATGCTGGCAACCAATGCCCAGAAATCGGCGCTATGGTTCTGGTGGCGCAGATGGCTAACTTCGTGGGCGACAAGATAATCGACTATAGCCTCAGGAGCCAGCAGTATATTCCAGTTGTATTGGATCGCCCCACGACTAGTGCAATGCCCCCATTTTGAACGGGTCGCGCGTACACTGACTTGCGTACAGACCAAGCCCAGTTGGGCGCAAAGCACCTGTGTTTTACGGGTAAGCAGCGCAAGCGCCTGCTGTTGATACCAACGCTCTAACAACTGGCGAATCTGGGCCTCGTCACCTAAACGCGAGCGGGATGAGAGCAAGAGATGCAATTGATGATCGACCCGTGCAACCGCTGCACGCGTACCACGGCCTATGGTTAATGTCAGGGTTTCGTCCATAAAAGGAAGTTGGCTGCCCTGTGCGTAAGTACGCGCCTGCGGCAGTGCTGCAAGAAGGTGCTGCTGTTCCTGGATCTTGGCGCGGACCCAAGCCGCTTTTTGATGTACAAAGCCAATCAATACCGATTGTGCTACGCCCATTGGGGCGCGGATGACGACTTTTGCATGGCGAATTTCGATACTGATACTACGCCGCCGGGCTGATCGGGCGACAGTGAAATCAAACCCCAAATCAATCCCCAAGAGAGATGGAGATGCATGTTTCTTCAGATCGACCCACTCTGACATTATCTACCCTTTGCTCGCCCACTGAGCGCACTATGATGTCCGCAACATCGCGGCCAGCAGGAAGATACCACAGCCGGAAAGAAGACTCCCATGCCGCACCAAAGCTTTAGCGAGTTTTGTTACACTGCCGCCCCATCTTTTCGCCGCAACTGTTGGCAGCAGGGAATATAAAAATACATGAATGAAAAATTGTTTATCCGTTTACAACATCTGGTACCTCAACATGGCTTGTCGCGCGCAGCGGGTTGGCTGGCCAGCACACCGAACAAGTTTGTTAAAAATACATTTATCAGTTGGTTTGTAAAACGCTACAACGTGGATATGAGCCTTGCCGCTGAAGAAAACCCGCTCGCTTATGGATGCTTTAACGATTTCTTCACCCGCTCCCTCAAACCCGGTGCACGGCCTGTCGATAACGCGCAGGATTCGATCGTCAGCCCTGCAGATGGCGCTATCAGCCAGCTAGGCAAGATTATCGATGGCCGTATCTTCCAGGCTAAAGGGCAAGATTACACCGCACAGGAATTACTTGGGGGCGATGAGGCGCTCGCGGCTGAATTTGCCGAGGGTGATTTCGCCACCGTGTATTTATCCCCGCGTGATTATCACCGGGTGCATATGCCTTACGGCGGTAAATTGCGCACCATGATCAGTATTCCCGGCGAACTCTTTTCGGTGAACACCGTGACCGCGGAAAATGTACCGCGCCTGTTTGCACGCAATGAGCGGGTTGTAGCCATTTTTGATACCGACATAGGGCCAATGGCCGTGGTATTGGTTGGCGCAATGATTGTGGCGGGTATCGAAACTGTGTGGGACGGGCAGGTAGCGCCTTTTGCCAGCCGCGAAATAGCCACATCACTTTACCCTTATCAAAACATCGTCCTGAATAAAGGGGATGAAATGGGCCGTTTCAAGCTGGGTTCTACCGCTATTATTCTGTTCGCCAAAGACAAGATCCAATGGGACGGCCACTTTGCAGCAGCCACCCCCACCAAAATGGGCGAGCGCATGGGCGGCAAGCGATAACTTTTTTTGCATCCAAAACAACAAAGCCGATCAAATGATCGGCTTTGTTGTTTTAGGGTAACTCACTAGTTGCTGGACAACTACTGCTGGTCGCCCGGATAGTCTTTACGCAGCTCCACCGGCTTATCCTGATGCTTGCGCATTTTGATGTTGATCATTTCTACACCCAACGAGAAAGCCATCGCAAAGTAGATGTAGCCCTTAGGTACATTCACATCGAAACCTTCCACTAACAACGTAAAACCAACAATCACCAAGAATGACAACGCAAGGATTTTGATAGTTGGGTGGGAGTCCACAAAATCACCGATCGGCTTGGCAGCAAACAACATAACGCCGACAGCAATAATAATTGCCATCGCCATAATCGGCACCTGGCTAACCAAACCTACCGCAGTGATTACAGAATCGAGCGAGAAAACGATATCCAGAATCGCAATTTGTACTAACACCACCATCAGGCCGTGCGCTGCAACATTGCGCTCTGACTCTATGGCACCCTCCAGGCTGCCATGTATTTCATGGGTCGCTTTGGCAATCAGGAACAAACCACCGCCAATCAGGATGATATCGCGCCCGGAAATTTCTTCGCCAAACACACTGAACAATGGCTCGACCAACCCCATAATCCACGCCAGTGAAAACAGTAATGCCAGGCGTGTCAGCATCGCCAAGCCTAAACCCACATTACGTGCAAATTTACGCTGATGTTCTGGTAAGCGCCCGACGAGAATCGAGATGAAAATAATATTATCGATCCCCAATACAATCTCTAACGCTGTTAGCGTTGCCAATGCAACCCACGCCTCGGGGCTTGCTATCCATTCGAACATATGAACTCTCTTTGATTTGTGTGATGTACACCATACAGCAGCCGCTACATATGCTGGCCATGTTTGGTATTAACGCCCGCACGCTATACTGCAGGGAGCGGAATTGTATCAGCAGCTTATGGCTCTATCACAATGAGGTTGGATAATTAATGCAAATGAAGAAAGAACGGAGGTTGCACATAGGCGAGATACAAATGAGACAGGACAACCGAAAACCAAAACGGCGTAATTTAACCACGCGTGGTTAAACGGCTCAGCAACGCCATTAAGCCTTTCTTCTCATTTTTCATTAAATAATGATCGCGAATACTGGCAATATCTACATCGTAACTGCCGGGTTCAAGATCGCGGGCAATTTCGATTTTTTCAATTTCATAGCGCGATTTTTTACCGGAATCGAGCAGTTCTTGTTTGCGCTTGTCATCCTCGGATAAGTCCAACAGCAAGTATTCGCTTAGCGCCTGTTTGTAAGCATCCAGTACAACAATTACTTTAGGCTTCAAGCGGCGTTCAAAATTCTGCTCAACGACAACGGCCACTTCGCCTGTACTCAACTCCACTAAAGTCCCTGTTGGATACAACCCGATGGCGCGGATAAACTCCACCACCAACTCTTCCTGAAATTGGATATTGCGCAACTCATAGAGCTTGGCCACCGCTTTGGAAGGTGCGATGGGATGACGTGAGCCACGCGGATTGGTGACGTGATCGTAGTAAGTGACTATGCCTGCAATTTTGCCTAACAAAGGAATTTTGTCGCCAGATAAACCCTGCGGATAACCACTGCCGTTCAATCGTTCACAGTGGGTTTTGACCACGCTGATTACGCGCGGCTCTACACCTGGCGTCTTGCGCAGAATCTCGCACCCTAACTCCACAAAGGTCTCATAAAGCCGCTCCTCTTCTGGAGTGCGATCCAACTTTGACAGCAGCGCAGCTTCCAATTGCACCTTACCCACATCTTTTAACAGCACACCCATCGCCAGCACATCCAAATCACGCTTGGGTAAGCCGATGTGACGGCCAAACAGTATCGCCCACACCGATGAGCGCACCGCATGGCTATAGGTGTATTCATCTTTTTCCTGAACACGGGAGAGCCAGGTCAATGCATCCGGGTTACGCAAGACGCTATCGACCATCTCACTCGCGACCCGCTTGGTTTCACCCAAGTCCAAACCATCAAACTGGTTTTTTTCGAGCTGATCCATTACCTCCACGACTGCGCCGTACACTTTTTGGTGGAGTTGACGGGCTTTTTTAACTTCCCGCTGAAGCGGCTCTACTCCACGATACAACCCACGCTGGATTTTGAGTGGCGCAACTGATTCATTGTATGAACTGACACGCTCGCGGGTGCTGGGCTTTTTGGCAGAGGGAGCTATGGTTTTAAGGTTGGCGGCAATCGGGCCACGGCCTTTTTCGACATCGATAAAAACGTAATTACAGAGGGCTTTGAGTTGATTGATTTCACCGAGGTCGCGCAAATAAAAACCTTGCAAGGGGAACGGAGTTTGCGACCAGGGGCGATCCAAACCCGAGACATACATGCCGATAGTTAACTCATTGACGTCAACTTTAACCTGCTTGATTCCCACGCTTGATCCCCACTCACCACTCGGTGCCCGTTATCCACTGTTGTTATTGCAGGGTGCGCAACCAAACCCTTGATTGCGAATACCCACCCATTTTGGAAAAACCCAAACCTGATCGAGTGTAATCAAGAAATGGATGCCACACCAGAGCCGCAGGACTAAAGGCAGCTAAATCATCCCGCAAGGTGGAATATGGCACACTTGAAAAAACTCACATTAGAAAACTAGCCATGAAAACCGGCTGATAAATCGTGTACAGCAGCGATAAATGCCCCCGCATGTGCCGGATCAACTTCAGGCGTAATACCGTGCCCCAAATTGAACACATGCCCTGAACCTGTGCCATAAGCAGCCAGGATACTGCCTACTTCGGCGCGTATACGCTCAGGTGAAGCGTACAAAATGGTAGGGTCCATATTGCCCTGCAACGCCACTTGATTGCCCACACGGGCACGGGCTTGCGCAATATCCGTTGTCCAATCCAAGCCCAGTGCTGTTGCTCCTGTAGCAGCCATGAGCTCCAGCCACTGCCCGCCCCCTTTGGTAAACAGGATCACAGGTACCTGACGACCTTCATTTTCACGAATCAAGCCAGAGACGATTTTCTGCATGTACTTAAGCGAGAATTCTTGATAAGCCGCATGGGATAGCGCGCCACCCCAAGTATCAAAAATCTGCACTGCCTGGGCACCGGCCTTAATCTGGGCATTCAAGTAAACCGTGACTGAATCAGCCAATACATCCAGTAACTGATGCATCACTTGTGGTTGGTTATAGAGCATTTCTTTGGCGCGACGAAAATCGCGGCTGGAACCACTTTCGATCATATACGTTGCCAAAGTCCATGGACTGCCGGAAAAACCAATCAGAGGCACCCGGCCATTCAATTCACGACGAATGGTTTTTACGGCATTGACGACATAAGGCAAATCCTGCTCGGGATTGATTACCTTGAGTGCATTCACATCGGCTTCGGTGCGCACCGCTTTCTTGAACCTGGGCCCCTCGCCTGTTTCAAAATACAGGCCCAAGCCCATAGCATCGGGGATAGTGAGAATGTCGGAAAAGAGAATCGCAGCGTCAAGACCCGGGTAGCGATCGAGCGGCTGCAGGGTGACTTCACAAGCCAACTCAGGATTAGTGCAGAGCCCCATGAAGTCACCGGCTTTTGCACGTGAAGCGCGATATTCGGGTAGGTAGCGGCCGGCCTGGCGCATCATCCACACCGGCGTAACATCAACCGGTTGTTTTAATAATGCGCGGAGAAAACGGTCGTTTTTTAATTCGGTCATGTATGGATCTCTGGTAATAGCCAAGGCTAGCGGCAGCACTGCCGACGGATAGTGTTTATGGCCGGCAGTATAGCAAGTGTCATCGCGGATAGTGTCATCGCGGATTAGGCGGCCACCTCTTGTTTACTGGCAACCCGATAATTGAGCTGCTCCCAATTGTGGTCAATGCGCACCAGATGGACACTCACACGATGAATCCAGCGAGATACTTCCATTAGACTGACTCCCTTATCCAACTCTATCTGCCCGGTGGCGATTCGCTCCATCATCCGCTCGCGCAATTGCTGCTCCTGCGACGCCAACTGCTCAACCAACAACCCGGACTGTTGCTGGTCTAAAGGCTCTTTATCCAACACGCTACTGACCAGTTGCATCAGAATTAATTTGGCAACTCGCAGCTCTTGTTCATCACGCAGTTTGATACTGACCTGCTCATCCTGGCAGCGTTCATAAAGGCGCTGCAGATGGTCAAGCAGATGAATGCAGGCAAGCAAATCCTGCCATGCCCGCCCCTCGCCACCCGCAAGATGGAGTCGATCCAGATAGGCGCGGGATTCGTTCAACGCCCGTGCGGTTTCGACAAGTGAAACTGGCCGTGGCGACTCACCCAATATATGGGTCAACTGCTCGGCCAACCTTTGTATCTGGATACCCAGCAACTTGCGTACTTCGCTCAATGCCAATTCAGGGTATTTCAATAAGCCTGTATCCAACAGCACACCCTGTTCATCTTCAGGCTCAGGAATCAGGCGCTCAATAAAACGGGAATACGCGCCAATAAACGGCAAAATCAGCATTACACCAACCAGATTGAAAAGGGTGTAAAACCCCATCAAAGCAAATTCACCAAACGGTACTGCAGGCAAAGCAGTGCGCCACAGCCACATATAAAGTGGAACCAGAAAGATCGCACAACCACTGACGATAGTATTGAAGATCACATGAGAAAAACCGGTGCGGCGCACATGGACATTGCCACCAATGGTGGCGACCGCCGAGGTAAAGGTGGTTCCTACATTCATACCAACCACCAGCGAAGCAGCCTGCTCGAAATTAATCAACCCAGAATGCATCGCAGCCAATGCCGAGATAACCCCCGTAGTAGATGACTGGGTAATCAGGGTGAAACCAATCCCCACCAGCATCAAAACCAGGCGCCCAGATAAACGATCAGCCGGCATAAAATCCAGGTTAATCTGCTCTTGCAGCCCGGCCATACCACTCTGTAAACCGGCGATACCAACAAACATCAAACCAAAGCCCGCAAGGCTATAGGCCAACCCTGAGCGACGAAGGCCACCAAACAGGCGCAGCAAGGCACCAACCAGGATCAGAATGGATGCAATAGCGCTGAGTTGCAGCTTAAAACCCACAAGTGCTACCAACCAGCCCGTGAAAGTGGTGCCGACACTCGCCCCCAATACCACGCCCAACGCCTGCGAATAGGCCAATACTCCAGCACCTACAAACCCAACCGTAATGATCATTGTGGCACTGGAGGATTGGGTAAGGATGGTTGCGGCTACTCCGGTAAACACACCGGATACGGGGCTACGGGTAAAATGTATCAAGGCTCTGCGAACCGAAGGCCCGGCGAGCGTTTTTAGCCCTTCACTCATCAGGCTCATACCCAGCAAAAACAAGCCAATTGCACCCGCAATTGCTATGGCCAGATTCGACAAATCCATACTTTTACCCTCGCTTAAAACACAATCGCCCCGCCAGAAAATACTGGCGGGGCGATTGTAGCCTGTTGGTACAGAATAATTTAAACGACAACCATCAGCACAATGAAAAAGAAATCATCACACTTGCAGATAATCCAGAATACCTTGGGCAGCCTCACGTCCTTCCCAGATGGCAGTTACCACCAGATCAGAACCGCGCACCATATCGCCACCCGCAAACACTTTCGGGTTAGTAGTCTGGAATTTAAACTGCTGATGCTCCGGCGCAATCACACCGCCCCAGTCGTTAGTTTTCACACCATTCGTTTCAAACCAAGGCTGTGGACTAGGGCGAAAACCGAAGGCGATCAATACCACGTCCGCTGGCAAAACTTCCTCGGAACCGGGAATGACTACCGGACTGCGACGGCCTTTGGCATCTGGTTCACCCATTTTGGTGGTGACCACTTTCACACCTTCCACTTTACCGTTGCCCACAACTTCAACTGGCTGACGGTTGTAAAGGAATTGCACGCCCTCTTCTTTGGCGTTGGCCACTTCGCGTTTGGAGCCTGGCATGTTTTCTTCATCGCGGCGATAGGCACAGGTTACCGTGCTGGCACCTTGACGGATTGAGGTGCGGTTACAATCCATCGCAGTATCACCACCGCCAAGAACAACAACACGCTTGCCTTTCACACTGATGAACTCTGCAGGATCTTTCTCAAAGCCAAGATTGCGATTCACATTGGAAATCAGGAATGGCAGAGCATCATAAACACCGGGCAAGTCCTCGCCAGGAAAACCGCCTTTCATGTAGTTGTAGGTGCCCATTCCCATGAACACTGCATCGTAATCGCGCAGTAATTCTTCCATGGTGATGTCTTTACCCACTTCAGTGCTCAAGCGGAACTCCACCCCCATTTCGGTGAAGATTTGACGGCGACGCGACATCACCGACTTTTCCAATTTGAACTCAGGGATACCAAAAGTCAGCAGCCCACCAATTTCGGGATATTTATCAAACACCACAGGCTTAACGCCATTACGCACCAGAATATCGGCACAACCGATGCCAGCAGGGCCAGCGCCGATAATGGCTACTTTTTTGTCAGTCCAAACCACTTTGGACATATCCGGCTTCCAGCCCATAGCGAAAGCGGTATCAGTGATGTATTTCTCGGCATTACCGATAGTTACCGCACCAAATCCGTCATTCAGCGTACACGCCCCTTCGCACAAGCGATCTTGCGGGCATACACGGCCGCACACTTCTGGCAAAGAGTTGGTTTGGTGACTGAGCTCGGCAGCTTCGAAAATATTTCCTTCGGAAATCAACTTCAGCCAATTGGGGATAAAGTTGTGCACCGGACATTTCCATTCGCAATAAGGGTTACCACACTCCAGACAACGGTGTGCTTGCCCTTCCACTTCTTCTTTAGCGAAAGGTTGGTAAATCTCCACAAAATTGCGTCTGCGGGTTTCGATATCTTTCTTGGTGGGATCTTGACGACCCACATCGAGAAACTGAAAGTCATTGTTTAAACGAGCCATGATAGATTCCCCTCGCCTTATTCGCCGCGCTTGCGGAAGCTGTTTAACAGACCGCCGATAGCTGCCGCCTTGGGTTTGACCAACCAGAACTTACCGATGTAATCGTCAAAGTTATCCAGCAGGTGTTGGCCCCAGTCACTTTCGGTCTCTTGTACAAATTCTTCAATCACTGTACGCAAATGGTGGCGATGCGCCTCCACTGCTTCGGTGTTAATACGATGAATGTCCACCAGCTCATGGTTGTAGCGATCTACAAAGTCATTCGCCTCGTCGAGCACGTACGCAAAACCGCCGGTCATACCTGCACCGAAGTTAACGCCCGTTTGACCCAGTACTGTCACCACGCCGCCGGTCATGTATTCACAGCAGTGATCGCCAGCACCTTCAACAACCACATGGGCACCAGAGTTACGCACACCACAACGCTCACCTGCAGTACCTGCTGCAAACAATTTACCGCCAGTCGCACCGTACAAACAGGTGTTACCCATAATGCTGGTTTTGTTGGACTTGAACTCGGAAGTACGCGGCGGGCGAATCACCAATTTACCGCCAGCCATACCTTTACCGACGTAGTCGTTGGCATCGCCCTCCAGATACATTTCAAGACCGCCGGCATTCCACACACCAAAGCTCTGGCCGGCAATACCGGTGAGTTTCAGTTTGATTGGTTTGTCGTCCATACCCAGATTGCCGTAGCGCTTGGCGATTTCACCACTGATACGCGCACCGATTGAGCGATCGCAGTTGGTGATATGGAACTCAAACTCACCGCCGGTTTTGGCTTCAATCGCGGGCAACAATACCTTGATCATTGCTTCGGCGGTTTCGCCTTTATCGAAGGGCTCATTTTTGCTTACTGCACACAGCTGTGGTTTGGTCGCCAAATAATCATCGGTATGAATAATTGGCTTTAAATCCAGCTGCTGTTGCTTGGTGGTTTCACCTTCGAGGATCTTGAGCAGGTCAACACGCCCCACCAATTCACCCAAGGTGCGTACGCCCAAACGCGCCATCCACTCACGGGTTTCCTCGGCAACAAACTTGAAGAAGTTCATCGCCATTTCAACGGTACCGATGTAATGGTCCTGACGCAGTTTATCCTGCTGGGTCGCAACGCCGGTCGCACAGTTGTTCAAGTGGCAAATACGCAGGTATTTACAACCGAGCGCCACCATTGGGCCGGTACCAAAACCAAAGCTTTCCGCACCGAGCATCGCCGCTTTCACAACATCTAAACCAGTCTTCAAACCGCCGTCAGTTTGTACACGGACTTTATCGCGCAAGTCGTTAGCACGCAGGGTCTGGTGAGTTTCGGATAAACCCAATTCCCATGGCGAGCCAGCGTATTTGATCGAGGTCAATGGGCTCGCCGCTGTACCGCCGTCATAACCGGAGATGGTGATCAAATCCGCATAAGCCTTGGCTACACCGGCAGCGATAGTACCCACGCCTGGACGTGATACCAGCTTGACCGATACCAATGCATCCGGATTGACTTGCTTCAAGTCATAAATCAGCTGCGCCAGGTCTTCAATCGAATAGATGTCATGATGCGGCGGCGGCGAAATCAAGGTCACACCGGGCACCGAGTGACGCAGGCGCGCGATCAACGCATTCACTTTACCGCCAGGCAACTGACCCCCTTCGCCAGGTTTTGCACCTTGGGCAACTTTGATTTGCAATACTTCCGCGTTCACCAGATAAGCCGGTGTCACGCCAAAGCGGCCAGACGCAACCTGTTTGATTTTGGAAGTCTTGATGGTGCCGTAACGCGCCGGATCTTCACCACCTTCACCCGAGTTGGAGCGGCCGCCCAAGCGGTTCATCGCTTCGGCCAGAGCTTCATGCGCTTCCGGCGATAAGGCGCCGAGCGACATACCCGCCGAGTCAAAACGTTTGATAATGCTTTCTACCGGTTCCACTTCTGACAGCGGAATCGGTTTGCACAGATCTTCGCGGATTGCCAGTAAGTCGCGCAGCATGGAGACCGGACGCTTGTTCACCAAGTCGGCATAGTTGCGCCAAAGCGCGTAGTTGCCGCTCTGAACTGCTTTCTGCAGAGTTTGCACTACATCCGGATTGAACGCGTGGTATTCGGATCCATGCACATACTTGAGCAAACCACCCTGAACAATTGGCTTACGTTCCAGCCATGCCGTTTGGGCAATCATTTTCTGGTCAGCTTCCAGATCTTCAAAGCGCGCACCGCCAATACGGCTTGGCGTACTTTCAAAGCAGGTCTTAATCACTTCTTCAGAAAGGCCAATCGCCTCAAACAATTGGGCACCGCGGTAAGACGTAACGGTGGAAATACCCATTTTCGACAGGATTTTCAGCAAGCCCTTATCGATACCTTTGCGGTAGTTTTTATAAGCTGAGTCAACATCGCTGAGCAACTCACCAGTCTCAATCAAATCATTGAGAACGTGGTAACTCAGGTATGGATAAACGGCTGTCGCACCATAAGCGATCAAGGCCGCAATCTGATGAGGGTCACGCGCACTAGCCGTCTCAACAATCAGGTTGGAATCGCAACGCAAGCCAACATTGGTCAGATGCTGATGTACTGCACCCACCGCCAATAGGGCATGAATAGGTAACTGGCCTTTGCTGAAACCGGCATCACTTAACACCATCAATACTTTGCCTGATTTAACTGCTGCCGCTACGTCATCACACAACTTGCCCAGAGCCGCTTTCAACGTGGTCGTTTCAGGGTTGTAGTAGAGCGAGAATTTTTGCTGCTCGTAACCAGGACGTTTCAACGCCATCAGGCCACGGAATTTCTCTGGAGACAAAACCGGTGAGCTGAGGATTACACGATCAGCATGATCTGCATGCTCTTCGTAAACTGACAGCTCACGACCAAGACAAGTCTCCAGCGACATCACAATCGCTTCGCGCAACGGGTCGATGGGCGGGTTGGTTACCTGCGCAAACTGCTGGCGGAAATAGTCATACAGCGAACGCTGCTGACGGGAAAGCACGGCCATGGGCGTATCATCACCCATAGAGCCAACTGCCTCCTGGCCACCCTCAGCCAATGGGCGCAAGAGCTGGTCGCGCTCTTCAAAGCTGACCTGGAACATCTTCATATTGGCTTTCAGCTCAATACCTTCGAGGCCGTTTTCTTTGGCATCGGTATTAAGAGTCGATTCAATGCGCAGTGCGCGCTCCTTCAGCCATTGCTTGTAAGGCTTGCTCGACTTGAGCTGGTTGTCGATATCCTGAGTGTTGTGCAAAGTCCCGGTCAGGGTGTCGATCGACATGATCTGACCTGGGCCAAGGCGACCTTTGGCAACCACGTCAGCGGGATCATAAGCGTATACCCCCACTTCCGAGGCAACAGTAATCATGTCGTCTTTGGTAATTACCCAGCGAGACGGGCGCAGACCGTTACGATCGAGGGTGCATACCGCATAGCGACCATCGGTAATTACCAACCCGGCAGGACCATCCCAAGGTTCGATATGCATGGAGTTGTATTCATAGAATGCACGCAGATCCGGATCCATGTTCTCTACGTTCTGCCATGCAGGCGGCACCAGCATACGGATGGCGCGATGCAATTCCATCCCGCCCAGCGACAGAACTTCCAGCATGTTATCGAGACTGGATGAGTCAGAGCCTGTGCGGTTAACCAGCGGCTTGAGTTCTGGCAACTCAGGTAGCAGTGGGGTGGTGAATTTGGGCGTGCGCGCAACAGACCAATTGCGGTTACCCACAATGGTATTGATCTCGCCGTTATGCGCCAACATACGGAACGGCTGGGCTAAAGGCCACTGCGGCATGGTGTTGGTGGAGAAACGCTGGTGGAATACACAGATTGCCGTTTCCAAACGCTCATCTGCCAGATCAGTAAAGAAACGCGGCAAATCAACCGGCATCATCAAACCTTTGTAGGAGATGGTACTGGTACTCAGGCTGGATATGTAGAAAGACTTATCGGAGGCTAAACGGAGTTCGATTTTGCGGCGAGCAACAAATAAACGGGCGTTGATTTGTTCGGGGGTTAGTTCTGGAGAGCTGTTGATGAAAATGTGGTAAAAACTGGGAAGAGATTTGAGCGCTATAGGTCCTAAGCATTGTGAGTCGGTTGGCACCTCCCGCCAGCCGACTACCTCTAGGCCTTGGTCGGTAACCTCCTCATTGAAGGCTTGCTGCTGTGTTTGTGCGAGTGCCTTGTTTGAGCTCAGCATAATAGAACCCACACCGTATACAGGTGTCAGCTCCGCTCCACAGGTTTCTTTTGCCACAGCGCGCAAAAAACTGTCCGGCTTTTGGATTAATAGACCACAACCATCACCGGTTTTACCATCGGCATTAATACCGCCGCGATGGGTCATACAGGTCAGGGCTTCAATGGCAGTCTTAAGCAGGCGATGGCTGGTTTTGCCCTTTAAGTGGGCAATCAAACCAAAACCGCAGTTATCTTTAAACTCGTCTATCTGGTAGAGGCCAGTGGTCATAGGCTGATTCTCAATAAAAATCGCTATCAAGGAAGTAGCTGCAAGTTAAGGAGCAATTTTTATGCACTCATGCGCCAAGAGCATTTATGCGAAAGCTGCGCCAATTTACATCCCAGACAAAAAAGCCCCTCAGGTTGTAGGGGCTATGCAAATGGGCGCAGGATATTACCCGCTTGAAGGCGGCTTGGCAAGACAAAAGCGAAAAAACAAAAAGCGAATTATGTCGAAGCTATACCTGACAGACCTGAAAGAATCCGCAGATGGCCTGATTCCGCGGGCCAATCGCAATTAAACGAGCGGGAAACGGCACTCAAGGCTTTCCCCAGCGCCCTGATGTCAAGGTCTGCCCGGAACCAAACGACTGGCGATCCGCTTCTGTCGCACTATCTTTACACTCACCGCGCACCCAGAGATGGTAGCGGGAGATGCTGCGATCCAACTCGAAAAAACCATCCCTGCAATACCCCGAATGCTCGACTACATAGGCGGTATTAGCCAGCAAGCGCTCATAGGTGCCGCGCCCCACATCAACGCCACCCTGGGCAAATCCACGCTCAGGATTGTTGCCATTGCGCGCAATCTGGATATGACTGGGAATATGCTTTTCAGGCCAACGCAGGCGGTAAGTGAACATCTTGCTGGCATTCGGCAGTATTTCAACCTCCAGGGTTTCCGCCATCTCCGAGTCAACATAGCTGCGCCCGCTGTTGCTACACCCAGCAACCATAAACATCATCAACAATAAAACGAAGGCCTTGCCCATCTGCTTATTCCACGTTATCCAATAAATTTAAATGCCTTGACGATTTAGCCGCACCCAAAATACGCAAAGATCGACTGATGTTGACCTGCATTTCCAACCTGAGTTCATCAACCGCAACGATTAGTCTTTCGCAGATCCCGTCGCCATACCGTAATGCTCTTCCAGATATTCATCGTGGCTAGGCAGGCTTTTGACCATATTGAAAATAGCCGAGCGCGCCAGCTTCAAGGTGTCACTGATCTGTTGGTAATCCAGATTATCTACGCGCGGATTATATTTTTGCGGGCGAATCCCCATACCTTCAAAGACGGATTGCCAGCTAGCCGCACGAAACAACTCATCATTGTCTTCACGCAAAATTCCATGCCCGCGAAATAATTCTATACGCTCACGCAACGACTCAGGCAATTCCATGGTTTTACACCAACGCCAAAATTCGCTGTCATCACGCTCGGTAGTGCAGTAGTGCAATACAATAAAATCGCGCACTTCTTTATAATCCGCCGCCATACGACGATTGTATTCGCGCTGCAAACTGCGCTCGCATTCAGCATCCGGGAAAAAGCGCAAAAAGAAATCCATACCACGTGCAATCAAATGAATTGCCGTTGACTCAAGTGGTTCAACAAAACCACCCGACAACCCCAATGCCAAACAATTACCCCGCCAAAATTCTTTTCGCCTTCCAGTGTTAAAGCTGATCATGCGCGGATCGTTTATGCGCGGTGCATCCAAATTTTTTAACAAGGTAGTTTTGGCTTCTGCGTCACTGCAAAATTTACTGGAATATACATAGCCATGCCCCGTGCCATTGCGCAGCGGAATTCGCCACCCCCAACCCGACTTGCGAGCGGTCGCTGTGGTATATGGCATACGCGAACCAGCCTTTTCTGTTTTCACGACATACGCGCGATCACAAGGTAAAAAGCGCGACCAATCTTCAAACTCAACCCCCAGGGCTTTATCGATCAGCAACGCTTTAAAACCTGAACAATCGATAAAAAAATCACCTTCAATTTTTTTTCCTGTCGATAACTCCAACGCATCGATGAAACCATTTTCTTTGCGCAACACATTCACGCAATTACCTTCACTGCGTTTGACACCGCGCTCTTCAGCGTAGCGACGCAAATAGGCTGCGACCAATTTTGCATCCAAATGCACGGCGTAGCCCGCACCACCAATCGGTGTATTCATCGCCTGTGAAGGCAAGAAAAATTTTTCCTGTGCCGCCATTACCGCGCAGGGGGAAAAATCTTGCAGATTGTAGTCCTCACCCTCTTTGGTTGCTTTTAACCAGCATTGATAAAAATCCTGCGAGCCAATGCGCTTTCCCAACGCCCCATAAGGATGAAAATAGGTTTGGTTCTTCGTCCGCCAATCAACAAATTTAATGCCGAGTTTGTAACACGCTTGCGTCTCGCGGATAAATTCTTCTTCATCGATCCCCAAACTGGTCACCAGGCGCACCACGGGCGGGATTGTAGATTCCCCAACGCCGATTGAACCTATATCTTCCGATTCAACCAATTCGATTTCGCAAAGATCCCGCTTTAGATGGGCCGCCAACATAGAGGCCGCAATCCAGCCGGAGGTACCACCGCCGAGGATGACGATTTTTTTAAGTGGATTAATGCTGGCGGTCATAATGTTTTGTTACTCACAAACAACTCAATAGTTACCAATGAACCGATAGCATGGTCTGCACATTTTCATCGGGTTCCGTTGTGAAACTCCAATAAGCTCCGCTACATGCCAGTATGGATTTACGCAGCACATCAATCGCTTTGTAGCGTGGGAAGCTGGCGCGCCATGCAAGCCCCAGACGGCGTTGACCACCGGGGATTGCAAGCGGGCGCGCGACTAATCGATTCGCCTGACACAAGCTCGCCTCTGCTGCAGAGCGCGGCAATATGCTTAAGCCTAGCCCTGCGGCAATCATATAGCGAAGCGTTTCCAGGCTATTGGCCTCTGCGCAGTGATAAGCAGTATCAGCCAGTTGCTCGCGCAACCACGGAACCAGATCCAGCACTTGCTCGCGCAAGCAGTGCCCCGGCCCCATCAACAACAATTGCTGTTGTTTTATATCATCCAGCGTAATTTCTTGCAGATGCACCAATGGATGGGTGTAGGGCATAACCAATACCAATGGCTCCTCAAACAACTCCTGGGTAACCACATCCGGCGAATTAAACGGCAGGGAAACCAAAATCACATCCAAGGCACCATCGCGCAACTTTTTCCGCAGATTTTCGGTCAGATCTTCCTGGACAAAGAGCGGCATTTCCGGAACCTGCTTCTGCAGATGCGGAATAAGCTGGGGCAAGAGATACGGCCCCATTGTAAAAATAGTTCCCAATGAAAGCGGGCTACCAAGCTGGTCTTTGCCAGCGTCAGCGAGCGCTTTGATGCGCGCAATATTCATGAGCAGCGCTTTGGCCTGATTGACAACTTGCGCTCCAATCTCACTGGGCTTGACGCAAGTTTTGGTGCGCTCAAACAGCTCTACACCCAATTCCTCTTCCAGTTTTCTTACCGCAATACTCAACGTCGGTTGACTGACATGGCAGCGTTCGGCCGTGCGGCCAAAATGCTGCTCCTCGGCAAGGATAACGATGTAACGCAATTCGGTAAGGGTCATAAGGGTTCGGCCAATGGAAAACGCTACCAGTGTGCACAGATCTTGCCTGTAAGGCAAAAACCTCTCACTAAAAAAGCATTCCGCGAACGCCATAGTGAATGCCTATGGCATTCCAGTTGCCATCCCGAACTTTCCTCATCTTAAATACGCACTACAAACCGCTTGATCCTGAACTACCTCCTTAACCGTGCACTACGCCCTCTTAGCCCGACCCGGTCGGGCTTTTTTGTTCCTTCAGATGACAGGGACAACTGATTTTGTCGAAAAAGCTTACAAAATACCCACAACAAGTGAGTCATATCACATAAATCACCCAAGAAATCAATTAATTACTATGTGCGGCATACAACTTGCTCAATAAGCGCAGATTTACCAACGACCAGATTTCACAAACTATCCCAAGGGACTTCGCTCTATGCGCTCACTCAAACTCATCATCGCAGGACTTGCGATAACTCTGGGAGCTATTAATAGCGCCCAAGCAACTCCCATCAGCTTCAATCTTAATACCCCGGATTCACGCGACGACATCCTCGATAGCAACTCCACATATGCCATGCAGTACAACTATGAAGAAGAAGGCTTGGGCTTAGCCGTAACGGGCTGGTCCTACGGACAGGAATGCACAAAGACAAGAAGAGGTAAGTGCACAAATTGGCTACTCAACGAGTCCATTGAGCAGGATTATGTCGGCAAGTGGGACGGTTTAGGCGTGGAAGTTACTGACTCACCCAACCATGCAGTCGATAACGAAATTGGCGATTACGACATGCACCTACTGTCATTTGATGAGCTGGTAAAACTAACCACGCTAGACCTCGGCTGGTTCGAGAACGATTCAGACATCTCCATTCTGGCCTTTAATGGCAGCAGCTTCGACCAAAGCTCACTGCTGGGCAAGCAGTGGCAAGACCTGATTGGCAACGACTGGCAGTTAGTGGGCAACTACTACAACGTGGACTACGGCACCAACAGCGGTGCAGTAAATTTTGATGGGATAACCTCCCAATATTGGCTGGTAGGTGCTTACAACGAGAATTTCGGTGATGTGTTCAGCGGCTCAAACAAAAATAAGTCGAATGGCAATGATTACTACAAACTCAAAGGTGTAACCGTTGAGCGCCCACCAGTTGAAGTTCCTGAAACAAACTCTCTGATATTGTTGATGTTAGGTTTGGCGGGATTGGTAGTGGCACGTCGCCGCTCAGTGTAAATTCCGGATCCTCAATCGATTCACTAAAGGGCGCATACAGCGCCCTTTTTTATTGCCTATATCTTTGTATCGCTTATGATGACGCCGGACTATGGAATGAGCTAATGCCTACAGGGACACAATAACAAACCATCAGCGAGGAAATAACATGCTTAACCGGATCGCATTATCCCTGGCGTTTATCTGCGCACTCAGCCTTACCTGCCTTAGCGCCCACGCGCAGCAATTCAAAGTGTTGCTCTTTACCAAAACCAATGGTTTTCACCACCAATCTATTAATGAAGGTGTTGATGCCATCCGCCAATTGGCCGTTCGCCACCACTTCGCTGTGGACTGGCATGAAGATGCTTCCATCTTCAGCGATGAAAAACTCACGCAATACCAAGCCATCATCTTCCTGTTAACAACCGGCGATATCCTCAACGACGAGCAACAAGCAGCAATGGAGCGATTCATTCGCTCAGGCAAAGGGTTTGTTGGCATTCACAGCGCATCAGACACTGAATACGACTGGGAGTGGTACACCAAAATGGTAGGGCGCACGTTCCATATACACCCTGAAATCCAAACCGCAGAGCTCTCCGTTACCGACCGCAAATTTCCTGGACTTGAGCGCATGCCCGATCGTTTTTGGTGGACTGATGAGTGGTATGAATTCGGTGCAGAACGCACCAAAGGCCTCAACTATATTTTGACTGTTGATGAACAAACCTTTAATCCCGCTGCCGATTGGGGCAGTAAAAAAAGTGAAGGCATGGGCAAATTCCACCCTATCGCCTGGTATCACAATTACGATGGCGGACGTGCGTTTTACACTGCACTGGGACACGTACCTGCCACTTATAGCGATACCCTGTTCCTTGAACACATTTATGGCGGGCTTTATTGGGCAGCGACAGGCAAGGGTTTGCGTAAAAAATAAAAACTTACAACAACATCAACCATAACCAATAATATTATGAAAAATTTCTTACAGAGCTTCTTAAAGAAATACGCGCGATTTATTTATCCAGCCATCATATTGGTCATTTCGCTGGGAGTTTATTTTCCTTTTTATGGCTCGCCACAAGCGATGTTCTGGGATGAAAACTATCACGTCCCCAATGCACAAAAATATATTGATAACGTGATGTATATGGAACCTCACCCACCACTTGGCAAAATGCTGATGGCGGTGGGTGAGACATTTTTTGGCGGCAATGAAAATGTCAATAAAACCAAACTGTTGGAAACTGATTACCTCACCGGGGATAACGCACCACCGGAGATGACCTACAAAGGATTTCGCTGGCCATCCACGGTAATGATGGCGCTCTCGGTGTTGTTTTTTTACGGCATACTCAATTGCATTACCCAACGCGCCTGGCTTGCTGCTGCATTCACTAGCCTGGTGATTTTTGATAATGCATTGGTGATCCATTCGCGCGCCGTGCACTTGGACGGCATCCAATTATTTTTTGTACTTGCCGCGCTCTATTACTTCACCCGCACTGTTACCCGCCACATCAATCGCCAGATACCCATCACCTGGAAGCAATACGCATGGCTCGGTGTGTTAATTGGTTTGGGCACCAGTGTCAAAGTGACGGCCGCTATTTTATTGGTATTGTTTGTAATGCTGTATGGCGTTGACCAATGGAGCAATATCAAACGCTGGAATTGGCCAGCACTTATGCAGCGCCTTGCAGTAACAGTGCCTGCAGCAGTAGCACCCTTTGTGCTGGTATTTTTGGGCGTGTTTTACGTGCATATCGGATTAGGTGAAAAGGTATATCAAGAGCGCACTTATAAAGCATCCCCCGAATACCTTAATCAAATTCGCATGGGCGATACCTGGTCACTCAAAACGTTTTCATTAGGGATGCGCGACAACTGGAAATACATGTCGGAGTACGCAGACGGCGTACCGCGTTTAGATGAATGTAAACCCGATGAAAATGGCAGTTACGTAATGAACTGGCCATTGAGCAGCAAAACCATCAGCTACCGTTGGGATCGCGAAGTGGTCGACGGCAAAACCGTTACCAAATACAAATACCTGATTGGCAATCCGATTGTTTGGTTTTCGGTAATTGGCGGCATTATTTTATCAGCAGGCCTGATCATTGGCCGCTATGTTTATGGCAATCCGATTAAAGATGAAAAACTATTTTATTGGATTTGCGCATTCGCCAGTTTGTACATTATTTATATGCTGTCGATACTACAAATCGAACGCGTGATGTATCTCTACCATTATTTAATGGCATTGTTATTCGGCGCAATTAATCTCGCATTGGTATTCACCTACATTTATCGCGACGATGTAATCGCCAACAACAAACACACCATTATCAATGCCAGCCTGTTTGCACTGTTAGTGATCGCTGTGTTCGCATTCTTCTCCCCCTTCACCTATGGATTCGGTTTGACTGAAGACCAATTTGAACTGCGCAACTGGTACAGCTTCTGGAAATTGCAGGTGGTGAGATAATCATGAATATCCAACAGCTTATTAATAAAAACAGTATCTTCACTGCGTTGATTGCACTGGTCACGATTATTATTCTGGTGCGTATTACACCGGTTACTGTGGACCCGGTAGTCAAGTTGGTGATCAGCAAAAACCGTGTATCCATCAGCAACATCTACCAACCGCGCGATATTGAATTCACGCGCGAGGTGATGATCGACAAACTCAACCTGATCGATAGCAACCGTTTCAGTCATCCCAAATTAGGTAATGTTGCAACTTACAGCGATGATTTTTTTGTCGATGTTAATCACACCATTACTGTGAATGAAGCAGACAACTATCGCTTCTTGATGGGCAGTGACGATGGATTCTCACTCACTATTGATGGAAAACTCGTTTGTGAACATTTGGGCGACCGCCCCTATTCTGTGCAACCTTGCCTGACTTACCTCAGCAAAGGCCCACATCAGGTAAGCATTTCTTACTTTCAGGGTTTTGGTAACTCAGGCTTTACCGTGGAGTATGCGCGCGGCGATGAAAAGCCTCATTGGTTTGGCGAGGACTCCAGCGCAATTACGTTCTAAAAACTAAAAAACATGCTCACAACAACGCCTGCTAATGCAGGCGTTGTTGTTTATAGCAGTTATTTATAGCCATAAGATTTTTATACCCGAAGCTGCTTTGTGCATTACATCAACACAAACCACAGAGTGAAAATAGCGGCTATACTCAACGGAAACACCAGCACAACACCTGTGCCGGACGTATGCCAACAGCCTTCAACCTGGCTGCCAACAAAACGAACCGTCAATAAATAAAATGATAACTGGCAAAAAATTGCGTAGATATTTATGGCTTTATTGCACGCTCCTGCTACTGGGCGCCAGCTCACCTGCAATAACAGCCCAATCAAGTACAAGTCAGGCAATTACAAATTCCTCAACTACACCACTACAAACTACAACCCCTACATTTACAGCAGACGTTGCAACGAACGAAAAAACACTCCATATCGTTACCCAACCGCTGGAAGTCTCTGCACAAGCACACGAAATTTATTTTTATCAACTATTGGAATTGGCCTTGGAAAAAACCCGCGCTACACACGGGCCTTATAAACTGGAGCGACTTAAACGCATTCTCAGCAACCAGCGTTATATTGCCGAGGTGAGCCGTGATGACGGCATTATTGATATCACCTGGACCATGATTGATGAGGAGCGTGAAAAAAAACTACTGCCGATTAAAATATCCCTGCTGCGCGGCATGAACAGTTATCGTGTTTTCTTAATCCGTCAGGAAGACAAAGAAAAATTTCGTGCTGTAAACACACTGGAAGATTTGAAAAAATTTAATGCCGGATCAGGCAGTGTCTGGCCAGATACCTCCATATTACAAAACAATGGATTGCCCGTGGTCACATCAGCTCACTACGAATTATTATTTACCATGTTGCAACGCAAACGTTTTGATTACTTCCCGCGCGGCGTTTATGAAGTCTGGACGGAACAAAAAGCCCATGTAGACAAAGGATTCATTATTGAAGACTCATTAATGTTTCACTACCCAGCACCTATTTATTTTTTTGTGAACAAAAAAAATACTCGCTTGGCAGAACGAATCGAGCGAGGACTACAAATAGCCATTGAAGATGGCAGCTTCGAACAATTATTTTTTAGCACACCAGGATTTGAACAAGGCTATAAAGAAATACACAACCCCAACCGCCGGATTTTGCGCCTTAACGCCCTTAATCATTACGACGATTGATCCACTAAAAACCTACGCAGTTATGTGCTGTAATTGAACATTCACTTAAAGGATATTAAGGTAATCATCCTGCACTCAAGCCGCGCAAGCTATTTAAAAGCCACCAAGCATGTGTAGATGTTTTTGCCAACAGCAAAGGGTTAAGGTCAGTTGTGCACCCAAAGCGAAAAATTTATGCCCAATGACAGTCTAGACTTCTATGAAATTAGAAAACGAAGATCTTAATACGGAAAGAGCAAAGATTGGTTTGCGCCTACTCTTGGAATCAGAAGATGATCTTGAGTTTGCAAATATTCGAATAGCAAATCCTAAAGCATTAAATATCAGAAATTTTAATAACGAAAAACCTGAAATAATTGTACTGAGCAATTGGCAGATCGAAAATATCAGTGAGAGTTCGGCAAAAATCGAGCTGGAATAAGCTAAAGCCTTAGTTGAAAAGTTATGTTCACTTTGGCCTGAACTTAGTGAATTCATAGGTAGCATTTGTACAAGCCTATATTTACATCATAATTACGGGAATGGCGAAACTCGAAGTTTTGAGTTAGAGAAAAATGGTGAGCTTGTAAATTTGTTAACAAAGTAATCAAACCTGAAAATTGCAGCACGTAGGTAAGATTAGCGCAGCGTAATCGTACGCATGAAAAATCAATAAATTTCAGTGCGTAGGTTGGGCATTACTACCCAACTTACATTTTGCACCAAGGTCGCATTCTGAAGCACTGTCCTATACCATTAAACATAATCAGAAATTCTCACAGTCGTTATATTGTTAACTTTTTATTCTGGATTTTATGCAGCTCATTAATATTGATAAAACGCGTTATCGCAAGCATTTAAAAATAGTGTTTATTGGTTGCGCTGTTAGTTTGGCAGTAGGTAGTTTGGCTTTGTCGCAAACATTGATTGCTATTTTCCCTGATGAAAGTGGTAGCCATTTTCATTGGAACTTATTGGGAGTAATCATTAGTGCAATCACTATTGGTTGGCTACTCAATAAATATCGCCAGCACGATTTCATGCGTGAGGTCACTTACGTTTGGGAATTGAAGCAGGCACTAAATAAGATAACCCGGAAAATGCGAAAGCTGGAGGCGGCTGCACTTAACGGCGATAGAAATGCGATGCTGGCAATGCAATACAGTTACGCTGGTTCGCGCCTGGTGTGGCAGCTAGACGACAATACCCTCACGCTGGATGCGCTGGCGATTAAACAGCATGAGCTTGATCACCTCGCGGAAAAATTCGGCATAACCTTATCGGTGAATGATTACGACGAAAAAATATTGGCTGCGTTTTAGTGCTTTTAGCCAAAAGCTTCCCCACCAAAAATCATTCTGGTCACCCAAAAAACAGCGCCTGCAAATGCAGGCGCTGATGTTCCTATGGCAAGTTGTCCACTCCGGATTGTGCGATTGGAGTGCGTATTTGTGACAAGCCTTTTTTACTTCGTTTTATTCCCAACCAATTCACAATTGGTGCTGCAATTAAAATGGATGAACTGGTGCCGATCACAATCCCGAATAACATTGGCAAGGCAAAACTGGACACTGCACTACCACCGGCGATTCCCATCGGCAACAGCGCCAGAAAGGTCACTACCGAGGTAAAAATAGTGCGTGTGAGGGTTGAGGTAATACTTTCGTTCAAGGTTTGTGTCAGCGGTTTGGTTGGGTCAGCGCGTAATTTTTCACGGATGCGATCAAACACCACCACTTTGTCATTCACCGAATAACCAATTAATGCGAGCAACGCGGCAACTGCCGTCAAATTAAATTCGATACCCATTAACGCAAAAAAGCCGATGGTTTTGGTCAAGTCCAACACCAACGTCAAGGTTGCCGCCAGTGCGAAGTGCGATTCAAAACGCACCCATAAGTAACCCAGCATGCCCAAGCCCGCCAAAATAATTGCGAGAATAGTAGCATCACCAAAATCGCCACTCACGCGCGGCCCCACCATTTCAGTCCGAGGGAAGGTTGCAGCGGGCGATAGCTGCTGCACACTGTTTTTCACAGCCTGTACGATATTGCCTGTTGCAACATCCTGCTCTGACTGCAACGGCAAACGCATTAAATAATGGCCATCACCGCCAAACTCTTGCAGCGCAATTTGGTGAAAACCCTTTGCCGATAATTGTTCGCGTAAACTCGCCACGCTGACATCAGGCGCTTGCACTTCAATCACACTGCCACCGCTAAAATCAATTCCGTATTCCAATCCCGGTTTAAAAAATAAGAACACAGACGCAAGGGATAACACCGCAGAGGCAATTAGGCCTGCATAACGCGCCCGCATAAACGGAATGGTATTTTCACTAAGAGTATCCAACCATTGAATGCCGGTAATTTTCAGCGGTTGCTTATCCAATTTCCGCACGCGCCACTCCATCACCAAACGCGTAAACGAAATGGCGGTGAACATGGAAATTAATACGCCTACTGCCATCGCCACCGCAAAGCCACGCACCGGGCCACTGCCAAATAAAAACAATAAGCTGATAGCAATTAAAGAAGTGAGATTGGAATCGAGAATAGTGGCGTACGCGCGGCTAAAGCCCGCATTCAATGAGGCCATTGCCGATTGACCGCTGCGCGTTTCTTCGCGGATGCGTTCATTAATTAAAATATTCGCATCAACCGCCATACCAATACTTAAAATTAATCCGGCAATTCCTGGCAGCGTCAGTGTTGCTCCCAACAAACTTAACACTCCAATTGTCAGCCCGATATTGATCGCCAACCCCACGCAGGCAATTAATCCCCAGCGCCCGTAAATCCCTACCATGAACGCCAATACCAATAGCGCACCGACAATACCGGTAGTCACGCCCATCGCAATCGCATCGCTTCCTAAATCCGGGCCAACCGTGCGCTCTTCAATTACTTTCAAAGGCGCAGGCAATGCGCCCGCGCGCAATAACAACGCAAGGTCATTCGCCGATGCGCTGGTAAATGATCCGCTAATTTCCCCGCTACCACCTTGTATTGCACTGCGAATTACCGGCGCAGTAATAACATGGTCATCCAACACAATTGCCAATGCGCGGCCAATATTATGTTTGGTTAAATCGCCAAAGCGACGTGCGCCTTCGCTGTCCAATTTAAAATTCACCACCGGTTGATTACTTTGCTGGCTAAACGCCAAACGTGCATCGCTAATATGTTTACCTTCAAGCGCGACTGAGGCCTCTAATGGATAACTCACACCTTCGCTTTCACCTTTCACATTAATCTGCTGGGTACCTGCGCGGGTTTTTGCATCCACCACCCAATGAAAAGTCATTTTTGCGGTAGTGCCCAATAACTCACGGATATGCTGCGGGTCACTTACCCCGGGCATTTGCACCAGAATACTGTCCTTTCCCTGACGGGTAATCATCGGCTCCACCATGCCGGTTTCATTCAAACGACGGCGCACAACCTCAAGGCTCTGCTCTACTGCATCATGAATAATCTGGTTGTGCATCGCCGGATTTTTATTGTGCGTCAACTCGCTGGTATCCACCTCCAGCAGTAAATGCGAGCCGCCGCGCAAGTCCAAGCCCAAGGTGATTTTTTGTTGGCTGTAACTATCCGGTAATTTTTTTAGCCAGGAATCTGGCAACACATTGGGAGCAGCAAACAGCAGCCCCAATAAAATAATCAGGCAGTAGACTACCGCCCTGGTTGAAAGGGATTTCATAGGCACGACTCCACTCTGCTTTCATAGTGAAAGCAAAAAATAATCAATTGATGGTTGAGGATTTTGTTAGTGGAAAGCGGGTGGAGCGCGGGAAATATTCAGTGTCGCAAGCTGCAGTTGGTGTGCAGCAAACAAAAATTCTGCTGCATAAACAACTGAATTCTTTTGCGGTGATAAAAGAGCCAGTAGATTAAAAAATGCTGTACTGGCAAATACAACTTGATGATCAGAAGGAGGTGTTGCTAGTGCAATATTTAACGCACGGCGCGGTAAAAACTGATGATCGCCCGCCACATAAATATGCGCGTGAGCATCAACTGGAATTGCCGGTTGCGATTGCTGGTGAAGATAAAAATCTTGCGCAGAAAACCCTACGCACTTCCACAACAGCAGCAGCCACAAGCCCCCCATAACACCCGCCCAACGCAACATGCGCCGGGAATCGGGTAACGATAGGTGACGGGGAACTGACATAGGATTAACCAGCGCTGGGATGTCAGGGAGTTTGTGGCCAATGTTTATATTTCAAGGGCGAACAACCGGTATCGGTATTTTATTTATTGTTTTTTGCTTCAATCCACTGCCCCATGTACTGGGTACTCTTGTGATGGTGATGACGCAGCATTTGGCCGATAAAGTTATTACCACGTTCGTTTTTCAGATTAATGGCCAGAGACGACAATCGAACCTGCAACGCCTGTGCGTAATCTGCGCGGTAGAAATAATCGCGCAAAATGGTGATGCCCTGTTTTTGCTTTTGCTGCCAAAGCGCCTCTTGCCGATAATGCTCAACCGCCGCCGCCACAAAAGCCTCTGCGGTATCCGCCACAGCACCGCACCAAGGCAATCCACCGCTCATGGATTCAGCACCAATACTGGTGGTAATGGATGGAGTACCGCAACGCATAGCATCGATCAATTTTCCTTTGATACCCGCACCAAAACGCAAAGGTGCAAGGCACACGCGCGCCGATTGCATGACCGTGCGCGCGTCTGCCGCCCAACCTTTAATATGAAAACCCTCTTTCGCATTATGTAACTGTGTGGCTTTAGGCGGCGGATAAGCGCCATAAATGTGCAGCTCAGTCTGAGTGCATCCCACGGCAGAAAGTTGCGCGCGGATCATCGGCCACAATTGGTGTTTTAACCAAAGCACCGCCTCCCAGTTGGGTTCGTGGCGAAAATTGCCGATAGCAATAAAATGTTGTCGCGCAGAAAAATCAGGCAGCGACGCAAGGCTTGTATCTGACTGCGACAGGAATGGACAGTAAAACAGTAATTGCGCTGGCACAGCAAAGTACCGCTGCAATAATTCCATTTCAAATTCTGAAATCATGAGCGAAACATCACAGCGGAAAATAGCGGCCACTTCGCGCACGGCCATGTCATCCGCACACATTTGCTCATAAAGCAATTCGCTGCTGGCGGTTACTGGCGCAACCGATTGTTTTTCTTTTTCATTCGCGCCATTTTTTTGCGCCGCTTTTAATAATTGCTGGCGCGCATGGCGTAGGCTATGCAAATCTTCTGTATCGAGCACGCGCAACGCATCCGGACATTCTTTTTCTACACGCCAACCAAATTGCTCCTCGGTAAAAAAACGGTCAAACAATACCAAGTCCGGCTTCAGTTCCCGCACATAGGCATCAAAACTACTGCAGTTCAGCGCAATCGTTTTTTCAGCGACCCCGAGTGAATTTAAATCAGCACGATGTTCCGATAACGCAGCTGCCGATGCGAAAGTGACGGCGTATTGCATATCCAATAACAGTTGCACAAGCTCCAACATGCGCGTGCCCGCTGCCGATGAATTCGGCTCGGGCCATACATAACCAATAACCAGTGCGTGTTTCATCGCTGCGCCTTCTGCTTCAATGTTGGCGCACTGCCTTTCAAAAAATTCACAACACCCTGCCCTGCCGTGCGGCCAGAAGCAAAGCACGCTGTTAGCAAATAACCACCGGTAGGTGCATCCCAATCCAGCATTTCGCCTGCGCAAAACACGCCGGGCATTTTTTTAAGCATGAATAAACTATCCAACTCTTTGGCAGCAACACCGCCTGCACTGCTAATCGCTTCATCAATAGGGCGCGTTGCGGTTAACGTCAGCGATAATTTTTTAATTGCCAGCGCCAACAGCTCAGGATTTTCATAGGTATTTTTTGCCGTCAGTTCACGCAACAACGCGAGCTTAACCGGCGACAAATTTAACTGCTTGCGTAAAAAATTGCTCAGTGAATTTTTTTCACGCGGTTTATTCAAACGCTGGATAATTTTATCGCGCGACAAATCCGGCAGTAGATCAATATTCAGCAACGCCGATCCCTGCTGGTCGATTTGTTCGCGCAGCTCTTTGGATAACGCATAAATACCTGTGCCTTCAATTCCATAAGCACTGATAATCGCCTCCGACAGCACACTGCGCGTCCGCCCATGCACATCAGTACAACTCAAAACAACACCGTGCAAAGGCGCGCCTGCATGCTGCTCGCGCAACATTTCACTCCAGGCAACATCAAACCCACAATTGCTCGGCACAAGATCGTTTACTTGAACACTGCGCTCGCGCAGCAGCGGCACCCAGGCACCGTTGGAACCCAAACGCTGCCAACTGGCACCGCCCAGTGCTAACAACACAGCATCAGCCGTTACGGTTTTGTTTATGGTTGCATCATTTTCTTGCGCTGAAAAAAGTAACTGAATCTGAACATTGCCTTGCGATTCCCCCCAACCCAGCCAGCGATGGCGCGGATAAAACGTCACACCCAATTCACGCAGACGATGCAACCACGCACGCAATAGCGGTGCTGCTTTCATATCAGTAGGAAACACCCGGCCCGAGGTGCCCACAAATGTTTCAATACCCAAACCATGAATCCAGTTGCGCAGCGCATCCGCATCAAATGCATTCAAACTATTAATGAGTTGGCTGCTCGCGGAGTAGCGCGAAAGAAAATCGTCTTTGGCTTCAGCGTGCGTGATGTTCATCCCCCCCACACCCGCCAATAAAAATTTACGCCCCACCGACGGCATTGCGTCGTATACCGAGACGTTATGCCCAGCCGATGCAATCACTTCAGCCGCCATTAAACCCGCAGGCCCGCCGCCGATAATTGCTACGGTTTTTTCAGGAGGAAGATCAAAAATATCGAGCTGATTCACAATAGGATCCACAAACTATTCACAAACGATTCACAATAAAAAACGCCGATGAGAAATTAATTCTACATCGGCGTTTTCGCATTCAATCATTCTCTATTCGTCACAGAGGTAGCGGAATGGATCCGGCGTTTACTCGGAGACCGTTGCCCGCAGGGATGCGGGCGACGAGCCCCCACGGACGGGTTCACGGCGAGTCTCAGAGTAAACGCCAGAACCATTACGCGGGGAACAAAGACTAATCTGATACGCGAGCCTCAAACGGCGATGCAGGCAGACCCGCGCTATTATACAGATTTGCCCCCTCAGGGTTATCCGCCCATGCATAGCGTACCCATTTTGGCTCAGCGATAGAATCCGCCCACACAATCACCTTATCCTTCTTAACCTGCGCCTTGGCCCACACAAATTTCTTATCGGCACCGGCAATCGCAATATGCCCCAGCTGCTCACCACGCACACTCAAGCCTTTGCCAATCTCGGTAAAACGCAGCTCCAATTTTTCACCACTGGTCTTTAATTTTTTCAGGCGCGGACCGGAAGCCAACAAAGATTTTTTCCCATACGCGACCTTCAATGCACCTAACGCCAATCGCTCGCCCACAGCTTGCTTGTTGAGCGGATGAATATCGTTCCACTCACCCACATCCACTGCAACCGCCATCGCCGTATTGTTTACCGCAAGTAACTGCCGCTGAGCTTCGCGCAATTCAGCCCAACCACTCTCACCCGGCTCTTGAGCTGCAGGTAAAAAGTTAGCCAGTTGCACATAAATAAAAGGTAATTCTTTTTGTTGGAATTGAGCACGCCAATCGCCAATTAAATCGGCCATCAGTTGTTGATATTCCGCAGCGCGCCCCACATTAGACTCACCCTGATACCAAATAACACCTTTGATTTTCAGCGGCAACGCCGGAGCCAACTTCGCGTTAAATAATGAAGATGGTAAATAGTGCAACGTTGTTCCCGGCTGCATCGCATTAACGCGCGCCGCGATTTGGTATTTCCACTCGCCTTTCAGATCAACAGCCTCATCACCAAACAAACCTTCACCCAACAACAACGCATAGCGTTTATCTTTAACAAAACCCACATTCGATGAATAGCTGGTGACACGGATGCTGATGCTATTCGCACCCGCTTTT
The DNA here is from genome assembly GCA_002483365.1 of Cellvibrio sp. UBA7661. Lineage (GTDB taxonomy): Bacteria > Pseudomonadota > Gammaproteobacteria > Pseudomonadales > Cellvibrionaceae > Cellvibrio. The sequence goes on from DLHT01000015.1 coordinate 114,612, forward strand.
AATAAACCCGCAGGCACTGCATAAATACGCGGTGGATATTGATACCCGGTTTGGCCGACCAATTGACCATTCACATACACCTGATCTCCATCCACAATACACCCCAACCAAAGCACCGCTTTTTTCGCTGCTTGTGCCGCGCTCAGTTCGATAGTTTTGCGTACCCAGAGGGCACCGTTGGTAAATTCTTTATCCTCTTTACTAACTGCCTGCTCTTTTAAAAAACCGGGCACCTGCAAAGTTTTCCAATTTTCTGTGTTGATATTTTCTTGCTGCCAATTATTTTTCAAACCGATATCGGCCGCATCCAGATCGGCATACCATTTACTGCTATTGGCTTTATCGTTTGCGATAGTCGCCTGCACATGGGCATCATCTTTAAAGGGTTGCAACTTTTGTTGGTAATGCGGATATTTTTCCAATACCGACTCACTCACCCACGCCTCGGCGGGTGAACCACCTACCGGAATAGTGACCAATCCAATCGGCACATTATTGTCGGCATGAAGTTTTTGCATAAAGAAAAAACCAACCGCAGAAAACGTGGCCAGATGCTCAGGTGTTGCCGTTTTCCATTGGCCTTGGGTGTAATCTTGCAGTGGCCCTTTAAACGCATAAGTAACAGGTACATTAAATTCGCGGATATTCGGCTGGTTGGTCGATTCAATCAAACCCGGGTAATGGTATTTCACGCGATTCAATGGCAATTCCATATTGGATTGCCCTGCCGCAAGCCATAGATCACCCATCAAAATATTTTTGCGCAGCAGCTGGTTGTTACCATTGACCTTTAATTCATAAGGGCCACCCGCTTTCAACGCAGGAAAAGTGACCGACCAACGTCCGTCTTTCGCCACCGCTGATAATGTTTTTCCTGCAAAAGTAACCGAGACATTTTCACCTTCATCCGCCCAACCCCAAATTGTCAGCGGCATATCGCGCTGCAGGATTGCGCCATCACTTAACAACCGCGGCAGTGACACATCGGCAATAGTATTCAAAGAAAAAAACGCAAAGAAAACCAGCAAAAATAATTGCTTAATAGAGAGATGCTTGTTCATAGTCAGGTTCACAAGTAAAGGTATTGTAGTGGTTGTTATACTAGTGGTTATGTTCGTTTTTAAACTTGTTTTTATACTTATAGTTATGCGTTGTTATGTGTGCCGTTATCCGTATTGTTATGCTCGTTGCCAGCATATTTTGCCCATTTAATATACTTGTATACCAGACAAAGATAAACCCGTGATTTTTGCACACGCGAGATCTTTACAAATATTGAGCGTTTGCAGATGTTGGCAGCGAATCCCCCCACCCAAAACTATTGAGCCAGACAATAAAAAAGCAGCCGAAGCTGCTTTTTTCGCATAACGCACTGACACAAGGCTTACTCTTCCGGCAGTTCCCGGTTGCCAATAAGTGATGTGTAGTTATCGCGGTAGTCTTCCATATGCTCTTTAAGAAAATCACGGTAGCGCCCCGTCAAGTAGTTGGTTGTCCCTTCAACATCCTCGGCGAATTCAGTTTTATCCAGTGAGCTGTGCGCAACTGCATAGGCATTAAAACGCGCTGCGGCATTCATCAAGGCGGCACTCACAATACCCGGGTCGGCATTGTCGCAAGCATCGTTGGCATTATTGATAAACTTTTCAACCAGTTCCCAAAAAATATCGTCGTCAGTAGTACTCATGGCAAACTCGCATCAAAAAAATAATAGAGTGACATTATAAGCCGCAACACCTCTGCTGTCAGTGCAACCCAATACCAACAACAGAGGTCTTTACGGGATCAATGTGCAAATGGTTTGGTTTTAAAATTGGTACCGCGCAATTGCAATAATCCTTTGCCCGCTTTTTCATTTAACAGCAGCGACTCGTAAATCTTGATCACGTCGGCTTTGGTCACTTTTTTCAATGCAGCCAAGTAGCGTTCACGGCCATCAAATGTATATTTACCATGCCAGAACTCACCGCTGTATCTATCCGCCTCGGAATAGAAATCACTTGGCTTTTCCAGCACATTTGCAATCAATGCCTGTTTTGCCTGTTCAATCCCGGCTTCGTCCGTTGTTTTTAATTTAGCCAAGTACTCTTTGCGGAATTTATCCATGCGCGCTTTAATGCCGGGCAAATCTGTGTTGGAGCTTTGCACCAACATCACAAAACCGGGAATATCATCTACCGGATAATTAAAACTGGTCACCACATAACCCAACTGCTCATGGGTGCGCAATTGCATAAAGAAATCATTGCCGAATAATGAATTCAATACCGCTAATTGCGCTTGTTCATCGTCAGATTTGGCGTTACCAAACCAGGCCTGCAAGAGTGCACTATCGGCTAACTCAACATCATCATTAAAACTCACCAGCTTGCCAGCAGCAGGTGTGACGTATTGGTTAACCGCACGCGACTCCGGCAAACGCTTGCCCGGCAATATCGCTGCTGCTTCTTCTGCCATAGCACGGACTTGTGCATCGGTATAATTGCCGACGGCGAACAAACGTAATAATGGATCGGCTTTGATCGCCTGATGATAGGCAACCACATCGGCTTTGGTAATTTTTTCAGCCGCCGCCAAAATTTGTTCATCTGTCCAAGGTGTTTTGGAAATCAAGCGCTGTGCATGACCAAACAATTGGCGGAATACATGATTCTTTTTCTTGTTGGACATGCCCTGCTGGAAGCTATCCATGGCTTCATGGAAATGCTTGTCACTGATATCCAAAGCAACAAATTCGCTTAACATCTTCTGCAACAATTGCGGATGCTTGGTGGTGTAGCCCGAAATAAAAATACCCTGGCTAACCGCATCCATTACCGAGGTTGAAATCCCTAAAGAGGCGCGCCCGGCACGATCCTGCAATGTCATTGTTTGTTTGGAATAAATGTCATTTACCAAGCTCGCCAATACGGCTTCCTTTGGCGATTTCATTGCGAAATCCACATTGATTTGCAATGCGAGTTTACCCTTGTCTTCACGATAAAATTCCGGATGCACCAGGAAGGCCTCAACACCCGCCTGACTCACCACCTGATGTGGTTTGAGATAGGTATTATCAACAATTGGCGCTTGGGTATCAGTAAATAGATCATTAAGCGGCGGCAAGTTAAACGCATAGTTTTTCTTCAATGATTCCCAGCGTTTGTATTCATCGCCGGTAATGTCGCGGATTGAATAAACACCATCAAAAAATGGAACGGGTGTATCCGCTTTTTCGTTCGGATTAACGTACCAAATACGCGCGCGCTTTTCTTCCAATTGCGACAGTACCGCATTGATTGACTTTTCATCATAACGTTCGTAGGTGTATTGCGAATTCATCAAGTTTTCGACGGGCAAATCAAACTGTGACATAGCCAAACCAACCGCCTGTTGTAGTGGATCAGGCTTGGGAGCATTGGCAAAATCTTTGGTGCGCATGGCTTGCAATTCGCGATAATAATTTTTATCCAGCCCTTTGCGCTTGATCAATTCGACATAAGCAAAAATTGCCGCGATCACTTCATCCTGCTTTTGCAAACCGGCATCAGTCAAATCTGCCTGCACACGCAAAAAACCATCCGGACCGTAGGCTTCGGCATCAAAATAGGCGGACAAGGTTTTCACTAATCCCTGTGCTCGCAATTGCTCACCCAAGGTGCCCGGCTCTTCAGAAGTAAGCAGGCTATGAATGAACTCATTGGGCTTCAACCGCCACTGGGCTTTATTGGATTTAACCGGAAAGTCTACATATAACACTTTTAATTCTTTAATGGGCTTGTAGTGAATACTTTTGCCCATTTCACTTTTGGTAAGACCGGGCGTAGTGATTTCAGGGAGCGCTACATTTTTATTGGGGATGGCTGCAAAGTGTTTTTCAGCCAAGGCTTTTAATTCCGGTAGTGATTGCTTGCCCACCAATGCCAACTTCATGATGTTGGATGAGTAATAAGCATTGTAGAATTTTTTCATCTCATCATTGAGCACAGAACCTGGCTTGTCTTTCAGAGTATCCAGATTGCCAATGGTGAATTTTGCGCTGGGGCTGTTGGCGTTTGCGGTGTATCCCTGCAATGCGTATAAGTTCCAATTGTCCTGGGCTTTTTGCAGCGACCATTCATTGTTTACTGCATTGCGCTCTTTATCGCTGAAGTGCGGATCAAACGTCGGCTTTTTAAAATAATCGCTGAAGCGATCCAATGCTTCATCAAATTTTCCAGCATTAATCTGGAACATGTAGTTGGTTTTATCATACGCCGTAAACGCATTGGTCATACCGCCATTGGCTTGGGTGTATTTCATAAAGCCATCTGGCTCGGGATATTTTTCCGTCCCCAAAAACAACATATGCTCAAGATAATGCGCAAGCCCGAGTTGGTCTTTTGGATCATGAGCACTACCCACACCCACCGCGAGCGAGGCAGAAGAGTTCTCTAATGAAGGGTCAGACACCAACACCACCTGCAAACCATTGGGCAGCATTAATGCCGCATATTGGCGGTCATCATTAGGGCTTTTGGTGATAGTGACCTGCTCAAGTTGTTGTACTACCGGTTTAGGGCTGCTGGTAGATTCACAGCCCACCAAACCGATTCCGCCCAGCAACAATAAACTGAACGCATAGGCCGAGTAGCGCTTTAACATGGCGTAGTTCCTTTAGGATGAGTAGGATGAGAGAAAATTTATGTGCGGGAAGCCTAGCAGTTTTACCAGGGCTAGCACAGGGGCGTACTGCCGGGCGATGTAAGCACACCATAGAAGCAGCACCGTTCAGCCTGGGTATGACTACTGCAGCAAGTAAGAGGTTCCGCTCGCTTGGTTCACCGGGCTTGCAGTGATAATAAAATGTCGCTGACTGCGCATGGTTGCGCCTGAGCTTTCATCTTTCACTTCGCGTTTGACCGCAATCAACCGCCCGTTGTGCTGGCGATATTCGGTATGGATCTCATTTTTGAAATGAAATCCAATCACGATAAACACACGCCCCGAGCCTTTTTCCGTCAGCTTGCTTGCTAGCGGAACACCATTCGCATCAATCCACACCAAAAAATGATTTTTGTATTTCTTAACGTATTTGCGAAAGCTTTTATCGATTTTTTCTTTGGGCATACTGAAGGTAAGTAATCGCGCAGATTGACCATTCAGCGTATCCATTTTTTCGCTCACAAACTGGTAGCGACCTAAGACTAATTCCATTTGCGCAGCAGGGTACAATATCTCTCGCCACTCCCAATATTGAAATTGCCCAACTGCATTCAGCGCTGAATTTTTTACATTTTCATCGTCAATTTTAGCTAACTCTTCGGCGTGCAATTGCGCAATTAATTCTGGTGAATAGGTTGCTCGCAGTCCGCCATCCCCATCCTCCAAACGTACATTAATCAAGCCTTCACGCTCAATCAATTCGTCGTGCTCGCCACTGCGGCCAAATAATTTGAATTGTGTATTAAGCGCAATCGGATCAGAAGATTTAAGCTGTGTTAATGCACTGCGAAAATCTGTAAGGCCATCAGCCCTTACCTTGGCAGAAAGGCTCATCGCACAAAACATAACAAATAGTGTTGAACAGCCATACCCAAAAAAACGTTTGATCATTAACATTCCCTTCCTATTATAAAACTACACCTATGATTAAGCGGCCTCGCGCAGCACCACAGCAGGAGGTGTAACAACGACACTCCGACAACACACAACACCTAGCATTGCAATAAACACCATTCCAATAAGTGGCGATGCAAACCAATAAACATAGTGAGGTTGCATTTCATTCTTAAACACCAGGTATTGCAAAGCATACAAAAATGATTCGGCACCAACGATAGCAATTAAACCCGATAGAAAACCCAGAACAGCAAACTCGATCAACACACTGCCCAATATTAAATGGCGCGAACTTCCCAGCGCACGCAGCAGACCTGCTTCTTGTTTGCGGCTGTCAATACTGCCCATTACCGCCGCAAACAGCACCAGGCATCCGGCACCCAAAGTCAACCACAGCACTAAGCCAATACCGTTACTAACCTGGCTGATCAGTATTTGGATGTTTTCAATCATGCTCCCAAAATTCAATATCATTAAGTTGGGGTGTTCGCGCACAAAATGGTTAAAGTATTGCGTATCGCCTGTTGGAATAAACACACTGGTGCCATAAATCGGTGAAAAACGGTCAAGTGCAGTTGGCTCAAATATAAATAAGAAATTTTGATTTAATGACTTCCAATCAATACGCCTAAAGTTGGCCACTTCTGCATTCAAGGCTAAGCCCCCAACAGAGAAAGCCAGTTGATCGCCAATATTCAGTCCAATAAGTTTTGCAAATTCAGCATCGACCGAAACCCCTACCCTATCGGGTGCAGTTTTTTGCCATAAATCCCACCATTGCCCCGCCACGATGTCATGATCACTCGACAATGAGTCAAAATCAGTAACATGCAACTCCTGCTTAAATGCAGGATGGCGATTACGCAATTCCTCACTCGGTTCGACTGAATTAATGTGTGCGATTCGAGCCCTTACGACAGGATAAATTGGGTTCGCATCAATACCCCTATCGAGCAAAAACTGTTTGAAATTTTCCACGTCAGCAGCATTCATATTGCCAACAAAATGATTCGGTGAATCAGCAGGAATTCGCCCCTGCCATTCCGCTATAAATGAGGTGCGAATAATCGTCAGGGTGAGCAATAGCATCAACGCCACTGAAAAAATGGCCACCTGTACAACGCTTTTCCCCTTGCGTTTTTGCATTCCCGCAAATGCGAGCCGCCAGACGCCGCCTAAATTGCTCATAAATAGTTTACTGATTTTCAACAACAACCAGGACACCACACAGGCCACTACCAAAACAATCAGCAAGCCTAAGGTTGAACTCACAGTGATTTTTAAATTGCGACTAAATAATCCCACCAACACTATCATCGCAAACAGAGCCAAACCTATTTGCAACCACACCTGCGGTCTATTCACCGCTAATTCCCTGCGTAAAATTTTTAGCGGGGGAATACCAGGCAAAAGCCAGAGCGCAGGCAATGCAAAACACAGCACACAAACCAAACCTCCGGTAAAACTCAGCACATAGGGATAAACACCCGATGTCACCAGCGTAATTTGATACAACTGCGTGATACTGACTGCCACAATTTCCTGAATCCCGAAACCTATCATCAAACCAAACAAAGCCGCCGCCACACCCAAGATCAATAACTGTCCGAAATATAATAATCGAACATGAATAGCACTCGTGCCCAGACTTTTCATTAGCGCAATTTGATTGGTGTGGCGCACTGAGAACTGGCGCGCCGCAATAGCAATTGCGACACCCGCGAGGAGCACCGCCATCACCGATGCAATTATCAGGAAGTTTTTGGCGGTTGTTAAATTGGCTGCTAACTGTTCCTGCGACGACTCAATGGTCGCGATACTCTGGTGTTGATTAAGCTCAGGTTTTATTTTCTCAAGGAAGCCAGTCAAATTATTGCCATTATTCGCAGCAAGCAGCCATTGATAATTCTCTTGCGGAATATTGGTTTTTGGCAGATCGCCAATATTCATTATCAAGCGCGCGCCAAAGTTAAAAAACGGATTCACGCCGTCCGGCTCATCAATCAAAATCCTTGTTAGCGTTAAATCCACATCGCCGACCGAAACCCTATCACCCAGAGCTACTTTTAGGGCAGAGAATAATCGCGAATCTACCCACACCTCACCGGCGGCAGGGGCTGCGCTGGCCGTTCTAATATCAACCGCATTTTCCGCATAAGCCAGATGACTAGTGTCCAATTTTCCGCGCAATGGGTAATACGAATCTACGGCCTTAATCGATGCCATTTGCATCTCATCGTCGGCATAAACAACTGACATAAACGTAGTTGAAAATGATTGCTGGAGTTTGCTCTCTGTGGCGAGGTCAATCCATTTCTGACTTATCGGCACAGAACCACTGACAACAGCATCTGCACCCAAGATGCTATTACTTTGTAACAACAAGGTTGATTCAAGTCTTGCAGAAAAAATAGAGATGCCACTTAAGACAGCCACAGCAAGAATAAGGGAAATAGCCAACAGTTTTAACTCGCCACTGCGCCAATTACGCAGCAATAATTTTAATGCCAACATTATTGTTTACCCTGCGACGGCATCATTTCGCCTGCCGATAATTCAATGCGTGTTTGGCAGCGCGATGCAAGACGGTGCTCATGGGTAACTAAAACAAGTGTTGCGTTTTGCTCCGTATTTAATTGAAAAAGCAAATCAATAATACGCGCACCAGTGGTGCTGTCTAAATTACCGGTTGGCTCATCGGCAAAAAGAATTTTTGGCTGACTGGCAAATGCCCGTGCTATAGCAACTCGCTGCTGCTCGCCACCGGAGAGCTGTTGCGGGTAATGGCTGGTACGCTTCTCCAATCCCACTTGCACCAAAAAATCCATCGCCAAGTTTCTAGCTTTTTTATTGCCGCGCAACTCCAAGGGCAACATGACATTTTCCAAAGCGGTCAAACCGGGCAATAGCTGAAATGATTGAAAAATAAAACCAATATTGTCCGCTCTCACTTGCGCCCGCCCTTCTTCATTGAGGGACGTAAGCGAGTGATTATTCAAAATAACTTCCCCTGCCGAGGGCACATCCAAGCCAGCCAAAATCCCCAGGAGAGTGGATTTACCTGAACCAGATGCACCGGTAATTGCAATGGATTCACCAGCGGCAACTGAGAGCGAAATATCCTGCAAAATAGTTAAGTCACCCTCCGCTGTTGTCACTTTTTTAGTAATTCCTTTAACGTCTAGCATGATCAGATTTAATCCTTGGTATGTTATCGAGGCAGGGTTAAAAAAATGTGTAGCAGTATCTAAACGAACACCTTATTAACAGGTTGCGATAACACTAGATTTCGTAACGATTATTTCTCAGCCATATAATTACAGCCAGCAACACAGCCACGATCAGACTATAAATCGCCACTTCAGCAGAATAGTTAAACGTAAAACTCACATAGCCGTTGCTAGCATCGCCAAACGACATCTGCATGACATCGCCAATCGTATTCAGATAGGTTTTAAGTAATTCATAAATATGAATATTGATTCCCATAAATTTATTGAGAAAGCGATCGGCAACCAGCAGGATTAACGGGATAAAAGTAGCACCGAGAAAGGGCGATTTTTTGGCGTAGGCCGATGCCAGCATCGCCCAGGCAAATACAGGCAGAATCAGCGGCACTAAACCCATGCTGCCCAATAAATAATTTCCCAGTAGAGGCAAGGCACGCAAGGCAGTGACAAATTGCCCAAAGTCACCCAGCCATACACAAACCACGAGCAATAACACCAAGCTCGTCAAGGCATTCATTAACAGTGTCAACAAGGGTACGCTCGCGGCAGCTACAACCAATTTGATCAGCACATTAAAATGTTCACTTACCGGCATGGAGCGCCAAAACAAAATGTCGCGGCTTTTGCGATCAGAAAACAGACACGACGTAGAGTAATACAAAGTCAAAAACACACTGACTACGGAAAAAAACCACCACCCCATAAATTGTTGCAAAGCAAGGATAAAACCAACTACTTGGTTACTTGCAAAATTGATTTTATAGCCACTACCAGTTTCATCCAGTTTTAAAAATTCCTGAAAATGAGGATCAGCCAACTTGATACCTGAGCCATTTGCTTGATTGATGGTGGGATCGCTGATAACCGCCAACACCCAAAAACCCGTCACTAATAGCACACACACCAAAGGTAACAATATAAACAGACTGCGGTGCTCCCAGTATTCACGTTTCAACTGCACCGTCACACGCTTTGCAAACATTACGCAACCTCCTTCGCCACATGCTGTGGTTTTATTTTTGCTACAAATAGTTCACTTAAGCTCGGCGTAGTGAGCTTACCCAATTGCGCCAGCGATTCGCGCTGTTGTTCATTAGGTTCAAACAACATACTGAAACCACCCAGCAAACGACGACTGTGAATAGGGTTATGTACCAACGCATGCTCTTTGTAATTGGCGTCAACTTGTAACTCAACGTATTGCGTGGCAATTTGCTCCATGCTGGCATCCAGCACAATTTTGCCCTGATTGATAAACACCAGATCCGTCAGGATAGTTTCGATTTCTTCTACTTGATGCGTGGTAATCAGAATTGTTTTCTGGTCATCGTAATAATCATTTAACAAGTTTTCATAAAACTGTTTGCGATAGAGAATATCCAAGCCCAAGGTCGGCTCATCCAGCACCAACAACTCACTATCAATCGACATAATCAATGCCAGATGCAGTTGGGTAACCATACCTTTGGAAAGGGTTCTGACTTTATCGGTCAGTGCAATGGAGGTCTCTGCGAGATATTTCAGACACTGGGCGCGACTAAAACGTGGATGTACACCCTCAGTGTAAGTAATTAACTCGCGCACACTGATCCACTGCGGCAGTGTGGCGGTATCGGCAATAAACGAAACGCGCTCCAATAATTTCACTCGCTCGCGCTGGGGGTTCATTCCTAAAACACTAAGCTCGCCTTCAACAGGAGCCAAGCCCAAAATACCTTTCAGCAAACTGGTTTTACCCGCACCGTTAGGGCCAATAAGTCCAACAATTTTTCCTGATGCTATTTGTAAATTCACATTATCAAGCGCTACTTTTTTTCCGTAATGCTTGCTGACATTTTGCGCACTAATGACTTGACTCACCTTATTCTCCTTGAACTGCTTGCAATGCAGCGATCAATTCTTTTTTGCTCACACCCAGTTGGCGCATACGCAACAATAACGCCGGAATCTCGGTAGAGATGAATTTTTCTTTTTCTGTGCTGTGTAGTTTTTGTTGGGCACCATCGAGCACATACATACCCATACCGCGCCGCGCTTCAACCAGCCCCATATCTACCAACTCCTGATAAGCTTTACTGACGGTAATATGATTAATTTGATAATCGCTCGATACCTGACGAACAGAAGGTAAAGGTTCCCCTTCTTTAATCGCGCCAGATAAAATCAACGCTGCGATTTTTTCGCGCAGCTGTCGATAGATAGGTTGGTCATCATTCCAATTCATTGTCATTCGCATCTCATGGCTGGTCGACATCCCTGTCATCAAGGTTATATATTGGCTTCAAACTCTTTGGAGAAAGCCTTATCTTTTTGATAGTCCTCAGACTTTATTTTATTAACCAACAGCGCGTATTTTTCTGTATTGCCTACAGACTTATACGCCTTTGCCAAACTCCAGGATGCCCAAAAATAATGCGGATCTTTTGGATTCTTGTTCCTGGATTGATACCGTTCAATAAACTCAATACCTTTATCAAAGTCGTTTTCCATGATGGCAATTTCACCTAACTGGAGCAGGCTGTCATGGATGTGCCATTTGGTTTTGACCGCAACAGGTGTATTGGATACCGATTCAAACAAGCGTTTTGCTTTAGCGAATTCTTTTTTATCGCGCAAGTAGTGTGCAACCTCATATTGATTGATTGCCGAGCGGAATGTTTTACCACTTAGCTCATCTGCCAATTTCAGTGCGGCATCGGTCTTTCCTTCTTGCTCCAGACTATAAATTTTATAGGTATCTGCATCTTCAGGAGACAACTGCTGCAAGCGCTGTAAATACTCGGTACCTTTTTTAGTTGACCCTCCGGCAATAGAGGGCGCACTCAGATAAAAGCGTGCCGCAGCGGCTAAAGCCTCTATATTGTTGGCATCTATCTGTAATGCTGCCTCATATTGAGCAGCACATTTTTTCGCTAATTTCAGCGCAGTAAAAATCGATGCACCTTGCGCTTGATTGCAATACACATCGCCAGAAATTTTCACTTCTTCCGCAGAATTAGGGCCAATAGCCAAAGCTTGCTCAACGTAATTTACTGCCAATTCCGTATCACCGCGCATAATGGCGATCCTGCCCAGAAACATAAGCGACTCATTTTTACTTGCTGCGGTTTTCGTATGATCTAAAAAAAACTGCTCAGCATCGTCATAACGCCCTTCAAGATAAGCATGAACTCCGGCATTGGTATTTTCTGCCTCTGCATCAACAACAGACGATGAATCCGCCGCAGCTACCATTGCCGAGAACAAAAAAACGCTTGCGCCAACACTGATTTTTTTATTTAAAAACATAAACATTTCCTTCATTACATCAACTCCTCTAACAATAAGTGTCTATTCATTCGCTGTATTCATTCAGCCGTATGTATTCACACTAACGAAGCTTCGCCATTACATAACGCCAGGGAATAACAAAAGGCGTAAGCACAATACCCATCACACACGCAAACAAAACACCTTTGGCATATTCATCAAGCCCCGTTTGCAGCCACACAGGAAGGGCAAATACCAACACCCATAAGGTTTTCCACATCAATTCAAACAACAAAATGGGCAACAGCTGTAACGGGTAACGCAGCCCGACAAGCGCCAATAGCGAAAACGCCCCCAACATGGATTGGATTACCGAATGCGGATCAGTAACGCGCGTTTCCGGAACAATAATCGACGGCCAAATCGTTAACCCCAACCCAACAACTACCAGCAGATACATTGCCCGCAGCAATATCATCTGCACTTTTGTGACTCCTACAACTTCCGACATATCCCACTCCTTATGATGATTAGCCCACACATTTCACATCCATAGGTGTTATACACAAATATAACACCATAACAGATTAAAACAAGCCCGGGCCTCTTCCTGACCGCCACAGATTCATACAAAAGTTTGCGGCCAGGTTTTAATCCGTCGTGCACCTGACTATGCTATGTAGAATATGAGGCCAGCCTGTTGAGCTTGGCCGTTCTGATGGATGTAGATTATGAATTCCCCCTCCTTCCCTACCCTGGGCAAATATATTGATCTGCTGGTTGATGCTATTTGCGTAGTGGATAAACACGGACATTTTCTCTATGTGAGCCCCAGCGCCGAACAGATTTTTGGCTACAGCCAGATGGAGATGATGGGCAAGCAAATGCTGGAATTGATACACCCTGATGACCGCCAGCGCACGCTTCATACCGTTACCGACATCATGGAAGGAGAACCCCAGCCGCACTTTGAAAACCGCTACATCCGCAAAGACGGTGAGATAGTGCATATCATGTGGTCGGCACGATGGTCTGAAGCAGACCAGTGCCGTGTAGCTGTCGCGCGCGATATCACCCGCCGCAAACATGCGGAGAGCCTGCAGCAAGCCGTGTTTGCGATTGCGGAGGCATCCCATAACGCACAAGACTTGAATACCCTCTTCGCACAAATCCACCGCATTATCAGCGAGCTGTTACCGGCTGATAATTTCGCTATTGCATTACGAGACAAATCTTCTGCTGCGGTCAGCCTTCCTTATTCACGCGAGCAAGTGATGTTGGACTTTGGTAAAGACAGTAGCGAAATGAGCAACCAACTCTTAAACAACGTGCTGCATAAAAACGAAGCTTGTCTTTACAACGCTATGCATGAGCGCATGGCGCTGCAAAGTTGGCTGGGTGTTCCGCTTAAATCACACTCAGGCGTGCTGGGCGCATTGGTATTAAAAAGTTATTCTGCACAACATCATTACAGCGAAAAAAATTTGGAATTATTGCAATTTGTTTCTACCCAAATTGCTGCCGCAGTTGAGCGCAAACAAATGATGGCGCGTCTGGAACACCTTGCGCTTTATGACCAACTGACCAAGCTCCCTAACCGCACGTTGTTTTATGATCGAATCAATTCAGCTATGGCGCGCGCCAAACGCCACCACGCCATTTTTTCATTGCTGTATTTGGACATGGATAAATTCAAAGCAGTTAATGACACTTATGGCCACCTAACAGGCGATGCGCTATTAGAACAAGCTGCGCGCCGTTTGGAATCCTGCGTGCGTGAATGCGATACCGTAGTCAGGTTTGGTGGCGATGAGTTTGTAATACTGCTGGAAAATTTGGATTATCCGGAACAAAGTATTACGGTTGTGCAAAAAATTCAGGATGTGTTTCAAGAAGCATTTAATCTGCAAGGGCAAATGGTACACATCATGCCCAGCATAGGAATTGCACATTATCCATTAGATGGCGATACCGACCAAACGTTGCTGCGCCATGCCGATAAAGCCATGTACGCAGCAAAGCAAAATACGATTAATGTGCATTGACGTGGCTGGCGCCACTGGAGTTGGTTTTTGCTTTTGGATCGCCGTAGTAATCAATGCTCGATGCTCCGCTTGCCTCTGCAGTCAGTATATCTGTAACGGATGCTTCAACATGCGATGCGCCGCTCGCACCTAAATTTGCGTCTTTTGCAGTTAATTTTCTACCGCGGAAATTGCTCGCACCGCTGGCAGTCACTTCCAATGACTGGGTATTCCCCTCTGCACGTATATCCACGTTTGATGCGCCGGATAAATCAAAATCCTGACGCTTACTGTTGAGTGCGTTCAGTTTTACATTGGCCGCACCCGACAAATCCACAACCAATTCCTCTGCATTAAGGCCTGCAAACTCCACATTGCCCGCACCGCTTACACCAAGGCGGAAGATCTCGCCCTGCAAGTCACCGACATTGGCACGTGCACCACCGGAAATTTCCAGATATTCCAATTTTTTAACACGCAGCACTATGCGCACCGGTTCATTGCTGTGATTAAACCAATTGAAAAATCCCGGCTCCCCTTTTGCCCACACACTGACGCGCTTTCCGGTTTGATCGACCTTGATACGTTTCATCACCTCGGCTTCTGCCTCGACACGCAAATACTCAGTGCCGCCCTGGGTAATTTCAACAGAAGTATTTCCGCCGCTGACAAATTCAGAAAAATCTTTTACCGGATAGGTTTTGGCAACGATTTCCGCCTGAACACCGGCAGCAGTGAGCAGCGCTATAAATGCAAATGATATTGTGCGAATTAACATGGTAAACCTCAAAAAATATCAACTGATAACGATTAATAAATAACGATTAAATTCACGTTCGAACGAACATTAAATTATGTGTGACTGCGCAGGCGCTTCCACTTGCAAAAGATTGAATTGGTCAACCTGCGGCAACTTCACTTTCAATTGTTCCTCAACTACATCCAGTGCGCGGATGGAATCGCACAATGCTGCGCCGCGAGTTTCAAGCAGTGCTGATTTTGCATTCATTTGCTGTTCCATTTGCTGACCAAATTTTTCCATCCGCACGCCAAATGCCTCCATATCAACACCACTGGCCAATACTTCCCGGCCCAGAGCTAACAACACATCACCCAGTGATTCCTGTACGGATGTTTCAACAATCCGCTCGACACGCGTTGCAAAATAATCGCCTAACAAATCGGGTGTGTTATCACCTTTGGCATTGAACCTGATGGTATTGTCCGGTGAAAAATATTGCTGGACATCGCCCTTCAGTCCATTCAGTTCATCGCGCAATTGCTGCGACACTTTATTGCCGTCACCCAATAAACTATCGATAGCAATGGAAAGTGCTGTCGCTGCCATATTGATGCCTTCTACAGCAACGCCTTTCACCTGCGGCACCAATGCACGCAGTTGTGATTCATATCGAGCCAATAACACGGTCTGCTCGTCATCCAACGCAACCGCCACACCATCAACAAGTAGCGTGTGATTGCGGGTAATTTCATAGACTGGCCGCCCTTCTTCCGCAACGCGAATCGCCTCTTTGGAAATACTCAAATCACCCTGCACATTAATATTGCAACTTTGGCCCGCCTGCACACCGCAAGCCATTGCCAAACACACGCCGGCAATTACGATTTTCATATCTTCTCCTTCACTTGATTTGTATTGCTGTTTTCGCTAGCTACACCTTAAGACGCAGCAAAACCACAATCAGATTCAGCAGCGTTAAAAATTATCCGCATCTGATCATTGCCCTATCTGATTACTGCCCCCCCATAAAGCCTCGCTAAAAACAAGTCTGGAAGTGGCGCGTTATTTGGCGATAATGGTGCCCTTTCCGATTCAAGCCGCAACATGAGCCATTTCGTTATGACCAGTTTACCCAGCATTGCCAAACGCATCGCCGATGAATTAAACGTTCAGGAACAACAAGTTAGCGCAGCCGTAGGGCTACTGGATGAAGGCGCGACCGTGCCCTTTATCTCCCGTTACCGCAAAGAAGTGACCGGTGGGCTGGATGATTCGCAAATGCGTACGCTGGAAGAGCGCCTGCGCTACCTGCGCGAACTGGAAGAGCGCCGCGCGGCGATCCTGAAATCCATCGGCGAACAAGGCAAACTCACGCCGGAACTGGAACATGAGGTATCCATCGCCGATACCAAAAACCGCCTGGAAGATTT
Organism: Cellvibrio sp. UBA7661; assembly: GCA_002483365.1. Taxonomy (GTDB): domain Bacteria; phylum Pseudomonadota; class Gammaproteobacteria; order Pseudomonadales; family Cellvibrionaceae; genus Cellvibrio. The sequence continues at coordinate 130,867 of DLHT01000015.1, forward strand.
GTACCTGCCATATAAGCCCAAGCGCCGCACCAAAGGCCAGATCGCCAAAGAGGCAGGGCTGGAACCACTTGCAGAAGCACTGCTGGCCGACCCAACACTCGCCCCCGACGTGGAAGCCGCCAAGTATTTCAACGCTGAGCACAGCATTAATGATGTGAAATCGGCACTCGATGGTGCCAAATACATACTGATGGAAAAATTCAGTGAAGATGCGGAATTGCTCGGCCGCCTGCGCCACTTCCTGCATAACGAAGCCACCTTGTCTGCGCGCGCGGTGCCCGAAAAAGCCAATGACACCTCGCAAGAAGTGCAAAAATTCCGCGATTATTTTGAGCACGATGAAGCGCTCAAATCGGTGCCTTCACATCGCGCACTGGCTATGTTCCGCGGCCGCAATGAAGGCGTACTGAGCATCAGTATTAAAGTGGGCAATGAAGAACAACGCATCGGCCATCCTTGTGAAACCATGATCGCCGAACATTGGCAAATTCAGGATAAAGGCCGCGCTGCCGATGGCTGGTTAGCTGAAGTGGTACGCTGGACCTGGCGAGTCAAATTGCTCACCCATCTGGAAACGGATCTGCTCGGTGAGCTGCGCGAAAAAGCTGAAGAAGAAGCGATAAAAGTATTTGCATCCAATTTAAAAGATTTGTTGCTCGCTGCACCTGCAGGCCAAAAAGCCACCATAGGTTTAGACCCGGGCATGCGCACCGGTGTAAAAGTGGCCGTGGTAGATGCAACCGGTAAAGTGCTCGACCACTGCGTGATGTACCCAACGCCGCCGCTCAATAAAATTGCCGAGTCAGAAGCGATTCTGGTGCATCTGTGCAACAAACATAACGTAGGTTTGATCGCGATTGGTAACGGCACTGCATCGCGCGAGACCGAAAAATTTGCCAAAGATGTGCTCAAACGCCATCCGGAAATCAAAGCCAGCGCTGTAATCGTTAGTGAAGCGGGTGCATCGGTTTATTCAGCATCAGAATACGCTGCGAAAGAATTTCCGGATTTGGACGTGACGATTCGCGGTGCAATTTCTATTGCGCGCCGCTTGCAAGACCCGCTCGCTGAATTGGTAAAAATCGATCCAAAATCCATTGGTGTTGGTCAATACCAACACGACGTATCACAATCACAGCTCGCGCGCTCACTGGATGCGGTAGTGGAAGACTGTGTGAACGCGGTCGGTGTGGAAGTGAATACTGCATCGGCAGCGCTGCTGGCGCGCGTTTCCGGCTTGAACACCACGCTCGCCAATAACATTGTGGAATTCCGCAACCAAAATGGTGCATTTAATTCACGCACCGCGCTGAAAAAAGTACCGCGTTTTGGTGAAAAAACCTTTGAGCAAGCCGCAGGCTTTTTGCGTGTTGCCGGCGGCGACAATCCGCTCGACGCTTCAGCAGTCCATCCGGAATCCTATTCGGTTGTAGAAAAAATCGCGCAAAAAAACACTCGCGATATTAAAGGCTTGATTGGCGATTCATCGTTCCTGCGCAGCTTAAAAGCAGCGGACTACACCGATGAGAAATTTGGTGTCCCGACGGTTACCGATATCATTAAAGAGTTAGATAAACCCGGCCGCGACCCGCGCCCGGAATTTAAAACAGCGCAATTCCAGGATGGTGTAGAAGAAATTACCGATTTGGTTCCCGGTATGATTTTGGAAGGCACTGTTACCAACGTCACCAACTTCGGTGCATTTGTGGATATCGGTGTACATCAGGACGGACTGGTGCATATTTCTGCGCTCTCGCACAACTTTATTAAAGACCCGCGCGAGGCGGTAAAAGCAGGCGATATCGTCAAAGCGAAAGTAATGGAAGTGGATGTGCCACGTAAACGCATCGCCCTTTCATTGCGTTTGGATGATACGCCCGGTGAAAAGGTGGAAGGTAAGAAAGGTGGCGAGCGTTCACCATCGCAAAACCAACAACGCGCGGCGCAGAAAAATAATCCTGCACCGGCCGCAATGGGCAGCATGGGCGCGCTGTTGCAACAGGCGATGAAGAAAAAATAGTTAGTTGCCCACAATAGTCACTCCCAAGCTGAGCTTGGTAAATGATTAAAAAGGAAGTCGCCATCCTCGCGCAGCGAGAATGGCGGCAAAGCACGACATTATTGCGATGTAAAAACAATTATGAGTACTTTACCCAACTGCCCCAAATGCAATTCCGAATACACCTATGAAGACGATGCTAATTTTGTGTGCCCCGAATGCGCACACGAGTGGCCGCAAGCTGCAGTAGCAGATAATGAAGACCAACTGATTGTTCGCGATGCCAACGGCAATTTGCTGGCCGATGGTGACAATGCTACAGTCGCAAAAGATTTAAAAATCAAAGGCACTTCATCAGTACTTAAAGTCGGCACCAAAGTAAAAATTGTCCGCTTGGTGAATGGCGACCATAATCTGGATTGTAAAGTAGATGGTCACGGTGCCATGATGCTGAAATCAGAGTTTGTCAAAAAGGCTTAGTCACAAAAAAGTGACTTACAAAAGCCACACATACAAGTAAAACCAATTGCATACAGGAGCACGCAATGGAAATTGGTAAAAAAACAATCGCAGCCGGAATTGGCTTATTTTTTCTGGGCGGGTTCAGCGTTTATTTAATCATGGCAAACAACTCTGGTGCAGCACCAGCACCAACCGCTACCCATCAACCCGCGGCCATGCAAGAGGCAATAGAGCAGTTACGCACAAATAATGCCGCCAATGCACCTGAAATAGTTGCACCTGAAACAACCGCAACAGCTTCACATGTAGCAACACCGGAAGAAGAGCCAGCTGAACTCACGCACGATGAGTTTTTAGCACAAGCAGAAGCGCGCCGCGAGCAGCGTTTGATCGATGAAGCAGAAGCAGACCGGCTTGCAAAACTGAGTGCGATTAAAGAAAAAAGCGTGGAGTGCAAATTCTGGAAACAGCAACAAAAAACATCCAGCGCTACCGCCAAAATAGAAGAAAAAATTATTCAATATTGCACATTGCAAACGAGTAGCGCGGCGCATTCATCAAATAGCACAGAGCACCCAGCTAATAATGCAGATGTGGATCAAAGCGAAAACAACGGGCAACTGTAACGCAAAAACCTGAGTGAGGAACTGCACTTGGGCGCTTAATAAAAATGCCCAAGTGCAAAAAAGCAGAATTAGAAACGGTAATCGACGTTTATCGAAACACCGCTGAGCTCAACACCTTCTGAGTCACCGTCAAATTTGGCATCGCCATCAAGAACCATCCGGGCTTCCAAATTAAAGTTCAACTGTGATGTCACAGGAAAGCCAACACCTGCACCATAGGAAAAACCGTTCAGGCTAACAGAATCATCTTCACCTACGTCACCATCCAATTTAACTTGACCAAAGGTGTAGCCAAATAACAAATACGTTTTGGCAGTATCGTTAGAGCTTTCTGTGCGGTAATACAAGGATGTGTAAAGCAAATCAAGGCCATCTTCTGAACCATAACCTAAACGAGCCTCACCACCGACAAAAGGGCTGTGTTTGTATCCACCAAGAATCTCACCGGTGGTCCAATCCAGAGAGCCGCCCTCATCAAAGCGCATTTTTAAATCTGCAGCGCCTCCACCTACATAAAAACCGCCGGTAGAGTTATCACCCGCAACGGCAACCATTGGTAAACCTAACGCCAAGGCAGCTAACCACTTTTTCATTTTTTGAGTCCTTTAATGGATGTGTGTTGAGGCGATATCGTTGTTATCCACCATCATCGCCCAGTCATGTGCGTGAGCATCATACCCAATTTGCCTATAAATTCCAGCCGGAGAGCTTACCCCCACAATCCCAATATACCTTCGTAGGTTAATTTAATTCCCGCCAACAATAAAAAGCCGTAACTGACCCAGTAAAAAATACGGTCAGATACGCGATGATGCAGATAAACACCCAGCCATACCCCCAGCGGTGCCAATGGCAAAAGCATCAGCGACGTGAAAAACGAGGCCTGTGTAATTTGCCCTAACCACACATAGGGAATTAACTTAATAAAATTAATGATGGCAAAAAATAAAATGGTTGTTCCGGCAAGCACAGATTTGGAAAGGTGTTGCGGCAATAAATAAATTGCCACCGGTGGCCCACCGGCGTGAGCGATGTAACTGACATAACCGGCAACACCCCCCCAAAACGTGCCAGCGATTTTATTGGGTTTTTGTTCGCGCAATTGCTCCAGAAATTTTTTACCCCACAAATAATGAAGTACAAAATAAATTGACAACAAACCAATTAATAAACGAATCCAGTCGGCGTTGGTAATCTCAAATGTCAAGGCACCCGCAACAGTACCGAGCAACGCGCCAGGTAAAAGAATTTTTAAATTGAGCTTGTCCCAGGTTCCGCGAAAACTCCATAAACTGAATGCATCCATACTGCATAAAATCGGCAGCAGGATTGCCGCAGCAAGGCGCGGGTCAATCATTAATGCTAACAGGGGAACGGCCAGTGTGCCAAAGCCACCACCAAAGCCGCCTTTGGACATCCCCACCAATATTACGACAGGGATAGCAAGACAATAAAAGAGAGGGTCAGAAATCATGCCAGCCATCTTTGCGATAAAAGACGCTAGCATGGCGAAGCGGAGGCAATTTATCCAGCGCTATCCTTGCGCAAGATAAATCTTTACGCACAGCGTATGTGCAAATTGTTAGTGCAGTTCGACAGGATAGTAATCGTACTCACAGTAACCAGAGTTGTAATCGCAGATTTCAATGAACAAATAGACTTTTTGCGGGATCTGGTCGATTAACGGGTAAATATCGCGCTCTTGCGCTGCATTACCGCAGGACATAAAAAAGTCTGATGTGTACTCACAAATCAAATTGCCACTTTGGTCACATGAGCGCCCCGCTCCGCACCACTGTGAATGCACCACAATACTATTTTCAATCGTATTGCGATCATTGATCCGCACAGACACGCGATAATCCTCAAGGCTATCGACATCCCAAAAAATTTCAAACAATCCATCGTAAAGATAGGGATCAAGAATGAGCGGAGGATGGTTAGGTGTTGCGGTATCGGTATCGTAACTATCGATAATATCAAACGCGCGCAACTCAGGGATGTAGTTTTCATGCGGATCATCGGCTGCAACTGTTTCGCTGCCGCAACCCGATAAAAAATTCACGCAAAATAGAATACCAATAACAGGCAGCAATTTTTTCATAGCACAGCTCCGCGGGGGGAATATGGAGCTGATGCTATGACCGAAGCACTGAATAATGCCTGAATAAAAAACTACGCGACTGCATTAACACAACACGACTAAAACAGCACGCAGTCGGATAAACATAGGTGCATAACCGATGCGCTGTTAGCGATTAGTGGCGAAAATGCAACGCGGGTTTTAAATTGACAGAACCATCTTCCTCAAGCAACGCATGCTGGGTAGATTCGGCATTGGCAACCACCACAACCGGTTGCATAAACAGCGGCCGCCGCACAAACCATAAATGCCAACCAAAACTTTCCAGACTGTGCAGCGCGAGCAATTGGGATTCATTCAAATAGCGTCCTATATCGATAGGCACTGCTTTTTGGCCTCCGCGCCGATCATCTACAACATGCTGTAAACGCTCTGCTAAGGTGGTTTTCAGTGAAGACTTGGATGGGCTTAACTCCGGCATAGTGCAACTCCCTTATTTGTTACTGTTTGCTACTGCCTACTTATACCGCCAGTGGCATCAATCACAACATATGTGATCAACCTCACATCAGTGTCGTGATAATTATCACGCTTGTCAAAAACCGTGTTGGAATATCCAACCAGCCCATAAGCATGCTTTTACATAATTGCAACGCCCATAACGCCATAAGAGCCGCTAGAATCAACACCTATAACAAGCATAATCACTCGGTCACCCAATCACTTTACTGCACGGTTTTTATAGGAGTTTTTATATGAGTTTCAATAATTTAGCCAAGCGCCTTGTGGCCTGGACACTTTTCATCAGCAGCGTTTGCGGCACGGCTGTGGCGATGGCTGATGCAAGCGATTCCCAACAGGTTGCACAAAAAGTTGAAGCCCTGCGCCAAGCCATGATTGACGGCGACGGGAAAGCCTTGCGCAACTTGTCCGCCCCGCAGCTCAGCTACGGCCACTCAAGCGGAGTCATGGAGGACCAAGAGGCGTTTATTGAAAAAATCAGCAGCGGTAAATCCGACTTTGTCACCATAGATTTAACCAACCAGACCATCCGCATTTCAGGAGATACCGCACTGGTGCGCCATGACCTGAAAGCCGACATCAAAGACGGCGGCGTACCAAACACCATTCATTTAGGCATTTTGTTGGTATGGCAAAAGCAATCCGGCGACTGGAAACTGCTCGCCCGTCAGGCATTCAAATATCCACCGCAGGTAACACCATAATTATCCGGAGAACACCTCATGAAGCTGTACGGAAGCTATACATCACCTTTTGTGCGCCACGTGCGCATAGTCCTGCTGGAAACCGGTTTGGATTGCGAGTTTATTGAAACAGACCAAACCGGCAGTGCTGCACAATCGCCCACACAGCGCGTTCCGTTTTTACAGGATGGCGATATTTTTTTAACGGACTCTGCATCGATTATTAAATACCTGCGCGAGCAGGTTGGCCAAGATTATTGCAAAACAGCCAAAGAATTGGATGAGCTGTGTTTGGTAAGTACGCTGATGGATGCCACCGTGAATTTATTTTTTATCAAACGCGATGGCGTTGATATTAGCGGGATTCCTTATTTACAGCGGCAAGCGGCACGCATTCACACAACACTGAAAGAATTGAACCAATTGCCGCTACCCGATTCAGCGCCCTACACCGATGCGCACATACGCCTGGCTTGTTTTATTGGCTGGGCAAAATTGCGCAGCCAGGTAGATTTTTCGGCTTACCCCGCACTGGAAAAATTCTATACAAAGGCAAACCAACACCCACATTTTCAGGCCACACAACCACCACAAAGTTAACAACAAAAAACAGAGTGTCATAAAAAAAGCGCAGACATTTTATGATGTCTGCGCTTTTTTTTGCCATGTTTTTAAAGTTATGTTTTTAAAGGTATTTTTTAGCGGTATGTTGTACCGGCTTATTAATCAGGCGCTGTATTTAAAGACCGGATTAAATACCGTAAACAATTTTCGGCTTTCGCAATTGGCTTGCCGTGTAATACAAAAATAGTATCGCCAGCATAACTGCCACAATCCAGGCTTGGAAAAAATGGAGTGGCAATACATCACCACCCAAAAGCAAATCCTTGACCAACACCTGCTGGCTTAACACCGGCACCCAGCGGAACCATTCTTCATACGCACTTGGGTTAAACATTGTATAAAACAGTGGCACCATCGGAAGAAATACCATTAACCCCATATAAGTCTGGGCATCTTTAAAATTACGTGCAAACAGTGAAATCACAAATTGCAGCGAGGTTGCCAGCAGCGCGACCGATATCAACACCACATACACACCAGTGAGATCAGCTGCAGACACATCAACGCGCAAGCCCAGCTCTTTAAATGGAACGTAAGCAAACGCCACAGCAAGCAATACAATTTCTACCAGTAATACTGTCAAGGTCAGTGAAAAACTGGTGAACCATTTGCCGATTGCCAATGCAGCAGAGGATGCCGGTGTGATCAGCAATGATTCTAACGAGCGCCGCTCGCGCTCACCCGCGGTCATATCTGCACTGAAACCGACACTGGAAATAAATGCCGTGAGAATTAACAACATGGGCAAACTGGCCATCACGAAAAAGCCCATCTTTTCATCGCTGGCAATATTGAGATCGCGGATATACACCGGATTGGTAATGCCCGGTGAAATACCGCGCGATAACAGCCGCAAACTGCCCATGCGTGCATTCCAACTCCAGATTTGCTGCCGCACAAAATGCAAACTGCCCTGTAATTTGCTGTTGGTTGCATCGAACACCAATGCCAACTCAATCGATTCACCGGTTGCAAATTTTTCACGTGCATCGCTTGGAATAATCAACGCATAACCTAAATCGCCGCGCTCAACTTGTTGGTAGGCATCATCATCCACTGCATCTACTTTGACACCACGCTCTTGCAGCCAGCCGATGAGTGGAGGCAAAAATTCTGCACCGACTACAGCCAATTTAATCGGCTCACTGGTCGTGGCACGCGATTGGTTTGACATATGGATAATAAATAATGATGACGCAACAAAAACACCCACAAAGTACACCGGCATTAACAGCGCCATACGCAAACTTTTGCTATCGCGCAGTGCATCGCGCCATTCTTTGTGCAACACGATCCGCATATTCATAAACCATTCACGCATGGGAATATTCCTCTTCCGGCTGCACCAGATTGACAAATGCTTCTTCTAATTGATGGGATTTTCCTGCTTCCAATATTTCAGCCAATGAACCATCGGCAAGAATTTTTCCGCGCGCAATCACAATAATACGGTCGCACAAGCCACTGACTTCATGCATCAAGTGGCTGGAAAAAATCACACACCGCCCTTGCTGTTTTAATTCATGTAACAAGCGCCGCACCGCGCGGGTGGTAATCACATCCAAACCATTGGTGGGCTCATCCAATAAAATATGTTGTGGCTGGTGCACAATCGCGCGCGCTAATGCGGTTTTCATTCGCTCACCCAATGAAAATCCTTCCGCGCGCCTATCCGCGATAGACTCCATTCCCAACAATGCAATTAACTGGTCAATCGCCTGCTCCAATGATTGACCTGTCATACCCTGCAATTCACCAAAGTAGCGAATGTTTTCGCGCGCGGTTAAACGCTTATACAATCCGGTATCGTCCGGTAGCACACCTAATTGCTGGCGCGCCGCATTGGCGTTATCGCTCACCCGAAAATGATTCACCCATACATCGCCCGCACTGGGCTGCAACAAACCGTAAATCAAACGCATCAGTGTCGATTTACCTGCACCGTTCAAACCCAAAAGGCCGGTAATTTCACCATCGCGCAACGTAAAACTGACATCATCCAATGCCGTAATCACATCGGGTTGATGCGATTTTTTAAAACCCGGCAATTGAAAAGCCGATGCTTTTTTTGCTGCAAAATGTTTACTGAGATGCTCAACACGGATCATGGTTGTTCACTCCCTGTAGATGACGAGCTGGCTGATTTTTTCTGGTTAGCACCCAACACCAGCGGCAGTGGTTTGATATGGCTGACACATTCGCTGTTAATTCCTTCCATGGAGGCGCGCTCAATAAACTGTGCAATCAATTGCGGAATGCAACCTTCAGTAGAAATAGAATGGTTGCCACCGCTCGCCGTCAGCAACAGCGCATTGGGAAGATGCTCAGCAACCGCTTTTGCCCAGGACTCCGGCGTAACCGGATCATGCTTGCCAGACAATAACAGCGCAGGTGCTTCACTTTTTATCGGCGCCCAATAATCGGCAGGCAAGGTGGCTTTGGGCCAAAACTCACAAATCGCCTGCATGTCTTTTACAAAGTGCATCCCAAAAAATGGGGTGCTCTGGGCAATATCGTCAGCGGATATTTGCGGCCAGTCTTCGTTACAAATCACGCTGTAGCGCATACCTTCCATGATATTCATTTGCTGCATTTGCTCATTCGCCAATGCCGAAAGTGCAGCCAGTAAACGATAATCTTTTTGTTCGGCATAACTGATCGCACGTGGCAGCAATACGGTCAGGTCGCGCGAATATAGCGACATAAATAACAGTGATGAAAATGTGCGCGGGGATAGCATCAGGGTTTCGGTTTGTTGATTGCGCGGATGCTCATACGAAATCGATAGAGCGCCTGCATCAGCTTGTGTGGATTGCAAATACTGAAAAACGGATTCTGCTTTTTGCACGATATTGCCAAATTCAGTTGCGCAATCCGGCTGCGCAAGGCACTCATCATTCACCGCCTGTAAAGCCAGCATGGTGTCGCGCGCAAAATATTTCGGCAGCGCAATACTGACCGGTGCAACACCATCCAGAATTAGCGTGCGAGTGTGCTGCGGATAACGACGCGAGTACTCTAATGCGACGCGCGTTCCATAAGAACCGCCCCAGAGATTGATACTCGTGTAACCCAATGCCTTGCGCACCAAATCCAGATCCTGCGCTGCATAAGGCGTGGTATAAAAACCGCTGCTCCCCGCGTATTTTTCAGCACAGTTTTTTAACAAGCTGAGATATTTTTGATGTTGTTCTGACTCGGGCAAGAGTTGGTCATCTGTACTTAATGATTCGCAGCGCAATGGATTGGATTTACCCGTGCCGCGTTGATCGACAAATACCAGATCGCGATTTTTACGTACATCGGCAAAAAATCCGTGAATTTGGTTCGCCATATCAATCGATGAACCACCGGGGCCGCCCTGAATTAAAAACAATGGATCGGTATTGGGCACCGGGCTGATTGCCGGTAAGCGCAGAACCGATAATTGAATATCGGCGCTCGCAGGGTCATCCGGATTTTCTTTAACGGATAATTCACCGCACTCGGCACCAAATACCAAAGGCGGCTTTCCAGTTTCCACAAAACCGGGGCAGAGCTTCATAAAATCAGCTTTACCGGCTTCATGTTCTGGCGTAGGGCTGCAACCATAAAGTGTTGTCAGTAGCAGCAAGGCCGCAGAGCCAAACCTGTTTATATTCATTCGTTAAGTCCCTATGAAATGGTGAATTATTTTTTCGTTAATTGTTCACGCAGACTGGCAAGCAAAACTTTATCGGAAATTTCCAATTGCTTCGCAACCAAAACCAATTGTTCGATATGCGGTTGCAAATGCTGCAAGCGGGCATACTCTGAATTGGCACTGTGTTGTTGTGCGGCAACTTGCATAGGCTTGCCGCGCTGACGAACCAATATCCCTTCCAATTCCAATTGGCTGTAGGCTTTGGAAATGGTCATGGGATTTACTGCATGTTCAACAGCAAGATCGCGCACCGAAGGCAATTCATCGCCTGCTTTTAATTGGCCACCAGCAACCATACGCCGAATTTGCTCTACCAGCTGGCGATAAATAGGAATGCCGGATTGGGGATTAAGGGTAAACATTAATTTTTCACCCGATAAAAGCTAATACGACTCCACACACGCAGAGCCCAGTAACGCATACCTACCAACAATATCAACATCGCCAGGATCAGCAACCAATTGTTTTGCAATTCTGCACCAGCGGCGGGCTGCCAAAACAAGCTCAACGAGGTCAACAGCAATATAAATAGAATAATCATAATGCCCGAAAGCCACCCCAACCAATTCAGGCTGGCAGTTGTTTTGTAGTAAATAATCCAGCCAAGATAAAATAATGGCGCGGCGAATAAACCGCTGATTACCACTATGTTGGCTAGAAAATACAGCGATAAGGCATTACCGAACATAAAATTTATGCCCACAATAATGCACAGCATGGTTCCATAAGCAACGCCCACATGCTGAAAATATTGTTTTTCGACATAGTAAAAAAGACGCGTGCGCGAACCACCAAAATAAATCCAGACGCGATTCAGATTGCGATAAATCAGCACTTGAAATTGCACATTACGCATTGCCATAAATGTAAAAATAATGACCGGAGCCATCTTTAGAAAAAATGCCTCGGTCATGCCGCGCAGTAAAAATGAACACAGCAGTACCATTAACAATAACGCTATAACTTGACCCAACTCGTATTTTAACTGCGCTTTTAATCCATCAGATGTACCCAGCAATAACGTCCCGCACAAGCTCTTCGGTGTGGATGACACCCAATAATTAAATGCTTGCACCACGCCCACTTTTTGCTCCTGCATTTCACGCATTTTTGCAGGCGATAGCGTCATATAGTTAACAAGGTATTTCTCGGGAATCCATCGGCACCACCACCAATACAGCGCGCCCCACACAAGCAACCCCACTGCAATGCAGACAAGGGCATTAATCTGTACCAACTGCTCTACCGCGAAATACAGCAGCCAAATAGAGGCAAAAATAAATGGCTGGAACCCCTGAAAATAAACGCTGGTTATCAGCATTGCAGCAGCAATTACCGCCACCAGAGTCAGTGCAATAGCCATGCTGGTTAAAAATGGATATCCATTTGGTTTAAAAGAAAACAACAGCGCAGAGGTTAATGCAATCAGGCTATACAGCGAAAATAGGATGCAAAATGTTTTGCTGCGCAGACCGGGAATCCATGACAGCTGTTTGCTGCTGACCAGCGACAACATTTGCGGCGGCACCATCACACCAATAAGAATACTGATCACAACAAGCGCTCCGCTGCCAATCATCAATACAATCGGCTGGTCAAACCACCATAGCAGTAAGCCGCCCAGCACCAGCAGCCCCATAAAACCGATAGTCATCCAGCGCGTTGCGCGCAACGGGAACATGAGCGTTCGTATCAGCTGCCAATATTGTTGCAATACCAAAGGCGCACTCATGTATTCATCTCCAGAAAAATATCTTCCAGACTTAAATACTCGACTTCCACTTGCGCTGAAAATTGTTGCGCAAGCCGCTCGGCACGTTCCGGCTCCCAGTCTTTAAACGTGAGCTGCGCGCGATTGCCGTGAATTTTTTGTGTGAGCAAATGCGGCAAATTAACACTCGCAGGAAATGGCGTTTCCGCAACCAAACTGACGCGCGCGACTGATTCTTTTAGCGCATCCAATTCACCTTGATACGAGAAACTACCGTCGCGCAGCATCCACACCTGATTGGCGACGCGCTCAACATCGCTGACGATATGGGTAGAAAAAATCACAGTGCGGTTTTCGTCAGCCGCAATATCCACTAATTGCTGCAAAAACTGTCGGCGCGCCAGAGGGTCAAGGCTCGCGACAGGTTCATCCAGAATGAGCAATTCCGGCTCGTGCGCAATCGCCAACAGAATCGATAATTTTTGCCGCTGCCCTACCGACATTTTTCCCGCGGGTGTAGACAATGGAATTAACCACTCATTGAGCAAACGGTTCACCAGCGCATCATTCCAATGGCGGCGAAACGTTTTGAATAAATTGAGATGCTCAACCACGGTGAGGCTCGGCAGCAACTCATCCTGCTGCGGAACAAAACCGATGCGCTGTTTGGTATCACCGGCAATAGCTGTTGCATCCACACCCCACAATTTGGCGTGGCCGAACGAGGGAAAACCAAACCCTAAAATAGTATCCAGTAACGTGGTTTTGCCCGCGCCATTTTTACCGAGCAAGGCGATGACTTGACCGGGATAAATATCGGCATTCAAGCCATTGAGGATACTGGTGCCGCCAATACTGCGCTGGAGGTGTTGCAATGAAATAGATGGATTCATGGGAACGTCCTGTTTTTATCTATGTGTATCACTACACTAATACACATAGATAAAAACAGCAAGCCGGGCTATTAACAAAAATACCGGCCTGAAAAATAAAAAAGCCCGGAACTATCCGGGCGCAGAAGAGGGAATCGGAAACGGGCTCAGTGCGAGCCAGTCAGGATCAAGGGGCTAATCCATCCAAACCAATCACAGACAAAGGTGTGGTCAAGTTAACGCCATCGCGCGCAATGGCGGTGTACACCATGCCATTAGCGAAGGTGAGCGTGGCTTTGATCGCCTCGGTTTTGGTGCCGGTTGGGGTAATGATCACATCGTAATTACCTGCCCCGAGCGATACATAACCTGTTTCAGCCTGGAATGGCACATTGCTGAATGCAGGTGTTGCATTGGCGATAGACGCACCGGCAGCCACCACATAGATATCCACGTTAGCAGCCAAGGTTGATGCATGTACCAAACGGACTTTGGCTTCAGTGGCCACTTTGCGGTTATTGTCGGTCAACAGCAGCGGTTTGATGTTCGCCAGCGCATCCACTGCCAACAAGGTGTACTCGGTGCCGTTCGCCAGAGCAACATTGGCATTGATCACCACTGGGGTGGTAGCACCCGTTGGAACCACTTTGAAGTTGTAGGTAGCCGCAGGCAGGTTCAGATAGTTAGTGAATGACGGGAACGCCAGATTGCTTATAGCAGGTGTTGTACCGTCATTAGCGATCACATCTACCGCTGGGGCATCGGCTGATGCATGCACTACACGCAAATTGGCACCGGCTGCTGCATCACTCAATACCGCTACGTTCGCGCCATCCAGCACCGCCAATTGAATGGGCGATGAACCAGTGCCTACATTGGGCACAGCACCGATCAGCAAGTCTTTACCGCTGGTGAGCGCAACGGAACCTGAGTCAAACACCACAGTGTTATTAGGCAGGGTCACACGGATGCGGTAAGTACCGGCTGGCACTTCCACAGGGCCCAGGGTTTCCTTGAACGAGAAACTACCCAATGAGGTTGCATCAGAAATGGCATCGCCAGGAGCAGTCACATGGACTTTCACTTCAGGCGCTGCTGCAGCCAAGTGCGCAACACGCACACGCACGTTGTTAGCGTTGGCAAGCTTGCCCATATCGGTCAGGATCAAAGGCTCAATATTGGCAACTGAGTTGACAGCGATCACGTCGTAACGGGTATTGCGCTCTAACGCCAAATCAACAGGGCCAATCACTACTGCATTGCCGGTGGGGATAATGCCTTCAACGGCAACGTTGTAGGTGTCCGCATCCAACTCCAGATAGCCAGTTGATTTTTGGTAATCAAGACCGGAGGCCACGACAGCACCATCCACCCACAGGTTCACTTTGGGTGCATCAGCAGAAGCGTGGAATACGCGCACATGGGTTTTGTTGGGCGCAAGACCGTCCAAACCAATCACACCCAGAGCAGCAGTCAAACCAGCACCGTCGCGGGCAATCGCGGTATAAACACCACCCGCCTCCAGCGCAACACCGACTTTAATAGCTTCAGTTTTGGTTCCGGCAGGCGCGATCACCACATCATAGTCACCTGCTGCCAGACTGACGTAACCAGTGTTCGCCTTGAAAGGAACTGCAGAGAACGCCGGTGTTGCATTGGCAATACCAGCACCCGGGGCAGTCACATAGATATCAACGTTGCCTGCCAGGGTAGAACCATGCACCAAACGCACTTTGGCTTCGGTAGCGACAGAGCGATTGTCATCATTCAGCAATACCGGCTCGATAGTCGCCAATGAACCCATTGCAATCAGGGTGTAGGCTGAACCATTGGCAAGCGGCACATCGGCATTGATCACCACCGGAGCAGCTGCTGCGTTAGGGGTCACTTTAAAGTTGTAAGTGGCCGCTGGCAGATTGATGTAACCAGTTGATTCAGGGAATGCCAGATTGGCAATCGCTGGAGTGGCATCATTGTTTGCAGTGACATCTACCGCAGGTGCATCTGCCGAATTGTGCACTACACGCAAATCAGCACCAGCACTCTTGTCGCTGATCATTGCCACAGCATCGCCATCCAGTACCGCCAGTTGGATTGGTGATGAACCAGTACCGACATTAGGCACTGCACCAACCAATAAGTCTTTGCCGGCAGCCAGGGTGACAGTGCCGGAATCGAACACCACGGTGTTGTCTTCAAGCGTCACGCGGATTTGATAATCACCCGCCGCTACTTCTACCGCACCCAAGGTTTCTTTGAATGCAAAAGTCCCCAGCGCAGCAGATGAAGCCAAGTCAGCTCCGGGCGCAGTCACAAATACTTTTACCGCCGGTGCAGCTGCAGCCAGATGTGCAACACGCACACGTACTTTGGTGTTGTCGCTCAGGCTGCCGGTATCGCTCAGCACCAGAGGCTCAATAGCACTCACGCTATTAACTGCGATAACGTCGTAATCTGTATTACCCGCCAAGGACAAATTCACAGGGCCGATAACCACAGCATTACCGCCGGGGATAATGCCTTCCACGGCAACTTTGTAAGTACCTTCATCAAGCGTCAGATAGCCGGTTGATTTTTGGTAATCCAACGCAGAAGCCACCACCGCATCGTTCACCCACAAATTCACTTTGGGGGCATCGGGCGATGCATGGAACACGCGCACCATGGTTTTTTGCAATGGCGTTACAGTGACGGTTGCAGTCGCACTTTTTTTCTTGTCCGCAACACTGGTTGCAGTGACGTGATAGGTGCCTGCAGCCGCAGGTGCGGTGTAAACACCGGATGAGGTCACGCTACCACCGTTAGCTTCAACCACCGACCAGGATACTGCTGTGTTTTTGGTGCCGGTCACGCTGGCGGTGAAACTTTGGGTTGCACCCGCCTTTATGGTGGCGGTAGCAGGGTTGATCGAAATACTCACATTGTCTTTATCATCATCGCCACCACAGGCGACCATGAAAATGCTTAATAGCACTAGTAAAAAGCCTTTCATTAGCTTCATTTCCTTACCCTCCTACTGATCAAATCAGCAGCTTGTTAATGTGTTATCAAAGGGAATCCCTGCGCTTGGTTTACAAGTGCAGGAGCAGCGTTAGCGGGTTGATTTACGCGAGGGATTTTTTTTACGATCAATTTACAAATGAAAAATGCAAGAAAGTTGGCTAAGTGTGAAAAAGTTCAAATGGAATAGCCGCAGAAATGATCCAGCCGCCAAGGCAAAGCGTATTGACAGTGAGCAAAAAGCTACATAAATCCTAACGGTAAGCGATAATGAGACTTCACATGACAACAACCAAGGCCGTGTCGATGAATGACTCTACCGCCCACAGCGATGCACCCAACTGGGGAGCACTCCTGGCACGCGTCGCCGAGAGCGATGACAAGGCGGCATTCCGTCAGATCTATCAATATTTTGCACCGCGCATTAAAGCCTACGCGGTTAATCAGGGTTTTAGCCAACATGCAGAAGCCCTGGTACAAGAAGTGATGACCAATGTATGGCGTAACGCCGGAAAATATTCTGAATCGCTCGCGTCGGTTCCCACGTGGATTTTTACCATTACACGCAACCAACGCATCGACATGTTACGTAAATTAAATCGCACCCGCGCAGAAGTGGTGATCGAAACCGAAGAGCTGTGGCAAATTCCAACAGAAGATACCACCATCTGTTCGATCCAGAATTTATCGACTGAAAAGTTTGTGAAATCTGCCATTGCCCATTTACCCGAAGAGCAAATGATCGCGCTGCGCAAAGTGTATTACGAAGGTAAAACCCACGAGGAAGTGGCAGAGGAATTAAATATTCCTTTGGGTACAGTCAAAGGCCGCTTGCGCCTTTCTCTGCAGAAATTACGCGTTATGTTTGAGGCTAAAGAGATATGAGCACTCATCATCCCGATGATATGACATTGATGAACTATGCAGCAGGCAGCTTGAGCCTACCGCAAGCGTTGGCTGTGTCTGTACATCTTTGTTTTTGTCATGAATGCCGCGATTTGGTGAAAAATTTCAATCACCTTGGTGGCGCATTATTGGAAACCATCAAGCCTGCCAGCACCGAGGAGGATGCGTTTGATACGCTCATGGCAACGCTTGAGCCGCATGATCATTCGCAAGCACCAAAACCCAAATTGGAAGTGCAGGACGATGCAAGAGTTACGCAGCACTACACCAATCCATTGTTGCGCTATTTGCCTGCATCATTACAGGATTTACCCTGGCAACGCCAAACCAAAGAAATCAGCAGGTTTGATCTCACATCACTTATTAATGTGAAAGGTTTTCAGGTTGCACTACAAAAAATCAGCGCCGGCGCAAAAGTCCCCACGCACACCCATAAAGGTTTTGAATACACCGTTATATTAAGCGGCAGTTTCTCCGATGAACTGGGCGTGTATTCCCAAGGCGATTTCATCGCCCGCGATACCACCCACAAACACAGCCCCACCGCATTGCAAAATGAAGACTGCATTTGCTTAACCGTATTAAACGCACCACTGAAATTTACTGGCTGGTATCGGTTTCTGAACCCGCTTATGGCGTGGAATTAAAAATACCTCGCAAATAAAAACGCCCGCATCTTTCGATGCGGGCGTTTTTATTTGGCTCAGGGAAATTGAGCGAAGAATTACTCTTCAGTCACTTCCGCTGCTGGTGCAGGAGCAGCACCTGATTCTTCTGCCAAGGCTTCTTTGATAGAAAGCTTGATGCGACCACGTTGGTCTACATCCAAACATTTCACTTTAACAACCTGACCTTCTTTCAAATAATCGCTCACGCTGTTTACGCGCTCGTCGGCGATTTGAGAGATGTGTACCAAGCCGTCTTTGCCTGGCAGGAAGTTAACAAATGCGCCGAAGTCTACGATACGCACTACAGTACCTTCGTAAATCGCACCGATTTCCGCTTCAGCAACAATACCTTGTACGCGGTAAATAGCAGCGTTCAATGCATCGGTATTGTCAGCGTAAATCTTCACGGTACCGTCATCATCGATGTCGATAGAAGAGCCGGTTTCTTCGGTGATTGCACGAATAGTCGCACCGCCTTTACCGATGATGTCGCGGATCTTGTCCGGATGGATTTTGATGGTTTCAAAACGCGGTGCATTTTCGCTCACCACATCGCGTGATTTCGCGAGCACTTTGTTCATCTCGCCGAGAATGTGCAAACGCGCTGCCAGAGCTTGCTCCAGTGCGATTTCCATAATCTCTTCGGTGATACCTTCAATCTTGATGTCCATTTGCAGTGCAGTTACACCGCTAGTGGTACCGGCTACTTTAAAGTCCATATCGCCCAGGTGATCTTCGTCGCCGAGGATATCGGTCAATACCGCAAAGCCATTGGCTTCTTTCACCAGGCCCATCGCGATACCGGCAACTGGTGCTTTCAGCGGAACGCCCGCATCCATCAATGCCAATGAAGAACCACACACAGAAGCCATGGAGCTTGAACCGTTAGATTCAGTAATTTCACTCACCACACGCAGGGTGTAAGGGAACTCTGACTCAGCTGGCAGAACCGCAGCAACACCGCGGCGCGCCAAACGGCCGTGGCCGATTTCGCGACGGCCAGTTGCGCCCATACGACCACACTCACCTACCGAGAAAGGAGGGAAGTTGTAGTGCAGCAGGAAAGCATCTTTTTTGGTGCCTTCGAGGAAGTCGATGATTTGTGCATCGCGCGCGTTACCCAAAGTCGCTACTACCAGCGCTTGGGTTTCACCACGGGTAAACAATGCAGAACCGTGGGCTTTGCCCAACACGCCAACTTCTACTTGAATTGGACGCACAGTTTTGTTGTCGCGGCCGTCGATACGTGGCTCGCCCGCTACGATACGTGAACGCACCAAACGGTATTCAACCATGCCGAATTCGGCTTTAACTTCATCGGCTGAGAAACCGGTCGCTTCGGTTGCCAATTCTGCAACAGCTTGTGTACGCAGCTCGCCCAAACGGTCATAACGTTTGGCTTTGTCGGTGATGCGGTAAGCCATGCCGATTGAATCGCCAAAGTTTTTAACCAATGCATCGGTCAGTGCAGTGTTTGGCGCTGGTGGCTGCCAATCCCAACGCGGCTTTCCTGCATCGCGCGCCAATTCTGCACAGGCCTGAACAACAGCTTGTAACTCCTGGTGAGCATAGAGAACGGCACCGAGCATAATGTCTTCCGGCAATTCTTTTGCTTCGGATTCCACCATCAATACTGCGTCTTTGGTACCCGCTACTACCATGTCCAACTCAGAGGTTTCGAGTTGCTTGAAGCTTGGGTTGAGGATGTAACCTTCGTCCTGGGTGTATCCCACACGCGCAGCACCAATCGGGCCGTTAAACGGGATGCCGGAAATCGCCAGCGCTGCTGAGGTACCAATCATGGCAGCAATATCGGGATCGTATTGTTTGTCGGTGGATACAACCGTACAAACCACTTGTACTTCGTTCAGGAAACCTTCGGGGAACAATGGACGGATCGGACGATCGATCAAACGCGAGGTCAGGGTTTCTTTTTCGGAGGGACGGCCTTCACGCTTCAAATATCCGCCAGGAATACGGCCAGCGGCATAACTTTTCTCTTGATAATGCACAGACAGTGGAAAGAAATCTTGGCCTGGTGATGCTTGTTTTGCACCTACAACGGTACAAAGTACAGACACTTCACCCATGGTTGCCAGTACTGCACCGGTCGCTTGACGTGCGATACGGCCAGTTTCGAGGGTTACGGTTTGGTTGCCGTATTGGAACTTTTTAATAATCGGATTCACTCTTTTATCCTTTGTTTTCACTAAAAATCAATTGCGTTAATTGTTACGCGTCTTAAGTTTGCTTTTTCATCATCACAATAAAAATAAAACAACCTGTGCATCCTGCAGCTGCGCCAATCACCTTCTCACCAGCGCGTCTCCATTCACTACTTTTCATTTCGGAACATCAGCTTACAAAATAAAAGTGCCCGCAGAGCGGGCACTGGACAAACTTAACGGCGCAGACCTAATTTTTGAATCAGGGCAACGTAACGAGAAGAGTCTTTACCTTTCAGGTAGTCCAACAATTTACGACGGGAGTTAACCATGCGGATCAAACCGCGACGTGAATGGTGGTCTGCCTTGTGGTCAGCGAAGTGGCCTTGCAGTTTGTTGATGTTTACAGTCAACAGAGCTACCTGGACTTCGGGTGAACCAGTGTCACCTTCTGCTTGTTGATACTCTTTAACGATTGCCGCTTTTTCTTGAGCACTCAGTGCCATGATGTTTTCCTCATTAATATGCGATTCAATTACAGCCCGCCCGTGCATATTTACAGGAGGGTTGTTGCGGTGATTATCCATTCCATAAAAAATGGATGTCATCCGCGGCTTTTTATCGATGGGCAATGCCGTATCGATAAATCCTTATCCAACCTAAACCTCGTTTGCCGAGCGGTTGGCCAAAATTCGTTTGGGGGCCACGCCACCTTCACCGGTGATGCTACCCAACCCGAGAAACACGCGGGGTGATTGTTCGGTTTCTGCACAAAAGACGCGCACAATAGCACCTTGCTCGCCAAATCGGTAGACCTTGGAGACCATAACCGGATTCCCCAAGCGAAAGTAATAGGCGCTATTTGCCGGAAGATCTATCGCAGGAAGACTGGCGACTGGCGCATCGGCACTGAGCAGGTAGCTATCCAAAACAGCGAAGCCCGCATCATCACCTTTGGCTTCTTGTTCCGCAGCGAAGCGCGCTTCCAATTCTTCAAGGGTGACGCATTGGGATTCAGTGAATAGCCCCGCTTGAGAGCGATGCAAGGTTTTCACATGGGCTCCGCACCCCAGAGCCTCACCCAAATCTACCGCAATCGAGCGAATGTAGGTGCCTTTGGTGCAAAGGATATCCAGCTCAACTTCAGCCGCCTCACCTGCACGAAATGCCAGAATGTCCATTTTGTGGATAGTGACCGGGCGAGGCGCGCGTTCCACTTCAACTCCCTGGCGCGCCATTTTATACAGCGGTTGGCCATTGAGTTTCAGCGCGGAATACATGGGAGGCACTTGTAAAATATCGCCGCGCAGGGGTTTTAGTGCAGCCTCTACTTGGGCAAGTGTAATACCTGCAGTGGACTTTTGTTCGATGATCTCACCATCAGCATCACAAGTATCAGTGGTGACACCCAAGCGAATACAGGTGCGATAGCCTTTATCGGCATCCAACAAAAACTGCGAAAATTTGGTCGCTTCGCCAAAACACAGAGGCAACACACCGGTTGCCAAGGGATCAAGCGCGCCGGTATGTCCGGCTTTTTCCACAAAAAACAACCGCTTGGCTCGCTGCAGGGCATGGTTAGACGTCATGCCCGCGGGCTTATGCAGTAACAATACGCCATCAACAGGACGGCCTTTTCTACGCGCCATCCCGCTTACTCGCCTTTATCGTTTGATGGCGCGCCATCGGGTTCATCATCGTGTTGATGCAGGCTATCTTCTTTCATCGCGCGATCAATCAGGGATGACAAAACCTGCCCCTTGATTGAGGTTTTGTCATAAATAAATTGCAACTTGGGCACAGTACGCATGCTCAACTCTTTTGCGAGAAAGGTACGTAAGAAACCGCTCGCTTTGTTGAGGATAGCTGCTGCCTCAAGGCTTTCTTTCTCATCATCACGGCCAACAAAGGTCACGTAGACCTTGGCAAAAGCCATATCGCGAGTGACAGTCACCTCATTGATATTGACCATACCAATACGCGGATCGCGGATTTCAGCCGGAATCACTTGAGCCAACAAACGCTGGATTGCATCGGATACGCGGTCTGAACGGGTAAATTCTCTTGGCATTCGCCATTAACCTCAGTAGTAAAAATCCCCTCCGACCTCCCCTTTTTCAAAGGGGAGGAGCTAATTTCTCTCCTTTGAAAAAGGAGGGTTAGGGAGGACTTAAAAATAACAAAGCCCCACCCCCTCGCAGGGGTGGGGCGCAGGTACTGCCTCATGCATTAAAGCTGACGGGCAACCTCTTTCACTTCGTAAACTTCGATCTGGTCACCGACTTTCACATCGTAGTTCTTCACACCGATACCACACTCGAAGCCATTGCGTACTTCAGCAACGTCATCTTTAAAGCGGCGCAGCGATTCCAATTCGCCGGTGAAAATCACTACGTTGTCGCGCAATACACGGATTGGCTTATTGCGGTACACGGTACCCTCAACCACCATACATCCAGCCACTTGGCCAAATTTGGGCGAGTTGAATACTTCGCGCACGTTGGCAATACCAACAATGGTCTCCACACGCTCAGGATCAAGCATACCACTCAGTGCCGCTTTCACTTCATCCAGCAATTGGTAAATGATGCTGTAGTAGCGAATATCCACGCCTTCGGATTCTGCCAGACGACGAGTCGCACCGTCAGCACGCACATTAAAGCCAACGATGATGGCACCCGAGGTAATCGCCAGGTTCACATCGTTTTCGGTAATTCCACCAATACCGGAAGAAATCACATTCACTTGTACTTCTTCGTTACCGATCTCAGCCAACGATGCCTGGATAGCTTCGAGAGAGCCACGTACGTCTGCCTTCACGACAACAGTCAGTGTCTTCTTCTGGCCAGCTTCCATGTTGGAGAACATATTCTCCAGCTTGGCGGCCTGGAAGCGCGCAAGTTTCTCTTTACGCTCTTTCTCGGCACGGAATGCAGCCACTTCACGCGCTTTGCGCTCGTCATCCAGCACCACGAAATCATCACCAGCGCTCGGCGGAGTATCCAGACCCAAAATTTCAACCGGAGTTGATGGCCCAGCCTCTTTCACTTGTTCGCCACGCTCGTTCATCATGGCGCGAACACGTCCATAACTCTGACCCGCGAGCAACAAATCACCTTGCTTCAAAGTACCTTGTTGTACCAACACAGTCGCAACAGTACCGCGGCCTTTATCAACGCGCGATTCAATCACCACGCCTTTCGCCGCAGCATTGGTAACCGCCGTTAACTCCAATACTTCAGCTTGCAAGGAAATAGCTTCCAGCAGCTCGTCGATCCCTTGACCAGTATGGGCAGATACCTGAATAAACTGGGTATCGCCACCGTAGTTTTCCGGGATAACACCTTTAACAACCAATTCATTGGTTACACGATCAGGATCAGCCGATGGCTTATCGCACTTGTTGATCGCTACCACGATAGGCACGTTTGCAGCGCGGGCGTGAAGAATCGCTTCTTCAGTTTGCGGCATCACACCGTCATCTGCGGCTACTACCAGAATAACCACGTCAGTCGCCTTGGCACCGCGGGCACGCATTGCGGTAAACGCGGCGTGACCAGGAGTATCCAGGAAGGTGATTTCACCACGTGACGTTGATACGCGATAAGCACCGATATGCTGGGTAATACCACCCGCTTCACCGGATGCCACCTTGGCTTCACGGATGTAATCAAGCAGCGACGTCTTACCATGGTCAACGTGACCCATTACGGTCACTACCGGCGCACGGGTAGTCAACTCACCTTCAGTTTCCAACGATTTTTCCAATGCATGTTCAATATCGTTTTCACTGACAAGATTGGCTTTGTGGCCCAATTCTTCCACGATCAATACCGCAGTATCCTGATCAATGGATTCATTCATAGAAGCCATAACGCCCATCTTCATCAAGCGCTTGATCAGCTCGTTTACTTTGATGGTAAGCCGTTGCGCCAACTCGGCCACAGGGATCATTTCCGGCACATCAATTTCATGCACAATTTGCGTTGTCGGCTTTTTGAAGGCGTGCTTGTTGGTCTTTTTGTGATGCGCACGGATGTGACTACGACGTGCCAATACATCACTGTCTTCACCGTCATCACCAACAAAGTCCAGCAGATCAATTTTTGCTGCTTTTTTCGGAGTCGCAGCGCCTTTTTTGACCGGCTTACCTGCACTGCGCTTACCAGCGCCTTCCTCATCAAAATCATCATCGCTACGACCATGGTGGTGTTTTTTGTGACCATGACCGTGACGGGTATCTTCTTTTTCTGCCGGCGGAGCAATGACCGCTACAGCAGGCTTAGCGCCTTTGTTTGCACCGCGACTTTCTGGCTTGGCACTCTTAGCGGGAGCCTGGGCGGCTGGTTTATCAGCCGGAGCTTCTGTACGCGCAGAGTTGCGGCGATTATTTTCAGCCTCACGCTTGGCTTCTTCACGCGCTTTTATCTCGGCAAGACGTGCAGCTTCTTCAGCTTGACGACGCTCAATAGCCGCACGACGCTTCTCTTCGATGCCATCAGTAAACGAAATGCGATGCGAAGGGGTTTCTGCAACAGTTGTCTCAGCAGCTTCAGGCTCGACAACGGCTGGCTCAACAACCTCAACCACCACAGGCTCCGGCATTGGTGCAGGCGCGACCTCAGCAACGATTGGCTCAGGGGTCGCTTCAATTTCTGGCTCTAAGTCTGCCACAACAGCGGATTCTGCCACTTCATCCTCGCGTTTGATGTAAGTACGCTTTTTGCGCACTTCAACATTCACGGTTTTCTTTGCATTACCCGTACCGGTTTTGATGGTAGTGGTAGTTTTACGCTGCAAAGTAATTTTTTTAGGTTCCAGAGCCGCCTCACCATGACTGCTCTTTAAAAAATTCAACAGGCGTTGTTTCTCATCATCAGAAACTTTTGCCTCGGCATTCTTATGCTGTAAACCAGCTTCCTGCATCTGCTTGAGCAAACGCTCGACCGGTGCACCTATCGACTTGGCGAGTTCGTTAACGGTTACTTCTGCCATTGTTTTTCCTCAGGGATTGTTCGTTGCCTACAGGGTTTTGCTCACAGGGTGGCTCACACTTAGGCAAACCAGGGCTCGCGCGCTTTCATAATCAGTGCGGCGGCACGAGTCGCATCAACACCTTCAATATCTACCAATTCATCAATGGATTGCTCTGCCAA
Organism: Cellvibrio sp. UBA7661; assembly: GCA_002483365.1. GTDB lineage: Bacteria > Pseudomonadota > Gammaproteobacteria > Pseudomonadales > Cellvibrionaceae > Cellvibrio. Next base: position 156,026 of record DLHT01000015.1, read on the forward strand.
GTCCTCCATGGTGACGATGCCACGACGCGCCAATTCTGCGGCCAGTGCTCCATCCATACCTTCCATACCTAACAAATCTTCCGCTGGCGCTACGCCTTCAATTCGCTCTTCAGAAGCCAACGCTTGTGTCAAAAGCGCATCTTTTGCACGCGCACGTAACTCTTCTGCGATATCTTCATCAAAACCATCAATTGCCAACATTTCTTCAAGCGGAACGTAAGCAACTTCTTCAAGCGTAGTGAAACCTTCTTCTACGAGAACGCCAGCAATATCTTCATCAACATCCAACGCGCTCATGAACATATTGATGTAACTGCCTGACTCTGCTTCTTGTTTCGCTTGCCAGTCAGCAATACTCATCACGTTGATATTCCAGCCCGTCAATTCGCACGCAAGGCGCACGTTTTGACCGCCACGGCCAATTGCCATTGCCAAATTTTCTTCATTTACGGCCAAGTCCATTGAGTTGGCATCTTCATCAACTACAATCGATTCAATTTCGGCTGGAGACATTGCATTGATCACAAATTGCGCAGGATTATCATCCCACAACACAATGTCCACGCGCTCACCGCCCAATTCGTTCGATACCGCCTGAACACGCGAACCACGCATTCCAACGCAAGCACCAACCGGATCAATTCGTCCGTCATTGGTTTTTACTGCAATTTTTGCACGTAAACCAGGGTCGCGTGCAGCACCTTTAATTTCGATAACTTCTTCAGCAATTTCAGGTACTTCAATTTTGAATAACTCCACCAACATCTGTGGATTGGAACGACTCAGTAATAATTGCGGGCCGCGCGCTTCAGTGCGTACTTCCAACAACAAAGCACGAATACGATCACCCATACGGAAAATTTCACGGCCAATTAATTGATCGCGCGGCAACACACCTTCGGCGTTATTACCCAAATCAACAATAATGCTATCGCGTGTTACTTTTTTCACTGTACCGCTGATCAAATCGCCCATGCGATCGCGGTATTCGTCAACCATTTGCGCGCGTTCAGCTTCACGCACTTTTTGCACAATAACTTGCTTTGCAGTCTGCGCCGCAATACGGCCAAATTCTGCGTTTTCAATTTTTTCACGATAAATATCGCCTACTTTCAATGAAGCATCCTTATCGCGCGCTTCATCCAAATACAGTTGGGTACCCAGCTCAGCCATAACATCGTCAGCAACCAACTCCCAGCTGCGATAAGTTTCGTAATCGCCAGTAGCACGATTGATGCTAACTTCAATTGTTGAGTCTTCGTCGAAACGCTTTTTGGTAGCTGTAGCGAGTGCGGTTTCAATCGCCTGGAAAATTAATTCCTTATCAACGCCTTTCTCATTGGATACCGCATCAGCGACCAGCAAAATTTCTTTGTTCATTGGTTTGCCTCTGTTAACTCCTCAAGCTAGCGCAACAAATAAGTGCCCTAGATCATTACGTTTTCCATCTCACGTTTTTACAATTTTTTTGCAAAAAATTCGTTTTTCACGCGATTAATCTTTATCACTCAAATTGTTTGCACGCATCAATTCTTCATAGCGAGGCTCTACATTGGCTTTATCGATAACATCGATAGATACCTGTACTTCCTGATTATCAACCTGCAAAAACACATCGCCATTTTCAACTTTAGTGATAACACCTTTAAAGCGACGACGACCATCACGCGCAATACGCAAACGCACACTGATTGTTTCACCCACATAGCGAGCATAATGCGCTTCTGTGTAAAGAGGACGATCCAGTCCGGGGGATGACACCTCCAAGGTATATTCACCATCAATTGGATCTTCTACATCAAACACACTGCTGATCTGGCGACTGACTCGCTCACAATCATCAAGCGACACCCCGTTGGCACCATCGATAAAAATACGCACAGTGGTGTAACGCCCCTGCGTCAAATATTCCAAACCCCAAAGCTCGCAGCCCAGGGATGAAACAACAGGAGCAATCAGGTTTTCTAACAATTCTTGCTTGGAAGCCATGCTTTGGTCCGCATTCAAATCAATCGCTGCGAAAAACAGCAGCCCAAAAAACAAAAATGGGCACAAGGCCCATTCGAACGTTTACATCTGTCATCACGCAGGCCTGCGTGATAGGGGATTAGCTTCAACAACCGTTAACCCCAAAAACTACAAATACAAAAAAGCCCCATAAAGGGGCTTCTCGACTTGAATTCGCCTTACGAAAAAGCGGATTCAATACTTCTTAGTTCTGGCGAGAGCCGGGAAGTCCCTTTTTCTCTACCTGTTTCTTGTTTAAGAAAAACAACAAGAAGCAAAGAATTTTGGTTGCGGGGGCTGGATTTGAACCAACGACCTTCGGGTTATGAGCCCGACGAGCTACCAAGCTGCTCCACCCCGCGACTGAAACTCAAACTTGCCAACTGCTCAAGTGAGGCCGCGAATTATAGGGAGGGATATTAGTGCGGTCAAGGGAAATAGCCATTTAAACCGGATATTTCTCAAACTGGCAGTTTAATTGATCGATACGCGCAAAAAGCCAACACACTATAACAATAGCCAAACTATAAAACAGCAAAAATGACCATTAGATGAACCTACACTGTTTTATTCAGGAAACTCCCAATACCGGTATCGGAACCAAGCACGCCAATTTCAATCAGGCGCCGATTCAGGTCGATATTGCGGCGAGCCCCCTCATTGAAAAACTCTGCCCGCGCCTGACGCTGATCCAACAAGCGCTGCTCTGCTTCAAACCGCTCCTGATCCGCCTGCAAACGAGCCTCTTCCTCTTCGATACGCTGTTTCTCACGCTCCCGCTCATCGCGCGCGCGCATTTCGACATCAGAGGTTTCACCGGAAGTAGCTTGCTGCGCATTCTCACCCTGACGCGCGCCATCGCCGCTAGCCACAGCCTCGCGGCTCTGCGCTGCCTCTGTTGATTTCAGCTCGGCCAACTCAGTGCGCGCTTGCAACTCCATTTGTGCCGCTAATGCAGCTACACGACCATCCTGCGAAGACGGCTCGGCAGGCGCATTAGCCGCACGACGCAATTGCTGTGCCTTGCGCAAGGTTGCTTCGGGGTCACCAAGGATAGGACTGGTATCAATCTGGACCTCACCACCGACAGCATAACTGACCCCATCCGGGCCGCGAACAAAGGAATAGGTTGGACTGCCGCCATACTGACCTGCAACAGCAGCATGGGATTGCTCGTGTGCCCGCACTTCGCGGTCACGTGCGGCAAGCACCTCAATTTGGTCGCGCTCCGCCTGCTGCCGCTCCTGCTCTACTTTTTTCTTTGCGGCAGCTTCACGAGCAGCAGGATCATCACCATTACTACGAGCACCGCGCTCGACACGGTCACGCTCCACATCATCATTGGGACGCTCATCAGGAAAGCGGCGATTAAGTGCGCGCCCTGATTCAGCGAGCTGCTCAGCGGGGCGAAAAGTAGATGATTTCAGATCAGTGGTTTCCTGACTAACAGGTGCACGACCCACCGGCGCGAACGGCGCAACAGTGTTGGCGTAGTTAGACTGGATATTATTGATCACTCAACTCACCTCCTGATTAAGCCCGGTACATCAGGCTCGCACATCCAGCAAGGTACCAATAGCCTCATCAGCGGCTTTAACTACCTTGGCTGAACTATCAAATAACTGGCTTTGTACTTTGATATTGATCAGCGGCTCAGCAACATCGTTCGCTTGCGGGTTATCGCGCTGGGTAGTACCCGCCTGGGCAATTTGCTGGGCAGACTGCAACATGGATGACTGGCTTTTTTGCATGCCAATCAAACCTTGGTTAACGACAGAACCTACGTCCATCAGTATCCCCTCTTGGCTAGTAGTGCGTGAATTGGTGTCGCGAGGAAAACCTATCAGAAAGACTTCCCCACTGTTATTAACAGTTTACGCTGCAATGCGCTTAAAAAACAGGCGAATTTGCCGTGCAAAATAGGGATTTTAAGACAAGTTAGCTTTAAAAAGTGCAGCGATATAACCGGGAATTATTCCAGGTGATTGAGCAACCCAAGCGTCTGTTGATGTTGGGATATATAACTGGCCTGCTCGAATACGCTCTGCGCTGTTAACTGCAAACTGCTGCGCACCGGCAACCCGGCAGCTTGAAGAGCGCGACCACTCCAGGTGTTGCAGTTACTAAATACGCTGTAATGACCGCTCGCCCGGTAAAAATGACCTGCGCCTTCAACGTAGGCCTGAAGGGGAATAGGCTGTCCGGACTCATCCAGTGCAAACGAGTCATCCAGATAACGGAGCAACTTGCGCATGCCTTTATCACTCACAGCGATAGCCACGCGCGTCTCTTCCGGAATGGATGCAAAAGGCGATTGCATGTAGGTAATGACCTGCAGCGCTGAATGGCTGGAGGCGATTAATGCTTTGGTTGCCGCGCCAACCGATTTACTTTTGCCAGTGAAATAATTGCCATCGCCCCAGCCGATGCGAATATAACGCTGCCCCTGCGCTTCTTTTTTTAAGTGCTTACTGTAAAGCGCAGCGGTGTTTGCATCGATCAAAATGCTGGTATGCCATTCGCGATAAATAAAATGAATAATGTGTTCAGTATTGGCGACAGGAATTTTTTGTTTCGCAGGTACAGATGTGCAACTTGTTATTAAAAACAGCAAGGCAGACAGCACGCTTAATCGCAACACGCGCGCAATACATGCAATAGCAAAAACAGGCATCATGATGAGAATAATTGAGAGAGCGATTCAGGTATAAATTCGGCAGCCACCGCTTCGGGTTTCGCATCGGCCAACCAGGGAATGACACCTAAACAGGGCGCAGGAATGCGCGCAGCCAAACTCTGGATATTTTCATGCAACACCGGCATATCGGCATCAATACAATTGGCGACCCAACCAGCTAACAACAAACCATCGTTACGGATTGCCTCCACAGTGAGCAGTGCGTGATTGATGCACCCCAATCGCACACCGACAACCAAAATAACCGGAACACGTAACAACTTGGCCACATCGGCCAGCGTCTCTTGCGGATTTAACGGCACGCGCCAACCACCCGCACCTTCTATTAGCGTGAAATCGGCCTGTCCCAAACTGCCACGACAAAAACCCGCTAACCGATCGGCCGATAAAATGCGTTTTTCTTGCTGCGCGGCGATATGTGGAGCGATGGCCGCTTGTAGCGCGATAGGATTAATTTGCTCATAAGCCAGCGGTATCGTCATCACCGACTGCAACAACAAGGCATCATCATTGCGTAAACCCGCGTCAGTTTTTTCGCAACCCGCCGCAACCGGTTTTAATGCAGCGGTACTAAGCCCAGTGTTTTTTGCAGCGACCAACAAACCCGCAGCGATGAGTGTTTTGCCGACGTTAGTGTCCGTTCCCGTTATGAAAAATGTTTTTTTAGCCATGAGATCTGTGTGCCGTTAAATTTTGTGTGCTGTTAAATAGATAACATCGTAAGTCGCGGGCAACCCTTGCGCGGTGCGGAAAGCCTCGTAAGCATTTTTGAACGCGAGTAAGCGCGCACGCCCGGTAAGCCCCTCGGGCTTTCCTGTATTGATATTGTGCGCGCCCAGGGATTTTAATTCGCGCGTAAATTCATTGAGCTGGGCGTAATGAAGTGTGCAGTTTTCCTGTTTCAGTTCGTCGGCAACCAGTCGCGCCTGCTCTACCGCAGCGACAATATTTTCACACGACTGGAAACGATTTACGTGAACGTAATTATCCACCTTTTGCCACGCCATTTTTAATTCATGCAATGTATCCGGCCCGAGCGTTGCGATGCACAATTGTCCACCCGGTTTAAGCACGCGCCCAAGCTCACAAAACAACTGCGGCAAATTATTGCACCACTGAATGGCGAGGCTGGAAAAAATAACGTCCACACTGTTATCCGCCAGCGGCAAATGTTCTGCATCACCACAAATCCATTTCACATCAGCCTGCCGGATATGGGATAAATGTGCCGATGTCAGTTGCGTGGATGCGTAGCGCAACATACCTTCCGCAATATCCAACCCGATCACCTGCGCATGCGGATAACGATGCACTATGTGCTGCGTAAAAAATCCGGTACCCGATCCAAGATCCATCACCACCGACTGTTCAGGCAACAACGCGGGCAATCGCTCCAACAAAACCGAACCAATATCGCGCTGCAGTTGTGCAACCGAATCATAGGTTTGTGCTGCACGGCTAAATGATTGGGCAACCTTTTTTTTATCGAGATCACCACCAACTGCATGTTGCAGTAAAAATTTGCCGATGCAATCTACTACCTGTTGCGGTTGACTCCAGTGCACTGCATGGGCGGTATTGTCCAGCACAACAATATCCTGTTGCGGATTTATGTCTTTTATTGCGGCGGCAGCTGCGATCGGAACCAAGGCATCCTTTTCAGCAAACAAATGCAAACAAGGCTGACGCAATTGCGCCAAAATTTCACGATTATCCAACACCGATAATAACTGTAACGCTTGCAGCCAAGCAGGTGAAATTACACCCGCCTCCATACGGCGCAACTGTTTTAGCAAGGCTCGTTCATTTGCATCGCCTTGCACCAGCAAGCCACCAAATAATTTCAACGTAGCTTGCGGGTCTTGCTCAAAACCCTGGTTGAATTGGCGATTGATCGCACGCGGCATCGCTGTTGGATAATCGATTGATGCAACAAATTTTGCATTCGCCGCCAAGGTAATCACGGCATCGATACGTTCGGGAAACCGCGCAGCCAATTGCACGGCAAGCATGCCGCCAAGCGACCAACCCACAACCACTGATTTTGCGGGCAATTGTGTTGCAAGCGCATCAAGCACAGCATCGAGAGAAAATTCAGGCAATGCAGCAGCGGAACCAAAACCCGGCAGATCAATTACTGTGACTGCAGCAATAGATCGCAAGGGCTCCAACACCGGCTGCCAGGTGCGGCTGTCACAACCCCAGCCGTGGATAAGCACCAGATTAATCATGCGCAACCTCGCGCTCCACCGCATCGATAACATCGGCTAACACTGCCAACAATTGATCGACCTGCTCGATGGTATGTTGCGCTGAAAACGTGATGCGCAAACGCGAACTGCCAACTGGCACCGTTGGCGGGCGAATCGCAATAATTAAAATGCCGCGCTCAGCCAGCTTTTGTGAAATCAACAATGCTTTGGCTTCATCGCCAATCACAATCGGCTGAATGGGCGAAAACGAATCCATTAATTGTAAGCCCAGCGCTGCCGCTCCTTTACGAAAATGCGCAATCAGTTGCGCAAGGTGTTCACGTCGCCAGTGTTCATGTTGGATGATGCGCAAACTCGCACGTGTTGCTGCGGCAACTGCCGGTGGCATCGCAGTGGTGTAAATGTAGGGCCGCGCAAATTGAATGAGCGTTTCAATTAATATTTCGCTGCCCGAGATAAAAGCACCAAAACTGCCTGCGGCTTTACCGAGTGTGCCCATCAAAATAGGCAATTGCTCTTGCGTCAAACCGAAATGCTCTGCACTGCCCGCACCGGTTTTTCCAAGGCAGCCAAAACCATGCGCATCATCTACCATGAGCCAGGCGTTATTTTTTTGCGCCAGCGCAGCAAGCTCCGGCAAGGGCGCGCAATCGCCATCCATACTGAACACACCATCCACGACAATTAATTTTCTCGCCGCGTCAGTTTTATCCAACCGGTTTTGCAAATTATCCACATCATTGTGCAAAAAGCGCTGGAAGCGCGCGCCGCTTAACAAGCCTGCATCTAACAAACTGGCGTGATTCAAACGGTCTTCAAATATTGCATCGCCCTGTCCAACCAATGCGGTAATTGCGCCCATATTAGCCATGTAGCCAGTGGAAAATAATAAGGCGCGCTCACGGCCGGTAAATGCGGCCAGTTCTTCCTCCAGTGCATGATGTTCACTGGAATGCCCCGCAACCAAATGCGATGCACCACTGCCTACACCGAATGTTTGCGCAGACGCTTGCAATGCGGAAATAACATCGGGGTGATTCGCTAAACCTAAATAATCATTACTGCAAAACGCGAGATAAGGCTTACCGTCAACGATTACCTGTGGCATTTGTGGTGACTGCAACAATTTGCGTGTGCGGTACAAATGCGCTGCACGACGTTCAGCAAGGGCAGGAGCGAGTGTTTGATCTATGTTCACAGAAGTAACCACAAGAAAATTATCGGCGCGCAATAATCGCTGCGATAAACAAAAAATTAGGGATTCAACACCAGCACACCAAAAGCGTCCGGCACATGGAAATTGGCGATGCGGGTATGCGTAGGAAAAGCAGCGAGATACTGCCGCGGATTGTTGCCTTCCAAACGATAAAGCCCAATCGGCAATTGCGCGCCCGCTACCAATGCGCGTGTAATGTCGGGCGCGCGAATTTCCATTTCAATCACTACCGTTTTATGTAATGCATTTTGCGTTGCTGCAACACTCACATTGGATGACCAGGAAGACTCATGTGTTTTGCGGCGGCGATCCACCCACAGATCCATAAAATGCCCAAAAGGCCCGACTTCTATTTCGGCATATTTGTAAGGATTAGCAGGGTTAGGCGCGATGAAAATTTCTACACAATCTTCGTCATACAACTTGTTGCGTTCCTGCCCGGCAGAAAACTGATGGTCGGTATTACGCAGCGCAGCGTTTTCCAATTCCCACAATAAATAAAGCGCGTCTTGCGCCCAGAGTGCGCGCACTTGTGTTGGGGTTGCTGTGGCACGGCCTTGCCAATCAGTATTGAATTTCAGGGGCGTTGCGGTTGCCCAAACAGAATCAATTTCACCATCGACGACCAATGGCTGCTTGAGTTGAGCAGCATTGAGCGGTGCACTTTCATCGCGCACATGGTTCGCGATAGTTTCATGTATGGCGGATTGTTTAACGGATGATGAGTTATCGACTTGAGCACAGCCTGTTGCAAAAAAGATAAACGCCAGCGCGATAAAAAATCGCACTGGCGTTAACCCTTGCACAGCAAACAACCGATACATTATGGCGATGCGTTATTTGGAGGCGTTGTAAAACAGGGAATCCATTGCCGCTTCTTGCAGCTTGTTCACAATCGCGGCTTCCTGTTCGCTTTCATCTTGATGCACTTCATAAGCTTCAGGCTTGATGCCGAGCTTGTTGAATAACTGCATGTCTTTGTTGGCTTCAGGGTTGGGTGTAGTCAGTAATTTTTCGCCGTAGAAAATGGAGTTGGCACCGGCCAGAAATGCCATCGCCTGGGTTTGCTCATTCATTTGCTCGCGCCCGGCCGATAAACGCACGTGGGATTTAGGCATTAAAATGCGCGCTACGGCGATGGTGCGGATAAATTCAAATGGATCGAGATCGGCTTCGCTTTCCAGCGGCGTGCCGCCTACTTTAACCAGCATATTGATCGGCACCGATTCAGGATGCTCGGACATGTTCGCCAATTGCTGCAATAAACCGGCGCGGTCAGATTCTTCTTCGCCCATTCCGACAATTCCGCCGCAGCAGACTTTCATGCCTGCTTTGCGCACATTGGCGAGGGTTTCCAAACGGTCTTGATAGGTGCGCGTGGTGATGATTTCACCGTAGTACTCAGGCGATGTATCCAGATTGTGGTTGTAGTAATCCAAACCAGCGCTGGCCAATTCTTGCGCTTGATCTTCATCGAGCATGCCGAGCGTCATACAGGTTTCCAGCCCCAGCGCTTTTACACCTTTAACCATAGTGGTGACGTAAGGCATATCGCGATTTTTAGGTGAGCGCCAGGCCGCGCCCATGCAAAAACGGGTAGCACCCGAGGCTTTTGCCGCTTTGGCTTCCTCGATGACCTTTTCCACCGCCATCAATTTTTCACGCTCAAGTCCGGTGTCGTAACGGGCAGACTGTGGGCAGTAGGCGCAATCTTCCGGGCAGGCTCCAGTTTTAATCGAACAGAGCGTACTGACTTGCACCTCATTGGGATTGAAGTAGGCGCGATGCACTGATTGCGCCTGAAACATCAGGTCGCTGAACGGCATAGCAAACAAATCGAGGATTTCGGCGCGGGCCCAATCGTGACGGATAGTAGGGGCAAAGCTGGCGTTCATAAAAAGTCCATATAGACGAAAACAGATGGCCTCATCTTAACCGAGCAAACTTCGCTGTCAACCAAAAAGCCTCCTGCAGGTTTACTGCGGAAAATTTTGGATTGACGGCGGCCCCCTTCAGGCTGACTTCGCCGCTTTGACAAGCATCGCCCGGTTATTGAAAATGCCTTTCAAAGGACTCGCCCCGCTTTATTGATAAGGATTTTTATGCCTCACCCGATCAATCCGCTTGCTTTGCTATCTTCGCCCTTCGCTCTTGTTACCACACTGGCCAACCGGCTGCTGCCTGCCCCCTGCTTGTTGTGCGGTTTGGCTAATGCCAGACACCCGCTACTATGCCCTGAGTGCGCTCATGCCCTGCCATACCAATCACACCAGAGCCATTTGTGCGGATGCTGCGCCCTGCCGATGGCCAGCGATGCTCCTTTATGCGGTAAATGCTTGCGCTACCCACCCCCCTTCACACGCTCCTGCATTCCGTTTACCTACGACTATCCCTTCGATTTTTTAATCCAGCAGTTCAAATACCGTCGCCAGTTAAGCAGCGGAAAAGTGTTGGCAAGGCTATTGGCTGAGCACTGCAAGTATGAGTGCCCGGATTTTCTGGTGCCGGTTCCCATGCATTGGCGCAAGCGCTGGCAACGCGGCTTTAACCAAAGCGAACTATTGGCTTATTGGTCTGGCAAACAACTGGGGATTCCGGTTTTGGCAGCTGCAACCCAGACACGCCATCACCATTCGCAAAAAGGCCTGGGGCGCAAAGAGCGACTGCGCAACCAAAAGCAGGCTTTTGGGATTAACCCCGCAGCGATTGCCCGACTGAAAAATAAGCATGTGGCGCTGGTAGATGATGTGGTAACGACCACCGCCACCGCACGCGCACTGAGTGAACTCTTGCTCAAAGCCGGTGCCAGACAAGTGGATATTTGGGCACTGGCGCGAACGCCTGATCGCTAAACCCAGCAGCGGGTGGCAGCACTACAAATCTTTCTACCTCTGCCACAAAATAGTCGCTACTATCCTTTTGCAGCGCCTATCCTTTCACAGCGCCTGCCTTGTAATCCCGCATTTATCTTGATGGTTTTATTACTTGACGACTCAACTACTGCAAGGATCTTCATGAGATTTTTCTACCGCCCCCTGACCTTCGCGCTCACGCTGATGGCCAGCTTGGGTGTCGCGGCACAAACCGACACCCCCAACACAGCAGCTAACACAACACCCAACACTGCCCCATCCTCGGCCGCACAACAACTCTATGCCTCTGCCCAGCAGAATTTGTTGCAATTGCGCGTATTGCTCAAAAACGGCAATAGCCAATCGTCGGTTGGCTCGGGGTTTTTGATTGGCAATTCCAATCTGGTTGTGACCAATTTTCACGTGGTATCGCAAATTGCGCTGGAACCCGAAACCTATTTTGGCGAATACAAAGACACCAGCGGCAAAAGCGGTTCCATCGAACTACTGGCCGTAGATGTGCTGCACGATCTGGCGATTGTGCGCATTGCGCGCAATGGCAGCGGATTTTTTAAGGTGCCCCATGCATCGCAAGGCAAAGACCAACCCGAGTTGGTGAAGCTGCATCAAGGACAACACCTGTACTCATTAGGCAACCCGCTCGACTTGGGCTTTACCATTTCCGAGGGAACCTATAACGGTATTAGTACGCGCGGCTTTTCCGACCAATTGATGTTTACCGGCGCGGTGAATTCCGGCATGAGCGGCGGCCCCAACGTGACCGCCGACGGACAAGTTGCCGGAGTCAATGTGGCGCACCGGCGCGATGGCGAACTGGTGAGTTTTTTGGTGCCGGTGCGTTATGTACAGGCGCTACTCTCACGTGTCACCAGCGATATGGCTCCACCAGAGGATTTCAAACCGATCATCGGCGAGCAATTACTGGAACATCAAACCGTCATGGTCGATAAATTGCTGGAACAGCCTTTCAGCATCAAATCCCTCGGACCTTACCGCGTGCCGGTGCGGGAATCCGATCAGGTGCGCTGCTGGGGCAATACCGACAGCTCAGCCAAAAAGGCGTACACCATCGCCAGCATCAACTGTTCGATGGAATCGGCTATTTACGTCTCCAACGAGATGCAAACCGGCCACATCAGCATGCATCACAAGTACGCGCACAACAAAAAGCTCAACGTCATGCAGTTCTCACAGCTCGCGACCAATATGTTTGATGGACAGGTATACAGCACCGCCAAGAGCGAGACCATCACACCGGCATCTTGCACTGAGGATTTCATCAGACACAACAAGATCTCGCTGCGTGCACTGGTCTGTGCCGAGGCTTATCACAAGTTCAATGGCCTTTACGATTTCACCCTGATCACCGCCAGCACCGATGACAGCCAAACCAGCTTGCAGAGCATGATCAACATCCAGGGTGTCGCTTATGACAACGGGATGAAATTGATTTCGCTGTTTTTGCAGGGCATAGACCGGGCTGATGCGGATAAAACACCCGCTCTAATAACTGACACCAAAGAAAATGAAACAGACGAGCCAACAATCACCCCGGCAAGCACCCCAACAAGCACTCCAACAAGTACTCCGGCAAACGGGGAGGTAGCGCCATGAACCAGCCCGTTTTTATCGAACAACTGACGCCGGATGGCGAAGTATTGCACCGCACCAAAGTGACCCACTTGCCTGCGCGGATCGGGCGCGCCTATGACAACGAGGTTATCCTTGATGACCCACACACCGCCGCGCACCACGCGCAGGTAGAGCTGAACCAGTTGGATGAGCTGATTATTTCGGACCTGGGGAGCTACAACGGTCTCGCGCTGGGTAAAAACCGCGAGCGGTTCTTTGTGGTCGATGGCGACCATATTTATCGCCTCGGACACACCCATCTGCGCATCCGCACAGCCGATTATCCGGTCGCAGCCGAGGTGAGCGACTCAACCAACCATCACTGGGAAGGCTGGCTACCCGCCTTTACCGGCCTGCTGTTATTGTTGACCAGCGGATTGCTCAGCACCTGGCTCGCCGACTTGAACCAAGGCACGCTGAGCAAATACTTACTGGAGCTGGTCAGTGTGTTCGGCTTTGCAATTGGCTGGAGTGGGGTCTGGGCTTTGTTCAGCCGCCTGTTCAATGGCCATGCACGATTTGGCCGCCATTTGTTTATCGTCAGCGCCGGCCTGGCTTTTCTGGAGTTATGGGAACACGGAAGCGGCCTGCTCGCTTATGCAATGAGTTGGGAATCACTGCAGACGTTTAGCTCCCATCCGATGATTTTTATCTGCGCCGTCGTGCTTTATTTCCACTTCATCACCGCAGGCAACAAGCAGCCAAAACGGTTGCAGCTTGTTTTGGCCGCAATCGCCATACTCGGCTCAGCTATCGCCATGACCAAAGAGTACCAAGCCAGCAACCATTTGGCGGGGGAACTGTATATGAGCAAAATTTATCCACCGGCCGTCCGGATCAGCCGCGACCACAGCCTGGAAGAGTTCATGACGGATATGGAAGCACTCAAGGAAAAGGTCGATAGCGCACGTAAAACGGAGCCAAAAGAATAGCCCTCGGGCACCGACATTGGACACACGCGGGGCGCGCACCTAGAATGGCGCCCCTTTTTACCCAACCTCATCTTTTAGCATCCTGCAGTTAACTCAATAGGTATCAACATGGGCAACAAAACCGCGCTCTATGCCACTCACCAAGCAATGGGCGGCAAACTGGTGGACTTTGGCGGCTGGGACATGCCATTGCACTACGGCTCGCAAATCGAAGAACACCACAAGGTGCGCCAACACGCGGGGATGTTTGATGTATCCCACATGACTGTTGTGGATGTCGCGGGTACCGATGCCAAAGCCTATCTGCAATATTTGCTGGCGAATGACGTCGCTAAATTGGATTCTGTTCCGGGCAAAGCACTGTATAGCGGTATGCTCAATGAAGAGGGCGGCGTTATCGATGATCTGATTGTCTACAATTTAGGCGATTGGTACCGTGTCGTCGTCAACTGCAGCACACGCGAGAAAGACCTCGCCTGGATGAATAAAGTCGCCACTGCATTTTCGGTGACAGTCACCGAGCGCCAGGAATTGGCCCTGATCGCCATTCAGGGGCCGGAAGCGATACGCATAGCATCATCACTGGTTAGCGCCGAACGCGCGCAGGTGATTGCCGGCCTGAAAATATTCCAGGGGCTACCTGCCGGTGATTGGTTTATTGGCCGCACGGGTTACACCGGCGAAGACGGGCTGGAAATTATGTTGCCCAACGAGCAAGCAGTTGATTTTTGGAACGCCCTGGCCAACGCCGGTGTCGCACCCTGCGGGTTGGGCGCGCGCGATACTTTACGCCTGGAAGCGGGCATGAACCTCTACGGCCATGAAATGGATGAAACCGTATCGCCTCTGGCTGCGAATATGGGCTGGACTATTGCCTGGCAGCCCAGCGAGCGCGACTTTATTGGTCGTCGCGCGCTGGAAGCACAAAAAGCAGCGGGCAACGCACCTAAATTAGTGGGGCTGGTATTACGCGAGCGCGGAGTCTTGCGCGCAGAACAAGTTGTCAGTATCGATGGCAGCGATGAAAAAGGCGTAATCACCAGCGGGACATTTTCGCCAACCTTGGGCTATTCTATTGCTTTAGCACGGGTACCAGCGACTATCGGTAGCCACTGTCAGGTTGATATGCGCGGCAAGCTCATCACCGTTGAAGTGGTAGCACCTACTTTTGTGCGCAATGGCAAAGCCCTTATTTAAAACCGATCGTTTTTAACACCAAGCATTAAAAAATTCTTACAGAACCACCACAGGAATAACACCATGAGCGATATTCGCAAAGAACTGAAATACCTGAGCAGCCACGAATGGGCGCGTGTTGAAGAAGACGGCACCGTCACCATCGGCATTACCGATCACGCACAAGACGCCTTGGGCGATGTTGTTTACGTAGAAACACCGGAAGTAGGCAGCCGCGTATCCATCGGCGAAGAAGCCGGTGTTGTTGAATCAGTAAAAGCGGCATCTGACATTTACTCACTGGTATCGGGTGAAGTCGTTGCCGTAAACGAAGCCTTGCAAGAAGCACCTGAAACCGTCAACAGCTCACCTTACGATGAGGGCTGGTTTTTCCGCGTCAAACCCGATGATCTGGCCGAGCTGGATGAAGCGCTCGATGCAAGTGAATATCGTGAAATGTTGGAAAGCGAAGAGTAACTCTGCTTCTCGACATTCTTCATAAAAAAACGCGGCCATTGTGCCGCGTTTTTTATTGATCAAGCTGCGCCGTTTACATCGCCGATTTGATTTCATTCTGGATGGTTCTGACATCCCTCGGCCAAGGCCCTGCATCGCGCTGGACGGCAGGCAATCGCGCTATTGCTTGACGCGCCTGCGCCGAGTTGGCGTAGCGGCCAGTAATGACCACAAACCAGTCGCGCCCCTGACGCTTGCTTTGGAATACCAATAAATCTTTTTTGTTCGGCTGGGCAGCAATAAAATCAAGCGCTGCTTTTTTACTACTGACGCCCAATAATTGAATAGTAAATTCATTAGGGCTCCATGTCAGGATGTTACGCTCCTGCGCGCTTCCTGCAGGGGCGGTCGAGACTACAGTGGTGGTTTTTTGCTTGACCGGCTCAGGCACAACGACTTTTTCGACCGGCTTTGCTGGTTGGGTTTCGCCAGCCACTTTCATCGGCTCAGGTAAAGGTACAGATGCGGGCGCGTGCTCAACCACTGGTGCTTGGGATGAGGCGATTGCCGCTGCTGCGCTGGAAGGCATTGCTTCAGCTTTTTTGGGCGAGGTAGGTAATTGTGCTAATGGCACTACTTCCTCGCGCGGCAATGAATCAGGTGCGATGGCGTTTGCGGCCGCTTGCTGATTAGGTTGCGTCGGTTGAGGTAATGATTGCATCAACGGTTGCACGGGAGTCTCTGTCGAACTCAGATTTCTCACATCCTGATTGCCCGCAGATGATGTGGTTGCGACAGGTTGCACACCGGGATTTGTGGTAACAACTGCTGGTGCGACATCATCATCGCCCATATATAAAAACACCACGCCAACAACTGCAATCAGCATCGACAGAGCGATGATATGAACAATAGGCAATGGCCGCTTACTGGCAGACTGGGTGGAGGTCACCGACTGAAGAAGCCGGTCTTGTGCCAACTCATGGAGCACATTTAACTGCCCATGCATCTGACGCCACCAAGGCTCCACTATTGATTCTGTAAAAATTTCCGGCCCAAGATAATCTGCCATTTCCATACGAAAATTTAAGTAGTCAACCGTTTCCGACAGACCAAGTGGCGGCAAATTAAAATCATTGACTAATAAATTTTCAGGACTCAACCGCTCCAAGCGAGCAATCAATTGCGGCTCGCCAAAAAGCGCCAAATGTAAACGGTTTTGTTGGGGGAAATTGTGTAATAACGACGTGATGACCGAAATAGATTGATCGTCCAGTAAATGCGCATTATCCAAAACCACGACCGCCAAACCATCATCTTCAGAGACAGCCTCTTGGGCAATAAATGCCTCAATTTCGGTCAACAGGTTTTCAATCGATAACGGATTATTGGTGCGCAAACCAAAAGCTTGAACAATGGACAATAAAATTTGCTCAAGCCCCTGCCCGGAGCGCAAGCTGATAAAACAAATTTCATCCTGATCAGATAAAGAGTCCATAAATGCATGGGCAATACGGGTTTTACCAACACCGAATTCACCCAATACAACCATGACGCTGTTACTGAATTGACACAGGTGCAGTAATTGATCCAACAACTGACGACGCCCGGCACCAGTAAACAATGGGAATGAGTAATCATGCGAAAAAGGATCTTCCGACAAGCCATAACGCTGGCGATAATCCTCCAGTAGTTGATCACCAACAGGATTATCATCCACCTCGTCAAATAGATAGCCTTGCTGCGATTCACCATGATCCAACAAACGGCTATCAGGCTCGGCACGCATAGGAGGCTCTCTTGTCATGATTTCTTTCTCTATATCCTGTTTGCTTAATTAGCCTTACAAGCATCGAATGTCTCCTGCAACATTCGCATATCAATATCGCTGGTGACAATCGCCTGCCCCATCGCAGCTAACAGCACCAAACGCAAACGGCCATCCAATACTTTTTTATCAACACCCATCAGGCTCATAAATTGTTCGGGTGTCATATCTGCAGGCGCTTTAACGGGCAAATTTGCTCGCTGCAACAGTTGTATTGTGCGCCCAAGATCTTCCTTCGTAATGGCTCCACGACGCCAGGATAAATCCGCCGCCATTACCATTCCGGCTGCGACAGCTTCTCCATGCAGCCAATTGCCATAACCTTGAGCAGTCTCAATCGCATGACCAAATGTATGCCCCAAATTCAAAATCGCCCGAATACTTCCTTCGCGCTCATCTTGGGCAACTACATCCGCCTTATTTTCGCATGAACGTTTTACTGCATAGGCAAGCGCAGCTTGATCACCTGCAAGCAACGCATCCATATTATTTTCAAGCCAGACAAAAAATTCATAATCTGAGATCAACCCATATTTGATGATCTCAGCAATACCAGCTGACAATTCGCGCCCAGGCAAGGTGACTAATAACGATGTATCAGCCACAACACATAATGGTTGATAAAACGCACCAATCATATTCTTACCCAAGAGGTGATTGACTCCTGTTTTACCACCAACAGAGGAATCAACCATAGAAAGCAGAGTGGTTGGAATTTGAATGAAGTCAACGCCACGCTGGTAGCAAGCCGCCGCAAAACCAGTCATATCACCAACCACACCTCCGCCCAATGCGATCAGTGTTGTAGTGCGGTTGTGACGTTTATTCAGTAATGTGTCGAAAATGCCACTCCAGACATCCAAGGTTTTATGACTTTCGCCATCAGGCAATATCACATGATCGACCTGATAATCAGCTAAAGATGAACATAGTTTTTCGAGATAAAGAGGAGCAACCGTTTCATTAGTCACGACACAAATCTGGCGACCACGAATATGTTGATTTAGCAATCCCGGCTTTGCCATTAAGTGTTCGCCGATATAAATAGGGTAACTACGGTCATCCAGATTAACGGTTAGAACCTGCATATAAAACCTTTGACAATGAAAATAGAAATCAGCCGCACTTTATCACAAAGCAGCAGCCGATATCAGAAGCGGTAAATCCAGAGATACTGCAGTTGCTGGTCATCAGGACAAAAACGAAGCAACCAAACGCATCGAAAATTACTATTGCCCTTGCTGCACTAACGCAGCTATTTCCTGAGCAACAGATTTGGGGGAACGACGATCTGTATTGACAACAAAGTCAGCAGCCGCTTGATAGAGAGGATCACGCAAGGCCAATAAATCAATGATTTTCTGACGCGGATTATCAACTTGCAACAGGGGGCGTTTTTTATCACGAGCCGTACGCTCTACCAGCTGTTCAATAGACGCGGTGAGATAACACACAAACCCCGATGATTTCATCAGCTCACGATTTTGTTCACGCAGTACTATACCGCCACCAGTAGCGACCACAGCATCGGTTTCACCAGCCAACTCTTTCAATACCGCAGTCTCACGTTCGCGAAAGCCCTCCTCTCCCTCCATGTCAAAGATCCAGGGAATATCAGCCCCTGTCCGCTCTTCGATAACGCGGTCACTATCGCGAAAATTAAGATTCAACTCAGCAGCCAATAAACGGCCTATGGTAGATTTGCCGGCCCCCATGGGGCCGACAAGAAAAACATTTGGCTTTTGCATTAGTTAGAAAGGGTATCCGACATCAACTTGGGAGTAACAAATATCAACAGTTCGGTTTTGAATTGGTTATCCACCGTTTTCTTAAATAGACGGCCCAGGTAAGGAATATCGCCCAATACAGGCACTTTGTTTTCACCTTTTGTACCCTCTAACGAAAACACACCGCCTAACACAACTGTCTGGCCATTGTTAACAAGCACTTTCGTTTGCAGACGCGTAATATCCAATGTAGGGCGTCCACTTTCCTCAACCGCAGCAATCGAATCTTTCCACACATTTAAATCCATAATAATCCGGTTATCAGGTGTTATCTGCGGAGTTACTTCCAGCTTCAGTACTGCCTCGCGGAAACCTGTGGTTGTGCCACCGCTTGGAGCACTTTCCTGATACCCGATCTCTTTACCTGATTTAATTATCGCCAGTTGCTTATCGCTGGTAATAACCTTGGGTTGTGACACAATTTCAGCGTAACCCGAATTCTCAAGCGCACTTAGCTCCAAATCCAAGTAGGTACTATCAGTCAAAATACCAATTGCAGCACTGGCATAGGGATTACCAACAGCCAAATCAACAACATTATTTTCGGTTAAATTGAGCGTATTGTCATCGTCATCCGCACTTGGGTTGAACCAGCGAGAAGGACGAGCACCATCTTCATCATCGAGACCATCCTGAGAACCGGCAAAGTCTATAACTCGATTTCTATTGGCATTGTAACCAACCCCCCCCCAACGAATACCTAGCTCGCGCTCAAAATCGGTATTTGCAATAACAATTCGCGCCTCAATCATTACTTGACGAATTGGAATGTCAATTTGGTCAACCAAACGTTTAAAGGCTTCTATACGCTCTGCTGTATCGGTAATGATGATTGAGTTGGTGCGCTCATCCACAACACCCTGGCCTCGTTCAGACAACACACTACCGGTTGCGCGACTACCGCCTTGACCACCGCCACTTCCACCACCACTACCTTCACCACGAAAAAGCTCAAACATTTCTTTGGCATTGGCATAACGAACACGAATATATTCAGTTCTCAGTGGTGCAAGCTCCTCCAATTGCTTCTTGGTGGTGATTTCCTGACGCTCACGTTCTGCAATCTCGGCAGCTGGAGCAACCATTAACACATTCCCTACTTGGCGCTTGTCTAATCCTTTATTTTTCAGAACCATCTCCAGTGCCTGATCCCAAGGAACGTTTTGCAACCTCAAAGTTATGCGCCCTTGGACGGTATCACTTGCCACCAAATTTAGCTCAGTAAAGTCAGCAATAATCTGCAGCACCGCACGGACTTCAATATCTTGAAAGTCGAGAGATAACTTTTCGCCTGTGTACTCAAAATCTTTTTTCTTCTCCTGCTTTTCTTGCGCAGTAAGCGGCTTGATACTAACCACATACTCATTATCGGTTTGGTAAGCGAGATAATCGAAGTCACCGCCCGCACTAATATTTAGCACAGAGCTTTCACCTTCCTGGGAAGCACTTACCAACGAAACAGGTGTTGCAAAATCAACCACATCCAAGCGTCGGCGCAACTCTGGCGGTAACCACGCATCTTTGAAAGACAGTCGCACACCTGTACCAGTACCCACCATATCTGCACTTACTTTAGGATTAGATAAGGTGACAATCACGCGCCCCTCGCCTGATGCACCACGACGAAAATCGATATCGGTAATTTTGTTATTGCTGTCAATTGCATCTTTTTTGTATTGAGATTTTTGCGCAACATCTATTGATGGTCGAGCAGATTGATCTGCATCACTACTTTTCGCTGCACCCACTTCAACAATATAACTATTGCCTTCTGTACGAGTCGAATACGCAGCCAAATCATTAAGATTTAAAATAAGACGGGTACGCCCTTCACTTGTCAGAATCATGGCACTCTGACCATTATCGACGGCCAGAGGAAAGCGGCGCTCTTTAAGCCCACTAATTACATCAGGAAAATCCAACACTATGCGCGCAGGCTTTTCTATAGTGTAGCCCTTGGGCTCTGGAGGTGGAGAATCGAACGACATGCGAACCTCAAAGCGTTCACCGGGCAACTGGAAAAAATTAATCTCGGTAAGAGTCCCCGCAAACGTCAACGGCGATACAATCAGCCCAACCAATGCCATGAAAAATTTACGCATATTCAACCCCGGAGTGAATAGAGCACGCATATCCGCTTATTCCTTCTCTTCTAATTTAATAATTCTAGGACGCTCAACCCAACCATTAGAGCCGTCACCTACGATTTCCATCACCTCAATTTGCGATGGACTAGTGGAGATTATTTTGCCGTGATTCATCCCCATATAGTTTCCAACTGTTGCAGGCACCACACTGCCGACACCATCGTCAATGAGAGCCCATAACTGCCCCTTCTTACTAATAGTGCCAACCATTTTAAGCGCAGTAATATTGAAACCTTCGAGAAACTCTTTTTCTCTTGTCAAATCTGGCGCCACTGCACGCCCACCTTTCACGGCAGACTCATCCAATGGAATAGGCTTTTCAAATGGGCTACGCAATGTCATTGCGCTATAAGTAAATGGTTGATATGGACTAAACGTCGGCAGAGGCTCAATTTGTCCTTTCGGCCTGCGTTTGGTCTCTTCCATAAAATCAACTAAATCCTGCTGCGATGCTTGCCCACAGCCAAAAAGCACCAAAATACAAAACAATTGCAGAATCAATAACGACGGCCGTTTCATTTAGCAGCCTCCACTGATTTATAACGATAGGTCTTGGCCAGTATGGTCATACTGAGCGCTCTATTTTGCTTTGATGCAGTTATCTTAAAGTCATGCAAAGTGACAATACGCGGCATCCCAGCTACACCGCTAACAAACCCTCCCATATCGTGATATCCACCTTCAGCGGAAATAGTGATAGGAACCTCAATGTAATACTCTGCAACTACGTCCGGCTGGAAATTGATATTGATATTTGTCAGGCCGCTTTCGCTGCCACGTGTACCAATATCCTCCAACAAGCCTGGCACTTCTGTTTTTGCAGGCAAACGAGACAACAAAGAGTCAAAAGTCACTTTCATCTCTTCCATTTGCGCTTTATATGCGTCGAGATTGGCAGCCTCAAAACTGCGCTTTTCGAAAGTAGTGCGTAAAGTTTGTTCTTGCGCAACAACCCTATCTAACTGCAGATTTAAGCCGCTGATTTTAAAGTAGTACGTACCGGCAAAAACGACAGCAACCAACAACACACACACGAATATTTTTGCGGGCAGTGGCCAAACACCAATTTTTTCGAAATCAATATTGTTAACATCAAAATCTTTTAGCTGGTCAATAGTGTCTTGAAATGACATTTATTTTACCCCTCCAGCTGCACTAGTCTTTTCAGTATCTACAACTTCATCAGCAGGAGCAGAAGTTTCAACTGTCATCTTGAACTTGCTGGCATCTTCGCCCTCTTCGGGGGCCGCATCAACAGAGATTAGATTGTGCGATGCGTACCAGTCAGACGCTTCGAGATTACGTAAAAAACTGGCAATTCGATTGTAGGACTCAGCAACACCTTCAATAGTCACTATATTGCCTTTACGCTCTGCAGAATTGATCCAAACACCATCAGGTATAGCTCTTGCGAGTTCATCGAAGTAACGAACAATAACGGGACGGGTTCCCTCAAGATCAGTAATAACTTTAATGCGCGCCAGCAAATCATCGCGAACCTTTTTAATTTCACTAATTTCTTTTACTTGCGCATCAAGTTTGGCAATTTCCTGATTAAGTAGTTGATTTCGAGCATTCTGATTCTCAATAGCTGATTGAACGCTGGAGACCCAAAGATAGGCACAGAATGCTGCAGCCAAACCGATACCAGCGATGATCCCCAGAAATTCGCGTTTCTTCTCTTGACGATAGACCTCACGCCAAGGCAATAAGTTAATTTTGGCCATCAGTCAAAACTCCTCATCGCCAAGCCGGTAACAATCATCAGCGCAGGAGCGTCATTTGCCAGAGAAACAGCATTAACTCTTGATGAAACCGACATGCGCGCAAATGGATTTGCAACAACAGTTTGTGTGCCTAATTTTTCTTCTATCAATCCAACCAAGCCTTCAAGTGATGCAACCCCGCCAGCCAAGATAATGTAGTCAACATCGTTATATTGACTGGCCGAGAAAAAGAATTGCAGCGATCTGGTGACTTGTTGCACAACGGCATCCTTGAAGGGAGCCAGCACTTCCAATTCATAATCATCAGGCAAACCACCTTGCTTTTTAGCAAGACCAGCTTCCTCACGGGACAAACCATAACGACGCTGAATTTCTTCGGTTAACTGACGACCACCAAATAACTGTTCGCGGGTATAAACTGTTTTTCCATCCACCAACACGCTCAGTGTGGTCATGGTTGCACCTATATCAATAATCGCAACGACCTGTCCTTCCTGATCCTCCAATTGCTCAGCGATCAATTCAAAAGCGCGCTCCATACAGTAGGCTTCGATATCAACCTTCTCTGCAATGAGATCTGAATCAGCAAGAACTTGCTGACGAACCTCAACATTCTCACGGCGACAAGCCGCGAGTAACACTTCAACCTGATCTGGATTACGAGGAGAGACGCCTTGGATTTCAAAATCGAGAGCAACCTCCTCCAATGGGAAGGGAATATACTGATCTGCCTCTGCAGCGATCTGGCTTTCCATCGCGTCATCATTCAAATCCATTGGCATATCAATCATTTTGGTGATTACTGCCGAACCAGCTACAGCAACAGCCGCATGCTTGAGCTTGGTTTTGGACTGTTTGACCATGGAGCGAATAACCTCGGCCACCGCGACCGGGTCTGCAATATTTTTCTCTACCACCGCATTCGGGGGTAGCGCTTTTACGGTATAGGACTCGACGCGGTAACGATCACCGCTGCGACTGAGTTCAAGCAATTTGACCGAAGTAGAACTGATATCCAGTCCTATTACCGGCTTTGCCTTCTTTTCGAGGAAACTTAAAATGCCCATTTTTCTATCTATATCCGTAACTTAGACGTTGTTTATGTTATAGCACTTTAACTTAAGCCTGCAACAAACCGATGAATATGTAAACAAGTAAAAAGCCCGTATAATGCCCGCCACCTGCGGCAATCGCGCTAACCCATTAATTCACATAGAAAAAATGTTCAGCAAAAAATCCTTCTTCGGTATTATTTTCTGGCTGTTACTGGCTGGCTTCAGCGTTACCTTGGTGACATTTGCAGGGTTATATCTTTATTTGAGCCCTAAATTGCCGTCAGTTGATTCGTTGAGGGAAGTTAAATTACAGACCCCTTTACGGGTTTATTCAAGCGACGGAAAACTCATTGGTGAATTTGGCGAACAGCGTCGCACTCCACTCACCTATGATCAAATACCGCCTCTTTATATAAAAGCACTCCTCTCCGCAGAAGATGCAGAGTTCTTTGAGCATCATGGAGTTTCTCTGAAAGGCATGTTGCGCGCCGCATCACAAATTCTAAAGTCCGGCGCCATACAATCAGGCGGAAGCACTATTACTCAGCAGTTGGCGCGTGATTTCTTTCTCACTCGCAAACAAATCTTCTCACGTAAGTTTAACGAAATACTCTTATCCCTTGAAATTGAACGAAAATTTACCAAGGAAGAAATCCTGGTATTGTTCAATAACAAAATGTTCTTCGGCAACCGCGCTTATGGATTGCAAGCTGCTGCACAAATCTATTATGGCAAGGACATTGATCAGTTAAGTGTCGCCCAATACGCCATGATAGTAGGTGTACTGAAAGCACCTTCAGCATATAACCCGCTAGCAAACCTCAAACGGGCGATGATTCGGCGCAACTGGATTATCGGCCGGATGTATGAACTGGGGCATATTGACCATGCAACCTATGAAGCCGCTATCAACGAACCCAATACCGCCAGCAACCACGGCACGACCCTTGATGTGCAAGCCCCCTATATTTCTGAGATGGCGCGCCAAGAAGCTCTTAACCTTTTCGGCGACAAAGCCTATATAGAGGGTTACAAGGTCTACACCAGTGTTGATAGTGCGATGCAAGCTACCGCCCAGGCAGCTGTGCTAAAGGGCCTCATGGCCTATGACCAACGTCACGGTTATCGCGGCCCCGAGCTGCGACTGAAACCTTCAGTAGATGCTGATTTGATCGATTGGCAAGACCAACTCCAATCCATCCCCAGCCTTGGGGGTCTTGAACCCGCCGCAGTTGTGGATGTACAGGAAAAATCCATCCGGGTCATTATGAGCAACGGCGATCTTATCGATTTGGGCTGGGAGCAAGGCCTTGCAAATACTCGCCCCTACATCACCGAGGACTCCAGAGGCGCAGCCTATAAAGCGGCGACCGAATTTTTAAAGCCCGGCGATGTGGTGCGCATAATTAAAGATGATGACGATATGTGGCGCTTTAGCCAGGTTCCTGCGATTCAGGCCGCACTGGTTTCCCTTGATTCAACCGATGGCGCAATACGCTCATTGGTGGGGGGATTCGACTTCAATCAAAGTCACTACAACCGCGCTATACAAGGTGCGCGCCAACCCGGCTCCAGCTTTAAACCGCTCATTTATACTGCCGCACTCGAAAACGGATTTACTCCCGCCTCTATTATCAACGACGCCCCGATAGTGATTGAGAATACCAGCACCGGTATCGCTTGGCGTCCTGAAAACGATGATGGGAAATTCGTCGGCCCTATGCGTATGCGCCAAGCCCTGTACCGCTCGCGCAATTTGGTATCCATACGCTTGCTGCGCAGTATTGGTATGCAAACTGCGTTGGATAGCCTCGCGCGATTTGGTTTTAATCCGAAAGAATTCCCGCGCGACCTAACATTAGCCCTGGGTTCCCATGCACTGACCCCGATGCAAATGGCCACCGCTTACGCCAGCTTTGCTAATGGCGGGTTCAAGATAGACCCATACCTCGTCACTCGTATCGAAGATGGCACAGGCAAAGTTGTGTACGAGGCCAATCCCAAACGCGTATGTAAGGAGTGTGAAAACAATCAGGTCAATTACGCCGATGATGGAACTCCACTTCCGCCGATGCCGGATATGGACAGCAGCCAGCGAGCCCCCAGAATTATTGATGCACGAATCGCCTACATAATTGATTCCATGCTTCGCGATGTCGTCGACAAAGGTACCGGGCGCTTGGCCAAGCAGCTGGGGCGGAACGATATTGCAGGTAAAACAGGCACGACCAATGGCCCCCGTGACAGCTGGTTCTCTGGCTACAACCCCAACATAGCGACAACAGTTTGGGCCGGCTTTGACCAAAACACTCTACTGGGGCGCAGAGAGTTCGGCAGCTCAGCAGCCTTGCCAATCTGGATCGACTTTATGCGCACAGCGCTGGAAGGCGTTCCAGACCAACTGCCACGCCAACCGGAGGGAATAGTTACTGTGCGGATCAATCCGGACACCGGCAAACCCGCCATGCCAGGCGATCCGGATGCTATTTTTGAAGTGTTTTTAGGGGAAGACACCGGGCGCACATCAGCGGCTGGCAATGAGTCCAGCGAACAGGCAACCTTACCGGAAGAATTGTTCTAGCTTTCCCCGATCAACGATCGATCACCCTCAGGGATGAGGGTGCACGCAATTGCAAGACCAGGGGTTTATATTGTCGCGCCGGATTGGACTTACGCCGGGTAATCCAACCGCGCAACTCAACTTCTTTGCCTTTTAGCTTCAACCAATCGGTTTTTTTATAAGCCCCAGATTTCCCCATAAATAATGGCCAGTCTTTTTTGGCAATTTTCGCCACCAGCTGCCCATCAAATTCCAGCCAAATTGCGGAATTGATGCTGACTTTCGTAATACGTCCGCGCACATGCCTGAAGCCCGTTTCGGTTTCCTGCAAAGATGTAATCTGCACTGGCTGCCAATAGGACGAACGCCATAGCCCCAGCTTTTTTTCGCGAGCACTATTCTCCAGCGGCAGCAAACAATCCATTTGCGAATAATTAGGCGGCACAGCTATTTGCAGCGCCATACCCGCTCGCAATTGCTCAGCAGCCAAACTGCGATTTTGACTATCGTAAACATGAGCCAGAAACCGCCCGTAACGGTCTTTGATTTCCCTTTCAAAACCGAGCCGGATGCGCCCTTTGGCTGCATCAATAAACTGCTGAGCATGAGCCTTGGACTCGCGGCCAAAAGGCTGCCCCTTTATACCGCCGTGTGCGATTTCCGGCGCATTAATCCCAAGTACCCGCACCGAGCGCCCATCCTGTAACTTTAATGTGTCACCGTCAGATACCCGTACAACCTGGACGCTATCCCCGGAAGGCAAACCACATTCAGCAAACGCGGGGCACGCAATAAAGCCCGATGAGATTAACAGGCATAAAAAAACGCCGGGAATTTTCATTCCCGGCGTTTTTACTAGCGATGCCAGAGGTGTGCGAAACAAGACAATTAGTCTTTCTTTGCACCACCGATGCGGCTGCCGAAACGCTTGGTGAAGCGATCGATACGGCCACCGGTATCAACAATTTTTTGCTTGCCAGTGTAGAACGGGTGGCATGCACCGCATACGTCAACGTGCAGGGCTTTGCCCAATGTTGAACGGGTGTTGAAGTTGTTGCCGCAGCTGCAAGTTACAGCTACATCAACGTAATTTGGATGAATGTCTGCTTTCATGATGAATGCCTTCGTAGTCTGTGCCGCCACCTGATCACCTGCCAGGCACCGCACATAGGTTAAAAAAAACGGCGTTTTTTGGGAGCGGCGATACTACCAGAAAACCGCTGACACGCAACTGAAAACCACCGTTTTGGATAAAAAACCGCCACCAACATGCGCGCCCCCAACAATCAGCCTGCGCATCCAGTAACTGATATAGGCTATGCTGGCCATCTGTTATTTGCTGTTGCCATCTATGACCCAACATCCATCACCCCAAAACCCAGCACTACTCGAAGTAGCCCTTCCTGTTCCGTTAAGGCGCTGTTTCGACTATTTATTGCCGCCCGGGCAGGATGCCAGCACCCTGCAACCCGGTGTATTGGTGCGGGTACCGTTTGGTAATCGGGAGTTGGTCGGCGTACTAATCAAGATCAAGACAGAAAGTACGCAAGACGTGGGCAAGATACGCTCTGCCCTGGCGATTATCGACACTCGCCCCGCACTTGATGGCGAACTCCTGGAACTCTGTCTCTGGGCTGCCGATTACTACCAGTGTGCTCCAGGTGAAGCTTTGCAAACTGCTTTACCTGCACTGTTGCGTCAAGGCGAACCCGCCAAGTTGCAGGGCGAGCCCGTTTTCAAGCTCACCACCGAAGGTAAAGGGTTGCCGGAAGGAGCACTCAAGCGCTCACCAAAACAAGCCGCGCTGCTAGCCGCTTTGCAAGCCCGCCATCAACTAAGCCGCAGCGATCTCGACCGGCTGGATATTCCGCGCAGCATTGCCAAAAATCTGATCGATAAAGGCCTCGTGCGTATCGACGAAATAGTGCCCAGCCAAGAGCCGCAACCGGCCCAGCTGCTGCGCGAACAACCGTTGGTATTGAGCGATGAGCAGCAAACCGCGCTTGCACAGATCGACTACAGCAGCTTTAAAACCTACCTGCTCGATGGCGCTACCGGCAGTGGAAAAACTGAAATTTATCTGCAAGCAATTGAACAGACCCTCAGGCAAGGGAGACAGGCCTTGGTGCTTGTGCCCGAAATTGGTCTCACGCCGCAAACCCTTGAGCGCTTCCAACGCCGTTTCAACCTGCCGATTGTTGCACTGCATTCAGGTCTTAACGACCGCGAGCGGCTGGAAGCCTGGCTGCGCGCGCGCGATGGAATAGCGCGCATCATCATCGGCACCCGCTCGGCGCTGTTTACACCACTCAAAGAGCCGGGAATTCTGATTATTGATGAGGAGCACGATGCTTCATTTAAGCAACAGGATGGTTTCCGCTATTCCGCACGCGACCTTGCAGCAGTGCGTGCCCATCGATTGGGAATTCCGTTAATACTTGGCTCGGCCACTCCCTCACTGGAAACCCTGCACAATGCGCAGCAAGGCCGCTACTGCCACCTGCGGCTCAAAGCACGTGCCGGCAACGCCAAACCACCCGAAATTCAGCTGCTCGATATTCGCGGTGAAATTCTCCACGAAGGTTTTGCTCAAGCCAGTATCGATGCCATAGGTGACACCCTCGACAAAGGCAATCAGGTACTGGTGTTCCTCAATCGACGCGGCTATGCACCCACACTGGAATGCCATGATTGCGGCTGGCTGGCCAACTGCAATCACTGCGATGCGCGCATGACCGTACACCAGAATCCGCGTCACCTGCACTGCCACCACTGTGATCACCAACGCGGCATTCCCAAACGCTGCCCCAACTGCAATAGCAGCAAAGTCCAACCTATTGGCCAGGGCACAGAACGCAGCGAAGTCGTATTGCAACAGCTCTTCCCCGCACACAAAGTTATCCGCGTTGACCGCGATTCCACGCGCAATAAAGACGGAATGCAAAAGCTGTTGGTCGATGTCCACAGTGGCGAACCCTGTATTCTTGTTGGCACCCAAATGCTCGCCAAAGGCCATCACTTTGCCGATGTGACTCTAGTGGTGATTATCGACGCCGATGCCGGCTTATTCAGCACCGACTTTCGCGGTGCCGAACGAATGGGGCAATTATTATTGCAAGTGGCGGGGCGCGCAGGGCGTGAACAAAAACGCGGACGGGTCATCATGCAAAGCAACCATACAGATCACCCGCTCGTGCAAACACTGGTACAGCAAGGCTATCACGCACTTGCTGATTTAATATTGCAGGAGCGGCACATCACTCAATTACCGCCCTATCGCCATTTGGCGCTGATCCGCGCCGAAAGCAAATATGCGCAAGCAGCAGTGGATTTTTTGATGCAAGCACGCCAACTGTCAGAGCAGTTACATGCACCTAATCCTGCATTACAGTATCTCGGCCCACTGCCCGCGATGATGGAAAAGCGCGGTGACCGTTTCCGCTACCAACTACAAATCAACAGCGCCCAGCGCAAACCACTGCAACAATTGTTAAGTCAGTTGGCAATACAATTGGAAGCTGCATCACAAGCCAAACGTGTGCGCTGGTCAATTGATGTCGATCCACAAGACATGGGTTAAACCAACTGCCTACGCACGCGGTCATATACGCTGATTAGTGACTCGCGCCTATCACCCGTTTACAATCGCGCCTCGTTTCAATCTGGATATACGATTTACATGAGCAGAGATTTCGCCAAAAAAGGCCGCGCACCCGCGCGCCGAACATCCTCCACTAACAGTGCAACGCCGCCTTGGGTGTGGTTTATTGCCGGATTGGTGCTAGGTGCTTTTGCCGCGAGCCTCTATTTCATTAAAAATCCTGCGACTGAACCTGCGCCCAAAGAAGAGCCAAAACCGAAAGTAACAGAAAACAAAACGCCCAAACCGCGCTTTGATTTCTACAAATTGCTGCAGGAAAGTGAAACTATTGTGCCCGCAAGCGAAACGATCAACGAAGAAAAACCCGCGCAAGACCAGGCAACCGAGTACATTTTGCAAGTTGGCTCTTTCCCAAGCGCGGATGATGCGGATAAATTGCGTGCGCAATTAATTTTGATCAATCTCGATGCACACATAGAAACCGTGGAAATCCGCAAAGGGGAAATCTGGCATCGCGTTGTGGTTGGCCCATTTGCCACCCAAACTGCACTGACAAGTGCGCGCTCCCAATTGGTTAACAATCAATACAATGCGCTGGTACTCAAGCGCGCCAAAACCAAGTAAGCCCCACTCCCTTTATCTGCTTGATGCACATGCCTTGAAAAAGGTATGTGTGCCCCCATTTTTCTGGCTTCTGTGATGTCAATTTTAAAGGAAGTCCAGTGACTACAATTCTCTCTGTACGCCGTGAAGGGCAAGTGGTAATCGGCGGCGATGGCCAGGTCTCGCTCGGCAACACCGTCATGAAAGGCAATGCACGCAAAGTGCGCCGCCTTTACAAAAATCAGGTTATCGCTGGATTTGCAGGCGGCACTGCCGATGCATTTACCCTGTTCGAACGTTTTGAAGCCAAGCTCGAAGCCCATAACGGCCAACTTACCCGCGCCGCCGTTGAGCTAGCCAAAGACTGGCGCACTGATCGCAGCCTGCGCCGGCTGGAGGCTCTGCTCGCGGTTGCCGATAAAGACGCCTCACTCATCATTACCGGCAATGGCGATGTCATCCAGCCCGAAGACGATTTAATTGCGATTGGCTCCGGCGGCAATTACGCACAAGCTGCTGCACGCGCTCTATTGGAAAACACCTCGCTGGATGCGCGCAGCATTGTTGAAAAAGGGCTGAAAATAGCGGGCGATATTTGCGTTTTCACCAACCAGAACCACACCATAGAAACACTTGAATATTGATAACCGTAGCCCGTATGGAGCCTGACGAAATACGGAGCCTTGATTTAAAAAAGTCATTTGATAAACCATCCCCGCATTGCGCTCCACTCCATGCGGGCTACTTAAGAGTTTTTTATGTCCTCCATGACTCCGCGCGAAATCGTGCATGAATTAGATAAACATATCGTCGGCCAGGCCGATGCAAAACGCGCTGTGGCAATTGCACTGCGCAATCGCTGGCGTCGCATGCAAGTGCCCGCCGATATGCGCAATGAAATTACACCCAAAAATATTTTGATGATCGGACCCACCGGTGTCGGCAAAACCGAAATTGCGCGCCGCCTGGCAAAACTCGCCAACGCGCCGTTCATAAAAGTAGAAGCCACCAAATTTACTGAAGTGGGATACGTGGGGCGCGATGTTGAATCCATTATTCGCGATCTGGTCGATGTCTCTATCAAAATGTGCCGCGAGCAAGCGATGAAATCTGTACAGCATCGCGCTGCCGAAGCCGCAGAAGAGCGCATTCTGGATGCACTTTTACCTCCAGCGCGCGATTTATCTTCTGAAGAATACAAACATGAATCCGGCACTCGCCAAATCTTCCGCAAAAAATTGCGCGAAGGCGATCTGGACGATAAAGAAATTGAAATTGATATTGCAGCAGCAAGTGTTGGTGTTGAAATCATGGCACCACCAGGCATGGAAGACATGACCAACCAATTGCAAAGCATGTTTTCATCGCTCGGCCGCGACAAAACCAAAAAAGCCAAGATGACAGTGAAAAAAGCATTCAAACAATTGCAAGATGAAGAAGCTGCAAAGTTGGTGAGCGACGAAGACATCAAAACGCAAGCGATTGAAGCTGCCGAGCAAAACGGTATTGTGTTTATCGATGAGATCGACAAAGTTGCACGCCGTGGCAATGTAACCGGCGCAGATGTATCACGCGAAGGCGTTCAGCGCGACTTATTGCCATTAATTGAAGGCTGCACAGTGACCACCAAACATGGTTCGATTAAAACTGACCATATTTTATTTATTACGTCAGGTGCATTTCACTTAAGCAAGCCGTCGGATTTAATCCCGGAATTGCAGGGGCGCTTACCTATTCGCGTCGAGTTACAGGCATTAACGCCGGATGATTTTGAACGCATCCTCACCGAACCCAAAGCATCGCTAACGGAACAGCAAGAAGCGTTACTAAAAACCGAAGGTGTTGAAATCACATTTACCAAAGACGGCATTCGGCGTATTGCGGAAACCGCATTTGATGTAAACGAGCGCACTGAAAATATTGGCGCGCGCCGCTTGCACACCATCCTTGAACGCTTACTGGAAGATGTTTCTTTCACCGCCGGTGATGGTAATCGCACAGTGGAAATTGATGCGTCTTTTGTAGAATCACATCTGGGCGAACTTGCGAAAAACGAAGACTTAAGCCGCTTTATTCTGTAAGCATTACATGTTGTAAAAACACTATGACCAAAATTCCCAGAAAAATTTTGCTGCACAAACAATCGCAACAACTGGAGCTGTATTTTGACGGCGAGCAGTTTTTATTGCCCGCCGAATTTTTGCGCGTGCACTCACCGAGTGCCGAGGTAAAAGGTCATGGTGCAGGCCAGGAAATCCTGCAATTTGGTAAAAAAGATGTGCGGATCACCCAGCTTGAACGCGCAGGAAACTATGCGCTCAAGCTGGTTTTTGATGATGGTCACGACAGTGGTATTTACACTTGGGATTATTTTTACGAGCTGGCAAAAAACCAGAAGTCTCTCTGGCAAGAGTATGAGAACAAATTGCACAATGCCGGAAAAAGTCGGGAACGCGACACCAGCATTGTGCGGTTTGTGTAGTGTTTTTAATCTTGGGTATGTGAACGCTGCGAATCCGATTCACCCATACGGCGCTTGCCGGTCATCATCGACAACGGCAAGTTTTCCTTGAGGCGATAACTTTCAAACAAGGCTGCAGCAATGTGCAGCAATACCAACATCAATAAACTGTTGGCAATGGCATCGTGAAGATCAATGATCCAATCCTCCCCCCAGAAATAATCCACCTCTTGCGCCAAAAAACCGGTAACACCCAGCGCCAACAAGCACAGCATCATCAAAATCATTACTAACGCACCCAAAGGTGAATGCCCCATACGATGGTATGCCTGACCGCGCACTAATGCACCGATATGCGCAGAGAGGCGCGCTGGCGTAGGGAAAAAGTCCGCCCAGCGCGCAGCCCCTTTACCCACAAAACCCCATACAAAGCGCACCAGCAACAACGCCACCATTGTGTAACCTAACCATTGGTGCCAATCATCACCCGCCTCATTGAAATACATATTGGCCACAAAAATGATGGCTATCGACCAATGAAAAACCCGCACAAGCGGGTCCCATAGTGTAATTGTTGCAGGTGACATAATTAGTCTTCGATCTCTTCTTTAACGATCTCGCCAGTCACCGGATTGAAATAAATTTCAACTTTTTGCTTTTCTTTGTTCCAGCCGTAAATTTCATAGCAATTGCCATCGGTCACTTTAAATACTTTGATTTCGTAACCTTTAGCCTTCAAGTCATCCTGAAATTTAGTTTGATCCAACCACTGGGATTTTTCTACCGTTGTGCACTCAGGGCCGGCAACAGCGAATGGGCTCAATAATACAATTGATGTCAGGAGTAATTTGCGCATTGGAGTGTTCCTCTGGTTGAGTAATTTATGATTGGTATTAAACGCAGGACGATTACAAAATATCCACCCACAAGACTCAAGTATTGCCGTGTAAAGAAAGATTAAATAAGTCTTTCTGTCACATAGACCAACTCACCATGCCGGTATAGGCTGTAATCAAAATCAATAACCCGAACGCAATTCGGTACCAGGCAAAAATCTCGTAGCTATGATTGGCAACAAAACGCACAAGCGTACGCACAGCAATCCAGGCGCTGATAAACGCGGTGATAAAACCGGCGGCAAACATCGGGAAATCGCCCATTTCCAATAAATCACGATGCTTATATATATCGTAAACGGTGGCGGCAACCATCGTGGGCACAGCGAGGAAAAATGAAAATTCCGCAGCCACTTTGCGATCCAATCCGATAAATAAACCACCAATAATGGTAGCTCCCGAGCGCGATGTGCCAGGAATCATCGACACCACTTGGAATAAACCTACTTTTAATGCATCCCGCCAACCTATGTCATCAACATCGGTGACACGGATATCGTGCTTTCGCCGCTCTGCCCACAGAATTACCAAACCACCCAAAATCAACATAGTGGCAACGGTCAATGCATTAAATAAATAGGTTTTGATCAACGATATAAATAACACCCCCACAATGGCAGCGGGAATAAATGCAATGATCAGATTGATGATAAATTTTTGCGCCTGCGGGTCGCTAAACATGCCGAATGCAACCTGGGTAAATTTGCGCCGGTATTCAACTACTACAGCTAAAATCGCGCCCAACTGGATCGCAATTTCAAATACCCGACCGTCGTTATGGAAATTAATCAAATCCCCGACAACAATTAAATGCCCGGTACTCGATATCGGCAAGAACTCTGTTAGCCCTTCTACCAATCCCATAATGATGGCTTTGAAAATCAGCAATAAATCCACAACAACTCCTTAGTCAAACGATAATAGTCGTGCAATAGCCCGGCAGCGCAAGTCTGCGGCAATTATTTCGTGTTTGCAAACTCTGTGCCCATACCCGATGTCTATATAGCGCTATACTCGCGACACAGGATTTTATAGGAGACACAACATGCGCCCTTTTGTTTCAATCTTATTGCTCACCGGAATGTTTTTACTGCTGGGCGCCTGTACCAATATCAAATACGGCAATGATTACAAAACCGGGACAGACTTCAGCCATTTAAAAACCTACAGCTGGCGCGCTATTACCTTGGATATTGGCGGTATCGAGAAAAATGTCTTGCAGCAGCTGGCCGACCAACAACTGCGCGCACAAGGTTTCACTCCTGTCGAGAGCAATCCCGATATGCTTATCGATATGCAAGTATTTTCCCGCGTCAGTCGCGGAGGCAACACCAGCATCGGGATAGGGATTGACCTACCGGTTGGGCGGCACGGCAATATTGGATTGGGCACAGGCCAAACACTGGGACAAGGAAAACAGGAAGGCGTTATTGTTATCGACATCACCCAAGCAAATAACAATACCCTGATATGGCGCGGTAACGCCGAAGGTATACCGCTAATCAATTTCTCACTGAAAGCCGAACAAAAAATGCGAGAAAGTTTTACGCAATTGTTGCAACCGTTTCCGCCTTCGAGCACGGTAAATTAATTTTTTAAGCTATGCTCTGATGAGATTCAATTCATAGATTTATTGTGAGAGCGGGCGATTAATTTGCCCGCATCCTGACGGCTACAATCCCCACGCAAATATCCCCACACAAGAAGAAAACGTAATGCCCAACTCACATCGACTTTCTACGGAAGGTATTTTGTTATTGATCGGCCTGGCAATTGGCTGGGGAATTAATTGGCCGATTATGAAATTCATCATCAACGAAATCCCACCGCTGACATTTCGCGGTTTTTGTTTGTGTTTAGGCGGCTTGGGAATTTTGGCGATTGCGCGTTTTTCCGGGCTATCGCTACAAATGCCTCGCGGATTTGTTCAAAAAATTCTCTGGGTATGCCTGTTTAATATTATCGCCTGGAATGTGCTGGCGACGTACGGACTGAGCTTATTACCCGCAGGGCGTTCCGCTTTATTGGGTTACACAATGCCCATCTGGACAGTACTGCTATCCATTTGGGTGCTGCAAGATAAATTCACTTTGCGCGTAGGCATCGCCCTTCTGTTGGGCACGGCAGGTGTACTGGCTTTGATGAGCGAATCATTGATTAGCTGGTTTGGTGGTCCACTCAACCATGAATTATTGCTTGGTGCGATATTGATGATTATCGCCGCCTGGTGCTGGGCACTGGGAACTGTGATGATGAAGCGCTGGAAAATCCCGATGAATACCGTAGTGCTCACCGGCTGGTTGCTATTATTGGCCAGTATTCCCGTATTGATTGCCGCAGTTTTTGTTGATGGCTTGCCACAAAAAATACCATCGCAACTTGCACTCTGGGGCGTACTTTACAACGTGTTTATTGCCTTTATGTTTTGTTACTGGGCGTGGGTGCGATTGGTCAGCTTGGTACCCGTCAGCGTATCTTCTCTTTCATCGTTAATTACACCGCTGATTGGCGTACTGTCGGGAGTTTTATTATTGGGCGAACAACCCGGCTGGCCGGAATTTAGTGCGACTATTTTAATTTTGGGCGCCGTCGCGGTGGTCAACTTCACCACAACCAAAACGACTACAACAAAACCGGTAACGGACGATCCAACGCAATAAGGTGTTGCTCAGGTTGGATAGTCACGCCATAGGCAATTACCTCAACCCCGGCTGCATGTGCACTGGCCAGCGTCGCGGCATAAATGGCATCGATATGCGCCGCAGCGCGCACCGATAATATCCCGCTGTGCTGCACACAAAATAACAACACTGCCCTGTGCCCTTGTGCACGCATTGCCATCAACTCGCGCAAATGCTTACTGCCGCGCTCGCTCACTGCATCAGGAAAAAATCCCTCGCCTTCGTTTTCCATCAAGGTGACATTTTTAACTTCAAGGTAACAAAGCCGCGCATCTGCCTGCTTGTCACTTAATAAAAAGTCGATGCGCGATTTTTCTTCACCATAAATCTGTTCGCGCTTGAACAAGCCATAACCTTGTAGCTCAGTGATGACACCCGCTTGAATTGCGGTTTCCACCAAATCATTGGCGCGTCCGGTGTTGATACCGGCAAGGTGGCCACCAGGTGTGGTGACCAATTCCAGCGTTTGTGGATATTTGCGCGCTTTATTTTCGCTCAGGGAATACCAACAAGGACTTTCTGGTACAACACAATTTTTCATCGAACCGGTATTAGGACAATGAATAGTGATTTCACTCCCATCCGGCAAACGAACATCGGCCAGAAACCGTTTGTAGCGGCGAAGTAACAGTGCGGGAAACAAGGTGGACATAAAAGAATCACAATAATAACGAAGGCAGATAAGGCGTAAATTGAAGCACAATTGCGCCAATTTGGGGCTATAGTTTTCGTTTGGAATAGGTTTGCAATGGGTTTGTAATAAATTGAAGTACCGTCCTGGGGATATGCAGCTACGCGCAATGCAGCAAAAACGCTAGCACTCGCATTTGTTATCTGATAGCTTGCTCCCCCTTCTAATTCTGCCCCGCCCTGCGGTGCAGCACTATAAGCTGATCCAGGAAGTCTTACGAGGCGCTACCTATGGCGAAAAAATCACCTTCTACTGAAACCTTCGCACTACGCCCTTTCACTCCTTACGTGGAGAAAAAAGGCGAAGAGTACATGAACGACAACCAGAAGTTGCACTTCCGGCAGCTGCTGCTTAACTGGCGCTCAGAGTTGATGGAAGAAGTAGACCGCACCGTAAGCCACATGAAAGACGAAGCGGCTAACTTCCCTGACCCAGCTGACCGCGCCAG
Source organism: Cellvibrio sp. UBA7661 (assembly GCA_002483365.1). GTDB lineage: Bacteria > Pseudomonadota > Gammaproteobacteria > Pseudomonadales > Cellvibrionaceae > Cellvibrio. Next base: position 193,714 of record DLHT01000015.1, read on the forward strand.
CCAAGAAGAGGAATTCAGCCTTGAGCTGCGCACCCGTGATCGCGAGCGCAAATTGATCAAGAAAATCGACAGCACTCTGGAGCTGATTGAAAACAATGATTATGGCTATTGCGATGCATGCGGTGTTGAAATTGGTATCCGTCGTCTTGAGGCACGTCCAACAGCGACACTCTGCGTAGACTGCAAAACTCTTGCAGAGATCAAAGAAAAGCAAATCGGCGGCTAATGCCGGTTTGATCGAGGCGGGCAGCGCTCGCCTCTTTCATCATGTCAGCAATACCTCACACACCTACCTCCCCCCCATTACCCGGTTCTGATTGCTCAGGATATATCGGTCGTTTTGCACCCTCTCCCACCGGTCCGTTGCATTTTGGTTCGCTAGTTAGTGCGCTGGCCAGCTATCTGGATGCCAAAGCCAACAACGGTCAATGGTTAGTGCGCATGGAAGATCTCGATCCGCCGCGTGAACAACCTGGAGCAGCACGCAGCATATTGCAGAGCCTTGAAGACCACGGACTGCATTGGGATGGCGACGTTCTCTACCAAAGCCAGCGACATCAGGCTTATCAGGAATGTCTGGATAGATTGTTAGAGAAAAACTGGATCTACCCATGCACCTGCTCCCGTCAGGATTTGGCACGCATGGGGGGAATATACAACGGCCACTGTCGCACTCATCCGATAAGCCCCGGGCAAGCATGCTCGCTGCGGTTGAAACTCTATGATTTACCTGATCACCCCAGCAGCGACCTGATCAGGTTTGAAGATCTTATCCAAGGCATACAAATACAAAATCTGCGAACCCAGGCAGGTGACCAGATCCTGAAACGACGCGATGGCTTATTTGCCTACCCCTTGGCAGTGGTTGTCGATGATATTGCCCAAGGCATCACCCACATCATCCGCGGGAGCGACTTGCTGGAAGTCACCGGAAGACAGCTGTTTCTTTTTGAATTGCTAGGTGCGCCATTACCAAGGTTTGGCCATGTTCCGCTGGCAGTTCACGCCAATGGACAAAAGCTCAGCAAACAAAACCATGCAAAAGCTATTGAAGCCGGAGATGCCAGCAAGAACCTGTGGCGTGGACTGGCGTTTTTAGGGCAAAATCCCCCGGTTGATTTGGCGGCACTATCAACCACTGAGATACTGGCTTGGGCTGTACAGCACTGGCAACGCCACGCAATTTCCGGGCTTAGCCATTTATATACAGACTGAGATCAGCCAACTACATAGAACAATAACAACCCTCAACTCGCCGCACCAAAGGGGAATAAAGTTTATGAATAACCAACGTCTGGTGATATTGCTACTGTTGGTAGCCTACATTTTCTCGCCCAGCCTGTTCAATTGGATACTCAACCCCGAAGGCGCTTGGTACCGGCCGTTTATTGTCTGGATTGCGGTCATTGTTGTCGCTTTTGTGATGCAAGTGCGTCGCAAGAACTATCATGAGTTTGACTGATTACATCGCCCCGACACCGCCACCCCAATTATTTATTGGCTACTCCCACTAAAAGACCGATAAAAAAACAACATGACTTTTGATCTCAGCCAGGTAGCACTCATCGGTATCAGTTATTTACTGCTGCTATTTGGTATCGCTTACATAACCGAGCGGGGCTGGATTCCCGAGGCGGTCACATCGCACCCCATTACTTATATTTTGTCGCTGGGTATTTTTGCCAGCGCCTGGGCGTTTTACGGTGTAATCGACCTCGCCTTCCAATACGGTTACGGTGCGCTCGCCTATTATATTGGCACCGGAGCGCTCTTCCTGTTCGCCCCTGTCGCCCTGGCACCACTGGCAGAATTGGCACGGCGACACCAAGTGCACTCGCTCGCTGACTTACTGGTATTTCGTTACCACAGCCACAGCGTGGGCGCGTTGACTACCCTTTGCATGCTGTGCGGCATCCTGCCCCTGATGGCATTACAGATCCAGGCGATTGCCGACACCATGCACATCCTCACGGTAAGCGGTAATCCCTCCCTGCCTCTGGCGGGAACCGGACTCACCTTCAAAGACCTAATGGCGCTCTGTTACTGTTTTATTCTGGCGTTTTTCACGATTTCTTTCGGTGCCAATCGCGAGCAACACCGCGGGCTGATTACTGCCATGGCATTCGAATCCCTGATCAAAGTCTGCGCACTCTGTGCAGTCGGGCTGGTCGCTGTTTTTGGGGTATTTGATGGATTGGAAGGGCTGGATCAATGGCTGCTCGATCACCCTGAAAATCTGGCGCTGCTGCACACGCCTATCCACACCGATTCTGCCCACACCTTACTGTTGGTATTTGTCGCTACCGCCGTCACCATGCCGCACATTTTCCACTTGGGACTCGCTGAAAACCCTTTGATGCGCAACTCGCACACAGTGACCTGGGCATTCCCACTGTTTCTACTGTTAATGGCGCTGCCGATTTTTCCGATACTCTGGGCTGGCACTGAACTTTCGGTCCCATTGCCACCGCAATATTACACACTGGGTGTACCGATTCTGTTCGATTCACCCGGACTGACCCTGCTGGCATTTATCGGTGGACTTTCAGCCGCAACAGGGGCGATGGTGGTGATCTCGCTCGCGCTCTCCACCATGGTAATGAACCACTGGCTGCTGCCCAGCCTGAAATTACGCACCCGCATCGATCTCTACAGCCAGCTGATCTGGCTGCGCCGGATCCTGATTGCCGCTATTTTCTTCGGCGGTTACCTGCTGTATTGGATACTGGATAACCGCTTCAGCCTTGCCCATCTGGCGATGACAGCATTTATCGAAACCCTGCAATTCCTGCCCGGAACATTTGCGATTGTGTTTTGGAGTAAAGGCAACAAGCGCGGCATCATCGCTGGTTTGGCGGTTGGTACCAGTATCTGGGCGATCGGATTGTTACTGCCCATCCTGACCGGCATGGAATACATCCAGCTGCCGCTGCTGAACTGGACGATTCCGGTAGGGATCGAATACTGGAGCGAAGTGACGCTAATCTCACTCGGGCTTAACACCTTTTGCTTTGTGTTGATTTCACTGCTCACCCGCCAAACAGAAGATGAACAATACAGCGCCGATCTCTGCGCCGCTGATGAGCTCAGCCATCCGGTACGTCAGGCGCTGGATGTACATTCCGCTTCGGAATTCAAACACCGCCTGGCCAAGCCTCTCGGCAAGGTAACCGCCAGCCGCGAAGTTGATCTCGCCTTAAAAGAACTGAACCTGACAATTGACGAGCGCCGCCCCTATGCATTGCGCCGCCTGCGCGACCAAATTGAAGGTAACCTTTCCAGCCTGATGGGAATCCACGTCGCCAGCGAGATCATGGACAAACACATTCCCCATGTAACCGCTGAAACCCAAAGCACGGTGGACATCAACCTGATCGAAAACCGCCTCGCCCAGTACCGCGACCACCTGACCGGTATGGCAGCCGAACTCAACACACTTCGCCTGTATCACCGTAAAACACTGGAAGAACTGCCAATGGCGGTTTGTTCACTGGGGCGCGATATGGAAGTCCTGATGTGGAACCGCGCCATGGCACAACTCACCCAAACCCCGAGCGAGGATGTTACCGGCTCTTATTTGGAAGACATTCCCGAGCCCTGGTGCAGCCTGCTAATCGATTTCAGCCAAAGTAAAGAACCTCACTTTTACCGGCGCGAAATCGAACTGAATAATCGCCCTCACTGGATCAGTTTGCATAAAGCCAACATCGAAGGCCCTATTACCGCTGGCGTTTACGACCAGGTAATGTTGCTGGAAGACGTGACCGAAACCCAACTACTGGAGCAGGAACTGGTGCACTCGGAGCGGCTCGCTTCCGTCGGCCGACTTGCTGCCGGTGTTGCCCATGAAATCGGCAATCCGATTACCGGTATCGCCTGCCTCGCGCAAAATCTGAAATACGATTCCAGCGACCCGGCCGAAGTGCTGGAAACAGCCGAACAAATCCTTAGCCAGACCGACCGTGTCGGGCGTATCGTGCAGTCACTGGTGAGTTTCTCCCATGCCGGTCACGCCAGCAAAACCGAGTTCGAAGCTGTTTCTATTCGTGACTGCGCCAACGAAGCAATTCACTTGCTATCGCTGCAAAAAGAGAAAACCCAGGTGCTGTTCTGCAACGACATCCCCAAAACCGCCATAGTTGCGGGCGATGCGCAGCGCATAATTCAGGTTTTTATAAATCTTTTATCTAACGCGCGGGATGCCAGCCCGGAGCAAGGCCGTGTTATGCTTGAAAGTAACGAAGATGAGGATTCGGTAACAATTTATGTTACCGATGAGGGGCACGGCATCCCTCCTGAGTTAATCGAACGGATTCTTGAACCATTTTTTACCACCAAAGAACCGGGTGAAGGCACCGGCTTGGGCTTGGCAATGGTCTATAGCATTATCGAAGACCACAGCGGCCACATGGACATCATCAGCCCAGCCGATACCGCCAACAATCGCGGCGCCAAGTTCGTTATTACATTGCCGCGGCATCTTGATTCATTTATGGATGCGTAACCGACACCCACTGGGTGTAATAGTGAAAACCAGAGCAAAAACCAGAAACAGAAAGACAAAAAGATCCGCGACTGGCAGGTGCAAGCTGCCGGTTATCGACCAGCAACACTTAACGCAAGACCCGGATAGCTATGAGTAAGATTCTGATTGTTGAAGACGAAACCATCATCCGTAATGCCCTGCGCAAGCTGCTTGAGCGCAACCAGTACGAAGTCAGCGAGGCCCCCTCGGTTAAAGAGGCCACCTCCAAATTCCAACTGAAGGATTTTGACCTGATTATCAGCGATCTCCGTCTGCCCGGCGCGCCCGGCACGGATTTGATCAAGCTGGCAGGCGACACCCCCGTTCTTATTATGACGAGCTACGCCAGCCTGCGCTCGGCAGTAGATTCCATGCGCATGGGTGCAGTTGACTACATCGCCAAACCGTTTGATCACGATGAAATGGTGAATGCGGTAAAACGCGTGATCGGCAAAGCCAAGGCAGTCAGCAAAGCCGCCCCTGGTACTGTCGCCGCAAGCACAGCTATCGCCGGCATGATCGGCGCTAGCGATGTCATGCAAGATTTGTATAACCGCATCCATAAAGTAGCCCCCACCAATGCCACCGTGTTAATCCACGGTGAAACCGGCACAGGTAAAGAGTTGGTCGCCCGCGCACTGCACGAAGAAAGCAACCGTAATAACCACTTGATGATCTCTGTTAACTGCGCCGCCATTCCCGACACGCTGATCGAATCAGAACTCTTCGGTTACGAAAAAGGGGCATTTACCGGTGCGGCCAACAATCGCGAAGGCCTGGTTGCAGCAGCCGATGGCGGCACCTTGTTCCTCGACGAAATTGGCGAGTTGCCACTGGAAGCGCAAGCGCGCCTGTTGCGTGTACTGCAAGAGGGTGAGGTGCGCCCACTCGGCTCGGTTGAGTCACGCAAAGTCGATGTCCGCCTCGTAGCTGCAACCCACCGCGACTTGCGCAAGCTGTCCAAAGAAGGCAAGTTCCGCGAAGACCTCTACTTCCGTATCAACGTTGTGCAACTGGAGCTGCCGCCGCTGCGCGAGCGCGGGCGGGATATCATCAATATTGCCGAATCCCTGCTGCAGCGCTATTGCGCACAGTTTGGAAAACCCCAGCTCAAACTTTCCTCAGCGGCGATGGATGCCATCATGAGCTACAACTGGCCAGGCAACGTGCGCGAGCTGGAAAACGCCATGCAGCGCGCCGTTATCCTGTGTGAGGACAGCTCCGAAATTGGCGACCATCTGCTTTCTATCGATATGGACAACAATGATGATCTGGATGACAACACCGGTAGTTCTGTTTTGGAACCCGCACGCCTTGCCAACCGCTCCGCAGGTACAGCATCGGAAGATTTGTCGCTGGAAGATTATTTCCAACGTTTTGTGTTGGAACATCAGGACACCATGAGCGAAACAGAACTGGCACGCAAACTGGGTGTTAGCCGTAAGTGCCTATGGGAGCGCCGTCAACGTCTCGGCATTCCCCGGTCAAAATCCTCTGCTGCTGTCGGTAGCGCCAAATAATATTTATCAGCGTTTCTCGTATAAAAATCCCCGATTAGCCTTCCAGCAATCGGGGATTTTTTATTTTCAGTGACATTTTTCTACATTAACGCGCCAATTTTGTTGTAAAGAACGCCAAATCGTTACCCCCATCCACGAGAGTGTTACCGCACAAATACTGTTACCGTAATCGTCATACGTAACAAATAAGCGATAAATATGTAACTGTTCGAAATAACAAAAAAGAATAAGAGACGACACAAAAAACCTAACTAATTGTTTTAATTGAACATTTCAAATATGGCACAACTACTGCTTTTAGAGCGCCATAACAAAAACAAACAATAAGAATTAAATGTGAAAATCTAATAACAACAAGAAACAATAAAAAACTGAAGAAACTTAAAAATAACAACAATAGACAATAAGAAACTGAAAAAACGAATAACAACAAGAAACAATAAGAAACTGAAAAGATAGATAATAACAACAAGAAATAATAACAATAGAATGCATATAACAATAACGAAAACAATAACTTAGATTGACCTACGCTAGAAGACAAAAGCAATAAGACAGTAAAATAAAGCGGACAACTGACTAGGCACGGGATGGGATAGCACGCGAGATTGGATGTTTGCCACGGAGGCGACCCATTAAGATGCCAGAATGCAGCACCTTGGTGCTACCCTCCAGCGGGAAGGCGAAAGCTTTCCCGTTTTGCTTTTCAGGGAACCAAAAACTGATCGCTGATACCAATTCCACGCAGGGCTGTCTGTCGAAAAAAACCCCGATCTTCTGCTAAACTCGCCGCTTCCTTGCAACTGACTGCCCAAACACCAGCGAGACAACATGCTCAAACGCTTGCTTAACCTCTTTACGTCAAAAGATTCCAGCAAAGTATCAGGTGCCACTCCCAATGGCGCGATTTCAATTCCGCGCGACCAACACAATATTTCCCGCAAAAATATCAGTCAGGCAGCGATCCGAATTATTAAGCAGTTGGAAGATTCCGGTTTTTCTGCCTATCTGGTGGGTGGAGGTGTGCGCGACCTGCTGCTCGGCAATCACCCCAAAGATTTCGATGTCGCCACCAATGCCCGCCCCGAGGAAGTAAAACGCCTGTTCCGTAGCGCGCGCATTGTTGGCCGCCGCTTCCAAATCGTGCACGTCCGTATGGGACGTGAAGTGATTGAGGTCACCACCTTTCGCGGACATCACGAAGATACATCCCAACATGCCTCACGCAGCGAAGACGGCATGCTGTTACGCGATAATGTCTATGGCACATTGGAAACCGATGCCATGCGTCGCGACTTCACCGTCAACGCGCTCTACTACACCCTGAAAGACTTCTCGGTGATCGACTACTGCAAAGGCATGGACGATCTTAAAAACCGTACCCTGCGCATGATTGGCGATCCGGCAACCCGCTACAAAGAAGACCCGGTACGTATGCTGAGGGCGCTTCGTTTCGCCGCCAAACTGGGTTTTAAAATTGAGCCAAAAACTGCCAAACCTATCCGCGAACTAGGCAGTTTGTTGCTGAACGTGTCTGATGCGCGCCTGTTTGAGGAAGTACTCAAGCTGTTTTTGGGGGGATCTGCGACCGCCACATTTAATTTGATGCGGGAATATGACCTTCTGGTACACCTGTTCCCCGGTACTGATATAGCGCTCAAAGCAGGTGATACCCTCGGAGCCAACCTGATTGAACAGTGCATGATCAATACCGACAAGCGTATCCGCGCCGAGAAAACGGTTACGCCTGCATTTATTTATGCCGCACTCTTGTGGCCTGCACTGCAGCATCAATTCCATCTGCTTTCCGGAAAGATGACGCCAACACAGGCCTGGACACAAGCCGCAACCAACACCATCAACTTGCAGCTGACGCGCACCGCCATCCCGAAACGCTTCCTGATACCCATGCGCGAGATTTGGGATCTGCAGCAGCGCCTGCCAAGCCGTTTGGGAATGCGCGCACTGCGCACACTGGATCACCCTCGTTTCCGTGCAGCCTATGATTTTCTATTGATGCGGGAAGCCGCTGGCGAAGCGCTGGATGGATTGGGCGTATGGTGGACCAATTACCAAACCGCCACCGAAGATGAACGCGAACAAATGGTGAAAGAGGTTGCACGGCAATCCAAAACCGGCGGCGCTGCAAAGCCGCGCCGCCGCCGTTCACCGCGTAAACCAAGGGGCGATGCAGCTCCCGGTGGGAACGAATAACCCATGGCGCTGGCCTACATCGGTCTGGGAAGCAATCTGGAAGATCCACTGGCGCAGGTAACGCGCGCATTTGATGAGCTGGCAGCACTGGAGCACACCGCTTTGGTTGCACGCTCACCTGTTTATTCAAGCCTGCCAATAGGCCCCGAGCAGCCGGACTACATCAACGCAGTGGCACTGCTGGATACCCAACTGAAACCTCTGGCGCTGCTGGATGCCCTACAATCGATAGAGCAAGCGCATCAACGGGTTCGCATCCAGCACTGGGGGCCGCGCACCCTGGATTTGGACATCCTGCTTTACGACAACCAGATCATTCAACACCCGCGCCTGACGGTACCTCATCCTTATCTCACCCAACGCGGTTTTGTACTTTATCCTTTGGCAGATATTAGCCCGAATTTACAACTGCCGGATGGCCAAACGTTACAGGCACTGCTGCACCAATGTCCGTTTGAAGGCTTGGTGCAATTGCCGGACAACTGTTTGCCGAACCATCGCTAACCGGCCGCAAGGAGTTATCGTGGACGCTGTATTTGAAGAATTGGGTCTCGACCTTACCAACACCAGACTGCCGCGCTATATCGCGGTAGAAGGCTGTATCGGCGTGGGCAAAACAACCCTCGCGCGCAACATTGCCAGTCTGTTTAATTACGACATGCTGCTGGAGCAACCGGAGGAAAATCCTTTTTTGGAACGTTTTTATCGCGATCCAAAATCCACCGCGCTGCCGACACAATTATTCTTTTTATTCCAGCGCGCAAACCAACTGCAAAATTTACGTCAGGACGATATTTTTGAACCCGTGCGTGTAGCCGATTTTTTGATAGAAAAAGATCAACTGTTTGCCAAGGTGACACTCGACGACGACGAGCTGAATATATATCGCCAGGTGTACGACAAACTCGTCATCAACGCACCGCGCCCTGATCTGGTAATTTATTTACAGGCGCCACTGGATGTATTGCTTGAACGCATTCGCCAACGTGGCATTAGTGCTGAGCAATACATCAGCGCCGATTATTTAAAAGCACTCAACGATACCTACACCGAATTTTTTCATTTTTATGATGGCGCACCGCTGTTGATCGTCAACGCCAAGGACTTAAACCTGGCGAAAAATCGCGATCATTTCAAACAGCTGGTGGAATATATCCTCACCATCAAGAGCGGCCGTCACTACTACAATCCGGTGCCAGCACTTTAATCGTTAATCCTGAATGAATATTGAGAGCGAGCCTAGCCATGCCTTACGGAACGATCAATAGCACCCCTACAGCGAACACGGCTCTGACTAAAAATGTCACCATCAACACACTGCATAAATTAAAAAGCAGTGGCGAAAAATTTGTAGTGATCTCATTGTACGACGCACACATGGCGGCAATGGCACAGCGCTGTGGCGTAGAAGTGGTATTGATTGGCGATTCGCTCGGGATGACCGTGCTCGGCTACGACAGCACTATTCCCGTCACCATGGAACAGATGATTTACCATGTGGAAGCCGTCGCGCGCGGCAATAAAAAATCGCTGATTATTGGCGACCTGCCGTTCATGACCTACGCAACACCTGAAGATGCCATGCGCAACTGCATGCGCATTATGCAAGCTGGTGCGCAGATGGTGAAACTCGAAGGCGGAGCCTGGCTTGCCGACACCGTGCGCATGCTTTCCGAACGCGGTGTACCTGTGTGCGCACATTTGGGTTTAACGCCGCAATCCGTCAATAAATTTGGGGGATTCCGTGTGCAAGGCCGCGATCAGGAAGGTGCTGACAAAATTCTCAGCGATGCGAAATTACTGGCAGATGCAGGCGCTGACTTATTAGTTTTGGAATGTGTACCCGCCGCACTGGCAGCGCAAATCACGCGTGAAATTCCCATTCCGACAATTGGAATTGGTGCCGGGCGCGATGTGGATGCGCAAGTGCTAGTGATTAATGACATTCTCGGATTGACCGAGCAGCCCCCCAAGTTTTCCAAAAACTTTTTACTCGAAGCTAACGACATTCCCGGCGCGATGCAAAAATATGTCGCTGATGTAAAAGCCGGTATTTTTCCTGGTGACGATAATATTTTTAACTAATGCTTCACCAAACGTGCAACAAAGCAGTACTGCTCCCGAATAAACACTTGTTAGCCGTTCTGCCGCCTTCTGAAAACCTATACCGAATCCATCTCTGCATTTAAAAATGAGAGATGGATTATAGGTTCGCATTTACTGATGTCTCTACCAGTCTTTATTTATCCTCTTCACTCGACCACACCTTCATAGTCTGTACGGCCAATAATTTGCAATCACCTTTTTGCTCTACGTAAGTACGCATAAATTGATAACGATAAGTGCGCAAGGTTTTACCATCTGGATTTAATTTATCGACACTGCTCAACCCTTGCAGTACAACCGTATTGCCTAGCCGATGCGAACTGACATCATGCGAGCGGCGCGCATGGGCTTTTTGTTCCGGTTTTTGTACGCGTGCGATCAGTTGATCTTTATTTTCTTTCATACTGGCGAGGTTATGCACCCAATAAAACTCTGGTGCCAGCAATTTATCCAACCATGTCACATCGCCAACTTGCAAAGCGTGCTCGTATTGCAAATCCAGCTGCACAATATTTTCTGTATCAAGACAACTGGCTGCCCCTGCCGTAGTAGCCAGAAAAACACTCAAATATGCCGCCATAACAACACACTTTTTCATTGCTCACTCACCATAAAAATCACCTGAAGCTCGCCAAAACATCTTATATAAAGCGAGCCATAAAACAGATCATAAAACTGGCCATTAAAATAGAATGGCAAAAAAGGGATATAAAAAAAGCCGACATCACAAGATGCCGGCCAAGACCATACTAGATTACAAATAAAGGGGAGTTCCAAACTGGGCTAAAAAAACCCATCGGTAAGGTACTGCCTCCCTAAATCGATAAGCCAAGCAAACTGTTACCTGAACATATACCTGACTACCATCAGGCACCCTTGGACTTACAGGAAGAAACCGTTACCGGTAGCTTTAGTATTGTTCAGTTTTCAGGCGTTGCCAGTTTTTTTATCGCGTTAGTTAAATTATTTGGCGATAACCCCACACGCCTGATTAAGAATGGCTATAAAAACGTTAATTCCCTCTTAACCTTTTACGAACCATTGCGTCCCATCAACACCATCGATTCATTGATCAAATGTTCCAAACGCACGGCGGTGGTTGAACGCAAAGCGAAATCGTCGACCAGTTTGCGCAAACGGCTAAGCTTGGGGCGCACTGCACGGAATTCTTCTGTTACTGGTTCGTAATCAAGATCGTGATCCTGCACACTCAGCTTGCCCAATTCGGATAACTCAGCATGCAGGGCGCTGATTAAATCAAAGAAAAAATCTTTGCGATCCAGACTGTTGGCCTCCCAATAGGCCTGACTTAAACCTGCCAGCAAGTCTTCAAGAATTTTGATCGCACAGGAGATACTGTTGTTCGGCATAAAACACCTTTTTCAATTCAATAGTTGGTTCTAATAGTGAATGACTGGAGTATAGAAGACTTTATCCAGCTTGCCGGATGAGCCTGTTAAACTCCGCGCCTGCACCATGCGGTAACAACATCATCGTGGACCCTATTATGCCCGCCGAACAACTCTGGCTTTTCATCACCATCACCCTGGTTTTATCGGCCAGCCCCGGCCCCGTTATGCTCGCCTGTATGATCGATGCCGGGCGTTATGGCATAGGCAAATCGGTTTACACCATGCTCGGTGCCAGCGCAGGCAATTTGGTGTTGATGCTGCTCTCGGCGCTGGGATTGGGGTTATTGGTCGAAGAGGCCGAAGCGGTATTCCATACCATTAAATGGATCGGCGCTGCCTACCTGGTATATTTGGGAATCCAGCTGCTGCGGGCACCACCGCTGAGCCCCGATCTGCACGCACGCAATGTGCGCAGCCATCACTTATCTGGCAAAGCTTTTATGGTTGCCGTCACCAACCCCAAAGGCCTGGTTTATTTCGGCGCGCTCTTTCCACAATTTATCGACATCAATAAATCCATGCCGCCGCAATTTGCCTTACTCACCATCATTTTTTTATTGATGGATCTGGTTTGGATGACGATCTACGCCGTGGGTGGGCATAGCATCATGCGCTGGCTGAAATCCCCCGCACATCAACACTGGTTTAACTGGATATCCGGTGGTGCATTGATACTCGCAGGCGGCGCATTGGCATTTACCAAGCTCTGATTTGATTAGTCATTGGTTGCGGCAATCCATCGCTGCCATTCATTTAGGAATAAGCAAAGAAAAAAGTATTCTTTTTAAAAAAAATCACCTGCCATTAAGCTGCGCTCATTCAACGATGGATCCAACCACGGAATTCATAAACCCAATTCCTCCAGAGGAGCAGCACCGTGAGCCCCCAGCAAAAAACCATTTTTTCAGGTAAGCCGCTAAGGTTGCCGCATCAACTGGAAAAATTTTCTGTGATCATTGTGCCGGGCTTGCGCAACAGCGATGAACATCACTGGCAAAGCCTGTGGCAAGCACAAGTGCCACACAGCAAACGCATCCAGTTGGATAATTGGGAAACGCCGGATCTGGACAAATGGAAAGCCGCCATCCGCACTGAAGTAAACAACAGCGATAAACCCGCCATAATCATTGCACACAGCTTCGGCACACTGGCCAGCGCCAGTATCGCAGCAGAAAACCCGGCGCAAATTGCCGCACTCTTTTTAGTGGCACCAGCGGACCCGGATAAATTTCAGTTGGCGCAACACTTGCCCCAGCAGCCATTGAATGTGCCGGGCAAAATCATCGCCAGCAGCAATGATCCCTGGCTCAGCGAAAGTAAAGCCGCTTACTGGGCACTGGTATGGGGAACTGATTTTTTACGCTTGAAAAATGTGGGGCACATCAACAGTGAATCACATTTAGGTGTGTGGCAAGAGGGGGCAGATGAATTGCAAAGTTTGTTACGCAAAGGCTTGGCAAGCGCGCAGCAACATGAGTTTGCGCACAAAAAAAATCGCGCTGCGTAACAAAACACCGCGCGATTTTTAACTGGTGATAAAAATTACATTACACCAATTCGATCACACCTATTAGATCACACCAAAGGCGACCATCGCCTCTGCAACACGACGGAAGCCCGCAATGTTTGCACCAACAACATAGTTGCCCGGCTGACCGTACTCTTTGGCCGTTTCAAAACAATCGCGGTGAATGTTGCACATGATTTTGTGCAGACGCTCTTCGGTGTATTCAAATGACCATGCATCGCGGCTGGCGTTTTGTTGCATTTCCAGCGCAGAGGTTGCTACACCACCGGCGTTAGCCGCTTTGCCCGGCGCATAGGAAACACCTGCAGTTTGCAGCACTTTAATACCGCCAGGAGTCACTGGCATGTTAGCGCCTTCACTCAGGGCAATCAGGCCATTGGCAACCAATACTTTGGCAGAGGCCTCATCCAATTCGTTCTGAGTGGCGCATGGGAAGGCGAGCTGGCAAGGAATATCCCACACATTGCCGTTTTCGATGTACTCGGCTTGTGAGCGTGACTTCACGTATTCGCTCAAACGCTGACGCCTCACTTCTTTGATTTCTTTCAGCAGGTCAAGGTCGACGCCATCGCGGTCGTACACAACACCGTTGGAATCAGAACAGGCAACTACTTTGGCGCCGAGCTGATGCAACTTTTCAATCGCATAAATCGCTACGTTACCGGAACCGGATACCACGCAGGTTTTACCTTCGATGGAGTCACCGCGCGCTTTCAGCATTTCTTCCGCGAAGAACACTGCGCCGTAACCGGTTGCTTCGCGGCGCACCAGTGCACCACCCCAGCTTGGGCTCTTACCGGTCAATACGCCAGATTCGTAGCGGTTGGTGATGCGCTTGTACTGGCCAAACAAATAGCCAATCTCGCGGCCACCTACGCCAATATCGCCGGCAGGTACGTCGGTGAACTCGCCTATGTGACGATAGAGTTCGGTCATAAAGCTCTGACAGAAGCGCATCACTTCGCTGTCGGATTTGCCCTTGGGGTCAAAATCCGAACCACCTTTGGCACCACCGATAGGCATGCCAGACAGTGCGTTTTTAAAGGTTTGCTCAAAGCCCAAGAATTTGATGGTGCCCAGCGATACCGATGGGTGGAAGCGCAGGCCGCCCTTGTAAGGGCCCATCGCACTGTTGAAACCCACGCGGAAACCGCGGTTAATTTGCACCTCACCTTGGTCATCCTGCCAAGGTACACGGAAAATAATTTGGCGCTCTGGCTCGCAGATACGCTCAATAATTTTGTGTTCAGCGTACTCAGGGTGCTTTTGCAGTACCGGGCCGAGGGTTTCAACCACCTCTTTTACGGCTTGATGAAATTCAAGCTCGCCTTGGTTGCGGCGCACCACTTGCTGAAAAATCTGCTCCAAACGTGTATTCACATCACTCATCGAATTTATCCTGATCTGAATTTAATGCACCAGCTCGATGCAAAGGGGGGCGACAATTTCCACCATAGACCATCGATAGTCAACAAAAAAGACCCAAAACAGTGCAAAAACAGCAATTATTCAAGCGCAACTTTGATTTTTAGCATAGTAATAGTGCCGCTCACGACGAGTATGAAAAGTGTCTATACTTTTCAGTAACCCCCACCGCCCGCCTGCTGTAGCCTGCCGCTGGGGCGCGCTGCCCTCTTGTCTTTACACACGAGCCTCTCTATGCAACACCTGCTTTTAAACTATCTTGCAGGGAATGCTTGCCGCTACGGAACCGTTACCCTCGCGCGCTCATGCTGCTGGCTTTGCCAGCACGTGCAGCGGAAGAGGTCGTTTATTCCTGGGCGGAATCACGCGCGCAAGACGAGCGAGGGCACTACCCTGTTGCGCTACTGACATTGGCGCTGCAAAAAGCGGGCGGAACTTATGACCCCCGCCCTGCCAAACATGATTTAACCCAGGACCGCACACTGCGCCATGTAGAATTACAGCGCGAACTGGATATTACCTGGACCCTCACCACCCCCCGAACGCGAAGCCCGTTTGCTGCCAATCCGCATTCCCATTGACCGCGGTTTACTTGGCTGGCGCTTGCTACTCATTAACAAATCCGATGTGAAATTTTTTGCGGGGATTAACAGTGCCCAGCAGATCAAACAACTGCTCGCAGGCCAGGAACAGGATTGGCCGGATTATAAAATCCTGCTCCACAATAATTTCAAAGTAACGCCCACTACCAATTACGAAGGGCTGTTCCTCATGCTCAAGCGCGGGCGCATTCGCTATTTCCCGCGCGCAGCGACAGAAATCCTTCCGGAAATACATGCACACCCACAACTGCCCATGGCAATAGCGCCACGCTGGGCATTGTATTACCCGGCACCGGTCTATTTTTTCGTGAACAAGCAGCGCCCGGAATTAGCTGCTGCCATTGAAAAGGGCCTTCTGATAGCGATTGCCGATGGCAGCATGCAAACCTTATTTAATCAGCACTTTTCCGAACACATCACCCAATTGGATTTGCAACACCGCGAGCTGATCCTCTTGGATAACCCATTACTCTCCGCAGATACTCCGCTGGATAATGCTGCGCTTTGGTATTCCCCTGCACGAGGTTTTTAAATGCCGCTCCATTGGTTCAACCGGAACGACACATCATCACAAGTACAACAGCAGCATCGCTTGGGGTTTCGCATTGTGTTTGTCGTGCTCGCCAGTACACTTTTGTTTGCCAGTTTGATTTCCGCCGTACTGATTTATCGCGCGTATCAAGCTACTGTCACCGATGCAAAAGCGCAGACCCTTGTCATCGAAAAAAATTATCTGCCATTACTGGGCGCTGCACTCTGGTCAGTGGATGAGCCGCGCATTGATGCACTACTCAACAGTATTGCGCATATGCCACATATCGGCAGGGTAACCCTGGAAGATGATATAGGCACAATATGGGAGCGAAACTCGCCTACCCAAAACACAACACTCGCACGCACAAAATTTCCTATTTATTACGACGATAATGGCGAAACATTTTTACTCGGTGTCTTGCATGCCGAAACAGTCAACACACACATTATTGCAAACCTGCAGAGTACCGCTCAGCGCATCGCGCTCTCCACACTTGGCACCCTGCTGATCTGCGCAGTATTTATTTTATTGATCATCCATTTCCGGATTAGTCGTCACTTGGAAAAAATGGCGCGCTACGCCAAAGCACTGGATTTAACAACACTCGATACACCGCTAGTACTGGACCGCGCGCGCAACCATAAACCGGATGAACTGGATCTTGTTTCAGAAGCCATTAACCACATGCGCATCCGCATCCGTGACGATGTGGAAAAACGCAATAAACTATTGCAGGAACTAACCCGCCATCGCGAGCAACTTGAATTATTAGTAGATGAGCGCACCAAAGATTTGCGCCAACAAACCCATTTACTGGATACCTATGCCCACACTGTGGCGCACGATTTAAAACAACCGCTCACCAATATGGTCGCCAGCACTACGCTACTCAATGCCGAAAACCTACCGCTACCCGACGACAAGAAAAAAACCCTGCTGGGAGGAATGCAACGCTCTGCGCAAAAAATGCAGGCGATTATTGAATCATTGTTGTTATTAGCCAGTGTGCGCCAAGCCGATAAAATCCAGCGCAAGCCATTAGATATTGGCCAGATCGCACATGAAGCCTGCAACCGCTGCAACCTTTGGCAGACAAACACCACGCCAACATCCAATTCAAAGAAAGCTGGCCAACCGCACTCGGTCATGAACAATGGGTAGAAGAAGTATGGGTGAACTATTTATCCAACGCGATCAAATACGGCGGCCCATCACCGCTGATTGTGATGGGAGCTGACATTACCAAAGAGGGAAAAGTGAAATGCTGGGTCAAGGATTTTGGAGCCGGACTAACCAACGAACAGCAATCTGAATTATTCGATTTATTTGTACGCTTTGATAAAAAATCTACCGACGGGCACGGCCTCGGCCTCTCGATCGTTAAACGCATTGCCCACGCACTGGACGGCGAAGCCGGTTACGAACGATCCGACGATGGCGGCAGCGTATTTTGGTTTAGTCTGCCAATTGCAAAATAATTGTTATTGCTATAAAAAAATGCGCGACATAATGTCGCGCGCATTCATGCTCCTTCAAATCAACATCAACTCATATATTATCAAGCCGGTGTGCTGGTACGGATCAAGTGATCGAACGCACCGAGCGATGCTGTTGCACCAGCACCCATTGCGATAATAATTTGTTTGTAAGGAACGTTTGTACAGTCACCTGCCGCAAACACACCCGGTACAGAAGTTTCACCGCGCGCATTAATTTCAATTTCACCGCGATTAGTTAATTGCACCGTACCTTTAAGAAAATCGGTATTGGGCAATAAACCGATTTGCACAAAAATACCTTCCAGTTCTACTGTCGCTATTTCATCGGTATTGCGGCTTTTGTATTTCAGTGCCGTTACTTTTTCACCGTTGCCGATCACTTCCGTCGTCAGCGCCTCGGTGATCACGGTTACGTTGGGCAAGCTGAATAATTTGCGTTGCAATACTGCATCGGCGCGCAATTTGGAATCGAATTCAACCAAAGTGACATGCGCAACAATACCGGCCAAGTCAATCGCTGCTTCTACACCGGAGTTGCCGCCACCGATTACCGCAACGCGCTTACCTTTAAATAAAGGACCATCGCAGTGTGGGCAGTAGGCAACGCCTTTGCCGCGATATTCTTTTTCACCGGGCACATTCATTTCTCTCCAGCGCGCACCGGTCGCAAGAATAATGCTTTTACTTTTTAAACTTGCGCCGCTCGCGAGTTTTACTTCCACCAGATCGCCAGGAATAATTTCTACCGCTTTTTGCAGATTCATGACATCAACATCGTATTCTTTAACATGCTGCTCCAAAGCCATCGCCAATTTCGGGCCTTCGGTTTCTTTTACCGAAATAAAGTTTTCAATCGATACGGTATCCAATACTTGTCCACCAAAACGTTCAGCGACAACGCCAGTGCGAATACCTTTGCGCGCAGAATAAATTGCCGCCGCTGCACCGGCGGGGCCGCCGCCGATCACTAGCACATCAAATGGGTCTTTTTCGCTCAATGCTTTTGCATCGCGCTCGGCAGCGCCGGTATCGATTTTGGCGATGATTTCTTCCAGTGTCATACGGCCTTGACCGAAATGTTCGCCGTTCAGATACACACTGGGCACAGCCATCACCTGACGTTTTTCCACTTCACTTTGGAAGAGTGCGCCATCGATCATAGTGGCTGAAAAATTCGGATTAATCGCTGCCAATAAATTTACTGCTTGCACTACATCCGGGCAGTTGTGGCAGGAGAGCGAAACGAACACTTCAAAATGAAATTGGCCGTCAATCGCTTTAATTTGTTCGATGGTTTTTGCATCCACTTTTGGTGGATGGCCGCCGGTTTGCAATAAGGCTAATACCAGCGAGGTGAATTCGTGCCCCATCGGAATTCCCGCAAAATGAATGCGCGGAAGCTCATTTTGAGTTGCTACTCCAAATGAAGGGCGATAGTTTGAATTACCTTGATCGCTCACGCTCACCTTATCGGAAAGCGTAGAAATTTCTTGCAGAAGACTAAACATCTCCTGACTTTTTGCGCTGTCATCCAGACTTGCTACCAGTTGGATGGGGCGTTGCAGTTTTTCCAAATAGGCTTTGAGTTGGCCTTTGATTGCGGCATCTAACATGGTGCTCTCCGTAAAAATTTTTAATCTCCCCCAGCCCCTCTTTTTCAAAGAGGGGAGCCTGAACAATGTGGATGTTTGAGCTCCTCCCTTTGAGAAAGGGAGACTGGGAGGGATTGACTAGCGGTTGCTTGAGCTTTGTAACAAACGATTAGATCTTGCCAACCAAATCCAGAGATGGAGCCAGTGTCGCTTCACCTTCTTTCCACTTGGCTGGGCACACTTCACCTGGATGCGCAGCAACGTATTGCGCGGCTTTCACTTTGCGCAACAGTTCAGATGCATCGCGGCCAATACCGCCAGCGTTGACTTCGATGATTTGGATTTTGCCTTGTGGGTCGATCACAAACGTACCGCGATCTGCCAAACCAGCTTCTTCAATCATCACACCGAAGTTGCGGGTGATAGTGCCGGTTGGGTCGCCGATCATCGGGTATTGGATTTTGCCGATGGTTTCAGAACTGTCGTGCCAGGCTTTGTGGGTGAAATGGGTATCGGTCGATACCGAATAAATTTCTACGCCCATTTTTTGGAATTCAGCGTAGTTATCAGCCAAGTCGCCCAATTCAGTGGGGCACACAAAGGTGAAGTCCGCTGGGTAAAAAAACACTACAGACCACTTACCTTTAAGGTCAGCGTCAGTCACTGGAACGAATTTACCTTGATGGTAAGCCTGAGCGCTAAAAGGTTTGATTTCTGAATTGATAGTTGCCATGAGTCACACTCCTAAGTCTATGCGGGCTACGCCCTTGGGGTCTGTATGGGCTAAGCCCGTGGGTTAATTGCGTTACGGGACTCAGAGTAAGGGCTCAGACGGCAACCGGCCAATTGAGTATGGCCATACAGGCGATATGCAAAATTTATCGATAGATAAAAATAGATTCATATTAACTATCATCGTAAGCACCAAAAAAGCCGCATCCCACCCTTGGGGTTGCGGCTTTTGGATTGCAGACTCACTACCGGAATGGCAAGGGAGCGTGTCAGTGCTATGCGCTGTGTCAGGCGGTGTAATTTGAATTGGTATGGAATGTTGCTATGGTCTTCAACTGTTTTTCTACCCGCTGGCTCATGGCACCAACTGGCAGATGGAGAGCACACGTAGGTTGGCGGTGAGCTTGCGAACCCCAACGAATTTTAAAGGCGGAAATGTTCCGCCTTTCGCTCCCTTATCAGAAAAGGATGGCACGACTGAAAGCCAGTAATGGCGAGGTCTTGAAAGATATGTTATGAAATATTCTTTAAAAATTTACACGGAAAAATTCCGGTTCAAAATGCGGAAATTTTCCATCTAATTACATTGTTATGACCAAATTGAGTACAAAATGCTTACTGTAGAAAAAGACATAAAAGGCGAGCAAATTTATATTCATGGTTCTCCTGAGAAGTTGCGCTGGCTTGCTGCAAAGTTAGAATCCATAGCGAACTATGCAGAACTTCACGGGAATTCCCATGATCATTTCATGACTTCTGTGTGGGGCGGA
The DNA here is from genome assembly GCA_002483365.1 of Cellvibrio sp. UBA7661. Taxonomy (GTDB): domain Bacteria; phylum Pseudomonadota; class Gammaproteobacteria; order Pseudomonadales; family Cellvibrionaceae; genus Cellvibrio. Next base: position 214,174 of record DLHT01000015.1, read on the forward strand.
ATGAACTAAGCAGTGAGCTTAAAGGAAAAGCTGAGTCTCACTCGCTTATTAACCACTTAATAATTTACGGCTGGCAAGAAAAAGGTCAGTCATAACAAATCGTGCCAGGTTCGCCCGCTTCGCGGGCTGGACGGTTTGTAAGTCGGCTCTTTGTGGTTTTGCTACGCAAAAGTAATCCACAAAGTTCCAACTTACAAACCGCCCCTGCACTTAGCGTTAGGAACTGGGGAATCGAGAAATGAGTGACGAAGGAAAAGAAATAACTCCAGAACAGATCTTTAAAAAAAAGGTTTGGCGGCAATCTATTTCAATTAGTGAAAGCATGGAAAAATTCACCACATGGACAATTACCGGTTGTGCAGCCTTGGTAGGTTTAACAATTAGTAATCTCGGGTCTATTAACTCTGTAATATCACTTTCATCGCTAAAGTATTCCATATTCTTTTTTGTGGCGTCATTGGTATTCGGGGTCATTAGTAAAATGTGTGGCATGGCATTGCTATCAGCCATTAATCTAGTTAACGACATCGAATCTCAATTATCATCTCCCGCAGGGAAAGGCTTAATGGATTCAATGCAAATAACATCAAAGCAACTAGCTGAGGAATTAGCAGAACCATTTTGGTGGTCTCTATCAACACTGATGCAAAAATCCGGCAATGCGGGTATTAAAGACTATTTAACAGCTGACAAGCGATTGGTAAATTTATTTTGCGTGCAGTTATATACAAATCTCGCACACATTTTATTTGCAGCATTTGCAATAATTGCAATAATTATTTGTGCGTAGTACGCATGCCTACAAGCAATCAAGCGGATGACCTTTAAGTTGTACTTTTGCCATTCCGCTAAGCTCCATTTTATGGAAAAAGTACAACTTAAATTCCACCGCTTATCGCGGCGACATAAGAGAAAGCATGAAAAAATACTGGCCATTTAGTGACACAACACACGAAGAGATTTCTTTCTATGAAGGTGAATCTAAATTTCTATCTGATTACGAAAATTGTATAGAGAAAGAGCGTAATTTATTTTGTGCGTGGTGGTGTCAAGCAGAAGTTTTAAATGGAGGACTAGAGCAATTCTTTTTTAATGACACTGGAGTTCTAGCACCTGAAGCAGTGCAAGCTTTTTATGCTTTAAACGCACCAGAGCTGGCGCAAAGCTTAGAAAAAGCAATGTCGATTTTTGGTTCAAAATATCCACGCAATAGAGAACTAAGACACAGTATTCTTGCATCTGTGCTGGCCTCCCATGCTGATCCTGAGCAATTATTCGGTTCACTTGATGAAGAGTTTTGTAATCTTCTTTATGAAGAAAATGGCGGGTTAGAGCACTTGGCAATTGAATACTGCAAAGAAAAAAGCTTATAACAAATCGCAGTTTTGTGGTTTTGCTGCGCAAAAGTATTCCACAAAGTCACAACTTACAAACTGTCCCTGCGCTCAGCGTAATGCAAAATGGAGAAGTAGCCTTGGTAACTTATGTAGGAACGGCCAGGATATGGATAATTGTTTGCTTTCTAATAGCCTATATGTTTTTGGCAATTAATCTTGTCATGATGCTTATGGAGAGAAAATTATTTCAGCTTGGCGCAGCTAAAGCAGTGGAGGAAATATCTAGTATGCTTAGCAAATCCAAAAACCCTAAAGAATACGTTCTGGCAAGGCTATACTTTTTTGGTTCGCTTTTCATGCTGCTAAGTGGAGTGGTTTTGCTGCCTTATCTATAGGCATAACAAGCGTAGCAATTCGAAATTGAATAATTTGTTGAATTTTTCTATGGAAACTTTTCTTATCTTCGTTTGGTTTGCTTCGTCCGGCTTGGCTTATCTATATTATTTTTCAAAAGTTGCCGAGCTCAATGAAGAGCTTAAAAAAACTACTATAAGCCAATCCTCATGGCTCTCGGAATTTAAATATCTTAATCTGCTATTATTAGTAAATAATCAATCGTTCGTATTTCGCTTACTAAAAGAAAACATAGAATCTATAAAGCAAGAAAATTTACGAAATTTAGCTAAACAATGTAAATCTAGTTACTGTTTAGCTTTTGGGCTATTCGTTCTATCATTTTTACTACTCGCGCTAAAGTTTTATTTTGAAAAATAGTTAAGTTGCAGTTAGTCAAATTCATAAAAATGGCATAACAAGCGACTGCGGTTAAAATTAGAAAAGCACGGCATCAAAAATAGCTCTGATCGCTAGCAGAGCATCCCGCCATCAGTTTCCACTTTTATCACGTAGGTTGGACAGCAATGCCCAACAAATCTATTCAATAACCAAAAATGTTGGGCATGACTGCCCAACCTACAGTAAGAGCCAACTAATTGAAACTCAGTAAAAGACTTCAACAAATCGAATCCATGGTGAGTTCACAATACGATCATATTTGGGATTGTTGTTGTGACCATGGTTTATTGGGGGCAGAGTTGGTGGCCAGAAAGGCTGCGCCTTATGTGCATTTTGTGGATCTTGTACCTGAGCTTATGGATCAGCTGGAAAATAAACTGCAGCGCTATTTTCCAATTGATGAAGAAGCAAATTTTCACTCTCTTTCCTATTCGAAATGGCAAGTGCATTGTATGGATTTATGTCAGTTGCAATTGCAGGAGTTTAAGGGAAAGCATTTAGTCATTATTGCGGGTGTGGGCGGTGATTTAATGAGTGCGATGGTTAAGGCAATTGCACAAAACAATGCTGCTGCCGACATAGATTTTCTCTTGTGCCCTGTGCACCACCAATACACGTTAAGGCAACAATTAATTGCGCTCGATCTTGGTTTGAAAGCTGAAAGCTTGATGATTGAAAACCGTCGCTATTATGAAATCATCCTGGCATCTCCCCTTAAAAATAAGGGCGTTTCAATTATAAGTCCCGTCGGCCATTCAATTTGGCAATGCCACAATCAGGATGAATTTAATCTTGCGTCTGGCTACCTGAACAAAACGCTCGCACATTACCAGCGAAAACAACTAAAGAGCGGTGCCGAGGTACAGCCAACTATAGATGCTTATAGTGCAGTCACTCTCCAATATTCTTAACATAAAAATTTTTATTTGCTCGATTAAATTTGAAAACGAAAAAGCAATCGCACTACGCGATTGCCTTTTTTATTTCGTACATTAAATGTGTAAATTACTTGCGCCAGATTCCGGTGTACACAGAACCGCAATACCACCAACCGTGCAGGTAGAAACCTTGGCTGGATAAAGTCGCTTGCTTGCTGTTGAAGGTAGTCAGGTTCATGCCGTGGTAGGCAACCCATGCACCTTGCGATGGAACCCAGCCAGTGTTGTAAATCTGGCCGCTGTCGGTGCAGGCGTAGGTATTTGGCATTTCGCCTGAATCAGCAAAGTGGTTGAACCAGGATTGCATACGCGCAGCGGGAATGTTGTTCACTGTCCAGTTACCTACGGAATGCGGTGCCCACACCATGACCTCGCCGGTTGGTAATGCATTGCCACTCAACAGATTCCACGTCGCATTGACCGATGCAGTTTGATTGGCAAAAGATGTGGTTTGGCCGTGGTCGAATTTCAACTTCACTGCGCTACCGCCCGGCGTTTGTACATGCACATGCAGGTGCGGGCCGGATGAATTTCCTACGTTACCCACGTTACCCAAAAATTGGCCTTTGGTTATACGCGCACCGCCGCTCACTGCGCCGTCGGCATTCAGTACATAACCCGGCTTGGCGGTTGAACTGTAGGTTGCCGTCTTGGGGCAGAGGTTACTTGGAATGGTGCCCGGTTGTGCGTGCGCATAGAGGGCGTAGTTGCCGTCATCTTGCAGCACATACAAATAGTTACCGGCGTAAGAGATATAACCGTCGGTGACTTTGCTGTGATTGGAACCAGGGGTGTTTTCCGGTGCGTTGCGCCAGCAATTTACGACGACACCATCATCCATTGCGCGAATTTTTGCACCGTAGATTATGTAGCTGGAGTTGAGATTGGTAGCGGATGAATCCGTCTTTAGCTGCGACCATTTACCGCTGCCAATATGGCGACGGGCAACTATATCCAACGCATGAGCCTGCGAGCCGCCAGACCAATGGGTATTGGTGGTGTAGCGATAGTTGAGGTTGATGTCATCAGCGCGCAGCGGGAAATCCCCTGCTGTAGCAGCGATAGAGACCAGTGCTGCAGAAACGGCAATGAATGAACGGGCAATAGCGAGTGAACGAGTAAAACCATGATGTGCTTTCATTTTAAATTTCCTTTTAAATAAAACTGAATGAATGTTTTGTCACGCAGAGCCAGCATATCCAGAACCATCGAATACGGCTGTGAAATATTCACCAAGCAATGCGGTAAAACGTCCTTTGCACAGATGGCGCTTGTTTATCTGCCCCTAAACTGTTGAATTGTGTGGCCGCAGTCAGACGATAATTTTTTTAATCCTGTTTGCGCTGGTAAATACCACTACACCGCCTAAGCTTAAAGAGCGTTACCGATAGTGATAAACAGGAGGTGAGCACGATGAGCAAATCGCAAGATAAACGTAAAGAAAGTAAGAAACCTGCAAAACATACCGCGAAAGAAAAGCAGCAATTGAAAAAAGCCAAGCAGGCTGAGCAGGCGCATCGCGAGTTTTAGAATTTGATTATGTTTAGGTTGGAGACAAGGGCGCAATGATTGCGCCCTTTTTGTTTACCGCATTCTTTATCGCATTGTTTATTACAGAAAATCCATCAGGGCTAGTTGCCCACAAACTCACGCACCCGCAACAACTTCTCAGCTACTTCCGAGCCTTGGGGCGCAAAGCGCAACCCTTGTTGGGCAAACATATCTGCCTTCTGCGACAGGCCTAATTGGGCGTAGGCTTGGGCAAGCACCAAATACAAATCTGCTGCGCGGCGCTCGATACGCAGGCCACGCTCGGCAGTCGCAATTGCACCTTGATAATCCTGTTGCAGATATTGGCTGTGCGCCTGTCTGGCCAGGCTCAACGCTGCCGGGTTCAGGGCTTGTACTGGCGGTGTCGCTGGCGTTGGCACTACACCGGGCTGGGGCTGCACAACGACAGGTTCAGCGGGCTTGGTGACGGCGGGTTTTTCAATAACCGGCGCGGGGCGCTGTGGAGCTTGTGGTTGGGTAGAACAGCCAACCATGGTGAGCACACCTGCGATGGCACAGGTGCGCGCCAATAAACGGATCGATACAGACATTGTAAATAACTCTTAAATAACTCTACTAAGGAGTTCTGGTGCGATGGATTGAGGTCGACAAAGGGAGCGGTGGCGACTTAGTCGTTCTCTTTCGCCGCCGCTTTTAGCAGGCGCGCCACTTCTTTCCACATATCAAGATACGCCAGTGCCGCGCGGCTGCGCTGATTGTAGCTGGTCAGGGGCGCACGGCGCAGCCCCATTTGCTCCACGGCGGCATCATTGGGGATGTACGTCTTGAGCATGGGCACCGGCATTTTCTTGCTGTTTTCAATCGCCTCGCGGTGCAAGCTGCGGCGCATATCCACCTGATTGAAAAAGCCGACGATGCGCTCGGGGGCCGACTTTTTGCCTTTTAAAAACTCCACCACCTGCTCCATTGCGCGGATGGACAAAGGGCTGGGGATCATCGGGATCAGCAAAATATCCACCTCCATCAACAGCTGCTCCACGCTGGGCGAGAGTGTCGGCGGGCAGTCAAAAATCAGAATGTCGGCTTTATCGCTCAGGGGTTTAAGCAGTTGCTTGAGGAATTTTTTGTCTTTGCTGAGCTCATCGAATTCGCTGTCCAAACTGCGCAAACTCAGATCAGCAGGAATTAACATCAGGCGCGGATAAGGGCTGTACAGCTCCATCTCGCCAATCGATTTGCCTTTGCTAAACAGCTTGATCGCCTTGGCGGTCTCCGGCTCCTGTTGGCAAAACCAGCTGGCTGCCGCTTGCGGGTCTAAGTCCCAGAGAATGACGTTTTTCTTCGCGGCCGCGGCCATATAGGCCATGTTGACTGCCGTCGTAGTTTTACCTACACCACCTTTGAGGTTGTAAAACGCGATTTTTATCATAAGGATTCCGTCTTTTAGGAAGTTACCGAGCGACCAGCCTGAATATTAACTTGTAGCATTTTTAACCGAATCCTTCAAAATTTATGCAGCGATTTGCGCGAAAAAGTGTTTACTAAGGCGCAATCGGGCGTCGACAGGTACACTCAGCCCCCATCGCCTCACTGGCTGCTATTGCGAACCCCAATTTATGACACACCCTTATGAACAACTCACACCGGATCTGGTACTTGATGCAATCGAGAGCACCGGCCTGCTGAGTGATGCCCGCATCCTCGCACTCAATAGTTACGATACCCTTAACGTGCACATGTAGACATGAATACCCTAACGTGATTGAATGTATGTACAGGGCTGTTGCAGGAGATCACAAATGCGAGAAGATAAAAAATCTAAACAGGCGCTAAATTCAACGGCGCGACTTTCCTACATCGATGTTTTTGTCCCTGCACAAATTGCCTTCGACCAGCAGAACAATCAAAGAGTGGCGCACTTTTCAAGATTGAAATACACCGACCTGTCCCTTCAGTTGTCACCGATTGAAGACGGTGTGATTCGTAACTTTCCAGTCCTAATTCGTGGCGACGGCACCCCGTGGGACTTAGGGAATTTGTACCTGATGGGTAAGTTCACAGAAATGGCGAAGCTTGCCCCCCCAGTTATAGCTACGCTTATCTCAACCGCGAAACATCTAGTCATGTATTTGCGGTGGATCGAGCACCTGCGTGCGGAAGGGAACGATATTCATGAACTGTATTTTCCTAGGGAGGAAGAGAAGCGCGTCACTTGGGCGTACTACCGATATCTAAAAAGACTCCTACGGCAGAAGGATGAGCAACCCATTTCGTTAAGCGTAGCCAGGGCTCGTATGCAGGCTGTGATTGGCTTTTATCGTGGGCTTTTGAAATGGGATTTGATTAAGGAATCTGCAATCGAAAATGTTGCTTACAAAAGCACGATTATCGGAATACCCATTGTGAATTCGGTGGGTATTCGGATCATGAAAACTGTCGAGACCACAAACTTTAAAATCCCCAAGCCGGAGCGTCAACGTTTGGGCGTGATCAAAGATGGCGGGACCCTCAGACCTCTAACTGAGGATGAGCAGCTGGTGATACTGGAACAGCTGCGGGTAAGCGGTAATCGAACCTTCCAGATGATGTGCCTGCTGACTCTTTACACTGGCGCCCGCATCCAAACCGTCTGCACCCTCAGAGTGAAGGACATTTACAATCTTCTAAAGAAGCGCTCGAAGAACGGAGAAGTGTTATTGCCCATCGGACAAGGTACGGGAGTAGACACCAAAAACCAGAAGCGATATAGGCTACACATTCCTATCGAATTGGTTGGCATGCTGTATGACTACTTGAAATCAGAGGAGTACCAGCAACGCCGCTCACTTAGCTTTTATGGTGACAGCGATGAAAACTACGTCTTTCTCACATCAAATGGATCACCATACTACACGAGCACCTCCGAGATAATTGATCGTCAAGAGGGAAAGTTCAGCAAGCGAATTTCCGCCAAGGATCGAGTGTCATTCACGCTCCAAGAAGGCAATGCAGTGCGCAACTACTTGAGCCGCCTAATACGCGATATCCGCTTGAAACACCCTGACTTCAATCTCTTTCGTTTCCATGACTTACGGGCGACATTTGGTATGAACTTTGTCCGAGATGCCGATGCTTCTGGGGCTAAAGATATCCGCGAGGAGCTTAAACAGCGCATGGGACATTCGAGCTTCAATACAACCCAAAGTTACCTGAATTTTGATCAAAGTAATGAGATGGTTAGGACAGCTATCGCTCACCATCACAGCCGATTAAATCGCGCTATCGCGGGGTTTCGCCCTTGATAGTCAGCGAAGAAAGCTACACCTTACCTGATCTCCAAATATTTCCCATTAACGCTTATGATACGGCACCGGAGTTCCAACCTGAATTGACAGTCTTGGAAGCTTTATCTGGCCCACGCCGCTTTATACGGATCTACCGCCTTTGTTATTTAGAGCGCCGCTCTCTTGATCCATCCATTACATCGCGCAATGAGCGAGACAAAGTCAAACTGTCCAGTCTATGTGTTAAACGAGTCGCAATGATTCAGCCAATTATTAAAGGATTGTTAGAGGGACATTCAGGCATTCCCCATTTTAACCTTATTGAGTGTGCAATCAATTGGATAGACATGGAAGCTCGCTCGGCAGAGTTGCATACCCTTGAGGGAGCTCGCAAAATCTACCGTGACTATACAGATCATCTGCGCCACCGCCTGCGCCTATCTAATGTCGGTGATACGCCCCAATCGATTGGTTATGCATCAGCACAAAGACTGCAATTAGGAATGGCTGTTGTATGTGGACTAGCATCTGAACTTAGTACTGACGTGGTTCTAAGCTGGGCAATTCGCATCCCTCAAAAGAAAAATGGGGCGAATGAATTACCTACACCGGCTACAACTGCCGACGACCATTCCTTAGCTTATGCTCTACACATCCGTTTTTTTAATGCGTTTAGTCAAGCGGTTCTCAATAATACTACCCCTCCGGTAGTGGTCGAATTAGCTGACCTTGGCTTTGAGGATCTGATTTATTACCACAAACACGCTAACAACGCCCGTGGATGGGCCGAATGCAACACTCATTATGGCAATAACGGTTGGATGCCTTTTTTCTACCGACGCGAAGGAGTTTTTGAAGGAAAGTTCAAAGCATTCCGTGCGATTTTGGCAGAGCACGGGATCACTCCGCCACACGATTCCTCATTCGTCAGGATCAGGAACAACAATCTCCATTTTTCTTCTGGCGCCCTCCGCGAACTGGCGAACCATGCGACCCGCCATTTTGGTTACCTGTTACTCTCGGAAGCAGGAGGTAATACGACACACCTGGCCAATATTAACTGCCAAAACGTAAGACTTGATAGAGCACTTGGACTAGCGTCAACCCGAGCCATTAAAGGAAGGGCAAATTACGAGGAACAGGAACAGCTTATTGATATTCGTTTCGCGCAAACTACTTGGAAACAATATCTTAGGCTACGGACCTGGATGGCTCAGCAGCTGGAAACGGCCCCCACACAGGGGCTCTTTCTATTAGGAAGAAATAATACCAGCGCCCCTTACACACTACTATCATGCGCCTCTATTACTCAGCTGCCACTTTGGCCTAAAAACGCTCCCACGCTTGCGACGCGGCCTGCGCGCAAGCACAGAACTGTGAATCTTTTGGAAGACTCAGGCGGCAATATTCAGTTGGTTGCGGGGATGCAATCTGCCACCCCACAAACAATTGAACGGCACTATGCATTCAAAAATCGCGAAGAAGCTGCAAAAGTTATGGGCGACTACTTCGAAGCCCAAGCAAAGGCTGCGGAACTGCGGCATAAGAGTATTAGACCCGTGCGAATTATCGAAAGTGGTGACCGAATACACTCAGGTACTTGTGACGCTCATGAGGCAGAACCGAAGTTGATCGAGGGTTATGAGGAGCTTGGTATTGTGCCGCGTTGTAGCGCGCCTGTTACCTGCATATTTTGCATTTATTTCGGGCTGCATTCCAATGTCGAAGACCTAGTGCGCCTACTAACCATCAAACTTTGGGTAGAAATTCAAAGTCGTCTCAGCTCCATTAATATTGATGATCATTTTCGAAAGTTCGCCCCGTACCTTAACCGCATCCAACAAATAACAGAGGAGATTTCAAACTTGAACGGAGAAATTTCCGAGCGCATGCAAGACGCGCTGATCCGGTTTGAAGGAGGTGAGCGAGACCTATACTGGAACGCCAAGATCAACGCTTTACTTGAAATGGAGGGCATCTAAGATGGCTTTTCAACTTCAGATTGAGCATCTCAATCCACTCCGCGCTCCTGACTCGACCGAGCGACTAACACAACTCGGTGTTGACCCAGAGTATGTTATTTCTCGCGATAAAAAGGGAAATGTGATTAGCCGGTTTAGAGATTCTACGTGGGACTGTCGCATTTACGGTGCGACGAGCACTTACAATTTTCATACTTGGTGGGATACCAAGACGCGTGGCTCAATGGATGAGCTGGCATACAACATCACACATGAGATAAAGACGCTCTTCTTTCTTTGCATGTTCGAAACTACGGCTAATGCGGGACGCTCGCGAGGAGTGAGGTACTTGCATCAAGTGATGAGTGTTTTGCGAGCACTTGCCAAAATGGCCCATTCGTTGAATATACCGCTCGCTCAAGCTCAAAATGAGGCACGGTTTCAGGTGGCATTGCGCAGTTCAATAGTACATGCGGCTCAAGGATTTTCCTTTCATTACATATTGTTGGCACTCCTGAAAGACTCTGCCTTCTGGAATGAAGCCCCTACGATCGATTATGAAGTACCTCGACTCGTACCAGAGGATGATTTGTACGAAGTGTTATTGCTTCTCCAAAAGCACTACCGTGCGTCACAAGATTGTCGTGAACAGTATCCGCTGATACCCACGCGCATTTTCACTGAGATCATAATCGGCTCAAAGAAACATCTGATTGCCGTTGAGCCCTATCTGCTCGGCCTTGAGGACTTCCTTAAGGCAGTGAATGTCGATCCAAGACTGTACGCGAACAATTCCGCAGACTACGGAAACAATGTTAAGCGTATCACGGCACTCTATCCTGAAAAGTCCTTCCCTAATTGGAGCGAAGCAAAAAAACATTGCACTAGCAGATCCAAAACACTTGAACAATTTGGCTTAACCACTTATTTCGAACAAGCAGGGCTGACCCACTTCAGATCAATTGATTTACACACCACACACTTGCAAATCCTGTGTATATTTCTTATCCATGCCTACTCTGGGATGCGAACATCCGAAGTTCAGGTGATGCCCTTTGAACCCATTGTCAATTCGACCGCCAAGGGATTTGGGGATTTGCCTGTGCTTGTGTCCCATCTTCAAAAGTTTTCGAAAAGTGGGAACTACAGTCGCCCTCTCGTATGGGCGACGTCCGAGGACGGTTTGTATGCTGTCAGCATCGCGCAACAACTTGCTCGCCTCAAATGGTTCCGCAGAAATCATGCTACAGATGCAATGCCAACCAACATCCCTTTATTCATCGGAGACGGTATCAACAATTCCGACGCTCATCATCACTACGAGTTACCGATAGCGACCGCTCCATTCCAATCATCATCCTGGCGAGAAGTCTGCGAATTACTTGAATTAGTGATTGAAGAAGAGGATCTTGAGGAACTGCAAACATTTGATGCGTTTCGAACATGGGATGAGGACACCAACTTCGCGGCGGGAAAAATCTGGCCACTTTCGTCACATCAGTTTCGACGCTCCGTGGCAGTCTATGCGAGTCGCTCGGGCATGGTATCTCTGCCAACACTCAAAACGCAGTTTAAGCACTTGTCCGAAGTGATGACAGCACTTTACTCTGAGAACTCCAGCTACGCCCAAAATTTTCTAATTGATGAAAACGGAAGACCAATTGATAACGGCAGCGTTTTAACATCTTTCCGAGATGCGGTCGCTTTCAATACAAGCGTACGCTTTCACGAGCAGGTCATTAAATCCGAAAGCCGTCTCAACGGTGCTATCGGTATGGAAATTCAACGTGCGAAAGACAATGATACTCTGCCTAAGATGTTTGAGAGCCGCGAGCTAACTGAAAAGGCAGTGAAGCAAGGACGACTCAGTTACAGAGAGACCCCAGTGGGGGGGTGTGTTCTCAAAACCAGTTGTCCCCATTTCGCAGTCGATCTGATCCTGCCCTGCACCAAGGGTTGCAAGGACGCAATTTTAAAACAGGAGAAATTGGAAACTTACATTGAAAGCCTTCGCTTTGATATGGAGGTTCTTGCGCCCGAGAGCCGCCTCTACAAAATGATTGCTAAAGAGATTGACTTCGTGACTCACACTTATTTGCAACCATTGGTTGAAGAGGTATGAAAATGAGCGATACGGTTAAGGAATATTTTGCTGCGCTTGAACGCCTTAAGCAAAACACCCCTATAAATGTCCCCAAATCGTCGCCAATAAACAAAGATCAAGTGGCGCTCGAAGCAGGACGAAAGCGCGGCTCCATTCGTAGTCGACCAGGCTTTGAGAGGCTGATTGCAGAGATCGATGCAGCAGGCGAGCAACCTCGCCCCATAGAAAAGAAACGCGTCCGGAACAACCCGAATCAAACTGCTGAAATAGAACTACTCAAACGCGATCTTGATATTGCCCGTAGCCGTTATATGTCCCTACTGTATCTTAATGCAGCTATGGCAAAAGAAATTCGCAAGCTAGGCGGAGAGGTTCCACAATTTGGCGCAGTGTCAGATATCCAAGTAGATCCGAACAGCACAGATATTCCTTACTAATGAGTTCAATTTATGTCAGACCATCCCTACAGCTCCCTTTCACCCGAACGAGTACTCGACGCAATAGAGAACTTGGGATATCAATGCGATGGTCGGTTAAACGCATTAAATTCTTATGAAAACCGTGTATTTCAAATCGGAATTGTTGACTCCGCCCCTATTATTGCAAAATTCTACAGACCATCTCGATGGTCATTCGATCAGATAACAGATGAGCACAACTTTTGTAACGAACTCGCAGCAGCCGAGTGGCCGATAGTTGCACCGCTACAAACAAACGGAGTGAGTGCACATCAAGATGGAGAGTTTACATTCGCGCTTTTCCCTAGAATTGGAGGCCATGCTCCCGAACTAGATAATTTGGAAACAATAGAATTACTTGGTCGCTCTCTCGGTAGATTACACGCGATTGGATCAATAAAGGCATTCAACCATCGCCCCCAACTCGATATTCAGAGCTATGGTATTGAGAGTCGGGAATTTTTGCTTAGCAATGAATTTATTCCACAAAGTCTTCGCCAAGCTTACGAATCGCTTTCTATAGATATTATTAAAATAATAGATCAACGATTCAGTGAATGCGAATTCAAGTCTATTCGAATTCACGCTGATTGCCATCCAGGAAACATACTCTGGCGGGATGATCGAGGCATATTTGTTGACTTTGATGATTGCCGGATGGGACCTGCTGTGCAAGATTTATGGATGCTATTGAGTGGTGATCGCCAAGATCAAACCAATCAACTCGATTCATTGCTAGAAGGCTACGAGATGTTTCATGACTTTGATGACTCAGAACTGGTGCTGATAGAGCCCCTCAGAACACTTCGCATGATGAATTACGCAGCTTGGATTGCAAAGCGTTGGGCTGACCCTGCATTCCCCTCGGCGTTTCCTTGGTTTAATACCGAACGCTACTGGGCGGAACACATACTTGAGTTGCGTGAGCAGTTTGCGAATCTTCATGAACCCCCACTCGCCAGACCTACAGGAAATTATTGATAAATGAAGGATAAATGCCAGTAGCTTAAAGATGGGGGATTTGTCCTTCTACTTACATCCGAGCATTCCCTCATGGCTAGCAGCAACAATCTATGCTCATCACTCTGGAATTCGAGCGATAGCTTTTATCTCAAAATCAAAACCAAGACCCTCGATACAAGACACACTATACGATGACCAGTTTGGGACTACGCGTTGGCCAAATAACTTCTGCTGTATCTTCATAGCGATCATCATTTGGCGCAAGGCGTCTGTAACAAAAACAGTAATATCAATAACATCTTTAAATGTACATTTTTCTGCCGCTAATTGCTCCCTGAGATTTTCATAAGCCAACTCCACTTGGCGCTCGAAATCTGGCTCTTGCGCTCCGTTGGGGTAATGTCCAACTATCCCCGCCACGAAAAGCAGATTTTCACTTCTACGAATAGACAGATACGGCAGGCCTTCAAGCAAGTTGCGGGACCAACCAGGAGATTTTATTTTCATCTCACTCATATTAATTGCTCGCTTTTTTGAGTAAAAACAGACCACCTTTCAAGCATCTACAAGTTCTTCATCGGGAATATTATTGGCAATTTTTTCATTGACTAATGGAATTGCATTAACACGAAAACAACCTTTCGAGGAGCCTTTCACACTTTAAGATTAAGCACTAATTGACGGCTTAGTCACCTAAAAACCAGATGCTATTAAGTAGCGCTTAACAGCGTAAAATGCATCAATGTGGTTGATATCCAGTAAATACTTTTTTATAGATTTTCCACTAAACATTGGAGATGAATTAGGTTTACTAAAAAAATCGCATGCTAAATCCTGTCTGTCGCAAGGAGCTAATAACTGTAAATCTTTCCAAATACTTAACAATAGACTAATTCGCTCAACCACTTCGTTTGGCAGACTGAAAAGTTGCTTGTTTGTCGCTCTCAATTGAAGTTCCATGTAGGTTTCCACATTGCCTAATCCCAGCAAGGTTGTAACCTCCGAATCAGTAAGATTCCACATTGAGGGTTGGCTCATCTTCGCAACCCACTCTATGGATACAACAAAATGCTCGTAGGTTAAGTCGGCATACCGCACTATAAGATTCCCCCAAAATTGAAACGATCCGGCCCGTAGAAAATGGGGAGTTAATAAAAGTGTCTCCCTAGTTTCAAGAGGGTAACCTATTGTTAACTAAGATAGTTTGCTGGCATTAACTTTGACGGTAGAGTAAAAGTATCGATGGTTAAAAAAGCAGGCAAATCGTATAGATTTAGCCTGGATTAACAACCAAAATCGAAAATAAATATTTTTTTATATTAATACTGCCCGACTGATTAATCCAATTAATTCCTCCGATCATTACAACCAACTTATTTGAGAAAAATAGATAATTTCCACTATGGTTTAGTACCAACTTACTGGCACAGTCCGGTATAGCACTGAAGCATATACAACCGTAAGTGACTTCAACTTTTTTAGAACGGTTTGCCTGGCTCTGAAACTGGAATAATTAGTGGCAAAAGCTTGGTTTGTTATAAAGCGTAATTGACGCCATAGCATCTATAGGCTTAACTCGGCGAAGGTCTTAATTGTGCCCAAAGCGGTCCTTGGTTCAAATGAAACATGGTATTTTATTCACTGCTAATTGACATCAAACTATGATCTTTTCGATAAGGATAGAATGTAATATTCCTCCTATACCTTTAGGTCGAGCTGTGCTATCCAATATTCTATTAATTCTTTTTAATGTTGCTACGTATTGGTTCTAATCCCCCTAATTTGGTGTGTTGCAGCATGTATTTGCTTTTTATCTGCGGTGGGGATCACATAGCCTATAAAGACTGGCAGAAAGCGCAATCCCATTCCCAGATTAAATTAATTATTTTTAATTTTTGATCGTTTTGTTACGAGTTTTAAACGAGCTCCAACCGAAGCCACCTGCTGCGACAAAGGCTACGATTATTTGCGGGATAAATGTCTCTAGTGTTGGATAAAGTCCGAGCCATTCCACGCGCGGGATGTTAATGAGAGTCACGCCTATCCATCCGGCCTCTTGCAAAGCTGACACGCCCTTGCCAATTAACACTACTGCAAGCACTACCACTAATATGGATGTGACAGAGAAGAATGTCCCCAGCGGCATACGCGCACTTGTGCGCAGCAATACCCACGCAATTACTACCAATAATAATAAGGCTGTGAAAAAACCTGCTATCAATGCGCCGCTATTACCATCCGCTGCCAGTGCGGAATAAAACAAAACAGTTTCAAAAACCTCTCGATACACCGCGATAAAAGCCAGCGCAAACAATGCCCACGCCGAACGTTGCGACACTGCTAGAGATAATTTTTCTTTCAAATAATCTTGCCATTTGCCAGCGCTACTTTTCTGGTGCATCCACAGCCCAACGCTAAGCAGAACGACTGCTGCGAGTACAGATCCAAGCCCCTCAGTCACCTCACGGTTAGCACCGCTAATGCCGATGAGATAAGTTGCCACGACCCACGTCAGCACGCCAGCAAGCAAAGCGCTTATCCATCCTCTGTGGACATGGCGGAGCACTTCAGGTCTGTCCGTCTTTTTCAAGAATGTAATCATGCCGATAACAATCAGCAACGCTTCGATACCTTCGCGTAAAAGAATCGTCAGCGCCCCAACAAACGTTGTTGTAGGATCAGCTTTAGCTTCTTGCATCAGCTCATCAACTTGCACAAAAAGTTGTTCCAATTGAGCTGCCGCAGCCTCCGCTTGCTCAATGGTTCCTTTTGCGACTGCCGAGCGATAGGTGAGCATCGCGGTTTCCACGGCAATCAACAAAGATCCGTTGCGGGTATTTACTATCGGCTCAAGCGGCTCGAATCCATCCAGGTATGCAGACAGGCTCAAACGTGTCGCGAGATTCCGGTCTCCGGCTCGCGCGGCAGTCAGGCTTTCCGCAAGACGTAATCGGGATAACGCCAAACCAACAGGTTTATTTGTTTCTACAACATTTGGGTGACTTCGTAAGTAGGCAGTGACAGAGCGAGCCTTATTTTCTGGGATTGTTTCGGCCAGTGCCACTTCGGTAACTGTAGTCAGCATGGTCAGATCCGCAAGGCGGCCCTTTATCTGTCCATCATCGTTCCAAAGCTGCTTACCTTGTTCGCGCATGGATTCATTGAAGGAAAGCGTACCGATATAAAATGCGAGCGCCCATCGATCTTCTTCAGGTAGAGCTTTAAAACTTACCATTGATGTACCTTCCACGCCTTGGGAAATCACCTGATATAAAGCCATCAAGCTTCGCGTGCGTGCACGTTCTACATCCGTAAATGCAATCGGTTTGGGTTCTAGGTCTTCAGCGAGCGGGCCATCACCGTTGCCGTTCGCGCCATGGCATGTAGCACATTGCGCTGCATAAAGAGTCTGTCCGCGAGCAAGGTTGGGAATAGTTTCTGGAGCTACGGGAAACGGGTAAGCAGTTATCAGGGATGCATTTGCCTGATGTGCAAGCCGGGAAACTTCGATGCTTGCCTCTTTACGCAGGACAGCTGCGCGCAACTCGGCAATCTTTTCGGCAATAATTGGTTTGGATTCATGCTCGGGAAGAGATTGTAATAACGTGCCTGCATTCTCCGTGAAATCCAGCATCTCAGCGTATTCCGCCTCGCTAATGATGGCCCCCTCGGCGACAGCTCCACTGTAATCGACCGCGACATAATCAAGCAGTTGCCATAGCTGTTTTACATCTCCCGACGTGGCAGTTTGCGCAAACGCGGAGCCTGTAAACAGAAACCATATTGCGCCAATACTAGCGATGCGTTTAAGAAGACTCTTTTGATTATTCACTTTTATTGTTGACTCCAAGTTTGGGGATTAGATGGATATAAATTAACTCGCTTAAAAGTTCCACCATTGTTTGTGTCACGATAATGGCGGGCAATACGGGAATAGCGCCCGGTACGGCCAACGCCAACGGCAATATGACCAGTGAATTACGCGTACCCGCGCTGAATGCGACAGCTCTGCCAGCAGCTGCTTCAAGTCGCAACAGGCGAGCAACAATCCATCCGAGTAGCGGAGCAATTACCGCGAATGCTACGTACACAGGTATAACTTTTAATGTTGCACCGATAGCGGTTTCAAGTTGAGGTATTAAGGCCGCGATAACAATAAATAACACCAGCGCGGTTGCTGGCACGGGTAGTAAGCCGAGTGCATTGGAAACGCCTTCTCCAACAGGGTTTCGTGCGGCCCATAATTGCACTAGCGCTGCTAATGCGAGTGGAACTGCAATTAACCAGATGAAAGCGTGCACAAATGGGCCGATTTGCACGAGATTTGCCGCAGCCTCTCCCAAAAATATCTTGAGATAAGCGGGCAATAAAAGCATTTGAGCAATGAGTAGTGCCGGAGTTGCTGCCAACAATAACCGGGCGTCAGCACGCCCCAAATGTGAGAAGGTGACAACGTAGTCGATGCAGGGAGTGAGCAATACAAACAGGACACCCAATCTAATCATAGGGTCATCGGGTAAAAACTGGATTAAGCACGCAACGAGTAATGGAACAGTAATAAAATTAGTGATCAGCAATGCGCTCAGGAAGCGAATTCGAGTGAAGGCGCGACCTAAATCGGCCACAGGCACCTGAAGAAAAGTGACAAATAACATTAACGCAAGAGCGGGATTGATTGCGCGCTCCAGCACGCTCATGCCCGGCACCATTAATGCAATTACTGCGGCAACGATGATCGCAACAAAGTAAATTGTGACCTGCTGATTTTCCAGTTTTTCACGAATGTGTTGCATCGTTTATTTCCATGTGTCAAATGTGCGTGGATTAAATAACACAGGGTAATCAATTCCAGCGTTTTAGTGAGGATTCGGTCACAACGTTTAGTACGATGCACCACTCGCTATTTTTAAAACTTCATCCTCTGTATTCGCACCGCGTTCAATATCGCAAGTAGCGCCACCCCTACGTCCGCAAAGACCGCTTCCCACATTGTGGCTAAGCCTCCAGCCCCCAGTATTAATACGATGGCTTTTACACCGAACGCGAGGGAAATGTTTTGCCACACAATGCGTTTGGTTTGTTTACCGATGGCGATGGCAGTGGGAATTTTGCTGGGTTTATCATCTTGAATAACAACATCGGCTGTTTCGATTGTTGCATCGCTGCCAAGGCCACCCATCGCGATACCGACATCGCTCAGGGCAACGACCGGTGCATCATTAACACCATCACCTACGAACGCAACGGTTTCATTGCGCGCTTTGATTTCTTTTACTTTATTAACTTTATCTTCTGGCAGCAAATCACCAAAGGCATTAATGATGCCTAATTTTTGTGCGACAAATTGCACCACAGAACTTTTGTCACCGCTAAGCATGGTTATGTTGATGCCCAATTTTTTTAGT
>DLHT01000004.1 GCA_002483365.1 Cellvibrio sp. UBA7661
TGGGTTTTTCTACGGCTTCGTTAGCATCCATTATCGAAAAATCAGCCGTTTTGAGCGTATAGGAAAGTACATGACAGATCACATTCCAGATGATATATCCCCTGAAGGCAGAGATCTGCGGGAATATACAGATGAATTACGACACACACATTCCATTGTGAAAAACACTTTAGATGAATGGGTATTGCTTAAACACGCGGATGTTGTGGCCGCAGCTGTAGATCATGTTCGTTTTTCCAATGCAGTGTCTCGTTATTTGCAGATTCCTAATGGTTTGGACGGCGATGAACATTCGCACTACCGGAAAATTATTGACAAGTATTTAACTAAAGAAGCCTTGCTACCCTACGTTTCTAGCTTTCAACATGTGGCTGCTCAACTAATATCAGAATTAAAAAAAGGTGAGGTCTTGGATGCGGTAAGCGATATTGGTGCTATTTTTGCCGTACGAGCCCAATGCGTATGGCTAGGTTGGCCAAGGGAGATGGAGTCGCATTTGTTGCAGTGGATGGCCGATAATCATGCAGCTACCCGTTCAAAAAATCATAAACAAATGGCAGAAGTAGCATATCAATTCGATGAATTAATCAGAGCTATTATTCAGCCGATACGGATGAATAAAACGATGGAGAACAATAGCGTAACGACTCAACTATGCAATGACAATAGCTTGGGGCGTCGACTAACAGAAGAGGAATTGATTTCTATTTTACGTAACTGGACGGGTGGAGACCTTGGATCTATAGCGTTATGTGTTGGTGTTATTGTGCATCAAATAGCACTGAAGCCATATCTCATTGAGCAGTTGAAAATGGCAAGTGACAGCGAAGTAGAAGCATTTATCGACGAGGCGTTACGCATTGATGATCCGTTTGTTTCAAATCGAAGAGTTACAGTCTGCCCTGTACATATTGCCGGAATCACCATCCCCAGTGGAGCCACAGTAAAGTTAAACTGGACCTCTGCTAATCGGGATGAGTCTGTATTCGAAAAAAATAAGTTTAGCCCCGAAAAAAATAGAAAGAATAATCTTGTTTACGGGATAGGGAAACATGTTTGCCCAGGTCGTCTTTTAGCAACATGGGAGCTAAGAATTATGCTGCAAGCATTATTATCATCAGTGCAAACAATTAAACTAGCCACCAATCAAAAAGTAGAACGAGAAGTTGCACCTCTAGGAGGGTATCATAGGGTGCCTATTGTGCTTTCATGAGTATTTTTGGGTGCTCCGTTTCCCTTGAACGCAAGCTGTTGTCTATGATGCTAACAAGCATTGCACCGGACAGGCCGGTGAACGCGGCGTTATTCGCCAGTAATCGTGAGGAAATATCCTAATGAGAATGCGAGCTCCTCCAATTCTAGTAGTGTTTTTAATCGCTGTAGTAATGTATCTGGTTGAGCCAATATCGCCCGTTTTAGACATTGATCACCCAGCCAATCTAATAGCCTCTATCGTTGCGTTTCTGTCCGGGGTAATTTTTTGTCTGCTTGGTGTTTACGAATTTCGGCGTGTGCATACAACTGTAGATCCATTAAACATTGAAAAAGCAACAACTCTCGTTACATCGGGTGTGTTTGGTGTCTCTCGTAATCCAATGTATGTAGGCTTTGCATTTATTCTCTTTTCATTTGTACTCTATTTGAAATCGCCGCTCTTAGTAATTGGTGTGTGTTTTTTTGTTGTCTATATCACCAAGTTTCAAATATTGCCAGAAGAGCAGGCCATGCTCACAAAATTTGGCAATCAATATCAGCAATATATGCTCAAGGTGCGCAGGTGGCTTTAGCGTATACAAGCGGCTGTGGTAATGACCAAAATGGAAATGCTTTGAGTCTGGGCATAAATCTTAATTGTGGGGGTTTTTATGGGGGCAATTATTGTTTTTATATTAATACCAATTATCTGCGCGATAATTTGCTATTCAGTTGCTAAAAAGCGCAATGCGGCTGTTCCATTTTGGGTTGTAATGGGCGCTTTATTTGGCCCTTTGGCTTTGCCATTTGTGTTCATGGCAAAACCAAAAAATAAAACTATGTAGATATGATTGTTGAACTTCCCTGTCTTGCTGCGTAAAAAACACCGCACTCAGTAATATTTCAATTGCGTTGCCTTTCCTCTAAATACCCGATAAGAAAATATTGTGTAGAGGATGATGGTTGGTAATACGATGACTGCGCCTACCAAGATAAATTTTAACGATTCCGGTGCGCTTGCCGCTTCCCATATGTCGAGTTGGTTGGGGACTACATAGGGATAAAAACTGTAGGCCAGCCCGATAAAACTCAACAGGAAAATCATGGTGGCGCAGGCAAAAGGAATCCAGCAGCCCATATCGTTCGCGTAGGGGAAGTGTTTCAAATAGCGATCCACTGCGAAGAGCAAAACAAAGCAGAAGAATGGGATCACCCACAAAATCATGACCAATGGATTGCCGAACCATTTGTTGAAAATCAAGTCACTGACGAGTGGATTGACGATCGATACGGCAACCAAGCCCAACCCCATCAGCCAACAACATAAACGTGCCCACCATGCGGCGCGTTTTTGCAGTTCTCCTTCGGTTTTTAATACCAACCATGCGGCACCGATAAAGGTATAGCCTGCGGTGACACAAATTGCGCTAAGAGCAGCGAATGCATAGGCGATGAGTGTTTGTTCAAACTCCATTACATAGAGGCCGAGCATAAAACCTTGCGATAAGGTCGCCAGCAGTGAGCCTGCTTTGAAGGTCATGTCCCATAATTTTTTGTGGTCTTCTGGCGATTTTGCACGGAAGTCAAATGCAACTCCGCGCAATATCAAACCTGCAAGCATGATGGTGATGGGAATGTATAAATGAAACAGTATTTGACTGTGCGCGAGCGGAAAGGCAATTAGCAGAATGCCGATGCCAAGTACCAGCCAGGTTTCATTTGCATCCCAAAACGGGCCGATACTGGCGATCATTGCATCGCGCTGTGCTTCGGAATCATTGGGTAACAAAATACCTACACCTAGATCGTAACCGTCGAGAATCGCGTAAACAAAAAAGGCGAGCCCCATCAAGCCGATAAAAATAATCGGCAGCCAAAACGCCTCACCGGATAATGTGCTGATATCAGTCATGTTGTACTCCCGGTAAATTTTTCTCGATCAATTGTTCTTGCAGGGTTTGCACTTCTTCCGGGCGATCAACCAGTACGGATTTTTTCGCCATTAAAAATAATGTGCGGATGTATGCGATCAGCAGGACGACATACAGTGTGAGATAAATTGCGAGTGATGTATCTACGTTTGATGCAGGTGTTTTGGTAACGGCATCGGCAGTTGCAAGCACTCCGGTGACTAACCAGGGTTGACGGCCAATTTCTGTGACATACCAGCCTGCAAGCGTGGCGATCCAGCCGGAGAAGGTCATCGCAACAAATATTTTTAATTGCAGTGGCGATATTTCTTTTTTGCGCCAATAGCTCCAGCAACCCCACCAGGATGCCAACAGCATCAACATGCCCACTCCCACCATAATGCGGAAACCATAAAACATGGGCGCGACAGGCGGATGTGCGTTGGGGAATTCGTTGAGGCCTTTTATTTCGCCATCGACTTCGTGCGTTAATATCAAGCTGGCCAATTTGGGAATTTCAATTGCGTATTGGTTGCTTTGGGTTTCTTTATCGGGAATGGCAAACAACACCAGGGGCGCGCCTTTTTCGGTGTGCCATACCGCTTCTACCGCAGCGATTTTTGCCGGTTGGTATTTCAGGGAATTAAGTCCGTGCAGGTCGCCTAAAAAAATTTGTATGGGAATTAAAATCGCAGCGGCGATGACAGCGGTTTTTAACGCAAGCCGCGGTGCAGGTTTGTGGTCGCCTTTTAAAATACGGTACGCAGATAAACCCGCAATTAAAAATGCGGCGGTCAAACCCGATGCAATTAACATGTGCGCAAGGCGATAGGGCATGGACGGATTAAAAATAATCGCCAGCCAATCGAGCGGATAAGCTTTGCCATCGCGCATTTCAAAACCGGTTGGTGTTTGCATCCAACTATTGAGTGCAATAATCCAAAAAGCGGACATGGTGGTGCCGAAGGCGACCAGCAATGTCGCAATGGTGTGCATGCGGTTGGATACTTTGTTTGTACCGAACAACATGATGCCTAAAAATGTGGCTTCCAGAAAAAATGCTGTGAGTACTTCGTATCCGAGTAGGGGGCCTGCAATATTGCCGACTGTTTCCATATAGCCTGGCCAGTTGGTGCCGAATTGGAAACTCATGGTGATGCCGCTCACCACGCCGAGTGCAAAGGTCAGTGCAAATACTTTTACCCAAAATCGATACGCACGCATCCAGACATCATCGCCTTCACCGTTGTAGCGTATTTTGAAATACACCAGGAACCAACAGAGGGCGATAGAGATGGAAGGAAATAAAATGTGGAATGAAATGTTGGCGGCAAACTGAATGCGGGATAGGAGGAGTGTGTCTAGAGCGCTGGGGTCGAGCATGATTTACCTCGATAAAATTTATTTCGCAGATTCTTTTTTACCGCCGAGCAGGCGATCTTTCATATCCAATACTTTGCCAATGCTGTTGCCGAGCTTGAGCAACTTGCCCAGTTGCGCAGAATCCAGCCGTTGGATTTCCTGTGTCCAGAGCGTGAGCATTTCAATCAGCTCATGCATTTCGCGCATACGTTGTTGCGCGTAAATTTCTGCATCGTTTGCCGGTGTTTCAATTAATAAATTGCGCAGGGTGGACAGTGTTGGATCTATCTCGCGCTTGCGACGTTGTTCAATCAAGGTTTTGGCGATATCCCACACATCGCCCGGCGCAGAGTAAAACTCTTTGCGCTCACCCGGGCGGTGCTGCAGTTTGACCAATTCCCATGACATCAACTCTTTGAGCCCCATGCTGACGTTGGAGCGCGAAATGCCGAGCGCTTCGGTGATGTCGTCTGCACATAAGGGCTCTTTGTTCAGCACCAGGAGCGCATACATTTGCCCAACGGTGCGGTTGATGCCCCAGCGGCTGCCCATCTCACCAAAGTGAAGGATGCAGGATTGGATCATCGGTGTGAGGTTTTCTGGCATGTTGTCATTTCTCAATTTTCAGTAATTACTGAAATTACAGAATTGTTTGATGTAGGTCAAGTTAAATTTGGGTGAATTGCGATCAGTGGGTTGCGCTAAAAGTGCCCACATCGGTCATTGGCGGGCGGTGTGCGCTCTGGCGATGGGGTGGAGAGTGTGTCAAAGGGGTAATATAGGCACCTTGTGATCCGGTGTTCCGGATAATCAATCGGTTGGTTATAGAGAGAGATGTTGCATGACGGATAAGCCCGCTGCCGAATTGGCTAATTTTTTCAATGACTGTGTACAGGCGTTTGAGGGCGGCCACTTGCAGCGATTGGTGCTGTCCAAATACAAAGGCGACGAGGCCGATTTAAACCGCATTACCATCCGCCCGGTGCAGATTAAAGAGCAAAAGTTGCTGTCGTTTCTCTATGAATATCGCACCAACCATGTGACCAAAAATTTCACGCTTAACGAGGCGATTGCGCAATTGCAGCAGTGGTTGGGTAGCGCTTTCCATAATGCGCATATGATCACCGATGAGTGGGAAATACAGTTGAGTTTTAGCAAAAAGGGCAAAGTGCTGATCAATAGAAATCGCAACAAAAATTCAGCGCCGGTTGACGATTCTGCGGCAAGTGATGGTAAAAAAGTGCAGCCGGAATTAGCACACAATCGCACCAAGCTGCGCTATGTGGATCAGAGCCGCCCTTATTTGCGCGAGCTGGGGATTACGGATGCCCAGGGTCAGGTCATTCCGGCAATGTCGCGCAAGTGGAAGCAGATCAATAAATTTATTGAGGTGTTGTCGCTTGCGATCCAGCAAACCGGTTTGGATAAACGTGAAGAGTTGCATATCGCCGATTTCGGCTCCGGCAAAGCTTATTTAACGTTCGCTGTGCATGATTATTTGACGGCGAATGTGCAAGTAAAAACGCAAGTGACGGGTGTTGAGTTGCGCCAGAATCTGGTCGATTTATGTAACCAGACGGCGCAGCGGTTATCGCTTGCGGGCATTAAATTTGAGCAGGGTGATGTGCAACATTTTTCGGCGCAAAATATCAATATTATGATCGCTTTGCATGCGTGCGATACCGCGACTGACTACGCGCTCAATATGGGTATTCGCACCGGTGCAGAGATTATTATGTGTTCGCCCTGTTGCCATAAACAGATTCGCCCGCAAATGAAAAGCCCATTGCTGCTTGCACCGGTTTTGCAACACGGAATTCATTTGGGGCAAGAAGCTGAAATGATTACCGATGGCCTGCGTGCGCTATTACTGGAAGCGCATGGTTACGACACCAAAGTGTTTGAATTTATTTCGCTCGAACATACCAGCAAAAATAAAATGATCCTTGCGCAAAAACGCAGCTCTGCATTACATAAAACCCCGCGCGATAATTCCGATATTTTGCAACAGATTGCTGCCATCAAAGATTTTTATGGCATTCAGGAGCATTGTCTGGAGACTTTGCTGCAGGACTAACCGGGCAAGAGTGTGTATCAGCGTTTCTATTGCTTCAAACGGGGTGCGATCTTCCCACGCCATCTCAATAATGCGCGAGATGTCGGCAGCGGAAAAAGCGATATTTGTTTGCATAACGTCACCTGCAAATGCAAAGTATTACGTTGCAGTGGCGATGCAGATCATTTGAGTAACATAAAAAATCCCGGCCATTGCCCTGACCGGGATTTTTATTGTTCACTGTGTGTTGTTATTTCAAATCCATACAGCTCGCGTAATAACTCACGCTGGCGGGCCAGTCAGAGAAAATTCCGATCACGCCGACATCTTTTGCCAGTACGTGTAAGGCATTCATCATGTCGCCATCATTGTTAATTGCCGGATTGATGGTTTGGTAATACCAACCACCGCCATTTTTTAATGGGCCTGAGCGTTCAAATGACCAGGTGATGATTTTTAATCCGGCTTTTTTTGCATTGCGCGCATATTCTGATGGAATGATTTTATTGTTGTTGTCGAGCGCGAGCAAAACCCAAATGGGTGGAGCGACTATATTGAAGCCCTCATCGGCGTAGAGTTGTAAATCGGCCGCGGTAGGCACATCGGCGATAGTATCGGCATCATCCAGATACACGGCTTGCTTGCCAAATTCCGGCTCGTTTTTAATCCAGTAACGAACATCCTGTATATCAAATGATTGCGGCCAGACATCGCGCGGTTTTACACCGGCGGCTTTGTATTCGTTAATCATTTGCTGTGCATACATCGCCTGGGTGTAGGTGCCTTCAAAGGGCATGGATACGCTGGCCGATTTTAATTCGGGCGTCATTTTTACCCCGAGCTTTTTGAACAGCTGGATGCTCTCGGCGTGTGTCAGCAGTGTGCCTCTATTGGCATACAAGTCGGTGCGCCAATTGGCAGTGCCTTTTAAATATTCATCGACGCTAATGGCTTTGGGGTTGAATGCATCCATTTTGCCTTGCAGGGTTTTAAATTCGGCGAGGGTGATATCGCTGGTGCAACAATTGGCGCTCGCTGCTTTGCCACTGACAGGATCAAACGGCGAAAAATTCTGGCTACATTTGTTCGCGAGTGGCGTGGCGAGGATATTGGTGGTGGTGTGAAGATCGCATTGCGAGTGGCGGCACACCAGTTGTTTATCTTTGGTGAAGGTGACATCGCACTCTACAATTCCGGCACCCATTTTTGCGGCTGCTTCATAAGATTCTTTGGTGTGTTCGGGAAATTGCAGCGGTGCACCGCGATGGCCAATCGAGAAATTGGTTTTTTTAACCGGGTTATTCACGCAGCTTTGTAATGTCTTTTTCAGCGCACTTTCGTCCATGTCACCCACTAAAAAGAATGGGCGCGGCCCCAGTTGGATACGTGGATTTTTATCTTCGTCGTAATGATGATGTTGTGCTTTATTGCTGTGTGCGCAGGCACTGAAGGGGATGGCAACAAGCAAGGCCAATAGGCCGGCGGCGAGATGAACCTGACGTAGCATGGGGAAACCTCCTTGGGGCTAGGGTGGATATTGCACTGCCACCCTAGCCGCGTTTTGTGAAGGTTATTTTCTGGTTTGATGACCGATTGGTGACGCAGTAGAAATTTGTGTTGTGGCTCGCTTTTTTGAGCCTTTTATTCAAAGGTCAATTGTGCCTTTAGCCAGTAAGTCCTTCCTGGTTCATTGATGCGGGTAGTCTGGTCGTAACCGGCAATCATGGCTCCTGCTTTGCTAATGTGCTCTGCATAGGTTTCATTGAGTAGGTTATCAATTCCACTGGTAATCAGCAGGTTTTTATGTGCGCGCCAACCGGAATTGAAGG
The DNA here is from genome assembly GCA_002483365.1 of Cellvibrio sp. UBA7661. Lineage (GTDB taxonomy): Bacteria > Pseudomonadota > Gammaproteobacteria > Pseudomonadales > Cellvibrionaceae > Cellvibrio. The sequence goes on from DLHT01000004.1 coordinate 8,352, forward strand.
AGAGCACATTGAAACCTTCGCTGGTACCTATGTCTTGTCCGGCAATATTGCCTTTGTTGACGTCTACCCGCGTTTGGTCGTCCGCCACGCGCCAGAACACACCGGCAGACCAGGTGGGGTTGGTGTAATTTAGACCGAGACGAAGTTCCAGCGGTGGTATTTGCGATAAGTGGGTGTTGTCGGTTTCATTGGTGCCGCGCGTACTGGCCAATGATGCCTCGGTACGCCAACTGTCGGTGATCGCATAGCTGATGTCTGCCTCCAATCCCCAAGTGCTGGCATCGACATTGCGAGTTACAGTGGCGATCCTTGAGCCTGTTGTTCCTGCCGGTTTGTTTACTCGGGACTGGATTAACAGGTAATTATCAATTTCGCTGTAAAACATCGACATACTGCTTTTCAAGCGATGCGTGGTGTAAATGGCACCTATGTCCAACTGGGTGGTTTCTTCTGGTTTGGCATTGAATGCGCTGATGGATTCGGACGATTCCTTGCTGATTAACTCCCAGTAATCCGGGAAGCGCTCGCTGTGCCCAATGCCGGTATATAGCGTGATGGGGCGCATATCTTTTTCGTAGCGCAGGAAGCCGCTGGACAGGTTTTCATTGCGCTCCTGACCTGCAGTGGGATTAGTGTATTGGACGTTGCCAATCATACGGTTAGCAGCGCGCTGGTCTTCTGCATTCCAGTCGTCAAATCGGAGTCCGCTAATGACTCGCTGTTGAGCGCTCAGGGTTTGCGTCCATTCGCCAAAAATGCCTAGCTGTTTGAAGTAGGCATCACCAACCCGCGGCATATCCTGATAGGGCATCATCATCTGGTTGGATGTGGAGCGGTTGGTGTGGTCATTGGTTTGGGTGTCGGCACCGAGGATTAGTTCAGCCGATGAAGTTGGGTTGAGCGTAGCCAATACGCGCGCGCCTTCTGTTTGGCGATCCGGGTTGGAAGCCATTTGCATGGTGGTCATCCCTGTCAGCTTGCGCAGGGAGTAGTTGTCCATCACATGATCGACATAGTTGTAGTAAATCTGTGTTTCCAGTTTTTTCCAAACCGGGGTCAGATTTTTTACGATGAGTTTTGCGCTGAGGTTATCGCGCGCGAATTTTGAGCCGTCCATGCTCCTGTCGGCATAAGCTGCTTCTGCGTCGCTGCGGCTGCCGTTGATTTCGACGATCACATCATCGCTGGGTGTCCAGCCCAGCGTGAGATTGGTGTTCCAGCGGTCGTATTGCGAGTGGACTTCATTGCCGTCGCCGTCTTCGTAATTATCCTGCTGCGAGTGGCTGGCCATGCCGCGCAGGTAAAAATCCGGTGTTCCGCCTTGCAGGTCAATAACTTCATCATCCCGTCCAAAACTGCCGTCTAACAAGCTGCTATGGAATTTCCAGCCAGGCTCAGCCAGGCGCTCGCGGTCGCGCTCAAACAATACGACACCAGCGGAATTTCCCGGACCGTGAATAACCGTTTGCGGGCCTTTGACTAAGCGAATGCGGTCATAGGTCTCGGGGAATACATAAGCGGTCGGGGGATCCATACGGCTTCCGCAACCACCCAATACGAGGTCGCCATCCAATAAAAGCGAAAGGCGCGATCCTGCCATGCCACGAAAGACCGGATCACCACTGGTACCGCCTTTGCGGATCACAGAAAAGCCCGGGATGGTTTTAAGATAATCCGCTCCATCCTGTGCGGGTAGCGGTTGGCGCGGTGCTTTGGGGTCAGTCTCTATGCTGAGAGGAGTATCGGTTTTTACGCCGGTGATGACCATTTCTTCGGTGGTGGAGTCATTTTTGGTTTTTGTTTCGGCATATACCCAAGGAGCAAGCAGTGTGCAAATGGCCAGGCTTATCAGTCGCGGTTTAGCAATCATTATGTTCTCGGTCTTATTGTTAATCATTGGGAGTGAATTAAGGGTGGCGTTATAGATGAGGAATCCAAAAGCCTGCAATGACGACCCCATAGATTTTGACTATGCAAATTGGGGCGATTTTGGTGTGGACAGGTGAGGAATTAACACGGCAGCGCTTGCGGAATCACCATAGGCTTTATCTATGGTGATTCTCTGGACGACCTAAAGTAGATGCTTAATACTCACGTGAATTTTTTTGTTGATTAGTGCGACAACTCTGCGCAAAGGTATTTCATGAACACCAATGACCCTATGGCTGCTTTTTCCCTGCAGCGTCGCCAATTGCTAAAGGGAATGGCTGCTGCCTCACTTCCTTTTGGTTTGGCATCCTGTTCCCCTGCGGAAGACAGCAAATTATTGGTAGTGGGTGGTTTGCCCGTCACCTGTAACCTGACATTGCCTGTTGCCTGCGCCGCCCATTCACTGGCTGGTGTACAAACCAATCCCCAGGGGATTGGCTTTCAGTACAGTAAATACAGCGGGTGGCCGGAGATCAAGGAATCACTAATGACCGGGCGCATCCAAGCGGCATACATGCTGGCTCCCTTGGTGATGGACCTCACCACCAAACAAATCCCACTCAAGGTGGTGTCATTAGGACACCGGTCAGGTGCAGTGATTATGGTGCGCACGGATTCCAACTATCAAAGCTTCAGTCAGTTAAAAGGCAAGCGCATTGCAATCCCGAGCCGTTTTGCGGTGGACTTTCTGTTCTTGCGCAAGATGCTTGCGCAAGAAGGTATGACTCACACTGATATTGAAATCGTTGAAATGCCGCCGCCTGATATGCCCGCAGCACTTTATGCCAATGCTGTAGATGCTTACTGTACCGGCGAACCCTTTGGTGCAGCGGCACAAAAAGCCGGTTATGCGCGTCCGTTGCGGATGACGCGCGACGAGTGGCGCAATTACATCTGCTGCGTCTTGACCGTGCGCGAAGAGTTGATTCAATCACAGCCAGAAGTAGTGCAAGATCTTGTTAACCATGTGATGAGTGCGGGTGCGTGGTTGGATCAGGGGATGGCGAATCGTGAAAAAGCGGTTCAGATTGCTGCTGGCCGCCAATTCTTCAATCAAGATCCCAATATTATTCGTTTCGTGATGGAGAATCCTGAAGATCGTGTGACATATGGCGATATGCGCATGATCAAAGATGAGTTCAATGAACTGATGGAATTGTCTATCGCGGCGGGTACCTTGACCAAGCCGGTTGCATTTGAAAACTATGTAGATGAAACCTTCGTTAACAATGCCAAACCGGTTGCTATTACGGTTTAGTATCAGGATGTGATGATGATTCGTTTGCTCCTGATGAGTGTGTTTTGTTTTGCAATCGCAAACAATGCTGTTGCAAATAATGCAGTATTAAAATCCGGTGTGTTTGAACCACCGCGCATGGCTCCGGATTTTTCTCTGGCTAGCTCCCGCGATAATGTATTCACGCTAAGCGAACAGCGAGGCAAGCTAGTCGTATTGGGTTTTGGCTTCAGCTATTGCCCTAATGTTTGTCCTATGACGCTCGCCAACCTTGCGCAAACTGCGAAGCATCTGGGTGCCCTCGCTGATCAGGTGCAAGTGGTGTATGTCACCGTCGATCCTGAACGCGATACTGCGGACCGCTTGCGCGAATATCTCGCCAACTTTAATCCGAATTTTATTGGTGTTACCGGTTCGGTTGATGAGCTGGCGGCAGTGCGCCAAGCTTACGGCATCATCGCAAAAAAAGAAGTGCACAAAAATGGCGGGACTTATGAAGTGCACCATTCCTCCTATCTTTATTTGATCGACCGCGAGGGTTTATTGCGCGCGCTGGTGCCGTTTGGAAAAAGTGCAGATGACATAGCGCATGACATCAAATTATTACTGCAAGATAAAAACCAACAGGCGGCATTATGAGGCTGGCACGTGTGTATGTGCGGTTGTTGATATTAGCTGCCGGTATTCTCATCACAGTTTTACTGTGTGCTTTTTTTCCGGTTCGCTACGATTCCCGCGAAGAAATTTTTGAGATTCCCAAGGGGACATGGGCACAGCGTATGGCAGGTAATCCGGTTAGTATTTTGCCCGACCAGATTTATTTGGCGCTGGGAGTGCGCGACTTTTTGGTATTGCGCAATCTGGATGATGTGCCCCAAATGTTTGGGCCGACATTGATTATGCCGGGGCAAAGTTTCAAGCTGCCATTTGAATTAGCCTCTGAATATGATTTTGCCTGTACCGCCCACGCGAGCGGGCAAATGCGGGTAGTGGTGGATCCAGAGCCCACACCAGGGTGGAATCGTTTGCGGTGGCGGATGAAAAATTTGCTGCGGTAATCGTTGTAAAAATTTACATAATAAAAGGGTAGTTGCTGTGATAAAAATTGAGAAAATAATCCCGCCAGTAGTGTTGATTACAACGCTAATTGCAGTCTGGTGGATAGTGGTTGTCAAAACCGGCAGTGTGATTTTTCCGACACCATTGCAGGTGGTAACCGGAACGCTGGAATTAATTGAAGATGGAACCTTATGGGAGCATATCAGCTCATCACTGATGCGTGTTGGTACCGGTTTTTTACTGGCCGTCGTTACGGCGATCCCATTGGGATTATGGATGGGGCGTGTTGATAGCGCTTACGCTACATTGAATCCAGTTTTTCAAATTATGCGCCCCATCTCCCCTATTGCCTGGATTCCGTTGGCCATTCTTTGGTTCGGTGTGGGTAATGCTTCGCCGATATTTTTGATTTTTATTGCAGCAGTATTCCCGCTGATTGTTCAGACGGCCGCGGGGGTGCACACCATTGAGCCGCGCTATTTAAATGCCGCCGAAAATTTTGGGGTGTCGCGTTACAAACTCTATCGGCAAGTGGTAATTCCTGCTGTATTGCCAGATCTGATCGTGGGTATGCGCATTTCGCTGGGTGTCGCTTGGCTGGTCGTGGTTGCAGCGGAAATGATTGCGTTGCGCTCTGGTCTTGGTTACATGATTATGGATTCACGCAATGCTGGTAATCGTTATGACTTGGTAATTGCGGGCATGATTATTATTGGCGTCATCGGACTTTTGTTGGACGGGTTGATGAGACTAATGGAAGGGCACAAATCAGTAAGGTGGCGTTATGACCGATAAGATTGTTATCAAAAATATTAAAAAATGTTTTTCATCTGGCAATGAAACAAAAACTGTCATCGATGGTATTGATCTGACGATTGCGGATGGCGAATTTATTGCGATTGTAGGACCGTCCGGTTGTGGCAAATCCACATTGATGAACATGATTGCCGGATTTATGTTGCCCGATGAGGGCAGCATTGCGATTGACGGTGTGGTGCGCAAAGGCCCCAACTCCAATGGCATTTTAATTTCCCAATATGGGTCGGTTTTCCCTTGGTTAACCGTACAACAAAACTTGATGTTTGGTTTAAGTGACGAACACAGCGATAAAGCAGCCGTTGCCGATCATTATGCGGATTTAGTGGGCTTGAAAGGTTTTGAGCAACATTATCCGCGCGAGTTGTCGGGTGGTATGTTGAAACGCGCGGAAATTGCGCGCGCACTCGCCGTTAAGCCGGAAATTCTGTATATGGATGAGCCGTTTTCTGCGCTCGATGCGTTAATGAGTTTGCGTATTCGAACGGAGTTATTGCGCATTCTTGAGGAAGAGCGCCACACAGTTATTTTGATTACTCACGATGTTGAAGAGGCTGTACATCTTGCGAATCGTGTTGTTGTGCTTTCTAATCGTCCAGCAACTATCCAAACAATTTTTGAAGTGCCGTTTGAGCATCCACGAAAATTATCAGATCCCGCACTACAAAAATTGCGCGATGACATTTTGCGCGAATTGGGTATTGAATGTTAATAAAAAGCCGGCATGTTGCCGGCTTTTTATCAGAGGGCTATTGGAAAAGTAGTTGCGTCACTCGTCGGATGAGTAGGGGTCAAACCAAAGGGATTTATCATTCACCGGCGTCTTGGGTGGGAGCCCGGGGTTTTGTAATTGAATCAGTGTGCGGCTTTTCAGGTTGGTTTTCTCAATCGCGTCTTTCACTGTTGGGTCATTAAAAAAGTAATCGCTGAAACTGCCATCTTCAATGGCTATGCGCAGGCCGCGCTCAATATCTGCCGCTAATTGGGTATTGGATTTATTTACAAAAAAATAGAATGGGTTGGTATAGGACAGCAGCAGGTTTTGCTCAACATCCAACGCCAGTTTGGGGTAGCGTTGTATTTCCGCCCAGGGTTCGTGCGCGCCGCGTGGGAATGCATCAAAACGGTCGCCGTCGAGCATGTAAAAAAGCCCTTCGTATTTCAGTACTTTCACCACATTCAGATTGTTGGCGACGAGCACGTTGGTGTCTGCCCAAAAGCGCCCCTGACCGAGCGACACGCGTTTTAAATCCTCCCGATTTTGAATCCCGTTGAATTTGGCTTGGGTGCCTTTTTTGATCATTAAGACGCGATAACCCAACAGGCCACGATAAATACAGATTCGGATGGGCTGCAGGCGCTCCTCCAGATCATTCGTCGTGGCGTACCAGACTACATCCAGTTGGTTGTCGATCAACATGCTGACCATGCGCTCTTCGCTAGTGTTGGGGATGGTCTCCTGCACGGCATATTTTCCCGACACTTTGCTGAGCGCAAGTTGCAGCAGGCCTTTAGCATAAATTTCGATACTGTTATTGCCTTGCACTGTGCGTACAGGCTTTGCCTGAATCGGTAGCGATAAGGCAAGCGCACAGGCCATTAGGATGAACATGCAGATATGGCTTGAATAGGCGTGGTTGTATCGGGTCATTTGGATTGTCCTACACTAGTATACAATCCCATTACTTTAGTTGAGTTTGGTGCAATTGCATGGGCTTTTTAATATCGGAAGACGATAAAAAACCACCACACCCGTTGAGGTTTCCCTAACGACAGCCACCAAAAGGCGGTCGCCAAAAGAAAGGTGCGGTGGCAAAAGCGGCCCATTACAGAACAGGTGTGGCTGAACGACCTGCCTGCACGGGTCATTGGAAGCAAGTGAGCCAATTGGATAGTGAAGTCACCGCTGGGGAGAAGTCACTTCATATCCAAAAAGCTCACTGTTACACGTTACAAACCACTGAAGGTACTGCGGTTGCCGAAGCTGCCTCAGGTGAATTCAGGTGTTTGTTGCCAATTGCTGTGTGGGCAGCGATTGGCTGTACCGGCTATGTGGGCGAACCGGTACTTGCAGCAACTACCTCTGCCTGGTGTTCCTAGTCCTTGGCGGGGGTGGTTTTGCTGTTCAGGGTTACAGGCTTTTCATAAGTAAAAGGCTGTAATAATTCATCGGGTTTGCCCTTGCAGGCTTTGGCCAATAACTCACGGCGTTGGGCTAACAAAATACCGATGGCTTCGCTGTGCTGTTCATCGATGCCGGGAATATTGTCTTCAATTAATTGAGTGATATTAGCGGCCAGCTCCAGATACTTATCGTGCTCTTCTGCGACTTTTCTATCTTCAAACATGCTGCCATCCCGATCACATAGCCATACGGCGACTACTGCCATGGGTAAACCCTCGAAAGTGTTGTTACTGTTTTTATATACAGTATTGTTTGGTGCGTTGAATGTCAAACAGATTTTTTATTGGATTTTGGTGCAGGTGAATTCGGGGGCGCTGTTACCCCATGTCACGCGCGCTTCGCCCCGGTGTTCCCAAAAGCTTTCATTCTTATTCGCAGGCGATAAGCGAGAGGCCGCCGATGATAAAACCGGCGAGTCCAAGTGATACTTTAACCATGACTTTCTCCTTGAGTGCGATACGGGTGTTGTCCCCGAGTATATCAGCCGTGGATAATGCGGCATCTTTTCATCCGCACAGGATTGTTTCGTGTCTGATTCCGAGTCGCCAACCCCATCTCCCAAAGACCAGCCGCCTTCGACCGTCACAGCCAAACCGCGCAGCTTGTTGCGTTCCAGTTTGCTGACCGGCTCGATGACCATGGTGTCGCGTGTGCTGGGATTGGTGCGCGACATTGTGTTGGCGAATGTGCTGGGTGCGGGCGGGGCGATGGACGCCTTTGCCATCGCGCAGAAAATTCCCAATTTTTTCCGCCGTTTGTTTGCCGAAGGTGCTTTTTCCCAAGCGTTTATTCCGGTGCTATCCGAGTATCGCGAGAAAGGCTCCCATGCCGCCGTAAAAGAGTTGGTCGATAAAGTCGCCGGTTGTCTCGGCTCGATGCTGCTGTTATTCACCCTGTTGGGATTGGTCGGCGCAGTCGGTTTTGCCTATATATTCGGTTACGGTTACGCGGATGAGCCAGAAAAGTTTTCGCTGCTGGTCGAATTGGTGCGCATCACGTTTCCGTATTTGATGTTGATCTCCCTGACGGGCTTTGCCGGTGCGATTCTAAATAGCTACGACCGCTTTGCGATTCCGGCGGTCACTCCGGTTTTCCTGAATATTTTTATGATTGCCGCGGCGCTGCTGGTGGCGGATTTCTTCTCCAGCCCTGCGTATGCATTGGCGTGGAGTATTGTGGTGGCGGGTGTGTTTTCGCTGCTGTTTCAACTGCCGTTTTTGAAGCAAATTCATTTGTTGCCATCGCCCAAGCTGGATTGGTCGCACCCCGGGGTAAAACGCATTCTGGTTTTGATGGCACCGGCGCTGTTTGGAGTATCCGTAAGTCAATTGAACCTGCTGCTGGATTCGGTGATTGCCACCATGTTGGGCGATGGTGCAGTGAGCTGGTTGTTCTATTCCGACCGTTTAGTGGAACTGCCACTCGGGGTGTTTGGCGTTGCGATTGCGACGGTGATCATGCCCGGTTTATCGCGCTTGAGCGCGGCGCAGTCGGGCGAAAAATTCAGCCAGATGCTGGATTGGGCGATCCGCTTTGTGGTGCTCATCGCGCTGCCTGCAACGCTGGCGCTGATTATTCTGGCAGAGCCGATTCTGTACACGCTGTTCTATCACGGCGAGATGAAACAGGATGATATTTTGATGTCGTCCTACAGTCTCAAAGCCTACGCGCTAGGGCTGTTTGCGTTCATGCTGATTAAGGTGTTGGTGCCGGGTTATTTTGCGCGGCAGGATATGAAAACCCCGGTGCGCACCGGAATTATCGCCATTTTTGCCAATATCATCATGAAGCCGATTGTTGTCATTCCCTTGGTAATGTTGTGGGGGATTGGGCATGTCGGCCTCGCTTTTACAACTGCGATGGCGGCCTACGTCAACGCGTATTTGCTGTATCGCGGCTTGCGCAAGGAGGGGGTTTATGACCCCGCCGATACCTGGCCCAAGCTGTGGCTGCGCTACGGTGCGGCGAATCTGGTTATGGTTGGTGTGTTGCTTGGGTTCCTTTGGTCATGGCACTTGTGGGCTGAATGGGGTGCGATGGAGCGAATCCTGCGTTTGGCGTTGGTCTGCGTGGTGGGGCTGACGGCCTATCTGGTCGCCTTATTTGCTGTTGGTGTGCGTTTGCGGGATTTCAAAGCGCAGCAGTAATCTCATATCACCGAAGGCACCGGTCCAAATTTTCACGGGGTAGGCTCAGGTGCCGCCGCTCCTGTATACTGCCCGCCTTATTTTTTGGGCGATTTTTCCAGCCACTCTGTGGCAAACAGGGCGAGCTGTGGCAAATCAGTGCGAGGTCAGTACACGAGTGAATCCAGCGGCACATGCGTTTATTCGCGGGTTGCACAACCTGCGCCCCTGGCACCGTGGCTGTGTGGCAACTATCGGCTCCTTTGATGGTGTGCACCTTGGTCATCAAGCCATCCTTCGTCAATTGATTGAGGTCGCCAAGCAGCATAATTTGCCAGCAGTGGTCATTGTGTTTGAACCTCAGCCGCATGAATTTTTTTTACGCGATAAAGCACCCGCACGGTTGATGCGCCTGCGCGATAAAATTCAGGCACTGCTCGCCGCTGGTGTTCAACGTGTACTCTGCGTACGCTTTAACGACCCCTTGCGCAGTCTTTCTGCCGAAGCTTTTGTGCAAAAAGTCCTGCTCGATGGTTTGGCGATCAAACACTTGGTTGTGGGCGATGATTTTCGCTTTGGCTGTGATCGCCGCGGCGACTTTGCGCTCCTGCAGCGCATCGGTAGCGAGCGCGGTTTTGATGTAAGCGATACCTGTACCCTGGAAATAAAGGGTGAGCGTGTCAGTAGCACCCGTATCCGGCAATTGCTTGAAGCAGGCGATTTTGCGCAAGCGGAAACTTTGCTGGGTAAGCCTTACAGCATCCACGGGCGCATCGGCTATGGGCAACAATTGGGTCGCCAATTGGGTGTGCCTACGGCGAATGTGCATTTGCATCGGTATCGTTCACCGCTGCATGGGGTTTTTACTGTTTCAGTAAAATTTCGTGATGGCAGCAGTGGGCGGGGTGTCGCCAACATCGGTGTTCGCCCAACAGTAACGGGCGACAAAAAACCGTTACTTGAAGTACACCTGTTTGATTTCACGCGCACCATCTATGGCGAAATGATCGATGTGATTTTTCATTCAAAATTGCGAGATGAAAAAAAATTCAATTCATTGGAAGAGCTGCAACTGCAATTGCAAACGGACATTGCCCAAGCCCGACAATTTTTCTCACACTTCCCTGTTTAATTATCGTTAACAAAGTTGACCGTGAATCATGACTGATTACAAAGCTACACTGAATTTGCCCACCACCGGTTTTGCGATGAAAGCAAACCTCGCCCAGCGCGAGCCGGACATGCTCAAACAATGGCAAGCGAGCGATTTGTATCAACAAATTCGTGCAGCGCGTGCGGGGCGCGAGCAATTTATTTTGCACGACGGCCCACCCTATGCGAATGGCGATATTCATATCGGTCACGCGGTTAACAAAATTCTTAAAGACATCATCGTCAAAAGCAAAACCCTGAGCGGTTTTGATGCGCCCTATGTGCCCGGTTGGGATTGTCACGGTCTGCCCATTGAGCACAACGTGGAGAAAAAAATCGGCAAAGCGGGCGATAAAGTCGATGTAAAAACTTTCCGCAACAAATGCCGCGAATACGCCGCCAAACAAGTGGATGGCCAGAAAGCTGACTTTGTGCGCTTGGGGGTTTTAGGTGAGTGGGACAAACCCTATCTCACCATGGATTACAAATTTGAAGCGGACATTATTCGCGCGCTCGGCAAAATCGCTGAAAACGGCCATCTGCACAAAGGGTTTAAACCTGTGTACTGGAGCGTGGTCGGTGGTTCTGCACTGGCTGAAGCGGAAGTGGAATATCAGGATAAAACCTCTTTTTCTATCGACGTAAAATTTGCCTTTGTCGATCAAGCAGCGATTGAAAAAGTCATTTCCGAATTAAGCGGCAGCGGAAAAATTTCCTTAGTCATTTGGACTACCACGCCTTGGACCTTACCTGCTAACCAAGCAGTTTCTGCCAATGCAGAAGTGGATTACGCCTTGGTGCAAGTTGGCGACGAACGTCTGCTGGTTGCTGAAACTTTAATTGGCAGCGTACTCGCGCGTGCAAAAATTGAAAGTCATGAAATCGTTGGCCGGGTAAAAGGCGCGGCGCTGGAAAAACTGTTGCTGCAACATCCTTTCTATGCGCGCCAGGTGCCGGTGATTCTTGGCGATCACGTCACTACTGATGCCGGTACCGGTTTTGTGCACACCGCACCGGATCACGGCGCCGACGACTTTACTGTTGGTTTGAAATACGGAATCGGCACACTCAATTACATCGACGATCACGGCACTTATCGCCCCAGCGTAGAAATTTTTGCGGGCGATCATGTTTACAAAGTGGATGAAAAAATCATCGCCTTGTTAATTGAAAAAAATGCACTGCTCGCCCAAGGCAAAATCACCCACAGCTTCCCGCACTGCTGGCGCACCAAAACCCCGCTGATTTTCCGTGCGACACCGCAATGGTTTGTGAGCATGAGCAAAAATAATTTGCGCGATCAAGTGGCAAAAGCCGTTGATGGCGTGCAATGGGTACCGGATTGGGGCAAGGCGCGGATTGATGCCATGTTGGCCACATCGCCGGATTGGTGTATCTCGCGTCAGCGCACTTGGGGCGTGCCCATCGCGTTGTTTGTGAATAAAGAAACGCAAGAGTTGCATCCGGAAACTGCACGTTTAATCGAAGCGGTTGCGCAAAAAGTTGAGCAAAGCGGGATGGATGCCTGGTTTGAATTGGATGCCGCCGAATTGCTCGGTGCCGATGCCGATAAATACCAAAAAGTGACCGACACATTGGACGTTTGGTTTGATTCCGGTGTAACTCATTTTGCTGTACTCGCGCAGCGCGCCGGTTTGCGTTTCCCGGCGGATTTGTATCTGGAAGGTTCAGATCAACATCGCGGTTGGTTCCAGTCATCACTGAAAACTTCTATGGCGATGCACGCCGTGCCGCCTTACAAAACCGTATTAACCCACGGTTTTGTGGTGGATGCGCAAGGGCGCAAAATGTCCAAGTCGATTGGCAATGTGATTCCGCCGCAAAAAGTCGTCAACGATTTGGGTGCAGACGTATTGCGCCTCTGGGTTGCGGCAACGGATTTCAGCACCGAGATGAGTGTGTCCGATGAAATTCTAAAACGCACCGCGGATTCTTATCGCCGTATTCGCAATACCGCGCGTTTTATTTTGTCCAACTTGACCGGTTTTAATCCGGCGACAGATGCGGTTGCGCCAGAAAATATGCTGCAGTTGGACCGCTGGATTGTGGCGCGCACCGCGCAATTGCAGCAGGAGATTATCGCTGCTTACGACAGCTACCAATTACATTTGATCTACCAAAAGCTACACAACTTCTGTGTGGTGGAATTGGGTGGTTTCTATCTCGATATTATTAAAGATCGCCAGTACACCGTAAAAGGCGATGCACTGGCACGCCGCTCGGCACAAACAGCATTGCAACATGTGATCGAAGCTATGGTGCGCTGGATCGCGCCGATTTTAAGTTTTACCGCCGATGAAATTTGGAAAGAAATTGCCGGCGAGCGCGAAGCCAATGTGTTTGTTGCAGAGTGGTACGCATTGCCAACCATGCCAGCGGATTCCTTTGCTGACAGCTACTGGGATTTGATCGCCCAAGTCAAAGATGCCGTAAATAAAGTGCTCGAAGCAAAACGCACTGCTGGTGAAGTTGGTGGTTCATTGGGCGCGGAAGTGATTTTGTATTGCGACGAAAAATTGCAAAGCGAATTACAAAAACTCGCCAATGAATTGCGCTTTGTTCTGATTACGTCTACTGCTGAGCTTCGCCCCTTGGCACAGGCGCAGCAAGCCGAGGTAACGGATGTTGCCGGTCTGCAGGTGGCAGTGAAAAAATCAGAGCACGCTAAATGCGAACGCTGCTGGCATCATCGCGCCGATGTGGGCGCTAACGCCGCGCATCCAACCATTTGTTTGCGTTGTGTGGAAAACGTTGATGGTGCGGGTGAATCCCGTCACTTTGCTTAATGAGACTCAGTGGGTGTTGCCGTTGAAAATTTATCAGAAAGCCTGGTTTTGGTATGTCGTTGCGCTTGTGATTGTGGCACTGGATCAAGCCAGCAAACACGCAATTGAAGCCGCATTTGAAGACGGTGAAACCTTGGTGTTTACGTCGTTTTTCAATTTTACTTTGGCCTATAACACCGGCGCGGCATTTAGTTTTCTTGCTGATGCTGGTGGTTGGCAGCGCTGGTTTTTTGCGGTGATTGCGTTAGTGGCTAGCGTGTTATTAAGTGTATGGATAGCGCGCTGCGTCCAACAAAAACCACGTGAGGCTTTTGCCTTGGCGTTTATCTTAGGTGGCGCCATCGGTAATTTGTATGACCGGATTGTGCTCGGGCATGTGGTGGACTTTATTGTGGTGCACTATCAGGATAATTATTGGCCCGCATTCAATCTCGCTGATTCGGCGATTAGTTTGGGTGCTGTCGTATTGATTATCGATATGCTGTTCAGCAAAGAAAATGGTAAAGAGAATTCGAAAAATGCGTAATCTGGCAATTGGACCTGGTACCAAAATTACCTTGCATTTTGCATTGCAATTAGACAGCGGTGAGATCGTTGATTCTAATTTTGAGCGTGACCCCGCTACCTTCACCGTGGGTGACGGCAATTTACTGCCGGGCTTTGAAAAAGCATTGTTCGGCATGCTCGAAGGCGAGCACAAAACGGTGGTGATTAAACCGGAAGACGGTTTTGGTCAGCGTAACCCGAATAACATTCAGGAAATTGCCCGTAGCCAATTCAGCCCGGATCTGGAATTAAGTGAGGGACTGATGTTGTCATTTGCGGATGCACAAAAAACAGAATTGCCCGGTGTAGTCCAGCGTTTTGATGATGAAGTCGTTGTTGTCGATTTTAATCACCCGCTTGCAGGGCGCGATATCTTATTTGAAGTGGCTATTATCAAAATCGAACCGGTTCAGGTGCACTGATCATGACGCAAATCAAACTCGCCAATCCTCGTGGCTTCTGTGCTGGTGTCGATCGCGCAATTGATATTGTAAATCGCGCCCTTGATGTATTCGGTGCGCCAATTTATGTGCGTCACGAAGTTGTACACAATAAATTTGTAGTAGATTCGCTGCGCGAGCGCGGCGCCATTTTTGTCGATGAGGTGGATCAAGTTCCTGATAACGTCATTCTGATTTTTAGCGCACACGGCGTCTCCCAGGCGGTGCGTAAAGAAGCAGAAGATCGCGGTTTACAAGTGTTCGATGCAACCTGTCCGCTAGTGACCAAAGTGCATATTGAAGTAACACGTTACAGCCGCGAGGGGCGCGAGTGTATTCTGATTGGTCACGAAGGGCATCCGGAAGTTGAAGGCACTATGGGGCAGTACGATACCAGTAATGGTGGTGCCATTTATTTGGTGGAAGATGAAGCGGATGTTGATGCGCTAATTGTGAATGATCCTGAAAATATTGCCTATGTAACACAGACGACTTTATCCATGGACGACACCGCCAAAGTGATTGAGGCTCTGCGTAATAAATTTCCCAAAATTCAAGGGCCTCGTCGCGACGACATTTGTTATGCCACTACCAATCGACAGGATGCAGTGCGCCAGCTCGCATTAGAATGTGATCTTGTGTTAGTAGTGGGGTCTCCAAATTCGTCCAACTCAAATCGTTTGCGCGAATTGGCGGAGCGTTGCGGTACTGAAAGTTATTTAATTGATGGTCCGGAGGATATTAATCCTGAGTGGATACAAAATCGCACGGCGATTGGTATTACAGCGGGAGCGTCAGCGCCGGAAATTTTAGTTAAACAAGTGATCGATAAATTAAAAGCCTGCGGTGCCCAGGCTCCTGTAGAAATGGATGGTACACCGGAAAATATTAGTTTTTCTTTGCCTAAAGCGCTGCGGATTTAAAAGTGCAGCTGGAAAATTACACCAGCGCTTAGTGTTGGTAATAGAGCCGGCTCAGCGGGCAATAGTGCACTCTTCGGGAGGTAATTTTGCTATGCGTGTTCGTCCTCCTCGCGATAGAACAAGTGCGTAGCCGCTGCCATGTTGTTCCGGGCAAATTTTTATCGTTCCTGCCAAAAATGCACCGGCATTTGCCTTGCCGGGTTTTCTTCCCTCTCCAGTGCCAATGAATGATATGTAGCTATCCATCGGTGCTTTTGCGCTGCTGATGGATACGCCTGTCAGTGTTCCCTCTCTACGAATCATGATTTCGTCTTCGTCGTAAGTGCCGTCATTATCACTATCGATAAACAATATCCACCCGCTGTGCCATTTTTTATCGTTCGCTAACAGCATTGTGCGGGTATTTTTGAATATTGCGGTTGAGCGGCTTGTTTCGATGGCATCCAGTAGCGCGAGTGCAGCTACCTCTGTTCGCGATTGGTAAAGTTGTTTATTGAAACTGGGAATGGCTATTGCAAGTGTGATGCCGATTATCACTAAGGTGATAAGCAGTTCATATAACGTAAATCCCTTTGATTTCATTCCGGATCCTTCCTGATGCCCATTGCGGGCAGTGAGTTGATTTTGGTGCCATTGGCGGCCGCTTATGCATCCATCATGACCGGATGTCGCCATCTTCAAGAGGTGTTCGCACAGGCCGTGCTAAGCTGGCCAAATATAATTAATGCCAATCTCTCTGTCTAGGTGTCATTGGCGTGTCCTTAGAGTATGTAACTTGAGAAGCAATACATGTATTCATACAGAGGTTTTACGTTGATTGAGTTGCTGGTGACATTGGTTGTCACCGCTATTGTTTTGGGGATGGCTATACCGAGCTTCAATTCGCAGATGTTAAATAATCGCGCAGTAGCACTCGGTGAAGATTTTGCATCAGCAATTAATTTTGCCCGTCTGGAAGCGGTCAAACGAAGCAAAAGAGTCACTCTATGTGCAAGTGATGACGGCGCTTCGTGTAGCGGTAATTGGGTAGATGGTTTTATTGTGGTTGTAGATCACGCTACAAGTGATAAAGAGTCTACGCCCGTACTCACCGATGCCTCTCACAGTGAGAGTACAGTATTGAAGGTATGGGGAAAGCAGGATCCTCGTGCAGAGATAAAAGTAACCAGAGGTGGAAGCGATGTTACTTTTGTGCGCTACACCAATATAGGCACCTTGGCACGCATAGATGAAAACCCAATAATTATTGAATCAAAGTTTCAAGATTGTACGGGTGATGCGGCGTGGGAAATCACCATAGGTTTATCGGGGTTGGTCAGTTTGGAGCGCAAGGCATGTCCAGTTACTTGAGTAAAGTGGAGAGTGGTATGGATATGAATAAGGCATCTTCGCGTTCCCAGCGTGGTGTTGGGCTTATAGAGGTTTTGGTGACACTGCTAATTTTGTCTACCTCGCTTATCGCCTTATCTGCATTGCAAACCAAATCGTTGCAATTTAATCAGGGGGCCTATTTCCGTTCGCAAGCAAATATATATGCCTACGATATTTTGGAGCGAATCCGCATTAACAATTCACGCCTTAGTAGTGCACGCGAGGATTTATCTAAATACACGATTGAGAAGACGGCGTTTGAGAAATCTGCAGCGCCAACAGAGCCTATGTCTGCAATTGATCTGTATTACTGGAGAAAAAACATAGCATCGAGCTTGCCTAATGGAACGGGTGCGATTGAATGTGATGATGGCACTAGAATTTGTGAAATTACCATTGAGTGGGATGAAATAAATAGTTCCGATGAAGAATCAGAAAATAAAACCACTTTCAGTTACAAGGCGCGGCTTTGAGGATTAATGTGATGCGTAAGCAGGCGGGATTGTCCCTCGTAGAGTTGATGATATCTATCACATTAGGCTTGGTATTAATGGCCGGTGTTGTACAGATGTTTTTATCGAGCAAGAGAGTGTTTATCACCCAGCAAGGTATGTCCAGAATTCAGGAAACAGGGCGGCTGGGTATTGAATTTATGTCGCGTGATATACGTGCTGCTGCACGCTATGGTTGTTTGCGCTCCGACCCTGCGACTAACAATATTATTTTACAGGATGGCGACTTGGATCTTGGTGGTCTTCATACTGATTTTGCTGAAGGAGTGATGGGGTATGACTCTGCAGAGGATTTGCCAAATGGAGCAGACGAAGATCTGGGGCTGGCAGAAGAAAGGATAGATGAAGACGAAAGTATTATTGTTTTACGCTCTGTTGCTGAGGTCGGTTTCCCAGTCAATAAGACCAGTAATGGTACTCAGGTTTTCGCTTACACCAATGCAACAGCTGTAGTCGACAATTGCGTGGATGATATCTGCAAAAACAAAGCTGTGATTGTGAGTGATTGTTACTCTTCGCGCGTTTTTCAGGTGACGGATTTGTCTGTTGCTGCAAATACACTGACCATTACCCATGCCCCAGGATGGGGAGGCGATGCCGCAAAACAACTGGAGATTTTCTCTGAAGGGGAGGTCGCTCCAATTACTACCACTGTTTATTTTATTGCTGAGGGTGCTGGTGGTCAGCCAAGTTTATGGCAGAGAAAAGATGATGAGGGTGCACTTGAATTGCTCGAAGGTGTTGAACGGATGCGCATTACTTATGCGCCAAGAGCAACGGTTGATAATCCCAACCCGACTTATAGCCTTGCTGCAGATATTGATGCTGTAGAGTGGCCATTAATTAATTCGGTTAGAGTTGAATTGTTAGTTCGCAGTTTGGAAAACAATGTGCAAGAAGATCCGCAGTCTTACACATTTGGTGATGTATTGGTTGACCCTGCAGAGGCAGATCCGGACGATCGCTACTTACGTCAGGTGTTTACGACCACTATTGGTATTCGTAGTCGTGAAAATTAATCGGAAATAGGTATTTAGTATGAAGTTTTCAGCAAAATCGCCCAAGGCAAATGAAAACGGAGCTGTGTTGCTGGTAGGGTTGATAATGGTGCTTTTGATTGCCATTGTGAGTCTTGCTGCTATTCGGGGAACTGGATTGCAGGAAGGAATGGCGGGAAACATGCGCGACAGAAATATTGCTTTCCAGGCTGCTGAATCTGCTTTGCGGCAAGGTGAGTCTGTTGTTATGCAGGCGGCGCTGCCGCTTTTTAATGGAAAAGATGGTTTGCATTTCGACTTGAATAAAACACCTGCAGATTCTGTTGCTTCGTTTACCGATGAAAAGTGGGCCGATGAAACGAATTGGGTCAAAAAAATAACATCCGACTTAACATGGGTTGCCAGTGAACCGGTATACATAGTGGAAGAACTGAACTCTGATATTGGCAAAGAGGCAGCTATTTCAGGCAGTGGAATAGATCAGGAAAGCCTTTCTTTTGAAACCGTTCCTTATCGCGCATCTGCTCGTGGGGTTGGTGCAAGCACGGATACTGTTGTAATTCTCCAATCGTATTTAAAACGCATTCCTGATTAATGGAGTAGACATATGTTAATCAACAAAACGAAAGCTGCTGTGCGCAAACTTGCCGAAAAATGTTGTTTGCCTCGAATGGGCGTGGCTTCTGTGGTTGCGTTTTTTGCAATGTCAATTGCACATACGGCGCATTCAATTCCAGCACAAGCCCCATTGTTTCAAACGAACCCTGTAACGCCCATCATGATGTTGAATCTCTCGCGAGATCATCAACTCTATTTCAAAGTCTACGATGACTACAGTGATATCACCAATCCAACTGGTGGAGAGAAAGACGGCATTCCGGATACTACTTACATTCCGAAGTATGAGTACTATGGCTATTTCGACAGTAAAAAGTGCTACATCTACTCAGCCGATAATAAACGTTTTGAGCCGCACGATGCTGCCGATAGTGACTATTATTGTACGTCTGGTGGCAATGAATGGAGCGGCAACTTTCTTAACTGGGCATCAATGACCAGAATAGATGCGGTTCGCAAAATACTTTATGGTGGTTATCGCTCTACAGATACCGCCTCAGAAACTGTGTTAGAACGTGCCTTCTTGCCGCATGATGCCCACTCTTTTGCAAAATTTTATGATGGCGATGACATCGATAAGCTTACGCCATTTAATGATGTCCCTAAGTTGCAGAAGGGCACAGAAGCAACGGGCATTACAATTTGTAATACCACTGCAGACACAGACACTGCGACTAACATGTCTCAACTATTGAAGAGCCCGCCATTATTGAGAGTGGTGAAAGGAAATTACTCTTTGTGGGCGAGTAACGAGCGTTGGCAATGCAGATTTGATGGTGCCCCAAATGATAATGATAAAGGTGTTTCCGGTATCAACGCTTATAGTGCCGCGCCAACTGCAGGCTCTAGTGATATAAAAGGTGAATATGTTGCACGAGTCAAAGTATGTGTTGCCGGTTTAGAGGAGACAGATTGTAAACAATATCCCGCAGCAGGAAGTGCCAAAAAACCAGTCGGTTTATTTCAACAATTTGGTGAGACCAATAGAATTAATTTCGGTCTGATGACCGGCTCCTACGGAAAAAACAAATCAGGCGGCGTATTGCGCAAAGCAATCGGCAATATGTCTGCTGAAATTAATGTGTCAACCAATGGAACGTTTACTGGTACGGCCGGTGCCATTAAAACCTTGGATGCTTTACGCATTTACGGTTATAACTATGGTGATGGCACTTACTCTGCTGGTACAAATCACGATAATTGTCCTGGTGGTATAGCGGGTTTTGCTAATGGCACATGTAGTAACTGGGGCAATCCGCAGTCTGAAATATATTTAGAGTCATTGCGTTATTTGGCGGGTTCAACAGCAACCAGTGCTTTTGCTTCTGATGACAGCGGCAGAATTGCAGGGCTTAACACTATCGCATGGGGAACCAAGCCCGTTACTGAAGCCAATTACTGTGCCCCGCTAAATATTATCCAATTTAATGCATCAAGCTCTTCTTTTGATGATGATGAATTGAGTGGTGCTGGTATTAATCTCTCTGACCTTAATGTGTGGACGAACAAAATTGGCAACGCTGCGCATGAGAATTTATCAGGTGACTATTTCATGGGGGCTAATGCATCTAAAAAAGATGGCATATGTACCGGGAAAAACTATTCGGCTCTCGCTGATGTTTTGGGTACTTGTCCTGATGCCCCTCGCCTTAAAGGTAGTTATGGTATAGCTGGCCTGTCTTATTTTGCTCGTCAGAGTGATATCAACACCTCGATAACAGGCGATCAAAATGTGCGTACGTTTGGCGTTGCTCTGGCTCCTGCTGTGCCATCGATAAAAATTCCTGTTCCCGGATCTGATGAAGCCAAAATCGTTGAGATTTTGCCTGCTTGTAAAAGCAATCGTAAAACCACTAACGTAGATGGCGCGACTTCTGCTACAGCACAGCGAGAGGGTAATTGTGCAATAGTGGATTTTAAAATTGTAGATATCGATATCGACGAATCAAACACAGTCAACACTGCGAAGCTTTATGTTAACTGGGAATCCGCGGAACAAGGATTGGATTTTGACCAAGATGTATGGGGCACTCTTGATATAGAAGTTGATAGTGGTGAGGCACGTGTTACCTCAAGAATATTTACGGTTTCAACTGCCGCGTCTATGGGTTTCGGTTATGTGATCAGTGGCACTGATAAAGACGGTTGGAAAGTACACTCTGGTATTCGGGATTTTATGGATGAAGACGAGGTTACCTATTGCGATGCTGTAGATAAGTGTACTTGTAATGCAACCAATGTAAATGGAAAGTGCGATGGCTTAGCGGAAACCCCTCAGGCGCGATACTCCATCGGAAAAGACGCGACTGATACTGATGCTCAATTCTTGAAGTCCCCATTGGAGTTGGCGGCAAAGTGGGGCGGTTATTCCGTAGCGTTTGAGGCATCGGCGAAAGCGTCTGCAGCAAAAGAAAAAGCTACTTTTAACAATGAATATTTGACCGCCAAGATTAAAGATAGGGATATATCCGATTCCTATTTTTACGCGACAGATCCTAGAACATTAAAAGATTCTTTAGAAACTGTGATGAACGACATTGCAGCCGGAATAGGTGCTGCATCATCAGTGGCGACTGTCAGTGCCCGTGTCAGTGAGGGGTCATTTGTTTATCAAGCTCAATTTAATAGCTCAGACTGGACCGGAAGCTTGCTTGGCTACACGTTTGAATCAGACGTGTTAGATGATAAACCTGAACTCTGTACCTCAACCATTAGGGATGCTACTGGTACAGGTGTGTTATGCGAAGGAAGCATGCAGCAGTCGCCTGAGGGAAGAAATATTTACTTTAATAAAAATAACAATTTGGTTTCGTTTTCTTGGAGTGCATTAACTGCTACGCAGCAGGCTGCCTTGAAGCTTGCATCAGAAGGTAGTGATTTTACCAACGCACAAAAGCGCGCTGACTGGATAACCGGCAGTGACACTTATGAAGAATCAAAGAAAACAACGGCGAGTATCCTCAGAAGTAGGGGGGAAGGCGATGACCGGAATATATTGGGCGATATAGTTAACTCTAATCCTGTATATGTCGGTTCAAGAAACTTCCGTTACAACAATTTACCTGGTGATGCCGGTGCAACCTACAGGGAGTTTTTGAGCGATAAAGTGGGTAGCGAAACAGCGTCCGGGTTTGCTGAGTTGGTAATGGTGGGTGCTAATGACGGGATGGTTCATGCCTTTAACGCCAAAACAATGAAAGAGGAATTTGCATTTATCCCCAATGGTGCCTTTGCGAAAATTGCCGCTATCACCGCTCCCAATTACACCTTGGGCGCAAGTGCGCATAAATACATAGTGGATGGGCCATTAACTTACAGTGATGTTTTTTACAAAGGAGAATGGCGCCGGATTGTGGTTGGTACTTTGGGGGCCGGTGGTCGAGGTGTGTACGCATTGGATGTGACTGACGCAACACCCAAGCTACTATTTGAGTTGAGTGATGCTGATTATCCTCAAATGGGTTATGTGCTAGGTAAACCAATCATTGCCCCTATGAAAAATGGTCGCTGGACAATGATTTTTGGTAATGGCGACAGTAGTGAAAGTAAGTCCAGTTTATTCGTGATTGATCTTGAGGAACCTTTGAGTTCAAGTTACTCAAAAGTAATCGATACAGGTGCAGGAACCGGCTTGTCTGCGCCCACGTTGCAAGTTGATTCATTAGGTCGTGCGCTGCAGGTTTATGCCGGTGACATCGATGGTAACTTATGGCGTTTCGATCTCTACGATACAGACACCAATAATTCTAATGACGTGAGTAATTGGAAATTGGCTTATAAGCTCTTTGAGGCAAAAGATGGCACCAAAGCGCAACCCATTACCGCTGCACCAACTTTAGGTATTAACG
Source organism: Cellvibrio sp. UBA7661 (assembly GCA_002483365.1). Classification (GTDB taxonomy): domain Bacteria; phylum Pseudomonadota; class Gammaproteobacteria; order Pseudomonadales; family Cellvibrionaceae; genus Cellvibrio. The sequence continues at coordinate 30,919 of DLHT01000004.1, forward strand.
TTCCCAAGGATTACAAAACCATGGTGTATTTTGGTACGGGCAAATATTACGATGATGGTGATGACGCAGTCGGCAGCGTTAAGCATAGTTTTTATGCAATAGCGGATATCGGTTCCACAGTGAGCTATTCCAACTTGCGTAAAAAAACAATGAAGACTACCTATTCATCAACACCGAAGCGTGAGCTGGATAAAGATCAGAATCCTGATTGGAGAACTCAAGACGGATGGGTATTGGATTTTGATGATACGAGTGCTCAGGGCGAGCGCGTAACAACCAAGGCAATCTTGCTGTTTGATAAATTGATCTTTCCAACCTTAATTCCGTCTAATCATGCGTGTAAATATGGTGGCAATAGTTGGTTGATGGAAATACCCGCAGTCGGTGATCGATATGTGGGTGTGAATATACTCAAAGAAATGACCTATGCAGATTATTTGATTCTTGGAAATCTTAATGCCACTTTGAGTGGCGATATCGGCAATATTATTAAAAACAGTTCTTTGGGTAAGATAGAAACCGAAGATCTCTCTTTGCCTGCTCCAATAGAAGGCCGTCAATCATGGCGTCAGCTACAATAAATTGGATTTTATTATGAAAAAATTTGTGCGTGGTTTTACATTAATTGAGCTGATGATTGCGGTGGTCATTGTTGGGGTTTTGGTCGCAATAGCATATCCGTCATATTTGTCTTCGGTGCGGAAAAGTAATCGTGCCGAAGCAAAAGCTGAGTTAATGAGTTTGTCCCAACGTTTGCAGCGTTGTTATACGTCGTATACTCGATTTAACGACGAAACAAATTGCGCTGTGTATAAAGACTTGAAAGATGGGGGTGTTATTACCCCCGGTACTGGTTTTTATAAAATCACTATTAGCCATACCGCCAGTTCAGAGACAACAACCTATAGTTTAAAGGCTACGGCGATTAAATCACCGCAGACCGAAGATACTGAAGGTGGGTGCAATGAACTGACGCTTGAGCATACTGGCGCAAAAGCACCGGAAGAGTGCTGGAAATAATCTGATGAATAAAGCCGCTTTTAAAGCGGCTTTATTCATCATCCAGCCCTAATTTTTGCAAGCGATAACGGAGTGAGCGGAACGTAATTCCAAGATGTTTTGCTGCCAGTGTTTTGTTCCATTTCGCCTGTTCCAGCGCATGGCATAAAATTTCTTTTTCAACATCCTGAAGATATTCATCCAGCGAGGAGTATTCTGCACAGCGAGCAGGATAATCTACTGCTTGGTTGTTGGATCGTTGAGTAACTTTCTGTGAATAGGTTTTTTCTTCGCTTGAGGTGAATGAATTTTCCTGATTGCGCAATTGCAAATCCTGCGCGTCAATAACATTGCTCTCGCAAAGCGTAAATGCGCGCTCCAGAATATTTTCCAGTTCACGCACATTGCCGGGAAAGTGATAATTGTTTAATAGCTTTTGTGCTTCCGTAGACAACAAGGGAGCGTCCATTCCAATTTCGTTTGCCAGTTTCTGTAATAGATGATGGGTCAACAGCGTGATATCTTCACGCCTTTCACGCAGTGGTGCGACAGCCAGTTGAATTACGTTCAAACGATAAAATAAATCCTGACGAAAACGCCCTTCCTTTACTTCAAGTTCCAAATTTTTATGTGTTGCGCACAGAATGCGTACATCGGTAGTGATTTCATCCGCAGCGCCTACAGGCCGGATGGATTTTTCCTGAATAGCGCGTAAGAGCTTTACTTGCATATCCAGTGGTAAATCGGCGACCTCATCAAAAAATAATGTGCCTCCTTCAGCAGCTTGGAATAATCCTATTTTGTCTTGATGTGCGCCGGTAAAGCTTCCTTTCTTGTGACCAAAAAATTCACTTTCCATCAACTCGCGCGGGATTGCGCCACAGTTAACCGCAATGAACGGTTTGCTGGCGCGTGGGCCAAGATCGTGAATAGAGTGCGCAACCAACTCTTTGCCCGAGCCCGATTCGCCACTGATATAAACCGGTGCTTGTGATCGCGCCAGCTTTTCAATACTGCGGATTAAATCTTGAATCGCTTTTGACTCACCAATAATGGGTGTGGTTTTTTGTAAGGGCGGAGGTGTGTATTGGCTTGATTCGATGGCAGTAGTTACCAGCTTGCGCAGCGTGGCTAAATCCACCGGTTTGGAAATAAAATCAAATGCACCTGCTTTCATCGACTCAATAGCGGTATCGATGCTGCCGTGGGCTGTGATCACCGCAACCGGCAATTGAGGATGCTGTTGTTGGATGAGTTCCACTAATTCCAGTCCATTGCCATCAGGTAATCGCATATCGGTCAGGCATAGGTCGTAACGATGCTGTGCTAATAACTGCTTGGCGCTGGCGACTGTGGCTGCGCTGTCGGTATGGATTTGCATGCGTCCGAGGGTAATTTCCAATAGCTCGCGAATGTCAGGTTCATCATCAATAATCAGTGCGCGCTTTGTGGTCATAGTGGTTCCCGATAATTATAAAATGTGCTGCGAAAATATTTAGGATGTTTTTTCCGGGTGCGCCAGTTGCAGGTGGAAACAACTTTCACCTTTATCGGTGCGCTTGTAAGAAATAATGGCTTGATTGGCTTCACATAGTTCTTTGCAGATGTACAAGCCCAAACCAGAACCAGTATTTTCGGTTGTGAAAAATGGTTCAAACAAATGCTTATAGTTGTCGGTGTTAATTCCTGGCCCGAAATCGATAACGCGGATATAGGGTTGGTGTTGTGTGACATCAATACCCATTTCAATTCGCAGTTGCGTGCGCCCATCTATGGCGGGACTGTAACGAATGCCATTGTCAAACAGGTTGGTTAATACTTGCTGCAATTGGCTGATATCAAATTTTGCTTCCATGCGGGTAAAACTATGGATGTCATCATAAATAAAATCGCTGGTAATTTCGCCCAGGTTTTTTTCCAGCAGCTGTATATCCAACTGGTATCCGTTGGTTTTGCTGGATTTATAATCGGCGATAAATGCAGGCATCCACTTGCGCAAATCAATCGGTTCTTGCTTGGTTGGGCGTCGCCGTGACAATTGCAAAATATTTTCGATGATTTGGTTTACGCGTTTGCTGTGATTATTAATGATGTCGAGCAAGCGCTGGTCGCTGGCGGGAAGTGTGTCTGTTTCGCCGAGTAATTGACTTGCGTGGCTGATAGCACCCAGCGGGTTGCGGATTTCATGTGCGATACTGGCAGTCAATCGTCCAAGTGATGCAAGTTTTAGTTGCTGTGCTTGTTGGTTGAGTGAGCGCACGTCCTCAAGGAAAACCAGAACATTGTCGGTATTGCTTGGTTCAAGGTAAGCAAAATTGGCTTTTGCTTCAGTGGTGGTGTCGCCATCAATTTTTATAAAAGGCGAATGGTCATTGGCGTGGCGTTGCCAGGATTGATGTTTGCGATACAACTCGGGGAATCGGTCAAGCCGCAATGTTTCACCTGCTGCAGGGTGTGGGGCGCCTAACAGCTTTAATGCTGCCTGATTGCAGAGCTCTATCTCTGCGCGGTTGTTTAATACCAATATGCCGGTGCGCATTCTTTCAATGATCAACTGCGCCAATTTTTGTAAGTGTGCTGCATGCTCTGCTTGAGCCTCTGCTTCAGCATAGGAGAGTCGGATTTTTTTAGTGAGATGTTGAAATAGTAGTGCAGTCAAAAATGCCAGGGCACTTAATGTGCCCGATGCAAACAATGCCTTGTTGTCTTGTGTGAGAATTAAAAAGCGATATGTGCCTTCGCCGATGACAACGACGGTGGTGATAGCGGCAAGAAAAAATGAAATGCGCTCACGCAACATTATCCCGCCCGCAGCAATCGCAACCAATAATAAATAACCCAGTCCGCTAATCGCGCCGCCGCTGGAATGCATCAATATGCCAATCGCAACCACATCAATTAACAGGGAGCCAAACAGTTGGCGTTGTGAGGGCGAATATTTCAGTCGCCACATCACTATCAATGTCATGAAGTTGATCGCTGTGTAGGCGATGGAGGTATAAAAAAACAAGGTGGGGTTGTCATTGCCCAGCACTTTTGGGGCAAATTCAAGTTGAAACATCAATAGCAGGACACTGCCCAGCAAGGTGCGGTAATAGGTGTAAATACGCAGCAAGTCATAAGGGTTATAGTTGCGCGGATTGTTGAGCAAACTGGATGTCATGGTTTGTGCATATTCCTTGTATCTATTCATTAGGAAATAACGGGCATTAGCAAATAACGGATATCGGACATAACAGGCTTTTGGAAATGGCCGGGTAAAATCCGCTTGGCTTTGAAAGCGTATATCGCGGACAATGCGCGCCTGTCTTTTTGCTGATGATACCTTTATGCCTATGTCGCAGCTACGTTTGATCCTCTCCCAAATCAATACTCTTGTTGGGGATATTCCCGGTAACACCGCCAAGGTGCTGGAGGCCGCCCGTATGGCGGTTGCACAAGGCGATGTCGATGCCGTGATTTTTCCCGAGCTTACCCTCACAGGTTACCCGCCTGAGGACTTGTTGTTGCGCCCAAGTCTTGAATTGCGCATCGAGCGGGCTTTGCGTGAGTTGCAGGCGGCCAGCTTGCCTCCGGCATTGGTGGTGGGGTATCCGCGTTTCAAAGATGGCCAGCTCTATAACATGGCGGGCGTGATTGAAAACGGAAAGCTCATTGCGGAATACGCCAAACAATGTTTGCCCAATTATCAGGTGTTTGATGAGAAGCGTTATTTTTCTGCGGGCGATCAACCTTGTGTATTCAATCTTAAAGGTGTCCCCACAGCGCTGAGCGTATGTGAAGACATTTGGTTTGCAGGGCCCATGGCGCAAGCCGCCAGTGCGGGCGCAAAATTGATGCTCAATTTGAATGCCTCGCCCTATCACCAAGGCAAGCAGCAAGAGCGCGAAGCGGTAGTGGCGACACGTGCGCGCGAAGGAAAAATGCCGGTGGTGTATACCAATCTTGTCGGTGGTCAGGATGAGTTGGTTTTCGATGGCGGTTCCATTGCGATTGATGCCAGCGGACAGACGTGTTTCCGCGCTCCGGGTTTTGTGGAAGGACAATTTGCGGTGCAATTGGAAGGGGATCAGCAGTCAGTTCATGTGCCTGCCCAGTCGCTTGAGCCAATAGCTGAAAACATTGCGGCTGTTTATCAGGCGCTGGTGTTGGGCATGCGCGATTACGTCAATAAAAACCGTTTTAAAGGCGTAGTGCTGGGATTATCAGGTGGTATCGATTCCGCGTTAACGCTGGCGATGGCAGTGGATGCGCTGGGTGCTGACCGTGTTGAAGCGGTAATGATGCCATTCCGCTACACCTCGGATTTAAGCAAAAACGATGCTGCCGATGAAGCGGCGCGCCTTGGGGTGCGTTACAGCTCTATCAGTATCGAACCCATGTACGAAGCGTTTATGGCGGCGCTCAGCGATGAGTTTGCCGGCAGCAAGCGCGATACTACCGAAGAGAACCTGCAGGCGCGTTGCCGCGGTGTGCTGCTGATGGCGATCTCCAACAAAAAAGGTTATCTGGTGCTAACCACCGGCAACAAAAGCGAAATGGCAGTGGGATACTCCACGCTCTATGGCGACATGGCCGGTGGTTTTGATGCGCTTAAAGATGTGCCCAAAACTCTGGTATTTGCCCTGTCGCGCTATCGCAACAGCATCAGCCCGGTGATCCCGGAAACAGTGATTACCCGTCCGCCCTCGGCGGAGCTGGCTCCCGATCAAAAAGATGAAGATAGCTTGCCGCCGTACGATATCCTCGACCGCATTCTGGAGTTGTATGTTGAGCAAGACTACAGCGCCGAGGCGATTATTAGCCAAGGGTTTGCACGTGAGCAGGTGGAGCGTGTGGTGCGTTTGGTGGATATCAACGAATACAAACGCCGTCAGGCTCCGGTAGGTATTCGTATTAGCCAGCGCGGTTTCGGACGCGATCGCCGTTATCCGATTACCTCGGGTTGGAAGTTGGGCGAGTAAAGTCCCGCTAGCGATACACCAGCGCGAGAAATAAAAAAGGCCGCAAATGCGGCCTTTACATACAATCCCAAAAGGTTTGCTGGTGTGGAGCTGCTTACTGCACGCGCTCTACATCAACATAGGGTTTGTATTGTGGATCATAGAGTACGCGGGTATCAAAGCCGGTAATCTCATTTTTACTGAATAAACCCAGTGTCAGGTAAGCCAGCCAGGGCGATTTGCCATTGTTGTACATAAAGTCGTAATCGAATTCGCCTTTTTTGTTCAGTGCCGGGTAATCTGCATAGTTAAGTTTGAGAATTTCCAGTATCTCGTTGGATTTTTCAGGCATCTTCAACATGTGATAACCCTGTACCATAACGGCTAAGGCATCGGGTGTTGCAGGTGACTGGGGGAAGTTTTCCAGTACGTAGCGCCCGCGGCCCACAGCGGCAACATAAGCGCCGCGTTTGAAGTAGTAATTAGCGACATGGATTTCATAGCGAGCCAAGTGGTTACGCAGAAAGAGCATGCGCTTTTTGGCATCGGCGGCGTAGTTACTGTCGGGATAACGGTTGAGTAATTGGGTAAAATTAGCCAAGGATTCACGCGCTGCGCCCGGATCGCGCTTTGATGTATCGATAGGCATTACCCGCTCGAACATGCCTTTGTCTTTGGTGAACGATGCCATACCGAGCATGTAGTAGGCATAATCCACATTGCGGTGTTGCGGGTGCAGGCGGATGAAGCGATTGGCGGTAGCGATGGCTGCATCCGCTTCACCCGAGCTGTAATGGGCGTAGATCAATTCCAATTGCGCTTGATCTGCGTAAGTACCAAACGGAAAGTTTTCTTCCAGTGAGTTCAGGTTTTTGATCGCTGATTCCCATTGGCTGTTTTCAAGTTGTTTGGTCGCGGCGTTGTACAAGTCCGCCTCGGTAGTATATTCGGGCTCTTTGGACGAGCAGGCAGTCAGCAGCACCAGGCTACTCAGCATCAAACAGGGCAGGAATCGCATAGGGTTATAGACTCTTATATCTCGGTAAACATAGACCCCGTTTGCGGGGCAGGGTATTTAAACACAGAGCTTGGCGGATACCAATCTGGCGACAGTAAAAGCGCCCAAATTCCGGTTTTTGGCAGAGCAGCCAGAAACAATCACTAGAGGTTTTTTAATGAAAGATGTTTTTGACCTGAGCGCACAAGTGCCGATCCAGATGAGCGGCATGCGCTTCGACCAGATCGCCTCGGAGTTGTTCCCCGACTTCTCGCGCTCACGCTTGCAAAGTTGGATCAAAGATGGCCAGTTGAAAGTGGATGGCCGTATCGCCAAACCCAAAGATAAGTTGATCGGCGGCGAACGGCTGGAATTAAAAGCCGAGCTGGAAGCCCAGGGCGAATGGGAGCCGGAGGAGATATCGCTGGATATCGTCCATGAAGATGACGATTTAATTGTCATCAATAAACAGGCTGGATTAGTGGTGCACCCGGCGGCGGGCAATTACACCGGGACGTTGGTTAACGCCCTGATCAACCATATTCCCGGCTTGGTGAATTTGCCACGCGCGGGCATTGTGCATCGCCTTGATAAAGAAACAACGGGTTTGATGGTGATCGCCAAAACACTGGAGGCGCACACCGATTTGGTAGAGCAATTGGCCGACCGCACCGTAAGCCGCGAATATGAGGCGGTTGCGGTGGGTGCTATGACCGGCGGTGGAACAGTAGATGCGCCTATGGGGCGTCATCCGCTCCAACGTAAATTGATGGCCGTGTTGAAAGCGGGCGGCAAGCGCGCGGTGACGCACTACCGTGTAGCCAAACGCTACCCGAGCCACACCCATATCCGCGTCAAACTGGAAACGGGGCGCACCCATCAAATCCGTGTGCACATGGCGCATATCGGCCATCCGCTGGTGGGCGACCAAACCTATGGCAGCCGTTTCAAAATCCCCAAAGGTGCCAATCAGCATTTGATCGATACTTTGAAAAACTTCCCGCGTCAGGCGCTGCATGCATTCAAGTTGGGTCTGGAGCACCCGGGCACAGGCGAGTACACCGAGTGGACCGCGCCATTGCCGGAGGATTTCAAAAACCTGCTCGATGCACTCAACACAGGTTACACCCTTGTCGATGACTGATAGCCCTGCTGGCATAACGAGTCCTGCTGGCATAACACCCGACTGGCCAGCACCCGCCAATGTGCGCGCCTTTATCACAACCCGTGCGGGCGGTGTGAGCCCATCGCCGTACACCAGCAATAATGTCGGTTTGCATGTGGGTGATGATCCACTGCTAGTGGAAAAAAATCGCGCGCAGTTGTGTGCACAGCTGGGCTTGGGAAAAACACCGCAGTGGCTGGAACAGGTGCACGGCGTAAGCGTAGTAGACGCCAAGGCCGATGGTTTGGTGCGCACGGCCGATGGCAGTTACAGCAACCAGCGCGGGCAAGCGTGTCTGGTGATGACGGCAGATTGTTTGCCCATTTTATTGTGCGATAAACAAGGCACCCAAGTGGCGGCGCTGCATTGCGGTTGGCGCAGTCTGGCAAAGGGGATTTGTGCCAAAGGCATCCAAAAATTCAACGCTGCACCGCAGGATATTATGGCTTACCTCGGCCCTGCGATTTCCCAGCCGCATTTTGAAGTCGGCATCGATGTGCTCGAAGCGTTTTTTAACACCGCGCGCAATCCACTTCACGCCGAGCAGATCGCTGCTGCGTTCAGCCCCGCCTATCGCCCGCTGCATTTTTTTGCCGATATTTACGCGCTGGCGCGTGCCGAGTTAACGGCGCTGGGCGTTAATGATGTGTATGGCGGTGGTTATTGCACTTACGCTGATAGTGCGCGTTTTTATTCTTACCGGCGCGATAAAATCACCGGGCGCATGGCGAGTTTGGTGTGGTTTGAATAATTTTCTGTAACGTGAATCCGGCAGCGTTCAATTGGTATCTAACCTTGAGTGAACCTGATCACCATTAACGAATAAGTTGAAGTTATTCCATGTCAAAACATCCATTCAAAATCGAAATTTGTGTTGAAGGTATTGATGGCCTTGTGGCCGCACAACAAGCCGGTGCGGACAGGGTTGAGTTGTGTGCCAGCTTGTTTGAAGGTGGATTAACCCCGAGCATGGGGGTGATCCGCGAAGCCTTGCGTGTAGCGACTATTCCGTTTCACGTGATTGTCCGGCCGCGCGGCGGCGATTTTCTGTATTCCGAACTCGAATTTCGCAGCATGCTTGAGGATGTCATTGCATTGCGGGAAATAGGGGTTGCCGGTGTGGTGATCGGCTGCCTTACGCCGGAAGGTGCTATCGATGAGCTGCGTACCAAAGCCTTGGTTGATGCGGCGCGTCCGATGAAAGTAACCTGTCACCGCGCGTTTGACATGACGCGTGATTATCGCACTGCACTTGAATCCTTGATTCGCACCGGTGTTGACCGCGTGCTGACGTCCGGCCAGCGCGATACTGCCTTAGAGGGTAGCGCTATTCTCAAGGAGGTAGTCGCACTCGCGGATGGCCGAATTATCATCATGGGTTGCGGTGCACTTGATGTTGGTAATATCGCCCAGGTGCGGCGAGAAACAGGTGTTGATGAAATGCATTTTGCGGCACTAAAAACCATCAAGAGTGGCATGGAATTTCGCAACCCGCATGTTGGCATGGGCGGAACTGCACTTGAGCGTGAATATGAAATTACGTTGACCGATGTCGATGCAGTGCGCGCAACCATTGCTGCCGCGCGAGCAGCCAGCTAGTTATTGTTTTTATCCTACACACAACAAGGAATCATTATGGATCTCGACCAAATTGAAAAACTGAACGACCTCAAACAAAAAGGGTTGATCAGTGAAGAGGAATATCAGCAAGCCAAAGAGCGCATTTTGGGCGCGCAAACGCAGCGCGCTGCGCAGCCAGATGCCCAACTCCAGCCACATACGATTATGCAAACCAATAATTACGACTATGCGATGGTGATGCACCTCACCCAATTTTGCTCCTGGTTGTTTCCCTTCCTGGGGTTGATTGTGCCGCTGATTATGTGGCAATCCAAAAAGGATGATCCCTACGTAGACCAACAGGGCAAAGTCGTCATGAATTGGGTTTTCAGTGCGCTGATTTATTTTCTGGTCAGTCTGGTGTTGTGTTTTATTGTGGTGGGCTTTTTCCTGATGGCGATCCTGTTTGTGTGTTCGATTGTGTTCACCATTATGGGCGCTATGGATGCCAACAAAGGGATTATTAAAAACTACCCTATGTCGATCAAATTTTTTGATGTGAGCGAAACACCGCGTCCATCAGCCGTACAAAATTGATTTAAAGCAATTTCCCGCCTATTTTTTATTGGATAGATCAAGCAGGCGTCAGAGCCTGCTTGAAATCACCCTGCCAGCCCCCACGTCTGCTTCAACCGAGTAATCACTCATCGCTTGAGGTAATCCATGCGTATCGACCGTTTAACCAATTCATTGCAAACTGCACTGTCTGACGCCCAATCCATCGCACTGGGGCAGGATCACAGCCAGCTTGACCCCGGCCATTTGCTGCTTGCCATGATCGACCAAAAAGGTGCAGCCAGTGTGCGCCTGCTGCTCAGTCAGGCGGGCTTTGATGTGGCTGGTTTGCGCACCTCGCTCAATGAATATCTGGAAAATTTACCGCAAATTAAAAACCCGACCGGCGAGGTGACCATGTCACCGGAAATGGTGCGTCTGTTGAATCTTGCTGACCGCCATGCGCAAAAAGCAGGTGATAAATTTGTCTCCAGCGATTCGGTATTGATTGTGCTGATGACTGAAGCGCAAGGCGCTGTTGCCGAGCTGTTAAAAAAACACGGCAATGCACAACGCTTACAGCAGGCAATCCAAAAAGTGCGCGGCGGTGAAAATGTGGATGATGCGGATTCCGAAGGCAACCGTCAGGCGCTGGAAAAATACACCGTGGATTTAACCGCGCGCGCCGAAGCGGGCAAGCTCGATCCGGTGATTGGCCGCGATGACGAAATCCGTCGCACCATTCAGGTCTTGCAGCGTCGCAGCAAAAATAATCCGGTATTAATCGGTGAACCGGGTGTGGGTAAAACTGCGATCGTGGAAGGCCTTGCGCAGCGCATCGTCAACGGCGAAGTGCCCGAAGGTTTAAAAGATAAACGCTTGTTGTCGCTCGATTTAGGTGGCTTGCTCGCCGGTGCAAAATTCCGCGGTGAATTTGAAGAGCGTTTGAAATCCGTGATTAACGAGCTGAGCAAACAAGAAGGCCGCATTATTTTATTTATCGACGAATTGCACACCATGGTCGGCGCCGGTAAAGGCGAGGGCGCGATGGATGCGGGCAATATGCTCAAGCCTGCGTTATCGCGCGGCGAATTGCATTGCGTGGGTGCCACCACGCTCGATGAATATCGCAAATACATTGAGAAAGATGCGGCACTTGAGCGCCGTTTCCAAAAAGTATTGGTGGATGAACCGAGTGAAGAAGACACCATTGCCATTTTGCGCGGTTTGAAAGAGCGCTACGAAGTTCACCACGGTGTGGATATTACCGACTCGGCGATTATCGCCGCGGCAAAATTGTCGCAGCGCTACATTACTGATCGTCAATTGCCCGATAAAGCGATTGATTTGATCGATGAAGCGGCGAGTCGTATCCGTATGGAAATTGACTCCAAACCGGAGGAGATGGATCGTTTGGAGCGCCGCTTGATCCAATTAAAAATCGAGCGCGAAGCGGTGAAAAAAGACGAAGACGAGGCAAGTAAAAAACGTCTCGCAAAAATTGATTTTGATATCGATAAAGTAGAGCGCGAATACGGCGATCTTGAAGAGATCTGGCGTGCAGAAAAAGCGGCGCTGCAAGGTTCCCATGAAATCAAAAGCCAATTGGAACAGGCGCGTTTTGAGTTGGAAGAAAAGCGCCGTAAAGGCGACCTGGCACGCATGAGCGAATTGCAGTACGGCATTATTCCGCAGTTGGAAAAACAACTGGATATGGCCAGCCAAGCGGAAATGATGGAAATGAAACTGCTGCGCAACAAGGTGACTGACGAAGAAATTGCTGAAGTGGTTTCCAAGTGGACCGGTATTCCGGTATCCAAAATGTTGGAAGGCGAGCGCGAAAAATTATTACGTATGGAAGAATCGCTGCACAAACGGGTAATTGGCCAGCACGAGGCCGTTGTTGCCGTCGCCAACGCGGTGCGCCGTTCGCGTGCGGGCTTGAGTGATGCCAATCGCCCCAATGGGTCATTTTTATTTTTAGGGCCAACTGGTGTGGGTAAAACCGAGCTGTGTAAATCGCTCGCGGAATTTTTATTTGATACCACCGATGCAATGGTGCGCATCGATATGTCGGAGTTTATGGAAAAGCATTCTGTCGCCCGTTTAATTGGTGCACCACCGGGCTATGTTGGTTACGAAGAGGGCGGTTACTTGACCGAGACGGTGCGCCGCAAACCTTACTCTGTTGTGTTGTTGGATGAGGTGGAAAAAGCGCACCCGGATGTATTCAATATTTTGTTGCAAGTCTTGGATGATGGCCGCCTCACCGATGGCCAAGGGCGCACGGTGGATTTTCGCAATACTGTGATTGTGATGACTTCGAATTTAGGTTCGGATCGCATTCAGGAATTAGCGGAAGACAAATCATTTGATACCGTGAGCTTTGATAATGTGGTGAGTGATAACCTGAACAATTCGCTCAACAATGAAAACCGCTACAACGCGATGAAAGATGCGGTGATGGAAGTGGTCGGCAGTCACTTCCGTCCGGAATTTATCAACCGTATCGATGAAGTCGTTGTGTTCCATCCTCTGGGGCGTGAACAAATCCGCGGTATTGCGGATATCCAACTTGAATTGCTGCGCAAACGGTTGGCTGAGCGCGAATTGAGTTTGGAGTTGGACATTGATGTGATGGATAAACTGGCGAGTGTCGGGTTTGATCCGGTGTATGGTGCGCGCCCATTAAAACGTGCAATCCAGCAGCTGATTGAAAACCCGTTGGCACAGGATATTCTCAGCGGAAAATTCCTGCCTGGTTCCATTATCCATGGCCGGTTGTTGGGTGAGAAAATTGTGTTTGATCCCAAACGCTTGAATTAAACGCGCAGCCAACGCAAACCGATAAAACGCCGTCAGCAGTGACGGCGTTTTTTTATGTCTATTTATTAAGCGGCAACAGTTGATATGCCGTTTCCGGTGATGGTACAAACGCGGGCTTGGCAGCACGAATAAAATTAATCATAAAAAAGCATGGAGTTGTTATGTTTCAACGGAAATTGTCAGTGACAGCGCTGGTGGTATTGGCCTGTTGCGCTCTGCCTGTCCGGGCGGATTCATCGGCGCAGCAGTTTATCCATATCCACCAACAGCAAAATAATCCATCCGGTCAGATCCAGACGAAAACCATCCCCATGTCTGCGGGTGGTGCCGTCAGTGTTGATAACCTCAGCGGGCAATTGCAGGTCAATTCAGTTGATCCCAAACAGTCGCAGCGCTGGTTGGTGCGGTTGAAAGACCAGCCGTTACAGCCTTATCTCAAGCAGCAGCGCGACAAGCTCGCGCCCTCTGGCAAATTGTCGCGCAGTGCGCAACAGCAGCTTGCCAAATCATCGCAAACGCAATTGCAGCGCGTGCAAAAAAGCCAGAGCCAGGTGCTGGGTGAATTGCGTAAACAAAAGTTGCTGCAGAAAGTGCACGGCCAATTTACCCAGTTGACCAACACCCTGAGTATCACCGCAACGGCAGATAGCATTGAACAGATTCGTCGCTTGCCACAGGTGGCAGCGGTCTACCCGGATAACCGCGTAGAAGCTTTTCTTGCCGAGAGCGTGGAGATCACCAAGGCACCGCAGCTATGGTCAATGCGCGATGGGCAAGCGCGATCCATCACCGGGCAAGGAGTAACCGTGGCGGTGTTGGATACCGGTATCGATTACACCCATCCTGATCTGGGTGGCTGTATAGGTGCCGGTTGCAAGGTGGCGGGTGGGCACAATTTTGTGGAGGGGGAGGATGCGAATAATCCCATCGATAAACATGGCCACGGCACCCATGTGGCGGGAATTATTGCCGCCAAAGGCACGCTCACCGGCGTTGCACCGGATGTCACCCTTTACGCCTATAAAGTGCTGAGTGACCAGGGTTGGGGCATGGACAGCAGCATTATTGCAGCAATCGAAAAAGCCGTAGATCCCGACGGCGATCCACTCACGGATGACCAGATCGATATCATCAATATGAGCCTTGGCGGCGGTGGCGCGCCGGATTCGCCGCTGTCGGAGGCGGCTAATAATGCGATGGCGGCGGGTGTTGTCGTGATTGTGGCGGCGGGCAATAGCGGCAGTTATTCCACCATCGGCTCGCCCGGTAATGCGGGGCAGGTATTGACGGTAGGGGCGAGTGATAACAATGGCGCTATTGCCGGATTCAGTTCGCGCGGGCCAGTGATTGGTCAAACCTATATCAAACCTGAGCTGGTTGCGCCGGGCGTGGATATCAACTCCGCCAAACCCGGCGGCAGCTATGTGCGTTTAAGTGGAACCAGTATGGCGACGCCTCATGTCGCAGGCGGTGCGGCGCTGCTGAAACAGCTGCATCCCACCCTGTCACCTGCTGAACTGAAAGCTTTACTGGTCAATACCAGCCGGGATCTGGGGCAGGATGTGTTTACCCAAGGCGCGGGCATGATGGACTTGGCGCAAGCCGCCAGTACCAGCCTGCTGGTGATGCCATCACTCTTGTCGGCCGGGTCAGTTGATCTTGAGCAGGCCAACTGGTCTGCTGCGGTGCCTTTCACGTTGAAAAATATCGCCACTGCGCCCTTCACTGTCAGCCTGGATGCACCTGCCACCATGCCCACTGGTGCCAGCGCTGCGCTGAATCCGGGATCGCTCTCATTGGCAGCCGGTGAGTCTGCTACAGCAACACTCAATCTTGCGGTCGATACCCAAGCCTTGCCCTTTGCCGATAACGTCACCCTGCATCATGAAGTGGTAGGTAACATTCGTTATGGCAGTAGCGAGGTGCGCTTGCCATTGGTATTTGCCAAGGCTGCCCGTTTGAATGTTGAATTTGATGCACCACCCTACATGGTGCATGTGCTGAATGCCGATGGCAGCTACGGCGGGGTGGAGTATTTCAATAGTTGTACTGATATCCCCAAGGATTTCGGGTTTGATCTCAAACCGGGTACTTACCATTTGGCCGTTACTTTCTATGACCAGAACTGCATGGTCGATGCGCTGGTTTTTAAGGAAAACGTATCCTTGCAGGATGAAACCAGCGTCAAACTGGAACGCGCCAGTGCCCTGCATGAAGTGGCCATAGGCACACTGACGGGTAGTGATGGCAATGCACTTTCTCTGGATACCCTTGTGACTCTCAGCCAGCAATTGGAGTGGCGGTTTACCGATGTCGCCCAAGGCAGCCTGTTATTTTTAAGCTCGGGTACCAAGCGAATCCTGCGGCTCTCCGATGTGTCGGATAAGATCCAGATCAATGTGACTGCCTACATCGCCCTGCGCGAAACCAACCCCGATATCACCGGCGACTATTACCTGTTGCAGGATGCCTACACCGGTGTATCGTCCTCCCAATATCTCGATCTTGATTTGCGCAGTGCAGGCGGGGTGGATTTCACCTATGCCGACCGGGATATTCTGGCGCAGGGGGTTAAGTTTGCCCAAGGCTTGAGCCAAATGCGTTCAAGTTTCGAGTTTGTCGCCTTCGGCACGTCATGGACACGAAATACCGTTTACAGCCAGCCATTATCCGCCAGGCTGCATGCGGATATTTCCACGCTGGCGAAGGGGGAATGGTACCCGACCTTGGGTGTGGATCAGGTGAGCGATGATCCTTTTGCCTGGAATCTGCAGCTGATGAATACCGGCACACTCGCCTTTTTGGATGCCAGCTCGTTTACCAAATTACGCGGTGTGTTCAGCACGCCCGATGCAACCAACTATCGCAGCAAGCATCGCGAATTGCGCGTAACGGACAGTGCCCACTTTGTTGCGCCAGCGTTTTACTTCAGTCGCCCCGCCAATGAATTAAAAGTGCAGAGTATGTCGGAGCCCTACTGGTGGGGTGGTAATTACACCATCCAGCGCGATCTCCAACAAAACAACTTTTTCGATTCCATGGCCTATCGGTTGTTTTGCAATGGCACCCTGACCAGTAACTCGGAAACCAATGGCGGTAATTTCAACCTGCCGCTAGGTAGTGATAATTGCAATACGTTGGTACTGGAGTTGGATCAACCGGTGCGTTTTTTGGGTAATACCAGCACCTCCCATTTACGGCTTGAGCTGGATGTGACCCGCTTTCCCGGAAGCGAGACCTATCTGCTAAAAGAATTCCCCGAGCAATTGCAATTTTTCAGCGATGGCACCGCGAGCCGGGTATTGAACGGTAGCGATCTGCAGGTGCAGCTCGATATGCTCAGCATGACCAATGAGGCGGCGGGCAGCAGTGAAATACCAGTGATGGAGTACCAATTGGCAGGCTCAAGCGACTGGGTGCCAGTGACACTGACGAAGGCTGGCACCCGCTATGTGGGCAAATTGCCGGTCTTGTCCGGGTCGGTAAAAACCTCGTTGCGCATCACTCTTGTGGATGCCGATAAAAGTGTAAAACTGGTGCAGACGCTGGCGGATATTGTTGTCCTTGGTCAGAATGCTACCGGAGCTGTTATCGCCCCTCCGAGTTTTGCGCCATTGCCTTCTTTGAACGTGGAGGCGTCCGCCGCGCTAACGCCTTACAGTTTGCCTGTTGTATTTGCTACCGATGAGCGCGATGGCCAGATAGCCGCTACAACGGAGAACCTTGGCCCTTATGCGATAGGCAGCCATCTCATCCGTTGGCAGGCGACCAACTCGGCAGGTAAAACCGCCACGGGTTTCCAGTCGCTGGATGTGCGCGATACCACCGGTCCGGTGATCCAGGTTCCAGCCAACATCACCGTAGAGGCAACAGGTGTTTATACCGATATTCCCCAGCCCCAAGTGACGGCTTATGATGCTATCGATGGTGAAATTACCGCATGGACAATGGATTGGAAGCCATTCCCGGTGGGTACAAGTTATGTTCATTGGAATGCCAGCGACTCTCGCTATAACCTGTCTTATGTTCTGCAAACTGTTACCGTAACAACGGCGACAAGCAGTCAGGCATCCAGTAGCACAGCCAGCAGCAAAGCGCCCATCAGCAGTGGTGGTGGAAGTTCAGGTGGAGGTGGTGGTGGAGGCTCGATAAGCCTGTGGTGGATACTGTTATTCGCGGGGCTGTTTGCAGCGCGATGTTATCCGTGCACAGGATTGACGCGTTCGTGACCGATAAGCGGTGGCTGTGATAAATAGCCAGAAAGCTAAATAACTGGCGCGCCAAGCCAAGGTACCAATAAAAACGGCCACTGATTGTGGCCGTTTTTATTGGCTGTTGGATAATTAATTACTCGCAGGCTTGCTCGATGATCTTTTGGGCTGTTGCACGCTGCTGTTTTTTATCTTCTTCTGTCATGGGTACCATAACGCCGTCTGCATTTTGAATTCTCAGGCGGGCAACCGTATTCAGTATTTCCAGATTTTCTTTTGCTGCTGCGCATCGCTCTGGGTCTTTCAGTGATTGTTGGCCAGACTGTGCTGCCGATTGTTGCTCTGCTGCAGGTTTTGGTTGGGAGGCTGCAATTTGTGCCGGTGTAGGTTCGCTATGGCCTGTGCGGGTTTTGACAAGTATTGCCTGAACATCTTTTGGCGGGTGTTCACCATAATGGACTACGCCATTTTTATCTTTCCATGTGTAGACCTTGGCTGCTATGGCGCTCTGGCTGAGCGCGAGTGCTGCCACACAGAATCCGATCAAACGTAAGTACTTCATAATTTTGCCTTTTTGCGAATGCATCTACGCCAACTATAGACCTAATGCGGCATTGGTGAAACCGGGGCACCAAAATCTGTGAGCGAGCGCAAAATGCGCTCAGTGGTTAAAAAATGACATAAATAGCGGTTAATTTCTTGACTTTGCTGCGTATCTTGGGAAAATTGCCACTCCGCTAGATGGCTCGCAGTTGCCCCTAAGCTTGGGCGTTTCGCTGCTTCCCGCCAAGTCACCCTCTTGGCGACCCATCTAATGGCGATGCTCCTACCAGAGTGTCACCGTGGAAAGCCGTTGTTTACCTGCACGGTTTTCACTGATCCGATCCTAACCTTGCCGGGTTTTGATCGTGGATCATTCACGGTGTTGGCCTGCCCTAAGTGCCAGCACTTTCCTGTGTGATGTTTGCCCTGTGTAATAGTTGCCATCGGCCTTTTTCATATTGCGGCAAAGACGCACGCGCATTATTTGCGATCCATATCCTAAAAGGGGAATTATTGTGGAAATGCTTTCCGGCGGAGATATGCTCATCCGCGCCCTGAAAGACGAAGGTGTTGAATACCTGTTCGGCTATCCAGGCGGCGCTGCCCTGCATATTTACGATGCCATCTTTCGTCAAAACGACGTTAAACACATTCTCGTTCGCCATGAACAAGCGGCGACTCACGCAGCTGATGCTTATTCGCGCTCAACCGGTAAAGTCGGCTCGGTGCTGGTGACCTCAGGCCCCGGCGCTACCAATGCGATTACCGGTATTGCGACCGCTTACATGGACTCTATTCCTATGGTAGTGATTTCCGGTCAGGTGATGAGTCATCTGATTGGCGAAGATGCCTTCCAAGAAACCGACATGGTGGGGATTTCCCGTCCGATCGTGAAGCACAGCTTTATGGTCAAACACGCCAGCGAAATTCCGGAAATCGTTAAAAAGGCTTACTACATTGCTGCGACTGGTCGTCCTGGCCCGGTGGTTATCGATGTCCCTAAAGACGTAACCAGCCCGCTTTATACCTTCCCTTATGAATATCCCGAGAAGGTAAAAATGCGTTCCTACAATCCGGCGACGCGCGGCCACTCCGGCCAGATCAAAAAAGCGGTGCAGTTGCTGCTCGGCGCCAAGCGCCCGATGATTTACACCGGTGGTGGCGTGGTGCAGGGCAATGCATCGCATTTGCTCAAAGAGTTGGTGGACTTGCTGAATTATCCAGTGACCAACACCCTTATGGGCTTGGGCGCTTATCCGGGCACCGGCAAAAACTTCCTCGGTATGTTGGGAATGCACGGCACCTACGAAGCGAATACGGCAATGCATCACAGCGATGTGATTCTGGCAGTAGGCGCACGCTTTGATGACCGCGTAACCAACGCGGTTAGCAAGTTTTGCCCCAACGCAAAAATTATCCACATTGATATCGATCCTGCATCGATTTCAAAAACCGTGGTTGCCGATGTGCCTATCGTTGGTGCGGTAGATAGCGTACTCACCGAAATGCTGTCGCTGATTAAAGAAAGCAGCGACAAACCAGATGCCGATGCGCTGAAAACCTGGTGGGAGCAAATTAACGAATGGCGCGAGCGTCACAGCATCTACACCAAAAATCGTTTTGATACCTCTGGCGATAAAATCAAACCGCAGGAAGTTATTCAGGCGATTTGGGAAGTCACCAAAGGCGATGCGTATGTAACGTCTGACGTAGGTCAGCACCAAATGTTTGCCGCGCAATATTATCGTTTTGATAAACCGCGCCGTTGGATCAACTCTGGTGGTCTTGGCACTATGGGCTTTGGCTTGCCTGCAGCGATGGGTGTACAAGTTGCGCATCGCGATGCGACTGTTGTGTGTGTTACCGGTGAAGGTTCGATCCAAATGTGTATTCAGGAATTATCCTGCTGTACGCAATATCACTTGCCGGTAAAAATTATTTGCTTGAACAACCAAGCGCTCGGCATGGTTCGCCAATGGCAAGACATGCAGTACTCCGGCCGCTACGCGGAAAGTTTATATGAAGATTCCTTGCCGGATTTCATCAAACTTGCTGAAGCATATGGCCATGTAGGCATGCGTGTAACTAAACGCGAAGAACTGAAACAAAAATTGAAAGAGTGTTTTGCGCTGAAAGATCGCGTGGTGTTTATGGACATCATGGTAGATCAATCCGAACACGTTTACCCAATGCAGGTTGCGCAGCAATCCATGCGCGATATGTTCCTGAGCAAAACGGAGCGCACATAAGATGAGAAGAATTATTTCTGTTCTCCTGGAAAACGCTCCCGGTGCACTTTCGCGTGTGGTTGGTTTGTTCTCCCAGCGCGGTTACAACATTGAGTCACTCACGGTAGCGCCCACAGAAGATCCAACGCTCTCGCGCTTGACGCTGACGACTATTGGCGATGATCACAAGATCGAGCAAATCACCAAACACCTCAATAAATTAATTGATGTGGTAAAACTGGTGGACTTGACCGAAGGTTCGCACATTGAGCGCGAACTCATGCTGGTTAAAGTCAAAGCGTCTGGCGCGCAGCGCGCAGAAGTAAAACGCTGCGTAGATATTTTCCGCGGTCAAATCGTGGATGTCACCAGCACCCTCTACACCATCCAAATCACCGGCGCGAGCGATAAACTCGACGCGTTTTTACAAGCGGTCGGCGATGCAGCAATTATCGAAGTCGTGCGCACTGGTGTGTGCGGTATTTCGCGCGGTGAGAAGGTGTTGAGTTTGTAAGTTGTGTTTGTTGGTATGAGAAGGGCCGATACTCGCAAGGGTATCGGCCTTTTTTATAGAGCTGTGGTCAATCTATAAGTGCTTTGCTGCTGCATCATTAACGGAATAGGTTTTCAGAGTAATGCGTGACTTTATTTTAAATTGCAATATGTTCGAGATCGCCGGTGTCGGCCTCGCTTTTTTTGGCGGAATTTATTTAGTGTTTGGTGCAGTGAACCTTATGCTCACCCAGCAGTTGTTGCCGCGATTGCATATTGGTATCAAGCTTGATCCCCGTCCGTTGGGTGATGGACAGTTGCGGCGGGAGCTGTTGTTGTCTGCCAGTTCGATTGGGATTTTTGGGGTGGGGATGATTTTTCCTTGGGGATTGCTGCAGCTGGGTTGGGCTGAGTTGGCGGAGAATCCTTCAGGGTTGCAAATAGTGTTGGAAATTTTTGTGTTGGTTATCTGGAATGAAATCCATTTTTATATCAACCATTGGTTGCTGCACACGCGCTGGTTGCGCCGCTTTCACTTACCGCATCATCGCTCGGTAGTGACGACTCCTTGGTCTACTTATGCGTTTCATCCGGTTGAAGCTTTGATGCTAGGTAACGTGATTTTATTGCCGATGCTGGTGCACGATTTTAGTGTCTATGCGCTTTTTTCCGTGCCGTTATTTAGTTTGTTGTTCAATAGTATTGGCCATTCCAATTTTGATTTTAACCCGCGCTCGCCGCGCGTGATTTTTAACGGTGCGCGTCGCCACCATTTGCATCATGCCTGTTTTAACGGCAACTACGGTTTTATGTTTCCGTTTATGGATTGGATTTTTAAAACCGCCTTGCCTGCCGATGCTGCCGACAAACAAATTAACCGCTGGCGTGTGCGTTAAATAAGATGCGTAACTGGCGCGATTGGCAGAGCATTGCCTATTTGCTGCTGTTGCCATTATTGGTTGTATGGCAATGGCAGCAGGGATTCAGTTGGCCGCTCTATTTGCTGGAATTATTTTTAACGCTGGGTGTGGGGGTGATTCACCATAATCATACCCATTTGCGAATCTGGACTTCGCGCCGGTTAAATCGCCTGACGGATTTATGGCTCATGCTCTTGCAGGGGCATCCCACCTTTGTGTTTTATCCCTCCCATATTGGCAATCACCATCGTTACCAACACGGCGAGCAGGATCTGGCTCGCACCTATCGTTTTAATACACCCGGTGCACGCGGTGACACCAATCATTTGCTGGGGTATTTGTTGCATCCGCTGCAGGCAATTTCGGTGCTCTATCCAGAATTTCTGGCCTACTTAAAACGCCGCTATCAATTCCAGCGTGCCTATTTTTATTATTGTGTGTTGCAGTATTTTCTTGTTGTTGGGTTATGGCTTGCGCTGGCGTGGATTGATTGGGAAAAATGGCTTGTGTTGGTATTGATTCCACAGTTGCATGGGCTGCATTGGTTATTGGCGACAAATTATTTGCAGCATGCACATGCCGATGGTTCGGGCAATAGTTTACAGTTTGCGCGCAATTTTTATGGTTTGCTTAACCCCTTGTTATTTAATATCGGGTTGCATACTGCGCACCACCAACACCCGCGCGCGCATTGGTCGCAGTTGCCGGAATTGCACCAACATTATGCAACACAAGTTCATCCTGCGTTGCAGGAAAACAGTTTACTGCGTTATATGTTGCGCACTTATTTATTGGCGTTACTGCACCCGCGCTGGCGCAGTCGTTCGCTTCACAACAAGGACTAACTTATGCCTACCCGTTTTAATCGTGTTTACATTCAATCAGCGGGCTATCACCTACCGGGTGAGCCTGTTGATAATCAGGCAATGGATGATTTTATTGCGCCGCTCAATCGCATTTCACTGCGCATCAAAAATAAAATTTTGGCAGAAAATGGTATTCAAACTCGCCACTACGCGATTGATAAAAACGGTGAAACAATTACCTCGCATACGCAGCTTGCGGCCAATGCGATTAACGATTGTCTCGCGCGCGCCAATACGAGTCTAAGTGATGTGAGTTTGCTCGCGGTCGGTTCATCGGGCAGCGATGCGTTAATTCCCGGTTTTGCGGCCATGGTGCAAGGTGAGTTAGGTGCGTCGCCAATGGAAACCTTATCGAGCTTGGGCGTTTGTGCCGCAGGTGTTTCTGCCTTGGCTTATGCCGCACAATCGGTTGAGTTGGGTGCGCATCAACAAGCCTTAGTGGCGACAGCGGAAATGCCATCGCGTATTTTTAAAAAAAGCCGTTTTGCCCCGCGCGGTTACAGCAGTGATTTTGATGCGCACTTTTTGCGTTGGATGTTATCTGACGGTGCTGGCGCAGTTTTGCTTACCGATACTCCGCAAGAAAAAAACGGTGTGCGCTTAAAAATAAACTGGATTCACCAAAAAAGTTTTGCCGGTGATTATCCGGTCTGCATGCAACTGGGTTTAACTGAGGATCGCAGCAAATCTTTCTTGGATTTTCCGTCATCCAGTGAGGCAGAAGCAGCAGGTGCACTGTCGCTGCGGCAGGATATTCGCTTGCTGCCGCATTTGTTTGATGTGAGCATTCACGAATATGTAAAGCTTGTCCACGATGGTTGGGTTACATCGGATGAGATTGATCATTTTCTTTGTCACTATTCATCGGCGCGTTTTATTCCAGTAGTAGACGAATTGCTGGCAAAGGCGGGCTTAACCATTCCGCGCGAGCGCTGGTACAGCAACCTAACCACGCGCGGCAATACAGGCTCCGCCTCGATTTTTATTATGCTGGCGGAATTTCTCGATACCCATCAGGTTAAACCGGGCGAGAAAATATTTTGTTTTATTCCCGAGTCCGGGCGCATGACGGCGGCTTACATGCTGATTGAAGTGGAAGCAGCCAATGCGCCTTTGGCTGCCAATCTTACTTCTGCAATTAGATCGACAGCGTCAGAAAAAACCGAGCTACCAGATATTGCAGCACCTCACGATCCACAATCTGCGCCGCAACATTTGCAAAATTTATTAACAACCCTTGCGAGTATCTGGCATGACTACCGCTCGCAAGTGTGGCGCAGCCCTGTTATTCACAAATTGGTGAGCCAACAATTTACGCTGGAGGATTATCGCACCTGGACTGCGCAATGGGTGCCGCAGGTGCGCGAAGGCAGTAAGTGGATGCGCGAAGCTGTGGCATCGCTCACCGGTAGCTATGCTGATCTTGGTGCATTAATTGAAACTCATGCCGGCGAAGAGCAAAACGATTTTAAAATTTTGTACGAGGATTATTGTGCGGCAGGCGGCACTGAACCGCTGGATAATTTGCGCCGCAATCCCGGTGGCGAAGCTTTGAATAGTTATTTGCATTCGCTTGCCGCGACAACCAATGCCATTGGCTTATTAGGTGCGATCTATATCATTGAAGGCACTGGTCAGCGTATCGTGCCAGCGCTCTTGCCATTGTTGCGCAAACAAGTGGGTTTGCCTGCAAGCGCATTCCGCTTTTTGGAGTATCACGGCGCGAATGACGAACATCATCTCGCGCGTTGGTTGGCGGCAGTTGAATTGGTGATGGCGATTGATCCTAAGGCGGCAAACGCAATTGTCGCTACGGCCAAACGCACGGCACAACTTTATTTGATGCAGTTTGAACATATTCTGGAGGCGAGCTGATGGACAATCTGGAAAAAACAAAAAAGGAAAAAGAATTAAAAGAGCCAGAATTTTTGCAGGCCGAATTTGATCCGCGCGACCCTAATCCGTGGCTTGCGCTGTATTTGGATCAAAGCACACCCCTACCGGATCATGTTAAGCAGGCTTGGCTTACTGACTCGGCATCACCATCGCGCCAATTTTTATTGCCCTTTGTGCGCCCCATTGCTCGCACACTGATTGTGTTAATCCAAGTTGTTAAAGTGGTGGTGCCGCGCAAGTGGGCGGCCTCCAAATTCTTGCACTGGATTCTCGCTACTGGCTTGAAATATTGCGTGCGCCCCGAGGCTAACTGGTTGGTGTTGCGTCACTTTCATATGGGCGCACAGATACTGGAATTTATTGCAGCTAATTCACCGGTGAAAGTTGAAACATCACCCTTGAAGCCAATAACTCTGGATGATTTGAAGGACGAATTATTTTTAAAACACGATTTAAATTTATTTAACTTCGTGATTCGCCTGAGCAAAGCCCTGCGCGATGCGGATAAAAAACTGCTGCCAGTTGCGCAGCCAGATTTCAGTATGATCAAAGAACCGGAGGTGACACTCGAAGCCATGCCGCGCGGCAGGTTAAACGGCATCGACCTGCAAACTGCTATCGAAATGTTTACGCCGACTTATCAATTATTTTTAACCGATAACGATTTTTGGCGCGCATCCAATTCTTTGCAATTAGATGAAACCATTGGTTTATATGTCGCGACTATTTTAAATTCGCCTCAGCATTTGGTTCTGCTTAACAATAAGCATCCGCTAGTTCCAATGAGTACTCTGCGCGCAGGCTATCGCTTGGTGCTGCATGGTTTATCAACAGAGATGCTGCATGCTTTATTGATGGATTTGAAAAAACAGCAGAGTTTCAATTCAATTCAAAACTAGTATATGAAAAACATCGCAATTGATTTCTCCCAGCCCTCGCATATAGTTGCACCGCAATTAATCGGCGCGCAATTTTTTGTGAATGGTGTTGGGGGCGTGATTGTTGAGGTAGAGGCTTATGATCAATCTGAGCCTGCATCACATACTTTCTCCGGGCTGAGTGTGCGCAATGCATCTATGTTTGGTGCGCCGGGTCGCGCCTATGTTTATCGCTCCTATGGCATTCACTGGTGTTTGAATTTTGTGTGCTCGCCGGAAGGGCATGGTGCGGGTGTTTTAATTCGTGCGATACAGCCCACACAGGGTTTGGATGTAATGCGCGAGCGGCGCGGTGTTGATGCGGAAAAGTTATTATGTTCTGGGCCGGGGCGAGTGGGGCAGGCGTTGGAAATTGTTCATGCATTTAATGGGCGTTCGCTTGCACAAAAACCTTTTCATTTATCGCCTGCAATGACCCCCGTTGATGTGGTGACTGGCCCGCGCATCGGAATTTCCAAAGCGATGGATTTGCCTTGGCGTTTTGGTTTAACGGGCTCGCCGTTTTTAAGTAAGCCGTTTCGTTGATCGATTAATTATTTGGTTCGCGTAGTTGGCTCCAAAATGCATTTACAATCGGACTTTTTAAGCGTTTTTCCATTACACAAATGCCGGTGTCGTAAGGGCCTAAATCCGGTTGCGGATCAAAGCGTTTTACTTTGTTTGCGAGTGGGCTGTTATCGACCACGATTTGTGGTGCAACGCCCACGCCGAATCCCAAACTTACCATGCTGACAATCGCTTCGTTCCCTTTTACTTCCGCATAAATATTGGGTTTGATGCCCAGGGAATCGAACCAGACGTTCAGCCGCTCCCGCGCCAAACCTTCTTCAGGAATAATCACTGGAATTTCATCCCAGTTTTTACCTTGCCAATCTTCTGTGTTTGCGGTGATAAAAATCAGCGGCGAGCTGTTGATAGGTTTGAAGCTGATGCCTGATGGTAATTTGTCGGGTTTAGCGGCGATAGCGATATCTTCATCACCTGCCAGAATCCGCTCAATCGACTGTGCAGGGTCGCCGGTGTGAAGTTTGATCGCAATACCGGGATGTTTAACGCGGAACTCGGTGAGGATTTCATAAAGAAAGCTGTAACTGGCGGTTACCGAGCAATAGATACTGAGTTGGCCGCGCAATTGATCGGCTTGTGCAAGCAGCGACTCTTGATAAGTCTCCCACTGCTGGATCACTTCTTTGGCAAACCCTAAAAACTGTTCACCTTCGTGGGTGAGTATCACCGAGCGGTTGTCGCGCACGAACAGGCTTACACCCAAATCGTCTTCAAGTTGTTTGATGTTTCGGCTGAGTGTGGACGGGCTGACATGGGCGCTCGCGGCAGCGCGGCCAAAGTGAAGGCTGTTGGCGAGGTTGCAAAACAAGCGAAGTTTGGTGATATCCATAAAGTGGGTAATAACCGTGTTTCATAAAATGAAATATTGAATTGCGAATATATCATTTTACGCGATGCGGGTGTTTCTCTACACTGGCGGCCTTTTATCCAAGTCGCCTTGTTATTTCTTATTATCAGGCGGTAATCATCCCTACAGGAGTCTGTTATGCACGTTTATTACGATAAAGATGCCGATCTTTCTATCATCCAGGGCAAAAAAGTAGCCATCATTGGTTACGGTTCACAAGGGCACGCCCACGCCTGCAACCTGAAAGATTCAGGTGTTGATGTGGTAGTTGGTCTGCGCACCGGTTCTGCGACTGTAAGAAAAGCAGAAGCTCATGGCCTGAAAGTGACTGACGTTGCGACTGCAGTTAAATCAGCTGACGTTGTGATGATTCTGACTCCGGATGAGTTCCAATCAAAACTCTATAAGGAAGAGATCGAGCCAAACATCAAGCAAGGCGCTACTTTGGCCTTCGCTCACGGTTTTGCGATCCACTACAACCAAGTAGTGCCACGCAAAGATTTGGATGTGATCATGATCGCGCCAAAAGCGCCAGGTCACACTGTGCGTTCTGAGTTCGTACGTGGTGGCGGCGTACCTGATCTGATCGCGATTTTCCAGGACGCTTCTGGTAAAGCGAAAGATACTGCTCTGTCATACGCATCAGGCGTAGGTGGTGGCCGTACCGGTATCATCGAAACTACCTTCAAAGACGAAACTGAAACTGACTTGTTCGGTGAGCAGGCTGTATTGTGCGGCGGCGCTGTTGAGTTGGTAAAAATGGGCTTCGAAACTCTGGTTGAAGCAGGCTACGAGCCAGAAATGGCTTACTTCGAGTGTTTGCATGAATTGAAGCTGATTGTTGATCTGATGTTCGAAGGCGGTATCGCCAACATGAACTACTCAATCTCTAACAACGCTGAATACGGCGAATACGTGACTGGTCCTAAAGTGATCAACGAAGAGTCGCGCAAAGCGATGCGCCAAGCATTGAAAGACATCCAAACTGGTGAATACGCGAAGAAATTCATCCTGGAAGGTCAAACCAACTACTCCTCAATGACTGCTGCTCGTCGTAACAACGCCGCTCACGGTATTGAAGTGGTTGGTACCAAGTTGCGTGCGATGATGCCTTGGATTCAGGCTAACAAAATCGTTGACCAAACCAAGAACTAATCCCGGTTTTGGCGACAACAAAAAACGCGGCTCTGGCCGCGTTTTTTGTTTATGACTGTGTAAAATGGCGCTCCCTCAATCGGAGAAACAACTATGAGTCAGCAGGATAATGAACCGTCCAAGCAGGATCCCGTTGATCTTGAAGGGCCTTTGCCTTTTGGTGATCTGGTGGAAGAGGTATCGGAAGGTGGTAAAAAAGTGCGCCATCGCGGTGTATATCTCCTGCCCAACCTATTTACAACCGGGGCACTTTTCGGTGGTTTCTATGCCATCGTCTCTGCTATGAATGGCAACTTTACCCATGCGGCTATCGCGATTTTTGTTTCCATGCTGCTTGATGGAATGGATGGTCGTGTTGCGCGTATGACCAACACCCAAAGTGCATTTGGTGAGCAATACGATAGTCTTGCTGATATGGTTTCCTTTGGTGTGGCGCCTGCATTAGTAGTATTCAGTTGGGTGCTGCAAGATTTGGGGCGCTGGGGATGGGCTGCTGCATTTATTTATATGGCGTGCGCGGCTTTGCGTTTGGCGCGTTTTAACACCCAAATTGGAGTTGTTGATAAAAAGTACTTTATCGGTTTGGCGAGCCCGGCAGCTGCCTCGGTAGTTGCGGGTATGGTGTGGGTTTGGTCCTCCATGGCACCCCAGTCTCCTTGGGGTGTTGTTGTTGCTGTCGTTACGGCGTTAACGGGGTTGTTGATGGTGTCGAATTTTCACTACACCAGTTTCAAAAGTATGGACTTCCGTGGTCGAGTGCCTTTCGCGTTTATGCTGTTGGTGGTGCTTGTGTTTGCATCCCTTATTATTTATCAGGAGCAGGGTGTTTTTGCGATTGCCGTACTGTATGCGCTTTCTGCGCCTGCAATAAAGGGCGTTAAATCACTTTTTGGTGGTTCAAAAAAGACCGAAGAGGGTAAGTAATAAGCGCATTGATTTGTGATTGTTCACAATCTAAAAGGCGCGCAAATAAAGCTTGTCTGAGGGTG
>DLHT01000016.1 GCA_002483365.1 Cellvibrio sp. UBA7661
CAGCTTCACAATTTAAAGCATAACAATGTTATTAGACGGAAAATTTCCGTATTTCACGCCGGAATTTTTCCGTCTAAGTTTTTGATTGATGTTTTATAACACAACCTTGAATTACGCGCCATTACAGGAATTTTGGGATGGCCTGTCGATTTATTGGCGGGATGAAAGGCGGAAAGTTTCCATGTTAATACGTAGTTAGGCAGGAAATCTGGATTCTAGTGCGGCAAAAAAGACAAAGGCGGCCAATGTGGCCGCCTTTATTTTTCCGAGAGAGGGAATGTTTAGTTGTGAATAATGGGCTACTTCAAAACACGGCTTGAGCTTGCAGGGTGCCAGGGTTCTGGTACGTAGCGAGTGCGGGCGATCATTTTGTAGTGTTCCAGATCATGCTTGGGTTGCTCGTAACCTGCAGGTATGGGTTTGCCTGAGAAGGTTTGGAAATACAGAATACAAGAATCCCGCCAAATAACGGCATCACGCTCTTGGATTTGCAAAAGTGCTTTAACTTGTGCGAAGCGTTCAGCATCGACGTAGTCGCGCTGTTGTTCCCACTCGCGCTGCATGGTGCGCACCTGCTCTACACCTTCATAATATTTGTGGACTAATTCATCCCACAGGCTGCGGTCGGATTGCATTTTGTGATCCCAACTAACGCGATGAAACCACAGCATTAATTCTTCCGGTACAGCTTTTACATCGCCGTATTGCTTGGCAAGCATTTCAGGATACTGTGCGATTGCATTCGAACCTGTGTGTGTGCGGTCAAAACCAATGCCGTCTTTACTGGCGCGATGATAATAAACAGCAGTCCAATCCGGGCGCTCTTGATTGGATAACCACGGTGCGGGGCCGTAGTGATCGCCTTGTGAATATAAATGGGTCAAGCCTAATGGCGAGCGATAATTCACACCTGCCTCACGCGAGACCAGCATAATTTTTTTGGTGGATTCGATAAATTTTTCGTTGTTGGAAAACGTCATGCGCAACCATTCTTCGGCTGCGGTTTCAGCAGAAATTGTATGGTCCCACGCCATGCGCCCAAAGGCATACCAACTGGATTGCACAAACGGATGGCCTGTCCAGTTGCGGTCGGTGCCCGGGTTAATCACTGCGGCCATTCCCGTGTGCTTGGTTGGAAATACTTTTCCTTCCAGAATATTGCCAATGGTTGAGCCTTTACCTTTTACAAAAGTATCGGTCTTTAATGATTCTTCAAACAAAGTGCCCTGATACGCAAGGTGAGTGGCAAAACCAAAATATTCTTGCGTAACCTGGAATTCCATCATCATGTTGGTTTTTTGCATGGCAGAAAACAATGGCGAATAGGGTTCACGCGGTTGGAAATCGATGGGGCCATTTTTAACTTGCAAGATAACGTTCTCTGCAAATTTTCCATCGAGCGATTTGAATTCGTCGTAAGCGCCGCGAAAGCGATCTTCTATATCGGGGCTGTAAACAAACGCACGCCAAAACACAACGCCACCGTAAGGCTTTAATGCAGCGGCGAGCATGTTGGCACCATCGGCATGGTTGCGTTTGTAGTCTTGCGGGCCGGGCTGCCCTTCAGAGTTAGCTTTGACCAAATAGCCGCCAAAATCCGGAATGTATTCGTAAACTTTTTTCGTGCGCTCTTGCCACCATTGTGCAACTCGGGGATCAAGCGGGTCAGCGGTATCCAAATCGCCAAATGCACGCGGCGAATTGTAGTTAATCGATAAATACAATTTGATACCGTAAGGACGAAACACATCGGCCAGTGCGGCAATTTTTTGCAAAAATTGATCGCTTAATACGCGCGGATCAGCATTCACATTATTGATCACTGTGCCATTGATACCGAGCGATGCATTAATGCGCGCATAATCGGTGTAACGTTGCGCTTTGTAATCCGGCAAGGTGCCCCAATCCCATAATGATAAGCCAGCGTAACCACGCTCTATCACGCGGTTTAAATTATCCCAATGGTTCACCACACGGTGCTGCAGTTTTGGTGCGCTGATAATCGATAATTTATGCAGGGATTGCTGCGTTTGTAGCAAACGCAAAAAATGAAAGCTGCCATACAAAACACCCGTATCAGAATTAGCGGCAATGACAATAACATCGCGCTTATTGATGCGTGTTTTTTCCAGCAAATAACCTTCACCGCCCAGAGCAGCCAAACGCTCGGTTAACTTGAGTGAGGCAACCAAAGGAGAGTTGTCGGGAGTACCCACAACCACTGCAGGTGCTGCTGACATTTTGCGAGTGACATTAATAGGCTTGCCCAGCAAACCACTTAATCCTGTTTTCAATTCCGCAGCCACAGCAAGCATGGTAGGTGAATCACCTTCGGCTACAATCTGCGTTAGTTGTTGCTGGTAGGCTTTACGCAGCGTGTTGTCCGTTACAGGCACATAACGCAGCCACATATCATAACCGTCTTCAGCTTGACTAAACGGCGCAACGGCCGCTATTAGCCATATCCATAACAACAATAATCGGGAAAGAGTTTGTTTTGTCACGCGATTCTCCACATTGGTTTTTCTTTTTTTCTCTAGATTTTCTTGAAAAATGTTTTGTGTTTTTTTATAGCGATTTTCTTTTTTCCAAATTTTTTATTCGGATTTCTCAAACGCTCTATTAGCTCGGCACTTTTAGCACCTTACGCACTTTTATCGGGAACGTTGCTTTTTTGATTGACACAGTCTTATAGTCACACTAACTTATAGTCACTTCAAATATAACACTGGTATACAAGAATACAATTCAATAAATGTAAAGGGCATATCGCCCACCACAACTTTGGTAAAAAAATGATAAAAATCATATTCTTATTGATCGCCAGTTCGCTCTCTATGCAGCTTGCAGCAGCAGGCAATGTGATCAGAGTAAACGATTACAGCGACCCTAATGCCGCGTACACAATCAAAATGCTCAAGCTGGCCATTGCCCATAGCGACAACCCTGACTATCAGGTTGAAATCAGCAGTGAAGATTACACACAAACCCGCACCAATGAAGAAGTTCGCAGCAATGGTTTGTTGGATGTGTGCTGGACGTCTTCAGATAGCGATATTGAATCCCGTTTGCGCCCTATCCGCATCCCTTTATTTAAAGGGTTGTTGGGTTACCGCATTTTTATCATCAATAAAAATGATCAAGCCAAATTTGACAAAGTACAAACGCTGACAGATTTGAAAAAACTGACGGTGGGTCAAGGGCGCACCTGGGCGGATGGAAGAATTCTGGAAGCCAATGGTTTTACTGTGATTAAAGCCAATAAATACCCCAGTCTGTTTCACATGGTAGAAGGCGGTCGTTTTGATGGTTTCCCCCGCGGTGTTAATGAACCGTTCGGTGAGTTGGAAGCTCGCCCCGAAATGGCGTTAGCGGTAGAAAAAAAATTATTGCTGTATTACCGCATGCCTTTTTATTTATTTGTTTCACCAGACAACCATAAATTGGCTAAAGATTTGGAGGTTGGTTTTGAACGCGCGATTGCCAACGGTGAATTTGACAAAGTGTTTTATAGCGATAAAGCCATTCAGGATGTTTTACAAAAAGCCAATATGAAAAACCGCCTATTGTTTAAATTGGATAATCCTTTGCTTTCCAAAGAAACGCCAACTGACCGGCCGGAGCTGTGGTTTGATCCACAAGCCATTCCTGATGATGCGATACCCGCAAGCGTGAATTAAGTTACCTGATTGAATAATTAACCAACATTATTACTACAACACCAGAGACTATAACCAGAGGAACAATCACCATGACCATTTCTATATCACGCAGGGGCCTACTCGCCATGAGTGGCGTTACTGCGGCAATGATTGCCAGCGCAAAACTGCAAGCCGCACAAAAAGCAGCTGAAGCAACCGGATTAAAAGAAGCTTATAAAGATGACTTTTTGATTGGTGCTGCACTGAATGCCGGTATTGTTGCTCAACAAGATCCAAAACTAATCGCGCTAATCACCAAAGAATTTAATTCCATCACCGCTGAGAACTGCCAGAAATGGGAAGAGTTGCGCAATGAAGATGGCAGCTGGAAATGGAAAGACAGTGATGCGTTTGTCAACTTCGGCGTGCAAAACAAAATGCATATTGTCGGACACACTCTGGGCTGGCACAGCCAGATTCCCGAGAGCGTATTTAAAAACAAAGATGGCTCTTACATCTCCAAAGATGCATTGGCGAAAAAACAGCAAGAGCATATCACCACTCTGGTTGATCGCTATAAAGGCAAAATTGCTGCCTGGGATGTCGTAAATGAAGCGGTAGGCGATGACAATAAAATGCGTGCCAGCCACTGGTATAACATTATGGGTGATGACTTTTTAGTGAACGCATTTAATCTGGCTCATGAAAGCGATCCGAAAGCGCATTTGATGTACAACGATTACAACAATGAGCAACAAGGCAAACGCGATGCAACGATTGAGATGCTAAAGCGCTTACAAAAACGCGACGTGCCCATTCACGGTTTGGGAATGCAAGCGCATGTGGGTATTGCATCGGACATGAAAAACTTTGAAGACAGTATCCTTGCCTATTCTGCACTGGGTTTACGCATTCATCTAACTGAATTGGATATTGATGTATTACCTTCTGTGTGGAATTTACCGGTTGCAGAAATTTCTACCCGCTTTGAATACAAACCCGAGCGCGATCCTTACATCCAAGGTTTGCCTAAAGAAATTGATGAGCAACTTGCAAAAGCCTATGAGAATTTATTTAAGATCCTGATCAAGCATCGCGATAAAGTAGACCGCGTGACATTCTGGGGTGTCAGTGATGATGCAAGCTGGCTAAATAATTTCCCCATCAGAGGCCGCACCAATTATCCGCTGCTGTTTGATCGCAACCAATCTCCCAAAAGCGCTTACTTCCGTTTGCTGGATTTGAAACGATAAGGTACTGCCCGGAAAATACTGACTAGAGTGCTCCGGTTGTTGTAGGCTTGCGATCTCCATCGCAGGCTTACAATAACAGCAATGAAAAAAACTCCTCACGCAAAACATCTTCCCCCGGTATTTCGCTGGTCATTTTTAGGCCCGCGCTATTGGCCAACCTGGCTCATGCTCGGGAGCCTAATGGCAATCGCACAGCTACCCATACGCATCAATATTGCATTGGGTAAAACACTGGGGCGGTTATTGTTTTATATAGTCCCCAGCCGCAAACGCATTGCCGACACTAACTTGCACTTGTGTTTTCCTGAATTGACGGTCGATGAACGGCAGGAACTGGTGCGCGCGGTTATCGAATCCTGCGGCATCAGTTTTTTTGAAAGTGCTGTTGCACTCTGGGGGCGCAATACATCCATTGCACAACATCATCATATTGTTGGACTGGAGCATATCCGCGCCGCACAACAACAAAACAAAGGTGTATTGCTGGTGGGATGCCATATGACCACTATGGATATTTGCGGGCGTATGCTGGCGCAGCATTGCAAGTTCGACATCCTTTACCGGCAAGACCCAAATCCACTGTTAGCGTATATGTTGGTAAAAGCGCGGGAACGTTTTAATGGCGAATCTATTATCAGCGTGGAAACGCGCAAGCTTGTGCGCAACCTGCAAGCCGGGCATGTTGTCTGGTACGCACCGGATCAGGATTACGGAATCAAACACAGTATTTTTGCACCCTTTTTTGGCATCAGCGCTGCAACAGTTCCGGGAACCGCACGCTTTGCGAAATTAGGCGATGCGCAGGTGATTTTATTTTCACACTACCGCAACGCCGATGGCCACTACCGGATCGAGCTTAGCCCCGCACTGGATAACTTTCCCAGTGGCGATGACCTTGCCGATACCGCACGGATTAATCATCTTATTGAACAGATCATCCGCAACCAGCCGGACCAATATTTGTGGGTGCACCGGCGCTTTAAATCCCGCCCCGAAGGTGAGCCTTCGTTTTACCAAAAAAAGAAATCATAAAAGCCTGCGCAGGTTTTATACGCAGGCTTTTATGCACAACCATTGATGGAAGACTACAACAGATTTATGAATTATTGATTTTCAGGTTACCAATTCATTTTCTGTTTGATAAATGCCGTTAGTTTTTCAGCATTGGCTTTATGCTGGGCAATGCGCGGGTGCCCACCGTAGCCGGTGAATTCAAAGAAAATGGTATCCAATTTTTGATCATTGTTTTCTTTTTTCATATGCGCCACTGCAGTAGTAATGTAATCCGGCCATTTGGAGTTCGCGGTTGCATCCATACTACCGAGCGCACAGATGATGGGAG
Source organism: Cellvibrio sp. UBA7661 (assembly GCA_002483365.1). Taxonomy (GTDB): domain Bacteria; phylum Pseudomonadota; class Gammaproteobacteria; order Pseudomonadales; family Cellvibrionaceae; genus Cellvibrio. Next base: position 6,237 of record DLHT01000016.1, read on the forward strand.
CATTGGGATATTTTGCGCGAATCGTGCGGACGAAATCGATATATGCTTGCACACGCCGGGCATCATCCGGCACTGGCTGTAAACGTTTTTCACGGTCGATTAACCAGCTGTCGTTTTGCAATAAATTGATGACCACGACATCCGGCGTCCATTGCGTGAAATCCCATTTGGAATTGTTATCACCCACTGCACTGAGCTGGTCATAAAACTGCGGCATAATAAACGGAAACCAGCTGATCATAATGCCAATGCCACTCTGTGAAATGGTATGCAGCTCGGCATTCAAATTACGCGCGGTAATGGCACCATAAGCCCAATAATTATTTTTCTCGCTCAGCAGATGATCTACGCCATTGTCAGCACCTTCATTGCCCGCACCAGAGGTAATGGAATCGCCATAAATTTCTATACGCCGTGTTGGGCGTGCAGGCGGTGTCAGCAATTTTGCATTGGCATCCAACATCAAACCTTTAAATGCTGTTGCGCCCTCTTCCCCCTCGGTGCGTTTATAAATTTCCACACTGTGGTTGCCCGGCTTCAACGCCGTACTGATCACATAGGTCTGCTCACCTTTTTTCGCCTCCAACACATAAGGGTGCTGGGTTTCACCGTCAATAAACACATTGAAATAGTTTTTACCCAATTGGTCGTCCAGCGTAATCGCCAGTGAAGTACCGGTGAAGTTGGCTTTAATACTGGTACCGGCCCAGGACATGCCCGGTGCTTTTTTATTAGCAAAATCGATACGGCCGGTGTAAAGGTAATGCGGATTGTCTGCAGGTATTAGCTGCACTGGTTCAGCGATCGCATAAAAACTGACAATACTTAACAATAAAATTGCAATTCTTTTCATATTTATCCCATGCCTGAATTGGTTGTACGCCGTTTCATCATTTAATCATATTTATGAGCTTTACTGTAGCAGGGTGAACAACCCGGGGAGGATAGGCTTGTCGGGCAGGTGTTTGGTGTATTGCCAAAGCGACAAAGCCTTGTTATGGTTTACCTATGAACCACAAATATGCACTTCACACTTTCACTCCTTTTTGTACGCAGAAGCCAAAGACTTTTCGCGTCTTCGTCGTATTTGGCGATTAAGTTCTTTATCCACTTAATCGCCCTTAAACCACCCATTTGATTTTCAATTTTTTGTTATTGCATTGGCTGCTATTGCTGCCCAATGTTTATTTATTGGGGGAATATTTATGAAAAGTAAAAGCAAAAACACAAGTGAATTAATTATTTCAAAAGTGGATTACGCCAACTTAATGCAACTCATTGAGAAAACAGATACTGAGGCTGCGGATGCATTGGACGAAGAAATCGGCCGTGCCAAAGTTGTTGATATAAAAGACTTACCCAAAAGCACTGTAACGATGAATTCACTCGTTACGTTTTCCGACATTGATTCAAATGAAGAAAAAACAGTGCAATTGGTTTATCCGCAGGAAGCCGATATTAATCAATTGAAAATATCGGTACTGTCACCTGTTGGTAGTGCGCTGATTGGGCTGTCACTGGGCGGCACTATTGAATGGCCGATTCCTCAAGGAAAGTTCCGCCGCCTGAAAGTGATTGAGGTAAAGCAACCAGAATAAACTTGATTGTGCGGTTAGTTGTCACTTCTATGTGCATTAATCATGCTTTTTTTAATGCACATAAAAAGGCACATTAGCAACGGCAGCACGTTTATAGTCATTGGTAACGTAACCAAATAAGCGGTAGGCACCCGTTTTTGCTGGAGCCACAAACTCTATTGCGCCCTTTCCGTTATCGGCAACAATTAAATCAGAAACAGCCACAGGGCGTTTTTCGGGATCGCCACCGGCGCGGATGTCGGTACTTTCGGGCAACACTTCCCAGCGAATGTGGAAAGCTTCATTGTTGGGGTGAAATGCATCCAACGCCACCTTGTAGGTTTTACCGGGTTGCAAATAAATACTGTCGAGCGCTTTCTTTCCGTCGATAGTAAAACTGCGGATGGAGGGCGCGCGATGCTCTGGCCATTTACCAGTCCACAGATATTGCAATGAATCAACCACTTCGGTTGCTTCACCGGATTCCAAAAACAGTCCGTACCATGTCGGTGTAGTTTCCTGCTTTTGTCCCCATAAAAATGCATAAGAGCCCAATGCTTTTCCAGGTGCACCTAACACACCGGCGTTGTAGCGCTCGCGATAAGAAGCGGCTTTTTCCGTACTGGTTTGCTCGATGGGCACATTCCATTTTGTTTTGGCAATTTGCCAATGGCCAGTGGGGCCCCATTCCGTTACTACATACGCACCTTTCCATCCCACTTCACGCAAAGTAGCCGGGAGTGTTTCGAGTCCACCATAAATATTCACACTTAAATAATCGATACTCGGCACACGCTCCATAATCAGGCGCGCTTTTTCAGCATCGATACCCGCAGTGACGGTAGTGACCAAATGATTCGAGTCGATTTGTTGGATATTGCGCGCGATATCCTCAATCGCGTACCAGACTTTGGTATTGGTATAAAACAAATCCACTTCATTGCCGATTCCCCATGCAAGTACGGCGGGGTGATCTTTGTATTTTTTTACTTCATTCAATACATAATCTTTTTGCGCGGCTACAGCGGCTTCGTCGTTGTAATCAAAACCGTGTCGCTCGTGGCCGATACTCAACCCGAGCATAACGCTCAAACCTGCAGCATGGGCGCGGTCCAGGATCTCTTGCGCGTTGTCCGTGCTCCAGGTGCGCATGGAATTACCGCCACTGGCAGCCAACAATTCCGGCTGGCTGGTTCCGCCAGCACCAAAAATGAAATAAGGCTTTCCGGCGCGATAAATCTGGTAGTGCCCGTTCTTATTTTCCAGCGTTACCGGAATGGCATTTTGGGCAGCAGATTGGCCAGTTGCTGTCGCAGAGGTTTGTACAGTGGCAGATAATTCCGAATTAACCGATGTCGATGTATTGTTGCAACCTGCCAATAGCATTAAGGGCAACACAGAAAAGACGACAAAAAAAGTGGATGCGCGCATAGTGGAATTTCTCTTGGCCAATTAAATTCAGATTATTATTGATTATGTTTTTGTTGGTTGAACGCAATTAGTTGATCCGGTTTATCGGTAAATACTGCATCAACACCTATCGCTTGCATTTTTTCCCAATCTTTTTCGCGATTCACCGTGTACACCCAATTTTTCAAGCCACGGTTTTTCGCATCCTGAATTAATTCAGGCGTAATAAAACTGTGATGCGTATTAAATGAGTAGGCTTTTAGTGGTTCGCAACATTCTGCCGATGTCAATGAAGCTCTCTTCTCAATCAGAACACCGCGTTTTACTTCCGGTAGCTGCTGCAGCGATTGATACAATTGCGCATGATCAAAGCTGGAAATGATGTATTGCTCATAAGTGCCTTGATAACTGGAAATATAATCGCGCAACACCTTTGCTACGGCAGATACACTATCAGCGCCTTTTATCTCAATATTCAATACGCATTTATTACCTATCAGCTCAAGCACTTGCCACAGGGTTGGCATTGGCTCACCATTCTCCAAACGTTGCGCACGCAAATATGACAGTGGTAACTCGGTAATAATTCCCTGCCCTGAAACGACCCGTCCCAGATGGTGGTCATGGGTGACAAACAACTCGCCTTCAACTTGAAATACATCGATCTCGACCGCATAAACACCCAGCGTCAGCGCGCGCGCAATCGCCGCCAGACTGTTTTCCGGTAATGAAATCCCGCCTACCTCCGGACCTCCGCGGTGGGCAACACACAATAAACCATTGGCAGGTGATGAAATCATCGGTAATGGATTCATAAAGCACTCGTTCAGTTAAGCACGCGGTATAATGGTGCACTTATTCAGGTGATTGCTGGAGTATGGCAGTCACTGTCAGAATCATCAATAAAGGTGTCAAAGTGAATAGTTTTGTGGATAGTTTTCCCCGTATTGAAGAAATTATCAGCCATAGTATTTTTTCAAAGTTATTAATTGTTTTTTTCTGTCTGGCGGGATTTTATTTTGCTGCCAAATTGCTCAATAAAATCATTCATGACATCAGTGTGCGCCGCGCATTAGGCGATTTGCGCGTGCTTTACATTACCCGCCTGATGAATATCGGTATGGTGTTTTGCTGCATTGTGGTGATGTGCCTGATTTTAGGTTTGGGGTACAGTGAAATCTCTGTGTTTCTATCCTCTATTTTTGCAGTTGTGGGAATTGCACTGTTCGCACAATGGTCGATTCTAAGTAACGTTACTGCCAGTATGATTATTTTCTTCGGCTTTCCTTATAAAGTCGGTGACAGGATAAAAGTGTTGGACAAAGATGACGACATGCGCGGTGACATTGTAGAAATCAGTATGTTCCATGTGATTCTAAAGCGGGAAGACGGCAATTTAATCACCTACCCGAACACGTTGATTTTACAAAAAGCAGTATTAAAAATTGATCACCCGCTACAAGAAGCTATTGCCGAAAACGCCCATGAACGCGAGCGCTTGGCAGTGGAGCAGATGAGTATGGCGGACAACCCTAATCCGGAAAAATTGCGTCAGCAACAGTAGTGCGGCTCACGTAATATTTTAAATCCAGAAAGCACACAATAAAAAAACGGGCGATGAATAATCATCGCCCGTTTTTCATTGGCTACACCGATGATTATTTCAGATCAAAACGGTCTGCGTTCATCACTTTTACCCAGGCATTTACAAAGTCTTTTACGAACTTCTCGCGGTTATCGTCTTGTGCATAGACTTCCGCATAAGAGCGTAAAATTGAGTTGGAACCAAACACCAAATCTACCCGTGTTGCCGTCCATTTCACATTGCCGGTGTTGCGTTCAACAATGTTGTAAGCGTTTTTACCGGTAGGCTTCCACTGGTAACTCATGTCGGTCAGGTTGACGAAAAAGTCATTGCTTAATACGCCCACTTTATCAGTAAACACACCGTGTTTACTGCCGCCATGATTGGTGCCCAGTACACGCATGCCGCCGATTAAGACGGTCATTTCCGGCGCGGTTAAACCCATTAATTGCGCGCGGTCGAGCAGCATTTCTTCCGGCTGTACCACATAATCTTTTTTGGTCCAGTTGCGGAAACCATCATGCACTGGCTCAAGCGGCGCAAACGATTCTGCATCGGTCTGAGCATCAGTGGCATCTCCACGACCTGCAGCAAAAGGCACAGTAATATTCACACCGGCATCTTTAGCCGCTTTTTCAACCGCCGCTGTTCCACCCAGCACAATTAAATCGGCAATGCTGACTTTTTTGCTCAAGCCCGATTGAATTCCAGCCAACACCCCAAGCACTTTTTGCAAACGCGCTGGCTCATTGCCCTCCCAGTCTTTTTGCGGCGCAAGGCGGATACGCGCACCATTGGCACCACCGCGGAAATCCGAACCGCGGAATGTGCGGGCACTGTCCCAGGCAGTCGCGACCAAATCAGACACACTCAAGCCACTGGCAAGAATTTTGGTTTTCAAATCGGCAATTTCTGCATCGCTCAGGGTGTAATTCGCGGCGGGAACCGGGTCTTGCCAAATCAAATCTTCCGCTGGCACATCAGCACCCAAATAACGCGCTTTTGGTCCCAAATCGCGGTGCGTCAATTTAAACCAGGCGCGTGCAAAGACTTCAGAAAAGTACGCTGGGTCTTTGTGGAAACGCTCGGAAATTTTGCGATATTCCGGATCCACTTTCATCGCCATATCCGCATCGGTCATCAGTGGCATACAGCGGATTGATGGGTCTTCTACATCGACCGGCATGTCTTCTTCTTTGATGCTTACCGGTTTCCACTGCCATGCACCGGCAGGGCTTTTGGTCAGCTCCCATTCGTGGTTTAACAACATGTCAAAATAACCGTTGTCCCATTTTGTCGGATGGGTTGTCCAGGCACCTTCAATGCCGCTGGTAACGGTATCGCGGCCAATACCACGGGTTTTGTGGTTGTTCCAGCCAAGACCTTGCTCTTCCACATCGGCGGCTTCCGGCTCAGGCCCCAGATTCGCGGCACTGCCGTTGCCGTGTGCTTTACCGACGGTGTGGCCACCGGCGGTCAGGGCGACGGTTTCTTCATCATTCATCGCCATACGTGCAAAGGTGATGCGAATATCGTTAGCGGTTTTTTGTGGGTCGGGGTTGCCATCCACACCTTCCGGATTCACATAAATCAGCCCCATCATCACCGCCGCGAGTGGGTTCTCTAAATCACGCTCACCAGAGTAGCGCGTACCTTCACCGCCACTTTTGGCTAACCATTCTTTCTCTGAACCCCAGTAAACATCTTTTTCAGGATGCCAAATATCTTCGCGGCCACCGGCAAAACCAAAGGTTTTCAAACCCATGGATTCATAGGCCATATTGCCCGCCAGAATCATTAAATCCGCCCAGGACAGTTTATTGCCGTATTTCTTTTTGATCGGCCACAGCAGACGGCGGGCTTTATCCAGGTTGCCGTTATCCGGCCAGCTATTAAGTGGTGCAAAACGTTGGTTACCCGTACCTGCGCCACCACGGCCATCGGCAATGCGGTAGCTACCGGCGGAGTGCCAGGCCATACGAATAAAAAGACCGCCATAGTGGCCCCAATCGGCAGGCCACCAGTCCTGGCTGTTCGTCATGAGCGCTTTGAGGTCATTTTTGACAGCGTTCAGGTCAAGCTTTTTGAATTCTTCGGCGTAGTTAAAATCGGCACCAAGCGGGTTGGTCTTGCTATCGTGCTGGTGGAGGATGTCCAGATTCAAAGCATTCGGCCACCAAGCCATATTGGAATTGCTCGATGCGGTATTGCTGCCGTGCATAACGGGGCATTTACCGGCAGATGACGTTTTATCCATGTGTTTCTCCTGCAGAGTGATCGTTAACCTGAAGTTAGCTGGTTAACGTGTGGTTGTGATCGCGAAGCGCGTATCGCGCAGACAAGACAACCTTAGTTCAAAATTCATAAATTAGCTAAATTTATATTTACACTGAAATCGATAGTAAAAAATTATAGAAGAAATAATCCGCATGAATACTGGGGAATGAGATGGATTTATAAGCAGTAAGTATTACAACCAGCGTTTTAATTTAAAAAAATCAATAAAAAAAGCCCGATAGCAATCTATCGGGCTTTGGGAATTAACCTTGCGTAGCAGAGCGCGTGTTTACAACACCGCCACAATCGCCTTGGCGACGTAATCCATTTTTTCGGTAGTCAAACCCGCCACACTGATGCGGCTGGTGTCGGTCATGTAAATGCTGTAATCGCTCTTCAGCTTGCGCACCTGCTCAACGGTCAAGCCTAAAAACGAGAACATGCCGCGCTCTTGGGCGATAAAGCTGAAATCGCGCGCCTGCTGTAATCCATTCAGCGATTCCACCAAATGGCTGCGCAACCCGGCGATGCGCTGGCGCATTTGAGTGAGTTCGCTTTGCCACATCTGGGTCAACTCATCGCTGTGCAGGATGATATCGACAATCGTCGAGCCGTGGGCTGGGGGCATGGAGTAGATGCCGCGCGCGACGTTCAGCAATTGGCTAAAACCGGCATCGGCTTGCTGGGTATCGGCAAATACCAAACTCAGGCTGGCCGCGCGCTCGCGGTATAAACCAAAGTTTTTGGAGAAGGAATTGGCGACGATCATTTCCGGCACGCGATTCGCCAGCATACGCAGGCCATAAGCGTCTTCCTCCAAGCCCTCACCAAAGCCCTGGTAGGCCATGTCCACAAACGGAATGATGCTGCGCTCAACCAGTACATCGGCCACTTGATCCCATTGCGCGCGGGTTAAATCCGCACCGCTGGGGTTGTGGCAACAGGCGTGCAGCAACACCAGATCGCCGCGTGGAATTTCGTTGATGGTCGCCATCATCGCCGCAAAATCAATGCTGTGGCTGGCATAGTCGTAGTAAGGGTATTCGCGCAGCTTCAAACCGGCGCTGCCCAGTAAAGGAATGTGGTTTGCCCAAGTCGGGGTGCTCACCCACAGGTTTGCACCGGGTTTTGCGCGTTGGATCAGCTCCGCCGCCACACGCAAGGCACCACAGCCACCGGGAGCTTGCACGGTGCGCACGCGTCCAGCTTCTACTGCCGCATGGCCTGCGCCAAACACTAAACGGGTAGACACTTCATTGGCACCCGGAACACCTGCTGGCGGGGTGTAGGCTTTGGTGGTATCGCGCTGGATACGCAGTTTTTCCGCTTCAGCGACGGCTTTCATAATCGGGGTCACGCCTGCATCGTTCTTGTACACGCCCACGCCCAAATCCACTTTTTGCGGATTGGTGTCATTTGCGTAGGCGATACTCAACCCGAGGATCGGGTCGTTAGGCAATAAAGGCAGGACTTCAAACATGGCTGGCTCCAAAGGCGATACAAAAAGAACTCTAGGTACGGGTAATAACATGTAGCAAGAGCGGGTTTGCCGCTCAAAAGCCGGGGGCGATTATACGCCGCGTTAATGCCGATGCCAGCATAAACAACCAGTGTATGTGGTAAGTTGCACACCCCTGATGCAAGGACATTATTTATGACGTTTGAGTGGCAAGCTGACTGGCAGATAGCACCGGTAAACCGCGCTGCCAGCGCCGATATCCAGCAACACATCGACCAAAAAACCAAACCGCTGGGTGCGCTCGGCCAACTGGAACAACTCGCGCTGCAGATTGCGCTTGTGCAAGGGCGCAAGCGATTAAGTATCGAACGGCCACTGATGCTGGTATTCGCTGCCGACCACGGCATTGCCGACGAAGGTGTAAGCATCGCCCCGAGCAGCGTTACCCAACAAATGGTGCAGAATTTTTTGGCCGGTGGTGCTGCCATCAACTGTTTTTGCCGCGCCAATCATTTGCCGTTAAAAGTGATTGATGCAGGCATAAAATACGAAATAAAACCCACGCCTTCTGCCTTGATAGTGCAACGCATTGCAGCCGGTACACGCAACTTCGCCCGCGAGCCAGCAATGACGGTAGCGCAAGCACAGCAAGCACTCAGGTTCGGAAAAGAATTGGCCGAAGCAGAAATAGCGGCGGGTTCCAATTTATTGGCATTTGGTGAAATGGGCATTGGCAACAGCAGCTCTGCCGCCGCCATTCTTGCCGCCGTCAGTGGCGAATCGGTTGAGCGTTGCGTTGGCCTTGGCACTGGCATTAATCCAGAACAGCTCGCCAAAAAAATTGCACTAGTAACGCAAGCGGTTGCACGTATTGAAGATAAATCGCCACTCACTATTTTGTGTGAAGTGGGCGGTTTTGAAATCGCGCAAATTTGCGGTGCCATGCTCGCCACAGCGCAAGCGGGCCGTTTGATTGTGGTAGATGGGTTTATCGTTACGGCGGCTGCGTTACTCGCTGTGCAATTTAATCCGAATGCGCGCGACTACATGATTTTCGCACATGAATCGGAAGAAGCAGGTCATCAACTAATGCTGCGCTTGTTGGATGCAAAACCGTTATTACAGTTAGGTTTACGTTTGGGTGAAGGCACAGGCGCTGCGCTGGCGCTACCACTCATCCAGTCAGCGGTGACGTTTTATAACCAGATGGCAACCTTTGAAAGCGCAGGCGTAAAAGTGTAATCCTGTGATTAATCCATCGCAGGAGCAGATGACTTTACAAGACACGCCGTGAATACATCCCTGTAGGCTTGTCATCGACATCCATGTCTCTGACAGTCTTGTAAAGTCATCTGCTCCTGCGATTAACAATCAGATATT
>DLHT01000011.1 GCA_002483365.1 Cellvibrio sp. UBA7661
TGCACTTATTATCCGAAACCGCCAAACATTAAACATTAAACATTAAACATTAAACATTAAACATTAAACATTAAACATTAAAAATTAAGCGTTCGATTTCTCTTTGGTTTTTGCCAATGAGATGAGTACCGAACTACCTATTAATGTAGCCACTACCGCCAATGAAATTCCAACAGGAATTTTATAAATATCAATCATCATCATTTTAATACCGATAAATACCAGCACCAGCGCTAAACCATATTTCAGGTAGCTGAATCTATCCGCCATATCCGCTAATAAAAAGTACATGGCACGCAGCCCCAAAATAGCGAATATATTTGACGTTAAAATAATAAACGGGTCAGAAGTAATCGCAAAAATAGCCGGGATTGAGTCTACGGCAAAAATCAAATCCGATATTTCTACCATCACCAAGGCTAGAAACAGTGGGGTCATCATGCGTATGCCATTTTCCGTAACAAAGAAACGCTCGCCCCTGAGTTCGGTAGTGACGGGGTAGTGGTTTTTAATCCATTTGATGAGCGGATTATTTTCCAAGTGAACTTCTTTGTCGGCCATCCACCACATTTTGATACCGGTGAATAACAAAAAAGCACCGAACAAATACAGCATCCAATGGAATTGTTCAATCAGCCAGACGCCGGCAAAAATCATGATGGTACGCATCACAATCGCACCTAATACACCGTAGGTGAGTACACGTTTTTGCAGCTCAAATGGGATGGCAAAAAAGTTAAACAGCATCAGCCAGACAAAAACGTTATCCACGGCGAGTGATTTTTCTACCAAATAGCCCGTCAGGTATTCCAGTACTTTGGTGTTAGCCAATTCGCGGGTGTAGTGATGATCTAGGTACCACCAAAGTCCGGCACCAAATAACATGGCCAGCGTTATCCAAATCAACGACCAGGTGCCGGCTTCTTTGAGTGAAACCCGGTGTTGTTTGCCGCCGCCCACAAACACCAGATCAATTAACAAAACGACAATCACCAGCCCGAAAAAAATCGCCCAGAGCAATGGAGTTCCAACGCTGATGTTTTGGCTGACAGGGGTGATGGTTTCTGCAGAGGCAATTGCCGGAAGTAGCAAAAGCAAGAGAGGGGTGACTAGTTTACGCATGATAGCTCCGTCATTAATGGATTGAAAACGCAATGACGGAAGGAAAACGAACATAAAAGGAAGTCTTTGTCATTGCGACAAAGGTCTCGTTCACAAGGTGTTACTGCTTACCTTGCCCGCGCGGCCGGAGCTAAACGACTCGTATTGACGACATGCGCGGCGGGAACTACTCCCCTTCGTTCGGCCAGTATAAAAGTTGTTATCTTAGGGTCAAGTGCGCAATGATTTTTTAGGCAGGGTAGGGAGAAAACTATCGATACGGGCTGTCTAAAATGTGATCAAGATGCCAATTTACCGATGCTATATGAATTAGGCTTCAAGTAAATTTACATAAAGCCGATAAATTGACTGTAACGTGCTAATTCAGGTGCAACTATGGTTTATCTAGGCCCAATAAATCCCAGACCGCAGCCAGTCAAGACGCCCTTGAGGCCGTCCAGTGTTACCGCTGTGCGCGCTTATGCAAGTGATGCTCATGGTGCCGGGGTGGATGCAGCTCCTGTAGTCGGAGTTGGGCCTCCTGGTGGCATTGAACGGCGCAAGCAGGATCGACGTAGCAAATCGGGCGAGCATTTGGTGGAAACCCGTGCAGGCAAAGATCGTCGTAAAGCCTCACAGGCAAGCGTGAATATCTCTATCTAGTTTTTTCTATCTGCACTGGCACAGATTTAAATGCAGGTGTTTTGCTGCGTGGATCATGTGTGGTGCCAATCAAGACATTGGCTTCGGGGTAATAGGCCATCACATTACCGCGCGGTACATCAAACGCAAACACTTTTACCGCGTGCATTTCACCTTGTGGCGATCTGATATTCACGGCGTCGCCAATGTGTATATCCAGATCTTCAATATCCTCTTTGTTCATCAGTATCGACCAGCGCGTATCAGTTCCCCGATATGAATCATTTTCTTCGTAGATAATCGAATTGAATTGCCCTTCGCTTCGAATACTGGCCAACAGAAACGGATACTCATTGTTAATTAGTGCGGCAGGTAAAGTGTTGATTTGAAACTGTGCCTTGCCGTTGTGGGTGTTGAACGCCGGTTGATCGAGTAGTCGGTTGGCGATGGTAAATTCTTGTTTGGTATGCGCAATGTCTTTTAATTCAGATAGCCCGGGAATTGTTGCAGCAATCGCGGCGCGGATCGAATCATGCTGTTTGAATTTTTGGAAATCCAGGGCGCTATTGGGCAATAAGTGTTTGCCAAATTCACAAAGTATTTCTACCTCGGGTTTGACATTGTGTAAGCGGTCAATGCCGCCATCGCTTAGTCGCACATAATTAAACATGGATTCTTGCGTGGTGGGTTGCCATTCTTCATCGCGCGCGGTGACAGGTAAAATTAATGCTTCGCTTGTCTCCATGCCTGTGACATGTCCCTGGTTTAAGGTCGTTGTTAAATAGACTTTAAACGGAATTTTATCCAATGCGGCTTGTGCCCATTGGCTATTTGGCGTTGCAGAAAATAAATTGCCGCCCATGATTAACGCGGCATCGATTTTTCCTTCATATGCTGCGCTTAAGCAGGCAAGTGTATCCATGCCCGGTGTGCGCGGCAGTTGTGCCCCGGTGTGTTGTTCCAGTTGCAATAAAACATCGTCCGCCAATACCGGTTTTACACCCATGGTTCCTATTCCTTGCACATTGCTGTGGCCGCGCAAGGGTAATAAACCTGCCGCTGGTTTGCCCAGCATGCCGCGTAATAGCGCAAGATTGGCAATCGCTTCTACATTTTCTACACCGTGATGGTGATGGGTAATACCCATTCCCCATGCAAAAATAGCGCGTTCAGACTTTGCGTAGGCATCGGCAAGCGAAAGTATTTTTTCTTTGCTGATATCACACAATGTAGTGATGATTTTCCATTCTGTTGTTTCTATATCTTGTTTGAATTGCTGGAAATTCTCTGTGTGCTGTGAAATAAAATACGTATCAATTTGCTGTGTTTCCAGCAGTGCTTTGGCAATTCCTTTGAACAGCGCAAGATCGCTGCCGATTTTCGGTTGCACATATTCCGATGCAATCCAGGTTCCGCCGCTCAGCATAGACTTGGCACTTTTAGGTACAGCAAAGCGCACCAAGCCGGGTTCTTTGGCAGGGTTGATGATAATCACCTGCCCGCCGCGTTCACGACAATTTTTTAACTGATGTACAAACCGCGGATGATTGGAAGATGGGTTGGCTCCAATCACAAAAATGCAATCGCAATTGCCGACGTCTTCCAATGATACTGTTGCAGTGCCAGTGCCGATCACATTGTATAAACCAACACCGGTTGCTTGATGACAATAGTAAGAACAATTGTTGACGTTGTTGGTGCCGTATAAGCGAGCCAATAATTGCAAAACAAAACCCGCTTCATTGGATGAGCGGCCAGACGAATAAAAAAAACTGCGCGATGGATCGGTTGCTGCGAACGCGCGGGTCATTTTATCCAGTGCAAATTCCCAGCTGACGGGAGCATATTTATTGCCGTCAGCTGATTTGAACAAAGGTGTATTTAATCTGCCTAAATGCTCAATCTCATAGGCACTAAGCTGTTTAAAATCATCCAGTGTGTGAGTAAACAAATCCTCCGGAATCGGCAATTGGATATCGGTTGATTGTGCCTGGATACTTTTATTGCAGACAGAGGGAAATTCATCTTTCTCGTTGGTCATGCCGCCGCGCTGGCCGCCCATCCCCAAGCCACAAGCTTTACAAGTATTTTTACTGTTGAGCGCTTTGGCTGAATTCAGTAAACCAATACGCGCTACGGTTTTTAAGGTGTAGAGAACCTTTTTTGGGCCGCCACCAACAATGTTGATGGGCTCTGCAGGAGTGGAGATTTTATCGGGCATGGCATGATCAACCATTGAACAGTGAGTGGCAAAAGGTTAGGGGGGAATGTCTGTGAATGCAATACGTTAAATGCCCCTGTTATGGATTGTGGCTACAAATAATTACATCCATAAAAGAAGTAACAAAATAAAATGCGCCGCCAACGGTTATGGCTATCGTTTTTTGATCCTGTTTTTGTTGAGTTTATGTGATGTTTAATTTACTGAAGATGTTGTGCCTTACGGCACTGTTGTCATTGATGGGGTGCAAGGATGTACTGAATAAGCCTTTATCGACTGTGGACAGACCAACTGATCCGGATTCTTTGGGTGGGCGCTGGATGACGGAGTCCAAAGAAGAGCAATTGGATATTATCAAAACCAATCAGGAGGACTGGTATCAATTTAAATGGCAGCAAAAAAATAAAGTAACGGAAGGGCGGTTTGTTGTTTCTTACTTTAAGCTCAAACGTGTACTGAATATTGATCTGGCCAGTATCAAAATCAACGATAAGCCTGTGGTTGAATCATCCCAATCGGCTTTCTTGTTGGCAGCCGCTTTCTTGGATGATGAGGAATTGACCTTGATTCCTGCGGACATGGAAAAATTTGAAAAGCATTTTTCTAAATATTTTTATGCCTCTCCGATTATGGTTGGCAGCTTGTGTGTAGAAAAGCATTCTGAATGCACAAAAACCTTTACAGCAGGCAATGTCTTGATGTCAAAAAGAATGAAAAAGTTTAACGATGAATTTGTCAAAAAATATCGTTCTATATTTCCAGGTAAAAATAAAGTACGTTATTACCGCTCGTAGTGGTTATGTGGCTGAAAAATAAAAAGGGTTAGCGTATAAACGCTAACCCTTTTTATTTTTAGCATGTTTTACTAGTGGATCTTCTTATTTAAGAATAGCTTCAATCTGCGCTAATTCGCTGCTGCTGAAGGCAAGATTATTCAATGCTGCAACAGAATCATCAATTTGCGCTGGGCGGCTTGCACCAATCAGGCAGGTAGTAACGGCATCATTGTGCAATGTCCAGGCGATGGCCATTTGTGCAAGCGATTGTCCGCGCGCTTCTGCCAGCGCATTCAACGCTTTCACTTTTTCCAGTTTTTCGGGTGTGATGTCTTTGTTGTTTAAATAAATCAATTCCGGGCGCGCAGCGCGCGAATCAGCAGGGATTCCATTGAGATATTTGTTAGTGAGCACACCTTGCGCAAGCGGTGAGAACACAATCGAACCTACACCTTCTTCTTTCAATACATCGGTCAAACCATTTTCAATCCAGCGATCAAACATATTGTAGCGCGGTTGATGGATTAACAGTGGTGTGCCCAGTTCACGCAGAATACGCGCCGCTTCTTTGGTTTGTGCGGGTTGGTAATTGGAAATTCCCACGTAAAGCGCGCGGCCGGAACGCACAATAAAATCCAGCGCCTGCATGGTTTCTTCCAGCGGTGTTTCCGGATCCATGCAGTGGTGATAAAAAATATCGAAATAATCAAGGCCGGTACGTTTCAAACTTTGGTCGCAACTGCTCACCAAATATTTGCGTGAACCACCAAGACCGTAAGGGCCTGGCCACATGTCGTAACCTGCTTTGCTAGAGATAATTAACTCATCGCGGTAGGGCGCAAAATCCTGTTTAAAAATCGCGCCGAAGGTGGATTCAGCAGAGCCATAATTGGGGCCGTAATTGTTTGCCAAATCAAAATGCGTGATTCCCAAATCAAATGCACGGTGCAACATGGCGCGCGCGTTGGCTTGTGAATCGACTGCGCCGAAGTTTTGCCATAAACCCAATGACAAGCGCGACAAACGCAGCCCGCTTTTGCCGCAGCGTTGGTATTTCATGGTTTTATAGCGGTCAGGGTGTGCAACGTAAATCGGGTTGGGTTCGTGGGTAATCATTTTTTATCCTGATAGTAAAAATCTGATATTTAAATGGGATGTTAAATCGGGAGTTGCTGAAAAACGCAACATTTTACCTGAAAAGGAGGATTGTCTAACTTGGGGGAATGTAAAGAAAAGTAGCTTCGGGAAAAGGTATCCGGAGGTGATAATTAAACGGATTAACGCATCAAAAAATCCCTGCCCGATACAGGGCAGGGATTGTGAAATTAATGTCTGTCGTGTTTTTTACCGTTTCCTTTCTCTTTACCTTTGTGATTCGATTTTTTGTGTTCGTGATCATGCTGGTGTTCACGGTGGTAGCTCTCTTCATATTCCATGGATTTAATGAAATACACGGGGCGCTCGCATGCATGGTATTTGTGACAGTGCTTCCCCCAGTTTTTGGCATGCCCAGGAGGTACGTGCAAATAAACAGGCTTATAAGTTGCGTAGCGTGAATTTTTGACAACCACAACCGGTTGGGGGTAGTAGATATCCGGATGGGAGTCATTCCCCAGTTCCACTCTTCCGTAAACGCCTGGAGCAACTTCACCTTCCAGCATTACCTTGATGCCCATGTCATCTGCCCAAGATGGCAGGCTGGCCATTGCCGTGACGGATAGAAGTAAACTTGCGATTCGGTTGTTCATATAGACACCTCGTTTGATAAACACCCGGATAGCATAGCCTTCGATATTTTCCTATTCAGTGCGGCAGTGCATATAGTGCGAATTTGGGCGTCAATTACGATTAGCGGGCTGCGTAACCAAGCACTATCAGAATCCACATAAGTACAACGCAAATATTACCCAGCATATAAGCGCGCAGGCGATGGATAACATTATTGCCATGCAAGTGGATCCAGCTATGAATGATCCGCGCAACAACGAAAAGCCATGCAGTGATCATCAAGGCCAAGGTTTGCAAATCCAGGGTAATCGCCAGAAGACCTGCAGCGTAAAACAGCACAGGCACTTCAAACAGATTGGTGTAATTGCGCGATGCCTGCACAATCGCATCAGGTGTTTCGCCTGTGTTCAGCCTGAATTGACTCAGCCGCAGCTCTCCGCTTTTGACTGCTTTTACACGCAAACGGAACAGATGTATGGCAACTGCGAACGTTAGCAAGACCATTGCAAACATTGGATAAAGCATAGGTTCAGTCCTTAAATCAGGGGTTTTGGGGAGTACGGACTATAGCGCATCAAGTCTGCGACCGCAGGGGACATTCCCTGATTCAGGCACTATAATGGCCGCCTTTGCGCGCCGGGAGCCGGTGCGCATCACTTTTAATCAATCATTACAAGCCATCAAGCCACTAACAAGGTAGCCCCATGATTATCAAACCAAAAGTCCGCGGTTTCATTTGTACTAATGCGCACCCACAAGGCTGTGCTGCCAATGTTCAGGAGCAAATCGCTTTTACCAAAGCCAAAGGCCCGGTTGCAGGTGCACCGAAAAAAGTACTGGTTTTGGGGTGCTCTACCGGTTTTGGTTTGTCATCGCGTATTACCGCTGCATTTGGCGGCGGTGCAGATACTTTGGGTGTGTGCTTTGAGAAAGAGCCAAGTGAAGCCAAAACTGCAACGGCCGGTTATTACAATACTTCAGCTTTTCACGATGCAGCCAAAGCGGCAGGCCTCTACGCTGAAACTATCAATGGCGATGCATTTTCTGATGCCTGCAAAGATAAGGTGATCGAAACCCTGAAAAATGGCATCGGCAAAGTGGATCTGGTGATTTACAGCTTGGCATCACCACGCCGCACCGATCCTAAAACCGGTGAAGTCTACAACTCGGTATTGAAGCCAATTGGCAAGTCGTACACCTCAAAAAATCTGAATACCGACACCTTGAAAATCTCTGATGTCACCATCGAGCCAGCATCGGATGAAGAAATTGCCAATACCGTAAAAGTGATGGGCGGCGAAGATTGGGAAATGTGGATCGATGCACTTAAGGGTGCAGATTTACTGTCTGATAATTTCCAAACCGTTGCCTACACCTATCTTGGCGATAAATTGACCTGGCCAATCTACGGCAAAGCGACCATCGGTAAAGCAAAAGAAGATTTGGACCGCGCCGCCAAAACCCTGAGCGCCAAACACGGCGGCAATGCGCGTGTTGCGGTGTTGAAAGCGGTGGTGACCCAGGCAAGTTCTGCAATTCCGGTAATGCCATTGTATTTGGCGATTTTGTTTAAAGTGATGAAAGCACAGGGTACCCATGAAGGTTGTATTGAACAGATCCAACGTTTGTTCAAAGAATGTTTGTATTCCGATAATCCACGTCTGGATGATGCCAACCGCTACCGTGTAGACGAGCTGGAACTTGACCCATCTGTGCAGCGCAACGTGGAAGAAATCTGGGATAAAGTCACCGAGGAAAACCTATTTGAATTGACCGATTTTGAAGGCTACAAAACCGAATTTTTGCGTTTGTTCGGTTTCGGTTTAAAGTCTGTTGATTACGATGCAGAAACAACACCTCTGGTGCAAACGAATTTTTAATGCGTCACTGAATCCCCGCCCTGAGCGGGGATTTTTTTAGCATGGGTTTCTGCTGTTTTTGATCTGTGTAGTTAAATTGATTAAGGGGGAGTAATGCGTAAACGAATTGCGATTGATATGGACGAGACTATCTGCGATACCATGGCTCGTCATCTTGACTGGTACAACACCGAGTTTCAGCAAAATCTCACCAAAGCTGATTTGCGTGGAAAAAAGATTTATCACATTGTGCCCGAAGAGCATCAGGCTCGTGTGCGCGCTTACCCTGACATTCCTGCATTTTTTGAAGAAATACCGCCTTATCCCCATGCTATCGAGGTCATCGCTGAATTACATGAGCGTTATGATATTTTGATTGCCACGGCCGCGATGGAGCATCCAACTTCGTTTACGCCCAAGTACGAATGGCTGCGCAAGTACTTACCTTTTTTATCGCCGATGAATTTTATTTTTTGTGGCAAGAAAAATGTGGTGCAAGCGGATTTTCTGATCGATGACAGCTCACGTCACTTTGATGGATTTGTAGGGCAGGGAGTTTTGTTTTCGGCTCCGCACAATCTGCTCGAACCAGCTGATGTGCGCGTAAACAATTGGCAGGAAGTGCGCGATTATTTCAGGGAATAATCGCGCCGGGTACAAGGTACGTTATTTTAAGTCTTTTAAAAAACGGTCACTGCGGGGTAAAAAGTAATTGTCGTAGTCCAATGACAATACTACCCCGCGCGAACGGCCTACGAATTCACTGCGCGGTACAAAACCGATAACGCGCGAATCCGCACTGTGGTCGCGATTATCGCCAAGCATTAAATAGTGATCAGCAGGGACGGTAACCGCATCAAAACTGGCGAAAGATGATGCCGGTGATTCAATCCGCAGTAAATGAGTTTTGCCCGGCAGTTGCTCCAACTGGTCGCCCAGCATTAGCGGTTGATAGTTGACGGCCTCGCCGTTGATAAAAAGACGGTTGTTTTTCATGGCGATGGTATCGCCGGGTACACCAATCACACGTTTTACCAACCGCTTGCCTGCTGCTTTGGATTCAAAAACAGCAATATCGCCGCGCGCAGGATCGGCAATTTTATACAATGAAACGGTAGTGAATGGGATGCGCAGGTCATAAGCCATCTTGTTGACACTGATCCTGTCGCCCTCAATCAAGGTGGGTTTCATAGAGCCGCTGGGCACATCATTCCAATCGGCAATCGCACTACGAAAGCAAAACATCAATAATAAAAAAACGAAAAATGTACGATTTTCTTTCCAGAAATATTTCATCGCGCTGTTCCTTGAAATGGGACCTGAAGTTGCGGCCTTGAGTTGTAGTTGGGTTGAACTAGGCTTGGGAATACACAAAAATGCGCAATTGTTATGGCGCATCTTTATGACATTGGGGTCATGTGCGAGTTCACAGGTTAAGTCGATGGGTTTACTGAATAATTTGCGTGGCATTTTGCTCACTGCCATTTTTTCGATCACTATCAGCATGGTTGCCGTGCCGGCAGTGTTTTTTGCACTGGTCAAGCTATTACTTCCTGTGCCAGCGCTGAGGCGTGCTATTGACCGGCTGTTGGATGCCATCTCCAACCTTTGGATTATCTTCAATACCTGGCAACAGACCTATACCTTACCGACGCAGGTAGACGTGGACGGGCTAGGCGATTTGAGCCGGGATGAGTGGTATATGCTGGTTGCTAACCATCAATCCTGGACGGATATATTGGTGCTGGTGCGCGCGTTTAATGCCCGTATTCCGGGGGTGAAGTTTTTCTTCAAGCAGAGTTTGCTCTGGGTACCGGTCTTGGGTTTGGCGCTCTGGGGGCTGGATTTTCCTTATATGCGCCGTTACTCCAAAGCCAAACTGGCGCGGCATCCGGAACTGAAAGGGAAGGATGTTGAACAGACCCGTAAGGCCTGTGAACGTTTTCGCCATCATCCGGTAACGATTATTAACTTCATGGAAGGCACGCGGTTTACGCCTGGAAAACATCAACAGCAGCAATCCCCCTATCGCCATTTATTGATGCCCAGAGCGGGTGGTTTGGCGTTTACCCTGGCGGCGATGGATGGACAATTGCATCGCTTACTGGATGTCACCATCCTCTATCCGGAAGGTATTCCCACCTACTGGGATTATGCCTGCGGGCGGGTCAAGCAGATCAAGGTGCATATCCACCAACGTTCTATCCCTGCGGAGTTAATCGGTGATTACACTGAAGATGCGCAATTCCGCGCACAATTCCAGCAATGGGTAAATGAGCTGTGGCGGCAAAAAGATGAGCAGATTGAACTGATGAAACAGGAGTACATGAAAAAAGCGCCTAAAAATTAAACTAGGAAAGACCTCGCTGTTGACGTTATTCTAAGTGTTGGGCCATGTGTAATCGCATTTGGTTACCTAACATCATAGGAGGGCTGCATGTTTTACACACTGAGTGATCTCTTTGCCAAGCTAGGCCTGCCTAATTCTCCTGCTGCGATAGAGGCTTTTATTGAAAAGCATCGCCCGTTACTTCAAGCCGAGCCTTTGGCCGGTGCCTCTTTTTGGACTGCCGAACAAGCGGCATTCCTGCGTGAAGCCCGTCAGGAATACTCTGACTGGGCAGAAGTTGTGGATGAGTTGAACTGCTTGTTGCGCGACTAGGATCTTCCTGTCTTGATACTGAAGACCGGCCTGTGCGCCGGTCGTTTTCATTTGGTCGTCAGCTTTTCTATGTTATGGTTCGGCTCTCCAAATGAAGACGTAACAGGAAATATTATGCATAAATTGACACTACTACTAACGATGACTGCTCTGGCGACTGCCAGCTATGCCGATGAAAAAAAGCGGCCCTGGGATGTTGAAGTGGATGTGGGGGCAATCGCAACCTCGGGCAACACGGAAACGACCAGTCTGCAATTTAAAGTAGATGCCAAACAAAATCTGGAAAAGTGGGAAAATCAATACGTATTCAACTCGCTGTTCAAAGAGGATGAAGTCTCCCAGGATGATGGCACAAGCAGTACAGAAAAAACGGCTGAAAAATATTTTGGTTCAGCAAAATTTGCTTATTTATTGGGCGTAGAAAAATCCTATCTCTTTGGTTTTGGCTCTTACACCGATGACAAGTTTGGTGCCTATCGCACCTATACAACCCTGGCGCTGGGTTATGGTGATTGGTTGTATTCAAGCCCTACATTTAATTGGTTTGTGGAAGCGGGTCCCGGTTATTTTGAAGGCGAAAAAGTGATCGAAAGTGCGGATGAAAACCTGCCCGATACGATTAGCAACGAGAGCGGCGCAATCCTGCGTGCGGCAACTGCACTGGAATGGAAAATTACCGACAATGCAGAGTTTAAACAAACGGTCAGTGTTGAATCCGGTGCGGACAATACCCGTACCGTCAGTGAGACTTCACTGGCGACATCTATTAACGGCAGCATGAAAATGAAAGTCGGCTTTACGGTTGCTAACGATACTGACGTAGCGCCAGGCAAAGAAAAAACAGATACAACGACCTTTATCAATCTGGTTTATTCGTTTTAACGTTTGTCCACTCTCATTGCTCGTGTTTGCGCCTGATGGTCTTTCCGTTAGGCGCGCATTGTCCGGATCGTTATAATCACATCTACATTCAAATTTTTTGTAATTACTATGTCATCAGCTCATTTTCCCACAGCACTGCTTTCACCGCGCCATTGGCTGACATGGATCGGGATAGGTATTTGGTTTTTCATTGCGCAATTGCCTTATTCCTGGCAGATGTCTATGGCGCGCAGCTTGGCACCTTTGTTAAATCTGAATAAAAAGCGTGTGAATATGGCACGCATTAATTTGCAGTTATGTTTTCCGGAAAAATCTACAGAAGAAATTGAAATCCTGTTGAAAAAAAATATCGAATCAACCGCAATCGCTATGTTTGAAACCGGTATAGGGTTTTTCTGGGCCAAGTCCCGGTTGCGCAAATTATTTACCATCACCGGTGTTGAACATGTAGAGAAAGCAAATGCGGAAGGGCAGGGAGCCATGTTGCTCAGTTTACATTTCACGACGCTGGATATTGGCAGTGCAATGTTGGGGATTTATGTAAATTACGATGGTATGTATACCCCGCACAAAAATCCCGTCTTTGACTATGTACAAAAGGTGCGACGCGAAGCTTATGCGCCAGGTGGGATTGCGTTTGCACGTGACAATGTGCGCGCGATGATCTCGCAGTTGCGCAAAGGGCGCATGATTTGGTATGCACCCGATCGTGATCTGGGGGCAAAGGTGTCTGTTTTTGTTCCTTTTTTTGGTGTGCCTGCAGCCACTGTCACGGCGACGGCCCAATTTGCGCGCATGGGGCGCGCAAAAATTATTCCTTTCTCACAGTATCGCCTGGACGATAACAAAGGTTATCAAGTGGTGATCCATCCCCCGTTTGAAAATTATCCAACCGGTGATGAACTGGCAGATACTCGTCGCATTAATGAATATTTTGAGCAGGAAATTTTAAAGCACCCGGAGCAATATCTTTGGGCGCAGCCGCGTTTTAAAACGCGGCCAGAAGGTGAACCTAAAGTGTATTGAGTTATTTGGGCTTGTCTGAATAGTGGACTTGCCCTTTATCGTCAGTCCATCGATAGATTGTTGTTGCCGGTTTTTTCTCTTCTTCTACGCGGGGTGTTAGCGGATTATTTTCGTTTGCATCCTGTACTTCATAGTTGCCCATACCGTTTGCGGCAGGGGTATTGTTATCGAAAATAATAGCCGCTAATTGATTGAGTTTCGGATTCGCCAATAAAGGCAATTTGTTGGTTGAATTCAGTTGTTGTTGAAACTCAGGGTCGTTGATGATTGCGATAACACGCGGGTCATGTTTAATTGTCTGCGCACGCCTCCATGCCGTCACCATTTTTTCTGCAGCCACTTGTGAGCCTTCGTCACTGGTTACATCAGATTGTGATAAGAGCGCTTGTACACTGGGATTGTTCATCATTTCCTTGAAGGCCGGATCGCGCATAAGTGCGTGAGTATCGCCAGTGGTAAGAATGGATTGGATTTTCTCATCGGCAATGAGATTTTTCATTTGTCCATTATTGGCCACTTGTTGGACGTGCGAGAGCATGGACTGTGGGTCTTGTACAAAGGCTTTGGTAATTTGTGTAGCGGTTTGGTCATGTAGAGCCAAATCTACGGCTGTTGCTGCTGCGGAGCCTATTAATTTCTTGGCACTGGCTTCAATGAATGAATCATTATGTTGGGCAAGATCCTGAATGCGCGGGACATTTGTAGCCGTTTGACTATTCACTTGCGCCGTTGAATCCACAGCAGATAAATAATCACCGCCACCACTTGAGTGCTGATCGGGAAGTATTGGTGTTTTGGGCGTGAATATCAGGCCAAGGATATACACCGCTAACAATCCGACCAATGCGCCCATCAACACACCGACACCGGCACCGCCGATTTTAGAACCGACGTTGATGGCGTCGCTTTCGGGAATCAAACGGGCAATACCACTCAACAATAAGCTCACCAACAGACTGACCAGTAAAAAGATACCTGTCCCAGCGATGAAATACACAATCAGTCCGTCCAACGCAGTGTGCTGCATCAATAATCCCGCAACAGGCTTGGTAAAAATAATTGCCGCCGGGTAGGCCACTATCCAGCCCAAAATGCGGGTGATGGAGCTAATAAATCCTTTCTGATAGCCGCGCCAGGTAAAAAAGGCGAGCAGCCCAAAGAAGACGATAGTGGTAATAGACATGTCCGGTTCCTTATCGAGGGCGCGAAGATCAAAAATGAGTTGCGCAGATTATTGTGCATTCTCGCACTGACACGATAGCGGAGACTGACGAATTCGTTAACCACGTTTGTGGATCGCGCTTTCACTATGTTTAGCTGCAGATCATTAAATAGACATAATGTTTATGAAAATTATTTGACAGCGCTGTCATCAAGGATTACATTATTAACCATTGATCAAGTGTCCTTACTCGGAGTGCAGTCCGGGGGAGCGCAAATGGTTAATGGTCTCTCACCGTCGATGTCTGGTTGATGCATCGACGTCTCCCTGCGCCTTCTGGATTCCAGAAGGCTTTTTTTTGTCTGCTAATTCCGTGCGATGCGCTTTTTACGGGCGATTAACTTGTTGCTGGCTAGGTTATTTGATGCGTAGCTGGCATAATCGGCACCCCCGATTTTTCCGGGTTTGCCTTTGTGAGCATTCAAGGCGAGCCCTGTGTGGCGGGCACTGTCAGTCAACTGGCGGCCCGCTTTTCCTGTCAGCTAGAGGATTACCATGAAGCCAGCAGTAAAACCCCGCAATCCCAATTTCTCGTCTGGTCCTTGCAGCAAGCGTCCGGGTTACAGTTTGGATCAATTAGATGTCTCTACCTTGGGGCGCTCGCACCGTTCCACTATCGGTAAAGCGGCATTGCAGCGCGCATGTGAGGATACGGCTGAATTGCTTGGTTTACCGGAAGGCTACCGCGTCGGTGTGGTTCCCGGCTCGGATACCGGTGCAGTGGAGATGGCCATGTGGTCGCTGCTCGGCCAACGCGGAGTAGATATTCTGCAATGGGAATCCTTCGGTAAAGGCTGGCTGAGCGATGCCACCAAAGAATTGAAGTTAACAGTAAATGCGCATGAAGCGGATTACGGTCTGCTGCCTGATTTGTCCAAAGTGAATTTCGATAACGACGTTATCTTCACCTGGAACGGTACTACCTCGGGTGTGAAAGTGCCTAATGGCGACTGGATTCCTGCCGATCGCAAAGGTTTAACCATTTGTGATGCAACATCTGCTGTGTTTGCGATGGAAATGCCATGGGATAAGCTCGACGTTATTACCTACAGCTGGCAGAAAGTGTTAGGCGGTGAAGGTGCGCACGGCATGTTGATTTTGAGCCCGCGTGCCGTTGAGCGTTTGGAAACCTACAAGCCAAGCTGGCCAATGCCAAAATTATTCCGTATGACCAGCGGTGGTAAGTTGCAAGAAGGCATTTTCAAAGGCGATACCATTAATACACCTTCTATGCTGGCAGTGGCCGATTATTTGGATGCACTGGATTGGGTCCGTGCAATCGGCGGCGTTAAAGAAACTATCGCCCGTTCCAACGCTAACCTTGAGGTATTGAAAAAGTTTGTTGCAGCGAATGATTGGATTGATTTTCTGGCACAAACGCCGGAAACCCTGTCAAACACCTCTGTATGTTTCACCTTGAAAGCAACACCGGATCAGGTAAAAGCTATGATCAAGCTGCTCGATAAAGAAGGTGTTGCTTACGACATCGGCGCTTACCGCGATGCGCCACCAGGGTTGCGTATCTGGTGTGGTGCTACTGTAGATGCTGCCGATCTTGAAGCGGTACTGCCTTGGCTGACATGGGCTTATAACGAAGCCACCGCTGCTTGATGAATTGATATTGATCGAATCAGGCCGTGTTTTTACACGGCCTTTTTGTTCGCCGACTTGAGGAAGAGACCATGTTTAAAATAAAAACCTACAACGCTATTTCAGTAAAAGGCTTAAACCGTTTTCCGCGCGACAAATATGAAGTTGCCAGCGATATTGGCGCACCGGATGCCTACATCCTGCGCAGCCACAAATTACACGGCGAGCCGCTGCCTGAATCCGTAAAAGCCGTTGCACGTGCAGGTGCGGGTACCAACAATGTGCCTGTCGAGGAATACACCAAAAAAGGCGTAGTGGTATTCAATTCTCCTGGTGCCAATGCGAACGCGGTAAAAGAATTGGTGCTTGCAGGTATGTTGCTCGGTTCGCGTGGAATTGTGTCGGGCATGCAGTATGTGAATGGTTTAACACACATGACTGATGCGGACGAAATGTCAAAATTGCTGGAAAAAGAAAAATCCAATTTTGCCGGTATGGAAATTCAAGGTAAAACGCTGGGTATTGTCGGATTGGGAGCAATCGGCTCCTTGATTGCCGATGCTGCACTTGCGTTAGGCATGAATGTCGTTGGTTTTGATCCTGCATTATCCGTTGAAGCTGCATGGCGTTTGCCAAATCAGGTTGGCCGTATGGAAAACCTGCAATCGTTACTGGCTCGTTCTGATTTCATCACTTTACACGTCCCGGCCATTCCACAAACCAAACACCTTATTAATGCTGATACGTTAAAAGTGTGCAAGAAGGGCGCAGTGTTGTTGAATTTCGCACGTGAAGCCATTGTGGATGCGCACGCAGTTGTCGAAAGTCTGAATGCAGGTCACTTGGGCAAATATATTTGCGATTTCCCTGAGCCGATTTTATTGAATCGCCCCGATGTATTGGCGATGCCGCACATCGGCGCGAGCACGGAAGAAGCGGAAGAAAACTGCGCGATCATGGCAGCAGACCAGTTGGTGGATTATCTTGAAAATGGCAACATCAAAAATTCAGTAAATTTCCCGGCAGTGGCTATGGATCGCAACCAAGGCATTGGCTCGCGCATTACTTTCTCGAATGAGAATGTGTCAGGTGTACTGGGGCACGTGCTGTCTGTGTTGGCCGACCATAAAGTCAACGTGGTCGACATGGTTAACAAAAGCCGCGGTGATGTTGCCTACAACATTATCGATGTAGAGCAAGTAGCATCAGCAGCCGTTGTTGATGCGCTGAGCAAAGTCGAACATGTGATCGCGGTGCGGGTCATTTAATCTTTATTATCAACATGGCGGGGCAAAGTAGATGTACAAATTGGTCTTCTTTGTCCCCGAAGCTTATCTTGAACCAGTAAAAGCGGCGGTGTTTGCCGCTGGTGCTGGCCGTATCGGCAATTACGACCAGTGTTGCTGGCAAATGTGTGGGCAAGGGCAATTTCGCCCCTTGGTTGGTTCATCTCCACACATAGGGCAACCTGACAGGTTGGAAGCCTTACCTGAATATCGGGTTGAAATGGTTTGTGCTGACGACTACATTCAACAAGTAATACTTGCATTGCGCGCGGCGCATCCTTATGAAGAACCTGCATTTGATGCGTGGCGTTTAGCTGATTTTTAATCCAGTGGTGCAACGATAACTCCAGCGCTACAACGATAAGCCCGGTAGGTGCAATGATGTTTGATGTTCTTGCACAGAAGTTACATCCCACTCCCCAAACTGCCATAAGTACTCCCCAAGCGGCAGTGTTGATTCTGATTAGCCAGGGCGAAAGTCCATCTATCCTGTACACCAAAAGAGCCATGCATTTGCGTAATCACCCGGGAGAAGTCTGCTTTCCCGGTGGTATGTGGGAGCCTGGTGACCGGGATTTATCCGTAACAGCCTTGCGTGAGACATGTGAGGAGATTGGCTTGCCGGCATCTGAAGCTCGTTTGTTGGGCAGTCTTCCGCAATTTCATACTCGCGCCGGTACACCGGTAACCCCTTTTATCGCCAGTTTTGATCACTCATTTCCGCTGCGCCCATCTGATGCAGAATTAGACAGTATTTTCATGGTTCCGCTGGCAGATTTCCGTCGTGGTATCCAGGTCAGGGTGGATAGGTTTGAGCGGCATGGCCGGGTGTTCGAAGCACCGGCTTATCATTATCAAGGGTATGAAATTTGGGGCTTTACTGCCGTGGTCACTGCGCAATTGCTGCATTTGCTGGCAAGTATTGATAGTTAAGCACGATGGGAATTCTTGTCGCACCAAACTTTCTGTTCTTGAATTGCTGAAAAATGCAACTATTTGACATAACGGTTTTATCTGCCAAGATGGCAAACATAACAAGATAACCAGCTAAGGCGACAAACTGCACGATTTGTTGCTTTTTATTATTCACATCTCAATGGCTGTTGCCGGGTGATTAAGGATGAATACTTACAAAACCCCGTTGCGCGATATTGACTTCACCCTGTTTGAATTATTCGATTACTCCCATCATTGCCGGGCTATAGGTCAGGGTTCTCTTGATCAGGGGTTGGTCAATGCCCTGTTTGATGAGGCGGCCAGGTTCGCTGAAGAAGTTATCGCCCCCTTGGGCGCTGTCGGCGATCAGGTAGGCTGCGAATTAAAAGAAGGAAGTGTGATTACTCCGCCGGGATTCAAAAAAGCCTACACGGATTATTGCTCAGCAGGCTGGCCAAGTTTATCGCGGGCATTGGCCTATGGTGGTCAGGGTTTACCGCAATCATTGGGAGTGATCCTGAGCGAGATTATGGGCACGCCTAACTGGGCGTGGGGAATGTATGCCGGTCTTTCCCAAGGTGCCATGCATACCATCGAAACCCATGGTACTGACGAACAAAAACAGCGCTACTTGCCTTCATTAATTTCCGGTCGCTGGACGGGAACTATGTGTTTGACAGAGGCTCATGCGGGCAGTGATTTAGGCTTGTTGCGCACGCGCGCAGTACTTCAGCAGGATGGGAGCTACCGGATTACAGGTACCAAGATTTTTATTTCATCCGGCGATCATGATCTTACCGATAATATTATCCATATTGTTCTCGCACGGCTTCCCGATGCTCCGGCAGGCACCAAAGGTATTTCATTATTTATTGTGCCCAAAATGCTGACAGCAGCGGATGGTTCGATTATTCAGGCGAACTCGGTCAGTTGTGGTGCACTCGAAACCAAAATGGGCATACATGGCAATGCAACCTGTATGTTGAATTTTGATGGTGCGCAAGGCTGGTTGTTGGGAGAGGTAAATAAAGGCCTCAACCATATGTTCACTTTTATGAATTTGGCGCGGATTGGCTCAGGTTTACAGGGGCTTGCCCATGCAGAGCTTGGCTATCAAGTCGCTCGCCGCTATGCCCATGAACGCTTGCAAATGCGCTCCCTGAGTGGCGTCAAGAAGCCTGATGCGGAGGCAGATCCAATCATTGTTCATCCTGATGTACGCCGTATGCTGCTCACTCAAAAAGCCTTGTCGGAAGGGCTGCGTATGCTGGGATATTTCGCCAGCATCACCATGGATCTCAGCCAGCATGCTGCAAGTGGAGATGAACAGCAAAAAGCAGCGGATTTATTAGGGCTGTTAACTCCCATCGTTAAAGCATTCAGCACCGAAGCCGGTTTCGAATCAGCTAACCTTGCCCTGCAATGTTTGGGTGGGCATGGCTATATCCGTGAGTGGGGGCTGGAGCAAAACCTGCGTGACTGCCGTATTGCAACAATTTATGAGGGGACAACAGGTATTCAGGCGTTGGATTTATTGGGGCGCAAGATTTTGGCAGGAGGCGGGCACTGTCTTGAGCCTTTGGTCGGTGAGATTAACCAGCTTTGTCTCTTGTGTAAGGGCGATGTGCAATTAGCTGCACATGCGGAACAATTGGCTACACTCAGTTCAGAGTGGCAAGCATTGACTCGGATGATTGGCGAACGGGCACAGATGAATCCGGATGAGATAGGCGCTGCTGCGGTAGATTATCTACTGTATTCGGGCTATCTTGTGTTGGCATTTTTGTGGCTTAAGGCGCAGCGTTTAGCTGTAGAGCAATTAACCGGGTCTACCGTCAACCCCGGGTTTTATCACGCAAAAATAGCAACGGCCAACTTTTATTTTGCACGCATTTTGCCGCGCACATTTGGCTTGAAGAAAGCGATAGAGTCGGGCGCGGATAATTTGATGACCCTTGCTGGCGATCATTTTTAATATTGCACAATAACGATAGTGGAGACTTTTCAATGTCACTGGATTACAACAGAACTCTCACAGATGTTTTTTCGGAATCCTGTAAAAAATTCGCTGACAAAAATGCATTTACTTGCATGGATCACACGTTGACTTACGCCGAGTTAGATCGTTTATCTGCGCGTTTTGCGGCGTATCTGCAGCAGTTCACCCAATTGAAGCCTGGCGATCGGATCGCAGTTCAATTGCCGAATATTTTGCAATATCCCGTTGTTGTTTTTGGTGCGTTGCGTGCAGGTATGGTTGTAGTAAATACCAACCCACTTTATACCCCTCACGAAATCAAACATCAGCTCAATGATTCGGGTGCGAAAGCGTTAGTGGTATTGGCAAATATTGCCAAAAATGCGGCGGCCATTATCGCTGAAACGGGGGTTGAGCAGGTCATAGTGACAGAGCTTGCAGATTTACATAAACCGTTCAAACGCATGCTGATTAATTTTGTCGTCAAGCACGTTAAAAAAATGGTTCCACCTTTTTATTTTCCGCAACAAATTACGCTCAACAAAGCGCTGGCATTAGCCTCTGCCCCTGCACAAACGGTTAGTCAATCACCCGATGATGTTGCTGTTTTGCAGTACACAGGCGGTACTACCGGCGTCGCGAAAGGTGCAATGCTTACCCATCGCAATCTTGTTGCAAATATGACTCAATTAAATGAGCGGATGAAAGACGTATTTCGTCCAGCGCAAGAATTTTATGTGGCTCCATTACCTCTCTATCACATTTATTCATTCACGATTCACTGCACATCAGCTGTCGCACTGGGCAATCACAATTTATTGATCCCCAATCCGCGCGATATTCCCGCTTTTGTCAAAGCGTTGAAAGGAAAGCCGTTCACATTTTTTGTGGGCTTAAATACATTGTTTAACGCGCTGTTGCGCAATGGTGACTTTCGACAATTGGATTTCAGTCATTTGCGACTCACCTGTTCCGGAGGTATGGCGTTAACTGCAGAAACAACCAAAAACTGGACTGAGTTGACCAAAGCGCCTATCAGTGAAGGATATGGTCTGACGGAAACATCGCCTGTGGTTTCCAATAATCCACTTGAGAACGTGCAATACGGAACGGTGGGTTTACCGCTGATCGATACTGAATGCAAAGTGATTGATGATGCAGGCAATAGTTTGCCAACAGGTGAATCGGGTGAGCTGTGTGTACGTGGCCCGCAAGTGATGAAAGGCTATTGGCAGCGCCCTGATGCAACTGCAGAAGTAATGGATGCAGAAGGCTGGTTTAAAACCGGTGATATCGCACAGTTACAACCTGACGGTTACATAAAAATTGTTGATCGCAAAAAAGACATGATTAATGTCAGTGGGTTTAAAGTGTTTCCTAATGAAGTTGAAGATGAATTAAGTACTCATCCGGATATTATAGAGGTTGCTGTTGTTGGCGTTCCTGATGGTGAAGGCAGTGAAATAGTTAAAGCCTTTATCGTTACAGCGAATGAAAACTTGACTGTCGATGATGTGCGTAAATTTGCCAAGGAAACATTGACGGCCTACAAAGTCCCTCACCTCATCGAATTCCGCAAGGAGCTACCCAAAACAAACGTCGGTAAAATTTTGCGTCGAGAGTTGCGCGATCACGAAATAGAAAAAGCAAAAAAATAATCGCCCACAAAATCTGCTGTAAAAAAATAGGAAAAACGTATGGAAATTCTTTTGGGAATTATTACCAGCCCGGCTTTCTGGGTTGCAGTGGTACTGCTTTATACTTTAAAAAAAGGGATTCATTTTGTTCCTCAAAATAGAGGCTATGTTATTTATCGTTTTGGGAAGTACACAAAAACCTTAAGTTCAGGGTTGAATTTTATTGTGCCGTTTGTTGAGTCGGTCGAGGCGGATCGCAACTTAAAAGAGCAGACATTATTAATTCCCCAGCAATCAGCCATTACCAAAGATAACATCGCCATTATGATTGATGGTGTATTGTTTATTAAGGTTATCGATGCCGCTGCTGCGACGAACAATATTACCGATTACAAACTCGCTTGCACACAATTAGCAATGACCTCTATGCGTAATGCTATTGGTTCTATGGAGCTTGATGACTGTTTCCAAAATCGTTCAGCGATCAATGCAAAAATTCAGGATGCAATGCAATCAGCAACCCAGCCGTGGGGATTGATCGTGTTGCGTTTTGAATTGTTGGAAATTGCTATCCCTCCTTCAATTAAAGAAGACATGGAAAAACAAATGACTGCAGAACGTCAAAAACGCTCTGCAATTCTAACGGCAGAAGGCGAAAAAATTGCAGCCATTACCACTGCAGAAGGTCAAAAGCAGGCTCGTGTCTTGGATGCGGAAGCTGCAAAGGCAGAGCAGGTTCTTGCTGCAGAGGCGAGCAAAGAAGCACAAATTCTTGAAGCTGCAGGTAAAGCAGAAGCTATTCGCTTGGTGGCTATTGCTGAAGCAGAAGCCTTAACCACAATTGGTAAATCTGCATCGACAGAAGAGGGGCAAAAAGCGGTCATATTAAATTTGGCGCAAGGTGCTATTGCAGCGCACAAAGCGATTGCGCATGAAAGCACTGTGGTGCTATCCGATGGAAAAACCAGCGACAACATTGTAAATACTGTGGCACAGGCGATGGCGGTTTCTTCTGCGGTTAATCTCACACACGCACCGCGCGCGTGAAGGTGAGGGGATTAACATGAGTGGGTTGGTTGATTACTTTATTCAAAATCAGGATTTTCTTCTTTATTCGATTGCCGGTGTCTGTCTTGTGCTGGAGTTAGGTGTGCTCGGTATGAGTGGACCTTTATTGTTTCTCGCACTTGGTTGCTTTTTAACGGGTGTGTTGGTTTCGCTGGGGGCTATCACCGGTTGGGAGTTGCAAGTGCTCAGCGTGGGGCTGCTCTCTGCAATAGTGGCTGCGCTTCTGTGGAGACCATTAAAAAAATTTCAGAATGCAGGTTCCGGTCGTGATACAAGCAGTGACATGATTGGAAAAGTTCTACCTGTAACCCAATCTATTACGCGTGATCAAGGAAGCGTCAGTTATTCAGGGATTGATTGGGCTGCGCGGCTGGATACTGGATGCACTCAAATCATCGATCCCGGTCAACGCGCGCGTGTTGTTGCTGTTGACGGCTCGTTATTATTGGTCAAACCAGAATAATGTTTATTCGCTGTTTGGAACGCTCGTCGCATTTATGAAAACAGCTCTTATTTTATCCGGTGGCGGTGCGCGTGCTGCTTATCAGGTAGGTGTACTCCAGGCGCTTGCAGAAATATTACCTGACGATTGTGAAAATCCATTTCCAATTATTTGTGGCACCTCTGCTGGTGCAATTAATGCGCTGGCGATTGCTGCACACAAGGGTAATTTCAAATCAGCTGCGAATGCGCTGGCACACATGTGGAAAAATCTCGACATAGGTCAGGTGTATCAATACGGATGGGGCGATATTCTTAAAGGCGTAGGTTATGTCGGATTATCGTTGTTCAACCACGGTATTGGCCATAGCCGCCCTTTGTCCCTTTTGGATAATGGTCCACTATGGAATTTATTAGGGTCAAAAATTCACTTCGAAAATCTGGGAGCTGCAATTAACAGCGGGAAGCTGCACGCGGTTAGTATCTCAGCAATGGGATACACATCAGGACATTCGGTTAGTTTTTTTCAAGGGCATCCAGATTTACAAGGTTGGTCCCGTTATAGGCGCAGTGGTGTTGCTACCCAGTTGCGTCTTGAACACTTGCTTGCTTCATCCGCAATACCCACAATTTTTCCTGCTGTGCGCATTAATCGTGAATATTTTGGTGATGGCGCATTACGTCAATTAGCACCCTTGAGTTCTGCTTTGCATCTGGGAGCCGAGGCTTTGTTTGTCGTTGGGGTGAGTGGTAACCTCAGCTCAGCAAAAGCGAATCGCCGTGTGCCTTTGCGTCATTCGCCTTCGATGGGCCAAATAATAGGGCATCTTTTCAATAGCGCGTTTGTGGATGCATTGGAAGGTGATTTGGAGCATTTGCAGCGAATGAATGAGTTGCTGAAATTAATTCCAAATGAAACGTTGAAAGCAAACAATATTTATTTGCGCCCTGTCGATAATATGGTCATTTCGCCTAGTTTACCGATTGATGGTATTGCAGGGCGCAATGTGCGCTATTTACCGAAAAGCTTGCGTTTCTTTTTACGTACGATTGGTGCGACCGCAAAAGGTGGCGGTGCAACCGCAGCAAGTTATTTGTTATTTTCTAATGAATTTATTACTGAAATGATTGAATTAGGGCGAGAAGATACCTTGGCGGAAGCAGAAAATATCCGCACCTTCTTTGCAAAAGACCCAGCATAACGTGCAATAAAAAAACGCCGCTGTTGTTATTGCAGCGGCGTTCGTTTTTAAGTGACAATGATTTTTCTGCGCACTAATTGTTAAGCTCTACGGCGGAACAACGGTAGTGGTTGATCAACAGAGGCCTGATAATACTCCTGAAAATCAGTAAGCGATTTCACTGCTTCTTCCAGATTCGCATCCGGATTCGCAAACGCAAATGCGTTCACCCCACAGCGGCGCAAATAGCATAATTGGTCGCGAATAAAATTACCCACTGCACGCAATTCGCCGCTAAAGCCATAACGCTCACGCAACAAGCGTGCTGTAGAAAACGCGCGTCCATCCATAAACAGCGGAAAGTTAACCCCGATTACCGCAAAACGGTTGGCATCACTACCAATTAATTCTGCGCCTTCATCACTATCGAGCCACACGCCAATATCAGTGCGATTTTGCAGCTGTTCTTTTTGTGCGATCCAGACAGACGCTGGAACAATCACTTGCCCGGCAGGTACTTCTACCGCGGCGGCATCACCTTCTGCTTTGGTAAGCAGTGCCCAGGTGTTTTCGACGATAGCGCCGTCTTTAATTAGCTTTGGCATAAACTTTCTCCTTGAAGGGAGCTGCGCCTATACGGCGATAGGTATCAATAAATAATTCTTCATCGGTGCGGTTGGCAACGTACACATCGACAATTTTCTGGATCACAGTGGGCATGTCATCTGCACCAAATGATGGGCCGAGTACATCACCGAGCGAGGCATCGTTGCTCGCATTACCGCCTAATTGCACTTGATAGAATTCTTTACCGGATTTATCCACGCCTAAAATACCGATGTGGCCTACATGGTGATGGCCGCAGGCGTTCATACAACCGGAAATATTCAGATCGATATCGCCCAGATCATAGACATAATCCAGATCGTCAAATTGACGTTGGATGGCTTCTGCAATCGGGATGGATTTTGCGTTTGCCAGCGAACAGAAATCGCCACCGGGGCAGCAAATGATATCGGTAATGGTGCCGATATTGGGTGTGGCAAAACCTGCAGCCTTACACGCCTGCCAGAGTGCAAACAGCTCGGTTTTTTTCACGTCAGCCAATACAATATTTTGTTCGTGTGTGGTGCGTGCTTCACCAAAACTGAATCGGTCTGCAAGGTCGGCAATGACTTCCAATTGGCTATCGGTGATGTCACCTGGCGCAACGCCGGTTGGCTTGAGCGATAAGGTTACTGCGGCGTAGCCAGGAATTTTGTGCTCACGCACATTGCGTTGTAGCCATTTGCTAAAGGCAATGCTATCGGCTGCCTGGGCATCCACAGTCGCTTGCGCAGCGGCGTTATCGATGGTTTCGTAAGCGGGGGCAGTGAAGAAACTTTTTGCGCGCTCAATTTCTGCTTGCGTTAGTTTGTTATTGCCGTCTTTCACATGTTGCCATTCGTTTTCGACTTTTTGAGCGAACACTTCAGGGGTCAGGGCGCGGACTAAAATTTTGATACGCGCTTTGTATTTGTTATCGCGACGACCGTACAGGTTGTACACGCGCAAAATCGCTTCCAGATAAGAAAGCAAATCGGCTTCCGGCAAATAATCACGGATCGCAACACCGATTACAGGTGTCCGGCCCAAACCGCCACCCACGTACACCTTAAAGCCGACTTCGCCCTTGTCGTTCAATACCAGTTGTAAACCAATATCGTGTACCTGTACGGCAGCGCGATCTTGTTTGGAGCCGCTTACTGCAATTTTGAATTTGCGTGGCAGGAAAGCGAATTCGGGGTGGAAGCTTGACCATTGGCGAATAATTTCGCAGTAGGGGCGCGGGTCGATGATTTCATCGGGTGCGACACCGGCAAACTGGTCTGAGGTGGTATTGCGGATGCAGTTACCACTGGACTGGGTGCCGTGCATACCGACATCTGCCAGCTCTGACAAAATATCGGGTACTTCGGTTAAGTCTGGCCAGTTGTATTGGATATTCTGACGGGTACTGACATGGCAGTAGCCTTTGTCG
Source organism: Cellvibrio sp. UBA7661 (assembly GCA_002483365.1). Classification (GTDB taxonomy): domain Bacteria; phylum Pseudomonadota; class Gammaproteobacteria; order Pseudomonadales; family Cellvibrionaceae; genus Cellvibrio. The sequence goes on from DLHT01000011.1 coordinate 26,257, forward strand.
TAATGACGGGCGATGTGGGCCAACTTACGCAGTTGCTTTGAGTTAACCATGCCGTAAGGCACGTTGATCCGCAGCATCGGCGCCAAGCGTTGGATATAAAGACCATTCTGCAAACGCAAAGGGAGGAATTGTTCCGGCGGCAGCTCTCCTGCAAGAAAGCGCTCCGTTTGACCACGGAATTGGGCGATGCGCTGGCGCAATATGCTGTTGTCGTACTCGTCGTAGATATACATTAAGTCAGATACCTATCATTTAAGAAAAACATGTAATAAAAACATTTAGTAAAAGCCACCACGGAATGGCGCTGTAGGCTAAAAATAAGGCGCGCAGGATACAGGAAAAGCCCCGTTCCGGCGAGTTTTGCGGCGGCAAAATAGCAGTAGGTGGTGCTGATGTGAACAATCCTTTCAGACTAAGATTGTTCCTTTAGGTTATGACGCGCAAGGATATTGTCGTTCTACTGGTATCATGCTGCTATTCATTTTTTGTCTATCCATTATCGATTTCATTTATGCAAGCAGACATTGACCAGCTATTTATCCTTCCTCCCTGCGAAGGGCAGATTGCAGTATTGCAAGAAGAGCAGGATTTTCTGCTGATTAATAAACCCACGCGCTTGCTCAGCGTACCGGGGCGGCACCCGCAAAATCGCGATTCAGTCATCAGCCGGTTGGAGGTTGATTACCCGGGGGTGAGCATTGTCCATCGTCTGGATTTTGATACCTCGGGCGTGATGGTGATTCCGCGCAACAAGCGAGCGTTGTCTGATATCAGCAAGCAATTCCAGGCGCGCAGTGTCAGCAAGCATTACACCGCGGTAGTGGCAGGGTTTATAGCGCAAGATGAAGGCGTGATCGATCTGCCAATCGCCGCAGGTGAGGGGCCAAAATATAAAATTTGCCAGCAAACCGGCAAGCCATCGCTCACCGAATACCAAGTGCTTGCGCGCGATGAAAAAGCCCATACGACACGCGTACTCCTGCACCCCATCACTGGTCGCTCACACCAATTGCGCTTGCACTTGCAAGCGATAGGGCACCCGATTCTCGGCTGTGAGTTTTATGCTGGGGAATTTGCTCAGGCGGCGAGTCGTTTATTGCTGCACGCGACAGATTTATCGTTCACTCATCCTGTTACTGGTGAGCCAGTATTTATATCCAGCCAGCCGGAATTTTAATCCACCATTGAGTGCTTTCAGCGTTACGGCACTGGCGAAAAAACCCGTCACACGCAATTCTGTCATGCGCGTAAATATCGCGAAGGCACCTATGCGGCGCGGGTATTTTTCCGCGATGAGCCAAGCTATGGCCCCGATGGTGATGAAGTTATCCAAACTTTCTACACCATCAGTCCGTTAAAGGCACCAATGGATAAACATTACAGCGAAGCTGATTTTGAATACTTACCCAACGGCGGCTGGGGTGAAAATGTGAATTTTGCCTTCACCCTGCGGGCTCTAATAACTGCTGTGGAATCGGACAGGGACTTGTCCGATTAGCGGTAGACAAGCGCTTGTCATTTTGCCTTGAAGCTTTAAGATACGGCACTTCACTCAACATGTGCCCGGTACTTTGCAATCATGCATCTGCCGCAGGGTAACGGCTTACACAGGGAATAAATGCAACAGCTACCGATTGATGAGCGCGCGTTTTATCGTGGAGTGCTCACGCTGCTTTTGCTGACTGCGTTTATCGCGTCAGCGACAAGTGTTTTACATTATCTCGAGCCAGAACCGGAACTGATGGATCTAGTGGTGCCGCCTATAGCGGCACTTATCAATATAGGGCTTGTAATTTGGTTGCGCTATCGCCCCAAAAGTATTTTGTCTGTCATATATTCAGCTATAAGCGTCGGGATTGTCGCGCTTTCATTGCCTGCATGGTATTACAGCTTACGGGCGTTCTATTCGCCTGATGTTTTGCTTGTCGATATATTCCCTCCTATCTCTTCCTTGATCATTGTTTTGATTGTGCTGGTAATGATCATGCTGCCGCCGCGTAGGGCATTTCTACTTATGCTGCTAGCGTGGGGATTAAATGCCGTTCCGATATTAAGTTACTTAATTGTTCATCAAGACGAACTCTGGACGCCGCGCGGTCAGGAAATGTTTATGAGCTACGGTCTGGTGATTTTGTTGCTATTGGTTTTATTGCCATTTCAGCAGCGGGCTCGTTTGCAAATAGAACGGTTACAAAACGATAACTCGCACATGCATAGTTTGGCTGAGCGCGATGCATTGACACAGCAATACAATCGCTGGGGCGGGCAGCAACTGCTCGATGATTTTATGCGCAGCGAAAGCCGCGGTAGCATCATTATGTTAGATATAGACCACTTCAAGTTGATCAACGACACGCATGGACATTTGATTGGTGATAGCGTGTTGAAACAATTTGCTGCGCGCGTCAATGGCGCATTGCGTAGCGATGGTCATTTGATTCGATGGGGAGGGGAGGAATTTCTGGTGTTGATTCGCGGTATTGATGACAGGGATGCCTGCATAGTTGCCGAGCGTGTGCGTTCAGCCATCAATGGCGATGCTTTTCCGCCTGTAGGCAAAATCACCGCATCCGCAGGTGTGGCCTCGCGCAGAGACAAAGACAATGACACATTAGAGAAGTTACTTGCGCGTGCTGATAAAGCACTGTACGAAGCAAAATTAAATGGCCGCGATCAGGTGGCCTATCAATAAATAGATGAATGCATCCTGTTGGATGCATTCATAAGTTGACATCAATGTTGCGAAGCTTCAGCAGCCCCAATGCCGGTTTGCGAGCGAACAAATTGCGCATCAAATGCGGCTTGTTCACTTGCAGCAGTTGCTGATTTATCGGTGATAGAGAAAAACCAAATACCGATAAACGCAATGCTCACCGAAAAAATTGCGGGATATTTGTAAGGGAATATCGCCTCGGTAAATCCGAATGCATCCACCCAGACGGTTGGGCCGAGTACCACCAACACGACGGCGGTGAACAATCCCAAACCACCGCCGATCACGGCACCGCGTGTGGTGAGTTTGCGCCAATACATGCTGAGCAACAAAATAGGAAAGTTGGCACTGGCGGCAACGCAGAACGCAAGGCCAACCATGAAGGCGACATTTTGTTTTTCAAACACAATGCCGAGTAATACCGCAATCACACCCAAACAAATGGTCGCGATACGCGATGCACGGATTTCTTTTTTCTCATCGCGCTCGCCTTTTAATACCAGCGTTGCATAAAGGTCATGGGAGATTGCGCTTGAACCTGCCAGCGTTAAACCCGATACCACCGCAAGAATAGTCGCAAACGCCACGGCGGAAATGAAGCCGAGCAATACATCGCCCCCCAGTGCTTGCGATAAATGGATAGCGGCCATGTTGGCACCACCGATCAAAGCGCCGTCAGTAAAATAGGCGGGGTTTTTGAGCAGCAAAATAATCGCACCGAAACCGATAATAAACGTGAGAATGTAGAAGTAGCCGATAAATCCGGTTGCGTAGAACACCGAGCGACGCGCTTGCACTGCATCTTTCACGGTGAAGAAACGCATCAAAATGTGCGGCAAACCAGCGGTGCCGAACATCAGGGCGATGCCGAGAGAAATAGCAGAAATAGGATCACTGACCAGTGTGCCGGGAGCCATGATGGCGTTGGCCTTTGAGTGAACTTTTACGGCCTCGGCAAATAAATTTTCAAAACTGAAACCGAATTGATACATCACCAAAAACGCCATGAGTGATGCACCTGACAATAATAAAACTGCTTTGATCAATTGTACCCAAGTGGTTGCGAGCATGCCGCCGAAGGTAACGTACAGTGTCATCAGTACACCGACGATAATAACGGCAACCTCGTAAGGCAAACCAAATAATAATTCAATGAGTTTTCCTGCACCCACCATTTGCGCGATCAAATAAAAAATCACGGTGACGAGCGAGCCACTTGCCGCGAGTATGCGAATGGGTTTTTGTTGCAAACGAAAAGAGGCAACATCGGCAAAGGTATATTTGCCTAAATTGCGCAAGGGTTCGGCGATCAATACCAACACAATCGGCCAACCGACTAAAAATCCGATCGCGTAAATCAAACCATCAAAACCGGATGTATACACCAAACCGGCAATCCCGAGAAAAGACGCCGCAGACATATAATCGCCTGCAATCGCCAACCCATTTTGAAAGCCGGTAATCCCGCCGCCAGCGGCATAAAAATCACTGGCGGTTTTTGTGCGGCGTGCAGCCCAGTAAGTAATGCCGAGTGTCACGGCGACAAACGCCAAAAACATCAGAATTGCTGTGACATTCATGCTGCTTGAGCCAGTTGCTTGTGCCCATGCGCAAGTTGCCATGGCGGAAAGGATAAGTGCGACAGGGGCATTGTATTTCACGATGCATCTCCTGCTTTTTTCACGATTGATTGCGTAAGGGGTTCAAGCACACGGTTTGCGTAGTACACATAAATCCCTGTGATCACCATACAAAATACAATCACGCCCAAGCCAAGCGCCATGCCGATTGAGGTCACGCCATCGCCAATGGGTTCACCAAGGGTGGATGGGTGAAATGCAATAGTGAGGATTAGTGCGAAATAAACAGCAATGGTTGCCAGTGATAATGGCCACATGATTTTTTTGCGGGCACGGGTCAGGGCAGCGTATTCCGGCAATTGCCGGATCGAGTCAGGATTGCTCATGGGTTTCCCTTTTTGTCGGTTATTGTTGCTATTGTCAGTAAGATAATTGGAGCGGATAGATCGATCAGGTGCTATCTGTGCCCGATTCTAGCAGTCAATCCAAGGTTTCAGGAATAGCAAAAAAGGAAACTTAACATTTCTGGTATACAAGTGTTGCCGGTGTTAAATCCAACCCTTTTGGCGGGCGATACGCGCGGCATCTACACGGTTCACCGCATGGAGTTTTGCAATCGCTTCAGAGAGGTAGTTGCGCACGGTGCCTTCTGACAAGCACAAGACAGTGGCAATTTCAGCAGTGGTTTTTCCTTCGGCTGCCAAACGCAGGGCGCGCCGTTCTTTATCGTTGAGTGGATCGCTTTCACCTAATGCCATCATGGCCAGTTCACCATCGATCACACGCTTGCCGTCCATCACTTTATAAATCGCCTGGATCAATTGTTCGGATGGAGCATCCTTCAATAAAAAACCTGCCACACCCATATCGATAGCGCGGCGGATATAACCTGCACGGCCAAAAGTAGTAATGATGATGGTTTTCGTCTGCAACTTTTGTTGCAACACCCATTGCGCCAATTCAAGGCCGGAGCGGCCGGGCATTTCAATGTCGGTGAGCAAAATATCGTAGCTGTTTTGTTTCATCAGCAGCCAGGCGCGGTCACCATCTTCTGCCTGGGTAATTTCAAAACCATTTTCCATGCTGAGCAATGCGGCCAATGCACCGCGCACCATGGATTGATCTTCGGCTAATAATATTTTCATGGTGTTATGACCCTTGCTGGTGCAGCTCATTGCGCGGTAACGAAATGATAAATTCACAACCTTTGTTAACAGATGATTGCAAGTCACCCATTAGCGCATTCAAACGCTCTTGTATGCCTTGTAATCCATTGCCGGGAACCAGTGATTTCACATCGCCGTTGTCGCGCATGCAGACCAAAATTTTATCGTCGTTTTGACGAAATTCGATCTGGCAATGGTTGCCTTTGCTATGGCGCAGTACATTCGTTGTTAATTCTGTAAGCGCTAAAATAATGGCGGTTTCTGCACGCGGGGTCAGATGGGGAATATCGCCCTGTAGCTCCACTAAAAACCCTTTTTGCCGCAGTTTGTCACACAGCTCCATGACTTCACCGGAAAGCCCGCGATGTTTGTAACCCGATACGGTTTGACGCACCAGGCTTAAGCTGTTGCGCGCAATTTGGTGCAATTCCGACAAATGTTGTTTCGCTTGCTCTTGTTTGTCCTGGGTTAATAATTTCTCAGCCAATTCTGCTTTCAGTGCGATGCTGGATAAGGTGTGGCCAAGAATATCGTGCAGGTCTCGTGCAATACGTTCGCGTTCGGCAATCACCGCAAGCTGTTCAATTTCCTGATAGCTTTTTTGTTGGCTGATGCGTGCTTCCAAACGTAATTTTTCAACATATCCGATAATGCCGATAGTGATGAGGCCTGACAGCGCCGGAAATGCGAAATAGGGCAGCGGGTATTTAAAATAAAAGTGCATTCCGATAATCATGAATGTGAGAAACGCAGTAACTGCTAACCAAATTTTGGTGCGATAAGAAAACCCGACCAGAAATCCGACATAAGAAAAAAATGTGCCTGAACCCGGGGTGTAAGGTGTGATCGCCAGAGCGAGCAATGAAATGCCCAGAATGGGTTTCCATACCTGTTGGGGGCTAAGTGTAATTGCCCATAAATACAATGAAACAAATAAAAAATACGCACCGACCAATAGCGTTTTGCCGAATGGTGTCAGTGGCATGTAATACACGGGGAAAAAATACCAAAGACTAAAGACCAGCCAAACCCAAGATTTGGCTGAATAAATTGAGCCTGCGCAATGTTCAGGATGGTTGTTCATAGAGGAACCGTACAGATTATGCGTAACAGAAAACGGAATATTACCAGTTTGGTTTGCGAATGGAGCTTCTGCCAGCAGGAAAGTCACCAGTGTGCGGTGACAATTGTCAGCGCAATGCCGTCACGCCGGCAGTGCGCTGTTTGGTATGCAGTTAGCGATGCGATATCAAGCGAGCTTGCGCAATTGGGCGTCGTGCAAGCGGGTAAAAAAGGCGAGGGCACACAGGCTGCCGATCAATGCCATAAACATATCCGATTGGGTATCCCATTGGTCGCCCTGGGTGCCCAGGAACTCATCCGCTCCTTGCCCCATTGCTACCGCCGCCGCCCATTCAATCAACTCATAGGTCGCGCTAATTGCCAATACGATACACACAATAATAAACGCGAGCATTTTGGCACCTTTAACAATCTGGTGGCGGATTAAAATTTCCCGCGCAATAAGTGCAGGTGCAAAGCCTTGAAAAAAATGCCCGAGCTTGTCATAGGGATTGCGTGCTAAATCAAACCACTCCTGAACTGCAAAACCTAATGGCACGCGCGCATAGGTATAAGTGCCACCCATAATTAGAATTAGTCCGTGTAAAAAAATACACCAGTAGATCAAGGTGGTTAGTGGAAATTTTTTATAGGTTAACCAAAGAATGGGAACCGCAATCAACACTGGCAAGACCTCCATTAACCAGGTGAGACGGTCATAAGGTTGCCATCCGGATAACGCTAGCGCAGTCGCGGTTGCTGCCAACATAAAAACAAGTAATGGTGTTTGGCTGTGTGTCAGTGTCATTGCGTGTTCCCAGTGTCAAAAATGCAATATAAGTGTTTGATGAATATTAATCGGTAAAACTTTTCAGGTTATTGATTTGCACGGATAGGATATTCCCCTGCGGGTCTATTGTATAAGTCGTCGTCTCATCAATAATGTTAGCTTCCGGATCGAGTGTTTGGGTGCGCACAATAAAATTCAGGTTGCCTTTGTCGGCTTTTTCCGTTCGCCAACTTCCTGCAGAAAATGCAATATTGTTATCGCAACTAAAGCCAGGCATGGAATCTTTATCGCCTAACTTTACCTGGTTGGGTAAATGATAGGGTGACAGCGACGTACATATAATTCGCGGCCCCATACCGCTGCGCGTGACCGATAACTGGAATGAAATTACATTTTTAGTTGCGGTGTCAAAATAGCTGGTGGATTCCCATGTCGGTGCAGCCATAGTGCTGCTACCAAAACGCGATTCTTTTACGACAAAGTGACGGTACTGAGGAGTTACCAGAACGCCATTAACGACGGTCTCTTGCTGGTTTTTGATGTAAAGATCCGCAAATCCGGTCTTGTCGGATTCCATGAGCTCTGTTGCGTATACTTTGCCAGCCGTCAGGCTGGTCACGTTCTCCAGACTAAAAGAGGTATTGGTGTAACCATCATCTTTTGGAGGATCATTTTTCTTGTCTCCCCCGTCACCGCAACCTATTAATAAGAGTGGGATTAAAAAAACACTTTTATTCATTTCCTTTCTCCATGTGATGGATAAACCGATTGCCAATATAGGCTTTGGTTAGGTGCTTTGCAATTCGCTCCAGCCCGATTCTGAATGCATAATGGCTATGAGTTTTTCTATTCGTTCATTAGAGAGTTGGCGGTAATCCGGATAGGGCGCAACAATGAGACGCAGCTCTTTGTTGATAGCAAAATAGTTATCAAGCCACACCAAGGGCGGTAAATTTAAGTAAGCGGCGTAGGTTTTTCCGGCGATGATGTGAATGGTTTTTGTGTTGCGATTTAAATCAGGCGCACTAAATAAAAGCGCCTCCTGTGAATGTGACTGAAATAATTCAAGATCACGATAAGCTTGCCATGTGTTAGGCAAATCTTTGCGGCCTTGCCTTTTATGCCAATCAAACAATAACTTTGCATACACATTAAATGCTTTGCGCCAGTGATTGCTGGTGTGTTTCACAATATGCGCCAGCTCGCCTGCAGCTAAACCACGCAGCTCGTTCATCACCGGATAATCGTCTAGCGGCGGGCGGTTGGCGATGTAGAAATTGATGTTGCTGCTGGTTGAGTCGAGCCCGATTGGTTTCATTTTGTTTGTTGGCGAACAATGTCGCGCATGGCATCAACCGCTAATTGATGATCGGTTTCCTGTGGTAAACCGGATACTGTCACTGCGCCAATAATTCCACCGTTTTTAATACGGATGGGAAACGAACCGCCGTGCGCACAATATTCTTTGGGGTCTACATAAGGGATGGTTTCAAATTCGCGGTTTTTGGATGCGTTGTATTGCCCCAGATAATAAGAGCTGTTGCCAAAACGTATGACTGCTTGCCGTTTGCGGCGTATCCAATCTTGCTGATCTTTCGATGTTCCCGGCATGGCATAACTAAAAACCACTTGTTCAAATGCGTAGACTTCAATCGATACCGATGCAGAAATCTTTTCCGCACCCAGCCTGATTAAATTACCCAACTCCCACGCCGTGGCATTATTAAAGTGGTGAAGTTGCAGTTCGTCTTCCTGGGCTAAAAGTTCTTTTAGAATTTCATTGTTCATAATCTGTTTGTTCCGGATCGTTTTACAGGCTGTGCCGTGCTGGCCATTATTCCCAATGCCTGCATTTAATAATCAATTAGAAGAGACTGGCATTAATAAGAAGAGTTCGGTGTGATGTCGGGATTAATTTCACCATACACTTCTTCCGGATCTATCCCGCTCATCAGCAATGTTTCGCGCACGGTTTGAATATGGTCAAGCACGGTTTGGTATCTATCACCGTATTCGTATTTGTTTACCTCAATCGCTTTAGGCATATAACAAAACGCAATTTTTAAGGCTTCAATCAGCTCGTCATGTGTTGCTTCACTCATAGCGTGCTCCAAGTAGGTTGGTGGTGAGGAACGAACCCCAACAGAGGTTTTTCAGGGTGGTAATAATTAATTATTGATCCCAATTTTTAAAAGCAGCATACATGACTCCAATCCCGAATAGGGATATGGCTAGCGCAATAAAAAAAGCTGCTGCCCCATTTGCTTCCCAGCCAACTCGCCAATCACTACCATGGGCAATAACTTCACCGATTAATAGGCTTTTTAAGCCATATATGAAAATCATCAAGCCCAATAGACCAACAAAAATAGTTTCCAACTTTTTATTCTTCGTTGATTTTATTTTGTTTTGATTGGTCTTGTTGGACGGTTTTTTGGATTTCGGTGTTCTCATTCATTTCCCTATGTGTTTTGTTAAGGATAATTTTATTGTTTCTTTCATCGCGGAGTGATTGAAAGCCTTCGCTTAACTCGTCGAACAGGTTGCGTTTCATTGGGCACCTCTGGCGCATCTTGAATATTTTAAAATATACGCGCGGTGCGTATACATGGCAAGAGTAGGTTGCGGCGGGCTGCGCAGGCTGAGGAGCAAACCCCAACAGCGATTTGTCGGGTTTGATAAATAATGATTTGTTTCTCGTTGGAGGGTTTGATGGTATGGTCATTGTTTTAACGCGTCAACAGTTATGAGTCATTTCAAATCCATAATTAAAGAAGGAAATTAGAATGGGTGAATATGCATCTATGCTAAATAAGCGGGTTAATACATGGGGGGCAACAACAGGATACTGTGCAATTTGCAGATCGTTTGGTCAATTGACACAGGACCATGTTCCTCCAAAAGGATGTGGAAATGTAAAGGATGTGACTTTGCAAACTCTGCTTCAGCATATGGTGCGTTCAAAAATAAAGCGGCACTCGCAGCATGGCGTGCAATTCAGAACCTTATGTTCAAACTGTAACAATAATTTGCTTGGTGCTCGTTATGATCCTGAGCTTATACGTTTATATAATTCTGTATCTGAGCTGGGGGATAAGGTAAGGCAAAACAAAACTTATTTACCTCGGAATTTCTTCTGTGAAATAAAACCTCAACGGTTAGTGAGAGCTGTTGTTGGTCACCTTTTGGCGGCACATTCCATTAACTTTCTGTCAAATGGCGATAAGTTACCCCCATTTTATGATTCTTTGTCTAAGTATTTTCTTGGTGAGTCAGAACATTTTCCCGAGAATATAGAAATTTATTATTGGTTTTATCCATATAGGTCATATAAGGTTGCTAAGTCTACTGCAGTGGCATCCTTGTCATGGAGTGGTTATCTATTTGGAGATGTTATTAAATTTTTTCCTGTTGCGTTTTGGCTGGTTATGGATAAGCCAGCGCATATTAATATCCCTCATAATCTACTTTTAGTGGATAAAACTATGGATATCGATTCAAAGGTCGAGTTTCAACTAAATCTCAAAAATACACCTAATGTAAATTATCCTGAGATGCCTGATAAAGACGGAATTATTTTGATGTCGGAGGATGCTTCTAGCGTTGGTTTTCAAAAGTAATTCTATTTTATGGAAAATAGATCACATCGCTTAAAGCAATTAGCCCGCATGGAGCCTAGCGAAATGCGGGGATTAATCTCTCGGAAATATCCCCGCAATCCGTTTCACTCCTTGCGGGCTACATTTACTCCGTAGCGCCGGGTTCGTAGGCTAGTACCGGACTCAACCATCTCTCAATTTCCTGCACACTCACCCCCTTACGCTGCGCCAAACTCTCCACCTGATCTTTCTCAATTTTATCCGTGTTGAAATATTTTGCTTCAGGGTGCGCAAAATACCAGCCGGACACTGCCGCTGTCGGCAACATCGCGAAGTGTTCGGTTAGGGTGATGCCGGTATTTTTCTCTGCATCCAGCAATTTAAACAGCGCTGCTTTTTCGGTGTGATCCGGACAGGCAGGGTAGCCGGGGGCGGGGCGGATGCCTTTGTATTGTTCTTTGATTAAATCTTCGTTCGTCAGATTTTCATCGCGGTCGTAGCCCCAGAATTCTTTGCGCACACGTTGATGCAAGTGTTCAGCAAAGGCTTCGGCCAAACGGTCAGCGAGGGCTTTGACCATAATGCTGTTGTAGTCGTCGCCCGCGTTTTGATATTCCTTGGCGAGTTCTTCTGCACCTATACCGGTGGTCACCGCAAAGCCGCCGATGTAATCCTGTTTGCCGCTTGCTTTGGGGGCGACAAAATCTGCGAGTGACATGTGCGGTTTGCTTTCCATGCCTTGTTTTAAATGTTGCTGGCGAATGTGATGCAGCGTAGAAATTTGTTTGCCGTTTGCATCAAACACGGCGATGTCATCGCTATCCACGGAATTGGCTGGCCAGAAGCCGATGACGCCGTTGGCGCGGATCAGTTTTTCGTCGATGAGTTTACGCAGCATTTGTTGTGCGTCTGCCCACAAGGCGCGCGCGGCTTCGCCGACAATTTCATCTTCCAGAATACGCGGGAATTTTCCGGCCAAGTCCCAGCTGATAAAAAACGGTGTCCAGTCGATAAAATCTACCAGCGTATTTAAATCGTAATCTTCAAATACTTTGATGCCGGTGAAGGCGGGCGCTGGCGGTGTGTAGTTGTCCCAATCCAGTTTCAAACCCTTGGCGATAGCTTCGGGGTAGGAGCGCACGGTGCCGCGTGGTTTGCGGTTGGCGTTGCGCTCGCGCACTTCTACATATTCCTGCTGTAAATCTGCTACAAATTTGGGGCGCAGTTCATCTGACAAGAGCGTGCTTGCAACACCTACGGCGCGTGAGGCGTCTGCCACGTACACCACTTGGTTGAGTTTAAATGCTGGATCAATTTTTACTGCGGTGTGCGCTTTGGATGTTGTAGCACCGCCAATCATTAATGGCTTGTTAATGCCACGGCGTTCCATTTCGCGCGCGACAAAGACCATTTCATCCAGCGAGGGGGTAATCAAACCGGACAGGCCGATAATGTCGCAGTTTTGTTCGATGGCGGTATCCAGGATTTTATCGCAGGGCACCATTACGCCCAGATCAACTACTTCAAAGTTGTTGCACTGCAACACCACGCCGACAATGTTTTTACCAATGTCGTGTACGTCGCCTTTTACCGTGGCCATTAAAATTTTGCCGTTGGGTTTGGAGGCTTCGGTTTTTTCCGCTTCAATAAACGGTTGCAAATAAGCCACGGATTGCTTCATAACGCGCGCGGATTTCACCACCTGTGGCAAAAACATTTTACCGGCGCCGAACAAATCACCCACCACGTTCATGCCGTCCATGAGCGGGCCTTCAATCACATCGAGCGGGCGAGGGTAGTGTTGGCGTGCTTCTTCGGTGTCTTCCACAATGTGGGTGGAAATACCTTTTACCAGCGCATGTTCAATACGTTTTGCGATGGGCAGTGAGCGCCACTCTGCATCTTCTTTTGCTTCACCGCCACCACCTTCACCGCGATATTTTTCGGCGATATCCAGCAATGCTTCGGTGCCGCCTGCGTGACGGTTGAGGATGACATCTTCCACTTTGTCTTTTAATTCTTGCGGCAGATCGTCATACACCGCCAACTGGCTGGCGTTCACGATACCCATGTTCATACCGGCTTTAATGGCGTGATACAAAAATACCGAGTGAATGGCTTCACGCACCGGATTGTTGCCACGGAATGAGAAGGACACGTTAGACACACCACCGCTTACGCCTGCATGCAGCAGGTTTTGGCGAATCCAGCGGGTGGCTTCAATAAAATCCACCGCGTAATTGTTGTGTTCTTCAATACCGGTGGCGACCGCAAAAATATTCGGGTCGAAAATAATATCTTGCGGTGGGAAATTAATTTTATCGACCAGTGTGCGGTAAGAGCGCTCGCAAATTTCTTTTTTGCGCGCCATGGTGTCGGCTTGGCCTTTTTCGTCAAAGGCCATAATCACCACTGCCGCGCCGTAGCGCATGCAGAGTTTAGCTTTTTGTAAAAATTCTTCTTCGCCTTCTTTAAGCGAAATAGAGTTCACAATCGGCTTGCCTTGAATACATTTCAGACCGGCTTCAATCACCTCCCATTTGGAGGAGTCCACCATAATCGGCACGCGCGCAATTTCCGGTTCGCCGGCGATCAGGTTTAAAAATTTCACCATGGCTTTTTCGGCATCGAGCATGCCTTCGTCCATGTTGAGGTCGATAATCTGCGCGCCGTTTTCCACCTGCTCCAGCGCTACTTCCAGCGCCGTGGTGTAGTCCTCTTCCACAATTAGTTTTTTAAAGCGCGCCGAGCCGGTTACGTTGCAGCGCTCGCCTACGTTTACGAATAACGAATCTTTGGTGATGTTAAATGGCTCAAGGCCAGACAAGCGGCAAGCGGGTTCGATGACGGGAATTTGGCGCGGTGGGTATTTTGCCATTACATCGGCCAGCGCTTTGATGTGTGCCGGTGTAGTACCGCAGCAGCCGCCGATAATATTTAAAAATCCACTCGCGGCAAATTCTTCAACAATCGCTACCATTTCTTGCGCGGTTTGGTCGTACTCGCCAAATTCATTGGGCAAACCGGCGTTGGGGTGCGCGCTCACAAAACAATTGGCTACGCGCGACATTTCCTGAACGTACTGACGCAATTCTTTTGCGCCCAGTGCGCAGTTCAAACCCATGCTCAGTGGGCGCGCGTGGGCGAGGGAATTGTAAAACGCCTCGGTGGTTTGGCCGGAGAGGGTGCGGCCAGAGGCATCGGTAATGGTGCCGGAAATCATAATCGGCAATTCAAAACCAACCTGATCAAAATACTGTTGCACCGCAAACACGGCGGCTTTGGCGTTGAGCGTATCGAAAATGGTTTCGATCAAAATAATATCGGCGCCGCCTTTGACCAGCGCGTCGGTGGCTTCAACGTAATTTTCAACCAACTGATCAAAGGTCACATTGCGCGCACTGGGGTCGTTTACATCCGGCGAAATAGAACAGGTGCGGCTGGTTGGCCCGAGTACACCGGCAACAAAGCGCGGTTTGGTGGGGTTGGCGGCGGTGAGCTCATCGCACAGCTCGCGCGCGAGTTTGGCAGCGGCGAAATTTAATTCCGGCACCAGATCTTCCATGTCGTAATCGGCCATGGAAATTCGCGTGGAGTTAAAGGTATTGGTTTCGAGTATGTCTGCACCGGCTTCCAGATATGCGCGCTGAATTTCGCGGATCACTTCCGGTTTGGTGATACACAGCAGGTCATTATTGCCCGCGATATCCATGTGGTAGCTGGCAAAACGCGCGCCGCGATAGTCGGCCTCTTGCAGCTTATAGCTTTGGATCATGGTGCCCATGCCGCCATCCAGAATCAGGATGCGCTCTTTAATGGCGTGGTGGAGTGAGTCAATACGGGCTTGCAGGGCGGCGGGTGCAGTCATGGAAAACCTATCAGTGGGTATCTTGGAAAGAAAAAATACGCTAGCGGGTTAAAAAATGGCATGAATTCTAGCAGAAAAGCCTTTCCTGAGGGCGTGTTATCGCCCCATCAGGAAGATGCACCTGAGCTGCGGGCAATAAAAAAGGGGATCTGCTGATCCCCTTTTCTGGTTGGCATTTGAACAGTAGCTTACTGCTTATCGGCTTCTTTGACGGTGATGGTAATCACCTCTGAATACACTGGAGTGCTATGTGGGCGGTGCAGGTGATCGCCCACTAACAGCTGCAATGTATGCTTGCCGGGTGCCAGTTCCAGCGAGGTCTCGGTCTGGCCTTTACCGAAATGCACATGTTGCGCGTCAGCCGGAATGGGCAGGCTCAGGTTGGTTGGCAGAGGGGTGTCAATCAGCAGGTGGTGATGGCCGCCGTTAGGGTGTTCTGTGCCAGCAGGGCTTACTTCCATATTCTCCAACCCGAATTTGACGGTCACCGGGCTGGTGACAACGGCATTGTTGGCTGGCTCGATAATAAAGGCACGCGGTGCCGCCTTGTTGTGATCATCGGCAAACGCCAATGGGCTGGTGAAGGCGCTAGTCAAGGTAAGCGCTGCCACTAATAATGATGCTCTCATATGTTACTTCTCCTGTTCTAATGTGGTGTAGTGGTTATAGCTGTGGGTCTTGCAGGGCGCGCAACAGGCCGCACTGGAATAATATGCTATCAAATTGATTGTAAATTACTGGTGTCTTGGAACCCAGCTCTACAGTAGAATACCCGAGTGTTTTAATCAGGTATTGGGATCAATAGAAAGGTCATTATGGTCAACGTCGATATTACTGAGTCCGCCCAGACATATTTGAAAGAGCTGCTCGACAAGCAAAAAGACAATGAGGGGATCGGCATTCGCATGTTTGTTGCCAACCCCGGCACCCCAAACGCGGAGACCTGCATTGCTTACTGTCGCCCGGGTGAAGAGAAAGAGGGCGATGTGATTGTGCCGCTTAATGGGTTCAAGGCTTATTTTGAAGAGCGCAGCCTGCCGTTTTTGGAAGATGCCAAAGTAGATTACTCGCCCGACCGCATGGGTGGCCAGCTCACCATTCGCGCGCCCAACTCCAAAATGCCGCGCGTTACCGACGATAGCCCGCTGGAAGACCGCATCAATTACGTGCTCTATAACGATGTGAATCCAAGCCTGGCATCTCACGGTGGCAACGTGAGTTTGGTGGAAGTGACTGAGGATATGATCGCTGTGCTCAAGTTTGGCGGCGGTTGTCAGGGTTGCGGTTCAGTCGCCATCACCCTCAAGCAGGGCATTGAAGTCCAGTTGCTGGATAAACTGCCGGAGCTGAAGGGTATCCGCGATGTGACTGACCATACGGATCGCTCTAACGCTTATATGTAATTGAACGTTCCTGATACATAAAAAATCCCGCTGCGGTTAACCGGAGCGGGATTTTTTTATGAGTCGATTTCCACTGCGTATTAAATTTCTTCGCGCCAGGGTTGTTTATTCGTGTAGCGGGTGAGTTGTTGCTCCAGTAAGGTTAACGGCAATTCCAATTCTGCTGCGTCTTGCAGTGCCTTTTTTTGCCATAGAATCGCTTTTTTGAAATCGCCATTTTCGGCGGCGACCGCAGCTTGGGTTTTGAGATAAGACTGTTGATCAAGATAATGTTCATCAATATCTGCAAGTTGTTTGCTGGCCAATTCTGCGTTTCTGCGCGATGCATCGGGGTGGGTGGCGAGAATCCAGGCATATCGTAATTGTGCAATCTGACTACTGTTTGCCGCACGGGCTAACCAGTAAAAACCTTTGTCCTGATTTTTTTCAAACCGAACACCACTGAAAGATTCAATGGCTAACATATATTGCGCGTCTGCGATTCCCGCTCTGGCTGCTTTGAGTAACCAGCCCATGCTTTGGTTGTTGTCTTGTGCACACATATTTCCATACAAAATATTGCGACCAAGAAAATAACTTGCTGCACCACTACCTTGAGTAGCTGCCTTTTCATACCACTCATTCGGGTTATCTTTCAGTTCATAGTCTTTAACAAACGAGGGAATTGATTCCAAAAAATAAGCAAAGCCGAGCTTATCGCTACCTGTACCTTGCTCTGCTGTCATTCGTCTTTTTTCTACAATCTTTTCCAGTTTTTTGGTGTTGTATGTTGATGTGCTCATTTCAAAAGTAAACCGACGTTTAAAGCCGTTCACATCAACAGCAACCTGATTGACGGTGGTGGGCTCAAACTGAAACCGGCGCAGCACTTTCATGGTTTCTTGCGTAAATTCCGGAGACGATGAATGGGTAACTACGTGATCGCGGGTAAGGCCATATTTGTCGATGGTATAAATAACATCGACAAAACCAATTTTGCCCTGACGTAACATTGATGAAGGATATTTGGGTGGAGTCATTTTAAGCGGACGTTGGTGCTGTGTGCCCATATTCGTTCCGGTATAAATGGGCGTGAGTTTTTGATTTATAGCGGCATCGCTGTATTGCGAGAGCAATTCTTTATAGGCGGCATCGGCGAGTTTTTTATCGGCATCGCTCATGCGTGAATACACTTTTTGATAAGGCGCAGGAGTGCTGTCAGATTCCGTCGTGTTGGCAGTGGCCTGTGCAGCAAGTGCCATCCATGCATAAGCAGTTGGAATATTTTGGGTTACATGTTCACCGCGATAATACATAACCCCCACATTATTTTGAGCATCGTGATCACCATATTGCGCAGCCTCATAAAACGCCTTGAAGGCTTTTTCAAAATCCTTTTTTTCGTAGTAGTTCATGCCCAAGCCAAAGTCTGCCAGCGCAGGTAGGGACAGTAATCCGGTAATGATGGTTGCTACGAGTGATGATGTAAAAAAATTACGCATAACAGCTCCCTGTTTATTGTTGTGGTGTGTATTCAAAATGTTCGATAGTCATCGCGTCAAAGAAACTGACGATCTTTAAGTGGCGAAGTGTTGTAGGGGTATCAATGTGGATGGTTTCACCATTGAGGGTGATTGTCATTTTTCGATCCGTGGTCCAGTTAATCGTCAATTTATTACTGTGATTCCACCGCGCCTCTTGTGAAAAATACTTAAACAGACGATCTGATCCCTGCAGATGGTTTACTGATACCAAATGCCCGAACGTGCAATTTTCGTTATTCAGTGCGATACGAACGGGAGCCCCATACTTTATCCGTATGGGTTGGTCAGACAACAACAGTTCTGCAGCGGCCTGCTGCGGTAAGTTGAACGTGATATTCAACGTGCCTGAGTTGCCGGAAAGACGTGTTTCCCACTCAGATACTTGTGTCGTTGGGGGCGTGCTTTTGGGCGAGGCACAGCCAAGTTGTAACAGGCAAATGCAGCTGAGAAGGAAGAGGGTGGGCAGGCTGGTGTTCATCGTATGTCCTTGTTTGAGTGATGAATGAATATCCAAAGGTGGCGCATCATACCCCCGGCTTTTCTTACCAATCAATCCGCCCGTAAAAACAGCGATAAAAAAGTGTTTCATATAGCTATGAGAATTATTCTCATTGCAAATGATAATAATTCTCTTTAGTATGCCCTTCGCATTTTGAACCACAGCATCATCATTACAAGGGCTAGTTATGACCATACTGAAATCTTCCAAACACATTGTTTCCAAAAAGCGCGCAAGCACACTTGCGCTGACGGCCACCGCGTTATCGTCAGCGGTTTTGCTGGCGTCAACCGGCGTTATGGCGGCAGATGAGCCCCAGAGCACCAGAAAACTGAATACCGTTAAAGTCGAAGCTGATGCACTACCAGATTACAAAGCGGAAACAGTCAGCTCGCCCAAATTTACCCAGCCACTGCGTGATACTCCGCAGACTATTCAAGTTATCACTACCCAAGTGTTCACCCAGCAAGGCGCAACTACCCTGACTGAAGCGCTGCGTAACAGTGCCGGTGTCGGTACTTTCTATGCGGGCGAAAACGGCAACACTGCAACTGGCGATGCCATTTATATGCGGGGTTTTGATACGTCCAGCAGCTTGTTTGTGGACGGCATTCGCGATCTGGGTTCTATCTCGCGCGATCTATTCAATATCGAACAAGTAGAAGTTGTTAAAGGCCCGGCGGGCACGGATAACGGCCGCAGCGCGCCTACCGGTGCGATCAATCTTTCGAGCAAACAAGCGTATTTGGAGGATTCGATTTCAGGAACCGCAACGACCGGTACCGACAACCAAAATCGTGTAACGGCTGATGTGAATCAAACCATCGGTGAAGGCAGTGCTGTGCGCGTTAACCTCCTGTGGCAAGACAGTGATGTCGCTGGCCGCGATCACGTCAACAACAAGCGTATTGGTATAGCGCCTTCACTGGCGTTTGGTTTGGATGGCAATACTCGCTCATTCATCAACTTGTTGTATGTGAAGCAAGACAATGTGCCTGATGGTTTTGTACCGACTGTTGGTATCGCGCATTGGGAACCGCAACCCGGTTTGGAGCAATTGATTGGCAATCCGGTCGATTCGGAAAATTTCTACGGCCTGCGCGGTGATCACGATGATGTGACTGCAAAAATGGCGACCTATCGTATAGAACATGATTTTGCCGATAACGTGACTCTGACCAACAGCTTGCGCTGGGGCAAAACCGAGCAAGATTATTTACTCAGTGCATTTATGAGCACAGGTGGTGTGAATGGAAGTGGCGCGCCAACGGGAAATATCAAATGGACCAATGCTGACGATTTGTCTTCCTATACCTTGGCGCGCGGCACCAACACATTCAAAGATATTGAAAATGAAATTGTGACCGACCAACTCAACTTGCGCGTTGATTTTGTCACCGGCGGCATCGAACACAATTTGAGTACTGGT
Source organism: Cellvibrio sp. UBA7661 (assembly GCA_002483365.1). Taxonomy (GTDB): domain Bacteria; phylum Pseudomonadota; class Gammaproteobacteria; order Pseudomonadales; family Cellvibrionaceae; genus Cellvibrio. The sequence goes on from DLHT01000011.1 coordinate 45,889, forward strand.
GTGGAATTTACTCGTGAAGAGCAGACCAGCTACGGTATTACCAGCAGTGGCAGCCGCGCGGCGGCGAATCTGTATAACCCTGACTGGAATGATTCAGACACTTTAACGTCAGAGCGCAACGGCGCTAATGCCGATGGCCAAACTGATACCGTGTCTTACTATATTTTTGACACCTTGAAATTTAGCGAGAAATTCCTGGTGACGGGTGGCCTGCGTGCAGATCGCTACGAGACAGATTATTCCAGCAACTCAATTTGTAACGATGGTACTGGCCGCGGCGCTGTTCCTTGTAATGGTGCTCCGGTGGGAACGATTGTCTCGACAGTAGACACCTCAGCGAAAGACACGCTGGTTAACGGCAAGCTGGGTGCCGTGTTCAAGCCCGTCGAGGCCGCAAGCATTTACGCGAACTTTGCCATTTCACAACAACCACCGGGTGGTTCCAACTTCCAGTTAAGCACGGCAGCCAATAGTGCTGCTAACCCGAATATGGACCCGCAAAAAGCAGAGACTGCAGAGCTGGGTACCAAGTGGGATGTTCTCGCGGAAAAACTGTCGGTAAATGCAGCAGTGTTCCAAACCAAAGTGACCAATGAAATCAATACGCTGGATCTGGATGATCAAGGTAATCCAACTCAATCCGGTGAGAAAAGTGTTGAGGGTATTGAATTGTCGGCTGTCGGTAACATCACCGAAAACTGGGCGGTCACTGTTGGTTATACCGATATGAGCACCGATGTAGACAACGGTCCACTTATCACCGCCGATGGGACTTCTAACCTGACTTACAGCCCGGAAGAAGCATTTACCAGCTGGACGACTTACCGTTTTGAATCTGGATTAATGATTGGTGGTGGTGTGCGTTACACCGCAGGTATGCACAGAGGAACTGATGGTGCTGTAGGTACACCGGCGTATACGGATTCCTACACGGTGGTTGATGCGGTTGTATCATACGATCTTTCTGCAAATGTAAGCTTACGTTTAAATGCCTACAATCTGGCAGACGAAGAATACGTAGCTTCTATTAACAAGAGTGGTTATCGCTACACCCCGGGTACTCCGCGTACCTTTATGCTGAGTGCAGATGTTCGTTTCTAATCAAATGCGCAAACAGCAAGTTGGTTAATACAATGCGATAAATCCGCGCCTGCACTTTTGTGCGGGCGCATTTTTTTGCAGTTATTTTTTAGATAATTGTTTTTATTGGGTGGCGGTAATGTTGATTCATATTTCCGAGGTACTGAGTAAAACCGAAGTGGCCGAGTTTCGCGCGCACTTGGCGGCGGCCGACTGGGTGGATGGTCGCGCAACAGTGGGTTACCAGGGCGCGCAGGTGAAAAAAAATCGCCAGTTGCCGGTCGATGGCATTGTTGCGCGTGAGTTGGGTGAAATTATTTTGCAGCGCCTGTACAGCAATCCGGTATTTATGTCGGCCGCCTTGCCTTTGCGAATTGTTCCGCCGCTGTTCAATGCTTACGCCGGGGGCGAGCATTACGGCTTTCATATCGATGGTGCGATCCGTTTGATTCCCGGTAGCAATTTGAGTTTGCGCACCGATGTGTCATCCACCTTATTTTTATCGGAACCGGAAGAATACGACGGTGGTGAATTAATCGTGCAAGACACCTACGGCAGCCACGAAGTGAAATTGCCCGCAGGTGATTTGATTTTATATCCCTCTACCAGTTTGCATCAGGTTCAACCCGTTACACGTGGCGAACGCGCGTGCAGTTTTTTCTGGACGCAAAGCATGGTGCGTGACGATTGGCAGCGAAACCTGTTGTATGAATTGGATTGCAATATTCAATCACTGCGCCAAAAAGTAGGCGATACCGAAGAGCTTGTTGGGCTTACTGGTCACTACCACAATTTATTGCGGCAGTGGGCGCAGGTATAACCGTAAAAATAAAATGCCAGAATAAAAAGTCTGGTGAGTAACTGTGTTGGCGGTGTGTATTTAAAAAAGAGCAGAGCGGTGAATTGTGAAAACATTATGTATTCACCATTGCTTAACTCATCCAAAAAATACGCTGGGATATACTTGCGCCCATAAAATCGTGGGCGAGAAAATATTATGCAATCAGGAAAAATCCGTTTCTTTTCATTAGCAAGACCACAGCGTCTTTTAATGAGTGTTTTTATATTTTTGGGCATTGCTGTACTCACTTGGTTGTTTGTATTTCGCGAGGATGATGATCGCGTAACCTACACAACAGAAACCGTCACTCGCGGTGATATTGAAAATCTGGTGACGGCAATGGGTACCTTGCAACCGCAAGATTATGTCGATGTGGGTGCGCAGGTATCGGGGCAGTTAAAAAAATTACACGTAGATGTTGGCAGTGAAGTGAAAGCAGGTGACCTGCTCGCTGAAATTGATGCAACCGTGTATGCCGCACGTGTGGATGCAACGCGTGCATCCCTGCGCACCCAGCAGGCGCAATTGTTGGATCGCGAAGCACAGCTTACATTGGCAAATATCCAATACGAACGGGAAAAAAATCTGTTTAAAGAGGAAGCAACCACGCGGGAATCTTTGCAAACTGCCGAGGCCAGTTTGAAATCGGCACAGGCGCAGCTTAAAGCCTTGCAAGCACAGATCGAACAAACGGAATCTACGCTGCGTGTGGAATCTGCCAATTTGAATTACGCAAAAATTTATGCACCTATTGATGGCACTGTGGTGTCCATTACCTCGCGTCAAGGACAAACGCTTAATACAAACCAGATGGCACCGACCATCATGCGCATTGCCGATTTGTCTACCATGACGGTGCAAACGCAAGTATCGGAAGCGGATATTGGAAAATTGCGCACGGGAATGGATGTGTATTTCACCACATTAGGCAGTCAAGGTCGTCGCTGGTACAGCAAATTGAATCGCATCCAACCCACACCGGAAATTCTCAATAATGTGGTGTTGTATAACGCCTTGTTTGATGTGCCCAATGAAAATCGTTTGCTCATGACGCAAATGAGTACGCAGGTATTTTTTATCGAATCCCAAGCAAAAGATGTGTTGCTAGTGCCAATGTCTGCGCTCACGTTTGCTGCCCGCACACGCTCTGCGGTAGTAAAAGTCATGAATGGTGATGGCGATATTGAAGAGCGAAAAGTACTGATAGGTGTTACCAATCGCGTACAAGCGCAAATTGTAGAAGGCTTGACTGAAGGTGAAAAAGTAGTAAGCGGAAGTTCGCGCCCAGGCCAGCAAAAACCGGTAGCCGGAATGGGCGGCCCCGGTATGGGCATGGGTAGACGTTAATGAGCGCTGTTAATGCTATTCAGCCGCTGATCAAACTGGCGGGCGTTACCAAAACCTTCCGCAATGGTGAAATTGCCACACAAGTGTTGCACGGAATTGATCTTGAAATTTACCCCGGTGAATTTGTAGCGATCATGGGGCAGTCAGGATCGGGCAAATCCACGTTAATGAATATCCTCGGTTGTCTTGATCGTGCCACAACGGGTGATTATTTTTTTAATGGAAAAAATGTAGCGCATTTGGATGCCGATGGCCTTGCGCAATTGCGCCGTGAAGCATTTGGTTTTGTGTTTCAAAGTTATAACTTGTTGGTGGGTGCGACTGCCTGCGAAAACGTAGAAATGCCCGCAACCTATTCAGGCATGACATCAGAGGCGCGCCGCGAGCGCTCTATTGAATTGTTGAGTTCGTTAGGCTTGCAGGAGCGATTGCATCATCGCCCTAATCAATTATCGGGCGGGCAACAGCAGCGCGTTTCTATTGCACGGGCGTTGATGAATGGCGGTCACATTATTTTGGCAGATGAGCCAACTGGTGCGCTGGATAGTCACAGCGGCAAAGAAGTGATGCGCTTGCTCAAACAATTATCGGAGCAAGGCCATACCATTATTCTGATTACCCATGATGTAGAAGTCGCGCAGCATACCCATCGCTTAATTGAAATTCGCGATGGCAATATCATCGCTGACCCCGGTGCCATTATTGCGGAAAAACGTTCACCGGAAAAACACGTATTACAGGGTGAATCCCCGTTTAAAACGGAAATAGTTGAGGCGACCAAAACGGCATTTCGCTCGCTGCGCAGCAATGTGTTCCGCACTATTTTAACCTTGCTCGGCATTGTGATTGGTGTTGCATCGGTAATTGCGTTGATGGCAATTGGTGATGGTGCAAAAAAATCCGTTGTCGATAGCATCAGTGCGATGGGCAGTAATTTATTGGTGGTGCGGCCGGGCGGCCCCAACCAGCGTTGGCGTTGGGATTCGGTCACGCTAGTGCCTGAAGATGTCGATGCGATTGCAAGCTTGCCACATGTTGCCGCTGCGCTGCCTGAACTCAACGGCAGTTTTACGCTGCGCTACGGGAATGTGGATCACACGACTGAAATCAATGCCACCGCCGCACAATTTCCTATGGCTCGCAAATGGGATGTCGCACAAGGCACATTTTTTACCAGCGATGACAACAAAAATTATGCAACGGTAGTCGTGCTTGGAAAAACGGTCGCCACTAAATTATTTGCCGATAAAAATCCAGTAGGTGAATTTATCATTATCAACAATGTGCTTTTTCAGGTGATTGGGGTGATGAGTGAGCGCGGTGCCGATCCGGGTGGGCAAGATCAGGACGATAAAGTGTTTGTGCCTTTTAATACCGGCAGTTTGCGCGTCATCGGCCAGCGCTTTTTGCGCAATATCACTATCTCTGTTGACGATGAAAAAAATATGGAGGAGGTGCAAACCCGCGTGCACGCCTTGTTGATGGAGCGTCACGGCACTGAAGATTTTCAAATCAGAAGCATGTCATCGTTAATCGATATGGTGTCTGAAACACAAAACACCATGACATTCTTGCTGGCTTCTATCGCTGCGATTTCATTATTGGTGGGCGGTATAGGGGTAATGAATATTATGTTGGTGAGTGTGACCGAACGAACTCGTGAAATTGGTGTGCGTATGGCGACGGGCGCACGCACGCGAAACATCATGCAACAATTTTTAATTGAGGCGTTGGTAGTGTCGGCGTTTGGTGGTGTTATCGGCGTGGTTATGGGTCTTGGTACCGCGATGTTAATTGCGAATATTGGTACGCCCATCGCCTATTCATTTAGTCCGGTGCTAATGGCATTTAGCTGTGCATTTATGACGGGTTTGTTGTTTGGTTATTTGCCAGCGCGCAAAGCGGCTCAGCTTGATCCCGTTACCGCTTTGGCGACGGAGTAGCGATGATGAAAATACAAACATGTGTGTCAGCAATGGGATTGGTTTTCGTGATTACCGCCTGCTCATCAGTGCCCGTGCAACAACCGGATATCCATTATGCAGAACATTATTCGGTTGGGATTGTGCAGTCTGGTAGTGATAAAAATGTCGATGTAAAAAGTGTTGATGTAAATTGGTGGCAAGCATTTCAGTCGCCCGTATTAAATGAGTTGATGCTCGCTGCCCAGACGCAAAGCCCCGATTTATTAATGTCGGCCGAACGCGTCAAACAGGCTGAGTTACAAATGCAGATCGCGAATGCGAGTTTGTTTCCTTCACTAAGCGCCAATGCATCCATCGGAGAGTCCCGCTCAAAACCGGATGGTGCCAATACTACGCGCAGTGAATCAACACGCGTGGGTGCGAGTATCAATTATGAGGTGGATTTTTGGGGCGGTATTGCGGCAGGGCGTGCAGCTGCAAGAGCAGGTTACGACGCTACCCAATTTAATCAGGATGCTGCGCGCTTAAGCATCAAAGCGGCTATTGCCAATGGTTGGTTCCAATGGCTGGCGCTGCAAGAGCGTATTGCCACCGCGCAAAAAAATATCGCTATTGCCGAGCGTGTGCAGAATATTGTCGATGCCCGTTATCAAAACGGCGTTGCAACAGCGGCCGATGTTGCACAGCAAAAAACCAATTTACTGAATCAACAAGCATCCCTTTTTCCTCTGCAATTGCAAGCGCGCCAAACACAATCAGCATTGGCAATTTTAGTGGGCAAAACACCACAGGAATTTTCGCTGGTGGTTGAGCAATTGCTTGCACTACAAGTTCCGCAAGTTTCGGCGGGTGTACCGGCTGATGTGATCACGCGTAGGCCAGATCTGGCAGCGAGTGAGGCTGATTTACGTGCAGCCAGCGCGAACATTCAGGCTGCGCGCGCAGCGCTATTGCCGGGTATTAGTCTGGGTGCTAACGCAGGAAAATCAGCGAGCGAATTATTGAGTATGAACCCGGTTACCCAGACCTCCGGTTGGACATTATCACTTGCGCAATCGCTGTTTAATGGTGGGCGTTTAATCAATCAAAAAAAATTGAGCGAGGCGCGCCGCAGCGAGTTGTTATTGCAGTATCACAAATCGATATTAATGGCGCTGCAAGAAGTGGATAACGCATTGGTTGCAGCCGATGTAAGCCAGCGCCAGGAAGTAAGCCAACAAAATATCGTTGCTAATGCCGAGCGCAGTTTGCGTCTGACGGAGGCGCGCTATCGTGCAGGCAGTGAAGATTTGCTGTCGCTGCTGGATGCCCAACGCAGTTTTTTTCAAGCGCAGGATACGTTGGTGCAACAGCGCCTCTCGCGTTTGAATGCTGCAGTGGATTTATATAAATCCCTGGGCGGCGGCTGGCAATTTGCGCAGCAAAGTAACCAATAAATTTTTTATAACAATAAAACGGCCGTGTTGGATGTAAACACCTATTCAATATTCACTTATTTTTTAACAGGCTTGGGGATATAAAGTGCGAAACGTGTTATTCCAGATTCACTGGTTTTTAGGTATTACTGCCGGTGTGGTATTGGCAGTTGTTGGTTTGACAGGCGCATTGATGAGTTTTGAGCGGCCAATAATGGATGCTATTAGCCCGGATATTGTTTCAGTACAGGTGGTAGGTGAACGGCTGACACCCGATGCCATTGCCGAACGTTTTCGCGCGCAGCGCGCAAATGCCCGCGTCGAACAAATCACACTGTGGCCAGAAGCAGGGCGCAGTGCATTGGTTCGTATTGCACCGCCACCGGGCGAGCGCCGTGGCGATGTGGTGTACATCAATCCTTACACCGGCGAGCTGCTGGGGAAAATCCGCGGCGAACAATTTTTTCGCACTGTGCGCTCGCTGCATCGCTGGTTATTAATTCCATCTGAACCCGATGGAATTAATATTGGTCGCCAAATTACCGGCTTCAGTGCACTCGCATTGGTTTTTTTTGCGTTGTCTGGATTGTATTTACGCTGGCCGCGCCGCGCGTTGAATTGGCGCAATTGGTTTCGCATCGATTTTAGTTTAAAAGGGCGCAATTTTTATTGGGCATTGCACTCTGTAATTGGCACCTGGGTGTTAGCCGTTTATTTGTTGTTGGCATTGACGGGTCTGACATGGTCGTACAGTTGGTTTAAAAATGGTGCATCGGTTTTATTAACCGGTGAGCCCGTGCAAGAACGCCGTGGCTTTGGTGGGCCCGGTGGCGGTATGGCGGGGCGAGAAGGGCGCGGTGGCATGGGTGATTTGCATCAAGAGCATTCAACTTCGGTTGCTGTTGATACTGTGTGGAAAAATTTTACAAGTAGAACCAGCAGTAATTTTAAATTTGCGAGTATCAGTTTCCCCCGTTCGGAAAAAGAGCCAGTCACCATTAACTATGTCACGCCCGATGCAACTAATGACCGGCAGCGCAGTGTAATGAGTTTCAACGCGCTAACAGGCGAGTTGGTGAGCGATCAACCCTATACACCTCTTGAACCGCTCGGCAAGCGTATCATGCAGGGTATCTATGAGCTGCATACAGGAGAATGGTTTGGTACTACCGGAATAATCATTAATATGATTGCATCGTTGTTGATGCCACTGTTCACCATCACCGGATTCTTGTTGTATTTAGATCGTCGCAAAAAAAAGCGAAACAGTAAAAATGCCGCTGCAGGTGTTGGTGTTGTGCATACAGATGCTGACTACTGGATTGTGTATGCAAGCCAAACTGGCACTGCGGAACAGCTTGCATGGAATACGGCAACGATTTTGCAATCGGGTGGTATCAAAGCCAGTGTAAAAAATATTGCTGCGCTGGATAAAGCCACGCTTGAATCAGCGAAGAAAATATTGTTTCTGGTTTCCACTTTTGGTGAGGGCGAAGCGCCGGATGCTGCGCGTGCCTTTGTGCGAAAATTTTTGAAATCATCGTCACGATCGTCATTGGCGTTATCGCAATTACAATTCGCAATTTTGGGGCTGGGAGACAAACGCTACAGGGATTATTGCGCGTTCGCTGCACAAATCGAATCCTGGTTGTTATCAAATGGTGCAAGCCCGATTTTTGCGCGTATTGATGTTGATAACGGTAATGAACAGAGCATCCACCAATGGCAACAACAGGTTGCTGAGTTGAGCGGAGCGAAAAACGTTACTGCTTGGGCAGCGCCTGAATATGAATGCTGGCGATTGCAGTCGCGCGAATTATTAAATGCAGGCAGTGTGGGCGCGAGCGTTTATCGCGTGAGTTTACAGCCATCCAACCCGGGTAATACTCACTGGCAAGCGGGCGATATTTTGGAAATCAAACCGTACAACAATTGTGAATTGCCGCACCGCGAGTATTCCATTGCATCGCTTCCAACGGATGGTGTTGTTGATTTGGTTGTGCGTCAGGCGTTTAACGAGAAGGGTGAATTGGGTTTGGGTTCCGGCTGGTTAACAGCGCAGGCAGAAGAGGGCAGTGAGATTCTGGCGCGCATCCGTGTGAATCCATCGTTCCATGCCCCACAATCCGATAGCCCTGTGAGTGATATCCCTATGATTTGTATCGGTGCGGGCACGGGTATCGCTGGATTGCGTGCACATCTGCATGAGCGCTACTTAAAAGACCAGCAGCACAATTGGCTTATCTTTGGTGAGCGCCAACGCAACAACGACCGCCTTTTTGCGAATGAGTTGGATGTCTGGAAGGCATCAGGTTTCCTCACCGAATTTGACGAGGTTTATTCGCGTGATGGTGAAGGTTATGTCCAGGATGTGCTGCGCACCAAGCAACAACAATTGAGCGAATGGTTGGATCGCGGTGCTGTTATTTATGTCTGCGGGAGCATGGCGATGGGTGCAGGTGTGCAGCAAGTATTGCTCGACATATTAGGTGAAACCGGATTGCAACAATTGATCGATAGCCGGCGTTACTGTCGTGATATTTATTAATTGCTTTGGGTGATCGCGCGCGCAAGGTTGCCTCGGCTTCCCCAAGTCCCCTATACTCGCCAGCCGTTACAAGCCCCGCACACTCGTAAGTGCGGGCTTTTTTTGTTTGCGACTCCCGCTTTTTATCACGTGACCTTTGGTAGGGGTCACCACTGACTGAGGTTTATCATGCCTGTAATTACGCTTCCCGACGGTTCCAAACGTCCTTTCGAAAACCCCGTTAGTGTCTATGAAGTTGCTGCTTCTATCGGCGCTGGTTTGGCCAAGGCTACTTTAGGTGGTCGCGTCTATTTAAGTGGTGATACCACAGGCCAACGTGTCGATGCGCATGACTTGATCGCTGAAGATGCGAGCCTGGTTATTTTCACCCCGAAAGACGAAGATGGTTTGGAAATCATCCGCCACTCCTGTGCACACTTGCTAGGTCATGCAATTAAACAGCTGTTCCCCGATGTGAAAATGGCTATCGGTCCAACCATCGATAACGGCTTTTATTACGACATCGACCTTGAGCATAAGCTGACCGACGAGGATATTGCCCGTTTGGAAGCGCGCATGTTGGAATTGGCAAAAACCGAATACGACGTCGTGAAAAAGAAAGTCAGCTGGCAAGAAGCCTATGACGTTTTCACCGCGCGCGGAGAGACGTACAAGCTGGAGATCCTGGATCGCGACGTGCCGAAAGACGCAACGCCGGGTCTTTATCACCACGAAGAATATGTGGATATGTGCCGTGGCCCACACGTGCCCAATATGCGTTTCTGCCTGAACTTTAAATTGATGCGTACCTCCGGTGCCTACTGGCGCGGTGACTCCAATAATAAAATGTTACAGCGCATCTACGGCACTGCATTTGCCGATGCCAAGCAACTAAAAGCCTATTTGAATTTGCTCGAAGAAGCGGCCAAGCGCGACCATCGCAAACTGGCGAAGAAATTTGATCTATTCCATCTGCAAGATGAAGCACCGGGCATGGTGTTCTGGCACCCGAAAGGCTGGACTTTATGGCAGCAAATCGAGCAGTACATGCGTACCAAACAAAATGAGTGGGGTTACCAAGAGGTAAAAACCCCATTAATTATGGATCGCACCTTGTGGGAGAAATCGGGCCACTGGGAAAACTATCGCGACAACATGTTTACCACTGAGTCGGAAAAACGCGATTTTGCGGTCAAGCCGATGAACTGCCCCGGCCATATCCAGATTTTTAATCATGGTTTGCGCTCGCACAAAGATTTGCCACTGCGTTTGGCAGAGTTTGGTTCTTGCCATCGCAATGAGGCATCTGGTGCGCTGCACGGCATTATGCGCGTGCGCGGTTTTGTGCAGGACGACGCTCACATTTTCTGTACTGACGATATGGTGGTTGAAGAGGTTTCTTCCTTTAATCAGATGTTGAAATCGGTATATGACGATTTTGGTTTTACCGATATCGCCGTAAAGCTCTCCCTGCGCCCCGAAAAATATGCTGGAACCTTGGAAACCTGGAATAAAGCGGAAGAGGGATTGCGTGCTGCGTTGCGTGCAGCGGGACTGGAATGGGAAGAGTTGCCGGGTGAAGGTGCTTTCTATGGTCCGAAAATTGAATATCAAATCAAAGACGCTTTAGGTCGTTCCTGGCAGTGCGGCACTATCCAGCTTGATTACGTATTGCCTGAGCGCCTGGATGCTGAATATGTTGCTGAAGACAACGTACGTAAGCGCCCGGTTATGCTGCATCGCGCGATCCTTGGTTCCTTCGAGCGCTTCCTGGGAATCCTGATTGAACACTATGAGGGTTCCTTCCCGGTATGGCTTGCGCCTGCGCAAGTGGCGATCATGAATATTACGGATAGTCAGGCCGATTACGTCAAATTAGTCGAAAAAACCTTGCGCGATAAGGGCATTCGCGTCATTCCGGACTTGAGAAACGAGAAGATCGGCTTTAAAATCCGCGAGCACACAATTCAGCGGGTACCCTACCTGCTCGTCGTTGGCGACAAAGAGGTTGAAAATCAATCACTTGCAGTTCGCACAAGGGATGGACAAGATTTGGGTGTAATGACTCTGGAAGCTTTCATCGAGCACTTGACCGCCGATATAGCGCGTCGAGGCAGAAATATTTCTGCTGAAAAGTGAGTATTTTTACTCAGATGTAGAGAAAAGTGAGAAAGATTCGTTCCTATTAATTATTTGGAGATACAACTATCAAACGAGATAACGCTCCCGCGGCCAAAGGTAATTCTAAAAAAGCGCGGATCAACGATCAGATCGAAGCCAAACAAGTTCGCTTGATCAATGCAGAAGGTGAACAGGTCGGTATTGTTAACCTGAGTGATGCACTTGCCCAAGCGCAGGCAGCAACGCTGGATTTGGTGGAGATCGTTGCTGATAGCGATCCAATAGTCTGTAAGATTATGGATTACGGCAAGCATCTGTTTGAGATCAAAAAGACCAAAGCGGCTGCCAAGAAGAAGCAAAAGCAGCAGCAAATCAAAGAAATGAAATTTCGCCCAGGGACGGAGGAAGCAGATTATCAGGTGAAATTGAAAGCCGTAATCCGCTTCCTTGAGCATGGGGACAAGGCCAAGATAACGTTAAAGTTTCGTGGCCGCGAGCTTGCCCATCAAGAGTTGGGGATGGAAATGATGCAACGCATCGAGACCGACCTTGCTGAGATGGGCACCGTAGAGCAAGCTGCCAAAATGGAAGGTAAGCAGCTCACCATGGTACTCGCTCCCAAAAAGAGAAAATAGTCGGGCTTTTAGCTGCCTTGATTATTTATATTATTTACCTAAATGTGTGGAGTTTTATCACATGGCAACCAAAGCTAAAGTACACAGTGGCGCTTCAAAGCGCTTCAAAAAGACTGGCGCGGGCTTCAAGTTCAAGCACGCTAACAAAAGCCACATCCTGACCAAAATGACCACCAAGCGTAAGCGTCAATTGCGCGGCACTAGCATCGTTGATGCAGCCGATGTACCTCGCATTAAACGTTTGTTCCGTGCTAACTAATAGCGCTTTTTGAGAATTTTGTAGAGGATTGAATTATGGCCCGTGTTAAGCGTGGTGTAGAGGCGCGTCGTCGTCACAAGAAAGTTTTAAAAGCTGCTAAAGGTTACTACGGTGCACGTTCACGTGTATTCCGTGTTGCTAAACAAGCGGTTATCAAAGCCGGTCAATATGCTTATCGTGACCGTCGCGTTAAAAAGCGTAATTTCCGCGCTCTGTGGATCACTCGTATCAATGCCCAATCTCGTGCTGAAGGTTTGACTTACAGCCAATTGATTGCTGGCTTGAAAAAAGCGAGCATCGTTCTCGATCGTCGTGTACTGGCCGATCTGGCTGTATATGACAAGGCAGCATTTGCTGCTGTTGTTGCGAAGGCTAAATCAGCTCTGGCTGCTTAATCGTCCAACAACCGGAAACCCGAAAGGGTTTTTTGTGAACGCGATGAAAGGGGAAGAGCTTTGTTCTTCCCCTTTTTTCATGGGCACAATTTTATATTTACACATCAATTTTTTTAATTCATACCAAATTTAATTGGAAAAGCAGATGGAAAATCTCGCTGCGCTTACACAAGAAGCGCTCAAATTGGTTAACGATGCTCAAGATCTCGCGGTACTTGATTCCGTGCGGGTGGATTATCTTGGTAAAAATGGCAGCATTACCGCCTTGATGAAAACGCTGGGTAAATTGTCACCCGAAGAAAGACCGGCAGCGGGTGCAGAAATTAATAAAGCAAAAGATGCTGTGCAAGATGCACTGAATCTACGCAAACAATCGCTCGAGCAAGCGGCGATTGACGCAAAACTTGCAAATGAAGTGATTGATGTCACTTTACCGGGGCGTGGTCAGCACTCAGGCGGTTTGCATCCCGTTACGCGTACTTTGCAACGAATTGAAGAAATTTTTGCCGCTGTTGGTTACAGCGTTGAAGTTGGCCCGGAGATTGAGGACGACTATCATAATTTTGAAGCGCTCAATATTCCTTCACATCATCCTGCACGTGCGATGCACGATACCTTTTACGTGGACGATACCCATGTGCTGCGGACTCATACATCGCCAGTGCAAGTACGTACCATGGAAAATAAACAGCCACCGATCCGAGTGATTTGTCCCGGTCGTGTGTATCGCTGTGATTCTGACGTAACTCATTCACCGATGTTTCATCAGGTTGAAGGTTTGGTAGTTGATAAAAATATTAGCTTTGCCGATTTAAAAGGCACTATGGATCAGTTTCTCAAAGCATTTTTCGAGGCTGATGTTCCTGTGCGTTTTCGCCCATCTTATTTTCCATTCACAGAACCTTCTGCTGAGATGGACATTCAATGTACCCAGTGTCGAGGTAAAGGCTGCCGCATGTGTAAAAACACCGGCTGGCTTGAAGTGGGTGGTTGTGGCATGGTGCATCCTGAAGTCTTTAAATCAAGCGGCGTTGATCCGGAAACTTACACTGGTTTCGCATTTGGTATGGGCGTAGAGCGTCTTGCAATGTTGCGTTATGGTGTTAACGATTTGCGCTTGTTTTTTGAAAACGACTTGCGTTTTTTAAAACAATTTTAAATTCAGATTTAATCGTAGCCCGACATTTAGCGAAGCGAGAAATGCGGGAATAAAAGTTTAAAGTAGATCCAGTCCCGTATTGCGTTGCACTCCATGCGGGCTACAGAGACAAGAATATGAAAATCAGTGAATCCTGGTTACGTGAATGGGTAAATCCGGAGATTGGTACCGACGAATTGGTTGCCCAGTTAACAATGGCTGGTTTAGAAGTGGATGCTGTCGAATCTGTCGCTGGCGATTTTAGCGGTGTCATCGTAGGCGAGATTGTTGGCTGTGAACAGCATCCCGATGCTGACAAATTGCGTGTATGTCAGGTTGCTGGCCTTGAGGGATTATCACAAGTCGTTTGCGGTGCCCCTAATGCGCGCGTAGGTATAAAAATTCCATTCGCAACAATCGGTGCAAAACTGCCTGAATTTGATATTAAAAAAGCAAAATTACGTGGCGTTGAATCATTCGGCATGTTGTGTGGGCAAACTGAGCTGAAAGCTGGTGATGATGACTCCGGTGTATGGGAATTGCCTGCTGATGCACCTGTAGGTTCAAATTTACGCGAGTACCTTAATCTAGATGACAAGCTTATCGAAGTTGATTTAACGCCTAACCGCAGCGACTGTTTGAGTGTGAAAGGGATTGCACGAGAAGTCGGAGTTTTGAATCGTGCGGTTGTGACTTCCCCATCAATCTCTGCTGTGCCCGCATCAATTGGTGATGTTTTTCCAGTTTATTTAGACGCAGGTTCCGCATGTAGCCGTTACGTTGGCCGTGTGATTCGCAACATCGATATTACTCGTCCAAGTCCTGCATGGTTGCAGGATAAATTGGTTCGTTCGGGTTTACGCAGTATCGATGCTGTTGTTGATGTGACCAATTATGTATTGATCGAATTGGGTCAGCCAATGCACGCATTCGATTTGTCCACTTTAAATGGCGCGATTCATGTGCGACTGGCTCGTCAGGGCGAATCTTTGGTGTTGCTCGATGAACAGGAAGTTAAGCTTAACGCCGATACCATGGTTATCGCAGATGAGAAAGAAGCGCTTGCCATCGCCGGTGTTATGGGCGGTAAAGCAAGTGCAGTTTCTGCAAACACACGCGATATTTTCCTCGAAAGTGCCTTTTTTAACCCGCTGGCAATCGCTGGGCGCGCACGCTCTTATGGCTTGCACACGGATTCTTCACACCGTTTTGAGCGCGGTGTTGACTACAACCTGCAAGTAGAGGCTATTGAGCGCGCAACACAATTGTTGGTAGAAATTGTCGGTGGTGAAGTTGGTCCTCTTGTTCATGTCAATAATGAGCATTTACCGCAAGAGCGCGAAGTGACTTTGCGCAAGGCGCGTATTGTGAGTGGCTTGAGTTTGGAAATGGCTGATGACGAGGTTGTTGATATTCTGTCTCGTCTCGGGCTGAAGCTGGTGTCCCAATCTGTCGCCGGTTGGACATTCGCTGTGCCCAGCTACCGTTTCGATATTTCGATCGAAGCAGATTTATTGGAAGAGCTTGCGCGCGTTTATGGTTACAACCGTTTACCTACGCGCAGCCTTGCAGCGCCTTTAGATATTGAGCCTCATCCAGAAGCAAAAATGGGATTGCCTGCATTACGCAAACACCTTATTGCGCGCGGCTATCAAGAGGCGATTACTTATAGTTTTATCGAGCCAAAGCTCTCGGCGTTATTTGATCCAAAGGTTGAGCCTGTCATCTTACGCAATCCAATCAGTGCAGATATGGCCGCTATGCGCACTAGTCTTATCCCTGGACTAGTCAGTGTGTTGCGTCATAACCTTAATCGCCAGCAGAACCGTGTCCGCTTGTTTGAATCTGGCCTGCGTTTTGTACCCCAAGTAGAGGGATTGAAGCAGGAGCCTATGCTGGCTGGTCTAATTTACGGCAGCCGTGCACCTGAATCCTGGGCTAACGTTGCTGATGTTGTGGATTTCTTCGATCTGAAAGGTGATTTGGAGTCTTTGTTGGCGCTGTCGGGCGACGAAGCTGCTTTCAGCTTTGCTGCTGATGCCAATTCTGCGCTCCATCCGGGGCAAACGGCGGGAATTTATCGCAATGGCGAATGGCAGGGTGTAATAGGGGCGTTGCACCCCAGTTTACAACAGCAGTTGGATATTCCCCAGTCGGTATATGTATTTGAAGTACGCTTGTCTGCGCTTCTGGAGGCGGAAGTTCCAGCGTTTAGCCCACTCTCCAAATTCCCTGAAGTCCGCCGTGATCTGGCGTTGTTGGTTGACCGTAATCTAGCATCTGACAAGCTTTTGGCTGCGGTTAAAGAGCAGGCAGGAGAACACCTGCAAAACTTAAAGATCTTTGACGTTTATATGGGCAAAGGTATTGATCCACATAGAAAAAGTGTTGCTATGGGGTTGACCTTTCAGCATCCTTCACGCACTCTTAATGAAGATGAGATCAACGCCTCCATAGACTTGATTGTTCAGTATCTGGGGGCTAATTTTTCAGCCACCCTCAGATAGGGAATAATAATTATGTCGGACGGTGCTCTGACCAAAGCAGACTTGGCCGAGAAACTCTATGAAGATCTAGGCCTCAATAAACGTGAAGCCAAAGAGTTGGTGGAGCTCTTTTTTGAAGAGATCCGCCATGCTTTGGAAAACAACGAACAAGTTAAATTGTCTGGCTTCGGTAACTTTGAGTTGCGCGACAAAAGCCAGCGGCCAGGCCGGAACCCCAAGACAGGTGAGGAAATTCCTATTAGCGCCCGTCGCGTGGTGACTTTCCGTCCAGGACAAAAACTTAAGGCACGAGTAGAAACTTATGTTGGAACCGAGTCATAACGACGAACTTCCCGTAATACCCGGAAAACGTTATTTCACTATTGGTGAAGTGAGTGAGCTTTGTGCTGTCAAACCGCACGTGTTGCGTTATTGGGAGCAGGAGTTTCCACAGCTCAATCCTGTGAAACGTCGTGGAAACCGCCGTTATTATCAACGTCAGGATGTGCTGACCATCCGTCAGATACGCAGCTTGTTGTACGATCAGGGTTTTACGATTGGTGGCGCTCGTTTGCAGATGTCTAATGAGGCAAACACTTCGGGTTCCGGTCAACTTAATCAGCTGGTTGTTAGAATGATTGATGACTTGGAACATCTACTCGATTTATTAAAAATCAAATAAATCATCTGGCGCGGTTAACCCGAATTTATCGGCATTAACCCTGGCTTCCCAAGTTCATTAGATCTTAATTCTTTGATTGCATTAGAAATAAATTAAGGTATTATGCCGAGCCTTCGCGATGCAGGGCTCCTGCATCAGTAAAGCAAATATCGGAGCGTAGCGCAGCCAGGTAGCGCACCATACTGGGGGTGTGGGGGTCGTGGGTTCAAATCCCGCCGTTCCGACCAAAACGAATACAAAAAAGCCCGCATAAATGCGGGCTTTTTTGTTTGCATTGTCTAATTCTTAAATCAACCTTTCGTTTGCAAATCGTTGTCCATCTTCAATAAAACCGATGCTTGCTGATAAATGGCTTGGTTATCCTTGTGGCATGTTCGTTCGTGTCGTTAATCTTGCTTCTTCTTTTAGATTTCAGCCCCTTCTCTTTTGCTGCTCAGTCACTTTTTCTCTCCTCTTGGTTTCGCTTTGAGGTCATCTCGTTGAATATTTTCTGGTTAAATTTTTTTACATACAGTAAAAAATTACTGATAAATCAGAGCGTTAAGAAGCGACTCACTTTTCTGTTGAAACTGATCCGGCGCATTTTATGTTTGGCGTCAAAGTGAAGCGACGGTTATTTGAGCGCAGGTAACTATTACGTCACTGGCATCAAATACAGATGCTGCCGTAGCAACCTTATTAAGGCGCGCGGTTGAGAGCGGTAAACAAGGAGTGTTTACAGAGCTGGATATTCGTAACGCCTACACTTGTCAGGTGACTGTCGAGCTGGCTCGAAGACTCCAAATACAAGACCACACAGCCAAAGAAAATATAACCAATTAAAAAAGCTACCCATTAGAAAAGGTCCGAGGAGGACGGAGTTATGTTTATTAAATCAAGAATGTCGTTGGCTGTGGTCGCAGCCATGGCCTCAACATTAACACTCGGTAGTGTGCATGCAGCAGAGTCGGATGATGCAAATTTGGAAGAGGTAGTTGTTACCGGTATTGCCGCCAGCTTGAGCCGTAGTATCGATAAAAAGCGTAATTCGGATCTGGTTGCCGACAGTATCACTGCGGAAGATTTGGGAAAGTTCCCCGATAACAATATTGCTGATTCATTACAGCGCATTCCTGGTGTTGCGATTGATCGCGCTGGTGGGGAAGGGCGTTTTGTGAGTATTCGTGGCCTCGGCCCCGATTTCAGTGCGGTACTAATTAATGGCCGCTCACCTGCAAGTGAAAATGAAGAGCGTGCGTTCAGTTTTGATACGCTTGCATCTGAGCTTGTACGTACGGTGGATGTATTCAAAACATCTAATCCCGGTTTGAAAGAGGGCGGTTTGGGTGGGACTATTAATATCGTCACTGCCCGCCCATTTGATTTTGATGGTTTCCATGCTGCTGGCAGCATCAAAGGCATGTATGAAGAGAACAGCGAAGACACCAGCCCACAAGCTTCTTTTGTAGTCAGCAATACTTTTAACGACGATAAATTCGGTGTGCTTGCTTCGGTCACATATCAGGAGCGTTCGAGCGCAAAATACACCGTCGAAAATGAGCATATTTCCAAAACGACAGAAGAGCCCTTTTTAACGTTCACCAATCCTTCACAAGGATGGGGCGGTGGTTATGCCTACTCAGGTGATGGATTGGAGGAAGATACCTATCGCATCCAAAGTTTGTACGCCGGTGTTACCAATGAAACGCGCGAGCGCATTGGTGGCAATCTTGTTCTGCAATTACAAGCGACGGATGATCTTGTATTAACAGCGGATATCATTCACTCAAAATACGACTCATCAACATCAAAATATTCCACCGGTTCCTACATGTGGGCACCGACTTTATCACCGCTGAACCAGGTTGATAAAAATGGTTTCTATAACGTAATCAATCACGGTTACGACGCGGGCTACAACATCACAGGTTACGCACATTTATTGACGACGACTGAGCGTCCGACAGAATCCAATGTGGGCGGTTTAAATGCAGCCTGGGATATTTCTGACGAATGGAAAATGGTTGCTGATTTTTCCGTGTCAGATGCGATTTTGGATAACCGTGGTTTGGATCGGTTATACATTGTCGAATTTTTGGATCGCCCTGGTTACCTCATGACCTCCAACGGCGGTATTCCTACCTTGGAATACGCAGATCCTGCAGCCATCAAACCAGAGATGGGCAGCGCCAACATGAAAGACTTACGTGCGCGCATTAACTCTAATGATGGTATCTATAACAAAGCCAGCAATCATGAATTTAAATTGGATTTTGAATGGGCACCAGTTGATTCATTTATCTCGCAAGTTAAATTTGGTGCAAACAATACCGTTGCAGAAAAATCCACAGAATATTGGGCTACGCCTGATTTAATCCGCCGTCTGTATCACGGGCTTGCAACACAACAAGTCATGGATACTGATTCAATTATTAAAGGGGTTTTAAAACAGGGCGATGTATTTGGCGGATTAAACGGCGATGTGTACATGATCAACCCGGTTGCCTATCGCAATTGGATGGCAGAAAACATTGATGGTCGCACGCGCGCCAATACACCAGCAGGCATTGCTTCGAAAGAGGCTTTTATTGCTAATGGGAATAGTTGGAATGCGGTGAAATCCAACGACTCCTACACGATTGAAGAAGATGTTATCTCGTTCTATTTTGAAGCAGCAGGTGAAACTGAAATATTCACTATGCCGTTACATTTATCCGGTGGTGTACGTTACACCGAAACTGAACTGACCTCTTCAGGAACATCACAAGTGTTGATTGGATTGGAACGTGAGGCTGCCGAACCGGGCAGACCGCCATCACCTTGGTTAGTGCAACAATTCGCGGATGAAGCAGGCACGGCAATTGCGTTGAATAACGATTACGACAATTGGTTGCCATCGTTAAATGCACGCCTTGAAGTGACCGATGATTTTTATGTGCGTGCAGCGGTGAGTGAAACATTAACGCGCCCAACGTTGACTGCGCTTGCACCATACACATCCTATGGAACTACTACTACGTCAACGCGTATGGCACGTGGAAACAATCCGAATTTAAAACCATTTGTTTCACAAAATTTTGATTTGTCATTTGAGTATTACTATGGCGATGCCAATTTGGTTGCTGTGGCACTTTATAAAAAGGAAATCGACGATTTCATTGTCACCATGAGTCTGCCTGAAACCTTTGAAGATATTGCTGTTGAAGATCCTGATTGGCGAACCTTTATGGTGACGCGCCCGCACAATGGCGAGTCAGCAACGATTGAAGGGGTTGAAATCAACTGGACACATATTTTTGAAAACGGTTTTGGTTTCGCTACTAACTATACCTTTGTAAATAGCAGCGCATCACTCAGCGCCGCGAATGCTACAGAAACCTTTGCATTACCAGGTATTAGTGATACTGGAAACGCAACGGTCTTTTACGACAAAGATGGTGTCGAAGTGCGTGTTGCCTATAACTATCGCACACCATTCCTTGGTCGTGTCTTTAATGGCCCCAGCAATGAACCTGTTCATTACGATGCTTACGGCGCATTTGACGTTAGTGCCAGTTACGACGTAACGGATCGTATTACAGTGTTTGTGGAAGGTAGCAATATTACCGGTGAAACGGTTAACAAATACGGCCGTTACAAAAACCAGTTTATTGGTTTTGAAGACACTGGTGCTCTCTATACTTTTGGCCTGCGCGCCAAACTGTAATTCTTTCGTTTGACTGTACTCCCGCTTGCCCGGCTTAGGCCGGGTCTTTTTTCTTTTTTTCAAAAATGGTTATTCCTGGAATTTGTTAAGTAATGGATCACATCTTTGCTGTAGATAACGGTAACTCTCACAATAATGTTGTTTATCCGATAAAGGTGTCTTATGAAAAATGTATTTTTTCGTCGGCTTTTTAAAATTTCAATTTTATTTTTATCGTCGTTAGTCTCAACAGTTTCTGTTAACGCACAATCAACATGTAATGCATTCGTCGGAAACCTATGCACTGAAATCAATGCGATGTATGTGAAGTTGGGTGCTACAACTCGCATCGCCGGTGTGTTGGGCAATACCACTGCTGAAAATGCAATGCTGAAATATGCTGTCCGTGTCATCAGTTACGATACCAATAATCCCACAAGTTTTACCTCAACAGCTGCGAGCTTGACTATTGGTAGTAACTGCGGTGGTTCTGCTGCCAATCGCGCGCTGAACAAACCGGTGACTGCATCCTCATTTATTGCCGCGGGTTATGAACCTTTCAGAATTGTTGATGGCAATACAACCAGCTCGCGCTGGGCGAGTGCTTATTCTGGTGCGCAATGGATTCAGGTAGATCTTGGAACATAAACAAACGTAAACCGGGTGAAATTAACCTGGGACCCCGCTTATGCCATCGATTATCAGATCTTGATTTCCAACAATGGCAATAGCTGGACAACACTGCGCTCCATTACCGGCAATACCAGTTTGATTAATGACAA
Organism: Cellvibrio sp. UBA7661; assembly: GCA_002483365.1. GTDB lineage: Bacteria > Pseudomonadota > Gammaproteobacteria > Pseudomonadales > Cellvibrionaceae > Cellvibrio. The sequence continues at coordinate 67,186 of DLHT01000011.1, forward strand.
TACGGGATTGAATGGAACTGGGCGCTATATCCGCATCAACGGCACTACCAAGGCACTGCCTGCTTGGGGATTTTCACTGTACGAAATGGAAGTTTATTAACATCTTGTCGAAACAGGCAAGGTGATCATGAGTATTCACATCCCCCTGTATTTGTAGGGGGATGTAGTAGAGGTAAAAAATGCAAAAGAAAAATATCGTAATAAAAACGGCTTTATGCTTTTTGTTGGTTGCAGTAGCAGGGCATGCGTTTGCTAACTTGTCCGCAAATGATTTAAAAAACTTTGGTGATAAAGCGGAATTGCGTTTTGCAACCGTAAGTAATTTCGGTCAAGAGGGAACCTTTGATGCCTTGGTAACAGTGAACAATCATTCATTTGTTTCACTGCCAAAAGGAAAAACCAATTGGAAAATTTATATCCATTCGGTAAAGCGAATTCTCTCAACAAGCTCTGCCGAATTTACATTTAAACGTTTGCAAGGCGATCTTTATGAATTAGCCCCAACCGATAAGTTCCAAGGTTTGGCACCGGGAAAATCGCTACGTTTTCCCTATAAGGCCCGCGGGCATATTGTGAGTTACAGTGATTTTATGCCGCGCGCGTTTATTGCTAATGCAGCGGGAGAGTCTGCGGTGTTTGCCAATACCAATACCGAAAATTTAACGCAATTTGTGGATCCCTTTACAAGGCCGGAACAGTTTTTACGTTTTGATACTCCGCGCGATCTCTATCCGACAGTAACCACGACTAGCCGCTATCAATCCAATCTGGCATTGGTGGAGTCAGTGGCTACTGCAGAGGCCATTACCGGAACAGCAGCAATAATTCCCACGCCCAAGGCTGTTACCTACAGCAAAGGCAATGCAAATATTGATGATAAATGGAAAATAGTTGAAGTCGGCGGTCTCTCATTTGAATCAGATTATTTGCAGCAGCGTTTGCATGATGTCGGTCTTTCGTTGGATAAAGGTATGGCGAATGCTGCCTATAAAAGTCATGTGATTGAACTTTTAATCAATAAAAAAATCGCTAAACCTGAAGCCTATGAGTTAAATATAACCAGTGAAAAAGTGATGGTTTCAGCCGCAAGTCCTGCGGGAATTTTTTATGGGGTGCAAAGTTTTTTGAGCCTGTTTTCTGCTGAAAAGTCCGCCAGCAAAACTATTCCTGCACTGCGTGTATTTGATGAACCGCGCGCCCAATGGCGAGGAATGCATTATGACATCGCACGCAATTTTCATGGTAAAGAAGCGGTACTCGAACTGATTGAACAAATGGGCCGCTACAAACTGAATAAACTGCATTTGCATTTAACCGAGGATGAAGGTTGGCGCATTGAAATTCCCGGGCTTCCGGAATTAACAGAGGTTGGTGCATTTCGCTGTTTTGATTTAAGCGAAACACAGTGTTTGATGCCTCAGTTAGGCAGTGGCCCCAGTAAAACAGCAGCGGGTAATGGTTATTTAACCGCAGCGGATTTGACTGAAATTGTTAAGTACGCTGCCCAACGCTATATAGAGGTTATCCCTGAAATTGATATGCCGGGGCATTCGCGCGCCGCGATTAAATCGATGGAAGCTCGCTATAAAAAATTGCTTGCTGCTGGCAAAAAAGCAGAGGCCGAGCGGTATCTTCTGAGCGATCCTCAAGACAAATCCCAATACCTGACGGTGCAAAGTTATTCCGATAACTCGGTCAATGTGTGCTTGCCATCCACCTATGCGTTTATTGAAAAAGTGACCTATGAATTGCAGCAGATGTACCGTAAGGCAGGACAAAAGCTCAATATATTTCATATGGGCGGCGATGAAGTTGGCGTAGGTTCATGGACTGCATCCCCTGCGTGTAATCAACTGTTTACCGACAACAAGGACGTATCCGGCGTCGCTGATTTGAAACCCTATTTTGTGCAACGCGTTTCTGAAATAACTCACAAGCGAGGTTTGGATTTAATGGGTTGGGAAGACGGTTTGATGTATGACCCAAACAACACTTTCAATCGCGAGCAACTTGTGAATAAACGTGTGATTGCCAATGCGTGGGACAATATATGGGAAGCAGGCGTTGCTGATCGCGCACATCGACTTGCCAATAATGGCTATGACGTTGTGATTTCCGGTGCGACGCATTTGTATTTTGACCATCCGCATGAACCAAGTGCGGGTGAGCGTGGTTATCACTGGGCAACACGCTACACCGATCTTGCAAAAGTATTTGGCTTTATGCCGGACAATCTTTATGCCAATGCAGACAGGACATTTACCGGAGCAGAAATCACTAATTTAAATGCACTGGTCGGCCGTATTCTTCCACCGCTTGAAAAACCCAAGCACGTGTTAGGTATACAAGGGCAAGTCTGGACAGAAACAATTCGCACCAAAGAACAATTGCAAACCATGATTTTTCCGCGGGTTATTGCGCTTGCTGAGCGCGCCTGGTTTAAAGCGAATTGGGAAGGCGATGTTGCCGATGTGCAAGCACGCACTGCGCAATGGAAAGCATTTGCTACAACTTTGGTGAAAAAAGAATTGCCAAAACTTGAACAGGCAGGTGTGAATTTCTATTTACCGCCTCCGGGTGCTGTACGTGTTAACAATGTATTAAAAGCCAATACGTCACTGCCAGGCTTACTTATCGAATTCAGCCGGGATGGTGGAAAGCAGTGGCTTCCTTATCAGGAAGAAATTCGTCTTGAGAGTGGCGCAATACAGCTGCGCAGCCGCTTAAATTCGGTTGTTAGCGCAACAGCAATTCTGGATTGATATTTGAAATTTCTTAGCCTGTGAGGTTATGCGTTGTGATACGACTATTCATTATTTTTAGTATATTGTTTTGCTTATCGGCCTGCGGTGGATCTGGTGCTGTAAAAAATAACAGCGGGCAATATGTTTCGGCCAGTGCATCATCTAATGCCGTATCTGTCAGCAGTGTTGCATCGTCGCATGGGGCCAGCTCGCTGTCGGCAAGTTCTGTCGCAAGTGTTGGTGGTTTATATGGCCTTTATGTCTCCCTGCATATGGGGAGAGCCGATCAGCTTTTGGGTAATGCACAGCGTGAAGAAACGTTTTTGACATTTGTGCGCGATAATGGCTTCAACTATTTAATTTTTTATGAATTGGAAGGTATGGCTCCAACCTCTACCAAGGCTCACCAGTTTGCTTCATTGGTCAGCCGTGCAAAATTATCTGCCGGTGTTACGCAGGTTGCAGCCGCATTGGGTGATGCAAGCGAAGCAGATATGGTAGTGGCTTATAACGATGGCCGAACCGCATCGGAGCGTATTGATGTATTGAATGTAGAATATGAATTCTGGAATAAAAAAGATCGTAAAACAGAATTTGCTACTACGCTTTCAATGTTGGAGCGGTTTAATGCTGTTGCCAGTGAGCATCAATTAATGACAGAAATTTATATTGGTTGGGTAGATGCAACCGAAGCTATCAGTCTGGCGAATGTCACTGACCGTATACTGGTGCATTATTATCGGCAGAACGATATTGATCTGATTAACTTTGGCATAGAGCGGCTTGAATGGATGGCCGCTGCAAGCCGCAAAGTAAAAGTAGCTCCAATATTTTCTGCTGAAGGCCCTAACAATACTTATGACGCTCCGTTTATGGGATGTTGGTTAGAAAAAAATGCAAACCAAAAAGCTTTCACGTCGTGGAAGGCGCAATATGATGCATTGACGCACCCATGGAAAGAGAATATTGAAATCGTTGGTGCAACATGGTTTGTTTACGATAAATTTCTGGACGTAGGCATAGGGCCGGAAAACGGTTGTACTCAATAACCCAGCCGTTACATGCAGCAGTTAACACCAGTAGTTAACATCTGTGATCAAAGCCAGTAGTTAATTATTGCGATATGATTTTCAGAGATAAAGTATGAGTGAAGCAGGGCATTATTCAGAGCAAGCAAAAATAGAAGATTCGGCAAGGCTTGCTTTATTGCAAGGCAAGCACCAGCAGGCGTATCAACTATTAATGGATGCGTTGAAAATATACCCGCGATTTGCGCGCGGGTATTTCCTGCTCAGCCGTATTGCCTATGATTTTAAAAACCATCTTAAAGAAGTTGAAATGCTGTCGGCGGCGCTCCATGTGGAGCCGGACAATGTTGAATTTATTGTGTACCTGGCCCGCGCGCAGGTGTTGGTTGGCAATAGCAGTGATGCGCATGAATTACTGATGCGGGCTGAAAAACACCAAGGTCATACAGCAGAAATTTATGACCTGATGGGGGTTGCCTATAACCGTTTATCCATGTATCAAGAAGCCGCAGTGTGTTTTCAACGCTCTATTGAATGCAATAGTGATAATGCAGGCGTATTTTTTAATTTGGCATCCACATTAAAATTTTGTGGCGATTTTCCTGCTGCACGTATGGCTTATGAACAAGCAATTGCATTAAAGCCGGATTATTTTAAAGCACATGCTGCATTAACCAGTTTGGGCGGGATTAGCCATGAGCATAACCATGTTGCCCGCTTGCGTGAGTTGCTTGAAAAAACGGTTAACGCAGATGATAGCTTATGCATTGCCCATGCGTTGTCTAAAGAGTTGGAAGCGCTAAAAGATTGGAGCGGATCTATAACAGCATTACAGTGCGCCAAGCAAAAGAAACTGGCGCAGTTGCATTATGACTTTTCACGAGACAAGGCCATTTTTGAAAAACTGCAAAATGCTTATTCTGTAGGGATAAATAGGCAACAATCCGGTTTTAATAATAACCGTCCGTTATTTGTAACGGGCATGCCGCGTACAGGAACAACCTTGGTTGAACGGATTCTTTCCAGCCATAGCCGCGTTGCATCTGGCGGAGAGTTGTATAATTTTTCAATCGAATTTAAACGATTGATTGGCAGTATCAGTGGTGAGTTTATTGATAATGAATTTATTGAACATGTTAAGCGCGTGGACATTGAGACATTAGGGCGTGCTTATATCGATAGCACTGATTATTTGCTAGGTAATAAACAGTTTCTGATAGATAAATTGCCATTAAATATCCTTTATGCGGGGTTAATTATTGATGCCTTGCCCGCTGCAAAAGTAGTGTGCCTTGACCGCAATCCGCTCGATACCATTGTCAGTAATTATCGCCAATTATTCAGCTTTCAAGATTCAACGTTTGCCTACTCATTAAGCCTTGAGCATACCGCGCATTATTATGTTGCGTTTAAAAAATGGACGGATCATTTACTGGCAATCTATCCGGATAATGTTTATCGGCTAAATTATGAAGCGTTGGTATCCAACCCTGAACGGGAAATAAAAACGCTATTGGATTTTTGCGGGTTGCCGTGGGAAGAGGATTGCTTGCATATTGAACGCAACACAAAACCCGTAGCGACGGCAAGTGCAGTTCAGGTAAGGCAGCCCATTACAGCTGCAGGTATTGGCCAATGGAAGCATTATGCTGCGCATCTGGAGTCTGCAGTAAATATTCTGGAAAATGCAGGCTTGGCGTTTGATTTATAAAATCCCAACACATCTAGCATACATTCATGGCAGCGCTTGCTGCCGTGAATGTTGTATTTATTCTTTTGGCATATTTGTGGTTTTGTCATTCGTGAAATAGGCTGTGCGTAACGCCTCTCTGCGAAATTCGGTAGGAGAGGTTCCTGTAAGGCGTTTAAAAAAGCGTTGGAATGCCGATTTACTGTTGAAGCCAGATTCCAACAAGATATCCATTATGGTCATGTCTTTGTATTTTTCATCTGCAAGATAACGCTTGGACTCTTCAATTCGATAAGAGTTAATAAATTCAAAAAAATTGGTGCCGAAGGTTTTGTTGATCGCATAAGAAACATCGCGATAAGGCACACCGATTTTGGCAGAGAATTGTTCAACATTCAGGCTTTGGTTCAGGTAAAGCTTTTGGTTAACAATACCATCCATAATTTTGTCGATGGTGGAATCCAACGGTTTTGTGCCTGCCTCGGGTGTCACCTCTTTCGGCAGTTCAAATTCTTCGTCTTCTTTGGTGGTTGTCAGGTTCTGCGCGTGAGAAATACTGTAATAAAAAAGCGCAATCAACAGCACGAAATTCAGGTAGTTATCGGTAACGCCTAACGGCAGGCGATAAAAGTAAGCCAGCAGGCTCAGGGTTAATGTCCAAACACCTGCAAGCACAAATCCCAGTGTCAGGTAATAAAGCCACCAGAGCGCGGTTTCGTTTACGTTTGAATGTTGTTGGCGCAAGACTTTGTGATAACGCCACACGGTGACAGTCGCTGCGATGAAATAGGCAAGCGGAATAATTTTTAATGAGTACCACAGGCAATCAATCACGGTATAGAGCGCTGCATCTATACCAAAGGTATCCAGTTTTAACCGGTTAATATCGATATCAAAAATAGCGATTATGGCAACAGCCACCAACGTGGGAAGTAAATGCAGTAGATGAATTCGTTTAAAACGGAAGTTTTCTTCGGTAATACTGCGCACATAAAAAATCAGTAGTGGAGCTTTCAGCAGCAACGAACCGCTGTAAAAATAAGGTACTAGCTTTGCCGTTAATGAGGTTTGGGGAATGTACTCATTCCATATCAACATGATCCCAACGTCTGATAATGCAATACTGAGAAAAAAAGTGGTTAGCAAAATCCGGCTAACTTTTTTACGCGCGGGCAGTAACAGCTGAAAAAGTGCCAGGACCAGGCTTAAACCAATAGCAAGAATAAGAATAATGTCATTGAGGTTGAAAATGGGCGTTGTCATTCGCGGGATGCCGCCTTTTTTGGAATGAGAGCGGATATTACAGCATCGTCACCCCGAATATGGCAATGCAGGTTTTGTATATATTTGCAGGTAATAAAAAAGCCCAAGGTTTGCACCCTGGGCTTTTTGGTGTTGAGCTTGCGTAATATTAACGCGGTTTTACCCGCACCAACACTTGTTGCAGCGCGATAAAACAAAACAGTAATCCACCGATGACTATTTTGGTCCACCAGCTGCTTAAAGTACCATCAAATGAAATGTAGGTTTGCACTACACCCATAATCAGTACGCCCATCAGAGTGCCGAACATATAACCGTAGCCGCCGGTCAACAAGGTTCCGCCGATGACAACGGCGGCAATCGCATCCAGCTCTACGCCAACTGCAGCGAGCGAATAACCGGAGAAGGTGTAGAAGGAATAGACAATACCGGCAAGCGTTGCGAGAAAAGAACTGATCGCATAGATATGGATTGTCGTTGCTGCCAGTGGAATACCCATAAGTGCAGATGAATTGGCATCGCCACCGATTGCATAAACACGGCCGCCAAAGCGGGTGTAATGCGCGGCGATAATCGCAACGACCAACACCATCAAACAAATAATCGTTGAGCTACCGATCCAGGCATCGCCCAGTATTTCAAAACCAAATGCGGATACATCGTTATAAAATTCGTGTTCGATTGGAATTGACTCTTCGCTGATCACACTCGCCAAACCGCGCGCGAAAAACATACCTGCCAGAGTGACAATAAACGGCTGCATTTTATAGTAGTGAATAATTGCACCCATGATTGCACCAAATAGCGTGCCGCCAATTAATACTACCGGAAACACCAACAGCGGGTGCCATTGGTATTTACTGATCAATACGCTGCATACCACGCCGGTCAGTGCGATAACGGCTCCGACGGATAAATCAATACCGCCGGATAAAATCACGAAGGTCATGCCAACAGCTGCAATAATCAAAAAAGCATTGTCACTGAGCAAGTTGAAAAATACGCGCGGAGTACCAAAGCCTTCAAATTGGATTGAGCCAATGCCGAACAATAAAAAGAATAAACAGCAGGTGACAGCGAGTGGAATAAATTTGCGATTAAGCATTGTTAGCCTCCTTCTTGCTGCTGGTTGAGGCAGTGGCTTTGCGGAAATTTAATTTTGATAACTGTTGTTGGAAGCGCGGCGATTGCAGCAGCAGAACCACAATAATGGCACTGGCTTTGATCAATAGATTAAATTTCGGTGGAATACCGCTGAGAATAATGGTGACGGTTAAGGTTTGGATAATGAGTGCACCGATAATGGCGAGCAGGATAGAAAAACGTCCACCCATTAACGATGCTCCACCAATTACTACTGCGAGAATCGCATCCAGCTCCAACCACAAACCTGCATTATTGGCATCGGAACCGCGAATATCAGCAGCCGCAATCATACCCGCCAGCGCAGCACAAAGTCCTGCTACGCAATACACACTCATTTTAATCGCTTTTGCATTCAAACCCATGTAATGGCTGGCCGATGGATTTGCACCAACGGCTTCAATATACAAACCCAATGCGGTGCGGCGTGTTAGCAGCTGCACTATGGCAAAGGTAATAATCACCAACACAATCGGGAAGGGCAGGCCAAGGAAACTACCCGTGCCTAAAAAAGCAAATCCGCTGTGATCAAAGGTGACAATCTGCCCCTCATTAATTAATTGCGCAATACCGCGACCTGCGACCATTAAAATTAACGTCGCAACAATGGGCTGGATGCTCATATAACCCACGAGAAAACCATTGATAATTCCTGCGATTAATCCGGCAATTAACCCGGCACCGATGATCAGCGCGAGATTATCCACACCTTTGGTAATGTAATACGCACTCACTGCACCGGCGATGGCCATAATGGAACCAACGGATAAATCCACACCGGCAGTGGCAATGACCAGCGACATACCTATCGCCAACAATGCAACCGGTGCAGCGCGATTGAGTACATCAATTAACGATCCGTAAAAACGGCCATCTTTAAATTCAATATGAAAAAATTCTGGTGCGATTATCGCGTTGATAGCCAGCAGCACCAGTAAGCCTACACAGGGCCATAAATAGCGGCGCAGGTTTTGGTTTTTAGTATTACTCATGATATGTACTCTTTTACTCGTTCGCGGCAATCGCTTGCATAATGCGTTGCGGATTAATATCACTGCCTTCCAGCTCGGCAACTTTCTGGCGGTCACGCAACACCAATACACGGCTACTGAATGCAACCAACTCTTCCAATTCCGATGAGGCAACAACCAGGGCCAGCCCCTGGTCGCAGAGTTTGCGGATTAACCGGATGATCTCAGCGTGAGCGCCAATATCAATACCGCGGGTGGGTTCATCCAGAATCAACAGCGATGGATTTGCTGCAAGCCAGCGCGCAAGGATGACTTTTTGTTGGTTGCCACCACTTAATTGTTCAATGGGTTTTTCAATATCCGATGTGGCGATACTGAGTTCTTTTACATAATGGTTAGCGATATCTTCCTGCTCTTTACGCGAAATAAATTTCCACCAGCCTTGTTTGATCTGGCGTGCAAGAATCATGTTTTCGCGGATCGATAACTGGCCGAGAATACCATCGTGTTTGCGATCTTCGGGGCACAAACCCATGCCGGCGGTAATCGCATCGCGCGGTGAATTAAAATCGACTGTTTTGCCATTAAACGTAATGCTACCGGTATGTTTTTTATCGACTCCAAAAATCAGACGGCATAATTCAGTGCGGCCAGAACCGAGTAACCCTGCAAGACCGACGACTTCACCTTTGCGCACCTGAATATCGGTTGGTGAGAGTGTAATCTTGTGGCCTATGCCCTGTGCATTAAGCAGCGCTTCACCAGAGGCAGAATGGGTTTGTGGTTTGTGTTCACCTAAGGCTGCCAATTCTTTGCCAAGCATATGGCCAATCAATTCACTGCGTGACAAGTGTGCTGTTTCAAATTCGCCCACCAATTGCGCACTGCGCAATACTGTGATGCGGTCACACACGGCGTACACTTGATCAAGAAAATGGGTCACAAACACAATGCCGATACCACGCGCTTTTAGCTCGCGCATAATGCGAAAAAGCGATTGCACTTCGTCGGCATCAAGGCTTGCGGTGGGTTCATCCAGAATTAATACTTTTGCTGACATATCCACGCCGCGTGCAATTGCAATCAATTGTTGTACGGCGATGGAATAACTGGAGAGTGGTTGTGTTACATCGATATCCAGATCGTAGCCTTTTAATAAGGCTTGGGCATCGCGATTCACTTTGCCCCAGTTGATCAAACCAAAACGGCGCGGTTCGCGGCCGAGATAAATATTTTGCGCAACAGTTAAGTTGGGGAGCAGGTTCACTTCCTGATACACGGTGCTGATGCCAAGCGCTTGTGCATCGCCGGTATTGTTTGGGTGTATTGGTTGGCCTTCCAATAAAATATCACCACCATCGCGTTGGTAAACACCGGTCATGACTTTAATCAGTGTGGATTTCCCTGCACCATTTTCACCGAGCAGTGCATGGATTTCACCAGTACGCAGCGTAAAGTCCACGCCTTTTAATGCGTGAACACTGGGGAATATTTTATGAATTCCCTTGAGTTGTAATATTGGAGTTGATAGTGCAGATTGTGTGGATTTACTTTGCATTATGACATTCTCATTTAATGTATCTGTCGTCATTCCCGCTTGCGGGAATCCAGTTTTACGTTAGGTTGTAAATGGATCCCCGCTGCGCGAGGATGACGACTCCCTACTAAATTACTTGGCACCACGCTTCGCCAATTCATCCGCTGCATTCTCTTGTGTGAACACAGCGCCACCCATCTTGATCCACTTATCAAACTCTTTTTTACCACCACGATATTCGTTGATAACATCAAACGCAGGGCCACCAAGGTGCGGACTTAATTCCACTGACACGTTAATCTCGCCCGCCACAATCGCTTTCAATGCGTCATCAACCGCATCTACCGACACAATTAAAATATCTTTGCCTGGTTGCAAACCTGCTTCTTTAACCGCCTGGATTGCACCCAATGCCATTTCATCGTTATGTGCCCAAATTGCACAAATGCTTTTGCCACCACCTTCTGCTTTCAGCATGGTCTCCATGACTTCCTTGCCTTTAGCGCGAGTAAATTCAGCGGTTTGGCTGCGCACAATTTTGGTTTCTGAAAATTTTGCAATGGTTTCATTAAAACCTTTCATGCGCCCCAAGGCCGCGCTTGAACCTACCGTACCTTGCAGCTCCAAAATGTTGCATTTGCCTTGGGTTTTTTCAGTGAGCCAATTCGCTGCGCGTTGGCCTTCCACTTCAAAGTCGGGCGCAATGCGGGTGAGGTATAAAGAGTGATCGCTCACCGATACATTGCGGTCCAGGATGACCACCGGAATACGCGCGCGTTTGGCTTCCATCAATACCGGCTGCCAACCGGTTTCTACCACCGGTGCAATTAAAATGGCATCCACGCGCTGTGCAATAAAACTGCGCACGGCTTTAATTTGGTTCTCTTGTTTTTGTTGTGCATCGGAAAACTTCAGTGTGATACCGCGTTTTTCTGCTTCGGCTTTAACCGATTCAGAAAAACTGGTGCGCCAGCCAGACTCCGAACCAACTTGTGCAAAGCCCACGGTGATTGCGTTAGCAGTAGCGCTGATGCCGATAGCGGCCGTGAGCGTGAGTGTTTTGAATAACTTTTTCATGGTAAACCTCGCGTAGTAAATAGTTTTATATAGGTTATTAAATCTGTTTTATCGTAAATCGATTTATCAGCTCGCGTTTAGATCCAACCGCCATCCACAATAAAATGTTGGGCAGTACACAAACGGCTATCGTCAGAGGCCAGAAACAACGCCATTGCGCTGATGTCTTCCGGCATGACGGATTTTTTCAAACACTGGTTTTCTAAAATATTTTTTGCAGATTTCTCTTTGGTCAGCATTGCCAATTGTCGATCCGTCATCACCCATCCCGGAACAAGCGTATTCACACGGATATTATCGCCGCCCATATCGCGAGCGAGCCCGCGTGTCATACCTTCAATTGCTGCTTTTGAACTGGTATAGCCGGGCATGCCGCCCTGGGTTGCGTACCAACTCATGGAACCTAAATTAATAATTGAACCGCCGCCCAGCTCAAGCATATGGGAGTAGACCGCCTGCGCTGCAAAAAAATGATGGCGTAAATTAACAGCGAGTCGTTCGTTCCAGTAATCGACAGTGACTTCACGGAAATCGTGGCGTGTGTCGTTGGCGGCGTTATTGACCAGCACATTCACTGGCCCGACATCGTTATAAATCTGTTTGATAGTCGCCTGCAGTTTGGGAATATTTAATAAGTTGCAGCGGTAATAGCGCGGTGGAATGTTATCGGCGCGATGACTCAATGTTTCTACCAATTTATGGGCGTCGTCATCGCGTATATCGATAAAACAAACTTGCGCGCCTTGATGGCAAAAGGCTTCTACCAAATTGGCACCTATGCCCGACGCACCACCGGTGATTAATACGATTTTGTATTTCAAGCTTGGGTATTGGTTAGAGAGTGTCATTGTCATCACCACTAATGCGAGTGGCCGGGCACTGCAGCACCGCGACAGCCAACCAGAAAATCAAAATCGCAACCTTCGTCGGCTTGCATGACGTGTTCGATATAAAGCTGTAAATAGCCACCGGTTTTTTTCTGGATTTTTTGTGCACGCAATTGATCGATACGCACAGCGATTTCGTCAGCGCTCACTTCTAATTCAAGTGAGCCTTTGTCGCTATCCAATGCAATCCAGTCGCCATCTTGCACCGCGGCGAGCGGGCCAAATTCCTGTGCTTCCGGTGCAACATGCAGCACCACTGTGCCAAAGGCGGTGCCACTCATACGCGCATCGGATATGCGCAACATATCGGTAACACCTTGCTTTAATAATTTGGGCGGCAAACCCATATTGCCCACTTCCGGCATACCCGGATAACCCTTGGGGCCACAATTTTTTAATACCAGAACACTATTGGCATCCACTTCAAGTGCATCATCCATAATGCGTTCTTTGTAATGATCAAAACTCTCAAATACCACAGCGCGGCCGCGATGTTTCATTAAGTGAGGCGATGCCGCACTGGGTTTTAATACCGCACCGCGCGGTGCGAGGTTGCCGCGTAAAATACAAATGCCGCCGCTGGCGCAGAGTGGGTTGTCCAGCGTGCGGATCACCTCATCGTTGTAGCAGGGCGCTTGTGCATTGTTTTCCCACAGTGTTTTTCCGTTAGCGGTTAAGCAATCTTTATTAATTAAATTTGCATCGCCCAAACGCTTTAATACAGCCGGTAAACCGCCAGCGTAATAAAAATCTTCCATCAAAAATTCACCGGCGGGTTGCAGGTTCACCAGTGTTGGAATTTGTTGGCCATAGGTTTGCCAATCATCCAGTGTGAGTGGGATCTCCAAACGCGCGGCAATCGCTTTTAAATGGATGACTGCATTGGTGGAGCCGCCTATCGCCGCGGTAGTGCGGATAGCATTAATAATGCTGTCGCGCGTCAACAGCTGCGAAATGCGTAAATCTTCATTCACCATATCGACAATACGCATTCCCGACACATACGCGAGTGTTTTGCGGCGCGCATCTACGGCGGGAATCGCGGCATTTTGCGGGAGCGATAATCCGAGCGTTTCCACTATGCACGCCATGGTGCTGGCGGTGCCCATGGTGTTACAGGTGCCGGTGGAGCGCGACATATCGGCCTCTGCATCCATAAATTCCTGCAGCGATATTTTTCCGGCTTTGTAATCTTCGCTCATGTGCCAGACGAGTGTGCCCGAGCCGACATCTTTACCTTTGTGCTTGCCATTGAGCATGGGGCCGCCGGTGACAACGATGGTTGGCAGATCGCAACTGGCTGCACCCATGACCAGAGCCGGGGTGGTTTTGTCGCAGCCGACCAACAGCACTACGCCATCAATCGGGTTGCCGCGGATCGATTCTTCTACATCCATGGCTGCTAGATTGCGCGTGAGCATGGCGCTGGGGCGCAAATTGGATTCGCCATTGGAGAATACCGGGAACTCCACCGGTACACCGCCTGCTTCAATGATGCCGCGGCGCACACTTTCTGCCAGTTCACGAAAATGGCTATTACAGGGCGTTAATTCTGACCAGGTATTGCAGATGCCGATAATGGGTTTGCCCTGAAAGTGATGCTCCGGAATTCCCTGGTTTTTCATCCAACTGCGGTACATAAAGCCGTTTTTGTCTTGTGTACCGAACCACTGGGCGCTGCGCAGAGGCTTCAGAGTGTGCTTATTAGTCTTATTGTCGTGGCTCATAAATGACTACATCTGGATTGGCCATTATTATTAAAGTCATACAATATCGGTTTGTAGCTTGAACGAGCAATCGTAAACATGGGTGTTTACGTATATTTGCCTGATAGCTGCACGCCGCGGGTAAAACTTTTCACGGTATTGCTTGATTTAATTGTATTATAATATCAATATAAATCAACCCCGTTACAACTCGGGTACAACTACAACGCGAGTACTGGCACGCAACGGGTGCACAGTGAAATAGAATATAGTAAAAAAGACAATAAGAGAGGTAGTAATGCAGCGTTTAATTAAATCACTGATGGTGGCTTCTATTGCGGCGGCGGGTATCGCCCAGGCTGCTAACCCTATTTTTACCGATGTGTTTACTGCCGACCCTGCCGCACTGGTGCATGACGGCAAGGTTTATCTGTATACCGGGCACGACGAAGCCAAAGACAACACCAAATTCTTTGAGATGCACGACTGGCTGGTATGGTCATCCGATGACATGGTTAACTGGCAGGCTCACGGGCCCTTGTTGAAAGTGAAAGAATTCAAATGGGCCAAGGGCGATGCCTGGGCGAGCCAGGTAATTGAGCGCGATGGCAAGTTCTACTGGTACATCACCGCACGCCACAATGACACCAAGCCGGGTTTTGCCATAGGTGTTGCAGTGGGCGATAGCCCGCTCGGCCCATTTAAGGATGCGCTGGGTAAAGCATTAATCACCAATGACATGACTACCGATACTAAAAATGACTGGGACGATATCGACCCTTCGGTATTCATTGATGATGATGGCCAGGCCTACTTGTTTTGGGGAAATACCAAAGCTTATTACGCCAAGCTCAAGCCCAATATGATCGAGCTGGATGGCCCGATTATGCCCATCAAAACCCTGCCGGAATTTACCGAGGCAATCTGGGTGCACAAATATAAAGGCAACTACTACTTGTCTTACGCGATGGGTTTCCCCGAGAAAATCGGCTACGCCATGAGCAAAAGTATTACCGGCCCTTGGGAATACAAGGGGATACTGAATGAAGTGGCGGGCAATACGCCGACTAACCATCAGGCGATTATTGAGTTCAACAACAAGCATTACTTCATTTATCACACCGGTGCCGGCAGGCCGGATGGTGGCCAATATCGCCGTTCGGTGAGTATTGATGAGCTGTTCTACAACGCGGATGGCACCATCAAGCGCATTATCATGACCAGTGAAGGCGTGAGTGCCAACAAGGCCAAATAAAGCCTTGTGAAATAGCGGAAAACTGTCCCCCGATAGCGGTAAACCGATTGACAGGGGGATAGGCTTATTGAGAATATATTGTCATACAATATTAATATCCTCTAGTGAGGCAATATTAATAAAATAAACAGATCGACGTTACAGGTGGAAAAACATGACCTCTTATGCCTTGGGGTTGGATTACGGTTCTGATTCGGTCAGAGCACTTTTAGTAGATGCCCTTACCGGCAAAGAAGTCGCGAGCAACGTGGTGTATTACCCGCGTTGGAAAAAAGGGTTGTTCTGCGTGCCCGCTAAAGACCAATTCCGCCAGCACCCGCTGGATTATCTGGAAAGTCTTGAGCAAGTCGTGCAGGGGTTATGGAAATTGGCACCTGCGGGCGCAGCCCAGGCGGTTGTCGGTATCAGTTTTGATACCACCGGTTCTACTCCTATCGCTGTCGATAGCGAAGGTGTTGCGCTTGCACTGAAACCGGAATTTGCCGAAAACCTTAATGCGATGTTCGTGCTCTGGAAAGACCACACGGCTATCAAAGAAGCGCAGGAAATTACTGCCGCGGCCAATAAATCAGCAACTAATTATTTGAAATACGAAGGGGGAATTTATTCCTCCGAGTGGTTCTGGGCAAAGGCGCTACACGTATTGCGTGAAGATGCTACGGTCGCCAAGGCGGCCTATTTATGGGTAGAGCATTGCGATTGGATGTCGGCTGTTTTGACCGATACCACCCACCCAAGCAAATTGCGCATGGGGCGCTGCGCCACCGGCCATAAATTAATGTGGCACGAGAGCTGGGGCGGTTATCCACCGAATGATTTTTTTGTTGGGATCGATCCACTACTGAATGGCCTGCGCGATCGCCTGCCAGCAGAAACCTTTACCTCTGATCAAGTGTGCGGTGGCCTCACGGCTCAATGGGCAGACAAGCTCGGCATTCCTGCAAATACCCCCGTAGGTTTCAGTGCATTTGATTGCCACATGGGCGCTGTTGCTGCGCAAGTAAAACCGGGTGTACTCACCAAAATTATGGGCACTTCCACGTGCGATATTACTGTCGCGAGCTACGAAGCTGTTGGCAATAAATCGATTCGCGGTATTTGCGGCCAGGTAGATGGTTCGGTGTTGCCGGGTTTTGTGGGTTTGGAAGCAGGGCAGTCTGCATTTGGCGATTTGTATGCATGGTTCCGCAATCTGGTGAACTGGCCAGTGCAAAACCTGCTGGCGAATTCAGCGCTGCTCGATGAAGCAACCAAACAAAAACTCGCTGAAGAAATTGAAAGCAATACGCTGGTTGCATTGGGCAATGCCGCAAGTGCATTACCCCTTGCCGATGCGAATATCACTGCGCTCGATTGGGTTAACGGCCGTCGCACACCCGATGCAGACCAAACCGTTTCCATGGCGATTGCCGGATTAAAAATGGGCAGCGAAGCGCCGCATATTTTCCGTGCATTAGTTGAAGCAACCGCGTTTGGTGCGCGCGCTATTATCGAACGCTTTAAAGACGAAGGTATTGCAGTCAATTCTGTTGTAGCGATTGGCGGTATTTCTAAAAAATCTGATTTTGTGATGCAAACCTGCGCCGATGTTTGGAATTGTCCCATCGAAGTATTGGAGAGCGAACAGAGTTGTGCATTGGGTGCGGCGATTTTCGCTGCGGTTTGCGGCGGTGTTTATCCTACCGTTGCCGATGCACAAAAAGTAATGGCATCGCGCACCTGCAAAACCTATACGCCGAATGCACAAGCCGCCGCAATTTACGATGCGCGTTATCAGCAGTATCAAGCGCTGGGGCAGTTCGTCTCTTCATCAACACTCTCCTCAGCAGCATCAGGGGAGGCGTAACGCAATGAGTTACACCGAATTAAAACGCGAAGTCTACGAAGCCAACATGGAATTACAACGCCGCAATCTGGTGGTGTATACCTGGGGCAATGTTTCGCAGATTGATCGCGCTAAAGGCGTCATTGCCATCAAACCAAGTGGTGTCGCGTATGAAGTGATGACACCGGACGATATTGTGATTGTGGATTTGGAAAATAATATCGTGGAAGGGCGTATGCGTCCTTCATCCGATACCAAAACTCACACGCATTTGTATCGCCATTTTGAAACCATTGGTGGCGTTACTCACACCCATTCCACTTATGCAACGGCATGGGCGCAAACCCAGCAAGCGATTCCTTGCTACGGAACGACGCACGCCGATTATGCCTATGGCGAAATTCCTTGCACGGCGGTGATGACTGACGAGCAAATCGAGCGCGATTACGAAGAAGAAACCGGTGTGCAAATTACCGATTGTTTTAAAGATCGCAGCCCGAAAGAAGTACCGATGGTGATTGTTGCCGGGCACGCGCCTTTTACCTGGGGTAAAAACGGTGCGGATGCGGTTTACCACGCAGTGATTTTGGAAGAAATTGCACGCATGGCTTATCTGACAAAAACCTTGCAGCCAAATACGGCAGCGTTAAAGCAGGGCATTGTGGATAAACACTATTTGCGCAAGCACGGTAAAAATGCTTATTACGGGCAGAAGTAAATAACCCAACAAAAAAATTGAAAAGTGAAAAATTTTCCTGAGGAAAAAAACATGAAAATCTACGGCGATAAAGAAGTCTGGTTAGTTACCGGTTCACAACATTTATATGGCCCAGGCGTATTGAAACAAGTCGCCGAGAACAGCCAAAAAATTGCAGCAGGCTTAACTGAGTCGGCCAACATTTCTATCAAGATTGTTGCGCAAGAGACCGTTAAATCACCAGCAGAAATTCTTGCGGTTGCGCAAGCAGCTAACAGCAATCCGAATTGTGTGGGTTTGATTTTGTGGATGCACACTTTCTCCCCTGCAAAAATGTGGATTGCCGGTTTAACCGCATTAAACAAGCCTTACATGCACTTGCACACTCAGTTCAATGCTGAGCTGCCGTTTGCCGACATCAACATGCACTTTATGAACCTCAACCAATCTGCGCACGGCGACCGCGAATTTGGTCACGTGAGCACTCGCTTGCGTCAGGAGCGCAAAGTGGTGGTAGGTCATTGGGCAACAGAATCCGTGCAAAAACAAATCGACAGCTGGTGCCGCGTGGCAATGGGCTGGCATGCAAGCCAAACATTAAAAGTAGCACGTTTTGGCGACAACATGCGTCAAGTGGCGGTAACCGATGGCGACAAAGTTGCTGCACAAATTAAATTTGGTTACGAAGTTCACGCCTACGGTTTGGGCGATCTGCAAAAAGTAGTTGATGCAGTGACCGACGAACAAGTAGCGGCGCAAATCGAAGTCTACAAAAAAGAATACGATGTAAACCCGGCGATTTTTGATGACGAACATCAATTCCAAATGCTGAAAAACGAAGCGCGTTTGGAGCTGGGTATGCTGAAGTTTTTAACCGACGGCGGCTTCGGTGCATTCACCAACTGCTTTGAAAATCTGACCGGTTTGACCAACCTGCCTGGCCTTGCAACCCAACGTTTAATGGCGGCTGGTTTTGGTTACGGCGGCGAGGGCGATTGGAAAACGGCAGCCATGGTGCACATTTGTAAAGTGATGTCCAAAGGCCGTGCTGGTGGTTCATCCTTTATGGAAGATTACACCTATCACTTTGGCGGTGTTCATGCCGGTGGTGTCGATCAAGTACTGGGTGCGCACATGCTGGAAGTTTGTCCTTCTATCGCTGCGGCAAAACCAAAATTGGAAGTTCACTTGCACACCATCGGTTGCCGCAATGACATCGCGCGTTTGATTTTTACCGGTAAAGCGGGCCCTGCGTTGTGTATTTCGCTGATTGATATTGGCACTCGCTTCCGCGTGATCATCAACGAAGTGGATACCGTTAATCCACCGCAAGAATTGCCGAATTTGCCTGTTGCAAAAGCGCTGTGGGAACCGCGCCCCAACTTGGAAATTTCTGCCGCTGCCTGGATTCAAGCCGGTGGCGCACACCACAGTGCTTACACCCAAGGTGTGACTGCTGATGAAATTGTGGATTACGCAGAAATGGCTGGTGTTGAAGCGGTTGTGATCGGTGAAGACACCACTGTGCGTGCATTCAAAACCGAATTGCGCCACAACGCCGCTTACTTTCATCTGAAAGATGGTGTGTAAGCCATTTGAGAGATGGTGTGTAAGCGTTTGAAATCCGCAGCAGCGCGGATCTAAAAAAGAGTGTGTCGCCGATAGCGCTAAAGCTGTCGGTGATTTCACTCGCGATTTTCTTAATTACAACAATAACTATTGCCGTTTTTGAGCGAGGAAATTCTGTGCGAACGATGAAAAATGTACTGGGATTGTTGGTTAGCGTTGCGTTCTTGTCCTCTTGCTCATCCAGCACGCAAACCGCTGCTGTAGAAAATGGTAATAGCTGTAGTCAGTTGACTGGCTATCAATCACACGATAATTCGGTGGTCATTAAAAGTGCGAGCATGGTGCCAGAAGGGCCGGTACCTGCAGTGCCTTATCAACGCCCCTATGCAGGTACTCTGTCGAGCTATTGCCGTGTGGATGGTGTAATTGATGAGCGCATTGGTGAAGGCGGTAAGCCTTATGCGATTGGTTTTGCGATTGCCATGCCAGAAAAATGGAATGGCCGTTTTATGATGCAAGGTGGTGGCGGTTTGAATGGTTCTGTCGCAACTCCTTTAGGCAGCAACGCAGCCGGTGATATGACGGCACTGCAACGCGGTTTTGCGGTAGTCACTACCGACACCGGTCATCAAGGCACGCACGGATTTGATGCGAGTTTTTTTAGCGATCAGGAAGCAACACTGAATTTTTTGTATCAAGCAATTGGCAAAGTAGCGATCGCATCCAAACATATTGTTGCGCAGTATTACGCAAAACCGATCGAACATTCCTACTACATGGGATGTTCAACCGGTGGCCGTGAAGCCATGATTATGTCGCAGCGTTACCCGCGTTTGTTTGATGGCATAGTGGCCGGCGCTCCTGCCATGCGCACCAGCTTTTCCAATCTCGCCGACAAGTGGGTGATGACTTCACTCGCCAAGGTTGCACCCAAAGATGCACAGGGTCATCCGGATGTGTCGCAAGCGTTAACCGCGCAAGATAAAACGATTGTGATGCAAGGTTTATTAAAACAGTGCGATGCAATAGATGGTGTTGCGGACAACATGATTTCCAATGTTGTCGGTTGCAAGTTTGATCCTATGTCAGTTGCTTGCAGTGCAAACAATACGCAAGCCTGCATCAGCCCCGAAAAAGCCAGAGCGATAAAAGCAGGATTTGCCGGACCAAAAAATTCACTCGGCGTGCAGGTGTATCCCGGTTTTTGGTTTGATACCGGCATCACCGAAACCCAGGGTATTCCCGGATTATTGAACCCGGGCTTTCATCCGATTGTGGGCAAAATTACCAGCACCGACATGAACGTCGATCAAGAAGCGATGGCTGCTTCTACACCGGCCGCGTTTGTGGGTGATTCAGCCTATTGGACACTGCTCAATACGTTTTCCAATAACGGCGGCAAATTACTGTTTTATCACGGCGTTAGCGACCCATGGTTTTCTGCACAGGAAACTGCGCGTTACTACGATCAATTAGTTGCGGATAACGGTGGCAAAGAAAAAGTTTCCCAATGGAGCCGTCTGTTTTTGGTTCCCGGTATGGGGCATTGCGGTGGCGGCGCAGCGGCGCTTGATCATTTGGATATGATTGACCCTATTGTTGAGTGGGTTGAGCAAAATAAGGCTCCCGCGCAAATACAGGTTACCGGGCAGGCATTCCCTGACCGCAGCCGTCCATTGTGCCCTTATCCCAGTTATGCCCATTACACAGGCTCAGGCGATTCTGAAAAAGCAGAAAACTTTGTGTGTCGATATCCTAAGTGATAATTGATCCAAACTAATGATTAATCAACTGCGATGATTGCATTCGAACTTACTGTCGGTTTGTGCTCTAATTTCTGCCTCGCCAGTAAACAAGAGAACACACGATGTACGACCATTACGATGCACTGATTTTTGATATGGACGGCACGCTGGTTGATAGCGGCCAACTTCATGAGTTTGCATGGAGTGAAACACTGAACAAATACGGTATTCCAATCGACCGCCCGTTTATGCGTTCGCTTGCCGGAGTGCCAACCAAAGGGACGATTGAAATCCTGTTGGAAAAATTCAGCATTGAGGTGAGCGCCAGCCTCGATGAAATGAATGATTTTAAAGAGCAGGTTGTGCACGACAATATGCACAAATACGTAAAACCTACTGCCTTGTTGGAAGTGGCACAGCGTTATCACGGTGTGAAGCCCATGGCAATAGGAACCGGCGCTTACACGCAAGAAGCGCAAACCATTTTGAAAATTTGCGGGCTGGATAAATATGTCAGCGCCGTTGTTGGTGCAGACCAGGTGAAAAATCCAAAGCCTGCACCGGATACATTTTTGCGCTGCGCTGAATTATTAGATGTAGATCCAACCCGGTGTGTGGTGTTTGAAGATTCAAAACTGGGTTTACAAGCTGCAGCAAGCGCGGGTATGGCTGGTATTGATGTGTTGTTGGTGCATGCCATCGAAAATGATTATTATTTATAAGCGGAGTAGTAGGTAATAGAAAGTTCCTGCACTAGATGATCGATAAAGGAAGCGGCACTTACGGAGAACGTAATGCCGCTTTTTTTCACCGTAAGATAAATAGAAATATTAGACATAAATAGAAATAGAAGCAGAAATAAAAACAGCAACACAAATAATAGAAACACGAGGTCAACCAAAACAATGCAAACACAACCATCATCCACTGCAAATGCAAAAACATTGCCGATGACAGAAAAACTATCGGTTGCAGAAAAAATTGGATTTGGCGCTGGCGATATGGCGCTAAACGTCGTGATCTCATCAATGATGCTGATCATCACCTTTTATTACACTGATATTTTCGGCCTAAGCCCAATTGACATGGGCATTTTGTTTTTCACCGTCAAAGTGGTGGGCGCAATTTCTGATCTGGTCATGGGGCAGCTCACTGACCGCTACACCTTTTTACAAGGGCGCTATCGCCCCTGGCTGTTATGGCTGGCAATTCCCTACGCGGTCAGTGTGTTTTTTGTATTCACCACACCAGACTGGGGATACGACGCTAAATTAATTTGGGCTTACTCCACCTACATTATGATGACGCTGATCACCTCCGGCGTTGGTATTCCTTATATCTCCCTGCCCAGTGCACTCACCAGTGATCCAAAAGAGAAACTGTCTGCAAATGGCTACCGTTTATTCCTCGCCAAAATTGGTGCCTTTATGGTGGCGATTGTGGTTCCTGTTGTGGCGGGCATGTGGGAAGACAAGGCATTGGGGTATCAGGTTGCCATGGCGATTATGTCGGGTGTTGGTGCGGTAATGTTTTTATTTTGTTATTTCAAAACAACCGAACGCGTCACCCACGTTGTTGAGCATCAACCCTTGTGGACGCAATTTCTACAACTGCTGAAAAATGACCAGTGGTTAATTCTGTTCGCTGTGTGTATCACAGGCACGATTGGCTATGTGATTCGCGGTTCGGTTGCGATTTATTACGCTAAATATTATTTGGGCGGTGATGATGCCTTGGTATCGGCATTTTTATCGACGGGCGTTGCAGCCGCTATTCTTGCCATGGTGGCATCCACCTGGATTACCAAGGTCTACTGCAAAATCAATTTATTCCGCTACACACAATTAGTAGTGGCGGCATTAAGTGTGGCGATCTATTTGTTTGTTGGCCGCGACGATGTGGTGCTGGCGTTTGTGTTGTATTTTCTTTTGTCGTTTGTGGTTGATCTTCATGCTCCTGTATTTTGGTCCATCATTTCCGAAACAATTGATTACGGCCAGGTGAAAAACGGTAAACGCGTATCCGGTTTTGCGTACGGTGGAATTTCTGTAGGGCAAAAAGCCGGTATGGGCATTGCGGGTTTAATGGTTGGTTGGCTGTTGACTTATTTCCAGTATGTTCCCAATCAGGCGCAATCGGATTTTTCATTAATGGGAATTGCATTAATGCTATCGATTATCCCCGGATTTTTCCATGCCTTGATGGGCCTATTGATGTTTTGGTATCGCATTAACGATGGTTATTACGCTGGTCTCAAAAATGAAATGCGCGCAAAAGGTTACATTGCAGAGCATTAATATTTGTGTAGGTTGGCGGTGAGGAACGAACCCCAACATGTCAATCCAAGAATTAAATAGAAAGTTTTATTAAGAATTAAATAGAAAGTTTGGAGAAAAATTGTGAGCGAATTATTAAAGCCGTTAATTCCACAACGTGCAGACCCCTTCGTGTATAAACACACCGATGGTTATTATTACTTCACTGCGTCTGTACCCAAGTATGACCGCATTGAATTGCGTCGTGCAAAAACCATCGCCGAATTGGCTACTGCACCAACCGTCGATGCGTGGCACAAGCCAGATACCGGACCTTACAGTGAGCTGGTTTGGGCACCGGAAATCCATTTCAATAAAGATCCATCATCCGGCGAATATGCGTGGTACGTGTATTTTGCTGCAGCGCCCAGTCGTGAAATTAAATTCAATTTATTTCAGCACCGCATGTATGCCATCCGCAATAAAAATGCGAATCCCTTGGAAGGCGAATGGGAGTTTATGGGGCAGGTAGATTCAGGTATTGATACATTTTGTCTGGATGCGACCACATTCACCCATAACGATGTGCTCTATTACGTGTGGGCACAAAAAGATGTGGACATTCAAGGTAACTCCAACATTTATATCGCCCCTATGAAGACTCCGTGGGAATTGGCGAGTGCACCCGTCATGCTCACCAAGCCGGAATTTGAATGGGAAATTCGCGGTTTCTGGGTAAATGAAGGCCCATCGATTGTGAAGCGCAATGGCAAAATCTTTTTGAGTTACTCCGCTAGCGCCACCGATGAAAACTACGCAATGGGTTTGCTGTGGGTAGATGAGAATGCGGATTTATTGAATCCACAAAACTGGACTAAATCCAAAGAACCGGTGTTATGTTCCGATATTCCCAATAAAATTTTTGGTCCCGGCCACAACAGTTTCACCTACGCAGAAGATGGCGATACCGTGATGCTGGTTTACCATGCGCGCACCTACACTGAAATTGAAGGCGACCCCTTATGGAATCCTGACCGCCATACGTTTGTTAAACCACTGCGCTGGGATGACAAAGGCATGCCGGTATTTGGTAAGCCTTCAATGATTGATTAATGGTTATCCGTCAAAAATTAACCAACACAAATATCGGCCAGCATAAAAACCCGCTATGAAAATGGCGGGTTTTTATTTTCTGCTGATCGAATAAGTTGTTGCGTCCAGTGCAGTTAAAATCTATTTGTGTAAATAACTGTAATTATTTATTGGGATAGATTATTTAAACACTTATCGGATAAATATTTTTAGAAATATCGACAGCATCTGCTAAACCTATATTGTTATACCTGAACTATTACAGGTGCTGTAAGCACAATAAAAAAATTAAAAATCACTACTGCAAGAGACTAACAAATGACTACAGTTCTATTTTCCGCCTGTCCTCATTCCGGTTATTCCGGTAATGCCCAGCCTTCTCTGTCTAGCATCTGTCTGTCTGCCATCTGTATTGGGACCGAAATAAGTTGACCATGTGTTTTTATTGAATGGTTTTTGATCGATCACCCATGAAGTCACAGCACATTTATCTATTGTTTGTAATTGTGCGATGACATTTTGACGTTTGGCTGCTGCCGATTTCTGGATTTTATTTTTCGTCAAATTATTTGTGATTTCGGCTGTTTATATAACGCAAATACATGGAAAGCTAAAAAATAGGCCTTAAAGTTCTATTGATTGGTATAAAAACTGATGCAATAAAAAAAATGTCTGCTAGCCTTACGCGCAAAATGTGATCAACCTCACAAATGCGTTTTTGTTAAATCTTTGTTCAAGAATTTGAGGTGCGAGTGAAAAACTTATCGCTGAAATGGAAGATTTTGCTAAGCGTTACCCTGACCTGTATTGCAGCTGTTGTTGTTACTACTTTGGTTACTGTACGCGAAGGCATTAACAGGACTGAATCTGCCATTATTGAAGATGTACGCACTCTGGCGCAGGTGTTGGGTGAAGCCAGTGTAGGGGCAATGACCTTTGATGATGCTGCAACCGTCACTGCTTCTTTGAATGGCCTGCGTGTTAGCCCGCGGGTATTGGCTGCTGTGATTTACAGTAACCAAAAGCCATTTGCCTGGTATGAAAAAAGTGTCACTGCCAAAGAGGTTCCTGCAGCATTTGCAGGTAGCCCGCGCGCATTGGGTACTGAAACCAAAGGGCATTTGCTGACGATTACGGAAGAGATCAAATCAGAAGGCGCCCGTATTGGCACTATCAGCTTGCACATTGATATGAGTGAGATTGATGACATTGTCAGTGCGGCTGTACTCAGTGCATTAATGCTCATTGTCATTATTAGTCTTGTGGCTGCATCGCTCGCTTATGCCGTGCAATTAAGTATTGTTCGCCCAGTCAATGAAGTTGTTATTGCATTGCGCGATATTGCACAAGGCGAGGGTGATTTGACCCGTCGTTTACCTGAAGCCGGTAATGATGAAGTGACAGAATTGTCGCGCCGCTTCAATCAATTTGTAGAGCACTTGCAATCGATTATTGCCAACGTTGCGCACACCGCGCGTGAAGTAAGCGGAAGTGCATCAACCTTATCGCAATTATCGCGCGATAACGAAAGTGAAATCCGCACACAGCAAAATGAAATCCAGCACATCGTCGGCGCAGTAAAAGAAATGGCAAGTGTGGTGCAGGATGTCACTGTGAGTGTGTCTGACACCGCCGATAAATCTTTGCAGGCCGATGGCGCTGCCTCTGCAGGTAAAACCCTGGTGGTTAACACCATGGGACAAATTACCGAGCTTTCAACCGATATTAAAACCGCTGCGGAAGTGATTGACCGTTTGCGCAATGAAACTGTGAGTATTGGTTCGGTGTTGGATGTCATCCGCGGAATTGCAGACCAAACCAATTTACTGGCACTGAACGCGGCGATTGAAGCGGCGCGTGCCGGTGAGCAAGGGCGCGGTTTTGCAGTGGTAGCAGATGAGGTGCGTACGCTTGCTTCCAAAACCCAAAGTTCTACCACTGAAATTCGCGAAATGATTGAGCGTTTGCAATCAGGCGCGCAGCAAGCGGTAGAAATGATGACGGCGGGCACAAGCCAGGCGAGCAATGCGGTTGTGCAAGCGAGTGATGCCAGCAGTGCGTTGGAGCACATTACGGAAATCGTAAGTGTAATTCGCGACAGGACTAACCAGATTGCCGCTGCGTCGGAGCAGCAAAGTGCGGCAACTCGCCAGATCGAAACCAATATTGACCGTATTTCTTTAGTAGCTACCCATACTGCTGAGAGTTCCAGCCGCATTACGTCCAGCACCGATAACCTGGCAGATGTGGCAGCGCGTATGGCGGAGTTGGTTGGCCGCTTCCGCGTATAAATTGTTTAGTTCTTGTTTTTTATTGGAGAGGAAAATTTATGAAGCCGTTTGTTCTTGCGTTGACTTTTTGTGCATCTTCATTGGCATCTACTATGGTATTTGCTTGCTCAAAACCGGCTGCCAAGCCTGAAATTCCGGATGCAGCAACCGTAGTAACCGCGCAAATGGTCAAGGCAAATAATGATGTAAAAGCCTACGTAAAAGCCGTGCAGGATTATGTAGGTTGCGCCGGTTTATCGCGCGCTGAAGAAAAGAAAGAAATGGAAGAGCTGCAAAAATTTGCAGAAGATTTCAACCAGGTCGTCCGCGCGTATAAAGCTCGCTCAGCGGGTTAATCCCTGACACCTTGTTTGCTAAAAACCCGCTCAGGCGGGTTTTTTTTCGGCTGTTGTTAATGAGTAAATGTATTGCTCACTAACACAGGTTAAGAAACACAGGTTAAGGCATGCAGAACCTGCATCAAAATAAATGTTGCAGGTTCTGTTTAAAATAGCGGGCGCTATCGGCTGCACTTTGTAGCGCGCTGTGCGTAAAGTTTCCGCCTTGTTCTAGATAATAAAATTCCATTCCGGCGGCAACAGGGTCGGGGAGGATACTGGGGTAATCAATTGAGCCGTTGCCAAGCTCGGTGTAGTCCCGCGTTTTTTTGTCCATATCTTTGATGTGCCACATCACGTAGCGCCCTGGCTGCGCTTTCACTAGCTCTTTAGGGGAGTGCTTGGATGAGTGCATAACCCAGAAAAGATCCATTTGTAGTTTTACCAGAGCGGGATCAGTTTCCTTCAAAATAATATCGTAACCATTCTGGCCACCCTGATCTTCAAATTCAAAACCGTGGTTGTGGTAAGCAAAACCAAGCCCTGCTGAATTGACTCGCTCACCCATACGGTTCAATTTTTCACAGAGCGCTTTGTAATTCTCAATCGATCGCTGCTCCGGTGCCAACCAAGGCCAGGTGATGTATTTCATATTCAAGGTGCGAGCACCCTCTATACACTGATCCACAAAACGCATCAGTGCAGCGTCAGACTTTTCTAACAGCGGCGCAAATTCAAAATGCCCACTGGAAACAGTGACATTGTGATCATCCAGCAGGGTTTTAAATGCAGCGGCTTTTTGTCCGTAAAAAGTACCTTGGTCACCGTTAAAACCAAATATCTCAAAATCTTCATAGCCCATAGCTGCCACTGCTTTTAGTGTGCTTATGGGATCGCGGTTCATATCCTGGTTAACGGAGAAAAGTTGAAAACCAAATTTGTAGTTGTGTTTTTTAGTGCTCGCAAACGCCGGTATAGGCAATGCTGCCGCCGCGCCTAATACGCCCATCGCTGTAATGAATTGTCTGCGGTCCATGTTTAAGCCTCAGTAATCGGTTTCTACTAGTTAATTATTTTTCTCGCAAACCCATCGGGTTCGCGGATGAGGTTTACTGTATAAAAAGGATTTTCTAAAAGCGCTCCCCGCAACCGATCTTTACACTGCCCGACAACAATTAACGGGCGGGTGCAAATTTACCTTTCTCTTTCTGTAGTTTTTCTTTGCCAAAGCGGTGGCCATATAAAGCCTCTTAACGGTTAAAAAGACATATTGTATTACAATATTATTTGGATGTAGTATTGTATGACATATATAAAAACCCTGAGCCCATGCCGCATAGCTGGAGCAGAACAGGGAGTTTGACCGGAATCCACAGAAGACTCTGGCGCTATTAATAATCAATAACTATACGAGAGGTATATTCATGAAGCTATCAAGCCTGGCGCTTGTCATTGGCGGTTTGCTGTTATTGGGCGGCTGCGGTGGCGGCGGTGACGGTAAGTCCTACAACACAGTTCCTGCATCTCCGGAGCCTACCTACAGTAAGCCTGCGCTTTCCAGTGGTATTCCATTGGCTAGCGACGGTTCAGTCGCCTTTGAAGATATTGGCGTGCACGACCCATCCATCGTTAAAGCGGGCAGTGATTATTATATTTTTGGCTCCCATCTGGCCGCTGCCAAATCCAATGATTTGGTCAATTGGGAATACATTTCGGTGCTTTCCAACAACGCGGCGGTAGATGAAAGCCCGCTGTTTAATACCTATTCCACCCAGATTGCTGAAGGTATTGCCTGGACAGATGGCTTTAAAGGCAACTGGGCGGCCGATGTGATCAAAGCGCCTAATGGCAAATATTGGTTCTACTACAACCACTGTGCACAGACTGAGGCTGACAATGGCGGCTGTTGGAACCGTTCGTATCTCGGCTTGGCTGAAGCTGATTCAGTGGGAGGCCCTTACGTCAACAAAGGCGTATTCCTGCGCAGCGGTTATCGCAACGCCAGTGAATTTTCTGCGTATCCATTAGATAACGGCCAGACAAGCTGGAATGGCGCGGTGGATCCTAATGCAATTGATCCCGCGGCTTTCTTCGATAAATCCGGCGGCTTGTGGATGGTGTACGGTTCCTATTCCGGCGGTATTTTTATTCTGGAAATGGATACCACTACCGGCAAACCCAAAGCAGGGCAGGGCTACGGTACACATTTGTTAGGTGGCGACTTCCGCGCAATTGAAGGCGCGTTCGTCATGTACAGCCCGGTAGCTGATTACTATTACTTGTTCTACTCGGTGGCCGGTTTCGCAGCGAACGATGGTTATAACATTCGTATCGCACGTTCAAAAACCCCGAAGGGACCTTATCTTGATCCGGCAGGTAATGACATCGCCAATGGCGCTGGCCTTGAGGTTGGCGGCAAATTATTGGGTGGTTTTGAATTTACCCAAGCCTTGGGTGAAGCTGCTCCATCCTGGGGTTATCAATCGCCTGGTCACAACTCGGCTTATTACGATGAAGCGAGCAAACGCCACTTGTTAGTGACTCATACTCGCTTCCCTGCATCGGCAACGGCTTATCCAAACAATATTGAAGCGCATGCTGTTCGCACGCACGAAATGTTTGTGAATAAAGAAGGTTGGCTGGTGGTTTCTCCACAGCGTTACGTTCCGTTAAATGGCGATAATGTGGTGGATGTTGCACAAGTGCCAGGCCATTACAAATTTGTAAATCAGGGCAAGGCGGTTAATAAAACCGCGATCAAATCCGGCTATATCACGCTGCATGAAAACCGCAGTGTCAGTGGTAGCGATAAAGGCTCGTGGATGATCATGGGCGACGACTCCATCAAACTGGTGTTGGATTCCGGCACTTATTTTGGTGTGCTCAAGTGGCAGTGGGATAACGGCAAAAAAGAATTGGTTCCAGTGTTCAGTGCAATGGCGCGCGATGGTGCCTCTGTATTCGGAACTCGCACCGATGGCATTGCCGCGACATCAACAGCGTTGAGCACAGTGGCAGATGCGCTGAATATCAAAACGGAATTAACGCTGGCCGATGAAGGTTATTTATTGCCGACGGTGGGTAAAAGTGGAACCACCATCAATTGGGTAAGCAGCAACGAATATTTTATCGATTCACAAGGCAATGTATTTATTCCTACGCCTGATTTGGGTGACCAAACCGTTACGCTCACCGCGAATTTATCGCTAGGCGGGCAAACTATTAGCAAAACTTTCAATGTAACCCTAAGAGCACGCCCTGCATTCAAAAATGCAGTAGCGCATTATCGTTTTGAAAATGCATTGACAGACTCAATGGGTAAATTCGCCGTTGCAAAAACCACTGACAATAATTTGTTTAATGTGGATGCCACTGCGCCAACATTTGCAGCAGGTTACGCCGGTGGACAGGCTTACGATTTCAATGGCGCTAACGGTGTTCGTTTGCCGGATGACATTATTAAATCCAGCGAATACACAGTGTCGTTCTGGATGAAAGCAGAAAACCTGAACACGCATACGCCAGCATTTTTTATGGCGACAGATGTTGATCACTGGTCAAGTTATATTCCGGGTAATGCGTGGTTCACTACGGGTTCATTGATTTGGAGTAACTACATGGGCAACTGGAATCAAGTTGTTCATTCAGCAACAGCGCCGTTAAACCAATGGCAACATGTGGCAATCACTTATTCAAACGGCATGATGAATTTATATATCGACGGTGCCTTTGCCGGTGCAATGCCACGCGATGATATTTTCAAAAATGGCGGCTTGTATGCATTGGGCGTTAACTTCGGTTGGGATTTACCATTTGTTGGGCAAATCGATGACTTGATTGTGTACGACTACGCATTGAGTAGTTTGGATATCAACGGTGCTGCAATTAATAACCTGACCGATCCTTCACAATTTGCCGGCTTCGTAAAAGATGCATTGGAATTGGGTGATATGTCAGCCGTGCGCGAAAATTTTGATTTGTTGCGCGTTGGTCCATTTGTATCCGGAATTCGTTGGACTTCAAGTGATGAAAAATATTTGAAACCAACCAACGGTGTTGCTGTGGTAATGCAACCGACTGCCGATGAAGGTGATAAAACCGTTACCTTGACTGCGCATATCAATTATCAAGGTTTTACCGATACCAAAGAATTCCAGGTAACTATTAAATCGCTTGCACCGGCTGAATACAGCTTCGAAAACAGCTTGGCATCACTGAACGATGTTGCACCAGCGGGCACGGTAACTGGCGATCGTATCGGCAACACCGGTGGTGCGGTTAGCTACGTGGAAGGTGTAAAAGGCCAAGCGGTCAATCTGAATGGCGCATCCGGTATTCGCTTACCCGATAATTTAATTACGACTAACAGCTACACCATTTCCCTGTGGTTAAAACCCACCACATTTACGGATTACACCACCGCGTTTTTTGGTGGCGCTAATGCCAACTATTGGTTGAGCCTGGTTCCGTCTATGGCGGGCACTAGTAAAACCCGTGTGTGGGCAAACGGTCCGTCTTTCTACGACAACGCTGAATTGGCTAACCGTATTCCTGCGGGGCAATGGACGCATATTGTCATTATGGTGGATGGTGAAAATAACAACACCATCAAACTGTTTGTGAATGGCTCCTTGCAAGTGACATCAACGGATTTCCGCCGTGTGATGACGGTTGCGGGTGACACCAATGAATTTGCGCTGGGCGTGAATTATTGGGATACGCCATACAACGGTGCCATCGATGAGTTGAAAGTGTTCACTGGCACCATCAGCGCAGAAAAAATTAACTCACTTTATCAAGAAGGTTCAACTGCCCAGTAATGCGCAGCCGCGAGGGGTTTGTTCCCCTCGCACCTGAATGCTTTTTGATTGAGTTAATGCACTCACATTAACTCAAATTTATTAAAAAAATTTGGAGTTGAAAAATGTATAAGAAGACAGCTTTAGCCTCAGCGGTATTGGCCGCAATGATGGCGCAAATCAGTGTTGCCCAATCACAACAACAATCACAACAACAATCACAACAACAATCACAACAAGAAGAACAAATTGAAGAAGTGACAGTACAAGGTATTCGCAGCAGTTTGACCAAAGCATTGGATATCAAACGTGACAATACCCAAATTATTGATGCAATCGTTGCAGAAGATATTGGTAAATTTCCTGATAACAACGTCGTAGAAGCATTGCAACGCGTCACCGGTGTGCAAACGACCGGCCGCGGCGGCGGTGAAGTGACCGGTATTTCGATCCGCGGTTTGACTGACGTTCATACCACCGTGAATGGCCGCGATGTATTTACCGGTGCTGGTCGCGATGTTGCAATTTGGGATATTCCCGCAAGCTTGCTGAGCAGTGTGAATGTGTATAAAACGCGTTCTGCTGATCGCACCGAACGCGGTATCGCCGGTTCTATTGATGTAAAAACCAATCGCCCGTTTATGTTTGACGGTGAAAAAGTGGTGTTGGCCGCACGCGGTATTTATGCCGATCAGCCCGATAAAATTGATCCTAACGTAAGTGCGCTCTACAGCAATCGCTGGGAGTTGGAAAACGCTGGCGAAATCGGCGCGTTGATCAATATTGGTTACGCCGAAACACATTATCGCGATGACAGCATGACCGCCGGTGCGGTATTCCCATTCTTTTCGGCAACGCCTGCATCTAACTACACGCCTTATCAGATGATCCCTAATAATTCGAGTGGCAAGCCGGTGTGGCAAGCGGGGTTGGAAAACGGTATTCCGTACAGTGCAGGTTCGACTTTGAATGTGGATGGTGAAACTGTCGATTACTTGATGATGCGCGATGCCGTTTTCGGCAGCGTTTTCTCAGGGTTCCGCAAGCGCCCGGCTGCCAGTTTTTCTTTGCAGTGGGCACCGAATGATGACTGGGAATTTTTAGCGGAAGGCTTTTACACGGGCTATCGCAATACCCAACAAAATGCCATGTGGTTTACCAACACGCTTGAGCATCAAAACGGCAACATTGCTATTCCGCTCGTATACGAAGGCACCAATGTTGTCAAAGAGCATCAAGGGCGCGGCAACGGCGGTTTCCAAAGTGGTGACTATGCCGATGGCAAAACCGATAGCTACCTATGGGCTCTGGGGGCGAAGTGGACTCCTACGGACAAGCTGACGCTGAATTCAGAGCTGGTGTTGCAAGACAGTGAATACACCAACAACTTCTTTGCGATGCGTTTTGATCGCACTGCCTATGGGTTGGATGTGGACTACAACGATCGCGATGGTGTGCCTTCGGTGGAGTTCTGGGACAACCCGGCGACCGCGGTGGATGAGTCAGATATTTCTGCCGTTGCCAACTGGAACGCCGGTACTGTCTACGACAACGGCGGTAGCAGCACGGGTGATTCTGCAGCCTACAGCCTGGATGCCGATTGGCAGCTCGATGGCAGTTTCATCGACAGTATTAAAGTCGGTGGCCGCTATCAGATCCGCGGTGCGGAAACCATGTCGCGCGATCAAAGCGCAGGAATCGGCGGCACCAGCGTCAATGAATTAATGGATTTGTTGGTTGCAGCAGGTGCCTCTGGTGATGGCTCGGGAATCGTCTATACCGCGACTAATTATTTTGATGGTCGCGCCAATATTTTCGATCGTTTCATCACCGCCAATGGCTACTACATGCTGCAAAACAAAGCGGCAGTACGCACGGTTTATGATTTGGAAATTGATCCGGTGCTGGAGAAAAGCTTCAGTGTTGATGAAGACGCGGCTGCGTTTTATGTCACCACACAATTTCACCTGGGTGACAACCTGAGCGGTGAATTTGGCGTGCGCGCAGTGGACTATCAACAAGATCTGGAATTCTGGCAGGACGGTGTTCTGGTTCCCGGCACTTCTTCTGCGCAAGAGGTTTTACCCAGCCTGGTGTTGAACTGGGATATTACCGATGACGTTGTAGGCCGTGTTGCCTACACCGAAACCCTGCGTATGCCCGAGTATGGTTCTTTGAATCCCCATCAGGATTTCCAGGATCCGCTGACCAGCACGCCTTACGGCACCGGGGGCGGTGGCAACCCACAGCTCAAGCCGACCTACTCTAAAAACTATGATATGTCGCTAGAGTGGTATTTCGCTGAAGGCAGCTCGCTGTATGGTGCCTTGTTCAAGCGTGAAATCGATGGTTTGGTGATTAACGGTAAAAAGACGGTTGTGCGCGAAGGCGACGATGGTGTTACGCGCCCTTATGTGTTGAACGCGCCCGTGAATGCGGCAGACGGCGAGCTGTCGGGTATGGAAGTGGGTTTGGTGTACTTCCCGGATAATTTACCCGCTGTGCTGGATGGTCTGGGCGTGCAGGCGAGCTACACCATGCTGGACTCCGAACAGTTGAACCCTGAGTTTGCTGAAGATGGCAGCATCAGTGGTTACAACAAATCCAAAATGAGTGGCGTGTCTGACTCATCCTACAGTCTGGTGTTGGCCTACGAGAAAGAAGGCTTTGGTGCGCGCTTGTCTTATGTATGGCGCGAGAAGTTCTACCAGGGCAACGAAGCGTCGATCTTCGCTAACCCCATCCAATTCTGGAGCCGACCTGAGCAGGATCTGTCATTCCAATTGAGTTACGACATCACCGACGAGTTGGCAATCACCTTTGATGGCACCAACCTGTTGGATGACGTTTACCAAAACTACTACGGTGAGGGGAACCAAAACCTGTTTAACTTTGGTAACGGTATCTATTCCAAAACCTATGCAGTGGGTGTGCGTTACTCGTTTTAATTCAACTGTATAGAGTTGCCAATATACAGTTGCGAAAAGCCCTGCCATGCAGGGCTTTTTTATTGCTGTTTTTTATTGTTGTTGCGCAGGAAGAAAATAATCGCAAATACACTGGACTTTAAGAATTATTAATATATTATATTACAAATAGAGTGTTTGATCGCCCGCATGACTGCACTCCTGTTGTACTCTGCTGTAAGAGTTATGTGTTCACTGGACTTAATCCTTTGTCGTTGGATGGTGTAACGCTTTTGTTAACACCACTTTTTCAACCGCTACAGTTTTCTGTAGCGGTTTTTTTATTCAGGATTCAGCCCCGCAAGCAACAAATCGTCAGGCCATAAATTAAAAGACAATAAAAAAGCGGTGCCGATATCATCGGCACCGCTTTTTTAAACCGGCAGGCCTTACCAAAAACGCCAATAAATAAACGCGGTAATACCGACAATAATGCATGTGTGGATAATATCCCACTTGTCGATGCCCGCTTTGATTTCTGTTTTTTGCTCGGCACTGATAGAGCCGTACGTCAGCCCTGCAAGCTGCGCTTCCGGTGCGGGCTTGGTGAAGAAACTGACGGCGATAACCAATACGCAAATCACGATAAATAACAGTGAGCAGTAGTACAGCCAATTCATATCGACCAGTGCGTAGAGCACGCCATCCGTTGCCAGCTGTTCTTTAAAAATAGTGAGCACCAAACGCAACATGCCCAACACAAAACCGCTGACTAATCCAATCAGCCCGGCTGCAGGTGTAATGCGCTTGGAGAAAACGCCCAATAAAAATACCACGGCAATTCCCGGTGCAATTAACGCTTGTACCAGTTGCAAATATTCATAAAGTACATCGGACACCATTTGCATAACCGGTATCCACACCACACCTAATATCACCACCGCAATGGTGGCTTGGCGGCCAACACTGAGCAGTTTGGTTTCACTGGCATCAGGCTTGAATTTTTTATAAAAATCGATGGTGAACAGCGTTGCCGATGAATTAAATAAAGAGGCGAGGGAGCTCATGAGTGCGGCAAGTAAACCGGCAATCACAATACCTTTAATACCGGACGGCAATAATTCTGATACCAACACGGCAAACGCCTGGTCGGCACTTTCTATATGGATTTTTCCCTGTGCGTGTAGCGCAAAAGCAATCATGCCGGGGAACAGGAAAATAAATACCGGCAGCAATTTTAAATAACCGGCAAAAATAGTGCCGCGCCGTGCGGCTTGGATTCCTTTGGCGGAGAGCACACGCTGGACAATATATTGATCGGTACACCAATACCAAAAACCGATAATAAATGAGCCAAAAATAACGCCTGGCCAAGGAAAGTTTTCGTCGTCCATCGGGCGCATCAATCGCATATTTTCACCATTGATTCGCTCAAGTTCAGCAAAGCCGCCGACTTTATCCAAACCCACTACCAGAATGACCAATGAGCCAATAATAAGTACCGGTGTTTGTAAAACCGATGTCCACATGATGGCTTTCATTCCGCCCAGCACCGTGTAGATCCCGGTAATCACAACCAGCCCCAGTGCAGCAATCCAGAAAAAATCAATGCCCCACAGCGAATCAATTCCCAGCACGGTTTTTAATACAACCCCGCCGGCATACACCGTTACCGAGACTTTGGTGAGCACATAGCTGACGAGCGAAATAAATGATAAAAAAGTGCGTGAGCTGGACGAATAACGGCGCTCCATATACTCGGGCATGGTGTATACCTTGCTGCTCCAATAAAAGGGCGCAAACACCCAGCCGAGCAACAAAATAATCCAGGATTGCAATTCCCAATGCGCCATTGCCATACCCGATTGCATGCCCGCACCGGATAATCCAACCAAATGTTCCGAACCAATATTGGATGCAAAAATGGATGAGCCAATCACCAGCCAACCCGCGTTGCGCCCCGCAAGAAAATAATCCGATGTGTTTTTTTCTTTTTCGAACAGTGACCAGAGCACAACGGCAACCAGCAGCAACATAAAGCCAGCCAGCACCATCCAATCCAGGGAGGAGAAATGAATCATCAGCGTTACCTTTTTATTATGTTTCAACGAGTCATTGGCGTTTAAGCCACGGCGGATCATACGTAAAACCAGATATTATTGTAAGATAATAATCGGGCGAAAATGCTTCAAAACCCCTTAATAACAGCGAAGTTACGCGTGTTTTTGTCATCTTTGATGGCGGAATAACGTTATTTTTTGGTTGGTGTGTAATAGTAAAAATGACTTTTAGTGCGGAAAATTCCATCTAAAAAAGTATTTTTATCTGTTGACGTAAATTGCTGGCGGGGATAGTATTTTATTTGTCTTACAATATGCATAATAAGTGGCGTATGCAGGCTTGGTTGTCGCTCTGTATTACCTGCTTCCGGTAATGGCGGAAAAACTTCCCCGCTTGTTTTAAGACAGTTCATAAGACAAATAAAACACCGATTTAATAATAATGATTGTTGCAGCAAGAGAACTCATCCATGCAGCAATCACATACGGGAGATCCTCATGTTCCAGAAAAAAACACTCAGTATGGCGGTAGCCATGGTTGCAGCTTTTGGTGCTGGCCTGCCTGCATTTGCCCAACAAGACGAGCAAATTGAAGAAGTCGTTGTTACTGGTATCCGCGGAAGCTTGACGCAAGCGTTGGATGTTAAGCGCAATAACACCCAAATCGTGGATGCGATTGTGGCGGAAGATATTGGTAAATTTCCTGACAACAACGTTATCGAAGCAATGCAACGTATCACCGGCGTGCAAGTCACTAACCGCGGTTCAGGTGAAGTTGCCGGTATTTCTATCCGTGGTTTGACCGACATTAATACCACCGTAAATGGACGCAATATTTTTACTGCATCTGGTTTAGCGGTTGCTCTGCAAGATATTCCTGCCAGCTTGATCAAGCAGGTGGATGTATACAAAACCCGTTCTGCATCGCAAATTGAAAATGGTATTGCCGGTTCTGTTGATATTAAAACCCAGCGCCCATTCGATTTTGACGGCAGTAAAATTGTTGTCGCTGCACGTGCAATCAATCAAGAACAAGCAGATAAAACCGACCCTAATATCAGCGTCTTGGCCAGCGACCGTTGGGAGACCAGTTCAGGTGACTTCGGTGCATTGGTAAACCTTTCATTCGCTGAAACAAATTATCGCGACCAAAGTATTACCGCTGGTGCAATGGTGCCATTTGCAACAGATAACCCACTCGCGCCTTTTGGTAATTACGAGCGTATTTTTCTGGATAAACCCGGTGTAGCTGAGAATCCCATCTGGACTCCAGGCCTGTTAAATGGTTTGCCTTCTGCACCAGGCTCTACGTTGGATATCAATGGCCAGCCGATGGAATATATCCTCGGCCGCGATGCGGTATTCGCGAGCGATTTCACCGGTAAGCGTGAGCGCTCTGCAGCGAACGTCTCGTTACAATTTGCACCTAACGACACGTCTGAATATACCTTTGAAGCGTTTTACAACGGCTACCGCAACGATTCTTTCAACTCGCTGTTATTTACTTTTGCTGACTGGTGGGGTTCTTATGCCAACAGCCCAACAGCGGCTGCCGATGCAAACGTAGTATTGTTTGAAGGCACTAATATTGTTAAATCGCGTAGCGTAAAAGATAACTGGTCGTTCACCAGTGGTGACTTAACAACCGGTAAGACCGATAGTTTTGTGTATGCATTGGGCGGCGATTGGCAGCTGACTGATGATCTGAATGTGAAGTCAGAAGTGGTTTATCAGGAAAGTACATTTGAAACTGATTTTATTGCCGCGCGTTATGAAAATGCACGCTACGGTTTGAATGTAGACTTTAATGCAGGTGGTGGAATTCCTGCGTTCAGTTTTATCGATAACCCTGCCACTGCCAATTTGAATGAAGCTGATGTTGCTGATGTTGCCAACTGGAAAACTGCCCAGCTGTACGACAACGCCAACAAAAACGAAGGCGATGCAGTCACCTTTACCACCGATGCTACTTACGATGCAGCGCTGGGTATTTTCACGCAAATTAATGCGGGTATCCGTATTGATCAACGCACTGCGGCAGAATCGTTTAGCCGTCAGGAAGGTTTTAACAACGCTGTCGCCATCACTGACGAACTGACCTACATCAACAGTGGTTTCTTTGATGGACAAGCCGATGTGCCAACAACCTGGGCTGTTGCCAATGGTTACTATCTGCGCTCCAATGCCGATCAAATGCGCAGCGTGTACGGTTTGCAAAAGAAGCGTATGGATGAAAGCTTTAACATTGATGAGTTGACTGCATCTGCCTATGTTACTGGCCAATATGAGTTTGAAGTTGCTGGCAGAAAATTGGATGGTGAAATTGGTGTTCGCTATACCGGTTCTGAAACGGATATGGAATTTACTGATACCGCTTCAGCTGGCAGAGATGTTTATGCCGATTCAACAGACACCTCCAAGTTCTTGCCAAGCCTCTCATTGCGCTATGAATTAGCAGATGATCTTTATGCACGTTTGGCTTACACCGAAACTTTGCGTCGTCCTAACTTTGCTGCACTCAACTCGCAAATTATTTATAACGAGGATGTGACCGGCATTGGTTATGGTACTGCAAGTGGCGGTAATGCAGACCTTAAACCAACTGAATCCAAAAACTACGATTTCTCATTGGAATGGTATTTTGCAGAATCAAGTTCCCTTTACGGCACCCTGTTCAAGCGTGAAGTAGAAGGTTTTGTTATTGATTTCCGTCGTCAGGTACAGCACACCAATGAAGATGGCGAAACCGGCACTTATGTGTTGAGCCAACCGTTCAATGCGTCTAATGGCGAATTGTCTGGCCTTGAATTGGGTGCAGTGTGGTTCCCGCAAAACTTGCCTTGGTATCTTGATGGCTTTGGTATCCAAGCAAGCTACACCGCGTTGGATTCATCGCAAACTACACCTATGACCAACTCAGCCGGTGAAATTACCGGAAGCAAAGAAACTGATTTGTTTGGTGTGTCAGATGAGTCTTACAGTGTTGTGTTGGCGTATGACAAAGACAATCTGGGCATGCGTTTATCTTATGCATGGCGCAGTGAGTTCCTGAACAACTACGAAGCTGCACTGTTTGCAAACCCACTGGAAATTTGGAGAAAACCAGAAGCCAGCATGGATTTACAAATCAGTTACCAAGTGACCGATAACCTGTCATTGACATTTGATGGTACCAACTTGACCGAAGAAATTTACCAAAGTTACTACGGTGAAAATGGTTCAACCACAAATAACTTCGGTTCCTCGTTATACAGCCGTACGTTTGCAGTGGGCGCACGTATAACGTTCTAAGTATGCAATACTGGTAACAGGTAAATTGCACAAAAGGCAGCTCGCAAGAGTTGCCTTTTGCATTTCATAAGCCGATAAAAATAGAAAGGTAAACATGATGAAACAATGGGTTGTTTTGCTGATCTTGTTGGGCGGTGTGACTAAAAGCTACGCCCTTGAATTTGTTCCCCTGCGCGATGTGCAATTGTTGGATGGCCCCTTCCTGCAAGCGCAAAACACCAATAAAGAGTACGTCATGGCATTGGATGCCGAGAAGCTGCTTGCGCCGTTTCGGCGTGAGGCCGGGTTGCCGTATAAAGAAACTTATGGCAATTGGGAATCCACCGGGTTGGATGGCCATATGGGCGGCCATTATGTCTCTGCGCTGGCATTGTTATATGCATCCACTAAAGACCCTGCAGTGAAAAAGCGTTTGGATTATGTGATTGCTGAATTAAAAAAATGCCAGGATAAATTGGGCACTGGTTATATTGGTGGTATTCCTGACAGCAAAAAAATGTGGGAGGAGATCGCCAAAGGTGATATCCGCGCCGATAATTTTTCCACCAATGAGCGCTGGGTGCCTTGGTATAACATTCACAAAATGTATGCTGGCCTGCGCGATGCTTATTGGTATGCAGGGAGTAAAGATGCAAAAAACATGTTGGTGAAACTCTCCGATTGGACAATTGCACTGACTAACAATTTATCGCCTGAGCAAATGCAAACTATGCTGCGTACCGAGCACGGCGGCATGAATGAAATTTTTGTAGATGTAGCAGACATCACCGGCGATAAAAAATACCTGAAACTGGCGGAAGCCTTTTCCCATCAGGCAATTTTACAGCCTTTGGAAAAACAACAAGACCAGTTGACTGGCTTGCATGCTAATACCCAGATTCCCAAGGTAATTGGTTTTAAACGCTACGCAGATGCAACAAACAATGCGGACTGGAATCGTGCTGCAGAATTTTTTTGGCAAACAGTAATTGATAAACGTACAGTAGCGATTGGTGGTAACAGTGTGAAAGAGCACTTCCACAACACTGCCGATTTCGCGCCTATGGTGCATGAAGTAGAAGGGCCGGAAACCTGCAATACCTACAACATGCTTAAACTGACAGAGTTGTTGTACTTGTCTTCTGGTGATGCTTCGGGAAAAAAATCGTCTGCTGGACAATCTGCGCTGCAATTGACTGTGCCTCAAACCAAATATGTGGATTACTACGAGCGCGCACTCTATAACCATATTTTGGGTTCGCAAAATCCGCGCACCGGTGGTTTTGTCTATTTCACGCCTATGCGCCCCAATCATTACCGTGTTTATTCGCAGGTGCACGACGGCATGTGGTGTTGTGTAGGCTCAGGTTTGGAAAGTCACTCCAAATACGCGGAATTTATTTATGCGCGCGATAAAAAATCCAAACAAACGCCCGAAATATTTATCAACTTATTTATTGCATCGCGCATGGAATGGAAAGAGCAAGGTATCAAGCTAACACAAAATACCTTATTTCCCGATGCAGAAACTACATCGATAGTCATTGATAAAGCGGCGCGTTTCCGTTTGCAATTACGTTACCCTGGGTGGGTAAAAGCAGGCGCGCTTGGTTTGCGTGTCAATGGTAAAAAGATTGATGTAACCCAACAGCCGGGCGACTTTATTGCGCTTGAACGCCGTTGGAAAAAAGGCGATAAAGTGGAGCTGACCCTGCCCATGCATACCGCGCTGGAAAAAATGCCCGATGGCTCAAATTACTATGCAATCTTGCATGGCCCAATAGTGCTGGCTGCAAAAACCCAGCCTTTTGCAAATGAAACGCTCAATTATTTTAGCGATGACTCGCGCATGGGGCATATCGCACACGGGCAAATGTGCCCACTTGAAGCTGCACCATTTTTATTGGGTAATTCACAGGATTTTATCCAGAAATTAAAACCTGTCGCGGGCAAGCCATTAACCTTTGATGCCACAGGGCTAATTAATGGCAAGCAAATGTCACATATTGAATTGATCCCGTTTTTCCGCTTGCATGAATCCCGCTACAGTATTTATTGGCCTTACACAAACGCGAATGATCTGGAACTGGCTCGCGCAAAAGCGGCGGCCGATGAACAGGCGCGGTTACTATTGCAGGCAAAAACAATTGACCAGGTTGCACCGGGTGAGCAACAACCGGAATCAGATCATTTCTATAAAGGCGAGCAAAGTGAGGCTGGGCTACATAATGGCCGCCATTGGCGTCACAGCCGTGCCTGGTTTAGTTATGAGTTGAATGATAAAAAGCAGGAGGCAAAAACGCTTCAGATCACCTACGCAGGCATTGATTCCGGCCGCCGTTTTGACATTTATTTAAATGATGTAGTGATTGCCAACGTAGAATCTACAGGCAATGCACAAGCATTTTTCATGGTGGATTATGCCATTCCGGGTGATTTGGTAAAAAAATCCAAGGGCAAATACACACTCAAATTTGTTGCCTCGCCCGGCTCTATTGCGGGTGGTATTTATGGTGTCAGATTGCTGCGTGAATAATCATTAATAAAGATGGCAGCATGCGCTGCCATCACTTTACTGTTCAAGGCGTATTAAGCTCGTGCTGTTGAAGTAAGGTTTCATATGCAGTTTGTTTTTTAATTGCTGTGAGTGCTTCTTCGTAACGTTTTATGTATATGTCGCCGGTTTTTTTTGAAAACACGGTGTAAACCTCAATAGGTTCGTCTGCAATGGGAAAGATGGTAATTTTTTTGCCAGCATCAACACCGCATCAATTCTGTTGGTTTCCGGCATGGGCAATACGTGAGCTAGTGGGTAGAAGCGTGTAAAGCTGCTTACAGGTAAGAGATAGGTGGATCCGGCGTCAAATACCACATTATGTTTTTTTTAACCCTAGTGCCAAAAATGGCATCCGTCAAAACTACCGCTGCCGGGCTGGCACTGCCTGGCTGAAGTAGGCTTCTAACAGCGCCTTCGTCTAATTATTATAAATTATAAGATAATAATAAATTATGATTGAGTGTTGAATTGAGTCGTGACACACTAACCCGGCTATAAAAATAATGTTTTTATGCCGCTACAACCTGTTTCACCTCAATTTTTGTCCGCAAATTGTTTTTGCCTGTCGATGATCCATTCACTGGGTGAGTGATTTATTGCCTGCGTATATTTAATTGTCAGACATAACTCAATAATCATAAGTAGGAGTAGAGAGAGATGAGTATCAAACGATCTGCATTGCGGTGGTTGGCTGCCCCCTTGGCTGCGTTGGCACTGGGCGTACAAGCTTTGAATACCCAAGCCCAAATATTGGCACCAACCGTACCCGGTTTTATCAATGCATCTGTACATGACCCTTCGGTGATCAAGGTAGGCAGCGAATACTATGTATTTGGTTCGCATTTAGCCGCAGCCAAGTCACCGGATTTGCTCAAGTGGTATTCGATTGCCGACGGCGTGAGCGAGACGAATCCGCTGTTCAATAACGTACTTACTGAATTAGCGGAAACCTTTTCCTGGGCGCAAAGCAATACGCTCTGGGCGGCCGATGTAATCCAACTAGCCGATGGCAAATTCTATATGTATTACAACGCCTGCAAAGGCGATTCACCTCGCTCTGCGCTTGGTGTTGCGGTGGCCGATAAAGTAGATGGACCTTACGTTAATAAAGGCATCATTTTGAAATCGGGCATGTGGGGATTAGCGAGTGAAGACGGTACGGTTTACGACGCGCGTAAACATCCGAACGCGGTTGATCCGGATA
The DNA here is from genome assembly GCA_002483365.1 of Cellvibrio sp. UBA7661. Lineage (GTDB taxonomy): Bacteria > Pseudomonadota > Gammaproteobacteria > Pseudomonadales > Cellvibrionaceae > Cellvibrio. Next base: position 111,074 of record DLHT01000011.1, read on the forward strand.
CTTTTTATGATGCAACCGGAAAGTTGTGGATGATGTACGGCTCCTATTCCGGCGGCATTTTTATTCTGCAATTGAATCCGGAAACCGGTATGCCATTACCAGGGCAGGGCTACGGCAAACATTTGCTCGGTGGCAATCACAGCCGTATTGAAGGCGCGTATGTTTTGTATAGTCCGCAAACATCCTATTACTACATGTTCACGTCTTTTGGTGGTTTGGATGCAGTCGGTGGATACAACATCCGCGTGGCGCGCTCATTGAACCCCGATGGCCCTTATCTGGATGCGCAAGGCAATGACATGGCCAACGTAAAATCCAATGCTGCCTTGCCTATTTTTGATGATGCTTCCATCTCACCCTACGGTGTGAAATTAATGGGCAATTTTTTGTTTGAACGCAAGTTGGGTGAAACTGGTACCGGAATCGGGATGGGTTATGTATCGCCAGGCCACAATTCTGCGTATTACGATGCGGCAAGCGGAAAGCATTTTATTATTTTCCATTCACGTTTCCCCGAGCGTGGTGAAGCGCATGAAATCCGCGTGCACCAATTGCTGATGAATGCCGATGGCTGGCTGTTGGTTGCGCCTTATCGCTACGCAAATGAAACGCTGGCCAGTGTGCGCCGCGATTTTATTCCCGGTGATTTTCTGTTGGTCAATCATGGTAAAGATATTTCATCTGCAATTAAAAAATCGCAACTGGTTAGCTTGAATTCATCAGGCGCTATTACCGGTGCCGCAACCGGCAGTTGGGCATTGGTTGGCGATAATCATATTGAAATTAATCTGGATGGCGCGCCCACCTATAAAGGGGTATTGCTTAATCAATGGGACGAAACCGCCAAAACCTATACGCTGACATTTACAGCGCTTTCCAATCAAGGCGTTGCTATTTTTGGCAGCAAGCTAGCTAAAAAAACCGATGCACAAATAGTGGCGGCGATCAAAACAGAATTAAGTTTGGGCGATACGTCTGCGGTGACTTCCAACTTAACTTTGCCCGTGGAAGCTGCCCGCAATGCAACTATCAGTTGGAGTTCATCCAACACTGCCGTTGTCAGTGCTACAGGCATAGTGAAACGCCCCGCGAATGGCTCGGGTGATGCGCTGGTAACCTTGGTTGCCACTATCAAAAAAGGCACTGCGACCACTACGAAAAGTTTTACCGTTGTTGTGCGTGAAGAAAGTGCCAGTGGTTTGATTGCCCACTATGCATTTGATAATAATTTGAATGATTCCACCGGTGTGTTGACGGCGGGAACTGTCAGCGGCAATTTGATTGACGCTGCAGGCGGAAGTATTAGTTACACCAGTGGTGTTGCAGGTGACGCAGCTGTATTTAATGGCAGCAGTGGTATTCGCTTACCGAACGGAATTATCACTAAAAATACATATACCGTATCGCTTTGGTTAAACCCGGATCAACTCACCGCATTCTCCACCACATTTTTTGGAGCCCGCGATGGCAATTCCTGGGTGAGTTTATTGCCCATGGGGCACGATTGGGTCAATGGGCATTCTATGTTGTGGTCAGGTACCGCTTGGTATGACGCAGGGTTAGGAATGAACATTCCGGTAGGCCAATGGAGCCATGTGGCATTTGCCGTAAATAATGGCGCAGTGAATGTCTACGTCAATGGCGTAAAAAAATTCAGCGGTGTGAATTTCCCTAATGTATTTACCACAAATACTGGTGTGTTCTCGCTGGGCGTTAATTGGTGGGATGTTCCCTACAAAGGGTTGATGGATGAGTTGCGCATTTATGAAACCGCGTTGACCGATACTCAGGTACAAGCGTTGGCTCAGTAATCGCAAAATTAAATATCACCTTAATGGACACTTCCTAATGGAAGTGTCCTGAGTAATGTATCTGGTTTAATTTATTTTGGTTTAACTTATCGTGGCTAATTAATGGAGTCAGTAATGAAAAAAATAATTGCAGGTTTTTGTCTATCTTTATTTGCCAGTTTTTCTTCGGCAACAGTGATTAATTTTGATGACTTATCGGGCGATCCTTATGAATCGCTAAGCGATGGATATCAGGGATTTAATTGGTTGACCTTGGCAAGTATTAATAAAAATGATTATCCCGATACCGGTTATGCTGCAGGAACGGTATCGGGAAATAATGCCGCGTTTAATCAATACGCGGCTGATGTCAGCATTAGCCTGTCTTCTGCTGGAACATTTGATTTTATTGGTGCGTTTTTTACCGCAGCCTGGATTGGCGATTATTTCCATGAAATCAGTTTTGAAGGCTTTTTAGATGGCGTATCTATTTATTCGCTGGATTCAGCTATCGCATTGGCCAATGATTCTCCGCTGTGGATTCAGTTGGATTGGGCAGGTATAGACCAGCTGAATATTTACAGCAATCTCGCCGGTTGGGATCAGTGGGTGATGGATGACTTTACCGTCGCTATCAACAGTACAAGCGTGCCAGAGCCATCCGCTTTGGTGCTCGTGTTAATGGGCGTGTTAGGTATAAGTGCATTGCGTTATCACCGCGCTACAAAAAAGTAACATTAATCATCCGCTGTGAATAATGTAAATCGCTAAAAAAAATCTAAAACCAAGACAAGAAAAATAAAAATTTTAATAAAAAAGCCGATATCGGAGTTATTCGATATCGGCTTTTTTGATAATAGATTGGTTTTATGTCTTCAACCGCGCTGCTGTTGTTGCCGCGCAATAAGATCCGCAATAGGGTCAACGGAATTTAATTTTGCATCAATTACATCCGCTTGCGCGCGGGTTTGGTGGAGCAATGAAATAAGCAAGCGCACTTCATCGTACATTTCGCCGTGTGTTTCGTTGCCTAAGCGCCTGCCCATTTCTTGCGCCAGTCGCATTAATTCAGCCAGTTCGTGCGCGGTTTCACCTTGCTCTTCACGTAATACATTGTCACGTAACACATCATTTCTGGACATTACATACCTCCGTTAAAAACCACATTCCCTTCAAGGGGATTACTATGCCTTGTTACAGCCTAGCGTCATTGTGTGTTTAAAACAAAGAGTTAATGCTCATAAAATTAACTGCTTATGATCAAAAAGTTATGAAAAATAAAGACGCATTTTTTTGTGATGTACTGCACTTATTCCTTTAAATGCATTTTTTAACATCGATTAGCGGATTATTTTAGTCGTTTACTTTTGTAACTCTCTAATTCGCTTTCATTGACTAGCGGCCAGTCTTCTTTATCCCAGTGGATATTCAGGATTTTTAATTTCTGCAAATAGTTATCAGCGGTTTCATAGGCGTGCAGTACCAAATAGTCTTTTCCATCCCATTGGTAGGCGCTGTTATGACCAAGGCCAACCCATTTTTTATTGCCTTTGATCAACAGGCTGCCACCGCCATCATTCATATCTTTTCCAGCGCGATCCAAATAGGGGCCGGTTACGTTTTTAGAGCGGCCAACCACCACGTGATAGGTTGAGCCTGCGCCCTTGCAGCACAATCCCCATGAGGCGAATAAATAAAAGTACTCACCTTTTTTCATAATAAAGGGCGCTTCAATTTCGCCTGGCCCTGCGTTGCTGTTGATGTCGGCGGGTACTTGATCGCGCCGTGCAATACTGTGCCATTCTTGTGGTTCTGCCGGACGGGTCAAATCATTATTGAGTTTGAAAATTTTCAAGCCGCTCCAGAACGAGCCAAAACTCATCCATGCAGTACCTTGTTCATCCACAATCACAGCGGCATCAATTGCATTCCACATGTCGCGGTTAGGCACAGATTGGATCACTATGCCTTTATCTTCCCAGCGATAATCCGGTGATGCCGGATTCAAGGTTTTATTCACCGTCACGCCTATTGCCGAGGTGTTTTTGCCAAAAGCAGAAACCGAGTAATACAAATAAAACTGGTTGTTGTGGTGGATGATATCCGGTGCCCATAAATGGCCGTTAAAACCCGGCGCGACCGATTTTGCCCAGGTGGGCTCAGTGGCAAATGCGCGATCCGAGAAGGTCCAGTTAACCCGGTCTTTGGAGCTGTAGATGGTGATACCGGGGCCAGTACTAAACAGGTACCAGTTATCGCCCTCCCGTGCCATCACAGGGTCATGCACATCGACTTGTTTGGCGCTGGTAATAGAAGCCGTCAGTAGTAAAGCAGTTGCACAGAGGAATCTGGCCAGATGTCGGGTTAAGTTGAAACGGGTAGAGTGGGTTGGTCGCATAAATCTCTCTCTATTGGTTTAATTTTTTGAATATGTAATATAATATTAATCTTTAAAGAATAATAGTTAACGAGCGTTAAGTCTGCTGGCAGATATTCTGTGCGGCTTACCTGTGAGGGGGTTTTATGAAGTATGCGTTGAGTTTTGCCGTCCTGCTAATAGCTGGAGTTCTGGCATCTTGTACTGATTCAAGCAAAAAAGAGGAAGATGGGCTGCAGGGTACAAAAGTATCGGGCGAATCTGCAGTATCGGATGTTCCGGTAGCACTTATCCCGCAGCGAGCGGATCCTTTTATCCATCGCACACCGCAAGGCCATTACTACTTTATTGCTACTGCGCCTGAATTTGACCGCATCGACATGCGCAGCGCTGATTCACTCGCGGGGCTCAGCAGCGCAGAGGCAAAAACGGTGTGGCGTAAACATGCCAGTGGTGCAATGGGAGCCAACATTTGGGCACCGGAATTACATTATTTTGATAACACCTGGTACATCTATTTTGCTGCGGGCGATGCTGAGCAGCCTTGGTTAATCCGCATGTATGTGCTTGCCAATCACAATGCTGATCCAATGCAAGGTGAATGGGAGGAGTTAGGGCGGGTCAATACCGCGCGCGATTCTTTTGCGCTGGATGCAACCAGTTTTGAACACAACGGCCAACGTTATTTGGTGTGGGCACAAAAAGATCCGGAGGAAAAATTAAACTCGGCTTTGTATATCGCGACGTTACTATCGCCTACACAAGTCGGAGAGATAGAAACCGAAATTTCCCGTCCGGAATTGGATTGGGAAATTCAGGGTTACAAAGTTAATGAAGGCGCTGCGGTGATTGTCCGCAACGGCAAAATTTTTATCAGCTATTCCGCGAGTGCAACTGATCACCGCTATGCAATGGGTTTGCTTTGGGCCGATGCCGATGCTGATCTGCTCAATCCCAATTCATGGCACAAGCTGCCGCAGCCGGTATTTAGTACCAATGCGCATCTGAATCGTTACGGCCCCGGGCACAACAGTTTTACTGTGGCTGATGATGGTCAAACTGACATTATGGTATATCATGCGCGCGACTATCTGGAGCTACAGGGCACTCCGCTCACTGATCCTAACCGCCATACCTATATTCGTCGCCTTAACTGGACAAGCGAAGGTCTTCCGGATTTTGGGCAAGATAAAGCGGATTCGGAGTAATTCCATTAACGATCAAAATGAAAAAACCGAGAGTCTATTTCTAATGACAAGCACTACGGCAATTAGCCAAAAAATTTTTGGCACTACACCTGCAGGCGAAACAGTCACTGAATTTACCCTGACCAATAAACAAGGCAGCAGCGTAAAAATAATCACCTTGGGCGGCATCATCACCGAGTGGCATATGCGCGATAAAAGCGGCGCACTTGCGGATGTCGTGTTGGGTTTTGATACCCTCGAACCCTATTTGGATGTTGGCCCTTATTTTGGTGCGCTTATTGGCCGTGTTGGTAACCGTATCGCCAATGCACAATTCACACTGGATGGCACAACCTATCTACTGGGCGCAAATAATGGCAGCAATAATTTGCACGGCGGCCCAATCGGTTTCGATAAAAAAGTATGGAGCGCAACGGCAACAGATTATGAAAATGGCCCCGTTTTGACATTGCGTTTACTGAGTGAAGACGGCGACCAAGGCTTTCCTGGTAACCTCAATGTGACTGTGACTTATCAGTTCACGCATAATGATGAAATCATCGTGGATTATTTCGCCACTACCGATAAAGCGACTCCGGTGAATTTAACCCAACATACCTACTTCAACCTGGCGGGCAAGGGCGATATTTTAAATCACCAGATGCAAATTTTTGCCGACCACATTAATGCCGTAAACGACATTCAAATTCCCGTTGGCGAACCTATGCCGGTTGCCGATTCACCATTTGATTTTCGCAGCCCACGTGCCATTGGTGAATGTATTAATGCCGATCATGAACAAATCAAAAATGGCTTTGGTTACGACCACAATTTTTTGATTAATCAAAAAACCTACAAAGAATTAACACTCGCTGCGCGCGTTGAAGAAGCAACGTCTGGTCGCGTACTGGAAGTGTTCACTGAAGAACCCGGTGTTCAATTTTATTCCGGCAATTTTTTGGATGGTTCATTAACTGGCAAAGGTATTACCTATCAAAAACGCACCGGTTTTTGTTTGGAGCCACAACATGCGCCAGACTCTATTAACCAACCGCAATTTCCGTCGATAGTGTTGCGCCCCGGTGAGCAATATAAAACGCGGACGATTTTTAAATTGTCGGTTAAATAATTGTTTGTGTAGGTTGTAGTAAAAAAACGCCCTGTGCTTGAAAGTGCAGGGCGTTTTTTATTGGTGGGGTTTTAATCGTTACTGCCTTGGTTGACGTCATCCAGTCCACTAAAGCTGCTGCCCAACATCCATACCTTTGTGCAAAATCCTTACGATAAAAATGCTGCCTGCAAGACTGTATTTGTAAAAAACAACATGACTACCCACCGGGAATTTTTTATAGCCAATACGGATATATTCACACTCAGTGCCAATGTGGGCATTTTCAGCGAGCAACCTGAATGCATCGTCGAGTTGTTTCAGATATAAATTTCGTTGCGTTATGCCCCAGCGTTTTTCTGTGAATTGTGCGATTGAACGTAAATCGGATTTGGCTTCCTTACTCAGTTGAAATAATTCCATTTAGTTTTTTTGCTCATCCAGTTCGTTTAGGAAATCGCTGTAGTTGTATTCAGCTACGCCGCTTTCTTCACCTTGGATAAGCATTTGTCGCAATGCCTGGAGTTTATTTTCAGAGTCCTCTAGTAAACGAAGACCTGCTCGAACTACTTCACTGGCTGAGCCATAGCGGCCAGACTCTAACTGTGAGCTTATAAAACTATCGAAATGTTCACCTAGCGTAATACTGGTATTTTTTGCCATACGAACCTCTGAAATACTGAATTATGGTATTTGTTGGTATCGTATGAGCTATTTTGAGTAAAAATCAAGCTGTTTGATATTGCACAAGCCTCTATCCCCCCCTATGTAAAGACATCCATTACCACCTTGGCTTCCCTGGTTTTTCTCGGTAAACTCAATTTGTCTTATAATATTAAGACAATAATAATCAACCCCTGCTAACAATAACGAACAGGTGACTACTATGTACAAGCGTTTTCTGGCCGGGCTCGGCCTTTTGCTCTGCAGTTTTACCGCCTCGGCGATTACCCTTTCCGGCCTTATCAATTCCCATGATCCGGGCACCATTACTAAAGATGGCAATACCTATTTTCATTTCACCACCGGAACTGGCATTTGGTATTCCACATCGACCAATCTGACTAGCTGGACGGGCGGACCAAGCCCGGTGTTTAGCACTTACCCTGCGTGGATTTCTAACAAAATCCCGGGTTTTAGCGGTTCGTTTTGGGCACCGGATGTGATCCACATGAATGGCTATTACTACCTCTATTACTCGGTATCTACGTTTGGAACTTCAGTGTCGGCAATCGGTGTTGCGCGCTCCGCATCGCTTACGTCACCTGGCTGGCAAGATTTGGGCATAGTGGTGGAGTCGTTTGGCGGTAGTTCTGAAATTAATGCCATTGACCCTGCGCTTTACCGCGATCACAACGGCAAGGTGTATATGAGCTACGGTTCATTTTTTGGCGGAATTGGTATCGCTGAAATTAATCAATCCACCGGAAAATTAAATGGCAGTGTGACCAAAATTTACGGCGGCAATCACGCTGATATCGAAGCGCCTTACATTTCACGCAATGGCGATTACTACTATTTGTTTATCAATCGAGGCGCTTGCTGCAAGGGTGCAAGCAGTACTTATTACGTGCAGGTTGCGCGCTCCACATCTATTTATGGTCCTTATACCGATGTGCGCACACTGCTGCCCAATACCGATGGCAAATATAAAGGCCCGGGACATATTGGCGTGCTGAAGCAAGACGGTTGTAATTATGTATCCACTCACTATTACGATTTGAATGACAGCGGCAATGCAAAACTCGATATTTTAAAAATGACTTACAGCAACGGTTGGCCAACATTGACGCGCAGTTTTTCGGTGGCGAGTTGTGGTGGTGTGAGTGATGGTTTGTATCGCCTTACTGCGCGTCATAGCAATAAGGATTTAATGCCCGCAGCAAAATCCAATTCAAATGGTGCAATGATCCAACAAGAAACCTGGAATTCATATCGCGCACAACAGTGGTATGTGATTAACCAAGGCACTGGTTATTACAGTTTGATCAACGCCGCGAGTTTGAAAAGTCTGGATGTGTACAACAACTCTACTGCAGCCGGCACAAATATCGCGCAGTGGGATTATTGGGGTGGGGCAGGGCAAAAATGGAGCCTGACAAGCAGTAGTGGTTATTACACCATTAAATCACAGCTGAGTAATTTGCCGTTGGATGTGTTGAATTTGAGCACCGCAAACGGAGCACAAATTATTCAATGGAATGCAACCGGTGCAACCAACCAACAATTCAGTTTAACGCGCTTGAAATAAATCTGCATTGAAAACATAACGCGGCTTCTGATGTTAAACCCTGTTTCTTTACAGGGTTCTATCTCGGAAGTTGCTTTGCTCTTTTAATCCGCGACAAAAAAATACAGAAGGAGAAAATTTATGAAAAAAATAGGCAGTTATTTTGTTATGTTGGGCTTGTGTGCGCTAGCCGGGTGCAGCAAGCCCGTGCCTGAATTGCTGACCAGCCCTGATCAACAATTGCAGGTTAACGTATTTGTCACTGAACAAAATACGCTTGCCTATTCCGTTGAGCGTGCAGCACAGCCGGTTGTTCTTGAATCGGATCTGGGTTTGCAATTGACGACTGCCGATTTTACCCAAGGAGTGATAATAGAATCACGCTCACCGATTACATCGGTTGCAGATGATTACCGGTTGCGCGTTGGTAAAAAAAGCAGCATTACTTATCGTGCTAACGAACAACATTTTGTTGTTAAAAATCAACAGCAGCAAACATTGACCGTCAGTTTTCGCGTATCTAATGACGGTGTTGCGTTCCGTTATACGGTGACTGATCCGGCGGCTGCACAATTACAATTGGTAAAAGAAATAACTAGCTTTCAATTTGCACCCACAACAAAAGCCTGGTTGCAGCCTATGTCAGTGGCGCAGACCGGATGGAGCAATACTAATCCCTCCTATGAAGAAACCTATCAAAATGATCTTGCTGTAGGCACTGCGGCAAGCCTTGGGCAAGGCTGGGTGTTTCCAGCGTTATTGAATATCGGCGAGCATTGGTTGGCGATTTCAGAAAGTGGTATGGATGGCAGTTGGCACGGTTCCCATTTGCAATTGGGTGCAGCAACCGGTGAATACCAGATTGCGCCGCCGCAACCAGCAGAAGTATTTATTTCAGCATCCGGAGAAAAAGGCGCGCTGCTTGCGAATGCAACGACTAGCCTGCAATCACCTTGGCGCATTATTGCGATAGGTTCGCTCGCACAGTTAATGGAGTCAACACTGGGTACTGATCTTGCCCATCCTGCAATTGCGATGGATGAACAATTTATCAAGCCTGGCCACTCTTCCTGGAGTTGGGCAATTTTAAAAGATGATTTCACCACCTTTGATGTGCAGAAAAAATTTATTGATTACGCTGCGGATATGCAGTGGGATTACACTTTGATTGATGCCGATTGGGATAAAAAAATCGGCTATGAACAATTAAAAGAATTGGTTGACTACGCTGCGCAAAAAAACATTGGCATCTTGGTTTGGTACAACTCATCGGGCGATTGGAATCAAACACCTTATAGCCCAAAAAGCCACTTAATCACACACGAGCAACGCATTGCAGAATTTTCTCGCTTACAAAAAATGGGTGTAAAGGGTGTGAAAATTGATTTTTTTGGTGGCGATGGGCAATCATTCATTCAGTATTACATTGATATTTTACAAGACGCTGCTTCACACCAGTTGCTGGTAAATTTTCATGGTGCGACTTTACCTCGCGGTTGGCAGCGCACTTATCCCAACTTAATGACGATGGAGTCCATCAAGGGTTTTGAATTCACCACGTTTACGCAAGAGAATCAGGATACTGCGCCTCCGCATATCGTAACGTCACTATTTGCACGCAACCTGTTTGATCCTATGGATTACACGCCCATGGCATTTGGCGATATTCCGAATATCAAACGCGTGACCGAAAATTCATTTGAATTGGCCGAAGCAGTATTAATGATTTCAGGTATACAACACTTTGCGGAAATTCCCGAAGGTATGGCGACAGCTCCGGATTACGTAAAAGACTTCCTGCGTGAATTGCCACGCGAGTGGGACGATGTAAAGTTTGTGGATGGCTACCCCGGGAAATATGCAGTGATCGCACGTAAAGCGGGTGATACCTGGTATATCGCCGGTATTAATGCCGAGGCAGAAAGTAAAACGCTGACATTGGATTTGGGTTTTGTTGGTGACAAAAAGGGGCTTTTAATTGGTAGTGGTGAAACAGAACGCAGTTTTGAACAACAAGAAATCCATAGCAAAGCACCATCCACAATTACCCTGCGGTCTAAGGCCGGTTTTGTGATGGTATTGAAGTAAATTTTGCCGCTCGCTCCCAAGCTCCGCTTGGGAGTACATCTCCCAAAGTAAAATTGATATTGGTCAGGCATATACGCTGCCAAGTAGAGCGTGGGAATAAGACAGAATTAAAAATAGATGTAACCTGTGAGAGAGATATTACAATGAAAAAATTATTAACCGGCGTGTTGCTATCCATTATCGTATTTGGTTGCACAAGCAAAGAACCCGGCATGTCGCCTGATAAAACTGCAGCAGATCCCAATACGTTTACCAATCCTATTTATCCCAATGGTGCTGATCCCTGGCTTGAGTATTTTCAAGGCAATTATTATCTAACCACTACCACCTGGACATCGCAATTAGTGATGCGAAAGTCGCCAACCTTGGCTGGTTTGGCAAGTGCAACCCCCATTCATATTTGGTCAGAAAGTGAATTGGAGCGCTGCTGTAATTTCTGGGCGTTTGAATTCCATCGGTTAAAAACGGAAAAGGGTTATCGTTGGTATGTGATGTACACATCAGGTATCGCAGAAAATTTAGATCGCCAACATTTGAGTGTGATTGAAAGCGAAGGCGATGATCCGCTTGGGCCTTATACTTATAAAGGTTCGCCCATGCCTGATAGCTGGAATATCGATGGCAATTATTTAGAACACAACGGACAACTTTATTTATTGTGGTCTGAGTGGGTAAAAGACGAACAATCTATTTTCATTGCGAAGATGCTAAACCCATGGACAATTACGGGTGATAGAGTCCTGATTTCCAGACCGGAACACGAATGGGAAAAGTCCGGCATGAAAGTGAATGAAGGGCCAGAAATTCTCAAGCGCAATGGCCGTACATTTATGGTGTATTCGGCAAGTTTTTGTAATACACCAGATTACAAACTGGGTTTAATTGAACTGGCTGGCGATCCATTAAAACCCGAGTCATGGAAAAAATCACCCGAACCGGTATTCAGTAAAGCCAATGGTGTTTATGGGCCAGGGCACAATGGTTTCTTTAAATCGCCCGACGGTACTGAAGACTGGTTGATTTACCACGGCAATGCGAGCGAAAAAGAAGGTTGCAGTTCAACCCGCTCACTGCGCGCACAAAAATTTACCTGGAATGAGGATGGTACCCCACATTTTGGTGAGCCAGTTGCCGCAGGAAAACCGGTCGTTTCCCCGGCTGGTGAAAATGGCCCATTGGTAACACAAGTTCAGGGCACGCAGGTGCAGTTAGTTAGCAAAGCGAATCATCAATGTGTGGCAGTTGATGCAGATGGAAAAGTGGCACCAGCCGATTGTAATAATGAATCCTCCAGCAGCTGGGTGCTGGATTACACCACTAATGGCCATTATCGTCTGGTCAACAAAGATGGAAAATTTTTGGGGCAGGAGAGTGCACATTGCTCTGCAGGCAACGCTGCCAACAAAACGGCGGATTTAACTATTGCGCCATGGCATAACCAATTGTGCCAGCAATGGAAGTTGGTGCCGCATGATCAAGGTTGGCTTGGGTTGGTGAATGCCCAAACCCAACAGCCATTGCAATTTTCCGACTGCACTGAGCCTGCGCCTGTGAGTGAGAAAAAATCTGTTGACGATGTGCCGCAATTTATTGAGCAAAAACCGGCATGCGCTTTATGGCGTATACAGCCATTACAAGAAGTTGCCATCACCAGTGTGCAAAGCGGTAAAGCAATCAGTTTCACTGGCGAGACAAAAGCAGGCGTTAATATTGAGCAGGATGAATGGAAAAACCGTGCAAGCCAGCGTTGGGTATTTGTGCATACTGAAAATGGTTTTTATCACATACGCTCTACCGCTAGCGATAACATGTGTTTAAGCGTGGCTCATAAATCGATTGTACCGGGTGCGAATATAGAACTGGCTGCTTGTGGCGATAATCATACCCAATGGCAAGTGGACTTTTTAATGGATGGAACAGTTAAGTTTGCAAATCGTAAGAGTAATCTGGTTATCGATTTAGCGCATTGTGGTGTTGCGAATCACACCAATTTTGCACAAGGGCAATGGTTGAATTCCAACTGCCAGCGTTTCCAGATTAAACCTGTCCAATAGTTATGCTTAGCTGCCGGTTTTGACTGGCAGCTAAGAATATTGTTTATTTTCTGTAGTAGATAAAATTTTTTCTGGATAAAAAACGGCAGCCAAGTGGCTGCCGTTTTGTTTTTGCTGGTGACAGGAAAAGCTTATTTTTCCGCAGCGATTGCCTCTTCAATAAAATTCAATGCTTCATCGATCAGGGCCAGCATTGCTTGGCGTGCCCGCTCGGGATTGCGGTTTTTGATTGCATTAAATACTTTGGAGTGGTCTTCAACTACGCCTTCATGGTTCCCTTTAATCGGGTTGGTATGACTGATGCTCACTCGCAACGCGGTGGAAATGAAATCGCGCAAACGGATATAAAAACGGTTGTTGCTGGCATACAGAATACTAACGTGGAAAGCGATGTCTGCTTCCAGATCTTCTTTGCTATTGCCTTCGGCTTTACGCATGCCCTCAAGCGCGCTTTCAATGGCAGCGAGTTTTGCGTCATCAGCATAGCGAGCAGCGAGAGCCGCTGCTTCAGGTTCGATCGCAATACGCACCTGCAAGAATTCTTTCAGTACATGTAATGATGGCTTACTTTCCAATACCCAGCGTAACAAGTCAGGGTCAAAAATATTCCACTGGTCTTCAGGTTGGATGCGAATGCCTTGGCGCGGTTTACTGGTAATTAATCCTTTGGCGGATAACATCTTTACTGCTTCGCGCACCGCGCTGCGGCTAACACCGAACTTATCGCACAGTTCTGCTTCTGTTGGCAGGCTGTCATCAATAAATTCACCACAGATAATTGTGCGTCCCAGCTCTTGTACCATGCGCTGTGAAAGATTGAAGTTGCGATCGAGGATTGCCATTGGTGTGATTGCTCTATTGACCGAAAATATGACATCAGATTAACGATTTATTGTTAATAATACAATCTGATGGTTGTACAAAAATTACTCATTAAGGGCTGTGGCAATCAGGTCTGGTTGGTTGAATGCTGATCTTGTTTTTCCTTATTGGTCGCTATATCGCACCTTATTCTGATGAGCTTTCCCGCTGCTAATTCTTATGGCAGGTGCCCTTGAAAGTGCTACCATGCGCCCCTATTTTTAGCGTTCTTAATCGTTTCTATTGTGTTCAACCTTGGTCCGACAAAATAAATAGAGGTATAGCCTGTGGCAAAACAACTCATGATTTATGACAACATTCAACCTTTGTCATCAGATACCCATCGTAACTGGTCGGTACAAGTTGAAGATTACTCATTTGTTTCCCATTTGATCTCCGCGCCGGTATTAGCGACAGAGATACCATTCGCGTCTGGCGAGTTTCCAATCGTCTTCTCTGCAACTTCAAATGAAGGTGAATACATTCCTTTGGCCATTATGGGGCTTAAGGATGGCGAGAACTTGATGCTGAATGAAAAATCCCAATTCGTTACCCGTTATATTCCTGCATTTATCCGCCGTTACCCTTTTGTGTTGGGTGGTGATAAAGCAAATGACACTATGGCGCTTTGCATCGACGCCGACAGCAAGGCCATTGTGAAGGATGGCAGCAAAGGTCGTCGTTTATTTGAAGAGAATGGTGATCAATCGTCACACCTCAAAGAGGTTGTTGAATTTTTGAAGGACTACCAATACCGCGCTGAAATGACCAAGGTCTTTTGCAAGCGTCTGCATGAACTGGATTTGCTTGAGCCAATGCAGGCCAACATTACTTTCAAAGGCCGCGAAGATGCAAACATGAACCTGACCGGCTTTTTTGTGGTCAAGCGTGAAAAGCTGAAAGCGCTCAGCGATGCAGATGCGCTGGATCTGTTCAAGAAAGATGGCTTGGAATTGATTTACAGCCACATACAATCCCTGTCAAATTTGAATCATTTGATTGGCAAAAAATCAGAAAAATTGGGCATTACCCAATAATATGTTTTGAATAGTTGTGATTATTGATTACAGAAAACCGGAGTCAGAAATGACTCCGGTTTTTTCTTTTCAGGACAATGAAAATAGTTGGTTAATCCAACAATTTAAAATTCAGCGATGTATTTGCTAGCGGGTGCTACGTTGACGAGCAGCGAGTTGTTTGACTTTACGCTCCGCACTTGAGAAAGCATCACGTACGGCCACGTGTATGGATTCATCGTTTTGGGTGATCGCAACGGGGTGTCCCACAATGTCCAATTCAATAGAAGCCCGATATTGTTTGCCTTTGTGTTTGTGGTGATGCGGGGTGTCCAGAACAACGCGGCTATGGACTATCTGGTCGGTGTAGCGGCTGAGCTTTTCAAGCTTTTTGGTAATGATGTCGTTCAGTGCAGCAGAAGAATCCAAATCACGATATACAACGTCGACAGCAGGTTTCATCATAAAGCTCCTTAACGTTTATGTTAGCGGGCCGGGATGTCTTGCCGGGCTTTGCAAAACCCCTCGCCCTATTAACTATATTGATTATCCCTTGGTAAATATCAAGTTTTTGACGGGGGTTATTAATAATATTTTGATCTCTGGATATATCTTTATGGCATTACTGGGCATAACGATGTGAATCCGGGAAATAATGTTTCATTCTTGATCGGTTTTTGTAAGCAAACAGTAAATATGCACAAGAAAGAACCATTTAGCATATGAAAGATTTTTCGGATTATTGACGGCGAATGACTACTGTTGGGGTGTGAAGATGAATGTGGCGGAAAATGTATTAATCACAGGCGGCTCAGGATTTATAGGTCGTCATCTCAGTTCATTTTTGTCCGAGCATGGCTACTGCGTTTGGGTGTTGACGCGGAACCCAGAAAAGACCCGAAAGGTATTAGGCAAAACAGTGCATATCCTGGGTTCATTGGATGAGGCGCTGGACGTCCGTTTTTCAGCGGTTATCAATTTTGCCGGCGAGTCGCTTGCTTCCAGACGTTGGAGTGAGTCGTCCAAAAGAGCTTTTCGAGAAAGTCGAATTACCTTTACCGAGCGGTTGTACCAGTTTTTTGAGCGTACCGGGAGCTTTCCTGATGTGTTGCTAAATGCAAGTGCAGTTGGTTTTTATGGTAATTGTTACGATCAATTGATTGATGAAACTGCAAGAGAGGGTGGTGATTTCGCCGCACAATTGTGTGCTGATTGGGAATTGGCCGCAAAGCAATTTGAAAGGCATAGTGTAAGAGTGTGTTACGTGCGTTTGGGTGTGGTACTGGAGAGCGATGGCGGTGCGCTCAAACAAATGTTGCCCGCATTCCGTTTGGGGGTTGGTGGGCGTTTAGGGGCGGGGCAGCATTACATGCCTTGGATTCATCGGCAGGATGTGTTGCGCTTATTTCTTTTTTTGCTCCGCAACGACCGCGCTTTTGGTGCAGTTAATGCAGTAGCACCAGAGGCAGTAAATAATATTCAGTTCACCAAGGCACTGGCTGACTGTCTGCGCCGCCCAGCGTTGTTACCTATGCCAGAATTTGTGCTGCGCTTATTGTTCGGTGAAATGGCGGATGCTTTGTTGTTGTCGAGCCAGCGAGCTACGCCAGCTGCCGCGCTGTCATTCGGTTTTGAGTTTGATTTTCCACAGCTTCATCAAGCATTTTCTGCGATTTTAAAAAAATAATGCGGATGTCCTCTTGCAATATTGTTTAGTGACCCTACTTAGTTATTGTGATTGCTCGAATGAGGATCACAACTCTTTTCAGAAATTTAATTAATGGCTTGATCGAATAGATAAGTCGCTTACTTTGTATTGCTCACTTTGAGGATATTGATATGCGTAATTTTGATTTCACTCCCCTTTATCGTTCTGCAATCGGTTTTGACCGCATGGCAAATTTGTTAGATAACTTGTCCCGTGCGGAACAAAATCAACCCAGCTATCCCCCTTACAATATTGAATTGACTGGCGAGGATAAATATCGAATTACTATGGCTGTAGCAGGCTTTGATCAATCGGAATTAACGATAGAAGTTAATCAAAACCATTTGACTGTTTCTGCCAACAAAGCTTCTGATGAGCAACAACGTACTTATCTGCATCAGGGAATTGCTGCACGTAGTTTTGAACGGCGTTTCCAGCTGGCTGACCATGTTCAGGTGAAGTCGGCTAATTATGAAAATGGATTGTTGCATATTGATCTGCAGCGAGTTATTCCTGAATCTATGAAGCCGCGCACCATTCCAATTGGAGTGCAAGCAACCGAGAAATTGACCGTTGTGCCTTCAAGTGTGCCTTCAAGTGTTGATGCAGCGTAATATTAATGCCTTATTGATATGTAGGTAGATGATTAAAAAAGCCCTGGTATTTATGCCGGGGCTTTTTTATGTCCGGAATAATTTTGCCCTGACAGTTTCCCGGTAGGCATTGGGTGTAATCGCTAGTTTTCTTTTGAATAAAGTTGAGAAATAAGCGGTATCTTGGTATCCGATTTTATCAGCAATTTCATTGATTGAGAGGTTGCTGGTTTTTAATAAATCTTTTGCGATGTTGATACGAATTTCCTGTAAATAATCCAGCGGTGTTTTTCCTAATGCATTTTTAAATCGCCGGTTGAATGTTCGCACGCTCATGCCGAACCGTTCGGCAATCGGCGGAAATACAATGTCACGAAAATAATTATCCTGCAGCCAGATTTGTATTTGCGTAATCTCCTCGTCAGGATGGGCATTTTCTCCCGCCTCAAAAAAGCCACTGCTTTCATACGCTTTTCGAATTTCGTGCGAGAAGTGTCGTTCAACATGGCTGGCAATTGTTTTGCCAAAAAAGCGCTGAATGAAATGAACAGTTAAATCTGCAAGTGAATTGACACTAGCTGCGCAGTAAAGGTTGCCGGCCTGGGTGATAAAATATTGTCGTTTTAATTGTACCTGCGGGTAATCTTTTTGGAATTGATCAAAGTAATGCCAGTGTGTAGTCGCTGCTTTGTTGTCCAGCAATCCTGCCTCTGCCAGGAAGCAACAGCCTGTCCCTACCGCGCTGATAATTGCGCCGTTTTGGTACTGTTCCTGTAGCCATCGCAGGGTTTCGTTATGTTGTTGAACGATGGGGCGGGGGTTGCGCCAGAGCCCTGGTATGTAAATAAGGTCGCTGGCGGGACGCTCGCCAATAGATTGATCCGGTTGCCAACGAATGCCTGTGCGGGTGCTAATCGGGTCACCAGTCAAGGTTATGGTCTTGATGTTCAGATGCCGTCTTTGGTCAATCGGTAGCATTGTATAAACAGCGCTTTCTGCTGCGAGCAACATTTCCATGGGGAGCGTGCTGCTGGTGGCGAGCATTCGCTCGCACAGCAAAAAATGAATGCGAATCTCGGGGTTGGTGTTCATGGGTTCATGCTCTTGGGGGAATCCTGATTTGGCTAATTTACCATGTAAAATGACCATTTTGACCGAGACACGGTAAAGGTTTGCACATACACTTTCCGTCACATTGTGTTGTTGTCACTTCGGAGCTAGTTATGTCTCTTGCGCGCCTGCCAATTATTGTGGGATTCGGTGGATTTAATGCGGCTGGCCGCAGTTCGGGTCACCATGCTTATCGCCGTATGGTGATTGAAAGTTTGCCCGAACTTGATCGTCAGGAAACCTTGGCGGGTTTGGCGGTCATGATGGGTTTGGTGGTATTTGTTGATGATACTTATCGTGACTTGGAAGGAAATGTTCTCAGTCTTGGTGAAATCGAGGTTCGTTTCGGTGCCCAGGTTCTCGATGGCACTCTCATCCGCCGAATTGATAAAAGCTTTTTTGACGTGGATGCTGCCCATTGGCAAAAATCGGCTACCTTAGGGGCGGGCGACTCTCCCCTCGTGTTTGAAATGCGTAAACGCGACCTGCCAGAGCCGGTGCCTTCTGATTGGCAGCTGGAGGAAATCGAAGGGGATCGTGTGCGTGTGATTGCTCCCTCTGGTTTGGAGGTCAAGTTTGATAGTTATCGCGATCTGCCGGTGAAGTCGGCAGGGCAGCTGCCGCACGGGTTTAATCCCGGTTCACTCTATAATTCTCATTACCATCCACGTGCGTTGCAATTGGCTGTTATTGGTGCGTCCGATGCAATCCAATCGACAGGTTTGGATTGGCAGCAAGTGATGGATTCGGTTAGGCCTGATCAGGTTGGGGTCTATGCGAGTAACGTGATGAGCCAGATGGATGACAATGGATTTGGTGGATTGCTTCAATCCCGATTGAAAGGCTCCCGCGTGAGTGCAAAGCAGTGTCCGCTAGGGCTCAATACTATGCCTGCTGACTTCGTAAATGCCTATATTCTTGGCAGTGTAGGGCAAACAGGTGCAATCACCGGTGCTTGTGCATCCTTTTTATACAACTTGCAAGCGGCGGCTGATGATATTGCATCGGGCAAGTGTCGCGTGGCTGTGGTCGGATGTGCGGAAGCGCCTATTGTTGCAGAAATTATTGATGGCTACGCCACAATGGGGGCTCTGGCGAGCGAAGAGAAATTGCGTAAGCTGGATGGGGTTGAGGAGGCTGATCCTCGTCGCACTAGTCGTCCGTTTGGTGAAAATGCCGGTTTTACGATGGCTGAGGCTAGCCAATACGTTGTATTGATGGATGATGCTTTGGTTATCGAGCTAGGTGCTGATGCTCATGGTGCAGTAGGTGATGTTTTTATCAATGCTGATGGTTTCAAAAAGTCCATTTCGGCACCAGGACCTGGTAACTACATCACTATGGCCAAGGCTGTTGCATCGGCTCGGGCAATCTTGGGCGAAGAGTCGGTTCGTTTTCGCTCGATGATTCAGGCTCATGGCTCCAGCACACCTCAGAATCGGGTAACCGAGTCACAAATATTTGATCGGATTGCGCGGGTTTTCAATATCACTGATTGGCCTGTTGCTGCGGTCAAAGCATATGTTGGGCACTCGCTTTCGGCAGCCAGTGGCGAACAGTTGATCGTGAGCTTAGGGATCTTCAAGTACGGAATAATTCCAGGTATTAAAACAATCGATAAAGTGGCGAATGATGTTTTTGCTGAGCGGCTACAAATATCTATCCGCGACCAATCCTGCAAACAGCCGTTAGATGTTGCATTCCTTAACTCCAAAGGGTTTGGTGGAAATAATGCAACTGCAAGTGTGTTTGCGCCGCATGTGGTTGAGTCGATGTTGAAGCGTCGTTACGGGGCTGTTGCTTATACCAATTATGATGAGAAGCGGAAAGATGTTCGAGCTCGGGCGATGGCTTATGATCGGGCTGCGTTGCAAGGTAATTTTTCTACCATCTATCATTTTGGCGAAAGATTAATAGATGAGAGTCTGATTAAGGTAGATTGCGAAAGTGTCGATTTGCCTGGGTTTGCACAGGGGGTGGATCTTGTGTTTGTCAACCGTTATTCAGACATGTGCAATTAACTGCGTAGATTAGTGTGGCAATAACAGCCCCACCTTCTTTTCAGTAGTTGGGGCTATAGTTGGGTTTAAGAGTTTTCTAACTATACAAAGTGTTATCTTTCCCTTAGAATACCGCGCCTTTCGCATAGCTAATTATGCGACTCATAATTTTTTAACCTGAAAGTCGATTTTCTAACTGGAAATGATGGCTTTCCCCATAAGTAAATACAGGAAGAAGACCTCAATGGTAACTATTCGTCTGTCACGTGGTGGCTCTAAAAAGCGCCCGTTCTATCATCTGACCGTAACCAACAGCCGCAGCGCCCGTAATGGCCGTTTCATCGAGCGTATCGGTTTCTTCAATCCAGTTGCTCGTGGTCAAGAAGAGCGTCTGCGTGTTGATGCTGACCGTCTGCAACACTGGGTTGGTCAAGGTGCACAGTTGTCTGAGCGCGTTGAGCAACTGGTTAAAGAAAGCAAAAAAGCAGCTTAATTGCCTGCTTAAACAGTGAAGGCGCCTGATGTCTGCGGAATCCAATTTAGTTAATGTCGGGCGAATTACCGCTGTTTATGGTGTGAAAGGGTGGGTGAAAGTTCACTCTTACACCGAGCCACAAGAAAATTTGTTTGAGTATCATCCCTGGTTTTTAAAGACCAAGCATGGGGTCAAGCAGATTGAGATAGATGAGGTGCGTCCTCATGGCGATGCATTCGTCGCGCACATTGTCGGTATTGATGATCGCGATTTGGCAATGCAATACACCGCAGCTGATATCGCCGTTGATAGCGAACTCTTGCCTGAGCTGGATGAAGGTGAATATTACTGGAGTCAGCTTGAAGGCTTGGTTGTATTTACGCAGTTCGATGGCGGTGAGCGTCAACGCCTTGGTGTGATTTCCAAATTGATGGAAACGGGTGCAAACGACGTACTTGTCGTTGTTGCGGATGCAGAAAGTATCGACAAGCGCGAGCGCTTGATACCTTATGTCCCGGAACAGTTTGTACTGTCAGTTGATCTCGATGCTGGTGAAATGCTGGTGGATTGGGATCCCGAGTTTTAAGCTTTAAAAATAAAAAGTTTAAAGCTAACTTATTTGGCGTAAGCGCTGTGAGGCGAGAGGAGTGATCGTCAATTGCTTAAAATTGCGGTTGTTTCCATTTTCCCTGACATGTTTAACGCGATTGCCGGTTTTGGGATAACCAGTCGTGCAATCAAACAAGGTTTGGTGGAGTTAAAAACTATAACTCCACGGGATTTTGCCCATGATCGTCATTCAACAGTAGATGACCGCCCCTTCGGTGGCGGCCCTGGAATGGTGATGATGGTGCAGCCATTGCGCGATGCCATAGCTGAAGCCAAAGCATGGGCTGGTGATGATGCAAAAGTCATCTACCTTTCACCCCAAGGGCGAACACTGAATCAATCCGGTGTTGTTGAGCTAGCGGCTAGCGGCAATCTAGTCTTGGTGGCAGGTCGTTACGAAGGTATCGACGAGCGATTGATACAAACAGTCATCGATGAAGAATGGTCTATCGGTGATTACGTGTTAAGCGGCGGTGAGTTGCCAGCAATGGTGCTGATCGATGCGGTAACGCGGCTGATTCCGGGTGCTCTCGGGCATGCGTTGTCGGCAGAACAGGATTCATTTACGGATGGTTTATTGGATTGTCCCCACTATACCCGTCCAGAAGATTTTGAAGGAATGCGTGTGCCGGAAGTATTGGTGTCCGGTAATCATGAACTGATTCGGCGTTGGCGCTTAAAACAAGCGTTAGGGCGGACTTGGCTTAAAAGGCCAGATTTATTGCGAGCAATAAATTTAACCGAGGAGCAGCAGAAGCTGTTGACGGAATATCGTCGTGACCTTGATACGACAAACTCTAGCTGTGAAGCTATAGACTCTTAGGAGATATCAATGACTAATCCAATTATTCAGGCGTTGGAAAACGAACAACTGAAAGCAAGTGTGACCGAATTTTCACCAGGCGACACTGTTGTTGTAAATGTGAAAGTAAAAGAAGGCGATCGCGAGCGTGTGCAGGCTTATGAAGGTGTTGTAATTGCCATTCGTAACCGTGGTTTGAACTCTGCTTTCACTGTGCGCAAGATTTCTCACGGTGTTGGTGTTGAGCGTACTTTCCAAACTCACAGCCCAATGATCGACAGCGTTGTGCTGAAGCGTCGTGGTGATGTGCGTCAAGCTAAACTTTACTATCTGCGTGACCTTACTGGTAAGGCAGCTCGTATTAAAGAGAAGCTGGTATAAGTCAAAGCGGATAGCTTTGTCGATCTCTAAAAAGCCGAAGTGGTTGTCCGCTTCGGCTTTTTGTATTTAACGTCTTTGCGTTTTAGCTGATATCAATAGTGTTAAAGGCTAGAGATCAATATCCAATTTTGTGTTATTAATCTGTCTTTGCTTTATTTTTTGGTTCCTCATATGTTGAACTCAAATCCGTCCTGTTTAGAGTTAGAGCCGCTTGGCGAGGATGTTCTTTTAATAAATGAATATCTAGACAATATTTGGATGGAAAAGGGCTTGAGCGCCAACACACAAGAATCTTACCGCCGCGATTTGGAGCAGTTTGCTGGATGGGTTGCGGTTCAGAAACAAAAACTAATTTCCGTAGATGCAGCATTGCTGCAAATGTATCTTGAATTTCGTCTGCAGCAGAAATTGTCCAGTCGCACTTCTGCTCGCTTCCTTTCATGTGTGCGTGGTTTTTATCGATATTTAGTGCGCGAAAACCGTATTTCTGAAAATCCTGTAACACTTGTTGAAAATCCAAAATTATCGCGCTCCTTGCCGAAATCTTTAAGTGAGCTTGATGTCGAAACTTTACTGGCCGCACCGGATGTGTCGGACGCGTTAGGGTTGCGTGATCGCACTATGTTGGAAGTCCTTTATGCTTGTGGTTTGCGCGTTTCAGAATTGGTCGAGTTAAACATGTCTCAAATTAATTTGCGACAAAATGTCATTCGCGTAATGGGTAAGGGCAGCAAGGAAAGGTTAATTCCAATGGGGGAGGAGGCGTCAATTTGGCTTGCACGCTATCTACGTGAAGCGCGACCAGTATTGCTGAATAATCTGCCGGATGAGGTGGTATTTCCTAGTAAGCGAGGTCAGCCTATGACGCGCCAGACATTTTGGTATCGTATTAAGCATTGGGCTGTGGTGGCAGGTATAAAAAAGGAATTGTCTCCTCATACGCTACGCCATGCCTTTGCGACACATTTGTTAAATCATGGTGCAGACTTGCGTGTGGTACAGTTACTGCTCGGTCATAGTGATTTATCGACAACCCAAATTTACACCCATGTAGCCAATCTGCGTATGAAGCAGCAGCATCAACTGCATCATCCCCGTGGCTAGTTTGTCAGCGACTTTCTTATCAACCTGCAAGAGATTAGATCATGATAAAAAAACTAAAGACACCCGGTTTTGCCGCCTTTACAGGACTTTTATTGGCAGCTTCTTTACTTGCGCCTCATGCATTTTCACAATCGGGTGACTTGCTCAAGCGTAAATCAGTTGAAGACACTATCCTGGAAAGCTTGCGCAAAGCCCGCCCTGATATCAATTTTGGTCAGCCACGTCCTTCGGTGATTAAAGGCTTATATCAGGTTCAGGTTCCTGGCGGTCCTGTTCTGTTTGTCACTCCCGAGGGAGACAAATTTATTGCGGGTGAGGTTTTTGGTATTGATGCTACCGGGTTTTCTAAAATTGAAGATCCGTATGTGGTTGAGGAGCGTAAAAAAGCGCTCGCCTCTCTGGATGGAAAAAGCAGTATTAATTTTAAGCCAAAAGGTAAAACCAAAGCGGTTGTCTACGTTTTTACTGATATAGATTGCGGCTACTGCCGTAAGTTACACAGCCAAATGCATGCCTATGAAGAAGGTGGGCAAACCAAGCCGGGCTATAACGACTTGGGTATTGAAATCCGTTATCTCGCTTATCCACGTGCGGGTATCCCCAGTCCATCGGCCGATAAACTGATTTCGACTTGGTGTGCAAAGGACAAGCAGGATGCAATGACCAAACTTAAATCTGATCAGTCTGTTCCAAGCGCTACCTGTGAAAATCCAGTAGCAGCTCAGTTCCAGTTGGGTGGCCAATTGGGGGTGAGCGGAACTCCGGCATTGTTCTTACCGGACGGTAAATTGGTACCTGGTTATATGCCTCCAGAGGATCTGGCAAAAAACCTGGGTATTTGATTTACAAGACTATTTTCAGTGGTGCTTTTTGATATCGGATAGCATCCCTAAAGCGCAATTGACACTGACGGCCACCATGAGTATGGTGGCCGTCTTTTTTAGTATTGGCGTAAATTTCACTAGCATTTGACGAGGAATCCACCTTGAATCCGGTAAGAATTGGTATCTGCGGTCTGGGCACCGTGGGCAGCGGTACAGTTAATATTCTCACGCGCAATAAGGCGCTGATTGATGCCCGTGCCGGATGCGATATTACTATCGTGCAAATTGGTGCTCGCCGCGATAATCTCAACTGCGATACCTCAATATACAAGGTTACTCGCAATGTATTTGATGTTGCCAACAATCCTGAAGTAGATGTGTTGGTTGAAGTGATGGGTGGCACTACAGTTGCCAAGGATTTGATTCTCAAAGCCATCGAAAACGGCAAGCACATTATCACGGCCAATAAGGCGCTCATTGCTCATCACGGTAATGAAATTTTTGCAGCAGCAAAAGCGAAGGGTGTGACAGTTGCATTTGAAGCTGCGGTTGCTGGTGGTATCCCCATCATTAAAGCGATTCGCGAGGGTTTGGCGGCCAATAAAATTGAGTGGCTGGCAGGTATTATCAATGGTACCGGTAACTTCATCCTCACAGAAATGCGCGATAAAGGGCGTTCATTTGAAGATGTTCTGGCAGAAGCCCAAGCATTGGGGTACGCCGAAGCTGACCCAACATTTGATGTTGAAGGTATCGATGCTGCACACAAGCTGGTAATTCTTGCGTCATTGGCGTTTGGTATCCCGCTTGAGATCAACAAAGTTTTTACTGAGGGGATTACCAAAATTGCCACAGAAGATGTGACCTACGCAGAAGAGCTGGGTTATCGCATCAAGAATTTGGGGATTGCGCGTCGTACCGAAAAAGGCATCGAGTTGCGTGTTCATCCAACACTCATCCCCGAGAAACGTTTAATAGCCAATGTTGACGGTGTGATGAATGCGGTTTTGGTAAAAGGTGATGCCGTAGGTGCGACTATGTACTACGGTGCAGGTGCAGGCGCTGAACCGACCGGCTCGTCAATCATAAGTGATATTGTTGATGTGGCACGTACGTTAACTGCAGCGCCCGAGCATCGTGTTCCTTACTTAGGGTTTGGTGCTGATTTTGTTTCTGCGCAATCCATTCTACCTATTGAAGAGGTGGAGACTGCGAATTATCTGCGTATGTCAGCGCAAGACAAGCCTGGTGTTCTTTCCAAAATTGCCACCATCTTGAGTGATTCGGGGATCAGTATCGAAGCAATGATCCAGAAAGAGGCAAAAGAAGGTGAAGCGACTGTTCCGTTGATTTTGTTGACTAATAAAGTCCAGGACAAAAAACTGATTGCCGCAATCCGTAGTATTGAAGCTTTGGATTCAGTAACCGGTTCTGTGCAACGCATTCGTGTTGAAATGCTGAAATAAGTGCACGAGCAGTAAGTGTGCAACGATCATTTTTTTAAAGGTTAATTACTGTGAAATACATAAGTACTCGTGGCCAAGCGCCTGCACTGAGTTTTGAAGAGGTCGTACTCACGGGGCTTGCTCCCGATGGTGGTTTATACGTGCCTGAAACCCTGCCGAGCTTCTCTAAAGAAGAAATCGCATCTTGGGCAGGATTGTCATATCAAGAGCTTGCATTCAATGTGATGAAACCCTTTGTTGCGGGTGCAATCAGCGACGACGATTTCAAAAAAATTATTACAGATGCTTATTCAACATTCCGCCATGATGCAATTGCGCCGCTGGTGCAAACTGCGCATAACGAATGGATACTTGAGTTATTTCAGGGGCCAACGCTCGCGTTCAAAGATTTTGCGCTGCAATTTCTTGGGCACTTGCTTGATCATTTATTGAAAAAGCGCAATCAAAAAGTGGTAGTAATGGGGGCAACCTCTGGTGATACAGGCTCTGCAGCGATTGAAGGTTGCCGCCGCTGCGATAACATCGATATTTTTATCATGCACCCGAACAATCGCGTATCGAATGTTCAGCGTCGTCAAATGACAACGGTGCTCGCGCCGAATGTATTTAATATCGCACTCGAAGGTAATTTTGATGATTGCCAAAATATGGTGAAGGCCAGCTTTGGTGATCAATCTTTCTTGCCTGAGGGCCGTCAATTGGTCGCTGTAAACTCGATCAACTGGGCGCGTATCATGGCGCAGATTGTTTATTATTTTTACGCTGGTTTGGCACTGGGTGCACCGCATCGTCCAATCGCATTTTCTGTTCCTACGGGCAATTTTGGTGATATTTTTGCGGGCTATCTTGCTAAGAAAATGGGCTTGCCTGTTGACCAATTAGTAATTGCAACAAATAGCAATGATATTTTGCACCGCTGCATTAGCAGTAATGACCATAGCAAGCACCAATTGCAGCATACCTTGTCGCCGAGTATGGATATTATGGTATCGAGCAACTTTGAGCGTATGTTGTTCGATTTATATGATCGCGATGGTTCTGCTATTCGTCAGCTGATGGAGGATTTCAAGTCAGGTAGTATGATCCTGAAAGAGTCAGCTTTGGCGCGCGCACGTGAGTTATTTACCAGTCATGGCGTTAGCGATGAAGTCACTATCGATGTGATCCGTGAAGTATTTGATCGCACGGAATATTTGCTTGACCCACACACTGCCATCGGTGTTGATGCGGCGCGCAAAACCCGCCGTCGCCAGGATATTCCAATGGTTGTCTTGGCTACAGCCCATCCGGCAAAGTTTCCGGAAGCGGTGCGCAAAGCCGGGCAAGGTGCTGACCCTGTATTGCCACACCATATGAAGGATTTGTTTGAGCGCGAAGAGCGTTATACCGTGTTGCCGCAGGACTTGGCTAAAGTGCAGCAATTCGTTGCAGCTAATGTGCGTAAGTAATTTTAGGTGACTTAAAAAGCCGCCTGGGTAATTCCAGTGCGGCTTTTTTTATTCTTTCACCTTAGAAAAATATATCTACCGGAGAATAAATTAACTCCGGTGTCTTTTGTAAATTTTACTGTTACATACCATTATGCAAAAAACTATTCTTCGTCGTGAGTTACCTGCGCTCGTACAATTTGATCGGCCGCTTCATCCATTATTGCAGCGGATTTACTCGGCGCGTGGTGTACAGCACGGTCGTGAATTAGAATATCAATTGGCGCACTTGGCAAAACCACACTTTAAAGGTCTGCCGGAAGCGGTGAGCTTGTTGGCTGATGCTGTTGTCGCGCAAGCAAAAATAATGATTGTCGGTGACTTCGATGCAGATGGTGCGACCAGTAGTGCATTGGCAGTGTTGGCACTGCGTGCGATGGGACTATCGAGTGTAGATTTTTTAGTGCCTAACCGGTTTGAGTATGGTTACGGATTAACACCCGAGATTGTTGCCGTTGCCGCTGCACAACAGCCTGACATTATTGTTACGGTCGATAATGGTATATCGAGTATTGAGGGAGTTAATGCCGCTCGCGAATTAGGAATTGCTGTTGTTGTTACCGACCACCATTTACCCGGAGCTGAGTTGCCCGATGCCGATGCCATTGTAAATCCCAATCAGCCGGGGTGCGAATTTCCCAGTAAAAATCTTGCTGGTGTTGGTGTGATTTTTTATGTGATGAATGCCCTGCGTGCCGAATTGCGTCAGATCGGTTGGTTCGAAGAAAACGGAATTCCCGAGCCTAATATGGCGAGCTTTCTCGACTTGGTTGCATTAGGTACAGTTGCTGATGTGGTGCCGTTGGATCACAACAACCGCATTTTGGTCGCACAAGGTTTGGAGCGTATTCGTGCCGGGCGCTGTCGTCCTGGTATCAAAGCGATGTTAGAGGTTGCAGGTAAGCAAACACATAAATTAGTGGCAAGTGATTTTGGTTTTGCTCTCGGGCCGCGTTTAAATGCAGCAGGGCGCTTGGATGATATGTCGCTTGGAATTCAGTGCTTGCTGTGTGAGAGTGAAAACCTTGCGCGCGAAATGGCTGCACAGCTTGATGAATTAAATCGTGATCGCAAAGCAATTGAAACTGGTATGCAGCAAGAAGCGATGACGATGCTGCAAAAGATTTTAGAGGCAGATGAGGAAAGCCTGCCCTGGGGTGTTTGTCTTTTTGATGAAACCTGGCATCAGGGAGTCATTGGTATTCTTGCATCGCGTATCAAAGATAAATATCACCGTCCCACCATTGTATTTGCTGATGTGGGTGACGGCGAGATCAAAGGTTCAGCTCGCTCTGTCACTGGTTTTCATATCCGTGATGCGCTGGATGCAATAGCGGCGCGACACCCCCGTTTGCTGCAAAAATTTGGCGGCCACGCCATGGCTGCTGGTATGAGTTTAAGGCGTGACAATTTTGCTGCATTTGCGCAAGCGTTTGATGAAGAAGTGCGCCGCCAGTTAACCGCAACTGATTTACAAGCGGTGGTTGTTAGCGATGGCGAATTGGCAACACAAGAATTGTCATTGCAGTTGGCGGCACACTTACGTGACGCCGGTCCTTGGGGGCAACATTTTCCAGAACCATTATTCGATGGTGAGTTTTTTCTGTTGCAGCAGCGTAAAGTTGGCGAAAAGCATTTGAAGATGACGCTTGCGATGGATGCAAAAGGGCAGCAGCTTGTCGATGCCATTGCCTTCAATATAGATACTGGTATTTGGCCGAATCCCAATATCCAGCGTGTGCGTGTAGCGTACAAGTTGGATATTAATGAGTTTCGCGGCAACACCAATTTGCAGTTGTTAGTAGAGTATCTTGAGCCGCTTAACTGAGCGGCTTGTGCATAAACCGGATTTAGGGTTGTAAGACCTTTTTAATTTCAGGTAACACATTGTTCACAATAAGAGGCTGTGCTTCCGCGGTAGGGTGGATTCCATCGCGTTGCATCAGTTCAGTTCTTCCTCCAATACCCTCCAGTAAAAAAGGAATCAATCCAGTCTGATTTTTTTCTGCCAAGCTTACGTATAAAGTTTTAAATTGGTTGCTATAGCGTGAGCCATAATTGGGCGGGATCTGCATTCCAGCGAGTATCACAATTGCTCCAGAGGCTTTACTGGTGTCGATCATCGATTGCAAATTATTTTCCAGCAGTTTTAGCGGCTGCCCCCTTAAGCCATCATTGCCGCCCAATTCCAGAACAACGATGTCCGGTTTGTGCTCTTCAAGTAACGCGGGTAAGCGTGCTTTACCACCCGAACTGGTTTCACCGCTGACGCTGGCATTAATCATTTTGATGTCGTGACTTTTTTCCAATTCTGCTGCGAGCAAATTAACCCAGCCTTGTTGGATATCGATGCCGTAACCTGCACTTAAGCTGTCCCCCATAATCAAAATTTTACTGGGGGCTGTTTGCGCCAACACAACATTGGTGACAAAGGTCAGGAGTAAAAACACGTAAATGTGCAATTTTTGCATGGTTAACAAAATCCTCTGCCAATAGAATGGTCTTAATCAATTTGCTACAGGTTAATCAAATATGTCTGTGCTTTCCAGTCAGGTCGCTTCAGCAACCAGTCAAGTCTCTCCATCAGGCGGCCCCTCATCAATTCTGATGGTGGAAGCGAATGCCGTCACTAAACAGGTTCCCACACAGGAAGGGGAATTACTTATCCTTCATCCTATTTCCCTGTCCGTTAATGCGGGTGAATCTTTGGCGATTACCGGTGCATCAGGCTCTGGTAAATCTACGTTACTTGGAATACTTGCCGGGCTGGATGTTCCTTCAAGTGGCGATGTTATTTTAAATGGTATTAATTTGTCGCAGCTGGATGAAGAGGGACGGGCGGCGGTACGTGCGCAGAATGTGGGCTTTATTTTTCAATCGTTTCAACTGTTGCCTGGTTTGACTGCGTTGGAGAATGTCATGTTGCCATTGGAGCTGCGCGGCGATAAGGCTGCGCAGCAGAAAGCAAAAGAGTTTTTACAGCGCGTCGGGCTGGAGGCGCGCTTGCAGCATTATCCCCAGCAATTATCGGGCGGTGAGCAACAGCGCGTAGCAATTGCGCGCGCCTTCGCCAGCGAGCCACGAATTTTGTTTGCAGATGAACCCACTGGAAATCTGGATTCAACAACCGGTGCACGTATTATCGAATTATTATTTGAGTTAAATCGCGCGCAAGGTACGACGTTGATTTTGATTACGCATGAAGAGCGTCTTGCACAGTTATGTCAACGACGTATTGAAATTGCAGCGGGCGCGATTGTATCGCGCAGGGAGTAATGCATGCTGGCAATTCAATTATTAAAACGCAATTGGCGCAGTGGTGAGTTACGGCTGCTCGGGTTGTCACTTATTTTAGCGGTATCAGTGTTGAGCGGGATCGCCATTTTTACCGGCAGGTTGGAATCTACCTTAATCAGTGAAAGCAATAGTGTATTGGGTGCGGATTATATTGTGCGTGGATCCCAACCGCATAATAACGACTGGGCAATGGCTGCTGAGCAAGAAGGTATACGCCAAACCCAGTCAGTACTTTTTTCTTCCATGGTGTTTGCTGATGATGAGATGCATCTTGCATCCGTCAAAGCCGTTGATAACGGTTATCCCCTGCGCGGACAATTCGAAATTAGCCGTGTGCCATTTGCGATCAATAGCAGCGATATTGAAGTTGCCAACACCATTCCCTCGCCGGGAGAAGCATGGGTTGATTCGCGGATTTTACCGCTTTTGAAGATCAAGTTAGGCGATAAAGTCGCAGTGGGTGAATACGAATTAACAGTTACCCATGTATTAATTCGTGAGCCAGACAGTGCGAGCCCATTTAGTATGACCGGTGCTCGCCTGATCATGAATATGGTGGATTTACCAAAAACCCAAGTCGTGCAACCTGGTAGCCGCGTCGATTATCAATGGTTGGTTGCCAGCGATGATGCCCAGCAGTTAAAACAATTTATCGAGCAATTGAAGCCACAATTAAATAAACATCAGCGATTAGTGGATATCAATTCTGCACAAGAGCGTGTTGGCCGCACACTAAAAACCAGTAAGCAATTTCTATTGTTATCAGCAGTGATAGCTGTTTTGTTGTCGGGTGTTGCGATTGCAATTGCCGCGCGGCAATTTTCTAGTCGTCATACAGATCAAGTTGCGCTAATGAAAAGTTTGGGGGCAAGCGCTACCCGCATTCGCAGTTTGTATTTTTCGCAGCTCTTTCTTCTGGGGGCGATTGCATCATTCTTGGGTTTGGTTCTAGGCTATTTTTTGCAGCAGATTATCGCTATCAGTTTGCAAGAGGCCTATCAAATTCGACTGGGTGCTGTGGGTATTTATCCTTACGCGTTAAGTTTTTTTAGCGGTTTAATGTGTCTGGTGTTTTTTGCATTACCAGCACTCTGGTATTTGCCGGCTGTCCCGCCTCTGAAAATTTTACGCCGTGAATTGGCTGTCAATACAACACAGGTATGGACGCAAGCCTCACTTGCCTTATTCGCTGTATTAACCCTGGTTATTTTATTTGGTCGCGATCTTGAACTCGCTCTCAGTATTAGCGGTGCGTTGCTAGCGGTTATTGCGGCAACCTTTATCGTTGCATATGGGTTGTTAATGTTAAGCCGACGTTGGGCCGTAAGCCTCGGTGGATTCTGGCGTTTGGCATTCGCTAATTTGCAGCGCAATCGCGGTCAAAGTCTTATCCAGATTTTAGTATTTTCGATAGCCATCATGTTGTTATTCACACTTACCATTGTGCGCACATCACTGATCGAAGAATGGAGAGTGCAGGTGCCTGATGACGCACCAAATCATTTTTTGGTAAATATTCCTCCTGATGAATTACCACAAGTAAAAACACTGTTGCAGGATGCCAACATTCGTCCTGAGCCCATTTATCCAATGATGCGCGCACGCTTGACCCATATCAATGGTGTAGAGACAACAGAGGAGCAGCGCGCGGCAAGTAATGCATTACGTCGTGAGTTAAACGTAACCTGGGCAGACAATTTAGTGGCGGATAACAAAATTCTCGAAGGTGTATGGTGGGATCAGTGGCAACGCGGCGAGGTTGATCTTCCTGGCGTATCGGTAGAAATGGAAACTGCGAAAGAAATCGGTTTGAAGTTGGGTGATAAATTACAATTTTCATTTGGTGGCTTGGAAATGCAGGCCCAGGTTGCCAGTTTTCGTAGTTTGGACTGGCGCAGCATGAGACCTAATTTCTTTTTTATTTTCGAGCCGGGCTCTTTGGACTCGTACTCGCCCACCTACATTACCAGCATCTATTTACCTGCTTCGCAAAAATCATTTATCAACACGTTGCTGCATGACCATCCAACAATTTTGCTGATGGAATTGGATCGCATTATTGAGCAAATACGATCAATTGTGAATCAAGTGAGTGATGGTGTTTTACTGGTGTTGTGGCTTACATTAATTGGCGGCTGTTTGGTGTTGTTTGCGGCGGTAATGGGAAGTATTGCGGCTCGTAAACAACAAGCAGGATTGTTGCGTGCGTTGGGAAGCTCTCGCCAGTTAATTGTAGGGAGTATCTGTGTAGAATTTGCGATCCTCGGTTTTCTAGCCGGGCTAATCGCGATTATAGGAACCGAAATTCTGTTAATCAGCCTACAGACTTTTGTGCTCGAAACGCCTATCCAGCCACACTACTTATTTTGGATACTTTCTCCTGTGAGCGGCGCTATTTTTGTTTCTGCGCTAGGCTATATGGGGTGTCGACATGTGGTAACTACTCCTCCTGCAGTAGTGCTACGCGAGGCAGCCTGATCTTGTCAATTCATCGGGTGTGAATTCAGGTTTGGATTTGCACCCGATGGTTATCCTTTCTCTTTTCGCATTGCATATTTATGAACCCAGTACGTAAGCCGGTACCGCAAAGTCGTGTGCTTGATAAAGGGCTATGGGGCATGAGTCGCCCTATGTTCCTTGATCAGGCAGTGACCTATACGATTCCATTGGTCGATATGTATTTCCTCAGCCGCATTTCCGATAGTGCAGCTGCAGCGGTTGGCGCGATTACGCCATTGGTATTTGTTGCCAATGCTTTTTTGATTGTCAGTGCATTTGCGGGTGCCAGTATCGCGAGCCAGAGAATTGGTGCTAATGATTATGAACGTGGAAACGCGACGATTGCGGCATACACGATTTTTGTTGTGATGCTTGCGCTTATTGCGGCATTTGCCGTGAATTACGGCGGGCCGGCTGTTGCGTCTGCTATGTCACTCAGTAGTGAAGTAGAGCAGCATGCGCGTACCTATTTATCTGTAATTGGTTGGATGGTGGCGCTGTGGGGTTGCCGTGTTATTTATCAAACTATTTTGAATATTTATGGTGAGCCGCAATGGAACACCTATAGCAATATTATTTTGTTTGTCACTAATGTGATTGGCAATTCTATTGCGGTTTACGGCTTTATGGGTATTCCCCCAACGGGCGTTGTCGGTGTTGCCGTTGCCAGTATTATTTCAGCTGCAGCCAGCTTATTGTTTGTGATGACGGTGGTGCACTTTAAGTTGCGTATTCATATTCCTTTGCGCGATGGGTGGAAAAATTTTTCCCTGCTGATGACACCTATCATCATGATAGCGGCCCCTTCTATTCTGGAGCCAATGTCTTTTCAGGCTTACATGATTGCATTGAATTGGATTGCTGCCGAAGTAGGCGATCTTGCATTGAAGGTTAAAGTTTATGCATACAATACATTTTTGTTTTGCTTGATGATTTCGATTGCCATTGGGATGGCCACAGAAGCAATCATTGCCCAGCGTGTGGGGCGCAAAGAATTTGATCTGGTAAATTTGCAACTTAAGCAAAGTTTAAAAGTTTCTCTAATAGGAACAACAGCTCTGGCATTGATGTGGCTGTTGTTTAATCAGCAAATATTGACATTATTCAGCAGTGATCCCGAGGTTATTGCGATCGGGCTATGGGCATTTTTATTGAGCTTTTTGGCTGAACCTTGGCGCACCGTTAATATTATTGTCGGAAGTGCTTTACGCTGCACAGGCGATGCGGCGTTTACATCAATATCCAGCATCGGTGTAATTTGGCTTTTCTCTGTTCCTGTTGCCTATGTGCTGGCTATTCCTTTTGGCCTTGGCCTCTATGGGTTATTAATTGCAGCGGTAATGGATGAATTTATTCGTGCGCTAATAAAACGCTGGCGGTGGAAACAAGGTAAATGGCAGTACACAGGAGTGGCCGCGCGCGAGGCGCGGGCTCATGTTAATAAGTGACTGTTGTTAATAAACGAGTGCTGTTAATAAGCGACTACTCCAGCAATAAATAAAATGCCAGAGAAGGTAAACAATGCAGACATAGCCAGCCCTATGTTTGCCATGCGCGTTGCGCCAGATTGTTGGAATTTAATAATGCTGATCGCATAGAGGGCACAAAAAGTTATCAGTATTGGCACTATGTAACGGAAATCGATATTTGCCGGGAATGTCATCCGCATATAAGTGACGCCCGCCCATAAAAAGAAACCCGAAAGTAAAACGGGAGCCATTCGTTTGAAATCTTCTTTTAACATATAATAAATGCCGGCAAGCATATAAATAAACATCAGGACTGCGAGAAAACTACTTGCAACGGCAGTGTTGATTGATAATGGTGCTGGATATTTGAATTCACCAAACAACCCTGTTTTGCCAAGATAATTCCAAAAAAATTGACGCCCCATACGATCATCATAGGGATCAGTAAAAGGCTCAGTGATAAAAATTTTGGCATCAAACCAAAAATAATTAGCGGCAGTGTTGCCCACCAGATTGGCGTGTGAGAGCCCGTCGATATTATCGATATATAACTTGTCGCGTTTGCCTTCCAGTTTGAGTATCAACGCAGGCCCAACGGTAATTCCGACAGCAGTAAACATGATGATGCAAGGAAGTATCGCCATCTTGGCATACATTGCCCATTGCTGGCTTTTGATCATTTTATAGAGACCAATAACACCCAATACAGCAATCAGGATTTCTCCGTTTGCTTTAGTGACAATAGCGGCCGCTCCGACAATACTGGCGATCATCAAATCGCGCTTCTTATCGTGTCTGTACCATCGAATGATGTAGTAGAGACTCGCTGCATAGAGGCAGTAAAGCAATGGATCGTTTCCAATCCGTACAGAATGAATAATTGCGACAGGCCAAAATGCGAAGAGTGCACCGATAACCCACAGGAGTTTGTCGTTAATAAACGATTGATACACACGCGATAAAAAGCCAGCTTTTTCTTGTACTTCTTGTACTTCTTGTACTTCTTGTACTTCTTGTACTTCTTGTACTTCTTGTACTTCTTGTACTTCTTGTACTTCTTGTACGTGCGTGTCTAATGAATCTTGTGGTTTGCGATAGAGATTTAATAATTCGCTAAGAATTAACAAGCCAAATAATACAAATCCCATCGAGTAAATCAGCACCAACACCTGTTGGATTCGATAAATAGTCACTTTATTGTTAGGCTCAAACAACTGCGTTGCCTTATAAACGATCGCACCCGTGTAGTAATAAAGTGGGGGATGAAAAAATGCGCCACCCACAGCGTAATCCACAGGTGGTGGAGCCCAGTGTTGTGTAAGGTATTCTGTAAATCCAATGTGATCTCCCAAATCATGCTCCCGTACATCTGCAGGTGTTACGGAAAAATACGCTAAACGAATCAATAATGCGCCGATGAAAAGTACTTTAATAGGGGTTGTAAGTTTGCAAACAGTGGCAATTTTTATTGCCAATATTAGTGCGATAGCAGCAAATAATGCATAAGCAATCAGGGTTATTTTTGCACTTGTTTCGGCGCTGATGACTATTCCCATCAGGCCACCCTGATCCATGTAATGGATTTCTATTTGGTTGTCGCCCGGTTGTAGGAAATCTTTCAGCTCATAAGTAAAACCTTTGCTGTAATCGCGTCGCTCATGAAGTGGGATCATGCTGATGTCTACTGGTCGCTGGTTAATCATCAGCGAATAAATTTCATCATCAGGAATAATGCGCAATAATGTACTGGTGTAAGCACCTAGAGTAAGCGTTCCAGTCAAGCGATAAATCCCGCTTTCGTTGGACTGCATAAATTCAGGTCCCGCAATGGGTTGTACCAGCCCTGATGGGGTGGTTAGCGAAAAATTAGAAAAAGAGGGCTGTATATTTTGTAAAAGGAATACTAAAAGACCTACGCTTACTACAAGTAAATACAATGTTTTTGATTTTATTAATCCTACGAGCAGGTGTTTCATTTTATTCTTTTTCCTTGGCTGATATTTGTAATTTTTTAAGCTCTGCCTTGAGAATACCTACTTCCTGAATTAAATTTTTATTGCTTTCAGCGAGCTTTGAAATAACAATTGAAAACTGGATCAGTATAAAAAACACGGAAATAACCAATAACAATAAAAGTGCAGCCGGTGCGTACAATATTCCGAGAATGTCGGCGACTATTTCAAGTAACGGTTTAAAGATAGATAACAAAATAAAAATAAAACCGAAACCAATCCATAATAATGAATATTCTTCTTTTAGCTTTTTGCGTTTTACTAGCCGGAGTATAAATAGAAATAACACCAAGCTACCGGTGATAGAAAAAAGTTGAATACGGTTTTCAAGCAGACTCGCCCACAAAGTATTAATCATGAAGAGCTCCTGCGAATTTTTTGTCGTTGGGATGTCATGATCATCGCCAATATCACTTTGATCATATAGTGCACTGATTTAAGCCCCGATATCGAAGACTCTCCTCCTTGGCGTTCTACCATCTCAACGGACACTTCCTCAATGCGGAAATCATTTTTGCCTAACAAAATGATAGTTTCCGGTTCAGGATAATCAGTGGGATAGTTGGCTGCCAGAAATGCTATGGCTTGCTTGTTATAGGCACGAAAACCAGATGTGCTATCAGTAATTCTTTTTCGAATTAAAACTCTATTCATCAACTCAAAAATACGAATGCCAACGCGGCGCATAAACGTGGATTGAAACCCATGTGTTTTTTCAACAAAACGGGAGCCTATGCAGGCATCACTTTGGTTTTGTTGCAATGGAGCTAAAATTTTAGGAATTTCACTAGCAAGGTGTTGGCCATCGCCATCGAATTGAATGGCGTAATCAAAATCCTCATAAAATGCGTACTTAAATCCCGTTTGCACCGCGCCACCAATACCGAGATTGGCTGGCAATTGAATAACAGTTGCCAATCCATTTGCCTCTGCTTCGCGTTGGGTGTCATCCTTGGAACCATCGTTGACGACCAAACACTCGTACTCTGGATTCGCATTTTTCAGCGACTGAATGACCTTGCGAATATTTTTTTCTTCGTTGTAAGCAGGGATAATTATTAAAATTCGCTCACGCATAAAATCTCACTTTTATTCGCTAACTGGTGTGACTTGGCCTGGATTAGTTGTCTTCGGGGTAATTGTGATTACAGTGTTTACCCAGTTGGCATGATCCCATTTGTCATCTTTAAGGGGCGCTACTTTTAGTGTTAATTTTTGTACTCCCCTGACATCGAGTGTGGTCACGGGAATAGTTCGTTCGTAGCCAAAAATGGGGGCCGACTCCCACAGCAGTTTGTCATCACCCCATACAGAAAATTGAACGTCAGATGTTCCCACTTCATCATCCAGTGCTGCGATAAAACTGAATTCGACTGCATCTGGTGGTAATTGATATTGAATATCGGAACTGGCATGTGTGCCTATACCCTGTGCGTAGCGGCGATTAGCAATAGAAAGATAGTTTCCATCGAAGCTGCGGTTCAGCGCCATGGTGCCGTGATCTTGCTTGGCGTAGATCAGCGGTAGTGCAGTCAAAAAAGTTTGGTTTTCCGCTAGCTCACATTCATGAATATGGAGCCGATCAAAAAAGAACTTGGTCATTAATACTGTGGTTAATATAAAAAACCATAAAGAAACAACAGGAATGTTCAGGGTAAAAAGCGCTGCTTTTTTAAGCCACTGTAATGCTTTTCCATTTATTAGCAGATCGGTGACCGCTAACAATAATAACGCCATCGTACCCCATGCAAGTCCGAACCATATATCAGATCCATTGATCTCAAGAATAATTAACATATTCAAGCTGCAGAGCAGGCTGATGACGATGGGATACAGTAGTTTGCGTTGCGTTACTGTACTGTACGCAAGTGCCATTACAACCGCTGGGAAGAGATAACGTTCATGCATTGCTGGTAAAAGCGCAAAGAATGCTAATGCACAAATCGTGGCCGAAAAAAATGCTTGCGATAATAGCTGGCGGTCACTGATTCGTGATCCATTTTTAATGAGAAAATGTATACCCTGAAAAAACACTGCCAAGGCAGTTAATGAAAATAATAACATACCAAAATATTTGGCAGTAAATATTGTGGCAAGTGCGGAATCGGCCGTTACGCCAAATAAAATGATGCTGTCAGGTGCAACATTTCCCGTTAGTAATATCCAAATGTTTGCTGCATTAAAGGTTGTCATTGGATACTGGCCAAGCGTATCAATATAAGCTTGACTGAAAGATTGCCAGAAATGACCTGCTAAAATTGATGGCATAAAAACAACAGCGCCAACTAACACAGCAATAAAAATACCTAGAATATTTTTTTCAATGTTGCGGAAAAAAAGAAAACCAAATACCGGTGCAAAAGCAATCATTTGAAATTTTGTTAATAGAGATAATGCAAATACAGGAATAGCAAGATATACATAACGCTGATAAGTGGTTAGCAAGAGAGCGCCGAATGCCAGAGTGGCTGGTATTAAATCGACCTGACCCCAGACGGGGCCATTCACCAGAATGGCGGGGTTAATCGCTGTAAATAATAAAATAATATGGACGAAATGGCGTGATGAATGAAAACGCTGTAATTGGCTGTGCACTAAAATGATCAGCAAGCAATGAAAAGCGGCAACAGGTAATTGGGTGAGAAATTTTAAATAATTATTATGTTCAAGAGGGATTTCTACGGCATTGTAGAATTGTCCAACAATATACAGCCAGTGAATGTAAAACGGGGGATAGTTACCATTAAACCCATCGTAACCAGTAGTAGACAATTGCCGCACCCAATCTTGCCAATAACCTAGATCCTGACTGTATCCTTTTAGAAATACCAGTAAAAAGTTAGCGGTAATTGTCAGAATGATATAGCTGTGCAGTACTCGATTATTTTTTTCTTCACTTAACCCCAATGGATGTATCTCAGGAAATGTAAGAGCAGCTTGCGAAGGCTGCGCTATAGGTACTTGATCCTGAGCAGGGCTTTGCGGGTGCGTTTGGATTTCGTCAGCAGCATCAGTTGTATTATTCATTTTATTTTATGCAACCTGTAAATGGGCAGATGTAACCGTCTATTGATCTCTTCGGTTAACAATGTCACTGATATGAAATTTGGGGCGGCGTTTAACTTCTTCATAAATTTTTGAAAGGTATTCGCCAATGATGCCTAAACAAATCAATTGCACACTGCCAATAAATAACAATGGAAGTAGGACAGAGGCCCAGCCGGGTGTTGCGTTATCGGTCAGTAGGCGCACTGCCAGAACCCAGGCGATCAATGCAAAAGAGGCAAATCCGGATAGCAAGCCTAACCAGGTGATCATTCGGAGCGGAGCGGTAGAGAACGCGGTAATTCCTTTCCATGCAAAGGAGAGCATTTTTTTCAATGGATATTTGCTTTCACCCGCTTCGCGCGCTTGGCGTTCGTATTCCACTATGCTTGATGGGTAGCCAACTTCGCGCACAATTCCGCGTAAAAATAGATTGGACTCACTGTATTCTTTTAAAGACTCTAGTGCACGACGTGACAATAAACGGAAGTCGGCGTGGTTGAATACCAGATCGACCCCCATTTTTTTCATCACATGGTAGTAACCTTCCGCGGTGAAGCGTTTGAAAAATGTATCTGTATGACGCGCTGACCTGACTCCGTAGACAACATCATTGCCTTTAAGATATTCATCGACCATTGCTTCAATATTCTGCGGGTCATCTTGCAGGTCTGCATCGATGCTCACGGTAATATCTTCGGTAGTCGTGCAAAGACCCGCATAAAGCGCATTCTGGTGGCCTTTATTTCGCGACAGTTTAATTGCGACGAGTGCGCTATTTTCTGTTGCAGCTTGGGCAAGTATTTTCCAGGTTTTATCTTTACTGCCATCATCGACCAAATAAATTTTGGAGGCCTCGCTGATTTTTCCTTTGGCTATCATGGATTCACGCAGTGATAGCATGGTTGCCAACGTTTTTGGCAGCATCTCTTCTTCGTTGTAACAAGGAATAACGACGGCAAGTGAAGGGATTGTTGATGTCATTTTAATGACTCCTGTAAATCCAGAATTTATGCACCACAAAATTCAAAACCACGGTAATTCCGGTAGCGAGAAATTGGGCAACCAAATAGTGCTCGACCCAGGGAAGGGCAAGATAGTTATCGAATAACCATAAAAAAGAGGCAAACAACAATGTGTTTGTTGATAAGCCTATGCCAACCGCAAGCACATATTTGGGAATAGTGTGCGCGTGGTTGCTAGTGCTCTGGAATGTATAGTGGTAGTTCGCCCAGTAGTTAAAAATTGAAGAGAGCACATAGCCTGCGGCTGAGGCAAACACCTCCGGGAGCAGGCTGCTTTCTACAAATAAGACCAGTAGTAAAAACTGAATCAGGGTGGAAATTCCACCAATACCTACAAATAAGGCGAAGCGTTTCATTGTTATTCTATTAAATAATGTTGCGACGATTAGCCCAGCAACACAACTGGTGTTGATGGCTTTTACGGTTGATATCCCTGCTCAAATTCTGCTGCACATTACCACATTTTTGTGGCAATAGTGGTGTGAATTACAGGATTAGCGACGTCTCAAAAGGGAGGTTGTGATTCAGGTTGGAATACCGATTTTCAGGGATAGGTTTTAGCCTGATGAGATCAGGCCCAGCGCAATGCCGCTCCTGCGCGCTCGATATACATGTACTCGGTTTTATTGGTGATTGGATGGCACGCATGGCGTAAGTGATGGTGATCACTTGTTGAGCCCATATATTCCCAGCAGTTACCTTCATGTACGCACAGCGGGTCGCCATTATTGAGGCGATAACCGGCAAGTTCGTCCCACATTCTCTGCCATTCAGGATGGTTGATATCAAGGTATTCCATATACTGTCCTTCAGGTGAAAAACCATATTGTCAGGATAAAATCTATTCAGCTATTCTGGGTTATTAATTAAGTTTGTCAAATTTAATTAATAACATCATGATTTTATTATGATTATTGGTTTATCATCTAAGCTAACTGGAAGCTATTATACAGTTTTTTCATAAATAATTGGCGCATAAAATTTCATTTTTGTAATTAAGTGAAGTAAAAATGTAGGAAATAAAGATGATTTTCCTGCAAACCTTACACTTACAGAAATGTTTTGTGTGTAATGCTCGGACAGGTGGTGATATGAATATCAGTCAGGCTTCAGAAGTGTG
This sequence comes from Cellvibrio sp. UBA7661, assembly GCA_002483365.1. Taxonomy (GTDB): domain Bacteria; phylum Pseudomonadota; class Gammaproteobacteria; order Pseudomonadales; family Cellvibrionaceae; genus Cellvibrio. The sequence goes on from DLHT01000011.1 coordinate 152,811, forward strand.
CGGTTTGTCAGGTAAAACCATCCGCTACTATGAAGAAATTGGTTTGGTGGTACCTAAGCGGCAGGAAGGCAATGATTACCGCGTTTACTCTGGGTATGAAATAGGGCAATTACGTCTTTTACAGCAAGCACGAATCGCTGGTTTTAGCTTGGCCGAGTGTCGGGAGCTTTTGGCGCTTTATAGTGATCCAACGGCGTATAGTGTTGATTACACCGATCAGCTGGTTAATCAGAAGGTTGCACATATTGACCAGCAACTCGCTGCATTGCATATCTTGCGCGAAACTCTGTTGTCTATCAGGCCAAGCAGTGAGAGCAGAGACGCAATTTCTAAACAACAGACGAGCAATACCCAGGAGTCAGCCTCGTCAAGTTTAGGGATGGCTTTCAGGTTGGTGGGTGAGTTCAAAGAGCGCGGTTAGCCCTAAGGCGCTGGTATTTTTCTATGTCGAAAAACGCTATGATGCGCGCCATTTAATTATTTACTGCTGGAGTGACTATGAGCATCAAATCTGACAAGTGGATGCGCCGTATGGCTGAAGAGCATGGCATGATCGAGCCTTTTGAACCAGGGCAAATCCGTTATGATGCTGCGGGTCAACGGATAGTTTCTTACGGTACGTCCAGCTATGGTTATGATGTTCGTTGTGCGGATGAATTTAAAATTTTCACGAATGTCCACTCAACAGTAGTCGACCCTAAAAACTTTGATGAAAAAAGTTTTGTTGATATAAAAAGTGATGTCTGCATCATTCCTCCAAATTCTTTTGCGCTAGCACGTACGGTTGAATATTTCAGGATTCCTCGCAATATCCTGACGGTATGTTTGGGTAAATCGACGTATGCGCGTTGTGGAATTATTGTTAATGTGACGCCGCTTGAGCCTGAATGGGAGGGTCATGTAACGCTTGAGTTCTCCAATACAACACCTCTCCCCGCAAAAATTTATGCCAACGAAGGTGTTGCGCAAATGTTGTTTTTTGAATCAGATGAAATTTGCGAAACATCGTATAAGGATCGCGGTGGAAAATACCAGGGTCAGCGTGGCGTGACCTTGCCACGCACGTGATTTGCGATGGGCGATGTCGTTCAATTTAAAAAACCGAGTCCCTTTGACAAGCACAAGGGTAAAACTTTATGCCGTAGCGGCTTTCATAAATGGGTTGTGGTTAAAGATAATCAATTTGATGTAAAGCAGGGAAAGTTAGTGACGCTTTTTAAGTGCAGCCGCTGTGGTGAGCAAAAAATGGAATTGAAGTAATCAAGCGGTGATTAGTTATTTGATGCAAGATTTCAAGTGCGCACCTCAAAATAAAAAAGGCTCCAATGGAGCCTTTTTTATTTTTTGTCGATTAGTGATGGTGGCCGCCTTCACCGTGTGCGTGGCCATGATTCAACTCTTCTTCAGTTGCTGAGCGAACTTCGGTAATTTCTACGTCAAATGTCAGGTCAACACCAGCCAATGGGTGATTGCCATCGATAGTGACTTGGTCGCCTTCGACTTTGGTCACAGTCACGACTTGCAAGCCTTGTTCAGTTTCAGCGTGAAATTCCATGCCGACTTCAATGTTGTCGATGCCGCTGAACATGTTGGATGGCAATTCTTGTACAAGATTGTCATCGCGCAAACCGTAAGCTTCTGCTGCATTCACAGATACATTCAATTTATCGCCTACTTTTTTGCCTTCCAGTGCGCTTTCCAAGCCTGGAATAATATTGCCTGCACCGTGCAAATACGATAAAGGCTCATGACCTTCGGAAGAGTCCAGCACTTTGCCAGTGCCGTCAGTCAGTGTGTAATGGAAGCTGGCAACGCAGTTTTCAGAGATATTCATAATGAAGCCTTTTGGTTTGGTAAATAGGGTAGAGTGACACTGAAAAAAATAAATGGTTAAAATTTTTCGATGGATTTGCCATCCAACGTCGCTTTGTGGATGTAGATGGTATACACATCCCCTTTTTCTTCTTGTTGCAAGCGAACTAATAAATAATTCCAATCTTTGGCAAGCCATGCATAAGTTACGCGCTCATCATTTTCGCGGCTGCGCTTAACTTTGATGGTATTTACCTTGCCGAGCGGGGTATCCAGAATTTCCTCGCATTCAACAATAAATTTATATTCTTTGAGGCGTCCACCATCGGCGATTTGATAGCTAAAACTCTTGCTGCCATTGAGCAAGTCTTGCTGCATCTGGATTTGGTAGCTCAATTTATCTTGTACTTTTTGCGCAATATCCATCTGCCAACTAATTTTCTGTACGTTATTAGTTACACTCTTTTTGTTCCAATCAAATGACAGCTCAGCTGTGCGGTCTTTTCCTACCCCGCGCCGAGCATAGCTGTAGTGAAGCGGGCTGACAGTGTGCTGTGCCGGATTCCATTGCATTTTGCTTTGTTCGGTAATACTGCCAATCATCGATTCTGCTTTGAACAGCAAGTGGTACTGGTTATCTGCTGTTTGGGTCAGACGATTGGTTACGGTGATGTTGAAACCGTAGAGTTTTGCTTTGTACTGGTTGTCAAAAGTTTTCGGTGCAGTGGTTGCACTTGCGAAGTACGGTATTGATACGCCAAGACAAAATAATACGATAGCTCGGAGGCTGGACATGAGGATTCCTTTTTTAGGGCTCGTTTGCCTCAATTCGATAGCCGCAAGCTGGCAAAAGTTCACCATTTAACTCAGCTTTGCTATCCACCATTTTTAATTTGCCTTGTGCAAACCATTTCACTGCCAGCGGATAAATGACGTGTTCCTGACGCTGTACCCGTTTGGCAAGTATGTTTGCGTCATCGGTAGACAGTACGGGAACTGCGGCTTGAATTGCAGTAGGGCCTCCATCCAGCTCTGCGGTAACGAAGTGGACGGTAACACCGTGATACTTCTCGCCTGCATCCAGTGCGCGCTGGTGGGTGTTGAGGCCTTGAAACTTAGGCAATAGCGATGGATGTATGTTGAGCATACGGCCGAGGTAGTGTTGGGTAAACTCCGGCGTGAGAATCCTCATAAAACCGGCTAATACCACAAGCCCGGGATTGTAGGTATCGATCTGGCGCATGAGTTCTGCATCAAAAGCTTCGCGGCTGGCGAAGCTTTTGTGATCGAGTACCACGGTGGGGATGCCAGCCTGGGTGGCTCGGGTCAACCCAAATACATCAGGGCGATTGCTGATGACTGCGGCAATTGATATGGGGAGTTCCCCACTTGCTGCGCCGTCTATCAGGGCTTGCAAATTGCTGCCGCTACCGGAGATAAGGACAACAACCTGCATTTTTTTTACATCGACAGTGCTCATTATTCAATCAGAGACCTTGCAGTTCCACTTGGTGCTCATCGCCATTGGCTTTGGCAATATGGCCAATCACAAATGCATTTTCTCCGGCCGCACGTAAGATGCTCAGCGCGTTATCTGTTTCGCTCGCAGGAATGGCGATAACCATACCTACACCGCAGTTAAAGGTGCGGTACATTTCGCGCATATCGACATTGCCGCCTTTTTGCAGCCATTGGAAAACCGGTGGAAATACCCAGCTTTTGGTATCGATAACGGCTTTACAGCCATCAGGTAGTACACGAGGAATATTTTCAGTCAAGCCGCCGCCGGTGATGTGCGCCATAGCGTTGACCTTGGATTCCTTGATCAATTTGAGTACAGATTTGACATAAATACGGGTTGGCTCCATCAAGGCATCTGCCAGAGGTCTGCCACCGCAATCCTGGGTAAGGTCAGCGTTGGTAACCTCAATGATTTTGCGGATCAATGAGTAGCCGTTGGAATGCGGGCCGCTGGAAGTGAGGGCGATCAAGGTGTCGCCTTGTTGTACTTTACTGCCGTCGATAATTTCAGATTTTTCAACTACGCCAGTGCAGAAGCCAGCCAGATCGTAATCTTCGCCTTCATACATGCCGGGCATTTCGGCTGTTTCACCGCCAACCAATGAGCATCCTGCCTGTTCACAGCCATCACCAATACCGGCAACTACTGCTGCGGCAACATCTACATTGAGCTTGCCGGTGGCGTAGTAATCGAGGAAAAACAAAGGCTCGGCACCTGTTACCACCAGGTCATTAACACACATGGCAACCAGATCGATTCCAATGGTGTCGTGCTTTTGCAAATTCATTGCCAGGCGCAATTTGGTGCCAACGCCATCAGTGCCCGATACCAATACGGGTTGACGGTAGCCTTCCGGGATTTCACACAGGGCTGCAAAGCCACCCAAGCCAGCCATTACCTCGGGGCGACGGGTACGTTTGGCAACGCTTTTGATGCGTTCGACCAACGCGTCGCCAGCTTCGATATCAACACCAGCGTCTTTGTAGCTAAGGGATGGGGTAGGAGTTTGGTTTTGGCTCATAAGAAAGGGCTCACGGCTCTGACAAGTGGGGTGGTTTAAAAAAAGGTCGCCATTCTATCAGCTTATATGTCGGCTTGCAGGCCAAAGCGTGCTTGCGGTGCAAGTTCTTTAACGTTCAGTTGGTAGCAGGTAAGGCGGGCAGATTCCTGAAAAATTGTTGAATGCTTCCTTATTTTACCTTGATGCGCCTTTATCCAAGCCTGTTACAATGCCAACCCACTGCATTGTTCGCTGCATTCAGAGGTAATCCTTGTTGCATTCCCTACCTGTTCGCCTGTTGTTGTCTGGCCTGCTTTTTGGGTTGTCCGGTATTTATGCTGGCACTGCAATAGCCGGCCAAAAAGTTGATATTTACCGCGCCAATACACTGGTTAAATCCCAGTCTGAAAGTGAACGCAATGCCGCTGCCCGTGCGACATTTGGTGAGGTTGTCGTCAGAGTTTCCGGCCAGCGTAGTGCGTTGAACCATCCGGCGATTAAAGCGGCGTTACCGGGGGCGCAAAATTATCTGTTTGGTTTTAGTTACCACAGTGTTGCAGAAAAAATCATACAAGATGGCAAAACAGTGCCGGCTATTGGCCTTCAATTAAATTACGAGCCCAAAGCGATTGAACAACTGTTGCGCCAATCGCAGTTGCCGCTATGGCCTGCAACCCGTCCGAAAGTATTGGTATGGCTGGTTGCCAAAGATCCTACCGGTTTGCGTTTGGTGCCTGATGTAGCGGATTTACAGGCGATGCAAGCACAAGCACAGTACCGTGGTCTTCCGCTCGGCTTTCCTAAAATGGACCTTGAGGATAGCCTGTCACTGAGTGCGGATGACTTATGGGCTTTGGACATTGAGAAAATCAAAGCGGCATCCCTGCGCTACAAAGCCGATGCTATTTTGGTTGGGCGTTATACCCCATATAGCATGGGACCCATCCCGCCTGCAGTAATACAGCAACCACAGGCTGATGTGCCGGAAGTGGGCGAGTTGGTTGCATCGAGTGCTGCGGTCTCGTCTGTTGCCAGCTCCGCTCCATCCAGTTTCCCTGATGATGGCGCGATGCCTGAGCCGATTGCTGGCCCTTGGCTGGGTGATTGGCAGTTGGTGCATGCCAGCAGTAACCAAACATTTGCCGATGAAACGCCCGATGTGAAAAGCCTGTTCAGTTTGGCGATTGATCGCGCCGCAGACTACTTCGCCAACCAGTACGCGATCATGCCGACGGACCAAGGGCCGCAAGTGATTATGTTGCGTATTGGCAATATCACCAGCTTTGCAGCATTCAAGCAGGTGCAGGCGTATCTGGATGAATTGGCGATAGTGCAGCGCATGGAAGTCATGCAGGTAGATACAGAAGGTTTATTGGTGCGCTTGACGACAGAAGGCGATGTAAAACTATTGATGAGCACTCTGGCGCTGGGGCGTCGGTTGGCGCCTTTGCAAACAGAAACTATCACTGATCCACTGGCAAACGCAGAAGTTGCAGCGACTACAGCAACTACAGCAACTACAGCTGATGATACCGGGATCGATGCCGCGGCGATGGCAGAGTTGGATCAAGCGCTGGCGAATGAACAGTTTTCCGGTACAGGTGATGCACAATCCGCAATAAATCCGAACCCTGATACGGGTGCGGTGCCCACAGCGAATCCGGTACCTGTCTATGGCGGTACGGTTGAAAACCCACTGATCTATGTTTGGCAGAAGTAATCTATGGTGAGTTTGCCCCAGCAATTATCGCTTGGCGTCAATTTGAATGATGACGCCACCTTCGACAATTTCTATGCGCCTGCCCACACCCACAATGCAATGGTAGTGCAGGGCTTGCGTGATCAGCTCACGGGTTCTGGCGAAGCATTTGTTTATTTGTGGGGGGCACCCGGATGCGGGCTTACCCATCTACTGCAGGCCGCTTGTCATGAAGCACAATCCCGGGGTTTATCGGTTCAGTATTTGCCATTGAGGGATATGGTGGGTTATGCGCCGGATGAACTGTTCAGTGGGTTGGATACGTTGGATTTAGTGTGTCTGGATTGCTTGCCCTCTATCGCGGGTCGCCCTGATTGGGAGCGCGCGATTTTTAACTTATACAACCAACTGCGCGAACAGGGTAGGCGATTATTAGTCGCCGCAGAGCATAGCCCGCGTGAATTGGCATTGAGTTTGGAAGATTTACGTTCGCGCTTGCAATGGGGGCTGACCTATCAGGTGCACAGCTTGGGCGACGATGATAAACAGCAAGCACTGCAAATGCGTGCCCGTGCCCGCGGTCTTGAATTGGGCGATGAGGTAGCGCAGTACATTATCCAGCGCTTGCCGCGCGATACCAATGAACTGTTTTGGCAATTGGCAAGGCTTGATCATGCCTCGCTTGCTGAACAACGTAAACTTACTATTCCTTTTGTAAAGAAAGTATTAGCGATTTGATCTCGCGCTACTTCATCTCCAGACTCTCCAGATTAATAACAACTACACTGGAGAGCTTCAATGCCTGTTTTCATCATGCCTGGTTTTATTTCCCATCGCCTGACTTCTGCACTTGCGCTCGTTTGTGCATCAGGTTTTTTGTTTGGCTGCGCTACGCCGAAAGATCCTGCTGCAACAACAAATAGTGCTGCATCTTCTGCAGTAAGCTCAGTAGCAGCTATCAAGATTAATCAATTGGGTTTTCTGCCGGAGTCAGCCAAGTGGGCAGTGATTCCCGATGTGAGCGCCACGCAATTTCACATCATCAATGTTGCAACAGATGCGGAAATTTATACGGGTACATTGAGTGCGGCAACTTATTGGGATGCATCCGATGAGCGCGTAAAACGGGCTGATTTTTCCAGTGTGAAAATGCCGGGCGAATATGTTGTGCGTGTGGATGGTCTTGCGGATTCGTTTTCGTTCCGGATTGCAGACGATGTTTATCGCGCATTAAATACCGCAAGCATCAAAGCGTTTTATTTTAACCGCAATAGCGCCGCATTATTGCCCGAACATGCTGGTGTTTATGCGCGTCCGCTGGGGCATCCGGATACTCACGTACTGGTTCATCCATCGGCTGCAAGTAGTACGCGCCCTGCGGGAACGGTTATATCCAGCCCCAAAGGTTGGTATGACGCAGGCGATTACAACAAATACATTGTTAACTCCGGCATTGCGACTTATTCCTTGCTGGCAGCATACGAACACTTTCCGGAAATATTTAATCAGCAACATTTAAATATTCCCGAGAGTGGCGATGCGATTCCCGATGTGCTTAACGAAACCCTGTGGAATCTGGAGTGGATGTTGAGCATGCAAGATCCTCATGACGGGGGTGTTTATCACAAGCTCACCAATAAACGTTTTGATGGTGTGGTGATGCCGCATGAAGCAACCAGCGAGCGCTTTGTTGTGCAAAAAACCACGGCAGCGGCACTGGATTTTGCAGCGGTAATGGCTGCTGCCAGCCGTGTGTTGGCACCCTATGAAAAACAATTGCCGGGCATGTCAGCAAAAATGTTGGCTGCGGCGGAATCTGCCTGGGCGTGGGCGGTTGCTAATCCATCCGTAATCTATAAACAACCAGACGATATCAAGACTGGCGAATATGGCGACCGTGAACTTGTCGATGAATTTTTCTGGGCTGCCGCCGAGTTGTATATCACCAGCAAGAAAGAGACGTATTACACCGCGATGAAACCTGCAGACATTTCCAGCACTGTGCCTTCCTGGGGTGATGTGCGCAGCCTGGGTTGGATTTCATTAGCACACCATCGTGCGAATTTATCGGCAGTTGCCGATCAACAATTAATTGCGGCACGCATTAATGCGCTTGCAACAGATTTGCAGTCGGTGTGGGTGGGCTCAGCTTACGGCGTCACGCTCCAGCAAAAAGATTTTAAATGGGGTAGCAATTCAGTTGCTTTGGGTCAAGCAATGGTGCTCGTGCAAGCCTATCGGTTAAATGGCAAACGCGAGTATTTGAATTCGGCACAAGCGATGCTGGATTACGTGCTTGGTCGCAACGCGATGGATATGTCTTTCGTTACCGGTTTTGGCCATAAGTCCACTTTGCACCCACATCATCGTCCATCTGAAGCCGATGGTATTGCGGAACCGATTCCCGGTTTTCTGGCGGGCGGTCCACAACCCGGGCAGCAAGACCAAAGCGATTGCGGCTCCGTTCTCTATCCATCCAAACATGCGGCGACTTCTTATTTAGATCATTGGTGCAGCTATGCGAGTAATGAAATTGCCATTAACTGGAATGCGCCTTTGGTTTATGTATCGGCCGCTATTCAAGCGTTAACGCCGAAACCTTAAGCAATTTTCAATCGTTGTTTCAATCGCTGTTTCAAAAGCCAGCCTTGTGCTGGCTTTTTTATATCTGGGTAAAAACACTCAGGCATTTATTACATCATCGTCTTGGCGTTTTTAAGAACAGGGCTATTCTTAAATGCACTTGCTCAATAAGGTTTTTGTATTGTTTTTTTCAGCGCACACCAAGGGCGTACATCAAGGAGTTATCGTGAACTTTAATAGCCTGAATACCAAAATGATGTCGATCATTTTGTTGGTCGTAGTGAGTTATGTGATTACCCTGTGGGTCATCAATTCCCAAGCCAGCAATATGCAGCGCTAGTTGGCGACAGAATATGCTGAAGAGCTGGCCCAACACGAAGCTTACAAAGTGAAAGGGCGGTTAGATATTGCAATGGATGCATCGCGCACCCTGGCGCAAGCTTTGGCAGGTCAGCGAAACGTCAATCCCGACCGCAAAGTGGCCGATGCATTGTTGCGTGAAGTGCTGGCTAATAATCCGGATTTTCTGGCGGTGTGGACCAGTTGGGAGCCCAATGCGTTCGATGGTAAAGATGCAAATTATGTGAATGCTACAGCGCATGATGCGACGGGCCGTTATGTCCCTTATTGGAATCGCGGTACGGGTAGTTTGGCGGTAGAGGCACTGGTGGATTATGACAAGCCAGGCGCGGGGGATTATTACCTGCTTTCAAAGCACAGCCGTGCCGAGACCTTGATTGAACCTTATCTTTACATGGTAGGTGGAAAGGAAACGCTCATTACCACCGTGGTTGCCCCGGTCATTGTGGATGGCCAATTTCTGGGTGTTGTCGGTGTGGATATTGCGTTATCCGATTATCAAAAAGAGGTCAGCTCGATTCATCCTTATGAAATAGGTTATGCAACCTTGCTTTCTAACACTGGCATTTATGTAGGAGACGCCAAGGCCGATAACGTAGGCCAAATGATGGACGATCCGTCACTACTCGCTGCCATTCAGGCAGGGAAAATGTTGGGGGTGCGATGTATTTGATGAGTACTTGGACGCAGATGCGTATCAAATTTCAGTGCCTGTGGTGGTTGGCCAAACCACAACGCCCTGGTCGTTTCGTGTGAGCGTGCCGACAGAACGTATGATGACTGCGGTAATTGAAATGCGCACCATTGCGATCATCATCGGCGTTGTCAGTATTCTGGTTGTGGGAGGCATATTGACGTTCTGTATCCGCACCTGGGTGTTGAATCCAGTCAATAGCGTGCGGGCAGCTTGCTCGATGAAATGTTGCCCTCTATTCGCAAAACTGCTGATCTGGTTCAAGAAATCAGTGCGGCTTCCTCTGAGCAAACCCAAGGTCTGGAGCAGATTAATTCTGCCGTGAGCCAACTTGCGCAAACTACCCAAGTCAACGCATCAGCAGCAGAAGAATTAAATGCAACAGCAGAAGAAATGAGTAATCAGGCAGTCCAACTGCAAGAGCTGATGGAGTTTTTTGTGGTAGATGATCAGGCAAAACGTTATTGACCGTGACTGGTGTGACGCAATTTTAATAAAAGCCAGCGTATGCTGGCTTTTTACTTATAAAAAAGCACTGTTGTCGAGCGTGAATATCAATCAGCCATTTGTGTTTTTTACAGCGCTTTTACGGCTTTTTGCAGGTTATTGTCATAAAGGGTAAAGATCCGTTGACCATCTGGCTCACCAGACAAGTGCGGGCTAATCTTCATTATCGGCTTGGAGAGCGCCGTGCATGGCCAGTGCCCTGCTATTAAAAACCACTACTAAAAACAACATAGAAATAGAGTTAGCCGCCATGAATGATTCCCTTAACCGCCGTGCGCTTATGCGCGGCGCAGTCGCAAGTGCATTGGGGCTTTCCAGCCTTTCTGCGCTTGGAGCAGAAATCACCTCATCCGCTGCACCCGATACTGCCTTGAAAGGCAATATCCATCACTCGGTAGCGCGTTGGACATTTCATTTTTTATCCTTGCCAGAACTCTGTCTGGTCGTAAAACGGTTGGGCTTTTCCGCAATTGATTTAGTCGGGCCAAGTGAGTGGCATATCCTCAAACAACTCGGCGTAGATTCTTCCATGTGCAACGGCGCGGAGTTGAATTTGGAAGACGGTTGGGGCGATGCAACATTTCACAAACCCTTGATTGAAAATTATCGCAAGCATATCGATCTGGTCAGCGATGCGGGTTATAAAAATCTGATTTGTTTTAGCGGTAACGCGCGCGGTCGCGATCCGGAAGACGGATTAAAGCACGCCACAAAAGGCTTGAAAAAAATTCTTGCCCAAGCGGAAAAGCGCGGTGTGGTGTTGCAGATGGAGCTATTCAATAGCAAAGTCGATCACCCGGATTATTTTGCTGATAATTCTGCATGGGGTATTGAACTTTGTAAGCGGTTGGATTCACCCAACTTTAAATTGCTGTACGACATTTACCACATGCAAATCAGCGAAGGCGACATTATTCGCACCATTCAAAATAATCATCAATACTTCGGCCATTACCATACAGCAGGTGTTCCCGGCCGCAATGAAATTGATGACTCACAAGAACTGTATTACCCCGCGATTGTTCGCGCTATTCATGCAACGGGCTTCAAAGGATATATCGCGCAAGAGTTTATGCCCAGGCGCGCAACGGACAACGAAAAAATTGAATCGCTGAAAGCGGCGATCCGCATTTGCGATATTTAATTCCCAATAAAAAGTACGTTTATCCAGAGGTACATGTATGTCTGCTACACAACACTTTGATGCAATTGTGGTTGGCTCCGGCATTAGCGGCGGTTGGGCTGCCAAAGAACTCACCGAAAAAGGCCTGAAAGTTTTGCTGCTCGAACGCGGGCGCAATATCGAACACATTAAAGATTATGTGAACGCCCAGAAAGAACCTTGGGACTATCCGCACCGCGGCCGTCCAACTCAGGAAATGAAACGCAATCATCCCGTGTTGCAGCGGGATTTTGTATTGAATGAAGAAACCAATGGCATGTGGGCGAACGAACAAGAAAGTCCCTACATTGAGAAAAAACGTTTTGACTGGTATCGCGGTTATCACGTTGGCGGCCGCTCGCTGTTGTGGGGCCGCCAAAGTTACCGTTTTAGTCAACGCGATTTTGAAGCGAACGTAAAAGAAGGTATCGCGGTTGATTGGCCAATCCGTTATCAGGATCTTGCGCCCTGGTACGATTACGTTGAAAGTTTTGCCGGTATTTCCGGGTCGCTCGAAGGTTTGGATCATCTGCCGGATGGAAAATTCTTACCGCCTATCGAACTTAATATCGTAGAAAAAGATGTCGCAGCGCGCATTAAAAAAGCTTACAGCGGCAAGCGATTAATGATCAACAGCCGCACCGCGAATATCACCCAGCCAAAGCCGGAGCAGGGCAGGGTGAATTGCCAGTACCGCAATAAGTGCTGGTTGGGTTGCCCGTTTGGTGCGTATTTCAGTACGCAATCGTCTACGCTGCCTGCGGCGATGAAAACCGGCAATCTCACGTTGCGCCCATTCTCTATTGTCAGTCAGGTTCTGTACGACAAAGATAAAAAACGTGCGCGCGGTGTTGAAGTGATTGATGCAGAAACCAACCAAACTTATGAATTTACTGCGAATGTTGTTTTCCTGAATGCATCCAGTTTTAACTCGACCTGGATTTTAATGAATTCAGCTACCGATATATGGGATGGCGGTTTGGGTAGCAGCAGTGGCGAGTTGGGCCATAACGTTATGGATCACCACTTCCGTGTTGGTGCGGGTGGTGTGGTTGAAGGTTACGAAGATAAATATTATTTCGGCCGTCGCCCCGCCGGTTTTTATATTCCACGTTTCCGCAATCTTGATGATGAAAAACGCAATTATGTGCGTGGCTTTGGTTATCAAGGTGCAGCGAGCCGTCAGGATTGGAATCGCGATGTTGCTGAAATGGGGGTGGGTGCCGATTTTAAAAATGCCCTTGCCGAGCCAGGTGCATGGACAATTGGTATGACCGCGTTTGGCGAAATGTTGCCGCACCACGATAACCGTATTTATCTTGACCGCAATACCAAAGACAAGTGGGGTTTACCGGTATTGGCGATGGACGTTGAAATTCGTGAAAACGAATTGGCGATGCGTAAAGATATGATGCAAGACGCGGTGGATATGCTTGAAGCCGCCGGGGTTAAAAATGTGCGCGGTGGTGATTGGGGTTATTCACCAGGTATGGGCATTCATGAAATGGGTACAGCGCGTATGGGGCGCGATCCAAAAACATCAGTGCTCAATCAATACAATCAGGTGTGGGATGCGCCTAACGTATTTGTCACCGACGGTGCCTGTATGACATCGGCATCCTGTGTAAACCCATCGCTGACCTATATGGCGCTCACTGCACGCGCGGTAGATCATGCGGTAAAAGAATTGAAAAAGGGGAATCTGAAATGAATCGCCGCGAATTATTAAAACTGATTGCCGCCAGCACTGGTACTGCCATGATTGGTGGAGCTGCAGTATCCATGTTAAGTGGTTGTGCATCACAGCCGAAATCATCACTGGTTTTTTCTCCCAACAATATCGCGTTGCTCGATGAAATTGCTGAAACCATTTTGCCGCGCACTGAAACACCCGGCGCAAAAGATGCAAAAGTTGGCGAGTTTATGAGTGTGTATGTTAGCGATTGTTACACGCTGGATGAGCAGGCCGTTTTTCATAAAGGCTTGGTCACATTTGAAGAAGCCTGCAGTGCCACCTACAAGCGTAACTTTGCTGCACTTGAGCAGTCAGAACGCGAGGCATTTATCAACACACTTGATCGCGAAGCGCGCGCAAGTGTTGCATCGGGCGGCGTTCATTACTTCACCATGATCAAACAATTAACTTTGTTTGGATTCTTTACCTCGGAAGTGGGGGGCACGCAGGTATTGCGTTACGTACCCATACCGGGGCGTTTCGATGGTGAACTGGCGTACAAGCCCGGTGATCGCGCTTGGGCAACACGATAATCACGATGCTAGTGTGATAATTATGAAAAGAAAGAGGCGGCCAATTGGCCGCCTTTTTTATGAGAGGTTTACCACAGAAAGAAAACGATTGAGGTTATAGGCTATTTCCGCTTGGCTTTTATTTCGCGCGTAATGATCCAAAAAAGTAAACCATCACGCAGGATCATGCAGCGGAATGTTGTTCATTGGTGTTGCTTCATGAGGTGATTGCCATGGAAAATTGCGTAAAAGCGTTATTGGTTATTTCCAATTTACTATTGCTGATTTCCTGTGGCGGTGGTGGCAGTTCAGGCGGTAAAACATCTCCATCATCGGCGAATCCCTCTGCCAGTTTGGCTGCTTCATCTGCTGTAGCATCCACAATAAATTCATCTTCAGCCAGTGTTGTATCGGGTTTGTTACAGCGCCCATCGAATACAACCTGCATCGCTCCTGCGCCAGTCCATACCGGTACAGCGGGCGATCTTCAATGGCAGGCCGCATTCCCTTCGTTACCGAATATCCAGAGCGCTACCAATATTATTCAAATTCCCGGTGATGACAATTATTGGTATGCGACACGTCAGTCGGGAAGGGTGGTGCGTTTTGCCAATAATCCAGCGGCGAATGCATTAACAGAAGTGTTAAATATTGAAGACCGTGTGGATTTTTCCGGCGGTGAAACCGGTTTGCTGGGAATTGCATTTCATCCGCAATTCGCCAGCAAGCCTTATGTGTATTTCAATTACATCGGCCGCAATAACAACAATAATCAAGAGACGCGCATTTCACGTTTTACTGTATTGCAAAATGGCATGATCGAGCGCGGATCAGAAATTATTTTGCTGCGTTTTAACCAACCTTACGCCAACCATAATGGTGGCCACATTGCGTTTGGTCATGATGGTTATTTGTATATTGCTTCCGGTGATGGAGGAAGTGGTGGCGATCCACAACAAAATGGCCAGAACTTGAATAATTTGCTCGGCAAAATATTGCGCATTGATGTGAATAATTCCAGCGATGGGCGCAACTATGCTATTCCTCCGGATAACCCTTTTGCCGAGGGTAGTGCTCCGGAAATTTGGGCTTATGGTTTGCGCAATCCTTGGCGTTTTGGTTTTGATAGCCTGACAAATGAATTATGGGTTGGCGATGTGGGTCAGGGAGACTGGGAAGAAATCAATCTTGTGACACGGGCAGGAAATTATGGCTGGGGTGATATGGAGGGCGATCACTGCTACGCCGGCCGGCCTAATTGTTCAACGGCAAATAAAATCAAACCCGTATTATCGATCAGCCACAACACCGGTGTTTGTTCGGTCATTGGTGGTTATGTGTATCGCGGTACACAGTATCCTGCCGCCTACGGCAACTATTTCTTCACGGATTATTGTCGTAATACAACCCAATCCATCGCGCGCAATAATGATGGCAGTCTGAGTGTGAATGAGCATGATAATGCACCTGCGGGTGTAGTGTCGTTCGCGCAGGATAATGCAGGAGAATTGTATGCGCTGGGTCAATCAGGTGCAGGAACCCAAATCGTAAAAATGCAGATGACCGGTGGTGTTATGCAGCCGGGAAGTATGGCTAGAAATTTATCGCAAACCGGTTGTGTTAACGCCAACAATCCGCGATTGCCTGCAGCGGGAATGATTCCTTACACAGTGCAAGTGCCTTTTTGGTCAGACTCCGCTGAAAAAGAACGCTATTTATCCTTGCCCAACAATACCCGCATTAATGTGAACAATGACGGTGATTTTTTATTTCCGGTTGGCAGTGTGTTAATGAAGCATTTCAAATTGGGCAACAAATTAATTGAAACCCGTTTGTTTGCGCAGGGAGAATTAGGGTGGCAAGGATTTAGTTATGAATGGCGCGATGACCAAACCGATGCGGTTTTATTAAGTGACGCCAAAGAAAAAAATATTGAGGGTATTGTCTGGCAATATCCCAGTGCAGGCCAATGCCTGACCTGCCATACCCAAGCCGCCAATTTTGTATTGGGGTTGGAAACGTTACAGTTGAATAATTCAATGGTGTATTCAGCAACCGGTGTTAATGCCAACCAATTGGATACGCTTTCGCATATTCAATTATTTACCAATGTCATCACCTCACAACAAAAAGCACAAGCCTTAATCTCACCAACAGACACCACAGCAAGCATTGCACAGCGTGCACGAAGTTATTTGCACAGCAACTGCAGCAATTGCCACCGCCCATCAGGCCCAACTCCGGTAAATATCGATTTACGTTTTATGACTGCATTGTCCGCGACACAAACTTGTCATGTGCCACCCGCTGCAGGAGATATGGGGATTAGTAATGCACAGCTCATCATGCCGGGTGAACCTGCACGTTCTGTGTTACTGGCACGCATTAAAGTGCGTGACCAAAACCAAATGCCTCCGCTGGGATCGCATTTGGTTGACGAAGAGGGTGTGGCAATCATTGAAGCCTGGATTGCCAGCATGGAGGGCTGCCAGTAACGGACAATTATTTATCGGCACTTATACAGGTGCATGTACCTGTGTTTGTACCTGTGCTTACACCTGTACTTATGCCTGCATTTAATAGTATGCGCATTTCTTGCCACAGGCTGCGTTCGTTAATCGCGTGTTGCCGTAACGTTTCTAATTCGGTTTTGGAAAAAATACGGCCCTGTTTGACAACCCACACCGGGTTTTTAAGTGTTGCCAATGTGTCCAGTGGGTTGTGTTCTGACAAAATTAAATCAGCGTTATAGCCCACGGCGATTTTTCCCAATTGTGATTCTTTTTCCAGTGCTTTGGCAGGATTGATCGTTGCTGCGCGCAACACTTCAAGAATAGGTAGGCCTGCCTGATGCATTAATTCCATTTCTTTATGGGTGGCAAGTCCGTGTGGCGATAACAACACACCAGAATCCGAACCGACCAGAAGCGTGATATTTGCTTTATATAATTGCAGGGTAATTTCCTGCAAAAACGCCAGTGTTTTTTTATTGTGCAAGGCCATCTCTAGCGGGCTATTGATCCAGCGTTTTAGTTGATTGTGTTTTTCCTGCAACTCAATCAAAGGGGAAATATAACCTTCTGGCAAAGTATCAATAAAAGTCTGTTTTTGATCGCTGATTTGGGTTAGTTGCCAGTAGATATTCAGCGTAGGAGTAACCGGTGTGTTGAGTGTTTTTAGTGTAGCGATTGTTTCATCCAATGCTTTTTGATCATTTTGGTAATTCAGCGGCCCTTGGTAAATATCTTCAACGTGCTCCAGTGATTGCAATCCTTTCAATTCATTCCAGTTCATATCCACCACAGGGTGAGGACCATGTTTGGCAACTGGAATGTTCTGCTTTTTTGCTTCAAGCAATAATGCCCTCAGCACCTCAGCCGTTAAATTGCCGTAGGCTTTTATAAGATCGTAACCCAGTTGTTTGGCTGTTGTGACGGCAGTTATGGCATCTGCTGGTGTTTGAGCGGAGTAATGCATGTGCGCATCTGTAAAGCCGGAAATAATCGGGCTGCTGACGGTAATAGTGCTGCCAACCCTGCTGCCATTTTCCAATTCTTTACGCCAGAGTAAATGTTCCTGCACGCCATTCATAAGCCGTAAATGGGTGACTCCGTGGGAGAGGGCAATAACAAATGCGGCAGAGTCATAAGCATGGGCATGCATATCAATTAACCCTGGCATGGCGTAGTGCCCTTTACCATCCAGATATTCATGGCTTCCGTCCGTAATAGGCGTTTGAGCTGCGTTAATAGCGATGATCTTGCCTTTGCGGATTTTCAGTTGGCGGTTCTTTAAAACTTTTCCGGTAGTGACATCAACAATATTAATATTGTCGATGTACAGCGGCGTATTGGTATTTTTTTCTGTGCTAGTCGCATGTGCAGGTAAGGAGTAACTGGCGATTGCAGAAAGGCAAAGCGTGATAAAGAGAATGGATATTTTCATGAGTGCTTCCTCGTTGTTAGGTGGAAGCACTTTTTCAGAAATGTCAGTTGAACTCGTCTATTTCCTTGATATTAAACGGTCAGAATCCTGATTCTGGACGTGTTGGGTTTGTTGCACACCGCGATATTCGCTGGGTGTCATGCCTGTGGCTTTTTTGAACGCCTGATTAAACGTGGCTTTTGAGCTGAACCCGGCAGCAAGGGCAAGATCGGTAAGGTTGATTTTATAATCCTTGGCATGCCCGGCTAAGCTGCGTTTAATGTGTTCAACACGATGTTGATTGATGTAATCATTGAATGACATCTGCGCGACTAAATTAATACTTCTGGAAATATCCCGCGTAGACAAACCCGATAAATCGGAAAGCTGGTTCAAGGTTATGCGGGGGTGGGTATACCAATTTTGTGTACGGACTTCATTATCAAGAATGGCAAAAAGCGGTTGGTAATCTGCAGCTGATTCTGCGCGTTCTTTTGCTTCATCCCCGGATGAGGCGGAGGTAATGATTGTTGAGGGAAGGGCAATGGAACTGGCGATAGTCTCCAATCCTACACGGCGGTGGTTCAGGATAAGTATCAACGAGAATAAAACCATTAAAAAAATAAACAGGCTCGTTGCATAGCCGATCATATTCAGGTGTGCGCCTAACTCAGGTTGGAAATTAAGCCTGAACAGATCCAGTGCACTAAACAGCGTTGATACCCCAACTAACCAGCCGAGCCAGGTCAATGATACTTCGTTCGCGTCCGAGCGCTGCATGGACAGCTGCCGGTTAAATCCAATAATCAGTTGCAATGTGAGAAGCGCATAAACCATACGCCAGAGTGTGCCCAGCGCGATAATCGTTTGCGGATGATCGGTGAAGGGGAGTGCCAATAACATCGGCAAGAAATGCAGGGCTGACCGGTAATCTACAGGCCCGATAATCAAGCGCTTGGCCGCAAGATAAAAAGCCGGACCATAACCCAGCATGAAAACGGGTGAAATTAAGTGCAGCTCACGTGAGATGTGTAAATCTTCAAGTATGTTCGTGAGTGTTGCCAGGATTACCAACCCCAGCAGTATGCACACACCGCGATACGCGGGTGTGATGATAAACATCAAGCACCCCAGTATCGCGACTGACAGTACACTGGCATTTAATAAGCTGACTAACGTAACCAAATCCATTGAATCGATAATCTCTTGAAAACAAAATCAAGGCGCTACGCAATCCAAACACTGCACATAAATACCTTGCGGATCATTCATTTTTTGCAGGTCACTGAGTGGCTTTAATGCTGGAGTCAGTGTGTTCAATAATTGCAGAGATGAAAAACTTTCCAGAAAAGATTGTGGCATCAGGCTGCCAGCTTGGCTTTCCGTCAGCGAGCGCAAAAATTCTTCTTTGGGGGAAAGTGGGCGATGCACAAACTCTACCGAGTAGCTGCTGAGGTTCGCTGCTTGCGCAATGGCGGTAATGACATCATTGAGCGTACCCAATTCGTCCACCAAACCAATTTCTTTGGCTTTGTTTCCCGTCCAGACATGGCCTTGTGCAATTGCATCTATCGCATCAACTTCCTGATTGCGTGCATCAGCGACGAGTGTAATAAAACGTTGATAAATATTATCGACGCCCAGTTGTACCACTTTGCTGGCTTTTTCCGTCAGTGGGCGATCCAGCCTTAGCGTACCCGCCAATTCAGTGGTGCCGACTCCATCGGTATAAACGCCGATTTTTTCCAGCGATTTTTCCAATGTCGGGAATGCACCGAATACACCGATTGAACCGGTGATAGTGGTCGGTTGCGCCCAAATTTTATCGCCTGCTGTTGCAATCCAATAACCGCCGGATGCAGCCACCGCTCCCATGGAAATATAAATAGGAATATTTTTTTCACGTAAGGCAATAATTTCCGAGCGGATAATTTCAGACGCAAATGCGCTACCGCCACCGGAATCAATACGAATAACCAATGCTTTTACGGCTTTGTCATCCTTCACCTGACGCAGCAGCTCCAACATGCTTTCACTGCCGATACTGCCATCGGGTTGATGACCATCCACAATCGCGCCGGATGCAACAACAACGGCAATTTTATTCGGTTCCAGTGAGGGCATTTTGCGGATGTTGGCTAAATAACTTTTGACGCCTACACCGTTATACCAATTGCCTTCGCTGCTTTTGCCTGCGGTATCTATCAGGGCTTGTTCCATTTCCTGACGCGATGCCACTTTATCCACCAATGCTTTTTCTAATGCGAGTTTGGCGCTGTCGCCTGCAGTGAGTGCCAAATGGGCATCGGCGTTATTCACATAATCGTTAATGCTGCCCGGCGGCAAGCGGCGCAGGCTCTCAATTTTTTGGGCATAGCCAGACCACAATTCATTGATCCATTGCGCATTGTGCTCGCGCGATTCGGCAGACATATCGTCGCGCAAGTAAGGTTCCAGATAGTCTTTATATTTACCCGAACGGAACGCGTGAATAGTTACCCCCAATTTATCCAGCGCGGTTTTGTAGTAATTCATGTAACGGCTGTAACCGGTAATTTCAACCATTCCCATATTGTGTAAATAAATTTCGTCCGCGAAGCTGGCCAGATAATATTGGTCTTGTGAATAATGATCGCTAACGGCAATAATTTTTTTTCCGGCGTGTTTAAAATTTTCCAGGGCTTGGCCAATTTCATTCATCTTGCTGATGCCGCCACCGAGCAGGCGGCCAGGTTCCAACACGATCATGGTGACGCGCTTGTCAGTCGATGCTTTGTTGATTGCCTCGACAAGATCACTTACTCGGGTTTCGGCTTCTTCCGGATCGTCATCAGATAACAAAATACTGGCAGGGTCGATATAACTGCGTTGGTCAACCAGCAGGCCTGTTGGTGCAACACGCAATGCAAAACTGTCCGGTAGCGGTGGTGGAGCACTTGAGCTGATAGCGGCAATGAAAATAATCAGCACGATAATAAATAGAGTATTCAACAGCGTGTTGCGCAACCAGGTGATGCCCGCGCCCATGCCGCTGAAAAAACGCCGGAATGCTCCCGGCTTTTTACCGGAAGCCTGGACGTTGGGGCGCATATGTGGGGTGCCACTGGACGTGGTTGGTGAAGATGCTGTGGGCGGTTCGTAGTGATTTACAGACACACTATTTTCCTTTTAAAGAATGACGGCTCAATAACCTATGGATGCTATATTCGTTAAACATAATGTCTAACGTTTACACTAAAAATCACACTAAAAATTCATGCTAAAAAGTCACACCAAAAAAATTACGCTTGTTTGATTGATAGATAATAATTCCAATATTGCAGCCAGCGGCTTGTCATCATTGCGCCGATGAATAAGCTACACACTAATAAGGTAATCAACCAATAGGAAAGGCTCCAGCTGCCCATTAGTAACGGAATAATTCCGACGAAATACATGAGCGACACAAAACACAGCCAGCTATAAGTGCGATGGGTTGGTTTGCGCAGCAGCGGGATAAAAATCAGCAGCGGAAACATTTGAAACAACCAGAAAACAAAATTGCTTTTTTCGCTGGTAAGGTTGAGCAGTGTAAAAATAATTAACAGACCTGCGAAGCTAAACAGTGTGACTGCTTTTCCTGTGCGCAATTTCTTTTTCAGTACCACTGCATCTTCATCGGTAATGACAATCACTTTTTTGGGTTTTTCGTTGAGTTGTTGATCATCATGTTCAGGTGTGTGAGTCATAAAGAAACCTTGTGAATAAATTAAGAATGCAGTTGCAGGGCAAGGGTTGCGACACGTTTACCCAATGCCTGGCAAAGTGCAATTTCGTCGTTGCTCAGTTTGTTTGGGGTATCACCGCTGGCTAGATGGGATGCGCCATACGGCGTGCCTCCTGTGCGAGTACTGCTGACAGCGGGCTCGCTATAGGGAATTCCGGCGATCACCATACCCTGATGCAATAACGGCAACATCATGGAAAGCAGTGTGGATTCTTGTCCTCCGTGCAGTGTTGAAGTAGATGTGAATACCGCTGCAGGTTTATTGATTAAATTGCCGTTTAACCAAATGCCGCTGGTGCCATCGAGAAAATATTTCATCGGTGCAGCCATATTGCCAAAGCGCGTAGGGCTGCCAAGAATCAAACCTGCGCAATGTTTTAGATCGTCTTCGGTGCAATAGAGTGCGCCGCTGGTAGGGATTGCAGGCTCAGTCGCTTCGGTAACCGGGGACACCGCTGGAACTGTGCGCAAACGCGCTTCAATACCAGTGACTTGCTCCACACCGCGGGCAATCTGTTTGGCCATTTCAAAGGTGGAACCATTGCGGCTGTAATACAAAATTAAAATATAAGGTGTCATAGAAATATCGTTCATTCAATTTGATAAGCATCAATCATCACTCTGATCGGTATGCGAGACACGCCGTGAATACATCCATGTAGGCTCGACTGCGGCATCCATGCCGCAGACGGTCTCGCATACCGATCAGAGTGACAATTAATGCTTACTATTAATAATGTGTAAAACGTTTTCGGGCGGACGTCCGATCACTGCTTTATCGCCATTGACCGCAATTGGCCGCTCAATCAATTTCGGATTTTCTACCATTGCCTTGATTAACGCGGCTTCACTGAGTGACTCATCTGCAAGGTTCAATGTTTTGTAAACCTCTTCCCCTTTGCGCAATAAATCGCGCGCACTGATTCCCAGTGTGGCCAGCAACGCTTTTAATGTTTTGCTGGTGGGTGGTGTTTCCAAATACAGGACAATATCGGGCTCGTGCCCATGCTCGCGCAACAAGGCCAATGCCTCGCGTGATTTTGAGCAGCGGGGGTTGTGATAAAGTGTAATCATAGGTGTCTCTATTTGTATCTTTAATGTTTGCGGCCGATTATAACGGTTGCGCCCCGACTTGGTTTAAGGATTTAACGTTATGCCCCTGTCGCGTATTCGCCTCTCGTCCATCCATGATTACGTGCGCCGATATTACCGTTGGTTGCGCGGATTTTTTTGTCTGATGGTACGGCAATATCAAGCCAAGTCTTGCCAAAAAAGTGCAGCATCGCTCACGTATGTCACGCTCTTTGCGACTGTCCCTATGATGACCGTGACTTATTCCATGTTCTCGATCATCCCGGCTTTCCAAAATCTGGGCGGCGAACTCCAATCACTTTTGTTCCAGCACTTTTTGCCCAATAGTGAACAGGAGTTGGGCCGCTATCTGACCGAATTTTCGGCGCAGGCACGTCAGCTTACCCTGTTCGGACTCTTGTTTTTGCTAGTGTCGGCTTATTTGATGCTCAAAAATATTGAGCAAAACTTTAACTCTATCTGGGGGGTGGCACGCGGGCGAAGAGGGGTCGCCAACTTTTTACTCTATTGGGCGATCTTAAGCCTGGGACCTCTGTTACTGGGGGCGGCATTGGCAATGAGCACCTATCTGACGTCTTTCAGGTTGTTGGTAGGGACATATGACAGCCTTGGCGTTTTTGAATGGGTTTTCCAGCTAGCCCCCTGGCTCCTGACCTGTGCTGCGTTTACGTTGTTATTTGCCGCTGTACCCAACTGCAAAGTGCCAATCCGTCATGCGTTGTTGGGGGGCTTAGTGACAACGGTGGGGTTTCAGGGGCTGAAAGCGGCATTTAGCTGGATTGTGGGGCATTCATCTTTCACGCTGGTGTATGGCGCTTTTGCTGCACTGCCTCTGTTTATGCTGTGGGTCAATCTGATCTGGACTGTGGTGTTGGGCGGAGCGGTGTTTGTCCATACCATCAGTGCCCATCAAATAGACTTGAGGGATCGCAATTATCCCGACTTGCTCGCGAGCCTTCTGGTGTTGTGGCGCTGTTACAGTGCATCACTCAGCGGTACTGCGGTTCCTGAACGCGAGCTATTACATCAGGGGTTGGCGGCAGAACAATGGTTGCGCATCCGCGATGCCTTGGTACAACACCGGATCATCAGCGCCAACTATCAAGGTCACTATCTGCTCAGTAAGAACCTTGACCACCTGACCATCCAGCAACTTGCTGACACCCTTGGTTTGCCGCATCAATTACCGCAAGAGCGCACCCATATGGCCAAGTTACCCTGGGGTAAAGAGGCGGCTGATTTGCTGGGTCAGGTTGACAGCTCCCAGGCAGCGATACTGGATCGCAAGGTAAGTGATCTATTCGAGTCTGTTGAACGCCGTGAAACAGCAGAATCCTCCGGGGTTAAAATTTGATCTGTTGTAGTAGTGCCATCGAATAAATGAATAAATCAGCGCAAAGGAGGGTAAAAAAACTTCTTGGCACAAAAACCCTGACTATACTCATCGATAACTATGATTAACGGATGCGGTTTGCGTCCATTACTGAGAATAATGTGTTTTCATGGCGACACCACTGCTCATTTGTGATGATTCTATGATGGCGCGCAAACAAGTCGCGCGCTCCTTGCCAGAAGGTTGGGATGTCGACATCACCTTCGCTACCAACGGTGCCGAGGGGTTGCAGGCTATCCGTGAAGGCAAGGGTGAAATGGTATTTCTCGATCTGACGATGCCCGAGATGGATGGTTACCAGGTACTTGAAGCGGTCAAGGCAGAAGGTCTTGATGCGATGATTATTGTTATTTCCGGTGATATCCAACCAACCGCCCATACCCGTGTTACCCAATTGGGCGCGATAGATTTTATCCAGAAGCCGGTCAACCCTGAGAAGTTATCCGAAACCCTGAAAAAGTTTGGCCTGATTTAATCGCGCTAGTGTTTTGTTGTTGTACCCGCTAGATTGCGCGCCCTTGGCTACTCGCCTCCACAATCTGGTTTTCTTCCATGCAATCGTCTTCTGTTCCGCAATCGCCCTCGTTTCAGTTATCCCGCTTTGGTAAAAAACTCTGTTCAGATGCGGGGATTGTCTCGCTGATGGACGATTTAGGCGAAGCCCTGCGGGTGAATCCCGATATGATTTTTATGGGCGGCGGCAATCCGGCACGCATCCCGGCGATGGAGCAGGTATTTGAAGATGCCTTGCGTGCAACGCTTGCGAGCCCGCAGGAAACCCATCAATTGCTAGGGCTTTATCAGCCCCCTCAGGGCGATGCGCAATTATTGGATTCACTGGCAGGGTTATTGGCCAATGAATATGGTTGGCCAATTGCGCGCGCGAATATTGCGTTGGCCAACGGCAGCCAATCGGCTTTTTTTGTGCTGTTTAATTTGTTTGCGGGGGAATATCCCGACGGCAGTATCAAACGCATCCAACTGCCGCTCACGCCGGAATACTTGGGCTATAGCGATCAGGGGATCCATCCCGATTTTTTTACCGCCACCCGCCCCAGTATTGAAATGTTGCCTAATGGTTTTTTCAAATACCATGTGGATTTTTCGCAACTAACAATCACCTCGGAAACTGGTGCGCTGTGTGTATCCCGCCCCACTAACCCCACGGGCAATGTCATCAGTGATGATGAATTACTTAAACTGGACACCTTGGCACGTGAGCACAAGATTCCATTTATTGTTGATGGTGCTTACGGCACACCTTTCCCCAATATCCTGTTTACTGATGCGCAGCCCCACTGGAATG
The DNA here is from genome assembly GCA_002483365.1 of Cellvibrio sp. UBA7661. Taxonomy (GTDB): domain Bacteria; phylum Pseudomonadota; class Gammaproteobacteria; order Pseudomonadales; family Cellvibrionaceae; genus Cellvibrio. Next base: position 177,878 of record DLHT01000011.1, read on the forward strand.
ACAATACGATTTTGGTATTGAGCTTGTCCAAGCTGGGGTTGCCCGGTGCGCGCACAGGTATTGTGATTGCAGCCCCGGAGATTATTGATGCCTTTGCCAAGGCCAATACGATTTTAAGTTTGGCGACCGGAAATTTCGGACCTGCGATCGCGCGGCATTTGTTGGAAGATGGAAAAATTTTGCAGCTAGGGCGCACAATCGTCGCGCCGTTTTATCGCGCACGCATGGAACATGCTGTGGCCACCTTTAAGCAGCACTCGGGTGATTTGCCGTGTTATATCCACAAACCCGAAGGGGCGATTTTTTTATGGTTGTGGTTTAAGGGGCTACCGATTAGCAGCGAAGAGCTATATCAACGCTTAAAAGCGCGCGGTGTATTAGTGGTGTCTGGTCATCATTTCTTTCCCGGGCTTGCAGATGATTGGCAGCACAAGCATGAGTGTATCCGCGTGACCTATTGTCAGGATGCAACTACAGTAGAGCAGGGAGCTGCTATTATTGCTGATGAAGTGCGAAACGTTTTCCTTAGCCAATCATGTTGATCGTCATTAATAGTTGATTACAAATAGCCTGCTACTCATTAATCACTTTTTATTTACCAATAACTTTTTATCAATCAATAATAATGGAGCAACAAAATGCCACTCTCACCTGAAATCGTTGCCGAGATGCAAGTCCTGCGTATGTTTGATACCAGCACCAACCAGTCTGGTTTAAAAGTTCACTCCGATGCCTCACCCGATACCATTAATGCCACACGCCGTTTGTATGAAAAACAATTGATCAGCCAGATTGACGGCGGTTACTTGACTCCTTTGGGGTATGAATGTTCTGTGCATTTACAACAGATGTTACAGATTTTAAATTCAAAACCGTTGCTTTAATTCATAGGTTTTTTGCTGTGAATAGCCTGACAACAATTCCGACAAATACAACAATCCTGAAAAATCCAGAAGAGATCAAACATGACTAAAGCCAACACTTTTTTGCAAAGGATGATTTTATTTATGTCGTTCTCTTTACCTGTATGTGATGTTGCAATTGCAGCGCAAGATGCTGAAGTAACCCGCATTACGCTGGGTAATAATACGATTGCGGCAGAAATAACACCGGACATTGGTGGCCGTGTGTTGTCTGTTAACCTGCAAGGGCAACCCAATTTTTTGCTTGTGGGTGATGCTGTGAAAACAATGCCCAATCCACCTGTATCGCCCAAGTCTTATAACATTGGTTATATGGGGCACGAAGTATGGGTTGGGCCGCAGAGCCAGTGGTGGCAGCATCAATTACTGAATGATGAACGGCGCACAGCAAAAGCAATATGGCCGCCCGATCCTTATTTGGTGTTGGCTAAAAATCAATTATTGGAACAGACAGCACAACAAGTCACCATGCTGGGTTCCAATAGTCCGGTTTCGGGGGTGTCCTTTCAAAAACAATTTGCGTTAGTCGATGGAAAACCTAATCAGCTGCAATTAAATGTGAGCGCCAAAAATATCCGCAATACTCAAGTGGCGTGGGATATCTGGTTCAACACACGCGTTCCCCATAGCACTTTTGTCTATGTTCCGGTTGCCAGTCTTGAGGATGTGCGGGTTGAACATTTTACCGATGAAACCTATGGCCGCTTGGCGCACGATTACCGCGATGGATTTTTTTCATTAAAAAATGACGCGTCTGAACAGCAAGGCCGTAAAGGGAAAGTGTTTATCCAACCTTCACAAGGCTGGTTGGCTGCATTCCGTGACCAACAGGTGTTGTTGATTACTTTTGCATTACAACCTAAAAGCGCAATTCATCCAGAGCAAGGGCAGGTGGAGTTGTATCAGGAGTTTTTAAACGAGCGGCCTGAGCAGGGTTTATTGGAGCTGGAAGTGCATGCCCCTTATAAAACACTCAAACCACAAGAAACCATGTCGGCAAGTGAAACCTGGATTCTGTTGCCTTATTCGGGCGAGCATAACCAACAGGCTCATCACACGTTTTTACAAACATTGCTGAAAGAGAAAACATTACCTACATCACTGTGATGTTTGGGTGCGGGAAATTTAAAGACTATCTATTTCAATCAGGGTAAGCGGTGTGTTCAGGTTCAGCGTGAAAGCACCGCGCCCGGATTTTTCTAAACGCATAAAACTGCAGCGCTCTTCCAAACGGCGGCGCAATAAAATTAATCGCGCTTCAAGATTGTCATCAATGTCAGGTAATTTTAAATGTGGGTCAAGACGCAACTCACGATTACTAAAATGACAGCGCCCTTCATTGGTATGCAACTGTAATAAACGCCATAAAATGGCACCTGCAATCCCTTTTATTAAATAATCCTGATCAAGAAAAATGCTGTGGTTTTGTCGGTAGTAACGGATCAATACCGGTGCTTGCGGGCGTATGTGCATCTGATTGGATTCTTTTGTAGATGCGGCATCAATTTTTTTGTCGGGAATAGATTTTTCAAAATCCCCACGATAAATATTCAAGCATTCAGATGCTTGTAGCTTTACGATCATCTGGCCTAAAAACAAGGCGAGACAGGCGAGCATATCTTCATGTTCGTAGTGAAAAAATTCGTCTTTAGGGCTCTCCGCGTAGATAATCCCCAGCAACTTGTCTTTATCCAAAATCGGCATGGCAAGCTGGCTGCGCGGTAATGTTAATCCGGGAAAAGGAATGTGTGTTTCCAGCCCCGTTGTGTCTTGCTCGTGTTGTAAGTAATCACGCATTGCTTGTACATAGGTGTATTCCATCGCAACATGTGTAATCCGGATGGGTGTGCGATATTGCGCCGCTGTACCTATGATTCCATAACCTATTGGCACTTCTGCGCCTATTCCTGATTGTGAGTAACCGCGCGTGTCCAACGTGTACAGTTTTTTTCCTGTTTCATCGGACAACAAGAGCATGGCGTATTCGATTTGCAATTGTTGCGAAAGTGAATTCATGCAGCATTCAAATAATTCGGCCATGTCCTGTGCGCGGCTCATCGCGCAAAATGCTTCGCGTAAATAAAGTTGTGATTGGCGAGCCTGGGGTACCACCGGTTTTTGCATCCCGGCAACGGCTTCTATATCCATTACTTGATAGACATCCGCGCCTTGCAGATGGAATACATTTTCCATTCCTGAACTGCTGGCGATCCCAGCAAGGCGGGCTTTCATACTTTCAAACAACGGGCCGGATGTTTCTGTGTGGCGATAGAGCAGGGCGAGGCGATACATTGCGGCGGTTTGTAAATCAATCACCAACAGGGTTGCCTGTGGGTTGGCTAAAATATTTTGCCGCGTCTTATTAAAAAATTGAAATGTCAGTGCGACATGATTCGGATTAACGTAGTGTACTTGCGATACATAGGTAATATTTGGAGTGCCATCCGCACCGCAAGTAGCGAGCATGGAAGGTAATAGCCCCTCCAGACATATCCGGATTTGATCGAGCCTTATCATGAGCCAAACGCCAGGGCTTTGCCCGCATCAGGGCCTGGGCTTTGTTCAAATAATGCGGCGGGCGTAAAACTGATAGCAGCCAAATCATCGGGCGAGTAGTGATGAAAGGCATGGGCGAATTCGCGTGGGTAACCAATGGATGCCAGATTATCGGCAAACCCCCGAATAGATTGATTAATCAAGTTGATATCCCCATCCTGAAGTTCACTTTGATGCGTATTTTTTCCTTTTATTTGCAGTGTCCTGTGACTCGATGGTTGGCTAAAAACGACAGCAATTTCAGCGCTGGCTTTAATGTCGAGCAATAACTGCAAGGCTTGGGATTTCACCACAATAATACGCAACTGATTGCGCGATTCATTAACCGCACAGGCTAACACCCGGCTGATTGAGGGAATAAAACGGCCGTCACGTGAGCTTGCAGTCATAGATAATCCAGAGCAAATAAATATGGCTTGCTCTTCGGATAGGCAGTGGAGGATGTTGTTGTTGAAGTCAGCTCTATCCATTTCTGGTTATCCAATTATGACTATCCTGGTGCAATGATGAATAGGTATGTTGAGTGAATAGTAAGGTTGGGTGAAGACGATTGTTGCCAAGTGACATGGGTTTGCAGCAAGCGTTTTTGCCAGCGCAAAGATCATATTCCTGTTGGTCAGCATGCTCAATCGATCCCTCCGTAAAAACACAAATTATTACAGATTCTCTTGCGCTATATAGGCACTCTGGCGGCCCAATTTAGGGAAATTTTAGGAAACTGTTATGAATGATTTAGGAAATTGGTGGCAGTTGGTTTGCTAAGGTAGCTTCATTGCCTGATAGCAATAAACATCCACATTTCTTAAACCACTATCCACAGTGAATAGTGACTCAATGGAACCTGAGGTTAATGATGAAAAATCCCCGTTATAATATTTATACGCTGATCCATAAAGGGCTGCGTGCCAGTCTCTGCCAGCATTTAGTGGAATTAGGGCGACTTGATGACACTGATACCGATGCGGTTACCCAACAGCTGAATGCCTGTGAACATCTATTGCAGTTTTGTCTTGATCACTTAGCGCATGAAAATCAATTTATTCATGCGGCGATAAATGTTTTGCATAAAACTCCTTTGCAAACTGAAAGCGATCATGTGCAACATGAGCGTGAAATCGCCACGCTGCGTGAAGATATCGCACTGATTAAAAAACTGCCTGCGCTGCGTAGAAGACATGCGTTATTAAAATTCTATGCCGATTTTTCGCTGTTTGTTGCGGATAATTTTATGTATATGAATCAAGAGGAAACCTACAACGCTGAATTGTTGTGGGAGCATTTTAGTGATGCACAAATTCATGATATTCATCAACGATTGGTTACATCATTAACCCCGGAAGAGAATCTGCAATCAATGATGATAATGTTGCCAAACATTACTCATAGTGAACGGGTAGAAGTTTTGTCCTCGGTTGCTGAAGCGGCACCTGAAGGCGTAGTCACTATGTTGGTAACTATGCTAAGGCCGCTTATGAATGAGCGTGAATGGAAAAAACTGAATCAAGCGTTGGTAGAAACAGAGCTTCTTGCGGAAGCTTGATATTGTTGTCGTTAATGTGGAGATCAAAAATGGATAGGAAATTTGCAATTACAGGATTAATTTATGCGGTGCTGGGAATTGTGTTGGGGATTGTAATGGCGGCTACCCACAACCATAGCCAGTTGGTTACCCATGCACACATTATGTTGTTGGGATTTGTAGTGACATTTATTTATGCGCTTTGCCATAAGTTATGGCTGACGAATGGGCATGGTGTGTTGGCGCGTATTCAATTTTATCTGCATCAAATTGGTGTGTTTGCGATGCTCACCGGGTTATTTCTTCTTTACGGTAAATTTGCCTCCGGCGAACAACTGGAGCCTTTGCTGAGTGGAGGATCACTGTTGGTTTTGGTGGCATTAATCGCGATGGTGTATTTGTTTCTCCGTTCGGATGCAGCGCGCGCTTGAGCGATATTGCAACACAAAAAAGAGAATGACGGGCAAGTGGTTTAGGCCGCCTGCCCGTATTTTTATTACATTTCGGTTGGGTTGTTTTTCTGCTGTGTGATTACTATTGCCGAGTTCGCTATTTTGTTTACAGCAACAATGACAGCGCTGCTTCCATCTCGCCACTCAGATCTTCAGATTCACTAATGTGCATGTTGGGGTCAAGTTTGAGTCGGTCAAAGGCTTTTACTTTGGTGTAATCCACTCTGCCCATCGGAGAATCTGTGCCCAAATAACTTTGCAGCATCGCCACAGTGACTATATCGCCATAATCAGCTTTGGGGATGTCGCGGGTGAAGTTAATGTGCTGTGTTGGAATGTGGGCAATCTCTTCGGGAAAACCCCAGGTTTTCAAAATCAAATCGCCAACCGGTGCATGCAAGTGGTCAATCACTGCATCGAGCGTCAGGCTGTCTTTGAGCAAGGCCGGATGATCTTCAGCGTAAGTCAGTATTGGTAACACTCCGATCTTGTGCACCAGGCCTGCAAGGGTTGCCTGATCCGGGCGCAAACGCGTGTAATGTTTGCACAACACATGGCTAATCCCCGCGACTTCACTGGAGCGGCTCCAGACATCGCGCATGCGCATATCAACCAAATCTGACGTTGCCTGAAACATTTGTTCCATCGCCAAGCCTGTCGCGATATTGCAGGTATATTGGATTCCCAGACGCATAAGTGCTGTGCGTAAATCTTCAATCGCACGGCTGGCACGTAGCAGTGGGCTATTGGCAACGCGGATAATCCGCGCGCTCAAGGCGGCATCATTGCCAATCACATTGGTTAATTTTTCAATATCGGCATCGGGATCATCGGCGACCTCCCTGACCTTGAGGGCGACCTCGGGCAAGGTTGGCAACACAAGTTGATCGTTTTTAATCGCCGTGATGATTTCCTGGCGGACTTTCTCAACAATAGGGTTCATTCTTGATCCTGCATAAGCCTATTCGGTTTTTTCTTCTGCTGTAGGTATAGCATAGGGAAGCGGCATCAAGCTTAATTTTTCCTGATGGCCTTCCAGTTGCACCTCATTCAATTGTTCATCCAGAAGCGATGCCAATATCTCAAATGAATTATTTTCTTTTGCAGCAGCCGCAACGAGATGGCCGCATGTCTGCTGGGTTTGCGAATTAATCAATGCACTGCCGGGTGCAGGCAAAGTATTTCCGAGGCTACTAAAACGGTACATATGGCGTTTTAGTTTCCCGCGATAATGCAGGCGCGCCACAATTTCCTGGCCGGTGTAACAGCCCTTGCGAAAATTCACTCCGCCGATCAACTGGTAATTAATTTCTTGCGGCGTAAAAAGCTCGACGGTTTCGGGAATGATGTCGGCAACACCCGCTTGTATATCGAGCAATTGCCAATCGTTGATATCACGTTCGGTGGTTTGCCGCGCAAACTGCCGGTTCATGTTTTCAAAATCTTTTGCTAACACCCAACATTCATAGCGGTCTGCTGCCAATTGAATAAGGTAGCTGTCATCTTTCTCAACCCAGCCGTTGATATCCGTGGGCAGTTTGCCAAACCATTGCGCTGCAACTTCTCCTGCGGTTTCACCATACAACCCCAGCAGATGATAATGGTCGCGCGCATCTACCAGTTTGGCTTTTGAAAACACAATGTATTTGCCGAGCGATGCTTTCGCTTTGTCCAGCATCGATGTGGGAATTCGCAAGGCGATATTTTCAGCATCCATCTGCAAGGCGCGAAAACTTAACAGAATACGGCCTTTAGGGTTGCATTGTGTGCCCAGCAGGGTGATGGGATTTGCTAGCTCACGTACATCACATGTGACTTGGCCTTGCAGGAATTTTCCTGCATCCGGTCCGGAGACGAGTAGAAGTTGGTTGTTTTCCAGTTTTACCCGGATATTTTGGTGAGCAACGGGGGATGTCATAACAAATAATTACCAGCAGTATGAATCATGAATAACGGACACAAATGAATAACAGTAAATAAGGGAAGATTATCGCAACGCAGTATAGTTTTTAATAGCCGTTGTACTTAAGTCCGGCATCTTGGCGACAAGAGTGGCGCGGTGAGCCTCTTGCTCGTTTATAATGCCTGCCCTTACTAAAGCAAAATACAGGTACTGGTGTGGATATCAATCGTTTGTTTTGGGGTAGCCGGCGCGGCATGTTGGAGTTGGATTTGGTGTTGATGCCATTTCTGGAAAATGTGTACCCGACATTGGAACAAAGCGATAAGGAGCGTTATTGGTTGTTGCTGGAGGAGCAAGATCAGGATTTGTTTGCCTGGTTCCTGCGCCGTGAAAATCCTGCCAACCCTGAATTACAACGGATTGTGGATATCATTCGTGCAAATACCGGGCTTCAGAAAAAAGACAACTGATTCATCAGTCACAGATGTTGTTCCCGTTTCCAAACCGCTGCCGCTACTGGTAGCGGTCAGGTTTAACCGCTCCCGCTCTTTAGTGGTCTTTTATCGCTTTGCTTACAGCGTTTTTGCGCTAGCACTGCTGTTAGTCTTTTCCCCCTTTATTATCGAACAGCCTGCGTGGTTACTCTTATTCGCATGCTTATGCTGGGGATTGTGGCGGGCCTATGGCCACTCACTTGCGCAAGAGCCCACAGGTTCTTTGGCGTTTACAGGAGGCAACTGGGAAGATGGGCGCTGGTTGTATGATTCTGCCAGTGAGCATGCGCCGGTATCCCTACAGCTGGCGGGCCCGGTTTTATGTTGGCCCTGGATTATCATCCTGCCGCTGCGCAATCCGCAAACCGCAAAAGTAATCACACTTCCTATCTTTAGCGATGCGTTAACGGTATCAGACAATGCGTGCTTGCGCCGATGGCTGCAGGCATGCCTGATACCGAAAGGTTAAGACTCCTGTTAATAGTCCTTGCTGACAATCACATCCTGCCCGGCAAAATTGGTGGGCACCAGAATAGTGTCGCGTGCAATAGGTGATTTATCGGGGTAGTCCAGCGAGAAGTGCAAGCCACGACTTTCTTTGCGCTCGTTGGCCGAGCGGATAATCAACTCTGCAACCGTTGCAAGGTTGCGCAGTTCGATCAAATCGCTGCTGACATTGTAATTGCTGTAATACTCGGCAATTTCTTTTTGCAACAGCTTGATGCGATGGGTCGCGCGCTCCAGCCGCTTATGGGTGCGCACAATCCCCACGTAGTCCCACATAAAGCGACGTAACTCGTCCCAGTTGTGGGAGATCACAACATCTTCATCAGAGTCCCTTACCCGAGACGTATCCCATTGGGGTGATAACTCCGGTGATTGGATCTTGTCCAATTTGGCAAGGATGTGTTGCGCTGCCGACTGCGCGTACACAATACATTCCAGTAGGGAATTACTGGCCATACGATTGGCGCCATGCAATCCGGTGAACGAAGTTTCGCCTATCGCATACAAATGCTTCAAATCAGTTTGGCCATTGTTATCCACCATAATCCCGCCGCAGGTGTAATGCGCGGCCGGAACCACGGGAATGGCTTCTTTGGTGATATCAATCCCGAACTCAAGACAGCGGGCTTTCACTGTAGGGAAGTGCTCGCTGATAAATTCCTCGGATTTATGGCTGATATCCAGGTAAACACAATCGCATCCCAGACGTTTGATCTCATGGTCAATTGCGCGTGCAACTATATCGCGCGGAGCCAGCTCTTCACGTTCATCAAAGCGCGGCATAAAGCGTTCACCGCTGGGCAAGCGCAAATAAGCACCTTCACCGCGCAAGGCTTCGGTAATCAAAAAGTTTTTCGCGCGCGGGTGATACAGACAGGTCGGGTGGAATTGGTTGAACTCCATGTTGGCGACACGGCAACCTGCACGCCACGCCATAGCGATACCATCACCGCTGGCGCTGTCGGGGTTGCTGCTGTAGAGGTAGACCTTGCTTGCGCCGCCTGTTGCCAACACCACCACTTTGGCTTGAAACACATGGACTGCGTCATTTTTGTTGTCGAGCACATACGCGCCGCTGCAGCGCAGTTTGCGCGAGTTGGCATCGGCCTGGGAGATCAGGTTGATCGCCACATGATGCTCAAAAATATCGATATTGGCTTGATTTTGGACGCGCTCAATCAAAGTGGAATGCACGGCTTGGCCGGTTGCATCGGCGCTATGGATGATGCGCCTATGGCTGTGGCCACCTTCTTTAGTTAGATGGTAATCGCCGTTATTGTGCTCTTTGGTGAAGTTGACGCCCTGGTTAATCAGCCATTGGATTGCATCTTTGCTGCGTTCGACAGTAAAACGTACGGCATCTTCATGGCATAGGCCTGCGCCGGCAACCAGTGTGTCGGCGACATGGGCATCGATAGAGTCCTGATCATCGAGGACCGCGGCAATTCCCCCTTGGGCAAACCAGGTTGACCCCAGATTGATTTCATTTTTACTCAAGACAGCAACTTTTGCTTGCTGTGCCAGACTGAGTGCCAGGGTAAGACCTGCGGCACCTGAGCCGATGACCAAAACATCGTATTGATAGTGTTTTTTCATTCAAGAAATCCGATCAGAGGAATCACAACCACAGTGAGGGAAAATGGAGTATTGGTTTGCTCGCAGTATACCAAGCCTCCGGTTTAATAACCCCGTATAATCGCATGATGAACTTTTTATGGCAGGTTTGGTCTATGAGCGAGCAACTGCTGATAGGTTTACCCGATGGCCTGACAGTTACATATACGCGTAACCATGCTTTTTTGGTTCAGTGCTTATATTAATTACACCAGGCAATCGTGCGGGATAACTACTGGATAGACCAGTAGGTGAGTTTGATGAAGCCAGTACAGCAGCCAATAAGTGTCGGCGTGCTGGTATAGTTGGCCTGTAACCAATTTGGTTAGGCACTTGGGGGTTAGAGAATGACAGCGCAATTGGCGCCTGATGTTGATCAGCAACTGGTCGAGCGAGTTCAAAAAGGCGATAAACGCGCGTTTGATTTGCTAGTGATTAAGTACCAGCACAAGGTATTGGCAGTAATTAGTCGTTTTATCCGTGATCATGCCGAGGCTCAGGATGTAGCCCAAGAGGCCTTCATTAAGGCATATCGTGCCTTGCCCAATTTTCGCGGCGACAGTGCGTTTTATACCTGGATTTATCGCATTGCGATCAACACAGCCAAGAATCACATAGTGGCGCGTAACCGTCGTCCGCCGACCAGTGATGTCGAGATCGAAGATGCCGAGTTTTTTGATGGCAACGATGGTATGCATGAGCTAAATACTCCGGAGCATAACCTTCTTTGTAACGAGCTGCAGGATACTATCGCCCAAGCGTTCCAGGATTTGCCGGATGATTTGCGTACAGCGGTCACCCTGCGCGAAATGGATGGCTTGAGCTATGAAGAAATTGCAGAAGTGATGGAGTGTCCGGTGGGGACTGTGCGTTCGCGTATTTTCCGGGCGAGAGAAGCAATTGATAAGCGTATCAAACCCTTAGTCGAAGATTTTTAATCATGTTTCGAGCATAGGGCGCAGGGGTAATGCAAGTCCCCTGAAAAATTTGCACAATTTTTTGTAATTCTTTGAACTAATCGGCTATCGTCCAGTCATAAAAAGCAACTGAGCTGCACCTTGTTGGAGCAGCTTTCTGGCTAAATATGAATGCAATGTATTAATAATAGTTTGTACAGGCTAGCTAGTATCTTTTAAGAGGCATCAGCGAGAATGACAGAGCAAACCCAATCCCCAATGCTTGCAGAATCCTTATCAGCACTGATGGATAACCAAGCGTCCGAGCTGGAAATTCAACGGTTGTTGAAGGCATTGGAAACCGATCCGGAGATTAAATCTACCTGGTCGCGCTTCCAGATTGCCAGTGCAGGCCTGAAAGGGGATTTGCCCGTGATGGCATCCGCTGATTTTGCTGCGCGGATCAGTGCGGCAATTGATGAAGAGCCGGTCTATTCTGCAACTGCCAAAACGACTCCTGCTACTGCTACAAACCCTGGCGTTACCGAAAGCGGAAATGTTGTCGCTTTGCCTTTGCGCTGGTGGCAGCAAGCTGGTCGTGTTGCAGTGGCTGCCTCGGTTGCCGGGGTGCTGATTGTAGGTGTCCAGCAGTATCAATCAGTCGATCCACAATCAGTACAAATGGCCGCCAATACTCCGGCAGTAACACCCGCACCAAGTGTTGAAACCAAAGGCGTGAATCTGCCATCAGGCATTAATGCACCGGCGTTGTCTGCACGCACTGTTGCGGTTCAAAGCGGCTACGAGTCGCGCCCGCAAGAAAACCGTCGGGTAATGTATGTTCCTCGTCAGGAAGCTGCGCCGGTTTATAATGAAGATATTAGTACTTACGTCAATCAGCTTATTCAGGAGCATACCGATAACGCCTCTCACAACAGTGGCCAAGGTATGTTGCCGTATACCCGTGTCATCCTGATAGAAGAATAGTTTTACGCCCGGTTCGTTGCATTAACAGGTGGAGCGGTTATGCTGCTCCCTTGATCCACTCTCCATCGAGCCCAGAATGTTTACCATCACTTGTTTTCCTTTGTCTTTTTGTGCCGGTTTGCGTACTTCTCTCCGTATTTCCCTGTTACTTCCTGCGTTATTGGCCTCTGGTGTCTGGGCGCAAACAGATGTTGTAACTCCTTCTGATACCCATTCTTCTACGCAGCATGAACAGCAACAATCGGAAAGTTCGCAATCGTCTGCGGTTGCCCGGCTTTTGCAAAAAATGGCCAGTGTTCCCCATACGCTGAACTACAAAGGCTCATTTACTTATCAACATAAAGACAATCCTGCTTTGCAGAGTTATCGGATTCTCCACTGGGTTGAAGATGGGGTAGAGCACGAACGCTTGCAGCAGTTGAATGGCACTGAGCGCGAGTTTTTACGCTCCGGCAAAGCCATAGGATGCGAGACCTTGGGCGACCAATTACTGCAAGGAAAAGTCAGCCAGTTAGGGGCGAACATTGCGCGCCTCGATCAGCTGTACCGTTTTGAAATCCGCGGCCCTGAACGTGTTGCCGGACGCGATGCCACTGCCTTGTTGGCATTACCAATAGATGGTTTTCGTCATAGTCTGTTGTTGACTATTGATAACGAGACAGGGTTGGTGTTGAAGTCATGGTTGGTCGATGAGTCGGCTCGCGCGCTTGAGCGCTATCAATTTATTGATTTGGAATTGAATCCCGATATCACTGCTTTTCAGCAGCAACCGGTTGCGCAAACCCAGCGCTCTACTATTTCCCAGTTATCAGAATGCAATCCTGCCGGGCTGAAGCAACCTGAACATTGGCTCATTGATTGGGTTCCGCCGGGTTTTGCTTTTGTTGGACAGCGCAAGGTGCGCAGCCAAATTGAGATGTTGATGTATACCGACGGGTTGACGACTTTTTCAATCTTCATCGAACCAACAGAGGCGGCTATTCCCGAAGGCGTGGCGCAACGTGGTGCAACTTTGGCGGTAATGGATTCGTTGAGTATTAAAGGGAAAAATTATCGCATTACAGTAGTAGGGGAAATACCCGTCGTCACCGCCCAAAAAATTGCGCAAAATATAAAGGGGAGTTAATCCTTTCTGTTTGCGATTACTTCGCGATGTATGTTTCTGGTAGTTAACGTTGTCGTTGTTAACTTCATGTGTGGGGTGGGGAATATGATCCTCGAAACTGGCCGTATTATGGCTATTGAATCGCACGGTGTTTGGGTGGAAACCATCCAAAAATCCGCTTGTGGTTCATGTAAGGCAGAAAAAGGTTGCGGCCAATCACTGATTAACAAGTGGGATGGCCATACGGCTTATCTTTGGGTGTTGCTGGAAGGGCGCAATCCAGCGGATTACCAGCTGGGCGATGAAATCCAGATCGGTATTCCGGAAGAGGTTGTCGCTAAAGGGGCAATGCTTGCTTATATGGTGCCGTTGCTGACATTGGTCATTGCAACGACGCTTGCCCATTATCAATTTGCCCACGAAGGTATCACCACCCTCAGTGGTTTGGTTGGGCTGGTGATTGGTGGGCTGATTGTGCGTTGGTATTCACAGCGTACGCGTCTGGATAATGAACTCCAACCAGTGTTGGTTGATGACCGTAAGCCCCTGCATATTTATCAGGCCGTTGAGCAGCATTGATATGTTGCGCGTGAACGCCTCTATTGTTATTCCCCTGAACGAAATTGAATGCACGGCCATGCGCGCACAAGGCGCGGGCGGGCAAAATGTCAACAAGGTGTCGAGTGCGATACATTTGCGGTTCGATATTCCTCATTCATCGCTCAGTGAATTTTGTAAAGCGCGCTTGTTGGCGTTAGGCGATAAGCGTATCACCAATGATGGTGTGCTCGTTATTAAAGCGCAGCGTTTCCGGACCCAGGAACAAAACCGTGAAGATGCGTTGGCGCGCTTACAGGAAATTATTCTTGAGGCAGTAAAAGTTGAAAAACTGCGCCGTGCGACCAAGCCGACATTTTCATCAAAGCAGCGTCGGATGGATGCAAAAACCCAGCGCAGCACCATCAAATCCAATCGGCAAAAAATTTCATTCGATTAAAACTAAACACTTTCAAGCAAACGCGAATCTGCTGTCGGTTGCGCGAGTATTTCCTGCCATAATTGTTGCTGCAATCCGCTGATATCTTCACTGCCACCTTGCATCAACCAATTCACTAATGCCTTGGCAACATCTGGATAGTTGCGCGGCTGTGCCGGTGGCTTTTGCGGCAGCCACTCACGCAGTGTTGCAACATCAAAACGTTTTGTTGCTTTGCCATAACCTAATTGTTCAAGTGCGATGGCATTGGACTTTTGTTCAACTTGCCCAGCCACAGGTTGCACTAGTAATTTTTTTCCCAAATGAATCGCTTCACTGGGCAACTCGAATCCCGCACTGCAAATAACACCTTCGCAGCGATGCAGATCTTGTTGGAAACCTTCGCGTGAAAATGGACGTACATGAATATGTCCATCATCGTAAGCGGCATCAACAGGTTGATAAACAAAAAAATCATACTCTGGAAATTCACGCAATTGCGGGACTATGTCATCAAGCCCTGCAAATGGGAGATAGACCAGATAATGTTTGGGGGTGGAAGTATTCGGGTAGTGCGATGCTTCTACCAGAGGTGGCAATATCGGTTGGTTGAAATGATGCCAATGCAAACCGACTGGTAGTGTCACAGGCGCAAAGTTATGCATAAACCAATCAACAAAAAAATTGTTACCTACCTTGGGAATGTCATAAAAAAATGCATTTTGGTGAGATATGCCGATGACTTTTTTTCCTGCGCGTTTGGCTGCCCAGGCAGATACAGGTTCAAAATCATTGATAATGAAGTCATAGCCTTCGACATTCACTTTTTTAACATCCTGATAAAGCTGGGCAATATTGGATGTCATCATAGTTTTGAAAAATTGTATTTTGCCGTTTTGTGTGGCAAAGGTCATACCACGATAAGACTGAAAATCACCAAAGACTTCCATATCAAAAAATTTATCACGTTCCCGCCCGGAAAAAACCCAGTCAACTTGTGCACCAACGGCTGCAAATGCTTTCGCCATAATGCGGGCACGAGTCGTGTGGCCGTTACCCGTCCCCTGAACTCCATACAATATTTTCATGTGTTCTCACTAAATAAAATTTTTGGAGTTAATGAAGTTGATTACACATGCAATTAAATGAAATTAGTGCAGTGCAACCAGCAATGAGTGCAAGTAAATTCCCCAGAAGGCGCAGGCGCTACCCAGCAATGCGCCGGCAACCAAATCAGTCGGGTAGTGCACGCCTAATAGCACACGGCTAATGCCAATTGCGCTGGCCCAAATGAAACACGGTATGGCAAAAACTGGATAAAAATTCATGACCAGACAAGCAAACAAAAATGCTGCAGCGGTATGCCCGGAAGGAAAACTAAATTGGTCGGATGGTGTAATCCACGCTTGATAGCTGGAAATTTTTACTGCAGGGCGATCGCGTTTGATGAGATTTTTCAAGAGTAAATACAAGCTCACATCAAACGTGTACGCAATAATTCCCGCCCAAAAAAATGTTGCACCCGTGTGAGGTTCGAACATCAGTAATGCGAGTGCAATAATGAAATAAACGGGGCCATCACCTGTGTGTGAAATGAGTCTGATAGAGCGACGATATTGAAATCCTTTAGTCACATGTAGCCACAAGAATGCCAATGTATCCAAATGGTGGACGCGCTGTAAAAAAGTATTCATGATTCACCGCCTGTAAATGAGTTGCAGATGAAATCGTGCCAGTGGATTACTGGCGTCCATTTATTAGTAACATTCTTGTGTGACTATTTTGTGAACTTGAAAACCATTCACTATCTACATATTGCTATCGGGAGATGAATTAATGGGTAAGCCAGGCAAAACCGGTGTGGCGCGTATCGTCGATGCTTTTGGTTATTCGATGAAAGGCTTCGCCGCCGTATGGAAATATGAGGCTGCTTTTCGTCAGGAGGCGGTACTGGCAATTATTTTGATCCCTGCTGCCTTTTGGTTGGCGCAGACCCATATTGAACTCATACTGCTAATCAGCAGTGTGTTTTGGGTATTAATGGCTGAGTTGGCTAACTCGTCTGTAGAGGCGGTAGTGGATCGCACGGGATCAGAGCGACACGAATTATCCGGGCGCGCCAAAGACATAGGTTCAGCGTTGGTATTTATCAGTTTGATGTTGTTGGTCGTGGTTTGGGGCATCATCGCCTATAACCGTTTTGCTTGATCCTGCTTTAATTGCAACAAGCCCCGGCAGTGTGGTTATTGTCGGGGTTTTTTTATGTGCAAAATAAATTTATGGATGAATCTCTTTTGATGGATTGCAGGTAATAAAGCTTTACTGTAAATTACGCGTATTGTTAATTATCATATTTATATGTGCAGATAAGAATCCAACATGAAAGAGACATTTTCGGTCAATGAGCATCCTCATCGCCGCTATAACCCGCTTACGGGTGAGTGGTTGTTGATCTCTCCCCACAGAACCAAGCGCCCCTGGCAGGGGCAACAGGAGTTGAACCAATGGCCCGAATCGGCTGCGCATGATCCTGCCTGCTATCTGTGTGCGGGGAATGCGCGCGCAGGCGGGGAGCTGAACCCTCATTACAAAACCACATTCGTATTTACCAATGACTTTGCGGCGCTGATGCCATCGGTGCCCGATGCGCCAGACACATCTGATCCTTTATTCCGGATTCAGGCTGAGCACGGCACCAGCCGCGTTATTTGTTTCTCGCCCGATCACAGCAAAACCTTGCCGCTGTTGAGCGATGAGGAAATGCAGGCAGTGATTCAAACCTGGATAAATGAAGCGGCAGACTTGGGAAAAACCTATCCCAGTGTGCAAATTTTTGAGAATAAAGGTGCGGTGATGGGATGTTCCAATCCGCATCCTCATGGGCAGATTTGGGCGCAGTCACAGCTGCCCAGCCTTGTCGCCAAAGAAGATCAGCAGCAACAGGAATATCTACAAAAACAAGGTGTTTCGTTGTTGTTGGATTATGCACACAAAGAGTCAGCCGCCGGTGAGCGGGTAGTCGTGGAAAATGATGATTGGTTGGTCGTTGTGCCTTTTTGGGCGGCCTGGCCATTTGAAACCCTGTTACTTCCCAAGTGGCCTTGTGCACGTATTACCGAGTTGGGCGAGGCAGCCCGGTTCAGTTTGGGCAAGATCCTGCGCGATTTGACGGCACGCTATGACAACTTGTTTGAGTGCTCATTTCCCTATTCGATGGGCTGGCACGGTGCGCCTTTTAATACTGACTCTGCTGATACCGAATCTGTCGCACATTGGCAATTGCATGCGCATTTTTATCCGCCACTGCTACGCAGCGCGAGCGTGCGCAAATTTATGGTGGGTTACGAGATGTTAGCCGAGCCACAGCGCGATCTGTCTCCTGAACAAGCGGCCGCACGTTTACGTGAGCAAAGCCCTATCCATTTTCGATTGAGGTAAGACGAGCATGACGACTCTCTCCAATGCTCGTGTGAGCGAATTATTTGAACAGTATTTTGATATCGCACCCAATGGGTGTGTAAAGGCTCCCGGCCGTGTAAACCTGATTGGAGAACACACCGACTACAACGGGGGTTTTGTACTGCCAGCAGCGATTAATTATCACACCTACATTGCATTTGCACCGCGCACTGACCGCAGGCTGCGTTTAGTGGCGCACAATATTGATAAGCAGGTTGCCTTTGTCGATTTGGATGCACAGCAAGAGCATGACCAAAGTGCTCCCTGGAACAATTACATTCGTGGTGTAGTGCAGGAGCTGCGCAAAGCGGGTTTCCAACTTGCTGGTGGAGATCTTTATATTGCCGGTGATCTGCAATCCGGTGCAGGTCTGAGTAGCTCAGCGTCACTGGAAATGGCTCTGATCCGCGCGCTGACCAGCCTGAGCGGTGAATCTGTAGAGCCTACGCAAGCAGCGCTGATCGGGCAGGCAGCCGAGAATCATTTTGTCGGTTGTAACTGCGGCATTATGGATCAACTGATTTCGGCGCGAGGTCAGGCAAATGCGGCGCTGCTAATTGACTGTCAGGATCTGGGGGTTCGCACAGTTCCAGTACCTGCTGATTGGGAAATTCTGATTGTTCACAGCGGTGTCAAACGGGGTCTTGTGGATAGTGAATACAATCAGCGCCGTCAGCAGTGTGAACAGGTTGCGCGCTTTTTTAATCAAGCGTCTTTGCGCGGTGTGAGTCTGGATCAACTCTTGTCTGCCGAGCAGCAATTGGATGAGTCCAGCTTTCGTCGTGCGCGCCATGTACTGACTGAAAACCAGCGCACATTGGCTGCTGCAGATGCGTTGGCATCGGGCAATTTGGCGGGCTTGGTAAAGGTGATGGCAGAGTCCCATGCATCTATGCGCGATGACTTCAACATCACTACGCCGGCGATTGATACTTTGGTAGATATCCTGCAAAAAGCCGGCGACGGGAAAGCGGGTGCGCGTATGACGGGTGGTGGTTTTGGGGGGTGTGTTGTTGCTGTTGCGCCTGCGACAGTCATTCCGCAGCTGATGAAAGCGGTAGAAGCTGATTACCAGCAGCAGACCGGCTGCATACCGACATTAATCCACGCCATCGCAAGTCCGGGTGCGTTCAGTTAGCCCCGCTTCTTCATGCTTAGCCCGATCAGTGTTTGGTTGGGTTAGTTTCGGTACTGTTTAAAAACGCCTGATAATCCTCGGCGATGCTGCGTTCACTGCGGCGTTCCGTGGATTTGCGGCGTTTACGATGGTACAAATCCAATGGCATGTTCTTGCAGGGATCGCTATCCAGCCTGCGGTCATTGCCTTTGCGCCTGTCGATAAAAAATTTATGGTCGCTCATAGTCGGTGGGTCTGCTATCAGTCAGGAGGGAGCATGATCGCCGGAATTTAAATAGCGGTGATTTGTTCCAAGTCAACACAGTGTAGATCTTTGCCGTTAGAATGCGGCATATTTTTTTGCATAGGCAGCTTTGGTTGGATAGCAAAATGCTATCCCTGACAATGAGCTGTTATGTGGCTGATCTGGTTATTGGTTCTGTGTGATGGTGTCTGCTATGAATCCTGTTGAAGCGCGTATTCTCGATAAACTCCATGCGGGCTTTAAGCCTGTGCATCTCGAAGTCATCAATGAGAGCTATATGCATTCGGTGCCTCCCGGCTCTGAAACCCATTTTAAGGTTATTGTGGTGTCAGCGGATTTTGTGGGTAAGCGTCAGGTACAGCGCCATCAATCTATTTATGCCTGTCTTTCTGATGAGCTAAAAACCGGCGTTCATGCACTGGCATTACATACCTTTAGCCCGGAGGAATGGCAATCAAGCGGCCAGTTCCCCGCATCACCCCAATGCCTTGGCGGCAGTAAGCACGACCGGTAAAATTACTCTGGTTGTGCAAAAAATAAACGCCTATAATGCGCGTCCTGCGAAAAACCGGCCATCGTCAGCCTTTAATTGTCTGTAATTTTGTGTCCGTAAATTTAGTGTCTGTAAATAGAAACCCGTATAAGTGATCCCTATGAGTCAAGTTGTTGTTGCTGCCCTGTATAAGTTTGTCCGATTACCAGATTACGAAGCCCTCGCTTCTCGTTTGAAAACATTGTGCGATGAATTGGGAATCAAGGGGACTTTATTGCTTGCCGAAGAAGGCATTAATGGGACTGTCTCCGGAACCCGTGCAGGGATCGATGGTTTGGCTGCTTTTTTAAAAGCAGACGGTCGTTTTGATAATCTCAGTTATAAAGAATCTTTCTACGATGAGCCGCCGTTCTATCGTATGAAGGTAAAACTGAAAAAAGAAATCGTCACTATGGGAGTGGAAGGTATAGATCCACAGGCGATTGTTGGAACCTATGTAAAACCAAAAGACTGGAATGCGCTGATCAGTGATCCGGATGTGGTGGTTATCGATACCCGTAATGCATACGAATATGAAATCGGTACTTTTGAGCGCGCGATAGATCCTAAAACCGAAACCTTTCGTGAGTTCCCTGCTTACGTTGCTGAAAATCTTGATCCCGCCAAACACAAAAAAGTTGCCATGTTCTGTACTGGCGGTATTCGTTGTGAAAAATCCACTGCCTATTTAAAGGGCCAGGGATTTGAAGAGGTTTACCATCTTGAAGGCGGTATCCTGAAATATCTGGAAGAGGTGCCGCAAGAAGAAAGTTTGTGGCGCGGCGAATGTTTTGTGTTTGATAACCGCGTGGCGGTCAATCATCAATTGGAAAAAGGTATTTACGATCAATGCCACGGCTGCCGTTTTCCAATCACTGAAGAAGATAAGCTTTCAGAACATTATATGCTGGGTGTTTGCTGCCCGCGTTGCTACGACAAACTGACTCCGGAGCAGATGACCCGTTTTAGTGAACGACAAAAACAAATTGAATTAGCCAAGCAGCGCAATCAAGGTCACATAGGTGTGTTGCCGCCGGAGCGTCAATTACGTCGCGCACAAAAATTGGAGCACCGTGAGGAGCAGCGCCGCCGTTCGGTGGGGGCTGTAAAAGTTTCATCAACAAATGACAATTAGCTATTTTGTCACACAATTGGATTATGCTTTAATGCTGAACCTTTTAATAAAACTCAGTGGTATCTATGAATTTTGATGATTGGACAGCGGATGTAGCGAACGGCACCGCAACACATGCCAGTGGATTTAGTATCCGGATTGAAGGTAACCCAAAAGATCCTTCAGAAGTTTATCCTGGCAAATTCCCGGAAGGGATTAGTTTTGTAGATCAAGCTCGTCTATTGCGCTCGGGTTTGGAGTTTCTCGCAAAAGCCGGTGGTAATGCGCCCAAGTCATGGCAATCAAGTCCGCAACAAGATGCAAAGTCGGAAGCAATCAAAGCGCGTGAGGAGTTGGCCAAGCGTTTTGCCGAGCGCCCTGACAAACCGCAGCGTTCGGTATTGTCCTTGAAAAAGGGTTCATGATTGTTCCTGAAAAAGAGTTCACGATAGCACTGCGATAATGTTCAAAATCACCCATAAAAAAACCGGCTTTTGCCGGTTTTTTTATGGTGCTTTCGTATAGATCCAATCAGATTAAAGCAAACCGCGTCTTTGCAGCTCCAGATAGTGTGCATCGACTGCTTTGAACAGCTCATCAAACTTCAATGCTGCAGGGGCTGTAACCAAC
This sequence comes from Cellvibrio sp. UBA7661, assembly GCA_002483365.1. GTDB lineage: Bacteria > Pseudomonadota > Gammaproteobacteria > Pseudomonadales > Cellvibrionaceae > Cellvibrio. Next base: position 198,927 of record DLHT01000011.1, read on the forward strand.
TCCAAACTTTCTACATCGGATTTAGGGCGCATCATAATTTTTTGTAGTTCATCTGCCGTGCCGGTCATTGCAGAAATGATTTTATCGGTACTTTCTTTATCGCGGAAAATGCGGCCTTGCTCTGTCAAGGTTAAATAGTTATCGCACTCTTGCAACCAATCCTTACGTTGCAAAATAAAATTGCGGATATTCTTGGCTCCGCCGCGATGTGCGGTTGCGAGTTGTTTATCACGGTAGTTCTGCAAGCTTTTACGGCCTTGCATTAAAAAATCCAATCCTGTTGATTTGCAGTATTTTGCATTCAGGTAGCTGGCAAACTTCACGTTGTTGGCGGTTTCGGCCTTTGCGCGTTTGCATGTTTCATCGCAGGCAAAGCTTAGCGAGGATAATGCTAATAGGAGAATGGTCAAAGTTATTTTTTTCATTAGGGCTCACCGATTATTAAAGTTATATAAGGCTTGTTCACTAGACTGTGATATAGATCACTTTTAAAGATGCGTCAAGTATTGTAAATAAAATTGTCTTTGCATAGAGCCTTTCCTAATAAGGCTTACGTAAATTACCGACGAGCACTATAGAAATATCAGAGGAAGTGTTAAGGAAAAAATAGCAGGGAAAGATACGGCGAGGGAAGATAGGGTAAACGACGAGGTGGTGGTAAAGAGTCGCGCACCAGAATCTATCTCCTGATGCGCGACTGACTACAAAGTCAGGGGGTAAACAGTAAAGAACGAGGTGGGGCGGCGGTATTAGCCAAAAAATCCCAAAGGTGTTTTGGTTACAGCAACGCTGACGATATAGGCAAACACCAATAACGCAGCCACCCAGCAGATTTTGCGTGTAACCGGGTTAGCTGCCTTAAATGCGACCACACCTAAAGCGATATAAACAACCAAGCCAATGATTTTAGCCATCAGCCATGGCTGACTGCCGGGCGACATTCCCAAATGCACCGCAACAGCGATACCACTTACCAATAAAACCAAACTGATAATGTGCGGCAGAATTTTCACCCACTTTTTTGTGAGCATACTTGAGCCTATAAACAGCCAGATACCGCGAATAAAAAATGCGAGTAACGACAAAACAGCGAAGGTTAAGTGAAGGTGTTTAAGGGCTAGATACACGGTAGTTTTCCTTTTATTGATGGCTTTGTATTAGTAAGAGTCAATTTATAAAACGATATCACGCCGTCAGTGCTTTACCGACTAGCTCTGACAGAGATTCTTGAAGTGGTAATTGCAATGCGGCGGCATGACCTTTTTCAGACATTTTGTTCCATGTTTTGCGGATGATATCAATCAGCTTTTCTTCATCGTGTTTGCTGGCAAAATCTTCCAAATAAAACTTGATAAATACCAGGCAAATAACGTCTTCAAGTGTTTGTACTTCATCGTCACGTTTTAAGCTGCGCTTGAGTAACAGGTCTTTAACCCTGCCGATCATTGTTTCATCGTAACCTTGGCTGGCCATAATCTCGCCTGCAATATCGCCATGCATTTGTGCAAGGTCGAGCCGCCACTTTTTATAGCCACTGCGGTCCATCGGATAATCGCTGCGTGGAATTTTCCAGCGGCAAATATGTTGGCTGCGTGCAGCAAGCTGTAAAGCTTCAGATGGAGACTCACAAAAAAGCGCAAGCTGGGTACTCATACGCTGCGCATAAATCCATTCTTTAGCAACGGTTTTTCCATCCACCATTTCAGTGTTCGGATCCTGGAGATTGGCAGCATCAAATGCGGCAAGCGTTTTTTCCAGACGGAGGTGGTCGATCATAGAGGTACTCAGGAATGGTTACAGGGAGATCAGCAGCTAGTACTGCCATTTGCAATATTGCGCAATTGTTCCATGTTAGTAATTTGGATTTCTTTTTTATCCACTGCGATCACTTCTTGTTTTTGCAAACGGGTCAGGATACGGCTGACAGTTTCTATCGTTAAACCCAAATAGTTGCCAATATCGGTACGTGACATAGGCAAACGAAATGCATTTGCTGATAGTTGGCGACGGCTATTACGGCTTGAAATGCTCAGCAGTAGTGCCGCGATCCGCTCTTCAGCACTACTTTTACTTAATAATGTAATGACTTGTTGGTCTTGGGTGATTTCACGGCTCATGAGCTGGAAAAAATGACGTTGCAAGTTGGGGATCTGCAAACTTAATTCTTCCATGCGCTCAAAAGGAATTTCGCATACCGAAGATGTTTCCAGTGCAATCACAGAATTGGTGTAGCGGTTATCGGCAATACCGTCCATACCCACAACTTCGCCGGGTAAATAAAAACCGGTGACTTGTTCTTCCCCGTTGTCGCTCAGGGTAATAGCCTTAACACAACCGGAGCGTATGGCGTATACCGATCCAAAAGCATCATTCGCACGGTATAAATAGTCGCCTTTTTGTAGGGGTTTACCGCGCTGGATAATGCCATCAAGACGGTCAATATCGTCAATATGCAAACTGATCGGAAGGCAGATAGTATTTAGTCGGCAATTGCCGCAGCTCACGCGTTTGTCATGCGGGCAGCTAGCATCTTGGGGTTTGAGAATCAGTTGTTTGACTGTCATGGGGGCCTCGTGAATGTATATCCCCGCAAAGCGTGAGGAAAACGATACAGCGATTGTTGCAGCTTTGGCATAGAGGGTAAATAGGTGGATGCGCCAACCCTATGCAGATAGCCATAATGAACGCATAGCAATGGCTTTGCGGTCTTATAACCAAATTGCCAATATTGCTGATAACAATAAGCGCTTTACATGAATAAAAGGTGGGAATATATTTAGTTGGCTGGCCATTTCGCAGCATTATTTATAGTAAATCACCTCGTTGTTCTAGCAGTAAATCTATTAGTACCTCGGTTTGTTCTACATAAGTAACATCTGAATCCGCCAGCAAAGCTCCACTTGGGGTATTCATTTTTATTTAATAAAGAGCATCGAGGTTTATATGGCTAGAAGTACAGGCACCGTTAAATGGTTCAACGAATCAAAAGGTTTCGGTTTTATTGCAAGTGAAGCGGGTCAAGATGTATTCGTACACTACAGTGCTATCACTGGCTCAGGTTTCAAAACCCTGGCGGAAGGCCAAAAAGTAGAGTTCGACGTGAAGCCAGGCCAAAAAGGCCCACAAGCTGAAAACGTAATCGCGCTCTAATCTGTCAGCACAAAAGCAGATTGCATAAAAAACCGCCCAGGTAACTGAGGCGGTTTTTTTTCGCGTTTTGGGTAGGTAACTTGCTGCCTGATGCAGGTGTTGGGGCCGCACAACTACACAGCTAAACACGAATTATAATGAGATGTGTGGTGTTCTTGTTGTTGAAACTAGCGATGGACGTTTCTATAGTCTTAAGTTGATGGAATGAGTAGGGCGCTTGTTGAACTTTCACTAAATACTTATTGAGGCTAAAAATGCGTGAACACAGGTTAACCCAGGAAAAAAATGCCATCACTTTTTTCGCATCAACAAAGAAAAAAATGGCTTTTTATAGGCTAATTCAAGGTGTTGTTGCGCTATCGATAATTGCCCCCTGTGCCATTGCTGGTGCGGGAGATACATGTTCTATCACACTATCCGGAATTGCTTTCACCAAGTGTTTGAATAATGCAGAAAAAATACAGTTGTTAATGATGGTGTGATGACATTAACAAGCGATGCCAAAACAGATTTTTTTAACGATCCCGGCAATGGCGAGGCTGTTGGTAATGCGCCTGTGCTGCTTACAAAGATAAATAATTCGAAGCCCTTCACGCTAACCGCAAAAGTAAGTCCGGAGTTCAAGCAGACTTATGATGCCGGTGCTTTGTATGTGTATGTATCGCCGACCTTGTGGCAGAAATTTGCATTTGAACGTGATGAAAGGGCGGTTAGCCGGATTGTCAGTGTTCGGACAATTGAAACCTCTGATGACAATAATCATCAAAGGATTGGCCAGCCGTCGGTGTATTTGAAAATTTCCTCTGATTCAAAAACCATTGCATTTTATTTTTCGCAAGACAACAAGAACTGGAATTTGGCGAAGCTATATAAAAACGAATATTCCAAGGTTATTTGGGTGGGTGTCAGTTCACAATCACCGATAGGTGACGGCAACAAAACCCTGTTTGAAAAGGTCTCCCTGACCAACGAAAGCGTTAAAGACTTCAGAATGGGAATTTAATGGACATAATAGGATGAAAGACTTATCAGTTTTACCCGAGGGATTGCCCATTCCAATCGATGATGGTGCTTGCAACCATCTGGTTGGTTTTCAGCTGCCGTCGATGCAACTATCAAGTTCGTCAGGACGGCTTATTAATTTAGCGACAGAAGTCGGCGTTACTGTTGTATATTTTTATCCCTTGATCGGGCACCCGGATGCACCGCCAATGATTGGTTGGAATGACATTCCGGGTGCGCGTGGGTGTACGCCGCAATCCTGCGCATTCAGGGATCTGAATAGCGAATTTAGTAATATGGGCGTTCAAGTTTTTGGTGCGAGCTCGCAACCTCTGGATGCACAACAAGAAGCCGTTTCCCGTTTGCATTTACCCTTTGAGCTATTGAACGATTCTTCGCTTGGGTTTGCGGCAGCACTGGCATTACCCACGTTTGAATATAACGGGCTTGAACTGATAAAACGATTGACCCTGATTGTAGAAAACGGTGTAGTTATCAAAGTGTTTTACCCGGTCTTTCCGCCCAACCAAAATGCATCCCATGTGATGGATTGGCTAAAGTCCCGCTTTAAATAACGCAAATCGCGTTTTACAGCATGCTCATCGCAGAATATACATCGCAGAGTATACAAAGAGACAGTTCATGAAATTTTTTCAAATCACTATCGCGTTCACGCTTACCCTTTTATTATTGGGTTGCACGAATCTCAAAGAGGTTCAAGATTTCGCTGGCCAGTCGGCTGCATTGTCGGGATACACGGAACTAACCACACGTTTTCGCGATACTTATTATCGCGAGCAGCCTTATGTGTCGGGTGAGGCTGCGCAATTGGCGCAGCAAAATGATGCCCGTCGCAAAGCTGCCTATGAAGACCTGCTAAAAATCCATCAAACTGCCGCACTGTATATGCAGACCTTGGCCAAATTGGCCGGTGATAAATCGTTTGACGTTTCACCGAATATTGATTCCCTTTCATCAGGGATAAAATCCTATCCCGAATTAGGCATTGATAAAACCCAAGCCGATGCTACTTCCGGCCTTGCCAAAATCCTCGCAAAATGGGCGACATCGTCTTACCTGCAATATGCAGTGAGGGATTTTATCAAGGAGGGCAATGAGCCGTTGCAAACCACATTGGATGGGATGAAAAAATTAGTCGATTATTATCAAAAAACAAATGATAACGAATGGAAGACTATTAACGGATTGTTGGAGGTGGAGCTGTCATTTGTGGATGAATCAGACTCTAAGCTTCTTGCAACACTTGCCCGAGCACACCAGCAAACCAAAGCATTTGAGTATGAGCAGGCCGATAAAAAATATCAGGAAGCGAAAAAAGGAATTCAAACAATTGCGAAAGGGCACCAATTGTTATTTGATAATCTGGATAAACTCTCCAAACAAGAAATTAAGGATTCGCTAAAACAGTTTTCACGCGATATCAAAGACATCAACAAACATATTGAATCGATGTAATAACCGCAATTAAAAGGACATACAGGAGGCCGTTATGGCGTTAGCTACCTCAATGCAAGTCGAAGCAGTTGCTGCTGAACTCACTGGTTGCGCAGATGTTATTCACGAACGTTTAATGAAAGCGATAAAACGCAAAGAAATTGAGCGCGCCGATGCCCAGCTTATATTTCAGGATGAGATTGTCCTTCGCCAAAAAGCAAACGGGTTGTATATCGATGCAGCTAATTGTGTGGTATCAGAATTGGTTGAATCGCAAAAAAGTATGATGAATACAATCGGAACTGCCAGACAGCGACTTAAAAATATCAAAAATATTGCTATGTTTATTGATTTAACCGCCGACTTAATTGTACTTGCAGCAGCAATCAGCGCTGCAAAGCCACCGGCTATTCTGGCGGCGTTAAAAGAAATCAAAAAAGACTGCGAAGAAATGAGCCAGTCAACAAAACGGCAGCAGCAATAAACCCCCTCCTGAAAATCAGTTATGCATCGCGCTGGTGTGATCCCAATTCTTTTTTCAATCGAATAAAGCATTGAAATAGTCTTTCTCCAGGTGCTTGCTGTGAAACCCATTAATACATTTGATGTTGTTGTGATTGGTGCTGGTATGGCGGGCATCACCGCTGCTGCGCGTTTGCGCTCGGCTGGGTGGAGCGTGTGTGTATTGGAAAAATCCCATAATCCGGGTGGGCGCATGGCAACGCGCGATAAACCGGAAGGCTGTTGGGATCACGGCGCGCAATACTTTACCGCCAAGTCCGTTGAATTTCGTGCGCAGGTTCAGCAGTGGCTCGCTGAGGGTTCGGTCGCACAATGGAAATCACCCATAGCGGTGTGGGATGGTGAACAATTGAGTGCGAGCCGTTCACGCGAGCGGTTCATCGGAATGCCGCGCATGAAATCGCCGCTGCTGGATATGGCTGAAGGTTTGCACATTGTTTACAACGCATTGGTCACGCAGATTACTCATCGCACTGATGATTGGATTATTGAAGCGGCCAATTCTATATGGTGTGCGCATTGTGTCATTATTGCTTTGCCTGCACCTCAAACTCGCGCACTACTGCCCACCGGATCAGAAGCGCATTCGGTGGCAAACAGTGTGGAAATGGAACCGTGTCTTGCGTTGATGATGCAAGCCAGCAAACCGCTCGGCTTGCCGTTCGCGGCTGCATTTGTGAATGAGGGAATACTCGGGTGGATTGCACACAACAATCGAAAACCCGGCCGTGCAGCGGGAGAACATTATTTGTTGCATGCGACGGGAGAGTGGTCGCGCCAGCATCTTGATGCCTCACCCGAATGGGTGCAAAGCGCGATGCTCGCTGAATTTAATCGTTTGCTCGCACATTGGCTGCCGGGCAACAAAATTCCTGGCGTGTATCCGCGTTATTTCCATCGCTGGCGATTTGCAAAAGCGTCTTCAAGCGCGGCGCATCTCAAATCAGTATGGCCCGAACTGGGTTTGGCGCTCGCCGGTGATTGGTTGGGGGATGGGCGCATTGAAGCTGCTTATTGCTCCGGTCTGGCAGCGGCGAATGCGCTATTGAATGAGTCGGTGTCGGTTTCTGCATCGGTTACGGATACTCGACCAAATATCCGTACGACAGAAGATAAAGCGCCGTTTTAACAGGCAGATTTTCGGTGGCGGATAACAATTTTTTATATCCCTGCAGCTGGCTTTGGTAAGTTTTTTTCTGCTGTTCGATGAACTCATCCAGAGTGCAGCTGCTTTCTGCTTCACTGCTTTTGTAGTCCACAATCCAACGAACCCCGTTATCGACAAACGTTCGGTCAATAACGGATTCTTTTATATCCTGTTGTTTTTTTTGCATCAGCGATAACTCACACGCGCTCTGTTCATGGTCACTGTTCAACAACCAGCGGCCGGTGTCACTGGCTAAAATCCGGTAGATCGCCGCTGCTGTTTTCTGTAGGGCATTGTTGAGATTATCGCCATTCCAACCCAGTTGTTGTAACTGGATTTTCCAAAAAGGTTTTTGCTGGGCAATAAAAATATCAGCATCGATAGTGGTTTGGCTGGTCACCCATTTGTTTTCCACTATCGCCTGTAGCGCCGCATGGATAACAGTACCGGTGTGGCGCGCAAGGCGCGCGGCAGTGGTTTCAAATTCTGGCAGGTTGAGTGGATTGTCGGTCTCTACATCGTTAAGTAGTGTTGCATCGTTCAATAGTGTTGCATCAGAATGTTGCGTTTCACCCGGTGTTTGGCTGCTGGATGCTGCATATTCATGACCGCGATAATCACTTAATAAATCAACTGTTTGTAATTCCGGTAAGCGCCAGTCAGGTTGCAAACGCAATAAATGTTGTAAGCCAGGTTGCTCGGTGTGGACACGAGTGGTGTTAGCCGAATTAATGTTGCTGTTAATTAATTCCGCCTGCTCGCGCACGAATGGCCAGATACTATGCAGCAGTGAATTTTTAGCGGGCGCTTGTAGCACGTCTTCTTTGGTGTTGATACACGCGATTAAATGCAATTGTTTAATCGCGCGCGTGCAGCCTACGTACAGCAACCGTGTGGATTCAAACGCTTGTTGCTTTTCCTGCTCGCGGCGCATGAAAGTGTACAGCGCATCTTCTTCTTTTCCTGTTGGGGCGAGTGACCCTAGCAGTAATTGTTTTTCACCCTGATGATTAATGCGTTCTTGCCAGAGCAAAAGTTGCTTTTCATCTCTGCGTGCACTGCGATCTAACCCCGGAATAATCACCGTATCAAATTCAAGGCCTTTTGATTTATGGATGGTCATCACTTGCAAGCGCGCATCTGCATCCGCTTGCGGTGCTGCATATAAACGGTCGATTGCATTATTAAATGTTTGCCAGTCACCAATGCTTCCACCTTGCTCATGTTTATCCAGCAACGCAAAAAAACTTTGGATGTTGTCGCGGTCATTTTCATCCAATACCGTAGCGGGACCACCTAATGCCAGCCAACAACCTTCTACCCATTGTCGTAATGGTTTGCGATAACGATGGGCGAGCGTTTGCTGAAGCACAGGCACAACTCGCGCAAGAATACGCTGTGCATCGCTACTCATATTGTCAATGTGTTGGTAATGCTGCAATTGCGGCCACACCAGTGAGAACGCTCTTTCATTCAGGCGTGGATTGCGTTCACCTAAATCTGTGGTCACGAGGGTATGAAGGTCGTAATTATCCAAACCACACCAAGGTGCACGCAATAGCGATAGCCACGCGATGCGATCTGCAGGGTTGAGCAATGCACGTGTCAGTGATAACAAATCCATAATCACCATGCGGCTGGCGAGCCGGTCAATTTCAGTGGATTGATAACGCAAGCCCGCGGCGCTCAGTGCAGGTAAAATTTTCTGTAAGTGGGTGCGTGTGCGCACGAGTATCGCAATACTGCCGTCTGGGTTCTCGTGACGCGCCTGTTGAACCAGCTCAACTACTTTTGCGGCTTCTTGTTGTTGTGCATTAATGCGCGAGGGTACATCGTCATCGCTGCTTTCTTTGTTGTTGTCTCTATCGCTGTCTTTACCGCTGTCTTTATCAGTTGAATAAGTGCACGCGTAAAAATTGACGGCATTGCCAGCAATCGCTGGTTTAAATGCAACCGAAGGCGAATAGCTCACTGCACCGCGACTGATATCGTCTTGTGCGGGAAATGCGTGTTGGAAAATATCGTTTACCCAATTAACCACACCGGCTTGCGAGCGAAAGTTAACGCGCAAATCCAGAGCGGTTAAGGCAACTGAACCAATTCCTTGTTGGCGTGCATCCAAAAACAAACCGACGTTCGCATTGCGAAATCCGTAACAACTTTGCATGCCGTCGCCCACAATAAATAAGGTGCGGCCATCGCTGGTTTGCCAGCCATTGGTCAACTTACGTAAGAGTTCCAATTGCGGGCTTGCCGTATCCTGAAATTCATCCACCAAAATATGGCGGATGCGGTAATCCAATTGCAGCGCAAGATCACTGGGGGAATCGTCATCGCCCAGTGCAACCAATGCAGCTTGGCTGATGGCGGTATAGTCAGTTGCGCTGAGTTGTTTGAAGACCAGGGTGAGTTGCGCGGCAAGCACGGGCAAAATACTGGTAAGGCTGTCCAGTAATTGCCATTGGTCGGCAGCGTACTCCGGCGCGGGTAGCGAGCGTACTTCATGCAGTAATTGGTCTGCGCCGGGCGAGGTATCGCTAATTGCTGCGACTAATTCGCTAAAACGATTTTTTAAATCAGCATGTTCTTTTCCGGCAGGAAACCCTTCGGCTTTTGTTAAGCGCGCGCGATAAGTTCCACTGTTGGTCAACAATAAATCGGCAATTGCCAACCACTCCTGGACTGCTTCTGGTTCGGTAGCGGGTAAGCCATTGATGCCGAGTAATTCATGGATACGGTTTTTGCGTTCGCTTTCTTGTTGTAAGTGCGCTGCGGCGGCATCGGCAATGCTGCAAATTTCGCTGCTGTGCAATTGCAACAAAGTAGCAACCGATTCCAGATGTTCGCTGATCACCAGTTGCAACACATTTTCCAAATAAATGCGTGCATCTTCATGGCGAGCTTGCAACAGCACGCCAAGCCATTGCTCGCGTTTGGCGAGTAAGCTGATTAACAGATTTTCTACTGCGCCAAGGTTGTTATCCAAATGCCGCAGCAGGAGCATTAAATCATCACGCAAGGACGATTCTTGTTCGAGCAATGTAAATAATTCGCGCACCGCCAATCGATAGGCTTGGTTTGCATCTTCCAGTGTATCGGGTTGTGCGCCTATACCACTGGCGAGTGGTAATTGTTTGGTAATGGAGCGGCACAGGCTGTCAATGGTTTGCACCCGCAAACGCTGCGGGCTTTGCAATAAATTCCACTGCAATTCGCGGTCGCGCTGCAATACATCTTGTGCAAGTTGCCAGGTGCGGACTGCATGGGGATCTTGCGGCTGGGGTTGCTCTGCTGCTTGCCAAAGCGCGTGCATAATCCGGTCTTGCATTTCACCCGCTGCTTTGCGGGTAAAGGTGATAGCCAAAATTTCTTCCGGCTGCTCACAAGTGGCAAGCAGGGTGAGCACGCGCTGGGTAAGCAAACCGGTTTTACCGGAGCCTGCCGGTGCTGCGACTGCAAAAGACTGCTGTGGATTTAATGCATCAATCCGGACCTGCTGGTCAATTGGTTTATTTATTGGTTGATCTATTGGTTGTTTTGTCGATTGATTTATTACGTCAGTGGATGGGATGGACATTAATTCACTCCTCCATTTTTCAGGATAAACGCTTCCAATGCATCCCGTTCCTGCAAGCGATTCAGTGGTAATAGATCTTCCGCATATTGCGCAACCGTAGGGTTTTTCATATCAACGCGTGCATCACCGTGAATAAAATTATCGGCAAGTTGTTGCAGATCCTGTGTCCAGATTTCAATTTGTTCGTTCCAGCTGATTTTGCCGGGTTCTATTCCGTCATGTGCTATGTGCAACTCACCCGTGCCGGTCCACTTCATCGCCTTGGCATTAATTTGTGCAAATGAAATGGCTGCAATTTTATCGCTGGCAGTGACGGCATAGAGTGGAAGTTGTGGTTCGTCCATGCGTTCGCCTTGCCAGCTTTTAATACTGGGTTGTCCGGTTTTATAATCAATCAGCAGGTATTCACCGTTATGATCCAACTGATCGATACGATCAATGCGCAAGGTCAAAGGTAGGCTCGCAAAAGTGGTTTTCACTTCTTGTTCGATAGCAATTACGGTAAAGGCTGGGCGACATTTTTCTTGTTCAAGCCACTCGATTAACAAATGCGTCAGTCGTTCCTGTTCCAGTTGAGCGTAGGTTGTACCTATATTGGTTCCGCGTTTTTGTTTGATTTTGTCAATCGCAGTTTGGGTGTGCTGGTTGACCAAACTGTGCAGTGCAACATCATCCAGCCGTAATAAAGTGGACTGATTTTTTAATTCGCGCCAAATATCGGCAAGCGCCAGGTGTAATAAATCACCGCGTTCAATCGGTGAGAAACCAGCAACGGCATCATCAATACGTGCCGCGCCCAAACGCAAACGTGCAAACGCATGAAAAGGGCAGGCGGCTTGTTCTTTAAATACGCTGGCACCACCGCGAACCGGTTCTTGTACAGGATCAAAACGTGGAGCATTGGCCGTGTTGATTAATTGCAGCGATTGCTGCGCTGCAATGGTTTGGTGGTTGTGGCTGCTAATACTTTGCTCATTGTCGATTAATTGTGTAATTGGCGTGAGTGGCCATTGGCGGATTAACGCGCTGGGGCTTAGCTCGCTTTCATCATCGCTGTGTGCCGAGCTGAAAATGACTTGCGGTGCACATTGACGGTAATGCGCAGTGAGTGCGCGCGCAAATTCCAATTCGCGTTCAGCGCTGGCATGCGGCATTTTATGGGCGCGTTGTAAGTGGGTTGGCAGCAGTGGATTAGGCGCTGGCACAGGTGGCCATTGACGATGGTGTAAGCCCATGACCCAGCAGTGACTGAATTGCAAACCTGCGCCTTCCAGTGCGCCGAGAATTTGAATCGGCGAGTGCGGTGTTTGCGCCTGGAATGGCGTTTTGCTAGCAATGTTGCGCAATTGTTTTACCGCACCCATGTATGAAAATTGAATGCCAAGCGAATCCAATTGCAAAAAATTTTCCAGCACACTGCTCCATTGGCTTAGCTGTTGATGTTCCTGGCTGTCCAACCGGCGCGTGCCCGGCCAACCGAGCAATTGCAAATGCTGTTCAAAAAAATCAATCCAATATTGCGCTGTGTGAGTGCCGAACGTTTGGCGGCGATAATTTTCCAGTTGAATCAAACGTGCGCTCAAACTGTTGCTTGTTTCATCAATTACAAGGCGCGCTGATAATGTGGTGCACCAATAGCGCAGATCGCGCAGGCTGATGGTGAAATTGCCCTGTTTGCGTAATTCAGTCATCAAGTGGGCGCGCAATACCAGCTCTTGTTCGTAATCACCAAAAAAAGGCGAGAGTAATAGATTGCAGATGGCTTCCAGATCCCAATTGGGTTTATGCAGCTCAAGTAAATTCAACGTGGCGGCGATAACCGGTGTGGTTCCCAACGGCGTACCGGCCGAAAAGTTAAAGGGCAGTGTGTAGCGTGGTTGTTCGGGAAGCGCTGCCAAAGGTTCAAATACTTCTACAAAAATCCGTTCTACTTGTGCACGGCACTGCCCCAGATTGGGCACGATAATGCCAATCATCGCTTCCGGGTTTTGTGCTAACTGGTTTTTGCTCCACAGTGCTGCGCTGCGAATTTCCTGTTCTGTGTTATTCACTTCTGTGCGTTGCAAAACGTGATTGCCACTGCTGTGGGTGTGTTCGTTTGTTACATTGTTGAGGTGATGGCAAGCATGATTGATTAAATCCTGATGTAGTGGCGGAATATCATCAAATCCAATTAGATGGATAATCGGTTCAGGTGAAAGATGTTGTTGTGTAAATGCATCTACCAACAGAGCTATTGCATGTTCCTGTGTGATGAAGCCTTGCGCAGTGAGGCGTGCACGAAACTCTCCCAACCACGTCAGCCAGCATTGGCTATTGCTCAGGGTATTTAACAACGGCTCTGCGTTGCGCACATCGTCTTCGGTTAATTGCCATAACTCCAGATTGCGCAAGGCGCTATCGGCTGCTTGCGCCAAAGGCTCAGCTTGCAGTAACGCAGCAGCGAGGGATGATTCACCAATAATTCTTTCCCACAGGCTTTGGCGTTGCAGATTATTAATGATCGGTTTTGCGCAAGGCTCATAAGCGCGCCGCTGCAACAGACTCCAATTCAAATCAATCCACTGGCTGAGCGAATAAATACGCGGGTTGCTCCAAACGCTGTCATGTAGTTGTTGTCCGTACGCGCGCAACATGTGGTTGCGTAAACGGTTGTTGGCGGTGATGAGCAACTCACCGTTTTGGATAGCAGACAGGTAGGGAGTAATATTGAAATAGGTATCAACCATAATGTTTTTCTGCGTTTTAAGGTGAGGGGCGATTATGGCACTGGTATCCGTTATGCAACAGGTTTTTGGTTATAAGCGTGCATAAGTGGTCGGTTATAAGTGGTTGTTGGATAAAGACTTTACACTTCTTGCGGCTTGTTTGGGTGTTGGAAACATGCTACTTTTTCAACCCATAAAAAGCGATATATTAGAATTTCATCTGTACGGAAGCAGATAATCCCCCCGGCACATCAGGTCAATACAAACAGGTGAGTGTTTCTGGCACACATGATTTCTTAGCGTTATTGTCATGTACAGCTATGATTCCCTTTGTATCCATAACTATAAGCAAGTGACCTTATGAACCAGCAAATCCCCAGCCAGCAATCTGTTGGCAACTATCGTTGGACTATTTGTGGCCTGTTATTTTTTGCCACCACTGTCAACTACCTTGACCGCCAAGTATTAAGTCTGTTGTCCCCTGAGCTGATGGAGCTCTATAAATGGAACAACAATGACTACGGCAATATCACTGCGCTCTTCACCTTCGTCTATGCGATCTCGATGATTTTCGCTGGGCGCTTTATCGATAAATTCGGTACCAAGAACGGCTATATCATCGCTATCGCCATCTGGTCGTTCGGTGCTGCAATCCACGCATTTGCCTATGAAATGGGTGCCGGTTTTTACACCATGTTGAGCTGGGTTGGCTTTGCGGATATTGATCAAACCAATGGAACGGTTAATGGCACCGCCATGATTACGGTTTATTCCGTCGCTGGCTTTATGATCGCCCGTGCTGTGCTTGCGTTTGGTGAGGCGGGCAACTTCCCGGCAGCAATTAAGGCAACTGCCGAGTACTTCCCTAAAAAAGAACGTTCGTTTGCCACCGGCATTTTTAATTCCGGCGCTAATGTCGGCGCAATTCTGGCTCCACTGACAGTACCTGTTATTGGTGTGATGTGGGGTTGGCAATGGGCATTTATCGCGGTGGGGATTATCGGTTTTGCGTGGATTGGGTTTTGGTGGGTGTGGTACGACAAACCCAGCGAACAAAAGCGCCTGAGCGAGGCCGAGCGCGCCTATATCAATTCCGATGTTGAAGCCGTTGAAGCCGTTGAGGAAGAAGTAAAAACCTCCTGGTTTACCTTGCTCAGTTACAAACAAACCTGGGCATTTGCATTTGGCAAGTTCATGACCGATGGTGTGTGGTGGTTCTTCCTCTTCTGGTTGCCTATTTACCTGAGTGCGCAACACGGTATGGAAAAAACGGAAATTGCTCTGCCAATCGCATTGATTTATACCCTGACGATGTTTGGCAGCATTGGTGGTGGTGCCTTCCCCGGTTATTTCATCAAGAAAGGGATGGATGCATTTAATGCACGCCGCACGGCAATGTTTGTGATTGCATTATTCCCATTGGTCGTACTACTGGCGCAGCCGTTAGGGCATATTTCAGTGTGGATTCCCATCCTGCTGATTGCGATAGGCGCATCGGCGCATCAAGCTTGGTCGGCTAATATTTTCACCACTGTGTCGGATATGTTCCCCAAGAAAGCAGTGGGTTCAGTAGTCGGGATTGGTGGCTTTGCCGGTGGTATGGGTGGAGTATTGCTCAATAAACTCGGTGGCGGTTTGTTTGACCACTTTGAAAAGGTAGGCAATATTACGATGGGTTACACCATTATGTTTGCCATTTGCGCAACTGCGTACCTCATCGCCTGGTTTGTTATGCGCATGTTGGTGCCCAAGTACAAGCCAATTACTGACTTGTAATTTCATCACTCCACCTGTTTGTTGCTTGAAAACCGCCGTCAGTTAACTGACGGCGGTTTTTTATTGCTGCTTGTATCAGTGTGGATGTTGTTATCGCTTGTTCCTTAATATCAAAAAAGTATAAAAAACAGTCAAAATTTAACGCACTTATTGCCCCGGGAAACCATGCAACGTTAATAATGAAAACGCATTTCCTGTTTGAATGAAGATAAGCCTGCATGAGGAGTCTGCTATGTCTGCAACTAATAACAATAGTGCTACGGCCAAGACGATTATGAGCAAAACGCTGTTGAGTGCTTATGAAGGCTGGACAATCCAGCGTCTCGCCGAGTTTTTTATCAAGCATGCTATTTCAGGTGCGCCTGTTATTGCATCGGACCATGAGTTGGTGGGTGTGGTGACTGTTTCTGACATTTTTAAATTCAGCAATATGGAAGAGAGTCGCCGCCGTGAAGCATTGCGCAACTACTATCGCGAAAGTTGTGAAATAGATCTGGATGAAACAAGTTTGCGTGAGTGGAGTGGCCGTGCGGAACAAAATTGCACTGTGCATCAAATCATGCAAAAAGAAATCATCACAGTGGAGCAAGCGGCTAGCGTCAGTGAAGTTGCTGCGGTGATGGTGCGAAACAATATCCATCGCGTAGTAGTAACTGAGTACAAAATCGCTGTAGGCGTAATTACCAGTATGGATATCTTGCGCCATTTGCAGCAAGACGGGCCTGGGCTTCGCTTGGCTGGCTAATGATTAAATCGATTGGTTATTTGTACGTCTATTTGATAAGTGCATCACAAAAAAATTAAATCCCCGGAATGTTTATTTCGGGGATTTTTTTTGGCCATGCACTTTTATTGTAAGAGTTACATTATTGAAAATGCCTCATCCAATGAACTTTATTCCAGTATTTGAAAAATTTTTATTTTTCTTTGTTTAATTTGCATTTTTTTCATGCATGTAAATCACATTGCCTCGCTCAAAGCCCTCTGAACTCCTGAAAATACCGGTGGTCAATTTTATGAGCACGTTAACTTTCGAGGAGAAAAACCATGAATAAATTATCTGCTCAGTGGAATAAAAAAATTATTCCATCGTTAATCGTATGTATGGTTTGTGGGATATTTGCGGGTTGTGCCTCCACCCCGAAAGCACCAACAGGGGCATTGCAGGCCGCTGAATTGGCAATAGCTAAAGCGGAGCAAGATCGCGTGGCGGATTATGCATCGCCAGAGTTGAGTGAGGCGCGTGAAAAATTGACAGCGGCACGTGTTGCTGTTGCAGAAAAGGAAATGGTGCGCGCAGCGCGTTTGGCTGAACAAGCTCGCGCCGATGCAGAACTGGCTTCAGCGAAAACACAGTCTGCGAAAGCGCAAGAAGTAAATGCAGAGTTGGATAAAAATGCCGATATTCTGCAGCGCGAACTGCAGCGCAATTCAGGAGGTGCATTATGAAACCTGTAATGAAATTCACATCGCTGGCAACATTGATTTTTTCTGTTTCTTTATTAGTTGCGTGTGCTAGCCCCAAGGCACCAGATGCAGCTGCGCAGGTACGTGCGAATTTGACGCAATTGCAGACTGATCCCCAACTGGCAACACTTGCACCAGTGGAAATTAAAATTGCAGAAGATGCGGTGCGTTTGGCTGAGGAACCGCGCGATGATAAAGCACTGGCAGCACATTTTGTGTATTTGGCTGAGCGTAAAGTAGAAACCGCAAGCTCTTTGGCTGAGGCACGTTTTTATGAAGAGCAGCGGCAAGGTCTGAGCGAACAAATAACGGCTGCGCAATTGGAGGCTCGCACCAAAGAAACCGAGGCGTTACGCCGTCAAATCGCGGAGCTAAACGCAAAGCAAACTGATCGCGGTTTGGTTGTTACATTAGGAGATGTATTGTTTGAAATTGGTAGATCGGATCTGAAGCCCAGTGCACATGCCAATTTAAACAAGCTGACCAAGTTTCTTGAACAGCAACCTGATCGTTCGGTAGTAATAGAAGGTCACACCGATAACATGGGGAGCGATAGTTACAATCAAACACTTTCACAAAATCGCGCTGATTCAGTGAAAGCCTTTTTGATTGAACAAGGTGTAGCGGCTAACCGGATTACTGCAATAGGAAAAGGTGAAAGCGCACCGGTCGCGAGTAATGATTCATCCTCTGGTCGTCAATTAAATCGGCGTGTCGAAATAGTGATTGCGAATTAATACAGTGTTGTGCAAGACGTTTAACGTAATACTAAATCGGTAAATAAGGAGCTTTTTATGAAATCTATTCATTATTATGTGTCTGCTATTATCATGACGTTTGTTTTGGCTATCACTGGATGCGCGTCTACATCCAAAGAAAAAAGCACGGGTGAGTATCTTGATGATGCTGTGATCACAACCAAAGTGAAAGCGGCATTTGTTGAAGATGATCAACTTAAAGCAACCGAAATTCAGGTTGAAACCTACAAAGGGGTTGTTCAGTTGAGTGGGTTTGTTGAAGATCGCTCCCATATTGGAAAAGCAGAGCGGGTGACACGTGAGGTAAAAGGGGTGAAGTCAGTGAAAAATGATATTCGTGTGAAATGACAAATGGTTGATTTCGCCTGCGGTGACTTATAAGGATTTTGGATAAGGATTAAATAAGGACATTTGATGAGAGGGATTTCTTTAATGGAGTGATTATGTAAGTACTTGGAGTAAAAATAAAAAAGCTGTCATGCAAGTGACAGCTTTTTTATTTTTTAATCTGAGGAAGCTGGTTTTATTCAATATTAATGAATTCAGCTGTGTGTATACCAAAAGTGTGTAGCGCGGGAATCAGGCGTTCAGCTTCCGCTGTTTTTTTTGTGAAAACAGCGGTGTGTCCCGTCTTGTTGCGTACATCTCCCATTCTTCCTTCCAATAAATATTCCACTCGGCGTGCGATTGCTTCCCCTGAATCGATCAGTTGTATCGCTGCAGGTAAACAGGCCGCCAGTTCTGCTTTGAGTAAAGGGAAGTGCGTACAAGCCAACACCAACACATCCATTTGTGCCGCTTGTTCATGTTGCATCAATTGGGCGGTGATGTGAGCAATCGATTGATCATCAATTGTTTCACCGCGTAACTTTTGCTCTGCAATTTGCACCAACTCGCTGGTGCCGAGTGAAATAACATCGCATTGCGGAGCGTACTCGCGGATAAGTTCATAGGTGTAGGGGCGTGCGACGGTAGCAGGTGTTGCCAGAAGGCCTATCACCCCGGTCTTGCTTAATTTTGCTGCCGGTTTAATGGCGGGTACTACACCGACAATGGGCAGGCTCAAGCGGCTACGTAAATGCGGCAGGGTGAGGGTGCTGGCGGTATTGCAGGCAATGATCAGAATATCCACGGGATATTCCTGCAATAACCGGTTCATTACCATATCGACCCTGGCAATAAGTTCTGCTTCACCTTTGGTGCCGTAGGGAAAAAAGCCGTTATCTGAGGCGTATACCAGTGAAAGCGAGGGTAAGCGCTGCAGGATTTCCCGAGCCACGCTCAGGCCGCCAACACCAGAGTCGAACACCAAAATACGCGGGCTGTTATTTGTTTGAGTGGCGTTACTCATCGGGCGGCTCATAGTAGATAACGATAGGGCAATTCAATCGCCTGCAAGTGGGCAACTATTGCTAAAATGGCCGCGATTTTAACGGCCATTGCCGATAAAGCCTAGCGGCGTTTTGCATCTGGAGTTTTCTGTGAGTCCATCCTTGGTTGTGTTTTTGGCTGGTTTATCTGGCCTGATAATAGGTGCATTGTTTGTGTACTGGTTGTTTGGCCGCCGTCTGGATCAAGCGGTCATTGCTAGAACCTACGAATTGGAATCGGCGCAGCAACAATTACTGCACACTAATGCCCTGCGGGAGGCCAGCTTGCAGCAAGAGCTCGACCTTTCAAAACAGCAGCTAGTAGAGCTTAAGGCCCAGCTGCATCAGCAGCAACATTTACAGCAGGAGTTACAGCAATCGCTGGGTGATGCCCGTCAAGAAGCAGCGGGATTACGTGAGAAGACTCGCTATTTTGAGCAAGTGCAACAACAGTCATTGCATAAAGATGAGCAGCTGACGCTACTTGAGAAAACGGCTACAGAATTGCAAACCCGTTTGGATCAGGAGCGCAAACACTTTGCAGAACAATTGGCATTGCTGCAAAACGCCAAGGCTGATTTGGTGAAGGAGTTTGAAAACCTTGCTAACAAAATTTTTGAAAGCAAACAGCAGCAGTTTAGTGCTAATAGTAAAACCTTATTAGATTCCACCCTGGATCCACTTAAGCTGCAGTTAGTCGAGTTCCGCAAAAAAGTAGAAGATGTTTATGAAAAGGAAAATGCCGAACGCAACCGTTTGGCCGGACAAGTGCTGGAGTTACAAAAACAAGCGCAGAAAATTGGCCAAGATGCCGTCAATCTTGCGCAAGCTTTAAAGGGCAATACCAAGGCACAAGGCAATTGGGGTGAAGTGGTGCTTGAGCGATTGCTGGAAGAATCCGGATTACAAAAAGGTCGCGAATACGACACTCAAGTGAACTTTACCAATGCTGACGGTAGCCGTTTGATGCCGGATGTGATCGTACATCTGCCTGAAAATAAAGACATTGTTATCGATGCCAAATGTTCACTGCTCGATTATGAAAAATATTGCAGCAGCGATGATGAAACAGAGCGTAAACAACATTTGTCTGCACATATCAATTCACTACGAAATCACATTAAAAATTTAAGTATTAAAGATTACGAAAAAATTGACGGCATTAAAGCCCTGGATTTTGTATTTGTTTTTATTCCGATAGAGGCGGCATTTATGACTGCACTCCAGCATGAACCAGCATTGTATCGGGAGGCGTATGATCGCCATATCATTCTTGTCAGTCCTACCACATTGTTGGCAACCTTGCGTACGGTAGAAAATATATGGCGCTATGAAAAGCAAAATAAAAATGCCGAGCGGATTGCTAAAGAAGCTGGCGCATTACATGACCAATTTGTATTGCTATTGGAGTCGTTGGATGATGTCGGGAATGCTATCAATAAAAGCCAGGCCGCTTATACAAAAGCGCGTGAGCGGTTGCAATCCGGACGCGGGAATTTGGTTAAAAGGGTTGATGATATTCGTCGGTTAGGTGCGAAAACCAAAAAAACAATTGCAGGTCACTTGTTGGAAGATGCCGGCGTTTCTAGCGATGAACTGTTGTTAGATGAATTTTCTGAACAAAAAAATGATGATGCTAGCTAAACGCATAAATTTCACATTTACATTATGAGATAGACTATGAATTGGTTGTTATTTTTTATCGTAATAGGGGCTTTGGTTATCATCGTATTGGCTGCTATAGCGTCACGTTTGGTATATAAGGTTTATCTGCAGAAAAAAGTGCGCGACGAAAAATTAAAAGTACTGGAGCTGGCCAATCAGCAAGCACAACGTGAGCAACGCGAGTGGCTCAACAAAAGCATACAGATTCTTGCGCAAGCATTGCACAACGACGAGTTGACCTTGACGGAAGCCAGTATTCGTATATCCGGTTTATTGGATGCGCTGGATGTCCATGTCTCTACAAAAGAAGAGTTTTCCGCGTTTTATCAATTGCGTGAAAAAACCAGTCACATACCTTATTTGGAAGCATGGCAGAATCTGTCTAAAACTGAACAAAATAAATTTGATGTGGAACGTTTGCATCATGAAGAGGCTTTTCATGATTTTGTGAAAGATGCAGCGAGGCGCATACAAGGTAGAGGTTTTTAAATGGCTGATGGCTTTTTATGTCGCGCTATGCGCGCTTGCGATATTGAAGATGTCATTCGCATCCAAGCAGAAGCTTACCGTGATGAAATAATTGAAAGTGTCGAAGTAATACAAACACGCTTTGCGCAAACACCAGATACATCCTGGGTTGTGGAAAGCACAGAGGGAAATGTGCGTGGCTATTTAGTGGGCTATTATTCGCACTTGGGAGAAGTAACCCCATGGGGACAAAATTTTTCCCATAAGCCTTCTGCCGATACGCTTTATTTGCACGATTTGGCGATTAGTAAGTCTGCTGCAGGATATGGACTGGGGCAACTATTAGTTACCCATGCGCTACAAGAGGCAAGTGCTCGCGCCTTGGTGAGCGCGGCGCTCGTTTCTGTACAGAACTCAAAAGTGTTTTGGGAAAAACTGGGTTTTAATGAGTATACGGATTTACCAACAATCCAGCAGCAACGTCTGGCTTCTTATTCTGGCCCTGCTTTTTACATGTCCCGCCGTCTTGCAGAAATATAAAAATACCGGGGCGGGTGCAGCGCCCGGCATTTTATGTTATCCCTTTTTTTTCAGGATAACCCCGCATTCAGCATGATGTGTATAGGGAAACTGATCAAACAACGCAAATGCTGTGATTTGATGTGTTTGGGTGATTGTTTGTAAATTTTCACGCAGTGTTTCGGGGTTGCATGAAATATAAATAATGTTGTCGAAACGCTGCGTAATGCTGGTGGTATGTGGATCAAGGCCTGCGCGTGGTGGATCAACAAAAATGGTCGAAAAGTGATAGTCGGCCAATTTGACGTGTCGCAGGCGATTAAACTCACGAACACCATCCATTGCTTGTGAAAACTCTTCACTGGACATGCGCGCGATCTGAATATTGTTAATCTTGTTTGCTTGGATATTGAATTGGGCAGAATCCACAGATGATTTCGCAACTTCAGTTGCAAGTACTTTGGAAAAGTTTTGTGATAGCGGTAAAGTGAAATTACCATTACCGCAGTAAAGCTCTAATAAATCGCCACCAAAATCTTTACTGTTCTCTACCGCCCATGCCAACATTTTTTCACAAACACCGGCGTTGGGCTGAGTGAAGCTGGCTTCTACTTGTTGATAGATAAATTCGCGCCCTAATACCTGCATACGCTCAATCACATAATCGCGTTCAATCAGTAATTTTTGTTTGCGGCTGCGACCAATAATATCGGCTCCTACTTGTTGTTTAAGTTGGAGTGCGCGTTGACTCCATTCCGGAGTTAATTCTTTGTGGTAAATCAATGTAATTAACGACTCTCCACTTTGCGCGGTCAAGAATTCAACCTGATAAAGTTTGTGACGCAACAATTCATCGTTATTGATTTCATGGAGCAATTGGCTCATCAATTGATTAATTAACAGGGAGCCAACAGGGAATTCGGTTATGGCATAAGGCTGCTTGTCTGCATCGAACATAACAAACTCCGAGCGGTCTTGTTTGTGCCATACGCGAAACTCGGCGCGCATACGATAGTACTTTTCAGAAGAACTAAAAACCTCAACAGGCGGGTGTGCAAACCCGGCAAAGTCTCGTTGAATTTGAGCAAGTTTTTCGTTGAGTTGATGCTGGTAGCTGGCAGGGGAGAAATCGTTTGGGGTCATAATGGCTCATTAAAAGCTTGCTTGTTAAACAAGGCGGGCTGTAGCTGGTACAGCCCTTGAGCGGACATTATAACTTCTTCGTCTCGCATTTGCCCCATTCACACGTAAGAACGGAGGTTGCATTTTCTCCACAGAACGTCGCATAGACTTCATGTGGCCATTGGTTGGTGATACTCAGTGTATACGCAGCCGGACAAGTCTTTTCATGAGCATTTGCAATACTATAAAAGGTTGCACCTTGGGATGAACCCTGAAATCCAGCTGCCAATGTAGGAACATCGGCGATTTTGTAATCTGCAGGTAAATGTTTTAGCAGCTCAGCTTTATATGGTGCAATTTCAGGTTTATTAGCCAAGGGCAATGCTTTTCCGCTAATTTGTGCAAGTCTGAATTGACAAATTTTTTGTTTATTGATTGGGCTGCGTTGTGGAAGTGCTAACTCATTGGTCGCACGGGTACGGGCGTCTAGTACTAAACGAATTGCTGCTGGTGCAACGGTTGTATTATTGTATTTAAACGATTCTTTGTTATGCAGTTGACTATAAAATGCATCTGCTGCTGCCACGAGTTTTGCATTTTCATTCAGCCAATTCTGCTGGGTATCTATTGCATCAACTTCTATATCCCCACCAAGTGTTCCACAAGTTGTAAATAAATTAGAAAAATAAACGGCTTCGCTAAGGGTATTGGTGGCGGCTCGCGCTAAAGAGTCTTCATCCAGCATGGGTGGTTGTGCGGCACAACCTGTTAATAAAACAATGCCAAATATTAACTGTAGTAGGTATTTCTTGTGTGTCATTGTGGCTCCTGCTGGACAAAAGTTATGCCTGTTGCAACGGCAGTCTAATAATAAAGTTACAGCCTTTTCCTGGCGCTGTTTTTACATCGATCGTCCCATTATGGCGTTCGGTAATAATGAAATAAGAAACAGATAACCCCAAGCCTGTTCCTGAGCCTACTTCTTTCGTTGTAAAAAATGGCTCGAAGATATGCTTGCGCACAGTATCGGTCATGCCGGGCCCATTATCTTGAACCTCGATCACAAGATGTTGTTCTTGTGCGTATGTTTTAATCCAAACACTGGGGTTTTCCTCGCCACTACCGGAAAGGGCTTGTTTAGCATTTCGCAGTAAATTTAGCAGGACCTGCTGTAGTTCTGGAGCAGATGCATGTACCAGAGGAAGTGGCGAAGAAAACTCTGTAAAAATGTTTACTTTATAACCGCTGCCAGAATAATTACTTTGGCTCAAATTAATAGTTTGCTCGATGAGATGTTGTATTTCTACCAAGCTGGTTTTTCGTTGGGAATTATGCGAAAACTCTAGCATGTTTCGCACAATAGTTGCTGATCGTTCCCCGGCTTCGCGTATAGAGTCGAGCATTTTTGGTATTTCACGAGTTTGTAAGTAGGTATGTACTTGCTGGAAATCCAGATTCAATTGATTGGCGTGTGTATGATTAGTGGAAAAATTAATATTTGTCCGTCGGGAAATATTTTGTACGTTTTGTAAAATAACACTGAGTGGATTATTAATTTCGTGAGCAATTCCTGCTGCTACTTCACCAAGCGAATACATTTTTTCATTTTGGATCATTAAATTTTCAATAGTCACTTTCATGGTGACATCGTCTACACGAATAACAGCGCCTTGCTGTGTGCTGGAAATTAATGGATAAATAGTGATTTCAAAATAGCATTTTTTTTCGTCATCACTTTGTGTGTGTTGAGCAGAGTGGGGCTCGCCATTGCGGATTGAGTGTTTAATTGCATCAATTGTAATGGGGAATAAGGGTAGCAAATCAGTGATTTTTTTTCCGAGCGCCTCGTTAGAGAAAATTTCAAATGTATTTTCGGCTGCTGCATTCCAGTGCGTGACCTCGCCTTGAGCGGTAACGCCAATAATAATTGACGGCATAGAGTTGATCATGCTCTGTAAATACAGCTTGGTTTCTCGTAACTGTCGCCCTGTTTGCTCATGACGGGCAACTTCGTCCACCAGCAAATTATTGGTCGTGTGCAAACTTTCTGTGCGTTCAAGAATTTTGTCTTCCAATACTTTTTGTGACTCTTTTAGGGCTTTGCGCGCGCGCTTATTGCTCAACCGGCTGCGTTGCAAGCCGATAATCAAGAGCGTTTGTAAGATCAACAGAAAAACCACCAGGGCTCCCATCCAGGGAATGGAATCATTATTCTGTAGGTGGGTGATTAGGTTTGGGGGCGTCATAAAAAATAATTGGATCCATAGGAGTCGCTTTGCCAAAGTATATAGCCCTAAACAGGGGTTCGAACGGCCTGTGAAAGTTAATTTGCGTGTGGATGCTGTATTTTTGCTCGTGGCTGCCTAATTCTTGGTCTGACTCTTAAAAGTTTTGAGTGAAATGCCAAAAAACGTTTGACAGAAAAGTCAGATTCGATAGAATGCGCACCTCTCAACGAGGGGCGGTTAGCTCAGTTGGTAGAGCAATGCCCTTACAAGGCATGGGTCACAAGTTCGAGTCTTGTACCGCCCACCACATTTTGTGCTCCCTGAACAAGAGCCTAAGCAGAATAGTTGGTGTATCGTTAGTGAGTTTTGCGGACCGGTAGTTCAGTCGGTTAGAATGCCGGCCTGTCACGCCGGAGGTCGCGGGTTCGAGTCCCGTCCGGTCCGCCACTATTCTAAAAGCCCGCCATGTGCGGGCTTTTTTATTGCCTCAGTACTTCTCGATGCCTCTTTATTCGAGGCTAATTCCCCTTACCGAATCCCCTCATTTGTCACAATTATCCTGCCGCCTGCCTTTCTTTTCTTTTTACCCTATAAAAAAAGATCTACATGAAATTGTCATCTTTGATAGGTAAATTGAAGTTAAGGGCGTAAAGTCCGGGAACTGGTCAGGTGATATACCTGTCTGTGGAATGGGATTTCTCTAAAAGTAAATATCCAATTTAAGGAGTAATGACAATGCAAGATTATATTGAAGAGCTGCTGGACGTTCAGTTTGATGATGTTGACGATGACTTCCCTGAGGATTATTCGGACATCTAGCCCGAGCTAATGCAGCATTTTGCTGCAGGCTCGTGGTGTTCCCCTGCTTTACCTCTCTTTATTTCCCCTTTTGTTTATCCCTGCTCACGCATTTTGATAACCTGAATCGCGGTTCTTCACCTGTTCTATAACCAGTAGTTTTTGACGACGGAGCGGGGGCTATGCAGTTTCGTCGAATAGACCGCAAATCTGCGCAAAAGTCGCCCTTCATGGCAGTTGTTCACGTTTTCACCTGAACGTGTTTCTTATACTCCTTATAACTTTATACACAAATCATCTGGTTTGAGACGACTCTCCTATGTCCAATTACCCCGCAGAGCAACTTGAAGCTGTCTTTCTTTTTCAAGAGGGACAAATAGCGCGCGAGTTACTTTATCCTGAGTTTGAGGCAATTCTGGATGGGTTTATCCCTGTTCCCGATTTTTCTGGTACATCGGCCAAAGCCGCTTATGTACAAATTAACCCCTCGCTAAATGTCACCGGTATAGTTTTTTTTCTGTTGGGATTTGATGCAAAAGGCATGGTCGATCGGCGGTGGAATGTACCGCTGCGCCAGTTGCTGGAATCGGCGGGTTCCGGGCCTGATATGGGAGCAGGTGCAATTCGTCTGGTGTGCTACAGCCAGTGTCCTGTTGCCTGGCATCAAAAGAACTTGTGGGACCCGCTTATGCAGCCGGGCAATAATAGTTTTGTGGCGATGCGTAAAGCAGTGAAGTCCAATCGTTTAGGGTTTGCGATAAAAGCGCCGGAGATACAGGCTGTTACTCCAGCGCCGGTTCAAACAGGACGTACTGCTGCTGATATTGAACGCGAGCAATCAGTGCTGGAACAAAAATTACATGAACACTATGCGCAAGAGTTGCGCGATAAAATGGCTCTTTTGATCAAAGAGCAGCGTTTGCGTATTGCCACGTTGATGAATCAACATCAGGCAAAATTTCATTCACTTCAGCATGAGCACCAACAGCGTTTGTTGGCTTATCAACAGCAATATCAACGGTTGGATCAGCAAAATAAAGAGCTTGAAGAACGCAATCGCTCTTTAAAAGAAAGTCTTGAAATTCAGGCCACTAAAGTGGAGGGGATGCGTGAGTATTTTGCGCACAAACTCAAGGCTGCACAGCAGGATGAATCCAGTCAATTGCAGTTGCTGCAAGAAAATTTCGCGTTGGAGCTCGATACAAAAATTCGTGCTGCTACTGCAGAGTTGCGTGAAATGTTAGACATGCGGGAGGTTGAGCTCTTTTACCGTCATCAAAATGAAAGTGCGTTAAAAGAAGAGATTGTAAATCTTAAGCATGAAAATCAGCAGCTTTTGAAAAATAGTGGCGATCAGTTGCTAGGGCGTTTGACCAAGGCCGGTGTTAATTTGGTTACCTTTCTGCCCGGCGTGGGAGAAATTGCGATTGCGCTCGATGATATTGGTCGTTATCTGGAAGATCCAGATGCGTATGCTGCGGAGAAAGCGGGTGTAAGCCAAGCGGTTTATTTTTCATGGCTAGAACACCATAAGTCGCCCTGTTGCAGTGCAATTGATTCACGCGGCAATATGTGTGGCCGAAGTATTCCGATGATTGAAACTCCATTAGAATTTCACTCAGGGGAAAGTGATCGTTGTACTCAACATCAATCGGTCACTTTTTCATTGGTGGCGGAACGGCGTTGAGTATCAAAAAGTAGATAAATACAAGATAAATACAAATAGTTACATGCAAATAAGAAAATGCTAAATAGATGTGTATTGCAGGTATAAAAACGGTGTTAATTGATTCTGGCGATGATTTCTTTGCCGCTGCCTGCGCGGTGCCGTTACAAAATGTGACCACCAAGGTATTGGCTGCTGCAGGTGTTGAACTACTGGTACGTCGCGATGACTTATTGGATAAGCAGTTATCAGGCAATAAATTTTACAAGTTGTTTTTTAACTTGCATGAGGCAAGCAAGAAACGGATAAGTACATTGTTAAGCTTCGGCGGTGCTTATTCGAATCATTTACATGCATTGGCTGCTGCAGGGCAGCGATATGGCTTTAGAACAATAGGTGTGGTGCGCGGTGAGCGTCCTGCACAGTTAAATCCGACCTTGGCTGATGCCGAAAAATGGGGAATGCAGTTGGTGTTTATCAGCCGTAAGGAGTACGGAGATAAACATGAGTCACCGATAATAGACGCGCTGCACAATCAGTTTGGCGAGTTTTACAGTATTCCTGAAGGTGGTGCTAATCTCGCTGGTGCGCAAGGTATGCAGCTGCTTGGTCGAGCGCTCGAGCAGCAAGTAAAAGCTGACTATACTGCGGTGTGCCTTCCCTGTGGAACCGGTACTAGTTTGGCGGGGCTGGCTGCAGGTATTAGTCAGGAAAAACAGGCATTGGGATTCTCCTGCCTGAAAGGTGATGGGAATTTGGGTGGCAACATCGCGCATTACTATCGCCAACTTTTTAGTGATCGCCTGTGGGTTGATGCTCCTGGAAATTGGCGACTGATCAGTGGGTTTCATGCGGGTGGATATGCCAAAAGGCCCCCGGACTATTTATTTCGCTTTTGGCATGCGTTTGAGCAGGAAACGGGATTGCTACTTGATCCTGTGTATACATTGAAAATGTTTTGGGCAATTCATTGTCTTGCGCAACAAGGATATTGGGCGCGTGGTTCTCGTGTGATAGCAATACACACGGGAGGATTACAGGGGCGGAGAGGATTTACATGTCCTGAGCCAACAGTAATCTGAGTTGCGATAAACCAGCGATAACATGTCGTAAAACTAGTTTTTGTAGCCTTATAAAAGATTGCTTCCCTGTTAAAGGATGTTGTTATGCAAGCTCAAAAAAATGCCCAGGTTCCTGTTGCTGTATCCGCCCCAGTCGGGTTTGACCTGAACTTGACGCGCACATTGGTACCACTAAAAGACATGAGCGAAAGCCATTTGCTTGCTTTATTGGATGATGCAGTTGTGGATACTGTATGCGCAGGACAAACGCTTTTTTCGGTGGGCAGTTACGACGAGCAACATGTCTACCTTCTACATGGTGATGTCGTCTTGGTGGCTGTTGATGGTGCCCGCACCCTGATTAAAGGGCGATCATCCCTTCTTCCTATTGCCCACCAGCAGCCTCGTCAATTTACCGCTGTTGCTGAAACAGATTGCAGTGTGCTGCGCATCAATAGTGAGCGTCTGGATAAAATGCTGACCTGGAGTCAGGTTGCTGATTACCTGCAGCTGATCATTTCGCGCGAGCGGGATCTGGATGAAGATATCGATTGGATGATGATTATTTTGAAATCCAATTTGTTTTTCAAAGTTCCTCCTTTAAATGTCGAGCAAATTTTTTCGCGCTTGACTCCCCAGGTAGTATATGCGGGCGATGTGATTATTCGTCAGGGTGAGTTGGGCGATCAATGCTACTTCATCAAAGAAGGGGAGGCTGATGTGACCCGCCACACTGATAATAAACGCCAGCATTTGGCGACTATCGGTGTTGGTCGTTGTTTTGGTGAGGATGCATTGGTAAATGAAACTGTGCGTAACGCAACGGTTATGATGCGCACGGATGGTGTATTGATGCGTTTGGAAAAACAGGATTTTTATCGCTTATTGAAAGAGCCCAGTGTGGCGACATTGGCATTGGCAGAATTAGCGGAGACTATGGCAAAAGGTGTTGTAGCGGTTGATGTGCGCAGTGAAGAAGAATATAGCGAGGTGCACTTACCTCAAGCCGTGAATATCCCGCTGAACATACTTTCAATTAAATCCCGTTTGCTTGCTAAAGATAAATTGTATGTATTTTATTGTGATACTGGTCGTCGCAGTCGTGCGGCAGCGCATTTGTTGGCGCAGCATGGTTATCGCACATTGGCATTAGATAATTGCGCACAACTATTTAGCCCTGCTGGGGCGCAGCAATATTTAACTGACAAGCAAAATTATGTGTTGCGCAATGGCGATGTGATTCTCGGGCAGGGCTAATTATCTGGCCAATGATCAGGTACGACAAACCCGCGCATAGTTTCCCTCCATATCGTTTTTGTAATGGTATTCATTTCTTCCAAAGCCGCTACCAAAAGCGGCTTTTTTGTTTGTTCCAGTTGTGATTGGATATGTTTGGCAAGTTCGCTAGCAGTTGCTAATCCATCAGGGTTATCAATGTGTGCAGGGGATAGCCAGTGTTGATGCTCAAGAATGATCCACATTGTTTTTGCTTGTGTGGCTTGCTGTAAAAAGTACTGAAAATCTTGTAGATGCCACCAACATCCATAGCCGTGATGCGGGTTGCTGTGCTCAGGGCTAAAGCACATAGATGCGGGTGAAAAGAAATAACCTTGTAAGCACAAAGCGCTGTGCCAGTTTTGAATGTGCGGGTATTTCTCGTGTAATACTTTTTGTGTTTCCGCGAATTGGTGCAGTGGTAACTGATGATTAATGAGATGGGTTAATTTGATATCCAAACGGTCATTGTTGTTTGGTCCAATCCAGTTTTTCCAGTCTGCAGCCTCTTTCTTGTTGTCTGTATTGCATAGATAAAATTTTACAGCAGTCTCAATATGAAAATGCTGCCCATTGCGGCCGCATAGAAAATCCAAAGCGCCTAATGTAATTCCCTTGTGGTTAATTTGCAGGTTGTAATCCAGCAATTGCCATTGTGGGTAATGACTAAAATAAAATTGCCATAAGGCTTCGTAATAAATTCCCAGCCGCGTACTTTTTTGTTGTGCGAGGTGTTTATTCAGTGCACACGGATTGGCGTCCAGCGTGCGCAACCAATCCCGCAATACCGGGTCTGATTGTGTGGTGCCTGTGTTTGAGCGCTGTTCCTGAAAAGGTAAAATCTGTGTTGTTGAACCAGATAATTCCTGCATCATGGGAGCGCTGATGCAACACCAAGCCAAATCACGCACGCATTGCTGCTTGAGTTGATGAATAAGCAATAGTGATGGATCATCAGGTAAATTCGGCATAAATATCAGCCATGGGGAATCTGGAGGCTATAATAGCTTACAAAATCCAGTGATATCTCCTCATTTTACTAACCGCACACTCAGTGACTTTTATGACCCATTTTTCAACTATAGGCCTGATTGGCCATCTTAATAATGAGCGCGCGGTATATTCCATCAAGCGGTTGATCCGTTTTTTACAGCTTCGCAATAAACGTTTTGTCCTTGAGGCGGAAACGGCTGCGCGCATTGTTGATACTGATTTGTTATCGGCTGCGCACCAGATTGTGGATATGGATACCCTTGGACAGGTATGTGATCTGGTCATTGTGGTAGGGGGCGATGGTAGCTTGCTGCGCGGTGCGCGGGCTCTTGCCAAATATGCTGTGCCGCTGTTGGGTGTAAATCGTGGCCGCTTGGGTTTTTTGACTGACATCACCCCGGAAGATATTGAAAAGAAGGTCGATGAAGTTTTGTCGGGCCAATTCAAATCGGAAAAACGGTTTCTGTTGGATATGGAGGTGAGGCGCGATGGAAAGGTTATCGCCACTGCCG
The DNA here is from genome assembly GCA_002483365.1 of Cellvibrio sp. UBA7661. Lineage (GTDB taxonomy): Bacteria > Pseudomonadota > Gammaproteobacteria > Pseudomonadales > Cellvibrionaceae > Cellvibrio. Next base: position 230,166 of record DLHT01000011.1, read on the forward strand.
ATGCGCTGAATGACGTTGTTTTACACCCCGGTCAGTTCATCCACATGCTGCAGTTTGAGATCTCAGTGGATGATGTGTTTGTAACCAGTCAACGTTCCGATGGTGTCATAGTGTCCACGCCCACGGGTTCTACAGCCTATTCACTGAGTGGCGGTGGCCCAATACTGCATCCAGCGCTGGATGCGATAGTCGTTGTGCCCATGAACCCCCATACGTTGAGCAGCCGCCCGATTGTAGTGGCCGGGCACAGTGCTATCAGTATTGTGGTGGGGGAGCACAATCGCGCTGAACCAATGGTGACCTGCGATGGGCATTCGCATGTCGATGTACAGACTGGCGATTTAATTCTGATCCGCAAAAAGCCCCATATGCTGGAGCTGTTACATCCACTGGATTACAACTTTTACGAGCGTTGCCGTTCCAAGTTGGGATGGGGCGGTCATCTGTTGAAGGAGTAACATGGAAAGGCTAACGGCATGATAAAGCAGTCGCCAAATGTATCGATCAGTCGGACTCAGCTGGGTGAAGCCAAGGGCTATGATTTAATTGGTGATGTGCATGGATGTGCCAACACCCTGGAGCGGTTACTGCAAGCCCTGGGGTATCAAAAAATCGGCGGTGTATATCGCCATCGACAGCGGCAAGTCATATTTTTAGGGGATATTGTGGATCGCGGCCCGCGTATCCGTGAGGCCCTGCATTTAGTGCGCGACATGGTTGAACAGGGCAGTGCCCTGATGATTCTCGGCAACCATGAGTTTAATGCCATCACCTATTGCACCAGCACTGGTAGTGGGAGCTACTTGCGCCCCCACACTGCCGCGAACGCGAAACAAATTGCCGAAACCCTTGAACAATTTGCTAATTATTCCCAGGAATGGCAGTCCTTCATTCGCTGGTTTGTGGAATTGCCTTTGTTTTTGGAAATTGAACATCCGCTCACCCGGCAGCTATTTCGTGCGGTGCATGCCTGTTGGGATCAAACCCTGATCGACTTGCATTGCGCTCGTTACGGTGATGGGCACATTGATTGGGAGTTTGTTTTGGAGTCGGCTGAGCTGGGCTCCCTGGCTGCCTTGACCAAACAGCGCCTGACCGGTGGGGTGGATTTACCTTTGCCTGATGGACTGACCGTAACATCGCCGGACGGTTATACCCGTCGCGCATTCCGCACTAAATTCTGGGGTGATGAGGCGAGCACTTATGGTCAATTGTTGTTCCAGCCAGATCCCATTCCGGAGCATATTGCGAGAGCAAAAATTTCTGAAGAGCATCGTTCCCAAATGGTGCATTACGATCATTCGCAGCCCCCGTTGTTTGTTGGTCATTATTGGCTGAAAGGCCGGCCGCGGCCACTTGCCCCTAACCTGGCTTGTCTGGACTACAGTGCGGTTAAATTCGGGCGATTGGTGGCATATCGCATGGATGGTGAGGCACAATTGCAAGCCAATAAATTTGTTTGGGTGTATGTAGATCCCTGACATTTGCAGTTTTTCCCTTCCGCCGGATACAGAGCATTGAACTGGATTACCGTAAAATATTTTCCCATCGAACAGGATTTAAGGGCACTCAGCCATTACTTGCGGGAGCGAGGCTTACAGCATCGCATCACCGAGGAAGACGGCAGGCAATGTCTTGCGGTTTTGGATCCCGCCGTGATCCCCGCCTTGCAAGAATTTCTTACTCATTATGAGCAAGGTAATGCCGAGTTATCGTCTACTAAGGCTCCAGAAGTTTCCGGATCGCCTTCTACAATTCAGGCGAATTTATTTCAGCAGGCACTGCAAGTACCCGTCGTGACCTGCCTTATTTTATTAAGTGGGCTTGGCGCGCTTGTGGTGGGCACCCAATGGATGGCGTATTTTACGTTTCTGGGTGTTGTTGATAATCGCTTTATTTCTTTAGCAGACACATTCGCCAGTGGGGAAGTCTGGCGTTTGGTAACACCAGCCTTTTTACACTCAGGCATTTTTCATGTGTTGTTTAACTGTTTGTGGATGTGGGAATTAGGTCGGCGTTTGGAGTTTTTAACAGGGCGTTGGCACTTCCTGTTATTTTTTATTATCACCGCCATCGCAGCGAATGCGTCAGAATTTATATGGAGTGGGCACGCCAATTTTGGTGGAATGTCTGGTGTTGTTTACGCATTGGTTGGATTTATCGCGGTGCGCCAACGCATTGCGCCTCATCCATTAGTTGCTGTTCCTTCGGCGTTGATCGGCTTTATGCTGTTTTGGTTGGTGTTATGTATGACCGGCGTAGTTGATTACTTTATCGCTGGCTCTGTGGCCAATGCTGCGCATGTGGGCGGATTAATGGCAGGCGTTGTTTACGCATTACTCACAAAACACCTGTATTTACGTTAATTATTTTTTAATTGGAAAAGCTATGGATTTACAGCAATTACTCTCCAGCCTTACGCCAGAAATTTACCAAAATTTAAAGCGTGCAGTAGAACTGGGCAAATGGCCAGATGGTAACCGCGTGTCATCAGAACAACGTCAGTTATGTATGCAAGCGATGATTGCTTACGAACACAAGAATTTACCGCCAGACCAACACACGGGTTACATTCCCCCGGAACCGCATACTTATTGTGGCGATGATGATCACGAGCACGATCATGCGCACACCGACAAGCCCATTAAATGGGTTGAATAATTTTTCTACTTGAGTGAATCAGGAATTTGTTATGACTGCAGCAGAGCAAGGTTTTCCCGCCAAAGAACAAGCCCCCAAAACGATTTATCTCAAAGACTACCAGGTGCCGCCTTATTTGATCAAAACGACCGATTTACGTTTTGAGATTTATGATGGCGAAACACTTGTCAGTGCTATGTTGCATCTCTACCGCAATCCTGCTGCTGCCCCTGCATCGCAACTCACCTTACACGGTGCAGATCTTGAGCTTGTTTCTATTGCGCTTGATGGGAAAATTCTCGGTGCAGATGATTATGAATTCGGTGAAGAACATCTGACGATTTTTAATACCCCTGCTGAATTCAAACTGCTGACCATTACAAAAATAAAACCGGAATCGAATACCTCGCTTGAAGGGCTTTATCGCTCACGGACAATGTACTGCACCCAATGTGAGGCAGAAGGCTTCCGCAAAATAACCTATTACCTTGATCGTCCGGATGTGATGAGTGAGTTCACCACGACAGTGGTGGCTGATAAAAAATTTCCAGTGTTGTTATCAAATGGAAATTTGATTGACCAGGGAGATGCTGAAAACAATCGTCATTATGCGACCTGGCATGACCCGTTTAAAAAGCCCGCTTATTTATTTGCCTTGGTGGCGGGTGATCTTGCCCATATATCGGATAAGTTTACAACCTGTTCCGGCCGCGACGTGACCTTGAAAATATTCGTTGAACCCAAGGATCTGGATAAATGTGATCATGCAATGACTTCACTGAAAAACTCCATGCGTTGGGATGAGGAAGTCTATGGCCGCGAATACGATTTAAATATTTTTATGATTGTCGCGGTTGATGATTTCAACATGGGTGCAATGGAAAATAAAGGCCTCAATATATTCAATACATCCTGTGTATTGGCAAAACCTGAGACCACCACCGATGTTGGCTTTCAGCGCGTAGAAGGTGTTGTTGCCCACGAATATTTCCATAATTGGAGCGGTAACCGTGTGACTTGTCGCGATTGGTTCCAGTTGAGTTTAAAAGAAGGTTTTACGGTTTATCGCGATTCAGAATTTTCAGCTGATATGGGGTCGCGCACAGTAAAGCGCGTAGAAGATGTCACCTTGCTTCGGACACTTCAATTTGCAGAAGACGCAGGGCCAATGGCGCATCCGATCCGCCCGCAATCCTATATCGAAATATCCAATTTCTACACCATGACAGTATATGAGAAAGGTGCAGAAATTATTCGCATGTTGGCCACTTTGTTGGGTAAAGAACATTTCCGCAAAGGAACAGATTTGTATTTTGATCGTCACGATGGTCAAGCGGTTACCACAGAAGATTTTGTTGCAGCATTGGCAGACGCATCGGGGCGTGATCTCACCTTGTTCAAGCGGTGGTACTCCCAAGCGGGTACACCGCGTTTGCACATTACAGATTATTACGATGAAGATGCACAAGAATACTCACTCACGATCAAACAGTCTTGCCCCCCTACACCTGAATGTCAGGAAAAACTGCCGTTCCATATTCCGATTGCGATGGGATTATTAGGCAGTGCAGGGGATTTGCCGCTCTATTTAAAAAATGCCGAACCTGATTTTGAAACGAGTGATAACACGCACAAGGTTCTTGAGTTAACCAGTGCCGAACAAACGTTTGTGTTTGAGCGTGTACAAGAAAAACCGGTACCGAGTTTACTGCGCGGTTTTTCGGCACCGGTAAAAATGCATTATGACTACAGCATTGCCGATTTGATTGTATTGATGAGCCGCGATAGCGATGGTTTTAATCGTTGGGAGGCCAGCCAGCAATTGGGGCTACATGCTATTCATCAGGCTATGAAGGTGTACCAGCAGGGCGGCGATTTGAAAAATTGGACGCTAGAACCAGATTTAATAGCGGCCTATCGCAGCATCTTGCAAGATGACAGCCTGGATAAGGCAATGGTGGCTTACATGCTTAGTTTGCCATCAGAAGCGTATTTGAGTGAATTGGCTGATGTGGTGGATGTTGAAGCAATCCACTACAGCCGCACTGCAGTGCGTGTTGCACTTGCGCGTGCATTGCGCGATGAGTTAATGCGTGTGTATCAGGATTATGATCATCAACAGGCATACAGTGCTACCGCAGATGCCATCGCTGCGCGCAGTCTGAAAAATGTTGCACTCGGATATTTAATGCTGCTTAACGACGATGCGCTAGTGCAAGCATGTGAGCAGCAATATCGCACCAGTAACAATATGACGGATGTGATGGCAGCCTTGACACAGTTGGTCAATAGCAGTTCACCGCTCGCGCAGCAATTGGCTGTTAAGGCACTGGATGATTTTTATCAGCGCTGGCAGCATGAATCACTGGTGGTAAATCAGTGGTTAACCGTGCAGGCGAGTTGTGTATTGCCTGGTACGCTGGCCAACGTAAAACGTTTGCAGCAACACCCGGCATACGATGGTAAAAACCCAAACAAAATCCGCGCCTTGATCTCCAGCTTCTGCAATAGTAATGCGATTAACTTCCATGCAGATGCAGGCGCTGGTTATGCATTTCTTGCGGACCAAATCATCGTGCTTAACAGCCAAAACCCGCAAATTGCATCGCGCTTATTAACGCCTTTGACCAAATGGAAAAAATATAACGTACAGCGACAATCATTGATGAAGGCGCAGCTGGAGCGAATTATGGCAGTGCCGGATCTTTCCAAAGATGTGTACGAAGTGGTCAGTAAAAGTTTAGCGTAACAATTACAAGTTTATCGAACGCAAAGCGGGCATCGCGTAAGAGATGCCCGCTTTTTTTTGCTTGCCAATGGCATGAATGTTGAAGATAGAGTTATAGCGATAGTATTGAATGAGCAATATCGCACTGTTATGCACTGAATTGTTGCCTTGTAGTGGCAATGAATATTTTTTTGCACTGATATATTGCACATGGGCAAAAAAGCATGCGGCAAGTATTGGCTAGCATGGCGAACGTCGTAACGGGAAATATCAAAACATATAGAAACAGTTGCTGACCTTGCGCCCGAGAACAGTTATCGCGCTGGCCAAGCCGCTGAAATTGCAGGCCACTTGCATAGATTGACTCATTATTCGGAGTAGTATTATGGAAGCTCCTGTTTCATTGCTGGTTGTTTTTTTGGTATTTCCTGTAGGTTTTTTGCTGTTTTTAATCATTTCACTTAGCCTTAAAAAGCGTCAGGCAAGCGCATTATTTTTTAAAGGTATTACCTACATAAAACTGCTGCGCAGCTTGTTAACGCGCATTCAGCAGCATCGCGGTTTGACAACGGGTTTTATCAATGGGAACCATGCTGCGCAGCAGAATATTGCAACCTTATCGGTTCAGATCAATCAAATTATTGCTGAACTTGATGCGGCAGGTGACTGGATGAAGGATAACGTCAAATGGTCCAGTTTGGTGGATCATTGGAGCCGTTTGTCATCCATTTACATACAGGGTGATGCCGACAAGAACTTTAAACAGCACAATATGTTGATCGCCAATTTATTATATTTAATTGATGATATAGCGGATGCACACCATCTTTCAAAATTGACGGGTGAGGCAAGCGATACCGATTGGCGCTATTTATTATCGATTGCTGAATATATTGGGCAGGCGCGCGCTTTGGGTACTGGCGTTGCGGCAAAGGGGGAGTGTTCCAGCGTGTTGCGGATCCAGCTCAACCATCTCCGCAATAAAATTGCATCCAGTGTTGATGCATCCTGGCCAGATGCATCGCGTGTGGAAATCCAAAAATTATTGCGTTGTATAGAAACGCAATTGATTGTTGATCATCCCTGTATTCAAGTGGAGGATTATTTTCAACTGGCGACCCGATGTATTGAGCATGTGTTTGATCAATTCGATCGCCAGATTGAGCGTTTGCAATATTACCGTAATTAAACCTTAGCTTTTATACAGCGGCTGTAATGGGCTGCTGTTTTTATTGTTGTAGGATTTATTCCTACGGAAGTTTGCCAAGGTCTGCAAGAGTATTTCACTGTCTGGTGTAATGTTATTCCCACCAAAAATTGCCTCATCCAGTTTGCGTAGTTCTTCGGTGAGTTCCACGCTATTGATATGTGTTGCAATGGTTTGTAAGTTGGTCAGCGATGGATTTTTCCAATAAATCTGGGCCCAATCGATCAAGGCTTTGCGTAACTCTTTCCAATTGTTTTCGGCCAGCTCTCGCTTAACCTGATTCCATGCCGCATTTTCCGCTTGCAGACGCTGGTTTTTTTCCTGCTCTTTCGCAGTATGAAGGCCTGCAAGCTTGCGTTTGACGATAAAAAATTCCAATGCAAAATAGGCAGCGGCCAATAAGCTAACCAAATTGGTGATGTAGAGCCATATCGGTGTTTGCTGAACAATACGCGTTGATTGTTCTTTAAGGCCTGTTAGGTCAGTGTCAATATCCACAGTTGCGGGAGCAGTTTCTTCATTTTCGGTTGTTGCCTGTTGGTTTTGTTCGGCGAGTTGTTGTGCAGACATATCACCCAGACCGACACGCAATGTCACGGCAGGCAATGTTGCTGTGCGCAGGCTATTACTGTTGGTATCCCACCAGTTAACCTTCACCTCAGGCAAAGTGAAATCGCCGGCTTTGGTGGGCACTATGGCGATAGTTTCAATGCGTGATCCTGTTATGCCCTGGCTATTTTTTTGGTCATCGTTTTGAGCTTGATCGTTATAAAATGTGAGCCCATTAACCGGCAGGATTTGCAATGGATTAATTTGGCCTGCGGTCAAACCATCTGCTTTGATTGTAATGCTGCGGGTGACTGGTTCACCAATTTTTAATGCGTCTATGCTTGTGCTCCAATGCTCACTCAGGCTGACATTGGTGGCTGGCATCCAGTTGTTACCATTTGCAGCGGCAGGTGCTGGCAATATGGTCAGACGTTGCTCTTCGGTACGTAAACGCAAAATATTATTTTGGTTGTTGCCATAAAATCTGTCCCATAAATCGCGATGGCCTGTATCAATAGCAACTTGGTACAACATGCTGGGAATAATCAACTCGCCACTTTGTTGCGGGAAGAGCGCATAGCGGGTTTCAATAACTGCACCGGGTCGGCCATTTATTTTGGTTTGATATTGCTTTTCATCCAGTTGCACCGCTAGAGCATCTTTCACTTGCAGTGGTGACAGTTCCATTCCACTGAGGCTGATAGTGGTAAACAAGCGCAGCGTTACAATGATTTGTTCCTGCACATAGCTGGTATCTTTGCTGGTTTCTATTTCAACGCTGACATTGTCATCGGTATTTTGTGGCGATTTACTTTTCCCTTCGATAGTTATTTCAATCGCATCGCTGATTGCGCCATCGATTGAAAATGAAGGAATCAACAGTTTGCCGATACGCTTGGGTGCAAGTGCAATTTTCCATTCGGTAGATGCTTCCATACTGCCGTTGATGATGCTCATTTGGGTGCCGCTACGGGTATTTAAAATATCAAAATCTTTTTGCAGCAATTCATAATCAGGCGTTGCGTTGATTTGTTCGTCGTAGCGCAGCGTCAAGGTAAAGGTTTCGGTCAGGGCGAGTGTATCGCGGTCTACGCTGGCAGTAAGGTTGCCAGCATAAACATTCAGCCCCGTCACCATTAATAAAAAGCCTATGCAATGGCTGAGCAATTTCTGCAAAGTAAAAAATGCGTTTTTCATTGTGTATTTCCGTTGCAAATAAATGCGTCTCGATAATTGATCCCATACCGGGCAGGTTACCTACCAGCGATTTTCTGCCCCATTAGCAGGAGGTTCCCAATCACCATTGAGAATTTCGTAGTTGCGTTTGTCATGTTCGTAATTAAATTTGTTGCGTAATAAGCCACCCGGATCATCTGGCACGCGCCGCAGCCATTGCTCCATCGCCTGACGTTCTTCATCTGTTAAGCCATCATCTTTGGGCTCGCCTGCTTGACGTTGCTCTTCAGCGGCTTGCTCTTCTTTTCGCTGTTCATCCTGTTCACGCTGTGCAGCGTCAGCAGCTTCTTTCTCTTGCTCGGATTTTTGTTCCTCTGATTGATTCATTGCAGACGAATTTTGCTGGGTATCGTCTTTTTGTTCGTCAGAGCTGTCCTTTTGTTCGTCAGGACTATCCTTGGGTTCTGCATCGGGCTGATTTTGATTGTCCGATGATTGTTGGTTTTGGTTGTCCTGGTTTTTATTTTGGTCGTCGCTCTGCTGATCTTGATTTTGTTTATCCTGGTTTTGTTCATTTTGGTTTTGTTGGTCGTTGTTCTTTTGATCATTGCTCTTTTGGTTATTGTTTTGTTGATCCTGACTCTCCTGATCCTTGTTTTGCTGATCGTCATTTTGCTGGCTGTCGGAATCCTGGTTTTGCTGTTGCTGCTTAAGCGCATCTTCCACTAACTGGCGATTCTTTTTTGCATCTTCCAGAGCAGGATTTAACTTCAAAGCCTCGTCATACGCTTTGATAGCGTCCTGTAGCTGATTGGCTTTGGCTAGGGCATTGCCACGGTTGTAATGGCTTTCAGCGGTGTTGGATTGGGCATAGCCTTTTGCGGCATCGCCGTAATTACCTGCGCGATATTGAGCGCTGGCTTTCCAATCGGGATGATCAAATTGCTGTGCTGCTTCAGCGGCTTGTTGTTGCTGGAGCTTTTCATAAGCTTGCTGATTTTTATTTTTCCATAAATCATCCCAGCCGAATGCGTAGCTTTTACTGGGTGTCAATGCGGCCATGGGGATGATGAATAAACACAGCAATACGCCCTTGCGGAAGCAGTACAAAATAATTGGCAGCAATAAAATGACCAGCCAGTGGCCGCGGTCATACCAACTGTCAAATTCGCGATCGACTCGTTGGGTTTCTTCTTTTTGTGGTGCAGGTAAATCCATCAAGTAATCAATATCGCTGCTGGTGTTACTCATGGTGCGGTAACGGCCACGGGTTTTCTGCGCAAGCGATTGTAGATCGCTGGCGTTTAATGCAGTGGTGACAATATTGCGTTTATTGTCGCGTACGAAACCACCGTTTTCACTTGGGATAGGCGTAGGTGAAGTGCCGCCAATACCGAGAATAGAAAGCCGATATTGGCTTTCACGATCCATCATTTCTTGCAGGTTGTATTGCGCATCTGCATCGACGCCATCGGTAATCAACAGCAAATCACCTTGGGTGATATTGGAATCCTTTAGCAGTTTGATAGCACGGCTCACCGCCGCTTCGGTATTGCTGCCGGGCGCGGGCATTACATTGGGATGTAACGCAGGAATTATATTGTTGATAGTTTCTGTGTCATCCGTAAGTGGCGTTACGACATGTGCATCGCCAGCATAAACGACGAGTGCGGTTTGGCCATCTTTACGCAAACGCAATAGGTCAACCAGTTTTAAACGAGCGCGCACAAGGCGTGAGGGTTTTACATCTTCGCTCATCATAGATGGTGAAAGGTCTAACATAATTACCAGCGCTTGTTGGTTTTGTTCAACAGCGACCGGGCGCTTTTCCCAGCTGGGGCCGGCGAGGGCGATACAGCTGATGACCCAGGCAATTAATAATGCAATCAGTCGCCAAGGCTTGATGCGAGTTGTCTGACCATCGAGTAAATATTGCAATAATTCGGGCGCAACCATTTGCTGCCATTGGCGAGCGTTGTGTTTTTGATACCACAACAGCAGCGCAATAATGACGACGGGCACTAATGCGGCTAACCACCAAGGGCGCAAAAAATGGAAGTGAGTCAGTAATAAATCGAATGACATTTTATTTCACCTCCGCTTTAAGAGTGGCTGATGAAATTGCGCGGCCTTGCCACACATGGCTGACTGCCAATAGCAGGCTCAGTAAAAACGCGAATGCGAGCGGCCAATAAAATAATGTCTGCACCGGACGAAAAGTTTCCGTTTGTATTTCAATCGGCTCAAGGCGATCCAATTCACGGTGAATGCTATCCAGTTCTTCCAGATTGCGCGCACGGAAATATTTTCCACCGGTTTTTTCTGCAATCGCCATCATGGTGCCTTCATCCAAATCGCGCGAGGGGTTAATGGTGCGCGAGCCAAATAAACCCGGCACTTCCATTTCTTCTGCACCAAAGGCGATGGTGTAAATCGTAATGCCTGCTTTTTGGGCAAGCTCTGTTGCCCTGTCTGGTGAAAGGACACCTGCAGTATTGGCTCCGTCAGTTAGCACGACCAGAACGCGGCTGGCATTTGGCCTGTCGCGCAGGCGTTTGACCGCGAGACCAATTGCATCGCCAATGGCAGTTTCCCGTCCCGCAAAACCGATTTGTGCTTCTTGTAATAATTGATTAACGGTTTGGCGATCATAGGTTAAGGGTGCCTGCAAATAGGCTTGCGCGCCGAATAAAATCAAACCCAGGCGATCGCTGGTGCGACGCTGAACAAAATCACCAATCACGTGTTTTACCGCCATCAGGCGATTAATACGGCGGCCACTCAGCACCATGTCGGTTTGTTCCATGCTGCCGGAAATATCCACGGCCATTAACAAATCGCGTCCGCTGGACGGCATGCTGGTGGGCTCACCGACCCATTGCGGATTGGTAGCCGCTAATAAGCAACTTAACCACACAGCCCATAACACTATTAATAGTGCAGGGCGCTTGCCTGAACTAAAACGATTTTGCTGTTCCAGTTGGCTGGCGTCTTGATAAAAAGGAACACGCAGTGCTGCTTCAATTCTTTTCTTCGGTGCGATAAAACCCATCAGTAACGGAAGCGGGGCAAGTAATAATAACCACGGCCATTGCATTTCAAACATGAGTGGCCTCCTGCGTGATCATTTTTTTCAGCGGAAGTTTTTGTCGATGATTGCGGTGTAATGCAATCCACTTTGCACTCAATTGTTGCAAGTCATCGACCGCGATCTGCGGATTTTTTTGATAAGGGCCGATTAATAATGCCTGGCCAATCTCGCCAGAAAAAGCGTTGTTGGTTTCAGGGCATACCGAGTCCAACCAATGCAGCCAATCGACTCCTTTAATACTGGCGTTAAAACTCTGTGGATAGGATGTCAGTGCAGTACGGCGCAGCAGCAAGCTCAGCGCTTGTAAATACGCAGCGGTATTGTGCGTTTGTTGGTAATCAGCATAAATGCCTGCGAGTTGATGTTGTGCAACCGCGCGATACACATTCTGCGCTTTACGTTTGCGCCACATAAAAAAGAGGGCGGCAACCAGTAATAGAAGAACGATCAAAATCCACCAGCCAGGTGCCAGTGGCCACCAGCTTACGCCATCGGGTAAATGGATATCGGCTAATTGATCCAGTGGGGATGCTGTCGGTTGTTGTGGCATTGACGGTTGCATAATCTACTTAATATTCGTGAATAGAATTAACTGTTGCGACCAGCGCTATTTTTTTCGCCCAAAAGCTTTGCGTAAACCATCCTGGATATCGTCTTGCGTGGCGTAACTCAGCAGTGGAATACGCAGTCGTTTACACATTTGTGTGAGCATATGCAGGCGTTGGTCGAACTGGTTTTTATAAGCTTGTTGAAACGCTTTGTCATGAGTTGCCAATTGCAAACGTTCACGCCCATCGCTGATGGTGAGCGGAGCATTACTGATAAGCTCGCGTTCCAGTTGGTCATAAAGATGAATCAGCGTAACGTCGGTGTGACGCGCTAGTTCAAAGAGCTGTTGTTCGGCTTTGCTATCAAGATCGTGAAAGTCGCTGATGATAAACAGCGCGCATCCTGGCTTGGCGATGCGTCGTGCATCGGCCAACATATCATTGAGCGTATTGGCGCGTTGTAATTGCCCGTTGGCGAGTGATTGGGGTGCAGGTGTTATTGGCGATGTTAAGCGGTGATTGTAATCCTGTAATTGATGCAGCAATTCCAATACCGCGTGTTTGCTGCGGCGCGGGCGTACATCGCGCTGGTCGTAATCGCCAAACACCAATGCGCCCAAACGGTCGCCATTGGCAAGTGCTGCCCAACCCAATAGTGCGGCGATATGTGCAGCAAGTACTGATTTAAAACAGCGTGTGCTGCCAAAAAATAACGGCGAACGTTGGTCTACCAACATAAACACCGGGCGCTCGCGTTCCTCGCGAAAAATTTTGGTGTGCGCAACTTGCGTGCGTGCAGTGACTCGCCAATCAATCGAGCGGATGTCATCGCCGGGTTGATACAAACGCACTTCTTCAAAGTCCATTCCACGCCCGCGAAAACGGGTGCGTTCACTACCGGATAACAAACTGCGCGCAGGTTGATGTGCAAACAGTTTTAAATCTTGCGCTGAAAATCGGCAGCGCAATAACGCCGCGAGCTCGGTGTAAGCGCCGCGCGGATTGAGATCTTGTTGCGATGTGTTGCTCATGGCCGCTTCCTGTGTAGCTGAATGGGCTGCTTAGCTTAGGGGCACGGCGGCGAGCAATTTATCAATGGCACTGTTGGTGGTGGTACCAGTGGCCTCTGCTTCAAAACTTAAAATCAAACGGTGGCGCAATACATCGTGCGCAACAGCTTGCACATCATCGGGGCTGACAAAATCGCGGCCATTTAACCAGGCATGCGCGCGGGCACAGCGGTCAAGTGCGATAGTCGCACGCGGGCTTGCGCCGTATTCAATCAACTCAGCTAACTCTTCTGAATATTCTGCCGGGCGACGTGTGGCATTAATCAAATGAACGATGTAGTCCTCAACACTGTCGGCCATATGAATGGATAAAATTTCGTTACGTGCAGCCTCGATGGTGGCCTGGCTGATGATGTCTGGCTGTGCGGCTGTAACAGCGGCTGCTTCATTGCGCGCTAATTGCAAAATGCGGCGCTCGGCTTCAATGCTTGGGTAATCCACCACCACGTGCAACAAAAAGCGGTCGAGCTGTGCTTCCGGTAATGGATAAGTTCCTTCCTGCTCAATCGGGTTTTGCGTCGCCATCACCATAAACAAACCGGGTAGGGGGTAAGTTTTACTGCCCACGCTCACTTGCCGCTCGGCCATGGCTTCCAACAAGGCAGACTGCACTTTGGCCGGGGCGCGGTTGATTTCATCGGCCAATACCAGATTGTGGAAAATTGGCCCGGGCTGGAATTCAAAACGGTTTTGCTCAGGGCGATAAATATCGGTGCCGGTGACATCCGAAGGCAATAAATCAGGTGTGAACTGGATGCGGTGAAAATTGCCTTCAATTGCTTGCGACAGAGTTTTGATTGCTTTGGTTTTGGCAAGACCGGGCGCACCTTCTACCAGCAAATGGCCATCGGCAAGCAACGCAATCAGGAGTCGTTGGGTCAGATGCTCCTGACCGATGATTTGGTCGTTGAGCCAGGTGTTGAGGGATTGGATTTGTTGGTAAGCCTGCATTGGAATTGAATACCTTTGTCTTTGTGATTAATGGTGAATTCATCGCTGTAGGCCCTTGCGAGTAGGTTACAGCGCCACAGAAGTGCTCGATAGACCCTGCAAGGTGGTGGCAGTTCCTTGTCATTTCAACTGTTTACAGGAATTTTTCGACTAGTCTTAAAGAACACCTTGTCTTGCATTAAGGAGCGTATCCAGTGAATAGTCCCTTGGTTAGCCAGCACAAACTTGCCGGGTTCCTCGCCGAATTTACCGATTACAGCGCATCCCGGCGGGCGCCTGCCGAGCATCAGGTGTTACTGCAATTGGCCAACCGTTTTTTTAACCATTATCCACTGGAGGAGTTGGTTGGACGGCGGCTGAGCGATGTGTTTGGCAGCCTCTATCAATGGTGGCAATTCATTCAGGTGTACGATGGGCTTCAGCCCAAAATCCAATTATTCAATCCAAGTCTCGCGGTGGACGGCTGGGTGTGCCCTCATACCGCGCTGGTGGTTTTGCAGCGGGATATGCCGTTCCTGGTGGATTCCATCCGCATAGAGCTAAACCGGCGCAATATTGCTATTTACACCATTAAAAGTACCGTGCTGAATCTGGTGCGCGACCGCGACCATCATCTGCTCGCGCTGGGTGATAACGGCCATACACCTGAACAATCAGCAGCGCCCGCTACTACAACATCCGGCACCACAACAAAAGAAGCATTGATCGTGATGGAAATCAGTGCCCACAGCGACCAGCAGGAATTGGATGAAATTACCCGCAGTTTGTACAGCATCCTGTGCGAGGTCACAAAAGTCGTTGCGGATTACCAACCCATGCGTGCTGCTGCATTAGCAGTAGAGCAAAACCTTAATTTTGCCGATGCCACACTGGCGGCGGCAGACATCCAGCAAACCAAAGCATTTATGCACTGGTTGACGGAAGATAAATTTACTTTTCTGGGCTATTCAGAATACGAATTCAAAGACATCGATGGCAAAAAAACATTGTGTGAAATTCCTGTGCAACGATTGGGCGTTTTTGCCTTGCGTGAAGCAACTGCGAATCCCGTTTTAGCGGTTGATGCGTTTAATGAGGGGATGGCGCGTTTTCATTTGGTGCCGCAGGTGATTACGTTTTCCAAATCGTCGGCACGCGCACGCGTCCATCGTTCGGCGTACTCGGATTACATCATCGTTAAACGCTTTAACACCAAAGGCGAGGTCACTGGTGAGGTGCGTTTTCTTGGCCTTTATACGTCGGTTGTGTACTTGATGAGTCCGTTTGAGATTCCATTGATCGCAACCAAGGTTGCCAAAGTATTTGCGCGGACAGGGCTGGATGAATCCAGTCACGATGGCAAAAATTTCCGCCAATTATTGGAAACCTTTCCGCGCAACGAATTGTTTTTAAGTAGCAGCGCAGAGTTGTATGAAACCTTGATGGGTGTTGCACGCATTAATGAGCGTTCCATGGTGCGGTTATTTATGCGGCGCGATCCATTTGGAAAATTTATCAATTTCCTGGTGTATGTGCCGCGCGATTATTTTTCTACCAAAGTGCGCTTGGCAATTCAGGAACTGATTGGCAACGCAATCGGCTCCCATGAATCACAATTCACTACCTATTTTTCGGAATCTATTCTTGCCCGCGTGTATTTGGTATTTAAAGTTGATAGTGCTGTACCTGCGCATATCGATGTGGAGACCTTACAGGCGGGTATTGTGAATATTACCCGTTCATGGGAAGACTATTTGCACAGTGCGCTCATGGAAGCCCATGGTGAAGAAACGAGTGCGCATTTGTTACGCGAATACCGCGATGCATTTTCTTCCGCGTATCAGGAAAAATACGATGCGCGCACTGCCGTTGCCGATATTCATTCGATTGCCCAGTTATTTTCCGATGCGGCTGATGGCGCAGCTGAAAAAACTATTGCACTCAGTGTTTATCACTCACTGACTGGCGATGGCAATTTTATCCAATTCAAAGTCTTTCATAGGGCAACTACATTAGCGTTGTCCGATGTCATCCCGGTACTGGAAAACCTGGGCTTTCGTGTGGTCAGTGAAAGTGCATACGATATTTGTACGTTATCGGGCCGGACAATTTGGTTGCATGATTTTAAGTTGGCCCATCAATTTTCAGCTGCACTTGATGTGTCTTCCATCAAAGAAAAGTTCATGCAGGCATTTGCGGCCATTTGGCAGGGGCTTGCCGATAACGACAGTTTTAATGTCTTGATTACCACTGCCAATCTGGAGTGGCGGCAAGTGGTGATGCTGCGTGCCTACGCAGGTTATATGCACCAGACATTATTCCCCTTTAGTGCCAATTACATGGCGCTGGCATTGGTGAATCAAGCAGAGCTTGCGCGCAAACTGGTTGAACTTTTCAGTTTAAAATTTGATCCTGATCGGGTAGATGAGCAAACACCGCAGCGCCTTGATGCATTGCATCAGGATATTCTCGCGCGTTTGGATTCAGTGCAAAACCTGAATGATGACCGGATTATCCGTCGCTTTCTGGCGTTGATTGATAATACGTTGCGCACCAATTTTTATCAGTTGGATGAGCAGGGCGCGGCCAAACCCTATCTCTCACTAAAATTTTCACCACGCAAGTTGCCGGATATTCCGGCACCGCGCCCATTGTTTGAAGTTTTTGTCTATTCACCGCGCATGGAAGGCGTGCATTTGCGTACCAGTAAAGTAGCGCGCGGTGGTTTGCGTTGGTCAGATCGCTTGCAAGATTACCGCACCGAGGTGTTGGGCTTGGTAAAAGCCCAACAAGTGAAAAATGCCGTGATTGTTCCCAGTGGTGCAAAAGGCGGTTTTGTGTGTAAAAAAATGCCGGTCAATGTCACACGCGAACAACAGCAAGCGGAGGGTATTGCGTGTTATCAATTGTTTATCCGTGGTTTGCTGGATTTAACCGATAACCTTGTTGAGGGTAGTATTCGTGCGCCGCGTCAGGTTATCCGCTACGACGACGATCCTTATTTGGTGGTGGCCGCTGACAAAGGCACCGCCAGTTTTTCTGATATCGCCAATGCAATTTCAGCAGAATACGGGCATTGGTTGGGCGATGCGTTTGCCTCAGGCGGTAGTCAGGGATACGACCACAAAGGCATGGGCATTACTGCACGCGGTGCATGGATTTCGGTGCAGCGCCATTTCCGTGAAAAAAATATTGATGTGCAATCACAATCGATTAGCGTCGTCGGTATTGGCGATATGGCGGGCGATGTGTTTGGCAACGGTATGTTGTTATCGCAAGCGGTGATGTTGGTTGCGGCATTTAATCACCAACATATTTTTATTGATCCCAACCCTGATCCAGCTCGCAGCTTTAGTGAGCGGCAGCGTTTATTTACCACACCGAAAACCACTTGGGCTGATTACAATGCATCGCTCATCAGCGAAGGCGGTGGTGTATTTAACCGCAGCGCCAAATCGATTCCTATTTCAGCGCAAATGCGCACACGGTTCGCGTTGGATGCAGCAAGCCTCACACCATCGGAATTAATCAATGCGTTATTAAAAGCACCGGTGGATTTAATTTGGAACGGTGGTATTGGCACTTATGTCAAAGCGAGCAATGAATCTCATGCGGATGTAGGCGATAAAGCTAACGATAGCCTGCGTGTAAGCGGTGATGAATTGCGCTGCAAAGTATTTGGAGAGGGCGGCAATTTGGGGATGACCCAGCGAGGTCGCATTGAATATTGTTTGCATGGTGGTGCTTGCAATACAGATTTTATTGATAACGCCGGTGGTGTGGATTGCTCTGACCATGAAGTTAATATCAAAATTTTATTAAACGAAATTGTTGCCAATGGCGATTTAACACAAAAACAACGCAACCAGTTGCTAATCGATATGACTGAAAATGTTGCGCAATTGGTGTTGCATAACAATAGCCGCCAAACACAGGCAATTACCATTGCACAATCGGAAGCATTAAAGCGCAGCGCTGAATACCGCCGTTTTATGAATGAATTGCAGCGGCAGGGGCGGCTCGACCGTAAACTGGAATTTCTGCCAACCGATGAGGTATTGCTGGAGCGCCAGACCCATGGTAAATCCTTAACGCGTCCTGAGCTTGCTATTCTAATTTCCTACGCAAAAGCGGTGCTGAAAGAAGATTTAACGCAAGCGAATATTGTGGATGATGAATATCTCGCAAAATTTATTGAAACCGCATTTCCACATAAAATCGCACAATTATTTCCTCTTGCGCTGCGCAATCATCGGTTGCGCTGTGAAATTGTCGCCACCCAAATTGCCAATGATATGGTCAACACCATGGGAATCAGTTTTGCGCAGCGGCTGATGGAATCAACCGGCGCGAGTGCAGGGGATGTTGCCAAAGCTTATATCATCGCACGCGATATTTATGCGATGCCTGAATTTCTAACCGCATTGGATTATGCGGGTACCAGCATTCCAGCAGAGCTGCATTTGCAATTAACCAACGATATGATGCGCAAAATTCGTCGCGCTGCGCGCTGGTTTTTGCGTAACCGTCGCAGTTATCTGAATCCCGCCAGTGAAGTGGAGTTGTTTGCTCCGGGCATGTTGCATATCAACCAACATTTGCCTGAATTATTAGTGGGAGATGCGCTACAGGAATGGGAAACGTCGGTGCAAAAATTGCGTGCGTTGTCGCTACCGGAAAGCCTGATAAGGCGTGTTGCCCATCCGGCCGATTTATATTCCGGCCTGAGTGTGGTGGAAGCAGCGCGCATTGCCAATACCGATTTACAGTTATTGGCACGTGTGTATTTTGCGCTGGGCAACTATTTAAGTTTGCCCTGGTTTTCCAACCAAATTTCCAATTTGTCGGTAGATAATTTTTGGCAAGCGATGGCTCGCGAAACCTATCTGGGCGATTTGGAATCCCAATTACGCAGCCTGAGTATTTCGCTCATCCGCTTTATCGATGACACGGTTGCCTCAGATGAGGTGACGGTTGTATTAGAGAATGTGATAGACCGCTGGAGCCAGCAGCATCAACTATTGATTGCGCGGTGGAAATCCATGGTCAATGAATTGCAGGCAGTGAATGGTACTGATTTTGCGATGATTGCAGTTGCACTACGTGATTTATTGGATTTGGCTCAAGCGAGCCAGCATTGTAATAGCCTGGATTAAATACCCAGGCGATCATCGGCCCGAGCTGTAAGCGCGAGCCATCAGAGGAGGAATATTTGAAAAGTATTGTTGTCAATCTGGCAATTTCGGCTGAAGAATTCCAGCGGCTATATGAAGGCAGTGCCAAAACGGTGTTTGCACACAGCATCGATGGGCGAAGTATTCGTTTTCCGGCGGGTATTTTGCGCCCGTTTGTGTTGCACAGCGGGATTCGCGGACAGTTCCAGATTGATTTTGATGATGACAACCGCTTCCAATCCATCCAGCGTTTAGCTTGATGAAGGAAGCTTTGAGGTGATTTGGCGGCGTTAATCCAGTATCCTTGCCGCCTTCTTTAACGTCGTTTTGACTGACTGCCCAAGAGCCTGCCATGTACCACATTATTCGCGATCTTTTATTCCGTCTTGATGCTGAAACTTCCCATGAATTAAGCCTTGATGTGCTAGGTGCAGCCGAGCGCCTGCGCTTGCTGGGTTTGTTTACCGCCAGTATTCCCAGCAATCCTGTGCAAGTGATGGGATTGACCTTTGATAATCCGGTTGGATTAGCGGCGGGTCTGGATAAAAACGGCGATTATTTCAACGCATTGGGCGCTTTGGGGTTCGGGTTTGTTGAGATAGGGACAATTACGCCGCGCCCGCAACCGGGGAATCCACAGCCGCGTTTATTTCGTATCCCGGAAGCCCAAGGCATCATCAATCGCATGGGATTCAACAACAAAGGCGTAGATCATCTGATCGCCCAGGTGAAAAACCGCCGTTACAAAGGCGTGTTGGGAATCAATATCGGCAAGAATGCCACTACACCAGTTGAGAATGCGGTTGATGACTATCTGACATGTCTGCGCAAAGTGTATGACCATGCCGACTACATTACGGTAAATATTTCGTCGCCCAACACCCCCGGCCTGCGCAATTTGCAGTTTGGTGATTCATTGTCGCAGTTGTTGGCACCGATCAAGAAAGAGCAGGGCGAACTGCACAAGGCAACCGGCCGTTATGTGCCTATTGCCGTGAAAATTGCGCCGGATATGGATGAGGGTGAAATCGCCCAGGTGGCGGGTATCTTGTTGCAAGAGGGTATGGACGGCGTTATTGCCACCAATACCACCATTACCCGCGTTGGTGTAGAAGAGTACGAAAATGGTAATGAAGCCGGTGGTTTGAGTGGTTTGCCGGTGCGTGATAAAAGCACCTGGGTTATCCGTACCTTAAATACCTGCCTGGGAGGCAAATTGCCCATTATTGGTGTTGGGGGCATTTTTGATGCTGCCAGCGCGGCCGATAAAATTCGCGCCGGAGCCAGTCTGGTGCAGGTATACAGCGGCTTTATTTACGAAGGTCCGGGATTGATTGGCCAGGCGGCTGCGGGTATCGCCAGTTATCAGAAAGGGCTTTGATAACGAATCCCGATACCAGAAATAGCGAAGCCCGCAAGAGCGGGCTTTATTTCATCAATACAATGATTCTATAGGGAAATGTGTTGGTCTTGGCCTGAGATGGCTTATCCGTTTAGGGATATTTAGCTGCTCATGGCTGTAGGATGAATGTTGCTAACTTTTTGAACCTGAGCCAAACGGCTATAGCCATCCCATTGGTCAGTGCGCGATTCGCGCCAGCCGTTCAGCCATTGCTGACGTGCCTCACCGGACTCATGGGGACAAAGGCTTTTGGAACGCCCATCAATACCTGCTTGATACCCTTTAACGAATGCGCGTTCTGTTTGGTCACGTTTTTGACGTTTCATCAGTTATTGCACCTCTATATTGTGGTTTATCGATAGGAAATGCCCCATCGACTGAAGCGGTCTTGCGGTCTTTCATAGTGTTGTTTGACTGGCTTTTACATTCTCCTTTTGGTTGTTTAGGGTTTCTGAAGAGGTTTAGGGAGTACACCAGATTTAACCGGTGTCGTGAACGATTAAATTTTTATACATAAGCCGTTCTATATGGCATATCGGCCTAGCAGGTTTATTTGACAATAGTATGAATACCACCTTTGTTTAGTCAGGTTTCATTCAGAAAAGTTCATCACCCAAGACGTTTTGTTCCGGAATACACATGATGCATCAATATTTCGCCACCTGCCCCAAGGGTTTGGAAGGCTTGCTTTACACCGAACTGCAAACCCTTGGCGCAGAAGATCTGCGTGAAACGGTGGCAGGGATTTACTTCTCTGGCGACATCGCCATGGCTTACCGCGCCTGTTTGTGGTCGCGCCTTGCCAACAAAATCCTCCTGCCACTTGCCAGCTTTGAGGCCGATAGCCAGGAAGCGCTCTACGATGGTGTGCGCGAAATCCGCTGGGAAGAACACCTAAGTCCAAGTGGTAGTCTGTTGGTGGATTTTATTGGCACCAGCGATGCCATCCGCAACACCCAATTCGGCGCGCTCAAGGTAAAAGATGCGATTGTGGATTGCCTGCGTGATTTCAGTGGTGAGCGCCCCTCGGTCGCCAAGCGCGATCCGGATTTACGCGTGAATGTGCGTCTGGCGAAAAACAAAGCCATCGTCAGTATCGATTTATCGGGCGACAGCCTGCATCGCCGTGGCTACCGTGTGAAGCAGGGCAGTGCACCCATGAAAGAAAACCTGGCCGCTGGAATTTTGATCCGCGCGGGCTGGCCGGAAATCGCCGCGCAAGGCGGCGCACTACTCGACCCTATGTGTGGATCGGGCACTATTTTGATCGAGGCTGCGCTGATTGCAGCTGATATCGCCCCCGGTTTATTGCGCGGTAGTTTTGGTTTTGAACGCTGGTTAAATCATCGCAACGATATTTGGCTGGAACTGCGCGAAGAAGCCTTTGCACGTAAAAAGGCAGGGCTTGCCAAAGAGAACTTACCGGAAATTCGCGGTTACGATGCTGATGTAAAAGTGATCCGTGCTGCCGAAGAAAATATCGTCAGTGCCGAGCTGGATCATTGGTTACGCGTCAGCCGTAAAGAGTTAAAAGACTTTGTAAAACCCACCCACAAAGCGATGGATTTTGGTTTGGTCATCAGCAACCCGCCCTACGGCGAGCGCTTGGGTGAAATTGAATCGCTGAAATTATTGTATGCCCACATGGGTGAACGTTTGCGCAATGAATTTCAGGGCTGGCGCGCCGGTGTGTTTACCGGTAATCCAGAGTTGGGCAAGCAAATGGGTTTGCGTGCGGATAAAAAATACAAATTTTTTAACGGCACTATTGCCAGTGAATTACTGATGTTTACCATCAGCAGTGAAGCCTTTGTACAAAGCCGCGTTGAGCAGGATGCGCGTTTTAGCAAAGACGACACCGTTCGCAAAGACGCAGAAGCCAAAGTCAAAATCGAAAACAAAAAAGAGCAGGCAGCGGCACTTTCTAACGGTGCGCAAATGCTGGTGAACCGCCTGCAAAAAAATCTCAAGCAATTGGAAAAGTGGGCGAAGAAAAACGACATCAGTTGTTACCGTCTATACGATGCCGATATGCCAGAGTATTCAGCAGCAATTGATATTTATCGCGGTCAAACCCAGCCCAATCGTGCGCCACAACTCTATGCCCATGTGCAGGAATACGCCGCGCCAAAATCAGTGGATGAAGATAAAGCCGCTGCACGTTTTGTGGAAATCGAACAAGCCGTGCCGTTTGTGTTGGATATTCCTGATTCCCATATCAGCTACAAACAGCGCCGCCGCAATCGCGGTACCAGCCAGTACGAAAAATTAAACGAGCGCCCGACGGGTGACCTGTTCAGTGTGCAGGAAGGTGCGGCGAAGCTGCATATTAATATGTGGCAATATCTGGACACCGGTTTGTTTTTGGATCACCGTCCGGTGCGCTTGATGATTGCCGGCCTCGCCAAAGATAAGCGTTTTTTAAATTTGTTTTGTTACACCGCGACCGCAAGCGTTCATGCCGCTATGGCGCGCGCGCGTTATACAGTGAGTGTGGATATGTCCAACACTTACCTGAATTGGGCGCGTAAAAATTTTGCGTTAAATGGTTTAAGCGAATCGCGCAATCGTTTGGAACAAGCGGATTGTCTGAAATGGCTTGAAGATAATGACCAGCAATTTGATTTGATCCTGCTCGATCCGCCGAGCTTCTCCAACTCCAAACGCATGGAAGATGTATTGGATGTGCAGCGCGATCACGTGGGCATGATCAACAATGCCATGCGCGCGCTGGCAGAAGGCGGTACGTTGATATTTTCCAATAACCTGCGCACCTTTAAATTGGATACAGATGCCTTAAGTGCTTACACCATCAAGGACATTAGTGCGCAAACGATTGATGAAGATTTTAAACGCAACCCTAAAATCCATCAGTGCTGGTTGATTACCCACTAGTCCAATAAAGGTTAATCTTATGCGCTACGCTTGGCTCAGTATTTCCATTCTGTGTGTACTGACCGCTAGCGCAAAGGCCGACCAATTTTGTTTTGCCCTCGCCGAAACCTATTACGAACAAGTCTATTGCCAGTTACAAGCGAAAGCGCAAACCAAAGGCTTACCTTCGTTCAATCAGTTTAAAAAAAATAATGAAACTGTGCAGGCGTCATTGTTAAAAAGACCGGCAGAAAGAAACGGTATTAGATTGCCGCTGCCTGTGCGAACAACCAAACCTGCAATCATGTCAATCACGTCACCAGAAAGAATCAGCAAACCGCAGGTGGTTCAGCCCAAGGCCGTTATCAATGAGCTAAATTCAGGTGCTGTGCGTAATATCCATTCAGTATCAGCACCTATTGAGGGTTGTGAGTTAACTGCCAAGCAAATCCGCTGTGGCGATCGTGTATTCAAGCTGGTCGGCAATAAAGCAAACCATCGCTTGGCGGCTGACGCGTTAACAGGCGATAACAAAATGGCATTGCCTGCTTACCAAGGCGGCGAATTACAGCAATATCTTGCGCGGGCATATACGCAGTACATTACTAAAATGTGCGATATAGGGCTGTGTGGTGTCACCATGACCTACGGAAAATTTGCGTATCTTTATCAGGATTTACAATCCAAGGGTTTGGATTTTCCTCTGCGCTTTGAAATCATGTATGGGTTTTTGAAAAAAGATAAAACGACTATGGGCGTTAGCGAGTCATTCTCTGTTCCTGCAAGCTTGTCGTTGCAGGCCTGCGCCGAGCTTGGTGACACTCGTTTTGTCTGTGATCATCAAGGTAGAAATTATATTTTTGATTTGCAGTAACAAATGTAATTGCTACGAGTCTATAAGCCACGCATCGTATGTTACGAGGTTCGTATGCTAATCAAAAAAACAAATGATATTCCCTCATCAGAAATTACCCCAGAATCTGTTTATCTGGCGCGACGTGCATTTATGCGTGGCGCAATGAGTGCTGCTGCGTTAGGGGTTGGAGCAAGTGCGCTCCCGGTATCAGCAGCGCCCACTCAGGTTGCCAATAAAGATTTGCCTGGGCCTGATTGGTTAAAACAACAGATTGCCGGAGCCAAAGCCAATCAGGAAAAAATCACTGAAGCTCTCACGCCGTATGAGCATGTGGCTGGTTATAACAATTTTTACGAATATGGCTACGACAAAACCGATCCGGCTGCCCATTCACATATTTTAAAACCTCACCCTTGGTCAGTTGAGATTGCGGGTGAAGTAGCCAAGCCTGCAACTTACACCTTGGAAGATTTATTAAAAGGCGTTGCGTTGGAAGAGCGTATTTATCGCTTGCGCTGCGTTGAGGCCTGGTCGATGGTGGTGCCTTGGGTGGGGTTTTCGTTAGCAGATTTAATTAAGCGAGTAGAGCCAACCAGTAAAGCAAAATATGTTGCATTTACTACGCTTGAACGTCCATCAGAAATGCCGGAGCAAAAAAGCCGTTTCAGTACGATTGATTGGCCTTACCGCGAAGGTTTGCGAATGGATGAGGCAATGCATCCACTAACCACACTAGCAGTTGGTTTATATGGCAAAGTTTTACCGAATCAAAACGGTGCGCCTTTGCGTTTGGTGGTGCCTTGGAAGTACGGATTTAAATATATTAAATCGATAGTGAAAATCGAATTCACCGAAAAGCAGCCAAAAACAACCTGGAGCATGATTGCACCTGATGAATACGGTTTTTATGCGAATGTGAATCCGCAGGTGAGTCATCCGCGCTGGAGTCAGGCAGAAGAGCGTCGTTTGCCGAGTGGTTTGC
This sequence comes from Cellvibrio sp. UBA7661, assembly GCA_002483365.1. GTDB lineage: Bacteria > Pseudomonadota > Gammaproteobacteria > Pseudomonadales > Cellvibrionaceae > Cellvibrio. Next base: position 255,393 of record DLHT01000011.1, read on the forward strand.
TAAAACCCAATATTATTCCCACGCAATTGTTTAATGGTTATGCGGAGCAGGTTGCGCATCTTTATAAAGACATGGATTTGCGTAAATTTTATTAAGGGCGGTTGCAATGCCTGTATTCTGGCGACGAATTCTGGTTTTTATTCTTTCACTCATTCCGTTGGTGTTTTTTATTTATAAAACACTGACCGGTGACTTGGGTGCTGATCCGGCTAAAACGATTGTGTTATTTACTGGTGAATGGGCGATTTATTTTTTATTTATCACCTTGGCTGTAACACCATTGCGCCGGTTGATTGCATTTTCCCACTTACATTTTCGCTGGTTGCAAGCACATCGCCGTATGCTGGGGTTGTTCGCACTTTTTTATGCGCTCCTGCATGTGGCGGCATTTCTGGTATTTATTTTGGGGTTGGACTTATCTCGCTTCGGCAAAGAATTGGTTGAGCGGCCCTATATTCTGGTGACGATTCCTGCGGTGATTTTGCTGATTGCGCTTGGCGTGACATCCACACAAGCGATGATGCGACGGTTGGGCAAAAATTGGATTCGTCTGCACAAAAGCATTTATGTGATTGCGATACTCGCGTGGGTGCATGTGTTTATGCAAGTGAGGTCAAGTTATTTTGAAGCGGTATTGTTTGGTGTGATTTTACTGGTGCTGTTATTGCCGAGAATTTATTGGGTATTGCGAAAGTAAAAAATCCAAGTTTATCAAACAAAAATGGCGCCACGAGGGCGCCATTTTTTTGCGATGCAAATCTACAATTAAGCGCGCCTGTTTATTAAGCGCGAGATTTGTACTCGCCAGTGCGTGCGTCGATGATGATCTTTTGGCCGATCTCAACGAAAGCAGCAACTTGCAATTCAGTACCGTTTTTGAGTTTAGCGGTTTTCATCACTTTACCAGAGGTGTCGCCACGTACTGCTGGTTCGGTGTAAGCCACTTCGCGGGTGATTGCGTTTGGAGGTGTAACAGAGATCACTTTACCTTCGTAGAACACTGCATCACATACGTCTTCCATGCCGTCTTCCATCCACGGCAACAGGTCGCCCAATTCTTCTGCAGTTACTTCGTATTGGTTGAACTCAGGGTCCATAAATACGTACATTGGGTCAGCGTAGTAAGAGTAGGTTACTTCTTTACGATCCAATTGGATGTCTTCGAATTTATCGTCAGCACGGTATACGGTTTCAGTGTTGATTCCGCTCAGCAGATTTTTCAGCTTCATTTTCACAACAGCGGCGTTACGGCCAGATTTGTTGTATTCCGCTTTTTGAACAACCCATGGTGAACCATCGATCATCAGAACGTTGCCAGCGCGGCATTCTTGAGCATTTTTCATGGTAAATCCCAGTATTTGCAAAGGTTAACGAATAAGAGGGAGGCCGTACTGCGCATGGCGCGCGGGCGTATAAAACCCTCAGGCGTCCCGGGTTTGAAATCGGCGCGCTACTATACAGTTGTTTGCGGCTTTTCTGTAGTGCTTTTTTGGCCGCCTCCGCCACTGCTCAAGACGATTAATTGGCTTGCCAGATCGGCTTGGGAGCGCAAGTGTTTTTTCCAATCATGACTCAACGCTTGCCACTGTGGCAGTTGTTCCATCAATTGCGACCATGCCCCCGCAACATCGTGTTGCTGGTTCCAGTTGTGCCAGAGATCGCTGACGTTAGCCGTTAGCTGTTGATCTTGCTGCGATAAAAAGCGATCGAGAAAAGCATCCAGCTTGGTTATGTGTGCATTTTCCTCTTGCGGGTATATATGCCACACGAATGGTTTTCCCGCCCATTGCGCACGCACAAAAGAGTCTTCGCCGCGGACAAAGTTGATATCACATGCCCACAAAAGTTCATCGTATTGGGTTTGGGTAAGAAAGGGGATGGCGTCCAGGCGCAGGTTTCCCCGTGTGTAGCCTTGCCCTGATGCAAGTGGTTCGGGCAGATATTGATTGATGCTTGTCAGGACTTTGCCTTGGGGAATGAGGCAGTGAATTGGCCGATTAGATGAAGCCCAGACATCAAATAAAGATGCGACCGCCGTGTTTTCGTAGGCAAACAGGGATATCAGTAGCGCGCCATGTTCTGCAGTAATGCCGAGCGAGTTCAGGAAAAAAGTGCGATCAAACTCATGTTGTCGTTCAGCGATATCTTGCTCACGGAGTAATCCGCCTGTGCGCGGCGTAAACCCCGGGAAGAAGAAGGTTTTGCGAAGGCCGGTGCCTGGGTGTACCGAGACCATGCTATGGCAATCTTCCACCCATGGTTCTGCGCTCAAATATTCCAGGTTGATCCAGAGCGGTGCTTGCCCGTTTTTCTTTTGCTCGGCCATCTGCTGCAAATAAATGTCGGGGATATCGCATGCAAATGCTTCTATCACGACCTGTGCGATGCCAATATCGGTTGGGAAAGCATCCGGCCAATGCCTCACATCAACCCCCGCGAGTTCTTGCTGATCTGCCAATTGCGCATCTGGCCAGATACGCACCAGCGCATTCAGGTCATCCACCCAAAGCCGTACCTGTTGGTTATGCTCGCTGGCGAGTTGTCTGGCCAAGCGCCAGCAGACGCCAATATCGCCATAGTTGTCGATCACACGGCAGAAAATATCCCAGGATTTTGGGGTGCTGACGGCAGAAGATGTTGGATGCATAAAATTGGCAGGTGTTTATTTCGATGGCGCAAATGATACCAGCCGCCGGATTTTTCGTATCAGTTACTTATGCCAGTAAACCGGCATTGCGTACTGACTGGATTGAGCCGCTATGAAAAAACAACATCTTCCGCAGAAGACCTGCCAGCACTGCCAGCGCCCATTTGCTTGGCGCAAAAAATGGGAAAAAGTCTGGGATGACGTAAAGTATTGCTCCAAAGCCTGCGGAGGCGATGCGCGCAAAAGGAAACAACCTGAATGACAAAAAAGATCCGCAACTTATGTTTGGTATTAGGCGATCAACTTAACCGCGATAGTCTGTTGTTTGAGGGGTTTGATCCACAGCAGGATCTGCTGTGGATGGCAGAGGTGCTGCAAGAAAGTACCCATGTCCCTTCGAATAAGCAGCGCTCTTTGTTGTTTATTTCCGCTATGCGCCACTTTGCGCAGGATCTGCGCGATACCAACTTACCGCTTATTTATTACGTGTTAGAGCAGCAACTGCAGAACTTTAGCGCTGCGCTTGATGAATGCCTTAAACACTACTCACCCGAGCGTTTGCGTGTTGTGCTGCCGGGGGATTACCGCGTGTTGCAGGAGCTGAAAACCTGTAGCGCGCAGTGCAATCTGCCTTTGGAGGTTTTGCCGGACAATCACTTCATCGCCAAACCCAGAGAATTTAGCGCATGGCAGAAAGGCAAGAAGCAATTGCGCATGGAATATTGGTATCGCCAGCTACGCAAACGCACGGGTATTTTGATGCAAGGGGGGGCGCCGGAAGGTGGTGATTGGAATTACGATCACGACAACCGCGGGACTTTTGGTCGCGCGGGTCCGGGGTTGCGTGAACCTGAGTTAATGTTTGCTATGGATGACATCACCCAAGCCGCAAAACAGAGTATCGGACAATTTTTCCCGGGTAACCCCGGCGAGCTTATTACCTTTGGTTGGCCAGTCACGCGCGCGCAAGCGCTGGAGCTGTTGGCGTTTTTCATCCATGCCCAGTTAGCGCAGTTTGGTGAATATCAGGATGCGATGTGGACTCACGAGCCCTGGTTGTACCACTCGCGCTTATCGGCGGCGCTGAATCTTAAATTGCTGTCGCCGATGGAAGTCATTCTTGCAGCAGAGCAAGCGTATCAACGCGGTGATGCGCCACTGAATTCAGTGGAAGGATTTATTCGCCAGATATTAGGCTGGCGCGAGTACGTGCGCGGCCTCTATTGGAGCTTTATGCCCGATTGGCTGGAGATGAATGCGCTGGATGCCCAACACAATTTGCCTGATTTTTATTGGACGGGCGATGTGGATATGCAATGCCTTGCGCAGAGTATTGGTCAGGTCTTGCAGCATGGGTACGGGCATCACATACAGCGGTTAATGGTCACAGGCTTGTTCGCACTCTTGTGGCAAACCCGGCCAGACCAGATTCATTCCTGGTATTTGGCGATGTACGTGGACGCTGTGGAATGGGTGGAATTGCCGAATGTATTGGGGATGAGCCAGTATGCGGATGCTGGCATAATGGCATCCAAGCCTTATATTGCGACCGGGCGCTATATTGCCAAAATGAGTAATTATTGCGACCAGTGCTGTTATAAGCCGGACGACGCCGAATCGGATCGGGCCTGCCCATTCACTACGCTCTACTGGGAGTTTTTGGCCAAGCATCGCGATCGCTTTGTTAACCACCCGCGCCTTGCACTGCAAGTGAAGCATCTGGATGCGCAGGCAGCAGAAAAACGGGAGGCAATTGCCAAACGTGCTGCGTGGGTGAGAGCACATTATCCGGCTAATCTATATCAATGAATACGCACCACTATTTGACCGAGACATCTTATGGCATCACTACAAGACCAATTATTAAAAGCCGGTTTAATCGACGCAAAAAAGGCCAAGCAGGCTAATAAAGACAAACGCAAAGAAACGAATGTTGCGCGTCGCTCCAACGAAGAAAAAGTCGATGAAATAAAACAATCGGCCGAACAAGCCCGTTTGGAAAAAGCCGAGCGCGACCGTGAGCTGAATCGCCAGCGCGATTTGGAGCTGCAACAAAAAGCGATTGCAGCGCAGATCAAACAACTGATTGAAAACCATCGCCAATCCAAAGGCGCTGGTAATGGCGATGTGGAATACAACTTTACCCACGGCAAGCTGATCAAAAAAATCCGCGTATCCAAAACGGTACAGGAGCAAATCATCCGGGGGGTGTTAGCGGTTGTGAAGTTGGGCGAAGGTTATGAACTGGTGCCGCGTATTGTGGCCGATAAAATCGCCCAACGCGATGAAAATGCCGTAGTCGTTGCCAATACCAAATCAACGCAGCAAACGGATGAAGATGATCCTTACAAAGATTATGTCATCCCCGACGATTTGATGTGGTAAGCAACATGTGGAATCCAATTCGCGCGGTTATGCGCAGCAATTCCCCGCGCGGGATCAAAATTATTGCACTGAGCTTAATGATCGTTCTTGCAAGCGCATTGCCGTACATGCTTGCCAGTTCCTTTGGTGATGAAAATAGTAATCTGATCATCACAAGTTGGATATTTGCGATAGGTGCCATGCTTGGCCATATCGGCTTTTTTATTGGCGTGGTGTTACTGATTTGGAATATGTACTTCGCTAAAAAATAATGCAGCTTCGTTGTTGTGATTGTTGTTGTTATTGTTGTGGCGATAAATAAAGAACGGCGAGCTTTTTTGCTCGCCGTTTTTTATGATCAAAACTCTCCCAAAAATCCTCCAGACTGATGCGCCCATAAATGCGCATACACCCCGCCCAATGCGATCAATTCAGTGTGCGTTCCCTGTTCAATGATCTGACCTTTATCCAACACGATCAAACGATCCAGAGCCGCAATAGTGGATAGACGGTGTGCAATTGCAATAACGGTTTTGCCTTGCATCAACTTATTCAAGTTGGTTTGGATTGCGGCTTCCACTTCTGAATCCAACGCTGATGTCGCTTCGTCCATAATTAAAATCGGGGCGTTTTTAATCAGCACGCGCGCAATCGCAATACGCTGGCGTTGGCCGCCGGATAATTTTACGCCGCGCTCACCAACGTGCGCGTCGTAGCCTGTGCGGCCCTCGTTGTCCACCAGACTCATAATAAAATCATGTGCCTCTGCCTGTTGCGCTGCACGGATCATTTCGTCTTCCGTGGCATCGGGTTTTCCGTATAACAGGTTATCGCGAATGGAGCGGTGCAATAGCGATGTGTCCTGTGTGACCATACCAATCTGTGCGCGCAGGCTTTCCTGTTTTACGCTGGCAATATTTTGCCCATCGATCAGAATCGAACCGGAATCAACATCATAAAAACGTAATAGCAAATTCACCAGGGTTGATTTACCGGCGCCTGAACGCCCAACCAAACCAATTTTTTCACCGGCTTTAATGTTCAAATTAAAATCTTGCAACAGCCCCGAATTTTTTCCGTAATTAAAGTTGACGGATTTAAAATCGATCTCACTGTTTATAATCGTAATGGGTTTGGCATCGGGTTTGTCTTGTACATCGCGTGGAATGGAAAGCGTATTTAAACCATCACGCGCGGTGCCCATATTTTCAAACAGAGCTGATACTTCCCACATAATCCATTGCGCCATACCATTCAGGCGCAACACCAAACCCACTGCTGCGGCGATAGCGCCTGTGGTAATAGCAGCACTGGACCACAGCCACAATGAAGTTGCGGCGATGGCAAATATCAGCACAACATTAATCATCCACACCGCGGAACCTAACATTGTGGCAAGGCGCATTTGCGGGTGTACTGTTGTTAAAAAATATTCCATGCCGGTTCGGGCATATTCTGCTTCACGGTTGGAGTGTGAAAATAATTTCACTGTCGAAATATTGGTGTAGGTATCAACTAAACGGCCTGTCATATCCGAGCGCGCGTGGGCTTGTTTGGTCGATATTTTTGATAGGCGTGGCAGAAAATAATAGAGTAATCCGCTGTACGCAAAAAACCATGCGATCAATGGCAGGGCGAGGCGCCAGTCAAGTGATACCGCTAATGCCACAATACCGCCGAAGTACACCATCACATACAAGAGTACATCCAGCAGTTTCATAATAGTTTCACGTACCGCGAGTGCAGTCTGCATAACCTTGGTTGCAATGCGGCCGGCAAATTCATTTTGATAAAACTGGTAACTTTGCCCCAGTAAAAAACGGTGTGCTTGCCAGCGAATGCGCATAGGAAAATTCCCTAGCAGCGTTTGGTGCATCAGTAACGAATGCATTAATACCGATACGGGCAATCCGATGAGCAGTATGCACGCCATCCACATAAGCTCACCGCGCGATTCTGTCCAAAAACTTTCAGGCGTGTGTTTATTGAGCGAGTCAACCAACTGGCCTAGAAACCCGAACAGGGATACTTCCAGAATGGCAATGATTCCGGTAAATATCGCCATGCCGATTAAATACACCTCTGCACCGCGGCTGTAATGGCGGCAGAACGCATAAAGCGTTTTGGGTGGGCTAGTGGGTTCTTCGGGTGGAAAAGGTTTAATCAGGCTTTCAAAAAAACGGAACATGTTAGGCTTCGCTGTATAAAAACTGAGCCGCTATTGTAGCAGCCCCCAAGGCATTTTCAGTGTAACCAAGTGTTAAGTCCGGGTGATACACTGGCGCTTATTATCCCGGAGTCGCTGTCAGAGAATGGCAGTAATCTCCGTCATTATAAAACTCTCATGGTGCGAGCAACGATCTATGAAAAATGCATTAACGGTATTTGGAGCCGGTTGTCTGGGTGGATTGGTTATGTGTGTGGTGATGTGGTTGTTCAGTCGCTACGGTATTACACAATCGCTGAATGTTCAGTTGGCGGGTTCAATATCACCCCATTGGATGTACCCGCGGATTATTTGGGGCGGCTTATGGGGGCTGTTGTTTTTGTTATCGGTATTTTCCAGCAACATCTTTGCGCGTAGTTTTGTAATTGCATTAATTCCCACTTTAATTCAGCTGTTTGTGTTTTATCCATTTTACGAAGGGAAAGGTGTGGCAGGTTTATCATTGGGTTTACTTACACCGTTCCTGGTGTTTTTCTTTTATTGGGTGTGGTCGCTGACAACGGCGATTACATTGCGATTGTCATAAGTAAATGAAGGGCTTGAACGTGATACGTATTGTTATTGCGCTTATATGCAGTGTTGTGTGGGTAAGCGTACCAGTCAACGCACAATTATTGCCGAACAACACTAACTTGAATGCACAGTCTGTACAGCGCTGGATGCAAACTAATCGTGATATTGCGCCTATTGTGCAAGTTGTCGATAGTGTGAACACCACCGAGGAAGAGATAAAAGCATTCGAGGCATTGCCCGCGTTAGCACAAGATCAAAAAATTACAGCGATATTAAAAGCCAATAACCTTGAGGATGCAGCCAACAAGGTTATCCACAAACATGGCTGGAAATCAGTGGGTGAATATATGCGCTTGAGCAGTAAGCTCGGTAATGCTATCGCGGCTTATTTCTTGTTTGGCGATTTGGGTAAGTTAACAGAAGAGCAAGCAAAGCAACTGAAGGAAAAAGCTGATCCTGCCATTCTTGCCGTACCGCGCAGTGATATTGAATTTATCAAGCGAAATGAAAAATCATTACAACAATACATAAAAGCTTATGGTGCTGGCCGATAGCGAATGATTAAAGATCGTCATAAATATTAATTAATCTGAATTGATTTATTTTTTTCATCAATGGCTACATCCTGTATTGACCAAGGCTCGGTTATCCCTAACATCGCCTCAAAATAATATTTAGGTTGTTTAACCACGTAATGCTCCTTTGGTTTTTAACGATCAAAAATTATTTTTCACTTCGACAAAGCCTCAGATCAAAGTACCTTCATCCTAATTTTAAAAATCAGCGTTCGTGCCACTATTGCTGTGGGCGCGCGATTATGACTATCTGAATCTGTATTGAATAGGTTTTTTTGATGGCATCGATGAAAATGTGGCGCACAACTCTTCATTATTTTTATTAAATCTTATGGTTAAAGTTGAAATAAGCTGCTGTTTTAATGTTGCTTTTGTTTTTCATTATTCTATTTGAAATATGAATTATGGCGATCCGGTTCTCGAAACCAATCCCTTAATATTTAAAAGCAGAAATGAATGTGAAATCTTTGCGGGGCAAATTGGGCAATTTAGTAAAAAAACAATTAATGAGATAATTTTCAAGGATTAAATTATGCAGTTCATTAAAGCGTTATTGAATGGGGAGCTTCTGCAAAAAGATCAAGGGAACAATCTGTATGATAATGGTCGATTACGTGTTGGTATTATCGGTACCGGGAAAATAGGTGTTGATCTGCTAGTAAAGGTGTGGCGTTCTCCCTGGTTGGATTGTGTCATTTTTGTTGGGCGTATTTGCAATCTGAAGGAATGCGTTACGCAGCTGAGTTGGGTGTGCGTGTGTCTGATCAAGGCATTAATGCTTTTTTTGAAACAGAAAATCGCTGTGATATTGTTTTTGATGCAACATCGGCTGCTTGTCATATAGAGCATGCACAAATATTTGATGCGTTGGGTTTGCTTGCTATTGATATGACTCCGTCCCAAATTGGCGAGTGCTGCGTTCCCGCTTTGGGTTTGGATGAAGTGTTGGAGAATAAAAATATCAGCATGATCTCTTGCGGGGGGCAGGCATCTATACCTGTTGCGCAAGTGCTTGCGAAAGCTATTCCCGGTTTAACCAGAGTTGCAGTGAAATCAACCGTCTCTTCACATCCATTGGTCCGGGTACTTTGGCTAATTTGGACGAGTATTATCACAACACTAAAACAGGATTGAAAAAATATACCGGTATTCACGAGTTCGAGATTGAGTTGTTGGTTGATGAGACTAATCCGAATACGAGGATGCTCACCACGGTAACTGCCTACTGCGATTCCATGGATATAGACTCACTGCAGTTGCCATTGGCAAATATGTTAAAAAAAATTTAGGCATACGTACCCGGTTATAAATTGGAGTCTGAGCCTGTATTGGTGAATGGTGGAGTTAGGGTCGATTTAAGTGTAGAGGGTTTAGGTGATTACCTGCCGAAATATGCAGGTAATCTCGATATCATTAATTGTGCTGCGATTGCTGTTGCTGAGCACTATGCGCAAAGAGCTTTGTTGTCACATGTCTCTAAAAAATCACTGATTCACCATCGAGCCATGCAGTTAGAGTATTAGCGCTCTACTTGTTTCACTCTCTCCATACCCCTCACAAGGATGTGTTTTTTTACCGCACTGATTGCTGTTTCATGCAGATACAAATCACAGGCAATAAAAAAGAGCTTACATTGCTGTAAGCTCTTTTGGATTTGGTGCCAGTGGTCGGACTCGAACCGACACGCTTTTAAGGGCGCCGGATTTTGAATCCGGTGCGTCTACCAATTCCGCCACACTGGCGAGTGGTGCGCATTTTAATGATTTGGAGCTTGCTGTCAAACATTTATTACGAAAACTTCACCCTGCCCACATTTACTAAACAACTTGATCAAAAAGCGATTCATTTAAGTGGTTTGGGCCAGTTTCAGATACAGACCTCCCTGGTTTTGAAATAAGGCTTTTCCATTTCCGTATTTTGAAATGATCGCAAATTGGAGTAACCTGCCGACTTTTTTCAAGTCAATCCCTATCAAGTTGTCCGATTGTTATGCGTCGCCAGGATTTTTTCTACGAATTACCTGATTCTCTTATTGCCCGTGCTCCTGCTGCAGAGCGGCGCGGTAGCCGATTGTTGCAGTTGGACGGTGTATCCGGCCAGCTGACTCACGGACATTTTCCTGATTTGCTTGATCTCGTTGAGCCTGGTGATCTAATGGTGTTCAACAACACGCGAGTTATTCCGGCACGTCTGTTTGGGCAGAAGGAGTCGGGTGGGCAGGTTGAGGTATTGGTGGAGCGCGTGCTCGACAACCGCAGAGTGCTTTCCCACACCCGTGCCAGTAAATCGCCAAAAGTGGGTGCACAGGTCATTTTGCAAGATGGCACGCGTATCCGGCTTGTTGCCCGGCACGATGCTTTATTCGAATGGGAGTTTTTAGGGGGTGATCCTGTGCTGGTTGTATTGGATCGCATTGGTCATATGCCTTTGCCTCCTTATATAGACAGGGATGATGTAGCAGCTGATCGTGAGCGTTACCAAACCGTTTATGGCAAGAAACAGGGTGCCGTGGCAGCACCAACTGCGGGCTTGCACTTTGACGAGTTGATGCTCGAACAGTTGCGGGAAAAAGGCGTGAATATTGCCTTTGTGACTCTGCACGTGGGAGCAGGTACTTTCCAGAATATGCGAGTTGATAACATTGCCGAGCACCAAATGCATTCGGAGATCATGGATGTATCGGAAGAGGTATGTGAGTTAGTGCGTTCGACCAAGGCTGCAGGCAAGCGTGTAATCGCCGTCGGCACAACCAGCGTCCGTAGCTTGGAATCGGCTGCGCAGGGTTATGCTGACATTGCGCAAAAAGGCGAGATCCACCCATATCAAGGCGAGACCAGTATCTTCATATATCCCGGCTATCAGTTTCAGGTGGTTGATGCTTTGGTGACTAATTTCCATTTGCCTGAATCGACACTCATCATGTTGGTGTCGGCTTTTGCTGGCTATCACTTTACGATGGCTGCTTACAAAGAAGCTGTTATTCAGCAATATCGTTTTTTCAGTTATGGCGATGCCATGTTTATCACCCGTAATCCCGCAGCCACACAACAATCTGTTGGGATGGCCAATTAATTTTTATCTGAAAAACTCAGAGAGAAAAACGTGACTAATCAATGTTTTATGGAATTTGAATTAGATAGCCAGACGGGCAGGGCGCGCCGTGGTCGCTTGAAATTTCCGCGTGGCACAGTTGAGACACCTGCATTTATGCCAGTAGGTACCTATGGAACAGTGAAGGGGCTTACCCCGCGCGATGTGGAGGATATAGGTGCCCAAATTATTCTCGGTAATACCTTCCATTTGATGCTGCGCCCGGGAACAGAAGTGGTGAAGGCTCACGGCCCCTCCAACAAGGGGACATTGCACGACTTTATGCAATGGAAGGGGCCAATCCTGACTGACTCAGGCGGTTTTCAGGTCTTCAGCTTGGGGAAATTGCGCAAAATCACCGAAGAAGGTGTGACCTTCAAATCCCCCATTAACGGAAGCAAAGTGTTTATGGGGCCTGAAGAGTCGATGCAGGTACAGCGCGACTTGGGCTCCGATATAGTCATGATCTTTGATGAATGTACCCCTTATCCAGCGACTATTCATGAGGCGCGAGACTCTATGGAGCTGTCGTTGCGATGGGCAAAGCGCTCCAAAATCGCACATGGTGATAATCCTTCTGCATTGTTCGGGATAGTTCAGGGCGGCATGTATGAAAACCTGCGCACAGAATCGCTAACAGGACTGGTTGAGATCGGTTTTGATGGTTATGCGATCGGTGGTCTTTCTGTTGGTGAACCAAAAGAAGATATGTTGCGGATACTTGAAAGCCTTACGCCCCAAATGCCCAAGCACAAGCCGCGTTATTTAATGGGTGTTGGGAAGCCGGGTGATATCGTAGAAGCGGTGCGCCGCGGTGTGGATATGTTTGATTGTGTGATGCCTACCCGTAATGCGCGTAACGGTCACCTGTTCACCAGTGAGGGCGTTATCAAACTGCGTAACGCCAAGTATCGTGAAGATACTTCTCCCTTGGATCCTTTATGTGATTGTTACACCTGTAAAAACTTCTCTCGTTCCTACCTGCATCATTTGGATAAATGCAATGAAATGCTGGGGGCACAACTCAATACTATCCATAATCTGCGTTACTACCAGCGGATTATGGCGGATATGCGCAAGGCTCTGAGTGAAAACACATTTGATTCCTTTTTGGCCGATTTTTATGGTCGTCAAGGATTGGCGGTTCCGCCGGCACCACCGATGTAGGTGTGTTGGCGTTGTTGTATGCCAATTAAAGGGTATAATCCGGCGCCCTTGACCATACCGCAGTCATAAATTGGCTGTGTGCTCGTAAAAATAAGGCGGAGTGATTGGCGTAGCCTGAATCATCAGTGCTCTGAAGTCTGCCGCAGACCAGTTGGGAAATTTTTATGCTAAACCGTTATCCCCTGTGGAAATACCTGTTACTGCTGTTCTTTACGGTGGTTGGTGTTGTGTATTCGATCCCCAATTTATACGCACCTGATGCGGCTATCCAGGTTTCCGGTGACTCCAGTGCGAAAGTGATTGATGCACCTGTACTGACCAAAATGGAAGCGGCGTTGAAAGAGGCCAATATAGAAGCTTTTGGCGGTGAGGTGACAGACAAAACTGCCATGGTTCGCATCAAAAATGTCGAGCAGCAAATGGCAGCGCGCAAAATTGTGCAGCAGGCGTTGGGCGATGGTTATGTGGTGGCATTGAATACTGCATCTACAACGCCAGAGTGGTTGAAAGCTATAGGTGCATCACCCCTGAAATTGGGGCTTGACCTTGCAGGTGGCGTGCATTTTTTGCTGGAAGTTGATACTGCCTCGGCCGTTGCAAAGCGGCAGGAAATCAATGCTGATGATATGAAAGAGAAAATGCGCAAAGCCAAGGTACGTTATACCTCTGTAATTGCGCAAAAGGATAATCAGATTGTGGCGCGCTTTCGCAATGCAGAGGCACGTGATGAGGCGATCAGCTTACTGCGGAGTGACTTCCCAACGCTGCTCTTCACTACACCTGATAAACAAGAAGATGGTGATTTTGTCTTTAATGCTAATTTCAGTGAGGCAGGTGTACGGGAAATTGAAGATTACGCTGTCAGCCAGAACCTGATCACTTTGCGCAACCGTGTTAACGAATTAGGTGTGTCTGAACCAATGGTACAGCGCCAGGGGCGCAATCGCATTATCGTACAGTTGGCTGGTATTCAGGATCCTGCAGAAGCTAAACGTGTTATTGGTAAAACCGCTAATCTGGAGTTTCGTTTGGGAGCATCTCCAGACACGTTGGTATCTAATAAAGAGTCTTTCCCTTACAAAGACGAGCTGATGCAAATGCAGCGCGGCAATGCTGAGCTGGAAAAACAATTGATTGTGACTGGAGATCGTGTTGCTAACGCAACCAGTAGTTTTGATCCGGAAACTAACCAGCCACAGGTCAATATTACCCTCGATAGTCTTGGTGGTACACATATGCACCGCGTAACCCGCAATAACGTGGGTCGCCAAATGGGTATCCTGTTTATCGAATATAAAACCCGTACGCAAATTGTGAAAAATGCGGCGGGTGAAAGCGTTGAAAAGATGACGCAGTACGTTGAGCGCAAGGTGATTAGTCTTGCGACCATCCAAAGTGCGCTTGGTGTGCAGTTCCGTATTACAGGTTTGGATAGCCCGGCGGAAGCATCGGAGTTGGCGTTGCTATTGCGTGCAGGAGCCTTGGCTGCACCTATGCATTTTGTGGAAGAGCGTACTATCGGCCCATCATTGGGTGCTGAAAATATTGCAAGTGGTGTTGATGCAACCTTGTGGGGATTTGGGCTGGTAGTGCTGTTTATGTTATTTGCATATCGCGTTTTTGGGCTTTTTGCGAATATCGCGTTAGGTGTGAACTTGTTACTGATGCTCACCATGCTTTCTATGTTTGGTGCAACTTTAACATTGCCGGGTATTGCCGGGATTGTGTTGAGTATTGGTATGGCGGTCGATGCCAACGTTCTTATCCACTCGCGGATCCGTGAAGAATTGAAAAATGGCGCATCGCCACAACAAGCTATTTACGCAGGCTATGACCGGGCGTTCGTTACCATTGTTGATGCCAACCTGACGACTTTGATTGTCGGCATTATTTTGTTTGCGATTGGTACAGGACCTATTAAAGGCTTTGCTGTGACCCTTATTGTGGGGATCATTACAACGATGTATGCCGCAGTCAGCTGCAGTCGCGCACTTGCCAATCTTGTATATGGCACTCGCAAAAACCTACAGAAAATTTCGATTTAAGAGATCACTGCTATGACTAAGGAATTACGTGTTATTGATTTTATGGGGGTGAGACATTACACCTCTGCCTTGTCCATCTTGATCGTCGTTATTTCTATCGCATCGTTGGCAATCAATGGCTTGAAATTGGGTTTGGACTTTACCGGCGGTACTCAATTAGAACTGTTGTTGGATAAGCCTGCTGATCTAGACAAAATTCGTGAAGTGTTGGAAGCGGAAGAGTTGAAAAGCCCGGTAGCCGTGCTGTTTGGTTCTGAGCAGGAAGTAATGATCCGCACTCAAGATCAAATGAAAGAAAAAGCGCAACAGAAATTGAGCAGCGTGATTTCAGGTTTGGGATCTGGAGCAGCACTTGAAGCAATAGAACGCCCAAGACGCGAATTGGAAGGTTTTGCTGATACCTTGGTATTGACTAATGTCAGTAGCGAAATCGTGTCGCAAAAAAACCTGTTTCCCGCGGCTGATTATGGCCGTGTGGATTACCAACAGCGAGATGGTAAAACCCTGGTCACTATAGAAAACCCTATTGAGTCGGTTTATTTGCGTCGTATTATTTCCGATATAGAAAAAGCTACTGACAGTCAAATTCAATTGCGTAGCAGTGAATTTGTTGGGCCACAAATTGGTGATGAACTGCGCGATCAGGGTGGTTTAGGATTGTTGGTTGCGTTTGCATTGGTCTTTTTGTACGTTGCTGTGCAGTTCCAATGGAAGTTTTCGATTGGTGCAATTATTGGGTTGATTCATGATGTCATTGTTACCTTGGGCTTTTTTGCGTTTTTTCATTGGGACTTTGATCTGACTGTGCTTGCAGCGATACTTGCACTCATAGGTTACTCTATCAATGACACTATCGTTATATATGACCGCATTCGTGAGAATTTCCGTATCCTGCGCAAAATGCATCCGCATGAGGTGATCAACATTTCAATCTCCCAGACTTTAGGTCGGACTATCATGACCTCAGTATCAGTATTTATTGTATTGTTCTGTCTGTATTTTATTGCAGGAGAGACGCTGCAAGGTTTTGCATTGGCATTGATCATTGGTATTGTTGCTGGTACTTACTCATCGGTTTATATCTGTGCCAATATCACTGCGGCACTCGGGATCACCAAAGAGGATTTGATGCCGAAAGTGCGCGACGAAAATGAAGCGCAAGAAACTCCTTGATGAGTGTACTTTTCTAAACAACAACAGCGCCTCAAGGCGCTGTTGTTGTTTGTGGTGTTTGGATTTTTTCGACATTGTGTAATCAGTTGATCTCAGCTATCGTCAACTCACCTTTTTATTCTCCTGTCTCCATTTTTCCATCATTAATGGGATTTTATGATCGAGCACATTAGCTTTAACCCTTCGCTACAACAGAGTGATGACATTGAGCTGTTGCGTGAAACTGTTGGCCGCTTCCAGCGTATTTTCAATGGTAGCGGTTATGGTTTTTGGGAGTGGAACCTGCAAACCCAGCATATTGAATGGTCGGGTGGTTTTTGGGAGCGATTGGGGTATGGCACCGAGGATGCAGAAAATATCAGTGATGCGGCCAAAGTGCTGACGTTCATGCACCCGGATGACCGTGAGTTCGCGATCGAAGCGGCGCGCCAGCACTTGCGGACGGGAAAACCTTTGGATGTGTCTTATCGTATCCAGACTAAAAATGGCAGTTACATCTGGACGCAAGTGCGAGCCGATTCCTTACGTGACGCGCAAGGGCGCGCCACGATTATGTCCGGAGTCAATTTTGATATCACCGAGATTAAAAAAGTGGAGGCAGCACTGCGCGAAAGTGAGGCGCGTCAGGTGCGCATTATCCAGGCATCAAGTGACGGGATTTGGGAGTGGTATGCGGATCGTGGAGGCTTTCATTTTTCACATCGCTGCTGGGAGCTGCTGGGTTACGATGATCTTGATGATGTACTGACAGAGGGTGAAGATCGCCTCAAAATTTGGCGCAAGCATATTTACCCGCAAGATTTGGCCAAATTTGATAATGCCTTGGTTGAGCATATGGCAGGGCGTGCTCCTTTTGATGTGGAGTACCGGCTTATTAGCACACATGGGGAGATTCGTTGGATCCGCGGCCGTGGTCGCGCAGTATTCAATGAGAAAGGGCAACCGATCATGATGTCGGGTAGCAATATGGATATCACGGAAGTTAAACGCGCAGAAGAGCGGGTTATTCAGGCAAAAGAACAGGCCGAACAGGCGAATCGAGCCAAGTCAGAGTTTTTATCGAGCATGAGCCATGAATTGCGCACACCGCTCAATGCAATTCTCGGTTACACCCAGCTGTTTGAATATGACGGCAATTTAAAATCGCAACAAATTGATAACGTGCGTGAAATCCGCAAGGCGGGCGAACATCTTTTACAGCTGATTAATGATGTGCTGGATCTGGCGAAAATCGAATCGGGCAGCATGACCGTCTCCTTGGAGCCAGTGTTGGTATCGCGCTTGATTGTGGAATGTTTTACGTTGGTTCAGCCGCAAGCAGATGCCAAAGGAATTCGCCTTGTGTCATCGCTTGCCGAGTTCGCCAATACTTATGTCATTGCCGACCATGTGCGTTTCAAACAAGCACTGCTGAATTTGCTGAGCAATGCAGTGAAATACAATCATGTTGGTGGTGAGGTAGAAGTGAAGCTGGTAAGTCAGCCCGGGCAGCAATTGCGTATCAGTGTGCGCGATACCGGGCGAGGTATTCCGTTGCAACGCCAACATGAGGTGTTCCAGCCATTTAATCGCCTGAGTGCTGAAAACACTACGATTGAAGGTTCTGGAGTTGGCTTGGTGATTACCAAACAACTGGTTGAAATGATGCAGGGAAAGCTCGATTTCACCAGTGCCGAAGGAATCGGTACTACCTTCTGGATTGATTTCCCTATGGCATCGGAATGGAATGCTGATACCGTGATTCGCAGTCCATCCAGTAAGGATTACAGTCCCGCAGTGCTTCAGGTAAAGCGCCGTTGTAAAGTCCTGTATGTGGAAGACAATCCCACCAATATTCGATTATTACAGCAAGTATTTGCCCGTTACCCGCAACTGGATTTGGACATTGCTGAAGAGGCTTTTCTGGGTATTTACAAAGCGCGCAGTCAACAGCCTGACTTGATTATTCTCGATATCAACTTGCCTGGTATGGATGGTTATGAAGTGCTTGCGGTGCTGAAAAATGATCCGACCACCAGTCAAATTCCCGTGTTGGGCCTGTCCGCGAATGCCATGCCTTACGATGTCGAGCGTGGACGTAATTCAGGCTTTTATGATTACCTTACCAAACCAGTTGATATTCATCATCTGATCGATGCATTTAATAAATTACTGCACGATTAATTCCCCCTTTGATATTTGTTCTTCATCTTCAGACTCTCTTTTGTTTTTTCTGACAGAAGAGGGAATCGCCTGACTGTTTAATGGTTTGTTCACAATCGTTAACTAGTGCAAATGTAAGTGGTTTTGCTCTCGCGGCAGCTTATTATTTCAAAATGAACATTTGTTCATTTTGAGCAAGAGGCGCTAGCCTGTGTCGATCATTTTGTTGTGAGGAGTAGAACAATGCGTTCATTAGTGGGATTTGGGGCAATATTTACCATAGGTGTTATGGGGTTGGCGCTGTCAGCATGTGACACTAAAACTGCGGCACCTGCCGTGCAGCCAACACCAGAAGTAGGTGTGATTACCCTGGCTACATCGGATGTTCCGCTGATGGCAGATTTACCCGGACGAACCTCTGCTTACCGCAAAGCAGAGGTGCGCCCGCAGGTCAGTGGAATAATCCAAAAGCGATTATTTGTTGAAGGCGCTGAGATCAAAGCTGGTGAGCCTTTATATCAAATCGACCCGGCAACCTATGAGGCAGCCCACAATAGTGCTAAAGCTGAATTAGCCCGCGCCGAGGCCAATTTGGCAGCAGCTGCTGCTAGAGAATCGCGCTATAAAAATCTGGTGGCGATCAAAGCGATTAGTCAACAGGATTACGATGATGCGCTAGCTAATTTAGGTCAATCCAAGGCGAATGTCGCAGCAGCCAAAGCAGCGGTTGACGCGGCACGTATCAATCTGAAATATACCCAGGTATTGGCTCCGATTGGTGGTGTGATAAGTAAATCCTCCGTTACCGAAGGCGCGTTAGTGAATGCAGGCCAGGCTGAGGTGTTGGCAAGTATCCTTCAGCTAGATCCTATTTATGTTGATGTTTCCCAATCTGCCGAAGAGTTGTTGCAGCTGCGCCGCGATGTGCTCAAAGGGGATGTTGCTATTGCAAAATCAGCCAAGGTGCGGTTGGTGCTGGATGATGGTTCCATTTATGAACACGAAGGCAGTCTGCAGTTTGCTGAAGTGGGCGTAAACGAATCAACAGGTTCCGTCACATTGCGCGCCCAATTTCCCAATCCTGATCGTCTGTTGTTACCCGGTATGTTTGTTCGCACCCATCTCGAAGAGGGCGTGCGCACCAATGCGCTTTTGGCTCCGCAACAGGGAATTACTCGCGACCGTTCTGGCAACGCCAGTGCAATGGTCGTTAACGCTGAAGGCATAGTTGAAGTTCGTCAGCTCAAAACTGCTCGCTCGGTAGGTGACCAATGGATCGTATTGGAAGGTTTGGCGGTGGGCGATCAAGTCATCGTTGAAGGTTTGCAAAAAGTAAAACCAGGTGCGCCTGTAAAAGCGGTGCCTGCGTCAAATAGCAAGGCCGGGGAGTAAAGATTATGGCGAGGTTTTTTATTGATCGCCCGGTTTTTGCCTGGGTTATTTCCATCATTATTATGCTGGCAGGTGCACTGTCTATTTTTAAATTGCCCATCGCCCAGTATCCGGAAGTTGCACCGCCCTCGGTTAGCATTAGTGCTAACTACCCAGGAGCTTCTGCACAAACGGTGCAGGATACGGTTATCCAGATTATCGAGCAGGGACTCACCGGGATTGATAATGTCCAATACATGTCATCGACCAGCGAGTCGAGTGGCCGCGGTGAAGTAACACTGACATTCCTCGCGGGAACTGATCCGGATATTGCCCAAGTACAGGTGCAAAACAAATTGCAAACCTCAATGCCATTGTTGCCGCAAGAAGTTCAGCAACAAGGCATTCGTGTGACGAAATCATCTGCCGGGTTCTTGATGGTTATCGGATTTGTATCTTCCGATGGGAAGATGGATAAATACGATATCGCTGACTATGTCGCTGCTAACGTGCAGGATCAATTAAGCCGTGTAAATGGTGTGGGGCAAATCCAATTATTTGGTTCGCAGTATGCGATGCGTATTTGGTTGGATGCCAACAAACTTGCAACCTATAACCTCACAACGGCTGATGTAGCGACGCAAATTCGTGCGCAAAATGCGCAAATTGCTGCAGGCGAATTGGGCGGTACGCCAGCATTGCCGGGTCAGCAAATTAACGCCAGCATCGTGGTACAAACCCGGTTGTCTACACCGGAAGAGTTCCGCAATATTTTATTGCGCGTAAATCAGGATGGATCACAAGTTCGTTTGGGCGATGTCGCGCGTGTTGAACTCGGCGGTGAAAATTATCAATTTGAAACCGAATACAACAATCGCCCTGCTGCGGGGGTTGCAGTCACCTTGGCGGCGGGTGCGAATGCGCTGGATACGGCTGATGCCGTGCGCAAACGTATTGGCGAACTTTCAAGTTTCTTTCCACAAGGTCTGGAAATTGTTTATCCCTATGACACAACACCATTCGTAAAACTATCTATTGAAGCAGTAGTGAAAACACTCATCGAGGCCATCATTCTGGTGTTCCTGGTGATGTATTTATTCCTGCAAAATTTCCGCGCGACATTAATTCCAACGATTGCCGTTCCGGTAGTACTGCTGGGAACTTTTGCCATCCTGCAAGCTTTCGGTTTCTCAATTAATACCTTAACCATGTTTGCGATGGTGCTTGCGATTGGTTTGTTGGTAGATGATGCGATTGTGGTGGTGGAAAACGTTGAGCGGGTGATGGCGGAAGAGGGGCTTTCACCACTTGAAGCGACGCGTAAATCCATGCAGCAAATTACCGGTGCATTGATTGGTATTGCGTTGGTACTGTCAGCGGTATTTGTGCCTATGGCATTTTTTGGTGGTTCAACGGGCGTTATTTATCGTCAGTTCTCGATCACTATTGTGTCGGCAATGGTGTTATCGGTCGTCGTTGCACTGACATTAACACCTGCGCTCTGCGCAACGTTACTGAAACCGGTAAAGCATGATCACTATGAAAAAGGGGGCTTCTTCGGTTGGTTTAATCGCAACTTCAATCGTGCAACCGATAAATACCAAAGTGGCGTTAGCTCTATGCTGGGAAAAACCAAGCGCTACATGGTGATTTACGCTGCCATTATTGTTGTACTGGGTTTTTTGTTCACGCGTTTACCAAGTTCTTTTTTGCCGGATGAAGATCAAGGCATTATGTTTACGCTGATGACATTGCCGGTGGGTGCAACCAAAGAGCGTTCTATTGGTGTAATGGATCAGATTGAAAAACATTATCTTGAAAATGAAAAAGACAATGTTCGCTCTGTGTTTTCTGTTATTGGATTCAGCTTCAGTGGTCGCGGCCAAAACAACGGAATGGCGTTTGTGGGTTTGAAAGATTGGAGTGAGCGTACCGATGAATCACAACATGTGCAAAGTATTGCCGGGCGCGCAATGGGTGCATTTTCAAAAATCAAAGATGCGATGGTATTTCCCGCTGTTCCGCCAGCCATTACCCAATTAGGTACTTCATCCGGATTTAATTTGCAATTGCAGGACTTGGGTGGCTTGGGGCATGAAGCATTGATGAATGCGCGCAATCAGTTTTTAGGAATGGCTGCACAAGACCGGCGCTTGGTCGGTGTTCGTCCCAACGGGCAGGAAGATAATCCGCAATTTAAATTGGATGTCGATCAGGAGAAGGTCGCAGCCTTGGGTATTTCTTTATCCGATGTAAATAATATTTTCTCTACAGCCTGGGCTGCATCTTACGTCAATGATTTCATCGATAACGGCCGTGTGAAAAAAGTGTATATCCAGGGGGATGCGCAATATCGCATGTTGCCGGAGGATGTAAAAAATTGGTATGTGCGTAACAACCAAAATGAAATGGTTCCGTTTTCTGCATTTACCTCTGGCCGTTGGATTTACGGCTCACCACGGCTTGAGCGTTACAACGGTGTTCCTTCCATCAATATTATTGGCCAAGGTGCACCGGGCATCAGCTCGGGTGATGCGATGCTGGCAGTAGAAGAAATGATCGCAAAACTCCCGCAGGGTATTGGATATCAATGGACGGGAATGTCGTTTCAGGAGCGTGAGTCTGGTGATCAGGCACCACTACTGTATGCGTTGTCGATTTTGATTGTGTTCCTCTGTCTTGCTGCACTTTATGAGAGTTGGTCGGTGCCGTTTGCGGTGATTTTGGTAGTGCCGCTGGGTATTATCGGCGCAGTGCTATTTGCGATGGGGCGCGGTTTATCCAACGACGTTTATTTCCAGGTTGGCCTGTTAACCACAATTGGCTTGGCGGCAAAAAATGCGATCTTGATTGTTGAATTTGCTAAATCCCTTTACGAAGACGGTATGGGGTTGGTTGAGGCAACAATGGAGGCTGTGCGTATGCGCTTGCGTCCAATCATTATGACCTCGCTCGCATTTATGCTCGGTGTAACGCCTCTAGTGTTAAGCTCCGGCGCTGGTTCTGGTAGCCAAAATGCAATTGGTACCGGTGTCTTTGGTGGAATGTTCTCGGCAACGGTATTGGCTATTTTCTTTGTGCCAGTCTTTTTTGTTGTCGTGTTCCGTTTGGCGAAACGATGGTTTCCCTCCGCTCCGGTTGTCAGTGAGTCAGAAAAATGATGAGCAAATGCGAACAGATTCTTGATGCTACTTTGCATTTGTTGGCGCATCGCGGGTTTCATGGATTTTCCATCCGCGATGTTGCCAAAGAATCCGGTGTGGCAACGGGAACAATTTATTTATATTTTGAAGACCGCGAGGATTTGATCAAACAATTACATGGTCAAATTATTGAGCGTGTTGCGCATCAAGTATTTGCAGAGAGTACAGTGGAGGCGGATCTGTTCCAACAATTCCGGCGTATGTGTTCGAGCTTTTGGGCGCTTTTTTTGCAAAAGCCGGCCATTGTATTGAGCAAGGGGCAGTTTGATCACTTGCCTCCGGATGTGCTGCGCAGCCGACATGAGGAGTCGCAGTTAGTGCTGGAGCCGCTATTCACCTTTTTTTCACGCGGGCGAGAACAAAAAATTCTCAAGGACTTGCCCGATGAAATTTTATTTTCGCTTGGCTTTGAACCTTACTTTGAGATTGCGCGCAAAACTATGCAGGGAATCATCAGTATTGATGAAGCTATGCTGGAGAACATTATTCTCGCCAGCTGGGATTCTATCTCGGTAAAAAAGATGGTTTAGTTTTACCTGTCAGTTGAAATAAAAACGGCGAGCATTGCTCGCCGTTTTTATTGTTGCCCCTGTGCTGCTGATTATTTCAGGTGGCCAAGATTTTTTTGCACGACTTGCAGGATCGGTTTAAACACCTTGGGTGATCCGCACACAATATGGCCTGTCTGCAAATAATCTGCACCACCATTAAAATCGCTTACCAATCCACCTGCTTCTTTGACCAGCAAAATTCCGCCTGCGATGTCCCACTCGTTCAAATTCATTTCCCAAAATGCATCAAAGCGGCCTGCAGCCACATACGCCAGATCCAGAGCCGCTGAACCACAACGACGAATACCGGAGGTCTGTCCGGCAATTTCCTGTACACATGCCAAATAGGGGCCGATGTGTTCCAGTGCATAACCGCTGAAAGGAATGCCAGTACCGATTAGCGCACCTTCAAGGCCGCGACGGTTTGATACGCGTAAGCGACGGCCATTGAGCGCCGCGCCGCGGCCACGGCTCGCGGTAAATTCTTCGCGTTTGACGGGATCAATCACAACGGCGTGTTCAATCTGGCCTTTGTATTTGCACGCAATGGAAATAGAGAAGTGCGGAACACCGTGAATAAAATTGGTGGTGCCATCGAGCGGATCAATGATCCATTCGTAATCAGAGTTTTTGCCGGGTTGGGAGCCACCTTCTTCGCCGTGGAAACTGTGGTCAGGATAGGCTTTGCGGAGGTGATAGATGATTTCTTTTTCAGCCGCTTTGTCCACTTCGGTGACGAAGTCATTGCGACTTTTGGTCTCGATGGTGAGCAGGTCAACGCGTTCAAACGCACGTTCAATTAATTCTGCAGCTTTGCGACCAGCGCGCAAAGCGATGTTAATCATGGGTTCCATAAAGCACCGGAATTGAGGGTTTACTGAATAACCAGAATGCGATGAGTTGACCTTGCGGCACTCAGTCGAGAATCAGGGGTTGTAAAAGAACGGGGTCGCAGGCGGCATAAGCGCCTCACACCAAGGGCGCGCAGTATAGCGGCAAGCGCTTTCGGCGGCTAGCCATAACTGGAGGCAAATCCTGTGTGTCTGTATACTGCGCGCCTTTTTAAATGAACTGCCATCTGAATGCACGTTTCGGGCGGCACTAACATCAGGGTTTCCCCATGTCTGTACCATCTTCAGAGTCCTCATCCGCCCAGCCTTTTGCCAATATCCGTATCGTTTTGGTGAATACCAGTCATCCTGGCAACATCGGCGGCACTGCGCGGGCGATGAAAAATATGGGGTTGTCACGATTGTATCTGGTGTCACCGCAGGATTTTCCATCTGACAAAGCGGTATGGCGCTCGGCTGGTGCAACAGATGTGCTCGACAATGCGGTGGTTGTGGAAACGCTGGATGAAGCTATCGCCGGTTGTGGTTTGGTTGTCGGTACCAGTGCTCGCGAGCGCCGTATTCCCTGGCCATTGCTCGATCCACGCAAGTGCGGTGAAAGTGTATGGGCGGAAGCGGCCAATCATGAGGTGGCGGTGGTGTTTGGGCGTGAAGATCGCGGCCTTACCAATGAAGAGCTTTATAAGTGCAATTATCACGTGCATATCCCTGCTAATCCTGATTACAGCTCGCTTAATCTGGCGACAGCGGTGCAGGTGATTTGTTACGAAATCCGTATGGCGTATTTACTTGCCGCAGAGGGGAATACCTTGCCCCAATTCCAGTGGGATATGCCTCCGGCGGAGCCTAATGCCATGGAAATGTATTACGGACATTTGGAGCAAACGCTTGTAGAACTGGATTTTCTGGATCGCGATAACCCCAAACAGACCATGACCCGACTGCGTCGCCTATACAATCGTATACGTATGGACCAGATGGAGCTGAATATCCTGCGTGGTGTTCTGACGGCGATGCAGAACTATATACATTACAGCGGTAAAGTAATGCGCAAGATCGGCAAGGCGCCGGGCTTGGAATCCATGCGCGAACTGACTAAAGACGATAAGCCAGCAGACCAATAGGATTGATGGTTATTGTGACGTGTCGGGCGCTGGAAAATTGACCGTTGGAAAAGCTGTAATACTTGAGTAAAATACTCGGAATTAGCATCGCTGCTGCATTTGCGGGTTATTTCCCGTTGGGAGTGGTGCGCTACACCGGGATTTTGCAGCGAGGCACACCCGCATGAGACTTACCACCAAAGGCCGTTATGCCGTTACCGCGATGCTGGATTTGGCGCTTCATAGCGACCAAGGCCCGGTCAGTCTGGCGGACATTTCCCAGCGCCAAGGTATCTCTTTGTCTTACCTTGAACAATTGTTTGCGCGTTTACGCCATTTCAAGTTGGTAAAGAGCGTGCGCGGCCCCGGCGGCGGATATCGTTTGATGTCCAGTGCTGCCGAGGTTTCAGTTGCGCAGGTGGTAGATGCGGTGAGTGAATCGCTCGATGCAACCCGCTGTGAAGGTAAAGGTAACTGCCATGAAGGTGAGGTCTGTTTGACGCATCATTTATGGGAGGATCTCAGTGCGCAGATCCACCGGTTTTTAAGTGAAATTACGCTGGCTGATCTGGTGGCGCGCAACGATATACAAACAGTCAGCAGACGTCAGGATATGCGTCTTGTTAATACTCACTGCGATGAAACCCATATCGCGGTGAGTGAAATTCTCTAAACAATTGTTTATCTACAACATCCCAAGGTAATGACTGTTTTGCGCAAACCCGTTTATTTGGATTACGCAGCCACTACACCTGTGGCTCCTGATGTGGCTGCGCGTATGGCACAGTGCCTGACAATGGATGGTGTCTTTGCCAATCCTGCATCCCGTTCGCATATTTATGGTTGGCAGGCGGAAGAAGTCGTTGAAGAAGCGCGTGCGCAGGTTGCCAGCCTTATCAATGCCGATACGCGCGAAATCGTGTGGACTAGCGGTGCAACCGAGGCCAACAATCTGGCGCTAAAAGGAATAGCAGAAACCTATCGCGCTACTCATGCCCAAGGCGGCCACATTATCGTCTCGGCAATTGAACACAAGGCTGTGCTCGATCCTGCCATATGGCTTGAGTCACAGGGCTTTCGTGTCACTCGTTTGCAACCGGGTAGCGATGGGATTATCACTGCAGCTGGGTTAGAAGCCGCATTCCAGGATGATACTTTTCTCGTCAGTATTATGCTCGTCAACAATGAGTTGGGCTGTATCAATGATGTGAAAAATTTAGTCGACGTATGTAAAGCGCGCGGCATTTTATTTCACTGCGACGCCGCACAAGCGGTAGGAAAAATCGACGTTGATGTAAAAAAGCTGGGTGTGGATTTGTTGTCGCTGTCTGCGCACAAATTTTATGGTCCCAAAGGTGTGGGGGCGCTTTATGTCCGCCGCGCAGGTGAAGTGAGGGTGGCTGCACAAATTCATGGCGGTGGGCATGAGCGCGCTATGCGTTCCGGCACCTTGGCAACGCATCAATTAATGGGTATCGGCACAGCTGCCCAGCTAACTGCTGAACAACTTGCACAGGATTCTGCCCGTATTACGCAATTGCGTGATCGCTTATGGCAAGGTATTGCGGATCTTCCGGGGGTTGTCCGCAATGGTTCCAGTACCCAGTGTGTAAGCGGCATTTTAAATGTTGCCTTTGGAAAAATAGATGGCGAAATGTTGCTGCTGTCGTTACGGGATTTAGCGGTTTCCAGTGGTTCTGCATGTAATTCAGCCACTATGTCTCCGAGTTATGTGCTGAAGGCAATCGGATTGAGTGATGAACATGCCCAGGCATCGTTACGTTTCAGCATAGGCCGTTACACCACTGCCGATGAAATTGAATTTGCGATTGAACACTTACGAAGTGTTATCGCCAAGCTGAACAAGGCTTGATGCTGTGCATCGAGATTGTTGTAAAACAAGGTAAATACCCATGTCTGAACAAGTCGAACAGCTCATTAAAAAAGAATACGCGGCTGGTTTTCACACCGCGATTGATTCTGAAACCCTGCCGCCCGGGTTGAATGAAGATGTGATCCGTTTTATTTCGGCAAAAAAGAATGAGCCGGAATGGCTGTTGGAATGGCGTCTTAAGGCGTACCAAGCTTGGCTGGAAATGACCGAGCCGGAATGGGCGCACGTTAAGTACGACGATATCGACTTTCAAGCGGTTTCCTATTATTCCGCGCCCAAATCGATGGATGAAAAACCAAAAAGTCTGGATGAAGTTGATCCGGAACTATTGCGCACCTACGAAAAGCTCGGCATCCCCTTGCATGAACAGGCGGCGCTGGCAGGCGTTGCAATGGATGTGGTATTTGATTCTGTTTCTGTTGTCACCACATTCCGCGAAAAGCTAATGGAAGCCGGTGTGATTTTTTGCTCTATCAGCGAAGCGGTACAGAAATATCCTGAGTTGGTAAAAAAATATATTGGCTCAGTCGTGCCACAAAAAGACAACTATTACGCAGCGCTCAATTCTGCGGTATTTTCCGATGGCTCTTTTGTGTACATCCCGAAAGGTGTGCGCTGCCCAATGGAATTGTCTACATATTTCCGGATCAACGAACAAAATACCGGTCAGTTCGAGCGCACGCTGATTGTGGCCGATGAAGGTTCGCACGTCAGCTATTTAGAAGGGTGCACCGCGCCCATGCGTGATGAAAATCAATTGCATGCTGCGGTAGTTGAGTTGATTGCGCTTGATAACGCTGAAATTAAATACTCCACCGTACAAAACTGGTATCCGGGCAACGAAGAAGGCAAGGGCGGTATTTACAACTTTGTAACCAAGCGCGGTGTGTGTCATACCAACGCCAAAATTTCCTGGACGCAAGTGGAGACCGGTTCTGCAGTCACTTGGAAATATCCGAGTTGTATATTGCGTGGTGATAACAGTGTTGGCGAGTTTTACTCTGTCGCACTCACTAATAATTACCAGCAAGCCGATACCGGAACCAAGATGATCCACATCGGTAAAAACACCAAATCCACAATTATCTCCAAAGGAATTTCCGCAGGAAAAAGTTCCAATGCATACCGTGGTCTTGTGCGCATTAATCCCGGTGCAGAAGGTGCACGTAATTACACGCAATGCGATTCGCTGTTAATTGGTGATAAATGCGGAGCACACACTTTTCCTTACATTGAGAGCAAAAATCCAACGGCTGTCATTGAGCATGAAGCAACAACCTCCAAGGTGAGCGAAGACCAAATGTTCTTGTGCCAGCAGCGTGGGCTCGATGCTGAAAAAGCGGTGTCCATGATTGTGAATGGGTTTTGTCGAGAAGTCTTCAAAGAATTGCCGATGGAATTCGCAGTAGAGGCAGGCAAGTTGCTGGAAGTCAGCCTTGAAGGTTCTGTGGGTTAAGAACCCAAACGATGCATTAAAAATTTAAAATTGCCGTGTTAAAAAAATTATCGGATTAAAATTTATGTTACGCATTACTGATTTGTTCGCCCGTGTTGAAGAAAAAGAAATTCTGAAAGGACTAAACTTGACTGTTAATCCAGGCGAGGTTCACGCCATTATGGGTCCAAACGGTGCTGGCAAAAGTACATTGGGTAATGTGTTGTCCGGCCGTGACGGTTATGAAGTGACTGGCGGTAGTGTCGAATTTAATGGAAAACCATTGTTTGATTTAGAAATAGAAGAGCGCGCACGTGAAGGTTTGTTTTTAGCGTTTCAATATCCGGTTGAAATCCCGGGCGTGAGCAATATGGAATTTTTAAAAGCTGCTGTGGATGCCAAGCGTAAACACAGAGGTGAAGCTGAGCTTTCGGCCGTAGAATTTATGAAAATGGCACGCGAAGCCAGTAAACGGGTAAGCCTTGATCAAGCGTTTTTAAAGCGCGGTGTAAACGAAGGCTTCTCTGGTGGAGAGAAAAAACGCAACGAAATTATGCAAATGATGTTGCTGGAGCCGAGCTTGTGCATATTGGACGAGACCGATTCCGGTTTGGATATTGACGCATTACAAGTTGTAGCCAATGGGGTGAACGCCATGCGTTCACCCGAGCGTAGTTTTATTGTTGTTACTCACTACCAGCGTTTGCTCGATTACATTGTGCCGGATTATGTTCATGTGCTGGCAAAAGGCCGTATCGTCAAAACCGGTGGTAAAGAATTGGCATTGGAACTTGAAGAAAAAGGTTACGGTTGGCTTGAGCAAGAGGCTGTATAAGCATGAGCGATTTTCAACAGCAGGCAATTAAACTCGCTGCGCAGCAAACACCGTTAAGTTGGTTGGAGCACCTACGTTCCAATGCGGCCAGTAGTTGGTTGGCACAAGCGTGGCCGACCCGTAAAACTGAACATTGGAAATATACGCCCATGCAGTTGCTGCAAAAAACGCAGTTGCAAACTTGGGGGGGCGCGCTCAACCAGGTTGACGACCGCGCATGGCAACATGAGCTTATGCCTCTGGACGCGTATCGTCTGGTGTTCGTAGATGGTGTATTTATTGAATCACTTTCAAGCGAACTGCCGGCAGCTATAGTACGTTTTTCGCAAGCGAATACAGATCAACAGGCGTTAATTAAAAAATACCTCGGCAATATCGTTGAAGGCGAGCGCCACCTGTTTGCGACACTCAATAATGCCTGGTTGGATGATGCAGTATTGATGCATGTGCCACGCAATCAGCAGCTCGATAAACCGGTGTATGTTGTTAACGTTGCGACCATGTCTGCCGCTGCCAGCAACCAACGACTATTGGTGGTGTTGGATGATAACGCGCGTGCAGAAGTGATCGAACATTACTTTTCGGTTGGAGAAGTGCAAGATAATTTTGTTAATGCGCTTACTGAAATTCATATCGGTGACAATGCATCACTGCATCATTAT
This sequence comes from Cellvibrio sp. UBA7661, assembly GCA_002483365.1. GTDB lineage: Bacteria > Pseudomonadota > Gammaproteobacteria > Pseudomonadales > Cellvibrionaceae > Cellvibrio. The sequence goes on from DLHT01000011.1 coordinate 285,241, forward strand.
CGTTTGAATCTGGAAGAAGAACATTCGCAGCATATTGGTGCTGTACATGTGGACTTGCAACGCAATGCCCGTTTACGCGGATTTGCTATCGCTTTAGGTTCACGTTTGATGCGTATTGATTATCAGATGAATCATCGCGGTCAAGGTGCAGAGCTTGATTTGCAAGGTATTTATGTTCCGCGTAACCAACAAGTTGTTGATTATCACACTAATATTTGCCATTGGGTTCCGCACTGCACCTCGAATGAGGTGTTTCGCGGTATTGTGAGTGATTCTGCCCAAGCCATTTTTAATGGCCGGATTTATATCCATCAAGATGCGCAAAAAACCCTTGCTGAATTGAGCAATAAAAATTTGCTTACATCAAATAAAGCTGAAGTTAATACCAAGCCTGAATTGGAAATTTATGCTGATGATGTGAAGTGCGCTCATGGTGCTACTATCAGCCAGTTAAATGAAAATGCACGCTATTATTTGCGGAGCCGTGGCTTGTCCCGTGCAGAGGCCGATGTGATGCTCAGTTTTGGTTTTATCAATGAGTTGCTTGAGCAGATTGCCCAGCCAGTAGTGCACGATTATCTGCAGCCGCGTCTTGCAAGTTTGTTTGGTCGTGATAATAGTTTGAATGCTATTGCAAATGTTATGGAGTCATCCAATGACTGATGCAGGTTCTGATGTGAAACGTTTTGATGTGGAGTCTTTTGACGTAGAGTCTTTTGACGTAGAAAAAATCCGCGCTGACTTTCCAATCTTGCATCAACACGTAAACGGTCAGCCATTGGTCTATCTCGATAGCGCTGCTACTACACAAAAACCGAATGTAGTCATTGATGCAATCAGTGATTATTACCGCAACGATAATAGCAACGTGCATCGTGGGGCACACGCACTGGCGGATCGCGCTACAGTGAAGTTCGAGGCTGCCCGCAACAAAGTTGCTGCATTTTTAAATGCGCCGGATGCAAAGCAAATTATCTGGACTCGCGGTACTACGGAGAGTATTAATCTGGTAGCCAGTTGTTGGGGGCGAAGTAACTTAACCGCAGGCGATCGGATATTGGTTTCTGCTATGGAACACCACTCTAACATAGTACCTTGGCAATTAATTGCCGGTGCAATGGGCGCGAGTGTTGAGCCTGTTCCGGTTGATGCGACAGGTACTATCGATTTAGCCGCGTTCGAAGCCATGTTGGATGAACGCGTGAAAATGGTTTCCGTCGGACATGTGTCCAATGCGCTAGGCAGCATCAATCCGGTTGAAAAAATTATCGCACTGGCGCATGCGGCGGGCGCAAAAGTAATGGTAGATGGCGCTCAAGCAGTGAGCCATTGGGCTGTGGATGTGCAAGCACTGGATTGTGATTTTTATGCTTTTTCTGCACATAAATTATTTGGCCCGACGGGCTTGGGTGTGCTCTACGGCAAGCGTGAATTGCTTGAAGCAATGCCGCCTTATCAGGGTGGTGGAGAGATGATTGAAACGGTTAGTTTTGCCGGGACAACATTTAATCAGTTGCCATATAAATTTGAAGCGGGTACACCCGATATTGCTGGTGCAATTGGTTTTGGCGCGGCGATTGATTATCTCAACAGTATTGATCGCAAGGCAGCGGCGGCACACGAACAAGCACTGCTGGCCTATGCGGAAGAAAAAGCCCGCAATACATCAGGTATCAAACTTATTGGCACGTCTGCCAATAAAACGAGTGTGATGAGTTTTATCCTGGAAGGGGCGCATCCAGCAGATCTGGGTGTCTTATTGGATAAACAGGGTATTGCTGTGCGCACTGGCAATCACTGTGCCCAGCCTATTATGGATCAGTATGGAATTCCCGGCACAGTGCGTGCGAGTTTTAGTTTTTACAATACCTTTGCTGAGGTGGATCGCCTGTTTGCGGCGATTGAAAAAGCAAAAACATTTTTATTGTGATCGTTAATGAATTGATGTTTATCGGAGTAGGTCATGAGTATCGCTTCATTTGATCCGCAATTGGAAACCGTTTCGGTGACAGCGGCAGCTGCCGCTCATTTCAAACGTCAGTTGGATGCGAGTGAATCATCTTCCGCAGTGCGATTGAGCGTTAAGCAAAGCGGTTGTACAGGTTGGATGTATGTTGTTGATTTGGTGTCAGAAGCCAAAGCAGATGATTTACATGTGCCTTTGGATGACGGTATCGAATTGCTGGTCGATGCAAAAAGTTTATCGGTGGTCAGTGGTACGGAGATCGATTACGTCACTGAGGGGTTGAATCACCAACTTAAATTCAATAATCCACGTGTAAAAGATTATTGTGGTTGTGGCGAGAGCTTCAGTGTCAGTTGAGTTGCTTTCTTTACGCGCAATTTCGTTTGTAAAAGCGTTTTTAAAAGAGAATAGGTATGTCTGAAAGACGCATGGTGGTTGCACAGGCTGATTGTCCTGCGCGCCGTGTTCCCGACGGAACGCCACTGGTAATCCCGGAGGGCACATTTGTTACCATCACCCAGGCGCTGGGGGGTAATTACACTCTGACGTACCATGGCCAAATGGTCCGCGTAGATGGCACTGATGCTCATCTGCTGGGACTGGAGTCGACCAGCATTGAATTTCCTGCCCCTGAAGATGATCGCATTATTGAGGAGCAGGTGTGGCAGGCCTTGGGTAGTGTGTATGACCCTGAAATTCCTGTTGATTTGGTCAATCTGGGTTTAATTTACAAAGTGGGCATAGATCAATCGTCAGGGAGAGTAGATATCCAAATGACTCTGACTGCGCCCGCTTGCGGCATGGGGCCAGTTTTGGTTGGCGATGTAGAATATCGGGTGCGCTTGGTGCCCAACGTCAAGTCGGTCAAGGTAGAGCTGGTCTTTGACCCTCCATGGCAGCGCCATATGATGAGTGAAGAGGCACAGCTCCAGACGGGCATGTTTTATTGATTCAGGGCTTATCCAAGCTCCAGCCAGAGAATTCCAATGACCCAATTTGGTATAGACGTTACCGCAGATGACATTATCGAAAGTCTGGGCTTTTTCGATAATTGGGAAGAGCGTTACAAATACATTATTGACCTTGGCAAAGAATTGCCGCCGATGGATGAGCGTTTACGTACTGATGAGTATATTGTGCGGGGTTGTCAGAGCCAGGTGTGGCTGGTCGATGAATGGCGTGATGGAAAGTTGTTTTTCCTTGCCGACAGTGATGCTTTCATCGTCAAGGGGTTGCTTGGTGTTGTTTTGGCAGCATTTAATGGCAAAACCCCTGGGGAGATTCTCGTGTTTGATGTCGATGGCTATTTCAAGCAGCTGGACTTGCTTCAGCATTTGAGTTCGACCAGAGGTAATGGGCTCAAGGCGATGGTGAAGCGTATCCAGGATCGAGCAAGAAGCGTCCAATAATGGTGGATGCCCTTTAGCTGATTTTGTTTATTAATCAAATAGCTAGCATATAAAAATCACGTAAACCCGCGTATAATTCGCGGGTTTTGTATTTTGTAGGCTGTAAATCCCTTATTTGGGCCAAAAACGCCCGCAGTAACCCGCAATTGAGTATGGAGTCTCTCATGGCTGTTGAACAAACCTTATCGATCATCAAACCAGATGCCGTAAGTAAAAACCACATTGGTGAAATTGTTGCTCGTTTTGAAAAAGCAGGGCTCAAAATAGTTGCCCAGCGCATGATGTTATTGAGCCGTGCGCAAGCGGAAGGCTTTTATGCTGAACATAAAGGTCGCCCATTTTTTGAGGGCTTGGTCGATTTTATGACGTCTGGTCCTGTTGTCGTTCAAGTGCTTTCAGGTGAGAACGCGATTTTAGCCAACCGTGAATTGATGGGAGCAACTGATCCTGCCAAAGCTGCACCAGGCACTATCCGCGCTGATTTTGCCCAAGCAATTGATGCGAACGCTGTGCATGGTTCGGATTCCCCTGCGTCTGCTGCGCGGGAAATTGCGTATTTCTTTGCCAGCAACGAAATCGTTCTTCGTTAATATTTTATTGCTGTTTCTCTGTGTTGTTACACATTATGTTTGTACAGGTATTGAGCCATGACTGATGTATCCAGTTCCACTATTTCCGCGAGCGCGGTTACCGCAGAGGGCTCTGCCAAAACAAACCTGCTCGGTTTGCCTGAAGCAAAACTGGTCACTTTTTTTGAATCGATAGGTGAGAAAAAATTTCGTGCCATTCAGGTGATGAAATGGATTCATCAGCTCGGTGCAGATAACTTCGACGATATGACTAATGTAAGTAAAGCTTTGCGTGCGAAGTTAAAAGACATTGCTGAAATTCGTCTTCCAGAGGTAGTTCAACAATTCGATTCTGCTGATGGAACGCGCAAGTTTTTAATCCGGGTCAGTGGCAATAATGTGATAGAAACAGTATTTATTCCTGATGGTGATCGTGGAACGCTTTGTGTTTCATCACAAGTCGGTTGTTCGTTGGATTGTAGTTTCTGTGCAACAGGTAAGCAGGGGTTTAACCGTGACTTGACCGCTGCTGAAATCATCGGTCAAGTTTGGATTGCTGCAAAATCATTTGGGCAATTGCAACCTAATGGCCCGCGTAGCGTCACTAATGTGGTGATGATGGGCATGGGAGAGCCTTTACTCAATTTTGATAATGTTGTCGATGCGATGAATTTGATGATGCACGATAATGCGTATGGAATTTCCAAGCGCCGCGTTACATTGAGTACTTCAGGTGTGGTTCCACAATTGGATCGGCTCAGTCAATTCACTGATGCGTGCCTTGCGATTTCATTGCACGCACCTAATGACGAGCTGCGTAATGAACTGGTACCAATCAATCGCAAGTATCCTATTGCGATGCTATTGGATTCTGCCAAACGTTATATCGAAGCGATGCCCGACACCCATCGCAAGATTACGATCGAATATACATTGATTGATCAGGTAAATGATCGACCTCATCATGCACGCGAATTAGCGGAACTACTGCGTGACGTGCCGGTCAAGATAAATCTTATCCCCTTTAATCCCTTCAATCTGTCTAACTACAAACGAGTGAGTAATAACGCATTACGTAAGTTCCAGGACATTTTGATGGAAGAAGGGTATATCACCACTGTGCGGACTACGCGTGGTGACGATATTGATGCCGCTTGTGGTCAATTAGCGGGGCAGGTTAATGATGTTACCCGCCGTAGTGAACGCTACCGTGCCCAATTTGATGATGTGCAAACGGTAAAGATTGTCAGCCAATAATGTCAATTTAAATGGTGTGGGTGATGCAAATGAATAAATTTATAAAATTGCTGAAATTAACCCTTATATCTTGTGCTGCTGTCGTTGCCCTTGCGGGTTGCGTGTCTGAAACTAAAAGCAAAACTGGTAAAGCGGTTAAACAGATCAATACTGTCAAAGCACTTGAATTACATGTACAGCTAGCAAATGGATACATTGATAAAGGTAACCGGGAATCTGCCAGACATCATTTGCGCAAAGCATCTGATATAAAGAAAAACTCCCCTGAAGCTACTGAAGCTTTGGCGCGTCTTTATCAGCTGGAAGGTGAGCCCGTTTTAGCAGAAAAAACGTTTAAGCAGGCACTCAAGCTTAAGAAAAATTTTACTCTGGCAAATAACAACTACGGTGTGTTTTTATTTGGTGCAAAACGTTACGAAGAAGCGTTAGCTCAATTTGAAGTGGCCGCGAGCGACCTTGACTATGATGGGCGAGCGTTAGCGCTAGTAAATGTTGGGCGGACAGCTATTCTGTTGGGTAAAAACGAACGTGCAAAAGCCGCATTTGAACATGCATCTGTGTTGGATAGAGGAATTTCAGAGCCACTGATTGAGTTGGCGGATATAAACTTTCAACAACAAGATTATGCAGAAGCAAAAAAATATTTGGATAGATACCAATCGTTAGGTCAACAATCCGCACGCGCATTGCTGTTAGGGATACGTTTAGAGCGCATATTTGGTAACAAGGACAAAGAAGCTAGTTATTTATTGGTGTTGAAAAACCGTTTTCCTTATTCCAGAGAATATTTGGAATACAAGCAAACAATGATGTGAGTAACAGGTAAATTGATAGGCGTTTTTAATGGCATCTGATGACGATAAAAAAACAACAGACGATAGTCGGTTTCGTGAATTGTCACCTGGCAAGCTACTTGTTTGGGCGCGTGAGCGAGCGGGCCTAACTCAGGAACAGGTCGCTAAAGAGCTTTATATGACGATGACAAAAGTGCGTGCGCTAGAGTCAGATGATTATCGTCATATGGCATCGGATACCTTTACCCGCGGGTATATTCGTGCTTATGCCAACTTCGTTAAGCTAGATGTGGAGCAGGTGTTATCTGCTTATGATCGTCATGCTCAAAAACATGGACTGGTAGAGCAAGTCATCCCTCGTCGCGTTGAATCACCTAACAAACCGATATGGCAATTTATTGCATTGCTTCTAATGGTGCTCTTGGTTTTATGGCTCATTTCGATTTGGTTTTTTGATAATCGACAAAAAGAGACCTATAACAAACCAGCTACGCTTGTTCCTCCTGTTGAAACCGCCATGAGTGCACCCTTGGTTCAATCGTTCAGTTCAAATTCTGCAGCTTTCAGTAGTGTTGCAAGTTCCTTTAATTCAATAAATTCGGCGATGCCTTTATTTACGCTTGAGGGTGCGTCTGCGTCTGAGGATAAAAACTCTTCATCCTCTAGTAGTGTAGTTACAACTTCAGTTACTGTTTCCTCGCAGATGCTTAAACTTGAATCCGCAAGTCAGGCAATTTCCGGTTCGCTGGATGTTATTGCATTTAGCTTTACTGAAGAGTGCTGGCTTGAAGTCAGTGATGCCAACGGTGATGTTTTAATTGCCGATTTACAGTCATCTGGCAGCCAGGTGAAGTTACAAGGTGTGGCTCCTTTTGATGTGAAATTGGGAAATTCCCCCGCGGTAAAAATAGAATTGAATGGCGATGCGATAAAGGTAGTACCCGCACTGGGTACTAATGTGTTATCGCTAAAAGTAGGTAAGCCGAAGAGCGAATAATTTTGCACTGACTAGGATTAATTATGCACTGCGAATCTCCAATTAAACGCCGTAAGTCTCGTCAGATTATGGTTGGCAATGTTCCTGTGGGTGGCGATGCTCCTATTTCTGTACAGAGTATGACCAATACAGAAACTACAGACGTGATTGCCACTGTAGAGCAAATTCGCCGAATCCAGCTAGCGGGAGCAGATATTGTCCGTGTTTCTGTCCCAACAATGGAGGCCGCTGAAGCATTCGGTGAAATTCGTAAACAGGTATCCATACCCTTAGTGGCTGATATCCACTTTGATTATCGCATCGCTTTGCGGGTAGCAGACTTGGGTGTGGATTGTTTACGTATCAATCCAGGCAATATTGGAAGAGAAAAACGCATCAAAGCAGTTGTCGATAAAGCGCGCGATTTGAATATACCAATTCGTATTGGCGTTAACGCAGGATCTCTGGAAAAAGATCTACAAAAAAAATACGGTGAACCTACACCAGATGCTTTAGTTGAATCTGCTTTGCGTCATGTAGAGATTTTGGATTCATTGAATTTTCAAAATTTTAAGGTCAGCGTAAAAGCATCGGATATATTTATGGCAGTTGCTGCGTATCGCAAGTTAGCCACACTAATTGAACAGCCACTACACTTGGGTATCACTGAAGCGGGCGGTTTACGCTCCGGTACTGTCAAGTCGTCTATCGGCTTGGGTGCGCTTTTGATGGATGGTATTGGCGATACTATTCGTGTATCTCTTGCTGCTGATCCTGTAGAAGAGATCAAAGTGGGCTGGGATATGCTGCGCAGCCTGCGCTTGCGCAGCAAGGGTGTTAATTTCATCGCCTGTCCAAGTTGTTCGCGTCAAAATTTCGATGTAATCAAAACAATGAATGATTTGGAACAGCGAGTTGAAGATATTACCGTGCCTCTTGATGTGGCAGTAATCGGCTGTGTGGTTAATGGGCCAGGTGAAGCAAAAGAGGCGGATTTAGGTTTAGCTGGCGGTACGCCAAGTAATTTAATTTACATTGATGGCGAGCCTAATCAAAAGTTAACCAATGAAAATCTGGTGGATAATCTGGAGCGGTTGATTCGTGCAAAAGCAGCACAAAAACAAGCGCAAATAGACGCAGATGCAAAAAATATTATCGCTAAAGCCTAATCGGTTTTCGCTCGTACTTTAAAGGTTAGAAATTGAAAAAAATCCAAGCAATTCGTGGGATGAATGATCTGCTGCCCGAGCAATCTTCCTTATGGCAGTATGTAGAAAGTGTTGTTACTGATATTTTGGTTCGTTATGGTTATCAGGAAATACGCTTTCCGATTGTTGAATCAACAGAGCTATTTAAACGCTCTATCGGTGAAGTGACTGATATCGTTGAAAAAGAAATGTATATCTTTGAGGATCGCAATGGCGATAGTCTCACATTGCGCCCTGAAGGAACTGCATGTTGTGTGCGTGCATGCGAAGAAAATGGATTGCTTTATAATCAAATGCAGCGTTTGTGGTACATGGGACCTATGTTTCGTCACGAACGGCCACAGAAAGGCCGCTATCGGCAATTTCATCAAATAGGCGTCGAAACTTTTGGTATCCAGGGGCCTGATATAGATGCTGAAGTACTTATATTGAGTGCGCGTATTTTGAGAGAACTTGGAGTTGCTAGCCATGTTGTTCTACAGATCAACTCGCTCGGCAGTACAGAAGCTCGCGCGGCTTATAAAACAGCATTGGTTGCGTATTTGTCCGGGTTACAAGATCAGTTAGATGAAGATAGTAAGCGCAGGCTAGAGACTAACCCGATGCGTATTCTTGATTCAAAAGATGCCAATACTCAAAAGCTGCTCGATGCAGCTCCGGTATTACTTGATTATCTGGATGAAGAATCTCGCCTCCATTTTGATGGGCTGAGGGCATTATTAGATACAGCAGGCATACGCTATCAGGTAAATCCACGTTTAGTGCGTGGTCTTGATTATTATGGTAAAACGGCTTTTGAATGGGTGACTGACAAGCTTGGAGCTCAAAGCACGGTCTGTGCTGGTGGCCGCTATGATGGTTTAGTGGAGCAATTGGGAGGTAAATCAACACCTGCAGTTGGTTTTGGTATTGGTCTCGAGCGGCTGGTTTTACTATTGCAAGCAGTTGATGCTGTTCCTGTTGGACTTGATCAACAAGCCGATGTATTTTTGGTTGCGGTAGGCAATGTGCAATCAATTGCTATGCAATTGGCAGAGCGCATTCGTGATGAATTGCCTTTTGTTCGTTTACTGACCAATTGCGGTGGTGGTAATTTTAAGAGCCAATTAAAAAGGGCTGATAAAAGTGGTGCAGATATCGCTTTGATTCTAGGTGAAGATGAAGCTAACGCAGGTACTGTAAGCGTCAAATTTTTACGTGAAGAGATAGAACAAAAAACATTGCCTTTTGATGAGGCAATTGCTTATCTTCGCTCGCTTGAGTAGCCCCACTTTTTGAGCAAAAAAATAACGTTTTAATCATTTATTTATGTCTGGCGCGTTACGCCTTTCTATAGGAGTTAATTGTGAGTGTACATCTTTCAGAAGAAGAACAATTAGAAGTATTAAAGCGTTGGTGGAAGGACTACGGTAAAACTGTCGTAATTGCCGTTGTTGTTGCTGTGGTTGGTTATTTTGGTTACACCGCATGGCAGGATCAAAAACGCCAAAAGGCTGAGCAGTCGTCTGAGATCTACGAGCAATTGCTTAAATTAACTGTTACTGAGCCTGGTAAATCATTGAGTGTTTCAGACAAAGCAACAATAAGCCATCTAGCTGGTGAGCTCAAAGATTCCAATAGTAAAAGTATGTATGCGCACAGTGCAGCTTTTTTCCTTGCTAAATTGGCGGTTGAAGATAATAAATTGGATGAGGCTGTTACTGAACTTAAATGGGTTTTATCTGCCAAACCGGATGCCGCCACTGAGCAGCTAGCCAGATTGCGTTTGGCCCGTGTATTAACTGCGCAAAAAGCTTATGCCGATGCATTGGCTCAACTGTCACCTGAACCAGCTGCTGCATTTACATCTGAATATGCTGAAGCTCGCGGTGATATTTTAAAATTACAAGGTGATTTGGATGCTGCACGTACTGCTTATGAGAAAGCTTTGTCCGCAACAGATCCGCAACAACAAGAGCGTTACATGCTATTGCAGATGAAAGTGAATGATTTAAAAATAGGCGTAACAACGGTGCCTGCAGCTGCGGCTGCAGAGGAGAAAGCACAATGATGCAAGTCCCCGTGAGGCACTGGAGCTGCGTAGTATTGCTTTGTGCATTCGCTATGTCTGGATGTTCCTTGTTTAGCAAGAAAACCGGGAACGAACCTATGGAGTTGGTCGATTTTGAGCAAACTATCGACCTCGATAAGGTATGGAAGCGAGGCATAGGTGAGGGTCAAAACAAAGGCTTTAGTAGTCTTACTCCTGCATTGGATGATGATAAAATTTATGCGGTTGACTACGAAGGCTTGGTTGTTGCTGTCAATAATAAGACAGGTAAAAAACTATGGTCCCGTAAAGTCAACAAAGAACAGCTTGGTCTATGGGGCTGGATAAAGAGCTTTTTTGTTGCGGGCGATCCTAACCGTCAAATAGTCGGTGGTATAGCTGCTGAAAATGGTCTGCTGTTGGTGGCGACCTATGCTGGTGAAGTAATGGCGTTATCGAAAGATAATGGTGATGAACTGTGGCGTAAACAATTACCCGGAGAGATTGTGTCCGCTCCCCGGACAAACGGTAGTGTCGTTGCTACGCAAACAGTTAATGGGAAGTTATTCGCACTAGATGCAAAGACAGGGGAACAGTTGTGGTTTTATGACAACCCTCCACCAGTGCTTACTTTGCGTGGTACGCCATCGCCGATTGTTACTGATACTGCAATTTATGCTGGTTTCTCCAATGGTAGGATGATGGCTTTTAATCCCACAAATGGTTTGATTTTATGGGAGCAACGCATCGCTTCACCCAAAGGGCGTTCAGAGTTGGAGCGTATGGTCGATATCCATGCGAGTCCTCTGATTCGCGACGGTGTAATTTATGTAGGTACATATCAAGGACGAATAAGTGCATTAGCACGAGGTACCGGTAGTCCTATGTGGGGACAAGATGGGTCGACTAGTGAAAATCTGGCGCTATCAACAGATAAGCTGTTTGTTTCTCAAACAGACGGGAAACTGGTTGCTTACAGTGCAACTACAGGTGAAAAATTATGGAGCAACGAGAAAATGTTGCGTCGTAGTTTGAATGGCCCTCAAGTTTTTGGTGACTACGTCGCTGTTGTTGATTTCAAGGGTTATATGCACGTAGTCAATCAAAGTGATGGAGAATTTGTAGCTCGTGTTCGTGTTGATCGGAAGGGGGCTCGTGCTCCAATGCTAACTGATGGTGAGACTCTTTACGTGTTCACGAATCGCGGTAAGTTGATTGCTTATCGCGCAAAAGCAGGAAAATAGCTTCTCCTCAAAATACTCAGTCTAACCAGCCGCTTGAGTTTACCTTGCTTTAATGAGGTACACTTTACAGCGGCTGGTTTTGTTTTTTGGTGTAGCTAATTCTGTAGTCCGTTGTTTTCATTGCTTTCTTTGAATCTTATCCCATAGATACTTTTATGATTATCCCTGTTATTGCCCTTGTTGGCCGCCCGAATGTGGGTAAATCGACGTTGTTCAACCGTTTGACGCAATCACGTGATGCGTTAGTTGCAGACTATCCGGGGTTGACCCGAGACCGCAAGTACGGTGAAGGTATGCTGGAAAATCGCCGTTTTATTGTAATAGATACAGGTGGTATCAGTGGTGAGGAGGAGGGAATTGACAGCATGATGGCTGGACAGTCTCTATTGGCTGTTCAGGAGGCTGATATCGTACTGTTTATTGTTGATAGCCGAGCGGGATTAAATCCTGCGGATGAGTTGATTGCCAAGCATTTGCGGGTAAATAACAAGAAGACCTATCTGGTTGCTAATAAAATTGATGGCATGGATCCCGATATCGCATTAGCCCCCTTTTATGAGTTAGGGATGGGCGAGGTTTATCCTACCACAGCTAGTCATGGTCGAGGCGTTCGCTCTTTGATGGAAGAGGTTCTTGCAAAGATCCCAGAGTTTCCCGAGGATTATCAAGCTGAAGAAGCTACCGGGATCAAGATCGCTGTCGTTGGCCGCCCAAATGTCGGTAAGTCAACTTTGGTCAATCGTTTGCTCGGTGAGGATCGAGTGGTGGTATATGATCAGCCAGGTACCACGCGCGATAGCATTTACATCAATTACACTCGTTTTGATAAGCCCTATACTCTGATTGATACCGCGGGCGTAAGAAGAAGAAAAAATATTGATTTGATGGTTGAGAAGTTTTCTATTGTCAAAACCATGCAGGCTATTGCCGACGCCAATGTGGTAGTGCTGGTGATGGATGCCAGTGAAGGCGTTGTTGAGCAGGATTTGCATCTTATGGGAACGACTATTGAGGCGGGAAGGGCATTGGTTATCGCACTGAACAAGTGGGATGGTCTGGATGATTCGCACAAACAATATGTTAAGAGTGAGATTGAGCGGCGCTTACGATTTGTTGATTTTGCCACTATCCATTTTATTTCTGCTTTACATGGCACGGGTGTAGGCAACCTCTACAAATCGATTGAATTGGCTTACCAATCAGCTACAGACAAGTTTAGTACTAATTTCCTGACTCGTATCCTGCAAGATGCAGTACGTGAGCATCAGCCTCCAATGATCCAAGGACGTCGTATTAAGCTGCGTTATGCACACCCTGGAGGACATAACCCTCCGATTATTGTTATTCATGGCAATCAAACTAATGACGTACCTAGCCACTACACTAAGTATCTGGAAAAAACATTCAGACGTGTGTTGGATTTACACGGCACACCCGTGAAAATCGAATTCCGTAATAACGATAACCCATACAGTGAGCGTAAAAGCAAAATGACGCAGCGCCAACTGGTGGAGCTGCGTAGAAAAGCAGAGCGTGATAAAAAACGTAATCCGACGAAATAAGCATTTACGGCTGCTAATAGCTTGCGCTCAATGAGGTGAAGGAGTAGTGTTACGCGCCTTATTGAGAACCGTTTACTTCTGTCCTTACACTCCTGAGTAGAAGATGACATCCGCAAGCCGCAAGCTGCTTATCATCGATGACGACGCTTTGGTTCGCCAAAGTATTGTGACCTATCTTACAGACAGTGGTTTTACTGTCTGCGCCGCAGCTGATGCGACCTCTGCCCTTGATTTACTGGCTGATACTAGCTCCCTCCCTGATTTAATCATCACTGACTTGAGAATGCCTAATGGCGATGGACTGCAGCTATTGCAAACCTTGAATGAGCGCTACGGCGTAATTCCCGTGATAGTGATTTCTGGTGCAGGAGTCATGAATGATGTAGTGAGCGCATTGCGTTTGGGGGCAAGGGATTACCTTATAAAGCCTGTCGTGGATTTGGAAGTTCTTGTTCACTCGATCAATAAAGTACTGGACCGTGAAGATCTGGAGGATGAAAACCGGCGTTATCGTGTGCAGTTGGAAGAAGCAAATCGTGAGTTAAAAGAAAACCTCCGTGTTTTAGAGAGGGATCAAATTGCAGGTCGGCGGGTTCAGCGCCGTTTGATGCCATCAGGTTTTACAACAGAAGAGGGCTATACAGCAGCGCACACAATTGTCCCCTCCTTATTTCTTAGCGGTGATTTTGTTGATTATGCCCATATCAAAAAACGTTACCTTGCTTTTTATCTTGCCGATGTTTCGGGTCATGGTGCTTCCTCTGCGTTTGTGACTATTTGGCTCAAGCATCTGGTAAGCCGAATGGTGCGTGAAGAAGGTTTATTTGGTGATGAGCTTTCTTTCGCTGAAGGTGCAGATCTGATGTTGCGGCAGATTAACCGTGAGCTTCATGAGACCCGCCTGAGCCACCATCTGACCTTGTTCGTTGGTGTTATCGATACCCAGACGCACAAAATGCATTATGTGGTTGCAGGGCACTTACCAATGCCAATTTTGCTTACGACAAGTGGCGCTGAATATTTGATGGGGCGTGGCAAGCCCGTCGGTATTTTTAAAGAAATTAATTGGCAAGTATATGAATACCAATTGCCTGAACAATTTGCGCTTGTTTGTTTTTCTGATGGTGTATTGGAAATATTACCTCCAACGGAACTTCAAGATAAGGAAGCGCACCTGTTAAAACTAATTGCTTCCAGCAGTGGCAGTTTGGAGTCTGTCTGTAATACTTTAGTTATAAAAGAGATTCGCGATAACCCGGATGACATCGCAGTCCTGTCTATCACCCGAGGTATTAGTTGATGAAAGCCGGTCAGATTTTAGTTGCCGATCACGATGGTGTTTATGTCATCAAGATGGTGGGTGATGTTCGCCTGACTCTGTGTATTTCGTTCGATCAGTTCATTGATTCAATGTTCAAGAATGCACATTTCACATCTGTGCTTTTTGATCTATCGGAAGCAGAAGCAATTGATAGTACGACGCTAGGTCTGATGGCAAAAATTTCTATTTTGGGGCAGGAGCAGCATGGTGTCATACCGGTAATTCTTGCCAGCAACCCCAGTATCCAGCGAATTCTCCAGACAATGGGGTTTAGTGACATTTTTGTTATCGTGGATAAATTGGATGAGCCAGTTTTTGCTGAGCAACCGCTGAATTGCATTAATTGCGATGAACAACAAGTAAAAGAAAAGGTAATTGAAGCACATAAACTGCTGATGGGATTAAATGCCAGTAATGCTGATACATTCCGTAATTTGGTCAACATGTTAGAAAACTGCTAAGTCCTTTCTGCAATAAGATTCTTTCTGTTTTTCCTATTTACTGCGACAAACCACTCTTTACTACGCTTTTTGCCCGAATAAATTCGTTATGGGGCACATAGATTAAATCTGCAATTTTACGTATCACGTAATCTTCATACTTATTCAAAGTACCATCGGCATAAGCAACTTCCCACATGGCTTTTATTAGATTGAATTTTTCTTGGGCATCGCAGTATTGATTGATGAGTTGAGTGAATTGGTGAAGAGAGGTGGAATGTTCTGATTCACTTTTGGCCAGATCAATTAACTCTGAGATCTCACTGGGCGATAAACTGAGCTTGCGTATGAGCAACTGCCCCAAACGCTCCATCTCTGTACCAGAAAATTCGTGATCTGCCATAGCTACTTCAACCAATAGCGCTGCAATAGCTATGTGTTTTTGATGTAGAGACAGTGTTGGTGAAGCGCCACCCGCGGGTTGCAGGTGGCGCTCGATAAAGCGAGAAAGCTTACTAAGCACGAGCTTTTAACAGATTTTCAAGGTTAATTTGGTCTTTTACAAAACCACGAATACCTTCAGCTAATTTCTCGGTTGCCATTGCATCTTGATTCAAGCCGAAGCGGAAGCTTTGCTCGGTTTCGATGCGCTTGGCAATGCTTTCGCCAGTACTGTCAGGTGAGAGTACACGCTTAAGCTCATTTTTGTCCTGATCCAGCTCTTGAAGCAGTTGTGGGCTGATGGTTAATCGATCACAGCCTGCTAAAGCTTCAATCTCTCCTGGGTTGCGGAAGCTTGCGCCCATAACAACAGTTTTGTATCCATGTTGTTTGTAGTAGTTGTAAATATGACGAACAGAAATTACACCGGGATCTTCTTCAGCGGTGTAGTCTTTTTTGTCGGTATTGGCTTTGTACCAGTCCAAAATACGGCCGACGAATGGTGAAATCAAAAATACGCCCGCATCGGCACAAGCTGCAGCTTGGTTAAAGCCAAATAGCAAAGTGAGGTTGCAGTTAATGCCTTCTTTTTCCAATACTTCTGCAGCACGTATACCTTCCCACGTGGATGCAAGTTTGATCAGAACACGAGATTTATCGACACCGCCTTTCTCGTAAAGCTTAATCAGTTCGTGAGCTTTCGCGATAGATGCTTTTGTATCAAACGAGAGACGAGCATCGACTTCAGTAGAAATACGGCCTGGAACGATCTTCAAAATCTCCAGACCAATACCTACCGCCAAATGATCACAGGCGGCACTCAGTTGTTGTGCGCTATTGGTGATACTCTTGCTTGCATTAATCGATGCAGCCAAGAGGTCTTGATATTGCGGCATTTGCGCAGCTTTATAGACCAGTGATGGGTTGGTAGTTGCATCCAGTGGTTTATAGAGGCGGATAGCTTCGATGTCGCCGGTGTCAGCAACTACGTCGGTAAATTGTTTCAGTTGTTCAAGTTTACTAGTCACAGTGGTAATCCTATCTCTGAAAGTACAAGTGGTTGATCTTCATTTATTGCCGTCAGATATATTGTAGTCTTAATGACTTTATGCTGGAAGCTGTCATTTTTTATAAGTAGTGAAATCAATAGTCACAACGGATGTTACGCTTATACCCCTTGGTAATCCTCCGCTAATGGTAACTCATTTAGTGCTTTAAGGGCGCGCTCCAACACTTCAATTCCTGCACCAGGCTTATGCGCCTGTTCGCTGATAATCCGCCTGAATTGTCTTGCGCCCGGCAAGCCTTGGTAGAGTCCAAGAATGTGGCGCGTGAGATGATTAAGGCGAGCACCCTTTGCCAGTTGTGTCGCACAATAGTCCATGAAGCCTTGCATCACTTCATCCCTGCTGACTATGTGACAATCATCGCCATAAATCGTTTGATCCACCTTGGCTAGCAGATAAGGGTTGCTATAGGCTTCTCGGCCAACCATTACGCCATCAACATGTTTCAGCAAGCTTTGGCTTTGCTCTAATGTGGTTATACCGCCATTAATAATGATTTCCAGGTGAGGGAAGTCCTGCTTTAACTGGTAAACCTTGTCATATTGCAATGGCGGTATCTCGCGGTTTTCCTTTGGACTCAAACCTTTTAGCCAGGCTTTGCGCGCGTGGACAATAAATGTGGTGCAACCAGTAGCGGCGATAGTGCCAACAAACTTCACCAAACCGGCGTAATCTTCCATATCGTCAATGCCAATACGGTGCTTAACCGTAACAGGAATTTTTACCGACTGTTGCATATTGGCAATACAATCGGCTACCAGTTCTGGCTCTGCCATCAAGCAGGCACCAATCATTCCGTTTTGAACTCGATCGCTGGGGCAGCCACAGTTGAGGTTTACTTCGTCATAGCCCCAATCCTCAGCGATTCGGGCACATTCAGCCAAGGCAGTTGGATCGCTCCCGCCAAGTTGTAATGCAAGTGGGTGCTCGCAGGCGTTGTAGTCCAAAAAGCGGGCTCTATCACCGTGCAACAGTGCACCTGTGGTCACCATCTCAGTGTATAAAACGGCTTTTTTGGTGAGCAAACGCCAAAAGGTGCGGCAATCAGAGGTTGACCACTCCATCATTGGGGCGATAGTAAAGCGTCGATCAAGAGCTTGAGGTAGTGTCATCAGGTCGGGGAGTTCATGTGCGAGAAAACGAAAAAAGTCGCGGCTGCAGGCCGCAGGTGTTTTATGATAACCCTATTTCCCACTGGCTGCACGGCAAACCCAAACAGAAAATAGACGGATGAAGCACTTATGTCTTTAACTCATATCGATTCCCACGGTCATGCGAGTATGGTCGATGTTTCGGAAAAAATACTTAGCATGCGTGAGGCTCGTGCATTTGCGCGAGTGGTCATGAAACCGGAGACGCTTGCGCAAATAAAAGCAAACAGTTTGAAAAAGGGGGATGTATTAGCGGTTGCGCGAATTGCGGGAATTCAAGCTGCAAAAAAATGCGCTGATTTAATTCCTTTATGTCATCCATTAGCCCTCAGTAAGGTTGCTGTGGAGTTTGAGTTAGATGATGTCCGTTCAGCTGTTAACATCACCAGTTATTGCAAGCTCACTGGACAAACAGGGGTAGAAATGGAAGCACTAACTGCAGCCAGTATTGCTGCGTTAACGATTTATGATATGTGTAAAGCGGTTGATATGGAAATGGTTGTCGAGCAAATATGTTTATTGGAAAAAGCTGGCGGCCGCCGTGGCCATTATGTTCGGGCAGGAAACCAGCGATGATTCATGTTGTATTTTTAGCGCAATTGCGTGAGCAATTAGGCATAGCTGCGATGGATGTTCCTATTGCTGACGTTGAAACAGTGGAGCAATTGAAAAATCATCTCGTATCGCAAAATCCTTCGTGGGAAATACCATTGCTAAATGCCAGAATTTTAGTTGCAGTCAATCATACTTATGCAAAAAGTGATCAGGTATTAGTTGATGGCGATGAAGTAGCATTTTTTCCTCCAGTGACAGGCGGCTAACATGGTTTTTTCAATTAGCGTGCAAAAACATGATTTTGATGTGGGGCAGGAATATGCTGCCTTAGTTGCAAATGATACTACTGCAGGTGCAATCGTATTTTTTGTGGGGCGTGTTCGGGATTTTAATGATGGGCATTCTGTAGAGAAACTTTCTCTGGAGCATTATCCAGGAATGACTGAGAAAGTGTTGGAGCAAATACTGGAGGTGGCGACCCAGCGTTGGTCATTGGTGTCGGCGCGTATTGTTCATCGTGTGGGTGATTTGCTGCTAGGTGATCAAATTGTTTTTGTCGGAGTGAGTAGCGCGCATCGTGAACACGCATTTCAAGCAGCGGAGTTTTTGATGGATTTTTTAAAAACCCAAGCACCATTCTGGAAAAAAGAATCCACTGCGCAAGGGATTGTATGGGTCGAAGCCAAGGACAAAGATGAAGAGGCAAGTAAGCGCTGGAAAGAAGAATGATTATTAAAAGGAACGGTAAATCCATAAAAAACGGGCACTCGAAGGTGCCCGTTTTTTTATTATAAATGCGCTGGTTCAGAAGAGGGCGCTGTTTTATACATGCCGGCATATTTAATACCAAAATACATGATATAGAGATAACAAGCTGCAGGTAGTAAGAAAGATATTTGCAGGCCAAAGGTGTCCGCTAATGTTCCTTGAATCAATGGAACAATTGCACCACCTACAATTGCCATACACAAAAAGCCCGAACCTTGACCAGTAAACTTTCCAAGATTATTCAAAGCCATACTGAAAATGGTTGGAAACATAATAGAGTTGAATAAACCAACAGCAATAATTGCCCACATCGCTAATTTACCGTCGGTAAATGTTGCTGTTAACACCAGCAAAACTGCACAAGCACAATTAAATGCAAGCGTTTTACCTGGGCTTACATAGCGCATTACTGCAAAGCCAATAAAGCGGCCAATCATAGCGCCACCCCAATAGTAACTTACCAGGTGAGCAGCATCTGCTTCTTTTAGGCCTGCGATATTTTCTTCGCCAAAGAAATTTATTAATAAGCTGCCGATTGCTACTTCTGCACCAACATATAAAAAGATACCAATAGCACCTAACACCAAGTGTGTATGCGACAAGGCTGATTCTTTATTTGAAGCCATATCACCTGAAATACTCGGCTCATCATCGTGTTGAATTTTAGGTAATTTCGCGAAAGCAAAAAATAATGCAAGACCAAGTAATGCGGCAGCCAAAGCAAGATAAGGCCCTTGTACGGTTGCGGCTTCTTTTGCTTTATATGCAGCTACCTCTGCGGCAGGCAACAGGGCAAGCTGGTCTGCAGTCAACACTGCGCCGCCCAGAATTAAAATACCGCCTAGCCAAGGAGCGATGGTGGTTCCTAATGAATTGAATGCTTGGGTTAGTGTGAGACGGCTAGACGCAGTTCTTGCTGGGCCAAGCACAGTGACGTAAGGGTTGGCAGCTACTTGTAAAATGGTAATACCGGATGCCAGCACAAACAGTGCAAATAAAAACAACGCATAACCGCTAGTGGCGGCGGGATAAAATAATGCACAACCGGATGCTGCGATAATCAGCCCCGCAACAGCACCATTTTGATAGCCCAGTTTTTTTATCAATGCACCTGCTGGGAGGGAAATCACGAAATAGGCACCAAAGAAACAAAACTGTACCAGCATTGCCTGAGTGTAGCTCAGGGTATACACGCTTTTCAGGTGAGGAATCAAAACATCGTTCATCGATGTGAGTAAGCCCCACATAAAAAATAAAATAGTAATGATGATGAGGGGAATTGTGTTATTGCCGGTACTGATCGCGCTGGGTTGCGCGGAGGAGCCTTGCGGTATGCTGGCCATGGTTCTACCTCGTTGTTATATAAATGGTCTGTCGTTGTTGTGGTCTTCAATGATGCACGCTTTTCAAAGGCCTGCATCAAGCGCGCAGTACTATAATCCAAGGCTATAAAGCTGTCACATTGTTTGTTCCCGGTTTACAATTTGATCCAATATAAATGCCTTGTGGTCATTTTGACTTATTTTGTGTGGTGCGAGTGTCTATTGCTTCGGGAATTGGCGATTGTTGCAGTTAGACAAAGATAACAACAATGAGGGGTTATTCTGTGGCAAAAGCAACAATAGATGATGTGGCTGCTCTTGCGGGCGTATCAATGAAGACTGTGTCTCGTGTCGTTAATAATGAGCCTAATGTCCGCCCTGCAACACGCGAAAAAGTTGAGGCCGCTATTCATGCTTTGGAGTATCGCCCCAACCAATCTGCGCGTAGTTTGGCAGGAAATAAATCTTACTTGTTAGGGCTTATTTATGGGCATCCCAGTGCACACTACGTGTTGGATATTCAGGAGGGGGTGTTGGAAATATGTCGCCCCCAGCGTTATGAATTGTTAGTGCATCCCGCCATACACCGCGATCCAAATTTGATTAGTGAAGTTACCGATTTGATTTTGGAGAAGCGGGTTGATGGTGTAATGCTGACGCCGCCTTTATCAGACAATATGCATGTTCTCAATTTACTTAAAAAAATGAACATTCCATTTGTGCGTGTTGCTCCGACAGAAAATAAATCCATGTCGCCCTACGTAGAAACAAATGATCAGGAGGCCTCTTATGATATGACTTGCCAGCTGATTACGTTAGGGCACACGCGTATTGGATTTATCTGTGGTCATCCCGACCACCGGGCAATGTCATTGCGCTATGAGGGATATAAGGCTGCGCTCATTGAAAATGATCTTCCGTTACTGGACGAACTGGTAGAGCAGGGCGATAACTCGTTTGAATCCGGTGAAATGTGTGGAAAAAAATTACTACAAAATGCCCAGCGGCCAACGGCTATTTTTGCTGCAAACGATGATATGGCCGCGGGCGTAATGATGGTGGCTCATCAGCTTGATATTAAAATTCCTGCGCAATTATCTGTGGCAGGATTTGATGATACACCTGTCGCCCATCAGCTATGGCCATCGTTAACTACCATTCGTCAGCCCATTCGCCAAATGGCAAAAAAGGCAACAGATCTGCTACTTAAACTATTGAAAGGCCGCGAGATCCAATTGCCTGCAAGTATGTTGAGTTCAAGCATTATCATACGAGCTTCAACAGGCACCTTGATTAAATCAAAAGAAAAGTAGTTCCAGGTTTACAAATTTTTCTCCAATAAAAAATGCACCAAAAGGTGCATTTTTTATTGGGGTTTTTACCAGTTTGGGCATCGATTATTGTGGCTTTAATTCATCAGTATTATTGATTAACCAAGCTGCAGAACCAACTAATGCCGCTTTGTCATTAATGATGAGCCGGATGGAAATGTCGCTCACATAGCCCGCCATTGGGCCTTTGTTTTTGTAACGCTCCAAAAAGTGCGATTCAGGTAAGAGATCAATCAACTTGGGTGTAATCCCGCCACCTATTACTACCCCTCCGCGTGCACCGAGAGAAAGTGCTTTGTCGCCAGCAACTTCGCCGAGCACATCGCAGAATGTCAACACTGCTTCGCGGCAAAGTGAATCTTCGTTGGTAATACCTTTGGTGCTGACATCTGCTGGTGTATAAGCTTGGGCGTTTACTCCCGCATTGTGTGCGATAGCGCGGTACAAAGTAACCAGTCCTCCGCCGGATAAAATATTTTCAACAGATACATGGTTTTGTTCTTTTAACAAAAATGATTTGATCGCTAATTCTTTTTCGTTTGTTGGTGCAAAGCTAGCGTGACCACCTTCGGTGGGGATGATTTTCCAATTGTTTTGGTTGGGTACTAATGCAGCCATACCAAATCCAGTGCCGGGGCCCATTACAACAATAGGTGCATCGGTATTCACTTTGTGTGAATCGTAAAGCGTTACCAGTTCATCATCTTGTAAAAACGGAACCGCGTAAGCAAGAGAGGCAAAATCATTAATAACATGCAGGGTTTTCATGCCAAGCTGGTCGCGCAAACCATCAATGGAAAATTTCCAATTCAAATTGGTCATCGCCGCTTGTCCATTTTCAATGGGGCCAGCGATAGCAAGACAACCATAGGCGGGGACATCTATGCCGAATTCTACGCAACAAGCCTTAATCATGGTTGCCATATCGGCATAGTTGGCGCATTTAAGGGTAATTTGGCGCTCAGCTGCGTAATTAATCTTGCCATTTGCGCGATTCTTTTCGGTATCGAACTCAACCAGACCGAAGCGGCCGTTAGTGCCTCCAATATCAGCTACCAGTAACAGGCTCATGCGACTCCTCAACTTCTTTTAGATAGAAGATTAAATAGTTATGGGTGATGTGTTTGTGTAGTGGTTAAGTGCGGGAGGATACCATAATCCGGAAGAGCGGAAATTCACTTTTTCTTGCATCCTATGAAAAATAGCTAACCAATTTGTTGTTATGCAACATTAATGCTTTTTCGAGAAAAAGACTGAGGGATAGTGGGAATAAGTCGGATAAATCGAGTCTTTCCAGTGGTATTTTATTGTTAAATTGACAGCGCTGTCATTTTGGTGATACTGTATAGTCAGTGTAATTATTTATCCCCTTTGGAGGTTGCAGCGTGCAATGGCCTGGCGTCACTAGCAGAGTGAAAAAAGATCCTATCCTTGAAGCGAAAATAAGTGATTTTCTCAAACGGATGAGTCTCGAAGAAAAGATAGGGCAGATGATTCAGCCGGAAATACGTCATCTGACGCCTCAGGATGTGAGGGACTACCATATAGGTTCTGTTTTGAATGGTGGTGGTTCAGTACCGAATGGCAATCGTTACTCGAAAGCAGCCGATTGGCTCGCTATTGCGGATGCGTATTACGAAGCCTCAATGGATACAAGTGATGGAAAACTGGCAATCCCTATTATGTGGGGTACTGATGCCGTGCATGGCGTCGGTAATATTGTGGGCGCAACCCTGTTTCCCCACAATATCGCCTTGGGCGCTGCGCGCAATCCGGAATTGATAAGGGAGATAGGTCGTATTACTGCAACCGAGATTGCTGTCACCGGATTGGATTGGGATTTTTCTCCAACAGTTGCTGTTGCTCGTGATGATCGTTGGGGGCGCACCTATGAATCTTATTCGGAAAATCCTGATCTGGTTCGAGAGTATGCCGGCAAGATGGTAGAGGGGCTTCAGGGTGATGCTCGGGATGTAGATTTTTTATCGAATGTTCGAGTACTTTCTACGGCTAAACACTTTATTGCAGACGGCGGCACCCACAATGGTATTGATCGTGGCAACTGCATTGATGATGAAGAAACGTTGTATCGTGTCCACGCGGCCGGATATTACAGTGCAATCGAAGCTGGTGTTCAAAGTGTAATGGCATCGTTTAATAGTTGGCATGGCGATCACATGCATGGCCATCGCTATCTATTGACTGATGTTTTGAAGGAGCAAATGGGCTTTGATGGTTTGGTGGTCGGTGATTGGAATGGGCACGGTTTTGTTGCCGGTGCAACAGTGCTGAATTGTCCGCAAGCTATTAATGCTGGATTGGATGTTTTTATGGTTCCCGATCCGCAATGGAAAGAGCTATATCACAATACTCTTGAGCAAGCTCGCACTGGCGTCATTCCAATGAGCCGTATCGACGATGCGGTGAGTCGTATTTTGCGTGTGAAATTGCGTGCAAATCTATGGGAAAAAGGCATGCCATCAAGTCGCTCCCTTGCAGGAAAGGATGAGCTATTGGGTGCGAAAGAGCATAGGGCAGTAGCGCGTCAGGCCGTACGTGAATCTATCGTTCTGTTAAAAAACAAAAAGAACACATTGCCGCTTTCCCCCTGTGCGCATGTGTTAGTGGCCGGTGATGGGGCAGATAACATCAGCAAGCAAACAGGTGGCTGGTCTGTTAACTGGCAGGGTACCGGAAATACGATAGATGATTTCCCCGGAGCGACTACTTTATGGTCTGGTATCCACCAAGCTGTGACCTCGGCAGGTGGTAAAGCAACGCTTAGTGTTGATGGCACGTTTAGTGAAAAGCCTGATGTGGCGATTGTGATATTTGGTGAAGATCCTTACGCGGAAATGCAGGGAGATATCCAATATCAGTTGTTAAAGGCAGGTGATACCAGTGATTTGTTATTGCTAAAGAAATTAAAAGCTCAGGGGATACCTGTTGTTGCATTGTTTATAACGGGGCGGCCCATGTGGATTAACCGTGAGTTGAATGCTGTAGATGCTTTGGCGGTTATTTGGCAGCCGGGCACCGAAGGTGCTGGTGTTGCTGATGTGATTTTTAAAACAATAGAAGGACAAATTAATTACCCAATGACTGGGCGCTTGGCTTTTTCCTGGCCTAAATCTCCTGATCAAGGCCCATTAAATATTGGTGATGAGAATTATGACCCTCTTTTTGCCTATGGGTTTGGTTTGCGCTATGGCGAGGTTGATACGCTGCCAGATGATCTATCGGAAGAGGGGCTTTCTCTAGAGTCAGGCTCCGTGGTGTTGGAGTTATTCAATCGTCGTCCTTTGGGTGCTTACAGCATAATCCTGGAAGGCAAAAATAATGATCGCGCTACGCTCAATGGCAATATTGCCCGCGTATCGACTCTTGAGGTCACTTGTGTTGATCGCGATGTGCAGGAGGATGCGCGTCGTGCAGTATGGAATGGTGAAGGTGAGGGATTGGTCGCCTTATCAACTCCAAATCGACAGGTGCTAAGTGATTATTATGAGTCCAGATCTTCTCTGGTTTTTGATATCAAAGTTGATGCGGCACCCGCCAATAATGCATGGGTACGTATTGGTTGTGGCCCTTCGTGTTATTCCCAGGTTGAGATTTCAAAAGAGCTATCTACCATCGAGGGCACGGGCTGGCGAACATTAATAGTTGATTTGCAATGTTATCCGGATGCAGGTACTGATTTTGGTTTGAAGCGTACACCCCGTGAGTTATTTGCATTGATTTTGGAGCCATTTGCATTGGTATCTAACGACAAAATGGATATCTCATTCGCCCAAGTACGTATTGAAAAAGAGCTGGCACAAGGCGCGAGTGTTCGTATTCAATAGTGTTGGATTGTTCGTGTTAACTCTATCAACCGCACAATTCTTGTGCGGTTTTTTTATACCTTGTAATTGGTGATGAGCTATTGTTTTTAATAGCTGTGTTACGTTTTTGTGCAAAGGCAAAACACACGGTGCAAATTCATGATCCAAAATAAAGCGATGTTGAATTTATTTTTGATTACAAATGGCGCGCGAAAGTCATGCGCATCCCTGTAAGTGGGCGCCCCCAAAAAATCATATATTTCTGCTTAAAATTTTTTAACCTTCCTATCTAATTGATTAACAATGAATTATTCCATTGGAAGAGATTCAAAAAATCAATTGGCATAAGCGTTGCTCTACTGGATTTCAGTCATCTACATATCGTGAGCGCAAACAGAAAAAATTCTTTTTTAGTGCACGGTAATGAGCAAATTTAAGAAGCCTTAAACTTGTTTTCAAAATGTTGATGATCGACCAAGTACACATCAATGAAAATTTATTGGGGAAGTTTCTATGAAAAAAAATATAATCCATTTTCTTGTCGCTGCGACCTCGTTGGTATACCTGGTCCCTGTGGTATCAGCAAAAACATTTACAGAATCAATACAGCAAGGAAGTGTGGTAAAGGTAAATTTTCGCACTCGTTACGAAGATGTCAGTGAGGATGGGTTAAAAGATTCTGATGCGTTGACTGCTCGTTCGCGTTTGTCATATCAGTCTGGTGCATGGAATGGATTTGGATTTTCAGCAGAATTTGATGATGTAACTGAATTAACGAATAAAGTTGATTATCGTACAGCTCCGGCAGGCGATCCCAATAATCCAGGTACTGCTGTGATTGCTGATCCGGAAGGCACTGAGGTTAATCAGGCATTTATTTCTTACACTACATTTAATAATCAAGTTAAGTATGGCCGTCAACGTTTGATTTTTGATAATGCCCGTTTTGTTGGAAATGTGGGGTGGAGGCAAAACGAGCAAACCTATGATGGAGTATCCTTCACCAATAAAACAATTCGCTACACAAATGTTGCTTACGCATATATTAAAAATGTAAATCGTATTTTTGGTGAAAATAATCTGAGTCAGGGAGATCACAATCATAATAGTCATGTATTGAACCTGAGTTACACGGGTTTTGAAGCAGGAAAGTTAATTGGTTACGCTTATTTGCTCGATGTGGAAAATCCTGCAGCAAAAGGGTTAAGCAGCGATACGTTTGGTGTGCGCTGGCAGAGTGCGACCGATGGCAGGTTTGCTTACAATTTGGAGTATGCAAAACAGTTGGATGCTGGTGTGGCGGCTGCATTCGAGACGGATTATCTTCTTGCGGAAGGTGTACTCAATATCTCTCGATTTGTCTTCACACTGGGGTATGAGGTGTTGGGGTCTGATGAAGGAAAATACGGTTTTGCAACTCCCTTGGCTACTCTTCATGCTTTTCAGGGGTGGACTGACAAGTTTTTGAATACCCCTGCAGCAGGTATTGAGGATAAATATCTAAATGTGGGCATGAATGTACTCGGGGCGCAGTTTCTGGCGAGTTATCATCAGTTTGATTCTGATGAGGGGAATTTTGATTATGGTAATGAAATTGATTTCAGTGTTAGCAAAAAAATTGGTTCTGTGGTGTTGACAGCAAAATATGCTGATTTCTCAATGGGAGATGTTACGTCATATAAAGACACTAGTAAGTTCTGGTTTATGGCAGATTGGAATTTCTAAATTTTATGACAATTTTCTGCATTATTTGTAATAAAAAAGGCCGCAAATTTGCGACCTTTTTTATTACTCAAAAAATATAACTATTTTTTAGGGTAGTCGCGCTTTGGGCTGCCAGTGTATTGTTGGCGAGGGCGACCAATTTTATAAGTGCCACTAACCATCTCGTTCCAGTGAGAATACCAACCAACAGCGCGTCCCAACGCAAAAATCACTGTGAACATTTCTGTTGGGATACCAATGGCTTTCATGATAATGCCAGAGTAGAAGTCAACGTTCGGGTAGAGTTTCTTGGAAATAAAATAAGGGTCCTCCAATGCAATTTGCTCAAGGCGTTTTGCAATTGCAAGCAGCGGTTCATTTTCCAGGCCTAACTCTGACAAAACTTCATCGCATGTTTGTTTCATAACTTTCGCGCGTGGGTCGAAGTTTTTGTAAACACGATGACCAAACCCCATCAAACGGAAACCAGAGGTTTTATCTTTGGCGCGCGCAACGCAGGCTTCAATGTTTTCAACGGTGCCAATCTCTTCCAGCATTTCCAATACGGCTTCATTAGCACCGCCGTGAGCAGGACCCCACAAGGTAGAAATACCTGCTGCAATCGCAGCAAAAGGATTGGTTCCAGATGAGCCTGACAGGCGCACGGTGGAGGTTGATGCATTCTGTTCGTGGTCAGCGTGAAGGATAAAAATTCTATCCATCGCTTTGGCAATAGTTTTGCTCACACTGGATGGTTTTCCAGCTGTGCCAAATGTCATATTCAGGAAGTTTTCAGCGTAATCAAGGCTGCTATCTGATGCAACGAATTCCTCGCCTTTGCGATGCTTGTATACCATTGCTGACAAGGTGGCGATTTGGCCAATCAGACGATAAGCAGTTAATTTGCGACTTTCTGCATTGGTAATGTCGATTTCATCATTATAAACAGCCGCTAAAGCAGCAACTGCGCTACACAAAATCGCCATTGGATGGGATTCGCGTTTGAAGCTTTTGATGATATTTGCAACAGAAGGGTCTACAACGGAGTGTTTTTTAACTTCGGCAGTGAATTCTTCTTTTTGCGCCGGGGTTGGCAGTTCGCCATTCAGGAGGAGGTAGCAGGTTTCGATGTAATCAGAGGAGACAGCAAGTTGTTCAATCGGATAACCGCGGTGGAGTAACACACCTTCGTCGCCATCAATAAACGTAATTTTGGATTCGCATGAGGCGGTGGACATAAAGCCCGGGTCAAACGTGAAAAAGCCATTCTTGGTAATACTGGTAACGTCGATAACATCAGGGCCGATAGTGCTCGAATAAATAGGCAATTCAATCGTCGTATCAATGCCATCAATCTTGAGATGTGCTTTCTTGTCAGTCATTACTGACTCCTGTGCTTACTGATTGGACTTAAGGCTTGAGAGAAGCATGTTTCGCTCTGCTCATCGAATAAAACTGTAGGTGGTTTGTTTTGGCCGGCCTCTCTGGGGGAGGGGACATCACAAGCCTGCTTTCTACATGTGTGGCGTTATGGGCCGGCTACTTTTTATGGACTAGTCAGCTGTATGTGGTTTGCTGACGCTGCCGTTAGCGAGCCGCATTATAGATGAGTTGTTTGTTAAGACGAAAGTTTTTGGCGCATCTCTGTGGCAAATTCTTTTGTCTTTTTTTGAGATTTTCAATATCGTGCGAAAGAGGTTGCCAGAAACGCTTGGGTGACACATTTAATCTCTTGCATCTCGCTGGGGCGTACCGACAAAAATGCACGTATTAAGTGCGTTTTCATGAAAATATTTTATTAAAATCAGGATGTTGCGTAAAAGTTCCGTTAAAAATTCAAAAACATTTTCATGCTCATATATATAAAGATTTGGGCGCGGGTTTTTGTTTGTGTTTCAAGAGGTCAGTCTCTATAATGCTGCGCGACTTGCAGGGCGTGTTTCATTTGGAGTCACTTGTTAGTGATAAAAAAATGAAGCGCTTATTCTTAAACCTGCCCGCGATGGGCAACAAGGTGAGATAGACCGTGAACAAGAAAAGACCTGTCAACCTCGATATATCCACGATTAAACTTCCCATCACTGCTTACGTTTCGATTCTTCATCGTATTTCTGGCATTTTTCTCTTCGCAGGCGTTGCGTTTCTTTTATGGATGCTTGATGCCAGTTTGGATTCACAAGAAGGTTTTAATAGCATTCGCGACCTCGGCGCTAATCCAATTTGTCAGGCTATTTTATGGGTGGTTTTAGCGGCTCTGGCTTATCACACAGCCATGGGAATCCGTCATTTGATTATGGATTTCGGTGTCGGTGAATCACTGAAGGGTGGCCAAGTGGGTGCTAAGCTTGCGCTGGTGGCGGCTATTGTATTGATCGTTTTGGCGGGGGTTTGGGTATGGTAACTTCAGTAACCAGTTTCGGACGTAGCGGCCTTTATGATTGGTTGATTCAGCGCGTCGGTGGAGCTGTGATGGCGGCTTACACTATTTTTATAGTGGCTTATCTTCTATTAAACCCTGAATTGACTTACGAGCAGTGGCAATCACTGTATGGTCAATTGTGGATGCGTGTATTTTCCCTTGTAACACTGCTTTCTTTTATTTCCCACGCATGGATTGGCTTGTGGGCAGTGCTTACAGACTATTTAACTACCCGTCTATTAGGCTCCAAAGCGACTTTTCTACGTATATTTGCCCAGATAGTGTTGGGTGCAGTAGCAGTCACCTATCTTGTTTGGGGTGTTCAGGTAATTTGGGGAATTAACTAATGTCTAATATGCGTACTATTTCTTTTGACGGTATTGTTATTGGTGGTGGTGGTGCTGGAATGCGTGCCGCATTGCAGCTTGCTCAATCCGGGTACAAAACTGCGGTAATTACCAAAGTATTTCCAACGCGTTCGCATACCGTATCTGCTCAGGGCGGAATTACTTGTGCGATTGCGAGTGCTGACCCAAATGATGATTGGCGTTGGCATATGTATGATACCGTAAAAGGATCAGACTACATTGGTGACCAAGACGCAATTGAGTATATGTGTTCAGTTGGTCCAGAGGCGGTATTTGAGCTTGAGCACATGGGCTTACCTTTCTCCCGCACCGAAAATGGCCGTATTTATCAACGTCCATTTGGTGGTCAATCAAAGAATTTCGGTGAAGGTGGTCAAGCAGCGCGTACTTGTGCCGCCGCAGACCGTACTGGACATGCTCTGCTTCACACTCTGTATCAAGGTAACCTGAAAAATAAAACGGTATTTCTGAATGAGTGGTTTGCCGTTGATCTGGTAAAAAATGCCGATGGTGCAGTGGTTGGTGTTATTGCTATCAACATTGAAGATGGCGAAACCGTTTATGTGAAAGCGAAAGCAACTGTGTTGGCAACAGGTGGTGCAGGTCGCATCTATGCCTCTACCACAAATGCGCACATCAATACTGGTGATGGTGTTGGTATGGCACTGCGTGCAGGCTTCCCTGTACAAGATATTGAAATGTGGCAGTTCCACCCGACTGGTATCGCTGGCGCTGGGGTATTAGTAACAGAAGGTTGTCGCGGTGAAGGCGGTTATCTGATCAACTCTGAAGGCGATCGTTTTATGGAGCGTTATGCTCCGAATGCTAAAGACCTTGCTGGCCGTGATGTGGTTGCGCGCTCCATGATTCAGGAAATTATTGCTGGTCGTGGTGTTGGTCCGAATAAAGATCATGTGTTGTTGAAGCTGGATCACCTCGGCGAAGAGGTTCTTGAAAGCAAACTGCCTGGCATCTGTGAATTGTCCCGCACCTTTGCACACGTTGATCCGGTTTACGCCCCAATCCCAGTGGTTCCAACTTGTCATTACATGATGGGTGGTATTCCCACCAACGTAAATGGTCAGGCATTGACAGTCGATTCCAATGGTAATGACGTTGTGATTGAGGGGCTCTTTGCGTGCGGTGAAGTGGCGTGCGTATCAGTACATGGAGCAAACCGTTTGGGCGGTAACTCATTGCTCGATCTGGTTGTTTTTGGTCGCGCGGCTGGTTTGTACATCGAAAAATCCTTGCGCGAGGGCATTGAGCATCGCGATGCAACCCAGGGTGATATCGACAAAGCCATGGCGCGTCTGAATAAAATCAACAGCTCTACTAGCGGTGAAAGTGCAGCTGTGCTGCGTAAAGAACTGCAAACCATCATGCAAAACTACTTCGGTGTTTTCCGCAAAGGCGAATTTATGCAGAAGGGTATTCAGCAGTTAGCTGAATTGCGTAAGCGGATCGAAAACGTGGCAATCACCGACAAGAGCAATGCGTTTAACACAGCCCGCATTGAAGCATTGGAATTGCAAAACCTGCTTGAAGTGGCTGAAGCAACGGCGATTGCTGCAGAAGAGCGCAAAGAATCTCGTGGCGCTCACGCCCGAGAAGATTTTGAAGATCGTGACGATACTAATTGGTTGTGTCACTCCATGTATTTCCCCGGCGAAAAGCGCGTTGGCAAGCGTGCGGTGAATTTTAAACCGCGCACTATGGAAGCTTTCCAACCCAAAAAACGCACCTATTAATAACCGCATAGGGTAATCGGGAGAAAAATTATGTTGAAAGTACAAGTTTATCGCTACAACCCAGAAACTGATAATGCGCCTTATATGAAGGAATATGAAATTGATACTCAGGGTAAAGACCTGATGGTGCTTGATGTTCTTGAGTTGCTAAAAGCACAGGATGAGTCATTGGCTTACCGTCGTTCATGTCGTGAGGGTGTGTGTGGCTCTGATGGTATGAATATCAATGGTAAAAATGGATTGGCTTGCATCAAGCCAATTTCCGAGTGTGTGAAAAATAACACGCTGATTTTGCGTCCACTGCCTGGTTTGCCGGTGATCCGCGATCTGGTAGTTGATATGACCCAGTTTTACGATCAATACAAAAAGATTGAACCATACTTGCAGAACGATACTCCCGCGCCGGCAATTGAGCGTTTGCAATCTCCTGAGGATCGCGAGAAGCTTGATGGTCTTTATGAGTGTATACTCTGTGCCTGCTGCTCAACCAGTTGCCCTTCCTTCTGGTGGAATCCCGATAAATTTATCGGTCCTGCTGGTTTGTTGCAGGCTTATCGTTTCCTGGCTGATAGCCGCGATCTGGCGACTCAGAAACGATTGGCCAATCTGGATGATCCCTTCAGTGTGTTCCGTTGTCATGGTATCCAAAACTGTGTGGCGGTTTGCCCCAAAGGGTTGAACCCGACGCGAGCCATCGGTCATATACGTAATATGTTGTTGCAGAGCGCTACCTAAGGTGGCGCTTTTGTGTATCTGAAGCAGACAAAAATTTGATGATTTGATGAGCGATTTGCGCTTGTTTAATCAAAACTGTCCGTTGTTACCTTGGGTGATAGCGACTTAAAAGCGGCGCTTTTAATCACAAGTTGAAAGCGTTTGGTAGCTAACCGCTAGTTGATAGCAGGGGATAATCCCCAAAAATTAAGGTGGGTGGAATGCAAGACAGCATTATGGAGCAATTTTGGAGTACGTCTCATATTTCTGGTGGGAACGCTGCTTATGTCGAAGAGCTCTACGACACGTATTTACACAATCCTAATGCCGTTCCTGAAGAATGGCGTAACTACTTCGATCAGTTACCACGTGTAAACGGCGTACTGACTCAGGACACTCCCCATTCAGTTATTCGTGCCCAATTTGAGCAATTGGGTAAGTCCCGTGTTCGTACAGTGACGGTTACTGGTGGCTCTGTAAGTGCAGAACACGAACAAAAACAAATCAAAGTTCTGCAATTAATCAGTTCTTACCGTTTCCGGGGACACCAAAAAGCACAGCTCGATCCACTAGGATTGATGGTACGTGAGCCGGTTGCTGACTTGGATTTGCAATTTCACGGTTTAACTAATGCTGATCTGGATACGGTATTTAATACCGGCACTTTGTTTGTAGGTAAAGAGCAGGCAACTCTGCGTGAAATTATTGAAGCACTGGAAAAGACCTACTGCGGTCATATCGGTGCTGAAATCATGCATATTACTCCGTTGGCTGAAAAACAGTGGTTGCAGCAACGCCTTGAAAGTGTTCGATCAAACCCCGAGTTCACCAAAGAACAACGTTTGGCTCTGTTGGAGCGTTTAACGGCTGCTGAAGGTCTTGAGCGTCATCTTGATAGTAAATATCCAGGCACCAAACGCTTTGGTCTGGAAGGTGGTGAAAGTTTCATCCCCTTAGTTGATGCGTTAGTGAAGCGCGCCGGTACCTATGGTGCAAAGGAAATCGTATTGGGTATGGCGCACCGTGGACGCTTGAATACATTGATTAATGTGTTCGGCAAAAACCCCGCGGAATTATTTGCCGAATTCGACGGCAAACGTTCACTGAATACTTCTGGCGATGTTAAATATCACTCAGGTTTTTCGTCCAACGTGATGACCCCCGGCGGTGAGTTGCACATGGCGATGGCTTTTAACCCATCTCATTTGGAAATTGTTTCTCCGGTAGTTGAGGGGTCTGTGCGTGCGCGTCAAGATCGTCGTAATGACAAAACCGGTGCAAAAGTAGTTCCTATAGTTGTTCACGGTGACGCTGCTTTTGCAGGTCAAGGTGTAGTCATGGAAACATTCCAGATGTCCCAGACTCGCGCTTACGGCACCGGTGGTACTTTGCATATCGTGATCAACAATCAGGTTGGTTTTACTACCAACAAGCGTGAAGATGCGCGCTCTACAGAATACTGCACTGATGTTGCAAAGATGATCGAATGTCCAATTTTCCACGTGAATGGCGACGACCCTGAAGCAGTGTTATTTGTTGCTCAGCTGGCGGTTGATTACCGTTATGAGTTCAAGAAGGACGTAGTTATTGATTTGGTTTGTTACCGTCGTCGTGGGCACAATGAAACTGATGAGCCTTCAGCAACCCAGCCTTTGATGTACCAAATCATTCGTGCACTCAAAACTACTCGCACACTTTATGCAGAAAAACTGGTTGCAGAAAATCTGTTAACCCAAGCAGCAGCAGATGAGTTAACCACGAATTATCGTGCAGCACTGGATCGTGGTGAGCATGTTGCCAGTGGTTTGGTAAGCGAGCCGGATCGCAGTTTGTTCGTTGATTGGACACCTTACATTGGCCATGATTGGCTGACACCTGCTGAAACAGGCATCGATTTAAAAACCTTGCAAACTGTTGCCAGTAAAATGTTGGCTATTCCTGAAGGCATAGTGGTACAGAAACAAGTTGAAAAAGTGTACGAAGATCGTCGCAAAATGGCTGCTGGTGCATTACCACTTAATTGGGGGATGGCTGAAACCTTGGCTTACGCTACTTTGCTTGAGCAAGGATATTCTGTTCGTATGACCGGCCAAGATGTTGGTCGCGGTACTTTCTCACATCGTCATGCTGTTGTGCACAGCCAAAAAGATGGTAGTTCTGCTACACCTTTAAAGAAGGTTAATACTGCCGTAGAGTTTGATCTTTATGATTCCTACTTGTCAGAAGAAGCGGTTCTTGCATTTGAATACGGCTACGCCACTACCGCTCCAAAAGGTTTGGTAATCTGGGAGGCGCAATTTGGCGATTTTGCCAACGGTGCACAAGTGGTTATTGATCAGTTCATCACTTCCGGCGAGCATAAATGGGGCCGTCTCTGCGGTTTGACCATGTTGTTGCCACACGGTTATGAGGGGCAGGGACCTGAACACTCATCGGCACGTTTAGAGCGTTTTATGCAGTTGTGTGCTGAACACAATATTCAGGTTTGTGTGCCTTCAACTCCGGCACAAGTTTTTCATATGTTGCGTCGTCAAGCGATTCGTCCGATGCGTCGTCCGTTGATTGTGATGAGTCCGAAATCTTTATTGCGTCATGAATTGGCAACATCAACTTTGGAAGAGTTGGCGAATGGTAGCTTCCATAATGTGATCACCGATGTGAGTGTTGATCCAGCAAAAGTACAGCGCGTTATTTTATGCAGTGGCAAGGTTTACTACACCTTGCTGAAAGAGCGTACTGTTCGCAATCTGGATCATATTGCGTTGATTCGTCTGGAGCAATTGTATCCCTTCCCTGAGGCAGAATTGAAAGCCGCACTCGCACCATTCGAAAATATCAAGGATATTTTCTGGTGTCAGGAAGAGCCGATGAACCAAGGAGCTTGGTACAGTAGCCAGCATCACATGCGTCATGTTGTTGCGGATGTCTACGGCAAGACTATGTATCTAGATTATGTAGGGCGTGATGCATCTGCTGCACCAGCAGGTGGTTATATGTCTGCGCATATCGAAGAAGAAAAACGTTTTGTAAACAAAGCTCTCACAATTTGAGAGCTTTTCATTGATTGAGTTGATCAAATAATCCTAGCGCTACAGAGAGATGGAATAGCATGAGTATCGAAATCAAAGCCCCTACATTCCCTGAATCCGTTGCAGATGGCACGGTAGCAACTTGGCACAAAAAACCAGGCGAAGCTGTCAAGCGCGATGAACTGATTGTTGATATCGAAACCGATAAAGTTGTATTAGAAGTGGTTGCGCCAGCAGATGGCAGTATTGCTGAAATTCTGAAAGGTGAAGGTGAAACTATTCTGAGTAACGAAGTTATTGCGCGATTCGTTGAAGGTGCTTCTGGCAATGCTCCTACTGCTTCCGCGCCTGCAGCTGCTTCCGCGCCTGCAGCTGCTTCCGCGCCTGCAGCCAGTGCACCAGCGGTTACGGCAGATAAACCTGTGAATCCTGCTGCACGTAAACTGGCTGAAGAAAACAATGTAAACACTGCTGCTGTTGCCGGTTCAGGTAAAGATGGTCGTGTATTGAAAGAAGATGTTGCCAATCATCTGAAAGCTGCTCCAGCCAGTGCCCCGGCGGCATCTGCTGCCCCAGTTGCTGTCATCGAAGCTGTGGGAGATCGTGTTGAAAAACGTGTACCCATGACTCGCTTGCGTAAACGTATTGCCGAGCGTCTACTTGAAGCCTCCAACACTACTGCAATGCTCACTACTTTTAACGAAGTGAATATGGCTCCAGTGATGGCACTGCGCGCAAAATACAAAGACCAATTTGAGAAAGCCCATAATGGTTCACGTTTGGGTTTTATGAGCTTTTTCGTAAAAGCGGCAGCTGAAGCGTTGCGTCGTTTCCCGGCAGTTAATGCTTCTATCGACAACAACGATATCGTATACCACGGTTATCAGGATATCGGTGTTGCTGTATCTACTGATAAGGGGCTGGTGGTTCCGGTATTGCGCAACGCAGAAAACATGAGCTTGGCAACAATCGAAAACACAATTCGCGATTTTGGTTTGCGTGCCCGTGATGGCAAGCTCGGTATTGAAGAAATGTCTGGCGGTACCTTCACTATCACTAACGGTGGTGTGTTCGGCTCACTTTTGTCTACACCGATCTTGAATTTACCGCAGTCAGCCATTTTAGGTATGCACAAAATTCAAGAGCGCCCAATGGCGGTGAATGGAAAAGTAGAAATTCTGCCAATGATGTATTTGGCATTATCTTATGATCACCGTCTGCTGGATGGTAAAGAGGCGGTTCAATTTTTGGTAACCATCAAAGACCTGCTTGAAGATCCTGCTCGCATTTTGCTTGAAATCTAATTGTTGTATTGAAACGCTCCTGGCAACCCAGGGGCGTTTTTTCATGTAAAGGGTTACTGCTCACAAGGTTGTAATCGACGGTTAATAATTTAGGAACATTGTTATGTCTGAAAAATTTGATGTGGTCGTTATAGGTTCCGGCCCAGCAGGATATGTTGCTGCAATTCGTGCTGCGCAGCTTGGTCTGAAGACCGCGTGTATTGAAAAGTGGCGCAATGAAGAAGGCAAGGGTGTTAATGGTGGAACTTGCTTAAACGTGGGCTGCATTCCTTCCAAGGCTCTGCTCGATAGCTCTTACAAATATCATGAAGCAAAAGATGATTTTGCTGTTCACGGTATTACCACATCAGGCGTTGAAATCAATGTTCCCTCGATGATTGCGCGTAAAAACCAAATCATCAAAAATCTGACAGGTGGTATTGCTGGTTTATTTAAAGCTAACGGTGTAACCAGTGTATTTGGTACCGGTAAATTGTTGGCGGGTAAAAAAGTTGAAGTGACTGATCACGAAGGTAAAGTGACTATTCTTGAAGCGAATCACGTGATTCTTGCTTCTGGTTCTTACCCGATTAATATCCCGGTTGCTCCTGTTGATAATGATGTAATTGTTAACTCAACTGGTGCCTTGGAATTCCAATCAGTACCTGCACGTTTGGGTGTAATTGGCGGTGGTGTGATTGGTTTGGAATTGGGCTCTGTATGGAATCGTCTCGGCTCCAAAGTGGTTGTACTCGAAGCCATGGATTCATTTCTGGGTCTGATGGATCAGCAAATTGCCAAAGAAACACAAAAAATCCTCACTAAACAAGGTTTGGATATCCGCACCAGCTCGCGTGTGACTGGTTCAAAAGTAAATGGCAAAGAAGTCGTTGTTACATATCAGGATAACGATGGTAAAGAGCAGCAGGAAACTTTCGATAAACTGATCGTGTGCGTGGGTCGTCGCCCTTATACCGAAGGTTTATTGGCTGCTGATTCTGGTGTTAATTTGGACGAGCGCGGTTTCATCTTTGTTAATGAGCAATGTGAAACCAATGCACCGGGCGTATGGGCAATTGGTGACGTAGTGCGCGGTCCAATGCTCGCACACAAAGGTTCCGAAGAAGGTGTGATGGTTGCCGAGCGTATCGCGGGTCAAAAATCACAAATCAACTACGACATTATTCCAAACGTGATATACACCCACCCTGAAGTTGCCTCTGTCGGTAAAACAGAAGAGCAAGTGAAAGCGTCTGGTGAGCCTTATAATGTTGGTACTTTCCCATTTGCGGCCAGCGGTCGTGCAATGGCAGCTAACGAAAGCCACGGTCTAGTAAAAATTATTGCTCATGCAGAAACTGATCGCATCCTGGGGGCTCATATTGTTGGCCCAAGCGCGGCAGATCTGGTTCAGCAGGTGGCAATTGCAATGGAATTCGGTTCGAGTGCAGAAGATCTGGGTATGATGGTGTTTGGTCACCCAACCCTGTCTGAAGCAATCCACGAAGCAGCCCTGGCGGTGCATGGCCATGCCATCCACATTGCCAACAAGAAGAAGCGTTAAGAGAACCATAGAGTCCTCGTTTTTTAGGCGGAGGTAAACTCATAAGGTTTACCTCCATCGATAACCCAAGTTGGTAAGTGTTCTAAGTCGCTTGACCAACCATCGTCAAATGGAACTACACCATGAATTTGCACGAGTATCAGGGTAAGCAACTGTTTGCCCAATATGGTTTGCCTGTATCTAAAGGCATTGCTGCCGCAACTGTTGAAGAAGCTGTTGCTGCTGCTGATCAATTAGGCGCTTCAGAGTTTGTTGTGAAGGCGCAAGTTCACGCCGGTGGCCGCGGTAAAGCGGGCGGTGTGAAATTGGTAAAAACCAAAGAAGAAATCAAAGCCTTTGCTGAAAAGTGGTTGGGCAAGAATTTGGTGACCTACCAGACTGATGAAAAAGGCCAACCGGTAAGCCGTATTTTGGTTGAAACCTGCACTGATATTGCTAAAGAGCTTTATCTGGGTGCAGTGGTAGATCGTTCCTCACGTCGTATCGTGTTTATGGCATCTACTGAAGGTGGCGTTGAGATTGAAAAAGTTGCCCACGAAACGCCAGAAAAAATTCTGAAAGCGACTATTGACCCGTTGGTTGGAGCACAACCTTACCAAGGTCGTGAGTTGGCCTTCAAACTGGGTCTGGAAGGCAAGCAAATCAATCAATTCGTAAACATCTTTGTAAACCTGGCAAAACTGTTTAAAGAGAAAGATCTGGCACTGGTTGAAGTTAACCCACTGGTAATTACTCCAGAAGGCAATCTGCACTGCCTGGATGCCAAACTGGTTGTAGATGGTAACGCCCTGTACCGTCACCCAGAGTTGAAAGCATTGCAAGATCCATCACAAGAAGATCCACGTGAAGCTCATGCTGCTTCATGGGAGCTGAACTACGTTGCTCTGGGTGGCGATATCGGTTGTATGGTTAATGGCGCTGGTTTGGCAATGGGCACTATGGACATCGTTAAGCTGCACGGTGGCCAACCCGCTAACTTCCTCGACGTAGGTGGTGGCGCGACTAAAGAGCGCGTTGTTGAAGCATTCAAAATCATCCTGTCTGACACTGCAGTAAAAGCAGTATTCATCAACATTTTCGGTGGTATCGTTCGCTGCGACATGATTGCAGAAGGCGTAATCGGTGCTGTGAAGGAAGTTGGTGTAAAAGTACCTGTTGTTGTTCGTTTGCAAGGTAACAATGCTGAGCTGGGCGCTAAAGTGCTGGGCGAAAGCGGCCTGAATATCATTGCCGATACCGACTTGACTGGCGCAGCCAAGAAAGTGGTTGCAGCGGCGGCGAACCAATAAGGGGAAAAAGAATGAGCGTTTTAATTAACAAAAACACCAAAGTAATCTGTCAGGGCTTCACTGGTTCGCAAGGTACTTTCCACTCCGAACAAGCGATTGCTTACGGCACCAAAATGGTTGGTGGTGTGACTCCTGGTAAAGGCGGTCAAACTCATCTTGGTTTGCCAGTTTTTAATACTGTTAAAGAAGCTGTTGAAGCTACTGGTGCAGAAGCATCAGTAATCTACGTTCCGGCTCCTTTCTGTAAAGACTCTATCCTTGAAGCAGCTAATGGCGGCATCAAGTTGATCGTTTGTATTACAGAAGGCATTCCTACCCTTGATATGCTTGACGCTAAAGTGAAGTGTGACGAGTTGGGCGTGCGTTTGATTGGCCCTAACTGCCCAGGTGTTATCACTCCGGGCGAGTGCAAGATCGGTATCATGCCAGGCCACATCCACAAGCCAGGTAAAGTAGGTATTGTTTCGCGTTCAGGCACTTTGACTTACGAAGCAGTGAAACAAACCACTGACTACGGTTTTGGTCAATCTACTTGTGTTGGTATTGGTGGTGACCCAATTCCAGGTTCTAACTTCATTGACATCCTGAAGCTGTTCCAAGCTGACCCACAAACTGAAGCCATCGTTATGATTGGTGAGATCGGTGGTTCTGCGGAAGAAGAAGCTGCCGCTTTCATCAAAGCTAACGTGACCAAGCCTGTTGTATCTTACATTGCTGGTGTAACTGCACCTGCTGGTAAGCGTATGGGTCACGCTGGTGCGATTATTTCTGGCGGTAAGGGTACTGCTGACGAGAAATTTGCTGCACTGGAAGATGCTGGCGTGAAAACTGTTAAGAGCTTGGCTGACATCGGTAAAGCACTGAAAGAAATCACTGGCTGGTAAGAAATTATTGATCGGTAATGCCTGATCAAGTTTCTGTAAAAAGGCGATCTTCGGATCGCCTTTTTTATTTTTACGTAATCGAAAGTTGCGTTTTATACGTAAAGGCCTGATCTAGTATTGGTTGCTCTTTATGATTGCTCTCTGGTGGATTAAGCGCGATTTTAGATTGGATGATAACTCTGCTTTGGGTGCAGCACTTACCCAGTGCGCTTTCGTTATCCCAGTGTATTTTTTGGAGCCGCGTGTTTATCGCGCATATGACGCATCGGCATTTCATTTGCACGCACAACTCTGTGCTTTAGTAGAGTTGCAGCACAACCTGCGCTTACGCGGGGCGGAATTGTTGGTTATTCACCAGGATCTTCCCGAGGGGCTGGAGTGGTTGCGAAAGCAATTTGCGTTTACACATATTTTTTCTCATGAAGAAACCGGTGCTGATATCACCTTTCAGCGCGACAAAAAAGTCGCTAGCTGGTGTATTGAAAGCAACGTGATCTGGCGGGAATTACCCCAGTCCAGTGTGGTTCGTCGTTTAAGCTCGCGCGACAAACGCCAACATTTTATTGCACAACGATTGTTGGAATCACAACCTCTAGCCGCTCCTTCGCATATCCCGCAACCTGACATGCAACATTTTTCTCCGCATTTTTATATCCCGTTACTTTCGCAACTAGCGCCCGACTTAATAGATTCACAGGTTCAGTGGAGCAGTGTTCAGCAAGTCAATGAACGGCGTGCACAACGTGCGTTGGATAGCTTTCTGCACGAACGGGGGCTGGGGTATCGCGGTGGAATTTCTTCGCCCAACAAAGCGTTTTTTTATGGCTCACGATTTTCTCCACATATTGCATGGGGAACTGTCAGTTTGCGGCGAATTTTTTCGCGCTTGCAACAGCGTTTGCATGAACTTGAGGAACAACTTGAAATCACTCCTGATGATCAATTGTTGCAGCGATGGCAAAAAAGTCTGGAGAGTTTTAGTTCCCGTTTGTTTTGGCGGGATCATTTCGTGCAGCGTCTCGAATCTGCCAGTCAAATGGAGTTTCGTGCATTAAACCCTGCTTACGACAGCATAAATTACACGGATGATAAATCGCGCTTGCAAGCCTGGGTGAACGGTGCAACCGGTTTTCCGTTGATTGATGCCTGTATGCGCTGCCTGCAAGCAACCGGTTTTCTCAATTTCCGGATGCGGGCTATGCTGGTTAATTTTGCTTGTTTTGGTTTGCATATTCATTGGCGTGACTTGCAGTACCCGCTGGCAAAATTATTTGTAGACTATGAGCCTGGAATTCATTTTTCCCAAGTGCAAATGCAAGCTGCGATTGTGGGCATTAATAGTTTGCGTGTGTATAACCCGCTAAAACAATTGATGGATCAAGATCCTGAATGCCAATTTGTGTATCGCTGGGTGCCGGAGCTGCGGCGATTTTCGGCGAGGCAAATTGCACTGCACACGGATATGCCCCTTCCCGGGTATACACCTGCTGTGGTGAATTCCGAACATAATGTGAGGCAAATGAAAGCGGAAATTGCGGCAATCCGAGCCAGTGAAGGAGGGCGTGAACAATCACGGTTGGTATTGGAAAAGCACGGTTCACGCTTGCGTAATAAAAAATCCAAACGTATCGCCCACAAGAGTGTTACAGAGGCATCTGCGCAATACACTTTGTTTACCGATGAGCATGAATAAGTCTGCAAATGAGCATAACTTGCTACGCAAGTCTGCAAATTAACACCTAAACTTTGGATAGGTTTATGGTAGGTGATGCTCATGCTGGAAATTACTGAATACAGCAAATTTCTTATCAGTCTTTTGGCGATTGTCGATCCACTCGGCGCTATTCCGGTATTTATCGCGCTAACAGTCCATCAAAGCGATGAACAACAGGGTAAAACAGCTCGCCTTACGATTATTTCTGTTTTTGCAGCGTTGATGGTTGCGTTATTACTTGGTGAATGGATCCTTTGGGCATTTGGAATCAGCATTGATGCATTTCGCTGCGCAGGTGGCATTATTCTGCTGTTAATGGGCTTGACGATGTTACAGTCCAGAGGGCATTCGCCCGAGGACATTGAAGCGGCGCAAGATGAAACCATTGCATTGGTTCCCTTGACGATGCCGTTACTTGCCGGGCCGGGTGCTATGAGTGCAGTCATTGTTTACGCGCACCAATCCAATTCTATTCTGCATTATGTAGCGATCACCGGTTGTATTTTGCTTGTCAGCGGTTCGCTGTGGTTATGCTTTAAATTTTTACCCTGGTTTCGTCAGCACTTAAGTAAGCGCAGTATTGTGATGTCTACGCGAGTAATGGGTCTGTTGTTAGCGGCAATTGCAGTAGAGTTTATTGCGGGAGGCATTAAAGGGCTTTTTCCGCAGTTGTTTATTGGTTAATGCATTCGCTAAAAAAAGTTAAACCTGTGCCAATGCTGTCTCATTCAGTCTATGATCCATTTATAAATATAATTTCGGCAAGTGCTGTTTGGTCGTCCTTCGTTATAAAAATTTCTAATCGCACATGATAAAACATTATGTTTTTATCGAAAGAAAGAAGAGACTGGCTATGTTCAAAATCCGCTGGATAATTACATCGATTGCTATCATTTTATCAAGTCACCATATTCACGCTGAATCGGTAGAGCGTGAGCAAGTGCTTTACGCGATGAAAACGGCTAGTCAGTTTATGCTGGAAAAAGCCAGTTATCGCGGCGGTTTTGTGTGGTCTTATTTGCCCGATTTTTCACGGCAGTGGGGAGAACTTGAAGCGCGGCGCACAATGATTTGGATGCAACCGCCCGGCACAGCAAGTGTGGGGCATCTTATGTTAGATGCCTATCACGCTACACGCGATGAATTTTATTATCAAGCTGCACAAAAAATTGCGACGGCAATTATATTTGCACAACACCCGAGTGGTGGATGGAATTATGTGGCGGATTACGCAGGAGAAGCATCGTTAAAAGAGTGGTACGCAACAATTGGTAAAAATGCCTGGCGATTGGAAGAGTTTCAACATTACTACGGTAATGCAACGTTTGATGATTCAGGTACTGCAGAAGCAGCAAAGTTTTTATTGCGATTGTATCTGGAGAAGCGTGATGCAATTTATCGAGAGCCGTTCTATAAGGCAATTGATTTTGTATTAAACAGCCAATATCCCATCGGCGGTTGGCCGCAGCGTTTTCCGTTAATTAAAAAATCTTCTCGAATTGAGGGTCAGGATTATTCATCGTTTATTACCTTTAACGATGATGTCGCCGCAGAGAATATTGATTTTTTATTAATGTGCTACCAAACATTAGGTGAGACTCGTGTGCGGGAGCCTATCATTCGTGCGATGAATGCATTTATCGTTACACAACAGGGGCAACCACATCCTGGTTGGGCACTGCAATATACAACAGAGCTACAGCCAGCCTCCGCACGCTCATATGAGCCGCGCAGTTTGCATACACCGACAACTGCAGAAAATATCAAGCAACTGATTAAGTTTTATCGATTGACTGGTGAAACAAAATTTCTCGCACGTATTCCAGAGGCATTAGACTGGCTTGATTCCTTAACCACTAAAGATACCGCACTACTGGAAGGCCGCACACATCCGGCATTCATTGAGCTTGAAACTGGAAAAGCGATTTATACGCACAGACGTGGTACTAATGTCACAACGGGCGAATATTATTTGGATCACACGCAAGGCAACATGCTGGCGCATTACAAATCAGCGGCCACTATACCTCTTAGTGAGCTACGCGAGGCGTATCGCAGCGTATTGGCCATTCCTGTCAATGAAGTAAATCGTCATTCACCCTTGCGTGAGTTGTCGCAGATTGAATTGCCAAAATATTTCACACTCGACAAAGTCAGTTTTTCAGATTTGAACTTACGTATGCAGGTTGAAAAAGCAGGCGCATCTACAGTAAGTCTGCAAAGAGAGGTTAAAACACTGCTCGATAGCCTTAATTCCCATGGTTATTGGCCAGCGCCTTTGTATTACACCACCAATCCTTATCGCGGCACGCCAAAGGGGAATAAAAATAATAGCAATCGTTACGCCAATACCATGGTGGGGGATGAATGGGATACATCGCCTTTTCCTGTTAAAAAGCCGGTTATGGGAATTTCTACCGGTAC
The DNA here is from genome assembly GCA_002483365.1 of Cellvibrio sp. UBA7661. GTDB lineage: Bacteria > Pseudomonadota > Gammaproteobacteria > Pseudomonadales > Cellvibrionaceae > Cellvibrio. Next base: position 329,618 of record DLHT01000011.1, read on the forward strand.
TTATATCCGCAACATGGGTACGTTAATACGTTATTTGGAGCAAAAATAACCTGCATCAGCGCTATCAGTGTGGCAGTGTGCTGATAGTAGAGTAAAATTTTTCGTACAAAAAATAGCCCATCCTGCAGTAAGCCTTTATTTTTCATCAAAAATGTGGACAATTGCGCGCCATTTTTGCGGTTTTAGGCGCGTATTGATCCCGCTTTCTATTCACCGGACCTTCTACTCAGGGGGGGTTCGCACACAGTAAGAGTGAATATATTGAATACTTCCGAATCAGCAGGCCAATGGTCCGCACGTAAATCAGCCGAGCTTTATGGGGTTGATGAATGGAGTAATGGTTACTTTGGCGTTTCTGACAAGGGGGAGGTTCTCGTACGTGCACCCGGTGCAGAAGGTGATGCCAGTGTCTCTTTAATGGAGATTGTCGATGGGCTGCAGCAGCGTGGACTGCAAATGCCGGTATTGTTGCGCCTTGAAAACATTCTCGATTCCCGTATTGGCATCCTCAACGATTCTTTCTCCCAAGCGATAGAAGCGAGCGGCTACCGTGGCCAATATCGCGGTGCATTCCCCATCAAAGTAAACCAACAGAGTCATGTTATTGCCGAGATCGCACGTTTCGGTGAACGTTTCAACCATGGCTTGGAAGCGGGTAGTAAAGCGGAACTGATGATTGCATTGGCTACGTTAACCAACCGAAATAGTTTAATTATTTGTAACGGCTACAAAGATGCAGAATTTATTTCTTTGGGGTTGCAAGCACGCAAATTAGGTTTCAAAGTCTTTTTTGTATTGGAAACTCTCAGTGAGTTGCAATCGGTTATCGAGCGCAGCCGTGCGATGGATGTTGAACCATTGATTGGTGTGCGGTTGAAATTATCAACCAAAGTAGAGGGGCATTGGAGTGAGGACAGTGGCGACCGCAGTTTATTCGGGTTAAATACCAATGAGCTGGTAACGGTTATTGATACGTTGCGTGAGGCCAATTTATTAAATTGCTTTCAGTTGCTGCATTTTCATTTAGGATCGCAGATTCCCAATATTCGCAGCATACGTGCGGGTGTGTTGGAAGCCTGCCGTTATTACATTGAGTTGGTGGGTGAGGGTGCGCCCCTGGGTTATCTTGACTTGGGCGGCGGCCTTGCGATTGATTATGATGGTACCTGCAGCACCAACGGGCACAGTCGAAATTATTCAGTAAAAGAATATTGTATTGATGTGGTTGAAGCTATCCAGGAAAGTTTGGATGAACACCAAATTCCACATCCAACTATTGTTACCGAGTCAGGCCGGGCGACGGTTGCCCACACATCGGTGTTGTTATTTAACATCCTTGATGTCACTCATTTTGAGCCAACGGCAATGCCTGAGACTTTGCCGGCTGGCTGCCATGAAATGATAGAAAATCTCTGGCATACACTTTCCATTATTCGTTTGGACAATTTGCAAGAGTCGTATAACGACGTGATGTACTATCGCGACAAAATTCGCGATCTTTTTCACTCCGGCGATGTCAGTTTGCGGCATCGGGTGTTGGGTGAAAATATTTATCTTGCAGCATTACAAAAAATTGCAGCGCAATTGCCCAATATGAAACGCATCCCCGCTGAGTTGGAAAGCTTGCCGAAGTTATTGGCCGATATTTATTACGGCAATTTCAGTGTATTTCAATCTTTGCCTGATTCATGGGCAATAGGTCAAATTTTTCCAGTGATGCCTATTCATCGCTTGGATGAAGAGCCTACCCGCCAAGCCATCATTGCTGATCTAACTTGTGATTGCGATGGAAAGTTGCAGCGGTTTGCGACGGCAGAAGGTGAATCAACTACATTGCCCTTACATCCAATCAAGGCGGGAGAAGAATATTATCTCGGTGTTTTTCTGGTGGGTGCATATCAGGAAACACTGGGCGATTTACATAATTTATTTGGCGATACCAATGTTGCCAGTGTGCGTATCAATGCAGACAACAGCATTGATTTTGTCCACGAGTTGCATGGTGACAGTATTGCGGATGTGTTGAGCTACGTTGAATACAAACCAAATTCGCTTTATGAGCAATTTCGTAAAACTGCAGAGCAGGCAGTGCGCGATGGTGTTATCAGTGTTGCTGATCGCCAGGACATGCTTGCGGCCTATTCAGAAGGCCTACGTGGCTATACCTATTTTGAGAAATAAATTTTTACCTTAGTGGGAGACTAAACATGGCAAAAGTGCTGATCATTGGTGCAGGTGGTGTAAGTGGTGTTGTAGTGCATAAATGCGCACAGCTACCTGAGGTTTTTTCAGAGATTGTTCTGGCAAGCCGCACTGAATCAAAATGCAAAGCAATTGCCGCGCAATTAAATCGCCCCATTAAAACGGCACGGGTAGATGCCGATAATGTGCCTGAGCTGGTTGCATTGATTAATGCTGAAAAACCCGATCTGGTCATTAACGTTGCCTTGCCGTATCAGGATCTCACCATTATGGATGCCTGTTTGGAAACCGGAGTGGACTATCTGGATACGGCTAACTATGAACCGCTGGATACCGCGAAATTTGAATACTCATGGCAGTGGGCATATCAGGATAAATTTAAAAATGCAGGGTTAACGGCTCTGTTGGGTTCCGGTTTTGATCCCGGTGTAACTAATGTGTATACCGCCTATTTGAAAAAACATTATTTCGATGAAATTCATTATCTGGATATTATCGATTGTAATGCGGGTGATCATGGTTTGCCGTTTGCAACCAATTTCAATCCTGAAATTAATATCCGTGAAGTAACAGCGAACGGCCGCTATTGGGAAAGTGGTCAGTGGGTAGAAACACCGCCGTTGTCGGTTAATCAGGTGTTTGATTTCCCGGCAGAAATTGGCCCCAAAAAAATCTACATGATGTACCACGAAGAGCTTGAATCTCTGGTAAAACATTTTCCGGAAATTAAACGTGCGCGTTTTTGGATGACGTTCTCTGACAATTATTTAAAGCATTTGGAAGTGTTGGGCAATGTGGGCATGACCGGCATTGAACCCATTATGTTTGAAGGTCGCGAAATAGTACCGCTGCAATTTTTGAAAGCATTGTTACCTGATCCTGCGAGCCTTGGCCCTTTAACCAAAGGTAAAACCTGCATTGGATGTTTCGCACAAGGCCTCAAAGATGGCAAACCCGTCGCTATGTTTGTTTATAACGTATGTGATCATCAGGAATGCTACCGCGAAGTAAAATCCCAAGCGATTTCTTACACCACCGGTGTGCCGGCCATGATCGGGGCAAAAATGATTCTGGAAGGTAAATGGAAAAAGCCTGGCGTATGGAACATGGAGCAATACGATCCTGATCCTTTTATGGAAGACTTGAATAAATACGGTTTGCCTTGGCAGGTTGTTGAAGTGGATCCCAGCGCAATCAATAAATAATCGTTACCGTCAATAAACATATGCGTAGGTTGGGGTGAGGGACGAACCCCAACAGGCCTATACCGAACCTCAGCTGTCTATAGCGAATTCCAACTGGCGTGATCCATGAATAAACGCGAATACTTTACCCACTTTAATCCTGCACGTGTGCCGTCACCTTGTTTTGTGATCGACAAAGCGGCAGTGGAAGATAATTTAAAAATTTTGCACCGTGTTCAGCGTGAAAGTGGAGCAAAAGTGTTGGCTGCGCTCAAGGCATTTTCTTGTTGGAGTCTTGCGCCTTTATTTCGTGAGTATCTTTCCGGAACCTGCGCCAGCGGTTTGCATGAGGCGCTGTTGGGCCGTGAAGAATTCGGTGGTGAGGTGCATTGTTATTCTGCAGCGTACAAAGAGAGTGACCTCAAGCAAATTTTGGAAGTGGCTGACCATGTGGTATTTAATTCTGTATCGCAATGGGTGCAATTTAAAACGATGGCGTTAGCAGCACAGCAGCGTCGGCCGGAGCTGCAATTTGGTTTGCGTATTAATCCTGAGCACTCGGAAGGTACAACGCCATTGTACGATCCCTGTGCGCCTTGTTCGCGTATGGGCGTTCCTATTGCAGCGCTGGATGCCGCTATAGAAGTTGATTCGTCTTTCTTGCAGGGGATATCCGGCTTTCATTTTCATACGCTGTGTCAGCAAGATCTGCCACCGCTTGATCGCACATTGAGTGCAGTCGTTAGAAAATTTGGCAAATATTTCAGGCACATTAGCTGGATAAATTTTGGCGGTGGTCACCATATATCGCGTGAAGATTATCAGGTTGATGATTTAATCGATATGCTCAAAAATTTTCAGGCGAATTACGATCTGCAAGTGTACCTGGAACCAGGTGAAGCGGTTGCGATCCGCAGTGGTGTGTTGGTGACAGCAGTATTGGACATCACCTGGAACAGCATGGCGCAAGCGATATTGGATACCTCGGCAACCTGTCATATGCCCGATGTACTGGAGATGCCGTATCGTGCAGATATTTTAGGTGCAGGTTTACCAAATGAATTTGCCCACACATATCGTTTAGGCGGTATGACTTGTTTGGCCGGTGATGTGATTGGCGACTATTCATTTACGCAGCCTTTGCAAATTGGCCAGCGTTTGATGTTTGATGATATGGCGCACTACACCATGGTAAAAACCACTACGTTTAATGGCATTAATTTGCCTTCAATTGCTGTTTGGGATTCTCGCACAAATGAGCTGGATATTATCCGCGAATTTGGTTACAGCGATTTCAAACAGCGTCTTTCGTAATACTGGCTGGAATTTTTAATGCAAAAAACCTCTGCGTATATTGGCTTGGTTAATCCTAAAAGCCCAACTAATGTCGGCATGGTCATGCGCGCGGCAGGTTGTTTTGAAGTAGATGCCGTTTTTTATTCTGGTACCCGTTTTGAACGTGCCCGGAAATTTGCGACGGATACCAAAAATGCGCAAAGTAAAATTCCTTTAACGCATGTTGATAATTTACCGGAAGCACCTATCCATCGTGTATCTACTGATAATGAACCTGCCAATGGTATAAAACGGGTCGCAATTGAGTTGATTGAAGGTGCAACACCCCTGATGGATTTTGTTCACCCGGAGCAGGCGTACTATATTTTTGGCCCGGAAGATGGTTCATTAAAAAAAGAAATTCTGGACGCGTGCGATCACGTGGTGTACATCCCCACCATTGGTTGCATGAATTTGGCGGCGACGGTTCATGTGGTGCTGTATGACCGGATGAGTAAAGCGGGTAGGGATGTGATCGACCAAAGGCCTATTTCTGAAAATCGTGATGTGAACAATAAAATACGGATTTGAGTGCTCGTATTTAATTTTCGTTATTTTTTATTCCGGTTTTTTTAATTAAAAGTGTGCTTGGTTTTCATGCCGGGCTTTACGGCAGGGTTTTATAAAAATAATTGCCGAGCATAATAAAACATATTGTCACTATGAGTAGGCGTAATACTTTCGGATTCACTCTAAAGAGATAGTGCGATCCCATCCAGGCTCCAAGTATTTGCCCAACAATCATGGCAAAACCGGCCATCCACATAACCTGGTCCGCTAAAATAAAAACAATCAGCGATGCAATGTTGGTGGCGAAATTAAGTGGTTTCGCCATGGCGGTTGCCTTGATTAATTCCAGTCCACGTAAACTAACGCCCGCTAGTGCCAGAAAAGAGCCAGTGCCAGGACCAAACATACCATCGTAAACCCCAATGGCAGGAATGACCGTTTTTTGATAAAGCGCGTTAGATATTCTGGGCTGCCCTGAATCCAGTTTTAAATAGGGTGCGGCAATAAAATACACGGCGATAATGATCAGCACGAGTGGAATTACAAATCCCAATACAGCTGCGTCGATAAACTGTACCACCAGTGTGCCAACCGCTGAACCGATAAATGCAGTGATCATCATGGGGCGCATTTCCGCCCAGTGAATTTTTTTACGTTTAAATAATAAAAAACTCGATGTGCCAGAACCAAAACTGCTTTGGAATTTATTGGTGCCCAGCGCTGCCAAAGGCGGAACGCCAGAAACAACCAGTGCAGGAATGGTAATCAAACCGCCGCCGCCTGCAAGCGTGTCCATAAAGCCGGCCACTGCGGCTGCAAAGAATAGAAATACCAATACATCTAACGCAAAATCCATTATGGATTATTCCTCAATAGTCCAGTTATTAAAAATTATAATCCGCCGCGCGTTAATTTTTCCGGATTCAATAGCGCTTCCAATTCCTCACGGGTTAAATCAGTTTCTTCTTGTGCGATATCAATAATTGCCCGGCCTTCTTTGTAGGCTTTTTTGGCGATGACCGCTGCTTTTTCGTAACCAATGATGGGATTGAGCGCAGTGACTAAAATCGGATTTTGCGCGAGGCTTCTTTGCACATTCGGCGTGTTGACACTAAATGTGGCGATTGTTTTATCGGCAAGTTCGTTGCTGGCGTTGCTCAGCAATTCAATCGACTGTAAGAGGTTATAGGCGATTAATGGCAACATCACATTCAATTGGAAGTTGCCGGATTGCCCTGCAATGCCAATGCTGACATCGTTCCCCATCACTTGCGCGCAGGCCATGCACACTGCCTCTGGAATTACCGGATTCACTTTTCCCGGCATAATCGATGATCCAGGTTGTAATGGCTGTAAGCTGATTTCTGCTAAGCCTGCGAGTGGGCCTGAATTCATCCAACGCAAATCGTTGGCGATTTTCATTAAGCTGGTGGCGAGTGTTTTTAGTTGACCAGAGATAGCGACCGCTGTGTCTTGCGAACTCATGTGCGCAAAAAAATTATCGGCGGTAGTAAATGCCAATCCGGTTGCCTCACCTAAATGGTTTGCAAAGGTTTCTGCAAACTCCGGATGTGCATTGATCCCTGTTCCCACTGCTGTACCGCCTTGCGCCAAACGTAATAGTTGCGGCAACAACATTTGCAAACGCACATAGTTGCTTTCGATCTGGCTGGCCCAGCCGTTAATTTCTTGTCCAAAGGTGAGCGGCATGGCATCCATTAAATGAGTGCGGCCGGTTTTTACAACATCAGCCAAGGCCTCGGCTTTGCCGAGCATACTGGTGTGAAGTTCCTCCAGCGCGGGAAAGAGTTGTTGTTTGAGTGCCAGGGCAGCGCTGACATGGATGGCGCTGGGTATAGTGTCGTTGGAGCTCTGGCTCATGTTGACCAGATCATTGGCATGTACTGGTTGCCCCGCAAGGTCGCTGGCGATATGGGCGATCACCTCATTCACATTCATATTGGTGCTGGTGCCTGAGCCCGTTTGGAATACATCGACGGGGAACTGATTGGTGTAGTGGCCAGCCAAAATAGAGTCACATGCACTGACGATCGCCCACGCCAGATCACTGTCGAGTAAGCCCAATTGTTGATTCGTGATCGCAGCGGCTTTTTTAATTTGCACAACCGCTTGGATAAAGCGCGGGGGCAGGGTAAGGCTGCTAATAGCGAAGTTGTTGAGTGCGCGCTGGGTTTGGGCACCATAGAGGGCGTTTTTGGGTACTTGAACCTCGCCCATACTGTCGTGTTCGATGCGAAACTCGTTCATAGGGATCTCCTTTGGCTACTGACAGGCATTGTCAGTGTTGGGGATTAGGCTGCAAACCTCTACTTGGTTTTCTAGTCTAACCAGTATTTCGCTACAATCACGTTTTTCAGCACAGTATTGAGTCTTTATGTCCAAACAATTTGTTGTTAACAGTGAATTTGCGCCTGCGGGCGACCAACCTGCTGCTATTGCGGGGCTTGTGCAGGGTATAGAAGCTGGCCTTGCGCATCAGACTTTGTTGGGGGTTACCGGTTCGGGCAAAACATTCACTATCGCCAATGTGATCGCACAAGTGCAGCGCCCCACACTGATCATGGCGCATAACAAAACGCTTGCTGCTCAGCTCTACGGGGAATTCAAAGAGTTTTTTCCGAACAACGCCGTGGAATATTTTGTTTCCTACTATGACTACTACCAGCCGGAAGCCTATGTGCCTTCATCGGATACATTTATTGAAAAAGATTCCGCGGTAAACGAGCACATCGAGCAAATGCGCTTATCCGCCACCAAAGCCTTATTGGAGCGTAAAGACGCGATTATTATTGCCTCGGTATCGGCGATTTACGGTTTGGGCGATCCCGATGCCTACATGAAAATGTTGCTGCATATTGTGCGCGGCGAAAAAATTGACCAGCGCCAAATTTTGCGCCGCCTTGCCGAGTTGCAATACACGCGCAACGATATGGATTTTGCGCGTGCGACTTACCGCGTGCGTGGAGAGGTGATTGATGTGTATCCGGCCGATTCTGATATTGAAGCGGTGCGCATTGAATTGTTTGATGATGAAGTTGAACAAATTTCAATTTTTGATCCGCTTACCGGCGAAGTGCTTTATAAGGTTCCTCGATTTACCATTTATCCAAAATCCCACTACGTAACGCCGCGCGAGCAAATTCTGGATGCGATTGAAAACATCAAAGAAGAATTGCGCGAGCGTTTGGAATATTTGCGCGAAAACAACAAACTGGTTGAAGCGCAGCGTTTGGAACAGCGCACGCGTTTTGATTTGGAAATGATGCAAGAGCTGGGTTATTGCAACGGCATTGAAAACTATTCGCGCTATTTGTCGGGCCGCAACCCTGGCGAGCCGCCACCGACATTATTTGATTACCTCCCACCTGAAGCTTTATTGGTCATCGATGAAAGTCACGTAACCATTCCACAAATCGGTGCGATGTACAAAGGCGACCGCTCGCGCAAAGAAACGCTGGTTGAATATGGCTTCCGCTTGCCTTCCGCGTTGGATAACCGCCCGATGCGTTTTGATGAATGGGAACGCATCGCCCCGCAAATGATTATGGTCTCGGCCACGCCCGGAAAATACGAAGCAGAAAATCAGGGGCAAGTGGTTGAGCAGGTTGTACGCCCAACGGGTTTGATCGATCCTGAAATTGAAATTCGCCCGGCAACAACACAAGTAGATGATGTGCTCTCGGAAATTCGTTTGCGCGTAGAGCAGGGCGATCGCGTGTTGATTACGGTGCTCACCAAACGCATGGCAGAAGATTTAACCGAATATCTGGGCGAACACGGTGTGCGTGTGCGTTATTTGCACTCGGATATCGATACAGTTGAACGCGTTGAAATTATCCGCGATTTACGTTTGGGGCAGTTCGATGTGTTGGTCGGCATTAACTTGCTGCGTGAAGGTTTGGATATGCCGGAGGTGTCGCTCGTCGCCATTTTGGATGCGGACAAAGAGGGCTTTTTACGTTCAGACCGTTCACTCATCCAAACCATCGGCCGCGCGGCGCGCAATGTTAACGGCAAAGCTATTTTGTATGCCGATAGGGTTACCGGCTCCATGCAGCGCGCTATTGATGAAACCGACCGTCGCCGCCAGAAACAAATTGATCACAACACCCAGCACGGTATTGTTCCCAAAGGCATCAACAAAAACATTACTGACATCATGGAGAGTTCGGTTGTTCCCGGCGCCGGCGGCCGCAGCGCGCGCAACAAAGCGCTGGCGATTGCAGAACGCAGTGGCAAGTACAAAGTTGAGATCAATCCAAAAGATATTTGGAAAACCATCGAGCTTATGGAAAAACAAATGTTCCAAGCCGCAAAAGATCTGGAATTTGAAGTGGCTGCCAAATTGCGCGATGAAATTGAAAAATTAAAGAAGCAGGCGATGTAGTAAAACATCGCCGATGAGTTTGCGGTCATGGTTGACCGCACAGAGATTTTGTAAGTTGTTGATGTGGGTACACTTGATAGCGATGGAAAAATAGAATCTATCCGGGCTTATGTGGGGCGTGGGGATTAATGCCGAACACTATCCGTAGCCCGGGTATTTTTTTGAGGATTTCAAACAAAATCCAACATCCCGCTATAACCAGTGTTATTACCGCGATCGGCTCAAAAAGACCGCCTAATGTGAGTGGTGCCAGCCAATAAGCAAATACGATGATTAACGTCTGGTGCAGAATATAAAAACAAAATATGCCTGAGTTCAGATAGCGAATTAACGGACTGCGTTTGTTAAACCAGTGTTGCCCCCAAGCGGTGACACACAATATCCAAAGCCAGCTGTTGGCGCTCCACAATAGACCGTTCACTTCCTGTGCGATGAATCCTTCGCCTAACATTCCACTGACTAACTTGCCACCATGAAAAGCAAAGAGCGTGTAGCTGTAGTTTAATAATCCAATGATCAATAAATGCCAGCGGATTGTTTTTATACTTTGCCAAAGGGCGGGAATTTGCACTAAAGCAAAACCCAAGACAAAACTCAAAAATGAACGGCCATGGTTAAACCAATCTTCTACCAAATTGTGGGTAACCGGGTTATTGGTATAGAGCAGTGCACCGTTGAGATAAAAACCAGCGATAGGGAGCAACACAATCGTTGTTAAGGTTATCCGTGCAGAAAACCAGCGCCATACCGGTTGCATAGCCTTGCTAATTAGTAGTGGATAGAGCATTGCCATTATCAAGGTATAAACAATCAGATAGGGTAAATACCACAGGTGATTCCATGTGAGGTGCATGCTGCCCAAGGTTTTGTGCTGCTCAAATTTGGCGCTTTGTTGATCCAGATAGGCGTACCAGAATTGCCAATAATTCAATTCTTCCATGATGTGTTGGGACTTTGCCTCTATATAGACTTGCGGTACGACGACCACCAGCATGCCAAAGAATAACGGTAACAATAAGTAACCAAGACGTTTACCCAGCGCTCTACTAATACCCGGCGCTCTACTAAAAGAGTTGTCACGATTGCGTGGTAAAAATAATGCCAGTGCAGCTCCGCTTATAAAAAATAATAATGACATTCGCCATTGGTTTGACCAGAGCATCACATTGGCTAAGGCTTCACTTTGATATTGGCTTTTATAATGCCAACCCCAATCGGCAACGTAGAGCATGCCCGTGTGATACAGGATCAATAGACCAAATACGGTCACACGCAGGCCATCCAATTCATGCAAACGATGAGTTACATCAGGCGTTAATCGGGTTGTCGGTAATTTTTCAGGCATCAATTTTTACTTCCTGCAATACACGTTGAACCGCTATGCTAATCGGCAGCAGCGCGATGTGATCGCTCAAGTGATTGATCTACATGAATTTGTGACAAGCGGCAGCAGGCTGTGACGGCAATGTTTAATCATTCAAACTATCGGTCAATCAGTTAATCTATCCATCAGTAAAAATAAGTACCGCAAAGAGAGAACAATGAGCAACACATTATCTGCACGCTACCAACAACACTTTTTGGCGCATCCTGTGTTATGGGGTTGGATCTTATTAAGCGGTTGGTTTGGTAGTAATGCGTTGGTATTGGCAACCACTAAATTAATGGAAATGACGCGAGAGGGGCATCAGGTTCCTTTTTGGAAACCTCTTTCTTGGGAGTTTTCCAGTGCCGTTATGATTTTACTGTTAGTACCTGTGGGGGTTTATATTCACGACCGTTGGTTAGCAAATCTGTCGCTGAAGTGGTGTATCGGGTTGCATGTATTACTGACGCTACCATTTTCGTTATCCCATATAGCGGGCATGGTGGGTATTCGCCACTTCTGTTACTGGCTGATGGGTGAACAATACCATTTCGGCAATATTGCATCTGAGTTGTTATACGAGTATCGAAAAGATGCGCAAACGTATTTGACCCTGTTGCTGGTGATTTTTGGTTTCCGTTTGATTTATCGCCGCTTACAAGGTGAAGCAAGTTATTTGATGGCAGAAGCAAGCACGGAGCAAGCTGAGTCAGAGAAAAGCCCGGAGATGCTGTTAATTAAAAAGTTGGGACGTGAGTTTTTAATCAAAACAGCGGATATTGAATGGGTTGAAGCCTCGGGCAATTATGCCAATTTGCATGTTCGGGGCAGCATTTATCCTATGCGGATTACCATGGATAAATTGGAAACTTTATTGCCTGCTGATTTTGTTCGAATCCATCGTTCGAGTATTGTCAACCTGCATCAAATCCAACAGGTACAACCTTTGGATTCGGGGGATCATGAAATCACCCTGAAGGCAGGAAACACGTTGATATTGTCGCGACGTTATCGCGATAGTTTTAAACGTGTGTTGAGTTTATAGAAAGTAAATCGGGCGCAATTCATTGCGCCCATTGATTTATTATATCGATCAAAGCCCCTGACAATCCCCAACCCAGTGTGCTTTGTCCAATGATGTGCGGCATTCCCAATCGATGGATTGGCCATTCATGATGGGTTTTGGAACGAGTTGCAATACTTCATTTTCACCAAACGTGGATCTGTCCAAGCGCAAATGCAATACCCCACCTAAACGCAGTTCTGCTTGTTCTATTAAATCTTTTTGTATCAAGTCACCAGAACTTAAATCGATATCGGAAAAACTGCTTGGCCATTTTCCAGTTTCAGCATAGTACTGCACTATGCTGATGCGTACGGGGCTTACCAATGACATGGCTTCTGCTAATTTTGCTTTGTTTACCGCATTAAATTGAAGTTTGTCGGCGAGGCGGCTAAGCATTCCACCGCTATCGCTTGGGGACGGTGTTTCTTGTTGAGCGATAGTCACGGTTTTGATTTTGGATTTCGGCGTAAGCAGCTCAACAAACGTTGGATTGGCAATAAGATTGGTAATGGCTTGTTCATACGCGGCTGTTGTCAGCCTTGATATGTTGCCGGGGTAACCATCGATCTCATTTGCAGAACCTTCGGCTATAGTGTTGAGCAGCACCACATCATCTCTTGAGTGGGTGATGGTAATTCGTAACTGCAGCCAGACATTGGCTTTGTCAAAATGATACCCGCTGATTTTATCCAGATTGCCTGAAATACTGGCTTTCTCAAGTCGCTGGGTACAGGCATTAATACGCATATCTGTGATGTCCACATTCAGCTTGAGTGGTGGATTTCCCTCTTCATCCATAACGCGTTGCGGGTTATCGAGTGCATAAGTGGCGCGCTGTGAACGAAATTTATAAGTATCGAACACGCGGCCTTCATCGCGATAAAGATCATCTGACTCGGGCAAGCTGTTCTTATAACGTTTAATGTATTCCCCATAATTCACCGCTGTAGGTGAAACGCAATCGCCACCAAAATAAAAATAAGCAAAATTGGCAGGGCTGCGCAGTGCAGCTAATTGATCCAATGCTAATTCACTTCGCAGTAAATACAGGGAAGGGCGTGTGTTTTGGTAACGCTTGGCGGGGAGGGACTCTACCGCTTTTGCCTGTGGCATAGTGCCGAGATTCAGATTTTGTGCTTGTGCAGAGTCAGCGATTTTCTTATCGGAGTAATGCACTTTACCTTGTGCATCGGTGTATTTATAGATTTCTGCATGTGCAGTACTCGCCAAGTAAAAGCTGAAAGGTATACAGAGTGAGGTCATGAATTTAATGGGATTAATCAGGTTCTTGGCCGATAACAGATTCATGGTATTCCTTTGGTGTTTAGTAAAATTATCTCTATTATTGGATGCATCGGGTTTGATTCAATGCTCTGGCTTGCGCATACAAAAATTCAACGTAATGCAATTTAGGTGGAAAACTACGGGAAGGCAACATTCGCTGTGAAAATCACCAACATGATAAAACTATTATTGCCGATACTTTTCCCGTCGTGGCGGTTCTTCAGTAGTGTGGGCATGTCGCCACGTTTTGATCTGGGGTTTGCGGTAGACGAGGCAAACCTGCCAGCGGAGTGGATTCCTTTTCGCCCTTTACATGAACGGCTATCACTTTGGAGCGCGCTTAAACATTTGGCACATAACCCGCGCTGGAATGAGCTTTTGTTTATGAATTCTTGTGCAGAGCGATTATTTGAAGGTGGCGATATTTTTTATCGCGAGGAAATTGCGCAGCACCTGCTCATGGCAATTGAGTCAGGTGAGATTGCGGTAAAAAATCCGGCGCATTTTATGTGTTTCAGAATTCGCGCTATTTATTCGGACGATGCGCCAGCCCATTGTATAGGGCCGATAAAAGAAGAGGTTGTGTTGTATTCCGGTTTTTATGCTTTGCCCAATAAGGGGCAACGATTGTGACATTGGATCTGGCTGTCCGGCTAACGGAAATAATGTTGGGCTTTGCATTTTTGCAGCAAAGTTTGGAATTTTTGCGTGCACGCGGTGTTGAACAAAAGCTGGCTTTTTTGCGCGTGGCGCTTGCGGTACTGTTAATTGCGGGTGTTTTTCCGCTATTGATCGCTGGCACTTTACTCTTGACTAGTGTGTTATTGATCTGGCGTTTCCGGGGGCCCTATAACGGTGGCAGTGATGCCATGAGTGTGTTGGTATTGTTGTGTATAGGGTTATCGCATCTTGCACCTTCTACTTTGTGGCAGGAAATTGCAGTGGGTTATGCAGTACTGCAATTAATTCTGTCGTATTTTCAAGCGGGTTGGGTCAAGTTGGTAAATCCTGAGTGGCGATCCGGCAAAGCCTTGCGCGAAGTATTTGGGTGGTCTGCGTATCCGGTTGCGCATTCGCTCAGACACTTGTCCGAGCGGAAAACGTTATTATGGTTTGCATCCTGGTGTGTGATTGTTGCAGAGCTGTTATTTCCACTTGCGCTTTTTTACCAGAGTGCACTGATTGCAGCATTGATCTGCGCTGGTTGTTTTCACTTGGCCAACGCAGTGCTGTTTGGTTTGAACCGTTTTGTATTGGCTTGGATCTCGGCATACCCTCTGGCGTTGTGGTTTCAGGAACGGCTGGTGACTCTGTTATAACACTACTCGCTTGCCAGTTTTAGCGGCTTTAAAAATCGATTCAAGTATCACAATATCTTTCATGCCTTCTTCGCCGGGAACCAGCACCGGCGATTTGTTGAGAATAGCGAGAGCATCATTATCCATTTGTCGCGCCTGTTGATTGTGGGGCGAAGGCGGTAGGATTATTCCATCACTGGTGCGGCCTTGTACTCCGCTATAAGATTGGAAAGGCTTTAATTCGTACCAGCCTTTTTCGCAATCTGCACGCAAGTGATTCATTGAGCGCGCATAACTTGTTGCGCATTTCGCATGTGCACCGCTTGCAAATTCCAATTCAAATTCGGTGGTTTCATCCACATCTTTGTACACGGGAGTGGTTGAATTCATTCTCGCGGTCACGGCGACAGGTTCCTCGCCGGCGGTGTAGCGTGCAGCATTTAATGGATAAACGCCCATATCGTACATTGCACCGCCGCCCAGTTTTGGATCGGCGCGCCAGGAATAACTCGCTCCGGTGCCGTTGTATCCCGCTTCTGCAATAATCGTTTGGATATTACCGTAGGGTTTTTGTTTGGCGAATTGCATAATGCGCTGTGTATTTTGTTCGTGCTGCATGCGATAGCCAATGGTCAGCTGCACTTTGTTTTTCTTGCAGACATCAATCATGGCTTGGCATTCTTTTGCGTCCATTGCCATGGGCTTTTCACACCACACGTGTTTACCGGCATTGGCAGCAATTTCGGTGAATTTTTTGTGTGTTCCTGTAGGTGTTACCACATACACAACATCAATGTCCGGATTGTTCGCCAGCTCATGCATGTTGTCGTAATTATAAATATTGTAATCAAGCAGCCCATATTGCTTTTGCCAAAGCGGGATTTTTTCCGGGGAGCCGGTAACAATCCCGGCAAGATAACAGTGTTGCGTAAGTTGTAATGCAGGTGCAAGCAAATCGCGACTGTAATAACCCAAGCCTAGCAACGCGACTCCAATTCGTTTTTTAGGGGAGTTGCTGGCAAATAGCGATGGAGCACTGGCTGCAAGCCCGACAGCTGCAAAGGCTTTCAAGAGGTCGCGACGATTAATGTCCCTCTGGTTAAATGTTGCCATGATCTTTCTCCGCGAATGTTATTGTTTTAGTTGTAATCGCCTAAGGCGAGCTGTGCAAACCACTAAACAAAACATTACCAAACGTTAAAAAATCTAAAAATATCAAAGGGCTGGTTTGCATAACTGCAGTGAAGGCGTGCATTTAGCGTCCAGTATGGAATGTATGGGGTGGGGGTATAGAGCAGTGAAAGGGACCTAACCATGAAAGCGTGTGGTGTAAGCACTGCGCATCACTGATAAACTGCGCTGCTCATGGGATCTTATGGTCCTGTATTTGATTCCCCATAGCGGCGCTTTTTATGCATTCTTCCTCTGATACATCCCCTGATATGACTCAACAATCGACCCCTGTGTACTATGAGGATTCCCGCCTGGTGCCATTGTGGCGTAATTGGCTGGATGTGGCGGGTAGTATGCCGCTGGATAAATGGCTCAAAAATACTTTGCGGCCTGCAGCGAAATCAGGCGCTCGCCCACAACCGGACTATAGCCCGGCAGATCGCGCATCATTAAGCCTTGCACTATTTTCTGCGTTGCGTTTCCAGCAATTGGCAGCGGCGTTGGAGTTTGCTTATCACAAACAAGATGCCAGCATAAATTGGGATGAGTGGGATCTGGCCTGGCATCAGCGGGATCTTCAGAGCATTACGCCGGTTGCATTTTGGTATTGGGTGCAGTTGCGTGTTGGTGGCGATCAAGCAAAAAAAAATCAGGCACAGCTGCGTGATGCAGAGGAGCGCCGTGCATTTTTCAATCGTATTGCCTTGCAAATAAATCCGGATAGCGCATTTTATTTTCTGTGGTATGGATTGCGTCCACAGTGGAAAGCATTGCTACATGAGCGCCAACAAGTGTCCGGGTGGGATGATAAAACCTTGCAGGAATTTATCCAGCAACAAGTAACCACGCCACCATTGTGGTTGCGGGTACAAAAAAAGGGCGATGTAAAAACGATTTGCGCCCGGTTACAGAATCAAGGTGTGAATGTCATTCTGGATGAGCAGCAGCATTTGCTGGCACAGGGTGGCGCAGGTATTCAGGGCACAATGGAATATAAAGAGGGTTTGGTGGAAGTCCAGGATCTTGCCAGCCAATATATTGCACAAAGTGTTGCTGCAGTACCGGGGCAAAAAGTGTGGGATGCCTGTGCCGGTGCAGGTGGCAAAACCCTGGCTATAGGCGCACGGATGAATAACAAGGGCGCATTGGTTGCAACCGATCTACATGCTTACAAGTTGGAGGAACTAAAGCGCAGGGTAAAGCGCGCGGATATTTTTAATGTGCGTGTATTTACGTGGGATGGCACAGAGCCGTTGCGGTTACCCAAAGAAGTTGCGCAACAAAAAGGCTTTGATTGGGTATTGTTGGATGCGCCCTGTAGCTCAGCGGGAACCTGGCGGCGCAACCCGGATGCACGTTGGCGCTTTGATGAAGATGACACAAAAGAATTGATTCAACTGCAGCGGCAATTATTAACTAACATCGTGCCAGCCGTGCGGGAAAATGGCCATTTGGTTTATGCAACCTGCAGTTGGCAGGTGAGTGAAAATGAGCAGCAGGTTGAATGGTTGTTACAACAGTTTCCGCAGTTTTCACTTCAATCCCAGCGCTTGGTTGGCGTACCTGAATTAGATTCAGATACGATGTTTGTGGCGGTACTGCAGCGGAATAGTCGATAAAACGATCAGTGATTATTTGTCGGTGATGGAATTACTGTAATTCCATCACCACGCGAAAGCCCAAGTGGGCATCAAAGATTTCAGTGCGATGGTAATCGCGCACATGGTTGGCAAGTCTATCGGCATTGTCTTTTGCCGAGCCACCGCGCACTACGTGAGCATCACAATTTTTTACCACCATTGCTTGTCCATTTTTAGGATGCAATGTGTAGTTATCTGCAAAGCAATCCTCTACCCATTCCGCAACATTACCCGCGGTATCAAACACACCAAATGCATTGGCGGGATAACTACCCACGGGTGCGGTTTTAGCGCCAAACAATCCCGAAAATTTACTGTTGCAACCCCGGCGGCAATTTGCACGGCCTGCTGCATCTTTTACATCATCACCCCACCAGAATAATGAGCGCGTGTCGGCACGGGCGACATATTCCCATTCGGATTCGGTAGGGAGCCGGTATTTTTTCCCCGTCGTTTCGCTGAGCCATTTGGCGTAGGCGCGCGCATCATCAAAGTTCACATTAATCACCGGGCGATTGCCGCGCCCCCAACGATTGTCATTAGGTATTGGGCGATTCGTGGTTTGCGCAAATATTTCGTAATCATCAAACGTAATTTCATATTTGCTGATCGCGAAAGGTTTGCTGATGGTGACTTTGTGTACCGGCATAGTGAGCGGATCATCTTTGTATCCCATAAAAAAACTGCCCGTAGGGATGCTGATCATTTCCGGCCCTTTGCTTTTGATAGAGGCTACAACCGGGCTACTGATTTCATCGCCGGGAGCAATACTTTCATTGAGCGTAAATTCAGGCGTGAGATGTTGGTCAGTCATTTCAACCCAGGTGCGTTGTGTGTCATAGCCGGGGTGACTGACTTCAATATGGTAACGGCCAGCGGGTAGCAGTATGCCAGGCTGATAACGCTCAGGAATATTCAATATGCGTACACGCGCTTGTCGTGGCGTTGTGCTAACCGTAAGTGAATAGCTGGGGGCTGCGCTGCTGGTGGTTGATTCGTGTTGCGCTGCATCAAGACTATGTAAACCGGGCGCGGCGAGCGAACTGTCGGTATTGGTAACTTCTGTCCCTGTGTTTGTTAGATTGATATTTGTCAGATTGATGTTTGTGGCATCACTTTGAGCATCGCTCGAGTCTACCGTGCCGGTTGATGATGCAGAGTTGCTGGATATTGTGGTAACGGTAAGTTGTGTATCACTGGCAGGCTGGGGCAGGTCAATAAAAATACCTGCAGTTGCCAACGCCAAATTGCCAACGAATGAAGGATTTTTATGAGCTGAACTCTGTGCATACCAAAAACTAAAACCACACCAGAGTGAAACAAGCAGTAGTGCGCCAAGACCCAAACGAGTGAATGCAGTTTGCTTGGGCGTGACTGTTTTATGGATTTTAGTTTCAATTTCGGCGCGTACAGTGAGCACGGGTGTGTGTTGTTCATTGAAAAAAATTTCAGTAATTTTTGTGGCCGGGCGTTGGTAAAAGCCACGGCTGGGGCTCCAGCGAAGCGAGCGAATTTTATTCCAGCGCCACCGCACTGCATTATAGGTCGCTGAGGCCAATGCTTTAGCTAAGGTGATCACCGTCAAATCGGCCGGATGCGTGGCCGTTGTGCTGAGCACACGGTGATTGGTTTCCAACTCTTCGATTGCAGTAATCAAGTCACGTCCACGCTGGAAACGTTGCTCTGGATCTTTGGCTAATAGTTTCTCCAATACTTTTTGATAAGCCAGATATTGCAAAGGCAATTTGGGAATAGGTGCGCTGATGTGCTTGAGTGCGATAGTGACCGCTTCATCACCTTGGTAGGGCAGGGTACCGGTGAGCATTTCGTAGAAGACAACCCCAAGGCTGTACAAATCCGAACGGCCATCTACGTTGTTGCCTTTGGTTTGCTCAGGGCTCATGTAGTGAGGAGTACCTACTACAGTGCCTACATGCGTCATGCGTGAATTAGTGGATGCGCCACGTGCAACACCAAAATCAGATAATACGGCTGAGTTATCGGAGCGGAATAAAATATTTTCCGGTTTTATATCGCGATGGATGTAACCTTTTTCGTGCGCGTGATCAAGTGCGCTGGCAATTTCGCGCATGATCCGCAAAACTTCTTCACCACTTAAACCTGTACTCATTTTGTCGTGTACAGAGCCATTGGGAAGATAATCCATAGCGATATAATTTAAATCTTCATGTCTGCCTATATCGTAAATTGCCACAATATTCGGGTGGGATAATTGGCCGACTATCGTTGCCTCACGTTGGAAGCGTTCACTGAATGCAGGATCGTTGTTGAGTTGCGGATTCATTACTTTTAATGCAACAACTCGCCCCACGCTAATTTGTATCGCGAGGTAAACGGTGGACATACCACCTTGATTAATTTTTCGTATCACCCGATAACCGGGAATCTGTATTGCCATATCAAGTTCGTTTCTATTTTAAATTCCGGTCTGCAATACCGGTCTCTTTATCTGTTTTACGTTATCTGCTTCAAGTAATTGCCAGCAGTCGTTAAAAATAAGTGATGTAAACCAACAGACCCAGTAGCGATGCCAAAGCGCCGCCAAAAATCCAGGAGTCTGTTTTAATATTGCCTGTCAAATAGGGAACCCACTGCAATAACCCTTTGCGCAGCGGATTGTCATGCAATGGAGATTCAATAATTTGCAACGTGATATTGTCGCGCCCGCCGCTGGTGAGTGCGGCGTGTAGCAGTTGGTCTACTGCGGCAAGACAATCATTCGACTCACTTAGAATTTGTGCGATAGTTTGGTCACTGACTTCATCAGTCAGCCCGTCACTGCATAACAAGATCCATTGGTTTTCTTGCCAGTTGTGTTCGACATGATCCACTTTGACCTTGTCCAGCTCCTGCATTCCCAAACATTGGGTAATAATATTTTTCTCAGGATGGGTATCTGCATCTTCGGGGCGTATAACCCCGGTATCTACCAGCATCTGTACATAAGAGTGGTCGGTACTTAATTGTTCCAAACGGCCACCTTCGCGTGAAGACGTCCATAAATAGGCGCGGCTATCACCCACCCAGGCGATTTGGTATTTATCTGAATGGCTTTTGAGGGCCACAACGGTGGAGCCCATACCCAGTGCGCCTATCCCGACCGAAGCGGAATGCAGGATGCTGGCATGAGCGTTCTGGATGGAGTCGATTAAGGAAATATCGGGATCGTTTTGGATTTCCCGTGCGATGGTGTCGCGCACTATAGCGCTGGCGACTTCGCCGGCTTCATGCCCGCCCATACCGTCAGCAACCAGCCAGAGCCCCTGTTCCGGGCGGCTGAGAAAACAGTCCTCGTTATTGTCGCGCATGAGCCCCGGATGGGAGGCAGCGCTATATTCCAATTGGCTGATGGTCATAGATTTGTGCAGGCAACCGCTGTATATGCAAATTGTTATCTGCCAATACTAGATGAGTTTATCGGGGAAAACTATGCGGCTTTTGTGAAAACCCGGAAGGAAAAGCATGGGCTAGACGGAAATAACCTATGCCGGGGAGCGCTGTTCCCGACATAGGTTTTTGTTGTGTTAGCAAACCTTGATGGCCAGCCCCATTTTTTCCGCCAGCTCTTTATGGCCTGAGTGAGTTACCAGCGCGATACTGGCTTTGTCTGGATCCAGATACGTTTTGGCTACACGTTTGAGGTCATCGAGTGTCACAGCGACAACACGGTTGCGGAACAGCTCGCGTTTTTCGCGGGTGCGCCCAAACAACTCTGCCTGATATGTCGATTTCGCTTCGCCAGCAGGTGAGCCGGGTTTATCGATGCTGCCAATCACGCCGAGAATTGCTTCTTCCAATGCTTGTGGCTGGTGTGTGGTTTCTTCAAGCCATTTGAGTGATGCATCAAAATCGTCGAGTGTTTCTACCAAACGTGGATCGCGATAAGAATAAAAACGGAATGACGCGCTGTTGCTGTCCTGACTTGCGCCACCGCCGTAGGCTCCGCCTTGCTCGCGGATAGCGCGATGTAAAAAACCATTACGTAAAAATCCGCCGAGCACGGTGAGTGGTGCGGCATCCGGATGCTCGCTAGGTACAGTGGCATACGCTTTTGCACAAAAGTTGACTTGGGTATTAGTGATCCAGGCTTCGCGCACACTGTGGCTTACTGGTGCCAATTGGAATGGTGCAAAAGATGCCGCTGCAGATTCTTCTGGCCAGTAATCTTGCAAATCCTTGCGATACGAATCCAGATGTTCCTCTTCGCCAACAATTAAAAATTGTTTGGGTGCTTGCAATACCAATTGATGGATTTGGTGAAGTTGTGCTGCAAAAGCGGCGAGATTTTTTTCATCGGCCAATGTGTTATCCAATGCTTTTACCGCGCTGATTCCCTCAAGGCCGCCCAATTGCTGGGCGATTTTTGCAGCAGGACTCATGCCTGCACAGGCAGCGGTCATTGCAAGGCTGTGCCCTTGGCCGGTAATGCTTTGTTCGCGACGTGCGCGGTTTTGTGAAATTAATTCGCGAATGCGGGCAAGCTCATCAAAGCGCACGTTCAATAAGGTGTTGCGCATTAACTCATTCATGGCGGCGTTGTTACGGCTCAGTGCTTTTGCGGAGAGAGTGAGGTACGCATCAATATTTTGCACATCATCACCCGCACCGCGAATGCTACTGAATGCATGGATGGAGCCAACCACTTCGGCTTGCCAGCGCTGGTTGGCAAGATAATCTTTATCGCCTGTGCCTAATTCCGTTAGGCAAATACTGTAATAGGGAAGCAATTTAATTTGCTCATCGGTTAAAGCAGGTAATTTGACAGTAATTTGTTGATAGACCAATCCATTAGTGCCCGCGCTGTAACAACGCAATGGAAATTGGTTGCTGCTTTCATGGGTGCCCGGTGTGTAGTGCAGTTGTGCCGGAATATCTTCCAAGCCGACTTTAGGCAAAATGCTTTCATCGTCGTGCTGTAATTGCCGTGCTTGCAGAGCATGGGAGCGCGCGATAATGGCTTTTTTATCGTCTTCACTCAGGCTTGCTTTTAGTTTTCCCAAACGTGCGACTTCTGCAGCTTGTATCCGCGCATTCATGTGTAAATCGGGCCGCATGGTCAAACGCACACGGTGCGGATTTTCCAGAAGCCATTTGCGCACGGCTTGTTGGATAAATTGTGGATCTTGTGTTTTGCGACGCAAGTTTTCCAGTGCTGCATCAATATCCAGCAGTGCGATGGCATCACCGCGATGGGTTGCCGATGTGAGTCCCGTTAAAATCAACTGTAAGCCATAAGGATAGCCATCGCCACCCACTTCGCGCTGCGATAATTCCAGTTGGTGCAGTGATGCTTCGATTTGTTCTTGCGGTATTCCGTCGGCGGCAACTTTTTCCATAACGCCGAGGATCATTGCTTCCACTTTATTGGCATCTTCCAGTTTGCAACCTTCCAAGCCGCATACAAACGCCATTTCACGCGATGAATCATCCAGTCCGCATAAAGGCGAAGGCGCTTGGCCCAGCTCGCTGGTTTCCAGTGCTTGTTGCAGCGGCGATGCACTGTTATCCAATAAAATATTGGAAATTAACTGTGCCTCCAAGGATTCATCCAGATTGGTGGTTTTACCCAGCAGCCACGCGACTACAACATGATTTTTATGCTCGATATCATCGGCATCATTCTCATCGAGCGGATAGGCTTCTTCGACGGCAATCGGTGCGTGATAGCGTTTTTCATCGTCCACGCTGATCAGCTCATTCAATTTTTCAAATTGGTTTAATGCCTGCGTTTCAAATTTTTCCTGATGTACTGCCGCGGGAATATCGCCATAGGTCATGAAGATCGCATTGCTGGGGTGGTAGTGGGTACGATAAAAATCCTGCAATTGCTGATAGGTTAAATTGGGAATATCTTCTGGCTCGCCACCGGAGTTGTAATGGTAGGTGGATGTTGGGTAAAGATATTTGCAGAGCGTATGCCACACTTGCGATGAAACAGAACTCATCGCGCCTTTCATTTCATTAAATACAACGCCTTTGAATACTAAATCGGAATTGGGGTTGTCGGTTTCCGCAAATTCAACCCGATGTCCTTCTTGCGCAAAATCCAATTCATCAAGGCGCGAAAAAAAGACAGCATCCAGATAAACATCCAATAAATTATTAAAATCTTTTTGGTTCTGGCTGGCGAACGGGTAAGCCGTCCAATCGGAACTGGTGAATGCATTCATAAAGGTGTTGAGCGAGCGGCGTACCATCATAAAAAAGGGATCGCGCACGGGGTATTTTTTACTGCCGCACAATGCGGTGTGTTCCAGTATATGGGCAACACCTGTTGAGTCATGGGGAACGGTGCGTAACGCGACCAAAAACACATTTTCATTATTGTCAGCTGCCAGATGAATATGTTGGGCGCCTGTGGTTTTGTGGCGATATTCTTCAACGCGGATTTTTAAGGCATCAATCGTTTGGCTGCGGATTAATTCAAATGTGTGATAACTCATAAGTAATATTGACTCTCGTAGGTATTCAATTTTCGGTAGGAATGAAAGCACGTTGCTGTGCGACAAATTGCTGCATCGCCTGCAGCAGCGGTGCATAGTCAATTTGTTGCTGTTCTAATTGCTGCAGAGCGTAACAACTTGCCTCCAGCGTGGAAAGCTGATTTTCGCTATGTGCCTTACGGATGGTGTAAAGGGATGCGGGCGTGGTGTCCAGCGCAAGGCGGGGCAGCGACTGCAAGCTGCGGTTGAGATAAAGCATTTTGCGGCTTTTTCGCCAAGTGCCATCCAATATGACCAAACGTAATTGCTCCGGGGAAGATTGTTTATACATGGCGGTGGGTTGCGGCATACAGAACCCACGCGCTTCGCTATCCGGTGTATCAGGGTAGAGCAGTACAGGGGTTCTATTTCCGGCAAAGAGCCAATTGTGCAGATCATCAGGGTTGAACATCTCACCTATATAACATTGGCTGTTTTTTAAGCTTAATAGTAATAATCCAGCAGTATTTTTTGCATTTTTTGTTTCATCGGGGTGCTGCAATACCAACACCTCCACCCGATTGTCGATAGGGCTTGCCAATCGACAAATACAATTGCGCTGGGGTCTTGTGCATTCGGCGCACACTAGTCTTTTAGGTGGTGTGCCAGCACGTTGAATAGCGTTGGTCAATGTGGCAGCTCTCCCAATCTATGACCAACAATGGCGGCCAGTGTTTGCTCGGTACAACTTAGGATCAGATCCCGTTTGGCAGACGCGCTCAGGGATTTGATGGCATATTCGCGCCGGCTGGCACTGGCACGGTCATGACCGGTTTCGAGGTAGCACAATTGCACTGGTTTACGTCCACGGAAATAGCGTGCGCCCGCCTTACCGGATTCGTGCTCACGCCAGCGCCGCGCCATATCGGTCGTGATTCCAGTGTACACTTGCGCATCGCTGGTGCGGATCATGTATACAAACCAGTTGGTTGATGAATTCATGTGCATCACAGTAAGAAAATTGTTGGAAATTATATGGCAAAAGAACCGGTAGGTCAGGATCGCAACTTTGATGATTTGGCCAAACGTTTTAAAAAAAATATTTATGGTGGCTTAAAAGGCGATATCCGTCTTGCGGTGTTGGAGCGTGATTGCAAAGCGCATTTGCCGATAAAGCCATTCAATGCTGCGCAAGATCGTTGGACAATTCTGGATGCTGGCGGTGGGCAGGGGCAATTTTCCCTGCAATTGGCGCATGCGGGTCATAATGTCGTGATCTGCGATATTTCTGCCGAAATGCTCAAGTTAGCCCAGGAGCAAGTTGAATCCTTGGGGCTAGCTGAGCGGGTACAATTAATCCATTGTGCGATACAGGATTTACCACAACATTTTCCTGCAGGCTTGCCGGCATTTGATCTGGTTATTTGTCACGCGGTGATGGAATGGATGCAAGAGCCCCGTAGTTTGCTGCCATATTTGTTGCGATATTTAAAGCCACAGGGATACTTATCGCTAACGTTTTATAATCGCCATTCATTAATTTACAAAAATTTACTGCGCACCAACTTTAAAAAAATTATCAATAAAGATTACGGTGGTTCGCGCGGCAGTCTTACGCCTATTAATCCACTGGAACCCGAGCAAGTTATTAATTGGGTTACTGATGCGCAACTGTGCGTGCTGGCACATAGCGGTATCCGCGTGTTCCATGATTATATTTTCAATGAAGAGCATCGGGAGCGCGAGCCTGACACGCTGGTGGAGTTAGAGCTCCAGTTTTCCCAGCAAGAGCCTTATCGTTCGCTTGGTCGCTACATTCATTTGTTACTAAAAGCAGGGAATTAACTCGCCTTGATTTTCTCCAATAATAAATCGCGAGCCTGATTGATTTTTGCAGCGAGATAATCGTTCCCGCCACGATCAGGATGTAATTTTTGGATGAGTCGGCGATGCGCATCCTGAATCATGGTTTCCGTAATCTCGCCATTCTCAATATCGCCCGATAATCCCAAAACATCTAACGCTTCCTGAATAGGCATGATGACTGTAGGTGATGTGTGCGGCTGTTCAGTGCTTGCTCCCTGTGCGCCCTGCTGATTTTTCTTGTGCTTCAGCCAAAAGGGCAGTAATTGACTGGCTAGACCATAGAGGGTGCGGATGAAAGGAATTAATGCGCCCAGTGCAGCGCCAAGCCAGTGCATTTTTCCGGTGACGACCATAACCAGTAATATGCCAAGAAACACGCCCGCCGCAACACGCCAAAGCGTTTTACGTTGTTGTGCAGGATCCATTTTTTTATAGCGGGCGCTGAGTATGATAATCAGGGTTACGATGACTGCAAATAACAGAATTTTAAACATGTAGCCTCCACTGGACAGATGCGCATTATAAGCAGCTCTTTTTATTTGCTGATAGTGCTTTTACTGACATTGTCTTTGTCGTTCATGGGCTGTGTTTTTTGGTGTCTGGGCGAATGTTAGCTATGCTGTATCTTAATCTGAGAGTAATGTGAAAGTAATAATAGTTAGCTTCATTTTTATAGGTATTAACGGATGTTACCAATTGCGAAAAGTCAGTCGGCTTACAGTGAGCTGATCCGATGGCAGCGCTTTACATTATGTGTAATGTGTTTATGTCTAATGGCCTGCGGCGGGGGAGGTGACGGGTCATCCAATCCGATTTCAGGTAACAGTAAAACCTCGTCCTCTGCGCAATCTTCTCTATTGGCCAGTAGCAGTCAGCCCAGCGTGTCTTCATTGGCTGGCTCATCTCTATCACGCTCTTCATTATCTTCCGTTGTGACAATTAATGGTCTAATTACTTACGACTGGGTGCCGCACAACAGCAATCATATTGGGTTAAATTATTCTGCTGCTGAAATAAAGCCCGGCAGAGGATTGCTCGTTGAATTGCTAGATGAGAATAATCAGATTTTGTTTTTTTCTACCACGAATAGCGAAGGCTTTTATTCATTTAGTGTTGAGCGCGATAAGCTGGTAAAAGTGCGCGTGAAAGCCCAGTTGCGTAACAATCAATCTCCTTCATGGAATTTTAAAGTTACTGATAACACCAATAATAATGCGCTATATGCAATGGACGGTAATTTAATTGCTGCAACAGACAATACTGCTGTGCGGCATTTACATGCACCTTCCGGCTGGACAGGAGCGGCTTATACCCAGCCGCGCGTCGCAGCTCCTTTTGCTATTGCAGATTCCGTATACATTGCGATTGAGCGAGTGATGGTGGCGGGCAATACTCGCAATTTTCCCACCTTGGAGTTGCGTTGGAGCACCAATAATAAAGCAGCTGAAGGAGATGTATTATTGGGGGAAATTGGTACCAGTTATTTTGATGGTGATGCGATTTATATCTTAGGGGATGAAAATAACGATACAGATGAATACGACAGTCATGTGATTTTGCATGAGTGGGGACATTATTTTGAAGCGGCATTTTCACGTACGGATAGTATCGGCGGCGATCATACTTACGGTGATAAAATGGATATGCGCGTGGCGATGTCAGAGGGCTTTTCAAATGCGTTTTCTGCCATGATGCTGGATGATCCTGATTATCGCGACGCAAGCGGCTCACTGCAATCCAGTGGTTTTTCAAGCGATGTCAGCCGTAAAGTTCACAGTGTGCGCGGTTGGTATTCAGAGGCTTCGGTACAATCCATTCTTTATAATTTTTATACATCCGGTGTTGGAAAAACAATGCGTGATTTTTCCGATATTTTTAGCATCATGACGTCTTCCGGGTACGCGCAGAGTACTGCACTTACATCAATTTATGTGTTTTCTGATGGATTGCGTAACCTGCTGCCAAGTCAAACTACCAATATCAACAATTTATTGAGTGAGCAAAATATCGCGCTTACCGATGCTTTTGGGGTGGGGGAGAGTAACTCTGGTGGTTACGCAGGAAGTTTGCCAGTTTATAAAATCATACAGCCAGATAATGCGCCCATTAATGTGTGCAGTACCAATCGATTTGGTGCTTATAATAAATTAGCAACAGCACAATTTTTTGTCGTGAATATTACCTCTGCGGGCACCTATGAGTTCAGTGTTCAGGAGGCTGAAGAATCTGGTGACTCAGACCCTGATTTGTATCTTTATTCCAACGGTTTTTTGAGGGCAATTGCGGAGGGAGCAGAAATTGATCAGGAGCGCCTTTCCCAATTTTTATCTGCGGGTACTTATGTAATTGAGTTAGTAGATGCGCGTGTAATGACAGATGAGAATCTGGAAGATGTTACCGCTTGTTTTAATGTGCAGCTGCAGTTATCAAATTAAAGGAGTCTGTGCTGTGTGGAATAAAATCGTGTTTTATCCTGTTGTGTGTTTATTAAGTGTGATTGTATTGATCGCTTGTAAGCAAGAGTCCATATCAAAAGAGATGCAGCCATCGGCTGGACAAACAGAACACCGGCATTCGCCAGGAAAACCAGGCGCTTCAGTAAGCTTGAAAAATTCGCAGCCGTTGTTTCTTTCTAAAACGGGTGTTTATGAGTATGGTATTGATTTACTTTCCGGGTTTTCGACGGGGTTGATGACAGTGACAGTATCCTCAAACGGTACAATTGAATTGATATCAACACAATCACAATTTGAGTTTTCACCAGATGCATCGGGTGAGTATCACATTCCTTTGAAAATCCATGTGCGTGAGCCGGGTCGGCACTATATCCAGTTACATGTATCATTGAATGAAACTGACAGGGTCTCTACACGAGCTCTTACCGCCATAGTACAGGTAGGTGAATCTTCTCCCAAATTACAGAAGGCTGCGCAGGCAAGTTCAAAACCAGCAGATGGCGTTATTTCGTTGCCGGCACAAGAGACTATTTCTTCGCAATAATTCAATGCGAGTCCCGCTTTGTTATAATGGCCAGTTAAACACTGGCCATTTTCATTTTAATGAGGAATTTTTATGTCAAATCAAAGACTGCCCGCTGAATGGGAGCCACAAGATGCTGTGCTCTTGACTTGGCCACATAAAAACTCGCCATGGGATTGGATTTTGGATGATGTGGTTGAGCTCTATGAAGCATTGGTGACCGTTATCTGTGATTATGCCGATGTCATTATTGCAGTCCCTGAAGAGCAGCTTGAAGAGGTGCGTAAACGTCTTGAAGATATGGGAGCTCCGCTGGAATATATCCATCTGTATCCCTGCATGAGCAATGACAGTTGGGCGCGAGATCACGGACCATTAACCGTCATCACTCCTGAAGGATTTAAATTGCTTGATTTCAAATTTAATGGATGGGGAAATAAATTTCCTCATGATCTGGATGATCAAATATCACGGCAACTATTTTCACAAAATGCGTTCCCTTGTGCGCAAATTGAAAGTCATGATTGGGTTCTCGAAGGCGGTTCAATTGAAACCGATGGTGAAGGTACTTTATTGACCACATCGTCATGCTTGTTAAATAAAAACCGTAATCCCGAATTGACAAAACAGGATATCGAGGCGCGGTTAAAGTCCGTGTTTGGCGTACAAAAAATTAATTGGTTGGATCATGGTTATCTCGCAGGTGATGATACCGATAGCCACATTGATACACTGGCGCGTTTGTGCCCTAACAATACTATTGTTTACACCGCCTGTGATGATGAAAGTGATGAGCATTACGCCGAACTGAAAAAAATGGAGGCGCAGTTAAAAACATTTACAAATGCGGCAGGGCAACCTTATCGATTATTACCGTTGCCTTGGGCAGGTGTGGTACTTGGTGAAGAAAGCGGTGAGCGACTGCCATCGACGTATGCCAACTTTTTAATCATCAATGAAGCCGTGTTAGTTCCGATTTATAATTTACCTATGGATGAGGATGCGCTGGAGGTGATTGCACAGGCTTTTCCCGGGTATGAGATATTTGGTATTCCCTGTTCAGCATTGATTGAGCAGGGCGGGAGTTTGCATTGTATTACTATGCAAATTCCAGAGGGCGTGTTGTGGCAAATTCCCGATGGAACCTTGGAGTTGGTGTAATGCAAAATAATTTCTCTCAGAATAAAGCCAAAAAAACATTGAAGATTGGCGTAGTGCAACAATCCTGTACAGCAGATATGGATGCTAACTTTTCAAAAACGTTACAGCAGATCAGGGTGCTTGCCGGGCAAGGAGCAGAATTGATTGTGTTGCAAGAGTTGCATCGCGGGTTATATTTTTGCCAGCAAGAAATTGCACAAAATTTTGATCTTGCAGAAAATATTCCTGGGTCAAGTACCGGGATATTGGGTGAGTTGGCAAAAGAGTTAAATCTGGTTATTGTTGCTTCGCTTTTTGAAAAGCGTGCGGCCGGGTTGCATCACAATACTGCAGTAGTTATCGAGCGCGATGGCAGTATCGCAGGCAAATATCGCAAAATGCATATTCCTGACGACCCAGGGTATTACGAAAAATTTTATTTTACTCCCGGGGATCTAGGGTTTCATCCAATCCAGACTTCAGTTGGAAAATTGGGCGTATTGGTGTGTTGGGATCAGTGGTTTCCAGAAGCTGCACGTTTGATGGCAATGGCTGGAGCTGATTTGCTTGTGTATCCCACTGCAATAGGCTGGTCACTGAGTGAGGATAAAGCAGAGCAAGCCCGTCAGCGTGATGCGTGGATTACAGTGCAGCGAGCTCATGCGATCGCAAACGGGTTACCTGTCGTTAGTGTGAATCGTGTTGGGTATGAGTCAGATCCCGCAGGTGGTGAAGGATTATTATTTTGGGGCAGCAGTTTTGTTGCCGGGCCTCAAGGTGAGTTTTTGTTTACGGCAGGGGTTGAGCAAGAACAAAGTGCAGTTGTTGAGGTTGATCTTGAGCGTAGTGAGGAGGTTCGTAGGATGTGGCCGTATCTCCGTGACAGGCGTATAGATCACTATGGCGATCTATTAAAAATATATCGTGATTGACCACTAGAAAAGCCGTTCTTACGGCTTTTCTAGTTTGATACACTAAAAAAAGAAAGTTTAAATTATTTCTGGTTATCGTATCCATTTGAACTAAACTGAAACCAATTTATTAACGTTGTGATATTCAAAAAACCAACACTTATGGATTCATCCCCTTCGTTTATTGATTCGGTTTCCCTGTCTTGCCCGCAAGGGGATATGCCATGCAAATTCCAGCAAGAACTGGAGCTGTTACGTAAAGAAATAGATTCTTTAAAAGAGCAGGTCAGAACGGATGCGCTGACTGGTCTCTATAATTTTCGTTTTTTTTCTGATGCCTTGCCCCTTGAAATGGAGCGCGCGCGCCGCTCCTTTCAACCACTATCCTTGATTATTCTGGATATTGATCATTTCAAAATGTTTAATGATCGATGGGGGCATGAGCTTGGTAATCAGGCATTGGTACATATCGCTAAATTAATTGGATTAACATTTCGCAAACTTGATTTGGCGTGTCGTTTTGGTGGTGAAGAATTTGTCATTTTATTGCCGAATACCGATCTGCGTCAGGCATCGCAGGTTGCTGAACGTTTGCGTGAAGCTATCGCCTCTACACCACTAAAGTATGGACAAGAATCCATATCTATAACGGCCAGTATTGGTGTCGACGAATTTCGCGGAAATCATAGTGATTCACCAGAGGGCTTTGTCGAAAGAGTTGATGCTTGGCTTTATCAAGCAAAACATGCTGGCCGTAATTGTGTGAAAGGGCCACAGATTGAATCTACGGAAACTATCTCTACAGTTACTCTTGAAGAAAAAGACGCGCTCTTTGGCGTTTTTGGTGATACCACTGATCAGTGATTAAAAAGGTGTTTTTATGTCTTTTCCCAAAATTGGTAATCTAGCTCCATCATTTAAATTGAAAAATCAGGCAGGTGTTGATGTTTGTCTAAAGGACTTCAAGGGTAAAAAAAATGTTGTTGTCTATTTTTATCCCAAAGCCTCTACTCCGGGATGTACTGTTCAGGCTTGTGGTGTGAGAGATTCGCGAGCGGAGTTTGATTCTTTGGATTCTGTAATATTGGGAATAAGCCCTGATGCTCCCGCAAAACTGCAGAAGTTTATTGATAAGTATGATCTTAATTTCAATCTGTTAGCGGATGAAGATCATGCGGTTGCTGAGCAGTATGGTGTTTGGGGGCTTAAAAAATTTATGGGGCGTGAATTTATGGGGATTTTACGTACGAGCTTTATAATCAATAAAGATGGCCGGCTCACACATATACTGGATAAGGTTAATACTAAAACTCATGATCAAGATGTGCTCAATATTCTACGTAATGGCATTTAAACCTTCTTTAATATAATTTTGTGAAATAAAAAGCTATAGCTTTGACTGGAAATCATACACATTTCTCTTTGTTTCAAAAAAAGTTCGTCTATAATTCTTTTTAGTTGGGTGTAGAGATAGACTCACCGATGATTGTTGATAATTTGGTGGACTTCGTTTCCATTAAGGAAAACACTCCTGATCGATTTCATAAATGCCCTTGATTGGCAAAGGAGACGCCTGGATGATTCAATTACAGCGAATTTACCGTAACAGTGAGAACTTTTCCGAAAACTCTTTTGAAGGATCTGAAGTCAGATCTTATGCAGAATATCTTGCTATGGCGGAAATCCCCAAGTTTGAAGGTGTTTCTGCGCGAGTAGTGGATGCCTTAAAGCAAAGAGTTGGCCGTGATGACCTTTCGATTGACCGCATAGCCGAAGATCTCAAGCTCTCCAAACGAACTTTACAGCGCCGATTGCAACAGCAAAATGCGAATTTTGCGCAATTACGCGATGTGTTGCGCTTTCACTATGCCATCAAATACCTTATTGACGATCATATGAGCGTGGATACTGTTTCCAAGGCCTTGGACTTTTCCGACCGGACTAGCTTTACAAACGCTTTTAAGCGCTGGACAAGCTTATCGCCGAGTGTGTTTCGAAAGTTGTTCCGGGATTATGCATAGGTTTCCTAATACCTCGTGTATTCAGCGCTAATTGCCTGCTTCTTTTAAAACGGGTAGAGTTAGTGCTTTTTATTCTACGAGGTTAGTTTCATGAGTTTCTTTATAGCATCCGCAATGGCTCAAGCTCAAACAGCTCCAGCTCCGCAAGGCAATCCAATGATTACTTTGCTGATGTTTGGCGGTATGTTCCTGTTCATGTACCTTTTGATCATTCGCCCGCAGCGTAAGCGTCAAAAAGAACACCAAAATTTGGTTGCAGCTCTGGCTAAAGGTGATGAGGTCATAATGACCAGCGGTATGCTTGGTAAAATTCTTAGAGTGGATGACAATTATGTTGTGCTTGAAACTGGCAACAATGTTGAATTGAAGTTCCAGAAAGTGGCTGTACATGCGGTCTTGCCGAAAGGTACTATTAAATCTATTGAATCAGCCTAAATAAACGGCTGTTGAAAAGGGGCTTCGGCCCCTTTTTTTATTTGTTAATTTTTTGCGCTCACATGAGGCTCTTATGGATCTTATCCAACAGTATGTAGGCTGGCTTAATGGATTGGTGTGGGGTGTCCCTATGCTGATTTTGATTCTGGGTACTGGATTATTTCTAATGATTGCCTTGAAAGGTATGCCCTTGTTGCGCTTGTTGCTTGGATTTCGTCTTATGTGGGGAGGGCGGGTCAAAGGTGACGCTTCCACGGGGGATGTAAGCCCATTCCAAGCATTGATGACCTGCTTATCGGCAACTGTAGGGACCGGAAATATCGCTGGTGTTGCAACTGCGATTTTCCTAGGCGGTCCTGGTGCCTTGTTTTGGATGTGGTGCACAGCTTTAGTTGGCATGGCAACTAAATATTCTGAGATTGTATTAGCAGTACATTATCGAGAGAAAGATGAGAAAGGGGAATATTGTGGTGGCCCGATGTATGCCATAAAAAATGGACTTGGGAAATCATGGGCTTGGCTGGGGTTTCTATTTGCCACTTTTGGTGGGCTTGCCGGGTTCGGTATTGGCAATATGGTTCAATCAAACAGTATGGCAGAGGTTATTGAGTCGTCATTTCATATTGAACGTTGGATAACAGGATTGGTTGCAGCCGTTATTGTGGCTTTGGTTGTTCTTGGTGGAATCAAGCGCATTGCAAAAGTATCTGCATCTTTAGTTCCCGTTATGTGTATCGGATATGTAGTTATCTCAATGGCAGTTTTAATCGTCTACAGTGACCGAATTCCCGATGCGTTCCTACTGATATTAACGCATGCATTTACGCCAGCTGCAGCCACCGGTGGATTTGCTGGTGCTGCTGTCTTAATGGCGATGCAATACGGCGTTGCTCGTGGAATTTTTTCTAACGAAGCTGGTTTGGGGACTGCGGGTATTGCACAGGCTGCCGGTACAACCAATAACTCTGTGCGTTCGGGGTTGATTGGAATGATAGGTACATTTATTGATACGATCATTATTTGCACCATGACGGGGCTTGTCATCATATGTTCTGGTGTTTGGACGAGCGGGGCAAAAGGTGCAAGCTTGTCAACTGTTGCATTTGAGTCTGCAATGCCTGGTATTGGTGGTTACTTGGTTTCCGTTGCGTTAATTATTTTTACATTTACTACAATTTTGGGCTGGGGGTATTACAGTGAAAGGTGCTGGATATATTTGGCTGGACGAAAAACGGTGCTGCCTTTTCGTATGTTTTGGGTTGCTGCAGTTTTTGGCGGTGCTGTATTCCAATTAGACTTTGTATGGTTGCTTGCAGATACATTAAATGCTCTGATGGCACTGCCAAATTTAATCTCGTTATTATTGCTTAGTCCCGTGGTCATAAAATTAACTAAAGACTATTTTGATAATAAATAACGGGAATCGTTATAACTTCTATCTGGTGTTAATTTATAAACAATTTGTGGGGCGAGGGAGGCCAGCAACTTTGCTGGCTATTCTAGCCGGACTGGGGGGGAATAGTTGTAGCAGATAGACACTCTTACCTTTTTCTTGGCCGAGTTTTTTTTCTGTGTACTTGACCAGCGCTCTCATTGCGGGTGAGATTTGATATTCGCGATAAAATTCTTGAATCAAATTGACAATTTCCCAGTGTTCATGCGTTAGAACAATGTTCTCTTGTGCTGCTAATGCTTGGGCAACTTGAGGATTCCATTGTGTCAAATTAATGAGATGCCCATCTTTGTCCAGTGGCACATTTTGTCCGGCTACTATCATATTAATACCAGCTTTGCACACAAGAATAATGTAGTGTTAGCTGAACAAATTTGTCGTAGTCAGTTACTTGGATACCCTCTGTTAATTTTTCTTGTAGTCCTCTGGCGTTTACGTCCGATTCTAATGCAAATACTGGGGTGCCGTTATTGATTGCTGATTGTAATTCTTTGGCGCAGGGTGCAGATTGAATTGCTCCCAATACACCATCTTCAAGCAATAAAATTCCATCGTTATTTGTGCACACCTGTAAGCACGAATTAAAGGTGTTGTATGCAAATGGCGATTTATTGATTGTATGAAGGATACCCATTATTAAAAGCTCATAAGTTGATCTTGTTCAGTTAGTAAAGCTGCTACATTTTTGCTATTGAGCAGCCGTAAACTATCAAGGATAAGTTCATCAGTAATAATACCTCTTTCTTTTAATGATTCTTCGTGCACGTAAATGTTTTCTATTCCATAAATTGAGAGTGCCTTTAGTGTAGCACTTATGTCTTTTTGATCGATTTTCTGACTTCGTTGATTTTTAAGTAATTGAAAAACGCCATCATCCATAAATAAATAGCTTATGTTTTGATCATAAACTGTGCCAGCTAAAGCAACATCAATTGCTTCTCTTGCGATACTGCTTCCGTAAGGTGCGTGGCGGCTGATAATAAGTATTTTTTTTTGCATTGTATTAACCAAAGTTAATTAATCTATCTGATATTGCTGCAGCTTCTATTAATTGCCCTAATCCACTTATTGAAAATCCATTAACGAGATTATGTGATGCTTTGTTATAGCGTTGAGCTTCACGCTCATCAATGATGCCACGCTTTAGTGCCGCAGCAATGCATACAACAATATCTAAATTATGATTTTTTGCGAGTTCTTGCCATGCTCGTTGCAAATCAAACTCGTCTTGTGGCTGTATTGTTAGGTTAGATGCATTGTGTACACCATCTTGGTAAAAAAATACACGGTGTAAGTGGTGGCCTTGATTTAATAGGGCAGTAGCAAACTGATAGGCGGTATAACTTGCTTGCGAAGAATAGGGTGCTGAATAAACTGCTAATGAAAAAACCATATTAAATTTAATCCAAAAAAATAAGGCTCCCAGAGGGAGCCTTAGATAGATATTACGGTAAGATTACTCATCACTGCTTATGCCGAGTAAGTGCAACAAACTAGTAAACAGATTCACTATGGACAAAAACAGACTGGTGGTCGCCATAATGTAATTGGTCTCTCCGCCGTGAATGATTTCGCTAGTTTGATATAAAATGAGTGCAGACATTAACAATACAATACCTGCAGAGAAGGCTAGTTGTAAGCCGGAAAATTGATAGCCAAAAAATGCAGCACCCAGTAAAAATACCATTACTGCTAGCATTACCATCATACCTACAGCAACAAATCCGCCAAGAAAGTTAAAGTTTTTACGTGTTGTCAATACATAAGCTGATAAGCCGATAAACACCAATGCAGTACCCCCGAGTGCTTGCATGATAATGGCTGAACCATTCGCCATACTCAGGTATTTATTAAGAATTGGGCCAAGACCAGCACCAATCAAACCGGTAAATGCGAAAACAACCAATAATCCTGCGGAAGAGTTTGCTGTGCGCGGCAATACAAACCAAATAAGCGCCATTGCTACCAAGCTCATAATAAGACCGGCGCCGTGACCTAGCCCTAGGCTCATGGCAATGCCTGCGGAGATCGAGCTAAAGGCCAGAGTTAATCCGAGCAGCATGTATGTGTTACGCAACACTTTACTGGTTTCGGTCTGGCTGAGTTGCGTGGTTTGGACATTATAAACTTCTTGCATAAAACCCTCCGTAATCATTAAAAGCTTAATTTTGAATGATAATACAAAGATGCAATCATAAAGCCAAGTTTTATCACAGCTTTGGATTCGCTTACTAAGACAATAAAAATGAATGGGTGTTGCATTTTAGAAGGGCTAAAAAATAAAAAAGCATCAGTTTCCTGATGCTTTTTTACGATTTATTGTTCAATCAAAATATGGCGGAAGGGCAGGGATTTGAACCCTGGGTAGGCTCGCACCTACGCCGGTTTTCAAGACCGGTGCATTAAACCACTCTGCCACCCTTCCGAGTGCGACAAATTATACAGAGCTTTTTTTATTGGGCAAGTGAAATACAAAATTTTTTATAGCTAAATCCAACAATGCAAAAACTTCTGGGTGGGTTCTGAATATAAAAAGACCGAATTGTTTTCAATTCGGTCTTTTGGTTTTTTGATGGCGCCTGACTTAAATCTTTTTATTCTTTATTGTTACGTTTGGCCAAACGAGGATCATTAAGTGGTCGACTTAAGGGGCGAGGATTGTGATCAACACTTGGCGGTAAACTGGTATCGAGCGCACGTGAGGCTGGGTTGTCTATAGTTTCAGTGATGATGCTCACTTGGCTTATAGGTTTGGGTGCTTTGCGGGGGTCATTATTTGCTCTAGCAGGTATCCCTACAGGAAGAGTAATTTCGGTAATAGTAGAGTGTTGCGGAGTTTCAATTTCCACATTAATACCGTTATTCGCGTCTGTTTCAGTTGTTGTTAATGGCGTAACTGAATCTGTATTCTCTGCATGAGGCGTTGGTTCGGTTGCAGGGGCTTCAGTGAGGACAGTTTTTTCTGTTGTCATTGTTGTCACTGCAGGCTCAGGTATTGATCCAGAATCGTGATTCAATAGCTGTTCAATTGGGTTTTGTTTTTCCTCTTGAAGATTTGATGCCAGGGCTTGCTCTGGAGCTGCCTTAACTGATTGACTTTGAGAAGCGTGTTCGGCGATAGCTGCAGAGATCTGTTGAGCGAGCTGCGCAGATTCGCTTAAAGTTTTAGGTTCTTCAGATGATGTAGTAACCGAGACAGGGGCTTGTACTGACTCTTGGTTGGAGCTGTTATCCTGTTCAGTTATTTCCGTGTCATTGTGACGGCTGCGGCGGCGCTGTTGTGAGCGTGTACGGCGGCCAGCTGGACGTTTGGAAGGTCGTTGATCATCGTTATCGTCGGACAGATTAACTGCTTCGTTGGTTGCAGTCGAATCAAGCAGAGGTTGCTCTTCCTTATTGGCATGGCGTTTATTATCGCGATCATGACGTTGATTGCGATTGCGTTGTTGACGAGAATCATCTTCGCCTGCAGCTATTATCTGTTGATCTCGTTGTTGTTCACGATTATGGCGTGGTTTGCGTTGCTCGGGATTATCTCGTTTATCTTGATCACGAGTAACTTTGTTGTCGCTTACATGCCGATGTTCCAGGTTATCGATAATATCTCTATCTTCTTTGCGGTCTTTATCGCGACGGTTGCGATTATCGCGACGGTTGTTGCGAGAGTTGCGGCGACTGTCGCGTTTGGTGTCGCGCTTGTTTTTGCCTTCTTCTTTTTCTCCGCTAAATACTCCAATAATAGAGCTAACCAAGCGAGAGAACAGGCTCGATTTTTTGATTGGCTCTGGGGCCGGCTGGCTTGGGCTGCTTGGTTGAACAAGTGGTTTTGGTGCAATTAAGGGCTTCGCTTGGAGATCTTCTTCGTCATCTCTTGCTTCATCGGCATGACCAACAATTTTATAGCTGGTTTCTAATGTGCCTTCATCGTCGTCGCGCAATCGCTGAACTTCAAAGTGAGGGGTCATCAAGTCTGCATTGGGAACAATTACAACGCGTGTATTATTGCGAGATTCAATGCTGGATATAGTTTTTCGTTTTTCGTTGAGCAAATATGTGGCGACAGAAACAGGGCAAATTGCACGAATTTCTGCGCTACGCTCTTTCTGGGCTTCATCTTCAACCAGGCGGAGGATGGAAAGTGCCAGTGAGCGGGTGCCACGAATGGTGCCTACGCCATCGCATCGTGGGCAGATCTTTGAATGAGTTTCACCCAAGGATGGGCGTAAGCGTTGCCGCGACATCTCCATTAAACCAAAGCGGGAGATGCGGCCAATTTGTACGCGAGCTCTGTCCATCATGAGTGCATCACGCACGCGATTTTCAACTTCGCGTTGATTCCGTACAGGCTGCATATCAATAAAGTCAATTACTATAAGTCCACCCATATCTCGCAGGCGCAATTGGCGGGCGATTTCATCTGCAGCTTCAAGATTGGTCTGCAATGCAGTCTCTTCAATGTCTCCACCTTTCGTGGCACGCGATGAGTTGATATCGATTGCAACTAGCGCTTCTGTTACATCAATAACAATAGAGCCACCTGAAGGTAATTTAACTTCGCGTTGGAAGGCGGTTTCGATTTGCGACTCTATCTGATAGCGATTAAATAATGGGATGTCATCCTGATAGAGCTTCACTTTGCTGCGGTAGTTCGGCATTACCTGTTGAATAAAGCCAGCAGCAAGATCGAAGGCTTCTTTGTTATCAACGATAACCTCGCCTACATCTTGACGCAGATAGTCGCGAATCGCGCGAATAATGACGTTGCTTTCCTGAAAGAGGAATGCGGGGGCAGCTGAGTTTTTGGCTGCGGTGGCAATGGAGTCCCACAGTTGAAGAAGGTAGTTCAAGTCCCACTGAAGTTCTTCTGCGCTACGGCCCACCCCTGCGGTACGAATAATGACGCCCATTCCATTTGGAACTTCTACCTCACCTAGGGCATCTTTCAATTCGGCGCGATCTTCTCCTTCGATGCGACGGGAAATGCCGCCTGCGCGAGGGTTATTGGGCATAAGCACAAGATAACGGCCGGCTAGGCTGATAAAGGTGGTTAGAGCTGCGCCTTTGTTGCCGCGTTCTTCTTTGTCAATTTGAACTATGACTTCTGTACCTTCCTTGAGTACATCCTTGATCTTGATGCGACCATCGGAATCGCCAGAATTTTTAGTGAAGTATTCGCGAGAAATTTCTTTTAGGGGGAGGAATCCATGACGCTCTGCGCCATAGTCAACAAAAGCAGCTTCCAGGCTGGGTTCTACCCGAGTGATGCGACCTTTATAAATGTTGGATTTTTTTTGTTCGCGGTTGCGATTTTCGATGTCGAGATCGTAAAGCCATTGACCATCGACTAGGGCTACGCGCAACTCTTCGGGTTGAGTTGCATTAATAAGCATTCTTTTCATGTGTTACCTAATTGTCTGAAGCATCAGGTTCGACGTGACAATCAGTGTTAGCACAGTAGTGTTTTGCGCAACCTTATGGACTAATGCGCTACCCGAATTGGGCTCGCATCAGCGGTTGGTGGGTTTGGTCCAACTTCACAGTACTATCGCTTTGCAGCGGCTGTGCTAGTGGTTTGAATACCCATTCGGCTCATTTTTACCAGCTTGAATTGGCTGGCTTTCCTATTTGTAGTATCGGTCAAGGTGACGTGCCATCCTGCGGCGACCGGGTTGTTAATTTTTTTATCTCTGATTGAGTGGGAAGCAGTAGTGAAAACGTGAAATTTTCAAATTGGTTCCCAGTCAGGCAGTTGGACTCAAGGCTTCAACTGCAAGATTAAATATGCAACCTGCAAAATTGGCTTCGGACAGGGTTTCAAGTAAGGCGAATTGTCCAGAATTTACAAATAGAACGCTATTTAGAGTTCAGCAAAACAAAAAACAGTATTAACAATGAGAGCAACGTTGGTTGATGCAATTGTTAGGGCATCCGGCAAGTCAGGCTTGCAGTCTGCCGTTGTCAGTGTCAACTAAGAGCGCGGGTGCATATTCAATGTTGGTTATGCATGCCGGCAGCTCTTGCTGTCAGCGGTATTTCCTAATGATGCGCCTGTTTACTATGCGCTATCCGGAAACCAGCCTGTATCAGCCGCTTGAATATAGCAGCTATGCCTTTAGGCGGCAATTAAATCAGTGATTTACCTGTTTTTTCCATCGTTAGATGATTGTCTTGATGTGGTGTTGGCAGGGGATCGGGTATCATTGTCGCCATGAAAACACTGACTAAAACAGCGGGGGAACCCGCAAAAAACCAACCTTTTGCTCAAGTGTCGCTCATTACCATTGATGAAGAGCATGCGGGGCAGCGTCTGGATAATTTTTTGATTGCCCGCCTCAAGGGGGTGCCCAGATCAAAAATTTATAACGTGATTCGCAAGGGGGAGGTGCGCGTTAACAAAAGCCGCATAAAGCCTGAATATAAATTAATGGCTGGGGACTTGGTTCGGGTTCCTCCTGTTCGAACCGCAGAAGCGGGGACTGAAGCTAAGGCGAGTCATCAAATGATGGCGTTGCTGGCCAAATCTATAGTATTTGAAGATAAGGGGCTGCTAGTTGTTAATAAACCACCAGGCTTGGCTGTTCATGGTGGTAGTGGTGTCACCTTGGGGTTGATTGAAACACTCCGCCAGATGCGCCCGGAGGAGCATCATCTTGAGCTGGTGCATCGCTTGGATCGTGACACATCAGGTTGCATTATGATTGCCAAAAAGCGTAGCTACTTGCGTCATCTGCAAGCCGCATTGCGGGAAAAGTCAGCTGGCGAAGAGGGGGGGGTTGTCAAAATTTACAAGGCCTTGGTTATTGGAGACTGGTCAAAGGTTGCGCCTAAGGTTAACGCGCCCTTGCTCAAAACAGTTGTTGCAGGTGGAGAGCGGATTGTAAAAGTGCACCCTGATGGCAAGCCAAGTCTTACGGAGTTCAGGCTGTTGCAGCGTTTTGATGGGTTTAGTTTGATAGAGGCGCGCCCCATAACAGGGCGAACGCATCAGATAAGGGTGCATGCGCAGTATTCAGGGCACGCTCTCGTTGGAGATGAAAAATACGGTGATGACGAGGTCAACGCCCTGATGCGAGAGCGAGGGGTTAAAAGATTATTTCTTCATGCTTCTTCCTTATCTTTTTACTTGCCTGGCTCGGAAGAGTTGGTTCATGTCGAGGCGCCTCTTCCTCCGGATTTGGCGGTGCCTCTTTCTTGTATGGCTCAATTAAACGATAGCCGGACGAAATAGTCCTTATTTGGAGTAGTAATTGTTATTGATTTTTGACTGGGATGGTACTTTGAGTGATTCGAAGGCCAAGATTACGACATCTATGCAGTTGGCGGCGATCGATATGGGGTGGGATCCGTTGGATGACCATCATATCCACAACATCATTGGCTTGGGGCTTCCCGAAGCGATAGCGCAATTGTATCCCGATGTGGATGCGTTTGGACGCTCATGTCTGCGTGATGCGTACGCCCGGCACTTTTTGGCCCTGGATGAGGCGCGTCCTTCTGATTTTTTCCCGGGTGTTATCGATGTTCTGGATAAATTAAAAGAAGATGGACATATTTTAACGGTTGCCACAGGTAAAAGTCGCAAAGGTCTTGATCGTATATTGGGTGTGTTAGGGCTTTCTAGCTTCTTTCATGCGACTCGCTGTGCGGATGAGACTGCATCCAAGCCAAATCCCCTGATGCTTCAGCAATTGCTGCGCGAATTTGGCATGGATGTAAATGACGCAGTAATGATTGGTGATACGGAATACGACATGGAGATGGCGCGTCGGATAATGATGCCTCGTATCGCGGTCAGTTATGGGGCTCATGATGTAAGCCGTCTGCACAGTTATGATCCGGTTGTGTGTCTGGACCAATTTGATCAATTGCTGTCATGGGGACGCTTGGGTTAGTGGGCCAAAGGTGCTGCCCCTTCATTTTCCAGCATTTTGGTTAGAGCGATCAGCGGCAAGCCGATTAGTGTATTTGGGTCATCACCGCTAAGTTTTTCGAAAAGGCATATACCTAAACCTTCAGCTTTAAAGCTTCCGGCGCAGTCATAGGGTTGCTCTTTGTTGAGATAATTGGTGAGTTGCGCTCTGGTTAATGAGCGGAACTTGACGCTGTAACGTTCAACAGTTGTTTGAGTTCTGCCTGTTGCGCTGTTGAGTAGACACAGACCCGTCAAAAACCAAACTTGTTTTCCGCTGAAGCTCTCTAGCTGAGCCAAGGCGTCTTCATGATTAAGTGGTTTTCCAATAATTGTGTCAGCTATGGTGGCAACTTGATCTGAACCAATAATCAAGTGGTCAGGGTAGCTGTTTGAAAGTGCACGAGCTTTTTCTTGGGCAAGCCTGTATACTAGGTCGGTTGGTTTTTCTTCCTGCATTGGTGTCTCGTCAATATCAGGCGATATTGAGTCGAATTCGAGTCCCAATTTGCCTAATAATTGCTTTCTGTAGGGTGAGCTGGATGCCAGAATAATACGATTTTTGTGCATTTGTGATGTCGTCTTAAGAGTTTAAACGCTATATGCGGGGTCAATCTTACTGCAAAGCTACTAAATACCGCTATTTGACCAGTTTTTCTTTGACACTAGTAGCTGATACCCCTATTATGCCGCGCTTATGTTTAAGCCCCCTTCTTACAAGATTTTGCCTCGGCAGGGTGACCCCCGAAAATTCGCACAACATGGCGTGACTTTGGAGGGTTATATTCCTGTTTCGGAACTCAATCGCATAGTTGATGCGACCGAAAGTTCAGAAGGTGAAGTGACTGTGAATCTTGAGTTTACAGTCAGTGAAGAAAGGAAAAAGGTCATTACTGGCACTGCAGGCGCTGAATTATCTCTAGTTTGCCAACGCTGTCTTGAGCCAGTTATTGTCCCAATTGAAAGTACTATTTCGCTTGCGGTTGTATGGGATGAAGAAGAGGCAAGTAACTTGCCAAAGCATCTTGATCCATGGATAACAGGCGAAGGTGTGGCAGATCTTTACGA
Organism: Cellvibrio sp. UBA7661; assembly: GCA_002483365.1. Taxonomy (GTDB): domain Bacteria; phylum Pseudomonadota; class Gammaproteobacteria; order Pseudomonadales; family Cellvibrionaceae; genus Cellvibrio. The sequence goes on from DLHT01000011.1 coordinate 373,309, forward strand.
GATGATCGAAGAAGAGCTGCTACTGAGTTTACCTGCTGTTGCCTATCATCAGGAGTCATGCCTCGACGGCGATTTGTACTCCAGTGGTAGGCCAGTTGAGGTGAAAAAAGAGAAAAACCCATTTCAAGTGTTGGAGCAACTTAAGAGCTCGCCGAAATCCTGAGGCGCCTCGGTTCCAACGAGTCAGTAAATAGGAGCTAACCATGGCAGTTCAACAAAACAAAAAATCCCGTTCCAGACGTGACATGCGTCGTTCACACGATGCATTGACTGGCCCAACATTGTCAGTCGACGCTACCAGCGGCGAGAAACACCTGCGTCACCATGTGACTGCCGATGGCTTCTATCGTGGCCGTAAGGTAATCGACAAGGGTAACGACGAGTAATTTATTACTCTCGACAGCAGCATCTTGTCGGCAAGAATTCGAATAGCGGTTGACGCTATGAGCGGGGACTTAGGTCCCCGCGTTGCTATTGCTGCTGCACAAACATTTATTGTTCAGTTTCCTGATGTTGATTTGGTTTTGGTCGGCGATCAAATCCAAATCCGCTCTCTGCTTCCGCAATCCTCTGAATTACTCAATCGCATAACCATTGTGCACGCTGATGATGTTGTACGCATGGATGACGACCCTTTAATGGCGTTGCGTCAGAAAAGAACATCATCTATGTGGGTTGCCTTGGAGATGTTGCGCAGCAATCATGCTGACGCATGTCTGAGTGCTGGTAATACCGGTGCGTTGTTGGCAATGTCTAAGTTCTTGATAAAAACATTCTCGGGTATTGAGCGCCCGGCAATTTGCAAATCCATGCCGGTAGAGAATGGGAGTACCTATTTGCTGGATCTAGGCGCTAATTTAAATTGCTCTCCTATGCAATTACATCAGTTTGCATTGATGGGGGCGGTATTGGCTGCAAATATTGCGCCTTCAGATCGTGCACGTGTGGCATTGTTAAACGTTGGTACAGAGGATCAAAAAGGCACTGATGTTTTACAGGCCGCTCATGCTTTGTTGAAGACAGAGACTAAAATTAATTATGTCGGTTTTATAGAAGCTGACGGTATTTTTAGCGGCGCAGTCGATGTAATTGTGTGCGATGGCTTTAGTGGCAATATTGCTTTGAAGGCAAGCGAAGGTGTTGCTCGATTTATTTCAAAAAGAATTAAGTCTATTATCCAAAAAAGTTTTTTAACAAAAATTTTGGCAGTTCTAGCTTCGTCGTTGTTGAAGCTCCTGCGCAATGAGTTGGATCCTGCTTTGTATAATGGGGCTACATTTCTGGGGCTTCAAAAAACAGTAATAAAAAGCCATGGAAGTGCAAACGAAAAGGCATTTTTGCATGCTTTGATTGTGGCCCGTGAACAAGTAATTCAGCAGGTTCCCTCAAGGATACAACAAGTATTCATTGAACATTAATTTCCAGCAAAATAGAGAAGCATCAATATTATGACGAGTCAACATCTTGCATTTGTATTTCCAGGTCAAGGTTCTCAGAAAATTGGTATGTTGGCGGAATTGGCCGCTGAGTTCCCGATAGTGCAACAGACGTTTGCTGAAGCTTCAGCTGTTCTAGGGTACGATTTGTGGGTATTGGTGCAAACCGGAACACAAGAAGAAATCAATCTGACGGAGTGTACGCAGCCCTTGTTGCTCGCTGCCAGCGTTGCTATTTGGCGCGTATGGCAAGAAAAAAACGGTGCGCAGCCGGTCCTATTGGCAGGCCACAGTTTGGGTGAATGGTCAGCGTTGGTTTGTGCGGGCGTAGTTGACTTTAAAGATGCGGTAAAGCTTGTGCAGCAGCGCGGTAAATTTATGCAAGAAGCTGTGCCTGCTGGGCAGGGTGCGATGGCTGCAATTATTGGGCTTGATGATGGATTGATTCTGGATGCATGTAAAAAAGCAGAGCAGGGTGAGGTGGTGTCTGCGGTTAATTTTAACTCTCCCGGTCAGGTTGTGATTGCTGGTTCTGTTGCTGCTGTAGAGCGCGCGATTGCTCTGTGTAAAGAAGCAGGTGCAAAGCGCGCCTTGCCTTTGCCGGTGAGTGCGCCGTTTCATACTGATTTAATGCGTCCAGCAGCGGAGAGGCTGGCTGAACAAATTAACAGAACACAATTTTCAGTGCCTTCTATTGCTGTTGTGCACAACGTTACTGCTGCGACAGAGTCTGATCCCGAAAAAATAAAGGCGTTAATGATCGAGCAAATTTATAGTCCGGTGCGCTGGGTTGAATGCGTGAATAATATGGTTGCTCAAGGCATCACTACCACATTGGAATGCGGTCCTGGAAAAGTATTGTCTGGTTTAAATAAAAGAATATGCGCGGACTTATCTACCGTTTCTGTGGAGAAGCCTGAAGAGCTGCAATCAACGCTGACTAACCTGGCGTAAAAATTAATTTGATTTGAAAGGAACGTATAATGAACCTGAACGATAAAGTTGCTTTGGTTACTGGCGCTAGCCGCGGTATAGGTGCTGCAATTGCTGAGCAATTAGGCAAAGCTGGTGCTGTAGTGATTGGTACTGCCACAAGTGTTGCTGGAGCAGAAAAAATTTCTGCAAATTTTGCTGATTTGGGTATTCGTGGTGCAGGTAAAGTATTGAATGTAACTGATGCTGATTCCGTTGCTAATTTATTAAAAGAAGTTGGTGACGAATTTGGTGCGCCAGCAATTTTGGTAAACAATGCTGGTATTACGAAAGATAATTTATTGATGCGTATGAGCGATGATGAGTGGTTCGATGTTATTAATACTAATTTGAGCGCAATATATCGTTTGAGCAAGGGTGTTTTGCGCGGAATGATGAAAGCTCGCTGGGGGCGGATTATCAATATCAGTTCTGTTGTAGGAGCGATGGGGAACCCTGGGCAGTCTAATTACGCTGCAACCAAAGCAGGCGTAGCAGGTTTTGCTCGCTCATTGGCGGCAGAAGTAGGCTCCCGCAATATTACTGTAAATACAGTGGCGCCAGGTTTCATCGATACAGACATGACTAAAGTGTTGCCGGATGAGCAAAAACAACAGTTGCTTGCGCGTATTCCTCTGGGGCGTTTGGGCTCACCAGAAGAGATTGCCGGAGTGGTTGTATTCCTTGCTAGCGATGCAGGTGCTTACATTAGTGGTGAGACAATTCATGTCAATGGCGGCATGTACATGTCGTAATTTTTGATGATAACTTATTGTTTTTAATAGAATATTATCTAAAAGTTAAAGTTTTTTGCCTATTGGCATTACAACAACCCGAAAATCGATGTAAAATGCGCGTCGATTTTGACCGGAATACTTAGCTTGGTGCGATTTATACCTGAGCATTTTAGTGTTTCGAACATATAACCACTAGGAGTTACATAACATCATGAGTAGCATTGAAGAACGCGTAAAAAAGATCGTTGCTGAGCAACTGGGTGTGAAAGAAGAAGAAGTGAAAAACGAAGCTTCTTTCGTCGAAGATCTGGGCGCTGATTCTTTGGATACCGTAGAGTTAGTAATGGCTCTCGAAGAAGAATTCGAAACTGAGATTCCGGATGAAGAAGCCGAGAAAATTACCACTGTTCAATTGGCGATCGATTACATCAATGCCAACTTGGCATAATTTGCCAGTTTGGTGTAATTTGACTGTTAGCTGATTTCAGTTTCCAAAAGGCCGTATTATTGCAAAATAGTACGGCTTTTTCTTTTGTGCCTCGCAGGAGAACCTAAAACGTGTCACGTAAAAGAGTTGTTGTTACTGGTCTGGGTATGATCAGTTCACTGGGCAATACTGTCGCTGATACTTGGCATGGCATTGTAAATGGTAAAAGTGGGGTAGCGACTATTTCGCACTTTGATGCTTCCGCGTTTACCACGCAATTTAGTGCCTCTGTCAAAAATCTGGTGGTGGATGATTATTTCCCCGGCAAAGAAGCACGCAAGATGGATTTGTTCATCCAGTATGGCATGGTGGCGGGAATTCAGGCGATCCGTGATGCAGGTTTAGAGATCACTGAAGAAAATGCAGGTCGAATCGGTGTTTCAATCGGCTCTGGTATTGGCGGGATTGGTACCATTGAAGAAGGGTCGTCAACCTTGGAACACAAAGGGCCTAGACGCATCTCTCCCTTTTTTGTGCCTAGTGCGATTATCAACATGATTTCAGGTAATCTGTCGATTATGTATGGTTTGCGCGGCCCTAATGTGGCGATAACAACAGCTTGTACTACAGGGACACACAGTATTGGTTTTGCGGCGCGCATGATCCAATACGGTGATGCTGACGTTATGGTTGCAGGTGGCGCAGAGATGGCAACAACACCTCTTGGTTTGGGTGGGTTTGCTGCTGCCAGAGCCTTATCGACCCGTAATGACAATCCTCAAGCGGCAAGTCGCCCATGGGACAAAGACCGCGATGGGTTTGTATTGGGCGATGGTGCAGGCGTTTTGGTGCTTGAGGAATATGAACACGCCAAAAAGCGTGGAGCCAAAATATACGCCGAGTTGGTTGGTTTTGGTATGAGTGGTGATGCATATCATATGACTTCACCTCCTGAGGATGGCTCGGGTGCTGCTGCATCGATGCGCAATGCGATTTTAGATGCAAATATCCCGCTTGAATTGATCAATTATATCAATGCTCATGGCACTTCCACGCCTGCGGGTGATAAAGCTGAATGTCAAGCAGTGAAATCGGTCATGGGCACAGCAGTTGGTCAGGTGGCGGTAAGTTCGACCAAGTCGATGATTGGGCATTTGCTGGGTGCAGCAGGTGCTGTTGAGGCGATTTTCAGTGTTTTGGCGATTCGCGATCAGGTTGCTCCGCCGACAATCAACCTTGATAATCCAGAAGATGGCTGTGACATCAACCTTGTGCCTCACACCGCGCAAGAGCGCAAAATCGAAGCGGTACTGTCCAATTCGTTTGGTTTCGGCGGCACTAATGGCTCGCTGATTTTTCGTAAACTGTAATGGCTGCAGTATTATCAGGTAATGGCGCCGGGCTGGAGACAGCCCGGCGTTTTTATATAGACTCCAGTTATGTCAAATAATCTACCTTTGATCAGTGTAAATGGCGTTCTCGATGCAGCAATATCGCCGCTTGATCGAGGCTTTGCTTATGGCGATGGCGTTTTCGAGACCTGCCGTATGCATCAAGGAAAGGTTCCTCTTTGGGATTACCATTGGGAGCGCTTGGAGCAGAGCGCCAGTTGTTTAAAAATCCCGTTGGATAAACAGCGACTCATTCATTATCGCGATGAGCTGATAAAGAAAATCGATTCTAAAGCTGCCACAGATGCGGTTATAAAAATAATACTGACTCGTGGTGTTGGTGGTCGGGGCTATCGTTTGCCCGCACTGCCGGAACCAACTTATTGCATAGGTGTTTTTCCTGGGGCTGAGCTGCAATCAACATCATTTACTGATGGTGTAAATGTGCGTATCTGTGACCTACACCTGTCTTGTAATCCAGCGTTAGCAGGAATGAAGCATCTCAACCGACTTGAACATATTTTGGCTCGATCGGAATGGATTGATGAATGTGCTGAGGGAATCCTGTTAGATGAAGATGGACGAGTAATTGAGGCGACGGTGAGCAACATCTTTGTTGTAAAAAATGGTCAACTGTATACCCCTGATCTCTCTAGGGCTGGGGTTGCTGGCATTATGCGTCGTTTTATTCTTGAAAGAGTTGCCCCTGTTACGGGGTTGGCTGTAAACATTGTTGAAATGAGGCTGGAGTTTCTGGCGGATGCAGATGAGGTTTTTCTTTGTAACAGTGTCTTTGGTATTTGGCCTATAAACTATGTATTTTATGGTTCTTATAAGCTGCCGACATTGACAGAATCCTATTATCGTCAGCATCAAATCACACAAAAACTACAAAAAAATCTTCTTGCTCTTTTGTGAGGATGATTAACATTACCTTATGAAAAAAAAATTATCGCTGACTACAAAACTATTAAGTTTATTGTGTGCTTTGGTATTGATTGCCATTTTAGGTGTTGTAGCTGCATGGCTTTATTTTCAGAATTGGTTGGTGTCGCCTTTGCCAATTCCCGATGATGGATATACGTATGAGCTAAAGTCTGGTCAATCACTCGGCCATCTTGCTCATGATATGGGAATGAAAGGTGCTTTAGACCACCCTCGTTTATTGCGATTGTATGCGCGATTTAGCGAAACAAATAAGATACATGCGGGAGAGTATTTTTTCCCTTTTGGAACAACTCCGAAAGCCCTCTTGGAAAAGCTGGTAAAAGGGGATGTGATTTTATACCAAGTTACGATAGTGGAAGGTTGGACGATTAAACAAGCTTTCGCCGCCCTCGCAAATGAGCAGCATATTCAGCACACGCTGGAAGGCAAAACACCCGAGCAACAATTGGTACTATTAGATTTGCCAATCGATAATCTGGAAGGCTGGATTTTTCCAGATACCTATCGTTTCAGCCGCAACACTCCCGACGTGGATATTATTCGCAATGCTTATCAGAAAATGAAATTATTGCTTGATGATGAGTGGGGCAAAAGGGTTCCTAACCTACCTTATCAAACTCCTTATGATGCGCTGATTATGGCTTCTATTATTGAACGTGAGACCGGGCATCACAGTGAGCGAGATAAGATAGCAGGTGTGTTTGTGCGGCGGTTGCAGCAAGGAATGAAGTTGCAAACAGATCCGACTGTGATTTACGGAATGGGTGCAAACTATCTTGGCCGTATTACACGTAAGAATCTTGAGGAACCAACACCATACAACACCTATGTCATTGGCGGCCTGCCTCCTACACCTATCTCGTTGCCAAGTGCAGCTTCTATCCGTGCCGCATTAAATCCAGCACCAGGCAAGGCGCTTTACTTTGTTGCCAAGGGGGATGGAACGAGTGAGTTTTCAGACACTTTGGAGGCGCATAATCAGGCTGTCAGGCGGTACCAGCTGAATCGTCGTAGTGATTATCGCGCGGCTCCGCCTCTGCCCACAAAGAACTGAGTGTTTTTTAGTCTTTTTCATGCATGGCAGCCGTTTTCAAAGTGAATAGCGAGGTATGAAAAAAACGGTCAAATCAGTAGAATAACCCCAATTTTTGCGATTTCGTTCGATAGTGGCGAGGTCGTGTTCAAATCACGAATCATCCTATGGATTTGTTATCTCATGAGCGACAATCATTCTCCGATTGCAAACAACGATACAGCCGATGTAAAAGCCAAGCCTTTACATTTTATCCAACAAATTATCCGTAAAGATTTGGAGCAGGGGATTCACAATAAAATTGTGACGCGCTTTCCTCCGGAGCCAAATGGTTATTTACATATTGGACATGCTAAATCTATCTGCTTGAACTTCGGTATGGCCGAGGAATTCGGCGGCGCATGCAATTTGCGTTTTGATGACACCAATCCTGAAAAAGAAAATGAAGAGTTCGTCAACTCCATTATGGAAGACGTAAAGTGGCTTGGTTTCACATGGAATGGGGAGGTGAAGTACACGTCGGATTATTTCGATCAGTTATATGAATGGGCAATTCACTTGATCAAAAATGGTTTGGCGTTTGTGTGTGATTTAAGTGCCGAGCAAATGCGTGAATATCGTGGCACATTGGTAGAAGCTGGAAAAAATAGTCCTTATCGCGATCGCTCTGTTGAAGAAAATCTCGCATTATTTGAAAAAATGCGAGCAGGTGAATTCGAAGAAGGTGCTTGTTCGTTACGCGCAAAAATCGATATGTCATCGCCTAATATTAATTTGCGTGATCCAATTATTTACCGCATCAAAAAAGCACACCATCATCAAACGGGCGACAAATGGTGTATTTATCCTTCGTATGATTTTGCTCATGGACAAAGTGATGCAATTGAAGGAATTACGCATTCGATTTGTACCTTGGAATTTGAAGATCATAAACCACTTTATGACTGGTTCATTCAACATTTACCGGTACCTGCGGTGCCTCGCCAGTATGAATTTGCGCGTTTGAATATAAATTACGCAGTGACCAGCAAGCGCAAATTGAAGCAGCTGGTTGATGAGCGGCATGTGGACGGCTGGAATGATCCACGTATGCCTACGATCTCGGGTATGCGTCGTCGTGGCTTTACCCCTGCATCGCTACGCAACTTCTGCGAGCGTATTGGTGTGACTCGTTCGGACGGTGTGGTTGATGTGGGGATGTTGGAGTTTTGTGTTCGCGATGACTTGGATAAAAACGCACCGCGGGCAATGTGCGTCTTACGTCCATTAAAAGTCACTTTGACGAATTATCCAGCAGATAAGGTAGAAACTCTTAATGTACACAATCATCCAAACCGTGATGATTTAGGCGTTCGCACAATTCCGTTTACATCAACTGTTTTTATTGAGCAGGAAGATTTTCGTGAAGAAGCCAATAAGAAATACAAGCGTTTGGTGTTAGGTAAGCGTGTGCGTTTGCGTGGTGCGTATGTCATTGAGGCTGATGAAGCCATTAAGGATGAGGCAGGAAACATTATTGAAATTCGCGCACGAATCATTGACGGTACATTAGGAAAAGATCCAGAAGATGGTGTGAAACCAAAAGGTGTTATTCATTGGGTGTCTGCAACTCAATATCTGAATTGCGAAGTGCGTTTGTATGATCGTTTATTTTGTGACGAGTCACCTGATGCTGGTGGGAAAAACTTTTTGGATGCATTGAATCCAAAAAATCTGGAAATTTTGCAGGGCTGTAAAGCTGAGTTGAGCTTGGCTAAGGCGGTTGTGGGTAATAGCTTCCAATTTGAACGTCAAGGCTATTTTTGTTTGGACAGTAAATATACCACTGCAGACAAACCCGTATTCAATCGTACGATTAGCTTAAAAGACAGCTTCGGCAAAGAAGAGCAGGAATAATATGCTACAGATATACAACACCCTTACACGTCAAAAAGAAATTTTTAAACCGATTCATCCCGGTAAAATTTCTATGTATGTCTGCGGTATTACGGTTTATGACTACTGCCATATTGGTCATGCTCGTACATCAATTGCATTTGATGTTATTGCTCGCTTTTTACGTAGCCAAGGATGGGATTTAAATTTCGTCCATAACATTACTGATATCGATGACAAAATCATCCGTCGCGCCAATGAGCTTGGTGAAAAATTTGACGCTCTAACCAAGCGTTTTATCGATGCTATGCATGAAGATGAAAGAGCGCTTGGAATACTGCCACCTAGCATAGAGCCGCGCGCTACCGAGTTTATTGGTCCTATTATCGAAATTGTCGAAACCCTGATCCAAAAAGGCCATGCTTACGCTGCAAAAAATGGTGATGTTTACTATCGCGTCACCAGCTTTGATGGTTATGGAAATTTGTCCAACAAAAATATCGATGAGCTCCTGGCGGGCGCGCGTATCGAAGTTGACGAAATCAAAGAGGATGCTCGTGATTTCGTGTTGTGGAAGGCAGCTAAACCTGGTGAGCCTTCATGGCCATCGCCTTGGGGTGAAGGCCGCCCTGGATGGCATATTGAGTGCTCTGCCATGGCGAAAAAATGTTGTGGAGATCAGCTGGATATTCATGGAGGTGGCGCTGATTTACAATTCCCTCACCATGAAAATGAAATTGCACAAAGTGAAGCGGCTAACGGGCATTCTTATGTGAATTACTGGATGCATGTGGCTCCATTACGTGTAGATGGCGAAAAGATGTCCAAGTCGTTAGGGAATTTTTTTACCATCCGTGATGTGTTGGAAAAATATCATCCAGAAGTGGTCAGATTTTTTCTGATTACCAGCCACTATCGTAGCCCTATTAATTATTCGGAAGATAGTTTGGTTGAAGCGCGAGCGGGTCTGGAGCGTTTCTATGCCGCACTTCGTGAGTATGTAGCTGTGCCAGCTGCGGAATTATCGGCAATTTCAGGTAGTCAGTATTATGCTGCGTTCGTAGATGCAATGAACGATGACTTTAATACTCGTGTTGCGTTAGCAACGATGTATGATCTTGTGCGCGAGCTAAACAGTTGCGAAGCTGGATCAGAAAAAGCGACTCAGCTGGCGAGTGAATTAAAAGCACTGGGTTCAATTCTTGGTATTTTCCGTTTCGATCCTACAGAGTTTTTACAATCAGGTGCTGGAGATCAGATTTCTGCTGATGAAGTTAATGCCTTGGTCGCAGAACGTATTCAGGCTAAAAAAGACAAAAATTATGCTCGCGCCGATGAAATCCGCAAACAGTTAACCGCAAATAAAATTGTGATTGAAGATGCTAAAGATGGCACTACCCAATGGCGACGTGAATAAGGGCCGATTTTGATGAATGAGCAATTATTTAACGGCTATGCATTACACTGGGCGGGCGGTTTTTTGCTCATTTATGTGTTGACCCAACTATTGGTTTCCAAGCATTCCCGATTCCAACTTTTATCACCAATTCAGAAGAGTATAGCGGTTAAAATCATAGCAATATGTGGTTTTGTTTTGGCGTATATCATAGTGAAAGCTTTGGTTGTTTGAGTGACGTTCGTTTTTGAGGGAGCGCAGCTCTTTTCTTTGTTATTGGTTTTGATTCCATGAAACTACACAGGTTATTTCGGCATAGAGGGCTAGGCATTAATCTGCTAGCAAGTTTTTGTTTTTTAATGCTGGCTGTTTATGGCTGGGGCATGAGCTGGAAAGAGCTAGGTAGTTATTTGATTGTACTACTAAGCTTGCTTGCAGGCTTGATTGTTGTCGCTGCAATATTTGCCTGGCTGCTAGGCAAAATAAGACAAAATAGAGGTAATCAGTCGGATATAAGCACTCGTTCAGATTCGGCACAAGAGTCTGAGGATGTTATTGATGATGAAACAAAATAATAAAAAGAACGGCTCAGGTTCAAATTCTATTAAGAATAATTTCCAGCACCATCTTGCTGCCAAAGTAAGCGAGCATAAGGCAGATGAAACCCGCTAAAGCCCAGCGGGTTGCTTTAGTTCCCCTCCAGCCCATTTGGTAGCGCCCCCACAGTAGTGAGGCATAAATAAACCAGGCAATTAATGCAAATACTGTTTTGTGTACCAAATGTTGCGCGAACATGTCTTCAAGAAAATAAAATCCTGACAGTATTGCTAAGGTTAATAGGATCTCCCCAACCCATAAAAGCTCGAAGAGAAGCGACTCCATGGTTTGTAGTGGCGGGAGTAGACGTGCATTTGCGATGCGATTTTTATGCTTTAGCGCGTGGTTTTGATAGGCCAATATAAGCGCTTGCAGGCTGGCGATAGTAAGCAGGCTGTAAGCAAGTATCGATAAAATCACATGTGCGGCTATTGTATAGCTGAGCGAGTGTTGCCATTCAGGGTTGGTTGCTGTGATCGATGCCAGTACGGATAGGGCCGATAGGGGGAATAGCAATAAAAATAAATTGTGTAGTGCTTTTTTCATGCTACTAAAAAGCACAATCGCATTTACCACCCAGAATATAAGAGAGGAAATAGAGAATAAGCTGAAAGCAATTCCGTCATGGCTAACACTGATGCCGTATACGCCTAGGCCATGAATGATAAGCCCAAGTGCTGCGGTTCCCAATAGTTGCACGGAATGAATAGGTTTTTGGCGAATGAACAGGCTGCCAAAATAGATGGCAGCAGAGATATAAATGAAAATAGCAATCAGGTTGGCGCTCAGGGTTATCATGCTTTAAGGCTAATCCGTAAGGGGCTGGCATTGGCAAAACCGGGGTGCCAAGTGTGTCATAAGGTACCTCTAAAGAGAAGTGTAGATGAGAAACATACTTATTAAGCCATGGCTGATCTAAACCCGTATGGGTAAAGCAGCAATTGCCTATCTTTGAAGGTATAATCGTCGCAACTTGTCGAGGCTAGTGTTGTAAGAGGATTTTTTACAATATGGCCAGTTATTGATACCGATTTTTCCGTTTTTTTGAGAGACGCTATGTTTGAGAATTTAACTGATCGTTTATCCCATACGCTGCGCAGTATTACAGGCAAGGCTCGTCTGAGTGAAGACAATATCAAAGATGCTTTGCGTGACGTACGCAAAGCGCTGCTGGAAGCGGATGTGGCCTTACCTGTTGTTAAAGCTTTTATTGATCAGGTGCGTAGCCGTGCTTTGGGGCAGCAGATTAGCAAAGCGCTCAATCCCGGCCAGCAATTTATCAAGATTGTTGAGGCCGAGTTGGTTGCGACTATGGGGCAGGCGAATGAGTCCCTCAATTTAGCACAGCAGCCCCCTGCTGTTGTGTTGATGGCTGGCTTGCAGGGTGCGGGTAAAACAACATCGGTTGCTAAATTGGCCCGCTTCCTGAAAGAGCGCGAAAAGAAAAAAGTGTTAGTGGTCAGTGCAGACGTTTATCGTCCGGCCGCGATCCAGCAGTTGCAAACTTTGGCTAGTGAAGTCGGGGTGGAGTTTTTTCCATCAACTTCTGAACAAAAGCCATTGGATATTGCTCGCAGTGCAATTGATCATGCAAAGAAACAATTCTTCGATGTACTGATTGTCGATACTGCAGGTCGCTTGCACGTTGATGAAGAGCTGATGGGTGAAATTAAAGAGCTTCACGCGGCAATTAATCCTATCGAAACCTTGTTTGTTATTGATGCGATGATTGGTCAGGATGCGGTAAATACGGCTAAAGCATTTAACGATGCATTACCGTTGACGGGCGTTATTTTGACCAAAGCTGATGGTGATGCCCGTGGTGGTGCGGCCTTGTCTGTACGTCACATTACGGGTAAACCCATCAAGTTCTTGGGGATGGGCGAGAAAGTTGATGCGCTTGAACCTTTTCACCCGGATCGTATTGCGTCGCGCATTCTCGGTATGGGTGATGTGCTCTCATTGATTGAACAAGTTGAGCGGAATGTTGATAAAGAAAAAGCAGAAAAATTAATCAAAAAAGTAACCAAAGGTCAAAAATTTGATCTTGAAGATTTGCGCGACCAACTACAACAAATGCAAAACATGGGTGGTTTGACCTCCATGCTCGATAAGTTGCCTGGTTTGGGTAATGTTGCGCAGATGGCGCAATCGGCAAATATGAATAAGCAGTTCAAAACGATGGAAGCTATTATCAGCTCCATGACTCCAGAAGAGCGCCGTAATCCCGATGACTTAAGTGGTTCACGCAAACGTCGGATTACAGCAGGGTCTGGAACGCAAATTCAGGATCTGAATCGTTTGTTGAAACAGTACAAACAAATGGCAAAAATGATGGGCAAAATGAAAGGCGGCGGAATGCAAAAAATGATGCGCGGCCTCGGGGGTATGATGCCTGGTGGTGCTCCTTCTGGCGGTATGTTACCTCCGGGTTTCCGTAAGTAATTTTATTGAGAACATTAAAACCGTCGTTGATTTAATCAGCGACGGTTTTTTTATGATTTTAAAAAACTTCACCCTGCAGTGTTAACACTATGCTGCGGCTACCACCTTGATTTCGGTGCTCACACAAATATATTCCCTGCCAGATACCGATATCCAAACGCCCTTGATAGACAGGAATAGTTAAATTGCAGCCCAAAATACTAGCCTTCAAGTGCGCAGGAAGGTCATCGCTTCCTTCGTCATTGTGTAAATAATAGTGCTGGTTTTCAGGAACATGCTGGTTGAAAAAACTTTCGAAGTCTTTCCGAACGGTTGGATCTGCATTTTCGTTGATTGTCAGCGATGCCGATGTATGTTTGATAAAGACATTCAACAAGCCAACCTGATAGGTTGTTAATTCCGGAATGTTGGCGAGGATTTCATCTGTTATCAAATGAAATCCTCGCGCACGTGCTTTCAAACGAAACTCTTTTCGTAGCCACATGTTTTCAGCTTAATTGTTAGTGTTTTTTAAGTGAAGCGCCGGAGCGTCAAATGCAATTCCTTCCCATCCATATTGAATAAAATTGCGGATATTTTGATGATCTTCTGCTTCAGGGTGTTGAAGCACATCGATACGATAATAATCCCCAAAACAAGCCAATGTTTGTGCAACTGATAGGCCTTGTAATTGCGCAAATGAAAATAGTTTGCATGAGCCTGAGTTTTGGCCTGCTTGATTCATTAGTTTGCCATTTTTAAACGCTGTTGGTGTGAACTCATAAAGGCTTTCAATGATAGCCATAGTGTCAGAAAATTGAATCAATTCAGGTGTTGTATTAAGTTTTTCAATAAAGGTATGAATGCTCATTTTGATGACTCGACATGGATAACAGTAAGGTGAAATCTTATTTTACCTTTTGTTAGACAAAAAGAATAATTGGCTGGTTGTTCGTGTTTAATTGCGCTATGGTTATTTCATATAGGTTATTCTTTTTGTGATGATCATGTCTAAAAAACGTCCCATTTATATTCCCTTTGCTGGTCCTGCATTACTGGAAGCTCCTTTGTTGAATAAGGGGAGTGCATTCACGCTACGTGAGCGGCAACAATTTAATCTTGAAGGCTTGTTGCCTTATAAAATTGAAGCTATTGAGGAGCAGGAAGCCCGTGTTTATCAGCAGCTCCGTTCGTTTGAATCTGCGATAGATAAACATATTTATTTACGCAATATTCAGGATACAAACGAAACTGTGTATTTTCGTTTGGTGACTGAGCATCTCACAGAAATCATGCCGTTAATTTACACTCCGACTGTGGGTTTGGCTTGTCAGCAGTTTTCAAAAATTTATCGACGCAAACGTGGCTTATTTATTTCTTACCCTGATCGTGATCGTATTGATGACATGCTACAGAATGCTACCAAGCAAAATGTGAAAGTGATTGTTGTGACAGATGGCGAGCGCATTCTGGGGTTGGGGGATCAGGGAATTGGTGGAATGGGGATTCCCATTGGTAAGCTTGCACTCTACACCGCTTGCGGTGGAATAAGCCCAGCCTATACGTTGCCTATAACCCTGGATGTAGGGACTAATAATCAAGCATTGCTTGATGATCCAATGTATATGGGGTGGCGGAATCCGCGTATTAGTGGTGATGATTACTATCAGTTTATTGATGAGTTTATCCAAGCAATAAAGATGCGCTGGCCGAATGTTTTGTTGCAATTTGAGGATTTTGCACAAGAGCATGCAACGCCATTATTAAATCGCTATCGCGATCAATTGTGCTGTTTTAATGATGATATTCAAGGAACTGCGGCGGTTGCTGTTGGAACCTTAATGGCTGCATGCAGAGCCAAAGGTGAACGCCTTACTGATCAGCGCATTGTATTTGCTGGCGCGGGTTCTGCCGGTTGCGGTATAGCAGATCAAATTGTTAAGCAAATGGTGAGTGAAGGTATCAGTGCACAAGAAGCGCTATCCAAAATATTTTTAATCAGCAAAGATGGTTTGTTGCGTCCTGGCTCATCGGGGCTGTATGACTTTCAGATTCCGTTTTGTACGCCTGATGAGATTACCAAGAATTGGACTTTAAAAACCAATGACAAGGTAATTGGTTTATATGATGTAGTTGCGAATGTTAAGCCCAGTATCTTGATCGGTGTTTCTGGCCAAGCCGGCTTGTTTACCAAAGCCGTTGTAGAACAAATGAGTATGTATTGTGAGCGGCCGTTAATATTGCCGCTTTCCAATCCTACATCCCAGGCGGAAGCCCAGCCTGTCGATTTATTGCGCTGGACAGCGGGTAAAGCGATGGTAGCAACAGGAAGTCCATTTCCTGCGGTCGATATGGGTGATCAGGTGTACGAGATTGCCCAATGCAACAACAGCTATATTTTTCCCGGCATTGGCTTGGGCGTCATCGCTGCTAAAGCAACTCGCATTACAGATAAGATGATGATGGCCGCCAGTAAAGCACTGGCGGATGCTTCGCCATTAGCTCAAATGGGGAAGGGGGCGCTTTTGCCATCGCTGGAGGCTATCCGCGATGTTAGCAAAGTGATCGCCAAGGCAGTTGTTCTACAGGCATTCGATGATGGCGTAGCATTACCCATTCCTTTGGATATGATCGATGGAAAGATTGAGCAGCATTTTTGGCAGCCCGAGTACCGGGAGTATCGCCGTACTTCTTTCTAACTGAAGCTGTGAGCTTAATCCAACATGCTTTAAGAGCGTGCAATTTTTACCTCATGGTTAATGTGTTAGGCTTTGGTGATGTTTTGGCTTGAATATCTCCCAAAACTGATCCATAAAGAATATCAATAGAGCCTATAACTTTTTTTGCCTGAGTAATTCTACGTATAAGGGAGTGACAACTGGTCTCATCGACCATAAAATCACCTGCCATTACATATATGATGAATTAAGTGCCATTCTTGCTATCGTTTCTGTGTGAGCTGATGCAAAATAGGCACTAGCGGAAGGAACGGGCTCTGTAAAGACAATATCAGGGCAGTTTGTACGTGGGGAGACGGCAAAAATGCTGCGGCCATTTAAATAGGGCAGCAGCATAGTGATGTATCAATTTATGCTTAACCTTAACCTAATTTATAGCTTTTTAATCGACCTGAGTTGTTCGATAAAGGACTAAAACATGGATTTCCTTTCTGCACAAAAGTATTTATTAACCAAGCATCAAGCTAAAGAGATGTTCCCCTCTGGCCCTGATATGGCGGTGTATAAAGTCTGTCATAAAATGTTTGCCACCCTGACTGCTGAGGGCGGTGTTCCGCGAGTAAGCCTGAAATGCGATCCTGATTTGGCACTTCAATTGCGTGAGCAGTATCCTGCAGTTCGCCCTGGTTTTCAGATGAATAAAAAACATTGGAACACCATCATTCTTGATGGATCTGTTCCTACAGAACAAATTCAGCGCATGATTGATCATTCATATCAGTTGATCGTTGATAATTTGCCCACGCTTGAGCGCGAGCAGTTACTGGCATCCAAAAAATAAGCTTTAGTGTGCACCGGGCGTAGCTCGGTGCAGCGATTGTCTCTGCTTTCATTATTATCATCATGATCTCCTTCGCTCAGTGGAGCCTTGCATGACAGTTCACTCAGATACGCGTGAGTTGGTGTCTACAGGTGCGTTCGATGTTGCATTGGGCGAGGTCGGTATTCGTTTGAAGCTACTAAGAGAAGCCTGCGGATATTCCCAGCGTGAGATTGCCAAGCGTGCGGGGCTGACCAATAGTAGCATTTCGATTATTGAGCAAGGGCAGGTGAGCCCCAGTGTTCAATCTCTTGGTCGTATACTTGCGGCACTTCCAATTACCCTGACCGATTTTTTTGCTTTTACTCTTCCCTCGATGGACTCCGTCCAGCATAAACCCTCTGTGCTCGCGCATCAGTTGGATGTACGTATTCAGGAGTTGCCTGCTGAACAGGCCACTCCTTTCCGTGTCATGCCGGTAGATTTGTCCGGTGTCCTCACTCAAGGCGAGATGCTGCTAATTACATTAGAGGCAGAATCTCGTCTAAAAGTGGGGGATAACTTCTACATTCCTGCACACCAGTGTTATCGTTTGGTAAATTCCTCTATTCATCCTGCACGACTATTTCTTTGCTCGCTTTTTGCGCATAAGTCCTGATTTTTAGGCGTTTTTGTACGTTATTCACCAGCTGCTTGCACTCCCATAAGGCAAGTCTGCATCAGCCTGCTACACTCAAAACCAGATTTCCCTCCTCGTTCCATCAGAAAGAGAGATTAATTATGTTCCAAGGACAAGCCCTAAAGGTTTCACTGTTGCCTGATGGCATCGCTGAACTTACCTTCGATTTACAAGGCGAATCAGTCAACAAATTCAGTTTGCTTGTGGTGTCTGAACTGCAACAAGTGCTTGATTTACTGGAGAGTGCGAAAAACATAAAGGGGTTGCTGATCAGTAGCGCCAAAGACGTTTTTATTGTGGGTGCCGATATTATGGAGTTCGGTGCGGTGTTTGCTGCCGGCCCCGATCAGATTACTGGCCATCTGGCGACTAACAACCGTAACTTTTGCCGTTTGGAAGATTTGCCCTTTCCAACTGTCGTTGCAATTAATGGTTTTGCGCTGGGCGGCGGATTGGAGTTTTGTTTGTCGTGCGATTATCGCATCGCCAGTACTGCTGCCAAAGTTGGTTTGCCCGAAACCAAATTGGGGATTATTCCCGGTTGGGGCGGCACTGTACGTTTGCCGCGCGTAGCAGGATTGGACACAGCTGTTGAGTGGATTGCTGCAGGTAAAGAAAACGATGCTGAAACTGCGCTGATTGCTCGTGTGGTTGATGCGGTTGTGGAGCCAGCCAAACTGCGGGATGCTGCACTGAATTGTTTGCAGCAATGTATTGACGGTAAATTTGATTATCAGTCTCGTCGTGCACAGAAAAAAGCGCCACTTAAATTAAATTTCATTGAATCCATGATGGCTTTTGAAACCTCGAAAGCCTTTGTAGGTGCTCAAGCTGGGCGTAATTATCCTGCACCGGTGACTGCAATAAAATCCATGCAAAAAGCAGCAGATAAAGGCCGTGATGAAGCGCTGCAAATTGAAGCTGACGGGTTTGCCAAAATGGCGCAAACACCCGTAGCCCAATCGTTAGTGGGGATTTTTATTAACGAGCAAATGCTGGGTAAAAAAGCTAAGGGTTGGGAGAAAAAAGCAGATAAAAAAATCGCGCGTGCTGCAGTATTGGGTGCTGGAATCATGGGTGGGGGTATCGCTTATCAATCTGCACTCAAAGGCGTGCCAATTAAAATGAAAGATATTGCTCAAGCTGGAATCGATTTGGGCTTGTCTGAAGCAAACAAACTATTAAGTAAACGTGTTGAACGCAAAAAGCTGACACCAGTAGAAATGGGTAATGTACTTAATCGCATTGAGCCTGCGTTGACATATGATGGTTTTGATCATGTCGATATTGTTGTCGAAGCGGTTGTTGAAAATCCAAAAGTGAAAAAATCTGTCCTTGCTGAAGTAGAAACCAAGGTCAGCAATGACACAGTTATCGCGTCAAATACCTCGACTATTTCAATCAGTTACTTGGCTGAAGATTTAGCGCGTCCTGAAAACTTCTGTGGCATGCACTTTTTTAATCCTGTGCACATGATGCCGTTGGTCGAAGTTATTCGCGGTAAAAAAACATCTGATAACGCGGTTGCCCGTACAGTAGCTTATGCAAATGCTATGGGTAAAAAACCGATCGTCGTAAAAGATTGCCCCGGGTTTTTGGTAAACCGCGTACTGTTTCCTTATTTGGCTGGTTTTGCGATGCTGCTTCGCGATGGCGTTGATTATCATCGCATCGATAAAATCATGGAAACATGGGGTTGGCCGATGGGGCCTGCATACTTGCTTGACGTTGTAGGGATAGATACTGCTGTGCACGCTGAAAAAGTAATGGCGAATGGTTTTCCTGACCGCATGCAACGTGATTTTACCTCTTGTACTGATGCGCTGTTTGCTGCAGGCCGTTTAGGCCAGAAAAACGAAAAAGGTTTTTATAACTACGAGTTAGACAAAAAAGGCAAACCCGCCAAAGTTCCGGCAACAGAAGTGGCTGAGATTCTCAAGCCTACCATTCAGGGTGCAATAGAAATTACCGATGAAGATATTATTGCGCGCATGATGATTCCGATGGCAACTGAATTAACACGTTGCCTTGATGAGGGGATTGTTGAGACAGCTGCTGAAGCAGATATGGCATTGGTCTATGGAACGGGCTTCCCTCCATTCCGTGGCGGTGTTTTCCGTTGGATTGATTCTATTGGAGCACAAACGTTTTGTGATATGGCTGCAAAATTTACTGCGCTGGGTGCGCTCTACCAAGCTCCTGATAGCTTGAAAGCAAAAGCCGCCAACAACCAAAAATTTTACGGCTAAGGAGATACGATAATGAGCTTACAACCACGCGATGCCGTCATCGTTGATTATGCACGTAGCGCCATGGGGCGCTCAAAAAACGGCTGCTTTCGTCATATGCGGGCCGATGATATTTCTGCGGCGATTATTAAAGGTTTATTGGCGCGCAACCCCAGCCTTGACCCCAATACAATTGATGATTTGCTTTGGGGTTGTGTCATGCAGCGAGAAGAGCAGGCTTTTAATATTGCACGCAATATTTTGTTGCTTGCCGGTTTGCCGCACACCATTCCCGCACAAACCATCAATCGTTTGTGTGGATCTTCTATGTCGGCATTACACACAGCTACCGTTAACATCCGTGCGGGGCAGGGCGATGTTTATCTGATTGGCGGCGTTGAGCACATGGGGCATTTGCCCATGTATGAATCTGTTAGCATCAATCCGCTGTTAGGCCTATCCGTTGCCAAAGCGGCGGGTAATATGGGTATGACTGCCGAGTATCTGGCACTTTTGCACGGAATCAATCGTCAACAGATGGATGAGTTCGGGGCGCGCTCTCACCAACTTGCTGCTAAAGCTCGCGAACTGGGTAAATTCAGTCGTGAAATTATTGCTGTTGATGGCCATAACGCGGATGGCTTCTTGATGTCAGTTGATCAGGATGAAACTATTCGTCCCGAAACTACGGCAGAAGCACTATCAAAATTACCTCCGGTATTTGATCCTAAGAATGGGCAGGTAACAGCGGGAACGTCTTCCCAACTCAGTGATGGTGCGTCGGTGATGTTGGTGATGTCGGCTGAGCGCGCAAAATCACTGGGTTTGAAGCCTATTGCAAAAGTAGTGTCTTTGGGGCTGGCAGGCGTGGATCCTTCAATTATGGGTTATGGCCCTGTACCTTCTACAGAAAAAGCGCTTAAAGCGGCTAACCTCACCATAGACGATATCGACGCGGTAGAGTTAAACGAGGCATTTGCCGCGCAAGCCTTACCCGTGCTGAAAGACTTGAAGTTGCTCGATGTGATGAATGATAAAGTGAATCTTCATGGCGGTGCGATTGCGCTGGGTCATCCATTTGGATGTTCAGGGACGCGTATTACTGGATCTCTATTAACGGTAATGCAAGACAGGGATTTGAATCTGGGTGTATCGACCATGTGTATTGGATTGGGCCAGGGAATCACTACGGTATTGGAGCGTCTCAATTAATTTACTCGTTGCACTTGGTATTAAAGGCCGGCAATTGCCGGCCTTTTTGTTTTTATCGTCTTGTTGTTGCCCCGATTTTTAGAAATACAACCAACTCATTGCTCCCAAATCATTTAGTCGTGTCTGGTAAACTATTTATTTCTTCATAGCTGGATAATCTGTTTGATTCTGTTAACCGATAAGACAATCTTGCCTTCGTTATTCATACAAGAGCGTGTTGCAATATTAAAGCAGCGTGCCTGCGAGGCTTTGTCTGAGCACTCATTTGTTGTTGATAGCTTCGCATTGGAGTTTTTACATCATCAACATTATTTACCTGATAATCCGCAGATCACATTAATCGCCATTCTTTTTATTCACATCAATCAAACAGGCTCTGTACGCATTGAAGGAAGCATTGTTTCATCTGCTCTGGTTGTGCAGCAGGAGCTGCAGGCGCTTGCTGATGATCATGAAAGCCTGCGCCAATTTTGCCGGGAGAGGGCTTGGACTTGGGTGGAGTTTACTGCGCCTTGGCTATTGGCACCCCTCCATATCCCAAAACCATGGGGACGGGAGGTGTGGTTTACTGGTATAGAAGCCAGAGGACAATCTGAGGTGTGCGGTGATGGAGGTAATTTGCCATTGCCTTGGATGTTGTCACTGTTTCCTCAATCAAGTGATCCTCATAAAAGCGACGAAGTCATTCTGTTAAAGGTACTTGACCCACTACCTGATGAAGTTTACGGCGATTTGTATCTTGAGCTTCATGAGCAAAAACAAGAAGTCTATGTGGTGACGCATCTTGATCCTAAGGCTTGGCCTGATGGAATTGGTAAGATGCAGTTAGGATTCGACCAAGCCGTACGTCACTCCTTTGGTGATGATGCAATATTCAAGCGTGCTTACCTCACTGCTGTAAAAAGCTATCAACAGATACGTATGGCATTGGATGCTTTATTAGTACAAAAGAAACTCTTGGCTGGCATGGAAGCAAATCAACCGGTATCTCCCGAGCTATTAAGACAATGGATGAGCGAGCTATCACAAGATGTTGAAATAGAAGCTCTTATTAAGCAGGAGGGAATACTGCGTGCAGGTATGAATTCATTCATTGAATCGTATCCATTACGCGTTGGCGATTGGATAAAGGTTCCTCGATATATGCCGCATTCACTACAGCATGGTGTCAGGGTCGTTGAGTTTCAAACTCCAGTGTATGAACGAAAAATTTTAAGCTTTGCGCAGCAAGTCTTGACCCAGTCTCACTGGGACTCCGAGATGGCTGTGCAATTAGCAAGACTGGATCGCTATCAAGAAGAGCCATCTCAAGTATTGGAAGCGAGTAGTTTGAATTGCATTGAATGTATTGCCAGTTTTGATGATTTTAACGTGCAGCGAATTGCTTTGAGAGAAAATCTACGGTTGGATGCAAGCTGCTATTCCTTGCTGATGGTGCTGGAGGGGCAGGTATCTGTAAGCACAGGTGAAACCTCAATGCAGATAGCGGCCGGGCAGGCAGTCTTATTGCCTGTTGTAGGTGATAATTGGTGGATAAACACTAGCATCCCATCATTGTTGTTGCGAGCACTACCCTTGTAGGGAAATCCAAAATAGGTTTTGGATAGATAGGGTGTTAGAATGCGCGCCTGCTATCAAGGGGTCTCTGAGGTATAAATGTCGTCTTTTTATGAAATTATTGAGCTAACTAATGGCGATGTTGCATTAGCGCGGGCAGATGATGAAAACAATGAGCCTTTGGTAACCATTCGCTTTTCAGCAGAATCACTGGCCTTTCTTGGTGAGGAGAAATTCATGGTAGCCAAGGCAATGATTGAGGCTGGTATGGAGGCTGCAGGAGAAATTGCGGATCAACAAGCTGAGGCAATGTTGGATGAATTATCAGAAGGCGTTGATGAAGCTGAAAAGCTGATGCTGCATTAAATGTTTTGTAATTAGTTTTTAAGTGCCAAGCGGTTGATTGTATCCCCTCCCTGGATTTACTTATTCCTCATCGCTTTTTGTTTGTGAATTGTTCCTCCTGCGTATTAACGTACGCGTAAAAGCAATCCACGACAGTTTCCTTTTGTTGCAGCAACCTCCAATTGTGCAAGTTCTTTGTCACTCAGCTTGCCTGGACTGGAGATAACGGTATGGCTATTGCCAGCCGAAAGCGCTTCCCATGTAATCCACAGTAATGTCTGCGGGTCCTGACTGTGAATAACGCGAATATAGCGAGTATTAACACCGTACGACTCTAAGAGTTCACGACTGATGTTATGCGGAGCTACCCAAGTAATCCAACGGTCTTTGCACGCGTTACCTAAAAAAGCAATCATCGGTAGCAGTAGCGCCAACTGTTCTGGGGAGTCACTTGCCAACACCAGTTCAGTAACACCGCTGGCTGATTGTTGTTGGCTACTAAATTGCGGCATCGCGGTTGTTGGGGCTGCAATAGCGTGTGCGATATTAGTCACGGCGAATTACTCCTACACTTAAACCTTCAATACTGAATTCTTGTTCACGCATATCAACATGGATGACATCAAAGTCAGGATTTTCAGGCCATAGTTCAACCAGTGCTTTGTTACTCGTGCGTTTAAGTCTTTTGACCGTCACCTCTTCACCAATACGTGCAACGACAATCTGGCCATTACGGCCTTGATCCGTCTTATGCACCGCAAGTAAATCACCATCAAGAATCCCTGCGTCTTTCATGCTCATGCCGTGGACGCGAAGAAAATAATCTGCACTGGGTGAAAAGAAACTGTGCGGGATGTTGCAATAGTCTTCGATATGTTCTTGTGCAAGGATTGGATTTCCTGCTGCAACACGCCCAATGATGGGAATGCCTGAGTGTATTTCGGGTAAACGTATACCGCGTGAGGCACCAGGAATAATTTCAATCGCACCTTTACGCGCGAGAGCTTTGATGTGTTCTTCTGCCGCATTGGCAGATTTAAATCCAAGAATTCGTGCAATTTCAGCGCGTGTGGGTGGATAGCCGGTGTCATCTGCGTACTGGCGGATTAACTGAAGTACCTGTTCCTGGCGCGGTGTTAGATCTGACATGATGCACTCCTGAATCTGTTTATTTGTACAGTTATTGTGATTATATACAGTAATTCGGGTTGTGCAATAGTTTTTCAGTTTGGTGATTAATCCACCCGATCACCATAGCGAATCGCTTTCAATTGCCCTTGGGAGAAATAGAGGTGGGTCGTAAACTTGCCTTTACGGGGCTCATAGGTCCAGATATCAATATTCTCGCATGCCTGTATGGCAATATTGTTTTGCACATTGTTATCGCCGTACTGCCCGCCTTGGGGCTGGTTACTTGTAGCAATTGGCTGGCAGAAATTGTCAGTCATTAGTGGTGCACCACACTTATCTATCACATCTGCTTTGTTATCACCGAGTTGGACTAATTTATTTTTACAGCGCAATGACTCTCCAAGCGCTACGTCACCAATGCCTAGTAAAAAAAGCTAATGAAATAAATAAAAAGTGTTCGCATGATGAACTCCTGACATAGTGCATTTAACTCTAATCTTCGTATCTGAATGCGATGTGAATAGTTTTACAGGAAAATTTGAAAAAATTAGTCTTTGGCGGTTTCGGATAATAAGTG